>CAWGWH010000002.1:0-1934206 GCA_963826265.1 uncultured Actinomycetota bacterium
CCACACGGCAAGCCCGAGTATCACCGGCCGACCCTGTCGCGGCGAAGTGGGCGCCGTATCTGGGCGAATTGCAGTGCGCCGAACCGAGTGGCTTGCGAAGCATCCGTTCGTCGGCGTCGCGCTCGACGAGAGTCCCCACCAGAGCACCGGCGGCTCTCGTGCAGGATGGCGCCATGAGCACCCCACGCAATCGCGCGCTTCCCCCGCTGCGCTCCTCCAGCTCACGATTCCGCGGGGACCCCGCATGACCGACGAGCTCGTGCACTACGACGTCAGCGGCCCGCTGGCCACGATCACCCTCGACTCGCCGCACAATCGCAACGCCCTGAGCCGGCAGCTCGTGACCGAGCTGTTCGAGGGGCTGGAGGCGGCAGACGCGGACGCCGGGGTGCGGGTCGTGCTCGTCCGGTCTTCCGGCCGGGTCTTCTGCTCTGGCGCGGACCTCTCAGAGGCGACCACAGACGGCATGGAGGAGGGCGCGCGGCGGATCGTCGAGCTGCAGCGGTTGATCGTGACCATGTCCAAGCCGGTCGTGACCGAGGTGCGCGGCGCGGTCCGGGCCGGCGGCATCGGCGTGATCGCCGCGAGCGACGTCGCGGTGGTGGCCGAGGACGCCACGTTCGCCCTCACCGAGGTCAAGCTAGGCCTGGCGGCCGCGATCATCAGCCTGACCGTCCACCACCGGATGAACCCTCGCGCGGCGGCCCTCACCACGCTGGGTGGCGAGGTCTTCGACGGCACCGCCGCAGCGGCGTACGGCCTGGTGACGAAGGCGGTGCCGGCTGCCGACCTCGAGAGTGAGGTGGCCGCGGTCTGCGCCGGCCTCGCAACCGGTGCCGTCCAAGGGCTGCGTGAGTCGAAGGCGATCCTCAACCGCGACCTGGTCGCCAGGATCGACGCCCACGGCGAGGACCTGGCCGCGCTCTCCGCCCGTCTCTTCGCCAGCGACGAGGCCCGCGAGGCGATGACCGCGTTCCTGGACCGCGCGAAGAAGTAGGCAACCTTCCGGGCCGCCCGACGGGTAGGACCGGGCATGACGACCATGACGATCTCGGGGGAGGCCACGATGGGGGCTCCGAGCTTCGAGGAGTTCGTGGCGGCCCGCTCGGCGGCGCTGCTGCGGACCGCCTACCTCCTCACGCGTGACCGCACGCTCGCCGAGGACCTCCTCCAGACCGCGCTCACCAAGGCGTACCTCGCGTGGGGCCGGGTCGAGGGCGACCCGGAACCCTACGTTCGCCGGATCCTCCTCAACACCTACGCGTCGTGGTGGCGGCGCAAGTGGAACGGCGAGCAGCCCACCGACGAGCTGCCACAGCACGGACACCACGACGAGCGGGTCGGTGAGTCCGGAGACCTGTGGGACGCCCTCGGCAGACTGCCCCGCCGGATGCGTGCGGTCGTGGTGCTGCGCTACTTCGAGGATCTGACCGAGGTCGACACCGCCACCATGCTCGGCATCTCCGTCGGCACCGTCAAGAGCCAGGCCAGCAAGGCACTCGCGAAGCTGCGGATCGACCCTTCGCTCGCCGAGCAGCCCGAGCAGACCGACCCGATCGATGGGGAGACCCGATGAACACCCTGCAGGACCTCCGTTCGACCCTCGACGCCCACGCCGCCGAGGTCACCGACCTTGCCGCGGCCGATCGGGTCGCGTCCGTCGCCGGCCGGGCCCGCGCGGTACGTCGCGGGCGGGCCGTCGGGGTCGCGACCGCGGCCGCCCTGGCCGTCACCGCCGGCGCGCTCTCGCTGCTACCGGGCGGCCGCGACCTGCCGCCGACCGATGCGCCGGACTCCATGACGTCGCTCGGCTGGCGCTACCAGGTCAGCGACACGGCGCGGGCCAAGGGCCACAGGGTCTCGACCGACCTCGAGCCCTCCGACCTCCCGCGGCTCGTGAGCTGGGGGACGACCGGCGACGACCAGTCGGTGGTGATCCAGCGGGAGAACGCCGAGCCGTGGGCCTCCGACGTGGCCGACTTCGGCGACTTCGTGTGGGTGCCGCCGGGCTACAGCGGAAGGGTCACCGTTTCCGGCCCTCGAGGCCTGGCACTGGCGACGTACGAGCTCGACGAGTCCGTGACCCCGGCCGGTGTGGGGGAAGGGATCGGGGTCATGAGGGAGGACGTGGCCGGCCTCCGGCTCGCCGGCGCCGCGAGCGGCGATCCCGGCCAGGCGTCACTGGAGGTGTCGCTCGAGGCCGATCGCGGCATGCTCCGGCTGGCGTACACGTGCCCCGGCCTCCCGAAGGGCTACACGGTGAGGATCGGGGTGGTGGGCGAGCGCGGCTGGTTCAGCTCCGGGAACGACTGCAGCTGGGGCTCCGGCTTCGACCCCGGCGGCAGCGCGGGCATCGGGATGCCGGGCCGGTGGGGTCCCGGCGCCGCGCTGCGGATGTGGATCGTCCGCAAGGGCCAGGTCGTCGCCGACGGTGAGGTGCCCGACCTGCGGCTCAGCCTGGGCGCCTACGCCCTGGCCGACGAGCCGCTCACGGTGGCCGGCCACGACTTCGCGCAGCTGGTCGAGTACGAGGGCAAGGTGTTCGAGGCCTGGCAGTCGTCCGAGGAACGGACCAGCCCCCTCCGCGGTCCCAGCGCCAGCCTCGAGGTGCCGGAGGACGGGGACTACCTCGTCGACAGCTGGCTGGTGGCCAGCCCGCAGACGTCGTACTCGCTCATGATCGACGGGATCGCGACCGACGGCTCCGTGACGAGTGGGATCGAGAGCAGCGGCACGGGCCCGCACCTGGTGCGGCCGGGCGCCCGCGAGGTCGGTCTCACGATCCGCGGCCTCCCGGAGGACGTGAAGAGGGCCGCGCTGGTGCTCTACCGTCGAGTGGACTGACTGCCGGATGGAAACGCCCTGACCTTGTAGGCTTGAGGACTTGCCGAAAACCGGCAGCCATCGGGACTACGGGGAACAGGGACACAGTTGAGCGACAACGTCGCAGAGCGCGAGATCGACACCGAGCAGGCGTTCGTCGATCGCGTGTACGTGCAGCTGGAGCGATCGGCGTCGGCAGCCCAGGCACTCGCGAGGGAAGGAATCGGGCGCGGCAGCCTCGGCCACGAGGGTGGCCTGGTCGAGCGCGATGCGATGGTCTTCCAGGCCGCGCGCCGGATCGCCCAGCTCGACGCCGCCCACGAGGGCTTGGTCTTCGGCCGGCTCGACCTGCGCGAGGAGCTCGACCCGGAGCCGCGCTACGTCGGCCGGATCGGGCTGCGCGACGAGCACCGCGACTCCCTGCTGATCGACTGGCGGGCGCCGGCGGCCGCCGTGTTCTACCAGGCGACCGCGGCCGAGCCGCACGGCGTCGTACGCCGCCGGGTGCTGCGGTGCACCGGCCGGGCGGTCGCAGGAGTCGAGGACGAGCTGCTCGACGCTGAGGCCCTCGAGGGCGAGGCGCGCGACCTGCCGATCGTCGGCGAGGGCGCGCTGATGGCGCAGCTGTCGCGGGCGCGCGACCGGTCGATGCACTCGATCGTCGCGACCATCCAGGCCGAGCAGGACCGCGCGATCCGGGCGCCGGCCAAGGGCGTCGTCTCGATCTCGGGCGGCCCGGGCACGGGCAAGACCGTGGTGGCGCTGCACCGCGCGGCGTACCTGCTCTACACCGACCGGCGCCGCTACGAGGGCGGCGGCGTGCTGGTGGTCGGGCCGAGCGGGGTCTTCATGCGCTACATCGAGCGGGTCCTGCCCTCGCTCGGCGAGACCGCGGTCGCACTGCGGTCGCTCGGCGAGGTGGTCGACGGACTGAAGGCGGCCCGGCACGACGAGCCGGCGGTCGCCGACCTCAAGGGGTCGGGCAGGATGGCGGAGCTGATGCGGCGGACCGCGCGGCAGCCGGTGCCGGGTGGGCCGACGGACTTCCGCGTCTTCTGGCGCGACGACGTGATCCGGCTCGGCCGCGGCGAGCTCGGCCGGCTCCGGCGGCAGCTGCTGTCCCACGGGCCGCGCAACCGGCAGCTCCCGCGGGTCGTGACCAGCCTGCTCGACACCATGTGGCGCCAGGTCCGTGGCGAGCGCGGCCGGGAGCGCGGTCGCGAGGCGTTCGAGGACGAGATGCTCTCCCACCAGGAGTTCGTCGACTTCGCGATCGGGTGGTGGCCACCGCTGGCGGCGACCGACGTCTTCGGCTGGCTGCGGGACCCCGAGCTCCTCGCCCGGGTCGCCGAGGGCGTGCTGTCGCAGGAGGAGCAGCGGCTGCTCTCCAAGTCGTGGCCCGACGACCTCACGGCCGGCCCCTCGGTCGAGGACGTGCCGCTGCTCGACGAGCTGCGCTACGCGCTCGGCGACGTCCCCGCCCGGCACGGCGAGCAGCCCGACGACGAGCTGGTCGCCGAGGGTGCGGTCGACCTCCAGGAGCTCACGACCGCCTCGGACCGGGAGTACGCCCCGAGCGGTCGCGCCTGGGCGCCGCCGAGCCACCGGGTCGAGGACGACGGCTACGCGCACGTCCTGGTCGACGAGGCCCAGGACCTGACGCCGATGCAGTGGCGCATGGTCGGCCGCCGCGGCCGCGCCGCCACCTGGACGATCGTCGGCGACCCGGCGCAGTCGTCGTGGCCCGAGCCGGCCGAGTCGGCCGCCGCTCGCGCCGCCGCGCTCGACGGCAAGCAGCAGCACGAGTTCCACCTCTCGACCAACTACCGGAACTCCTCGGAGATCTACGAGTACGCCGCGTCGTACGCCCGACGGGCCGGGCTGGACGCCGACCTGCCCACCGCCGTCCGCTCGACCGGGGTCGAGCCGCGTGAGGTGGCGGCCGGCGAGGACCTCGAGCAGGTCACCCGCGCCGAGGTCGACGCGATGGCCGAGGCGGTGGCCGGCACGGTCGGCGTCGTCGTCCCGAACGCCCGGGTGGCCGACGTCCGCGCCTGGCTGGCCGGCCGGCTCGACGAACGGGTCGTGCTGCTCACAGGCCTCGACACCAAGGGCCTGGAGTTCGACGGCATCGTCGTCGTACGCCCCCAGGAGATCGAGGCCGAGTCGGCCACCGGCCGCGCCACCCTGTACGTCGTACTCACCCGCGCCACCCGGTTGCTGACCACCGTCTCCTAACAGTTGAGTCGCGCGTCCGCGGCGTGTGAGTCGCGGGCTTGCGGCCGCGTACGTCACTCAACCGCCGCATGTCCACGACTCAGTTGCCGCACGTCCACGAATGAACGGGGCGGGGAGCGGTAGTGGATCGGCCCTAGGGTTCTCGGCATGACCGCCGAGCCCGACGTCCGTGCCCTCCTGGAGGAGATCCAGGGGTACGGCGCGTGGGCGGTGATCCGGCGGAAGGCCGAGCCCACCGCCGGGCTGGTGGGAGGCACCCCGCACGAGGTGGACTCGATCCTCGACATCCCGCTCGAGGACGGCTTCCCGGCGGCGGGGCGCCGCGCCGACCGGCTGGTCGCGGTGCCGTTCCGGCAGGTCGCCGAACGCGGCTTCGAGGCGATCGACGACCGCGCCCCGCTGACCGTGGTCGACGTCGAGGTCGAGCACGAGGTCGGCGTCGAGGACCTGCTCGCCGCCCTGCCCGACGCGCCGATCGAGTTCGCCGACCGCGGCGGCTTCGGGATCGACGACGCGTCGTACGGCGAGGTCGTGGAGCGGATCATCCGCGACGAGATCGGTCAGGGCGAGGGCGCCAACCTCGTGATCGGCCGGCACTATCGCGCGGTCGTCGCCGACTGGGACGCCGACCGGGCGCTCACCGTGTTCCGGCGGCTGCTGGAGCGCGAGCGGGGCGCGTACTGGACGTTCTGCTTCTACACCGGCGACCGGTTCCTGATCGGTGCCAGCCCGGAGCGGCACGTCAGCGTGCGCGGCGGCGACGTCCGGATGAACCCGATCAGCGGCACGTTCCGGGTGGGCAGCGAGGGCGGGCAGGACGAGCTGCGCGAGCGGCTGCTGGGCTTCCTCGCCGACGAGAAGGAGATCTTCGAGCTCTTCATGGTGGTCGACGAGGAGCTGAAGATGATGTGCGACCTGTGCCACGAGGGCGGCCAGGTCCTCGGTCCCTACCTCAAGCCCATGACCCACCTCGTCCACACCGAGTACCTGCTCGCAGGTCGCAGCCACCGCGATCCGCGGGAGATCCTGCGGGACACGATGTACGCCGCGACGGTGACCGGGTCGCCGGTCGAGAACGCGTGTCGGCTGATCGCGGCGTACGAGACCGAGGGTCGCGGCTACTACGGAGCAGCGCTCGCGCTCTTCGGCCGCGATCCGCAGGGCCGGCACACCATGGACAGCCCGATCCTGATCCGCACCGCCGACGTCGACCCGGCGGGGCGGGTCAAGATCACCGCCGGCGCGACGCTGGTGCGCGACTCCGACCCGTCCTACGAGGTCGCGGAGACGCACGCCAAGGCCGGCGGCATCCTCAGCGCCTTCGGGCTGGTGCCGCCCGCGACGGTGCCGGCGCTCGACGTGGCCGGCCTCGCGCGCGACGAGGACGTGCTGCTCGCGCTCCACGACCGCAACCAGCGACTCTCGTCGTTCTGGCTGGCCGACCAGGCCGGCGCCCCGCCCGACCCGGCGCTGCGCGGCAAGCACGTGCGGATCCTCGACGGCGAGGACGACTTCGTGAACATGCTGCGCCACGTGCTGGGCGTGCTCGGCCTCACCAGCGACGTGGTCCGCCACCACGCCTACGAGGACGGCTGTCTCGACGGTGCCGACCTGGTCATCGTCGGGCCCGGGCCGGGAGACCCGCGCGACGGCGACGACCCGAAGATGGCGACGCTGCGGGCTGCCGTCGGCCGGCTCCTCGAGCGCGAGCAGCCGTTCCTCGCCGTGTGCCTCGGCCACCAGGCGTTGTGCCACCACCTCGGCCTCGACCTCGGCTACAAGGACATCGTGTTCCAGGGGACCCAGTCGCCGGTGGCGATCGAGGACCGCACCGAGCGGGTCGGGTTCTACAACACGTTCGTGGCGCGGGTGGGCGGCGACCTGCCGGACGGGGTGAGCGTCGAGGCCGACCCCGGTTCCGGCGACGTGCACCTGGTGCGCGGCCCGCACTATCGCGGCATCCAGTTCCACGCCGAGTCGATCCTCACCGAGCACGGCTACGACCTGCTGCACGACCTCGTGCGCGACCTTCTCCAAAGCTGAGCGGCGGGCCAAGGCAACCGATTACGCTCGCCGTGCGTCTCTGCAGGTAGGGAGACACACGACGACGGGGCGCAAGATGCGGGTGCGGGCGGGCATCGTGGCGACGGTGAGCAGCGTGCTGCTCACCTCGGGCTGCGTCGCGACCGCGGACGTGGGCCGGGAGCGGCCCGACCGGCCACGCGTGGTGGACGGCACGCGGATCACGCAGGGGCAGCCGAAGCAGCAGCCGCCCGAGCGCCCCGAGCGCCCCAGCTTCGTGGTGGTGCTGATGGACGACTTCTCGCTCGACCTGCTCGCCACGATGCGGCAGGCGCAGGTCATGGCCCGCGAGGGCGCGTCGTACGACCACGCGTACGTCGTCGACTCGCTGTGCTGTGTCTCGCGCACCAGCCTGCTCACCGGCCAGTACCCGCACCAGACCGGGGTGCGCACCAACACCGCGAACACCCCGAACCTGGTCGGCCCGCTCGGCGGTTTCGAGGCCTTCGAGGCCTACGGCAACCCGCAGCGAAGCGTGAACGTCCGGCTGCAGCGGGCGGGGTGGACGACCGGGCTGGTCGGCAAGTTCCTCAACGAGTACTACCTGGGTGACGGCGTCGAGCTGCCTCCCGTGCCGCCGGGGTGGTCGAGCTGGCAGCCGGTATTCCCCGACGCGTACGACGGCTGGGACTTCCGCATGCTGCGCACCGACGCCGACGGCGACGCGGTGGTCGAGCACGTCCCTGCACCGCCCGCCGACGCGAGGCCGGCCGTGAAGGACGCGGCCTACGCCGGGACCCTGATCGCCGACCGCGCGGTGGAGTTCGTGCGGCAGAACGAGCGACGCGAAGCGCCGTACTTCCTGATGGTGGCGCCGTTCGGCCCGCACTCCAGGACCCGGCCCGAGGGGCACTACCCCGGCGATCCGGGCTTCCCGCCGGCGTTCGCCGACCGGTCCGGCCAGGGGGCGCCGGGCAACTGCGGCCCGGTGGACTGCTCCGACCTCGACGCGTCTGCGCTGCCCGGCTTCGCTGACGACCAGACCGACAACGCGCCGTCCTACGCCGACGGCTCGCCGGCGGCGCAGTGGCGACCGGCCACGGTGTCGAGCCCGGACGCCGAGCTGGCGACCGCGACGATGAGGCAGCGGGCCCAGATGGTGCAGTCGATCGACCGGCTGGTGGCCAGGATCCGCGCCGAGGTCGGCCCCGACACCTACGTCGTCCTGACCTCCGACAACGGGTTCCACCTCGGCCGCTACGGCCTCGGGCAGGGGAAGGGGTCGCCGTTCGAGGCCGACGTCCGGGTGCCGCTGATCGTCACCGGCCCCGGAGTCGTGCCGGGCGAGCGGTCCGAGGTCGTGTCGAACATCGACCTCGCCCCGACCCTGGAGCGACTGGCGGGGCTCCGCCCGCCGCCCTACCGCGCGGGCACGTCGCTCGTGCCGACCTTCGCCGACCCGTCGCTGGAGCGTCGCCGCTACACGTTCTTCGAGCACACCTGGGCGAAGTCACTCGGGCCCGACCCGGATGCGAGCTATTCCGGCGGCACGATCGACGCCATCCCGTCCTACGTCGCGGTGCGCAGCCGCCGGGCGCTGCTGGTGCGCTTCGACCTCGACCCGACGTGGGACGGTGTCGACCACGCCTACGAGCTCTACGACTACGGCGCCGTCGGCTGGGAGCGCCGCAACATGTACGCCGACCCGCGGCAGCGTGCCCGCGTCGCCCGGCTTACCGCGTTGCTCGACCGCTTCACCGCGTGCCAGTCGGTCACGCTGGACCAGGCGGTCCCGCGATCGTGCCGCGGCCTGACCCGCTGACAGGAGCCGGACAGTAGGTTGTGCCGGGTGGCCGTCCCGGACGTCGTGGTCGTCGACCACCACGACTCCTACACCTGGAACCTTGTGCATCTCGTGGCCGAGGTGACCGGCGTGCTCCCCACGGTCGTGCAGCACGACGAGGCCGCGGCCGAGCAGGTGCTGTCGCACGCCTTCGTGGTGCTCTCTCCGGGGCCGGGGCACCCTGCGGAGGAGACCGACTTCGCAGTCGGCCGCGAGGTGCTGCGAGCCGGCACCCGCCCGGTCCTCGGGGTGTGTCTCGGGATGCAGGGGATCATCACGACGTTCGGGGGAACCGTCGAGCGCGACGTCCCCGCACACGGTCAGGTGTCGCCGATCCGCCACGACGCGGCCGGTGTCTTCACAGGGCTGCCGCAAGACTTCCGGGCCGTCCGCTACCACTCGCTCCAGGGCGTCGAGCTCCCCGAGTGCCTGGAGGCCACCGCGACCTGCCCGGGGCCGTGGGACGACGGTCGGGCGGCCCTGATGGGCGTCCGGCACGTCGACCTGCCGATCGAGGGTGTCCAGTTCCACCCGGAGTCGGTGCTGTCCGAGCACGGGGCGGCGCTGGTCGCGAACTTCCTGACGGGCGCGCGGTGAGCTCGCCGGGTGGCACGGGCGACCCCGCGGCGTACTTCCTCGACGTCGCGCGCGACCACCCGCGCTGCTTCTGGCTCGACGGCGGCGGCGCCCGCGAGTGGTCGGGCAACGAGTCGATCATCGGGTGGCTCGAGGCCGACGACGTGTCCCTGACCTTCGACGCCGCCAGCCGTCAGGTCACGCGGCACCGCGGTGGTCGGGCGGAGGTCGTCGGGGACGACGTCTTCGACGTGCTGGCCGCCGAGCTCGCGACGGACCCGGCCGGCCAATGGTTCGGGTACCTCGGCTACGCCTGCCGGCCCGACCTGCTCGCCCACCCGGGCGGTTCGGTTCCGGACGCGGTGTGGCTGCGGCCGCGGACGGTGCGGCTGTTCCAGCACGACGGAGCTCCGTCCGGCACGGCGATCGGGCAGACGTCGCACGGTTTGTCGGCGCGTCGTCGCCGTTTGGACGCCGACGGCAACCCACCCACCTGGTATCGCGACGCCTTCGCCCGGGTCCAGGAGGAGCTGCACGCCGGCAACACCTACGAAGCGAACCTGACCTACCGCGACACGATCGTCAGCGCGCTCGCCCCGCCCGAGGCCTACCTGCGGCTGCGGACCCTCAACCCGGCGCCGTACGCGGGCTTCCTCCAGCACGACGTCGTGGGCTCCCGTGCCTGGCTGCTGAGCTCCAGCCCCGAGCGCTACGCGCTGGTGACCGACGACCGGGTGCTGGAGACAAAGCCGATCAAGGGCACTACGCCGCGAGGCGGGACGCCCGAGGAGGACGAGCGGCACCGAGCCTCGCTGGCCGGCGACCCGCGGTTCCGGGCTGAGAACCTGATGATCGTCGACCTGCTCCGCAACGACGTCTCGATGGTGTGCGAGCCGGGGACCGTGACCGTGCCGTCGTTGATGACGGTCGAGTCCTACGAGAACGTGCACCAGCTCGTCAGCACCGTCCGCGGCCGGCTGCGCGACGACGTGTCGACACTCGACGCGCTGCGGGCGCTCTTCCCGGCCGGGTCGATGACCGGCGCCCCGAAGCGGCGGACCATGGAGATCATCGCCGCCGTCGAACCGACCCCGCGTTCGGCGTACGCCGGGGCCTTCGGGTGGATCGCCGGCGACGGCCGCGCCGACCTCGGCGTCGTCATCCGCAGCATCTTCACCGCCGGCGACGGTCGTTGGACGCTCGGCACCGGCGGCGGCATCACGGTCCACTCCCAGGTCGAGGACGAGTACGCCGAGACGGTCTGGAAGGCCGAACGGTTACGCGCGGTCTTCGACGACTGACGGCTCCCGGACGCCTGGCAGCCGGACCGTCAGCCGCGCACCCCCCGCGGGCGAGGCGCCGGCGGTGACGGTGCCGGAGTGACGGTCGACGACCTGCGCGACGATCGCGAGGCCGAGCCCCGAGCCGGGCATGGAGCGAGACTCCTCGGAGCGCCAGAACCGCTCGAACACGTGCGGCAGGTCGTCGTCCGCGATGCCGGGGCCCTCGTCGTCGACGATCAGCACCCCGTCGACCAGCTGCACCCGGACCAGGCCCCCGGGCGGGCTCCACTTCGCGGCGTTGTCGAACAGGTTCGTGACCGCGCGCTCCAGCGCGGCCGCTTCGCCGACGACCGACCACGGCTCGACCTCGGCCTCGAACGTCAGGCCGGGCGCGCGGCGGCGGACCCGCGCCAGCGCCCGGTCGACGATGTCGTCGAGGTGGACGGTCGCCACCACGGCCGGCATCGGCTCGTCGCGCGCCAGCTCGACCAGGTCGCCTATCAGCGTGGTCAGCTCCTCGATCTGGGCGCGTACGTCGACCAGCAGCTCGACCCGGGCGTCCTCCGGCAGGTCGCGGCCGGCCTGGGCGAGCAGGTCGAGGTTGGTGCGCAGCGAGGTGAGCGGGGTACGGAGCTCGTGACCGGCGTCGGCGACGAGCTGCCGTTGCCGGTCGCGGGAGGCGGCCAGCGCGACCAGCATCTCGTTGAACGCGCTGGCCAGCCGGGCGATCTCGTCGTCTCCCTCCACCGGGAGCGGCCGTAGGTCCTCGGTCTCGGCGATCGCCTCGACCGCGGCGGTCAGCCGCCGCACCGGCCGGAGTCCGTTGCGCGCAACCGCCCAGCCCGCCGCGGCCGCGCCGATCACGCCGGCCAGCCCGAAGAGCAACATCACCACGCCGAGCTTGGCGAGGGTGCGCTGCTGCGACTCGAGCGACTGGGCCAGCACCAGCGCCTGCCCGGAGTCGCGGGACGGCACGGTCACGACCCGGTACGCCTCGCCGTCCGCGGCCAGCAACGTGCGCACGCTCTGCGGTGACTCCCGCCGGGCCACGTCGAGCTCCGGCCCGCCGAGGCGCAGCTCGGGGAACTCGTCGAACGTGCGCGACTGACCCACCGAGTTGATGTAGAGGATCCGGATGTCGGCGGCGCCGAGGGCCCACGACGGGACCTCGGCGTTGAGCGGGACGTCGTACGTCGCGGCCTTCTGAGCCCGGTCCAGCAGTGACTGGTCCAGGGTGGACATCATCTGCATCCGCGCGGTCATGAACGCGGCGAAGGCGACGAAGGCCACCGCGAGCCCGACCGCGATCGTGGTGAGGAGCGTGACGCGGCTGGCCAGTGAGCGCCGGTAGTGCCACCGGCCCTCGGGCGGAAGCGGGTTCATGAGCCCTTCAGCACGTAGCCGACGCCGCGCACCGTGTGGATCAGCCGCGGCTCGCTGTCGGCCTCGGTCTTGCGTCGCAGGTAGCCGACGTACACCTCAAGAGAGTTGGCGGTCGTGGGGAAGTCGTAGCCCCAGACCTCCTCGAGGATGAACGACCGCTCCAGCACGCGGCGGGGCCGCCGCAGGAACATCTCGAGCAGCGTGAACTCGGTGCGCGTGAGCTCGATTGGGCGGTCGCCGCGCCGCACCTCGCGGGTCGCGACGTCCATCGACAGGTCCTCGAACTCGAGTACCTCGTCCTCCGCTTCCTCCGGCGGCACCACGCGGCGGAGCAGCGCCCGCAGCCGGGCGAGCAGCTCCGGCAGCGCGAACGGCTTGGTGAGGTAGTCGTCGGCGCCGGCGTCGAGCCCCTCGACCCGGTCGCCGACCGCGTCGCGAGCCGTGAGCACCAGGATCGGAAGGTCGTGCCCGGCCGACCGCATCGCACGCGTCGCCTCCAGCCCGTCGAGCCGCGGCATCATCACGTCCATCACGACGACGTCAGGGTCGGCGGTGCCGATCCCCGCGAGCGCCTCGGCGCCGTCGGCGGCCAGCGCCACGTCGTACCCGTTGAACTCCAGCGACCTGCGCAGCGACTCCCGCACGGCTCGGTCGTCGTCGACGACGAGCACGCGAGGGCGGGCAGCAGCAGTCACGTACCTACTCTGCCAGCCCAGCCTGAGTCCTGTCTGAGAGCGACGAGCGGCCCGTGAGGTCGAGACGTCAGGCGAAGGAGCGCGCGACGTCGGCGGCCCGGGCGCCGTACCCGCCGCCGAAGTGGCAGGCGTGGGAGAGCAGCGGGAACAGCTGGTGGACGCCGACCCGGTCGCGCCAGCCGTCGGCGAGCGGGTGCTCGGCCTCGTAGGCGTCGAGCATCCGGTGCAGGTGGGGGAGTCCGAAGAGGGAGAGCATCGCGAGGTCGACCTCGCGATGACCGCCGTACGACGCCGGGTCGATCACCCAGCACTGGCCGTCCTGTCCCCACAGCACGTTGCCGTTCCAGAGGTCGCCGTGCAGGCGGGCGGGCGGCTCTTCCGGTACCAGGTCGGCCAGTCGGCGGACGACTGCCTCGACCGCCGCGGCGTCGTCGCCGCTGATCGCGTGCCGGTCGCGGGCGAGCTTGAGGTAGGGGAGCACCCGGCGGGTGGCGTAGAACTCGGGCCAGGTGGGTGCGGTCCGGTTGGGGAGGGGGAGTCGGCCGATGTAGCCGTCCTGCTCGGCACCGAAGCCCTCGGCGCCTGCCCGGTGGGTGCGGGCCAGTGACTGCCCGAACGCGACGGCGGCGTCCACGGTGGTCTTCCCGGGCTCAACCCATCGGACGACCAGGCACTCGTGGTCGTGCCCGAGCAGGTCGGGAACGGCGACGCCGCCGTCGGCGGCCGCCAACCAGGTGAGCCCCCTGGCCTCGGCGTCGAAGAAGCCTTCGGGTGCCTGATGGTGGGTCTTCACGAGCGCGGTGGTGCCGTCGCTGGTCCGGATCCGGGTTGCGGTGGAGATGTCGCCACCGGCGACCGGGGCGGTCGCGATCACCGACGAACCGATCAGCTCCTCGGCGCGCTTGGCGATCAGTGGCAGCCGGGTCATGAGCCCGCGAGCTCCCGCTCGAGGGCAGCGACGAGGCCCGTGCTGGTGCGCTCGACCATGCGCAGCACCTCCTCGTAGCTCGTGAGGTCACCGTAGTACGGGTCCGGGACGTCCCCGCCAGGTTCCTCGGCGTCGAACGCGCGGAACAGCATCGTCCGCTTGCCCGCGCCACCGACCGCACGGAGATTGCTGCGGTCCATCACGAGCACCAGGTCGTGCGCGTCGTGCCAGGACGGTTCGAACGTGCGGGCGCGGTGCCTGGTCGCGTCGTACCCCGCCGCCGTCAGGGTGGTGGCTGCCCGATCGTCCATCGGCTCCCCGTCGTGCCAGCCGCCGGTGCCCGAGCTGGTCACCTCGACGACGTCGTCGAGCCCGGCCTCGGCCAGCCGCGCCTCCACCACCACGTGCGCCATCGGCGAGCGGCAGATGTTGCCCAGGCAGACCAAGGCGATCCGGTAGCGGCCCGGTGTGCGCGGCGGGGGGAGCATCACCGGAGCATCAGTCGTCGCCCACCACCGTGGCGACGGCCCAGTTCACGACCGTGATGACCAGGGCGCCGAGCAGTGCGGCCCAGAAGAAGTCCTTCACCACGAAGCCCAGGTCGAACTGCTTCGCGAGCCAGCTGGTCAGCGTCAGCATCAGGGCGTTGATCACCCACAGGAAGAGCCCCAGCGTCACGATGATGAAGGGGATCGACAGGATCGTCACGACCGGCTTCACGAAGCTCGACACGATGCCGAGGATCACGCCGACCGCGAGCAGGGTGGGCCAGTACTCCTCCAGGCCGCCCCGCTCGGTGAAGCGGATGCCGGGAACGAGCCACGCCGCCACGCCCACTGCGAGCGTGTTGGTGGCCAGCCAGATCAGCAGTTTCATGCCGCAACCCTAGTGATCACCCGGGCAGAGCTCACGCGGCCAGTGCTCATTCTGGCCAGTGCTCATTCCGGAAGGGCGAGCCGCTCGAGGATCGCGACCTCGGCCCCGGCCAGGTGCCGCTCGAGCTCCGCGACCGTCGCCTCGACGTCGCCGCTCTCCAGCAGCCGGACCAGCAGCGTGTGGGAGCCGGCCTGGTCGGGGGCGTTCTGCCGCGCCCGGTCGACCTGCGCGAGCGCGAGCCGCAGCTCGGCGTAGAGCGCCATCGCCATCGCCTGCAACCGCGGCGAGCCCACCAGGCCGACCAGCGAGAGGTGGAAGGCCAGGTGCCGTTCGTTGAGGACCTGGTACGACGACCCGGCGCCGGACCCGCTTGCGGCGGCGGCGAACGCGGCCAGCGCGTCCCGCACGGCCTGACGTGAAGGCTCGTCGGCCTCGGGCCAGCTGCGGACGCCGGCGATCTCGAGCACGACCCGCGCCCGGCAGACGTCGTGGATGGACTCGGGGTCGGGCGTGGCGACTGAGACGCCCCGGTTGGGCTCGCGGGTGACCAGGCCCTCGGAGACCAGCACGCCGAGCGCCTCGCGCACGGTGGGCCGGCTCACCTGCAGCGACCCGGCCAGCGCTACCTCGCGCAGCGGCGTGCCCGACTCGAGCTCGCCGTCGAAGATCGCGCGCCGCAGCTCCTCGGCGACCCGGTCCACGGTCGAGGAGTGCTCCAGGTGGAGGGTCGCGAAGGGATCTGCGGCGGTGGTGTCCATCGTGCGTCCCATCCTCACCCACCGAGTTGCCGTGGTTCGACCCCCTCCGGCTACACTGTGCTATGTCAGATTGTCTGACAATATGACCGAGCGATTCCACACCAGTGCATCCGAGGGAGGCAGCCATGACCCAGCAGCTCGCGTGGGGCACGACGTACGTCGCCGTCCGACCCGACCACTTCCGCGTCGACTACCAGATCAACCCGTTCATGGATCTCTCCAAGCAGCCCGATCCCGCCCTCGCCCGTGCGCAGTGGGACGCGCTGGTCGCCACGATCGAGCGGCTCGGTGGCACCGTGCACGCCGTCGACCAGCGGACCGACGCGCCCGACATGGTCTACGCGATGAACCTCGGCCTCGGCGTCGAGCGCGCCGACGGGTCGCGCCACGTCGTGCTGTCGCACATGCGCTACCCCGAGCGTCGGATGGAGACCGGCTCGGCCCGCGACTACTTCGAGGCGCGGGGCTGGACCTCGTCGTACGTCGGGCAGGCCGGCGTCGGCGCGCACTTCGAGGCGGGCGACGCGTTCGCGTTCCGCGGTGACCTGGTCGTCGGCTACGGCCCGCGCACCGAGGAGCTGGGGCTCAAGCACCTCGCGATGGAGCTCGACGCTCGGGTGCGCGGGCTGCGGATCACCCACCCCGGCATGTACCACCTCGATCTCGCCTTCTGCCCGCTCGACGAGACCCGGGCGCTGGTCTGCCCCGAGGCCTTCGACGACGCGTCGGCCGCAGCGGTCCTCGACCTGGTGCCCGACCCGATCGTGCTCACCGAGGAGGAGGCGCTGACGACGTTCGCCGCCAACTCGATCGTGCTCCCCTCGCGGTCGGGGGTCAGCACCGTCGTGATGCCCGGCTGCCCCGACCCCGTCCGCGCCGAGCTCGAGGCCGCGGGCTTCGATGTGGTCGTGCTCGACCTGTCGGAGTTCCACAAGGGCGGCGGCTCGATCCGCTGCCTGACCAACCCGGTCGACGTCCGGCTCGGCCGCGACCTCGTCCACGTCCCCGGCGGCGAGGTCCTCCTCCCCTGACAGCCCGAATCGTGTCTGGTGCGGGTCGAGTCGTGTCTGGTTCGGGTCGAGTCGTGTCTGGTTCGGGTCGAGTCGTGCCTGGTTCGTCACCGAGGCACGACTCGGCGGCAATGAGGCACGACTCGGCGGCCATGAGGCACGACTCGGCGGCAATGAGGCACGACTCGACGGGGTGACCACTACTCTCGCGGCCGTGGGGGACTGGTTCGGAGGCACGCAGAGCATGGTCGCGGGCGCGCTGGCGTCCGGTGTCTGCTTCGCCCTGCTCGCGGTCGGGCTCCGGCGCCGGCTCGGCTGGCTCAGTGCGGCGACCTGGTGTGGGCTCGCGTGGTGGCTGGGCGTGATCGGCCTGGTCACGCTGGTGCCGTTCTACGGGATCGACCTGGCCGTGCCCGCCGAGACCAGGTCGGAGACCTGCTCGCTCGACTACGGCGGCCCGGCGCCGGAGGGTTTCTGGATCTTCTCCGGCGGCCAGCGGCTGCTGAACACCGCGCTGTTCGTGCCGGCCGGGGCGCTGCTGGTGCTCGCCGCCGCCCGCTGGCGGGTCGGGTGGGTGATCGCGCCGCTCGGGCTGCTCGGGCTCGCGGCGTACTCCCTCGCGATCGAGCTCACCCAGCTCGAGCTGGCGCGGATCGACCGGGCCTGCGACGTCACTGACTTCGTCGACAACGTGATCGGTGCGGCCATCGGGTTCGCCATCGGGCTGCTGCTCGCGGCCGCCCTCCGGCCCTGGCGCGCCCGCGGTGGATGACTAGCCTGACCGTCATGCCGCCTGACCAACGACCTCAGTCGCGCCCGAACCCTCGGCCCAACGTCGCCGCCATCCCGTCGTACGTCGCCGGGAAGCCGCCGGTGCCGCGGGAGGGCCTGACGGTCTACAAGCTGTCGTCGAACGAGAACCCCTTCCCGCCGCTCCCGGGCGTGGTCGAGGCCGCGACCGAGGCTGCGGGCCGGATGAACCGCTACCCCGACATGGGCAACGCCGAGCTCTACGGCGCGCTGTCGGCCAAGCTCGGCGTCCCGGTCGAGCACCTGGCGCTGGCGACCGGCTCGGTGGCGCTGATCTACCAGCTGGTGCAGGCCTTCTGCGACCCGGGCGACGAGGTCGTCTACGCCTGGCGGTCCTTCGAGGCCTACCCGATCGCCGTCACCGCGGCGGCCGCGACGTCGGTGCGGGTGTCGGTGACCGCCGACGGTCGGCACGACCTCGACGCGATGGCGGCGGCGATCACCGACCGCACCAAGGTGGTGCTCGTCTGCACGCCCAACAACCCGACCGGCCCGGCGGTCTCCCAAACCGAGCTCGACGCCTTCCTCGCGAAGGTGCCGCCACATGTGCTGGTCGTCGTCGACGAGGCGTACGTCGAGTTCGTGCGGATGGCCGACCCGATCGACGGGATCGCGGCGTACCGCTCCCACGACAACGTGCTGGTCACCCGCACCTTCTCCAAGGCCTACGGACTGGCCGGGTTCCGCGTCGGGTACGCCGTCGGCCCCGCGGAGATCGCCAGTGCGCTGCGGGCGGTCTCGCTGCCGTTCGGCGTCTCGAGCGTCGCGCAGGCGGCTGCGGTCGCCTCCCTCGACGCCGAGGATGCCCTGCTGGAGCGGGTCGACGCCCTGGTCGCCGAGCGCGACCGGGTCGCATCCGGGCTGCGCGACGTCGGGTGGGACGTGCCTGAGCCGCAGGGCAACTTCGTCTGGTTCGCCCTCGGGGAGCGGACCGCCGAGCTAGCCGCCGCCGGCGACGAGCTGGGCATCGTGGTCCGGCCGTTCGCGGGTGAAGGTGCTCGCGTCACGATCGGCGAGCCCGAGGCGAACGACCGGATCATCGAGCTGGCCCGCCGCTTCGCGCCCTGAGGCGGCTCCTTGTCGAACGTGTGACGATGAGGCGATGCCCTACGTGGAGCAGGACGAGTTCGACCGGGACATGGACTACCTCCCGGACCGGATCACGCGCGACGGCCGGGACGGCTGGCCGGTCGAGCCCGGCCGTTACCGGCTGCTGGCCGCGAAGGCCTGCCCGTGGGCGACCCGGGCGATCATCGTGCGGGAGCTGCTGGGCCTCGAGGGCGTGATCTCGATGGGCCTCGCCGCGCCCACCCACGACGAGCGGAGCTGGACCTTCGACCTCGACCCCGGCGACGTCGACCCGGTGCTGCGCATCCACCGGTTGCAGGAGGCGTACTTCGAGCGGGTCCCCGCCTACCCGAAGGGGATCACCGTCCCGGCGATGGTCGACGTCCCGAGTGGCCAGATCGTCACCAACGACTTCGCGCAGATCACCCACGACCTCTTCTTCGAGTGGCGGGACCACCACCGCCCCGATGCTCCCGACCTGTGGCCCGACGATGTCCGCGACGAGATGGAATCCGTCATGGACCGGGTGTTCACCGACGTGAACAACGGCGTCTACCGGTGCGGCTTCGCGGGCAGCCAGGAGGCGTACGAGAAGGCCTTCGACCGGCTGTGGGCGGCGCTCGACTGGCTCGAGGAGCGGCTCGCGGACCGTCGCTACCTGATGGGCGACACCATCACGGAGGCCGACGTCCGGCTCTTCACGACGCTCGCCCGCTTCGATGCGGTCTACCACGGCCACTTCAAGTGCAACCGGCAGAAGCTGACCGAGCTGCCGAACCTCTGGGGCTACGCCCGCGACCTCTACCAGACCCGCGGCTTCGGCGAGAACACCGACTTCGACCAGATCCAGCAGCACTACTACGTCGTGCAGGACGACATCAATCCGACCGGGATCGTCCCGAAGGGCCCCGATCCGGCCGAGTGGCTCACCCCGCACGGCCGCGGCTGATCGGGCCGCGCAGGCCGCGCGGTTTCCCCGGATATCCGGGGAGCCAGTGACTTCCTGACCGAAACTTGCTCCTGGAAGTCGTGGTTTCCCCGGATATCCGGGAACCGAGCGCCCCGAAGCCCTACCAGGACAGCTCGCGACAGTTCCGCGCGTCCGACTCCACTTGCAGTGTGGCGTGCTCGACGCCGAAGTCCTGGCGCAGCCGGGCGGCAGCGGTCCGCAGCACCTGGTCGGTGTCGCCGGTCGCGACCAGGTGGGCGGTGGCGACGTGCATGCCGGAGGTCAGTGTCCACAGGTGCAGGTCGTGGATGGTCGAGACTCCGGGCACGGCGCACAGGGCGGCCTCGACCTCGGCAGGATTCATCCCCGCAGGAGCGTGCTGGCCCAGAACGGCGAGCACCTCGCGGCCCAACCACACGGCACGGACCGCGACGAACACCGCGATCGCGACGGCGACCAGGGTGTCCCACCAGCTGTCGCCGGTGGCCGCGACCAGCAACCCGGCGGCGATCACACCGACCGAGCCGACCGTGTCGGCGACCACCTCCAGGTAGGCGCCCTTCACGTTCAGGCTCTCGCCCGCGCCGCCGCGCAGCAGCGCCAGCGCGAGCAGGTTGACCAGCAGTCCGAGCGCGCCGACCACCAGCAGCGGGGCGCTCGCCACCGCGGCGGGGTCGCCGATCCGACGCAGCGCCTCGACGCCGACGTACGCCGCCGCACCGAGCATCAGGAGCACCGTCAGCCCGGAGGCGAAGACCTCGGCGCGGTACGACCCGAACGTACGACGGCCGGTGGTGTCTTCCCGGGTCGCGATCCGGGTCGCGGCGAGCGCCGCGCCGAGCGCCACCACGTCGGCGGCCATGTGTCCCGCGTCGGACAGCAGCGCGAGCGACTCGGCCACGAGGCCGACCACGAGCTCGACCACGAAGAACGCCCCGACCAGCCCGAAGGCGAGCGCCAGCCGCCACCGGTGCCGCCCGCCGGCATGCCCCGGAGCCGGGTCGTGACCGTGACCCTGCCCGTGACCCTGCCCGTGACCGTGGCCCGCACCCATCGGTCAGTGCCTCTCGTCGTGGTCGGCGGCCGCACCACCGGTCGCCGCCAGCAGGCCGGCGGCCTCGGTCAGCAGGGCCCGTACCCGGACCGGGTCGGTCAGGGAGAAGTGCGACGAGCGTCCCTGCGCCCGACTGGTGACCAAGCCGCAGTCTCGCAGGCAGCTGAGGTGCTGGGAGACCGTCGACTGGGCGAGCCCGAGGTGGGCGACCAGGTCGACGCCCCGGTGCTCGCCGAGGAAGAGGTGCTCGAGGATGGCGAGCCGCGACGGCTCCGAGAGGGCGTGGAACAGGGCGGCTGTCCCGGACGGGCTGGTGGCCATCGATGCTTCGGTCGCGGCCGCTGTCATCGGCATGTACCGATGATAACCGCGGCTGGCAGGCTGGTGCCATGCCTGGACAGCTGGCCCCCACCTGCTTCGACGCTCTGGACGCTCACGTGGTCGGCGGTGCCGCCGACCGGGTCGCGCTCACCGGCGCCGGGCAGAGCTGGACCTACGCCCGGCTGCTCGAGGAGGTCGCCGCTTTCGGAGGGGTGCTGCGCCACTGCGGCGTGGTGCCCGGCGACCGGGTCGTAGTCGCCCTGCCCGCGGTCCCGGAGGCGGTCGTGACCGTGCTCGCCTGCTCCCGGATCGGCGCGACCCACGACCTCGTCGACTCTGCGGCCGGCCTCGGCGAGCCGGCGAAGGTACTGGTGACCGCGAGCACCGAGACGTACGTCGCCGACGCGCTCGACCGGGACGGCGGCGTGGCCGACGTCGTGCTGGTCAAGCAGCGCGACGGCAGCGCGTGGCCGCTGGTCGACGGGCGCGACTACGACTGGGACGTGGTGATGCGGGCCGGCCGCACCGATCCGGCCCCGTGCCTGGAGGGCGCCACCGTCGCGCCGTACGACGAGCGCACGGCTGCCTGGGTGCGGCCGCTGCTCGACGGTCGGACCCTTGACCTGGGCTAGCTATCTGGATCGGGCCGGGTTGGACCGTTCGATTGGCGGGTGTCCGGGCGCCGCCGGTACGTTTGATCGCACCACGTTGTGGTCCCCGTCACAAGCGGGCGACACGGCGACCAGTGCGGCCACCGCGGAGACCCCGTGAGCGCCGGTGACTGAAAGAGGAGCGCAGGTGACCAACCCTGGATTCGGCCCCGACCTGGCAGAGGTCTTCGGACCCTCCCAGAGCGACGGCGGCCCCGAGCTCGTGCAGCTGCTGACCCCCGAGGGCGAGCGGGTGCACCACCCGGAGTTCGACCGCGAGTTCACCGCTGAGGAGCTGCGCGGCTTCTACCGCGACATGGTGCTCACCCGGCGGATCGACACCGAGGCCACCGCTCTCCAGCGCCACGGCGAGCTCGGCATCTGGGCCCAGCTGCTCGGCCAGGAGGCCGCCCAGATCGGCGCCGGCCGCGCCCTCAAGCCGCAGGACTTCGTCTTCCCGACCTACCGCGAGCACGGCGTCGCCTACTGCAAGGGCGTCGACCCGCTGAAGCTGCTCGGCCTCTTCCGCGGCATCGACCACGGCTCGTGGGACCCCAACGAGTTCAACTTCGGCCTCTACACGATCGTGATCGGCGCCCAGGCGCTGCACGCGACCGGCTACGCGATGGGCGTCCAGCGCGACGGCGCCGTCGGCACCGGCGACCCCGAGCGCGACACCGCCGTGATCGCGCACTTCGGTGACGGGGCCTCCAGCCAGGGCGACGTCAACGAGGCCTTCATCTTCGCCGCGTCCTACAACGCCCCGGTCGTGTTCTTCTGCCAGAACAACCAGTGGGCGATCTCCGAGCCGATCGAGCGCCAGTCGCGGATCCCGCTCTACCAGCGGGCGCTGGGCTTCGGCTTCCCCGGCGTGCGGGTCGACGGCAACGACGTGCTCGCGACGTACGCCGTGACGCACGCCGCGCTCCAGCGCGCCCGCGACGGCCAGGGCCCGACGTTCGTCGAGGCTTACACGTACCGGATGGGTGCGCACACCACGACCGACGACCCGACCCGCTACCGGCTCAACGACGACGTCGAGAACTGGAAGCTCAAGGACCCGATCGCACGGCTGGAGGTCTACCTACGCCGCAACGGCCTGGTCGACGACGCCTTCATCGACGAGGTGAGGAGCGAGGCGGACGACCTCGGCCACCACCTGCGCGAGGGCTGCAAGGCGTTGCCCGACCCGCAGCCGCTCGACATGTTCGACCACGTCTACTCCGAGGAGACCGACGAGATTCGCGTCCAGCGCGAGAGCTTCGCCGCCTACCTCGAGTCGTTCGAGGGGGCGCACTGATGAGCACCACGCAGAAGGTGACCCTCGCCAAGGGCCTCAACATGGGGCTCCGCAAGGCGATGGAGGACGACCCCACGGTCCTGATCATGGGTGAGGACGTCGGCAAGCTCGGCGGCGTCTTCCGGATCACCGACGGGCTGCAGAAGGACTTCGGCGAGGACCGCGTCATCGACTCACCGCTGGCCGAGTCCGGCATCGTCGGCACCGCCGTCGGCATGGCGATGCGCGGCTACCGGCCGGTGGTCGAGATCCAGTTCGACGGGTTCGTCTACCCGGCGTACGACCAGATCGTCTGCCAGGTCGCGAAGATCCAGTACCGCTCCAAGGGCCGCTACAAGATGCCGATGGTCATCCGGATCCCGTTCGGCGGCGGCATCGGCGCGGTCGAGCACCACTCGGAGAGTCCCGAGGCGCAGTTCGCCCACACGCCCGGCCTCAAGGTCGTCGCGTGCTCCAACCCGATCGACGGCTACTGGATGATCCAGCAGGCCATCGCGTGCGACGACCCGGTGATCTTCCTCGAGCCCAAGCGGCAGTACCACGCCGACAAGGCTGATCTCGACGAGACCGCGACGCCCGACCCGCTGTTCGAGAGCCGGGTCGTGCGGCAGGGCAGTGACGTCACGGTGCTGGCCTACGGCCCGACCGTGAAGACCGCGCTGTCGGCTGCCGAGGCCGCCGCCGGGGAGGGAAGGAGCCTCGAGGTCATCGACCTGCGCACCCTGTCGCCGCTGGACATGGGGCCGGTGTTCGAGTCTGTACGCCGTACCGGCCACGCGGTCATCACCCACGAGGCCCACGTCAACCTCGGCATGGGCGCGGAGGTCGCCGCCCGGATCACCGAGGAGTGCTTCTACTCGCTGGAGGCGCCGGTGATGCGCGTCGGCGGGTTCGACACCCCCTACCCCGCTTCGCGGATCGAGGAGGACTACCTCCCCGATCTCGACCGGGTCCTCGACGCCGTCGACCGCTCCCTCGATTTCTAGGGCAAGGAGTCCCGAGCATGGCCGAGTTCAAGCTGCCCGACGTCGGAGAGGGCCTCACCGAGGCCGAGCTCGTCGCGTGGAAGGTCAAGGAGGGCGACGTCGTCGCCATCAACGACATCATCTGCGAGATCGAAACCGCGAAGTCGATCGTCGAGCTGCCCTCGCCGTTCGCCGGCACGGTCCAGAAGCTGATGGTCGCCGAGGGCGAGACCGTCCCGGTCGGTACGCCGATCATCGCGATCGGCGACGGTGCGGCTCCCGAGCAGCCCGCGACCCCCGCCGCGGCTCCGGCGCCCGCTGCTGCGGACATCGAGATCGACCTGTCCAACCCGGCCGCCAGTGGCGGCGGCGAGGGCGAGAGCCTGGTGGGCCGCAACAAGGCCGACCGCGGCCCGGTCCGACGCGCCCGCAAGGGCCCCGCATCGCCGACGACGGAGGCCGGTGCCAACACCCAGCTCCAGGTGCAGGGCGCGTTCGCGGCCGGCGGCGCCCAGACCGCGCCGGTCCACGAGTCCGACGAGCCAGCCGTGCCGGCGACCCCGGCCCGGCCGCACGACGCGCTGGCCTCGCCCGCCGAGACCCGTGCGCTCGCCAAGCCCCCGGTCCGCAAGCTCGCCAAGGACCTCGGGGTCGACCTAGCCACCCTCACCGGGTCCGGGGAGGGCGGCGTGATCACGCGGGCGGACGTCGAGGCTGCTGCTGGTGGTTTCGAGACAGGCGCTAGCGCGCCTTCCTCAACCACCGGTGCTCCGCATCAAGCAGCCCGGGAGACCCGCGAGCCGATCAAGGGCGTGCGCAAGATGATGGCGCAGGCGATGAGCCAGTCCGCCTTCACCAGCCCCCACGTCACCGAGTGGATCACCGTCGACGCGACCCGGACCATGGAGTTCGTCGACCGGCTCAAGGCCCGCCGCGAGTTCCGCGAGGTGAAGGTCAGCCCGCTGCTGATCCTCTCGCGCGCGGTGATCCTGGCGATGCGTCGTACGCCGGAGATCAACTCGTTCTGGGACGAGGCCGCCCAGGAGGTCGTCTACAAGTCCTACGTCAACCTCGGTATCGCGGCCGCGACCCCGCGTGGCCTGGTGGTGCCCAACGTCAAGGAAGCGCAGGCCCACTCGCTCCTCGACCTGGCGGCGGCCCTCAGCCAGCTCACGGCGACCGCGCGCGACGGAAAGACCCAGCCGGCCGAGATGAGCGGCGGCACGTTCACGATCACCAACGTCGGTGTCTTCGGTGTCGATGCCGGCACCCCGATCATCAACCCCGGCGAGTCCGCGATCCTGTGCTTCGGCGCGGTCCGGAAGCAGCCGTGGGTCGTGACCGAGGCCGGCGAGGACGGGATCGTGCCCCGCCAGATCACGACGCTCGCGCTGTCCTTCGACCACCGGCACATCGACGGCGAGAAGGGCTCCCGCTTCCTCGCCGACGTGGCCGGCATCCTCGAGGACCCCGCGTCCGCGCTGCTGTTCTGACTCCTCAGGACCCAGGGTCGCCATAGTCAGAACGGACTACGTGAACCTGTCCGCAGGGTGATGGTGGCGGTGCCGAGGTCAGGTCTACGTTCTTTTCGGGGAGCAACCGTCGGTACGGCCTCGTAGGGGGATCCAGGGAGCGACCCGGTCGCAGTGGAAGTGACGTCCGCAGTGGTCGGAGGCCCTGGTGGCCGGGCCGAGGGTGCCCCTCGAGAACGCCAGGCCCCGACGCCGGTCCCACCGCCGGCCCGGGGATGGCGGCTGCCGGGGTGTGAAACCCCATCGGTCGGGGTAGAACCCCGGCCGTGAGCGCCACGGACGGGCGCCCCTCGGAGGGCGCCGTGATCGGGCCCTACCGCATCCTCCGCGAGCTCGGCGGGGGCGGGATGGGGGTCGTCTACGAGGCTGCCGACGACGCGCTGAACCGAACCGTCGCCCTCAAGATCATCTCTCCGCACCTCGCCGCCGACCCCGACTTCCGGGCGCGGTTCACCCGCGAGGCGCAGACCCTCGCGGCCCTCGACTCACCACAGGTCGTCCACGTCTACGCGTACGGGGAGGTCGACGGCCGGCTCTACCTCGCGACCCAGCTGGTGCCCGACGGCGACCTCGGCGCGATGCTCCGCCAGTTCGGGGCGCCGCCCCCGCTGGTGGCGCTCGACCTGATGGCGCAGGTCGCCTCCGGCCTGGCCGACGCCCACGCGGCGGGCATGATCCACCGCGACATCAAGCCCGCCAACATCTTGCTGCGCCGGCGCGGCAACGCCATGACGGCCTACCTCGGCGACTTCGGGATCGCGCGACAGCTGCACGCACGCGACACCGAGCACAGCTGGACCGGCACGGTCGGCACACCGTCGTACATGGCGCCGGAGCTGCACACCGGCGGCGAGGCCGGGGTCGCGAGCGACCTCTACTCGCTCGGCTGCCTGCTGTGGGCGACCCTGAGCGGCCACGCGCCCTTCCGCGGGACCACCGAGTACCAGGTCATCAGCGCTCATGTCGAGGAGCCCGTCCCCCAGCTGCCGGGTGACTCGCCCTTCGCCACCGAGGTCAACCGGATCCTGCGGACCGCGATGGCGAAGGACCCGGCAGACCGGTACGAGTCCGCCGCCACCCTGCGCGACGACCTCCGGCGCGCCCGCACCCTCTCGCCGACCGCCCCGCCGGCATCGAGGGGCGTACGTCGCGCGCCGGTCCTGGTCGCGGGCGTCGTCGCTGCGGTGGTGTTCGTCGTGGGCGCGATCGTGTGGGGCGTCACCCGCGAGGACGACCCGGTCGCGCGATCGGTCGACCGACCGAGCCCGTCGCTGACGCCCGCGGACCCCGAGACCACCGGATCCGGGTCGCCGGACGGCGAGCCGCGCGGCCCGCTCACCGCCGCCGATGCCCGCGCTGCGGAGCAGAGCCTCACGGACGCGCTGCTCGGCCAGGGGCTGCTCACCGACGAGCAGGCCGCGTGCACCGCCGAGCAGTGGATCGATGCGGCCGGTCTGGCGCAGATGGTGGAGGAGGGGCTCTTCGACGAGGGGATGCAGTTCGTCGACGTCCCGGTGGCGGAGATGTCGACCGAGACGCGGTCGGCTGCGACGGTCGCGACGCTCAGCTGCGCAACGGGCTGACCGGCTCCGCCCGACGCACCTGGAGCCTGAACCTCGTGAGCGAGTCGATGACTTCGCCCTGGATGGTTACCCCTCCAAGTCATCGGTTCCCCGCCCGGGCGGGGAACCGATGACTCAGTCGGCCGCGAGCTTGGGCTGCTTCTGGCCCAACAGGTGCCTGCGGAAGACCGGGCCGAGGTCGACACCGGACTCCCGTGACCACCAGGCGGTGATGTCGGCGTAGCCGGCGTTCTCGTTGTCGTGAGACGCCGGCCACCAGCGCGCCAGCCGGAAGAACTCGTCGTCGCCGAGCCGCTGTCGGACGTCGTGCCACATCACGCCGGGCAGGTAATAGACGTTGCGCTCGGCGAACGTCGCCGGGTCGTAGTCCCGCGGCGGACCGACGTCGGCCCGCATCGCCGCGCCGCCGTCGGACCACTCGGCGATCCGGGCGTCGAGCGGCTGGCCGCCGTTCTCGGACTCGAACAGGGCCTGGAGGTACATCGCCATGCCCTCGTTCATCCAGAGGTCGCGCCAGTCGCGCGGCGTCACCTGGTCGCCCCACCAGTGATGCACGACCTCGTGCACCAGCACCGGCGCCGACATCGCGTAGGGGTGGATGCCGAGCGTGATCATGGTCTGGGTCTCCATGCCGCTCGTGGAGTCGACGAACAGGAACCCGAGCGTGTCGAACGGGTAGGGACCGAGGATGTCCTCGGTCCAGTCCATCGCCCGGACCGCGTCGTCGGTCAGCCGTGAGAGCTGCCCGATCTCCGTCGGAGGCACCCACACGGAGATCGGAACTCCGCTCGCCGAGGTGGCCTCGGCGGTCTTGAACTCCCCGAACGCCACCGTCACGAGGTACGACGCCGCCGGCTCGGCCAGGTGCCAGCGCGTGACCTCGTCGCCGCCGCGGGTGGTGCGAGACATCAGCTCGCCGTTGGCGACGCCCACCATCGGGTCCGGCACCCGGAGCGTGAAGTCGTAGAGCGCCTTGTCGGAGGGGTGGTCGTTGACGGCGTACCAGGTGTAGGCGCCGAACGGCTCCTGCATCGTCCATACCTCGCCGTCGGCCATCGTCGTCCAGCCGACGTCGGCGAGGTCGGGGCGGGTGGTCGGTGCGGGCACCGGCACCGGCGAGCCCGCGTAGTCGATCTCGGCGACGTAGCGGCCGTCCTCGGCGACGTCCGCCGAGACCACGAGGTCCTTGCCGTCCTGCTCGTGGTCGGCGACCTCGCCGTCGACCCGAACCTCGGAGACGGTCAGCGCCGGCTCGAGGTCGAGCTGGAACTCGTCGTCGTCCTCGGTGGAGCGGAACGTGACCCGCTCGCGGCCCGTGAGCCGCAGCGCGTCCGGGTCCCACGTCAGGTCGAGGCCGTAGTGCAGGGCGTCGACGCCAGGGTCGCCGACCCCGGGGTAGAGGGGGTCCTCGACGGGGTCGCTGAGGGCGACCTCCAGCGAGCCTTGCGGCGAGGGCGCGCTGCCGCTGGGTTGTCCGTCGGCTGACTCGCAGCCGGCCAGCCCGGCCAGCACCAGCACGAGGACGAGCGGCGCCTCGCGCACGGTCAGTCGTCCCCGCGCAGCATCGGCCGCACCAGCTTGCGGCCGTGGTGGATCTGGGCCTTCACGGTCCCGAGCGGCGCGTCGACCAGCCGCGCGATCTCGTCGTACGGCAAGCCGTAGACGTCACGCAGCAGCAGCGGCTCCACGAACTGAGGGTGGTCACGCTCCAACGACTCCATCGCCTCGAGCAGGTCGAGCCGGGTTCCGGCGATCACGCTGGTGGTGCGCGGGTCCGGCTTCTCCATCGGCGCCGCGTCGCTGGCGATCGCCTGGTTCTTCAGGCGCCGGTACGTCGAGCGGGAGGAGTTCACCGCCACCGCGTGCATCCACGTCGTGAAGCGGCCGCGGCCGTGCCAGGAGCCCAGCTTGTTGGCGATGTTGATCAGCGCGTCCTGGCAGGCGTCCTCGGCGTCGGAGGAGTGCGGCAGCACGCCCCGGCAGACGTTGAGGGCGCGTGGCCGAACCGCGCCGAGCAACGCCTCGAGCGCCTCCCGGTCGCCGGTCTGCGCTCGACGCGCGAGCTCGTCGATCTCGTCCGGCGTGGTGGTGTCCCAGCTCATGCCTGCATCCTTCCCCCGTCGCCATGACGATAATGCCTACGTGTCCATACCTTCTCGGATCGGTCGGTACGCCGTCCGCCGGCGAATCGGCTCCGGTGGCTTCGCCACCGTGTGGCTCGCCTACGACGAGCAGCTGGACTCGCCGGTCGCGGTGAAGGTGCTGGCCGAGAACTGGACGGAGGACCAGCACGTCCGGCAGCGGTTCCTGGAGGAGGGGCGCTTCCTGCGCAAGGTCGAGTCGCCGCACGTCGTGTCCGTCTACGACGCCGGTGAGCTCGACGACGGCCGCCCCTACCTCGTCATGTCCTACGCCGACCAGGGCACGCTCGCGGACCGGCTCGAGATCGAGGGGCTGACGCCGACGCAGGCGTTCGAGGTGGTGCGACAGATCGGGTTGGGCCTGACGGCGCTCCACGATCGAGGCGTGCTTCATCGCGACGTGAAGCCGGCCAACGTCCTCTTCCGGACCGTCGATGCCCGCCACGGTGAGTCACCGGTGCGCGCGATGCTCGCGGACCTCGGCCTCGGCAAGGCGCTCGACGTCTCCTCCCGGCTGACGATGATCGCCGGCACCCCTTCCTTCGTCGCGCCCGAGCAGGCCCAGGGCGAGCCGCTCGACGCCCGGGCCGACCAGTACGCGCTGGCCGCCCTGACCCACCTCCTGCTGACGGGTGAACCTGCCTTCCGGCACGCGTCCCTCTCGGCGGCTGCCCGGCCCGGCCCGCCGCCCGGGCTCTCGCGGCCGGGCCGGGAGTTCCCCGACGCAGTCGACGCCGTCGTACGGCGGGCACTCGAGCCGGACCGGGAGGGACGGTGGCCCGACGTCGCGGCGTACGTCGGCGCGCTCGACGAGTCCCTCGGCCTCCACGGCGACGGCACGATGCCCGAACCCTGGCTGCCGCTCGACCCGAACCTGACCCAGCCAGGTCCGCGACCCACGGCGTTGCCGTCCGACGACCCGCTGCCCGATCCGACCCCGCCCCGGCGTAGCCGCCGCACCCGGGCGCTGAGCGCTGCCGCCGCGGTGGTGGTGCTCGCGGCGGGCGCGGTCGCCGGCTTCCTCCTGCACCGGCAGGCAGACCGGGTGGTCGAGGTCTCCGACACGACGGGTCAGCTGACGGTGCGGGTGCCCTCGCGATGGACGGAGGTGACCCGCACCGGTCAATGGACCCCGCCCGACCAGGACCAGGCGCAGCCCTCGCTCTCGGCGGGCACCGAGCCCGGATGGAGCAGCGCCGAGGGGGACGGCGAGGGGGTCTTCGTCGGCGTCGTGGCCGCTGAGGACCTCCCCGAACAGCTGCCTGGACACGTGGCCTGCGAGAACGTGGAGGAGTCGTACCCGGACACGTCCGACGGCGACCCGGTGCTGACCCAGGTCGCGACCGGCTGCCCCGGCGTGATCGTCGAGCGGGTGCGGCAGGTCGCGACCAACCGCTACGTCTGGATCCAGGTCCGGGCGGACGACCGGGCCACCGCCACCGACGTGCTCGACGAGGTCGAGGTCTCCGGGTTCTGACGCTCAGCCGGAGGGTCGGGGAGTGGCGAGGCTCCCGTCCCGCGGCTCGTGCGGCCACTGCCGGTAGACCTCGGTCGACACCCTGGAGACCAGGGCCTCCAGGCCGCGCTCGTCGATCAGCCGGCCCGTGGCCGAGATCTCCAGATCGATGCCGCTGCCGTCGAAGCTGAGCCACCGCGTGATCTGGAGCCGTCGGTAGCCGTCCATGATGAACGTCGCGCGCAACGTGTCGCCGGTCTGCCCCGGCGGGATTCTCAGGTCGGAGATCCGGGAGTCGAGAGGGAGCTCGGCGGCGCGGGCGGCGACCATCTGCTCGAGCGTTCGCGGCAGGTCCACGATCTGGACCCGGATGCTGTAGGAGCCGGGCGGGTTGCCCGGCGCCGTCCACCGCGCCTGCAACCCGTCGCCGAAGTCGAACCGGTCCCATCCGTTGGGGATCGGCACGACGACGCCACCTTGATCCACGCCCGCCGGGCCGAGCTTCTCGTCGTGGGCCGCGTAGCCCACCGGGAGTGGCGGCAGGTCGGCGTCCGGCTTGGTCACCTCGGGAGGCGTGTACGGGACGGCCGGATCCGCCGCGTCCGGCGCGCTGGGGACTGCCCGGGAGACGGTCGGCTGGGCGCTGCGCTCGGCCCACGCCCAGCCCGCCGCGCCGCCCAGGACGGCGAGCAGCAGCAGCAACCCGAGACCGCGTGCACCCACGGAGGACCACGGTAGTCGCTGTGGAAGGCTTGCCCCCATGAGCACCGACCTGCTGTCCCGGCACCGCGACCGGCTCGACGCCGCGGTGGCCGCCTCTGCCTCCCGCGAGTTCTTCTCCGCCTTCGACGAGTCCCCCTCCCCTCGCGTGTACGGCGAGGCGGCGGCCGCCGACGGCAAGGCGGCGTACGAGGCGTTGCTGGACGGCGACTTCCCGCTTGAGACGCCCGGAGCCGATGACACCGTGGCCACCGAGCGGTCGCCGTTCGGCATCGATCTCGGAGTCCGCTACCCGCGGGTCCGAACCGACGGTGTCGACGCGCTGATGACCGGCGCGCAGGCCGGCATGAAGGCGTGGCGCGACGCCGGCCCGGAGGGTCGGACCGGGGTGTGCCTGGAGATCCTCGACCGGCTGCACGGTCGGGTGTTCGAGCTCGCCAACGCGGTCCAGCACACCAGTGGCCAGGCGTTCGTGATGGCGTTCCAGGCCGGGGGCGCGCACGCGCTCGACCGGGCGCTCGAGGCCATCGCCTACGCGTGGACCGAGATGACGCGCACACCCGTGACGGCCCGCTGGGAAAAGCCCGGCAAGGTGCCGCTGACGATGGAGAAGACGTACACCGTCGTCCCGCGCGGCGTGGCCCTGGTGATCGGGTGCAACACGTTCCCGACGTGGAACTCCTGGCCCGGCCTCTTCGCCTCGCTCGTCACCGGCAACCCGGTCATCGTGAAGCCGCACCCAGCAGCGGTGCTGCCGCTCGCGATCACGGTGCAGGCCTGCCGGGAGGTGCTGGCCGACGCCGGGTTCGACCCGAATCTCGTGACGCTCGCCGCTGAGGACCCGGCCGACCGGCTCGCCGCCGCACTCGCGGTCCGGCCCGAGGTGAGGCTGATCGACTTCACCGGGGGCAACGCCTTCGGCGACTGGCTGGAGGAGAACGCCCGACAGGCGGTCGTCTTCGCCGAGAAGGCCGGTGTCAACACGGTCGTCATCGACTCCACCGACAACTTCAGGGCGATGTGCCAGAACCTCGCGTTCTCGTTCGCTCTCTACACCGGCCAGATGTGCACCGCGCCGCAGAACGTCTACCTGCCCGCGGCGGGCATCGGCACCGAGGACGGTGTGAAGTCGCCCGCCGAGGTGGCCGGGGGCATCGGCGCGTCCCTCGAGAAGCTGCTCGGCGAGGACGCCCGCGCGGTCGAGCTGCTCGGCGGTGTCGTCAACGAGGGTGTCCTCGAGCGGCTGGACGCGGCCGCCGCCCGGGGCGACGTGCTGGTCGCCTCGCGCACGGTCACCCACCCGGCGTACCCGGACGCGACGGTGCGTACCCCCACCCTGATCGGGCTCACCGCCGCCGACACCGACGTCTACGAGGCCGAGTGCTTCGGACCGGTCGCCTACCTGATCCGGACGGCGGGCACGGGGGAGTCGATCGACCTGTTCCGCGACACCGTCCAGCGTCACGGCGCCATGACGGCCTCGGTCTACTCCACGTCCGACGACGTGATCGCCGACATGCGCGAGGCCGCGCTCGACGCCGGCGTGGCGCTGTCGGAGAACCTGCTCGGCGGCGTCTTCGTCAACCAGTCGGCCGCCTACTCCGATTTCCACGGGACCGGTGCCAACCCGGCGGCCACGGCGTCCTACACCGACGGCGCCTACGTCGCCTCCCGGTTCCGGGTGGTGCAGTCCCGCCGCCACGTCTCGTAGCGGCGGCCCCTACCGTGGCGCCATGACGAGCTTCCTCCTCCGGGATGCCCGCCTGGCCGACCTCGACGGCGGTGGTACGCCGGACCGGCCGGTCGACCTGCGCATCCTCGACGGGACCGTGGCCGAGGTGGCGCCGGGTCTGGCCGCGGACGGCCTGCCCGAGGTCGGCGCTGACGGCCGCTGGCTGATGCCGGGCCTGTGGGACCACCACGTGCACCTGACCCAGTGGACCCTGACCGAGGCGCGGCTCGACCTGGCCGGCGTGCGGTCCGCGGAGCAGGCGGTGGCGGCGGTCCGTGACCGCCTGACCGAGTGGCCCGACCTGCCGGTGATCGGCTGGGGGCACCGCCCGACCGACTGGTCGGAGGACCCGCTGGTGTCCACGCTCGACGCGATCGGGACCGACCAGCCGATCGTGCTGATCGCCGGGGACGGCCACCACGGGTGGCTCAACTCGGTCGCGCTGATGACCCTCGCCCTCCCAATGCGGGAGGGGGTCGTCGCGGAGGCGGAGTGGTTCGCGGCATACGCCCGCTTCGCGACCATGCTCGGCGACGACGGCACCGGGCCCGACGCGATCCTGCGCACCCAGGAGCAGGCGGCCGCGCTGGGCGTCGTCGGGGTCACCGACCTCGAGTTCGCCGGCGGCCCGGACGAGTGGATCAGCCGGTGGGAGGCAGGCGCCGGGCTGCTCCGGGTTCGCACCGCGACGTACGCCGACGGGCTGGACGCGGTCATCGAGAGGGGCCTGCGCACCGGTGACGTGCTGCCCGGCTGCGACGACCGGGCGCGGATGGGCCCGCTCAAGATCATCAGCGACGGCTCGCTCAACACCCGCACCGCCTGGTGCTGCGAGCCCTACACCGGACCGGCCCCGCTCGGCTTCCCTCACGGCCAGCCGAACCAGACACCCGACGAGCTGCGCCACCTCCTGAAGCGAGCCACCGAGCACGCGCTCGATGTCGCCGTTCACGCGATCGGCGACCGCGCGGTCGGCGAGGCCCTCGACGCCATTGCCGACACCGGTGCGCGCGGCTCGATCGAGCACGCACAGCTGGTCCGGAGGCACGACGTACGCCGGATGGCCGACCTCGGTGTCACCGCCAGCGTGCAGCCGGCCCACCTCGTCGACGACCGCGACGTCACCGACCGGCTCTGGCCGGGGCGCGGCGACCGCTGCTTCGCGTTTCGCTGGATGCTCGACGAGGGAGTCACCCTCGCGCTCGGCTCCGATGCCCCCGTCGCCGCGCTCGACCCGTGGCTGGCGGTCGCGGCCGCGGTCCATCGCACCGTCGACGGCCGCGAGCCCTGGTACGCCGACCAGGCGATCACGTTGCGAGAGGCGCTGTCCGCCTCGACCGACGGGCTCGGCACGGTCGCCCCGGGCCACCCCGCCGACCTGGTGCTGCTCGACGACGACCCGCTCGGCAGCTGGGCGGGCCGGCTCCCCGCCCCGGCGTGTGGCCGCCACCTGGGTCGCGGGCCGCGCCGTCCACGACGACATGTGATCCGCGGTGCCTGGGTACGCCGAGTCATGGGCAGCATCCACGTCGGCGTCTCCGGGTGGACCTACGACAGTTGGCGGGGTGACTTCTACCCGGCTGATCTCCCACGTCGACAGTGGTTGTCGTACGTCGCCGAGCGGATGTCCTCGATCGAGCTGAACGGCTCGTTCTACTCACTCCAGCGGCCCGCGACGTACCGCTCGATCGTCGAGCAGACGCCGACGGGCTTCCCGGTGGCGGTCAAGGGCGGGCGGTTCGTCACCCACATGAAGCGGCTGCAGCAGGTCGAGACGCCGATCGCGAACTTCTTCGCGTCCGGTGTGCTGCTCCTCGGCGAGCGGCTCGGCCCCATGCTGTGGCAGCTGCCGCAGACCCTGGCGTACGACGCGGAGTTGGTGTCCCGCTTCGTGGCGCTGCTCCCTCGCGACCACCGTGCAGCGGCCGACCTCGCCGCGTGCCACGACGACAAGCTGGCCGAGGAGCGCGCCGTGACCACGGCGTCGTTCAGCGGGCCGATCCGTCACGCCCTGGAGCCGCGTCACGCCTCGTTCGGGTCGGCCGACGCGGTCGCCCTGCTGCGCGGCCACGATGTCGCACTCGTCGCGTCCGACACCCCCGGAACCTGGCCGTGCTTCGACGAGCAGACCAGCGACCTGCGCTACGTCCGGCTGCACGGGCACACCGAGCTCTACGCCAGCGGCTATGCCCCGGCCTCGCTGGACCGGTGGGCCGAGCGGCTGGAGGAGTGGTCCGGGGCGGGCCAGGACTGCTTCGTCTACTTCGACAACGACGCCCGCGGCCGCGCGCCCCACGACGCGGTCGCCCTGGTGGACCGGATCGGCGCGACCCGGTGAGTTTCGGCGCGGTTCGTCCTGGGTAGCGTCCCGGCGTGGACGAGCAGCAGAACCAGCACCAGAGCACTGGCAGTGACGGGAAGGTCCCCGGCCCACCGGTGGTGTACCTCCCCGTCGACACCGACGAGCACGGCCAGGTGTCGGACTTCAAGATGATCAAGCTGGGCGACGGCCGGGTCGCGCTCCTGGGCTACACCGCCCTCGACCGGTTCATCGACGCGTGGGGCGAGCACCAGCCCTGGCTGCTGTTCGACTCGCATCGGCTCGGCGAGATCCACGACGTGAAGCCGTTCGACCTCAAGCTGCTCGACGTCGCGGTGCCGGAGGAGTACCGGCCCGGCCCGCCGCAGGAGGTGCGATCGTGACGCTCCGTCTCGACGCAGGGGCGGCCGAGGTCATCGCCGGAGGTCATGACGACGCGGCCGAGAAGATCGACGGCTCGTCCGGGAGTGCGCCCGGCAACGTCGACGCCGGCTACGGCGCGGCCCATGTCGCCGAGATCCTCGGTGCGGTCTCCGAGACGGCCGGCGAGCTCGCCGCGGTCAACGGCGGGATCGCCCGGCTGGTGCGCGACGTCGCCGATGCCCTCGGTCGCACCGAGGAGGAGATCGCCGAGGAGTTCGACCGGATGGGAAGGCCGGGCCGATGATCGACACGTTGGTCGAGGGCGACCCGGCGGCGGTCACGGCGGCGGCGACGTGGCTGCGCGACACACTCGCCAAGAACCTGGAGAAGGCCGGCGACGAGCAGCAGGACGCGCGCAACGACTCCCGGAGCAGATGGGAGGGCGAGACCGCCTCGTCGTACCGCAACGTCGCCGGCGACGTCCTCAAGGCCACCGACAAGCACGAGGAGCGGGTCAAGCGGGCGGCGACGGCGCTCGACGACTACGCCGCGAAGCTGAAGCGGCTCGAGGACGACATGCGTGCCCACCGCACCACCGCCACCGGCGGCGGGCTCACGGTGGAGGGGACCGTGATCCACCAGCCGCCGGACGCGCCGTCGACCAGCTTCGAGGAGGGGTCGCCGGAGGAGACGGCGTACAACGCGGCGGTCGACAAGGTCGAGGTCTGGAACACGTTGGTCGAGGACATCTCGACCGACTACCAGGCCTTCGTCGACTGGGTCGACACCAACCTGCCGCCCGACGTCGCCGACGCGAAGGAGAAGGACGCGTCGGACACCCTCTTCGACGCGATCAAGGAGGTCTTCCCCAACTTCGCGGCCGGCGCGGGCGCCGGGCTCGCGGGCTTCGCGCTGCTGGGCAAGGCCGCCGACTACAAGGCGGAGGCACGCGAGTTCCGGCGCAAGAGCCGGGTCTCCGGCGACCCGCGGGTGCGCGGCTCTGCCGACACCCCCGGCGGCAGGGCCAAGCTCGACGACCTGCTCGGCAAGGCGGACTGGCTCAAGAAGGGTGGCCGGTTCTTCGGCGGCCCGGCCGGCATCGCGATCGACATCGGGTTCGGGATCTACGAGGGCACCCAGACCGGTGACTGGACCCGGGTCGCGCTCACGACCGGCACCAGCATCGCGGTCGGCGTCGGCGTCGGAGCGCTGGTCGCCGCCGGTGTGGTCACGGCACCGGCCTGGGCCGTGGTGCTCGCAGGCGGCGCACTCGCAGCCGGCGCGGCCTGGGGTGTCGGCCAGATCTACGACAACTGGGACGACATCACCGACTGGACCGGCGACCGGTGGGACGACGCGACGGACGCGGTCGGCGACGCCTGGGACGCGGTGACCCCCTGGTGAGCGGACCGGCCAGGCTCATCCCCCGCTGGTACACCGCCGTCGTGATCAGCGTGCTCGTCGTGCTCACCCTCCTGTTTCTCGGGCTCGCCGTGACCTCCGAGGGCGTGGCCGGCGCCTCGGCGTGGGGCCTGACCCTCGCCACCGGACTGCTGCTGCTGGCTGCGGTCTCGGCCCTCGCGCGCCGGCGCCGCCCCCGTGAGCCCACGGTCACGGCCGACGGCACCCGGGTCTTCCTCTCCCCGGCGCTGACGGCCTGGACGCTGGTGAGCGCCTGGCTCGCGCTGCTGGCCGTGGCCGCACTCTGGGTGGTGCAGGCAGTGACCGACTTCGACGGCCTCGAGTCGCCGGGCTTCGCGCTGCTCACCGTCCTCGGCGCGGTGGCGTCGCTCCCCGACCTGGTGCGACTCCTCACCGGCCGGCTCCACCGGTGGCGGCTCGAGCTCGGTCCCGAGGCGCTGCACTACCGCGGCTACCGCACCGACGTGACCTGCCCGTGGTCGAAGGTCCACGGCGCGGGCATCCAGGCCCGCGGCCCAGCCGGCGTGCTCGTGGACGTCAAGGGGGCGGGCGCGGACCCGGTGGTCCCGATCACCGCTTTCGACGTGCCCGCCGAACAGCTGGTCGAGGAGATCCAGCGGGCCAAGGCCGCCGCCCGTCGCTGACCTACGCCAGAGCCAGCGTCAGCGCGAGCACCGTCTCGGGGTCGTCGAGCCGGTCGCCGTACAGCTCGCGGAGCTGCCCCATCCGGTAGCGCACGGTCTGCGGGTGGATGAAGAGCTCTGCAGCGACGTCCTCTCGCCGGCCTTGGTGCAGCAGCCAGGACCGCAGCGTCGCCTCGAGCTTCTCGGCGGTGGCCGGTCTCAGCTTCGCCAGCGGTGCGAGCGCGTCGGCGCGCAGGTCCGCGAGCGCCTCGGGGTCGGCGCCCACCACGAGCGAGGCGAGGTGCCGTTCGGTGTCGACCGGCGCGGCGGTCCGCCGCAGCGCGAGCCCGCGCACCGCCCGGGTGTACGACGCTCGCGCCTCGCGCCACGGCCGCGCCGGCCCGACCACCGCGTGCCGCTCGGCGAGCAGCTTCAGCAGCCGCGTCCGGGACCGGCCGCCCATGTCTGGGACCAGCGCCACCGCCAGGCCCTCGGGGAGGCTGTGCTCGCTGGCGGTCAGCGCCCGCCCGGACACCAGGCCGAGCACGGGTCGCACCTGCGCCTCGGGCAGCAGCACCGCCGTCAGCGTCTTCGGCGGGCTCCAGTCCGCGCGCTCGGCGGCCTCGTTGAGGGCGTCGGGTGCGTCACCGCGCAGCAGCGCCCCGGCCAGCAGGTCGAGGTAGCGCTCGCGCACGCGCCCGGTGGTCTGCAGCTCGTCGGTGTGGCCGGCGACCGACGCCGCCGACAGCGCGTCGATGTAGGCGAAGACCAGCTCCGCGAACCGGGCGATCGTGGCCGCCGGGACACCCGCGGCGACGGCCGAGGCCGACAGCTCGCGCCAGGCGACCCGCGCGCCGACCCGGTACGCCGCGAGCAGCGCGTCGGCCGACCGGCCGGCCCTGGCCTCGCCGCGGCCCAGCGCGTACGCGCCCTCGAGCGTCGGCGACAGCGGCGTCCCTGGGTCGCCGGTGCGACCGGCCACCCGCAAGAACCCGGCCAGCGCCATCTGGACCGCCTGCTCGATCGTGGCCGCGAGCTGGTCGCCGAGTCCCTCGCCGTACGCCGGGACCTCGTCGCGGACCGCGGTCACGGTGTGCTCGGCCACCTCGGGCAAGGTGGCTCCCAGCAGCTCGATCAGATCCCGGTCGAGGGAGGAGGTCGGCATCCGCGGTCCTTGTCACCGGCGTACAGATCTGGGGTCCCGGAGCGCGCTACGGGGTGATGATGTTGATGCTACTGCCCAACGTGAGGAGCAGTAGCCTCGTCCGGTGTCCGGCCTCGACCTGCCAGCTCTTCGGCGCGAGCTCGCGACCGCGGGTGATGCGGAGCGGGCCGCGGGCCAGCAGCGCTACATGAAGTCCGAGCTGCCCTACTTCGGGCTCACGGCGCCGGAGCTACGCGCGCTGCTGAGACCCCACCTGCGCGCGTACGCACCCGGCTCGCGCGCGGAGTGGGAGCAGGACGTGCGCACCCTCTGGGACGGGGTCACCCACCGGGAGGAGTGGTACGCCGCGATCGCGATCGCCCGGCACCGGTCCGCCCGGCCGTGGCAGGACCCAGCGGCACTCGACCTCTACCGGCACCTCGTTGTCACCGGTGCCTGGTGGGACGTGGTCGACGAGGTGGCGAGCCACCTGGTGGGCGGGGTGCTCGTCTCGCACCGGACGGAGACCACCCCGCTGCTGCGGCGCTGGGCGATCGACGAGGACCTGTGGCTGCGCCGGACCGCCGTGCTCAGCCAGCTCCGCCACCGCGAGGACACCGACCTGGACCTGCTCACGTTCACGATCGACGAGAACCTCGCCGTTCGCTCCTTCTGGCTCCGCAAGGCGATCGGCTGGGCGCTCCGGGAGCACGCCCGCACCGACCCGGACTGGGTGCGCGGGTTCGTCGCCGCGCGAGAGGACACGTTGTCACCTCTTTCGCAACGCGAGGCACTCAAGCACCTTCGGTGAGGCCTCCTGTCATCTGTGAACAAAATGTGGTGCCCGATTCACGTCTGAGGACCATGTCTTTGCTCTGTAGTTCAGACACACTGATGCCATGACAACATTGCGGACTCGCGTGCGACAGCTCGCGGAGGCGGCCACCACGCCGCTGGTGCCCGCTGACTTCTTCGACCTGTTCGCCCCGCTTCGCGCCGGGGCCGACCTGCGCGGCCGGATCGAGCAGGTGCGCGCGGAGACCAAGGACGCCGCCACGCTCGTGATCCGGCCCGGCGCCGACTGGGCCGGACACGTGCCGGGCCAGTACCTCCGGATCGGGATCGATGTCGACGGCGTCCGGCAGTGGCGCGCCTACTCGCTCACCCACGGCCCGCGGCCGGACCGCCGGATCGCCATCACCGTCAAGGCCGTCCCCGACGGGCTCGTCAGCCACCACCTGGTCCACCGCACCCGCCCCGGCACGCTGGTCCACCTCGAGCAGGCGGCCGGAGAGTTCGTGCTGCCCCCGAGCGGCGGCAAGTTCCTCTTCGTGACCGCCGGGTCCGGCATCACCCCGGTCATCGGCATGCTGCGCAACCTCTTCCCGTCCACGGACGAAGGGGTACTACGACCGACCCGCAGCGCCGCGTACGACGTCGTCGTCGTCCACGTCGCGCCGAGCCGCCCCGGCTCGATCTTCATCCGCGACCTCGAGGCGCTCGAGCGGGCGGGCGCGATCACGCTCGTGCCCCGGTACGACGACGTGCACGGCGTGCTCGACGTCGAGGAGCTCCCGGCGCTGGTGCCCGACCTGGCCGAGCGGCGCACCTTCGCGTGCGGCCCCGCCGGCCTGCTCGACGCCCTCCAGGAGTTTCACGACGGCAAGGGGCTGGAGCTGTTCACCGAGCAGTTCCGCACCGCCCGCGTGGAGCCGGGTGACGGGGGCACGGTCGGCTTCACCGATGGCCGGACCGTCGAAGCCGACGGCGCCACTCCGATCCTCGACGCCGCCGAGGCCGCCGGCGTCCTGATGCCGAGCGGGTGCCGGATGGGCATCTGCTACGGCTGCGTGCTGCCGCTCTCCGAGGGCAGCGTGCGCGACCTGCGCAACGGGCAGGTCACCACCGCCGTGCCCGGCGAGAGCGGTGCGATCAAGGTGCAGACCTGCATCAACGCCGCCGCCGGCCCCTGCCACCTCGACCACCAGTAGGTTTCGAGGCTCGCTGCGCTCGCACCTCAACCACCGAAGAGAGCTAGTGAAATGACTGTCATCCAGAAGAAGGCCGACCACCCGATCGCTCACCTCACCCCGGAGGACATCGAGCAGATCGGCATCGAGCTCGACGCCATCCGGCAGGAGGTCGTCGACAGCCGAGGCGCCGCCGACGCGGCGTACATCCGCCGGGTCATCAAGACCCAGCGCAGCATCGAGTTCGGCAGCCGGGCGGTGCTGCTGTTCAGCGTCTTCCCGCCTGCGTGGCTGCTCGGCACCGCCGGCCTGAGCATCGCCAAGATCCTCGACAACATGGAGATCGGCCACAACATCCTCCACGGCCAGTGGGACTGGATGCGCGACCCGAAGATCCACTCCACGACGTGGGAGTGGGACCACGCGACGCCGGCCGAGCAGTGGAAGCACAGCCACAACGTGCTCCACCACAACTACACGAACGTCATCGGCAAGGACAACGACCTCGGCTACGGCATCATGCGGGTCGACGAGGACCAGACCTGGCAGCCGATGCACCTCGGTCAGCCGATCTGGAACTTCCTCAACGCCTGCTTCTTCGAGTACGGCATCGCGGCGTACGACCTCGAGCTGCGGGGGGCCATCGCACGTGGCCGGACCAAGGACCCGAAGTTCCGGGCCGAGGCCAAGAAGGTGGTGGCCAAGATCCGCAAGCAGGCCTCCAAGGACTACGTCGTCCACCCGCTGCTGTCCCTGCCGACCGGCTCGTTCCTCACCACGCTGGCCGCGAACTTCACCGCCAACATCGTGCGCAACATCTGGGCGCACTCGGTCATCATGTGCGGCCACTTCCCCGAGGGCGTCGAGACCTTCGAGAAGCGCTCGATCGAGGGTGAGACCAAGGGCGAGTGGTACGTCCGGCAGATGCTCGGCAGCGCCAACATCTCCGGCTCCAAGCAGATGCACATCATGACCGGCAACCTCTCGCACCAGATCGAGCACCACCTGTTCCCCGACCTGCCGTCGAACCGGTACGGCGAGATCGCGCCCAAGGTGCAGGCCCTCTTCGAGAAGTACGACCTCGCCTACTGCGCCCGGCCCCTGATCCCGCAGGTCTACTCCGCGTGGCACAAGGTGGTGCGGCTCTCGCTGCCCAACCACTGGCTCGAGACCACCACCGCCAAGAACCTGCCGCGTCAGCTCAAGGCACTGCACGCAATGGTCACCGGTACGCCGAAGCAGCGCCGCGTCATGCAGCTCGCCCTCGGCCGCGAGGCCAAGCGGCTGCGCGAGGCGGCCTAGCAAGCGCGGAGAGCTGATCCATGGCGCTGGCCGACTTCCCCCGCTACCCGCTGACGTTCGGGCCGAGTCCGGTCCACCCGCTCGAGCGACTCACCCAACACCTCGGCGGCGCGCAGGTCTGGGCCAAGCGCGAGGACTGCAACGCCGGGCTGGCGTACGGCGGCAACAAGACCCGCAAGCTGGAGTACGTCGTGCCGGACGCGATCGCGTCCGGGGCCGACACCCTGGTCAGCATCGGCGGCTACCAGTCCAACCACACGCGCCAGGTCGCGGCGGTCGCCGCGAGGCTGGGCATGAAGGCGGTCCTGGTCCAGGAGAAGTGGGTCGACTGGCCCGACAGCGTCAACGACCGGGTCGGCAACATCTTGCTGAGCCGGATCATGGGCGCCGAGGTCCGGCTGGACGAGGCCGGTTTCGACCTCGGGTTCCGCGACTCGTGGCGCCAGGCGATCGCCGACGTAGAGGCCCGCGGCGGTAGGCCGTACCCCATCCCTGCCGGCGCCAGCGACCACCGTCTCGGCGGTCTCGGCTTCGCGCACTGGGCGCACGAGGTCGCCCACCAGGAGCAGGAGCTCGGCGTGTTCTTCGACACGATCGTGGTCTGCACGGTCACCGGCTCCACCCATGCGGGCATGATCGCCGGCTTCGCGGACCTGGAGCAGGCGGGCGGGAGACCCAGGCGGGTGCTGGGGATCGACGCGTCCGCGACGTTGGAGAAGGCCCGCGACCAGGTGGCGCGGATCGCCCGCGGCACTGCCGAGCTGATCGGCGTCGGACGTGACCTCCGCGACGACGAGATCAGTGTGCTCGAGGGCTGGGCGGGCGACCTCTACGGCATACCGGTCGAGTCCACGCTGGAGGCGATCCGGCTGACGGGCCAGCTAGAAGGCGTGATCATCGACCCGGTGTACGAGGGCAAGTCGATGGCGGGCCTGATCGACCTCGTGACCAGCGGGGAGATCGGGCGTGACTCGACCGTCCTGTACGCCCATCTCGGCGGGCAGCCGGCGCTTAACGCGTACTCAGCCCTGTTTACCGGGAACCAGTCGGCTGCAGGCCTGGCGCGCTGACCGCGAGGTTCGCTCGGGCTCTTCGATCAGCTAACGCAACGTCTCGTGCGCTACCGGGATGTTCGAACCTACCGGCGGCGCTCCGGACGTGGCGTGAGCCGGCCGAGGTGGCCAGATCAGGCCCTGAGTGCGCGGCCCACACCGGGCGAGCGCCACGACACCCGGTGTGCCATCCCGACTGCTGCGATCTGCGTGGAGACGCCCAGCTTGTGGAGGATCGTGCGGACCTGGGTCCGCACCGTCGCTTCCGACACGACGTCCTGCCCGGCGATCTCGCGGATCGTGCGGCCGGCCATCAGCTCGGACAGCACCTCGCGCTCGCGCGGAGTCAGCCTGGCCAGCCGGCGTCGGTGCTCCTCGTCCTCGACCAACCGTTCCTGCCACAGTGTCGTGAGCCGCCGGTACTCATCGGGGTCGAGGACCTGCTCGTCGGCCTCGAGCCGGCGCACCAGCGTGATCAGCTCGGCCAGTGGCCGGTGCTTGGAGAACACCGCACGGGCACCGTGGCGCAGACAGCCGCCCCAGTCCGCCTCGTCGGCGTGACCGGTCACGACGATGACGTCCACCCCGGCCCTGGTGAGCGGCCTGACCAGGTCCTGCCCGTCGCCGTACCGGCCGAGGTCGAGGTCGAGCAGGACGATGTCAGGCCCCATCCGGAGTGCGGCCGCGAGCAGCCGTGCCGGCGTGCGTCCGGACGTCTCGAGGGAGAGCCGGTGGACGGTGCGACCGTCAACGGTCAGGGCCAGCGACACTGCCTCGGAGAAGAGGGCGTGGTCGTCGACGACCAGCACACTCGCGTCACGCGCCAAGGGACTCACCGCCCAGGACGGCCGCCGCGACAGCGGGGAGTGTCAGGGTCACCGACGTGCCCAGGCCCGGAGACCCCGTCACGGCGAGCGAGCCGCCCAGGTCGGTCGCCAGCCGGCCGGCGTGGTGGAGGCCGATGCCCTGGCCGTTCGAGTCGCGGCCGCGGGCCCCCCAAGCGAAGCCTCGAGCCAGTACGTCGTGGCCGATACCTCGGCCGCCATCGGACACGGTGATCGCGACGGTGCCGTCGGAACGGTCCGACACCTCCACCCTCGCGGTGGACGTCCCGGAGTGGTCCGCGCAGTTGTCGAGCAGGATGCCCACGACCTCGGCCACCCGGTCGGGCGAGCCCTGCGCGTGGTGGCCGCACGGCTGCCACTCGACGGTCCGGCCGCGGGCGGCATGGGCGGCCACCATCGGCGCGATCGTCTGGTCGAGGTCGATCTCCCGCACCTCGTCGTCGGGGCCGCCCGCCGAGAGCCGCTGGAGCCTGGCCGACTCGGCGGCGAGCATCTGCACCATCCGCTGACGGGCGTCGGCGTCCCCGACCGCCCCCGACGCGAGCAGCTGGGACGCCGAGCTGATCCCGGCGGCGGCACTCGCGACCTGGTGCAGCACGGTGCGGTCCTGTCGCACTTCCGCCTCGGCGAGGTCCAACAGCTCCTGGAGCAGCTCGGACCGGGCGGACTGCCGCAGTGCCTCCTGGAGCAGCGCCCACGCGGTGGTGCAGAAGAGGACCGCGCCGACCAGGTCGGCCACGATGGCGACCAGGCTGCGCGCATCGGCCGGGGGGATCGGGTTGGTCAGCATGTGGCTGAGGCCGAGCAGGACCAGCACGACCCCGAGCCGGAAGCCGGCCGGACTCGGCAGGCTCACCCGGCGCACGAGCAGCACCGCCGCCACGGCGTACAGGATGAGAACCAGGACGCCGAGCCACGGCGTCTGGCCCTGGAGGTTGGGGAGCGGGTAGGCCGAGGTGACCAGCAGCAGCCGGAGCGCCGAGATCACGACCCCGAGACCGAGGCCCACGAGCAGCGGGTCGCCCACCGGCCGACGGTCGCTCACGGCGAGCATCCCGACGAGCAGGCCGGCCACGACCAGGTCGAGCAGCATCAGCCACCCGGGATGCTCGTGGGTCCCTTCCGGCATGGCGAGCCGCAGCACGGCATACGCGATGCCCTGGCTGGTGAGGAAGACCGTGGCCGCGGCGAGGCGTGCGGATCCGATGCCGGGCGAGACCCGGGTGTGGACGTAGAGGAGGAGTGCGCCCATCAGCAGCGCGGGGTAGGTGGTCAGGTCGGCCACCATGGCCGCGACCGGGAGGTCGCGGGTGGCGGGCTCCATCCAGAAGACAGTGAGCAGCGGCACGAGCGTCCACGCCACGATCAGGCCGACGCCCACCAGGCGCGCCTGCTCTCTCCAGATCCATCGCCCGACCTGCACCGAGCCCCCTCCCGCACCTCGCACCCGCTTCACAGGGGTGGGCCGGGGCCCGAGTCAGCCCTACCAGGTCCGGGCCGGCGCCTGAATCGCGACGCTGGCCGGGGGATCGGACTTGTCCGCAGTGTAGCGCCAGCGCGCGGAAGCGGCAACGGGCGTGCAGGGGACCCCCTCCCGGTTGCGGGGACCAGGAGGGGGCCGATCGGGTAACGAACCGTCGCGTCCCATGGTCCTCGCGAACCGGCTCTCGAGGCATCGTCCAGATGAGGTACGACGGGCAGCAGACCCCTCGCGCGACCCACTGTGGACGTCACTCAACCCGGCTGCTGCGAGGTTTGTGGTAGGCGGTGGGGCACTGGTCCCGAACGCGAGATGGGGGTGAGGACGCTCAGGTCGACGAGGACTTCGACGCCTTCCTGCACCCGGCCCGGCCGTTGCTGTCGGACCGTGCGCGCACGACACGGCGTCGTCCCGGCATCGATCAGGAATCGAGAAGCACCGGCCGCTGACTCGCGTCTAGCGTCGTACGCATGACTTCCATCGACACCGTCACCCTCGAGGTGGCAGACCCCAGCGCCGCACACGACTTCTACGCCGCCGCCTTCGGTCCGGACATCCCGGTCCGGGTGCGCGCCTCGGAGGCACCGACCTCCGGTTTCCGCGGGTTCACGCTCTCCCTGGTCATGCCCCAGCCCGCGAACGTCGACGCCCTGGTCGACGCCGCCGTCGCGGCCGGTGCCACGACGCTGAAGCCGGCCGCGAAGTCCCTGTGGGGCTACGGCGCCATGCTGCAAGCTCCGGACGGCACCATCTGGCAGATCGTGACCTCCTCCAAGAGGAACACCGGCCCCGCCACCCGGCAGGTCGACGATGTCGTGCTCCTGCTCGGCGTCGAGAACGTCAGCGAGACCAAGCGGTTCTACGTCGACCGCGGCTTCGCCGTCGCGAAGAGCTTCGGCAGCAAGTACGTCGAGTTCGACGCAGCCTCGAGCCCCGTCAAGCTGGCGCTCTACAAGCGCCGTGGCCTGGCCAAGCTCGCCGGCGTCTCACCCGAAGGGACCGGGTCGCACCGGCTGGTCGTCGGCAGCGACGGCCCGCCGTTCGCCGACCCCGACGGCTTCGCGTGGGAGACGCTGACCAAGCCGGCTACCGACCGTTCGTGAGGTCGGACTGCGCCGACCGGGACGTCATACGGACGGAGCCGTAGACGGCTCTGTCCGTATGACGCTCTGGGGCGACCCCGGCTCACAGCGCGTCCCAGACCGCATCGGCGAGCTCGCTCCCGAGACCGCGGCGACGTGGTCGACCACGACCTCGCGTCCCGGATCACGCACACGGCCCCGCCGGGTTCACGCCCGTCCGCGACCCAGCTGTCCGAGAGAGCGACGACCGGATGGGTCATCCGAGGGCCGCCGTGACCACCTCGCGCGCCTCCGCCTGCACCTGCGCGAGGTGCTCGGGGCCGCGGAACGACTCGGCGTAGATCTTGTAGACGTCCTCGGTGCCGCTGGGGCGGGCCGCGAACCAGGCGCTCTCGGTCGTGACCTTGAGGCCGCCGATCCGGGCGCCGTTGCCGGGCGCGTCGGTGAGCCGGGCGGTGATGGGTTCGCCGGCCAGCTCGGTGGCGGTGACGTCGTCGGGGGAGAGGGCAGCCAGCTTCGCCTTCTGCTCTCGGTCGGCGGGCGCGTCGATCCTGGCGTACGCCGGGTCGCCGTGCTCGGCCACGAGAGCCCGGTAGTGCTCGCTCGGGGTGCGACCGGTCCGGGCGAGGATCTCCGAGGCCAGCAGCGCGAGGATGATGCCGTCCTTGTCGGTGGTCCACGCGGTGCCGTCGCTGCGCAGGAAGGAGGCGCCCGCCGACTCCTCGCCGCCGAACCCGAACGAGCCGTCGAGCAGCCCGGGCACGAACCACTTGAAGCCGACCGGCACCTCGACCATCGGCTTGCCGAGGGCGTCGGCGACCCGGTCGATCATCGAGCTCGACACGAGCGTCTTCCCGATCCGGGCGGTGTCCGGCCAGCCGGGACGGGCACCGCCGAAGAGGTAGCCGATCGCCACCGCGAGGTAGTGGTTCGGGTTCATCAGCCCGCCGTCGGGCGTGACGATGCCGTGCCGGTCGGCATCGGCGTCGTTGCCGGTGGCCACGGCGTACTCGTCCTTGCGGCCGATCAGGGACGCCATGGCGTAGGGCGAGGAGCAGTCCATCCGGATCTTCTCGTCCCAGTCGAGCGTCATGAAGCGCCAGGTCGGGTCGACCTCGGGGTTGACCACGGTCAGGTCGAGCCGGTGCCGCTCGGCGATCGCGGCCCAGTAGTCGACGCTGGCCCCGCCGAGCGGGTCGGCGCCGATCCGGATGCCGGCGCCGCGGACCGCGTCGAGGTCGAGCACGGCCGGCAGGTCGTCGACGTACGCCGCGAGGAAGTCGTACCGTCCGACGCCCGACACGTCGGCGACCCGCTTCACGTCGGCCAGCCCGCCGCGCATCAGGTCGTTCGCGCGTGCCGCGATCACCGTCGTGGCGTCGGTGTCCGCGGGCCCGCCGTGGGGTGGGTTGTACTTGAAGCCGCCGTCGCTCGGCGGGTTGTGGGACGGCGTGACGACGACGCCGTCGGCGAGGCCCGCACCAGTGGTGCGTCCGGCGTTGGCGCGCAGGATCGCGTGCGAGACCGCCGGAGTCGGGGTGAACCCGTCGCGGCTGTCGACCAGCACGTCGACGTCGTTGGCAAGCAGCACCTCCAGCGCCGACACCCACGCCGGCTCCGAGAGTGCATGGGTGTCGCGGCCCATGAACAGCCGGCCGTCGTACCCCTGCTCGCGCCGGTAGTCGCAGATCGCCTGCGTCGTGGCGAGGATGTGGTGCTCGTTGAACGACGTCTTGAGCGACGATCCACGGTGGCCACTGGTGCCGAACGCCACCTGCTGGTCGGGATCGTCGGGGTCGGGCACCCGGTCGCCGTACGCCGCCAGCAGCGCCGCGACGTCGACCAGGTCGGACGGTTCCGCGGGCTGTCCGGCACGGCTCTCGGAAGGCATGTCGCCATTCTGGCGTGCGTGGACGTGCCGTCACCACCGCGGACGGCAGCCGGTAACGTGCCGGGGGTCCGGATCTCGGCCGGAAGGAGCCACCCCCGTGAGCATGGACTCGGTGCGGGAACGCGCACCCAAGTGGTCGATCATCGGTCCCGGCATCGTGATGGCCGCCACCGGCGTCGGTGCCGCCGATCTGGTCGCCACCCTGATCGCCGGCAGCAGCTACGGCTACGCCCTGTTCTGGGCTGTCGTCTTCGGCTGCGTCATGAAGATCGTCCTGGTCGAGGGCGCCGGGCGCTACTCGCTCGCGACCGGCCGCACGATCTACGAGGGCTGGGCATCGCTCGGTCGGTGGACGACCGTCTACTTCGCGCCCTACATCGTGATCTGGGGCTTCGTGTACGGCGCCGCGGCCATGGCCGGCACGGGCCTGCCCCTCGCTTCCCTGCTCCCGTTCTTCGGGGCCAAGACGTGGGGGATCATCTCGGGCCTGCTCGGGCTGGCCCTGGTCTGGGCGGGCCGCTATGGGCTGTTCGAGAAGGTGTGCGCCGCGTTGGTGGGGCTGATGTTCGTGGCGATGGTCACGGCCGCCGCCCTCACGGTGCCAAACCTGCCGGACCTGCTGGGTGGGCTGGTCCCGATGGTCCCGGACGGCGACGTCTGGACGACCATCTCGCTGGCCGGAGGCGTGGGCGGCACGATCACGCTCGCAGCGTACGGCTACTGGGTGCGCGAGAAGGGCTGGACCACGTCCGCGCACATGCGCGTGATGCGGCTGGACAACACCGTGGCCTACGTCGTCACCGGTCTCTTCGTGACCGCCACCCTCATCGTCGGCGCCGAGCTGCTCTACTCGGCCAACATCGCGATCGCCGAGGGGGAGCAGGGGCTCCTCGACCTGGGGGACGTCTTGGAGGACCGGTACGGCGTGGTTGCCAGCACGATCTTCCTCGTCGGGTTCTGGGCCGCCGCGATGTCGTCGCTGGTCGGGGTGTGGAACGGCGTCTCGCTGATGTTCGCCGACTTCGCGGGCAGCGTGCGGGGAGTGCCCGAGGACTCCCCGGAGCGCGGCGCCGGCAGCGCTGGCTACAAGGCCTACATCCTGTGGCTGACGTTCCCGCCGATGCTGCTGATCTTCTTCGGCGAGCCGTTCTGGCTGATCCAGCTGTACACCGTGCTCGGCGCGTTCATCATGCCGTTCCTGGCGGTCACGCTGCTGCTGATCCTCAACAGCGACCGGGTTCCCCGGGAGTGGCGCAACAAGCTGTTGTCCAACGCGCTGATGGCCCTGACCGCAGTGCTGTTCGTGGTGCTCACCTTCGACCAGGTCCGGGACCTGATCGCGGACCTCTGACCCCGATGACGCAGGCCCTCTAGGGTGGCCGGAGTGAGCGACGGAGCGTTCCGCACGACCGTCGACGACGACGTCGTCGTGGTCCGGTACCCCGACCCCGCGGGCGCGGCCGCGTCGGTCCGGCTGTGGAGCGAGCTCGACCTGGCGGACCCCGCGCTCACCCGGGTCGACGAGGGGTGGGAGCTGCGGGTGACCGACCTGCCGGTCGACCGGCTCGAGTACCTCCTCGACGTCGACGGCGGCCACCGGCTCGACCCGACCAACCCGCAGACCGTCGACGGCGCGTTCGGCGAGCACTCGTGGGTCGGGCTCCCGTCGTACGCGCCGCCGGCGTGGCTCGCCGCCCCGCAGGTGCCGTCGGAGCAGGCAGGCGTCGTCGTCGAGGACACCCCGGCGGGGGACGTCGAGGTCACGATCTGGGCGCCCGCCGATGCCGACGGCGTCGAGCCGCTGCCGCTGCTGATGGTCCACGACGGTCCCGAGATGGCGACGTACGGCGAGCTGCTGACGTGGGCCGGTGCCGGGATCGCCGGCGGTGGGCTGCCTCGGTTCAGGGTGGCACTGCTCGACCCGGGCCCGCGCAACCAGCGGTACTCGGCGAACCCGGCGTACACGGGCGCGCTGACCGGCGACGTACTGCCCGCGCTGCTCGCCGCCTGCCCGAGCGACCACCGGCCGGTGCTGGTCGGTCAGAGCCTCGGCGGGCTCGCGGCCCTCCACGCCGCCTGGACCAGCCCCGGGACGTTCGCCGGGCTGATGCTCCAGTCGGGGTCGTTCTTCACCCCCGAGCTCGACCCGCAGGAGTCGGACTTCGAGTTCTGGGACGAGGTGACCGGGTTCGTGGCGACCGTGCTGGCGGCGACCCAGGCGGCGCCCGAAGCGCCGGCGGTCGCGATGACCTGTGGGACCGCGGAGGAGAACCACGCCAACAACCTGCTGCTCCGCGACCACCTGACCGCGGTCGGGATGGCCGTCTCGTGGGGCGAGGTCCGGCAGGCGCACACCTGGACGTGCTGGCGCGACGTGCTCGACCCTCATCTCACGGACCTGCTGCGAAAGGTGTGGAAATGACCGAGCGCGCGACGTGGGAGCTCGACATCCCCGGCTTCGACCGCAGCGGCACGGTGATCCGCTACGGCCACTACGGCCGGCCGGTCGTGGTCTTCCCCAGCGAGCAGGGCCGCGCGTGGGACTACGAGAACAACGGGATGGTCGAGGCCGTCGGCGACCTGCTCGATGCCGGCCGGGTGAAGCTCTACTGCGTCGACTCGGTCGACGACGTGACCTGGTCTGACCGCAGCGTGCCGCTGGAGGAGCGGGCGCGGCGGCACCGCGGGTACGAGTCGTGGGTCACCGAGCGCGTCGTCGGCCTGATCGACCACGACTCACCCGGTCACGGCGACCTCGCGGCGACCGGCTGCAGCCTCGGCGCCTACCAGTCGCTCCAGCTCGCGCTGACCCGCGCCGACGTGTTCCCGCTCGCCCTGTGCCAGTCGGGCAACTACGACCCGTCGGAGTGGCACGCGTGGGGGGAGCGCGGCGACGCGGCGTTCTTCACCAACCCGACCGACTACGTCGCCCACCTCCAGGGCGACCACCTCGATTGGCTGCGCAGCCGGGTGAACATCGTGCTCGTCGTCGGCGAGGGGCCATGGGAGACCCACCCGACCGGGTCGCTCCCGAGCGCCCGGCGGATGGCGGGGCTGCTCGCCGACAAGCAGATCCCGCACCAGCTCGACGTCTGGGGCCACGACTCGGCGCACGACTGGCCGTGGTGGCAGCTCCAGCTCGCCTACCACCTGCCCCGCTTCTGTTGAACACAGCCCGCTGACCGGAGAGGACCGACATGAGCGACCACCTGATCGGACTGCTGCTCGGAGCCGAGGAGGACTGGCCGCGCGCGTTCGAGTCGATCCTGCGGCGGGTCGGCCCGCTGTCGGTCGACGGCAGCACTCACACCGTGTCGAGCGAGCGGCTCACGATCGAGCCCTTCGACCTCACCGACCCGGTGCGCACCGACCTCGTGATCGACCGGCTCGCCTACTGGTACTACCACCCTCGTGAGTGGCTGAAGAAGGCGGCGCTGGTCAACGGCACCTACCTGCTCAACAGCCCGTTCACGTTCCAGGCCATGGAGAAGCACAGTGCCTACTGCGCGATGCTGCGCCTCGGCCTGAAGGTGCCGGACACGATCCTGGTCCCGTACAAGAACCCGGTCGACAACATCCGCTGGGTCTACACCTCGGAGAAGTACAACCGCCCCTTCGACCTCGACGCGATCGCCGACGGCCTCGGGTACCCGCTCTACATGAAGCCGTTCGACGGCGGCGGCTGGCGCGGCGTCTCCCGGGTCAACGACCGCGGCGACCTCCACCGCGCGTATGACGAGTCCGGCGAGATGCTCATGCACCTCCAGGCCACCGTCGACTACGACCACTTCGCGCGGGCGCTCTCGATCGGTCCCGAGACGATGGTGATGGACTTCCGCCCCGAGCAGCCGATGCACCAGCGATACGCCGTCACCCACGACTTCCTGTCGGAGTCGGCGGGCCGGCAGGCCGCGCAGGTGAGCCGGATCGTGAACGCGTTCTTCCGCTGGGAGTTCAACTCGGCGGAGATGCTCGTGCAGGGCGACGACGTCTACCCGATCGACTACGCCAACGCGTGCCCCGACGTCGCGGTCACCAGCCTCCACTACTACTTCCCGTGGGCGCTCACGGCGCTGGTGCGCTGGTCGGTCTTCTGCGTCGTGACCGGCCGCCGCAGCAACATCGACCTCGAGACCGTCCGGTACTTCGAGATCGCCGACTCCGACCGCACGTACGACGAGAAGCTCGACGCGTACGCCGAGCTGGCCGACGCGTACTTCGAGACCGACCGCTACCGCGGGTGGTGCGAGGAACACCTGCCGCACCTGCCCGAGCAGGTGCACGACTGGGTGACCTCCGACGAATTCGACCGGCTGCTGCGTGACACGGTCGGGGCGACGTACCCGGCCCACGAGCAGGAGCAGTTCCTCGCGCACTTCCGCGGCCTGCTCGGTCTCTGGGCCGAGCAGAACCAGCCCGCCTGAGTCCGGATCAGACCCTGATCAGGATCCGCTCTGCTTGCGGGTCGCCGTGCGCTTGGTCGTGGAACCTGCTCGCTTCCGCGTCGCGGAACGCTTCGTGGTCGTCGAGGCCGATCGCTTCCGGGGTGTGGCCGCCTTCTTGGCGGCTGCCGCCCGCTTCCTCGGTGCGCGCTTGGCCGGCGCGGGCTGCTCGGCCTCCTGCCTCGCCTTCTCGGAGGCGAGGGCCGCCTCGGCCTCCGTGAGCTTCGCCCGCCGCTTCTCGAGCTTCGACCGGATCTCGGCGAGCTCGTTCTCCGCGTCGGCGACGTCCTCGCGCAACGCGGTCTCCAGCTTCCGTGACCGCTTCGCCTCCTGGGCGAGCCGCTTCGCGCGCTTCTCCGCAACGTCGCGAGCCGCGCTGAGGCGCTTGCGCTCCTTCCTGGCCGCCTGATGAGCTTCCGCGGCACCGTCGAGTCGACCCTGTGTCAGGTCCTGGACCGCCGCCAGCTGGTCGTGCTTCTCCTGCTGCCGGTTCCTCCGCTGCTCCAACAGCTCCATGTCCTCAGCCACGCCTGGTCCTCTCCCCGTGTTCTTCAGGTCAGTGGCCACAACGTACCCGCGTTCGCAGTACGCATGCCGGGTCGCGGTGAGGCCTCAACCCTGCTCGTCGTCTCGTCCGCAGCTCGTCCTGCTTGCGTCGCCGCTTGACCTCGGCGCGGGCCAGCACGAACGCCGGTAGGACCGGGAAGACGAGCTTGAGGACGTCCAGCACCTCGCGGACCCAGCCGGGGAGCGACCAGTCCGGCAGCGACCAGTCCGGCCACGGGATCTCGGGCAGGTCCGGCAGAGGGATCGAGGGCAGGTCCGGCAGCGGTATGCCGGGCAGGTCGATCGAGAACGCGAACCCCGCGAGCAGCCACGCGAGGACGAGCGGCACGACGATGCCCGCGGTGCCGCCGAGCGTCGCGCGCAGGGCGAGGAGCCGAGGGTGGTCGCGGATCCACTGCTCCCGCTTCTCCGCGGGCGAGCCCGGGGCGGGCACGAGGTCGTGGCGCCGCCCGTCGCAGCACTTGTTCCCGACTATCACGTCGTTGACCCCTCTGGCACGCCGTTGCAGCAGCGTGAAAGTGAGGTCAACGGCCCGGTAGATGCCCTCGGCCGCACGAGACAGCTGGGCACTCATCTCGGCATGACAGTGCGGTCCGCGCCGCCTGCTGCCCCTGACCAAACCCGAACCGACCCACGACCCCATCACCTGTGAAGGAGCCCCGGACCCGCGCGACCACGGCGCTCGGATGTGGGACGCCCTCGTCCAGCTGGCCCAACATGCGCTGGACACCGAGCAGGCACCGGCCAGCCACGGCGCCCGACCCCGGGTCGCGATCACCATCGACGCCGACGACCTCGCCGAAGGGTCAGCCGGGACCGGGGTCACCGAGGACGGCCTCGAGCTCTCCGGCTCCGCGATCCGCCGGAGGGCCTGTGACGCCGACCTGATCCGGCTCGGCCACGACCGGCGCCCCGAGTTCGTGTCAGTCGCCAGGGTCGACCACCCCCGGACTGGATCCGCAACCGACGTCGGCTGGAATGAGCAGGAGCTGAGGCTCGCGCCGCGCGCTAGCCGCGGCTCAGGGGTACGACAGACCCACGGTGCGCTCGCTCAGCTCCCACAGCGCCCGCTGGGAGTGCTCGTCCCGCGCCAGCCGGCTGCAGCCGACCAGCCGTGGCAGGCCCCGGGCCTCCCCGGGCCCGCCGGGACCGCAGTAGCTGCTGCCCGGTACGTCGGCCGTCATGGCCATCAGCAGCGGCAGCGCGCCGGCCGCGGCGGGCTGCGAGATTGCGCGGTTCGCGGCGTCGAGGATCGACGCGAACCCGCCCGAGGCGCGGCCGAACTGCCCGTTGGCCACCAGGTGGGTGCCGGCGTACCCAGGGTGGGCCGCCATCGCCGTCACCGGCAGACCCGCCTTCGCCAGCCGCCGGTCGAGCTCGAACGTGAACAGCAGGTTGGCGAGCTTGGTACGGGAGTAGGCCTGCCACCGCCGGTAGTGGCCCTCCGCGATCCGCGGGTCGTCCAGCGGCGCCCGCTGCGCGACCCGGTGCATCTGCGAGGAGACGGTGACGACGCGCGCGTCACCCGCCTCGACCAGCAGGGGGAGGAGCAGGCCGGTGAGGAGGAACGGTCCGAAGTGGTTGGTCGCGAGCTGCAGCTCGAGCCCGTCGGCGGTGCGCGAGTACGGCGTCGCCATCACGCCGGCGTTGTTGAGAAGGCCGTGCACGGGCCCGATCTCGGCCGCCCGTTCCGCGGCGAGCCGTACCGACGACAGGTCGGCGAGGTCGACCTCCAAGGAGGAGAGCCGAGCGTCGGGCACCTCGGCGGTGATGGCGCCGGCCGCCTCGTCCAGGGCGTCGGAGCGGCGACCCGCGAGCACGACCGTCCCGCCGCGCCGCGCGAGCTCGAGGGCGACGTGGTAGCCGAGGCCGCCCCGCGTGCAGCCGGTGACCACCGCGGTGCGGCCGGTCTGGTGGGGGAGGTCGTCGACGTGCCAGCCTCGGGTCACGGAGTCACCGCGAGGCCGGCGACGACCCGCCCTCCGAGGTCGGTGTCACCGGACAGCACGACGGCGCCGGGCTCGGCAGGCCGTCTGCCACCGGCCAGCAGCACGAACGTCTCGCGGCTCATCGCGAGCCGCACGGTGGGGTCGGAAGGGACCGGATCGACCTGGTGCCCGCGACCGTGGTCGTCCACCGCGACGCCGTACGGCACGTGCCCGTCGATCTCGAGGACGGCCGTGGTGCCCGCGCCGGCCCCGCCCCGCTTGACCATCACGAACCCCAGGCTCTCCGCGAGGTAGTCGGCGGTGTGGACGGCCGCCGGACCGTCGAGGTTGCCGGGTCGGCCGATCGCTCGGCGTACGTCCTGCTCGTGCATCCACACGTCCAGCGGCCGGTTGCGCAGCAGCCGCTCGGTGCTCCAGCCGATCAGGCCGAACACGCCGGGAGCGGGTGCGGCGGCGTCCTGCGGCGGCTCGTCCAGCAGGGCCGTACGGCGTGTGATCGCCGAGGTGCTGATCTCGGTGATCAGCTCGTCGGGCGACCGGTCGCGCCGGGCGACGACACCCTGCTCGGTGAAGTGCCCCAGCATCCCCGTGACGTGGACCGGCTCGCCGACCTCGACCTCGTCGTGCGGCGCCCCCGCCAGGAGGGACTCGAGGTGCGCCGTGTGTGCGGCGATCGCGTGGACGTCCCAGCCCTCGAGGTCGGTGGGGGCCGACCAGTCCTCCTCGCCCAGCGTCTCCAGCAGGGCCGAGAAGTCGTTGATCGCCTGCCACCAGATCTCGATCAGTCCGGTGAGGGAGTGAGTCATGGATCGAGCGTAGGGCCCAGGAATGTCGGACCGGGCCGGCAACCCCTACCGTGGAGCGATGACCACTGAACCGTCCGAGCCCGCGGCCGTGACGTTCGCCGACCTGGGCCTCGGCGAGGCGGTCCTGAAGTCGCTCCGCGAGGTCGGCTACGAGAGCCCGTCGACGATCCAGGAGCGGACGATCCCGCCGTTGCTGGCCGGTAGCGACCTGGTCGGCCTGGCCCAGACCGGCACCGGCAAGACCGCGGCGTTCGCGCTGCCGCTCCTCGAGCGGCTGGACGTGAGCCAGAAGGCGCCGCAGGCGCTGGTGCTCGCCCCGACCCGCGAGCTGGCGCTGCAGGTGTGCGAGGCGTTCGAGCGGTACGCCGCCCACCTGCGAGGCGTGCACGTGCTGCCGGTGTACGGCGGCCAGGGGTACGGCGTCCAGCTCTCCGCCCTGCGCCGCGGCGTGCACATCGTGGTCGGCACACCCGGCCGGATCATGGACCACCTCGACAAGGGCACCCTCGACCTCAGCGAGCTGCGCTTCCTCGTGCTCGACGAGGCCGACGAGATGCTCAACATGGGGTTCGCCGACGACGTCGAGCGCATCCTCGCCGACACCCCGGACACCAAGCAGGTCGCGCTGTTCTCCGCAACCATGCCCGCGACGATCCGACGGCTGGCTGCGCAGTACCTCACCGACCCGGTCGAGATCACCGTCAAGGGCAAGACCGCGACGTCGGCCAACACCACCCAGCGCTACCTGATCGTCAGCTACCCGCAGAAGGTGGACGCACTGACCCGGATCCTCGAGGTCGAGAACTTCGAGGGAATGATCGTCTTCGTCCGCACCAAGAACGAGACCGAGACGCTCGCCGAGAAGCTGCGCGCCCGGGGCTTCTCCGCCCAGGCGATCAACGGCGACGTCCCGCAGCAGGTGCGCGAGCGCACCGTCACGCAGCTGAAGGACGCGAAGCTCGACATCCTCGTCGCCACCGACGTGGCCGCCCGCGGCCTCGACGTCGACCGGATCAGCCACGTCGTCAACTACGACATCCCCACCGACACCGAGTCCTACGTCCACCGGATCGGTCGCACCGGTCGGGCCGGCCGCAAGGGCGATGCGATCTCGTTCGTCACGCCGCGCGAGCGTTACCTCCTCAGGCACATCGAGAAGGCGACAAGGCAGCCCCTGACCGAGATGCGGCTGCCGACGGTCGACGACGTCAACGTCACCCGGCTCGCCCGCTTCGACGACCAGATCACGGCCGCGCTGGGCTCGGCCCAGGTCGGGTTCTTCCGGGATGTCGTGAGCCACTACATCCGCGAGCACGACGTCCCTGAGGTGGATGTGGCTGCGGCCCTGGCAGTCGTCCTCCAGGGCGACACCCCGCTGCTCCTCGAGGAGCCGCCGCCTCGCCCGGCTCGCGATCGCGGCGAGCGGGGCCGCAAGGAGCGCCCGACGGGTGGCCGGCCGAGCCGTGGATCGGGCGGCGGTCCGATGGCGACGTACCGGATATCGGTCGGGAAGCGGCAGAAGGTCGAGCCCCGGCAGATCGTGGGCGCGATCGCGAACGAGGGCGGGCTCAACCGGGGCGACTTCGGTGCCATCGTGATCCGGCCCGACCACTCGCTGGTCGAGCTGCCGGCCACGCTCTCCGAGGAGTCGTGGGCGGCCCTCCGGCAGACCCGCATCAGCGGGAAGCTGATCGAGCTCACCCGTGACCAGGGACCGCCCAGTCGCGGCAAGCGACGGACCTGAGCCTCACCGCAGGCGCCGGAGCACCACCTCGAGGTCGGTGAGCGCGGCGGCGTCCTCCGGGGACAGCGAGGCGATCTCAGTCGTCGACAGCCGGCGGTAGACCGCGGCCATCCCTGCGAACAGCTCGGCCGAGACACCGGCCTGGCGCTGGGTGAGCGCGATCTGCTCCATCTCGCCGACGAACCGCTCGGCCTTGCTGGTCGAGACAGCGATCCGGCGCGCGGCGCGCGCGACCTCGGCAGGGTGCTCCTCCGCGAGGTCGTCGAGCACGACGTCGAGGACCCCGAGCTCGTACGCCGTCTGCAGCGCCTGCGCCCACACCGCCGTCGTGCCCTTGTAGACCGACGCGGTGCACATCTTCACCGCCGACGCGGTCCCGACCTGGTCGCCCACGACCCGGGTCCGCAGCCCGTCGGACGCCAGCTCGGCGATTGCCGCCGCTCGTGCGCCGCTGAGATACAGCATCGTGTCGCCGCCGGTCACCGGAGGACCACCGCTGATCGAGCCGTCGACCAGACCGAACCCTGCTTCTGTGGCGCGCGCTTCGAGGTCGGTCATCGTGTCCGGTGAGACCGCGTTGAGATCGGCCAGCAGCGGGCGGTCGTCACCCGCCGCGGCGATGACGTCGTCCAGCACCGCGCCCGCCGTGGCTGGTGGGCAGACGCTCACCACGACGTCCGCGGTGCGAGTCACGTCGGTCAACGAGGGCAAGAGCTCCAGCCCTTGCGCGAGCCTGCGGGTCCGCCCCGAGCGTCCCACAACGGTGGCGACCACCCGAGCACCGCCCGCCGCCCAGGCGCGGCCGAGGGCGCTGCCCATCGCGCCGGGCGAGACGATCCCGATCGTGAGCACGCCCCCAACCTAGTAGCGCGCTCGGACGCCTCCTGTAAGAGCGGCGCAAGCCGCATGCAAGCCGGGTCGGCCAGCCTCTCTCCTACCGGCCGATCCGCCGGCACCGAGACAAGGAGAAGCAAGCCATGCAGAAGCAGACGATCAACCCCTGGACCTGGCAGGACGCGTACGGGTACTCCCAGGGCGTGCTGGTGGTCGAGCCGCGCCAGACCCTGTACGCCGCCGGGCAGGGCCCCGTCGACTCCGAGGGCAGCCTCGTCCACGAGGGCGACGTCGCCGCTCAGACACGTCACACCATGGACAACGTCGAGACGGTGCTCGAGGCCGCCGGGATGACGCTGGCAGACGTGGTCAGCTTCGACATCCACACCACCGACCTGCAGGACTACTTCATCCATGGTCACGCCGAGCTGGTGAAGCGCTTCGCCGAGGCCGGCGTCGTGCCCGCCGGCGGCATCGCCACCGAGGTCTCGGCCCTCGCCATTCCCGGGATGCAGGTCGAGGTCACCGTCATTGCCTGCAGCTGAACGCCGTCACCCCGTCGCCAGCTTCACGGCGATGCCCAGCATGGTCAGCCCGATCAGGACGTCTAGCACCTGCCAGGCGCGGGGGCTCGTGAGCCCGCCGGAGGCGCGGCGGGCGCCGTACCCCAGGCCGAAGAACCACGCCAGACTGGCCACACCGGCGCCGGTCGCGAACCACCATCGGCCGCCTTCGCCGTGCTGCTGGGCCAGTGAACCGAGCAACAGCACGGTGTCGAGGTAGACGTGCGGGTTGAGCCAGGTCAGTGCCAGCGCGGTCACGAGGGCAGCACGACGGGACGCGGTGCCGCGGTCGGCGGCCCGGAGGGCGTCGGACCGGCGGGCCCGGAGCAGCGATGCGACGCCGTACCAGGTCAGGAACGCCACGCCGAGCCAGCGGACCACCGTGATCGCCTCGGGTGCTCGATCGACCACGGTCCCGATCCCGGCCACACCGGCGACGATCAGCACCAGGTCCGAGATCGAGCAGACGGCGACCACGACCCCGACGTGCTGGCGCAGCAGACCCTGCCGCAGCACGAAGGCGTTCTGCGCGCCGATGGCGATGATCAGGGTCAGACCGGCGACCAGGCCGGTCGTGGCGTCAATAAGCACGGCACCACGCTAAGCAGCACCGACCCCATCACGGAAGCGAAAGAATCTGCTGAACGTGAAGCAGCTCTTATGATGGGCAGATGGAGATCCCGGCCGCGCAGCTGGCCACGCTGCTCGCGATTGCCGACAACGGCACGTTCGAGGCCGCCGCCCGCGCCCTGCGGCTGACGCCGTCTGCAGTGAGCCAGCGGATCCGGGCGCTCGAGGCCGCGACTGGCCAGGTCCTGGTGCAGCGGACGACTCCGTGCCGGCCGACCGCGGCCGGCGAGGTCGTGTTGCGGCTGGCCCGGCAGCACCAGCTGCTCTCGGCCGAGGCCGACCTCGAGCTGGGGCGCGCGGCGGCGGCGACCGACCTGACCCTGGCGGTCAACGCCGACTCGCTGGCGACCTGGTTCCGCACCGTCCTCGCCGAGGTGGGGACGTGGGACGGCGTCGCGCTGCGGCTGCACGTCGAGGACCAGGCGTTCTCCGCCGACCTGCTCCGCCGAGGCGAGGCGCTGGCTGCGGTCACCTCGGACCCGACCCCCGTGCAGGGGTGTCGGGTCACGGCGCTCGGGTCGATGCGATACCGGTCCGCCGCGACGCCCGCCGTTGCCGAGCGTTGGCGGCGGGGACGCGGCTATGACTGGGAGCGGATGCCGGTGGTGGTCCTCAACGAGAAGGACGACCTGCAGCACTCGCTGCTGGAACGCCGTGGCGTGGCCGAGCCCGCGGTGTGGCACCGGGTCCCGACCTCTGGCGACTTCGCGGAGGCGGTCCGGCTGGGGCTGGGCTGGGGGCTGCTGCCCGAGGCGCAGCTCGACCCGTGGCTCGCCGACGGCTCCGTCGTGCTACTGGGCCGGGACGTGGTCGACGTACCGCTGCACTGGATGCGGTGGCGGATCGACTCACCTCTGCTCGACCGACTCGGGGAGTCCGTGACGGCGGCCGCTCGCGCGGCCCTGCGTCGCCCGTCCCGAGAAACGCGCTGAGGAGCCCTCAGCCCTGGCGGCGCTGTTCGATGTGGGTGGTCTTGCGGCGCTGCTGGTTCATCACCAGCGCGAGGACGAGAGCGAGCGCGCCGACGATCACGCAGATCCAGCCGATGGTGTTCGCGTCGAGCACCTCCGTGACAGAGTCGGGCAAGTCGATCGCGTCGAGTACCAGGATCAGACCGATCACCAGCAGCAGGATGCCAACACCGATTCCCATCGGGCACTCCTTGTCGAGTAGACGGTCCCCGTCGCCGAAAGCCTACGCTGACCGGAGGATCGCGGACCGGCAAGGCGCCTCGGCAGAGCACTCAACCTTTCCGGCCGCTCCTTCGTGGATGACGTGCGGAGGGCCGGCACGGCCTTCCGGACCTGGAGGATCGCGAGGCGGCGGACGTGTGGCTGCGCACGATCGACGTGTACGGCGCCGAGGGCACCGAGTTCGATGGTGTCGCTCAGCTCGGTGTCGGTCGTCGGGGTCGGCGACACCTGGGCCCAGGCGCGGGGCACGATCCCCGCGGTGGACGATCTCGCCGCCCTCGCGCTCGACCCGCGGCTGATCCTCCCCGAACCGGACCGCTACCCGCGAGAGCTCCCGCCGAACCGGCCGCGAGGCTGAGCGGCGTACGTCAGAAGGCTCCCTCGTCGAGGTCCATCAGGGCGAGGTCGGTGCCCTCGGCGATCCGGCGCTCGGCGGTCACCTTGGGCAGGTTGTGCTGCGCGAAGAACTGCGCGGCCGCGACCTTGCCCTCGTAGAACCGCTGGTCCTTCTCCGACACGTCGCCGGACAGCTTCGCCAGCGCGACCTCGGCCTGGCGCAGCAGCAGCCAGGCGCACACCACGTCACCGAGCACCATCAGCAGCCGGCTGGTGTTGAGGCCGACCTTGTAGATGTTGCGGATGTCGCCACCGTCGGCCGAGGCGTCGGCCGACATCAGGTCGTTGATCATGTGCCCGACCAGCGCGTTCGCGTCCTCGAGGGCGGTCGCGAGCAGCGTCCGCTCCTGCTTGAGCCGGCCGTTGCCGGCCTCGCTCGCGACGAACGACTCGATCTCCTTGGCGAGGTGGCCCAGCGCGCGGCCCTGGTCCTTCACGATCTTGCGGAAGAAGAAGTCCTGGCCCTGGATGGCGGTCGTGCCCTCGTAGAGCGTGTCGATCTTCGCGTCGCGGACGTACTGCTCGATCGGGTACTCCGTGAGATAGCCCGACCCGCCGAGGGTCTGCAGTGACTCGGTGCCGAGCAGCACCCAGGAGCGCTCCGAGCCGTAGCCCTTGACGATCGGGAGCAGCAGGTCGTTGACGGCCATCGCGAGCTCGTCGCGCTCGCCGTTGTGCTCGGCCACCTGGACCCGGTCCTGCCAGGTCGCCGTGTAGAGCACCAGCGCGCGCATCGCCTCAGCGAACGACTTCTGGGTCATCAGCGAGCGACGCACGTCGGGGTGGTGGGTGATCGTCACCCGGGGGGCGGTCTTGTCAGCGGCCTGCGTGAGATCCGGTCCCTGCTGCCGCGACTTCGCGTAGTCGAGTGCGTTCAGGTAACCCGTCGACAGCGTCGCGATCGCCTTGGTGCCGACCATCATCCGGGCGTTCTCGATCACCTGGAACATCTGCGCGATGCCGTTGTGGACCTCGCCGAGCAGCCAGCCCCGGGCCGGCTCTCCGCCACCGACGGACCGGTCGCCGAACGTGAGCTCGCAGGTGTTCGACACCTTGATGCCCATCTTGTGCTCGACGTTCGTGACGTAGACGCCGTTGCGCTCGCCGGTGAGCTCGCCGGTCTCGTGGTCGAAGTGGTGCTTCGGCACGATGAAGAGGGAGAGGCCCTTGGTGCCGGGGCCGCCGACGCCCTCAACGCCGACCGGGCGGGCCAGCACCAGGTGGACGATGTTGTCGGACAGCTGGCTCTCGGCGCTGGTGATGAACCGCTTGACGCCCTCGATGTTCCAGGAGCCGTCCTCGTTCGCCGTGGCCTTGGCGCGGCCGGCGCCGACGTCGGAGCCGGCGTCCGGCTCGGTCAGCACCATGGTGGTGTTCCAGCCGTTCTCGACCATCAGCTGCGCGATCCGCTTGTCGCGGTCGTTGCCGTTGCGGTGCACGACGTTCGCGAACGAGGGGCCGGCGGCGTACATCCAGATCGGGGCGTTGGCGCCGAGCACCATCTCGCCGACCGCCCAGTTGAGCGACGAGGGGGCGGGTGTGCCGCCGAGGTCCTCGACGATCTGCAGTCGCCAGTACTCGGCGTCCATCCAGGCCTGGTAGCTCTTCGCGAACGACTCCGGCACCGGTGCGGTGTGGGTCTGCGGGTCGAACACCGGCGGGTTGCGGTCACCGTCCTCGTACGACGCCGCGAGGTCCTCGCGGGCGAGCCGGTCGACCTCGGTGAGGATCGCCCGAGCCGTCTCGGAGTCGATCTCCGCGAACGGGCCCTCGCCGAGGACCTCGTCACGGCCGAGCACCTCGAAGAGGTTGAACTCGATGTCGCGGAGATTGGTCTTGTAGTGGCTCACTGATCCCACCTGTTCGTCTCGTCACTGACGGTGCTTACTCGTCGGTAACAAAGAGTATCGCCCGGGGTCGCGGCCTTCGCAAGGAATCCTCGGAAGCGCCTGCCTGCGCTGTGACGCAGGCCACGGCAGGTCGCTCGTGCGCCACGCCGTGGTCTGCCGGACCCGAGAGTCGAGCGAGTCGGTCGAGTCGGTCGAGTCGGTCGTGACAGACTGACGCCGTGCGTGTTTCTGCCAAGTCCGACTACGCGCTGCGTGCGCTGATCGAGATCGCGCGCACGACCGAGAAGACCGCCATCAGCGCCGAGGAGCTCGGCCGGCGCCAGGACATCCCGCACGGCTTCCTCCAGGCGATCCTCGCCGACCTCCGCCGGGCGGGTGTCGTCATCTCACAGCGCGGCCAGTCCGGCGGCTGGCGCCTGGCTCGCCCAGCCGCTGACGTATCGGTGGCCGACGTGATCCGGGCCGTCGACGGCCCCCTCGTCTCCGTGTACGGACTGCGGCCCGAGGCGGTGGAGTACAACGACGAGGCCAGTGTCCTCCAGCACGTGTGGATCGCCGCCCGCCGTTCGCTGCGCGACGTCTTCGAGCACGTCACCATCGAGCAGCTCGCGTCCCAGGACCTGCCGGGCGAGGTCACGTCGCGGACGGCCGACGAGGACGCCTGGCAGCCGCACTGACCGGGACCTACCGGACGGCGGCCAGCCACTCGACCAGCGGCCGGGCGGCCCGCCAGTCCTCGCGGACCCGGTCCAGCAGGCCCGGCCCGATGGCCTCGGCCTCGAAGCCGTAGCTGCGGCCGACCATCAGCTGCTTGTGGCGCAGCAGCGCGATCCGTGGGTGGTCGGCCGGGTACCCCCGCGGGCTGGTCCTGAGCGTCTCACCGCCCTGCTCGAAGCCCTCTGCCTCGAGGCCCGCGAGCAGCCGTTCGAGCTCCGCTCCGGTGCGGTCGTCGTCGATCGCCTCACGGATCCCGGCCAGCCGGTCGCCGGGGCGGTAGCAGCCCGCACCGACCCGGGTGCCGCGCGCGGAGATCTCGACGTACCAGCCGGTCGAGGGGCCGGCCGCGACGAAGGCGCCCTGGTGCGTCTTGTACGGCGACTTGTCCTTCGCGAACCGCACGTCGCGATGTGGCCGGAAGACCTTGGGCGTCCCGAACTCCGGCTCCAGCGCGCCGACCAGCGCGAGCATCGGCGCCTTGACCGCCTCGTCGTACGTCGCCCGGTGCGCCTCCCAGTACGTCTTGGTGTTCTCGACCTCGAGGTCGTCGTAGAAGTCCAGGGCGCTGACGGGGAATCCGGTGAAGCCACTCACGGGACCCACCGTACGAGCCGGGTCAGCCGATCGGTGCGGTCACCTGCTCGTCGCCCTCGGCGCTGTACGCGGTGAGGGTGAGGTCGGTGCCGCCGCACCGCGGCGCGGAGAGGAACGCGCGGCCGGTGCCCGGCGACTCGTAGACCACCTCGACCGAGCCGTCGGTGCCGAGCCGCAGCAGGCGGGCCGGGTCGGAGTCGCGCTGCGGGTCGCGGACGACGTACGCCGCCTCGCCGCACCAGGCCAGGGTGCCGGTGGTGCCGGGGCCGATCTCGACCGGGCCGGCCCCGGAGTCGGCGAAGAACTCCGAGGCCTCGACCCGGCGCTCGTTCACGACCACGCCCCAGATCTCGGCGGTCTCGGTCGTCACCGCCTCCCAGCCGCGGCACTCCTCGACGCCGCCGAGCGGTTCGAGGTCGGTGCCGGTGACCCGCTGGAGGGTTCGGCAGGACGGTCGGCTGTCGTCGAACGTCATCACCGTGACGCCGGCGGGACTGACGGTGGCGTTGGTGAGTCCGTGCCGCGGCGGCACGCACGGGCCCAGGTCGGATCGGCCGCTGAGCAGGTCGACCGTCGCCAGGCAATAGTCCCGGCCTGAGGTGGTGGCGTGCGCGAGCAACCCGGATCCCAGCGCCCAGGTGCCGCCGACCGTGGTCGGCACGTCGGCGCTGCCGTCGAGGACGGTCCGATCGCCGGTCGCGAGGTCGACCACGGTGGCCCGGTTGGGAGCCTCCGCGCGCTCATCCTCGGCGACCACCACGGCGTACTCGCCGTCGATCAAGGCGTCGGTGATCCGGAAGCCGGCCGGCGCATCGATCGTGAGCTGCCGCGGTCCCGTGAGCTCGACCCGGTCGCCGGCCTCGAGCCGGCGCAGCAGCCAGCGGCCGCTGACCGTCACCTCGTCGTCGACCGACCCCGGCACCGGGCGCCAGTCCAGGACGGCGGGACCGGTGGGCTCTGTGGAGTCGGTGGGCTCGGTCGGCTCGGGGCTCGCCGTGGTCGACTCGGTCGGCGGGCTCGACGAGCTCGGCGCGGGCGAAGGGGTCGGGTCGTCGGCCGTGCAGCCCGCGAGCAGCAGCGCCACGACGACCGGTACCCAGGCCCTGATGCGCACTCAGACCCCGATGTTCTGGTGCGGGTGGGCGCGGTTGGCGCGGTAGCTCTGGTAGGCGGTGCGCCACTGCACGCGGGCGATGAAGGGCTCGGAGGGGTCGAACCGCTGCTGGTTCCACGGCTCGAAGTAGCCGATGTGGGCGGGCTTGTCACCGCGCTTGTCGTAGCCGCGGCCGACCTGGAAGTGCCCGGAAGCGTCGTCGTCGAGGTACGGGTAGAACTTCTTGAGCAGGATCGGGTGGAGCACGAGCGGCGCCCGGTAGTCCTCGACGTGCCGCATCTGCAGCAGCAGCCACTTCCTGAAGGCCCAGTCCGAGATGTCGAGCACGATGTACTTGCCGGCGTACTTCTCCTGGTCGTAGCCGGTGGCCCGGTTCACCACTCGCACCATCTCGGTGATGGCGGTGCCGTTCGAGGTCGTGCCGAGCCGGTCAGCCCAGTGCCGCTGGGAGCGCCGCTCGCTCTGCCAGCCCCAGGCGATCGCCTGCATGGTGCTGGGGCCGCACCAATAGGTGCGGCGCTGCTGCCGCGCCTCGCGCCACCGCAGCACGATGGAGCGTCGCGGGTAGTCCTTGATCCGCTTGGACCGCGTGGCGGTCGTGCCAGTGGAAGTGGTGGTGCTCGCCGTGGCGCGAGCCTCGGGGTGTCGGTCGAGGAACCCCGCCGGCAGCGGTTCGCCGAGGATCTGGTGGCGCAGCAGCACCACCTTGGCGACCGAGCGCGCGGCGGCTTCGAGCTCGGAGCGCTCCACGGCCAGCCGCTCCTCGGCCGGCAGGGCAGCGCGATGGGCGAGCAGGTCGGCGGTGGACAGGTCGCCCGTGGTCTCGACCGATACCCGTCGACCGTTCTGGACGGTCGGCGCGGCCGCGCGAGCCCTCACCTGCACGGGGTCGGCGTTCGTCCAGCCGACGCCGAGGCAGTACTGCTGGCCCTCGAACTCGGTGCACCGGGCCAGGTCGCGCGCCAGGGTTGCGGCCGACCGTCGGGCGCTGACGGCGGCGGGCGCATCCGCCAGCAGGTCGTCGATCGCTGCCCGGTCGGCCTCACTGATGGTGCCCGGTCCGGGGGCTCCGGCGCGGGCGACGTACGTCGGCGCGGGCTGGTCGGTGGCCGGCCGGACGGCCCCGTCACGTGGGTCCTCGCCTGGCCTGTCGTCGGGGGGCACGAAGGTCGCCGCGGCCACGACCAGGACCAGGACCAGCACCGCGGCGAGCGCGACGCGGTCGCGCGTGGAGAGTCGGGACAGGGTCTGTCGCAGCCGAGACATGGCACGCCCTCAGGTTGGGGAAGGAGCCCTACCACTGTCACCATGAGTCACACAAGACGTCAAGTTTCACTCGGACCACAACGGCACAAGGGCTCTGAACGGCGCGTGTGCCTGAGACCTCCCCATAGGTAGTCCTCAGGCACACGAGGCGGAATCTGGGAGCGGATGACGAGACTCGAACTCGCGACATCGACCTTGGGAAGGTCGCGCTCTACCAACTGAGCTACATCCGCGTGCGGCACCGTGGTGGATGCTGCGAGGGGATCGTACCCGACCGGATCTCGGCCCCGGGGCCGCCGGGTAGGTTACGTGCGTGCTGCTGAGCGACCGCGACATACTGGCCGAGATCGACGCCGCGCGGATCACGATGGAGCCCTGGGATCCGGCGATGCTGCAGCCCTCGTCGATCGACGTGCGGCTGGACCGGTTCTTCCGGGTGTTCGAGAACCACCGCTACCCGCACATCGACCCGGCGGCCGACCAGTCCGACCTGACCCGGCAGGTGGAGCCGGAGGGTGAGGAGCCGTTCATCCTGCATCCGGGGGAGTTCGTGCTCGGATCGACGTACGAGGTCGTCAGCCTCCCCGATGACATCGCGGCCCGCGTCGAGGGTAAGTCGTCGCTGGGGCGACTGGGGCTGCTCACACACGCGACGGCCGGTTTCGTCGACCCGGGGTTCTCCGGCCACGTCACGCTGGAGCTGGCGAACGTCGCCACGCTGCCGATCAAGCTCTACCCCGGCATGAAGATCGGCCAGTTCTGCTTCTTCCGGCTGTCCTCGCCCTCGGAGCACCCGTACGGATCGGCGAAGTACGGGTCGCGCTACCAGGGCCAGCGCGGGCCGACGCCGTCGCGGTCGTTCAAGAACTTCCATCGGACCGCCATCTGACACGCAGCCCCGGCGAGGTTAGGCTGACCTAAGTAGGCCCGTCCGTTCCGCCGAGGAGTGTCATGGCCAGCACCACCGCCGAGCTGCACCTGCTGCTGGGGACCGTCGAGGTCCGGTCGGTCGTGCGGCTGTCACCGAGCTTCGTGCGCGTCGAGCTGGGCGGGCCGCTGCTGAGTGAGCTGGGTGTGGTCCATCCGTGGTACGACCAGCGGATCAAGCTGGTGTTCCCCGGTGCGCCTGGGGTGGTCCCGGCCCTCGTGGACGAGCACAGCACCGGCGCGGACGAGAGCTGGTTCACCACCTGGCTCGATCGTCCCGAGGAGGAGCGCGGCCACATGCGCACCTACTCCGTGCGCGACGTCGTCGGCGAGGGCGAGGACACCCGGCTGGTCGTCGACATCGTCGTCCACGAGGGCGCGACCGGGCCAGGCAACGCCTGGGCCCTCGCCGCCGCGCCCGGCGACCGGCTGGCGATGATGGCGCCGCGTCGCGGGCACGAGTACGGCGGCATCGAGTGGCTACCCGAGCCCGGCCGTCGGCTGCTGATCGCGGGCGACGAGACCGCGGTGCCGGCGATCTGCGTGATCCTCGAACAGCTGCCCGCCACCGCACGCGGCATTGCGTTCGTCGAGGTGCCCTACGCCGCGGACGTCCAGGACGTCGACCACCCGGCGGGGGTCGAGGTGGTGTGGCTGCCGCGCGAGGGCACGCCGCACGGCGAGCTGCTGCACGCCGCGGTCGCCGCGCACCTCGGTGCGCCCGTCGAGGTGGTCGAGGTGAGCGACGACGAGGTCGACCCCGACCTGTGGGAGACCCCGATCTACTCCTCCTCGGGTGAGGACGTCGCCGACGAGGGAACCGCCACGGCGAGCCCGCACGCGGACCTGTACGCGTGGATCGCGGGCGAGTCGAAGGTCGTCACCGCGCTACGGCGCCACCTGGTCCGCGACCTCGGCATCGACCGCCGTCAGGTCTCCTTCATGGGCTACTGGCGACGCGGCGTCGCCATGCGTTCCTGACCTCGGTCAACCATCCCGCCGAACCCTCGGCAGAGGAATCGGTGGCGCCCACCGATTGCCCCGCAGGGTGATCGTGAGGACACTCGAAGTGGGTCACCACCGCGAGCTGTACCTGGGCGGGGGGAGGGAACGATGGCCGAGCACGGGCCGGCGACGACCTCGGGTTCCGTCGACGCCGCAGAGGTCGCGCGTCTCCTGAAGGACTTCGACGATCTGTCGGACCGGTTCGCGGCGGCCAACGAGGTGCTCTCGGCGCTGGGGCGCTCGGCCGGTGACCCGGACGCGGTCCTCACGACGGTCGTGGAGAGCGCCCGTCGGCTCTGTCGAGGGCAAGCCGCCCTCCTGTACGGCCTGGAGGACGGCGTCTTCCGGCTGATCAAGGCAGTCGGGCTGTCCGAGGAGTCCATCCAGTACATGGCCGACCATCCGATGCCCCTGGATCGGGACACCTTGATCGGCCGGGTCGCGCTGGACCAGCAGACCCAGCACATCCCCGACGTGCTGGCCGACGCCGAGTACGGCCGGCACGACCTGCAACGCGTGGCCGGGTACCGCAGCGTGATGGGAGCCCCGATGGTCCTGGACAAGCAGGTCATCGGCGCCCTCAACCTGTGGCGCTACGAGGTGAGCCCGTTCGACGAGCGCGAGATGGCCATCGTGTCCGCCTTCGCGGCGCAAGCAGCGATGGCGATCAACACCATCAAGCTCGTCCAGCAACGAGAGGCGAGGGGGGTCGAGCTGGCACGGAAGGTGGAGGAGCTCGAGGCGCTGCGCGAGGTCGGGGAAGCAGTCAACTCGAGCCTCAACGTGGACAACGTGCTCGCCACCATCGCGATGCACGCCGTGAAGCTGTCGGAGACCGACGGCGGCTCGATCATGGAGTACTCCGAGCCGGACCGCTGCTTCCTGGTGCGCAGGGTCTACCGGACGGCACCCAGCGTGGTCGAGCGGCTCCGCGCCATCCGGATCGAGGTGGACCGGACGCTGGTCGGGCGCGCTGCGAGGGAGCGCCGCCCCATCGCCGTGCCAGACCTGAGCGCTGTTCCCCTCGACCCCCACCTCCAGATCCTCTTTGACGACGGGTGGCGCTCACTCGTCGCAGCGCCCATGCTGCGCGAGGGCAAGATCCTCGGGTCGCTCATCGTCCGGCGGAAACGGACGGGGGAATTCACCGAGGAGACCCTCGACCTCTTGGAGACGTTCGCGAGCCAGTCGGCCCTGGCTCTGCAGAATGCACAGCTGTACCGAGAGGTGAAGGAGCAGAGCCTCGAGCTCGAGCTCGCCAGCCGGCACAAGTCAGAGTTCTTGGCCAGCATGTCGCACGAGCTCCGGACCCCCCTCAACGCCGTACTCGGCTTCTCTGAGGTGCTCCTGGAGCGGATGTTCGGGGAGATCAACGAGCGCCAGGAGGAGTACCTCCGAGACATCCATGGTTCCGGGACGCATCTCCTCGAGCTGCTCAACGAGATCCTCGATCTCTCGAAGATCGAGGCAGGACGGATGGAGCTGGAGTACTCGTCGTTCGAGCTCCGTCCTCTCCTGGAGGACGCTGCGTCCATGCTCCGCCAGCGCGCGGTCGCGCACGGCATCACCCTGAGTGTGGTGGTCGCCGAGGACGTCGGCCTGATCCACTCCGACGAGCTCCGACTCAAGCAGGTCGTGCTCAACCTGATGACCAACGCGGTGAAGTTCACGGGTGACGGGGGGTCCGTGGCAGTGCGCGCCGCGCGCCGCGGTACCCAGATCGACGTGACCGTCACCGACAGCGGCATCGGCGTTCCCGAGTCGGACCGGGAGAGGATCTTCGAGTCCTTCCAGCAGGGCGGCCGCGGCAGCTCCCGCGAGGAGGGTACGGGGCTCGGACTCACGCTGTCGCGGCGGATCGTGGAGCTGCTCGGCGGTGGGATGTGGCTGGACAGCGAGGTCGGGGTCGGCAGCACCTTCGGGTTCTCGCTCCCCGGACGCGACAGGGAGGGCGACGGCCGGGACGGCGATCCAGAAGGCGTGCCGCTCGTCGGTCATGTGGTCGTGATCGAGGACGACCGGCCGTCGCAGGAGCTGCTGTCGGTCTACCTGTCCGGTGCAGCCAGTCAGGTCACCGTGGCCCAGGACGGCCCGTCGGGCCTGGAGGCCGTGCGACGAGTGCGACCGGCGGTGGTGCTGCTCGACATCCGCCTGCCCGGCATCGACGGGTGGTCGGTGCTGGAGGCGATCAAGGCCGAGCCCGAGACGCGCGACATCCCCGTGATCGTCGTGTCGATCGTCGACGAGCGGGCGCGCGGCGCCGCCCTCGGCGCCGCGGAGTACCTCGTCAAGCCGGTCCGGCGCAACGAACTGCTGGCCGCGCTCGCCGCTGTGACTGCGTCGGAGGGTCGCCGCCGACACAACGACGGACTGGAGGGAGATACGGCGTGAACCATCACAAGATCCTGGTGGTCGAGGACAACCCGAAGAACCTCAAGCTGGTCAGGGACGTCCTGGTCTATTCCGGTTATGAGGTGGTCGAGGCGACCTCGGGCGAGGACGGGGTGCGCCTGGCCAAGGAGACGTCCCCTGACCTGATCCTGATGGACCTGCAGCTCCCGGGCATCGATGGTGCGGAGGCGTTGCGGCAGATCCGATCGGGCGACCACAACCGCGGTGTCCCTGTCGTGGCCGTGACCGCCTTCGCGATGGCCGACGATCGCGACCGGGCGTTCGCCTCCGGTTTCGACGGGTACGTCGAGAAGCCGATCAGCGCACGCGCCCTCCCCGGGCAGGTGCGCGACTTCCTCGAGCCGGGAGGTGCCTCGTGAACGACGATGCTTCGAAGGCGGCCACAGTCCTCGTGGTCGACGACCAGCCGGCGAACATCCGGCTGCTCGACGCGATCCTCACCTCGCGGGGGTACGACGTGTGCACGGCGGCGTCGGGCGAGGAAGCCCTCACGGCGATCAGCGAGTCCACAGTGGACATCGTCCTCCTCGACATCGTGATGCCCGGCATGGACGGCTACGAGGTGTGCCGCCGGATCCGCGAACAGGCGCACACCGCCTACCTGCCGGTGGTCATGGTGACCGCGAGCGGCGACGAGGAGAAGGTGAAGGCGCTCGAAGTCGGTGCCGACGACTTCCTGACCAAGCCGGTCAACCGGAGCGAGCTGCTCGCCCGGGTCGCGTCCTTGACCCGGATCAAGCGCTACCAGGACACGATCAAGCGGCAGGCCGACGAGCTCGCTGCCTGGAACGTTGAGCTGGAGTCAAGGGTCGAGACCCAGGTGGACCAGCTCGGGCGAATGAGTCGGCTCAGGCGCTTCCTCTCACCCCAGCTGGCCGAGCTCGTCGTCGACTCGGGCGACGAGTCGTTCCTCGAGAGCCACCGTCGGGAGATCGTGGTCGTCTTCTGCGACCTGCGTGGCTTCACGACCTTTGCCGAGTCCAGCGAACCTGAGGAGGTCATGAGTGTTCTCAGTGAGTACCACCAAGCGCTCGGCGACCTGATCTTCCGATTCGAGGGCACGCTCGAGCGGTTCGCCGGCGACGGCTTGATGGTCTTCTTCAACGACCCGGTGCGCTGCGACGACGGCCCGTTGCGGGCCATCCGGATGGCACTGGCGATGCGCACCCGCATCCGTGGCCTGGCCGAGGGATGGGCGCGACAGGGTCACGACCTGGCGATGGGGATCGGCATCGCCCAGGGCTATGCCACCTTGGGAAAGATCGGGTTCGAGGGGCGCTTCGACTACGCGGCCATCGGAAGCGTGACGAACCTCGCCTCCCGGCTGTGCGACGTCGCTGATCCCTGGCAGATCCTCGTCACCGAGCGGGTGTTCTCCTCGGCCGGCTCCTTGGTGGTCGGCGAGGACGCCGGAGCCCGAGACCTGCGCGGGTTCAGTCGCGGCGTACGGGCTTTCGACGTCAAGGGTGTCGACAACGCGCGGACCCCGTCGTGACCGGCGACCTCTGGACCGCGCCGGCCGGAGCGCCGGACGTCCTGTCTGCACTGTCCGAGGAGGAGCGCTACGACCGCTTCGACGCCCTGCAGGCGCGCATGGACGAGGTCTGGGAGTCGATGCGGCTCAACCACGACGACGAGTCCGTCGTGGTCGTCCCGTCCATCACCCTCGAGCGAGCCGTGGCCGGGAGCGGCAGCATGACCCAGGCCATGGAGGAACGCTTCCTGTTCCTGCTGGTGCTGCTGCGCCAACCACGGCTGCGCATGATCTACGTGACCTCGATGCCGATCGCCCCCGAGATCATCGAGTACTACCTGGCCCTGCTGCCCGGAGTGATTCCCAGCCACGCGCGGGCCCGACTCTCGCTGGTGGCGGTGCACGACGCCTCTCCGCGGTCCCTCAGCGAGAAGCTGCTGGAGCGGCCGAGGCTGTTGGCCAGAATCGGAGCGCTGATCCCGAACCCGGCGCGCTCCCATCTCGTGCCGTACAACACCACCGAGCTGGAACGCGACGTCGCGCTGTGCCTCGGCATCCCGATGTACGGCGCGGATCCACGGCTGGCTCCCCTGGGCTCGAAGAGCGGCTGCCGCCAGCTGTTCGCCGAGGCCGGCGTGCCGCACCCACTAGGTGCCGAGGACCTGCGCACCCTCGACGACCTGGCAGACGCCCTGGTGGCCATGCGGGCGGAGCGTCCGACGATGGACAGCGCCATCGTCAAGCTGAACGAAGGCGTCTCCGGTTCCGGGAACGCGGTCGTCCGACTGTCCGGGCTGCCCTCGCCGGGCGCCTCTGACGAGCGTCCTGAGGTGATGCAGCGCCTTCGCGCCATGGAGCTGGAGGCGCCCGACGTACCTTTCGACACCTACGTGGCCAAGTTCGCCGAGGGCGCCGGCATCGTGGAGGAACGGATCACCGGCACCGAGCTGTGTAGCCCGAGCGTCCAGCTGCGCGTCCTCCCGGGAGGCGAGGTGGAGCTGCTGTCCACGCACGACCAGCTGCTCGGCGGCGCGAGTGGACAGAAGTACCTGGGTTGTGTGTTCCCTGCTGCGCCGGAGTACGCGCGGTTGATCACCCAGCACGCCGAGGTGATCGGGGAACGGCTCGCACGCGAGGGAGCGCTGGGCCGGTTCGCGGTCGACTTCGTGGTGGTGCGGACCGCTACGGGTGAGTGGGCGTCGTACGCGATCGAGCTCAACCTGCGCAAGGGCGGGACGACCCACCCGTTCCTCACTCTGCAGTTCCTCACGGACGGCCGGTACGACCCCGGGACGGCGCTCTTCCTGACGCCGCGCGGCCACGAGAAGCACTTGGTGGCGACCGACCATCTCGAGTCCGAGCAGCTGCGGGGCCTGATGCCGAGTGACCTCTTCGACATCGTCGCCCGGCACGGCCTGCACTTCGACCAGTCCCGTCAGATCGGCATCGTCTTCCACATGATCAGCTGCCTCACGGAGCACGGCAGGATCGGTCTCACAGCGGTCGGTGACAGCCCGAAGGAGGCTGACCAGCGCTACCGGGAGGCCCAGCGGATCATGTTGGAGGAGGCCGGCCGATCCGTGGAGGAACCGCCCCTTCCGGCCTGACCGTCAGCGGAAGAACCCCTCCTGCCCCGACAACGAGCCGGTGCAGGAGGGGCCATGCCGTGGTCTCGGGGAGTGCTCAGTTCTCGAGACGCTCGGCGGCGTGCCGCAGTGCGGCGGCCAGGTGGGTGCGCGTGCGGGTCCGGGGGCGCGGGCCCGGCACGGGACGCCGGGTGCGCTCCTCGAGGTCCAGCCGGCGCGTGACCTCGGCTGCTTCGTTGAAGTAGGTGCTCACGGTGGTCCCTCCTCTCGGTGTCAGGTGTCTGGTAGGTCCGGTCAGCGCGCGCTCAGGACGACGTCACCGCTGACGGTCGTCGCGCGCAGCTCGACGTGGTCGCCGTCGCTGGTCGGCTCGCCGCCGCCCTCGACGTTGCTGTGGATCCGGCCGGAGACGGTCGAGATGTCGGTCCACACGGGGATGCCGGCGGGGATGCCGACGTGGATCGAGCCCGACGCGCCCTTGGCCGAGAACTTGCCGCGGCGGGCGGTGTCGATCTGGAGGTCGCCGCTGCCGGTCACGAGGGAGAGGTCGCCGTCGGCCTCCACGACTCGTACGTCGCCGGAGCCGGTCTTGACGACGGCCGGGCCGTGGGTGGTGCCGAGCTGGACGTCGCCCGAGCCGGTGGAGACCGCCGCGCTCGCGCGGACCGCGTTGACCCGGACGTCGCCGCTGCCGCACTTCACGCGCAGCTCTGAGCCGGACTCCTCGATCTCGACGTCACCCGAGCCGGTCTCGATGGTTGCCTGGCCCGCCAGGATGTCGAGCCGTACGTCGCCCGAGCCGGTCTTCACGTGGCCCGAGCCGATCTCACCGACCACGCCGAGGTCGGCGCTGCCGGTGCGGACGGCGAGGTCGCTGCCGCTCGGCACGGTGATCGTCGCGAAGAGGGACTCGTCGTTGGAGAAGAAGCCTGCCCGGCGCTTGGGTGCGACGACCCGCAGGTTGCGGCCGTCGAGCTCGACGACGACCTCGTCGGCGTGGCGGCCGGTCAACTCGACCCGGCTCTCGGCGGTGTCGGAGGCCGTGACGTCGACCTGGCCGGCGCCGATCTCGACGTACAGGGCGACGGGCTCGGGAGTGGTGAAGTCGTACTCGGTCATGGTGTGCCTCCAGGGTGTGCTCGGCCAGGGGGCCGGCCGGTGCCGGTCCCAGGGGTGGGTGGGTGGTGTGTGTCTGTCGGTCAGTCGGGGTCAGAGCCAGCCGGTCATCCGCCGGTTGCCCTTGTCTTTGCGGAAGGGGTCGAACCCGCCGAACGGCAGGCTGGAGAGGTCGAGGTCGACCTCGATGGCGTGCTCACTGGTGGCGGCGCGGACCACCTTGACCAGCCACGTGTTGAGGCTGTCGCCGGCTCGGGCGGCCCGCTCCTCGGCGCGGGTCTTCACCGACTCGGGGATTCGGAGCGTGATCCGGGCCAGGCCTCCCTCGTCGGTCTCTTCGGGAGTCGGCGGCGCTGGCGGTGCCGGAGGTGCCGGGGCGGCACCGGCCTGGACGACGAAGTCGAGCTCACGTCCGGAGAGCCGGACGTCGACACTGCCACTGGGGAGCTCGGCGGTGATCTCGGCGGCTGCCTGGGAGATCGCCTCCATCAGAGCCAGCCGGGCGGCGGGGTCGAGGGCGAGCACCAGGCGCTCGGCGGCCTGCCGGGCTTCGTCGCCTCCGGCGTCCGCGGCGGCGGCGAGGTCCCGACGGAGGCCCTCGACGTACGGTGTGATGTCCATGCGCACCACTATGACGTCATCGTGACGCCAAGTCAAGGGCAAGGTGACGCCGTTTCGCATCCGAGTGCCGTCACGCGACAGCCGGCGGCGCTTTCGTTAGGTTGACGTCGGGCCTGACGCCACCTCGGGAGGAGCTCGGATGTCAGCACACGTGACCGCGATGGCGGAGACCTTGATCGATGCGGATCTGGTCGACTACGCGATCCTGACCATCTACTTCGGCTTCGTGCTCGGCATCGGCCTGCTCGCCCGGCGACACGTCTCGGACTCGGTCGACTTCTTCCTGAGCGGGCGCTCGCTGCCCGCGTGGGTGACCGGTCTGGCGTTCATCTCCGCCAACCTCGGCGCGGTCGAGATCATGGGCATGTCCGCGTCCGGCGCAGAGTTCGGGCTGCCGACCGTCCACTACTTCTGGGTCGGCGCGATCCCCGCGATGTTGTTCCTCGGCGTCGTGATGATGCCCTTCTACTACGGCTCCAAGGTCCGCTCGGTCCCCGAGTTCATGCTGCGCCGGTTCGGACCGGGCGCGCACCTGGTCAACGCCCTCTCGTTCGCGCTCGCTCAGCTGCTGATCGCCGGCGTCAACCTCTACCTGCTCTCGACGATCGTCCAGGCGCTGCTCGGTTGGCCGCGCTGGACGGCACTCGCCGTCGCCGCCCTGGTCGTGCTCTTCTACATCACCTTGGGCGGCCTTTCTGCAGCGATCTACAACGAGGTGCTGCAGTTCTTCGTGATCGTGGCCGCGCTGCTGCCGCTCACGCTGATCGGTCTCCACAAGGTCGGCGGATGGGACGGTCTCACGGCCCGGATCACCGAGGCCGCCAACAACGGCGCCGGGCCACCGGCCGAGCAACAACTGAACTCGTGGCCCGGGCAGGCACTGACCGGGTTCGACTCACCGATCCTGTCGGTGATCGGCATCGTGTTCGGCCTCGGGTTCGTGCTGTCGTTCGGGTACTGGACCACGAACTTCGTCGAGGTCCAGCGCGCGATGGCCTCCGACTCCATCTCCTCCGCCCGGCGTACGCCGGTGATCGGTGCGTTCCCCAAGATGTTCGTCCCGTTCATCACGATCGTGCCCGGCATGATCGCGGCGGTGCTGGTCGTCGACCTCGCGAACTTCAAGGCGGGCGAGACACCGGATGTCGAGGGCATCGGTTCGGTGCAGTACAACGACGCCCTGCTGCTCCTGATGCGCGACGTGCTGCCCAACGGCCTGCTCGGCCTCGCCGTGACCGGACTGCTCGCGGCGTTCATGGCGGGGATGGCCGCGAACATCTCGGCGTTCAACACCGTCTTCAGCTACGACCTGTGGCAGGACTACGTCGTCAAGGACCGTGAGGACGACTACTACCTGAAGGTGGGCCGGGTGGCGACGGTCGCGGCGACGCTGATCGCGATCCTCACCGCGACGATCGCCGGCAGCTTCTCGAACATCATGGACTACCTCCAGACGCTCTTCGGGTTCTTCAACGCCCCGCTGTTCGCGACGTTCATCCTCGGCATGTTCTGGAAGCGGATGACCGCCACCGCGGGCTGGGTCGGGCTGGTGTCCGGAACCCTGTCCGCGGTGCTCGTCGCCTACCTGAGCGTCGACGCGTTCGGCACCCTGAGCCGCGGCGTGATCCCGGTCGAGGGCCAGGGTGCCGCGTTCCTCGCCGCGTCGACGGCGTTCGTCGTGGACATCGTCCTCAGCATCGTCGTCTCCCTGGCGACGCAGCCGAAGCCGGTCGATCAGCTGGTGGGGCTGGTCTACTCCGAGACGCCGGCCGAGATGCGCACCGACCCGCACGAGGCGTCCGCTCCGTGGTATCGGCGCACCGTCCCGCTGGCCGGCCTGGCCCTTGCCATGGTCGTTGTCCTGAACGTGATCTTCTAGAGGAGGCTGCCGGAATGGTTGAGAAGTCCGAGCGGAAGACCGCAGGCGCCTTCGACGTCCGCAGCATCATCGGGATGCTGCTCACGGCGTACGGCGTGATCCTGACCCTGATGGGCCTCCTCGGTGACACCGGCGAGGACAAGACCGGCGGCGTCAACGCCAACCTCTGGGCCGGGCTGGCGCTGCTCGTCGCCGGCCTCGGGTTCCTGGCGTGGGCGAGGCTGAAGCCGATCGTCGTTCCCGATGACGTCGACCGCGACGAGGTGGAACCACCCGCGCACTGACCCTCCCAGCAGATCGGCGGCTCGCTCGGCACCGCATGCTGAACACTCTGTTCGCCGGCACGGTCACGGCATACTTCACCGGCGACCCGCCGACCAGCCCGGGCCAGGCCGAGCAGATCCTCCCGCTCGCATTCATCCACGGATACCACGTGGCGTTCTTCTGGGGGCGGTCTTGTTTGCAGGGGCCCTGATCGTGTCGATCGGGTTCATCAACGCTCACCAGGAGGACACCCCCGCGACGCGGCGGTCTAGTTCGGGTGGTCAGGCCTGACGGCGGTAGCGGTGGGCTCTGGCTATTGCTCGAAGAGCAGCAAGTCCAGGCCGCGCCGTACTCCTGGCACGTCCCCGACCCTCCGGATCGCCAGCAGCGTCCCGTCGACGTAGGGCTCCGGGCTCAGCCCCGGGTGGTGGCGCATGACGAAGTGCTCACCGGTGCCGCCGAAGACGATCTCCGTGCTGACCACGAAGAGCGCTGGGGTCAGAGATCGAAGAGCGAGCCCTTCTCGTTGATGTCCACGTCCTTCTTGGGCTGGTTGGCCTGGCCCGGCGCTGCGCTCGCGGGCTGATCGGGCTCCCCGGCGTCCGAGTCGCCTTCGTTGTCCGCGTCGTCCGTGTCGTCCTCGGCCTCCGCGGCAGGCACGGCGGGAGACGTGTCGCTCGGCTCGTCCGAGGCGGCTGCCGTGGCTGCCTTGCTGAGAGCCGCCGGGTCCACCGCGCCACTCGCGGCTTCGGGCCCTGAGGTCTCAGAGGGCTCGACGGGCGTGGGCTCGGGCTGCGCGGGAGGCTCTTCCTTCGCCTCGGGCTCGGCGATGTCGAAGAGGGAGCCGCCCTGGGGGACCTCCGGGGCGGACTCGGCCGACGTGGCCGGCTCCGTCGGTGCAGCCTCGGGCTCGGCGACGTCGAAGAGGGAGCCGCCCTGGGGGACCTCCGGGGCGGACTCGGCCGACGTGGCCGGCTCCGTCGGTGCAGCCTCGGGCTCGGCGACGTCGAACAGGGAGCCGCCCCCGGTCGGCTCCGACGCCTCGGGGGCAGCCTTCGCCTCGGCGTCTTCGCCGCCGACGTCGAACAAGGAGCTGCCGGACGAGCGGGGCTCGGCGGTGGCCGTGGCCTCGGGCTCGGGGGAGTCGTCGTCACCCCCGACGTCGAACAGCGAGGAGCTCCCACTGGCCTTGGCTGCGGGGCCGGCGTCCGAGCTCTCTGCGGTGGGGGCTTCGGTCTCCGTGGCGACGACGTCCTCGGTCGCCTCCTCCCGAGTGAGGGTCGCCGTCGCCGCACCGCCACCAGTGGCGGTTGCCGACGCCCCGGCCTTCGGGGCGCGAGTCGCGGACTCGCCCTTGACCGACGCGAGCAGCATCTGCGCGACGTCGAGGACCTCGACCTCCTCACGGGCATCACCCGAGTCCTGCAGCGCGGCGAGACCGTCGGAAAGCATCACCCGGCAGAACGGGCAGCCGACCGCGATCTGGTCGGCGCCGGTGCCGACGGCCTCGGTGGTGCGGTTCAGGTTGATCCGCTCACCGATCGTCTCCTCCATCCACATCCGCGCACCGCCGGCGCCGCAGCAGAAGGACCGCTCGGAGTTGCGCTCCATCTCTACGAAGTCGGCGCCCGGGAGCACCTCGAGCAGCTCGCGTGGAGGTTCGTAGACCTGGTTGTGGCGGCCGATGTAGCACGGGTCGTGGTAGGTGATGGAACGCTTCGCCGCGCCCGCGCCGTCCTTGACGGGCGTGAGCCGGCCCTCGCGGACGAGCCGGTTCAGCAGCTGGGTGTGGTGGACCACCTCGAGCTCGATGCCGAACTCCTGGTACTCGTTCTTCAGGGTGTTGAAGCAGTGGGCGCAGGTCGACACGACCTGCTTGACCTTGAACTCCTTGAACGTCTCGACGTTCTGCTGCGCCAGGCCCTGGAAGACGAACTCGTTGCCGGCCCGTCGGGCGGAGTCGCCGGTGCACGTCTCGCCCTTGCCGAGCACGCCGAAGGAGACGCCCGCGATGCTCAGCAGCTCGGCCACGGCGCGGGTGGTCTTCTTGGCGCGGTCCTCGTAGGCGCCGGCGCAGCCGACCCAGAACAGCCAGTCGACCGACTCCAGCGACTCGAGGTCCTCGCCCACGACCGGGACGTCGAAGTCGAGCCCCTGTGCCCAGTCCATCCGCATGCTCGGTGACAGGTTCCACGGGTTGCCCTTGGACTCCATGCCTTTGAAGAGCTGGTTGAGCTCGGCGGGGAAGTTGTTCTCGACCAGCACCTGGTAGCGGCGCATGTCGACGATGTGGTCGACGTGCTCGATGTCGACCGGGCACTGCTGGACGCAGGCGCCGCAGGTCACGCACGACCACAGCACGTCGGGGTCGATCACGGCACCGCCGGTGGGGTGCCAAGCCTCGCCCTCGGTGGCGCCGACCAGCGCGCGCTCGACCTCGGCTGCGAGCTCGGGGTCGTCCGCGAGCAGCTTCTCGCGTGTGGCCTGGTCGGCCTGGAGGTAGGAACCGATGTGGAACGCGTGGTCCCGCAGGTTCATGATCAGCATCTTGGGCGAGAGTGGCTTCTCGGTGTTCCACGCCGGGCACTGGTCCTGGCAGCGACCGCACTCGGTGCAGGTCGCCATGTCGAGCAGGCCCTTCCAGGAGAAGTCCTCGATGGTGCCGATGCCGAGCCTGGTGTCCTCGTCCATGTCCTCGAGGTCCTCGAGGGTGACCGGCTGGCCCGCCGACGTGAGCGGCCGGGCCGCGCCGAGCGCCACCGGCTGCCGCTTGAACAGCACGTTGAGGGGCGCCACGAAGATGTGGAGGTGCTTGCTGTTGAGCACGATCACCAGGAACACCAGCATCACGCCGATGTGCAGCAGCAGGCCGATCCCTTCCAGTGCGTGGAGGGCGTCCTCCGCCAGTCCGTCGAGCGCGTTGCCGAGCGCGACGGAGACGAAGGCCCCGCTGTCGTAGGGAAGGTTGCCGGCTGCAGAGGCGGCGCCGCGGAACAGGAACATCGTCCAGATGACGTTGAAGATCATGAACAGCACGAGCCACGCGCCGCCGAGGTGGGAGCCCTTGAACCGCGACTTGCGGCCGAGCTTGTCCGGGGCGTTCTTGAGCCGGATCTGCGCGAAGACCCCCAGGCTGATCAGCGCCAGCACGGCGATCAGGTCCTGCAGGAAGCCGAGCAGCTCCCAGTGGCCGATCAGCGGGATCGCGAAGTCGTCGGGGCCGAGCAGTACGCCGTACGCCTCGAGGTAGACGCTGCCGAGGATCACGAACGCCCAGAAGACGAAGAAGTGCGCAGCGCCGGGGACGGTCCACTTGAGCAACCGCTGCTGGCCGAAGACCTCGATGATCTGGTTCTTCACGGCCTGGCCGAGCCGCCCGGTCACCCCCTCGACTCGGCCGGGGTCGGGCTGGCCGCTCCGGATCAGGCGGATCAGCCACATCACCCGGCGGGCCGCGACCGGCAGGGCGATCGCGTTGATGATCAGGCCGACGATGAGGACCCAGTTCACGACGTCTCCTCGAAGCAGGGTTGGTGCGTCGCGCCGAGACTACGGCGACAGGCGTGCCGCGGTCAGCGGGCGAGCCGTGTGAGCCACGTTACCCATCGGTATCTGCGATGCGGTGGCCGGGACCTGACGACACGTACAGTCGTCCCATGACCGCGTGGCCGGACGGCGCACCCGAGGTCGGAGCGCGTGCCTCCCGGTCGCGCGCGGTCCAGGAGGCCGACATCGTCCGGTTCACGGAGATGAGCGGCGACCGGAACCCGTTGCACTACGACGCCGAGGCCGCGGCCCGCACCCGGCTCGGCGAGATCGTGGTCCAGGGCGGCGTCACCAGCGCCATCCTCAACGCGGTCGTGGCCGAGGACCTGCCCGGCCCGGGCACGGTGTTCCTGGAGACCCACTGGCGGTTCCTGGCGCCCACGAGGCCGGGCGACACCATCACCGGCGAGGTGGAGGTGACCGACGTGCGGCTGGACAAGCCGATCACCACGTTGGCGACTCGGGTCGTCCGGGACGACGGCGTCGTCGCGCTCGAGGGCACCGCGGTCTGCTGGACGATGCACCTCGGCGACTGACTGGTCCTGATCAATCGGGGATCGCAACCTCCGACACCCGGCCGCTGCGGTCCAGCACGACCTGTACCCGGACGTCCGGGTCGGCTGCGGTGCGGGTGCAGTAGGTGAAGGTCAGGCCGCGGCGCAGGTAGGGCTGCCCGACCCGGTGCATCAGCTCGCGCACCGGCAGGCCGGTGCGCGCCTGGTCGCGGAAGGTGGCAATCCGGACCCGGAGGCCAGGGTTGCGGCAGGAGTCCGGAGCCGCGCCGGTCGCCCGCTCCCACGTCTGCAGGTAGGCCTCGGCGCCGCGCGCCAGGTCGGTCGCGATCGCCGCACCGTCGCCGCGCTGGGTGTCGGCGATGGTGCGCAGGTCCTCGATCCAGTCGGGGTAGAGGCCGTACTGTGCAACTCCGTCGACGTTGATGTCGTAGACCCGTTCGCCGGCCCGTTGGCGACTGATGGTCACGCCGCCGAGCCCGCGGAACGGATAGGTCACCGGGTTCGGCACGTCGGCCCCGCGCGGATCGCCCTGCGCTCCCAGGCCGTTCATGTCGGCGCCGTACCCGATCCCGAAGAAGTAGCGGTCATCGGCCCACTCGAGGTGGCGCCGCCACTTCTCGACGAAGCCGGTCGAGTCGCCGGCGTACGGCGCGATGAACCCGCCCAGCCGGTAGATCCGGGGGTAGGCGTCGGGCGTCGACCACGAGTGGCTCGAGATGACCCCGCCGTAGCCGCGATCCTCGACCCGGTCGAGCAGGCTGTCGCGTGCCGAGACGCTCATGTGGTCGGGGTCGATCAGCATCCCGTGCTGCGCGAGGCGGTCGACCAGGTGGCCGCCGAGCCCGGTGAGGCCCCGGCGGTTGCAGTGGTCGGGCGGCGGGTAGATCGGCAGCGCCCCCAGCTGGCCGTAGACCTGGCCGATCGCGCCGAACAGCGCGTCCTGCTGCTCGGGCGCGATCGCTGGCAGGGCGTACTGGTTCTTGTCGTGGGCGCCGGGCACGTCCGGGTCGCAGTGGCGCATGTCCCAGTAGCTGCCGGTCTCGAGCCTGTTGGCGTTGTTGACGACGACTCCGGTGCTGCCCGCGTCTCCGGCGACCCCGGAGAGGGCGTTGTCGAACTTGTTGACCAGCTCCATCTGCCGTACGCCGAGGGCGCGGACCTCGGCCAGCTGCCGGTCGATCGACCGCTTGGTGCAGCGCGGGTCCGGGGTGTCCTCACCGAGCTGGACCTTGAAGCTGCACCCGAACGGCACGCTGGTCTCGATGCCCATCACCACCGCCAGCTTCCCGGCGTTGATGACGCGACGCGCCTGCCAGGGGTCGGTGACGATCCGGTACCAGCCCTCGCCGGGCCCACCCGACTGCGCGTCGACATAGTCCTGCAGCTCGTACATCCGCTGCGCCTGCAGCCGGATCGAGTCCATGTCGTCACAGGAGTTCTTGCCGGTGAGGGGCAGCGGGTAGAGCTGGCACAGCTGGTTGTTCTCGACCAGCAGGTTCACGAACAGCCGCTGGCCGCCGCGCCACGACCGCTCCAACCACCGGTAGTAGGTGCCTTCGTGTGTCAGTGAGTTCGGCGCGGGCCAGTCCTTGAACGTCGGCCACCCCACCGGGTCGTGGTAGGGCTCGGAGGAGAGGAAGGCCTCGAGCGGGTTGACGCCGGCCACGTGGTCGGGGCAGTCGCGCAGCGCGTACGGCGCGCCGAACCGGTCCCACGGCTTGCCGCAGTGGGCGCCGCCGCCGAGGAACTCGAACGCCATGCCGTGCGTGTGCGCGTCGACGTACCCGCGCACCTCCTGGAACGGAGAGACGCCCGCGAACGGCGCGCCCTTCACGTTGACCTGGGCCTCCGGGTAGCGCGCGCATCCGGTCGTGCGCGTCAGCAGGAACGCGGTGCGGCCGGCGACCCGGAGCCGTTCGCCGCCATGGGTGAACGCGGTCCGGTCGCCCTCGCGCACGGCTCGCCAGACCGTGTCGTCACCCGGCGCGGCTGCCTTGGCGCCGCCCGCGGCGACGAACCGGCGCTCGGCGTCGTACAGCAGGTAGCGACCGAGGTCGGTGGCCTGGAAGGCAAGCGGCTCCCCGCCCGGGACGAGCCGGTAGCAGCCGCCGGCCATGGCGTACCGGTCCTCGGGATGGCGCGCACGCCGCTGCCCGAGCGGTGCGGTGGTCAGCGCGGGGGGTGGGGTACGCCGTGAGGCGGCCACGCTCGCGGCGTTCACGACCTTCTGCTCGGCGGTAGTCGGGTCCTGTGCGTCCTCGCCCGACTCTCCGGTCCGGGACACCGCGTTCTTGGTCGTGGGGTCATCGTGACGGTGCGGCCGCGCCTCGGCCGTGCGCCGGGCCCGCTCGGCCACCGCCTGCTCCACCGAGGCGTCGTAGCCGGCCACCAGGTCACCGGTGCGGTCACCGGCGGTCGCCGTGGTGAGGGCGCCGGCCACGAGCACGGCCGCGACCGTCCCTACGACGAGCAGCCGACGGACCGCAGGTGGCTGGTCGGGCACGGCGTCTCCTCCGGGTCGGGCTGCCCGGACCAACGAGCAGCCCGGCCCCAGGTCACACGGTCGTGCGGCCGCCGATCCGCGTGGAGAGTGCGGCGGCCGCCCGCCGGGTCGCCACGGCGAGCTGGGTGCGGGACGCCTCGTCACCGGGCCCGACCGTGATCGCCACTGCGGCCACGGGATGGCCGCCGTGGTCGAGCACCGCGGAGGCGACGCTCGAGAAACCCGGCGTGACCTCCCCGTCCTCGGTCGCATACCCCCTGGCGCGGGTGTCGGTGAGGAGCGAACGCAGCTCAGAAGGTGAGGCCGGGCCCGTGCCGTGGCGCTGGGTGAAGGCTTCCCGGTCGGGGTAGAGCGCGCGTACCTGCGCCGGCGGCAGGGACGCCAGGATCGCCCGCCCACTCGCGGTCAGGTGGGCCGGCAGTCGGACGCCGACGTCGGTGACCAGGCTCGGCCGACCCGGGGCGCGTTCCTCCAGCACGTAGAGCACGTCGCGGCCGTGCAGCACGGTGAAGTGCGCGCTCTGGCGGGTGGCGTCCACGACCGCCGCCAGCAGCCGGCGCGCGACCCGCTGGAGTGGTTCGTGCCGGGAGTAGCCACTGCCCACCTCGAACGCGGCCACCCCCAGCGCGAAGCGGTGCTCGTGCTCGAGGTGGTCGATGAAGCCCTCGTCGACCATCGCCTGGAGCAGGTGGTACGCCGTGCTGCGGGGCAACCCACACGCCTGCCGGATCCGGTCCAGGGACACCGGCTCCGGTTGGCTCGCCAGGAATGTGAGCACGCGCATGCATCGGGTCGCCGCGGGCACCTGGCTCATGACGTGACTCTAGGTGCCGGTGCCCGCGACGACGTGTCGCGGGTCAGCGGTCCGATGCCGTCCGCCTGACCCCATGTCAGGCCTAACCGGCAGGCGTTCCTTTGGTCACGCTGGCGGCGGGGATTTCACCCGTTCGAGCGAAACGGCTCTGCCGCTTCACGCGCGGTGGCTACCTCCGAGATCGGGGTCCTCGTGCCGGCGGTCGTGCTCGTGGGATGTCGTCGGCTCGGCGCTCGTAGGCTCGGTTCCCGTCGGCTGGGTGCTCGTCGGCCGGGTGCTCGTCGGCTCGGTGCTGCTCGTCTCGGTGCCCGAAGCAGTCCTCGCCGATGGCGTCTCCGGCTGGTACTCGTCGGCCGTGTGGTCGACGTCGGGGTCCACCCGATCCGCCTCGCGCACGCGGTCCTCGACGGTCGCCTCGTCCATGGCCACCGCGCGCTCCGCCTCGGCCGCGCGCGCCCGAGCGGTCTCGGCCTCGGCCCTGACCTCCTGGGCCTCGGCGCGGTTGGCCTGGAGCCCGGAGGCGCCGGCGGCCGCGTCCTCGCGCAGCTGCTCGGCCTCGTGGCGACGGCGCTCGACGTCGTGGGTGCGCTTCCGTCGGCTGAACGCACCGATGGCGACCACGAGAGCGATCACCACCACGAGCGCAACCACGAGCCAGATGATCTGTTCGGTCGTCATGTCGCCTCCTTAGGCGTGCCGCCGGACGGTGGCACGCGCGTCTGCCCAACGTAGGCGTCGCCCCCCGGGCGGCGCACTCACCCCACGGGATGGAACCAACAGTCTCAGATCCGAGACAAGCGTCCTGAGGCGAGGCTGGCGGGGGGCATCCGCTCGGTCGTTGGATAGGGGCATGTTCAGTCAGCACGAATCCGGCCGTCCGGCTGTCGAGGTCGGGACCGGGCCGGTGTCCTTCGCCGACGTGGTCGCGGTCGCCCGGGACGACGCCGCGGTCTCCCTGACGCCGGGGGCCGAAGCTGCTATCGAGCGGGCCCGCGCGGTCGTCGAGACGCTCGCGGAGGGGCCGACGCCGGCGTACGGGATCTCGACCGGCTTCGGGGCCCTGGCGACCCGCCACATCGCGCCCGCGATGCGCGCCCAGCTGCAGCGTTCGCTGGTCCGGTCGCACGCCGCAGGCTCGGGACCGGAGGTGGAGCGCGAGGTGGTCCGCGCGCTGATGCTGCTGCGGCTCTCGACGCTGGCGACCGGCCACACCGGTATCCGTCCGGAGACGGCCCGGCTGATCGCGGGCCTGCTCACCCACGGCATCACTCCGGTCGTCCGTGAGTACGGCTCCCTGGGCTGCAGCGGCGACCTCGCGCCCCTGTCCCACTGCGCGCTGGCGCTGATGGGCGAGGGCGAGGTCCGCGACGCGAGCGGGACGCTCCGACCGGCCCACGAAGCGCTCGCCCAGGCCGGCCTCGCCCCCGTCGAGCTCGCAGCCAAGGAGGGTCTCGCCCTCATCAACGGCACCGACGGGATGCTCGGGATGCTGGTGCTCGCGCTGGCCGACCTGCGCCGGCTGCTGGCCGTCGCCGACATCGCCGCAGCGATGTCGGTCGAGGCTCAGCTGGGCACCGACCGGGTGTTCGCCCCGGAGCTCCAGGCGCTGCGGCCGCATCCGGGCCAGGCGGCAGCGGCCGCGAACCTGACGGCCCTGCTTGCCGACTCCGGCGTGGTCGCCTCGCACCGGGGCCCCGACTGCAACCGGGTCCAGGACGCCTACTCGCTGCGCTGCTCGCCACAGGTCCACGGTGCCGCCCGCGACACGGTGGCGTACGCCGGCGAGGTGGCCGGACGCGAGCTGGCCAGCGCCGTCGACAACCCGGTCGTGCTTCCGGACGAGAGGCGCGTGGAGTCGAACGGCAACTTCCACGGAGCACCGGTCGGCTACGTCCTCGACTTCCTCGCGATCGCGGTCGCGGACGTGGCCTCGATCAGCGAGCGGCGTACGGACCGGTTCCTCGACAAGGCCCGCAGCCACGGGCTGCCGCCCTTCCTCGCTGACGACCCGGGCGTCGACAGCGGGCACATGATCGCGCAGTACACCCAGGCCGCGATCGTGTCGGAGCTGAAGCGGCTGGCGGTGCCGGCGAGCGTCGACTCGATCCCGTCCAGCGCGATGCAGGAGGACCACGTCTCCATGGGGTGGTCGGCCGCGCGCAAGCTGCGGCGGTCCGTCGACGGACTCACCCGGGTGCTGGCGATCGAGGTGCTGACCGCCGCCCGCGCGCTCGACCTGCGCGCGCCCCTGACGCCGTCTCCCGCAACCGGGGCCGTCGTCGCGCTGCTGCGCCGGTCCGGGATCGAGGGGCCGGGCCCCGACCGCCACCTGTCCCCGGAGATCGAGACCTGCGTCGGTTTGGTCCACTCCGGTGCCGTCCTCGATGCCGTCCAGTCAGTGATCGGAGAGCTCTCATGACCAACCCGCGACTGCCCATCCACGCGCCGCACGGCACCGAGCTGACCGCGCGCTCGTGGCAGACCGAGGCGCCGCTGCGGATGCTGATGAACAACCTCGACCCGGCCAACGCCGAGCGCCCCGAGGACCTCGTCGTCTACGGCGGCACGGGCAAGGCCGCCCGCAGCTGGGAGGCGTACGACGCACTCGTGAGCACGCTCCGCACGCTCGGTGACGACGAGACGATGCTCGTCCAGTCCGGCAAGCCGGTCGGCGTGATGAAGACCCACGAGTGGGCGCCGCGGGTGCTGATCGCCAACTCCAACCTGGTGGGCGACTGGGCGAACTGGGAGGAGTTCCGCCGGCTCGAGGACCTCGGTCTCACGATGTACGGCCAGATGACGGCCGGGTCGTGGATCTACATCGGTACCCAGGGCATCCTCCAGGGCACCTTCGAGACGTTCGCGGCGGTGGCGGCGAAGCTCGCGGCCTCTGGCCGCCACGAGCACGGCGGGGGTACCCTCGCCGGCACCATCACGCTGACCGCCGGACTCGGCGGCATGGGCGGGGCGCAGCCGCTCGCCGTGACCATGAACGACGGGGTCGCGATCTGCATCGAGTGCGACCAGAGCCGGATCGAGCGGCGGCTCGAGACCCGCTACCTCGACGTCCAGGCGCGCGACCTCGACCACGCCCTCGAGCTCGCGGTAGAGGCACGCGACGCGCGCCGGCCGCTGTCGATCGGAGTGCTCGGCAACGCCGCCGTGCTCGTTCCCGAGCTGCTCGACCGGGAGGCGCCGATCGACGTCGTGACCGACCAGACCTCCGCCCACGACCCGCTCGCCTACCTGCCGGTGGGAGTGCCCTTCGAGGAGTGGGAGCAGCGGCGCGACGCCGACCCGGCCGGGTTCACCAAGGAGGCGCAGGCCGCGATGGCCGCCCACGTGCGGGCGATGGTCGAGTTCCAGGACCGCGGCGCCGAGGTCTTCGACTACGGCAACTCGATCCGCGACGAGGCCCGCAAGGGCGGCTACGACCGGGCCTTCGAGTTCCCAGGGTTCGTGCCGGCGTACATCAGGCCGCTGTTCTGCGAGGGCAAGGGCCCGTTCCGGTGGGCGGCGCTGTCCGGCGACCCGGCCGACATCGCGGCGACCGACCGCGCGATCCTCGAGCTGTTCCCCGAGGACGAGAAGCTGCGCACGTGGATCACCATGGCCGCTGAGCGAGTCGAGTTCCAGGGACTGCCGGCGCGGATCTGCTGGCTCGGGTACGGCGAGCGCCACCGGGCCGGCCTCCGCTTCAACGAGATGGTCGCGTCCGGCGAGCTGAAGGCGCCGATCGTGATCGGTCGCGACCACCTCGACTGCGGCTCGGTCGCCTCGCCGTATCGCGAGACCGAGTCGATGCTCGACGGCTCCGACGCGATCGCCGACTGGGCGATCCTCAACGCGCTCGTCAACACCGCCTCCGGCGCGACCTGGGTGTCGTTCCACCACGGCGGCGGCGTCGGCATCGGCCGCTCCCTCCACGCCGGCCAGGTGTGCGTCGCCGACGGCACCGAGCTCGCCGCCCAGAAGATCGAGCGGGTCCTCACCAACGACCCCGGCATGGGCGTCATCCGGCACGTCGACGCAGGCTACGACCGGGCGTCCGAGGTGGCCGCCGAGCGCGACGTGCGCGTGCCCATGTCGGAGTAGGAATGGCCGGCGATCTGAGTCAGCCCGTGACTCGGGCCGCCGGCCAACCGTGCCGGCTTGCGGTCAGCTATCCCGTGGCGGTCGGGGAGGGCCCGGTGGGGGCCGAGACGTCGGGAACCTCGGGCTCGGTGGCGGCCGGGCCGACTCCGTTCACGGCGGGACTGATGAGCCGTTCGACCTGGAGCGCGAGCAGGATGATCGCGGCGCAGCCGGCGACGATCGCGGCGACGAAGGCGGTGTCGAGGCCGCGGTCGAGCATCAGCCCTGCCACGACCGGCCCGGCGATGGTGCCGCCCTGGAAGGCGCCGGCGTTGACGGCGTTGTAGCGGCCGCGCAGGTGGTCGGGCGCGAGGTCGTTGGTGATCGCCGGGATGGTCGGCTGGAACATCGTCTCGCCGAGTGCGAAGAGACCGTGGAAGGCGAGCACGCCGGCGACCGCCGCGGCCGATCCCGGAACCAGTCCGGTCAGCCCGAGCACCACCCAGGACACCGACCACAGCAGCGACATCACCATCAGGACGCGAGTACGGCGGTGGCCGGTGATGAGGCGGAGCACGAGGAACTGCAGGCCGACGATCACGGCGGTGTTGACCGCGAACGCGAACCCGATGACGTCGGTCGACACCTCGCTGACCTGCCGGGCGAACGCCGGGAAGCCGGCCTCCATCTGGCCGTAGCCGACGAACGTGCCGAGGAACGTGAGGGCCGTCATCCAGAGCACGACCGGCTTGCGGAGGATCGTGAGGTACGCGCCGCGACCGGCGTCGCCGTCGTCAGCGGTGGGGCTCGTGCCACGGTCGGCCACGTGCCGCAGCGGCCCGAGCAGCAGCGCGATCGGAACCAGCATGCTGGCGCCGTCTGCGAGGAAGATGACCGTGAACGTCGTCGGGTCGGACACGTCGGCGTACAACCCGCCGATCACGCCCCCGACACCGATGCCGAGGTTGACGAGGGCGAAGTTGATGCCGAAGTACTGCTGTCGCGTCGCGCCCGTGGTGACCGCGGCGATCAGGGCGTTGAACGCCGGCCACGCGACGCCGAAGTTGAAGCCGAGCAGCGCGAACGACAGCGCCACGACCAGCGGCGTGGTGGCGAACGCGAGGATCACGCACCCGACCAGCTGGGCGGTCGTGCCCAGCAGCAGCATCCGTCGGGCGCCGAACCGGTCGGTGAGCGCGCCGCCCGGGCCGGTGACGGCGAGCGCGACCACGGCGATGAACGCCATCAGCGTGCCGGCGAGGTCGAGCGAGATGCCGCGCACCTCGTTGAGGTAGATGATCGTGAATGGCAGCGTCAGGCCGCGGCCGAGCGTCTGGATCGCCGTGGTCGACAGCAGCCAGCGGCCGGCCGGTGACAGGTCACGCCAGAACGCCCGAAGGCTCGGGCGCTCGTCGGTGCTGGTAGTGCTCACCGCTCCATCGTGGCCTTGACCACTGACAGCCCGCACGCGAGTTTCGGACGCCGCCTCGTGTCGGAACTGGCGCAACGGGTGGCGTCGTGACGCACCCCAGATGTACGACGACGACCCGTTCCTCGCGCGGCTGCGGGCGATCGCGCTGCAGCTGCCCGACGCCGCCGAGAAGGTCTCGCACGGCCGGCCGGCGTTCTTCATGTCGAAGGTGTTCGCGTACTACGGCGCGTCTGTGAAGGTGGACGGCGAGTGGGTGCAGCACCCCGCGGTGCGTGATCGTGCTGCTCGACCCGGGCGAGCGGCAGGCCGTGCTCGCAGTGCAGCGCACGTTCGTGCCGGCCTACCTCGGCCCGTCCGGCTGGATCGGCGTCGACCTGGTGACGGACGACACCGGCAGGGTCGGCGACGTCGCCTGGGACGAGGTTGCCGAGCTGCTCGACGCGTCCTTCCGGATGACGGCCGGCGTACGACGGGTCGCCGCTCTGGACGCCCGCGACTGAGCCGGGCTCAGCGCGCCTCGGCGACGGCCTCGGGCAGCTTCCGCAGCAGATAGGCCACCACGCCGCCGAGCTCGTAGGCCGACGCCGGCTCGGTCGCGAGGCTGATCCGGTGGAAGGTGTCGGCCTGGAAGGCGAGGTTGGCCACGGGCGCGAGCTCGGCGGCTCGGTCGATCCGCGCGTCGGGGAACGCCTCGCGCCACGGCTTGACGAACGCCGCGAACAGCGTGCTCTCCGACGGCCTGCGCTCGTCGAAGTGCGCGAGGTGGTAGCCGTCGAGCAGCGGGTGGCTCACGCAGCTGTCGGTGAGGTCGAAGACGCGCAGCACCGACCCGTCGAAGGCCACGTTGCCCAGGTGCAGGTCGCCGTGGTTCAGGGTGTCCGGGACGCCGCAGTCCCAGAACTCGCGGACCATCCGCTCGACCTCGTCCGTCACCTCGCCGAGGGCGGTGCGCTGCTCGGGTGTGAGGGAGGCCAGCTCCGGGCTCTCGGTCGCCGCGCGACGGAAGCCGGCCACGGTCACGTCCGCACCGCGCACCGGCGCCCCCGCCTCCCGGAGCTCGTCGAGGACGTCGAGCGACGCGAGCTGTACGACGCCCCAGCGCTCGGCGAGCGCGGCGTCCGCGCCGGGCACGCGGTCGGACTCGCCGGCGCCCTGCATCGCCTCCATCAGCAGCCAGCCGCGGTCGTCGTCCGTCGCGATGAGCACCGGCACGTCATCCGGGAAGTGGCGCGCGACGACCCGGTGTAGCGCCGCCTCGCTGCGGAAGAGGTCGCAGGACGCCTTGAACCAGACGTCGCCGGCGTCGGTCGGCACCCGCAGCACGGCCGAGATGCTCCAGACCCGGCTCACCCGCATCACGCCGGTACGTCGCCGGCCGGCGGCGGCCAGCTGCTCGTCGATCCACGCCTCAACCTCGTCGTACCAGCCCGCTTGGAACCACTCCGGGCGAAGGGCTGGTGGCGCGTCCAGCTCGCCAAGGGTGCGGGCCAGCAGCTCGGGCAGGTCGGGGTCGGCGAGCCGGGTCGGTTCCACCCAGGTGCCGTCGGGCACCGGCAGCCCGCGGCAGCCGACGACATCGAGGTAGCGGTCCTTCTCCACCCGGAGCATCGGGGCCAGGTAGACGTCGGCGCCGACGAGGTCGAGCGCCCTCACGAAGCGCTCGTCCTCGTGCTCGGCGACGTCCTCGTCGACCTCCAGCTCGGGCAGCCGGCCGTCGATGACCAGCACTTGCCCCTGATGGAGCAGCGCGACGTGGGCGACGGCGGCCATGCGCACATGCTGGCAGAGCGCATCCCTTGACAGCAGGTCACTAAACCGGTTTAGTCGAGGCGTGCCCCGGCCCACCATCAACGACGTCGCCCGCGCAGCAGGCGTGTCGAAAGGGGCTGTCTCGTTCGCCTTCAACAACCGCGACGGGCTGGCGCCCGAGACCCGCGAGCGGATCCTCGCCACCGCCCGTGAGATGGGCTGGACGCCCAGCTCGCGCGCTCGCGCGCTGTCGGTGTCCCGGGCGCTCGCGGTGGGGTTGGTGATGGCTCGTCCCCCCGAGACGCTGCGGGCCGACCCGTTCTTCCCGTCGTTCATCGCGGGTGTGGAGAGCGAGCTCGCGCGCCACGGCTACGCACTGTTGCTCCAGGTCGTGCCCGAGCACGAGGGTGAGCTCCAGAGCTACCGCCGGCTCGCCGACGAGGGCAGGGTCGACGGCGCCTTCGTCACAGACCTGCACGCCGACGACGCGCGTCCGGCCCTGCTCGCGGAGCTGGGACTGCCCGCGGTCATCGTCGGCCCCGACCTGCCGGAGGCCTACTGGCCGTCCGTCGGTGTCGACGACGGGCCAGGGATCGCCGCCGCCACCTCGCACCTGCTCGAACACGGGCACACCTCGATCGCCCACGTGTCGGGCCCGCCGGCGATGGTGCACGGACGATCCCGGCGTACTGCCTGGGCCGCCACCCTGGCCGCAGCGGGGCTGCCGGAGGGGCCCTGCGTCGAGGCCGACTTCTCCGCCGAGGGAGGCGCGGCCGCGACGCGTGAGCTGCTGGACCTGGCCGATCCCCCGACCGCGATCGTCTACGCGAACGACCTGATGGCGATCGCGGGCCTCGCCGTCGCCGCCGGGCGCGGGATCGACGTCCCCGGCAGCCTGTCCGTCACCGGCTACGACGACACCGAGCTGGCCGGTCACGTCCAGCCGTCGCTCACCTCGGTCAGCACCGACGTCATCGGCTGGGGGCGCGCCGCGGCCCGCCGGCTGCTCGAGCTCGTCGACGAGCGCCCGGCTGACGAGATCCGCCTCCCGCCGCCGCAGCTGGTGGTCCGCGGGTCCAGCGGCCCGGCGCCGACCCGGCCATCCAATCCCTGAGCGTCCGACCCAGTCCACGCACCACCCGAATGGAGACACAGATGAGATCGAAGGTCGCAATCGCCACCGCGAGCATCCTGACGCTCGGCCTGACCGCCGCGTGCGGGGGTGACGGCGGCAGCTCCGGCGAGGCCGCCACCGGGACCGGGCCGATCGAGGTGTGGCTGTCGAACAACCCCGAGGAGATCGCGTGGGGTGAGCAGATGGTCGAGGAGTGGAACGCCGCGCACCCCGACGAGAAGGTCACCGCCCAGGAGATCCCGGCCGGCGAGACCTCCGAGGAGGTCATCGGAGCCGCCATCACCGCCGGCAACGCGCCCTGCCTCGTGTTCAACACCTCCCCCGCCGCCGTACCCCAGTTCCAGAAGCAGGGCGGCCTGGTGGCGCTGGACGGCTTCGAGGGCGGAACCGACTACATCGAGTCGCGCAGCGGAGACGTCGCGCAGCAGTACGCCTCACCGGACGGGCAGTACTACCAGATTCCGTGGAAGTCGAACCCGGTGATGATCTTCTACAACAAGGGCATCTTCAAGAGGGCCGGTCTCGACCCGGAGAACCCGCCGCTGTCCACCCACGAGGAGTTCCTCGAGTCGTCCCGCACGATCGTCGACAGCGGGGCCGCCCAGGCGGCGATCTGGCCGGCGCCGTCCAGCGAGTTCTTCCAGTCCTGGTTCGACTTCTACCCGCTGTACGCCGCCGAGACCGGTGGTGACCAGCTGGTCGAGGACGGCGCTCCGACGTTCGACTCCGACGCCGGCGCCACGGTCGCCGAGTTCTGGCGAACGATGTACGACGAGGGTCTCGCTCAGCAGGAGGCCTACAACGGTGACGCGTTCGCGGACCAGAAGTCGGCGATGTCGATCGTCGGCCCGTGGGCGATCGCGGTGTACGGCGAGTCGGTCGAGTGGGGCGCCGCGCCGGTGCCGACGTCCGCAGGTACCGCGCCGGAAGACACCTACACGTTCTCCGACGCCAAGAACATCGGGCTCTACTCGGCGTGCGAGAACCAGGGCACGGCGTGGGAGGTCCTGAAGTTCGCCACGAGCGAGGAGCAGGACGGCCAGCTGCTGGAGATGACCGGGCAGATGCCGTTGCGGCAGGACCTGACCGGGACCTACCCGGAGTACTTCGAGAAGAACCCGGACTACGAGGCGTTCGCCGACCAGGCTGCCCGCACCGTGGAGGTCCCCAATGTGCCGAACTCGATCGAGATCTGGCAGACGTTCCGCGACGAGTACAGCGAGTCGGTGATCTTCGGGAAGAAGACCGTCGACGAGGCGCTGTCGGCCGCCGCCGAGGAGATCTCGACGCTGGCCGGCGAGTCCTGAGCCGGGCGGTCAGGTCACGATGAGCACGACGACGACCCGTCCCCGGTTGGCGGCCCTCCTGGGTCGCCAACCGGTGGGCATGGTCCTGGCAGCGCCGTACGCGGTCTTCCTGGCGCTCGTGTTCGCCTACCCGCTCGGCCTGGCCGTCTGGATCAGCTTCCGCGACTACTTCTTCGCCGCCCCGGGCGTCGAGGTCGAGCGACCGTTCGTCGGACTCGACAACTACCAGGCGGTGCTGTCCGACCCGGACGTGCGCGAGTCGTTCGTGAACGTCTTGGTCTTCCTCGTGATCAACGTGCCGCTCACGGTCGCGCTCGCGCTCGTGCTCGCCGCGGCGCTCAACGGCGCCATCCGGGGGCGCGCATTCCTGCGGGTCGCCTACTACGTGCCGTACGTGACCGCCAGCGTCTCGCTGGTGGGCGTGTGGCTCTTCCTGTTCAGCTCCGGGGGCATCGTGAACTCCCTGCTCGGCTCGCTGGCGCCGTCGCCCTCCTGGTTGGTCAACGAGACGCTCGCGATGCCGCTGATCGCGCTCTTCGTGACCTGGAAGCAGCTGGGCTTCTTCATCCTGGTCTACCTCGCAGCGCTGCAGACGGTCCCCAAGGAGCTCTATGAGTCCGCGGCCACCGACGGCGCCACGCGTTCCCGCCAGTTCTGGCACGTGACGGTGCCGGGTGTCCGCCCCGCGACGCTGCTGGTCGTGATCCTCGCGACCATCACCGGCGCCAACCTGTTCACCGAGCCGTACCTGCTGACCAACGGCGGCGGCCCGAACGGCGCCTCCACCTCGCCGGTGCTGCTGATGTACCAGAAGGGCGTCGAGCAGGGGAACCCCGACGTCGCATCCGCCATCGGCGTCGTCCTCGTGATCGGTGTGCTGCTGATCTCGCTGGTCAACAAGCGCCTGCTGGAGAGGGACTGACATGCCCGAGCGACTCAAGACCGTGGTGCGCCACCTGCTGCTGTACTTCGGCGCACTCGCGTTCCTCTTCCCGTTCTACTACATGGTCGTCGGCTCACTGCAGAAGACGCCGGACACCTCGGTGGCCGGCCTCGTCCCGACCGGTGACCTGACCCTCGACAACTACCGGCAGATCAACGAACGCGTCGACCTCCTCGGCTCGCTGGCGAACTCCGGCATCTTCACCGGCGGCGTGCTGCTGGGCACGGTCGTGTTCGGGATCCTCGCCGGGTACGCGCTGGCCCGGCTGCACTGGCGGGGACAGGGCACCCTGTTCGCGGTCATGCTTCTGGTGCAGATCATCCCGTTCCAGCTCCTGATCATCCCGATCTACGTGATGGTGGTCCGCACCTACGGGCTGGCCGACTCCTACCTCGGCATGATCTTGCCGTTCGTGATCAACTCGACCGCGGTCTTCATCTTCCGCCAGTTCTTCCTGCAGTTGCCCGAGGAGCTCTTCTCCGCCGCGCGGCTCGACGGCGCAGGTGAGTTGCGGATCCTCTGGTCGGTGGCACTGCCGCTGGTGCGACCGGCGCTGCTCACGGCCATCCTGCTGACGTTCATCGGGCCGTGGAACGAGTTCCTGTGGCCGTTCCTGGTCACCAAGGACGCCGAGCTCCAGCCGCTTGCGGTGTCGCTGGCCAACTACATCAGCAACGTCGCGGGCAGCGCGGCCAACCCGTACGGCGCGATCCTCGCCGGCGCGGTGGTGCTCGCCGCACCGGCCGCGGCGCTGTTCATCGTGTTCCAGAAGCGCTTCACCTCCTCCGACCTCGGGTCGGGGGTGAAGGGGTAGGGCCGCGAGGTCGCCACCCCACTCCACGTCCGATGACCCAACCTCGGGAAGAGGATCCAGATGAACCACCGCACCGCACCCCGCCGGTGGCGGCTGCTGACTGCCGCGTTGTCCGCAGCGCTGGCCGTCGTCGTCCTGCCGGCCGTCACGGCGGCGAGGACGCCCGCAGTCCCGGCACCCGCACCCGCCAACGACCGAAGCCTCACCAACCTCGACCACCTCGACTGGCTCTCGGTGGGCGTGACGCCTCCGGCCCAGGAGGGCCACACGACGTACCGGCTCGACGAGGAGCCCGAGGTCGGGGTGTTGTGGACCTACGCCGAGCCCAACCCGGACGGCAGCTTCCGCCACGTCGGCGGTGGGACGTACGACCCCGTGACCGACACCTGGAGCCAGGGCGCGTTCAACGCCGACGACGTGAGCCGCGCCGCCGTCGTCTACCTGCGCCACTGGCAGGCGACCGGCTCGACGGCCAGCCGGGACGCCGCCCACGAGATGCTGCGCGGCCTGACCTACCTGCAGACCGCGAACGGCCCCCATGCCGGAAACGTCGTGCTCTGGATGCAGCCGGACGGCACCCTGAACCCCAGTGCCGAGCCGAAGGAGCTGCCAGACCCCTCTGACAGCGACGCGTCCTACTGGCTGGCCCGCACGATCTGGGCACTCGGCGAGGGCTTTGCGGCCTTCGAGCAGTCCGACCCCGCATTCGCGGCGTTCCTGCGGGACCGGCTGGAGCTGGCGATCGGGGCCGTGGACCGGCAGGTGCTCGACCGGTACGGCGAACATCTCGACATCGACGGCCAGCCCGCGCCGGCGTGGCTGATCGTCGACGGCGCCGATGCCACGGCCGAAGCGGTCCTTGGCCTGTCCGCGTACGTCGAGGCCGGTGGCTCGGCCGCCGCCCGGACGGCGCTGGCGAGGCTGAGCGAGGGGATCGCCGAGCTCGGCGGAGGCGATGCCCGGCACTGGCCTCTCGGGTCGGTGCGACCCTGGGCGCTGTCCCGCTCGGTCTGGCACGCGTGGGGCGGACAGATGCCCGCCGCGCTGGCGGGTGCTGCGACCGCCCTCGACGACGCGCGCCTCACCCGCGCAGCCGTGCGCGACTCCTTCACGTTCGACCCGTGGCTGCTCACCTCGGGCGGTCCCGACAACGGGCGGCTGCCGACGAGGGGCGACGCGTCGCAGATCGCGTACGGCGCCGACTCACGCCTGCAGTCGCTGCTCGCCACCGCCGACGCGACCGGGCGCGACGCGGCGTACGGCCTCGCGGGGATCGTCGCGGCGTGGTACTTCGGCGCGAACCCCGCCGGCCAGCCGATGTACGACCCCGCCACCGGGCGCACCTTCGACGGCATCTCGGGCACCGGGGAGATCAACCGCAACTCGGGGGCGGAGTCCACGATCCACGGGCTGCTGTCGATGCTCGCGCTCGACGAGCGGCCGACCCTGGCTCGGCAGGCGCGGACTGCTGACATCGTGGAGCGGGTGGGGACGTTGACCCTCGAGGCCGAGGACGGCGCGCTGGCCGGCGACGCCGCGGCCGTTGCACCTTCCTCGCTGTGGACCGGTGAGTCGCTCTTCAGCGGCTCCGGCTACGCCGCGCTCGGCCATGGTGGCTCCACGACCGTGGACCTGCCCGAGCGCCCCCGCTCGCTCGTGCTCCCGGTGCTGGACCTGCAGCCCGGCAGCGAGGCGGTCACCACCTTCCGGGACGAATGGACGACCCTGGGCCGGGTCGTCTCCGGCGACATCGGCGCGCAGGGAGCCTCCCCGGCGTCCGGTGCCTTGCTGCCCACGACCCTGCGCGGCACGCTGCCCGCCGGCGCTGACGTGCTGTCCGCGACGACGAAGACGACTGACGGCGATCCAGCGGCCCTGGACGCCGTGATGCTCGAGCCCTTGGTGTCACGGCTCGTTCTGGCCGGTGACGGCCACGGCACCGCGCTCCTGCGCAGCGCCTCGACCAGGCGGGAGCAGGCCCACGTTCGGGTCGCCGGCAGCGGCGTCGCCAGGGTGCGCACCTACGACGGCGCGGGCCGGCTGATCGGCAGGTCGGCCACCCACGCCCGTACGGTCACGCTGACCGTGCCCGCCGGGGGGTTCGCCCTGGTCCGCCGCTGACGCGCCCAGCCTTCCCCCATGACGAGTGAACGAGGAGACATGTCCCCACACGCCCACCCCCATGCCGAGTTCCCGCTCGGCCCCTTCCGGCCCTTCGAGGACAACCCGATCATGACGCCGCAGGGCGACGGCTGGGAGTCCGCCAGCGTCTACAACCCCGCCGCGGTGGTGAAGGACGGCAAGGTCGTCCTCCTCTACCGGGCGCACGCCGACGACATCGTGTCGCACGTCGGGCTGGCGACCAGCGAGGACGGCATCCACTTCGAGCGTCACCCCGACCCGGTGCTCTCCCCGACCGAGCCCTACGAGGAGTTCGGCGCCGAGGACCCGCGGGTGACCGAGATCGACGGCACCTACTACCTGACCTACACCGGCTGGGACCGCACGTCGGCGCAGCTGTGCCTGGCCACGTCCACCGACCTGTTCACCTGGGTCAAGCACGGCCCGATGTTCCCCGACTTCAACACCTTCCTCCCGCAGGGCAACGGGCAGGACGCCCCGTGGAGCAAGGCGGGTGCCATTCTCCCGGTGCCGATCGGGGGGCGCTACCTGATGTACTTCGGCGAGGGGTCGATCTACCACGCCTGGTCGGACGACCTGATCCACTGGAAGCCGTGCTCCAACGACGACCCCCTCATGGTCCCGACGGCTCCGGGCACGTTCGGAGAGTTCCTGGTCGAGGTGGGGCCCCAGCCGATCATCACCAACAACGGGCTGATCCTGCTGCTGCACAACGCCGCGGTGAAGAACGACGACGGCTCGGTGCGCTACACCTGCGGCCAGCTGCTCATGGACCCTGAGGACCCCACGACGATCCTGGCCCAGATGAACCGGCCCTGGCTCGAGCCGTCGACGTTCGAGGACACGCACGGGCTGGTGTCCAACGTGACGTTCGTGGAGGGCCTGGTGTTCTTCAAGGACACCTGGTTCGCCTACTACGGGCAGAGCGACTCGACGCTGGGGGTTGCGACGTACCGCGTCGGTGACCGCTACTCCGGGCTGGGGTCGTGAGCCCGACCGGCTGGCTGACCAGGCCCGGCCACGCCGCGTGGCTGGAGGCCGAGGGGGACCGGCTGCTCGACTTCAGCCGGGCTTCGAGGCACCCGGCCGGAGGATTCGCCTGGCTGGACGACGCGGGACGCCCCCAGCTCGACCGACCGGTGGAGCTGTGGATCACCTGCCGCATGACGCACGTCTTCTCCCTCGGCCTGCTGACCGGGCGCCCCGGCTGCGGCCCGCTCGTGGACCACGGCCTCAGGGCCCTGGCCGGTCGCTTCCGCGACCCGGTCCACCGAGGGTGGTACGCGACGGCGGGCGCCGGCGGGCCGGTGCGACGTGAGAAGAGCGCCTACCCGCACGCCTTCGTGGTGCTCGCGGCCGCGAGCGCGACCTGTGCCGGGCGACCCGATGCCGCGGCATTGCTTGACGAGGCGGTCGACGTGCTGCTCACGCACTTCTGGGACGACGAACACGGCATGGTCGTCGAGGAGTGGGACGAGTCGTTCTCGACGTTGGACGCCTACCGCGGTGTCAACGCCAACATGCACACCGTGGAGGCGTTCCTCGCGGTGGCCGGCGCCACCGGGGACCGGACCTTCCTGGACCGGTCGCTGCGGATCCTGACCCGGGTTGTGCACGACCTCGGCCGGAGCCACGCGTGGCGGTTGCCCGAGCACTTCGACGAGCAGTGGACCCCGCTGCTGGAGTACAACGTCGACACCCCCGCGCACCCGTTCCGGCCCTACGGCGCGACCATCGGCCACTGGCTGGAGTGGGCCAGGCTGGCGCTGCACCTGCGGGCCGCGCTCGGCCCCTCTGCTGCCCCGGAGTGGCTGCTCGCCGACGCGGTGGCCCTGTTCGACGCCTCGGTGCGCCAGGGCTGGGCGGTCGACGGCGCCGACGGCTTCGTCTACACCGTCGACTGGGAGGGCCGACCGGTCGTCCGCGAGCGGATGCACTGGGTCGCCGCAGAGGCGACCGCGACCGCCGCGGCGTTGCACGCTGCGACCGGCGACGCGTCGTACGAGGGGTGGTACGCGACGTGGTGGGACCACATCGCCGAGGTGTTCCTCGACCGGGCGCGGGGCTCGTGGCACCACGAGCTGGACCCGCGGAACCGACCCAGCGGTGTGGTGTGGAGCGGCAAGCCCGACACCTACCACGCGCTGCAAGCGACCCTCCTGCCGCGGCTCCCGTTGTCGCCCGTCCTCGCGCCGGCCCTGAGGGACGGCCTCCTCGACCGGGTCGGCCCGGCCCGGGCCAGCTGAACGCGCTCAGCCGCGGGCGACGATCTCGTCGTGAATCCGCAGGGTCCGACTCGCGGACTCGACGTGGAGGTGCTCGATCATCCTGCCCCGGTAGGTGACGACGCCGGACGTCCGGTTCTCCCAGGCCTCGAGCACGCCGCGGGCGTCCTCGACGGCCTGCTCCGACGGGGCGAACGCCGCGTTGGCGCCCGCGACCTGGCCCGGGTGGATCAGGGTCTTGCCGTCGAAGCCCAGCTCGCGACCCTGCTGGCACTCGGCGAGGAAGCCGGCCTCGTCCTGCACGTCGTTGTACACGCCGTCGAGGATCACCGTGCCGGTGGCCCGTGCCGCGAGCAGCGCCAGTCCGAGCCCGGCCAGCAGCGGCTGCCGGCCGGGCACGTGCTCGGCGTACAGCTCCTTGGCCAGGTCGTTGGTGCCCATGACCAGCACGGTGAGGCGGTCGGAGGCGGCGGCGATGTCCTCGGCGTGCAGCATCGCGTACGGCGTCTCCACCATCGCCCACAGCATCGTGTGCTCGGGTGCGTCATGGCCGGCCATCGCCTCGACCAGGGCGAGCACGGCGTCGGCACTGTCGACCTTGGGGACCACGATCGCGTCGGGCCCGGCGGCGCAGGCGGCCGCGAGGTCGTCGGCGTGCCAGGCGGTGTCGGCACCGTTGACGCGGATCGTGACCTCGCGGGCGCCGTACTCGCCGGAGGTTGCTGCGGCGCACGCTGCTTCCCGGGCTGCGGGCTTGTCGTCGGGCGCGACGGCGTCCTCGAGGTCGAGGATCAGCCCGTCGCAGGGCAGCGTCTTGGCCTTCTCGAGCGCGCGCGCGTTGGAGGCGGGCATGTAGAGGACGCTGCGGCGCGGCCGGAAGTCACTCACCGGCCTCGACCTCGATCGCGTCGTACCTCGCCTTGAGCTCGGGGTCGATCGCCGCCAGCCGCTCGGCCAGCTCGACCATCACCAGGCACTGCTTGAGGGAGGCGTCGTCCTCCATCTTTCCGTCGAGCATCACGGCACCGGTGCCATCTCCACCCCCAGTCTTCAGGGCGGCGACCACCCGGCGGGCGTGCCGGATGTCCTCGACACTCGGGCTGAAGACCCGGTGGGCGATCGCGATCTGCTTGGGATGGAGGCTCCAGGCGCCCACGCAGCCGAGCAGGAACGCGTTGCGGAACTGGTCCTCGCACGCGACCTCGTCGGCGATGTCGCCGAACGGGCCGTAGTACGGGTAGATCCCGTGCATCGAGCACGCGTCGACCATCCGCGCGATCGTGTAGTGCCACAGGTCCTGCTGGTACGCCCGCCGCTGCTTGTCGGGCTGCTGCGGGTCGGAGTCCTGCCGGACCAGGTAGCCGGGGTGGCCACCGCCGACCCGGGTCGTCTTCATCCGGCGGTCGGCCGCGAGGTCGGCCGGGCCGAGGGAGAGCCCCTGCATCCGCGGGCTGGCGCCGCAGATCTCCTCGACGTTGGCGACGCCGCGGGCGGTCTCGAGGATCGCGTGGACGAGGATCGGGCGGTCGAGCCCGGCCCTGGCCTCGAGCTGTGCGAGCAGCCGGTCGACGTAGTGGATGTCCGCAGCGTCCTGCACCTTGGGGACCATGATCACGTCGAGCCGGTCGCCGATCTCGGTGACGAGCGTGGTCAGGTCGTCGAGGACCCACGGGCTGTCGAGCGCGTTGACGCGGGTCCAGAGCTGGGTGGCAGCGCGAGGCCCGCCGAGGTCGGCGGTGCCCTTCGCGATCGCGATCAGGCCCGCGCGGGCGGCGTCCTTGTGGTCCGCCTTGACCGCGTCCTCGAGGTTGCCGAGGAGTACGTCGACCGTGCCGACCAGGTCGGGGATCTTGGCCGCCATCTTCGGGTTGCTCGGGTCGAAGAAGTGGATCGCCCGGCTGGGCCGGGCCGGGATCTCGCGCATCGGCTCGGGTGCGCCGACGGCGAGCGGGCTGAAGAAGTCCTTGGCGGGGCGTGACGGGGACATGAGCCGGAACCTACCGCCGGGCCGACCCGCTCCGGTATGACCCACTTCTCACCCCGCTCCCAGCGGTGGGGTCAGGCGCGCGCCACGAAGTAGGCGTTGAACGGATCCTCCTCGAGGTCGTGCACCGTCACGTCCGCGAAGCCGGCCTCGCGCACCATCCGCTCCGCGGTCTGCACGCCCCAGACGGTGCCGAGCCCGTCGCCCCCCTGGCCGAGCGACACCGACATGCAGTGGGTCAGCGAGATGGCATACAGGAACGATGCCCACGGCAGGTCGCGGTTGCCCTCGAGCTCGCTGTCGGCGCGGATGTCGACCATCAGGAAGGTGCCGCCGGGGCGGAGCGCACGGTGGATGTTCGCGAGCACCGTCGCGGGGTGCGCCTGGTCGTGGATCGCGTCGAAGGCGGTCACGAGGTCGTACTGGCCGACGGTGTCCAGCGTGGCGACGTCGCGGACCTCGAAAGCCGCGTTGGCCAGTCCCCACTCGGCCGCCTCGGCGCGCGCAGCGAGCAGCGCCTCCTCGCTGAAGTCGTAGCCGACGAAGCTGCTGGCCGGGTAGGCGCGCGCGAGCAGGTTGATCGCGTGCCCAGCGCCGCAGCCGACATCCGCCACCCGGATCCCGGCCTCGAGCCGGTGGGTGAGGCCCGCGACCGGGATGATGGTGTCGATCAGCGAGGCGTCGTTGACCGACGCGCTCTCGGCCGCCTGGATGCGGTGGAAGTCGGGGTAGTCGTCGTAGGACAGGCCGCCGCCGGTGCGGAACTTCTCGGCGACCTTGGGTGCCACCTCGCCCATGAGGGAGACGTAGCGCATCGAACGTGCGAGGTTGTCCGCACCGGTGCCGGTGAGGAACGGGGCATGGTCGGGCGAGAGCGCGTAGACGCGGTCCGCGGGGTCGTAGTCCACGAGGCCCGCGGTCACCACGCCACCCAGCCACTCGCGCACGTGACGCTCGTCGAGCCCGGCGGCGTCGGCGACCTGCTCGCTGGTGGCGGGCGGCAGCTCGGCGAGGGTGTCGAAGAGGCCGAGGTCGTAGCCGAGGCCGGCGAGGACGCAGATCCCTCCGGCATCGAAGATCCCGATAAGCCGGGCGGCGACCTGCTCCGGGTCGACGGCCCCGGGTCCGGCGTGGGTGGTGAGGTCGGTGGTGGTGGCGGTCATGGTTCCTCCTGGGTCCGGCGGGCGGGGTCGCCCGGTGTGAGGACGCTAGGAGCGCCGACCGGCGTACCGCGTCGGGCGCAGACCCCATCTCGGGAACCGCGTGTGGGGAGAAAGGTGCAGGCTCAGACGCCGTGGTCGCGGGCCCAGGCGGCGGCCGCGGTGCGGGTGGAGACCCCGATCTTGGTGAAGAGGTTGGCGAGGTGGCGGCTGACCGTCTTCTGGCTGATCGTGAGCTCGGAGGCCACCTGCTGGTTCGACGCGCCGGTGGCGACGAGGCGCAGCACCTCGACCTCGCGCTCGGTGAGGCCACCGGGCCGGCTCCGGCGCTGCACCCGCGCCAGGTCGGGTGCCGCACCCAGACCGGCGTAGATCGCGGCTGCCGTCGCCTGCTCCGCCTCGGCCCGGGCCGACTCCCCGGCGGCCGCATGGGCCGCGGCGAGCCGCTCGTGGACGACCCCGCTCGCGTGGCGGTACCGCTGCTCTCGGTAGGTGCGGGCGGCCACCTCGAGCAGCTCGATCGCCGCGCGGGCGTCGCCGGACGCGAGCAGGAGAACGGCGCGGGCCTCGGCCGCGCGGGCCCGCAGGCCCGGCGTGCCGAACCACGCGGCGGTCTGCTCGAGCTCGCCGGCCAGGTCCTCTGCGTACGACGCGTCGCCCTGCTCGAGCGCGAGCTCGACGGCGGCCAGCAGCATCCGGGCCCGCTCGAGCCGGGTTCCCGCGGCCAGCGCCACGCGCAGCTGGTCCAGGGCCTCCGCGGGCCGGCCGTCGGCCCGGAGGAGCAGTGCCTCTCCCGGCTGGGCCTCGTAGCGCAGACCGCGGGCCAGGGCGTAGGCCTCGCGGGCACCGGCCGCATCCCCGCGCAGCCGCCGGACCTCGCCGAGCGTGTAGTAGCCGTCACCCGCCAGCCAGCCGTGGGCGCCCACCAGGTCCGCGCTCCGCGCGCCGAGCTCGCGCTCGACCGTGGTCCAGTCGCCCTCGGCGGCAACCAGCTGCAGCTCGTGGACCCGGGTGACGCCGGCGTACAGGAACGTGTCGGACAGCGGCGTGGACCAGCGGCCGAGGGCCTCGGTCCACGACCGCATCCGGGCGAGGTCGCCCAGCTCGTCGCACAGGTGGATCACGGTGCAGTAGATGTCGCCTGCCCAGAGGGAGTCGACCCGCCCGGCGAGCACCGGCAGCATCGCCTCGTCGAGTTCCCCGAATCCTCTGGCCGTGTCGCCACCGCGAACCGCAGCGAGGCCTCGCAGCGCCATCGCACAGCTACCGAGGGCGGGATCGTCGAACTCCTCGGCGTACCCCGCGACCTCCTCGGCAGCCACGGCCGCGGTGGATGGGTCACCGGTGACGTCCATGTCGAACGAGGCGTCGAGGTAGGTCAGATAGCCGTGGACAACACACCGGGGGAGGCCCTGGAGCAACCGGCGGGCGCGCGCCAGCCAGGCGGTCGCCACCTGCAGGTCTCCGCGGATCGCCCAGTCCATCGTGAGCCGGAGCGCCCGGTCGGCGGCCGCCTGCAGATCGCCGTCGGCGGACAGCCGCTGGAACGCCTGCTCGGAGACCGTCATGGAGCGGGGCGCGTCGCCCAGCCACCAGACCGCCTCGGCGAGCAGTGCCAGCTCGGCGGCGGACAGCCGATCGGTCCGGCCGTCGAGAGCGTCGACGACCGCGCGCCATTGGCGTCGGTCGAAGGCGTCGCGCTCCGCAGCGATCGCCACCGTGAACTCCTCCCGGCGCCGCGGCGGTTCAGCGCCGGCGGCGGCCCCGGCGACGGGGCTGCTCCGGCTCGGACGGCGCCTGCCGGTCAGTGTGCCGCTCCGAGCGCCGCTCCCGCCAGAGCCGGACCTGCTCGTCGACGTCGCGGGTCGGCGTGATGACCGGTGGGCCGCCCTCGAGCTGCCGGCGAGCGCTGATGATCCGCCGGTTGAAGTCCTCGAGCTCCTGCCGCACCTCGCGCTCCGAGGTCAATCGGTCGAGTCGGTCGTCGAGCTCGAGGTCGTCCTTGCGCAGCTGCAGCGCCGCCGGCAGTACGCCGGTGATCCGCTCGCGCTCGATGAGCTGCTTCACCCACCAGTCGGGGTCGTGCTGCGTGCCCAGGCTCTCGATCGGCTTCCCGGTGCCGGGCAGGTCGTCGAACTCACCGCGGGCCATGGCCTGCCGGACCTGCAGATCCACCCAGCTGTGCTGTTCGCGGATCCGCGCAGCCGCGGCCGCCCGGCCGGTGCGGCGGTCCCGCTCCGGCGTCCGGTCGGGCCGATCCGCCATGCCCCCATTCTACGAAGGCCCCCAGCTGCGCGAGTCGTGGGTTGTTCGGGCCGAGTCGTGGGTTGTTCGGGCCCAGTCGTGCCTCGATCGGGCCGCGCCGCTCAACGAGCCACGACTCGGCCGGAATCAGACACGACTCGGCTCGAATGAGGCACGACTCGGGGTGTCAGCGGTCGGAGGAGGCGTGCCTCGGGATGCGCACCAGGGCTTGCAGCGCCGCGACCGCGTCCGTCATGGACGCAGATCAGTGTCACCAGCCGCCCCGGTGGACGACATCGTCGAGCGGGACCCGGCGCCGGGTGCTGGCCGATCCGGGCAGCCCTGCGTCTTCGGTCAGGTGACCGATGGTGATCGCGCCGATCGGGTCGTGGGTGTCGGGAATCGCGAACTCGCGTCGCACTTCGCCGAGCCGGTCGACCGGGATGCCGAAGAACAGCGCCCCCAGGCCCTCGTCGACAACGGTCTGGAGGATGAGCAGGCTCGCCATCGCGGTGTCCATGTGCCAGTAGGGGACCGGCCAGTGGCTGTCGTCGCGGTCGGCCCACCCCTTGTCGGGCTCGGCGTAGCGGTCGAGGTAGGCCGACTTGCTCGAGCACGGGATGACCACGACCGGCGCCCGCAGCATCCCGGTGAGCCACCGGTCGGGGGCAGCGAGCTGGTCCGGTGGGGTGGCGGACTCCCAGTAGCGGCGTACGTCCTCGGGCTGGTCGAGCAGCACGAACGCCCAGCCCTGGCTGAACCCTGCGCTCGGCGCCCGCGTGGCGTTGCGGAGCGCCCGCTCGACGAGCCCCGGTGCGACCGGTCGGTCGGCGTAGTTGCGGATCATCCGGCGGCGGTCAACGACCTGTTGGAACTCCATGCCGGCCAGCCTGGCACGTCTCGGATCCAAGACCGGGCGGCTCGGGCGGTGCTTGCCGGGGCCGCCCGCGACCGGTGGACTGGTGGCATGACGTTCGAGGAGATGTGGGCTGACCTGGCGCCGATCGGCCGCTCCTCGGACTCCGGCGGCTACTACCGCCAGCCGTGGGCGTCGGCGGAGAACGAGCTGCGGGCCTGGTTCGCCGGCGCGGCGGCGAACCGGGGGCTGCGGGTTGAGACCGACCCGCTCGGCAACCAGGTGGCGTGGTGGGACGTCGGCTCCGGCCCGGCCGTCCTCACCGGGTCGCACCTCGACAGCGTGCTCGACGGCGGCGCGTACGACGGGCCGCTCGGTGTCGTCTCCGGGCTGGCCGCGATCGACGAGCTCCGATCGCGCGGGTTCGTGCCGAGCCGCCCGATCGGGGTCTTGGTGTTCGCGGAGGAGGAGGGCTCCCGGTTCGGGCTGGCCTGTCTGGGGTCACGGCTCGCGACCGGCACCCTCGACTGGGACGACGCTCGGGAGCTGCGCGATCGCGACGGGGTGTTCCTCCCCGACGCGCTGACCGCCGCCGGACTGGGATCCACGCTTCCTGGGCCGTGGTCGGAGCTGGCCTCGGTCGGCTGCTTCGTGGAGCTCCACGTAGAGCAGGGCCGAGACCTGGTCGACCGGGGCGCAGCGGTCGGCGTCGCCAGCGGCATCTGGCCGCACGGCCGCTACCGGTTCGACTTCGCCGGCGAGGCCAACCATGCGGGCACCACCTTGATGGCGGACCGGCGCGACCCGATGCTGACCTACGCGATGACGGCCCTGGCCGCGAACAAGCAGGCGCGGCTGGCCGACGTCCGCGCGACGTTCGGCCGGGTCGAGGTCACTCCCAACGGCACCAACGCGGTGCCCTCGGTCGTGACCGCCTGGCTCGACGCCCGGGCGGACACCGGTGCCGCCCTCGAGGAGCTGGTGTCGGCCGTGACCCGGCAGGCGCGTGACCGAGCCGAGCGCGATGGGACGTCGCTGTCGGTGACGCCGGAGTCGGTGTCGGACCTCGTCTCCTTCGACGACGACCTGGCGCGGCGGCTCGCGGCCGACCATGCTGTCGGCGACTGGCCGGTCATCCCGACCGCGGCCGGCCACGACGCTGGCATCCTCTCGGCCGCCGGCATCCCCACCGCGATGCTGTTCGTCCGCAACCCGACCGGCGTCTCGCACTCGCCGGCGGAGGAGGCCTCCATGGCCGACTGCCTCGTGGGCGTCGCCGCCCTTGCCGACACGCTCGAGCGGCTCGCGTCGTGATCACACCCGCGGCCGGTCAGCCCGCCTCGGCGTACCTCCTCGAACGGGCGTGGGTCAACGGCGCCGTCCACGACGAGGTGTTGGTCGAGATCACGGACGGCCGATTCACCTGGGTCGAAGTTCCTGGGCGAGACCACGACCTCCGGAGTGAAACTTCGGGGGGTAAGTCGCGGTTTCCCCGGATATCCGGGGAAACCGCCGCCCCCACCCGGCTCCCCGGCCTCACGCTCCCGGGGTTCGCCAACACCCACAGCCACGCGTTCCACCGGGCGCTCCGGGGGCGGACCCAGCGGGAGCGCGGCACGTTCTGGACCTGGCGGGAGCAGATGTACGCCGTGGCGGAGCGGCTCGACCCGGACGGCTACTTCACGCTCGCGCGGGCCGCGTACCGCGAGATGACCGCGGCCGGGATGACCGCCGTGGGGGAGTTCCACTACCTGCACCACCAGCCCCAGGGGACGCCGTACGCCGACCCGAACGCGATGTCCCACGCGCTGGTGGCGGCGGCCCAGGAGGCCGGGATCCGGCTGACGCTGCTCGACGCCTGCTACCTCTCCGCGGGATTCGGTGAGCCGCCGCAGGGAGTGCAGCGACGGTTCAGCGACGGCAACGTGTCCGTGTGGGCGCAGCGATCCGGCGCCCGGAGCGCGACCGACGGAGTGCGGCTCGGCGCCGCGATCCACTCGGTCCGTGCGGTGCCGGTCGAGGCGATGCCGGCCATCGCCGAGGCGACCGCGGGGCGCCCGCTCCATGCGCACGTGTCCGAGCAGGTCGGCGAGAACCAGGCCTGCGTCGCCGCGTACGCGCGCACCCCGGTCGAGGTGCTGCTCGACCACGGCGTGCTCGGACCGCTCACCACCGCGGTCCACGCCACCCACCTGACCGAGGACGATGTCGGCCACCTCGCCGAGACCCGGACCTATGCCGGGTTCTGCCCGACCACCGAGCGCGACCTCGGCGACGGCATCGGGCCGTCGACCAGACTGCGTGACGCCGGGGTCCGGCTCACCCTCGGCAGCGACAGCCACGCCGTCGTCGACCCGTTCGAGGAGATGCGGGCCCTCGAGCTCGACGAGCGGCTCGCGACCCAGCAGCGCGGCCACTGGCGGGCCGCCGACCTGCTCCGGGCCGCCGCCGAGGACGGGCACGCCAGCCTCGGGTGGGACGACGCCGGCGCGATCGCGGTCGGGCACCGTGCCGACCTGGTCACCGTCGACACCGCCAGCCCCCGCACCGCCGGTACCGGCGCCGACGAGCACACGGCCGCGTTCGCCGCCACCGCGGCCGACGTCACCCAGGTCGTGGTCGACGGCCGGGTCGTCGTACGGCAGGGTGACTGCGAGCAGATCGGCCGCGAGCTCGACGCCGCGATCGGGAAGGTCTGGAATTGACGATCCTCATCACCCACATCGGCGAGCTCACCACCCACGACCACGACCGGCCGCTGACCGACGCGGCAGTCGTGCTCGACGGCCCGCGGATCGCGTGGGTCGGTTCCGCCGCCGACGCCCCGGCCGCCGACCAGGCCGTCGATGCCGGCGGGCGCGCGGTCGTCCCGGGCTTCGTCGACAGCCACAGCCACCTCGTCTTCGCCGGCGACCGGTCGGCCGAGTTCGCCGCCCGGATGGCCGGGGAGTCGTACGCCGCCGGCGGCATCCGCACGACTGTCGCCGCCACCCGGGCTGCGTCGGACGAGCACCTCACCAGCCACGTCGCCCGGCTGGTCGCCGAGATGCAGCGGCAGGGCACCACCACCGTCGAGATCAAGAGCGGCTACGGCCTGACCGTCCACGACGAGGCCCGCAGCCTCGCCGTGGCGCGGCAGTTCACCGACGAGACCACTTTCCTCGGCGCCCACGTCGTCCCGGCAACCGACACCGGAGAGCCAGGCGACGCGGCGGCGTACGTCGCGCTCGTCACCGGCCCCATGCTCGAGGCCTGCGCACCCCACGCCCGTTGGATCGATGTCTTCTGCGAGGACGGCGCCTTCGACGCCGGCCAGGCGCGGGCCGTCCTCGAGGCCGGTGCGGCGGCAGGCCTGCGCGGCCGCCTCCACGCCAACCAGCTCACCTACGGCGAGGGGGTCAGGCTGGCTGCCGAGCTCGGGCTGACGGCGGTCGACCACTGCACATTCCTCACGGATGCCGACGTCGCCGCGCTCGCCGCCAGCGGCACCGTGGCGACCCTGCTGCCCGGCGTCGAGTTCTCGACCCGGCAGCCCTACCCCGACGGCCGGCGGCTCCTCGACGCGGGCGTGACCGTCGCCCTGGCCAGCGACTGCAACCCCGGCTCCTGCTTCACCAGCTCGGTCCCGCTGTGCATCGCGCTCGCCGTCCGCGAGATGGGGATGACCCCGGCCGAGGCTGTCTGGGCGGCGAGCGCCGGCGGTGCCCGAGCCCTCGACCGCGACGACGTCGGCGTGATCGCCCCCGGCAAGCGGGCGGACCTGGTCCTGCTCGACGCCCCGTCCGCCGTCCACCTCGCCTACCGCCCCGGCGTGCCGCTGGTCGCCGGGGTCTGGAAGGACGGACGGCCCCTCTGAGGTGCCCGCCGGGTGCCTTAGATAAGGCACCTGCCCGATGTGCGGACCTACCTCAGACGCGCAATCTCGACTCGTCACCAAGAAATCACCACCTGACGAGGAGAACGAGATGTTCGAGATCGACCGCACCTACCTGGACTACGAGCTGGCCTACCGCGCCGAGCGGTTGCGGGGCGAGCGCCCCGATCAGCACCACGACGGTCACCGCACCCTGCGGTCCGCACGCCGGCGGAAGGACGGCAAGCAGACTCGTCGTGCCGCCTGATGTCGGCTGCAGCCGCCATGATGGACATCGTGGCGACCCAGACCAGCAAGACCCTCGTCGGTCGTGACACCGAGCTGACGGACCTCGAGTCCTGGCTCCGTGAAGCGCCCGACGAGGGTCTCCCCATGTCCGGAGTCGTCGTCTCCGGCGATGCCGGGGTCGGCAAGACCCGGCTGCTCACCGAGGTCCGCGACCGGCTGACCGCCGACGGCTGGCGGGTGCTCGCCGGACACTGTCTCGACCTGGGCGACAGCGGCCTGCCCTACCTCCCGTTCTCCGAGATCCTCGGCCGGCTCGACGCCGATCTCCCCGACGTGGTCGCCACCGTGGCCGGCCACCACCCCACTCTCGCCCGGCTCCAGCCCGGCCGCCGCACCCTCGCCGTCGAGGGCGGCGACGGCGGTGCGATCGACCGGTCCGCGCTGTTCGACGCCGTGCGCGCGCTCCTCGAGGAAGCGTCCCGCGAGGCGCCGCTCCTCGTGGTCGTCGAGGACGCCCACTGGGCCGACCAGTCGACCCGCGACCTCCTCAGCTTCCTCTTCACCCGTGACTTCATCGGCCCCGTGGCGCTCGTCGTCAGCTACCGCGCCGACGACCTCCACCGACGCCACCCGCTGCGACGGCACCTCGCCGAGTGGACCCGCATCCCGGGCGTACGACGGCTCGCACTCGCACCGTTGGCCGACGACGCCGTGCAGGCCCTGATCACCGAGCTCGTTCCGGGAGGGTTGTCGATGGCTGAGACCGTCGACATCGTCGACCGCGCCGAGGGCAACGCGTTCTTCGTGGAGGAGCTCACCAGCGCCGCGGCCGGGCCGGGCCGGTGGGTGCCCGCGGAGCTGGCCGACGTGCTCCTCGTCCGCCTCGACCGGCTCGACGACGCCGCCCGCCAGGTCGTGCGCACCGCCAGTGTCGCGGGTCGCAAGGTCTCCCACGACCTGCTGGCCGCGGCCTCCGGGCTCGACCCGGCCGCGCTCGACGACGGACTGCGACAGGCCGCCGAGATGAACGTGCTCGTCCCCGACGGCGACCGCTACGCCTTCCGACACGCACTGCTCGGCGAGGCCGTCTACGACGACCTCCTGCCTGGAGAACGGGTCCGGCTTCACGACCGGTTCGCGGGTGCGCTGCGCGACGGGGAGGTCACCGGCACCGCGGCCGAGCTCGCACGCCACTCCCGGCTCGCCCACGACCTCGAGACCGCGCTGCACGCCAGCATCCGCGCCGGTCACGACGCGCTCGCGGTCGGCGGGCCCGACGAAGCCGTCCACCACTACGAGCAAGCGCTGGAGCTGCTCACCGACCCGCACCGGCCCGGCGACCTGGAGGTCGACCGCTCGGCCCTCGCCGTCAACCTCGCCGACGCGCTCGCCGCCTCCGGCCGCCCGCAGCGGGCCGCGGTGCTGCTCGGCGAGGAGCTCGGCGTCCTGTCAGCCGACGCGCCCGACGGCTGGCGGGCGCGGATGCTGGCGGCGCGGGCGTTCCTGCTGATGATCACCGAGACCGAGGACAACCCGGCCGAGATCTCCGAGGAGGCCTTCAAGCTGGTCCCCGACGGGGAGACCCCGCTGCGAGCGCGGGTGCTCGCCACCCACGCGCGGATCCTGACCGCTTTCCGGCGCCAGGAGGAGGCGCAGCCGATCGCGTTGGAGGCACTCGCCCTGGCGGAGCGGCTCCAGATGTCCGACCTGGCGTCCGACATCCTGGTGACGCTCAGCCAGGCGCGCCACACCGGCCCCCATGCCGGCCTGCGCGAGGCGCTCCGCGAGGCGATCGAGCAGTCGCGGATCGCCGGCGCCGTCGAGGCCGAGCTGCGCGGCCACTTCATGCTCGGCCGTTCCTACGAGGACATGGGTGACTGGCCCGAGGCCGAGCTGGCCTTCCAGCAGGGCGCGGCTCGCGCCGCTCAGGTCGGGCTGCCCTACGCGCCGTACGGCTTCGAGTCGCGCTGGCACCTGATCTTCCAGTACTCCGTGCGGGGCCGCTGGGACGCGGCGCTCGACCTCGCCGCGGGGGTCGGGTCGCCGCCGAAGATCCAGCAGGCGGTCGTCGACCTGTTCGTGCTCGGCATCCAGCAGAAGCGGGGTGGGTCGGTCAGCGAGCGGCTGCCCGGGCTGCGCAAGCTCTGGACCGCCGAGGGCCTGATCGCGATCCACTCGAGCCCGATGGAGATGGTCGAGGCGGTTCGGGTCGGCGACCCCGCCGGGGTGCTCGGCGCCTACGACGACGCCGTGGCCGTCCTGTCGCGGTTGTGGCAGCCGTGGTTCCCGGCCCGGATCCGGATGGCCGCCACCGCGATCGGCGCGCTCGGCGACCTGCTCGGGTCGGTCCCCGCCGCGCAGCGGCCGGCGTTGGCCGACCGGGTCGAGGGCCTGCTGTCCGACGGGCGGATAGTGCTCGAGCGGTACCCGACCAAGTCCGCCCTCTGGGGTCCGGAGGGCGTGGCGTGGAACCTGCGACTGGAGGCCGAGGCGCTCAGGTTCCAGTGGCTGGCCGGCGACCCGCCCGACGACGACGTTCTGGTCGAGGCGTGGCGCGCCACGGAGGATGCGTTCGAGGCGTTCGGTGACGTCTACCAGCTGGCGGTCGTCCGGGTCGGCCTGGCCACCATCCTGCGCGCGGCCGGTGACGCCGCCGGCGCGCGGGAGGTCGCCGACCGGGCCCGAGAGGCCGCGCACGCGCTCGGTGCGCAGCCGGTGGTCGACCAGCTCACGGCGCTCGGCGCGCGGCGTGCGCGGCAGTCGGCCGGCAGCGCGAGCCTCACCGCCCGCGAGGCCGAGATCCTCGCCCTGGTCGCCGAGGGCCGCAGTAACGGTGAGATCGGCAAGCAGCTGTTCATCGCCACCAAGACGGTGTCGGTCCACGTCTCCAACATCTTGGCCAAGCTCGGTGCCGCCGGGCGGACCGAGGCGGCCGCGATCGCGCGCCGCCGCGGCCTGCTGGGCTAGGCGAGTCGATCTACCGTTCACCCTTTGCGGTGGGTGCCGTCCGCCGCGGCGGGCCGCTAGGTTCGGCGTACGGGCGGACCCGCCGCTCGACCACTCTCGAGGAGGCGCAATGTCGAACAGCTCCGAAGAGCCCCTGAGCGACGCCGACCTGACCACCGGCGACACCCCGACCGCGTCGTCCACCCCGTCCGATGCGGACGGTACGGACGCCGACGGCACCGATGGCGACTCGACCGACTCGACCGACGGTGACAGCACCGACTCGGATGGCACAGACGGCGGCGACGCGGACGGCACCGACGGCGGCGACGCGGACGGCACGGACGGCTAGGACTGCCCGCTGAGCGCGCTCGATCTCCTCAGCGGTGACGCCCAGACCTTCCTGGCGAAGGTCTGGGCGACCCGCGTCCACCTGCACCAGACCGACCCGGCGCGGCTGGTCGGGCTGCTGTCGTTCGACGACGTCGACCACCTGCTGACCGAGACCGCGATCCGCACGCCCGCGGTCCGGCTGGCACAGGACGGCTCGGTGCTGCCGGAGTCCCGCTACACGCGGTCCGGGGCGACGCTGGCCGGCAAGCCGCTGACCGGACTCGTCGACGCCCGACGGGTGCTCCGCCTGTTCGACGAGGGCGCGACCGTCGTGCTGCAGGGGCTGCACCGCTACTGGCCGCCGCTGCGCGAGCTGGTCGCCGACCTCGAGCTCGAGCTTGGCCACCCGTGCCAGGCGAACGCCTACCTCACCCCACCCGGCTCCCAGGGGTTCGCGGTCCACTCCGACAGCCATGACGTCTTCGTCTTCCAGACCCACGGCCGCAAGCAGTGGGAGATCCACACCGAGGAGCGGGTCGACGACGTGCTGCTCGAGCCGGGGCTCGCGATGTACCTGCCCACCGGGACGCCGCACGCTGCGCGGGCCCAGGACTCCGTCTCGCTCCACGTCACGCTCGGCATCAACCAGCTCACCTGGCGTGGCCTGGTGGAGGAGACCGTCCGCGACCTGCTCGCCGAAGTTCCCGACACCCACCTGCCCGCCGGCTACCTCGACGACCCGGCGCAGCTCGCCTCCGGGCTCCGGTCCCGGCTCGACGAGGTGGCCGAACGGGTGCGCGCCGTCGACACCGTGGCCTCGGCGCACGACCGGGTCGAGCGTTTCCTGACCAGTCGGAGCGCGCGGCTGCGCGGCGGGCTGCGGGACGCCGTCGCGGTCCGCGACCTGGCCGACGACACCCGGCTCTCCCGGCGGGCCGGGAGCCCTTGTGTCCTGGTCGACCACGACGGCCGGCTGCGGGTGCTCCTGGGCGACCGCACCCTCGACGTACCTGCGCGGCTCCGGCCCGCCATGGAGCAGGTCCGCTCCGCCGAGGCGCTGACCCCCGCCGACCTCGCTGAGCATCTCGACCCCGAGAGCCGGCTGGTGCTGTGCCGCCGGCTGGTGCGGGAGGGCCTGCTCGAGGTCGTCGGGTGAGCGGACGGTTCCGCTGCGCGCTCGCCAGCGGGCAGCGCGGTGACGATCTCGCCGGCACCGCGTCGACGGTGCGTGCCTACCTGCTCGTCGAGTGGTCCGGTTCCTGGGGTGTCGACGCGCTGCGCGACTCTCGGCTGCCTGAAGAGGCCAAGCGGGTGCTGCGGTCGGCGCGCGCGCTCGGCGTTCGGGTCAACCTGGTGCGGCGGCACCGCGGCCCGGCCCGCCAGGACGTCATGCGGGTGCTGGCGGCGTACGCGGACCCCGAGCGGCCGTGGCTCGAGGCGACCGATCTGGCCTCGCCCGAGCAGGTGGCCGAGCTCGACCTGGCCGCCCTCGGCGCCGGCCGATCGCCGGGACTGACGCCGGTCGCGGAACCCGTGTTCGCGGTCTGCACCCACGGCCGGCACGACGCCTGCTGCGCCGAGCTGGGCCGGCCCTTGGCCGCGGCCCTGCTCGAGACACAGCCGGACGCGACGTGGGAGGTCTCCCACATCGGCGGTGACCGCTTCGCGGGCAACCTGCTGGTGCTTCCGCACGGCCTCTACTACGGCCGGGTCGACCCACCGGCGGCGGTCGCGATCGCTGCCGGGCACCGCTTCGGTCACCTCGACCTCGACCACCTCCGCGGCCGCTCGTCGTACCCGATGCCGGTGCAGGCGGCCGAGATCGCGCTGCGCCGACAGCTCGGTGAGACGCGGATCGACGCGGTCCGGCCCGCCGAGCGCCGCCGCGAGGGCGACCGCTGGTGGGCCCGGTTCGAGGTCGGCGCCGACTCGTGGGAGGTCGTCGTGCAGACCATGCTCGACGACACCGACCGACACCGGCTCACCTGCCTCGCCCTGCACACCGACCCGATCCCGCGCCACCAGGTCCTGGCACTCCGCCGGCTCGGCGACGCCTGAGCGTTGCCCTGGCGCCCGGGATTGACATACCCGTAGTATGTCCCCGCATGAGCGCCCTCCTGGACGGTGTCGAGGAGCTGACCGCACGGCGGTTCGCGAAGATGCGGCCGTTCGGGGGTGATGCCCCGCCGCCGATCGACACCAGCGGCCTGCCGCCCGGCCCGCGCTGGCCGGTGCTCGCCCAGAGCGCCGGGCTGCTCCGGTTCCGTCATCAGTTCGTGCCGTGGTGCCACCGCCGATATGGCGACGTGTTCACGGTGCGGATCCTGCCCAAGGGCCGTCCGCTGGTGCTCTTCACGCGCCCCGAGCACGCGAAGGAGATCTTCGCCGGCGACCCGGCGGTGTTCCACGCGGGCAAGGGCAACGCCATCCTCGGCCCGATCATGGGCGAGCACTCGCTGCTGCTGCAGGACGGGGCTGCGCACAAGCGCGCCCGCAAGCTCCTGATGCCGGCGTTCAACGGCCACGCCTTGCGCGAGTACCAGGCACTGGTCACCGAGGTCGCCGCCGCCGAGGTCGCCCGCTGGCGCGACGGCGAGGAGTTCCGGTCCCTGGAGCGGATGAACGGGCTGACCCTCGAGGTGATCCTGCGAGTCGTCTTCGGCGTCACCGACGAGGACCGGCTGGCGCGACTCCGGCCGTGCGTCAACCGGACCGTCGACGTCAACCCGGCCGTGCTGCTGGGGTGGGGCTACCCGCGGCTGCAGAAGGTCGGGCCGTGGCGGGCGACGGTCGAGAACGCCTACGCCCTCGACCGTCTGATGTACGCCGAGATCCGCGAGCGTCGCCGGGCGCCTGACCTCGACCAGCGCACCGACGTCCTCTCGCAGCTGATCCGAGTAGACGACGGCGGGGACCGGCTGACCGACGAGGAGCTGCGCGACCAGCTGATCACGCTGCTGCTAGCCGGGCACGAGACCACCGCGTCGGCGCTCGCCTGGACCCTTCACGAGGTCGGCCGCGACCCGCGGCAGCGGGCGCGGGCCCGGGCCGCTGCCCTCGACGGCGACGAGGAGTGGCTGGAGGCGCTGCTCAAGGAGGCGATGCGGTTGCACCCCGTCATCCCGATGGTGGTGCGCACCCTCATGCAGCCGGCCACGATCGGCGGGATCGACCTGCCCGCGGGAGTCACCGTCGGGCCGTCGATCCTGGTGGCCCACGCGCGGGACGACAACCACCCCGAACCCGAGGTCTTCCGCCCCGAGCGGTTCATCGGCCAGAACCCGCCCACCAACACCTGGATCCCGTTCGGCGGCGGCGTACGCCGCTGCATCGGCGCCGGCTTCTCGCTGATGGAAGGGGTCGCGGCGCTGCGCGAGATCTTCGCCTCCTTCGACGTGGAGACGGTGGGCCGGGACGTGCCCAAGGTCCGCAACATCACCAGCGTGCCGCGCCGCGGCTCCCGGATCCGGGTCAGCTCCCGCTAGCCGGGTCAACACCCGCCGCCACCTCCTCGAACAGGTCGCACACCGCGAGGTAGTCGACACGGGGCACGGTGCCGGTCAGCACCCGCAGTTCGCCATCGACCTGCCAGCGCCACTCCTCGCTCACGAGCTCGACGTCACCGGCCCGGTGTCCGAGCCGCCGGTAGCCCACCTCGTACCCGAACAGGTCGTACCGGTCCTCGTCCTCGATGACGGCCCCGTCGAGCTCGGCTGCCGGCGCCCCCCGCCGCCACTCGAGCCGCGCGGGCGGCCGGCCACCCGGCAGGGTGGGGCAGGTCGCGACGACGGCGCCGCCGATCGTCTGCCGCCGCCACCCGGGAGGCCACACGACCACGTCACCCATGCTCATCGGTCACCAGCTCCGACTCGAGCGCGAGAGCCGACCGCGGCGGGTCGACGTCGAGCAGCGTCTCGGGACGCACTGTGAGAGTCGTGGTCATGTCGGGAGTGTCACCCGGCGCGTGGCGTCCGACCACCGGACCCGCCACCCGCTGTGGACGCCCCCGACCGGACGTCGGATGTGGACGCACGACGGCTCGATTTGCTCCTCACCGGGGCTCCGCGACAATGGAGCCGTGCCAGACCGTCTCGAAGACAACAACGACCACCCCGTCGCGTACGGGCTGCTCGCGCTGATCGGCGTGGGCGTCGTGGTCGGCCTGATCGCCGGTCTCGGCGCGCTCGCCGGTGCCCGGGTGGTCGGCGTCGGCGACGAGACCGCGGAGACGAGCAGCGGCGGCGAGGCCTCGATGTACCTGCCGAAGCCCGAGCGGACCAAGCCGGCGGCCGGGCCCGACATCACGCTGCGTCCGGGGCAGGAGACCGCGCCCGCCAACACCGAACCGTCGGAGCCCAAGACCAGCAAGAAGCCCAAGAGCGCGATCTCGCTGTCCTCGGCACAGACCGAGGTGGGACCGATGCAGAACATCGACCTGACCGGGACGTATCCCGGGGGCGAAGGTGCGATCCTCCAGGTGCAGCGCTTCGAGAACGGCGCGTGGGAGGACTTCCCGGCCTCACCGGTCTCGGTGAGCGACCAGACGTTCAGCACCTACGTGCTGACCGGCATCCCCGGCCAACAACGCTTCCGCATGATCGACACCGGTTCCGGCAAGACCTCCAACGAGGTCAAGGTCATGGTCAGCGGCTGACGGCAGGCTTCGCCGTACGACGTCGGTCCAGCACGGCCGTCCAGTAGCCGACCCAGCCGGTGCCGAGCAGCCCCAGCACCCCCATCACCAGGCAGGCCGTCGCCAGCGGCGCCACCGACGCCACCGCGCTGACCAGCAGCGGCCCGCCGGAGTTGCCGATGTCGCCGCACAGCCGCCAGGCGCCGAGGTACTGCGACCGGCCCCGGAGCGGCGCGGTGTCCGCGCCGAGGGTCATCACGATGCCCGAGCCGAGGCCGTTTCCGACCGCGATCAGCACCATCACCGCCGCCACGCCTACCGGGCCCGAGGTCAGCGGCAGCAGCAGCGCCGCGACCGCCACGGACAGCACCACCGGGACGGCGACGACGGTGCGGCCGTACCGGTCCATCACCCAGCCGCCCGGGTAGAAGAACGCGATGTCGACGCCCGCCGCGAGCGCGAAGATCAGCGAGGTCGTGGACGCCGAGATGCCGACCGACTCCGCCCACAACGGCAACAGGCTGTTGCGCACCGACCGCGAGGCGCCGAGCACCACGACCGCGATGCCCACCGTCATCAGCACCCGGCGGTGGGCGCGCAGCACCGACCACAGCGATGGGTGGCCCGCCGCCCGCTCCTCGGCCCGCTGCTCCGAGCCCAGGTCGGGCACCAGCGTGGCGAGGCCGCCGGCGGCGAGCGAGAGGACCGCCCCGAACCAGAACACCGCGGGGAGGTCCCACACGTGGATGAGCACCGCGCCGACGAGCGGTCCGACGAACACCCCGATCCGGTAGGTGCCGCCCAGCATGGAGAGTGCCCGCGCGCGGTACGCCGCCGGGACGGCGTCGATCATGAACCCCTGCCTCGAGATCAGGAACGTCGTCCAGGCCATGCCGCTGAGCACCACGGCGGCTCCGAGCCCGGCCACCGAATCGGTCAGCGCCGCCGCGCCCATCGCGACCGCGTCGAGGAGCCCGGCGACCTGCAGCGCCCGCTTCTCCCCGATCCGCGCGATCACGACCCCGGCGGGCAGCGACGCGATCAGCATCCCGACGCCGAGCAGCCCGACGACCAGCGCTGCGGTCCCGACGTCGGCGCCGAGGTCGCGGGCTCGCAGCGCGAGCACTGGCAACACCGCACCGTGCCCGGTCGAGATGACCACGCTCGGCCCGTACGCCGCGACCGCGACCTCGCGCAGTCGGAAGCCGTCCGTGGGTCGGGTCACCCGACCCATTCTGCGCGGGCCGGACTCACGGGGTGTGGCCCGGTTGCCGTCAGGGCCGTCGCTGCCGTTCTCTGAGTCTCGACGATGGGTCTACTCGGCCCGAGGCTGCGGCTTGAAGCGGCGAACCTCGTGGGGCCAGCCGCATGCCTCCGCGATCTTGCCCGCCCACACCTCGGCGGCCGCGTCATCGGCCACGTCCACCACGGCGAACCCGCCCAGCCACTCCTTGGTCTCGACGTACGGTCCGTCGGTGACCAACACGTCGCCACCGGTGGGGTCGGCGCTGTAGACCGGGCCGTCCACGACCGCCATGGCGAGCGGCCCGCGCCCGCGGAACCACTCCTCGGGGTGGTCGCCCACCCACGGCTGGTTGAAGTACATGAGGTATCGGTGATGGCTGCTCCCTCTGCGCTGGCGGACCCGGTGGACCGCGTTCACCTACCCCACGAAAGGGGACGGGCGAATCCGACGCGGTTGTACCGGAAACGAAGCACCGAATCCTTGCCGGGCAGCGACTCAGACATGGTCGAAGGTCTCAGGGTGGGCGCCCCGCCGCCCGTCCTCACCGAGGTCGAGCGCGTCGATGGCACGCATCTGGTCGTCGGAGAGCTCGAAGTCGAAGAGGGCGGCGTTCTCACGCATCCGCTCCGAGCGGGTCGTCTTGGGGAACACCACGTGGCCGTGCTGGAGGTGCCAGCGCAGCACCACCTGCGCCGGCGTCCGGCCGATGAGCGAGGCGATCTCACGGATCGAGTCGTCGTCGCCGACCCTGCCCTTGGCGATCGGAGCCCACGCCTCGGTGACGACGCCGAGGCGCTGGTTCGCGGCCCGGACGGAGTCGTTGCGGAAGAACGGGTGGCACTCGACCTGGTTGACGACGGGGGCGACGCCGGTCGCGTCGACGATCCGGTCGAGGTGGTCCGGCTGGAAGTTGGAGACGCCGACGGAGGTCGCCCGACCCTCCTTCCTGAGCTCGACCAGGGTCTGCCAGGTCGAGACGAAGTCGCCGTCGTACAGCATCGGCAGCGGCCAGTGGATGAGGAACAGGTCGACGCGGTCCAGGCCGAGCTTGGTGAGGGAGTCGTCGAACGCCCGGCGCGCGTCGTCGGGCTGGTGGAAGCCGTTGTCGAGCTTGGTCGTCACGTAGAGGTCGTCACGCGGCAGTCCGGACTCGGCGATCGCCTGCCCGACGCCCTCCTCGTTTCCGTACATCTGCGCGGTGTCGATGTGGCGGTAGCCGGCTTCGAGGGCATCGGCCACCACCTGCGCGGTCTCCGGGAGCGGCACCCGGAAGACGCCCAGCCCGAGCTGGGGGATGGAGGTGCCGTCGTTGAGCTCGATCCGAGGAATGGTCATACGGGGTGTGACAAGCGGCGGCCGTGCGCTATTCCATCCACGGCTCACCGCCGACTCGCCACCCGGGAACAAGCCCTGGGGACCCTTCGTTATGCTGGCACACATAAGTTGAGTCGAGAGCACTCAACTACCCAGGACAGCCGGGACGGACCTCCCGGAGCCCAACGCTCGCAATGCTCGCAGTACTCACGAAGTGGAAGGAAACACCATCATGGCTCGTGCGGTCGGCATCGACCTCGGGACGACCAACTCCGTCGTCTCGGTCCTCGAAGGTGGCGAACCCACCGTCATCGCAAACGCGGAGGGCGCTCGCACCACCCCGTCGGTGGTCGCGTTCTCGAAGTCCGGCGAGGTGCTCGTCGGTGAGGTGGCCAAGCGACAGGCGGTGACGAACGTCGACCGCACCATCCGCTCGGTCAAGCGCCACATGGGCACCGACTGGAACGTGAAGATCGACGACAAGACCTTCACGCCGCAGCAGATCAGCGCGTTCGTGCTCCAGAAGCTCAAGCGCGACGCCGAGGCCTACCTCGGCGAGCCCGTCACCGACGCGGTGATCACGGTGCCGGCGTACTTCTCCGACGCGCAGCGGCAGGCCACCAAGGAGGCAGGCGAGATCGCCGGCCTCAACGTGCAGCGGATCGTCAACGAGCCGACCGCGGCCGCCCTGGCCTACGGGCTCGACAAGGGCGACGACCAGACGATCCTCGTCTTCGACCTCGGCGGCGGCACGTTCGACGTGTCCCTGCTCGAGATCGGCGAGGGCGTCGTCGAGGTCAAGGCGACCTCCGGCGACAACCACCTCGGCGGCGACGACTGGGACTCCCGCGTCGTCGACTGGATGGTCAACAAGTTCAAGATGGGCAACGGCGTCGACCTGTCCGCCGACAAGATCGCCAAGCAGCGCCTCCAGGAGGGCGCGGAGAAGGCGAAGATCGAGCTGTCGAGCTCCAGCGAGACCACGATCCACCTGCCCTACATCACCCACGGCGAGTCCGGCCCGCTCCACTTCGAGGAGAAGCTGACCCGCGCGGAGTTCCAGAAGATGACCTCCGACCTGCTCGACCGCACCAAGTCGCCGTTCCAGTCCGTCCTCAAGGACGCGGGTGTCGCCATCGCCGACATCCACCACGTCGTCATGGTCGGCGGCTCCACCCGGATGCCCGCGGTCACCGAGGTGGTCAAGGAGCTGCTCAACGGCAAGGAGCCCAACAAGGGCGTCAACCCCGACGAGGTCGTGGCCGTCGGGGCCGCGCTCCAGGCGGGCGTCCTCAAGGGCGAGGTCAAGGACGTGCTGCTGCTCGACGTCACCCCGCTGAGCCTCGGCATCGAGACCAAGGGCGGCGTGATGACCAACCTGATCGAGCGCAACACCACGATCCCGACCAAGCGCTCGGAGATCTTCACCACCGCCGACGACAACCAGCCTTCGGTCGAGATCAAGGTCGCCCAGGGCGAGCGCCAGATGTGGGCGCAGAACCAGCCGCTCGGCAACTTCGAGCTCACCGGTCTGCCCCCGGCGCCGCGTGGCATCCCGAAGATCGAGGTCACCTTCGACATCGACGCCAACGGCATCGTCCACGTCTCCGCCAAGGACCAGGCGTCTGGCCGCGAGCAGTCGATGACGATCTCCGGCGGCTCCGCGCTGTCGAAGGACGAGATCGACCGGATGGTCAAGGAGGCCGAGCAGTACGCCGAGGAGGACGCGAAGCGTCGCGAGACCGTCGAGACCCGCAACCAGGCCGACTCCCTCGTCTACTCGACCGAGAAGTTCCTCGAGGAGAACGCGGAGAAGATCCCCGTGGACGTCAAGGGCGAGGTGCAGGCCGACGTGGACGCCCTCAAGGCCACGCTCGAGAACGCCGAGGCGAGCGCCGACGAGATCCAGTCCGGTGTCACCAAGCTCGGTGAGTCGAGCCAGAAGATGGGCGCGGCGATGTACGCCGCCGCGGAGGCCGACCAGGCCGCGGCCGGCGGCACCACCCAGGCGACCGGCGAGGCCGACGATGACGTCGTGGACGCCGAGATCGTCGACGAGCCCGCCGAGTCCACCGATGAGTCCACCGACGGGAGCACCTCGGAGGGTGAGTCGAGGTGACCCACCGACCCGAGGGCGACCCGGTCGATCCGGTCGAGCCCCACGGCTCGACCAGTCCGCTCGACGACATCAGCGGGATCGACAACTGGGTCGAGGAGGGCGGTCCGCTCGAGCCGGCGGACCTCGAGGAGGTCGAGGGGCCTGGCGCGCCGGCCGAGCCGCCGACCGGCGAGCTCGCGGTCCGGCTCGAGGAGCGGACCGCCGACCTGCAGCGGCTGCAGGCCGAGTTCCTCAACTACAAGCGGCGGGTGGACCGCGACCGGGCGCTGACCGAGCAGAACGCGACGTACCGGGTGCTGGTGCCGATCATCGACGTCCTCGACACGGTCGACCGGGCCCGCGAGCACGGTGACCTCGACGAGGGCTTCTCGGCGGTCGCCGACCAGCTCGAGCGCGTCGTCACCGGGCTCGGGCTGACCAAGTACGGCGCTCCCGGCGAGCCGTTCGACCCCAACCTCCACGAGGCGCTCTCGCACATCGGGGAGGATCCCGACGTGGCGGTCACGACCTGCAAGGTCGTCGCCAAGGCGGGGTACCGGATCGGCGACCGGGTGGTGCGCGCCGCACAGGTGCTGGTGGTCGATCCGGTGAGCAGCTGAGCGCCGTACGGCACGGGACACGAGTGAGGGGGTGAGCGAGTGAGCACGAACGAGAGCATCCGCGCGGACTGGACGACCAAGGACTTCTACCAGGTCCTCGGGGTGTCCAAGGACGCCGGCGCCGATGAGATCAAGAAGGCCTACCGCAAGCTCGCGCGCGCCAACCACCCCGACTCCAATCCGGGCGACCAGGCCAAGCACGACCGGTTCAAGCAGGTCGCCGAGGCCTACGACGTGCTCGGCGACGTCGAGAAGCGGAAGAAGTACGACGAGATCCGCACGGCGTACGCGTCCGGGGGCTTCGGCTTCCCGCAGGGCGGCTTCGGCGGCGGCTCGGGCGGCTTCGACGTCGGCGACATGTTCGGCGACCGGGTGCGCCAGGGCGGTCTCGGCGACATGTTCGGCGACCTCTTCGGCAACCGGTCGCGCACGACCGCCCCGCCGCGCCCCCAGCGCGGAGCCGACGTCGAGACCGGCGCCACGATCGGCTTCACCGACGCGATCGACGGTGTGACCATCTCGCTGCGGCTGACCTCGGACGCGCCGTGCCCCACCTGCTCCGGCACCGGCGGCAAGCCGGGCACCAAGCCCCACATCTGTACCGAGTGCGAGGGTGCGGGCTTCGTGGTCGTCTCCGCCGGCGGTGCGTTCTCGATGAACGAGACCTGCCCGGCATGCGGCGGCCGCCAGCTCGTGTACGACGAGGCGTGCCCGACCTGCCACGGCTCCGGCCGCGGGTCGTCGTCCCGATCGATCCAGGCACGGATCCCGGCCGGGGTGAAGGACGGCCAGCGGATCCGGATCAAGGGCAAGGGCGCCGCCGGCACGAACGGCGGCCCGCCCGGTGACCTGTTCGTAGCAGTCAAGGTGGCGCCGCACCGCGTCTTCGGACGCACCGGCGACAACCTGACGCTCGACGTACCGGTGTCCTTCGACGAGGCGACGCTCGGCGCGGAGGTGAGGATCCCGACCCTGGGTGGGCCTCCGGTCACCCTGAAGATCCCGGCCGGCACTCCCAACGGGCGCACGTTCCGGGTGCGCGGCAAGGGCGCGATGCGACGCGACGGCACCAAGGGCGACCTGCTCGCGACAGTCCAGGTGCAGGTGCCCGGGAAGCTGGACCCCGCGGCCCGCGAAGCGGTGGAGGCCTACCGCACCGCCACCGCCGGCAAGCCGCTGCGGGCGAACCTCTTCGAGGACGGCTCCGCATGAGCGGCTTCCAGGCGCCGAACCCAGAAGCGGCCGTGTACGTGATCAGCGTCGCCGCCGAGCTTTCCGGGCTGCACCCGCAGACGCTCCGCGCGTACGAGCGGATGGGGCTCATCACACCCGGCCGCACGGTCGGCGGCGGCCGCCGCTACTCCCACCACGACATCGAGCGGCTCCGCTCGATCGCCGATCTCACCGCCTCCGGTGTGGGTGTCGAGGGCGTGCGACGGCTGTTGGACCTCGAGAACCGGATCGAGGCGGTGCAGGCCCGCAACGCCGAGCTGGCCGCCGAGCTCGCGGCCACCCGCGAGGCGCTTCGGCAGGCGCTGGCCTCGCGGCCCCCGGCCGACCGGCTGCCCGCGGTCCGCGGTCCCGAGATCGGCCAGTCACTCGTCGTGTGGCGCCGGAGACCCTGACCGTGCCTCGCCTCGACCGCGCTGTCACCGACGTGGCCGCCGCGCCCGACGTCGTCTACGCCGCGTTCGTCGACGCCGACGCGCTCGGGGCGTGGCTGCCGCCGGACGGCATGACCGGCGAGCTCACCTCCTTCGACGCGCGCGAGGGCGGCGGCTTCACCATGGCGCTGACGTACGCCGAGGGGTCGGGTGGCCGCGGCAAGACGACCACCGACACCGACGTCACCCGGGTCGCGATCGACGAGCTCGTGCCTGGTGAGCGGGTCGTGTGGGGCGTCGAGTTCGAGTCCGACGACCCGGACAACGCGGGCCGGATGACGATGACCTGGACGTTCACCCCGCGCGAGGGCGGCACCCGCGTCGCGATCGACGCCACCGACGTACCGCCCGGCATCGCCCCCGACGTCCACCAGCAGGGCTTGGCCGCGTCGCTGGCCAACCTGGCGGCGTACTGCGAGGACAGTGGGTAACGGTGCTTCCGCTGCGCTTCCCACCTGTTGCAACGAGTGGGAAGCGCACCGCCGGCACCGTTAGCCGCCCCAGTGACCGGGCCGTCGCAGGTGGTCCGGGATCGTGGTCGCCTCGTCACCGCGGGCGGTGTTGAGCTGCGACTGGCTGAGGAACCAGCCGTCCTCGAGCAGCGTGCCGCGGACGTCGGCATCGCGCAGGTCGGCGCCGAGTAGGTCGGCCCGCGACAGGTCCGCCTCGCGCAGGTCGGCGCGGATCAGCAGGGCGCCCCGCAGGTCGGCGCGCACCAGGTCCTCCTCACGCAGGTCCGAGCCGGCGAGGTCGGCCGGCATCGGCCGGGCCGGACCGTGCAGCCTGGCCGACCCCTCGCGCAGGGTGTCGCTGACCCCGGCCCGGATCTGGTCGAGGTCGGCCAACAGGAGCGTCTCCGGCTCGGCGTGCGTGAGCGCGAGCAGCTCGTCGCGCTGCTCGGCGGCCGCCGGCGTGGGCGAGCGCCGCAGCACCTCACCGACGTGCGCGAGCATCTCGTGCAGCTGCCGCATCACCGACAGCACGGCGGCCATCTCGCTCAGGTTCTCGGTGACCCGCCACGACTCACCGCCGTAGGTGACCTGGGAGACGTGCTGCCCGGCGCCGAAGCAGTCGAACGACGCGCAGCCCGCCCACCCGCTGTCGCGCAGGGAGTCGTGGATGCCGCACCGGTCCTGCGAATCGAGGTGGTGGCACGGCGTACCGCTGTCCTTGTCGGTGCCGAACGCGCCACCTTCCCGTCGGAACGGCAGCAGCACACAGCACAGCCCGAAGCAACGACTGCAGTCCGCCGTCAGCACCGGGAGCTCGCGAGCACGCATCAACCCATCGTCCCACTGTCGTTAGCCTCGGCGGGAGCCGAGGGAGGTGAGGGCGTCGTCAGAGTGGCTCGCGGAGGTCGACTGGCTGGTCTTCTGGTCGATCCCCCTCTTCACCGCCGTCATCGGCTGGCTCATCAACTGGACCGGGCTGATCATGCTCTTCAGCCCGGTGCGGTTCCACGGCGTGAAGGTGCCCGGTCTCCGAGAGCTGTCGTCCGTCCTGCCTCACAAGGTGCAGGAGGTACCCGGCATCATGCAGGGCGGCGCCGGCTGGCAGGGCATCATCCCCGCGCGCGCCGCCAAGATGGGCTCGATCGCGGTCGACAAGGCGATCTCGAAGCTGGGTACGCCCGCGGAGTTCTACCAGAACCTCGAGCCCGACCGGATCGCCGAGCACATCGTCGAGCTGTTCAGCCCGGAGCTGCCGGACCTGATCGACGAGGTGATGCTCGCCGAGCACCCGGCGCTGTGGCGCGACCTGCCGCCGGCCGGCCGCCGCGCCGTCGTGGCGCGCGTTCGTGAGCAGCTCCCCGCCGTCGTGCACACGATCACGACCGAGATCGGCAACCACATCGACCAGCTGCTCGACCCGAAGATCATGGTGATCGAGCAGTTCAAGCAGCACCCCGCGCTCGTGGTGCGGATCTTCCGCGACTTCGGGCAGCGCGAGCTGAACCTGATGGTGTGGTTCGGCGCGATCTTCGGCTTCCTGCTCGGCATCCCGGTCGCCGTCCTCGACCTCACGCTCCACCAGTGGTGGCTGCTGCCGGTGCTCGGCGTCGTGGTCGGCTGGGCCACCAACGCGCTCGGCATGTGGCTGATCTTCGAGCCGCCGGAGCCGCGGCGGATCTGGGGCGTGCGCGTCCACGGCCTGTTCGCGCGGCGACAGTCCGAGGCCGCCCTCGTGTACGCCGACATCATCGCCGACGACGTCATCACGCTGGAGAACATCGGCGACTTCCTGCTCAACGGTCCGCGCGGCGACCGGACCCGGCAGATGCTGGCCGAGGCGCTCGGTCCCGCGATCGACAAGGCGGCCGGGGTGGTGCGACCGGCGGTGAAGGTGGCGCTGGGCCGGGGTCGATACGACGCGATCCGCACCGCGATCGCGCGCGAGGGCGTCGAGTACACGCTGACGCCCTTCAAGGACAAGGAGTTCAGCGCCGTGCAGGCGGACAAGATCCGGACCCTGGTCGCGACCCGGACCCAGGAGCTCGCGCCGCGGGACTTCGTGGAGATGATGCGCGCGGCCATCAAGGAGGACGAGTGGATGCTCTACGCGCACGGCGCGATCATGGGGTTCGGCGGCGGACTGCTGCACCTGTGGATCTTCGGGGTGGGAGCTTGATGGACGACGAGCGGGACGACGAGGACGGCGTGACGCCGGCCGCGATGCCGACGCCGGGCGAGGTGGCCTCGGCGCTGCCCGGGCTGGCCCGGATCGCTGCGTCGACCTGGCTGAACGCCGCGCAGTGGAGCCTGCTCACCTCCGCCCGCACGTCCAAGCGGCTGCTCGCCGCGACCCGCGACCCCTCGATCGCCCACGAGCTCGCCGCCGAGCTGGGAGTCACCGTCGGCACCGTGACCGACGTCGCGCGGGCGGTCGCCGGCGGCGTACCGCTCCCGGAGGCGCTGGCCTCGGCCGTCGAGGTCGAGGCCGAGCAGGCGATGTCCCGGGACGACGACCCGTCGTCGTCGTTGCGGGAGCGAGGCGCCGACCTGCTGGCCCGCTCGCGCGACGTGTGGCAGGAGGACGCGGAGCACCCGGCGTACGCCCGCATCCTCGGCGACCTCGCCCCCGACGAGGCACGCGTGCTGATGCTGCTGCTCCGGTCGGGCCCCCAGCCCAGCGTCGACATCCGCACCGGCGGCCCGGTCGGCCGGGTGCACAGCGCGCTGATCGCGCCGGGCCTGAGCATGATCGGCGCCCGCGCCGGATGCCGGTACGTCGAGCGGGTGCCGGCCTACCTCAACAACCTGCACCGGCTGGGTCTGGTGTGGTTCTCGCGCGAGCAGCTGACCGACCCGATGGAGTACCAGGTGCTCGAGGCGCAGCCCGACGTGCTCGAGGCCCTGCACACGCAGCGCTTCACCAAGGTGGTGCGGCGGAGCATCCACCTGACCCCGTTCGGCGACGACTTCTGCCGCTCGGTGCTGGTGTCGGCGGACGACGCCACGGCGTACCCCCATCACGTCCCTCCCGGGGAGTCGGTCGAGTGAAGGGTGCTGCTCGATTCCCCGCCCGGGCGGGGAACCATTGGGTTCGTGACCGAAATTTCCCGCACTAAGTCATCGGTTACCCGCCCGGGCGGGGAACCGCGGGACCCGAGTGGGGCTACGGATACTCGCTGTTGAGCGGGTAGGGCCGGACCACCTTCACGGCGCCGGCGTGCGCAACCTTCTCGAGGTGGATGTTGATGCTGCGGGGTGAGACGCCCTTCTCGATGAAGCCCACCGCGCCGGCGTCCATGGCCGCCTCCACCATCCTGGTCGCGCCGATCGCGGAGACGACGACGAACTTGCAGGCCCAGTGTGCCTCGCGGAGCGCGGGCAGCAGCTCGAGGCCGCCGATGTCGGGCATGTGCAGGTCGACCAGCACCAGGTCGGGCTGGCCCTCGGTCACGGCCTGGATCGCCGACGGGCCGTCGCCGCCCTCGCCGACCACATCGAAGCCGCCGACCTCGAGACCCATCCGCATGAAGTCGCGGGCGTCGGGGTCGTCGTCGATGATGACGACCTTGATCCCGTTGGAGGTCGGCGCCGACTCGGCCGTCGGGTCCGGCTCGGGGGTCGGTGACTCCGGCTCGGCCTCGGCCTCGTGGTCGTGCTTGCCGAAGATCCTGCCCAGACCCATGTTCGTCACCTAACTCCGAAGTGCGTTCGCGCTGATCCTAGTGGGCGCGAGCGATTGAGTCATGGAAGAGAGTTGAGTGGAACAGACTCAACTCTGTATGCGTTGTGATGCATGAGGCCCTGGATCGGAGGACCATGGGCGCACCGGGACAGCCACAGGAGATGCGTTGAGCCAGTTCGGAGCCGAGAAGTTCACCACACGCAGCCGGGAGTCGATCGAGGCGGCCCAGCTGTCCGCGACCACCGCGGGCAACACCGCCACCGAGCCGGTCCACCTGCTCGCCGCCCTGTTGCGGCAGGAGGACGGGACCGCCCGCGCCCTGGTCGGCAAGGCCGGCGTCGACGGCGCCGCCCTGACCGCGCGGGCTGAGCAGGTGCGTGACGCGTTGCCGCGCGCCTCCGGGTCCACCGTGCAGCAGCCCGCCGCGTCCGCGTCTCTGACCCGCGTGCTCGCGGCCGCGCTCGATCTCGCCTCCTCGATGAAGGACGAGTACGTCGCCACCGAGCACCTGCTGATCGCGATCGCCACCGTCGAGTCGTCGGGCCGAAAGGTGCTCACCGACGCCGGCCTGACCGCGGACGGGCTGCGCGAAGGACTGACGGCGGTCCGCGGCAACCGCCGGGTGACGAGCCAGGACGCGGAGTCGACGTACGAGGCGCTGGAGAAGTACAGCGTGGACCTGACGCAGGCGGCCGAGGACGGCCGGCTCGACCCCGTCATCGGCCGGGACGCCGAGATCCGCCGCGTCGTGCAGGTGCTGTCGCGGCGCACCAAGAACAACCCGGTGCTGATCGGTGAGCCCGGCGTCGGCAAGACCGCCGTCGTCGAGGGCCTCGCGCAGCGCGTGGTCACCGGCGACGTGCCGGACTCCCTCAAGGGCCGCCGGGTTCTCAGCCTCGACCTGGCCGCGATGGTGGCCGGCGCGAAGTACCGCGGCGAGTTCGAGGAGCGGCTCAAAGCCGTCCTCGAGGAGATCAAGGACGCCGGCGGGCAGGTCATCACGTTCATCGACGAACTCCACACGGTCGTCGGGGCGGGCGCGGGCGGCGACTCCGCCATGGACGCCGGCAACATGCTCAAGCCGATGCTCGCCCGCGGCGAGCTCCACATGATCGGTGCCACCACCCTCGACGAGTACCGCGAGCGGATCGAGAAGGACCCCGCGCTGGAGCGCCGGTTCCAGCAGGTGTTCGTCGGCGAGCCGTCCGTCGAGGACACGATCCAGATCCTGCGCGGCATCCAGGAGAAGTACGAGGCGCACCACGGTGTCCGCATCACCGACGCCGCCCTGGTCGCCGCGGCCACCCTCAGCGACCGTTACATCACCGGCCGGCAGCTGCCGGACAAGGCGATCGACCTGATCGACGAGGCGTCGTCCCGGCTGCGCATGGAACACGAGTCGAGCCCGGAGGAGATCGACGAGCTCCGGCGCCGGGTCGAGCGGCTCAAGATGGAGGAGTTCGCGCTCGACAAGGAGAGCGACGAGGCCTCCAAGGAGCGGCTCGCGGCGTTGCGGCAGGACCTCGCCGACCAGGCTGAGACGTTGCGTGGGCTCGAGGCCCGGTGGGAGCGCGAGAAGGACCAGCTCCAGGGCGAGGGCGAGCTGCGTCGTCAGCTCGACACGCTGCGGATCGAGGCCGAGAAACACCTGCGCGAGGGCAACCTCGAGCGGGCTAGCGAGATCCAGTACGGCCGGATCCCGGCGCTGGAGCGGGAGATCGCCGAGGTCGAGAAGGCCGAGCAGGCCGACCTCGACCCGCTCGTCGGCGAGGAGGTCGGCGCGGAGCAGATCGCCGACGTCGTCGAAGCGTGGACCGGCATCCCGACCGGCCGGCTGCTCCAGGGTGAGACCGCCAAGCTGCTGGAGATGGAGTCGGTGCTGGGGGAGCGGCTGATCGGACAGCGCGAGGCGGTGACCGCGGTCAGCGACGCCGTCCGCCGTTCGCGCGCCGGGATCTCCGACCCGAACCGGCCGACCGGCTCGTTCCTGTTCCTCGGCCCGACCGGCACCGGCAAGACCGAGCTCGCCAAGGCGCTGGCCGATTTCCTCTTCGACGACGACCGGGCGATCGTCCGGGTCGACATGAGCGAGTACTCCGAGAAGCACTCGGTCGCGCGGCTGGTCGGTGCGCCGCCGGGCTACGTCGGGTACGACGAGGGTGGCCAGCTGACCGAGGCCGTGCGCCGCCGCCCGTACTCCGTGGTGCTGCTCGACGAGGTCGAGAAGGCGCACCCCGAGGTGTTCGACATCCTGCTCCAGGTGCTCGACGACGGCCGCCTCACCGACGGCCAGGGCCGCACGGTCGACTTCCGCAACACGCTGCTGATCCTCACCAGCAACCTCGGGTCGCACTACCTGGTCGACCCCACGCTGGACCCGGACAAGAAGCGCGAGTCGGTGATGGCGACGGTGCGGACGTCGTTCAAGCCGGAGTTCCTGAACCGGCTCGACGAGATCGTGCTCTTCGACGCACTCAGCAAGGAGGACCTGACCCACATCGTGGAGCTGCAGCTGGCGCTGCTGGAGAAGCGGCTCGCGGTGCGCCGGATCTCCATCGAGGTCACCGAGGCCGCCAAGCAGTGGCTCGCCGACACCGGCTACGACCCGGCGTACGGCGCCCGGCCGCTGCGCCGGCTGATCCAGTCCGCCATCGGCGACCCGCTGGCGCGGACGCTGATCGCGGGAGAGGTCACCGACGGCGGTTCGATCACGGTCGATGTGGGTGGCGACGGACTGGTGCTGCGCTGACTGGCCAGGTGACGGTCATCGTGGGTCCGACTGGAGGATCCCCATGATCACGTCGTCGCGCCAGGCCCCGCCGACGTACGCCGCCTCGCGCTCGCGTCCCTCCTCGACGAAGCCGCACCGCTCGTAGCAGCGGATCGCGCGGTGGTTGTGGGCGAAGACCTTGAGCCCGATCCGATGGAGGCCGACCTCGTCGAACCCGTACCGGAGCACTACGCGCGTGACCTCGGCACCCAGGCCGAGCCCCCAGGTCCGGCGGTCGAGCAGCCCGATGGCGAACTGCGCCTTCTGGTCATCCTCCCGCAGCGAGTGCAGGCTGGCGGTGCCAACGAAGCGGCCGGTGTGCTCCACGGCCCACCGCATCGGGTTGGGGTCCGTCGCGGCGTGGTCGTACCACTCCTGCGCCTCGGCCTCCGTCATCGGCACCGGCTCGGTGAACTCCGGCCGCCCGCCGAACATCTGGACGATCTCCGGATCCCGGCCGAGCACCCGTCGGCCCTCCTTGTCCGCGGGCTCGAACGGCCGGAGCACCAGCCGCGTCGTCCGCAGCACCGGCGTCTCCGTCGGCACCCGCACCGGTTCAGAGCTCCCGGGCCAGGGTGACGAGCCGGTCGATGACCTTCTCGCCTGACGTGCGCAGGGCGCTGTGCTGGTACTCGTTGGTGATCCACGGATGCACTCGCGGCAGCAGCGACGCGGTCCGCAGCGACTGCTCCCGGTCGACGAACGGGTCGTCGTAGTAGACCGCCGCCGCGACCGGGACGTCGGCGCGACGCAGCGCCTCCTCGTCGTAGAGCCGAGGCCACTCGTGCTCCGCGAGGACGTCGGCCAGCTCGGCGTACGGCCGGAGCTCGGAACGCTCCGAGAAGAACCACGGCGCGATGTGCTCGCCGGTCAGCAGCGTCTCGTCCTCGTCGTACGCCGAGGGGCGGACCCGGTGCGCCGACCACCGCGTCGCGTAACCGTCCGAGCACGACGACTCGTGGAGGAACGTGTAGATGGGGTTGCGCCCGTGGAAGGGGATCAGTGCCGCCAGGTCGTGGCTGAACCCGGTCGAGGTGGGGTCGCGCTCGAGCAGGTGGTGCAATGCATCCTCACCGCCGTCGCGGCCGAGGACGCCGCCGATCGAGCGCAGCAGCCCGGTGGTGAGCTCATCGCCGTTCGGCAGCCGCAGCCCTCCTGCACGCGCAAGCTCGAGGGCGGCCCGCACGCGGTCGCGGTCACCGGGGAACCTCCGGTAGTGGCGCTCGCACCTCTCGTGCATCGTCACGTACGTCGCGCCGTAGACATCGTCCGGCGAGACACCGACCGCGGCGAGACCGCCGGTGAGGTAGACGGTCTCGAGCCGCTCCGCGGCCAGCGACAGGTAGGTCAGCGACGTAAACCCGCCGAACGACTGGCCGAGGAGGCTCCATCGCTCGACGCCGAGGTGCTCGCGCAGCAGCTCGCAGTCGCGCACGATCGCGTCGGCCCGGAAGTGGGTCAGGTAGGCCGCCTTGGCGGCGACGTCGTCACCCGGGATCTGCTCGAACCGGCCGACCGGCGTCGACAGCCCGGTACCGCGCTGGTCGAGGAGCAGCACCCGGTAGTCGCGGGCCGCCCGGCGTACCCAGGCCGGTCCGTCGACCGCGCTCGGCCGCGGGCTCTCGCCGCCCGGGCCGCCCTGCAGAAACAGCAGGTAGGGCCGCTGCTCGCCGCCCGGCTCGACCACCTCCCGCGCGTAGAGAGACAGGGACGAGCTGTCGGGCCGGTCGTGGTCGAGGGGTACCTCGAGGACGTGGTCGACGGTGCGCATGTCCCGATCGTGTCCTGCCCTTCCTCATCGGTCGAGCCGGGCCGATGACTTCCGCGCGGGCCCGTGGTCTCAACACGTGTCCCGACGACGAGAGGTGGTCAGCATGCACGGCGAGAAGGGACCGCTCGACATCACGTTCACCGCGACCCTCGGCAGGGTCAGGGAGGGCGATACCTGGACCTGCGTCCAGCTCCCCGACTCGGCCACGGTCTTCGGCACCCGCGGCCTGGTCAAGGTGTCCGGCACCGTCGACGGCGAGCCGTTCCGCGGCTCGTTCATGGCGCTCGGCGACGGCACCCACAAGCTGCCGGTCGCGGCCACGATCCGCAAGGCGATCGGGAAGACCGACGGCGACCAGGTCACGGTGCACCTCAGCGAGCGGCTCGGCTGAGCGAGCCTCAGTCCGGCAGCACCTTTCCCGGGTTCATCAGCCCGGCGGGGTCGAGCGCCCGCTTGACCGCGCGCATCAGGTCGACCTCGACGTCGCCCTTGTACGACGCGGCCGCGTCGCGCTTCAGCGTGCCCAGCCCGTGCTCGGCGCTGATGCTGCCGGCCCGGGCCGCCACCGCGTCGTACACGACCCGGGTGAGCTCCCCGCCGCGCCGAAGGAACGAGTCGTCGGCGGCACCACCGGGCGGCGCGCTCAGGTTGTAGTGGAGGTTGCCGTCGCCGACGTGGCCATAGGTCACCAGCCGCACCCCCGGCACGAGTACGTCGAGCCGCGGCGCCACCTCGTCCACGAACGCGGCCAGCTCACCGATCGGCAGAGTCACGTCGTGCTTGAGGCCCGGCCCCGCGTGCCTCTGCGCCTCGGAGACCCCTTCGCGCAGCTGCCACAGCGAGGAGCGCTGGGTCGGGCTGCCGGCGACGACCGCGTCGGTGACCAGGCCGCCCTCGACCGCCTCGCCGAGCGCCGTCTCGAGGGCCTCGTCCAGTGCCCGATCCACCTCGGCCCCGCCGAGCTCCACCAACCCGTACCAAGGATGGTGGACCGAGAACGGGTCGCGCGCGGCGGGCAGGTGTTCGAGCACCAGGTCGAGCGCCTGGCGCGACACGAGCTCCCACGTCGAGAGGTGTGCCCCGGCGTGCCGGCGCAGCAGCCCGAGCACGGACACCGCGGCGTCGACGGACGGGAGGGCCAGCCAGGCAGTCGCCCGGCGTGGCGTGGGCGGGAACAGCCGCAGCACGGCCGCCGTGACGATGCCGAGCGTCCCCTCCGCCCCGATGAACAGCTGCTTGAGGTCGTAGCCGGTGTTGTCCTTGCGGACCCCGCGCAGCCCGTCCCACACCCGGCCGTCGGGCAGCACCACCTCCAGCCCGAGCACGAGCTCGCGCATCATCCCGTAGCGCAGCACCGCGGTGCCGCCGGCGTTGGTGGCGATGGTGCCGCCGACCGTGCAGCTGCCCTCCGACCCGAGCGACAGCGGGAACAGCCGGCCGGCGTCGGCAGCGACCCGCTGGACGTCGGCCAGCACCACGCCTGCCTCGACGGTCATCGAGTCAGCGACCGGGTCGACGTCGCGCACGTCCCGGAGCCGGGAGAGCGACAGCACGAGCTGGTCTCCACTCGGATCAGGGACGGCGCCGGCGGCCAGCCCGGTGTTGCCGCCCTGCGGGACCAGCGCCACGCCCGCCTCGTGACACAGCCGGACGGCGGCCGCGACCTCCGCGGTGCTGCCCGGCCGCAGCACCGCCGGCGTCGAGCCGCGGTGCGTGCCGGTCCAGTCCTCGGCGTACGACGCCAGGTCCGCCGGGTCGGTGAGGACCCCGGCCGGGCCGAGCTCGACACGCAAAGCGTCGAGCAGCGTCTCGAGCGCCGCGTCAGGAACCGCCATGGCGACATCCTCCCCGACCGTGCGGCGGACCTGCCGGGCGACCTGTCACCATCGGATCGTGAGCGCGTCCCCCGCCGAGGGCCCCCGAACCAGACGCCGCCGGGCCGGTTCGATGCCGGTGCTCGACCTCGCGATGTCGGTCGGCGAGCGGCTGCTGGTGTCCGGCATGTCCGCCAACGACGTCGTGGTCCAGATGCTGCGCGTGACCCGCGCCTATGGCCTCGCCAGCGTCCACGTCGACCTGACCTACACCTCGATCGGCGTCACGCACCACCGCGGGCCCACCCGCCGGCCGCTGTCGATGGTCCGGATCGTGCAGCCCGTGGTGGTGGACTACTCCAAGGCACGCGAGATCTCGCAGCTGCTGACACGGATCGAGGCCGGGCTCGGCATCGACCAGGCCCGGGACGCGTACGACGAGATCTTCTGGGCGCCGCCGCCGTACTCGCCCTGGATCGCACTGCTCGGCAGCGGCGGCATTGCTGCCGGGGTGTCTCTGACGTTCTCGACCTCGTGGCTCCTCGCGCTGATCGCGTTCGTCACCGCGTCGATCGCCGAGCGGTGTCTGCGCTGGCTCCACGCGAACCGGGTGCCGCCGTTCTTCGGGCAGGCGGCGGTGGCCGGCGGCATGACGATGGTGGCGGCGGGGGTGCACGAGCTCGGCCGGGCCGGCGTGGCCCCGTTCGACGACATGGACCCGACCCTGATCGTGGTGGGCGGCATCGTGATGCTGCTCGCCGGCGTGATGATCGTCGGCGCCGTGCAGGACGCGATCGACCAGTTCTACGTGACCGCGTCGGCCCGGTTGCTGGAGGTGGTGATGAGGACCGGCGGCATCGTCGCCGGGATCCTGGTCGCGATCCGGGTCCTGGAGATCTGGGACGTCACCTTCGTCGTCGTGAACAGCCCGGGATCGCTGGCCCCGCTCTGGGCCCAGTTCGTGGGCGCCGGCCTGATCTCGCTGTCCTTCGCCGTGTACTGCTTCGCCGATGTCGCCACCGTCGGCCTCACCGCCCTGGTCGGGCTGGTCGGGTACGGCGTCTATGCCGCCCTGAACGACGCGGGCTCGACCGAGGTCGTCTCGAACACCACCGCGGCGCTCGCCGTCGGCGCGCTCGCGACGCTGCTGGTCCGCGGCACGGACGCGCCCGGCTTCGGCATGGAGAGTGGTGCCCTGCTGCCGCTGGTGCCGGGGCTGGCGCTGCTCAACGGGCTGCTCGACATGATGGGCGGGGAGCCGGGCAACCCGGCGATCGTCGCGGGCGGGCGGTCGCTCTTCCTGGCGCTGCTGGTCGCCCTCGGCATCGCTGCGGGCGCGACCCTGGGGACCTACCTCGGCCGACCCATGAACGACCAGCTGCGCCGACTGCGCCGCCGCGTGAAGACGGTGGCCGGGACGCGGTACAAGCCCCTGGTCTGAGCATGGCCACGGTCCGATACTGGGCACGTGGGCGCCGAGCACCGGGAGATGGCCGAGGAGTTCGACGAGTGGTACGCGGACATGGCGGGGTCTCGCCGCAAGGACGAGATCCAGCGGCGGCACCTCGGCCTGCCCCCGGACCTGTTGTCGACGAGCCTGCTGACGTGGGACGGCCTCGCGCAGGTCGCCGGGTGGCGCGACGCCGAGTACGCGATGTGGGTCGAGGCCGCGGCCCTCGATCCCGGCGACGATCCCGCCCTCGCGGCGCTCCACGAGGAGGGTGAGCGGGTGCTCGACACATTCGACCGGGAGCGCAGGGTGATGGCGACCGCGCGTCTTCCTGACGGCCCATGAAGGCCGTCGTCTACGACCGGTACGGGTCTCCGGACGTGCTGCGGATCGAGGACGTGCCGGTGCCCTTGCCCGGATCCGGCCAGGTGCGGGTCCGGGTGGCTGCGACGTCGATCAACCTCAGCGACTGGGAGTGCCTGCGCGGGTCGCCGGCGTACGCACGCATCGGCGGGCTGCGAAGACCGGCCCGGCGGACGCTCGGCTCCGACATCGCCGGCGTGGTCGACGAGGTCGGCGACGGCGTGAGCCGGTTCCGGGTCGGCGACGAGGTGTACGGCGACAACCTCGCCCTGATGGGCGGCTTCGCAGAGTGTGCGCTCGCACCCGAGTCTGCGCTCGCCCACAAGCCGGCCGAGCTCACGTTCGCGGAGGCGTCCACCATCCCGCAGGCAGGCGTGATCGCACTCCAGGGCACCAAGCCGGCCACGGAGAGGAGCCGGGTGCTGATCAACGGGGCCGGCGGGGGCTCGGGATCCTTCGCCATCCAGCTCGCCAAGCGGGCCGGTGCACACGTCACGGCGGTCGACAACGACGCCAAGCAGGACTTCATGCGGTCGCTGGGCGCCGACGAGGTGATCGACTACCGTCGCGACGACTTCACCCGGACCGCGCACCCGTACGACCTGGTCCTGGACCTGGTCGCCTACCGGTCGGTCTTCGCTTACCGACGGGCGCTGGCTCGCGGTGGCAGCTACCGGTGCGTGGGCGGTACGGCGCGCTCGCTGCTCCGGCTGGTCTCGGTCGGCACGGTGGTGGGGCGGCTGACCGGTCGCTCGCTCGGTGTGCTCTTCGTGAAGCAGGGCCCGTCCCACTTCGAGCCGCTGGTCGACCTGTGTGTCCGCCGGAAGATCAGGGTCGAGATCGACCGTGTCGTCTCCCTCGAGGAGGTGCCGGCTGCGCTTGCGCACGTCGGAGACGGCCGTGCACTCGGCAAGGTCGTCGTCGCGCCGGCGTAGTCAGCGGCCCAGGACGTCTCGGTCACCCGGGTCGCGAGCCGGGTCGTCGGCAGGCAGCGCGTCGAACGCCCAGTCCGAGCGCTTCCACTCCGGCACCGGCGTCGCACAGTCGTTGCGCGGCACGAAGCGCGAGCGTCGTACGAGCTCGTAGCGGTGGATGTAGCGAGGACAGTTGGGGTAGACGGCCCGCGCGCGTACCCGGACGACGAACTGGGCCTCGGGGTAGTCGCCACGCAGCGGGTCGTCGAGGTCGATGCTCGCCTCGCCCTCCAGGCGCATCCGGTGCCCCTGCACGAAGTCGATGAACAGCATCCCGACGTGCTGGTTGACGAGCACGTTGCCGGTGGACAGGTACATCCCGTTGCCGTCGTAGTTCGGGAACGCCAGCGTGTGTGGGTCGAGCACCTTCACGAAGCCGGGTTCGCCGCCCTTGTACGAGCAGGTCGGCCGGCCCTCGGCGTCGGCCGTCGCGAGGAAGAACATGTCGCGGGCCTCGATGAAGGCCCGGTCGCTCTCGCCGATGGTGTCGCTGACGAGCAGGTCGTCGATCCGGTCGGCCAGGGCGCGGGTGTCGAACCGGTCCTGCAGCGACCGGCTGCCGTCGTGGAATGTCGGCGCCATGGGGCCAGTGTGGACCCGAACCCCTCATTCTGACGATGGCGCGGGGCCCTGCTCGGTGGGACGCTGGTCACGTGGCGCCAGGAGCTCTGGACGACGCGATCGGGCGCGCCGCACTCGTCGAGCACCTCGGGAAGTCCGGCGCGGCCCTCGAGCGGGTCACCCTGGCCGACGGCCGCACGGTCGTGGTCAAGCGCGTCACGCCCGAGACCGACCTGACGCTCGCAGTCCTCGGCGGTTCCGTCGCCCAGGAGCTCGTGCTGTGGCAGTCCGGCGGGCTCGCCCGCCTCCCCGACGGAGTCGGGCACGCCATCCTGGACGGCTGGACCGAGGGGGAGGACGCGACCGTCATCGTCATGCGCGACCTCGGCGACACGGTGCTGACGTGGGACGACCGGCTCGACGCGGTGACGTGCCGCTGGGTGCTCGAGAGAGTGGCCGCCCTGCACCTCACCTATCTCGGCGACCCGCCGGCTGCGGTTGCGCCGCTGACCCCGGTGCTCGAGATGTTCTCGGCGGCCCGAATCACCGACCTCGCCCGTGACGGCAACGAGCTGCTCGCGGCCGCGCTCCGAGGCTGGGAGTACTTCGCGGACCCCGCCCTCGTGCCGGCGGACGTCTCGGAGGCGGTGTTCGCCCTGCACCAGGACGCCCGACCGATCAGCGACGCACTAGCGTGCGGCCCGGTGACCCTGGCGCACGGCGACCTCGCGACGGTGAACCTGGCGATCGAGGACGACCGACTGGTCCTGCTCGACTGGGCCTTGCCGACGGCTGCTCCCGGGGCGCTCGACATCGCGCGGTTCCTGATCGGCTGCGGCCACGTCGTCGACCCGGGTCCGGACGAGGTCGTCGCGGTGTACCGGGAGGCGGCCGGTCCGGCGTACGACGAACGCTCGATGCAGGTCGCGCTGCTGTCGGCACTGTGCTGGCTGGGGTGGAACAAGACGCTCGACATCGTGGAGAGTGTCGATGAGGCCGTGCGTGAGCGGGAGCGAGCGAGCCTCGCGTGGTGGGTGGCCCGAGCGCGTGCCGCCATCACGGGAGGACGAGGGAGAGGAGCACTGTGATGGACATCGAGACGCTGTACCACCGCACCGTCGACGGCTGGGCCGCTCGGGTGGACGCCGTACGGACCGACCAGTGGGCGGCGACCACGCCCTGTGAGGACTGGGACGTGCGGACCCTCGTCAACCACGTGGTCGGCGAGGACCTCTGGACCGAGCCGCTCGTGCGCGGGGAGACCATCGAGGAGGTGGGTGACCGCCTCGACGGAGACCTGCTCGGTGACGACCCGCGTGGCACTGCCGTCCGCGCAGCGGGCCTGGCGAGCGTCGCCGTGGCCGGCGCTCTGCCGGCGGGCAAGCCGGTCCACCTCTCCTATGGCGACGAGGCCCTGGAGGAGTACGTCGCACAGCTGGCCGCCGATCATCTGATCCATGGGTGGGACCTGGCCGTGGCCACCGGCGGCGACACCGCCCTGGACGGCGACGTCGTCGAAGCGGTGGCCGCCTGGTTCTCCGAGCGCGAGGAGATGTACCGGGAGGGCGGAGTGATCGGCCCGCGGGTCGACCAGGCCCCGGGCGATGCGCAGTCCCAGCTGCTCGCGCACTTCGGCCGCGACCCACGCTGGATGCCGCCGGCCTGACCTCCCTCAGGCCCGTGGTGTCAGGACGACGACCGCCGTCGGGGTCGAGCGGAGGGCGGCATACTCGTCCAGTTGCGGCTGGACCGCGCGCCACCGTGCCCACAGCCGGTCCAGCTCCTCGCCGGTGGCGGCGTGGGCCGTGACTGGTAGCACGCCGTCCTTGGCCAGCGTTGCCGTGGCGGTGGGGTCGGCCTGCAGGTTGAGCCACCACGCCGGCTCGCCCTCGCCCCAGCCGTTCATCGCCAGCAGCACGAAGTCCGATCCGTCCTCCAGGTAGCCGACGATGACCGACCGCGCCTCGCCGGACCGCCGGCCGGTGGTCGTCAGCTGGAGCGCGCCCCACCCGCGCTTGTTCGCCGGGGTCCAGAGGAACTTCCGGCGACCGGTGACCCGGTACAGGAACCGGTGGACCTTCCAGGCGGTGGTGACGAACCAGCGCGGTGGGACCCGGACGGAGTCGCCTGGCTGCTCGGTCACGAGGTCAACGTGGCAGCCCTCGTGCTATCGGGCAAGGGGGGTCGCCCCGGTGGTTGAGGAGGTTGCGCGGCCCCGGTGGTTGAGGAGGGCCGCCAGGCCCGTCTCGAAACCGCCGGGGACCGCGAACCGTCCACAGCGAGGGTTCGCGCACCCGCTTCCACAGGACAGTGCCGAGGGGCGCGGTGCTGTCGGTGTGGGTGCGTTGACTGGTTGGCATGACAGCAGCGGCGCTCGATCCGACCCACCCGGTGGCCGCCGTGGTGGCGTGTGTGCGCGATGAGGTGCGGTCGGTCGTAGGTACGCCGGTGTGGTCGATGTCGGCATCCGAGACCGGTGACGCGCTGGTGGAGGTCACCCGGCTCGAGGCGCAGGTCGCCCAGCTGAGGTTGCGGCTGCTCGGTCACGCCGAACGGATTCAGGTCGGCGCCGAGGTGGGTGCGACGTCGGCGGCGAACTGGCTGGCTCACCAGACCCAGACCACGCGTCCGGCGGTGCATCGGGCGGCGCGGTTGGCGAAGCGGCTGGATGAGGCCTACCCCGAGGTCGACTCCGCCCTGGCCGACGCTGCGGTCACCCTCGATCAGGCGCAGGTGATCGTCGAGGCGGTCGACGCGCTCCCCACAGACCTGGGCTCCACCGAGACCGTCGTGCAGGCGAAGGCGTTCCTGCTCGCCCAGGCCGCCCACCACGACGCCAGGGCGCTGCGGATCCTGGGACGGCGACTCCTGGAGGTCCTCGACCCCGCCGCCGCCGATGAGGAAGAGGCCCGCCGGCTTGCCGCCGAGGAGGCCGAGGCCCGCGCCACGGCGTCGTTCACGATGACCGATGACGGCCACGGCACGTGCCATGGCCGGTTCACACTCCCGTCCCTGCACGGGTCGATCCTCCGCAAGCACCTGATGGCGCTGGCCGCCCCGAAACGCAACCCCGACCTCGACTCCTCCACGCCGTCCCGGCACCGGCTCGGGCTCGCGTTCGCCGAGTACCTCGAGACCAGGCCCGAGCACACCGTCCCGAGCGCAGGTGGGGTCGCCGCCACGGTGGTGGTGACCATGACCGTGGAGGCCCTGATGGGCGGCCTGCAGGCGGCCGGGCTGTGCGACGGGACCCGGATCTCCGCGGGTGAGGCCCGGCGGCTGGCCTGTACCGCCGGGATCATTCCGGTCGTGCTCGGCGGCCCGAGTGAGCCGCTCGACGTCGGACGACGCCAAAGGTTCCACACCAAGGCGATGCGGATCGCGATGGGCGTTCGCGACGGCGGCTGCACGGTCGTCGGCCGCGATCGGCCACCCGCAATGTGTCAGGCCCACCACGACCTCCCCTGGTGCACCGGCGGCGACACCAACCTCGAGGACGGTCGGCTGCTGTGCCAACGCCACCACACCCTGGCCCACGACACCCGCTACCAGACCAAGACCGCACCGGACGGCAAGGTCACCTTCACCAGACGAACGTGACAGGCAGGCGCCAAGAGTCGGTTGCCGGGGCGCGTGCACTGTGCACGCACAGCGGGGCATGAGCGGATGCTTCGCAGATCGGCTAATGGGCCGTCGGGCACCGGGTCAGCCTGAGTTCTGTCAGATAATCCGAAAGCAAGCGGCACAGCATCCCAGCCGCGGCGGCTACGAGTAGAAACAGAACGGCGTATGGGGGCATGAGGTTGATGACGGCGTCGGGCGAATCATTGAGGTTCCTCCCCCGATCCAGCTCGCCAGCGTGATTCCTACGACCCCTGCCCCGAGGCCAGCCAGCATCGCGACGAGCATGTCGGTCAGGCAACCGGCGATGAAGATGCACACCACGGAAAGCCCGACGCCGAACACGAGCCCGCGTGGACCGTCAGAGGTAACGCCAAAAGGACATCGAAGCAGTCGCCGTGACACTCAAGCCGACGACGGCGTTCCATCGAGTCTTGCGGGACACGAGGCTCTCGGCTCCTTCGTACTCAAGTGGGCTTGGGAGGAATCTGCCCGCCACGACGAGGGACGGCAGGTACTTGCGTGTCCGTTCACCGGCATGACCGCTCAGCGGCATGAGCGGACACGACCTGACGGGGGCTATGCAGGTGGGTGGTCTGTCGATCGCCCGGCACGATCGCGCATCCCGCGAAGGGCGAGTGGGTACTCATGCAGTGTGGCGACACAAGAGACTTCCCGGCGTCGTGCCATTGCCCTCATTGTCTTCGGCGTGATCGTAGTTGGGCTTGGTGCGATGCTGATCATCGGACTACTGCTGGGGGACGACACCGAGCAGATCGATCCCCAAAACGGCCAGCTGGTGGGACGACTCTTCTAGGGCGAACTACGGCGGCGACCGCTCGGGACTACGAAACTGGGCACTCGAGCAGACCGAGCTGTGGGTAGCGTCTCGACGTGATCATGGCCTTAGACGACTGCCTCACCTGACGCCTAGACAGCCCGCAGGCAGGAGCGGACGGGTCCGCGCCGGGTGCCTTGGGCTGTCGGCTGCCCGAGTTGATGCGCCGTGTGCGGTCAACGGCTTTGGCGTGGGCCGGTAGCTCAATCGGGACCACACCGAGCATGGCGACCGATGAGTTCGCCGCCCGGCGGGCGTCGGCACAGGCGTAACGTCACAGGGACGCAACGACGATGAGCGAGGGGCGCCATGGGTGAGCTGCACGTCAACATGAACATCACGCTCGACGGCGTGGTCCAGGCCAACGGGGGCCCCACCGAGCAGGACGCCGGTTTCGAGTACCCCGGCTGGGAGACCCCGTTCTGGGATGCGGAAGCCGGCGATCAGGTCAACGCGGACGTGCAGGCATCCGACGCGCTGCTGCTGGGGCGCACGACGTACGACATCTTCCGCGGCTACTGGCCGGGCAAGACCGACGAGATCGGGCGGGTCTTCGACCGGGTGCCCAAGTACGTCGCGTCTCGCGGCACGCCAGAGCTGTCCTGGGAGACCAGCACCCAGGTCACCGACGCGGCCGCCGAGATCGGTGACCTGCGTGAGCGCCATGAGCAGATCCAGACGTGGGGCAGCGCGAACCTGCTGCAGACGCTGTTTCGCGAGGGCCTGGTCGACCAGGTGAACCTGTGGGTGTGCCCGGTGGTGATCGGGCAGGGCAAGAAGCTCTTTCCGGAAGGCGCAGCCGCTACCCGGTTCGAGCAGGTCGAGCCGCCGACGTCGTATCCCGCCGGGGTGATGCTGCTGCGCTACCGGTGCCTCGAGGGCCCACCGGTAACCGTGGAGGACTCCCTTCCGTGACACTCACCGCCCACTCGATCATCGCCGGTGCCGACGCCGAGCGGCCCTCTGTCGAGGCCGCGACGAAGGCGGCCGCGGAGGCATTCGCGGCCTACCGCGCCACCACGCCGACGCAGCGCGGCGCCTTCCTCGACTCCATCGCTGACGAGATCGAGGCCGACCGAGACCCCATCGTCGAGGCCGCGGTGTCCGAGAGCGGCCTGCCCGAAGCCCGGATCTCCGGCGAGGTCGGCCGCACCACCGGCCAGCTCCGGCTGTTCGCCGACGTCGTACGGCGAGCCGACCACCTCGGCGTCCGGCTCGACCCGGCCCTGCCGGACCGGCAGCCGCTGCCGCGGCCCGACCTCCGGCAGCGGATGATCCCGCTCGGCCCGGTCGCCGTGTTCGGCGCGAGCAACTTCCCACTCGCCTTCTCCACCGCAGGCGGCGACACCGCCTCCGCGCTGGCCGCCGGCTGCCCGGTCGTCGTCAAGGGTCACCCCGCCCACCCGCGTACCGGCGAGCTGGTCGCGCGGGCGGTGACCCGCGCCGTCGCCGCGCACGACCTGCCCGCCGGCGTCTTCTCGTTCGTCATCGCCAGTGACGGGCAGAGCGGGATCGAGCTCGGCCAGGAGCTGGTCCGCGACCCCCGGATCAAGGCGGTCGGCTTCACCGGTTCGCGCGGCGGTGGCCGCGCGCTCGTCGCCGCGGCCGCCGCGCGACCCGAGCCGATCCCCGTCTACGCCGAGATGTCGTCGATCAACCCGGTCGTCGTGCTCCCCGGGGCGCTGGCCGACGGCGACGTCGCCGCGCTCGCCACGGCGTACGTCGGTTCCCTGACCCTCGGCTCCGGCCAGTTCTGCACCAACCCCGGCCTGCTGTTCCTGCCCGCGGGCGAGGACGGCGACGCCTTCCTCGCCGCTGTGAGCGACGCAGTGGCCGACGCGGCCGGCCAGCGGATGCTGACCGAGGGCATCGCCCGGGCCTACGAAGCGGGCACGGCCACGCTGCGCGACACCGACGGTGTCCGGCTGCTCGCGCAGGGCAGCGACGGCGGTGAGCTGGCCCCTGCGCCGCAGGTGGTCGAGGCCGCGACCCTCGGGGATCACGTGACCGACGAGGTGTTCGGCGCGTCCGGAGTCGTGGTTCGGTACGCCGACACCGACGCCCTGGTGACCCACGTCGAGCAGCTCGAGGGGCAGCTCACCGCGACCATCCACTACGCGCCCGCCGACGCCGACGCGGCCCGGCGGCTGATCCCGGTGCTGGAGGACACGGCCGGCCGGATCCTCTTCAACGGCTGGCCGACCGGGGTGGAGGTGTCCCACGCGATGGTGCACGGCGGCCCGTTCCCGGCGACGTCCGACCCGCGCAGCACCTCGGTCGGCACGCTCGCGATCGAGCGGTTCCAGCGGCCGGTCTGCTACCAGAACGTCCCCGCCGAGCTGCTTCCGGCCGCCGTTCGCGACGACAACCCGTGGGGCCTGACCCGCCGGGTGGACGGTGAAGTCAGAGGCCCGTGACCGGCGGTCCCGCCCGCTCAGGGGGCGCATGATCAAATTGACCCCGTGAGCGAGAAGACGGTGCGACCTCCGCACACGTCGATGGCGGCCGGGTTCGTCATCGGCGGTTCGGTCGGCATCGTGCTGACCATCGCCGGCCAGCTCAGCGGGCTGCACTCGCTCGAGACCCAGGAGCAGGTCTCCGCCCTCCTCAGCGAAGGGCCCGGCAGCGGGCTCGGGATGGACCTCGAGACCGCCCTCGGCTGGATGCGGGTCATCCTCATGATCGTCGCGGGCTGCGCCACAGCCGCCGCGGTGCTCGGCGTGCAGGTCCTCCGCCGCAGCCGGGGAGCCCGGAAGCTGCTGACCCTGCTCGCGATCCCGATCTTCCTCGGCGGCTTCGTGGCCGGCGGGTTCCTCACAGCACTGGTCGCGGCGTCGATCGCGTTGCTGTGGGTGGGGCCCTCCGCGCAGTGGCTGCACGACGGACCTCCGACCTCGAACCGCGGGTTCCTCGACCGGCCCAAGGTCCCGGCCTCCACCCCTGCCGATGCGGAGCAGCGGCCGCCGACCCCGCCCTCGGTGCCCCCGGCCGCCCCGCCACCGGCCTCGCATCAGCCCTCGGCACCGTTGCCCTCGGGGCGCCGGCTGTTCGTGGACCAGCCGGACGCCGCCGGCCAGCGTGGGCGGCGGCCCGACGCGGTCGTGTGGGCGTGCGTGCTGGTCTGGGCGTTCTGCGGACTGGTCGTGGTCGTGATGGCAGCGACCGTCGCGCTGGTCGCGGGGGACCCGGCGTTCGTGCTCGACCGGCTGCGGGAGCAGGACGAGGATCTCGCGGTCCAGGACACCGACGTACTGGTGAACGCGACGTACGCGACGGCGGCCGTGCTGGGGGTCTGGTCGGTCGTGGCCGCCGTGCTCGCGATCCTCGCCTACCGCCGCCGCCCTCCGGGCCGGATGGGCGTCCTCGTCTCGTCGGCCGTGGCCGGCGTGCTGTGCCTGGCCGGAGTGTTCGCCTCAGTCGTGCTGATCCTCCCGGCCGGCGCGGCCATGGCCACGGTCGCCCTGTTGAGTCGCCCGGAGGTTCGGGCCTGGTACGGCGCGCGTTGAGCCGCGCATGATCCAATGGCGCCATGAGTGACACGACGGGCAGCGACCCGAACGGCGAGCGGCCGGCCTCCGGCGACGATCGCCCGCCGGCGTACCCGCCGCAGCAGCAGCCATACGGTCAGCCGCAGCAGCCGTTCGGCGCGCCGCCGCCGAGCCCGTCGCCGTACGGCCAGCAGCCAGGCCAGCAGCCGGCCCAGCAGCCGCCGGCCCAGCCGCAGTCGTACACGGAGCAGTACGGCCAGTCCTACTCCCAGCAGTACGGGCAGCCGGCCCAGGGTGCGTACCCCAGCTACGGCGAGCCGGCCAAGGACTCCCGCCCGGCGTCGGTCACGGCGGCCGGCGTCATCACGCTGGTGACGAGTGGCCTGATGTTCGTGCTGCTTGCGGTCTCGCTCGTCACCGTGCTCGCGGCCGGCCCGGACTCCGACTACGTCCAGGACATCGTCGACGAGATGGCCCAGCAGAACGCCGCGTACGAGGACTTCTCGGCGCAGACCATCGTCAACATCGCGGCCGTCGGCATCGCGATCGCCCTGGGCTGGGCCTTGATCGCCATGCTGCTCGCGATCTTCGCGATGCGGCGGTCGAACGCCGCCCGGATCGGGCTGGTCGTCTCGGCCGCGCTGGTCTGCGTGCCCACCGCGCTGGTCGGCCTGGCGGGTGCGTTCCTGATGCTGCTGCTGAGCGCCGCCTGCATCATCGTGATCATCTGCCTGTTCGCCGGTGGTGCAGGCGGCTGGTACGCGCGCCGGCACGGCTACCAGGCCAGGTCGGGCGGCCTCGCCCCGCCGATCGCCTGAGCTACTTCTCGAGCGAGCCCTCGCGCAACCGGCGCAGGCCGTCCTCGATCACGTCCGGCTCCTTGCAGAAGGCCCAGCGCACCAGGTGTCGGCCGGCGTCCACGTCGTCGTAGAACGCCTGCGCCGGAATCGCGACCACGCCCGCCCGCTCCGGCAGCGCCTCGCAGAACTCCAAGCCGTCGGACCATCCGAGGTGGCCGACGTCGGTCAGCGCGAAGTAGGTGCCCTCGGGCACCCGCGGGTCCAGGCCGGCCTCAGCGAGGCCGCCGCAGAGCTGGTCGCGACGCTTCGCGAGGTCGGCGGCGAGCTGCTGCGGGAAGTCGGGCTCGTGCTCGAGGGCGTGGGCGACCCCGTGCTGGAACGGCGTACCGGAGCTGAAGCTGAGCCACTGCTTGGCGGCAAGGAGCGCCGAGACGAGCGGGGCGGGACCGGTGGCCCAGCCGACCTTCCAGCCGGTGACGGAGTAGGACTTGCCGGCGCTGGAGAGGGTGAGCGTGCGCTCGGCCATGCCCGGCAGCGTGGCGATCGGCAGGTGCTGGTGGTCGTCGAAGGTCAGGTGCTCGTAGACCTCGTCGGTGATGACGACCAGATCCCGCTCGATCGCCAGGTCGGCCACCGCCTGGAGCTCGTCGCGGCCGAGCACCGTGCCGGTCGGGTTGTGGGGGCTGTTGAGGAGCACGAAGCGGGTGCGGGCCGTGACCGCGCTCCGCAGCTCCTCGACGTCGAGCCGGAAGTCGGGGGCGCGCAGCGTCACCGGGCGGCGTACGGCGCCTGCCACCTGCAGCATCGCGACGTAGGAGTCGTAGTACGGCTCCAGCACGACCACCTCGTCGCCAGGGTCGACCAGCCCGAGCAGGGCCGCCGCGATCGCCTCGGTGCAGCCGGTGGTCACGCAGACCTCGCGGTCGGGGTCGAGGTCGATCCCGTAGTGCCGCCGCTGATGGTCGGCGATCGCAGTGCGCAGCTGGGGGACGCCGATCCCGGGCGCGTACTGGTTCGCGCCCTCGGCGATCGCCTCCCGCGCCGCCGTCAGCAGCCGGTCGGGTCCGGACGTGTCCGGGAACCCCTGCCCCAAGTTCACCGACCCGGTCCGCACCGCCAGCGCCGACATCGTGCTGAAGATCGTCGTCGGAATCCCGTGGAGCCGCTGCGCGAGCATGCGTCGACCCTAGTCAGGGACCACCCGAAGGCCCATCACCGCAGGGTGTGGCCGCTCGCGCGCAGGTTCTCGCAGGCCTCGAGGACGCGGGCCGCCATGCCGGCCTCGGCCGCCTTGCCCCAGGCCCGCGGGTCGTAGGCCTTCTTGTTGCCGACCTCGCCGTCGACCTTGAGTACGCCGTCGTAGTTGCCGAACATGTGGGAGGCGACCGGACGGGTGAAGGCGTACTGGGTGTCGGTGTCGACGTTCATCTTCACGACGCCGAAGTCGACCGCCGCACCGATCTCCTCGGCGGTCGAGCCCGAGCCGCCGTGGAAGACCAGGTCGAAGGGGCGCGCGTCGTCGGCGAGACCGAGCTCGGAGGCGGCGGCCCTTTGCGCTTCACGCAGGATCTCGGGACGGAGCTTGACGTTGCCCGGCTTGTAGACGCCGTGCACGTTGCCGAACGTGAGCGCGGTCAGGTAGCGGCCGTCGTCGCCGGCGCCGAGCGCCTTGACGGTGGCGATGGCGTCCTCGGGCGTCGTGTACAGCTGGTCGTTGATCTCGTTGGCGACACCGTCCTCCTCGCCGCCCACGACCCCCACCTCGATCTCGAGGATGATGTGTGCCGCGCGGCACTTCGCCAGCAGTTCCTCGGCGATCTCCAGGTTCTCGTCCAGCGGTACGGAGGAGCCGTCCCACATGTGCGACTGGAACAGCGGCGCCTCGCCGCGAGCAACCCGCTCGGCCGACAGATCCACCAGCGGCCGGACGAAGCCGTCGAGCTTGTCCTTCGGGCAGTGGTCGGTGTGCAGCGCGATGTTGACGGGGTAGTTCTTGGCGACCTCGACGGCGTACGCCGCGAAGGCGACCGAGCCGGTCACCATGTTCTTCACGGTCGGGCCGGAGAGATACTCGGCGCCGCCGGTCGAGACCTGGATGATCCCGTCGGACTCGGCGTCGGCGAAGCCCTTGAGGGCCGCGTTGAGGGTCTGGGACGAGGACACGTTGATGGCCGGGAACGCGAAGGAATGCTGCTTCGCGGCATCCAGCATCTCGGCGTACTTCTCGGGGGTGGCGATCGGCATGTCAGCCACACTAATGACTACTCGTCGGTCAGGGACAACCGATCCGAGCCGTGGTCCGTAGGAGAGGTATGGACATCCAGTGGGAACTCGAGAATGCGATCGGCAACGGCCCCGCTCTGCCGCCGGCGACCGAGCGGCTCGTGGCTGGCAGGGCGGCACTGCGCCGTCGCCGCTGGGTGGTCGGGGCCGGGACGGCAGCGGTGGTCGTGGCCCTGGTGGTCCCGGCCGTGGCGCTCAGTGCCGGTCCAGTCGAGCGCGGCACCGGGATCACCCCGGCCGCACCCCCGGCGGCCACCCCGTCGGTGACGCAGCAGGAAACCGAGGACCCTGAGCCGACCTTCCCTGAGCCCGAGAAGGCGCTCGCCTATGTCGACTTCGACACGGGCCGGCTGGTGATTCAGCGGGGTGTGGAGGTGCTGCGGCGCGTCAATGACCTGTACCCCCGCGAGGACATCAGGTCGGTGGCCCTCGACGTGCGGCGTGGTGAGAGGCACGAGTGGCTCGTCTGGGAGTGGACCGAGCGTGGAGGCGCGGCGGTGTACTCCGGCCCGGCCGACGGACGCTTCGACAACTTCGGCGAGTTCGTCGCCGATGCGGTGGCCGACGGTCCGGTGCAGAGTGGGCCACCGGTCGGCCCCGAAGGCATGCCATGAGTCATCGCGACACCGACTTCACGGCCTACGTCGCAGCTCGGCAGGCCCACCTGCAGCGGGTGGCGTACGCCGTGTGCGGCGACTGGGACCGCGCGGAGGATCTGCTCCAGACCGCGCTCACCAAGTTGTACGTCGCCTGGCCACGGGTCCGCCGCGACGGTCGCGAGGAGGCGTACGTCCGCCAGATCATCGTGCGCGCCAACCTCGACGAGGTGCGGCGACCGCGGTGGCGGCGCGAGCGCACGGGACTGGACGGCTTGGATCGGGCCGCGCCGCAGCCCGACGTCGACACCCGAGACGAGCTCTTCGCTGCGTTGCAGGCGCTGCCCGAGATGCAGCGCAGCGTCGTGGTGCTGCGCTATTGGCTCGGGCTGTCGGTGGCGGAGACGGCCGCCGACCTGGGGATCAGTGAGGGCACGGTCAAGAGCCACGCCCATCGCGTCTTGAGCCGCCTGCGTTCGAAGTTCGTGGTCCTGGAGCCGTGACCTTCGTCCTATCCGGACGTTGTTCAGGTCACCGGCTCGGGGGAGACGAGCCTGGATCCGGGCCCGCGAGGTCCCGGATCCAGGCACGTCAGGCTCAGCCACCTCCCCGCCAGGCGTCCTCGCCCGACAGGTCGGCGTACTCCCGGATCCAGGTGTGCATCGCGATCGCCCCGGCGGCGCTGGCGTTGATCGAGCGGGTCGAGCCGAACTGCGCGATGGAGAACGTGCCATCGCACGCCTCGTGCGCGGCCTCCGACAGCCCCGGCCCCTCCTGCCCGAACAGGAAGCACACGCGACGCGGCAGCGTCATCGTCTCCAGGTGCTCGGACCCCGGCAGGTTGTCGATGCCGAGCAGGGTCACCTCCCTCTCGTGCAGATACGCCGCGAGGTCGGCCACGGTCGCGTGGTGCCGCAGGTGCTGGTAGCGGTCGGTGACCATCGCGCCGCGGCGGTTCCACCGGCGGTTGCCGACGATGTGCACCTCGGCCGCGAGGAACGCGTTGGCGGTGCGCACGATCGTCCCGATGTTGAAGTCGTGGCGCCAGTTCTCGATCGCGACGTGGAAGTCGTGCCGACGGGTGTCGAGGTCGGCGCGGATCGCCTCGAGACTCCAGTACCGGTAGCGGTCGACGACGTTGCGCCGGTCGCCGAGACGCAGCAGCTCCTCGTCGTACTGCGAGTCATCGGGCCACGGACCCTCCCACGGGCCGACGCCGAGCTCTTCGGGCCCGTGCGGCATCGGGTCGTACGGCGCGCGGGGTGGTTCCTCCATCAGAAGGCTGACACCGACGTAGGCGCGCGCTGCGGCCGGCTGAGCGTGCGTACGACGGCGGCTTGGCCGTGCCGGTCGACGGCCACGTCGGCCAGCAGCCCGACGACCAGCCGGACCGCCTCGTCGGGGAACCGCGGGGTGTCGAGGCCGACGCTGGCCGCGAGGTCGTCGGCGTGGACGACCATCTCCATCAGCCGGGTGACCGCGAAGTCCGCGGCGGTCAGCGACCACCCCTGCCACGGGATGAGGACCGGGTCGCCGTCCTGGATCCGCGCCAGCGCCTCCGGCAGGGTGGCGAGAGCGGACCGGACGTGCTCGGCGTGGGCGTCCGGGCCACCTGCAGCCTGCTCGTCGGCGCCGGTCCGGATGCCGATGTTGACCTCCTCGTCGAGCCCGGTGTTGGCCCAGGGCGCCTGCCGGTAGTGGTCGAGGACGCCAATCGGCGCGGAACCGGCGGGCGCTTCGGCGTACAGCCGGATCAGGCTGTCGGACTGGCCGGTCAGGTGGTGTGCCAGACCCCCGATCGTCATGCCCTCACAGGCGCTCTCGTCGGTCCATCGCGCGCGGACCGGGTCGCTCAGCGCCAGATCGGCGCTGACTCGGGCGGACTCGAGCACAGCTTCGATGAAGGAGAGTGCCACGACACGAACGCTACTCCCGAAGGACCCGAGGCGAACGGGATGACAGGGCGTCAGCCACATCGGGTCCTCCGGCGCCGTCAGGTTTGGGGGCGCGCCGGTCGGCCGAGCCCGGCGAACATTAGCCCCGCGCCGGTTAGGGTTTGGTCGTGTTCGCCGAGATCGCCCTCGCCGCGGCTGTTCCCGACCTCAGCGCGCTGGTGCTCGGCATGGACTGGATGGATCCCAACTGGCTCCTCGAGCACTTCGGTCAGGAGCTGTTCTGGCTCAGTCTGGTCATCATCTTCGTGGAGTGCGGACTGTTCTTCCCGTTCCTGCCCGGCGACACCCTGTTGTTCGCGATGGGACTGTTCATCGCGGCCGAGCGGATCGACGTCTTCCCCGGCCCGGCAGGCATCGAGCTCGCCATGGCGCTGGTCCTGTTCACGGTGGCGGGCTTCTTGGGCAACGTGTCCGGGTACGAGATCGGCCGCGCCATGGGGCCACCGCTGTACGAGCGGGACGGTCGGATCCTGAAGCGGAAGTACTTCGACCAGACGTCGGCGTTCTTCGACAAGCACGGCAACAAGGCGCTGGTCATCGGTCGGTTCGTGCCGTTCGTGCGGACCTACATCACCGTGGTGGCGGGGGTCACGCGGATGGACCGCGGCCGGTTCTTCATGTGGAGCGCCGTCGGCGCCGTGCTGTGGGTCTTGAGCATCACGCTGCTCGGCTACTTCCTCGGCTCGGCGTTCCCGAGTCTCGGGGAGAACATCGACAAGGCGATCGTCGTGATCCTGGCGTTCTCCCTGATCCCGATCGTCTACGAGTGGTGGAAGCACAGCCGTCAGCGGAGCATCGACCAGAACGCGTGACCTCAGGCGGTGACTGCGTCGAGCTGAGCCTTCGTCAGCACTGCGCGTACGTCGAGTCCCACGTCGGCCAGCGGGTTGTCGCCCGCGGGGCTGCGGTCGATCGCGCAGAGCACGTGCTCCACCGTCGCGCCGTACTCGCGGAGCTTGTGGGTCGCGTCGCGCACCGCACCGCCGGTGGTGATGACGTCCTCGACCAGCGTGACGCGCCGGCCTTCGACGCCCGGGCCCTCCGCGAGCTTGCAGGTGCCGTAGGTCTTCGCCTCCTTGCGCACGAACAGCGCGGGGAGCCCGGTCTCGGCGCTGAGCACGGTCGCGATCGGGATGCCGCCCATCTCGAGGCCGCCGAGCAGCTCGGTGCCCTCGGGCAGGAGGCCCCGCATCTGCGTGACCACTCGGCGCAGCAGCTCCGGCTGGGCCTCGAAGAGGTACTTGTCGAAGTACTCGTGCGACACCTGCCCGGACCGCAGTGTGAACTCACCGGTGAGGCGGCAGCAGGCGTCGATGTCGCGAGCGAGGTCCGGGTCGGTCATGGCCCGGACTGTAGTGGCAGGCTGGGGCCATGAGTCACCAGGACCTGATGGCCGGACCGCCGCCGACGCACCTGCCCGAGGACCCCGCGTCCGCCGAGCTGACCGATGGCGAGGCGCCTGCCGCCGTCGTACGCCGCCACCCTGCGTCGCCGATCGCCTGGGCCGCCCTTGCCGCGCTGGCCGCGGAGGAGGGGGCCGACGAGGTGACGGTCTACGCCTACTCCCGCGTCGGCTACCACCGCTCGCTCGACCTGCTGCGCCGCAACGGCTGGAAGGGCACCGGCCCGGTGCCCTGGTCCCACGAACCCAACCGCGGCTTCCTCCGCACCCTCGCCCTCCTCGCCCTCTCCGCCAAGGCCATCGGCGAGACCGACGAGTGGGAACGCTGCGCCGCCTTCCTCCGCGACTCCTCCCCCGAAGCGGCGAACGAACTGCTGCCGAGCTGATTCATTGTTCGGCTAACGGTGCCTGAGGTGCGCTCTCACCCCCGTGCAACGGGGTGGAAGCGCGATGGAGGCGGCGTTACCTGAACGAATGAGCGGGAAGCTGGGCCGCCTGCCAGCCACAACCCCTTCTCGAGCCGGGACGTCCACCGGTCCCGGTCGGCGCAGTGGTGGCACGTCCCGCGCGGGATGAGGGTTAGGTCATGGACTCAAGGCTCGACGCGTGCCTGGCATCAGGGCACGGCCTGGTGACGGCTGCCATGCTCCGAGAGCGCGGCTTCAGTAGCCGTCAGGTCACTGCCTGGGTGCGCGACGGGGTGCTGAGCGTGGTCCGACGAGGGGTTTACACCACCGCAACCCTGTGGGACTCGTGGGACGAGTACGTCGCCCGACCCATGGCCCGGATCCGGGCTGCCGCCTTGGCCATCGAGATCCCCTTCGTGTTCAGCCACGACACCGCCGCAATCGTGCATGGGCTGCCGTTGCTGCGGCCGCAGGACGCCGCCGTCCACATCAGTCGGGAGGACATGCGCGGCTCGCGGGTGAGGGGTGGGATTCACCATCACGGGGCCCGGTTCCGGGCGGCGCGAGCACAGGTCGTTGACGACCTCCCGGTCCTTGATATGGCGCGAACCGTTGTGGACATCGCGCGTGAGCATGGGTATCGCGACGGCCTGGTCGCCGCCGACGGCGCGATGCAACTGGGGGTCACCCGTGAGCAGATGCGGGCAGCGGCCACAGAGATGGCAGGGTGGCCGTACTGCCTGACTGTCAGGGCGGTCGTGAAGCACGCAGACCCGGGTGCCGAGAGCGTGATCGAGACCCTGGGTCGCGAGCTCTTGGAGGAGTTGGGGCTGGGTCCCGTGGAGACCCAGTTCCCGGTCGTGGTCCAGGGGGGAGTCGTGTGGTGCGACATGCGGGTCGGCTGCCACATCGTGGAGGGTGACGGGCGAGTGAAGTCTCGGCCCGTCGCCGACGGGGGCCTTGCAGATCGAGACCTCGAACGCATCCTGTGGGATGAGCGGAAGCGCCAGCGCGAGGTGTGCTCCGTGGGACTCGGCATGTCTCGGCTCGTCTATGCCGACTTCTGGGGGGATGCACGCGAGCGCGCAAAGGAACGGATCCTCCGGGAGGAGGAGGTCACTCGGCGAAGGTTCGGCGACAGCCTGCCGCCCCATCTTGAGGAGTTCGCGGAGCGGATGCGGGGCCGGCGCTACAAGGTCGCCGGCTGAGTGTCCGCGGCTGTTCTCGGTGGGTAACGCTGCCTCCGGCGCGCTCCCGCCCCCTTGCAACGGGTGGGTAGCGCAGTGCATGCACCGTTAGCCGCCGATACGCCGCGGCTAGCCGCCGAGCAAGGCTCGGACCCGCTCGGACCCCAGCGCCACGATCAGGGTCGGGAGCCGCGGGCCGCGCTCGGCGTCGACCAGCAGGTGGTACAGCAACCCGAAGAACGCCTTCTGGTCCGCCTTCACCTCTTCGGTCGGAGGGGCGTCGAGGGGCAGGCCGCGGGCGAGCTTCGGTACGCCGTAGACCAGTGAGGTGACCGAGTCGAGGTCGAGCTCGCCCGCGGGGAGGCCGGTCAGGAGCAGCCGAAGCCACTCCGACTCCTGTGGACCCAGGGCCGACAGGGCGGCCGCGTCCGGCGTCGTACGCACGGTGGTCCGATCGGCTGCCGGTACGAACTCCGCCGTCCACTGCATCGCCTTGCCCAGCCGCGGCTGCAGGTCGTCGACCGAGTCGTGCGGGTAGCCGACGTCGCCGACGACCTGGCTGATCAGCGAGGACGACCCGGCGGTCACGTCGGCCACCGACGAGAGCACCCGGAACGGCACCGCCACCGGCGAGGTCGGGAGCCGGCCCGCGCTCGCGGTCGCCGACGCCCGCTCGTATGCGAGCACCGCGCCGTCGCGCTTGTCGGCCGCGGCCTTGCGGCCGAGCGCGTCCCACTCGTCGTAGAGCCGGACGACCTCGGGGCCGAAGTCGATGTCGAACGCCTGCCGCGGGTTGCGGCGGACGTAGAGCCACCGCAGGATCGGCGCCTCGAGGACCCGCAGCGCGTCCTGCGCGGTCGGTGCGCCGCCGGCCGAGGACGACATCTTCTGGACGCCGGCGAAGCCCACGAAGCCGTAGCCGAACCACGCCGGTCGCGGCATCGCGAACACCGACTCGACCAGCTCGTGGCCGACCGAGAACGACGATCCGGGCGTCGCGTGGTCCATGCCCGCCGGCTCGAAGTCGACGTGCTCGAAGGCCCACCGCATCGGCCAGTCGACCTTCCACACCAGCTTGCCCTCGTCCTGCGTGGCGAGGTTGGTCACGCCGGTGAAACCGCACGAGGAGCAGGTGTACGGGAGCTCGGTCGTCGCGTCGTCGTACGACGTGGGGGTGGTCGTGTCGCGGCCACACTGCCGGCAGTACGCCTTGAACGGGAACCGCGCCAGATCGTCGACGGTCGCGGCGTCGTCGGGGTCCCCGTCCTCGGTCGGCTTGGTGCGGTGCTGCGCCAGCACCTGCTCGATGTCGTCTCGATGCGAGACCGCGTGCAGGATCTGCTCGCGGTAGACGCCTGCCTGGTAGCGCTCGGTCTGCGACACCTCGGTCATGTCGACGCCGAGCTCGTGCAGGGCGGTGCGCAGCGGCTCCTTGAAGTGTTCGGCCCACGAGGCGTGGCAGTCCCACGGGTCGGGGACCGCGCTGAGCGGCCGGCCGATGTGATCAGACCACGACGGGTCGACCCCGGCCGGGACCTTGCGGAACCGGTCGTAGTCGTCCCACACGTGGAGGTGGCGGACCGGGACGCCGCGGCGGGCCAGCTCGTCGGCGACGAAATGGACGGTCAGGAACTCGCGCAGGTTGCCGAGGTGTACCGGACCGGACGGCGAGGCGCCCGACGAGCAGGTCACGGTCTCGCCCTCGCGGGCGTGCCGGAGCGCGTCGTCCGCGGCCCGGGTGACCCAGTCGGTCGGGGGCCCTTGCTGGCCTCGTGCCATCGGTGGTCGGCTCCTGGCGGGTCGTCGCTGGCGGATCGTGGGGGGCGGGCCAAACGCTACCGGAGGGCGAGCACGCGAAAGGCGCCGGACCACGAGGGTCCGGCGCCTACGACGCGGTCGCTCGACCTCTTCCCCCGCACCAGGTCGACGTTGGCGGTCATGCCGCGCGGCGCGTGCGCGACCATTCTGCCAGTGACAGGACCGTGCCAGCGGAGAACACCTGCCGCTGGCACTATCATGCCACCATGCCTGCCCAGCCTCCTTCCGTCATCACCGCCCTCGGCTTCAGCAAACGGGTCGAGCGCGACTACCAGCGGGTGCTGGCGCAGTCGGGGCGTGAGCTCGTCTCGGTCGCCGACTCGCTGCTCCGGACGCCCGAGCAGCTGCTCCACGACGTACGGACGCTGGTCGAGGCCGGGATCATCCGGATCGAGGGCTCACGGATCCACGTCGCCACCCCGACCGAGGCGGTGGCGCTGCTGCTGCGCGAGACCGCGGCCGACACCGCGCGCGCGACCACCCGACTGGAGGACGTCGCGCGGGCCGTCCCGCACCTCGCCGCCGCGGCGGCCAGGCCGCGCCCGGGCGAGGTGCTCGACGTACGACCGCTGGACGGCGAGGTCAGCGTGGGGGGCAACCCGGTTCCCTTGCTGCACTCGCTCATCACCGAGAGCACGGGCGACCTGTGCTGGCTGAGGTCCGGCGACTTCAGCAAGAAGCGCGAGGAGGCGATGGCAGCGGTGGTCCGCCAGGTCGTCCAGCAGGGCCGCTCGTCGCGGGCGATCTACCCGGTCCGGGCGTGGTCGGAGTTTCGGGCGACGCTGGAGCTGCGGGCCTCGGTGGGGGAGCACGTCCGGCTGCTACCCGAGCTGCCGACCCGGATGTTCATCATCGGGACGACGCACGTCGTCCTGCCGGAGCCGCTCGGGTTCGTCGACGAGCCGCGTTCGCTGGTGCGGCAGCCCGGTCTCGTGCAGGCGCTCACCCTGTGGTTCGAGCTGCTCTGGGAGCGGGCCGCCCCGCTGCCCGAGGCCGGCCGGCCCAGGGGCGATCGCACCGAGCTGGACCGCTTCGTGCTCGCACAGCTCGCCCAAGGTGCGAAGGACGAGCAGGTCGCGCGCACCCTCGGCCTCAGCCTGCGCACGGTACGTCGCCGGGTCGCCGACCTGATGACCGAGCTGGGAGCGGACTCGCGCTTCCAAGCTGGTGTCGAGGCCGCCCGCCGCGGTTGGCTCTGAGAGACACGCCCTCAGGGCAGCGCCATCGAGTACGCCGCGGGCAGGACGTGCCAGCTGCGGCGGCGCTCCGGTCCGGTGATCTCGCCGTCGGCCGCGCAGTAGAACTCCTCGCCCGAGACCGTCACCCGCGACGCGCGCAGGTAGGTGACGTCGTCGCGCTCCTGGTGCCGGGCCCGGGAGAGGTGGGCAACGTACGCGAACTTCGCGATCGGCCCGACCGCGCGGGAGATCATCACGTCGACCTGGCCGTTCTCGGGGTCGGCATCCGGCGTCAGCTCGGTGCCGCCGCCGACGCTGGTGCCGTTGCCGACCGCGACCATCAGCACCGGCTCGTCCACGTCGACCACCACCTGGTCGTCCACCTCGACCCGCAGCCGCAGCTGCGGCGGGTGGAACGCCGCCAGCAGGGCGCCGATCGGGTAGCCCAGCTTGCCGAGGTTGACGCTGCCCACCCCGATGGAGCCGAGCCGCTCCTTCCACCGGTGGCCGCGGCGGCTGGCCTGCGCGCCGGCCCCGACATGGACGTTGTTCACGACGATCCCGCCGAGCTCGTCGACCAGCAGGTCGACCGGCCGGACCTCGCCGTCGAGCACCAGGCGTGCGGCGTCCTCGGGATCGAGCGGGACGTCCATGCAGCGGGCGAAGTCGTTGCCGGTGCCGAGAGGGATCAGCCCGAGCACGCTGTCGGCGAGGTCGTGCCGGCGGTGGAGCGCGGCGACCACGGCGTGCAGGCTGCCGTCGCCACCGGCCACCACGATCCGGCGGGTGCCCGCCCGGTGCAGCACGCCGTCGAGCTCGCCGGGGTTCGACGTGCCCACCACCTCGACCGAGCTGCGGTCGCTCAGGACCGCGACGGCCCGGTCCAGGGACTCCTGGTCGGCGGTGCCGGCGCCCTCGTTGGTGATGACCAGGCAGGACTCCACGATTGCGACACTAGCCCGTCGCCAGTCGTCGCGCCTTTGGTAGCCTTCGGTCGCAAGAGCCCCGCAGCGGTTGTTGCTGCGGGGTTCTCGTGTTTCCAGGACACCCCGAACCGGAAAGTGGGCCAGCGATGCCGGCCATCATCGTCCTCGGCGCCCAGTGGGGTGACGAAGGCAAGGGCAAGGCGACCGACCTCCTCGCCACGACCGACCCGATCGACTTCGTCGTCCGCACCAGCGGCGGCCACAACGCCGGCCACACCATCGTCGTGAACGGCGAGAAGTACGCGACCCACCTGCTGCCCTCGGGCATCCTCACCCGGGGCGCGACCTCGGTGATCGGCAACGGCGTCGTGGTGTCGCCCGAGGCGCTCTTCCGCGAGATCGACGGGCTGCTCGCCCGCGGTGTCGACGGCGTCAAGGACCGGCTGGTCGTCTCGGCCAACGCCCACGTCATCGCGCCCTACCACGTCACGGTCGACAAGGTCACGGAGCGGTTCCTCGGCAAGAACAAGATCGGCACTACGGGCCGGGGCATCGGGCCGACGTACGCCGACAAGGTGAACCGGCTCGGAATCCGGGTCGCCGACCTCTTCGACGAGGCGCTGCTGAGCGACAAGGTCGAGGGTGCTCTCGACGTGAAGAACCACCTGCTGGCCAAGGTCTACAACCGGCGGGCGGTCGACCGCGACGCGGTCGTCGAGGAGCTGGTCTCGTACGCCGACCGGCTGCGGCCGATGGTGCAGGACACGACCCTGCTGCTGAACCGGGCGCTCGACGAGGGCCGGACCGTGCTCTTCGAGGGCGCCCAGGCCACGATGCTCGACGTCGACCACGGCACCTACCCGTTCGTGACGTCGTCGTCGCCCGTGGCCGGCGGCGTCTGCACCGGCGCCGGCGTCGGTCCGACCCGGATCGACCGGGTCATCGGCGTCATCAAGGCCTACACGACCCGGGTGGGCTCGGGCCCGTTCCCCAGCGAGTTGTTCGACGCCGACGGCGAGAAGCTCTGGAAGGTGGGCGGCGAGGTCGGCGTCTCGACCGGCCGCGACCGGCGTTGCGGGTGGTACGACGCCGTGATCGCCCGCTACGCCACCCGGGTCAACGGCCTCACCGACCTGTTCCTCACCAAGCTTGACGTCCTGTCGAGCTGGGAACGGGTGCCGGTCTGCGTCGCGTACGACGTCGACGGGGTTCGGCACGACGAGATGCCCATGACCCAGAGCGAGTTCGCACGGGCCATCCCGATCTACGAGCACCTCGACGGCTGGTGGGAGGACGTCTCCGGCTGCCGCAGCTTCGACCAGCTGCCCGTCAACGCGCAGAAGTACGTCCAGGCGCTGGAGGAGATGAGCGGCACCCGGATCTGGGGGGTCGGCGTCGGCCCTGGACGTGAGCAGACGCTGGTCGTCCACGACGACTGAGCCCTACGCTGAGGCGGTGCTCGAACCGCGGGAGGCCATCGACCGGCTCCGCGCGGCTTTCGGTGGGCCGGACGGCCATCGGACCCTGCACGCCAAGGGTCGGTTCTACTCCGGCACGTTCACCGCGACCCCGGAGGCGACGGCGCTCAGCCGGGCGCGGCACCTCGACGGTCGGCCGCACCCGGTACTGGTGCGCTGGTCGAGCGCGTCGGGCAACGTGCGGACCAAGGACCCGTCGCCGGACGTCCGCGGCATGGGCGTGAAGTTCGCCGGGGACGACGGCGCGCCGTTCGACCTTCTGGGGCAGACCTCGCCCAGCTTCCCGACCAACGACCCGGAGATGTTCGTCCGGATCGCGGAGGTGTCGCGGCGACCCCGGACGCTCCCGCTGTTCCTGCTGCGCCATCCGATGCTCGTCCGGCCGCTGCTGCGAGGGTCGGCCGGGGTCAAGCCGCACCACAGCTTCGCGGAGGCCGGCTTCCACCCGCTGCACGCGTACGGCTGGCTGGACACGGAGGGCCGACGGACCTGGGTGCGCTACGAGTTCCGCCCGACCGCCACCACGGACGACCGGCTCGCCGTGACGTTCGAGGGCCGCGACCGGCTCGCCGAGGAGATCGCGGCCCGGCTCGCGCTGGGACCCGTCGTGCACGAGGTCTGGGTGCAGGTGGCCAGGGAGGTCCACGACCCCGACGACGTGACGACGGCCTGGCGCGGCGCCCGCGAGCTGCTCGCCGGGCGGCTCGAGGTCACCGCCGAGGCCGAGGACCCCGAGGCGGGCGGCTCACCGACCGTCTTCGACCCCACCCGCACCGTCGACGGGATCGAGCTGCCGAACGATCCGATCCTGCTCTACCGCCGCGACGCCTACATGGAGTCGGTCAGCCGCCGTACGTCGTGAGGGTCATGTGACCGGTCACGCGGACTCACGCACCACCAGCTCGGTCGGGATGATCAGTCGATAGGCGCCACCGCTCTCGCGGCCGTCGATCCGGTCGAGCAGGAGCCGGGTCGCGCGTTCGGCCATCTCTCCGATCGGCTGCCGCATGGTGGTGAGCGGCGGGTCGGTCGTCTCGGCCACGCCGAGGTCGTCGTACCCGACTATCGCGAGCTCCTCGGGGACCCGCAGGCCACGAGCCGCCGCGACCGCGAGCGCGCCGCGCGCCATCAGGTCGGAGGCGACCACGATCCCGTCGAGGCCGGGATGTAGGTCGAGCAGATCCGCCGCGGCCCGACGGCCGCCTTCCTCGGTGAAGTCGCCGTGCACTACCGCGTCGGCCGAGAGGCCGGCCGTGTGGAGCGCCTGCGCCCAGCCGGTGAGACGGTCGGTCGCGGCCGTCATGTCGGCCGGGCCGGCGATGGTCCCGATACGCCGGCAGCCGCGACGCACCAGGTGCTCGGTTGCCACCCGACCGCCGGCCACGTTGTCGACGTCGACGTAGGGCACGCGGTCGCTGCCGCTCCACGGCCGGCCGCCGAACACCACCGGCAGCCCCAGCGACGGCATCAGCTCGGGGAGGTGGTCGTCACGGTGGTGGGACACCACGAGCGCCCCGTCGACGTGACCGTTCGACAGGTAGCGCAGCATCCGCTCCTCCTGCGCCCCCGGCTGGGTGAGGAGCAGGACGAGCTGCATCTCGCGCTCGCCGAGCACGCGGGCCACCGCGCGCAGCGTGCCGGCGAAGAACGGGTCGTTGAACACTCGCTCGTCCGGCTCCGGTACGACGACCGCGACCGAGTCGGTGCGCCGGGTGACCAGCGTGCGGGCCGCGCGGTTCGGCACGTAACCGAGGGTGCGGACCGCCTCCTCTACCGCGCGGCGGGCGTGGTCGCTGACCCGCGGCCCGCCGTTGAACGCGCGCGACGCGGTGGCACGCGAGACCCCCGCCACCCGGGCGACCTCGTCGAGGGTCGGCGAGGCGCCATTGGGTCGGGGCGGGTCCATCGCGGTCACGCTACTGGCTCCTGTCGGGCAGCCGGGCGGTGCGGCAGACGTCTGCAAACCACCGGGCGCTCGACTTCGGCGTGCGCACTTGGGTGTCGTAGTCGACGTGCACGAGCCCGAACCGCTTGGCGTAGCCCTCCGCCCACTCGAAGTTGTCGAGGAACGACCACGCGAAGTAGCCGAGCACCTCAGCCCCGCCCGCGCGTGCGGCGTGGACCGCACGCAGGTGCGCGTCGAAGTAGGCCAGTCGCTCCGGGTCGTCGATCTCGCCGTCGGCCGCCACCACGTCGTCGTACGCCGCACCGTTCTCGGTCACGACCAGCGGCAGTCCCGGGTGCTCCTCGTGCAGCCGCAGCAGCAGCCGGGTCAGCCCCTCCGGCTGCACCTCCCAGCCCATCGCGGTGCGCGGCAGCCCGCGCAGCGGCATCGAGAGCCGCTCGAGTCCAGGGAACGGGCTCGGGCCGCCCGGGTGCTGCTCGTCGGGCTGCGCCGAGACCGCGTCGCCGTGGTAGTAGTTCACGCCCAGCAGGTCGATCGGCGCGGAGATCGCGGCCAGGTCGCCGTCGCGGACCACCTCGGTCCAGCCGAGGTGCTCGGTGTCGGCGAGCAGGTCTGCGGGGTACTCGCCGTGCCGTATCGGCTCGAGGAACATCCGGTTGTGCAGCGCGTCGACCTGGCGGGCGGCCTCGACGTCGGCCGGGTCGTCGGGGTCCGCGGGGTCGGCCACCGTGAAGTTGAGCGTGACGCCGACGCTCTCGGCCCCCCGCGCCCGCAGCTCGGTGGTCGCGAGCCCGTGCGCCAGGAGCAGGTGGTGCGCGGCACGCAGCCCGGCCGGTCCCTCCTGCCGGCCTGGGGCGTGCCGGCCGGAGGAGTAGCCGAGGAAGGCCGAGCACCACGGCTCGTTGAGCGTCGTCCACACCGGGACCCGGTCGCCGAGCGCGTCGTGCACCGTCATGGCGTACTCGACGAAGCGGTCGGCGGTGTCGCGCACGGTCCAGCCCCCGGCGTCCTCCAACGCCTGCGGCAGGTCCCAGTGATAGAGCGTCAGCCACGGCGCGACGTCGTGGGCGAGCAGCTCGTCGACGAGCCGGTCGTAGAAGCCGATGCCCGCCGGGTTGGGCGCGCCGCCGTCGGGCCGCACCCGTGGCCAGGCGGCGGAGAAGCGGTACCAGCCGACGCCGAGGCCGGCCAGCAGCGCGACGTCGTCGGTCATCCGGTGGTAGTGGTCGCACGCGACGTCGCCGGTGTCGCCGCCCGCGACGGCGCCGGGCGTCCGGGAGAACGTGTCCCAGATCGACGGGGTCCGGCCATCCTCGGCGACGGCACCCTCGATCTGGTACGACGCCGTGGCAACGCCCCAGCGGAAGTCGGGTGGGAACGCGAGCGGTCCCTGGGCGGCCTCGACCGCGGTAGGCAGTGTCGTGGTCATCCCTTGACGGCTCCTTGCATGATGCCGGACACCAGCTGGCGTCCGGTGGCGATGAACAGGACCAGCAGCGGGATCGTGGCCAGCGTGGTGCCTGCGAGCACGAGGCTGTAGTCCTTGAAGAACCCGCTCTGAAGCTGGTTGAGGGCGACCTGGATGGTCGGGTTCTCGTGCGGCAGGGCGATCAGCGGCCAGAAGAAGTCGGTCCAGACCTGCATGAAGGTGAACAGCCACAGGATCGCGGCGGCAGGCCGCGCGGCTGGGGCGGCGACGTGCCAGAACACACGGATTTGCGAGCACCCGTCGATCCGAGCCGCCTCGATCAGCTCGTCGGGCACCGCGTCGACGAGGTACTGCCGCATGAAGAAAACCCCGAACGCCGTGACCAGCCACGGGATGATCACGGCCCAGACCGAGCCGGTCCAGCCGAACTCCGACATGAGGATGAAGAGCGGCACCACTCCGAGCTGGGTGGGGACCGCCATGGTGGCGACGACGAAGACGAGCAGCGGAGTACTGCCGCGGAACCGCAGCTTCGCGAAGGCGTAGCCGGCCAGGGTGCAGAAGAAGACGACGGACACCGCGGTCACCGACGACACCAGCACGCTGTTGGCGAGCGCCTTCCAGAACGGCACGGTGTCGAGCGCTCGCTGCGCGTTGTCGAGGAAGTGGCCGCCGGGCAGCAGCGGCGGGACGCCTTGCGCGGCGATCTGGCTCGTGTGCGACCCGAGCAGGAACGACCAGTAGAGCGGAGCGGCCGACCCGAGTGCGAACGCCAGCAGCAGCCCGTAGGCGAGGAAGCCGGGACGACGCCTCATCGGTCACCACCTCCGAGCAGCCCGATCCGTCTGATGACGAGGTAGTTCAGGAGGGCGAAGACGCAGATGAGGACGAACAGCATCCAGGCCGTGGCCGACGCCCGGCCGAGGTCTCGCAGCTGCCACCCGAAGTCGTAGACCAGCATCGTGATCGTGCCGAACTGGCGGTCGCTGCCGCCGTTGCGTGCGTTGGTCTCGTCGAACAGCCGTGGCTCGGCGAAGATCTGCAGCCCCCCGATGGTGGAGGTGATGATGACGAACACCATCGTGGGCCGGATCATCGGCAGCGTGATGCTCAGGAACTGGCGGACGCGGCTGGCGCCGTCGAGCTCCGCGGACTCGTAGAGGTCGCGGGGGACGGCCTGCATCGCGGCCAGGAAGATGAGGGCGTTGTAGCCGGTCCAGCGCCAGTTGACCATGGTCGCGATCGCGACGTGGCTGGCGAGCCGGTCGGTGTGCCACGGGATCGCGTCGATCCCGATCGTGCCGAGCAGCTCGTTGACCAGGCCGTAGCGGTCGCCGAACAGGCTGCCGAAGATGATCGCGACGGCGACCGGCGACACGACGAAGGGCAGCAGCACGCTCATCCGCCACCAGGTCCGGCCGCGCAGCTGGGTGTCCAGCAGTGCGGCGACGGTCACGGCGATCACGACCTGGGGCACCGAGGAGAGCAGGAAGATGCTGATCGTGTTGACCAGCTGCTTCACGAAGTAAGGGTTGTCGAGCACCTCGCGGTAGTTCTGGAGGCCGATGAAGTCTCCCTGCCCACCCAGCAGGCTCCAGTCGTGCACCGAGACGTACGCCGTGTACGCCAGCGGGAAGAGTCCCACCAGTGCGAACAGGATGAAGAACGGCGAGATGTACAGGTACGGCGAGAGCCGCACGTCCCAGGCGGCCAGACGCTGCCGCAACGTCGGCCGCACCGGGACGGCGGCGGGGGTCGGGGTGGAGGGGATCGACGGTGGGGACACCCGAGGAGTATCCGTGTCCCCACCGTCGACCAACGCGTGTCGGCTCATCTGAGAGGGGTGATCAGCCCAGTGCCTCGACGTCCGCGAGGAACTGGTCCCACGACTCCTCCGCGGACTGCGAGCCGTCGTCGACCCGGAGCACCGAGGCCTGGAACGCCTGCAGGATGTCGGAGTACTTCGGGCCCTTGTACGGCTGGACCGTCACGGCCTCGGCACGGTTCGCGAGGATCTCACCGATCGGTGCGTCGTTGAAGAACGCGTTGGTCGCGCCGGTGATCTCCGGCGAGTCGAGCGCGTCGACCTGGCTCGGGAACGTGCCCTTGGCCGCGAACGCCTTCGCCTGCTGCTCCGGCGCGGTGAGCCAGGCGGCGACCTCCGTGGCCTCCTCGATGTTGTCGCCCTGGGCCGGGACGGTCAGGAACGAGCCGCCCCAGTTGCCGCCTCCGCCGGGGAACACGTCGGCGAAGTCCCAGCCTGCGACGCCCTCGGCGTTGCCCTCGACCACACCGAGCATCCAGCCGGGGCACGCCATCGTGGCGAAGCCGTCGTTCTGGAACGACGCCACCCAGTCGTCACCCCACTGGGACAGCCGCGTCGACAGGCCCTTGTCGATGTTGCTGGTGACGGTGTCGTAGACCGCCCGCAGCTCGGGATTGTCGACGGCGACGGCGTTCTCGTCGGTCTCGAAGGGTTGCTCGACCTGGTTGAGCATCGCCTGCACGACGCCCCCCGAGGAGTCGTACCAGGCGGTCTCGGGCACCTTCCTCACGAACGCCTCGCCCAGGGCGAAGTAGTCGTCCCACGTCCCCATCAGGCCGGCCACCTCGGCGCGGTCGGTGGGCAGCCCGGCCTTCTTGAACAGGTCGGAGCGGTAGCAGATCCCCTCGGGACCGATGTCGGTGCCGTAGCCGATCATCCGGCCCTCGGCGTCGGTGCCGGCCTCGGCCTTCCAGTCCAGCCAGCGGCCCTCGAGATCGGGGTCGGTGAGATCGGCGAACGCGGCGGACTCGGCGAGGATCGCGGGCATCGCGTCACCCTCGATCGCCTCGATGTCGGAGAGTCCCGACCCGGCCGCGAGCTTGGTGTAGAGGTTGGCCTTGGCGTCGTCCCAGGTGCCGACCTTGACCTGCTCGATCTTGATGTCCTGGTGCTCGGCGTTCCACTCCTCGATGAGCTCCTCGTAGCCGAACTCGTTGAACGTGGCGACCGTGACGGTCACCGGGCCGTTGTTGGCGCCCTCCCCGCCGTCACCGCCGCCGCACGCGGTCAGGACGACGAGTGAGAGCGCCGTGAGGGCGCCGAGGGCCAGCCGCCCTCGCTGGGTTGATCGGACCAAGTTGTGCACCGTGTCTCCTTGAGTCTGCTCGGCCGCCGGCTCTCCGGCGGGATGGTGGAACAGGTGTGAGAGCGCTTCCACCACCTCTGTGCTCAGAACCGTGACAGCGGTCACATTGCCCTGTCAATAGGTGCGGCGCAACTTGTGGAAGCGCTTCCACAAATCGTTATCGAGCGCCGCGCGATGGACGGTGATCGGTCTGGTCCGGTCCGGCACTAGCATCGCTGCTCGTGAGGACTCTCGTCATCGGCACCGGCGGCCGCGAGCACGCCCTGGCCCGCGCGCTGGCGGGTGACCCTGGCGGGACGGAGGTGCACGCGGCGCCTGGGAACCCCGGGATCGCCGCCGTCGCGACGCTCCACGACGTCGATCCGATGGACGGTGACGCGGTGGCAGACCTCGCCCAACGGCTGGAGGCCGACCTGGTCGTCGTCGGACCCGAGGCGCCGCTCGTGGCAGGGGTGGCCGACGCGGTGCGCGCGCGGGGCATCGCCTGCTTCGGCCCGACCCGGGAGGCCGCGCGGCTCGAGGGGTCCAAGGCGTTCGCGAAGGACGTGATGTCCGCGGCCGGCGTGCCGACCGCGCGTGCCCTGGTGTGCACGACCGAGGCCGAGGCGGCCGCCGCGCTGGACGAGCTCGGTCCGCCGTACGTCGTGAAGGACGACGGCCTCGCCGCGGGCAAGGGCGTCGTGGTGACCGACGACCGCACCGCGGCGCTGGCCCACGCGGTCGCGTGCGAGCGGGTCGTGATCGAGGAGTTCCTCGACGGCCCCGAGGTCTCGCTGTTCGCGATCTGCAGCTGGAACGAGGCCGACGGCGCGACGGTCTACCCGCTCCAGCCGGCGCAGGACTTCAAGCGGATCTTCGACGGTGACGAGGGACCCAACACCGGTGGCATGGGCGCCTACACGCCGCTGCCCTGGGCGCCCGACGGACTGGTCCAGGAGGTGCTGCGTGACGTGCTTCAGCCCACCGTCGACGAGCTCGCCGGCCGCGGCACCCCCTTCGCGGGCCTGCTGTACGCCGGGCTCGCGCTGACCTCTCGTGGCATGCGGGTCGTCGAGTTCAACGCCCGGTTCGGCGACCCCGAGACCCAGCCCCTGCTGGCGCTGCTCGACTCGCCGCTGGCGCCGCTGCTCCACGCCGCCGCGACCGGCCGACTGGCCGACGTCGACCCGCCGGCGTGGAAGCAGGGCTCGGCGATCGCGGTCGTGATGGCCAGCCGTGGTTACCCCGAGTCGTCGTCGTCGGGCGACGCCATCAGCGGAGTCGAGGCGGCCGAGTCGCTCCATGACGTCCACGTCATCCACGCCGGCACTGCACGGCGTGACGGCGATCTGGTCACGGCCGGCGGCCGGGTGCTCGCCGTCGTCGCGACCGGGACGGACCTGCGCGAGGCACGCGGCCGGGTCTACGGCGCCGTCCACCGGGTCCACTTCCCCGGCGCGCAGTTCCGCGGCGATATCGCCCGGACCGCCGAGCAGGAGACAATGGAGCCATGACCGTCCCCAACGTCCTCGCCGGCCGCTACGCCGGAGCCGACCTGGTCGAGATCTGGTCACCCGAGCACAAGATCGTCCTCGAGCGGCAGCTGTGGATCGCGGTCCTGAGGGCGCAGCGCGACCTCGGCGTCGACGTACCCGACGGCGTGGTGGAGGCCTACGAGAACGTCGTCGGCAAGGTCGACCTCGACTCGATCGCGGCCCGCGAGCGGGTCACCCGCCACGACGTCAAGGCGCGGATCGAGGAGTTCAGCGCGCTGGCCGGCCACGAGCACGTGCACAAGGGGATGACCAGCCGCGACCTGACCGAGAACGTCGAGCAGCTGCAGGTCCGCCAGTCGCTCGTGCTGCTGCGCGACCGTGCGGTGGCGGCGCTCGCGCGGCTGGCACGGCTCGCCGCCGAGCACGAGACGACCGTGATGGCCGGCCGCTCCCACAACGTCGCCGCGCAGGCCACCACCCTGGGCAAGCGGTTCGCATCAGTGGCCGACGAGCTGCTGGTCGCCGTGGACCGGCTCGAGGAACTGCTGGTCCGCTACCCGCTGCGCGGCATCAAGGGCCCGATGGGCACCTCTCAGGACATGCTCGACCTGCTCGAGGGCGACGCCGACCGGCTCGCCGAGCTCGAGCGGCGGGTCGCGAGCCACCTCGGGTTCGACCGCGTCCTCACCAGCGTCGGGCAGGTCTACCCGCGCAGCCTCGACTTCGACGTCCTGTCCGCCGTCGTCCAGCTGGTCGCGGCGCCGTCCAACCTGGCCACCACGATCCGGCTGATGGCCGGCCATGAGCTCGTCACCGAGGGCTTCGCCGAGGGCCAGGTCGGATCGAGCGCGATGCCGCACAAGATGAACACCCGCTCGTGCGAGCGCGTGAACGGTCTCGCCGTCATCACCCGCGGCTACCTCTCGATGGTCGGTGAGCTCGCCGGCGACCAGTGGAACGAGGGCGACGTGTCCTGCTCGGTGGTCCGTCGGGTGGCCCTCCCCGACGCGTTCTTCGCCGCCGACGGTCTCTTCCAGACCTTCCTCACCGTGCTCGACGAGTTCGGCGCGTTCCCCGCCGTGATCCAGCGCGAGCTCGACCGGTACCTGCCCTTCCTCGCGACAACCAAGGTCCTGATGGCCGCCGTACGCCGAGGGGTCGGCCGCGAGACCGGGCACGAGGTCATCAAGCAGGCGGCCGTCGGCACCGCGCTCGCGATGCGCCAGGGCCAGTCCGCCAACGACGTGTTCGACCGGCTCGCCGCCGACGAGCGGCTCGGCATGAGCCGGGCCGACATCGACGGCCTGGTGGCCGACCCGATCGGCTTCACCGGCGCCGCGGTCGCCCAGACCCAGGCGGTCGTGCGCACCGTGGAGGAGCTGGTAGCGCGCCACCCCGACGCCGCGTCGTACTCACCCGGCGCCATCCTCTGACTCCCGGCGCTGCTGGCTACGGGTAACGGTGCCTCGAGTGCGCTTCGACCCCGTTGCAGCGGGGTGGAAGCGTGGTCACGGCACCGTTAGCCAGCGTCATCAGGCCACCGGTCCGGCCCGGGTCACTACGCTTCAGGTGTGAGCGTCGATGTCCAAGTGGAGACGGTCATCGGTCGTCCGGTGCACGAGGTCGCCGCGTTCGCAGGCGACCCGACGAACGCGCCGGAGTGGTACGCGAACATCCAGCGGATCGACTGGCTCACCGCTCCGCCGGTCGAGGTCGGTTCGCGGATGGTGTTCGAGGCCCGGTTCCTGGGCCGCGAGCTCGCCTACACCTACGAGGTGGTCGAGCTCGAGCCCGACAGTCGGCTGGTGATGCGGACCGCCGACGGGCCGTTCCCGATGGAGACGACCTACACCTGGGAGCCGGTGGGTGAGGACGCGACCCGGATGACCCTGCGCAACCGCGGGACCCCTTCCGGCTTCGGTGGGCTCGCGGCGCCGCTCATGGAGAAGGCGATGCGACGTGCCACGACCGGCGACCTGGCCCGGTTGAAGCGCCTGCTCGAGGAGTCGGTCGGCGGCGTGTGACGGAGCGACCGGTAGTGGTCCGCGCCGTCCACCGGCGGCGGCTCTAGGATCGCCGGGTGACCGGCGACCTCCAGCACGTCCACTCCGGCAAGGTCCGTGACCTCTACGCCCTGCCGGATGGCCGGCTGCTGATGGTCGCCAGCGACCGGATCAGTGCTTTCGACTTCGTCCTCGAGACCGAGATCCCCGACAAGGGCGAGATCCTCACCCGGATGTCGCTGTGGTGGTTCGACCGGCTCGCTGACCTGGTGCCGCACCACGTGGTGTCGACCGACGTGCCCGAGGAGGTCCGCGGCCGAGCGGTGGTGTGCGAGCGGCTCACGATGTTCCCCGTCGAGTGCGTGGCGCGCGGCTACCTCACCGGCTCGGGTCTGCTCGACTACGAGCGCACCGGCGAGGTGTGCGGGGTCGCGCTGCCCGACGGGCTCACCGACGGCGACCGCCTGCCCCAGCCGATCTTCACGCCGGCCACGAAGGCCGACTTGGGCGATCACGACGAGAACGTGTCGTACGACGCGGTCGTCGCGACCGTCGGCGCCGACGTTGCCAGCGAGCTGCGGCGCCTGACGCTCGAGGTGTACATGCGGGCAGAGGGCGTAGCCCGTGAGCGCGGCATCATCCTCGCCGACACCAAGCTGGAGCTCGGCCACCGCGACGACGGGAGGATGGTGCTCGCCGACGAGGTCCTCACCCCCGACTCGTCCCGCTTCTGGCCAGCAAGCGAGTGGCAGCCGGGCCGGGCGCAGCCGTCGTACGACAAGCAGATCGTGCGCAACTGGCTGCTGTCGCCGGAGTCCGGCTGGGACCGCGCCTCGGGCACGCCGCCGCCGCCGCTGCCACCCGAGGTCGTCGAGCGCACTCGCAGCCGGTACGTCGAGGCCTACGAGCTGCTGACCGGGGAGGCGTTCTGAGCACAGTCGAGTTCGAGGCCACGGTGGACATCCCTCACCCGACCGAGACGGTGTTCCGCTACCTCGCCGACCCCCGCAACCGCCCGGAGTGGCAGGCGTCCCTGCTGTCGGTGACGCTGCACGACCGGACCGAGCCGTACGTCGGGATGACGTGGCGCGACAACACCGTGGCCGGCGTCCGCCCCTCGATGGAGATCACCGAGCTGGCGCCGTTCAAGGTGTTCTCCGAGGTCGGCCGGTGGCGCGGCATCGACGCGACCCTGACCCTGCGGTTCACCGGCGTCGGCGCCGGCTGCCGGGTCCTCGCGACCGGCACCATCAGCGGCTCCGGCGCCTGGCGGCTGCCTGCCCGTGCAGCCGGGCGGCTGGCCGGACCGGCGATCCGGCGCGACCTCGTGCGGGCCGGCGAGATCCTCACCCGCGGTCGCATCACCCGCTGAGTACGGCGACCGGTGTGAGCCCTGTCGTCGCACCGGACCTCCCTCTAGTGTCGGGTCATGAACCTCGCCTCGCTCCTCGAGAACTCCGCCGAACAGCACGGCGACCGGGAGGCGGTCGTGCTCGGGGGGAGCCGCCTCACGTACACACAGGTGAACGCCGCAGCCAACCAGGTCGCCAACCTGCTGGTCTCCCGCGGCATCAAGCCGGGGGACAAGGTCGCGCTGAGCTGCCCGAACCTCCCGTACTTCCCGATCATCTACTACGGGATCCTCAAGGCCGGCGCTACCGTCGTACCGCTCAACGTGCTGCTGAAGGGCCGCGAGGTCGCCTACCACCTGGCCGACTCCGACGCGGTCGCCTACTTCTGCTTCGAGGGGACCGCCGAGCTGCCGATCGGGCAGGCGGGGCACGAGGGTTTCTCCCAGACCGACGGGTGCGAGCACTTCTTCGTGATCACGGTCGACCCTGCCGCGGCCTCCCCCATCGAGGGGACGCAGACCCTCGGCCAGGGGATGGCCGGTCAGCCGCCCACGTTCGACACCGTCGCGACCGACGACGACGACACGGCCGTCATCCTCTACACGTCCGGGACGACCGGACAGCCCAAGGGCGCAGAGCTGATGCACCGCAACATGCACTCCAACGCGCTCAGCGGCGAGGCGCTCTTCGGCGCCGACGCGAGCAACCCCGACACCTACCTGTGCGTGCTGCCCCTGTTCCACTCGTTCGGGCAGACCGTGATCATGAACGGCGGCTTCGCCTACGGCGGCCGGGTCGTGATGCTGCCGCGGTTCGAGGCAGACCCGGCCCTGAAGACGATGGCGAAGGAGCGAGTCACGTTCTTCGCCGGTGTCCCGACGATGTACTGGGGGCTGCTCGGCGCACTCGATGAGTCCGGGGTCGACGTGAAACAGCTCGCGGCCGACCTGCGGATCGCCGCCGCCGGCGGCTCGGCACTCCCAGTCGAGGTGCACAAGGACTTCGAGAAGCGGTTCGGTGTCACGATCCTCGAGGGCTACGGGCTGTCGGAGACCTCACCCGTCGCGAGCTTCTCGCCGCTCGGTGAGGAGGTCCGGGTCGGCTCGATCGGCACCCCGATCCCGGGCGTGGAGATGAAGCTGATCAACCCCGACTGGTCGGAGGTCGACGACGACCCTGACGCGGTCGGGGAGATCGCCATCAAGGGCCCCAACATCATGAAGGGCTACTACGGCCGTCCCGACGCGACGGCCGAGGCCATCCACGACGGCTGGTTCCGCTCCGGCGACCTCGGCAAGCGCGACGCCGACGGCTGGTACTCCATCGTCGACCGCTCCAAGGACATGATCATCCGGGGCGGCTTCAACGTGTACCCGCGCGAGATCGAGGAGGTGCTGATGGAGCACCCGGCGGTCTCGCTGGCAGCCGTGATCGGCATCCCGCACGAGAGCCACGGCGAGGAGATCAAGGCGGTCGTCATCAAGGAGAAGGACCACGACGACGTCTCCGAGGACGACCTGGTCTCCTGGAGCAAGGAGCAGCTCGCGGCGTACAAGTACCCGCGCGTCGTCGAGTTCGTCGACGCCCTCCCGATGACCGCGACCGGCAAGATCCTCAAGCGCGAACTGTCCTGATGGGTCGGATGATCGGCCTCGGGCTGGCCGCCCTGATGGTGCTGGTCGGCGGATTGTGGACCTTCCAGGGGCTCGGGTACGTCGAGGGCAGCTCGATGACCGGGTCCGACACCTGGGCCATCATCGGCCCGATCGTGGCCGGCCTCGGGGTGGCGCTGGCCATCGTCGTCCTCCAGCGGCGGGGCCGCGAGTGATCTCGGCCTCGCGGGAGGGCCGCCCCACGAAATGGTGACTCGCCGCGGTCGTCCGCGTTTACGATGCGCACATGTCGCGTCTGGGGATCGCCGTACCGCTCACCGTGCTTGCTCTTACCGGTGCGCTGCTCGCGCCCGCGGCGGCACACAACCCGGCCGGGAGCGAGGTCCCCACGACGCCGGCGGCGCTCCAGGTCGACGCTCCGGTGCCGGACCTGACATGGGAGCCCTGCGACGACCTCGAAGCACCCGACGGCGTCGACCTCCAGTGCGCGACCGCCACCGTTCCGCTGGACTACGACGACCCGACGGGTGAGCCCCTGGCCCTCGACCTGGCCCGGGTCCCGGCGGCCGACCAGGCGAACCGGATCGGGAGCCTCTTCGTCAACCCGGGCGGCCCGGGCGGGTCGTCCCGCGAGTTCGTCAGCTTCTTCGGCCAGCTGGTGCCGCAGGCGGTGTCCGACCACTTCGACGTCGTCGGCGTCGACCCTCGCGGTGTCGGCCCGAGTGCCCGCATGGTCTGCCAAACCGACGAGCGGCGCCCGTCCTTCCCCCGGGCCTTCTTCCCGACGAACGACCGTCAGGTCGGCATCCAGATCCGCTTCGAGAGCTGGTTCCGGCGTGCCTGCCGGGACAACCCGGCGCCGGTCGTCGCCCACATGAGCACGGCCGACACCGCCCGCGACATGGACCTGGTCCGGCAGGCGGTCGGGGATGACCTGCTGTCCTACTACGGCATCTCCTACGGCACCCAGCTCGGCACGACGTACGCCGCGATGTTCCCCGACCGGATCCGCGCCATGATCCTCGACGGCGTGCTCGACCCCGTCGCGTGGACCACCGGCGTCGGCGACGAGGCGACGACCCGCCCGTTCTCGGAGCGGCTGCGCAGCGGGTACGGCGCGTGGCAGGCGCTGACAGCGGCGTTCGCCGAGTGCGACCGGGTGGGGAAGCGGCGGTGCCCCATCGCCGGCAAGGCCGCGCAGACCTGGAACGACATCGTGAAGCGGCTGCGACGCGGCCCGTTCACCAGCGACCGATTCGGGAGGCTGACCTACGACCTCATGGTCGGCGTCGCGCTCTCCTCGCTCTACGACCAGAGCGGTCTCCCCCCGCTCATGCGCGACCTCGGGCGGGTGCACCGCGCGATGTTCAAGGACCGGGGCCGCGTCGCGGCGCGCAGCCTGCGGCCCGAGGCGATCATGCGACGTACGACCGACGCGCGCGGCATCCCCGGCCCCTACGCGCCCGGCTTCGCCCGCACGGGCAACTCCTTCGCCGGGGTCGCGTGCGCCGACTCCGACAACCCGCGCAAGCCGCGGGCGTGGGTGCCTGCGGGCCGCCGCGCGGACCGGGGCTCCCCGTGGTTCGGGAAGCTGTGGACGTGGGCGTCGAGCATCTGCGCGGGCTGGCCGGCAGCAGCCAAGGAGGACCGCTACTCGGGACCGTTCGAGGTCACGACGTCGGAGGAGGTGATGGTCGTCGGCAACACCTACGACCCGGCGACCCCCCTCCACGGTGCCCGTGCCGTCAACCGGCTCCTCGACGGGTCCCGGCTGCTGGTGCTCGACGGGTGGGGCCACGGTGCGATCGGTACCGGTCCCTGCGTCAGCCAGGCGTTCGGCGACTACCTGGTCGACGGCGTGCTGCCGCGGCCCGGAACGGTGTGCCGCCCGGGTGCGCCGGTCTTCCCGCGCTGACGGCGTCGGATCTGAACCACTCCCGTACAGCGCTCGGGTGTTGCCAAGGGCAGGAGATGCATGAACCCCCGGCGGGCCGGGGAATCCTGCAGCGCCGCCCCGGCCTAGACTCGGGCGCGTCCCGATCCCCGCTCAGGAGAACCACCGTGGCCCGTGTCGTCGTCGACGTCATGCCCAAGCCCGAGATCCTCGACCCGCAGGGCAAGGCAGTGCTCGGAGCGCTGCCCCGGCTGGGTTTCTCCGGCGTCACCGACGTCCGGCAGGGCAAGCGGTTCGAGCTCGAGGTCGACGGCGAGGTCACCGACGAGGTGCTCGCCTCCGTCGCCCAGATGGCCGAGACGCTGCTCTCCAACCCGGTGATCGAGAACTTCGAGGTCCGGGTCGAGGACGGCGACGTGGACGGCTTCCAGAGCGGGGAGGACGGGTGAAGGTCGGGGTCGTCACCTTCCCCGGCTCACTCGACGATGCCGACGCGGAGCGCGCGGTCCGGATCGGCGGCCACGAGGCGGTCGCACTGTGGCACGGCGACCACGACCTGCGCGGCGTGGACGCGGTCGTGCTTCCGGGCGGCTTCTCCTACGGCGACTACCTGCGGTGCGGTGCGATCAGCCGGTTCGCCCCGGTCATGACCGAGGTGGTCGACGCTGGCCGGCGCGGGATGCCGGTGCTCGGGATCTGCAACGGCTTCCAGATCCTCTGCGAGTCACACCTGCTGCCGGGCGCGCTGATCCGCAACGACCACCGCAGGTTCGTCTGCCGCGACCAGCGGCTGCGCGTCGAGAACGTCGCCACGCCGTGGACCTCGGCGTACAAGCAGGGCGCTGAGATCACGGTCGTCCTCAAGAACGGCGAGGGCGGGTACGTCGCCGACGAGGCCACCCTCGACCGGCTCGAGGGCGAGGGCCGGGTCGTCGTGCGCTACCTCGACGACAACCCGAACGGCTCGCTGCGCGACATCGCCGGCATCGCCAACGACCGCGGCAACGTGGTCGGCTTGATGCCGCACCCCGAGCACGCCGTGGAGGAGCTGACCGGCTCCGGCACCGACGGTATGGGGTTCTTCACCTCGCTGGCCGCCGCGGCCTTCGCGTGACGACGCCCGATGCCCCGCGCTCCTGGCCCTTGAACGTCGGCCTGCTGGTCGCAGGCTGGGCCGCGCTGGCGGGGATCGTCCTGGGCTGGGGGTGGTTGCTGACGCACCCACTCGAGGAGTCGGTCGGTGGCGGGGACGACGACGTCGCTCGCTGGCTCGCGGACGAGCGGACCGCGGCGTTGACCGACGCCGCCGAGGTCGGAACCCTCGTCGGCGAGACGGTCGTCGGAGCAGCGGTGGTCACCGTGGCCGCCCTGGTCGTGGCCGCTTGGCGGCGTACCTTCCTCCCGATCGTGTTCGTCGTCCTGGTCGAGGCCGGCCTCGGCGGGATCTACTGGTTGGGGACCCACCTAGTTCCACGGCAGCGTCCGCCGGTCGAGGTTCTCGACCAGGGGCTGGTGTCCGACCACAGCTTTCCATCGGGACACACCGGCACCTCGATGGCGATCTTCCTCACCCTCGCGTTCCTGGCGTGGACCTACACCCGGGTCTCACGTGGCTGGGCACTGCTGCTGGTCCTGGTGCCGGTGGCATGCGTGTCGGCCCGGCTCTACCAGGGGGCCCACCACCTCAGTGACGTCCTCACCACGGTCGGGTACGCCACCGTGTGGATCACCCTGGTGGCGTGGCTGGTCCTCGGCCGCGACCGCGGTCGTGCGGGACCCCGGCCCGGCTGACTCGGACCTGGCCTCAGCGTCGGCCGGCGCGCAGCGCCCGCCACGAGCGCCGTGTGACGATGCCCGAGTCCTGGTGGCCGATGTCGTCCTGCCAGTTGCGGACGACCGCCGCGGTGCGACGGGTGTATCGCCCAGTGATCTTGAGCCTGGTCGCGCCCGCCGCCTGGAGGGCGCGCTGCACGCGTCGGACGTCCTCACCGGCGGAGCCGAACTTCAGGACGGGGGAGGCGCCGTCGGCGAGCAGGCTCATCCAGTGAGCGCGGTTCCAGCCGTCGCCGGCGGCGAACCCGTGGTCGGCGCGCCACGCGCGGACGGCCGCGACGGTCCGGGCGTTGTACCTGCCGTGGAGCCTGCCGGCGTACCGGCCCTTCTCCTTGAGGAGGCACTGCAGTGTCTTGACCTGCTCGGTCTCGGTCGTGCCCGGCACGAGCACCTGGTACGCCGGGTGGTCGATGTCGACGCCGTTGCAGTGGGCCACGGGCGGGGCGAACGAGCCCCGGCCCAGGTCGAGCCAGTTGCGGTCGATGTTGATCGTGACGCCGCCCCAGGTCTCGTCGTGCCCGCCGAGGTACTGCTTCATCCGGTTGCCCGGCAGCCAGCCGTCGTCGCGGATGTAGTCGGTCCGGGTGTTGGCCTTGCCGTCCCAGCGGGCGATCCAGATCCGGTCGGGCAGCACGACCTCGTCGGGCCGGTTGACCCGGGCCTGGTCGAGCATCTTGATCCCGGATCCGGCGCTCGAGTAGACGCCGGAGACGTAGCCCAGGGCGCGGATCCGGGTCGTCCAGGCGGAGAGGAACGCGATCGCCGACTCGCGGCAGTGGCGCTGGGTGACGTCGAAGCCCTCGAGGTCGTACCAGAGCGTGCTCCGCTTCACGATGCCGAGCGCCCTGGCTGCCGCCACGGCGCCGGTCGCCTCGCGGCGAGCCTGGCGCCGGGCGGCGCGGTAGGTGCCGGCGGCGCCGGGCCGGGGGTTGATGGTCTTGTCGTCGCGGTATCGCGGGAAGCTCGGGTGGCAGGAAGCCTGCGGGCCCAGCGTGATCGGGAGCAGCCGCCAGCCCCTGCTCAGCTGGTTCGAGACCCACCTGGGGGTGAGGTTCGGCTGGGTCCGGCAGCCGCGGCTGTCACCGGAGATGTAGATACCGACGGCGAGGAACGGCGAGGAGCGCAGCCACGCGTTCATCGCCTGCTGGGTCGGCGCCACGCACTGGTCGAACCCGTAGCCGGTGAAGTTCCCAGGAGTCGCCACGTTGTCCGCGTCCGCGCGCACCGGCACGGTGAGCACGGCCGCAGCCAGCAGGCAGGCCAAGGTTCTGACCAGCGATCGGGGGATGGCGTGGAACATGACGACTCCTGGGGAAGGGGTAGCGGCACCATAACCTCACCAGTCACACCGGCAACAAGCGTTTCGATGAACTACAGACCTGGAATTCGGTGTGTGCGCCACGTCGAAGGTCCCACGGGTCGTCTGTCGTGAAGTGGGTACGGAAGAGTAGAGGCCGCACAGACCAGCGGGGGCCGACAAGGAGGGATCTTGACTGCCATTCAGCGCAAGCCGCACAGCCAGGTCGCGCACCTGAGCGATGACGAAATCGAGCTCATCGGGAAGGAGCTCGACGCCATCCGTCAGCGGGTTCTGGACACCCGGGGAGCCAGGGATGCGGCGTACATCCGGCGAGTCATCAAAGGCCAGCGTGCGATCGAGCTGGGCAGCCGCGCCGTGCTGCTGGTCGGCTCGAGGAACCGCGCGGCGTGGGTGGTGGGCACCCTGGGGCTCGCGGTCGCCAAGTCACTCGACAACATGGAGATCGGTCACAACGTGCTCCACGGCCAGTGGGACTGGATGCGTGACCCGAAGATCCACTCCTCCACGTGGGACTGGGACTACATCAGTCCGCCCGAGCAGTGGAAGCGGGCGCACAACGAGCAGCACCACACGTACACGAACATCCTGGGGAAGGACAACGACCTCGGCTACGGCATCATGCGCGTCGACGAGGACCAGCCCTGGAAGCCCCGCTACCTGGTCCAGCCGCTCTGGAACTTCGTCAACGCCTGCATCTTCGAGTACGGCATCGCGATGTACGACCTCGACATCGGCGAGACGATGCGTGAGAAGCGGGGCATCACCCCCGAGCTCCGCGGTCGGATCGGGCAGGCGCTGCGCCGGGCACGTCGACAGATCCTGAAGGACTTCGTCGTGCATCCCGCCTTGTCGGGCCGGGGTTTGCGCCGCACCCTCACCGCCAACCTGACTGCGAACGTCCTGCGCAACCTCTGGAGCCACTCGGTGATCATGTGTGGCCACTTCCCCGAGGGCGTCGAGACGTTCGAGCAGGAGTCCCTGGACGAGTCCGAGACCCACGCGCAGTGGTACGTGCGGCAGATGCTGGGTTCCGCCAACATCTCGGGCAGTCCGCTGCTGCACCTGATGAGTGGCAACCTCTCGCACCAGATCGAGCACCACCTGTTCCCGGACCTGCCGAGCAACCGGTACGCCGAGATCGCCCCCGACGTACGGGCCGTGCTCGAACGGCACGGCCTCGAGTACAACAGCGGGCCGATGATCCGACAGCTCGCCTCGGCCTGGCACAAGGTGCTGCGCCTCTCGCTGCCGAACGACTGGGGTTCATGGCGCGAAACGTCTGCGGCCACGGCCTGACCGGCGCCGGCGAGCGCTGGTGCCACCGGTAGATTGACGCCGTGCTGGACACTGTCGCTGCCGCAGCCCAAGACCCCGATCACGACCAGCCGTGGGCCGAGCTCGGGCTCAAGGCCGACGAGTACCAGCGGATCCGCGAGATCCTGGGCCGCCGTCCCACCAGCAGCGAGCTGGCGATGTACTCCGTCATGTGGAGCGAGCACTGCTCCTACAAGTCGAGCAAGGTCCACCTCCAGCAGTTCGGTGAGATCCCCCAGGAGACACCGGTCGGGAAGATGCTGGCGGGGATCGGCGAGAACGCGGGCGTCATCGACATCGGCCAGGGCTACGCGGTCACGTTCAAGGTGGAGAGCCACAACCACCCGTCGTACGTCGAGCCCTACCAGGGAGCGGCCACCGGGGTCGGAGGCATCGTGCGCGACATCCTCGCGATGGGTGCCCGGCCGGTCGCCGTCATGGACCCGCTGCGGTTCGGACCGCTCGACGCCGACGACACCCACCGGGTGCTGCCCGGGATCGTGGCCGGTGTCGGGGGCTACGGCAACTGCCTCGGGTTGCCCAACATCGGCGGTGAGGCCGTCTTCGACCCGACCTACCTCGGCAACCCCCTCGTCAACGCGCTCTGCGTGGGCGTGCTCCGGCACGAGGACCTCCACCTCGCGAAGGCCTCCGGCGTCGGCAACCGCGTGCTGCTGTACGGCGCCCGTACCGGTGGCGACGGCATCGGCGGGGTCAGCGTGCTCGCCAGCGAGACCTTCGACGCTGCGCCGGATGGCGCCTCCGGCGCAGGGGGCCCTGCCAAGCGGCCGAGCGTCCAGGTCGGCGACCCGTTCATGGAGAAGCTGCTCATCGAGTGCACCCTCGAGCTCTTCGCGGCCGGCATCGTGACCGGCATCCAGGACCTCGGGGGCGCCGGTCTCTCCTGCGCGACCTCGGAACTCGCGAGCGCCGGTGACGGCGGCATGCACGTCGAGCTCGACCGGGTGCCGCTGCGCGACTCGACGCTGGCGCCCGAGGAGATCCTGATGAGCGAGTCGCAGGAGCGGATGATGGCGATCGTCGCCCCCGACGACGTCGCGACGTTCCTGGAGATCTGCGCGAAGTGGGACGTCGAGGCGACCGACATCGGCGAGGTCACCGCGACCGGCCGGCTCCGGATCGACTGGCATGGCGAGCAGGTCGTCGACGTCCCGCCGCGCTCGGTGGCGCACGACGGTCCGACGTACCACCGCCCCTTCGCCCGGCCCGAGAGCCAGGACGCCCTGCAGGCCGACGCCGCCGAGGCGCTGGCCCGGCCCGAGACTGGCGAGGAGCTGCGCGAGACGATGCTCCGGCTCGCCGGCAGCCCCAACCTCTGCGACAAGTCCTGGATCACCGACCAGTACGACCGCTACGTCCGTGGCAACACCGTCCTGGCTCAGCCCAGCGACAGCGGCATGGTCCGGGTCGACGAGGAGACCAACCTCGGCGTCGCGCTCGCGACCGACTGCAACGGCCGGTTCGCCGCGCTCGACCCGTACGCCGGCGCCCAGCTCGCGCTCGCCGAGTCGTTCCGCAACGTAGCAACCGGCGGCGCCCGGCCGCTGGCGGTCAGCGACTGCCTCAACTTCGGGTCGCCCGAGGACCCCGGCGTCATGTGGCAGTTCACCGAGGCCTGCCGCGGGCTCAAGGACGCCTGTGTCGAGCTCGGGATCCCGGTGACCGGTGGCAACGTCAGCCTCTACAACCAGACCGGGGAGACCGCGATCCTCCCGACTCCTGTCGTCGCGGTGCTCGGGGTGATCGAGGACGTGACCCACCGGACGCCGACCGGCTTCGTGGCCGACGGCCACGAGGTGGTGCTGCTCGGTGAGACCCGCGAGGAGCTCTCGGGGTCGGAGTGGGCACACGTGGTCCACGACCACCTCGGCGGGCTGCCCCCGAGGGTGGACCTGCCGGCGGAGTACCAGCTCGCGACGTTGCTGATCGACGCGTCCCGCTCGGGGCTGCTGACGTCGGCCCACGACCTGGCCGACGGTGGCCTGGCCCAGGCGCTGGTCGAGTCGACGCTCCGCGACGGGGTCGGTGTCACGGTCCGGCTCGCTGGCCAGGACCCCTTCGTCGCGCTGTTCTCCGAGTCGGCGGCCCGGGCGGTCGTCACGGTCCCGGCCGACGGAGTGGCGCAGCTGTTGACGATGGCGGAGGCGCTCGGCGTCCCCGCCGCCTCGATCGGCGTCACGGGCGGCAGCACGCTCGAGCTCGAGGGGTGGTTCGACGTACCGCTCGACGAGCTTCGGGGTGCGTGGACCACGACCCTCCCGGCGATGTTCGGCTGATGGCGTGCCGCTCGGTCGCCGGGCCCTGCTCGGCCTCCCGGCGGCGGTCCCGGTCGCGGCCTGCTCACGCTCGCCCGCAGGTGACGCCGTGACGGGCGTGCGCACGCTCCGCTACGGCGACGACGACAGCCAGTTCGGCGAGCTGAGCCTGCCGGACGGCGCCCCGCGAGGTGTCGTGGTCGTCATCCACGGAGGCTTCTGGAAGGCCGCCTACGACCTGTCGCTCGGCCGGCCGCTGGCCGAGAGCCTGGTCGCCGAGGGTTGGGCGGCGTGGAATCTCGAGTACCGGAGGGTCGGCGGCGGCGGAGGCACGCCGCAGACCTTCGACGACGTGGGGGCGGGCATCGACCGGCTCGCCGACGTCGACGGGCTGGACCTCGCCAGTGTGATCACTCTCGGCCACTCGGCGGGCGGCCATCTGGCGACCTGGGGCGCCGGCCGCACCGACCCGGTGGTGCCGGTGACCGGCGTCGTCTCCCAGGCGGGCGTGCTCGACCTGGTGCGGGCCCACGAGCTGGGTCTCGGCGGCGGTGCCGTCGAGGCGTTCCTCGGGCACGCGCCCGGACCCGCCGACGCGACGTACGACCCGTACCACCGGCTGCCGCTCCACGTGCCGGTCCGGTGCGTGCACGGGACCGGGGACGAGATCGTCCCGGTCGAGATCTCCGAGCGGTACGTCGCCGCCGCCTCAGACGCGGGCGGGGACGCCGCCCTCACGGCTGTCGACGGTGACCACTTCGTCGTCATCGATCCCGGCTCCGGCGCCTGGCAGGAGACGCTCGGCCTGCTCGACGGACTCGTCTGACGCGTCAGCGGCGTCAGGCCCCGGCCAGTCGCGCGGCCGCGGCACGGAGCGAACCGAGCGGGTCAGGCTCGGGATCAGCGCGGTCAGCACCGCCGCGACCAGGAGCACCGTCGTGGCGGTCGACGCGCCGAACGTCTCCAGCAGCCAGCCGCCGAGCAGCGGCGCGAACGGGATCGTCGTGAAGCCGAGGAACTGCGACGACGACGCGATCCTGCCCTGGAGCTCGTCGGGCGTGATGGCGACCCGGTATGACTGGGCACCTGCGTTCCCTGCCGGGTTGAGGAGCAGGCCGAGGAAGAGCATCACGCCGACCAGCCACGGTGAGGACCAGAAGATCAGCGGCACCAGCAGCGGTACCCAGCTCCACGCCACCGACATCGTGAGGTAGCCGGTGCGCATCCGGTCGATCACGAACGGCGCGATCAGGGCGCCGAGGATCCCGCCGGCACCGGCGATCGCGTCGACGATCCCGATCGTGGCGGGCGAGACACCGCGCTCGACCAGCCGCAGCACCGCGACGAAGAAGACGGCGTTCACCACCAGGTTGAGCGCGGCCGAGAACGCCGCACACGCACGGAAGTAGGGCCGGGCGAGCAGGTAGCGCAGGCCGTCGCCGAGCTCGCGGACGGGGGCGTTCCGCGGCCGGTCGACGGGGGAGAGGTCGGCCTCCACCCGCGAGACAGTGAACAGCGAGATCGCGAAGCTGGCCGCGTCCATCAGGAACGGCAGCGGGCGCCCCAGCGCGTACAGCACCCCGCCGAACGGACCGCCGAGGAGTGACGCGATGTGGTGACGGGCCTGGTTCTGGCTGATCGCGGTCGGCAGCTCCTCGCGGGTGACGACGCTGCGCACCGCCGACAGCTCGGTCGGCATGTAGAAGCCGGCCACGGCGCCGGTCCCCAGTGCGACCAGCACCAGGTGCGGCATCGTGATCGCGCCGAGCAGCCCGGCGACCGCCAGCGACCCGGACAGCACCAGGCCGGCGGCGCTGGCCGCGAGCAGTACCCGGCGGCGGTCGAGCTGGTCCGCGACGACACCCGCCGGCAGCAGCGAGAGCGCGATCCCGAGCGTGTACGCCGCGACCGGGAGACCTGCGAGCAGGGCGGAGCCGGTCAGCGCGTAGCCGATCAGCGGGAAGACGAAGAGGGCCGCCGTCGTGCCGAGCTGGCTGACCGCCTCACCCAGCCACAGGCGGGTGAAATCACGGTTACGGGCGAGCGCCCGGTGGCTGATCATGCCGACGACCCTAGATACGCAACAACACTTGCGCAAGTAGTAGTGCGCAAGTAGTCGTGCGGGTAAGATCAGGCGCATGGCCAACGTCCACGACCCGACGGTCCTGCGGGCGATCGCGCATCCGCTCCGCAACCGGATCCTCGGCGAGCTGTCCGCCCAGGGGCCGCTGCGAGCTGCCGACCTGTCGCAGGAGCTCGGGGTCCCGGCCAACCAGGCGTCGTTCCACCTCCGGCAGCTGGCGAAGTACGGGCTGGTCGAGGACGCCGTGGGTGAAGGGCGCGACCGCCGCGACCGGGTCTGGCGGCTGGTGCAGGAGGAGGGGCTCAGCCTCGACCTCGGAGAGCTCGAGAAGCAGCCCGGAGGCGCCGCAGCGGCCGCCGTCTTCCGCTCCCAGTCGGCGGCGTGGGCACACGTGGTCGTGGACGCCGCCTACACCAGCGACAAGGAGCCCGAGGTCTTCCGGTCGATCACGGAGCAGACGCTGCGGCTCACCAAGGACGAGGCTCGCGAGCTGGGTGGGGAGCTCAACGACGTGCTGCAGGGCTGGGCCCGCCGGACCCGCGGCCGCGACCCGTCACGGCAGACCTACCTGTTGCTGTCGATGCTGCAGCCGCTGCCCGAGCGGAGGCCCGGAGCGGCCGGCTGACCTCACGCCGTGTCGCGCCTGGCTCCTGTCCCCTGCCATCCAGATTCGGTCGTGCTTACCCCTTCACAGACCTCACGCACGGGGTTACCTTCCCTAAGGTTCCCGGCGCCGAGACCCGGCGCTGAACAGTTCCATGGAGGAAAACCAATGCCCCTATCCACATCTGCACGACGGCGAGCGGCCAGCGTGGTCGCCGCCGCGGCGCTCGTCGGCACGACCGCTCTGGTCGCTGGCGGCGCCTCGACCGCCGCTCCGGCCGGCCCCGGACTACCACAAGAGATCGTCAACGACGTCAAGGTCAAGAACGTCATCTCGCACCTGAGGGAGTTCCAGCGCATCGCGGACGCGAACGCCGACACCCGCGCCGCCGGCTCGCCCGGCTACGAGCGGTCCGCGGAGTACGTCCATGACAAGCTGGCTGCGGCCGGCTACGACGTGGAGTACCAGTCGTTTGAGTTCACCTACACCGAGGAGATGCGGGAGACCCTGACGGAGATCTCGCCCACGTCGCGCGACCTCCCGGTCGACGTGATGACGTACTCGCCGGCGACACCGGTCGGCGGCATCACCGCCCCACTTGCCGCCGTGCCGGTCGACGCCACCACCGGGTGCGAGGCGAGCGACTTCGCGTCGCAGGACTACACCGGGACGATCGCGCTGATCCAGCGCGGGGGGTGCACGTTCGCTCAGAAGTCGTCCACCGCCGCGGGCGCGGGCGCCGTCGGTGCCATCGTCTACAACAACGACACGGTCAACCCCGACCTGCTGGTCAACGGGACCCTCGGAGCGCCTGGCGCGACGCCGATCCCGACCGGCGGCACCAGCCTCAACGTCGGGGAGGCGCTTGCCACCGAGGCAGCCGCCGGTCCGGTCACCGTCAACCTCGACCTCGCCGAGCTGACCGAGCAGCGGATCACCCGCAACGTGATCGCCGAGTCGCCCGGCGGCGACGCGGACAACGTGGTGATGGCGGGCGCCCACCTCGACAGTGTTCCGGAGGGCCCCGGCATCAACGACAACGGCACCGGCAGCGCCGGTCTGCTGGAGGTCGCACTGCAGATGGCCGACGACCCGACCGCGAACAAGACCCGCTTCGCGTGGTGGTCGGCCGAGGAGTTCGGCCTGATCGGGTCCGAGTACTACGTCGACAACCTGTCGCAAGCGGAACGTGGCCAGATCGCGCTGTACCTCAACTTCGACATGATCGGGTCGCCGAACTACATGTTCGGCATCTACGACGGCGACGACTCCGACGGCGAGGGCGCAGGTCCCGGCCCGGCCGGCTCGGCGGAGATCGAGGACGTGTTCGAGTCCTACTACGACCGGCGTGGGCTGCCGCACAACGGCACCGACTTCAGCGGTCGCAGCGACTACGGCCCGTTCATCGCGGTCGGCATCCCGTCCGGTGGTCTGTTCACCGGCGCCGAGGGCATCAAGACCGAGGAGCAGGCCCAGTGGTACGGCGGCGTCGCCGGCCAGGCGTACGACCCGTGCTACCACCAGGCGTGCGACAGCTCGACGCCGGTGGCCGACGGTGCCGATGCCGACCTGTACGCCCAGCTGATGGACTCCTACACGCTGGTCGGCAACGTGAACAAGTTCGCCCTGCAGCACAACGCCAAGTCGGCCGGCTTCACGATGGCGACCTTCGCGGAGGACACCGCGACGCTGCCCGCTGCGTCGGGCAAGATGGCCGTGCGTCCGCACAGCCACAGCGGCAAGGTCCGCTGAGGCTCTGACCATCGATCACCCCGGGAAGTCGCTCCGGCTTCCCGGGGTGATCTGCGTTCGTCGGTCCGAGCTCGGGCGTCGCCCGCGTCGCACCTGGTGTCCCAGCGCCTGAACGGCAGGGAGCCGGGCCTTCTCGTCTCGCCTTAGGCTCGGTCCGTGCCTGCCCGCCTGAGAGTCGCCCGACCGGACGAGGTGGCGGCCGCGCTGCAGCGTCGCTCATCGGCGGACGAGCGGCTGCTGACCAAGCACTTCCTGGCCGTGCTCGCCGAGCGCGCACCCGGCCGCTCGGTCGAGGTGAGGGTCCCGCCGTACGCCGCCGTGCAGGCCGTCCCCGGTGTCCGCCACAGCCGCGGCACACCGCCGGCGGTCGTCGAGACCGACCCGGAGACCTGGCTCGCCCTGGCAATCGGTGAGCTGACGTGGGCAGCTGCCGTCGCGAGTGGCCGGGTCAGCGCCTCGGGAGAGCGGGCCGAGCTCACGGCGTACCTGCCGCTGGTGGGCGACGCATGATCGCCTCGCTGCCGACCGACGAGCTCCGCGAGGCCGTCGGCGACGTGCCGGGCGTGGAGTCCGTGCTCTGGGACGGGGTCGCCGATCCCGACCCGCGGATCGAGGTGTGCGTGCCCGACTACCGCACCACGCTGCGAACCATGCGGCGGCTCGGTGAGCTGCCCGGCGGTGCGGGTGGTGCAGACGCAGCTCGCCGGGTACGACGGCCAGCTCGCGCTGCTGCCCGAGGGGGTGACCCTCTGCAACGCGGCGGGGGTACACGACGACGCGACGGCCGAGCATGCCGTCGGGCTGATGCTGGCGAGCCTGCGCGGCATCCCCGAGGCGGTGCGGGCGCACGGCAGCTGGACCGCCCTGCAGGAGGGCCGGCGGTCGCTGGCGGACTCACGCGTGCTCATCCTCGGCTACGGCTCGATCGGGCGAGCCTTGGCCGAACGGCTGCTCGCCCACCGGGCGGTGGTGACCGCGGTCGCGACCCGGCCCCGTACCGACGAGCTGGTCGGCCACGTCCACGGCGGGGCCGAGCTCCCCGGCCTGTTGGCGGACCAGCACGTCGTGGTGGTGCTGCTCCCGCTGAGCGAGACCACGCGCGGCTTCGTCGGCACCGACCTGCTGGGCGCACTGCCGGACGGCGCCCTGGTCGTCAACGTCGCCCGCGGCGGGGTGCTCGACACCGACGCGGTGCTCGTCGAGGCCGGGCGGCTCCGCTTCGCGCTCGACGTCACCGACCCCGAGCCGTTGCCCGACGGGCACCCGCTGTGGAACGCGCCCGGCGTGCTGATCACCCCGCACGTGGCGGGCGGCACCACCGCGATGCTGCCGCGGGTGGCGTCCCTCGTGCGCGAGCAGCTGGCGGCGTACGTCGCTGGGGAGCCGCTGCGCAACGTGATCCGGGGGTGACGGTTTCCCCGGATATCTGGTGAATCCGTGACCTTGCGTGCGAAGTCGCGCCCCTTCAAGTGACGGTTTCCCCGGATATCCGGGGAAACCGACGGGACCCTAGGGTGGCTGCTATGAAGAGAGACGAGCTGCGCGCGCGGGTGGCCGAGGTGCTGCCCGGCATCCGTGCCGATCTTGAGGACCTGGTTCGGATCGAGTCGGTGAGCGCCGACCCCGCCCGGGCATCGGAGGTGCAGCGGAGCGCCGCGGCGGTCCGGGCGCTGCTCGAGGCCGAGGGCTGCGAAGCTGACATCGTGACCGCAGACGGCGGCGCGCCGGCCGTCATCGCGCACAAGGCCGGGCCCGCGGGCGCGCCCACCGTGCTGCTCTACGCGCACCACGACGTCCAGCCCGAGAACGACCATGCCGAGTGGGTCTCCCCGCCGTTCGAGCCCACGGAGCGGGGCGCCAGGCTCTACGCCCGCGGTGCCGCGGACGACAAGGCCGGCATCGTCTGTCACCTGGCCGCCCTCCGGATCTTCGGCGACGACCTCCCGGTCGGCGTGACCCTCTTCATCGAGGGGGAGGAGGAGGTCGGCTCCGACACCCTGCCGGCGCTGCTGCGTGAGCACCGCGAGCAGCTGGCCGCCGACGTGATCGTGATCGCCGACTCCGGCAACTGGGACATCGGCGAGCCGGCTCTGACCACCAGCCTCCGAGGCCTGGTGCGGGCCGACCTCGAGGTGCGCACCCTCACTCACGCGGTCCACTCCGGCATGTGGGGCGGGCTGGTGCCCGACGCCCTGATCACGCTGAGCCGGCTGATCGCGACGCTGCACGACGACGCCGGCAACGTCGCCGTCGAGGGGCTGCACCACGGCCCGGCCGCCGACGTGGAGTACCCCGAGAAGCGCCTCCGGGCCGAGTCCGGAGCGACCACCCAGGTCGAGTGGATCGGTGACGGACCCGTCGTCGAACGGCTCTGGACCCGGCCTGCGCTGAGCATCACCGGCCTCGACGCCCCGCAGGTCGACGGCGCCAGCAACACCCTGGTGCCGGTCGCGCGGGCCAAGATCTCGATGCGGATCGCCCCCGGCGACACGACCGCCAACGCGACCGAGTGCCTGCGCCGCCACCTCGAGCAGCGGGTACCGTGGGGAGCCGAGCTGGGCTTCACGGTCGTCGACACCGGGGAGGCGACCCAGATCGACGCCACCGGCCCGGCGTACGACGCGGCGCGGCAGGCGTTCGCCGAGGCGTGGGACGGCATCGAGCCGGTCGACATGGGCGTGGGCGGCTCGATCCCGTTCATCGCCGAGTTCCTCGAGACCTTCCCGGACGCGAGCGTGCTCGTCACCGGCGTCGAGGACCCCGATACGCGGGCCCACGGTGCCAACGAGGGGCTGCACCTCGCCGAGTTCGAGCGAGTCCTGCTGGCCGAGGCGCTGCTGCTCGACGGCCTCGGTCGTACGCCGTAGCCGCCTAGCCGGCCGCCGGCAGCGACACCCGGAACGTGCTGCCCGCGCCGAGCTCGGAGGCGACGATGATCTCGCCACCGTGGCGCTCGACGATCCGCTTCACGATCGCGAGCCCGAGGCCGGATCCGGGCTGCGCCGCCGCCTCGGGGTTGGTGGACCGGAAGAACTCCTCGAACAGCCGGGTCTGGTCGTCGGCCGAGATGCCGTAACCCTCGTCGGCGACCTCGAGCTGGACCCGCCTGCCCTCTTGACGGAGCCCGACCCGGATCCGGCGCCCCACGGGCGTGTACTTCACGGCGTTGCTGACCAGGTTCGTCACCAGCCGGTCGATCTCGACGACGTCGCCCCAGGCGGTCACCGGCTCCACGGGCACGTCGACCTCGAGGGTCAGCCCCTTGTGGCGGGCCGTGAGTGCGACCAGGTCGGCGACGTCGTCGACGACCCGCTTCACGTCGACCTCCGCGGCGATCAACCGCTGGTGCGGGTCGCCGACCTTCGACAGCAGCAGCAGGTCCTCGACGACCCGGGAGAGCCGGGTGGCGCCGCGGCCCATGGCGTCGACCGCCGAGTGGGAGGCCGCGTCGAGTGACTCGGAGGAGTCGAGGATCTCGAGGTAACCGGTGATCGCCGTGAGCGGGTTCTTCAGCTCGTGGGACACCGTGGCGATCAACTGGCTCTTGTAGGTGTCGAGTGCCTGCAGCTCCACCACCAGGTCGTGCTCGCGCTGGAACGTGCGGGCGTTGAGGATGACCCGACCGAGGTCGTGCCCGATGTCGAGGGCGGCCCGGCGGTCGAGCTCGGTCCACGCGTGCGACCCGACCCGGGTGAGGACCAGGTTGCCGAGGCACTCGGCACCGGCGCCGAGCGGGACGAACAGCAGCGACCCGATCCCGAGGCTGTCGAGGAAGTCGAGCACGGTTGCCTGCTCGGACTCGGACATGCCGTCGGGCAGCGGGTGGTTGGACGCGACAACCTGCACCACCTGCTCGGTCCAGCAGTGGCGCGCCGCCCGCTCCGCCAGCTCGACGAACCGCTCGGGCATCTCCACCACGATGCCCTCCGAGGAGTGGAAGGCCCCCGAGCCCCGGCCGTCCTCGTCGAACGTCTGGATCCAGGAGCCGGCCGCGCGGAAGCCCTCGACCAGCCCATCCTGGAGGCCGGCGAGCACCTCGCCGAGGTCCTGCTGCGCGCTGGCGTTGCGCACGATCGTGCGGGCGGTGTCGGCCAGCCGCACCTGCTCGGTCAACTCCTCACGCTCGAGCGTCGTGATCACCGTGCGGCCGGCCATGCTCGCGTACTTCTCCAGCAGCCCCCGCTGGTCCTCGCCGGGTCGGCGTCCGTTCTCGGGCAGGTCGATGGCCAGCGTCCCCCGCAGCACGCCGCGGTCGTCGTGGAGCAGCGCGACCAGCAGGTCGAGCGGGTGCCACGCGTCCGGCGCGTCGATCGGCTCGATGTCGGGGACCACCCAGCCGTAGGCGTTCTCCACGTCCTCGGTCTCGAGCAGCTCGTGCGGCAGGAACCGGAACTGGCCCCACACCTCCGCCTTCTCGAGCTCCATCAGGAGGCTCGCGAGCGGCGTACGTCGGCCGACGAGGATCTCGCCGCTCTGGTCATCGCCGGCATCCGCGATGACCTCGAGCTCCTCGGTGCCGTCGGGCGCCTGGCGGACCACGCTGATGGTCGCCAGCTGGAAGCCGACGATCTCCGTCACGCCCTCCGCGATCAGCTGAAGGGCGTCGCGGAAGACCTGGTCCGACCCGCGGGCGGACAGGCCCGCCGCGCTCGAATCCTCGTGACCCACGTCGCTCCCCTGTGTCTGACTCCCCGCGGCGAATGGTACGTAACGGACCCGGCATTGTCCCCGACCTGCGCGAAGTCGCGTCGAAGCGGGCTGAGCGCCCAAGGGTTTGTAGACTCGCGATGTGCTTCGAGCCAGCTGGTCCCGTCCCGGCGACGGCAGCCTCTCCGACTCGCTCGACCCCCAGGACCACGGCCCCCAGGACGCCTGTGGCGTGTTCGGGGTCTGGGCCCCGGGTGAGGACGTCGCCAAGCTCACCTACTTCGGGCTCTACGCCCTGCAACACCGCGGCCAGGAGTCGGCCGGCATCGCGGTGAGCAACGGTCGGCAGATCCTCGTCTACAAGGACATGGGGCTCGTGTCGCAGGTCTTCGACGAGACCACGCTCGCCTCGCTCAAGGGCCACCTGGCGATCGGCCACTGCCGCTACTCCACGACCGGCTCCAGTGTCTGGCACAACGCACAGCCGACGTTCCGTCCCACGGCCGACGGCTCGATCGCGCTCGGCCACAACGGCAACCTGATCAACTCGTCCGACCTGATGGCGCAGGTGGCGTCGCTGCCGAGCGCCAGCGACGAGCTCGACATCCACGCCCGCGAACTCGAGGCGTCCACCAACGACACCGGGCTGGTCACCGCCCTGCTCGCCCATCACCCCGACACGTCCCTGGAGCAGCGCGCGCTCGACGTGCTGCCGACGGTGCAGGGCGCGTTCTGCTTCGTATGGATGAACGAGGACACCTTGTACGCCGCCCGCGACCCGCAGGGCATCCGACCGCTCGTGCTGGGTCGGCTCGAACGCGGCTGGGTGGTCGCGTCGGAGGACGCCGCCCTCGCCACGGTGGGCGCCAGCGTGGTCCGCGAGGTCGAGCCGGGCGAGCTGCTCGTCATCGACGAGAACGGGCTGCGCAGCCACCGGTTCGCCGAACCGGAGCCGAAGGGCTGCGTGTTCGAGTACGTCTACCTCGCCCGACCCGACGCCACCATCGGTGGCCGCAGCGTCCACGAGGCGAGGGTCGAGATGGGAAGGCGGCTGGCCCTCGAGTTCCCCGTCGACGCCGACCTGGTGATGCCGGTGCCGGAGTCCGGCACCCCGGCCGCGGCGGGCTATGCCGAGGAGAGCGGCATCCCGTTCGGCCAGGGCTTCGTCAAGAACGCGTACGTCGGGCGGACGTTCATCCAGCCGAGCCAGAGCCTTCGCCAGCTGGGCATCCGGCTCAAGCTGAACGCGCTCGAGCACATGATCCGCGGCCGCCGGATCGTCGTCGTCGACGACTCGATCGTGCGCGGCAACACCCAGCGGGCCCAGGTACGGATGCTCCGCGAGGCCGGCGCACTGGAGGTCCACGTGCGGATCTCGAGCCCACCGGTGCAGTGGCCCTGCTTCTACGGCATCGACTTCGCCACCCGGGCCGAGCTGATCGCCAACGGACTCGACGTCGACGAGATCGCCGCCAGCATCGGCGCCGACAGCCTCGGCTACATCTCGCTCGAGGGCATGGTCGAGGCGACCGGGCGACCGGAGAGCAGCCTTTGCGCGGCCTGCTTCACCGGCTCCTACCCGATCCCGTTGCCCGACGAGGCACTGCTCGGGAAGCACCTGCTGGAGTCGTCCCTGGCCGCCGAGGCGCTTCCCGTTCTCAACAACCCCTGATCCGGAGGTCCTGTGACCCAGCCCGACGCTCCTCAGCCCGAGGATGGCCAGCCCGCCTACGCCACTGCAGGCGTCTCGATCGAGGCCGGCGACAAGGCCGTCGAGCTGATGAAGGCCTGGGTCGAGAAGGCGCGCCGCCCCGAGGTGATCGGCGGGATCGGGGGCTTCGCCGGGCTCTTCGACGCCTCCGCGCTCAAGAGCTACGACCGGCCACTGCTGGCGTCGTCCGCCGACGGTGTCGGTACCAAGGTCGCGATCGCCCAGGCGTTGGACAAGCACGACACGATCGGGTTCGACCTGGTCGGGATGCTGGTCGACGACCTCGTCGTGTGTGGCGCGGAGCCTCTCTTCCTCACCGACTACATCGCGACCGGTCGGGTCGTGCCTGAGCGGGTCGCCGCGATCGTCAAAGGGATCGCCGAGGCGTGCGTCGAGGCCGGTTGCGCGCTGATCGGCGGCGAGACGGCCGAGCACCCCGGCCTGCTCGGGCCCGACGAGTACGACGTCGCCGGCTCCACGACCGGCGTGGTCGAGGCCGACCGGCTGCTCGGTCCCGGCCGGGTCCGGTCCGGTGACGCTGTGGTCGCCATGGCGGCGAGCGGCCTCCACTCCAACGGCTACTCCCTCGTCCGGCACGTCCTGCTCCAGCAGGCCGGATGGAGCCTCGACCGGCACGTCGACGACCTCGGTCGCGCTTTGGGGGAGGAGCTGCTCGAACCGACCCGGATCTACGCCAAGGCGTGCCTGGCGTTGACCGCTGCCGGCGGCACTCACGCCATGTCCCACGTCACCGGCGGCGGGCTGGCCGCCAACCTCGCCCGGGTGATGCCCGTGGAGCTCGACGCGACCCTAGAGCGCGGCACCTGGGTGCTGCCGCCGGTGTTCGAGCTCGTGAAGGACGTCGGCGCCGTTCCGCTCGACGACCTCGAGCAGACCCTGAACTGCGGGGTAGGGATGGTGGCGCTCACCTCGCCCGAGGCGGCTGACGCCGCGGTCCGCGTGCTGGGCGAGCACGGCATCCGCGCTTGGGTCGCCGGCGAGGTCACCGAGGGCACCGGATCGGTCTCGCTGACCGGCTCGTACGCCGGCTCCTGAGCGACCCACTGGCCCGGTCACGCGACGTTCACGCCCATTTGCCGGAGTGGGTGTGCGGGAACACCCGGGCAACAGGTAGCGTTGTCACTAGGAGAAACCAGACCGATCAGACCGGGGATGCCCGCGAAGGGTGGCCCCGGCCCAGTGTGCGAGGGGGTCGACCCTATGGGGCGCGGCCGAGCGAAGGCGAAGCAGACCAAGGTGGCGCGCGAGCTGAAGTACCGCTCTCAGGAGACGGACTTCGGCGCGCTGGCCCGTGAGCTGCACGGCGACAAGGACGGACCCGAGGTCGATACCGACATCGGTGCCGGGCCTGACGAGGACGACGAGTGGTCGGTGTACGCCGACCGCAATCGGGACTGACCTCCCACCCTCCCGACTCGGGCGCTGACGGCGCGCCGGGTCGGTGCTGACTCACGCCCCAACCGTTGATTCGTGCGTCCGCGGCAGTCGAGCCGCGCGTCCGCGGCAGTCGAGCCGCGCGTCCGCGGCGGTCGACTCGCGCAGCATCGCCACTTTTGGTGGCAAGAGCCGTGCGACACGCCGCCATGGCGGCGTGTCGCACCACGTTCGCGGCACGAAGTGGCGATCGGGCCGTGCTGCTTGACTCCCGAGAAGCACGACGGGACGGCGCCGGAGTCAGGCGTGTCGGGGGTGAGCTAGACACCGGACCAGGAGCGCAAACGGTGTCGCAGTCAGTGCTGGGTCGGCGAGCACCCACCCCGGCGCGATCCCGCAGACGTAGGAATAGGCCGCAAACGCGCCGTTCGTGTGCCGCGCGCACGCGACTCAACCTCTGGGTGTCAGCGGGTTTCGACGCACCGTCGCGCCCTCGCAGGCTCCGCCGCGACGCCTGCTCAACCTCCCTGAGCCCACGCGGCGCGCTCGTTCCCTTCGAGACGCGCGCTGCGCGCGCTCCTCAGGACACCGCCTCGCGCACCGCTGATCAGTGAAGGTGGATGGCGCGCAGCCGGCCGACGTCGCGCATCCGCTGCTCGGCCAGCCGGTCGGCGGCGACCGCGGGCGGAACCTGCTCGGCGCGGGCCAGTTCGAACACCGAGCGGGTGGTCTCGAAGATGCCGCTGGCGCGCTGCTGGGCGCGGTCGAACGAGAAGCCCTCCAGCTCGTCCGCGACCTGGATCAGGCCGCCGGAGTTCACGCAGTAGTCGGGGGCGTAGAGGATGCCGTGCTCCTCGAGGACCTTCTCCACCCCCGGGTGTGAGAGCTGGTTGTTGGCCGCGCCGCAGACGATCTTGGCCGACAGCGCCTCGACGACGGCGTCGGTCAGGGCGCTACCGAGCGCACACGGCGCGTAGACGTCGAGCGGCAAAGCGACCAGGGCGTCGGTGTCGGCGACGACCGTGACCTGCGGGAACTCGGCGAGGACCCGGTCGACCGAGGGCTGGTGCGGGTCGGTCACGAGGACGCTCGCGCCGTCGTCGATCAGGTGACGGACCAGGTGCCATCCGACCTTGCCGACGCCCGCGACGCCGACGCTGCGGCCTTCCAGCGTCGGCTCGCCCCACACCGCCTCGGCGGCCGCGCGCATGCCCTGGAAGACGCCGTACGCCGTGAGCACCGAGCTGTCACCGGCGCCGCCGTGTGCGACGGTGCGGCCGGTGACGAAGTCGCACTCGCGCGCGACGTGGTCCATGTCCTCGCTGTAGGTGCCCACGTCGCAGGCGGTGTAGTAGCGGCCGTTGAGCGACTGCACGAACCGGCCGTAGGCGCGCAGCAGCGCCTCGGACTTCAGCGTGTGGGGGTCACCGATGATCACGGCCTTGCCGCCGCCCAGGTCGAGGCCGGCCAGCGCCGCCTTGTAGGACATGCCGCGGGACAGGTTGAGGACGTCGCGCACGGCATCGTCGGTCGACGAGTAGGGGTAGAAGCGGGTGCCGCCGAGGGCGGGTCCGAGCGCGGTGGAGTGGATGGCGATGACCGCGCGCAGGCCGGTGGCCGGGTCGTTGGCGAACACAACCTGCTCGTGCTCGGCGCCGAGCTCGAAGACGTCGACCGAGGTGCTGGGCATGGTGGTGACCGCTTTCTGTCTGTCTGCCTGCCACGCGGGTGGGTGGCCATCGGTGGCGGGCCGCAGGGATGGCGCGGTCCGCAACGTCTCAAGAGTAGTTGTGGGCCCGGGTTACCCAGAAGTACGCGCGGCGCGCTCGTGTTCGAGCGCCGTGACCGCCTTCGTCATCTCGAGCACCAAGGCGTCGTAGGCCTCCTCCGTGCCGCCGAGCCGACCCTCGCGACCGCTCTCCTCGAGCACCAGCGCGGCGGCCCCGACCCCGGGCAGCCCGAGGTTGAGCGCGCTGCCCTTGAGCTTGTGCGCGGTCGCCGCCAGCCGGGCAGTGTCGCCGTCCCGCACCGCCGACCCGATGGCGGTCAGGTGCTCCTGGGCGTGCGCGATGAAGTTGCCGGAGCTGCGCTGGAACAGGCTCACGCCGTCCTTCACCATCTCGTGGAGCATGTCGATCCGGGCCAGGTCCACGGCGTCGTGGGGTACGCCGTCGATGCCCCCGGTCGCCGCCGTCTCGCCCTGCGTCTGACCGCCCGGCCGGGTGCCGGCCGCCTCGGTCCCGTCGGTGGTCCACTGCCGGACGACCCGGTGCATCCGCGCGGCGTCGACCGGCTTGGTCAGGAAGTCGTCCATCCCGGCCTCCAGGCAGCGCTCCCGCTCGCCCTCGAGAGCCGAGGCGGTCATCGCGATGATCGGAACCCGGCCACCAGGTCGCTCAAGCCGTTCCTGGGCCCGGATCGCACGGGTGGCGGTGAACCCGTCCATCCGTGGCATCCGGCAGTCCATCAAGACCGCGGCGTACCCGTGGTCGCCGACCAGCGCGGCCACCGCCTCGAGGCCGTCCGCGGCCACGTCCGCGGCGTAGCCGGCGTTCTCGAGCAGTCCCACGGCCACCATCTGGTTCACCTGGTTGTCCTCGACCACGAGGATCCGCTGGACCGGGGCGTCGACCGGGCGAATCCCCTCGGAGGCGCCGAGCACCTCGCGCTCGTCGCCGGTGGCGGGACCGAACGGCGAGCTGAACCAGAACCGGGACCCGGCGCCGGCCTCGCTCTTCAGGCCCAGCTCGCCGCCAAGGGCGTCGACGAGCTGGCGAGCGATGGTCAGGCCCAGCCCGGTGCCGCCATGGCGGCGGGTCGTCGACGGGTCGGCCTGGGTGAACGCGTCGAACAGGCGGGACTGCGCCTCGGGCGGGATGCCCGGCCCGGTGTCCTCGACGACAGTCTCGAGGACGACGCCGTCCGGGGTCTGCTGCGCGAGCGCCACGGTCACGGTGACCGACCCGGCGTCGGTGAACTTCACGGCGTTCGAGCCGAGGTTGGAGAGGACCTGCGCCCACCGTCCGGCGTCACCGCGGACGTACGTCGGCACGTCGGGCGCGATGGCGACGTGCAGGTCGAGCCCCTTCTCGAGGGCCTGGGCCCGCAGCAGGTGCACGGTCTGCTCCACGACCGGTCGGACCTCGAAGTCCACGAGCTCCAGCTCGAGCTTGCCCGCCTCGATCTTGGACAGGTCGAGGATGTCGTTGATGATCCCGCGCAGGGTCGCTCCCGCGCCGTGCAGCGCCTCGGCGAGCCTGACCTGCTGGTCGTCGAGGGTGGTCCGCATCAGCAGGTCGGTGAGCCCGATGACGCCGTTCATCGGTGTCCGGATCTCGTGGCTCATGGTCGCCAGGAACTCCGACTTGAGGCGCGACGCCTCCATCGCCTGGTCGCGCGCCTCTGCGAGCTCGGCCGCACTGCGCTCGCGCTCGGCCACCCGGCCCAGCTGGGCTGCGATCTGCTCGATCAGGTCGCGGGAGTTGGCGTCGGGAGGCACCTCGTCGGCGACCAGCTCCACCACACAAGCGACACCTCCACCGTGGTGGACCGGGAACGCCACCAGGCTGTGGGTGTCCTCGTGGCCGGGAGCGGGGACGTGCACCAGACCTTGGATCGTCCACGCCCGCTCGGCCAGCACCGGGTCAGGCTCGAGTTGCCACGGCAGATCAGGGTCCGCGAGCACCAGCGGGACCAGATCACCGGACGCCTCGTCCCTCACGAACACGGCGGTCGGCTCCCACCCCGGGGTGCCCGTCAGGGTCTCCGCCGCGCGCGCCAGCGTCTCGACCAGGCTGGTCGACTGGTTGGCGGCTTCGGCGACCTGGCGGAGCAGGGCGAGCCGCCGCGTGTACTCCGCGATCTCGCCGTCGGCGTGCACCTGGGCGGTGATGTCCAGGTCCACCCCGGTGAGCCTGACCGGTGTGCCGGAGTCGTCGCGCTCCACCTGGCCAAGACAGCGGAACCACCGCGCCTCTCCGTCGGGCCGCACGACCCGCGCCTGCCACGTGAAGGTGTCGTTACCCTCGAACGTCGCGTCCAGCGCGGCCCGCACCTGGTCGCGGTCGTCGGGGTGGATCCGCTCGAGGAACGCGTCCCAGTCGCCCCCGAAGTCGTCGGGGTCGATGCCGTACAGCAGGTAGAGCTCCTCGGACCACACGCTCTCGTCGCGGACGATGTCCCACTCCCAGCTGCCCATCTTCGCGATGTGTTGGGCGGTGGCGAGCTGCTGTTCCCGGTGCGCGAGCTTCTCGATGAGACCGTGCGCCTCGGTGTAGTCGGAGTACTGGTGCAGGAAGCCGATCAGCGACCCGTCGGTGTCGTGGACCGGCCGGAAGCTGACCATCACCCACACCGGTGTCCCGTCAAGCTTGTAGTACTTGGCCTCGCGGTCGAAGTGGCCAGGGTGCCCGGCGCGCGCGGCGGCGAGGTGCTGGGCGAACTGCACCTTGCCTTCCTGGTCGTGCACGTCGAAGGCCGAGAGCCCCTCCATCTGCTCGGGCGTGCGGCCCAGGAGCTCCGCCATCCGGGGGTTGTAGAGCACCGTGGTGCCATCCTCGTCGAGCAGCCACAGGCCGTCGGCGCTGGCCTCGACCAGCTTCCGGTACAGCTCTGGGTCCTGACTCACGGGGGGCTCCTCGTTCGGGGGGTCCACCTATCATCCCGCTCGACCGCCCTTCGCGCGTGGGAATCACCTGCCTTCCCGGGAACCGGACGCGCGCCGGAATCGTCCGATCACCATGAGATCGCTCCGGATCGTGCTCGCCGCGCTGGTCCTCGGCGTCGGCCTGGTGCTGCTGGGCGGCGCGCCCGCATTCGCCTGCAGCTGCGCCCAGCCGTCACCCGCGCAGCACGCCGAAGAGGCCGACGTGGTCTTCGCCGGCACGCTCACGGACATCGATGAGCCCCGGCAGTTCCCCGTGGTCAGCTCGGCCGCCGAGTCGCAGTACACGTTCGAGGTCGACGCCGTCTACGCCGGCGATCCAGCACCGGTCACGCGCATCTCGTCCGCCTGGTCCGGGGCCAGCTGCGGGCTCGAGGGCATGGAGGTCGGCGAGCGGTACGTCGTGTTCGCCTACGTCGATGGCAAGGAGCTGGACGCCAGCCTCTGCGGGGGTACCGGTCCGGCGTCCCCGCGGTTGGAGGGGCAGGTCAGCAACGCGCTCGGCCCGGCCGCCCTGCCCGATCCTGCCGGAGGGCACGGCGGTGCACCGCCGCCGTTCCCCTCGCCGGCCACCGCGTGGGCCTGGGTGGGCGGCCTGTTCGCGGTTGCCGTGCCGCTGTGGTGGCTGTGGTCGAGACGCGCGACCGGGTGAAACCCTGTGCTGAGCCGTCTAGATCTAGAACTGACGGACGTTGTTGACAGTTCGGGTCTCTGATTCATAGGAGACCCTCGTGACCGAACGAGAACTGGAGCGGCGGGCCAAGCACAAGCTCGCGGTGCTCAAACACGTCGAGCAGCGGCAGCGTCTCAGCCACGTGCCGCTACTACGGCATCAGCCGGACCTGCTATTACAAGTGGCTCAAGCGCTACGAGGAGGAAGGCTTCGAGGGGCTCAAGGACCGCTCCAGCGCCCCCCACAACTCACCGAGGCCACCCAGGCCGAGGTGGTTGAGAAGATCCTCTGGCGGCGCCAGCGCTACCACTTCGGCCCGGGCGAGATCGCGATGTACCTGCAGCGCCATGACCAGATCAAGATCAGCCCGTCCGGGGTCTGGCGCATCTTGCACAAGGCCGGCGTGAACCGGCTGTCGGCCTCCCAGCGCTACCAGCGCTGCGAGACTCGCTGGAAGCGGTACGAGAAGCAACGCCCCGGCCACCAACAGCAGGTCGACGTGAAGTTCATCGAGCCCCTAGGCCAGAAGGGCCGCAAGAAGCGGTACTACCAGTACACCGCGATCGACGACTGCACCCGGCTGCGCGTCCTGCGCGCCTACCCGCGCAACGACCAACCCACCGCGATCGCGTTCATCGACCATGTGCTGTCCGAGCTGCCCTTCGCCGTTGATCAGGTCCAGACCGACAACGGCCAGGAGTTCGGCTCAGCGTGTCACTGGCACCTGGTCGACAAGGGCATCGACACATCCGGATCAGACCGCGCACGCCGCGACTCAACGGCAACTCGGCAGGGAACTCGCCACGTAGCCCCGTGTCCTTGCGACTAGCGGGTCAGCAGCGTGCTGACTTGTCTGCGGATGTCCAGCAGGATCTCCTCGACGCTCAAGGTGGCGTTCAAGCTCGCGGCCATGCTGAGGAACATGACGCTGGACAGGATGCGCGCCATCGTCGCTGCGTCGTCTGCTCCGAGCCGCTCGTCACGGCGGAGCACGGTAGTGATGGCCTGCTCGGTCTGCGCGGCAATGGCGAGAGCTTCGCCGTGTTGGGGTTCCTGGGGATCGCCGAAGACCATCTCGCGCAGGTAGGTTCGACCGTTGTCGATCTGGGTGCGATTGCACTGAACGATCGGCTGCACGATGGACATGACTGCGTCCAGCACGTCGGGGGTGGTGTCGGCGGTCGCCCGCCCCTTCTCGAGTGCGGCGGCGTACTGGGCATTCTGCACCAGCAGGAGAAGCTCGCCCTTGGTCTTGGCGTAGAGGAACAGTGTTCCGGTGCCGATGTCCGCCTTGTCGGCGACCTGCTGTGTCGTGACCTCGTCGACGCCATGTTCGGCGAACAGCTCGCTGGCCGCGGCCGTGATGCGCTCGAGCTTGGCCTGCTTGTTGCGCTCGCGCCGTCCGACCGGCTGGTCGGCTACTGACATGGCGGGTCCTCCGGGAACTCGGGCTCTTGGCATGACTCAGGCATGAACACAGCCATCAAGGTGTGGGCTCCCGTTCACTCTTGGTAGTGAGGGAGGATCTCGCCGTCCTTGACGTAGCTCAGTGTCGCGGAGACGTCGTAGGCGTGGATCGCCGAGGCGACGGACGCGAGCATAGGCGACAGTTGCTTGATGTCGGTACCGTCGAAGTACGCCGTCCGAGCGGCCGGGTCGGCGAACCCCAGAACCAGCATCGCGTGGAAGCGCTGGTCGGCCGGGTTGTCGTGGGCGACCTCAGGGGTGTCCCAGGTCTTCTCGTGCCAGGGCAGGAAGGTCTGCGTGCGCAGTTCCCTGAGTACGCCGGGTCCGATGAGCGCGGGGGCCAGTTCCTTCTTGATGACCGTGCGGAAGTCGCGACCGCTGACGCCGTCCCGGCGGCGCAGGTAGACCACTGCACGGGCGCCGACCGTCTCAGCCGGGCCCGCGACGTTGTACCAGCGGGACGTATTCGGCGCGCCGGCGTACAGCAGGGTGCGCCGGAACACGTTGACCTCGTCCTCGAAGGCCAGCCGTGTTTGCGAGCGGCCCTTCAGCGGCGAGAGGACCGACTGGAAGGTGACTTCCGCGACCCCGTCGACCTTCCGGTCGGCGGGAATCTGCGTCTCAACGCCCTCAGTGGCGGGCCACAGCCCCGGGTTGGCCTCGGCCAGGTGGATCTGCCGGTACTCCTCGAGGCCCGGAGATGCGGCGATGATCGCGGAGTGCGGGCCTTTCCAGTGGACCATCCCGTCTTCGCGGGGTTGGTCGTTGCGCATCCAGAGCAGGATGGCGGAGGTGAAGTGCTTCCGTACGCGCACGTGTGGCTTCGACGATGACGTGCTCACGACTCTTCTACTCGCGTCAGTGCGGTCGACGCGGACTCCGCGGCGAGGAAGTCTGCGGCCACGGGGGCGAACTTCTCGTGGAACTGGAAGACGCCGCCGTGGCCGGAGTCGGGGTAGATGATCAGCTCGCTGCCCTTGATGCGGCGGTGCAGGTCCTCGGACAGGCCCGAGGGCACCATGCGATCGTTGTCGCCGTTGGCGATCAGGGTCGGCTGGGTGAACCTCGAGAGGTCCGACGGGGCGGACCGGCCGAACTTCCTGATCGCCTTCAGCTGGGTCCGGAAGGCCTTGATGCCGATCGGCTGGTCGCGGTCGGCGGTGCGCTCCTGGAGCCGCTTGAGGAACTCCTTCGCCGCTGGCTTGCCGGTAGCGTTCCGGTTGAAGAACAAGAACTCCTTGGGGTCCGATCGGGTCAGGGCCGCGCGGAGGATGTCCCGGTAGGTGGTGCCGACGACCATGTCGATGCCCTTGCCGCCCCGTGGCCCGGTCCCGGTCAGCACGAGCCTGCGGACCAGGTCGGGGTGCTTGACGATCAGGTCCTGGGCGATGAAGCCGCCCATCGAGAAGGAGAAGATGTCGATCTTCTCGAACCCGAGCGCCGCGATGAACTCGTAGGCGTGATCGGCGGCCTCTTCGATGGTCGCGGGCACCGTTCCGGTCGAGGCGCCGACACCGCGCTGGTCGAAGGTGATGACGTGCCGGTTGGCAGCGATCGCATCGACGATGCGAGGGTCCCAGTTGTCCAGCGTCGCGGCGAGGTGCACGAAGAAGACGACGGGGATGCCGCCCTTGGCGCCCAGCTCCCGGTAGGCGTAGGTCGTGCCGCCGGTGGTAATGGTGCGAGCCGGCGCCTGTGTGTAGGAGGTGACGACGGTTTCGTCGGTGGGGGTGCTCACGATGGTTCTCCTTGACATTGGGTCGATGCGGCACGTATGTGAGTTGACTCAATACTGACTCCCCTCAGAATACTTGTCAAGCGAGGTCCCCGTGGCGCTGACGTCAGCGCGGGTCCTCGAACGTGCCGCAGGCATTCATGCCTGGGTCGGTTGCTGGGCGGGCGTCAAGGCCTCGTCAGGAGTGAGCTTGGTGGCGTAACGGAAGCATCGAGGCTCACCTGGCGTTAGCAAACCGTGGCACGCAAGACGAAACCGCAGGCCCAGCAACGCTGTGACCTGCGGTTTCTCTGGTGGCCAGGGGCGGGGTCGAACCGCCGACCTTCCGATTTTCAGTCGGACGCTCGTACCAACTGAGCTACCTGGCCCCGCTCGATTCAGAGCGTGGGGAACCATACCGGAGGGCGCCGAGCCCCAGGAAAACGGGCGCGGCCGGTTGCCGGTTGCGCCGCGACCGCCCCTATGCTGGGCCCGCAGTCCGGCCCCCATCGTCTAGCGGCCCAGGACCCCGCCCTTTCACGGCGGTAGCGCCGGTTCGAATCCGGTTGGGGGTGCCAGCTCAGGGCGCCTGGTCTCGATTGGGAGGCCTTGGCGCGATGGGTTAGAGTTCCCACCGCTTCGTGCAGCACGCAGGTGCGAGCAGACCAGGCCCCGTAGCGCAGTTGGTTAGCGCGCCGCCCTGTCACGGCGGAGGCCGCGGGTTCGAGTCCCGTCGGGGTCGCGCAGCACGCCCCGGAACCAGTGGTTCCGGGGCGTTCGTGCGTCCAAGGACGTCTCTGGGCCGTTGTCGCAGCGCCCTACGCTGACACCATGCCGGTGGACATGGGGCGCGCGGAGTTCGAGCGGCTGGTCGGCGAAGCCCTCGACTCGATCCCCCACGAGATCGCGCGCCTGATCCGCAACGTGGCGGTGATCGTCGAGGACGACGCTCCGCCCGACGACCCCGACCTGCTAGGGCTCTACGACGGGATCGCGCTCACGGAGCGGTACGGCGAGCCCTCCGTGCACCTGCCGGACCAGATCTTCGTGTACCGGAACCCGCTGCTCGACTTCTGCGACGACATTGACCAGCTCGCGGACGAGGTCCGGATCACTGTCGTCCACGAGGTGGCACATCACTTCGGCATCGACGACGCCCGGCTGGACGAGCTCGGCTACGCCTGAGCGCGGTACGCCGGCGGGGCGGACCAGGCCTGTGGCGCCCGGCCGTCGCGCTGCCGGACGAACTCGCTGAGGAACCACGTCTGGAACGTGCGCTGCTCCGGCGTCCGCGCCACCGAGAGCAGCCGCTCACGTGCGGCGAACTCGTCTGCGAAGTCGAGCAGGTCCACCAGGCTGCCCATCTCGTCGACCGACTCGGGGGCCAGGTGCACGACCAGGTCGACCGTGCCGTCCTGCGAGGGGGTCGCCTCGGGGTCGACCTCCACGCCGTGCACCAGCTGGCGGTGCATAGCGCCGAAGTGGTCGGAGAGCGTCTTCGCGAGCGGGTAGTGCTCCTCGTGCGCGAGCGCGAGCAGCCGCACCTCGCGCCGCAGCTCGAGGTAGTGGCGCTGGAACTCCTGCAGCCAGTCGACCGGCACTCCGAGCAGGTGGAACGGCTGCTGCGCGTCCCTGTCGTCGCGGGGCACCGCCGGCGGGAGGCCCGTGATCCGGCCGGCGGCTCCGGTGTCGCCGACCTCGCCGGCCGGAGTGAACCAGACGACCTTGCCCTCGGTCTCGATCTCGGCTCCCCACGCCTCGGCACAGCGCGCGACGATGTCGAGGCCGCGCCCGAACGTGACCAGCACGTCGGCGTCGGCGTCTTCCTCCCCGAGGAGGTCGTCGAGCCCGAGGTCGGGGATCGACGGCGCCTCGTCGGGCAGCACCGGGGGCTCGGTGGAGTGATCGTGCACCTCGACCCGCGGGTGCTCGGTCGTGCCGCCGACCCGGACGGAGACCGGTGGCGTGCCGTGGAGCAAGGCGTTCGTCACGAGCTCGGAGACGCCCAGCTCGGCCGACTCGGACAGGTCGCTGCGGCCCAGGGCACGGATGGCGTCGACGACCCACCGACGCGCCTGTTGCGCACCGCGCGGCCCGGGACCCAGCGCGAGCCCGGGCCTGATACGCGACACGATGAACCCCATGCTCTGTCGTGGATGCACCTGACGGACATGACCTTCCCCGATCAACCGTCGGTGAAACCTTGACACGTTCAGCAATTCCGTGGGGCCGTTTCGGGGCTTCGGATGTGACCGACGAGACGGTGACGCGGATTGGGGTCGAGCGGCCGGCCAGGAGGACAATGGAGGCATGGAGAAGCAGGGGACGAACTCGCGGCACCGTGTTGTGGTGGTCGGCTCGGGCTTCGGCGGGCTGTTCGGAACCAAGGCACTGCGCCGATCCGATGTCGACGTGACCATGATCGCGAAGACCACCCATCACCTCTTCCAGCCGCTGCTCTACCAGGTAGCGACCGGGATCCTGTCCGAGGGCGAGATCGCCCCACCGACCCGGGAGGTGCTCAGCAGCCAGCGCAACGCGCAGGTGCTGCTCGGCGAGGTGACCGAGGTCGATCTGCATCGCAAGCAGGTCACCTCGGTGGTGCTGGGGCGTCCCACCACCACGTCGTACGACTCCCTGATCGTGGCCGCGGGCGCCGCCCAGTCCTACTTCGGCAACCACCAGTTCGCCGAGTACGCACCCGGCATGAAGAGCATCGACGACGCACTCGAGCTGCGCGGCCGGATCTTCGGTGCCTTCGAGATGGCCGAGCTCGGTGCCAGCCGTGGCGATGCCGTCGACCATCTCCTCACGTTCGTAGTCGTCGGTGCCGGGCCGACCGGGGTCGAGATGGCCGGACAGATCGCCGAGCTGTCGCGCCGCACCCTTCGCAAGGACTTCCGCGCGATCCGGACCCACGAGGCGCGGGTCATCCTGATCGACGCCGCACCGCAGGTGCTGCCGCCGTTCGGCGCCAAGCTGGGCGCCGCGACCCAGCGCGAGCTCGAGAAGCTCGGGGTCGAGGTGCTCCTCGGCGCGATGGTGACCGACGTCGACGAGCGCGGCATCGAGGTGAAGTACAAGGACGGTCGTACCGAGCAGATCGCAGCCGTCACCAAGATCTGGGCCGCGGGCGTGCAGGCGAACCCGCTCGGCCGGACCCTTTCCGAGCAGACCGGCGCGCCGCTCGACCGCGCCGGGCGGATCGCGGTCAACCCCGACCTGACCCTGCCCGGCCACCCAGAGGTCTTCGTCGTCGGCGACATGATCGACCTCGACAACCTGCCCGGCGTCGCCCAGGTCGCGATCCAGGGCGCCAAGTACGCCGCCAGGGAGATTGACGGACGGCTCCGCGGCAGGGCACCCCAGCCGCCGTTCAAGTACTTCGACAAGGGCTCGATGGCGATCATCAGCCGCTTCAACGCGGTGGCGATGATCGGCAGGCTGCGGCTCAAGGGGGTCATCGCGTGGCTGATGTGGCTCGGCTTGCACCTCATCTACATCACCGGCTTCAAGAACCGCATCACGGCCCTCCTGCACTGGGCGGTGTCGTTCCTCGGTCGCGGACGCTCGGAGCGCACCACCACCGAGCAGCAGATCTTTGCCCGCTCGGCGCTCGCCCGGCTCCGGCACGGGGCCGCGGACCTGGTCTCCGATCCCGGCGCGTACGACGCGGCGAAGGACATGATCGAGGCCACTCGGCGCGCGGAACTGGAGGCACAGGCGCTCGAGGAGGCGCGGCTCACCGACGCCGGCGTCCGCGGCGTGCCCGCGGACCAGCGCTGACCGAGATGACCGAGCTGGTCCGTCCCGACCTGCGGTACCACGCGTCCTGGGCCGCAGCGGTCCGCGAGTTCGAGACCGCCGGTGACGTGATGCACGGCTCCGGGCTGTGGGATTTCGACACCTCCGACCTGAGCGAGACCGCGCTGGCGCCCGAGGTCGAGCGGCTGCTGGCCGCGGCCGACCTGGCCACCGTGCCCCGATCCGGCTGGGTGAACAGCACCAACCTCTGGATCGCCGCCGGGGAGGAGTTCGTCGGCCACCTCGCGCCCCGGCACCGTCTGACCGAGTTCCTGCTCGAGGAGGGCGGCCGCATCGGCTACAGCGACAAGCTGCGCTACTGGTTCGACCTGACCGGCTGAGCGCCCGGGTTCTCATCGGCGGGCCCGGCCAGGCATTGGTCCCGGTGCGCCAGCCAGCGTTCCAGCAGGTCGAGTCCGGCCAGCTGCGGTTCCGGGGCGGCCACGGTCATGCCGGGTCAACGACGCTCCGCAGCGGTCGTTACGCACGACCGCAACCGGGCCACAACCGCATGGGCCCGCCTCGCAACCGTCCCGGGCGACGCTCGCTCCTCCCAGAGCCGGGAACCGCCCGGACCCGGACTCTTACACGGCAGTAGTGGGCCCTGTGGGACTCGAACCCACAACCAACGGATTAAAAGTCCGGAGCTCTGCCAATTGAGCTAAGGGCCCAAGGGCCCAAGGGCCCGGGGTCATTGTCCCCGAGCCGACGTACGCTCGGCGCGTGACCCTCGGACAGACCATCCCGGCGCTGCCGGTCACGGCCGTGGCCGAGGCGGTCCCGTTCTACGAGTCGCGGCTCGGCTTCACGAGCCGCTTCCGCGACGAGGGGTTCGCGATCGTGGTCCGCGACGCGGCGGAGCTCCATCTCTGGCAGTCCGACGACGAGTCCTGGCGTGGACGTGCCGCAGCCGTCCTGCTCGATCGCCCGGTGCGGTCGGGAGCGGAATCCTTCATCGCCGGCACCGCCAGCTGCCGGATCGCGCTGGACAGCGCGGCGGCCGTCGACGCCTTGTACGACGAGCTCGCGGCCGCCGGCGTGCTGCACCCTCGAGACCACGGGAGGGCGGTCGACACCGACTTCGGGACCCACGAGTTCGCCGCACTCGACGACGACGGCAACCTGCTGACCTTCTTCCACCGCGCGACGCCGCGGAACTGACCTGCCCGGTCCCTCAGAAGGACCGGGCAGATCAGGAACCGCGTCAGTACGACGCGACGTTGAGCAGCCTCTCCTTGGTGCTGTCAGGGTCGTCGCTGTCGTTCCAGGCGGTGGTGCCCGACCCGATCAGGGCCGCCTTCACCTGGGTCGGAGCGGCCGACGGGTGCGTGGCGGCGTACAGCGCGGCACCGCCGGCGACGTGAGGAGCGGCCATCGACGTCCCGGACAGGGTGGCGTAGCCGCCCTGCATCGAGGTGCTGTCGACGCACACCCCGGGAGCGATCAGGTCGACGTCGGCGCCGTAGTTCGAGAACGACGCAAACGTGTCATCTTCGTCGGCTCGGCAGGTCGGCGCGGCCCCGCCGCCGGGCTGCCCGTTGAAGTCGGCCAGCGCGCTCACGGTGATCACCTCGTCGTACGCCGCCGGAGTGGACGCCGAGGCGTCGGCCGCGTCGTTGCCGGCCGCCACCACGAACGTCACGCCCGCGGCGGTGGCGTCACAGATGGCCGCGTGCATGGCGTCGCCGTTGGTGGCGCCGCAGTCCCCGTCGTCCTCGCCGCCACCGCCGAGGCTCATGTTCGCCACCTCGATCTCGTCGGCGTTGGCCGCTACGTAGTCGATCCCGCAGATCACGTCGGAGTTCAGGCCGCTGCCGAGCGCACTGAGCACCTTGACCGGCCAGATCCGCGCGCCGGGGGCGACCCCGACGACCCCGGTGGTGTTGTCGAGCGCCCCGATCGTGCCCGCCACGTGGGAGCCGTGGCCGTGATCGTCGTCGGCGCTGCCCAGGCCGAACAGGGTGCAGTTCATGGCTCCCGCGGTGTTGACGTTGAGGTCCGGGTGGTCGAGGTCGACGCCGGTGTCGATCACGGCGACGTCGACGTTCACCCGTTGGTCGGCGCCGTTGATGGCGGCGGTCGGGCTGAGGTCTGCGTCGACCCGGTCGATGCCGGCGGGGGTCGCCTGCGCGGTCGTCGTGACCGGCGTGTCACTCTGCACCCAGGCGACCCCGGGCAGGGTCTCGACCAGCGCCGCGGTCGCGGCCGGCATCGCGGCGGAGTACCCCTGCAAGGCCGACGAGTAGACGTGACCGAGATCGAGGCCGAACCGCTCGGCGTGCAGGGCGGCGACGGTCCGGGCCGTGGCGCCTTCCTCGAGCACGACGATGTAGCTGCCCGTCGATGAGCTCGCAGATGCTGGGACGGCGGACGCGGTGGTGACGACCGAGGCACCGACCGTGAGGGTCAGTGCGGAGGCCGCCGCTGCCGCGAGGACCGTGAAGCGTGAACGCATGGGAATCCTTCTGTCCGGGGAGCCGCCCGAGGGCGACCTGACGAAGGTGCAACCGGCACCCGCCGGAGGGGTCACGGGTCCGCCCGGTTCAGGTTCCTGCAATGCAGGTCTCTGCAAGCGTTCGGCGTGAGAAACCCCCGTACCACGGGCTGCCCTTCGGCGGGGTGGTTGATAGTCTCGGACGCGCAACAGGTGCAAGTTCCAGCAGGTCTGACGCCCGCGGAGTTTGTGATCCAACGGCGTTTCTTCGGGTGTGTCTGCCAGTCACGCAAGTCGGAGCGACGTGTCACCGCATCTGATGCAGGGCCGTCGAAGTGACGGCTCTCGCCCCGACGAAGGAGTATCGAGCAAATGGCTCAGGGCACCGTGAAGTGGTTCAACGCCGAGAAGGGCTTCGGCTTCATTGCGCAGGAGGACGGCGGCGACGACGTCTTCGTGCACTACTCGGCCATCCAGAGCCAGGGCTACAAGTCCCTGGAGGAGAACCAGAAGGTGGAGTTCGACGTCACGCAGAGCCCGAAGGGCCCGCAGGCTGAGAACGTCCGCCCCCTCTGATCTGCACCTGATCGAGGACCCAGCGAGGTCCCACCCGCTCTCGGGTGGGGCCTCGCGTCATCTCGGATCCACAGCTAAGGAAAAAGTTTCCCAATCCAGGTTTGTCGTCGCCAGGCTTTGGGCATGGTTGGAGTCGGAAATCTGTTCAGCACGGGGGTGGGAGGGACAGTAACGGTGCACGATCAGTTCGACGTGACGCTCGAGGACTCCGACCTCCTGGGAGAGGTGGAGCTGACCACCAACCTCATCATCGCTGCCAGCGAGGCCGACGAGCACCTCGACCAGGCCGAGATCGACCGGATCCTCGGTGTCGCACCCGCGCGTCACGACGAGGCCTGACCCAGCTCAGCAGGTCGCGAAGAGCACCGGACCGCTCGTGAGGTCCGAGAGCACGTACTCACCCTCGCGAGGGGCCAGCTCCATCGTCACCACGTCCCCCTCGGCACTCACCCTCCCGAGCCGGAACCGGTCGGGGAAGTCCCCGCCCTGGCCCGGGGCCGGGCCCGACGCCAGCGCCGCGCGTGAGTCAGCGTTGGTCCGGGCCTGCTCCTCGGTCTCGAACGACATCGCCACACGTACGTCGAGCGACGGTTCGACCGCCATCGCGAAGCCGGTCAGCGGGTGGACCTCGCCCGCGGCGGCGATCAGCTCGCGCGCCTGGTCCTGGTCGGCCTGGTCCGCGCTGCCCATCGCCAGCGCGCTGCAGACCTGCGGTCCGTCGTACACCGCAGCGGCCAGCGGCCCGCCGTCCTCGGTCGCCAGGGCGTCGCTGACCGGTTCGAGCCCGGACACCGGGTCGGCGTCCCCGGTGACGGTCTCCATGGCCTGCTCAAGGTAGCGCTCGGTGTCGGAGCCGACCACCAGCCGCTGGTCGGCGTCCACCGCCACGAACTGCAGCTCTGGCGTGACCGTGCCGATGCTCGGCAGCAGGTCGATGCCCCCCAGCCACACGCCGGTGTCGTCCTCGGGCCGCTCGTAGCCGATCTCCTCGAGCCGGTCCTGCAGCGCGTCGAAGTCGGTGCCCTCGGGCAGCCGCATCAGCACGGCAGCGCCGTCCTCGGACTGGCTCAACAGCTCCCAGTCGAGGGTCGCCGGCGAGAAGCCGTACTCCTCGTGCATGGCCTCGGTCGACTCCAGGAGCGCCGACATCGGTGAGAGGTCAGCATCGAACGCCGCGTCGAGGAAGCCTGCGACGTCCTCGTAGGGAGAGTCGCGGGTCAGGTCGGCCCCGAGCTCGCGGCGGACCCCCGCCCAGTCCGTGTAGGTGAGCCGTTGTGCACCGTTCGGAGCCACGGAGAGCGCCTGCTCGAACTCGCTCTGCCGGCTCGACTGCCACCACCGGACCCCTCCGAGCACCAGCACGATCAGCAGCAGGGCGACGCCGAGCACGGCCAGCCACTTGCGCACGCAGGCTCCTGTTCTGCTCGGGGTGATGTGAGACTAACGCCATGCCGCAGCGCAACGACGTGGTGGCGGCCGGGGCCGTCGTCTTCCGTCCGGGCCGCCGGGTGCTGCTCGTTCACCGGCCCCTCTACGACGACTGGTCCTTCCCCAAGGGCAAGCTCGACCCCGGCGAGCACGCGGCGGTGGCCGCGGTGCGCGAGGTCGCCGAGGAGACCGGGTTGCACGTCCGGCTAGGTCCGCCGCTGCAATCCCAGCACTACCCGGTTGGCCCGCGCGGCAAGACCGTCCACTACTGGGTCGGCTGGCCGGTCAGCGACCACGACGTGTCGGGCTACCTCGTCAACGAAGAGATCGACGAGGTCGTCTGGCTGCCGTACGACGAGGCGATGGAGCGGCTCAGCTACTCACGGGACCGCGAGACCCTGGCCGAGGCGAAGGGGCAGCGGAAGCAGACCCGCTCCCTCGTGGTGCTGCGCCACGGCAAGGCTCGGGCTCGCAAGGCGTGGGGCAAGAGGCCCGACCGGGAGCGACCGCTGGTGTCGCTCGGGCACGACCAGGCGCAGCGGCTGGTCACGCTGCTCGCGACGTACGACGTGACCCGACTCGTCAGCTCCTCGAGCACCCGGTGCCTCCAGACCCTCCAGCCGTACGCCGACAGCACCGGCTGGGACCTCGAGGCCCGCGACGGGCTCAGCGAGGATGAGGCGTCCAAGAAGTCGGTGAACGCCGTCGTGGGTGACCTCTTCGACGACCCCCGGAGCTCGGTGCTGTGCACGCACCGGCCGGTGCTTCCGCGGGTCTTCGAGGCGCTCGGCGTCGAGGACGAGAAGCTCGATCCGGGCGCCCTCCTGGTCGCCCATCACCGCAAGGGCCGGGTCCTCTCCGCCGAGGTCTACACGCGGCCCTGACCGGCCAAGCCGCGGCCGGTTCATGCGGTGGCCGTCTCAGGCTCGGCCGGCTGTCTACATCTCGCCCGACCCCGTTCACCGTGCGTTCACCGACGCCCCCGGGTCCAGACACCTGCGCTCCCTACCTTCGGTGGTGACACACACACAGACATCAGGAGATACGAAGTGATGCGCACTTCCATCCGCCGGGCGGCCCTGCCCGGCATCGCGGCCCTCGCGCTGCTGCTGAGCGCCTGCGGCGGGGGCCAGTCCGCGAACGCCGGCACCGAGGGCGTGAGCGGTTCGGTCGCGGTCGACGGCAGCTCGACCGTCTTCCCGCTGAGCGACGCGGCCGCCGAGCTGCTGGCCGGCGAGAACCCGGACATCCAGGTCACCGTCGGCGAGGCCGGCACCGGTGGCGGCTTCGAGGTGTTCTGCCAGGACCAGACCGACATCTCCGACGCCTCCCGCCCGATCGAGGAGGACGAGGTCGCAGCGTGCGAGGAGGCTGGCATCGAGTTCACCGAGCTCCAGGTCGCGACCGATGCGCTCACCGTCGTCGTCCACCCCGACCTCGCCGTCGACTGTCTCACCGTCGACCAGCTGATCGAGCTGTGGGGCCCCGGTTCGAAGGTGACCAACTGGCAGGACCTCGACCCGAGCTTCCCTGACCAGGAGATCTCGCTGTTCGGTCCAGGCACCGACTCGGGCACCTACGACTACATGGCCGCCGACGTGATCGGCGACGAGTCGGAGTCGACCCGTGACGACTACGAGTCGTCTGAGGACGACAACGTCCTAGTGCAGGGTGTCGCCGGCACCGAAGGCGGGACCGGCTACTTCGGCTACACCTACTACGAGGAGAACCAGGACAGCCTCAAGGCCCTGGCCATCGACAACGGTGAGGGCTGCGTCGAGCCGTCCCCCGAGACGGCTGCCGACGGCACCTACACCCCGCTCTCGCGGCCGCTGTTCATCTACGTGAACAACGCCAAGTACAACGAGAACGAGGCCACCAAGGCGTACGTCGACTTCTACATCGAGAACCTTGCCGAGCTGGCCGAGGCGACCCAGTTCATCCCGCTGAACGACGAGCAGTACTCCGAGACGCAGTCCGCGCTCCAGGGGATCGCGGGCTGACGAGGCCCAGAAAACCACTCGATGTCTACCTCCACCGGTGCTGCAGGCTCGCCCTCCGGGGCGGGCCTGCAGCCCCCGTCCGCCCGCTCGCTGAAGGGCCGCTCCCGGCCCGGCGAGAGCGTGATCAAGACGATCCTGTTCGTCGCGGCGATGATCTCGGTCATCACCACGGTCGGGATCATCATCACGCTCATCCGGCCGAGCCTTGAGTTCTTCGGGGAGGCGTCGTTCGTCCAGTTCCTGACCGGCACGGACTGGGCGCCCCGACGCGGTGAGTTCGGTGCTCTCCCGCTGGTCTCGGCCACCTTCCTGATCACGCTGATCGCGCTGGTCGTCGCCGTGCCCGTGGGGCTCGGTGCAGCGATGTACCTCTCGGAATACGCGTCGCCGCGCGTGCGCAAGGTCTTCAAGCCGGTCCTCGAGCTGCTGGCCGGCGTCCCGTCGGTGGTGTACGGCTTCTTCGCGCTCTACTTCGTCACGCCGTGGCTCCTCCAAGACGTGCTCAGCCTCGAGGTCGGGTTCACCAGCGCCCTGGCGGCTGGGCTCGTGCTCGGCGTCATGATCGTTCCCACCGTGGCATCGCTCTCGGAGGACGCGATGAGCGCGGTGCCGCTGGCGCTGCGGCAGGGATCGCAGGCCATGGGGGCGAACAAGATGCAGACCACGCTGCGCGTCGTCTTCCCGGCAGCCCTGTCCGGCATCGCCGCGGCGATCGTGCTCGGTCTCTCGCGAGCGGTCGGCGAGACGATGATCGTCACGCTGGCCGCCGGTTCGCTCCCGCGCCTGTCGGGAGACCCTCGTGAGGGGATGCAGGCGATGACCGGCTTCATGGCGAGCACGGCCGGCGGCGAGAACCCGGTCGGCTCGCTGGAGTACAACACCCTCTTCGCGATCGGTCTGCTGTTGTTCGTGATCACGCTCGTGATCAACATGATCAGCATCAGCCTGGTCCGACGCTTCCGGCAGGAGTACTGATGGCCAGCGCTGCTGTAGTGACAGCCCGCGAGACGACGGTCGCGATCGCGACGGGTAGGAGGAGGGACCGCAGCCCGGGTTCCATGGCGTTCCTCCTCGCGCTGTGGTTCTCGCTCTTCTTCGGGGTCATGGTGCTGCTCGTGTTGATCGTCTCAACGGCGATCGATGGCGCTCCACGGGCGGACGGCAACCTGCTCACCAACTACCTGTCGCGGCTCGAAATGGAGACCAGCGGGTTCCGGGCCGGCATCCTCGGCTCGATGTGGCTGATGCTCGGCACCGCGCTGCTCGCCGTACCTCTGGGCGTCGCATCAGCGCTGTACCTCGAGGAGTTCGCCGACCGGCACCGCTGGTACAACCGGCTGATCGAGCTCAACCTGCAGAACCTGGCCGCCGTCCCGGCGATCGTCTACGGGTTGCTGGCGGTCGCCGCAATGTCGCTGCTGGGCTTCGACACGGCGGGGATCGTCCTGGGCGGTTCCATCGCGCTGGCGTTGCTCATCCTCCCGGTGGTCATCATCACCACCCGCGAGGCAGTCCGAGCGGTGCCGCAGGAGATCCGGCACGGTTCGCTGGCGCTCGGCGCGACCGTGTGGCAGACGACGTGGCGGCAGACCTTGCCCTCGGCCGTCCCCGGGATCGCGACCGGGACCATCCTCGGGCTCTCACGCGCGATCGGCGAGGCAGCGCCGCTGCTGCTGATCGGCATCGCAGTCGGGATCCGGTTCGACCCCAACGGGTTCTTGAGCGCATTCACCGCCCTTCCGAACCAGATCTACAACCAGACGTCCGCACCGCAGGACGAACTGCGGACGGCGGCTGCGGCGGCCATCATCGTGCTGCTCGTCATGATCCTCGGGATGAACGCGCTCGCCATCTTCATCCGCAACAAGTTCCAGAGGACCTGGTGACCATGGCCACGCATCCCCACACCTTCTCCACCCGAGAGGACCCACCCATGACGACCACCCTCGACGCCGAGCCCACGACCACGGACGGGGCAGCCGGCAAGGTCGGCTCGCTCGCCGACGTCCACGGGGACGTCGAGCGCGTCCTCCCCGACGCCCCACCGGACCCGGTGATGGAGGCGTTCGGCCTCAACGTCTTCTATGGCGACTTCCACGCGGTCCACGACGTGAACCTGTCGTTCGGCAAGCACGAGATCACCGCGCTCATCGGGCCCTCCGGTTGCGGCAAGTCGACCGTGCTGCGGTGCCTGAACCGGATGAACGACCTGGTGCCGAGCGCACGGGTGGAGGGCGACATCCTCTACCACGGCCAGAACATCTACGGCCGCGGCGTCGACCCGATCGCGGTCCGCACGCACATCGGGATGGTCTTCCAGAAGCCGAACCCGTTCCCCAAGTCGATCTACGACAACATCGCCTACGGTCCGCGCGTGATCGGCATGAAGGTCGACGACATGGACGACGTCGTCGAGCAGGCGCTCCGGGACGCAGCGTTGTGGGACGAGGTCAAGGACAAGCTGAAGCAGTCGGCGTACGGCCTCTCCGGCGGTCAGCAGCAGCGGCTCTGCATCGCCCGCACCATCGCCACTCAGCCCGACGTGATCCTCATGGACGAGCCGTGCTCGGCGCTCGACCCGATCGCGACGTCACGCATCGAGGACCTGATGGTCGGACTGCGGGAGGAGTTCACGATCATCATCGTGACCCACAACATGCAGCAGGCCGCGCGCGTCTCCGACCGCACGGCGTTCTTCACGGCCCGCCCCGACGAGACCACCGGCAACCGCACCGGCCTCCTCGTCGAGTACGACCTCACCAGCCGGATCTTCACCAACCCCGCCGACAAGCGCACCGAGGACTACATCTCCGGCCGCTTCGGCTGACCCAATGGCGATAGTCCCCGGTTCTATGGCTTCCTCGCTGGGCTCCCGCCAGCCAAAGAACCGGGGACTATCTGCGCCCTGTGGATGAGCCCCGCGCGGGAGGACCGCGAACAGGCACGATGCCATTGTGCGCGGACGGTCGGAGATCTGGTGGATGCTCGAGCGTCCTGACCTGACCCTGCCCGTGCCCGTGGATCCCGCCGGGGTAGCCGGCCCCACGCGTGGACAGGCGCGAGGGCCACGCTGGCGCACCACCAGTCGCGGGTTGACGGTCCCCGCGAACGTTTCGCGAGACGTGGTGGAGCAACGGATCGTCGAGTCCGCCGCGGTTCTTCCCGTCGGTACGGCGGTGACGGGTTGGGCAGGACTGCGCTGGGCGGGCGGGTTCTGGTTCGACGGCCTCGCCACCGACGGGCTGACCGAGCTGCCGGTGACGCTAGCCATCGGAGACTCGACGATCAACAAGCAGCCGGGCTTCGAGATCTCCGAGGAGCACCTGCGTCCGTACGACCTCGCCTTCATGGACGGATTACCGATCACCACACCGGTGCGGTCCGTCACCTACCTGATGCGGCACGCCGACACGCTCCGCGAGGCAGTGAGGGCTCTCGACATGGCGGCATACAGCGACCTGGTCTCCATAGCCGAGGTGGTCGCGTACCACGAGTTCCTGGCCGCATGGACTGGGATCCCTCTGTGTCGGAAGGCGGCCGGCTTGGCCAACGAGAACGCCTGGTCGCCGCGCGAGGTGGACCTGCGCCTCACCTGGGAGCTCGATGCCGAGCTCCCAAGGCCCCTGACCAACCACCCGGTCTTCGACCGCTGGGGCCGGCACATCGGGACGCCGGACCTGCTCGACGAGGAGGCGGGGGTCGGCATCGACTACGACGGCGCCCTGCACCTGGCCGGTCGGCAACGGCGCCGCGACCGGGACCGGGAGGAGGCGTTCCGGGGCGTGGGCCTGGAGTACCTGACGGTGATGGCGGGCGACGAGCGGTCGCGGGTTGCCTCCCGCATGATCGCCGTGCGTCAGCGGGCGCGACACCACGCGCCATCATTACGGGACTGGACGACCGACCTGCCCGCGTGGTGGGTCCCGACGTTCACCGTCGAGCAGCGCCGCGCCCTCACCCGCGCCCAGCGCGAGCGATTCCTCAGGTTCCGGCGTTCTGTCTGATCTCCGCACGACGGCGATAGTCCCCGCTTCTTTGGTTGCGAGATCGACGTTCGAGCAGCCAAAGAACCGGGGACTATCGGGCAGGGCTAGGGGAGGACTTCGATGAAGAGGTGGGCGCCCCAGTAGCAGATCGCGGCGGCGGTGCCGGCGGCGGGGAAGGTCAGCACCCAGGCGGTGAGGATCGAGCGGGCGACGCCCCAGCGGACGGCCGACAGCCGCTTGGTGGCGCCCACACCCATCACCGCGGAGGTGATGGTGTGGGTGGTCGAGATCGGTGCCTCGAAGACGTATGCCGTGGTGTAGAGCACCGACGAGGCGACCGTCTCGGCAGCGAAGCCGCGGGCCGGGTCGAGGTGGATGATCCGGCGGCCGAGGGTCCGCATGATCCGCCAGCCGCCGGAGTAGGTGCCGAGCGAGATCGCGGCGGCGGCGGAGAAGATCACCCACAGTGGCAGGTCGTCGCTGGCGCCGACGTACCCGCCGGTGAGCAGTGCCAGGAAGATGACGCCCATCGTCTTCTGGGCGTCCTGGAGGCCGTGACCGAGCGCCATCGCGGCAGCTGAGACGGTTTGGGCCATCTTGAAACCGCGGTTGGCCTTCGACGGGTTGGCGTTCCGGAAGATCCACATGATGCCGACCATCAGCGCGAAGCCGAGCGAGAAGGCCACCAGCGGCGACAGGAACATCGGGATGACGACCTTCTTGAGGACGACGTCCCAGTTCGCCGTGACACCGGCCGCGACCGCCGAGCCGACCAGCCCGCCGATGAGGGCGTGGGAGGACGACGAGGGCAGGCCGAAGTACCAGGTGATCAGGTTCCACGTGATGGCACCGAGCAGGCCCGCCATCACGATCACCAGCCCGTGTGACCCCGAGGGTGGACTGATCGTGTCGCTGACCGTGCTGGCGACCTCCTGGCCCAGGAAGGCACCCACGAAGTTCATGATCGCCGCCATCGCCAGCGCGATCCTCGGTGTCAGGGCCCCGGTCGACACCGAGGTGGCGATCGCGTTGGCCGCGTCGTGGAAACCGTTGGTGTAGTCGAACACCAGGGCGACCACGACCACCGCGACGATGATCGCGAGCTCCATGGACGTCAGGACTCCTTGACGGCGATCTGCTCGACGATGTTCGCGACCTTCTCGAACGCGTCGATCGCACCCTCGAGCGATGTCACGATGTCCTTCAGCTTCAGCACCTCGAGCGCCTCGTAGCCGCCGCTGAAGAGGTTCGCCAGGGTGCGGCGGTAGTACTTGTCGCCGGCGTTCTCGAGCCGGTTGATCTCGATCCAGTACTCCTCGAGGTCCTTCATCGCCTGCAGCCGCGGCATCGCGTCGTTGGTGATCTCGGCACAGCGCTGGATCACTTCGACCAGCGTGGACAGCTCCGAGGGCAGCTCCTGCACCTCGTAGAGCAGGATCAGGTCGACGACCTCGTCCATCATGTCCATGACGTCGTCGAGGCCGGACGCCAGGTTGTAGATGTCCTCGCGGTCGAAGGGCGTGACGAACGTGCTGTTGACGCGCCGCACGATCGCGTGTGTGGTCTCGTCAGCCGCGTGCTCGGCCTCTCGCATCCGGCGGGCGACGTCGCTGCGGTCGCTGCCCGCGGCGAGCATCTCCGCGAGCAGCTCGGAACCCACAGTGAGGTGCTGGGCGGCTTCGGCGAAGAGGTCGTAGAACGAGGCGTCGACAGGGCGGAACTTCAGACGCACGGTGAACTCCTGGTGAGGCGGAGCAGAACGCGACACACACTAGGGGGTGATTCGTCGGGGAGCACAACTCAGGGCCCACCCCGCGGCCTCACTCAGGGCGTCGTACGCCGCCGCCGTTGCCGCTCGATGAGGCGCTCCTGGGCGTGACACTCGCCCGCGTTGCGCCGCCAGCTGCCGTCGGGTTGGAGGATCCAGGCCGACGTGTCCTCGGCGAACACCAGATCGAGCAAGGCGCCTACTTCGCCGACGTTGTCGGCGTCCGGCAGCCGGACCAGCACCTCGACCCGCCGGTCGAGGTTGCGGTGCATGAGGTCCGCGGAGCCGATCCAGGCGGCGGGCTCACCGTCGTTCTCGAACCAGTAGACGCGGCTGTGCTCGAGGAACCGGCCCAGGATCGACCGTACCTCGATCCGCTCCGACAACCCGGGGACGCCGGGCCGCAGCGCGCAGATGCCGCGGATCATCGCCTCGACCCGCACTCCCTCGGACGACGCGAGGTAGAGCGCGTCGATCAGCTCCTCGTCGACCACGGAGTTGGCCTTGATGCGGATCCCCGCCGACCGCCCGGCGCGAGCGTGCTCGATCTCCCGGTGGATCTGCTCGATCAGGCCCGTCCGCAGCGCGTCCGGAGCGACCAGCAGCTCGACGTACGACGCCTTCCGCGAGAAGCCGGACAGGTTGTTGAACAGGTGGGCGACGTCCTCGCCGATCGCCTCGTCGGCCGTGATCAGGCCGAGGTCCTCGTAGGTCCGGGCGGTCTTGGAGTTGTAGTTGCCGGTGCCGATGTGGACGTAGCGGCGGATGCCGTCCGGTTCGTCGCGCACCACCATCGCCAGCTTGCAGTGGGTCTTGAGCCCCACCTGGCCGTAGACGACGTGGCAGCCGGCCTGCTCCAGCTTGCGCGCCCACCGGATGTTGGCCTGCTCGTCGAACCGGGCCTTGATCTCGACGATCACCAGCACCTGCTTGCCGGACTCGGCCGCGTCGACGAGGGCGTCGATGACGGGGGAGTCGCCGGAGGTGCGGTAGAGCGTTAGCTTGATCGCCAGCACATGTGGGTCGGCCGCGGCCTGCTCGATGAAGCGCTGCACGCTCGTGGCGAACGAGTCGTACGGGTGGTGCAGCAGTACGTCGTGCCGCTGGGTCGCCTTGAAGACGTCGACCGGTGCCGCCGACTCGACCTCAGCGAGGTAGGTGTGGGTGCTCGGGATGAACGCGGGGTACTTGAGCTCCTCGCGCTGCAGGTCGGCGATGTCGTGCAGTCCGGTCAGGTCCAGGGGGCCGGGCAGCCGGAAAACCTCGTTCTCGGAGATGCCGAGCTCGGAGACGAGCAGCTCCAGCACCGCCGGGGTGATCGACGCCTCGACCTCCAGCCGCACCGGGGGGCCGAAGCGCCGACGCAGCAGCTCCTTCTCGAGCGCGGCGAGCAGGTTCTCGGCGTCGTCCTCCTCGACCTCGACGTCCTCGTTGCGGGTGACGCGGAACGTGTGGACCTGGAGCACCTCCATACCCGGGAAGAGTCGCCGCAGGTGCTCTCCGATGACGTCCTCCAGCGGCACGAACCGGTCGTTGCCGAGCGGCACGAAGCGGTGGAAGCTCGGCGGCACCTTCACCCGCGCGAAGTGCTCCTTGCCGGACTTGGGGTTCCGCACCAGCACCGCGAGGTTGAGAGACAGCCCGGAGATGTAGGGGAACGGGTGCGCAGGGTCGACCGCGAGCGGTGTCAGCACCGGGAAGATCCGGTCCTTGAAGAGCCTCTTGCAGTGCTTCTGCTCGTCCTTGTCGAGGTCCTCCCACCGCACCAGCTGGATACCATGGTCGAGGAGCGAGGGGACGATCTCGTCGGCGAACACCGCCGCATGACGCTGGGTCAGCTGCTCGGTCTCGGCCCAGATCGTCTCGAGCACCTCGCGGGGCAGCAGCCCGGAAGCGGCCTTGAGGGCGACGCCTGCCGCGATCCGCCGCTTGAGGCCGGCCACCCGGACCATGAAGAACTCGTCGAGGTTGCTGGCGAAGATCGCCAGGAACCGGGCCCGTTCCAGCAGCGGGACCCGGGGGTCCTCGGCCAGCTCGAGGACCCGCTGGTTGAAGTGCAGCCACGACACCTCGCGGTCGAGGAACCGGTCCTCGTGCTTCGCGATGGACTCGAGCGCCGACTGGTCGGGGGCGTACGACGCCGCGGCGGCCGCGTCCGCGTTGCTCGTCTCGTCGTCCGACGCGGTCTCGAGCGCGCGGTCCAGGGTGGTCACCCGGCCAGTGTGGCACCGGCAGGTGAACGGCAGGTGTCGTTCGCCTCGGCCGCCGGTAGGTTGCGGCCGTGCCCCTCCTCGACCGGCTCGAAGCGCTCGCCTTCCGCGGCGCGATGGCGCTGCCGGGTCCGGCCCAGCGGGTGCTGGCCGGCCGGCGGGTGGTGCGCGACGGGCAGACGCTCGACCCGGAGCTGCAGCTGCTGCTGAGGCTCGACCGGCTCGCGCGGGACCCGGCTACGGAGACGCTGCCGATCCCGGGGGGCCGCAGGCTGGTCCGCAAGCGCTCTGCGCTCGTGGGCGGCTCCCAGCCCATCGGGGCGGTCCGCGATCTCCCCGTCGGGCGCCTCCGCGGCCGCCTGTACGTCCCGGAGGGTGCCGCCTCGCCGGGGCCGCTGCTCGTGTTCTTCCACGGCGGCGCGTGGATCTACGGCGACCTCGACAGCCACGACCCGGTGTGCCGCTTCCTTGCCGAGCAGGCCCGAGTGCGGGTGCTCGCAGTCGACTACCGGCTCGCGCCGGAGCACCCCTTTCCAGCCGCGTACGACGACTGCATGGCCGCCTACCGTTGGGTGATCGAGCACGCCGACTCCCTGGGCGCCGATCCGAAGCGGCTCGCCGTCGGGGGCGACTCGGCCGGCGGGACGCTGGCGGCCACGACCGCGATCGAGGCGGCCCGCGAGGGGCTGCCGCTGGCGTTCCAGCTGCTGGTGTACCCAGCGACCGACATGCGCGGCGGCACCGAGAGCCGCAGCATGTTCGCGGAGGGGTTCTACCTCACGGAGCAGTTCATGGAGCTCGGCCAGGCCAGCTACCTGACCCGCCCGGCCGACCTCACCGATCCGCACGCCTCGCCGCTGCTCGCCGAACTGCCGGCCGGCCTCGCGCCGGCGTACGTGGTGACGGCCGGCTTCGACCCGCTGCGTGACGAGGGCGAGGCCTATGCCCGCAAGCTCGCCGACGCCGGGGTCGAGCTCGAGCTGCGCCGCTTCCCACACCTGATCCACGGCTTCTTCAGCATCGTCGGAGCCGGTCGCGCCGGCCGCGTGGCCACGGCGGAGATCGCCGCCCGGCTGCGCCTCGCCCTGGCCTGAGTACCCGCCGGGGGTGGCGAGGTGACGGTCGGCATGTGACGGTGTGGGCTGCGCCCGCGCGGCATCGGGGCCGCGCGGCACAGCCCGAGGAGCCTCCTCATGTCCCCCTCCCTTGCCACCCGGCTCGGCGCTGCCCTGCTCGCCGCGGTCATCGCGCTCGCCGGCTCGTCGGTCATCGCCCCGCCGGCCGCGCAGGCCAGCGGCGCCAACAACCAGGGCGTCCACATCCTCGAGCGAGGCGACGAGGGCGCCGATGTCCGGGCCTTGCAGTACCTGCTCAACGCCCAGGGTGTCGCGACCGGCGTCGACGGCGACTTCGGCCCCGGCACCGACAGCAGCGTCCGGTCGTTCCAGAGCAGCCGCGGTCTCACGGCTGACGGGATCGTCGGGCCGGGCACCTGGTCGGCCCTGATGATCACGCTCCTGCCCAACCAGTCCAACAACGCGAACGCGGTGCTCGCGATGCAGTACCAGCTGAACCAGAAGGTGGACAGCTCGGTGCCGGTCACCGGGACGTACGACGCCGCGACCCAGGCCGCCGTCCGGACGTTCCAGGCGGGCCACGGACTGTCACAGGACGCGATCGTCGGCCCCGGCACCTGGGGCGTGCTGCTCGGGCACTTCGCGGCTCCGCGCACGACGTACAACTGCTTCTACGGCACCGAGCCCGGCAACACCGAGTCCTGGGGCACTGCGGCGGCCGTCAGCGCCCTCACGCGCGCGTCGCAGGCGGTGCACTCGAGCTACGGGAGGATCGCGGTGGGCGACCTCAGCCACATCCACGGCGGCGACATCGCCGGCCACGCCTCGCACGAGGTCGGGCTGGACGCCGACCTGCGCCTGATCACGACGAGCCGCGACCAGTGCTCGAGCCCGACGGCGTACACCGACGCCGACTACGACCGGGCCGCCACGCGACAGCTGATCCTGCAGCTGCGGGCCACAGGTCAGGTGAAGGTCATCTTCTTCAACGACCCGGTGCTGATCAACGAGGGCCTGGTGCGGCACGTCGACAACCACCACGACCACCTGCACGTGCGCTTCTACGAGCGTGGCGTTTCCTCGCTGTACACGCGCTGACGCCCTAGGGCGCCTCGACGATGAGGGTCACCGGCCCGTCACCGACGCTGGTGACCCTCATGTCGGCGCCGAAGACTCCCCGTTCCACGCGGATCCCATCGCGGCGGAGCTCCTCGCAGACGGCGTCGTACGCCGGCTCGCTGACCGGCTGCGGCGCCGCCGCGTTCCACGTCGGCCGGCGGCCCTTGCGGCTGTTGCCGTACAGCGTGAACTGGCTGACCACGAGCACCGGCGCCCCGGCGTCGGCGACCGACTGCTCGTCGCGCAGCAGCCGCAGGTCGCGGATCTTCCCGGCGGTCCAGGAGATCTCGGCCGGACCGTCGTCGTGGGTGACGCCGAGGTAGACCAGCAGGCCGGGCTCCTCGATCGCCCCGACCACCTCCCCGTCGACCGTGACGGACGCGGAGAGCACCCGCTGGATCACCGCACGCATGCGGCTAGTCTCCCAGCCGTGAGCGAGAAAACCGTCCCCGCCGACCGCCTGCTCGTGACCGTGGCCCCGACCGGCGCCGAGACCGCGAAGGAGTCGTGCCCGCAGCTGCCCACGACGCCGGAGGAGATCGCCGAGACGGCGGCGTCGTGCGAGGCCGCGGGGGCGGCCATGATCCACATCCACGTCCGCGACGCCGACCACCGGCCGACGCTCGACCTGGCGCTGCTGCGGGAGTGGGTGGCGGCGGTGCGCGAGTCGTCGTCGCTGGTCGTGCAGCTCTCGACCGGCGGGTCCGTCCACGACCCGCTCGACCAGCGGCTGAAGGTGCTCGACGCCGAGCCCGACTCGTGCTCGCTCACGATGGGCACCACCAACTTTGGCGACGACGTCTTCTCCAACCCCTGGCCGTTCGTGTGTGAGCTCTACCAGCTCAGCCAGGAGCGAGAGGTGGTGCCGGAGTTCGAGCTGTTCGACCTCGGGCAGGTGCACGCGCTGTCACGGCTGCTGGACCGGTTCGGTCCGCCGTACGGCGGCCGGGTCCACTGCGATCTCGTGATGGGCGTGCCCGGCGGCATGAACGGCACGACCGACGCGCTGGTCGCCGCCGTCCGCGACCTGCCCGCCGCGACGACCAGCTGGTCGGCCACCGGCATCGGCCGCTCCACCCTCGCGGTGGCGCTCGCGTCGCTGTCCAAGGGCGGCCACCTCCGGGTCGGCATGGAGGACGTGCTCACCCTCGCCAAGGGCGTCCCAGTCGAGCACAACCGGCAGCTGGTGGAGCGCGTCGTGGCCCTCGGCAAGCTCGCCCAGCGGACCCCGATGTCGACCTCCGAGGCGCGGGCGTTCCTCGGGATCCGGGCCGCGTGAGCGGTCGTGGTTTCCCCGGATATCCGGGGAAACCACGACCTACCGAGCGAAGTTTCACCCGGGAAGCATCAGACTCGCCCAGGAGGTTCGACCCTCAGTAGACGAGGGCCTGGACGCCGTCGCCGAGGATCTCCTCGGCGAACACTGCAGCCCCTGCGATCCGTACGCCGTCCACGACGTCGTCCTCGCCGATCGACCGGCGCGCGGCGCACTGGGTGCACAGCGTGAGCCGGCCCCCGGCGAGCACCGCGTCGCGCAGGTCGGCCAGCGGCGTCGCCAGCGGGAGGGAGAACTCCTCCGCCCGGCCCGGTACGGCGAACCACGCGGCCTCTCCGGTCAGCCACAGGCTCACATCGACCCCCGCCGCGACCGCCGACGCGGCGACCGTGAACGCCTGGTTGCAGCGCTCCTGGTCGTCGGTCCCACACGTCACCTTGACCACCAGGGTTCTCGCCATGCGGCCAAGCCTAGGCCCCGCCCTAGACTCGGCCCATGCCGTTCGAGATCCCCGAGAACATCCACCCGAGCTGCGCCCGGCTGGCGTGGCTGATCGGGACCTGGGCCGGCAACGGGCACGGCGAGTACCCCACGATCGAGCCGTTCCAGTTCGGGCAGGAACTGATCTTCCAGCAGGACGGACGGCCGTTCATCCACTACTTCAGCCGGGCGTGGATCACCGACGCCGACGGCGCCGTGGTCCGCCCGGCGGCGCAGGAGACCGGGTTCATCCGGCCGCAGGAGGACGGCACCCTCGAGATGGTGCTCAGCCACAACACGGGGTTCGTCGAGATCTGGCACGGGGAGCAGCACCCCGAGCAGCCGCGGTTCGAGATCGCGACCGACGCGGTCGCGCGCACCGCCACGGCCAAGGAGTACGTCGGCGGCAAGCGGCTCTACGGCTACGTCAACGGCGACCTGATGTACGCCTACGACATGGCAGCCATGGGGCAGCCGCTGCAGCCCCACACCCACGCCCAGCTGGTGAGGCAGTGAGTGGACGCCGTGACGCAGGGCGACTGGCGCGCACAGCTCCGTGAGCGGGGCTACCGGCTCACGCCGCAGCGCGAACTGATCCTCGGGGCCGTCGAGAAGCTCGGGCACGCCACCCCGGACGAGGTGCTGGCCGCGGTGCGCGAGCAGTCGTCCGCGGTCAACGTCTCGACTGTCTACCGCACGCTCGAGGTGCTGGAGGAGCTCGGGCTGGTCCGGCACGCCCACCTCTCCGACCGCGCTCCGACGTACCACTCCGTGAGCGACCACGAGCACTTCCACCTGGTCTGCAGGAATTGTCGGCGGGTCATCTCGGTTGACCCTGATGTGCTCACACCGCTGCAGGAGAAGCTCGCGGCCGACCACGGCTTCACCATCGACGTCGGCCATCTGACCGTGTTCGGGAGGTGTGACGAGTGCCCCTGACCAGCCCACTGCTCGAGTTGCCCGGCGCGGTCGCCGCCGAGGGCATCGACGCCGGCGTGGCGGCGCATTACGGCTCCTTCAACGTCGAGCAGCGCACCCTCGTCGCCGGGGAGGGCTTCGTCGACCTGTCCCACCGCGACGTGCTGCGGATCGCCGGACCCGACCGGCTCGAGTGGCTGCACTCGCTCACCACGCAGCACCTCACCGACCTGCCGTCGGGGGAGTGGACGCAGGCGCTGGTGCTCAGTCCGCAGGGTCACGTCGAGCACGCCTTCACCGGCGTCGACGACGGAGAGGCGTTCACCGTCCACACCGAGCCGGGATCCGGCCCCCCGCTGCTGGAGTTCCTCCAGCGGATGGTCTTCATGATGCGGGTCGAGATCACCGACGTCAGCAGCGACCTCGCGGTCGCCTGGCGGCCGAAGGGCTACGACCTGGTGCCGCGCGGCCAGCTCACGACGTACGCCGAGGCGGCCGGTCCGGCCTGCGGGCTGTGGGCGTTCGAGGCGCTCCGGATCGCCCGCGGGGAGCCGCGGTTCGGCTTCGACACCGACCACCGCACGATCCCCAACGAGGCGGGCTGGATCCCGTCGGCCGTCCACCTCGACAAGGGCTGCTACCGCGGCCAGGAGACCGTGGCTCGCGTCCACACGCTCGGTCGGCCGCCGCGGCGCCTCACGCTGCTGCACCTCGACGGCTCCGAGAACCGGCTCCCCGAGCGGGGCTCCGACCTCACGCAGGGCGACAAGGTGGTCGGCGTCGTCGGGTCCAGCGCCCGCCACCACGAGCTCGGCCCGATCGCGCTCGCCCTCGTGAAGCGCAACGTGTCGCCGGACGCGACCCTCCAGGCCGACGGTCTGGTGGCCTCGCAGGAGGTCGTCGTCGACCCCGAGGTCGGCCTGCACGTGCGACCCAGGCTGCGGTAGTCCCCGGACTTCAGGTCGTCGATCGGCTGGGAACACGACCGAAGAACCGGGGACTATCGCCCCGTGCCGCGCCGGTACATCACGTGGGTGTCGCGCTGGTGATGGGTGAAGCCCAGGCCGCGGTAGAGACCGATCGCCGGCAGGTTGTCGGACTCGACGTAGAGCTCGACCTCGGACACGCCGCGGGCGGCGAGGTGCGAGAGCCCGGCCCGGGTCAGGGCGCGGCCGAGCCCCAGACCTTGCGCAGCCGGGTCGACGCCCACGACGTACACCTCCCCGAGCGCGGGGGAGTGCACCTTGGTCCAGTGGAACCCCAACATCCGGCCGCCGTCGATCGCGACCAGCAGGCCCCCCGGGTCGAACCACGGCTCGCCCATCCGCTCGGCCAGGTCGCTCTCGGACATCGTGCCCTGCTCGGGGTGGTCGGCGAACGACGCAGCGTTGACCCGCAGCAGCTCGGCCTGGTCACCGGACCGGTAACCACGGATCACGGCGCCCTCCGGGACAGACACCTCCCCGACGGGCTCGTCGGCCGGACGACGCATCACCCACAGCTCACGGACCCGGTCGAAGCCGTGCCTCTCGGCGAGCCGCCCCGCGGCCGGGTGGTCGGCGTGCGACCACGCCTGCAGCGTGCCGTCGTACGCCGCCAGAGCCTCGCTCAACAGCGCCTCGCCGACGCCGCGGCGTCGGGCGGGGGGCCGCACCGAGAGTGACAGGTCACCGCCGGTCACCAGCGCGAACCCCTCGTCCGTGGCCCACGACTCGACGTCGTCGGCCCGATTGCGGAGCGTCAGCCAGGTCGCCTCGTCGATCGGCGCCGCCCCGTCGCACGCCTCCGACTCCGCGGCGACATCGGCGATGAGTCTCAGACGATCGGCATCCACGCAGCCGAGGGTACGTCGCTCACGCCTCCTGTGAGTCGCGGGCCGGCTCGTCGTCCTTCTCCGTCGAGGGCAGCACGAACCGGTACCCCACGTTGCGCACGGTCCCGATCAGGATCTCGTGCTCGGGCCCGAGCTTGGCCCGCAGCCGGCGGACGTGGACGTCGACGGTGCGGGTGCCCCCGAAGTAGTCGTAGCCCCAGACCTCCTGCAGCAGCTGCTGCCGGCTGAAGACCCGGCCGGGGTGCTGGGCGAGGTACTTGAGGAGCTCGAACTCCTTGAAGGTCAGGTCGAGCGTCCGCGAGCCCAGCTTGGCGGTGTACGTCGCCTCGTCGACGACCACCTCGCCGGACCGGATCACGTGGGCATCGGGATCGTCCGCCTCGCGCTCGGCGCGCAGCCGGCCCGCTACGAGCTTCATGCGCGCCTCGAGCTCGGCGGGGCCGATCGTGCTGAGGACGACGTCGTCCATGCCCCAGTCGTGGCTGACCGCGGCCAGCCCGCCCTCGGTGAGCACCAGCAGCACCGGGACCCGGACGCCCGTGGTGCGGATCAGGCGGCACAGGTCACGTGCGAGCGCGAGGTCCTGGCGGCCGTCGACGAGCAGCAGGTCGGCGTCCGGGGCGTCGAGCAGCGCGCTTCCCTCGGCAGGCAGGATCCGCACCTGGTGGGCGAGCAGCGCCAGGCTGGGAAGCACCTCCGCGGAGGGCTGGAGCGAGCTCGTGAGGAGCAGCACCTGGCTCATCCGGGCCTCCGTCCGTCAGGCGGCGGGCCTGGCTCGACCCGATAGGCAAGGATAGAGCGCGATGAGCACGCAGAAGATCACTGTCCGATACTGGGCCGCGGCCCGCGCCGCGGCCGGGACGGACCACGACGAGCTGACGGTCGACGGGCCGATCACCCTGGCCGAGGTCGTACGCCGAGCCGTGGCCGGGCACCCCGAGGGGCGGCTCCCCGGCGTGCTGGAGGTGTGCTCGGTGATCGTCGGCGACCGCCCGGTCAAGTCCCAGGACCCGGCCGCAGTCGAGGTACGACCCGGAGAATCGGTGGAGTTCCTGCCCCCGTTCGCCGGCGGGTAGGGGAGCGGGGCCGCCCCACCCCCGTGGGAGCGACCCCGCGTCTGGAGGCGTGTCAGGCCTCGATCGCAGCGCGGTCCTCGTGGCCGGAAGCGATCTCGATCTTGCGCGGCTTGGCCTTCTCGGCCACCGGCACGAGGAGCCTCAGCACGCCGCCTTCGTAGCTGGCCTCGATCTTCTCGAGGTCGAGGTTGTCGCCCAGCACCAGCTGGCGGCTGAAGACGCCCCGGGGGCGCTCGGTCGCGAGCATCTCCCAGTCGCCGTTGCGCGCGACTCGCTCGGCCCGGACGGTCAGCACGTTGCGCTCGACGTCGAGGTCGATGCTGTCGTGCGAGACGCCTGGGAGGTCGAACTCCAGGATGAAGCGGTCACCCTCCCGCCACGCGTCCATCGGCATGACCGCGGGACGGTTCGTGGTACCGAGCAGCTGGTTGGTCAGGCGGTCGAACTCACGGAACGGGTCCGTCGTACGCAGCAACATCACGAGTCCTCCTCATAGTCGTGTCGGTGATGTCCATCAGTGATAACCTGCAACAGCAGTTATAGATTGTCTGCCGCACAGATTTCAAGTCCTGAGGCGTATCGGAGGTAGAAATGTCTGGCCCGCGCGGTGTGTTCGCGATCTCGGTGGTGGCAGAGATGGTCTCCATGCCGGCCCAGAACCTGCGCGTCTACGAGCGGCACGGGTTGCTCGAGCCGGCCCGGACGTCGGGCGGCACCCGCCGGTACAGCGCCGAGGACGTCGAGCGGCTGCACCGGATCCGCGACCTGCTCGCCGAGGGTCTCAACCTCGCCGGGATCGCCCACGTGATCCGGCTGGAGGCCGAGGTGGAGCGGTGGCGCGCGGAATGCCATCGGATGCGGGCACGTTGAGCCGAGCATGACCACCGGCGGCTGGATCCTGCTCGCGAGCGTGCTGCTCGCGGTGGGTTTCGGGGCCTACCGCGCGCTGGCCGACGGCCGGTTCCGCGGCACTCACCGGATCAGGCAAGCGCCGGTGGCTGAGGCCTCGAAACCCCCGACGCCGGAGCCACTGGTCCCGGGCGCCCGGCTGGGGGAGCGGGCCACGCTCCTGCAGTTCTCCAGCGCCTTCTGCGCGCCCTGCCGCGCGACGCGCAGGGTGCTCGCGGACGTCGCCACCGCAGTTCCGGGCGTGCGGCACGTGGAGCTCGACGCGGAGCAGCACCTCGACCTGGTACGGCGGGTCGGCGTGACGCGGACCCCGACGACCCTGGTCCTGGACGGCGCTGGCCGCGAGGTGACCCGGGCGGCCGGGGCGCCGCGCAAGGAGCAGGTGCTGGCGGCGCTCGCGGGGATCGACGCGTGATGTCCACATCATGGATGGGCGTCTCGCACAATGAGACACTCGTTACCGGCCGACCCGTCGAGCGCCCTACGCTTCACCGCATGAGCTCGACCATGCTGACCAAGCGCCGCGCAGTGGACCACTGCCTGGTGCGCTCGGCCATGTGTCGCATGTCCTAGGGCACGCTCGCGGCTTTCATTCTTTAGTGTAGTCGTTTACTCGACTAACGTTTCGGGTGTGCCCGCCGAATCCGCCGATCCAGCCGGACCTCAGGACAGGACCACCATGCCCACGCTCATCGATCCCCGCGGCCCCCGTGTGGCCGCTGCTCTCACCAGCACCGTGCTCGCGCTGGTGCTGCTGACGGCGCCGGCCACGCTCTCGACGACGCTGCTGGCCGCCCAGGCCGCGGTGTTCGCCGTAGGCGCGCTGGCCGGCGTCCAGCACACGCCGTACGCCTTGGTCTTCCGCACTCTGGTGCGGCCCCGGCTGGCGCCGCCCGTCGAGCTCGAGGACGCCGCCCCGCCGCGCTTCGCCCAGGGAGTCGGCCTGGTGTTCGCGCTGGTCGGCCTGGCCGCGCTGCTGGGTGGGCTCACCACGCTCGGGCTGGTCGCCGTCGGGCTCGCGCTGGTGGCCGCACTGCTCAACGCGGCCGTCGGCCTCTGCCTCGGCTGTGAGGTCTACCTCCTCATCAAGCGCGTCACCGCGCGCACCACCGTCGCCACCACCAACTGAAAGGCAGCACCCACCATGAGTCGCGAGACCACACTCGTCACCGCCGACTGGGTCGAGCAGAACCTCGACAACGACCAGATCGTCCTCGTCGAGGTCGACGAGGACACCACCGCCTACGACAAGGGCCACATCCAGGGCGCCATCAAGCTCGACTGGACGACCGACCTGCAGGACCAGGTACGGCGCGACTTCGTGAACAAGCAGCAGTTCGAGGCGCTGCTGTCCGAGCGGGGCGTCGGCAACGACCACACCGTGGTCCTGTACGGCGGCAACAACAACTGGTTCGCGGCCTACGCGTACTGGTACTTCAAGCTGTACGGCCACCAGGACGTCAAGCTGCTCGACGGCGGCCGCAAGAAGTGGGAGCTCGACTCCCGTGAGCTCACCACCGACCTGCCGGACCGCGCGCCGACCCAGTACGCCGCGCGGGAGCAGGACCACTCGCTGCGTGCGTTCCGCGACGAGGTCGTCGCCGCCATCGGCGCCCAGAACCTGGTCGACGTCCGCAGCCCCGACGAGTACGCCGGGCGGCTGCTCGCGCCCGCCCATCTGCCGCAGGAGCAGGCGCAGCGCGCCGGCCACATCCCCACGGCAGCGAGCGTGCCGTGGAGCAAGGCGGCCAACGACGACGGCACCTTCAAGTCCGACGACGAGCTGACCGAGATCTACACCGAGGCCGGCGTTGACTGGGACAAGGACACCATCGCCTACTGCCGGATCGGCGAGCGCTCCAGCCACACCTGGTTCGTGCTCAAGGAGCTGCTCGGCCAGCAGAACGTGAAGAACTACGACGGGTCCTGGACCGAGTACGGCTCCTTGGTGGGCGTCCCGGTCGCGCTGGGCGACGAGCGCGGGGAGGCCTGATGGGCTGCGGAGCGGTGGTGGGCGGTCGGTCGCTCGACGGGATCGACGTCACCAAGGAAGCGATCATCCAGGGCCAGGTGCTCCGCCGTCTGGAGGGCGGCTCCGTCGAGCCGGTCGAGAACGGCTACGTGCGGCTGCTCGACAGCACCGGAGAGTTCACCGCGGAGGTGCCGACCGACGATGCCGGCCAGTTCCGGTTCTTCGCCGGTGACGGCGACTGGACGCTGCGTACCCTCGCGCCGCGGGCCGACGTGGTCGACCACGTCGTCTCGGCCCGGGTCGGGTCGGTCGCGGAGGTCGCGATCTCCGTGTGAACCACAGCTGACGAACGGCCGCAGCCCGTGGGCTGCGGCCGTTCGCGCGTCCGGGCGGCTGGGTCAGTCGCCGGAGTTGATCATGCCGGCGCCGACGGTCACGCCGGTCGCCTCGTCGATCAGGATGAAGGAGCCGGTGGAGCGGTTCTTCGAGTAGGGGTCGCACAGCAGCGGCACCGTCGTGCGCAGCTGGACGCGGCCGATCTCGTTGAGCCCGAGCTCCTTGGTGTCCTGGTCGCGGTGGAGCGTGTTGACGTCCAGTCGGTACTGGATGTCCTTGACCATCGCCCGCCCGCTGCGGGTGGTGTGCTTGATGGCCAGCTTCTGGCGCGGCCGCAGCGGGGTGTTGGTCATCCAGCAGATCATCGCGTCGATGTCCTGGCTCGGCTTCGGCGCGTTCCTCACTCGGGCGATCATGTCCCCGCGCGACACATCCACGTCGTCCTCGAGGTGGACGGTTACGCTCATCGGCGGGAACGCCTCGGTGATCTCCTGGTCGAACAGGTCGATCTTGGAGATGGTCGAGGTCATGCCGGACGGCAGCACGACCACCTCGTCACCGGGCTTGAGGACGCCGCCGGCGACCTGGCCGGCGTAGCCGCGGTAGTCGTGGTACTGGTCGGACTTCGGCCGGACGACGTACTGCACCGGGAACCGGACGTCGACGAGGTCGCGGTCGGACGCGACGTGGACGTGCTCGAGGTGGTGCATCAGCGTGGAACCGGAGTACCACGGCATCGCCTCGCTGCGGGTCACCACGTTGTCGCCCTTGAGCGCCGAGATCGGGATGACCTCGAGGTCCGGGATCGCCAGCTTCGTGGCGAACTGGGTGAACTCCTTGTGGATCTTGTCGTACACCTCCTCGGAGTAGTCGACGAGGTCCATCTTGTTCACGGCCAGCACCAGGTGCGGGACGCGGAGCAGCGAGAGGATCACCGCGTGCCGGCGTGACTGCTCGGTGAGGCCCTGGCGGGCGTCGACCAGCACCAGGCCGAGGTCGGCGGTGGACGCGCCGGTGACCATGTTCCGCGTGTACTGCACGTGGCCCGGGGTGTCGGCGATGATGAACTTGCGGCTCGGCGTCGCGAAGTAGCGGTACGCCACGTCGATCGTGATGCCCTGCTCGCGCTCGGATCGCAGGCCGTCGGTCAGCAGCGCCAGGTCGGTGTAGTCGTAGCCCTTGGCCAGCGACGAGGACTCCACGGCCTCGAGCTGGTCCTCGAAGATCGCCTTGGAATCGAGCAGCAGCCGCCCGATGAGGGTCGACTTGCCGTCGTCGACGGAGCCGGCGGTGGCGAACCGGAGCAGGTCCATCTCGGGCTTGGTCTCGACCGGCTCGACCGCCGCATTGGTAGTAGTCATCAGAAGTAGCCTTCCTTCTTCCGGTCCTCCATGGCTGCCTCGGAGAACCGGTCGTCACCACGGGTCGCGCCGCGCTCGGTGACCCTGGCGATCGCGATCTCGTCGATGATCTTGTCGATGGTGTCGGCGGGCGACTCCACGCAGCCGGTCAGCGTCAGGTCGCCGACAGTGCGGAACCGGACGGTGCGCTCCTCGACCGTCTCGTTGCCCTTGGTCGGGTTGAACTCGCTCTCGCTCAGCAGCATGCCGTCGCGCAGGAACACTCGGCGCTGGTGGGAGAAGTAGATCGAGGGGATCTCGATGCCCTCGCGGCCGATGTAGTGCCAGATGTCGAGCTCGGTCCAGTTCGACAGCGGGAAGACCCGCATGTGCTCGCCCTCGTGCAGGCGGCCGTTGTAGAGGCTCCACAGCTCCGGGCGCTGCATCTTCGGGTCCCACTGACCGAACTCGTCGCGGTGGGAGTAGACGCGCTCCTTGGCGCGGGCCTTCTCCTCGTCGCGGCGGCCACCACCGAAGGCGGCCGTGAAGCCCTCCTCCTCCAGCGCGTGGAGCAGGGTGCCGATCTGCAATCGGTTGCGGCTGGTCTTGCCGTCGTCGACGACGATGCCGTCGGTGATTGCCTGCTCGACCGAGGCGACCTTCAGCCGCACGCCCAACCGGTTGACCCACGAGTCGCGGCAGGCCAGCACCTCGGGGAAGTCGTACCCGGTATCGACCTGCAGCACGGGGAACGGGATCTTCGCCGGGAAGAAGGCCTTCTCGGCGAGGCGCAGCATCACGATCGAGTCCTTGCCGCCCGAGAACATCAGGACGGGCTTCTCGAACTCCGCGGCCACCTCCCGGAAGATGTGGATCGACTCCGCTTCGAGCTGGTCGAGCTGGCTCAGCTGGTAGTCGACATGAGTCGGCGGTGCAGTCATCTGGTTGCGGGACCTCTCCTCGGTGTAAGCGGACTCATGTTAGCCGTGGTGGTGGGAGGCGGCGGAATCGTCGTCAGGACGCGGACCGGCCGTCCCAGGGGGCTCAGGCGGGTGGCTCGGCGGAACTGTCAGGAGCGTCACTGCGCTTCATCCCGACGATCCCCGGCTGGTACGCCGGGTCCTCCAGCTCGGCCACGGTGGGCGACCCGAACATCGGCATGCCCTGGGTGCGACGGATCACGCCCCAGATCAGCGGCACCAGCACCACCATGGCCAGCCCCACTCCGGCGATCAGCAGCGGGTAGGTCTCGTCCTCGCCGGCTCCGAGCGGAGACCACTGCGCCTTGTCGAGCAGCGCGACGCCCGACATGGTCAGCACCACCACGATGCCGCGGCGGATGATCGACTGCGGCACGCGCGGGGCGATCTTGGCGCCGATCATGGTGCCCGGGAGCGAGCCGATGATGAGCGGGATCAGCAGCCCCCAGTCGAGCCCGTGGATCGCGATGTTGGAGATCGCGGCGGCGAGAACGAGCGGCACCGCCTGGACCAGGTCGGTGCCCACCAGCTTCGCGGCCGAGAGCCCGGGGTAGAGCATCAGCAGCGCGATCATGATGACCGAGCCGGAGCCGACGCTGGTGACGCCGACGAGCAGGCCGCCCAGGGCGCCGACGAGGACGGTCGGCAGGATCCGCACCCTCGGGTCGTTGTTGTCGGAGGTCTCGCCGAGCCGCACGCGGCGCAGGTTGATCCACAGCCGCAACGCGTAGGTGAGGGCCGCGAAGAGCAGCGCGAAACCGATGCAGAGCTTGAGGATGCGGTCGAGCTCTTCCTTGTCCGACGTGAGACTGAAGACGAGATAGGGCCCGAGCAGGGCCATCGGGACCGACCCGATGATCAGCCACTTCGCCAGCGACAGGTTCGGCGTCCCTTCCCGGTGGTGCACCACGGCTCCACCGGACTTGTAGACGGCGGCGGCCGTGAGGTCGGCGGTGATGACCGCGGTGGTCTCACCGACCCCGAGGAAGATGAGGGCCGGCGTCATCAACGCGCCGCCACCCATCCCGGTCATGCCGACCACGACGCCGACGAAGAACCCGGCGGCGATGACGGCGAAGAACGTCGTCGTGATGACGTCGCCCATGGAGACCTCCCTTAGACCCGTTGACCACCGAACTCTACTGATCTACCTGAGATTGTCGGAATCGGTGGACCCGGCTCACGATAACGGCGACACGTCCAGGAATCCGGCGTCCCGCAGAGCATCGGTCACGTCGCCGAGGGCGTCCTCGATGGTCCTGCCCGTGGTGTCGACCCGGACCACTGCGTCGTCGGGCTCCTCGTACGGCGAGGAGATGCCGGTGAACTCGGGGATCTCGCCCCGCCGGGCCTTCGCGTACAAGCCCTTCCGGTCCCGCCGCTCGCACTCCTCGAGCGGCGTCGCCACGTGCACCAGGAAGAAGGCGCCGCCCGCGTCCTCGACCATCTCGCGGACCTGCTGCCGGGTCTCGGCGAAGGGTGCGATCGGGCTGCACACCGCGATCCCGCCGTGCCGCGAGATCTCCGCCGCGACCCACCCGATCCGGCGGATGTTCGTCTCGCGGTCGGCCTTGGAGAACGTCAGGCCGGCCGACAGGTGCCGGCGCACGACGTCGCCGTCGAGGCTCGTGACCGGCCGCCGCCCCTGCTCGAGCACCCGGTCCATGAGCGCGCGCGCCAGGGTCGACTTGCCGCTGCCGGACAGTCCGGTGAAGAACAGCACCAGCCCCTGCTCGGCCGGCGCGGGTCGGTCGGCGACCACGATCGCCTCGATCTCCGGGGGGTAGCCGGGGTCGCCCTCGGGCTCGGTGAGCGCGCGCACCGGGTCGTGGCCGGCGTACGCCGACACGACGCCGACTCCCAGCGCATGATCGGCCTCGGGGTCGTCGTGCGCGGCGAGCGGCACCGCGACCACGTCGCCGCCGAGCCGGGCCGCGGCGGCGAGCGAGGCGCGGATCAGGGCCACCGGGCTCAGCGCCGGGGTGCCGTGCCCGACGAGGGCGAGCAGCACCACCGGGCCCTCGAGGGCGGCGAGCTCGGCCAGCTGGTCGTCGGTGAGCGCGTCGTCGGTCGGGACGAACGTCGCGCCGGCGTACCGCTCACGGACCTGTGCGGCTGTGAGGTACAGGCGTCGGAACGCGCCGTACTGCGGGTGGGTGAGGCTCTCGACCGCGCCGGTGGCCGGCACGACCCGGGCCAGCGGGAGTCCCTCGGGGTCGACCAGCTCGACCAGCGCGGAGTCGACCAGCTCCGGCGGCAGGGTCAGCGTGACTGGGCTACCCGGCTCTCCGAAGCGGGTCATCGGCGCCAGTGCGCCGGTGGTGAGCAGCTCGAGGTCGTCGAGCTCGCGAGACGTCGGGCAGTGCTGAGGAACGGGGGCGTCGGGCACGGCCGCCATCCTGCCACCGGGACCGTGCCACGCCGTGGCTATGGTGCGTGCTGTGTCAGACGAGGCCGGACCGCAGCAGGACGCACGCTCCGCCACGCGTCCGTGGGGCGCCTGGTACGTGCTCGACGTCGGAGACGGCTACAAGCTGAAGCGGATCGAGGTCGAGGCCGGCCACCGGCTGTCCTACCAGACGCACGCCCAGCGCTCCGAGCACTGGCTCGTGGTCTCCGGCACCGCCACGTGCGTCATCGACGGCCGGACCGTCGTCGTCGGCCCGGGACAGCACGTCGACGTGGGCCAGGGCGTGCCCCACCGGGTCGCGAACGACGGCGACGAGCCGCTCGTGGTCCTGGAGACCCAGCTCGGTGACTACACCGAGGAGGACGACATCGTGCGGCTCGAGGACGACTACGCGAGGGGCTGCGAGTGACCGGCCCGGTCGTGGTCGCCGAGATCGTCCGTTCCGGGTTCGTCGAGGGCCACCACTACGGGTCCCTGGTTGCGCTGCGTCCGGACGGCGAGGTCGACTGGTCGGTCGGCGACGTCACGTCCCCGGTGCTGCCCCGCTCGTGCAACAAGCCGGTGCAGGCGCTCGGCATGCTGCGGCTCGGGCTGGAGCTCGAGCCGGCGCTGCTGGCGCTGACATGCGCGTCCCACTCAGGGGAGGACTTCCACGTCGACGGGGCCCGACAGATCCTGGCCGGCGCCGGGCTCGACGAGTCGGCGCTCCAGACCCCGCCCGACTACCCGCTCGACGACGCCGCGCGTGAGCAGATCATCCGGGCCGGGGGGCAGAAGGCACCGGTCCTCATGAACTGCTCGGGCAAGCACGCCGCGATGCTCGCCACGTGCGTCCGCAACGGCTGGGACGTCTCCGACTACCGCAGGCCGGGTCACCCGCTCCAGGTCGCGATCCGCGAGACCTTCGAGGAGCTCACCGGTGAGCCCGCGGTCGTGGTAGCGGTGGATGGCTGTGGCGCTCCGCTCCTCTCCGCGTCACTCGTCGGGCTCGCCCGGGCGTTCGGCCGGCTGGCCCGCGGGCTCGGCGGCGACGACCGCCCCGAGCCGCTCGCGGCCCAGGTCGCCGAGGCGATCCGGACGCACCCGTCGTACGTCTCCGGGAGCGAGCGGGACGAGCGAGCGCTCCTGACCGCCGTACCGGGTGCGATCGGCAAGGCGGGGGCGGAGTCGTGCTACGCCGTGGCACTGCCCGACGGCCGGGCGTTCGCGCTCAAGACCGACGACGGCGCCCCGCGGGTCCGGCCGGTGCTCATGGCCGCGGCACTCGAGCGCAGCGGAGTGCTGGACGAGCCGGGCGTCGACGCGGACGCCGTCCGTGCGACCGGCCGGGTGCCGCTGCTCGGCGGCGGGGAGCCCGTGGGGGAGATCCGGGCCTGCTTCTGAGGTGCGTCGTGGTCCCCCGGGGTCACCGTTCGAACGGAGCTGTGAACCACCTCACGCTTGCTGTGTTTGCAATTCGCTAGCAGCAGCTAGCACGATGGGGGCATGGCCAAGAGCAAGGTCGGGAAGACCGTCGGGTCTCTCGGGGACTACCTCAGGGAGCAGCGGCTCGCGGCGCGCCTGTCCCTGCGGCAGCTCGCCGAGCAGGCCGGAGTGTCGAACCCGTACCTGAGCCAGATCGAACGCGGTCTGCGCAAGCCCTCGGCCGAGGTGCTCCAACAGATCGCCAAAGCTCTGCGGATCTCCGCGGAACAGCTCTACATCCGGGCCGGCATCGTCAGTCCGGAGCCCGTCCCGGGCGCTCCCGAGAGGTCGGTCGAGCTGGCCGTCCTGGGCGATCCCCACCTGAGCGAACGGCAGAAGCAGACCGTGCTCGACGTGTACGCGTCGTTCCTGTCGCTGAACACCACCACTACCCCGAAGGAGTGAGCCACATGGCCACGTTCCCCCGCATCAAGTCCAGCCTCCCGTCCGACCTGAAGGTCGACCTCAAGGCGGCCGCCAAGCCGCTGTACGCCGGCGCCGGTGTCACCGACCTCGCCGTCGAGCTCGTCCGCGACTACGTCACCGAGGCACAGAAGCGCTTCGCCGGTGCGCAGAAGCTCGTCACCGACCTCGACCTCGACCCCAAGGCCCGTCGGAGCGCCATCGAGAAGCGGGTCGCCGAGCTGCAGTCCGACGCCAAGGCCCTCCCGGCCAAGGTGCAGGCGTTCGTCGACGAGAACATCACCGCGGTGAACGGCACCTACGGCGACCTGGTCAACCGCGGCGAGAGCCTCGTCACCCGGATCCGCAAGCAGGAGTCCACCCAGGCGACCGTCACCTCCGCCAAGACGACCACCGCGAAGGCGAAGACCACCAAGACCCAGGCGACCAAGGCCGCGAAGTCGACGGCCAAGAAGCAGAGCGGCGCCCCGAAGCGCAGCGCGAAGGCCACCGCCACCGCGGCCAAGAAGACCGCGTCCTCGGCCACGGAGGCCGCGACCGACGCTGCGGCGAAGGTCGGCGACTGACCTTCGGCAGAACGTGACGAGACCCCCGGGTGTATGAGCCCCGGGGGTCTCGGCGCGTCTGGGACCGGGCAAAGGTGCGCATCGCTCCAGTACCGTGGTCGCCGTGGAGAACGTGATCCAGCTGCAGGGAATGATCCTGCTGGCCGTGACCCTGGCGCTGCTCGGGATCAAGATCTTCGCGCTCGTCACCTCACTGGGCTTCAGCCCGCAGCACTACGAGGCCGCGGGCAAGCTCACCAAGCCCGCCTGGGTGGCGATCCTCGGGCTCGGTGTCGCTGCGAACGTGATCCTGCTCGGCTCACCGATCGGGCTGATCAACCTCGCGTTCACGATCGCGACGTTCGTCTACCTCGCGGACGTGAGGCCGGCGCTGAAGGGCCTGCACCAGCGCTGACCAGGGTGGGCTCGGCCTTGGAGGTCACTGGCCCTTCGCGGCGTACCCCTGCTCGGTGGCGGCCTTGTGCGGGCGCCACCAGTCCTCGTGCTCGCGGTACCACTCGATGGTCTGGGCGAGGCCCGCCTCGAAGTCCTCGTACGTCGGCCGCCAGCCGAGCTCGAGCCGCAGCTTGCCGGACTCGATCGCGTAGCGCAGGTCGTGCCCGGCTCGGTCGGTCACGTGGTCGAAGTCGTCCTCGGCGCGGCCCATCAGGCGCAGGATCAGGCGCACCACCTCGAGGTTGCTCTTCTCTCCATCCGCGCCGATCAGGTAGGTCTCGCCGATCCGGCCGCGCTCGAGGATGGCCCGCACCGCGGAGCTGTGGTCCTCGACGTGGATCCAGTCGCGCACGTTGGCGCCGGTGCCGTAGAGCTTGGGGCGGCCTCCGTCGAGAAGGTTGGTGACCTGGCGCGGGATGAACTTCTCGATGTGCTGCCACGGGCCGTAGTTGTTCGAGCAGTTCGAGATCGTGGCCGCCACGCCGAAGCTGCGCACCCACGCCCGGACCAGGTGGTCGGACCCGGCCTTCGACGCGGAGTACGGGCTGCTCGGCTGGTACGGCGTGTCCTCGGTGAACCGTTTCGGGTCGTCCAGCTCGAGGTCGCCGTACACCTCGTCCGTCGAGACGTGGTGGAGCCGGGCACCCGTCCGCCGCACCGCCTCGAGGATCGTGAAAGTGCCGACCAGGTTGGTCTGCACGAAGGGCGCCGGGTCGTCGAGGGAGTTGTCGTTGTGCGACTCGGCCGCGAAGTGGACCACCGTGTCGTGCTCCGCGACCAGCGGGTCGACGACGGACGCGTCGGCCACGTCGCCCACGACCAGTCGGCAGCGGCCCCCGGGCAGCTCGGCGAGCGCCTCCTCGTTGGCGGCGTAGGTGAGCTTGTCGAGCACGGTGACTTGGGCGTCGGTCTGCTCGACGAGGTGGTGGACGAAGTTGGCGCCGATGAAGCCGGCGCCGCCGGTGACCAGTACGTGCTGCACGCCGTGCAGTGTAGGTGCGCGCCGGTCTGCGAGGATCGGGCGCATGCGCGGCATCATCCTCGCGGGCGGTACCGGCTCGCGGCTGCACCCCATCACGCGGGCCGTCAGCAAGCAGTTGGTCCCCGTCTACGACAAGCCGATGATCTACTACCCGCTGTCGACGCTGATGCTCGCAGGGATCCGGGACATCCTGGTCATCACCACCCCGCACGAGTCAGAGCAGTTCCGGCGGCTGCTGGGCGACGGCTCCGCGCTGGGCCTCTCGATCGACTACGCGGTGCAGGCGCGGCCCGAGGGGCTGGCACAGGCGTTCGTGATCGGCGAGGACCACATCGGGGAGGAGCCGGTCGCGCTGATCCTCGGCGACAACGTCTTCTACGGCGTCGGGCTCGGGCAGCACCTGCGGCGGTTCCTGGACATCGACGGAGCCGCGGTGTTCGGCTACCGGGTGTCGGACCCCTCGGCGTACGGCGTCGTGGAGTTCGACGACGCGGGGATCGCGATCTCGCTGGAGGAGAAGCCGGAGCACCCTCGCAGCGGGTACGCCGTGCCGGGGCTCTACTTCTACGGCACGGACGTCGTCGAGCGGGCCAAGAGCCTGACGCCGTCGGCGCGCGGCGAGCTGGAGATCACCGACCTCAACCGCACGTACCTGTCAGAGGGCCGGCTCAAGGTCGAGGTGCTGCCGCGCGGCGCCGCCTGGCTCGACACCGGGACCTTCGACGACCTCAGCGATGCCAGCGACTTCGTCCGCACCGTCGAGAGCCGCCAGGGACTCAAGATCGGCTGCCCCGAGGAGGTGGCGTGGCGGATGGGCTTCATCGACGACCAGCAGCTCGTCGCGATCGCCGGCGAGCTCGAGAAGAGCGGGTACGGCGACTACCTGCTGCGGCTGCTCACCGACTGAGTCGGTCGAGCTCCGCGTCGACCAACCGGGCGACGACTTCCTCGAACGTGAGGGTCGGGCCCCAGCCGAGCGCGCTCCGGGCGTGGCCGGCGTCGCCCACCAGCTCGGTGGCATCGACGGGCCGCGCCAGCCCCGGGTCGATCTCGACCAGCCGTTCCCAGTCGTCGACCCCCGCCCGGGCGAACGCAGCCGCCACGAACTCACGCACCGAGTGAGCCCTGCCGGTGGCGACCACGAAGTCGTCGGGCCGGTCCGCCCGGGCAGCGCGCACCATCGCGTCGACGTAGTCCGGCGCCCAGCCCCAGTCGCGGCGGGCGTCGAGGTTGCCCAGGACCAGCCGGTCGGCCTCGCCCCGAGCGATCGCGGCGACGGTGGAGGTGATCTTCCGGGTCACGAACTGCGGCGGGCGCCGCGGCGACTCGTGGTTGTAGAGGATCGCCGTGGCCGCGTGGAGCCCACGGCGGCGGTAGATGCCGCACATGCGGTGGGCGTAGGCCTTCGCGGCGCCGTACGGGTTCACCGGTCGGATCGGCGTCGACTCGTCCTGGGGCGAGCGGTCGGGCTGGCCGAAGATCTCCGCGCTCGACGCCTGGAGCACCCGGACGGGGCGGCCGCTGCGCTCCTGGAGCCGGTACGCCGCGTCGATGACCCCGACCGCGGCCGCGCCGTTGACGGCGGCCGTCAGGTCGGGCTCCTCCCAGGACCGCGCCACCGAGCTGACGGCGGCCAGGTTGTAGATCTCGTCGGGCGTGAGGTCGAGCACGAGGCGTCGTACGTCGTCGGTGCGGGTGACGTCGCCCGGATGGAGCTCGACGCCGGGCCGGTCGGGCAGCGGCTCGGCTTCGTGTGCGAGCGCGTGGACCTCGACCCCCTCGGCGACCAGCTGCTCGGCGAGGTAGCCGCCGTCCTGCCCGCCGATACCCGTGACGAACGCGCGACTCGCCCCGGTCATGGCAGCGTCACCAGCCCTGACGGGTCGCCTCGAGGTCGGCGTCGACCATCATCGCGACCAGCTCGGAGAAGGAGACCTTCGGCTTCCAGCCGAGCACCGCGCGCGCCCGGCTCGCGTCGCCGATCAGCTCGTCGACCTCGGCCGGGCGCATGAAGCGTGGATCCTGCCGGACGAAACGCGTCCAGTCGTCGATGCCGACGTGGCCGAACGCGAGGTCGAGCAGGTCGCGGATGGAGTGGGTCTCGCCGGTGGCGACGACGTAGTCGCCGCCGTGGGGCTGCTGGAGCATCAGCCACATCGCCTCGACGTAGTCGCCGGCGAAGCCCCAGTCGCGGCGCGCGTCGAGGTTGCCCAGCGTCACATGGTCGGCGAGCCCGAGGCTGATCCGCGCCACCGCCCGGCTCACCTTGCGGGTGACGAACTCGTGACCGCGGCGGGGCGACTCGTGGTTGAAGAGGATCCCCGAGCTGGCGTGCATCCCGTAGGACTCGCGGTAGTTGATCGTCATGTGGTGCCCGAAGACCTTGCTGACGCCGTACGGCGAGCGCGGCCACAGCAGGGTCGTCTCCCGCTGCGGCACCTCCTGGACCTTGCCGAACATCTCCGAGCTCGACGCCTGGTAGAAGCGGACCCGGCCGGGGTCGTCGCCGCCGTGCAGCCGCAGCGCCTCGAGCAGGTTCAGCACGCCCTTGCCGGTGACGTCCGTGGTGAGCGCGGCGTTCTCCCACGAGTAGGCGACATAGGAGATCGCGCCGAGGTTGTAGACCTCGTCGGGGTCGGAGTCGCGCAGCGCCCGGATCAGGCTCGACATGTCGGTGAGGTCTCCGGTGTGGAGCCGGACGTCGGGCACCAGGTCGGCCACCAGGTCGCGCCGTGGGTTGTTCTGGCCGCGGATCAGCCCGTGCACGTCGTACCCCTTCGAGAGGAGAAGCTCCGCGAGGTACAGCCCGTCCTGCCCGGTGATCCCGGTGATGAGGGCCGTGGGCATGACCGGAGTCTAGGGTTCTGGCCATGAAGGTTCTCGTGAGTGGTGGTGCCGGCTACATCGGATCGCACACCGTGGTGCGGCTCGTGGAAGCCGGCCACGACGTGGTGATCGTCGACAACTTCAGCAACTCGGTCCCGGCGGTCATCGGCCGTGTGGAGGCATTGACCGGCACCAGCCTGCCGACGCATGCCTTCGACCTCTGCGACGCCGACAAGACCGAGCACCTCTTCGCCACGGGCCAGTTCGACGCGGTGATCCACTTCGCCGGCTTCAAGGCGGTCGGCGAGAGCGTCGCCAAGCCCCTGGAGTACTACGAGAACAACCTCGGCTCGACGTTCTCCCTGGTCCGCGCGATGCGCCGCCACGACGTGCACCGGCTGGTCTTCTCCTCCAGCGCGACGGTCTATGGCACCGAGCAGGCCGGCGCCACCGAGGAACAGCTCACGTTCGCGACCAACCCGTACGGCTGGACCAAGGTGATGCAGGAGCAGATCCTCAGTGACGTGGCCCGGGCCGACTCGGGGATGCGAGTGGCGCTGCTGCGCTACTTCAACCCGGTCGGGGCGCACCCCTCGGGGACCATCGGGGAGGACCCCTCCGAGACGCCCAACAACCTGATGCCCTACATCGCCCAGGTCGCGGTCGGACGCCGCGAGAAGCTCTCGGTCTTCGGCGACGACTACGACACCGTCGACGGAACCGGCGTACGCGACTACATCCACGTCGAGGACCTGGCGGCCGGCCACGTCGCCGCGCTGCAGGCGCTCGCTGATGCCGGCGACCCCGTCAACGTCTGGAACCTGGGCTCCGGTCGCGGCACCAGCGTGCTGGAGCTCCTCCACGCCTTCGAGAGTGTGGTCGGGCGCGAGCTGCCCTACGAGGTCGTCGCTCGGCGCCCGGGCGACGTCGCCACGTCGTACGCCGACCCGGCGAAGGCGAACGCCGAGCTCGGCTGGCACACCACCAAGTCGGTCGAGGACATGTGCGCCGACACCTGGCGCTGGCAGTCGCAGAACCCTGAGGGCTTCGCCAGCTGACTCGCCCACCCTGCCCGGCCGGCAGGCCAACTAGGCTCCGGGGCCATGGCTGACCTTCCTTCCTTCCCCACCGACCGGATCGTGGCCGTGCTGGGAGGGACCGGGCCGCACGGGAGGGGGTTGGCGCGCCGGTTCGCGCAGGCGGGCATCCCGGTCGTGATCGGGTCCCGCTCGGCGGAACGGGCAGCGGGGACGGCGACCGAGCTCGGGGACGCCACCGGCGGCACCGTGTCGGGCGCCGACAACGCGACCGCGGCCGGTCAGGGTGATGTCGTCGTGGTCGCGGTCCCGTGGGACGGGCACGCGGAGCTGCTGCGCGACCTCGCGGGACAGCTCGCTGGCAAGGTCGTCGTCGACTGCGTGAACCCGCTGGGCTTCGACAAGCAGGGTGCCTACCCGTTGCCGGTCGAGGAGGGGTCGGCGGCGCAGCAGGCGGCGGCGCTGCTCCCCGACTCCACCGTGGTCGGTGCCTTCCACAACGTGAGCGCCATGCTCCTCGACGACCCCGAGGTCGATTCGATCGACACCGACGTGCTCGTGCTCGGGGAGGACCGGGAGGCCATCGGCCTGGTGTGTGCGCTGGCGTCGAGCGTCCCCGGCATGCGTGGCGTGTACGGCGGCCGGCTGCGCAACTGCCACCAGGTGGAGGCGCTGACCGCCAACCTGATCAGCATCAACCGCCGCTACAAGGCGCACTCCGGCATCCGGGTCACCGACATCTGATGGCGGCGCCCGAGATCGAGATCCGGCGGCGGCGCGAGGAGGACGTGCCCGGCCTGGTGGAGGTGCTGGCCGCCCAGCAGCCCACCAGCAGCTACCCGATGCGCTGGCCGCTGCCGTTCCCGATCGAGCAGTTCGTCGTACGTCGGGGAGAGCTGGCCACGTGGACGGCGCTCGCCGACGGCCGCCCGGTCGGGCACGTCGCGGTGCTGGAGGCGAGCGACGAGCTGTTCGGGCCGCACTGGGAGCGCGCCCACGGCCTGCCCGCCGACCGGCTGGGCGTCATGAGCACGCTGTTCGTCGACCCGAACGTCCGTGGCGCCGGGCTCGGCCGACGCCTGCACGACGTATCGGTCGGGTGGCTCCGCGAGCAGCGGCGCGGGCCGTGCCTCGACGTCGTGCCCGTTCACACCGGCGCACTGCGGCTCTACGAGTCGGTCGGCTGGGTGGAGGTGTGCCGGCTGCGGCCGCCGTGGCTGCCCGCACAACAGCCGGACGTGCGCGGCATGGTGCTGCCGCTCACCTGACGTCGAGCGTCTCGATCGCCCGCAGCACCGTCCGGATGTGGGGCACCTCGTGCACCCGCAGCAGGTGGACACCGCCGAACGTCGCGAAGACCGTGAAGAAGCCCTCGGCCTTGCGGAACTCGTCCTCGAAGATGTCGAGGTTGTGCGGCAGCACGCTCGCCGTGGGTACGCCGAGCGAGCGCAGCCGGAAGTTCTGCGTGATCGTCCGGGTCTGGAGGTTCGCGCGCTCGACCCCGCCGAGGTTCGGGAACGTGAAGCCCATCCCCGGGTCGACCACGATCTTGTCGACGCCGAGGGAGCGGGCGTGCTCGATCCGCCCGGCGAAGTGGTCGACCAGGAACGGCGCGAGGTCGTCCTCGCGGGGGAGCTGGTCCTGCTCGCGCACGTTGGCGGAGGTGCCGAAGCACATCAGGACCGTCGCGTCGTGCTCGGCGACCGCCGCGAGCATGTCGTCCTCGTCCTCCCGGCCGGTCAGGTTGATCAGCCGCGCACCCGCGTCGAGCACGGCGCGCACCACCGCGGGCCGGTAGGTCTCGACCGAGACCACGGTCTCGAGGGCGAGCTGCTCCACCGCAGGCAGCAACTTCTCGAGCTGCTCCTCTGGCCCGACCCGGTCGGCGGCGTCGTTGCTCGCCTCCGCGCCGAGGTCGACGATCCGCGCCCCCTGGGCGGTCTGCACGCGCGCCTTGTGGAGGGCGGCCTCGGTCGAGCCGGCGATGCTCTCGCGGTACGTCGAGTCGCGCGACAGGTTCACGACGCCCATCAGCGTCGGCAACCCGTCCTCGATCACGACGTCCTCAGTTACGCGCACCGGGGTCACCGGCCGCGCCAGGTCGTCGGCGTACGTCTCGTGGAGGGCGGCGAGGTCGGACAGCGTGATCACCCGACGGAGTTTAGGCAGGGCTCCGATAACGTCGCCGCATGCGTGTGCTCGTCGGTCCCGACGTCCCCCTCGAGGAGCTCTACGCCGCACCTGCCGAGCCCTGGCTGCGGTTGAACATGGTCGCGACCGTCGACGGCGCCGCGACCGGACCCAGCGGGACCAGTCGCTCGATCAACAACGAGCCGGATCAGGAGGTCTTCCGGCTGCTGCGGGCCCAGGCCGACGTGATCGTGGTGGGCGCCGGGACCCTGCGCGCGGAGGCCTACCGCCCGAACCGGCTGCCGATCGTGGTGGTCAGCCGCAGCGGCGCCGTGCCGCCGACGCTGCGCGACTGCGCACCGGGGAAGGTGCTGCTCGCGACGTGCGAACGTGCCGCCGGCCTCGAGGCCTCGCGTGACCTGCTCGGTGACGAGCACGTCCTCGTGCTCGGCTCGCACCGCGTCGACCTGGCCGTGCTCCGCGAGGCACTGGTGGAGCGTGGGCTACGGCGGATCCTGTGCGAGGGCGGGCCGCACCTGTTGCGGGACCTGCTCGACCAGGGTGTGGCCGACGAGGTCTGCGTCACCACCGTCCCGCGCATGATCGGGGGGCTGCACCCCCGCATCAGCAACGGCCCGCCCCTCGACGTACCGCTGCGGCTGCACACACTGGTCGAGCACGAGGGCACGCTGCTGGCGCGCTGGTTCTTGGAGCGCGGCTGACCGGCTGCCGCGTGGACGCACACGGCATGACACGCCGCGCTCCCGTGTCGTCCTTGCCCGATCGTGGGCTGGCGCGGAGGTCGTCCGCCCAGCTCAGGCGTGGTCGATCCGGGCCGCGCCACCCTTGGCCAACGCGCGTGAGATCACCATCCGCTGGATCTGGTTGGTGCCCTCGAAGATCTGCATCACCTTCGCCTCGCGCATGTAGCGCTCGACGGGGAAGTCGCGGGTGTAGCCGTAGCCGCCGAAGACCTGCACCGCGTCGGTCGTCACCTTCATCGCCTGGTCGGTCGCGATCAGCTTGGCGATGCTCGCCTCGCGGCTGTACGGGCGGCCGCCGTCCTTCAGGCGGGCGGCGTGCAGCGTGGTGGCGCGGGCGGACTGCACGGCGGCCTCCATGTCGGCCAGCAGGAACGCGAGGCCCTGGTGCTCGATGATCGGGCGCCCGAACGTCTCGCGTTCCTTCGCGTACGCGACCGCCTGGTCGAGGGCACCTTGGGCGAGCCCGGTCGCGACCGCTGCGATCCCGAGCCGCCCCGCGTCGAGCCCGGCCAGCGCGATCCGCAGTCCGTCGCCCTCGTCGCCGAGCAGCCGCTCGGCCGGGACGCGGGCGCCGTCGAAGCGCATCGTCGCCGTGGCGGACCCGGTCAGTCCCATCTTGCGCTCGGGCGGGTCCGCCGAGAGGCCCTCGGCGTCCGCGGGCACCAGGAAGCAGGAGATCCCGTCGCGCGCGTCGGAGGTGCGGGCCATCACCTTGTAGAAGTCTGCGTGGCCGCCGTGCGTGACCCAGGCCTTGCTGCCGTTGATGACGTAGTCGTCGCCGTCCTGCCTGGCCGTGGCGCGCATCGCAGCCGGGTCCGACCCGGCATGGGATTCGGAGAGGCAGTAGGCGCCGAGCAGCTCGCCGCCCAGCATGTCGGGCAGCCACCGCTGCTTCTGCTCCTCGGTGCCGCGGGTCACCAGCCCGAAGCACGAGAGGGCGTGCACCGAGATGCCCACGCCCACGCTCGCCCAGGCCGCGGCGATCTCCTCCAGCACCTGGAGGTACACCTCGTAGGGCTGTCCGCTGCCCCCGTACTCCTCGGGGTAGGGCAGGCCGAGCACCCCCAGCCCGCCCAGGGCCCGGAAGACGTCGCGCGGGAACGCCTCGTCGGCCTCGGCCTCGGCGCTGCGGGGGAGCAGCTCGCGGGCGGCGAAGTCCCGCACCAGGCGGACCAGCTCGGCGGACTCCTCGGTGGGCATCACCCGGGTCGCGGGCATGGCTGTCCTCCTGGAAGTTGCAGTCGGTGGGGTCACAGTAGACGGGCAGGACGGGCTGGGTCGGCCCGGGTAGGTTCCCCTCGTGAGCACCACCAGCGTCGACCCGACCCGCGGCTGGGTGAGGGCTGCGGGGGTGGTCGCGGCGTTCGTGGCGCTGCTCTGGCTGGTCGAGATCGTGGACGCCGTGACGGCCGGCTCCCTGGACCGCTACGGCATCGAGCCGCGCTCCCAGGGAGGCCTGGTCGGGATCCTCGCAGCGCCGTTGCTGCACTCCGGCTGGACGCACCTCGAGGCCAACTCGGTGCCGCTGCTGATCCTCGCGTTCCTCGTCGCGGCCGCGTCCACGGCGCGGCTGTTCGGCGTGCTCGCCTGGGCCTGGCTCGTCAGCGGGCTCGGGGTGTGGCTGGTCGGACCGCCGAACTCGGTCACCGTGGGCGCCTCCGGCCTGGTCTTCGGACTGCTCACCTACACGATGGTGGTCGGGTTCCTCGAGCGACGGCCGATCGGGATCCTGATCGGCGTCGGCGTGTTCCTGGTCTACGGCAGCGTCCTGCTCGGTGCGCTCCCCGGCGAGCCCGGCGTCTCCTGGCAGGGGCATCTGTTCGGCGCGGTCGGCGGCGTCCTCGCGGCGTACCACCTGGCGAGCCGTCGGCACTCCGCATCCTGAACCTCGCCGAACCGGGCACGGGCGGGCGGCCGAGGCCCTAGTCTGTCGCGGAGCCTCTCCCCCCGGAGGAACACTCATGCGCATCGACTGGGTGCCGTACTCGGCCTCCGCCCTCGTGGCCGGGGCGACCGCACTCCTCGCCGGAGCCCTGCTGATGCCCACCGGCGAGGGCGGCGAGTCGCTGCGGATCGTGCAGGAGGACGGTGGCCGCTGGCTGACCGTCGCCAGCCTCTACTTCTTCGCGTCGGTGACGCTCACACTCGGCATCCCCGCGGTGCTGACGCTGGTCGACGCCCGGTCGACCAGGCTGGCGCTCGCCGCCGCAGCGACCTTCGTGGTCGGGTGCATCGGAACTGCGGGGTACGCCGCGCTCCTGGTCATGGTGCGGGCGCTGGTGCTGCTGGGCACGATCGGCGAGCAGGACCTGGAGAGCCTGGCCGGCGACGCCGGGCTCGGGGTCTTTCTGTACGGGTGGGTCGCTGCCTTCTACCTGGGCGAGCTCCTCCTCGGCATCGCCCTCCTGCGCTCCCGGGACGTCGCGCGGTGGTGGCCTTCGTTGCTCCTCGCCCACGTCGCGGCGCTGCCGCTGTCCGCCGTGGTGCCCCCGTCCGTGGCACCCTGGACCGTGCTCCTGACGATGGTCGGGCTGACCGGGCTCGGGATCACGGCCAACAACCACCAGCTGCGGGTCTGAGCCGAGGCGGTCAGAAGCACGGACCCTGGCCGAGGCGCCGTAGGCCTTCCAGGTCGCCGGGGCCGTACCCCGTCTTGCCGAGGTTGTCGTCGTGCATCAGCTCGCCCGGGTTGTCGACGTGCGCGAGGCCGAGCACGTGGCCGAGCTCGTGCAACAGGATGGCGAGCTGTTGCTCGCGGTCGCCGTACGCCTCGAGCGAGCGGTAGGTGTCGATCGAGAGCGCGATGGTGCCGGCGATCAGCCGACGGCGACCGTCGGGGTAGTCGACGATCCGGCTACCGCCGAGCCCGGCTACGTGGTCGGTGATCTCCGCGATCGCATCACCGTCCTGCCAGGACACGCTGATCGGGTCGTCCTCGTGGACGGGTGCAGCTTCGAAGTTCCAGTTGGGCGCCGACCCGCCGAACGGGCCGATCACGACCAGGTCGAGACCCGACGCGCTTGCCGCCCGCGCGACGGCATCGCGCACGAGGTCGACGGCGCCGGGCGGTCCGCCGCCGGGATACACGGCGACCTGGATCGGCCGGCACGACGTGTAGGCAACCGGTTGCTCGCCGGCCACGTGCAGGAACGCGTACTCCGGCTCGGGCTCACCGTCCGCGCTGGGGGCTAGCTGGATCAGGACCAGCGTGAAGGGCACGACCAGGGCCAACAGCAGTGGCTTCCACCCGACCCGGGCACGCGCCGGCTCGGATTCGGAGGGCCCAGGCACACCGGGGGCGAGCGGCGCAGTGCCCTCCGAGCGGCGCACGTCCAGGTCGCGCAGGATGCGCTCGTACTCCGCCTCGCTGATCCCCAGCTCGTCGGCGGTCGGTGGTGAGCTCTCCCCGTCCATGGCCGCCCGAGCCTAGGTGAGCACCGCCCGGTTCGGGCCGGTTCCGGCTGAATCGGCGGGAGCTACTACTGGGCGGCCTTGCGAGCACGCGACGCGAGCTTGGCCCGCTCGTTCTGGTCCAGCACGACCTTGCGGATCCGCACCGACTCCGGCGTGACCTCGACGCACTCGTCCTCGCGGCAGAACTCCAGGCACTGCTCGAGTGAGAGCCTGCGGGGCGGGATCAGCTTCTCGAAGTTGTCGGAGGTGGCGGACCGGATGTTGGTCTGCTGCTTCTCCTTGGTGATGTTGACGTCCATGTCGTCGGCGCGGGAGTTCTCGCCCACGATCATGCCCTCGTAGACCTCGGTGGTCGGCTCGACGAACATGATCCCGCGTTCCTGGAGGTTCGTCATGGCGTACGCCGTCGTCGCGCCCTTGCGGTCCGCGACGAGCGAGCCTGACGCGCGGGAGCGGATCTCGCCGGACCACGGCTCGTACTTCTCGAACACGTGGTGGGCGATGCCGGTGCCGCGCGTCTCGGTGAGGAACTCGGTGCGGAAGCCGATCAGCCCGCGGGCCGGGACCAGGAACTCCATCCGTACCCAGCCGGTGCCGTGGTTGGTCATCTGCTCCATCCGGCCCTTGCGGGTCGCGAGCAGCTCGGTGATGGTGCCGAGGTACTCCTCCGGCGCGTCGATGGTGAGGCGCTCGACCGGCTCGTGGACCCTGCCGTCGACCTCCTTGGTCACCACCTGCGGCTTGCCGACGGTCAGCTCGTAGCCCTCTCGACGCATCTGCTCGACCAGGATCGCGAGCGCCAGCTCGCCACGGCCCTGCACCTCCCAGGCGTCCGGCCGCTCGGTCGGCAGCACCCGCAGCGACACGTTTCCGACGAGCTCCGCGTCGAGCCGGTCCTTGACCAGCCGCGCCGTGACCTTCGAGCCCTTGACCCGGCCGACCAGCGGCGACGTGTTGGTGCCGATGGTCATCGAGATCGCGGGCTCGTCGACGTGGATCAGCGGCAGCGCGACCGGGGTCTCGGCGTCGGCCAGGGTCTCGCCGATCGTGATCTCCGGGATGCCCGCGACGGCCACGATGTCACCGGGTCCGGCCTCCTCGCCGGGCTTGCGCTCGAGGCCCTCGGTCACCAGCAACTCGGTGACCCGGACGTTCTTGCTCGTGCCGTCGCGACGGATCCAGGCGACCGTCTGGCCCTTGCGGAGCGTGCCGTGGTGGATCCGCAGCAAGGCCAGCCGGCCCAGGAAGGGAGAGGCGTCCAGGTTGGTGACGTGAGCCTGGAGCGGTGCGCCCTCGTCGTACGTCGGAGCGGGGATCGTGTCGAGGATGGTCCGGAACAGCGGCTCGAGGTCCTCGGAGTCAGGCTGCCCGCCATCGGCCGGCTGCTGGAGGGACGCGCGGCCGGCTTTGGCGCTGGCGTAGACGACCGGGAAGTCGAGCGCGTCCTGGCTGTGCGACTCGTCGAGCAGGTCCATGAACAGCTCGTAGGTCTCGTCGACGACGTCGGAGATCCGGGCGTCGGGACGGTCGACCTTGTTGACGACCAGCACGACCGGCATGTCGGCGTTGAGCGCCTTGCGCAGCACGAACCGGGTCTGCGGCAGCGGGCCCTCGCTGGCATCGACGAGCAACACGATCCCGTCGACCATCGACAGTCCGCGCTCGACCTCGCCGCCGAAGTCGGCGTGGCCGGGGGTGTCGATGATGTTGATCGTCATGCCCTCGGGCGCGCTGGCGCCCGTGTAGTGCACGGCGGTGTTCTTGGCGAGGATCGTGATGCCCTTCTCGCGCTCGAGATCGCCGGAGTCCATGACCCGGTCGGCGACCCCCTCGGCCTGGTGCGCGGTGAAGGCGCCGGCCTGGTGGAGCATCGCGTCGACGAGGGTGGTCTTGCCGTGGTCGACATGGGCGACGATCGCGACGTTTCGGAGGTCCGAACGGAGGGAGGAATGAGTGCTGGGCATAGCCGGAACAGGCTATGGCACGATGCCGCCGTGACGCTCATCGCCGCTGCCGACGGGTCCGCGCTGGGCAACCCGGGGCCGGCCGGGTGGGCATGGTACGTCGACGAGGACCGGTGGGCCAGTGGCGGCTGGGCCCACGGCACCAACAACATGGGCGAGCTGACCGCCGTGCTCGACCTGCTCCAGCAGACCGCGGACATCGACGACGACCTGCTCGTCATCTGCGACTCGACCTACGCCATCAAGGCGATCCGCGAGTGGTCGCCGGGGTGGAAGCGGCGTGGCTGGAAGAAGCGGGACGGCAAGCCGGTCGCCAACGTCGAGATCATGAAGGCGCTCGACACCGCCATGGAGGGGCGCCGCGACCGGGTGCACTTCGAGTGGGTCAAGGGCCACGCCGGCCACGAGCTGAACGAGAAGGCTGACGCGCTGGCCAACGCCGCGGCGTACGCCCGCAAGGAGGGGCGCGAGCCGGAGCCAGGGCCCGGCATCGGCCACGCGCGCTCAACTCACGACTTCGAAGTGACCCAACCTCCGGAGCCCGACCCCGACCTGTTCTCGCTGGTCGACGAAGTCCCGGCCACCGACGAGGAGCGGATCGTCGCGCTCGAGCGCTCGCTGCTCACCGACGAGGTCCGCGGCGACCCGGCGGCGGTCGCCGCGCTGCTCCATCCTGATTGGGAGGAGGTCGGCCGTTCCGGCCGGCTGTGGTCGCGCGAGGAGATGCTGGCCGAGATCGAGCCGCTGCCCACGCCCGTCACGCTCGAGGTCGTGGGGGTCGACCGGATCGCGCCGGACACCGTGCTGCTGCTGTGGCGCGGGGTGGCCGCGTCGGGGGAGAGCACCCTGCGCAGCTCGTGGTGGGTGCGGGAGGGCGGCCGCTGGCGGCAGCGGTACCACCAGGGGACGGCGGAGGAGTAGGAAGGGTGCATGACCGCTCTCGGGGCCTGCCGCTTCATCCCCCCGTACCTCCTCGACGAGCTCGGCCGGCGCGGCGGCCTGCCGGTCGACCTGGTCGAGGACCAGCGCCGGCTCGACGCCGAGCTGCGTACTCGTCGTACGACCGCGCCCGGCCGGCCCCGGCGGGCAGCCGAGGCGCGGTGGACCGTGCACGACGCGGCCGGGGGCACCGACCTGCCGGGCCGGCCGGTGCGCCGTGACGGCGCGCCTGAGACCGGGGACGCCGGCGTCGACGAGGCCGCCGCCGGCATCCGCGCCACGCTCGCGATGTTCGACGAGGTCTACGCACGCGACTCCTTCGACGGCGAGGGCGCCGAGGTGCTGCTCACCGTCCACTACGGCCGCGCCTACGCCAACGCCTTCTGGGACGGCACCTACCTGGTCTTCGGAGACGGCGACGGCCGGATCTTCCGCCGCTTCACCCGGGCGGTCGACGTGCTCGCCCACGAGTTCGCGCACGCCGTCACCGAGCACACCGCCGGGCTGGTCTACCAGGGCCAGTCCGGTGCGTTGAACGAGTCGGTCTCCGACGTCTTCGCGGCCTGCCTCGAGCAGCGGGTGCTGGGCCAGACCGCCGCGGAGGGCAGCTGGCTGATCGGGCAGGAGATCTTCGCCGAGGGCGTGTCGGCCCGCGCCCTGCGCGACATGGCCGAGCCCGGCACCGCGTACGACGACCCTCGCTTGGGCCGCGACCCGCAGCCTGGCCACATGGACGACTACGTCGACACGACCGACGACAACGGCGGCGTTCACATCAACTCCGGCATCCCCAACCGTGCCTTCGTGCTCGCCGCGCGTGCGATCGGCGCACTGTCGGACCGCGGCAGCGCGGCCGAGGGCGCGGGGCGGGTCTGGTACGACGCGCTCACCGGCGGCTCGCTCGACTCCGGCGCCGACTTCGCGGTCTTCGCCGCGGCCACCGTCGCCGCGGCCCAGAATGAAGGGACGGGCCACGAGACTGCCGTTCGAGAGGCGTGGGAGCAGGTCGGCGTGAGGCTCGGCGCCGGGGATGCGACGTCACCGGCACCGCCGGCCGACACCGTGGTGCGCGTGGCCCGTTCCGGCGGCTTCGCAGGCCTGACCATCCGCGGCGAGCTCGACCTCGCCTCCGCCGACCCCCGGGTGCCGGAGGTGCAGCAACTCCTCGACCGGGTCGACCTGGCAGCGGTGGCCGTGGGCGCCCCTCAGCCCGACCGCTTCGTCTTCCGGTTCGAGCTCTGCGGCGACGGCCCGCTCGACGTACCGGAGCAGGACCTCACCCCCGACCTCTCCGACCTCGCGGGCCTGGTCCTCCCCGACTGACCGCACGGGTCGAATCGTGCCCGGTTCGCGTCGAGTCGTGGGGGGTTCGGGCTCAGTCGTGCCTGAATGCACGCGCCCGCCGTACGAGGCACGACTCGAGCCGTACGAGGCACGACTCGGCCCGAACGAGGCACGACTCGGCGGTCAGGCCAGGGCGCGGTCGAGGGCGGCGTTCACGTGGAGCGTGGTGCAGGGGTACGCCGGGAGGTCGATGTCGGACTGCCGTATCAGCAGCTCCAGCTCGGTGCAGCCGACCAGGATTCCCTCGGCGCCGTCGTCCCAGAGCTCATCGATGATCTCCACGACCCGGCGTCGGGTTCGGTCGAGGACGTGCCCGTGGACCAGCTCGTCGTAGATCGCGTTGTTGAGGTACTCGTGGTGGGCGGGAGCCGGGACGACCACCTCGACGCCGTGCTCGGCCATCCGGTCGAGGAAGAACCGGTCGGACATCGCCACGGTGGTGCCGATCAACCCGACCTTGGTCGTGCCGGCATCCCGCACCGCCTCGGCCACCACGTCGGCCAGGTGCAGCAGCGGGATGTCGACCGCGGCCGCCACCTGGTCGGCGACCTTGTGGAACGTGGTCGTGCACAGCAGCAGGAAGTCCGCGCCCCCACGCTCGACGCCCTGCGCGGCCTCGCCGAGCAGGGCCCCGATCCGGTCCCAGCGCTCGGCGTCCTCGAGCGCAGTGAGCTCGGCGAAGTCGACCGTGCTCAGCACGAGCTTCGGCGACGAGAGCCCACCGAGCCGCTCCTGCACGCCGAGATTGAGATCGCGGTAGTAGACCAGGCTGGATTCCCAGCTCATGCCGCCGACGAGCCCGATGGTCTGCACGGTGGCAGTCTGCCACCCGACCCGGGGCCCCCGCTCAGGTGACGCGGTGCACCTTGTGCTGGGCCGCCTGCGCCCGCGGCCGGATCACCAGCTCATCGATGTTCACGTGCGCGGGCCGGGTCGCGATCCACGCGATCGCGTCGGCGACGTCCTCCGCGACGAGCGGGTCCGGTACGCCGGCGTAGACCGCGTCCGCCTTCTCGGCGTCGCCGTCGAAGCGGACCAGCGCGAACTCGTCGGTGCGCACCATGCCGGGTGCGATCTCCGACACCCGGATCGGCTCGCCGACCAGCTCCAGCCGCAGCGTCTCGGTCAGCACCTGCGTCCCGTGCTTCGCGGCGGTGTAGCCGCCCCCGCCCTCGTAGGCGACCCGGCCCGCGGTGGAGCCGACGTTGAGGACCAGGCCGTCGCCGCTGGCCCGCAGCGCCGGCAGCAGCGCCTGGGTCACGCGCAGCGTGCCGAGCACGTTGACGTCGTACATCGCGCGCCACTGCTCGGGATCCGCGGTGGCGACCGGATCGGCGCCGAACGCACCCCCGGCGTTGTTGACCAGTACGTGGAGCGTGTCTCCGACGGCATCGGCGAGGGCGGCGACGGAGGCGGGGTCGGTCACGTCGCACGTGATGGCGGTGCCGCCGATCTCGTGCGCGAGCGGCCCGATCCGGTCCGCGCGGCGGGCCGCGCAGCAGACGTGGAATCCGGCCGCGGCCAGCGCCCGGGCTGTGGCCGCCCCGATGCCGCTGCTCGCCCCGGTCACCACGGCCGTGCGGAGTACGCTCATGGGCGCGATTGTGCCCTTTGGCACAATCGAGCGCCGCCAACCCGGTCAGGAGAGCCCATGAACCTGCGTGTCCTCGCACTGGTCGCCGGACTGCTCGGCGGAGCGTGCTGGGTGGCGCGGTGGGGGGCCGACCTCGCGGGCAGCGCGCCGACGTGGTCCGAGCAGGCGTACTGGATCGGGCTCGGGCTCCTGGGGCTCGCCCTCGCGTGCGCCGGCGGTGGGCTGGTCAGCCGCAGCGCGACCTGGCTGCGGCTGATCGTCGCGGCGGCGTTCCCGCTGCTGGTGTGGTCGGTGTACGCCGTCATGAAGGGTGACGAGGACGCGATCACGCTCGACGGCGTGCTCGGCGCCGTCGCCATCGTGGGCTCCCTGGCGCTCTACGCGCTGACCGGCCGGAACGCCGCCGTACCCGAGCCACGGCGCCGTCCCGGCACGCACGCCCGCTGATCCCGCGGCCGGAGTCCTCCTCGGAATGGTCGGCCGCCGGCATGCTGCATCGGAATGATTGGCCTCACGCCGTGGTTGTACTCCTTCGGGTCAGTGTGTCCGGACCGGCCGGACGTCAGGAGGCGGTGTGGAGCACGGCATGCAGCGGGTGGCGATGATCAGCCTGCATACGTCCCCGCTCGACCAGCCCGGGACCGGTGACGCCGGCGGCATGAACGTGTACGTGCTCGAGCTCTCCAAGCGGCTCGCGCGGCGCGGCATCGAGGTCGACATCTTCACGCGGGCCACGACGTCCACCCTGCCTCCTGTCGCGCCGGCAGGCGACGGAGTCACGGTCCGCCACATCACGGCCGGCCCGTTCGAGGGCCTCACCAAGGGCGAGCTGCCCGGCCAGCTCTGCGTGTTCGCTCGCGAGGTGCTGCGCGCCGAGGCATCCCACCCGCTCGGCCACTACGACGCGGTGCACAGCCACTACTGGCTCTCGGGCCAGGTCGGCGCGCTGGCCCGCGACCGGTGGGGCGTGCCGCTGATCCACTCGATGCACACCATGGCAAAGGTGAAGAACGACGCCCTCGCCGAGGGCGACACCCCCGAGCCGGAGGGGCGGATCATCGGCGAGGAGCAGGTCGTCGACGCCGCCGACATGCTGGTCGCCAACACCGATCTCGAGGCCAAGCAGCTCATCAACCTGTACGGCGCGGACCCGGGGCGGGTCGAGGTGGTCCACCCCGGTGTCGACCTCGATGTGTTCCGACCCCACGACCGCCGCGCGACCCGGCGCGAGCTCGGGCTGCCCGAGGACGCCCACGTGCTGTTGTTCGCTGGCCGGATCCAGCCGCTGAAGGCGCCCGACGTGCTGCTGCGGGCCGTCGCCGTGCTGGTCGAGCGCGACCCGTCGTTGCGCTCACGACTCGTGGTGCCGGTCGTCGGGGGTCCGTCGGGCTCGGGCCTGGAGCACCCGGGGTCGCTCGCCGACCTCGCACGTGACCTCGGACTCGACGACGTGGTGCGCTTCGTCCCGCCGGTAACCCAGCCCGACCTCGGCCGCTGGTGCGCCGCGGCCGACCTCGTCGCCGTGCCGTCGTACAACGAGTCGTTCGGCCTGGTCGCCGTCGAGGCGCAGGCGTCCGGGACGCCGGTGGTGGCCGCCGCCGTCGGCGGACTCACAACGGTCGTCCACGACGAGGTCTCCGGCCTGCTCGTCGACAGCCACGACGCAGACGCGTGGGCAGCCGCCCTGACGCGGGTGATCGGCGACGACGCGCTGCGCGATCGGCTCGCTGCCGGCGCCGTCGCGCACGCCCGCACGTTCTCCTGGGAGCACACCGCCGATCGCACGCTGGACGTCTACGGCCGGGCGCGCGAGACGATGGCGGCATGGGTGTGACCGACCGGGCCGGCGTCGCCGACCTACTGCGCGACTACCTCGCGACCGCCGAGCTCGACCACGAGGAGATCGGCGACGGCGTCTTCAGCGTGACCATGCCGGGGGAGCGCAAGCTCCAGGTCCCGGTCCGGCTCGACGTCGGCCCGCACGCGCTGGGCGTGCACGCGTTCGTCTGCCGGCGCCCGGACGAGGACCACGAAGTGGTCTACCGCTGGCTGCTCCAGCAGAACCTCAAGATGTTCGCCGTGGCGTTCGGCCTCGATCCGCTCGGCGACATCTACCTCGACGCCCGGCTGCCGCTCGTCACGGTGACCCCCGACGAGCTCGACCGGCTCCTCGGCTCGGTCCTCACCTACGCCGACGAGTCGTTCAACACGATCCTCGAGCTCGGCTTCGGGACCGCCATCCGCAAGGAGTGGGAGTGGCGGACGGCGCGCGGGGAGTCGACCCGCAACCTCGACGCGTTCCGCGGCTGGCTGGGCGTCACGGACGAGTGAGCGCCGACGCCGGTGGTTCCTGAGGAGGTCGCGCAGCGACCGTCTCGAAGGGGTCCTCGGTCACCGTCCGCGGCCGCCGGCGCGCGACCGCGACGCCGACCAGGGCGACCGCCCCACCGACGTACGCGATCGTGGGCGGCGTCTCGCCGAGGAAGACCAGCCCCATCACGATCGTGATCGGCGGCACCAGGTAGGTCGTGACCCCGAGGTTGCTCGCGGTCATGTGGCGCAGCGCGTAGGCGTACGTCGAGAACGCGATCGCGGTCGGGAAGACCCCGAGGTAGACCAGCCACCAGATCGATGCGGTCGAGGCGTCGCCGAGCTCGGACCGCAGGTCGCCCACGAACGGCAGGCAGGCGATCATGCCGACCGAGCACGCCAGCCAGGTCACGTGCACCCCGCTCAGGCTGGCCACGAGCGGTTTCTGGAGGACCAGGCTCACGGCGTACACGGCCGCGGCCAGCAGGCACAGGGCGACGCCGATGAGGTCGCGGTCACCGCCCGGCGACGTCGAGAAGGCGATCATCGCCACGCCGCCGAACGCGAGCGTGAGCCCGATCACGAGGTAGCGCGTGAACCTCTCGTCCAGGAACACCGCGGCCAGCACCGCGATCAGGATCGGCGACACCTGGATCAGCATCGCCGCCGTGCCGGCGTCGACCCGCTGCTCGCCCTCGTTGAGGGCCACGTTGTAGACGCCGAACCACAGCACGCCGATCACCACGATCGAGCGCCACTGCGCAGCCGTCGGCCGCGGTACGCCGCTGGCGAGCGCAACCACGCCGAGGCAGAGGGAGCCCACGACCAGCCGTCCGAGCGACAGCGGGCCCGGCGAGAACGCGTCACCCAGGTAGCGGATCGCCACGAACGCCGACGCCCAGAACACCAGCGTCGTCGCCACCGCCGCCAGCGGCAGCCAGCTCGGCGGGGTCCTCGTCTTGTCGCTCACTGCCCCAGCCTAGGAACCGGGCAGCCCCCGGTCGCGCGGTTTTCGGACGCGGCACGCCGACATCCCGCCACTTGTCGGGGCACGCCGGGAAAACTGACGGCCACGGTCAAAGGTCGAGCTTGTAGCCGAGACCCCGGACGGTGACGAGGTACGTCGGCTCCGACGGGTTGGGCTCGAGCTTGGCGCGCAGCCGCTTCACGTGGACGTCGAGGGTCTTGGTGTCGCCGACGTAGTCGGAGCCCCAGACCCGGTCGATCAGCTGGCCGCGGGTGAGCACGCGGCCGGCGTTGCGGAGGAACATCTCGAGCAGCTCGAACTCCTTGAGCGGCAGCCGCTGCTGGTCGCCGTTCACGGTCACGACGTGGCGCTCGACGTCCATCCGCACCGGCCCGGCCTCGAGCGTGGCCGGCGCGGCGTCGGGCTCGGTGCCGCGCCGGAGCACCGCGCGGATCCGGGCGACCAGCTCGCGGGGGGAGTACGGCTTGGTGACGTAGTCGTCGGCGCCGAGCTCGAGCCCGACCACCTTGTCGACCTCGTCGTCCTTGGCCGACACCATGATCACCGGCACGCTCGACGTGGCCCGGATCTGGCGGCACACCTCGGTGCCGGGGATGCCGGGCAGCATCAGGTCGAGCAGCACGATGTCCGCGCCGTTACGGTCGAACTCGGCCAACGCGTCGTGGCCGTTGGTCGCGATCGCGACCTCGAAGCCCTCCTTGCGCAGCATGTATGAGAGCGCGTCGCTGTAGCTCTCTTCGTCCTCGACGACGAGTACCCGGGTCACCGGTGGGTCTCCTGCTTCCTGCGGGGCAGAGTGAGGGTGAACGTCGATCCTTGCCCCTCCACGGACCAGACGTTGATGTCGCCGCTGTGGGTGGCGGCGACGTGCTTGACGATCGAGAGCCCGAGGCCGGTCCCGCCGGTGGAACGGTGGCGCGCCGGGTCGACGCGGTAGAAGCGCTCGAAGATCCGGCCGACCTCGTGCTCGGGGATGCCGATGCCCTGGTCGACGACCGAGATCTCGACGCTGTCGGGCAGTCCCTTCGTGGACACCAGCACCGTGGACCCCTCACCGGAGTACGCGATCGCGTTGGCGACCAGGTTCGCGATCGCAGCGGTGATCTGCTCGGTGTTGCCGACCACCTCGAGGCCCGCGGCACCACCGCTGACCACGGAGATCCGTGCGGCGTCGGCGTCGATGGCACTGGTGTCGATCGCGTTCTTGACGACCTCGTCGACCTGCACGGGGAGCGGCTGGTCGACCGGGTCGTCGGCCTGCAGCCGGGACAGCTCGATGATCTGCTGGACCAGTCGAGTCAGCCGCTCGGACTCGGTGATCATCCGTCCGCTGAACCGCTGCACGGCCTCTGGGTCGCCGGCCGCGTCGTGCACGGCCTCGGCGAGCAGCCGGATCGCGCCGACCGGCGTCTTCAGCTCGTGGCTCACGTTGGCGACGAAGTCGCGCCGGACCGCCTCGATCTGCCGCTCGCGGGTGCGGTCCTCGACCAGCGCCAGCACCAGCCGTGAGCTGAGGGGAGCCACGCGGGCAGTCACGTGCCGCGGCGAGAGCCCGTCGGGCCGGCTCATCAGCAGCTCGGTCTCGCGGATGGCGCCGTCGCGACGTACCTGTTCCACCATCCCGGCGAGCTCGGTCGACACCAGACGGTGGCCCTGCACGAGCCCGAGGCTGTACGCCGGAGCGCTGGCCTTGACCACGACGTCGTCCTCACTGAGCACGACCGCGCTGCTGCGGAGCACCGACAGCACCGTGGCGACTCCCGGCGGCAGGACGGGCTCCTCGACCGGCGGCGGCTTGCGGAGAAGCCGGTCACTCAACGCCCAGGCGAACACGGCGGCCGCGGCGACGCAGGCGCCGATCAGCGCGGCGGTCAGCGCCTGGGTCGTCCCGTCCACACTCCCAGGGTACGCAGTCATTCACCGGGTATTTCGGCACCGGACGGACCGCCGTTCACTGTTCACCATGCGTTCACGCATCCTCGCCGTCCCGTCACCTGGCCTGTTTAGGGTGGTGGTCATGCGTGAGGCCTTCCATGATCAGCTCGACTCCGTCTTCATCGACCTCGCAGGCATCTGCCGCAACGTCGAGACGCAGGTCGCCCTCGCCAGCACCGCGTTGCTCGAGGGTGACGCGCAGGTGGCCGAGCGGGTGATCAGCTCCGACGCCGAGATCGACGCGGCCCGCGAGCGGGTCGAGGACTCCTGCTTCACGCTGCTGTCGCTGCAGCAGCCGGTGGCCGGCGACCTCCGGGTGGTGGTCTCGGCGCTGCGGATGGTGAGCGAGCTGGAGCGGATGGGCGACCTCTCGGTCCACGTCGCCAAGATCGCCCGGCTCCGCGTACCCGGTCTCGCCGTGCCCGACCAGGTCCGGCCGACCATGACCCAGATGGCCGAGGTCGCCCGCGACATGGTCGCCCGGGTCTCACAGATCATCACCAACAAGGACGTCGAGGCGGCGATCGCTCTCGGCCGTGACGACGAGGTCATGGACCGGCTGCGCCGCCAGAGCTTCCGCGAGCTGCTGTCCGACGACTGGTCGCACGGCGTCGAGGCGGCGGTCGACCTGGCGCTGCTGGGCCGTTACTACGAGCGGATCGCCGACCACGCCGTATCGGTCGCCAACCGGATCGTGTTCGTCGTCACCGGTCAGCAGCCCGAGCCGGTGTGACCGTGGCGCCCGGTTCAGTTTCGTAGCAGCAGGGCCGAGTCGCCGAACTCGTGCCAGAGGTAGCCCTCGGCCGTGGCCGCGTCGTACGCCGCCTGCGTGAGCTCGGGTCCCGCCACCGCCTCGACCAGCAGCAGGTGTGACGCGCCCGGGTCGTGCCAGCCGGTGACGAGCCCGTCGACGACCTGCGGCGGCTCGGCCGGGGTCACGACTCGCTCGGTCCAGCCCCGGCGCGCGACCACCCGGTCGCCGTCGACGGTGGACTCCAGCGCCCTGGTCACCGTGGTCCCGACGGCCACGACCCGGCCGCCGGCCGCCCGCGTCGCGGTCGCGAGTCGTGCGGTTGCTGCGGGCACGTCGTACCACTCCGGCTGCGGTGCCTCGCCCGCCTCCTGCGAGGAGAACCCGGTGTGCAGGGTGATCGGTGCGACGCCCACGCCGCCCGCCACGAGTCGCGTGATGACCTCGTGGGTGAACGGCCGCCCGGCCGACGGCATCTCGGCACTGCCGGGCTCGGTGCTGAACACGGACTGGTACGCCGACAGTGGGAAGTGCCCGTCGAGGTACCCGTAGCTGATCGGCCGGCCGTGTCGGCGCAGCGTGCCTGCCAGGTCACCTTCGACGCGTGCCCGCCACAGCCGGTTGCCCGACCCGGTCGGGGAGGAGCCGGCCGCGGGGTAGGGCGCCACCAGCGTCGCGGTCGCTCCGCCGGCGCGCACCACGTCCCCGGCCTCGGCGTCGAGGACGGACCGGCCGGCATCGGGCGCGGTGCGCAGCTCCACGACGCGGCTCAGGTCGTCGAGCCGCGAGCCGACGTGCAGGACGACGGGGACGGCCGACCGCCCACGCGCCCAGGTGCCGTCGAGCTGACCGGCGACGGTCGCGGAGTTGTTCACGACCACGAGGTCGCCGGGTCGCAGGTGGTCGGGCAGGTCCGCGAAGCGGGAGTGCCGCACGCCGTCGGCGTCCGCGACCAGCAGCCGGACCTCGTCCCGGCGCAGCCCGCGAGACTCCGCCGGCGCGTCCGCGAACGCGGCCGCGGGCGCCTGGAACGTCGTGGTCGGACGCAGGGTCAGGATCGTCACGCCAGCACCTCCGCGAGGTCGGGTAGGGCGACGTCGGCCGCGCGGTAGCGGCCCGGCGGCGGCCGCTGCGCCACGAGGGCCAGCAGTCGCGGCGCGACCGTCTCGGGCAGCGGGCGGTCGGAGATGTCCTCGTCCGGGAACGCGTCCTGATGCATCCGGGTCCGCATGTCTCCGGGATCCACCGCGTACGCCGCCAGGCCGGTCTCCGCGCCGAACGTCTGCACCAGGTGGTCGAGGGCGGCCTTGGCCGCGCCGTACGGGCCCCACGTCTCGTAGTGCTCGACGGCCGCGTCGGAAGAGATGCCGAGCACCACGCCGTCGCGGCGGAGCAATCTGTCGACGAGCTCGATCATGAGTGCGGCGTTGGCGCCCGCCGTCCCGCGGATGGTGTCGCCGAGCTCGGTTGCGGTCAGGTCCCGCAACGGGCGCATCGGCAGCGGACCGAGGGTGCTGGCGTTGAGCACCAGCAGGTCGAGGCCGCCGAGCGTGTCGAGCTCGGCGGCGAGTGCCGCGCGGTGTGCGGCGTCCGCGACGTCGCCGGCGATGGGGCGGACCCGTGCTCTTGACGCCAGCGCGCCGACGTTGGCGTGGAGCCGGTGAGAGTCGCGGGCGTCGGTCACGACCGTCCAGCCGCGGTCGCTCAGCTCGCGGACGAGCTCGAGGCCGAGCCCCTCCGAGCCGCCGGTGACCAGGGCGACGGGCGAGCCCTTCGGGGTGTCTGGCTTGAGTTCGTTCGTCATGCCTGCCATTGTTCAAGTTCAAGTAAACTTGAGTTCAAGGGGAACCAATGGAGAAGCGGGATCTGCTGGCGATGGGCGAGGTGTCAGAACGCAGCGGGTTCGCAGCGTCGGCGCTTCGCTACTACGAGGCCGAGGGCCTGGTGCACGCGACCCGGTCACCTGGCGGGCGCCGGATGTTCGAGCGGAGCACGCTGCGGCGCCTCGCGTTCATCCGCGCCGCCGCGAACGTCGGGCTGACGTTGCACGAGATCCGCGACGAGCTCGCGCAGCTCCCTGCGGAGCGGACGCCGACGAAGGCCGACTGGACCAGGATCAGCCGGCACTGGCGAGGCCGCCTCGACGAGCAGATCGCGGCCCTGGAGCACCTGCGCGACGGACTCGACTCGTGCATCGGCTGCGGCTGCCTGTCGCTGCAGCGCTGCACCATCTACAACCCCCAGGACGTGCTCGCGGCCGACGAGCGCGCGCCGGGCGCCGCCCGGTTGCCGCGACTTCTCCGCCGACCCCACCGCGTCGCCGGTGGTTGAGGCGTGAAGGCCTGCAAGGCCTGAGCCTCGAAACCCCCGGTGCCTTCTACGCCGATGCGACCACGGGGATCGCGCAGTGATGGCCGGGGGTTTCGAGGCTCGTCGCTGGCGCTCCTCGCACCTCAACCACCGGCCGCCACGACCGCACCCAAACGACCGGAGGTGGTTACCGACCTTGGTTGGCGACGGCCGCGGCCGCCTCGGCTGCAGCCTCGGGGTCGAGGTACTCCCCGCCCGCGACGGTCGGCCGCAACGACTCGTCGAGCCGGTAGACAAGAGGCATCCCGGTCGGGATGTTGAGGCCGGCGATGTCGTCGTCGCTGATCCCGTCGAGGTGCTTCACGATGCCACGCAGGCTGTTGCCGTGCGCCGCCACCAGGACTGTCAGGCCGGCCCGGAGGTCCGGCACCACGGCCGTCTCCCAGTGGGGCAGCATCCGGACGATGACGTCCTTGAGGCACTCCGTGCGAGGTAGCTCATCGCCGAGGTCGGCGTAGCGAGGGTCGCCGGCCTGGGAGTACTCGTCGTCGTCGTGGAGCGGCGGGGGCGGGACGTCGAACGAGCGACGCCACGTCATGAACTGCTCCTCGCCGTACTCCTCGAGCGTCTGCTTCTTGTCCTTGCCCTGGAGCGCGCCATAGTGCCGCTCGTTGAGCCGCCACGACCGGCGCACCGGGATCCAGTGCCGGTCGGCGGCGTCGAGGGACAGGTGGGCGGTGGTGATCGCGCGGCGCTGGAGGGACGTGTGGACGACATCCGGGAGCAGGCCGGCCTCGCGCAGCTGCTGACCACCGCTGATCGCCTCGGCGCGTCCCTTCTCGGTCAGGTCGACGTCGACCCAGCCGGTGAAGAGGTTCTTCGCGTTCCACTCGCTCTCACCGTGCCGAAGCAGGATCAGCGTTCGAGTCATCAGTGCTCGCCCTCGGGCTCGGCGACCTCGCACTCCCCGCCCGTGCCGTCGAGGCCCTCGAACTCGTGGCAGTTGGAGACGATCGGCACGGTCATGCGGAGCACCTGGCCGCCGGAGAGCTCCACGGTCAGCGGCACCATGCCGCCGGCGGCGATCTCGCCCTCGACGGGGACGCCCTCCTCGCCCTCGGCGCCCAGATAGATCAGGCCGCCGGGCTCGATCGTGATCGGGGAGAAGTCGAACTGCGCGGTGTCGTCGTCGGGGGTCAGGGCCTCGACGACCCCGTCCTCGGTCTGGTCGTTGTTGACGAATGTCGCCAGGAACGTGCCGGAGCCCTCGTCCGCCGACACGATCACGGCGTTGAGGACGTCGACCGACGCGTCCCGGTCGTTGGCGCCCGCGGCTTGCGTGTAGACCCGCTCGGTGGCGTTGTCGAAGCCGCACGAGGCGAGCGGCGCCGCGAGCAGCAGTGCACCTGCCGCCAGCGCCCGGGAGCGTCGGGTCTTCTGCATGGGCCGCATGCTAGCGGGCCGCGCCCGTCGTCACTGTCGGAGGCCGACCTGCGACCCGACGGCCAGCAGCCCGGCGAGCACCAGGGCGGTCAGCACGATCGTGACCCAGAGCAACCTCGCCGCGCCCATCCGCAGTCCCAGTCGCAGCGGCAGGTGTCGCACGCCGTGCTCGTTGTCCCTCACCAGGCCGGGCAGCGAGACCAGCACGTGGACGCAGACGCCGAGCGCGGCCGCAAGCGCCGTCACCGCGATCTCGGGCGGCGTGGTGGGACCGTCGCCCGCCCACCCGCCGTACGCCAGGAACGCCGGGTAGAGCGAGTACGCCACCGCCCAGGACAGCCACGACAGCCAGCCGTTGCGCAGGACCACGTTGCCGAGCAGCCCGATCAGCAGCGACGAGAGGTAGCTCAACCCGGACCAGAGGCCGTGCGACACCGCGAGCGGCACGACCAGGAGCGCCCCACAGGCCATCGCGAAGATCGCGTCGCCTGAGGCCAGCAGCCCCTGCCCGATCGGCTTGTCCTCCCGGCCGTCGGTGGCGTCGCGGCGGCGGTCGACCAGGTCGTTGTGCCACCCGAGGATCGCCTGCCCGACGAGCACCGTGGCGAGCACCATGCCCACCTCACGCGTCGGTCTTCCGCTGAGGGCGGCCGCGCCTGCCAGACCCAGGGCGCTGAGGAGTCCGAGCCGCGGGTGCGCGGCGCGCAGCAGCAGCCACGGCACCCACCGGCGCCACGACCTCCCGGTGGGCTCACCCTGGGACGCACGGCCCCCGACGGCCGGGCCGTCCGAGCTCCTGCTGGACATGCCCCGCAGTATCGACCACCGATGCGTGGGGGTCACGGAAGTCGCCGGATCCGCAGCCGGGCGCACTCGATGAGGGGGCCTCCGATCGGTGGCTCCACCACACCGTGAGTCGTTCTGTCAAGCCCTGATTGTCGTCCTGACCTGCGCAAACGCCGCGGGGACCTCACCGGCGCCGTGTTACGATAGTCACCTGGAAAGGGGTACTTCACATATGAGTTTCACCGTCGGCGAAACGGTTGTTTATCCAAATCACGGAGCCGCTGTCATCGAGGACATCGAGATGCGGCAGATCAAGGGAGAGGACCGTCAGTACCTCGTTCTGAGGATCGTCGCCCAGCAGGACCTCGTAGTCCGGGTCCCGGCTTGCAACCTCGATCTCGTAGGTGTGCGTGACGTCGTCGACAAGGAGGGCCTCGACCGTGTGTTCGACGTGCTCCGTGCCGCGCACGTCGAGGAGCCGACCAACTGGTCGCGCCGCTACAAGGCCAACCTGGAGAAGCTGCACAGTGGCGACGTCATGAAGGTTGCCGAGGTCGTGCGCGACCTGTGGCGCCGCGAGCGTGACCGCGGCCTCTCGGCCGGCGAGAAGCGGATGCTGGCCAAGGCGCGGCAGATCCTGGTCTCCGAGCTTGCCCTGGCCGAGCACACCAACGAGGACAAGGCAGAGGCCATCCTCGACGAGGTGCTCGCCTCCTGAAGGCTGGTTCAACGAGCTACGAGCAACGACGAGACCCCCGGGGTGACCACCCCGGGGGTCTCGTGCGTCCGGGATGGGTGACCGCAGAAGTCACCGTCCAGTCGGCAGCATCGATGATTTTCGCGGTCAGGTATCGCTCGGGGAGCCAGGCGGCTCAACGGCGGTAGAGCAGCGCGGTGGCGATCGCCGCGATCCCCTCGCCGCGGCCGGTCAGCCCGAGCCCGTCGGTCGTGGTGGCCGACACCGACACCGGCGCACCGACCGCGTCGCCCAGCGCGGCCTCCGCGTCCGCCCGCCGCGGCCCGAGGCGGGGCCGGTTGCCGATCACCTGGATGGCGACGTTTCCGATCTCGAAGCCCCTCTCGCGCACCCGTCGCGCGATCTCGGTCAGCAGCGAGACACCCGAGGCGCCGGCCCACTGCGGGTCGGCGGTCCCGACCTGGCTGCCGAGGTCGCCGAGCCCGGCGGCGGACAGCAGCGCGTCGCAGGCGGCGTGGGCCGCGACATCGGCGTCCGAGTGGCCCTCGAGGCCCTGCGGCTCCTCCGGCCAGGAGAGCCCGGCCAGGTGCATGGGGGCGCCGTCAACCAGTCGGTGCACGTCGGTCCCGATCCCGACCCGCACCGGCGAGGACGGACGGGACTCCGGGTCGGTCTGCACAGCATGATCATGCCTGAGGGAGAATTGTCATCATGAGCACCATCCGCGGCGCGTGGTCGCTAGCCGGGCTCGTGGCCGGCGCGGCCGGCCTCGCCACGAGCTACGCCGTGGCGAACGTGATGTCCGTGCGCAGCTCGCCGGTCGTCGCCGTGGCCGAGCTGGTGATCCGGCTGACGCCCGGCAAGGTCGTCGAACGCGCCATCAGCGTGCTCGGCTTCAACGACAAGCCGGTACTCGTTGCGGGGATCCTGGTCGTGCTCGCCCTGCTCTTCGCGTGGGCCGGCCGGCTGGCGGCCCGGCGCTGGTGGGCGCCGGTGCTCGTCTTCGGCGCGCTGGCGGCGGTCGGCGTGGCGGCCGTCGCGGACCAGGAGCCGTCCACCACCACGTCGTACCTCCCCATCGTGGTGGGGTTCGTGACCTGGGTAGTGGTGCTGAGTGCCCTCACCGGACGGATCGAGGAGCGGCAGCCGGAGCCGGCCGGGATCGTGACCGAGGCCGGTACCCGACGCGGCTTCCTCTTCGGTGCGGCCGGCGTCGTGGTGGTCTCGCTGGGCCTCGGCGTGCTGGGCCGGCTCTGGGGCGGAGGCCGGCGCCGGGTGGAGGCGAGCCGCCGGCTGCTCCGGTTGACCGGCGTCAGCGAGCCGAAGGTGCCGCTCGCGACCAACGTCGGCCTCGACGGGGTCTCGCAGTGGCTCACGCCTGCCGACCGGTTCTACCTGATCCACACCGCGATCGCGCTGCCGACGATCGAGCCCGACGAGTGGCGGCTCCGGATCCACGGGATGGTCGACCGCGAGGTGACGCTGACGTTCCAGGACCTGCTCGCCCGCAAGCGCACCGAGGCGTGGGTGACGCTGAACTGCGTCTCCAACCAGGTCGGAGGCGACCTGATCGGCAACGCCTGGTGGAGCGGGGTTCGGCTCGCGACGATCCTCGACGACCTCGGCGTGAGTCCCGACGCGGACGCGGTGCTCCAGACGTCCGACGACGGCTGGACCTGCGGAACGCCGCTCGCGGTCCTCACGGACGAGCGCGACGCGATGTTGGCGATCGCCATGAACGGCCGCCCGTTGCCGGTCGAGCACGGGTTCCCGGTCCGCACCATCGTGCCGGGCCTCTACGGCTTCGTCTCGGCGTGCAAGTGGGTCGTCGACATCGAGGTGACGCGGTTCGACCGGATCGAGGCGTACTGGACGGGCAAGGGGTGGGCCGAGCAGGCGCCGGTGCGACTCGCGTCGCGGATCGACGTCCCTCGCGGCGGGTCGAGCGTGCCGGTCGGCGAGGTCAGGGTCGGCGGCGTCGCGTGGCAGCAGCGCGTCGGCATCCGGCAGGTCGAGATCAGCCTCGACGGTGGCGCCTGGGAGGCGGTCTCGCTGGGCAAGGCGCCCACGATCGACACCTGGGTCCAGTGGGCCGGGACGGTCACGGTCGGGTCCGGCGATCACGTGCTCAGGGTCCGCGCCACCAGCATCGACGGTGAGGTGCAGACCGGGGCCGAGCGCGGCGTCGTGCCCGACGGCGCCACCGGGTGGCACGAGGTCTATTTCAGCGCCGAGTCCTGACCGGATCGGTCAGCCCGCGTCGCGGGCCACGACGTAGACGACGCCGCCGGACGTCGGCAGCCAGGCGTCCTCGAACTGGCCGCGGTCGTAGGTCCGCCGTACGCCCTTCTTGGAGCGCGCGGCAGGGTCGTTGACCACGACGTCCCCGGACCGGGTGAACCCGGCGATCACGACCAGGTGTCCGTTCGTCGAGGAGATCGGGGCGCCGTCCAGCTCGCCGGCGCCGAAGGCGATCGACGCGACCAGCGGGATGCCGCGGGCGATGAACCGCTCGGCCTGGCGCAGGCTGCGTAGTCGGGTGACGTACGCGCGGCCGCCGCTGCCGATCCGGTTGCCGGCGTACGCGGTGTTGAACGGCCAGTTCCCGGTGCCGTCGTAGTCGTGGTCGAACGTCATCCGGGCGGCGTAGTCGACCCAGGGTTGCGGGTGACCGTCCGGGACCCACGAGTACGCCGCGGCGGGTGGCAGCGCGTCGTGGTAGCCGAGCACCATCGAGAGCGCCGTCGGCGAGCACCACGCCTGGCCGCCGCCGCCCCAGGACGGGTAGTGACCGGAGTGGACCATCTGGGAGTAGCGCGGCACCGCGAGGACGACGTGGTCGGGGCCGCTGGCCACGCCGCGCCGCGAGGTGGCGACACCGTCGACGTCCGGGAGACGCGAGGCCACCGCGCCCAGCGCTCGCACCGTCGGGCGTGCCTTCCCGGCGCGCATCAGGTTGACGCGCAGCTGCCACGCGGTGACGCCGCCCGGCACCCGCCACGTGTCGACGTTGACGTCGGCGAGGTCGTCGCCCTGCCCGCCGACGGAGGTACGACGGACGTGCTGGTCGCGCGCCGCCCAGCGGGCCAGCGTGTCCCAGCTCGAGCGCCTGCCCTGCGCGGTCCGGCCACGGACCTGCACCTCGACCCAGCTGTTGCGCGGCGTCGTCGCCTGCCAGGACGCGATCAGCTCGGTGAGCGTGAAGCCCGGCGCGTGCCACGGCGATTGCCAGCGTCCCACGCCGTAGGTGGTGCCGCCGTACCGTCGGGTCGCCACCGGTCGCCCGATCCGGAGCTGGTCGTGGCGCAGAACGGTCCCGGCGAACGTGCCCTCGGCCAGCGCCGCGCCCCGCCACTCGGCGTACTGGATCTTGCGCTGCGGCGGAGCGGCGGCGGCGGTGGACGCGTTGAGGGTCATGGGTATCGCCACGGCGACCAGGGCCAGAGCGAGCAGGGGGAGGACTCGGGGGAGGACTCGGGGGAGGATGCGAGGAAGCACCCGTCGAGGGTACGCCGATCATTCACTTCTGTCCCACGAGTCACAGAGTCCGGCGATCGGGGGATTCCGGGTGCCGCCCGTAGAATCGCCCGGTGACCCTGCGCCTCTACGACACCGCGACCCGCGACGTCCGCGACTTCGCCCCGCTCCGGCCGGGCAAGGCGGGCATCTACGTCTGCGGTCTCACGGTGCAGTCGGAGCCGCACGTCGGCCACGTCAGGTCGGCGGTGAACTTCGACGTGCTGCGGCGGTGGCTGGAGCACGCGGGCTACGAGGTCGACTTCATCCGGAACGTCACCGACATCGACGACAAGATCCTCGCGAAGGCGGCCGACCAGGGGCTGCACTGGTACGAGCTCGCGCAGAAGATGCACCACGAGCTCGACGACGTGCTCGCCGCGATCAACGTCCGGCGGCCCACCTACGAGCCGGGCGCGACCGGCCACGTCCCCGAGATCCTCGAGCTGATCGGCCGACTGGTCGCGAAGGGTCACGCCTACGCCGCCGAGGACGGCTCCGGGGATGTCTACTTCGACGTGCGGTCGTGGCCGGCGTACGGCGAGCTGACGCGCCAGCGGATCGACGACATGGAGCCGGCCGGCGACGCCGACCCGCGCGGCAAGCGCGACCCCCGGGACTTCGCGCTGTGGAAGGGCTACAAGAAGGAGACGGAGCCGGCCACCGCCGCGTGGCCGTCGCCCTACGGGCCCGGCCGCCCGGGCTGGCACATCGAGTGCTCGGCGATGGCGGGCAAGTACCTCGGTCCGGCGTTCGACATCCACGGGGGCGGCGTCGACCTGCGGTTCCCGCACCACGAGAACGAGCAGGCCCAGTCGCGCGCCGCGGGCGACCCGTTCGCGTCGTACTGGCTCCACAACGCCTGGATCACGACCGCCGGGGAGAAGATGAGCAAGTCCCTCGGCAACTCGCTGCTGGTGCCCAACGTGCTCCAGCGGGTGCGTGGCATCGAGCTGCGCTTCTACATGGTGAGCGCCCACTACCGCTCGACCGTGGAGTTCTCCTTCGAGGCGCTCGACGAGGCGGCGACGTCGTTCCGCCGGATCGAGTCGTTCCTGGAGCGCGCCGCGGCTCACCTGGGTGCGCTGCCCGAGGCCGCGACGCCGTGCGCCGACTTCGTCACCGCCATGGACGACGACCTGGGGACGCCGGCCGCGCTCGCTGCTCTCCACGAGGTCGTGCGCGAGGGCAACAAGTGCCTGACCGCGGGGGACGACTCCGCGATCCTGGGGGCGGCCGCTTCGGTTCTGGCCATGCTGGAGGTGCTGGGGCTGAACCCCCGGGACTTCGCAGCGGCCGGTGCCGACGACACGCTCACCGGCGTCGTCGACGCCCTGGTGCGGGGCCTGCTCGAGGAGCGGGCCCAGGCCCGGGCAGACCAGGACTGGGCGCGCGCCGACGCGATCCGCGACCGGCTCAAGGCCGCCGGCGTCGAGATCGAGGACACCCCCGACGGCCCGAAGTGGAGCGTGTGACGTGGCTGGCAATTCGCAACGCAAGGGCTCGATCCGCAAGAGCAGCAAGAAGCCCACGGCCGGGTCCGGCGGCCGGGTCCGGCGCGGGCTGGAGGGCAAGGGACCGACGCCGAAGGCGAAGGACCGCCCGAACCACAAGGTCTACAAGGCCAAGCAGCAGGCGGGCCGGGCGCAGGCCGCGCGGCCCAAGCGCCGCCCCGCCGTCTCCGACGCCGAGTGGGTGGCCGGCCGCAACTCCGTGGTCGAGGCGCTGCGGGCGGGGGTGCCCGTCACGGCGGTGTACGTCGCCGAGGGCTCCGACCGCGACAGCCGGCTGCGCGAGGCGTTCAAGATCGCGGCCGAGCAGGGGACCAGCCTGCTGGAGGTGACGCGCGCCGAGCTCGACCGACTCACCGGCGGGGCGGTCCACCAGGGCCTCGCGGCCCGGATCCCGGCGTACGAGTACGCCCACCCAGACGATCTCCTGACGCGCGCCGCCGACGAGAAGGAGGCGCCGCTGATCGTGGCGCTCGACCAGGTGACCGACCCGCGCAACCTCGGCGCGATCGTCCGCAGCGCCAGCGGCTTCGGCGCCCATGGCGTGGTGATCCCCGAGCGGCGCGCGGCGACGATCACCGCGAGCGCGTGGAAGACCAGCGCCGGAGCGGCGGCCCGGATCCCGGTCGCCCAGACCGTCAACCTCACCCGCCAGCTCAAGGCCTACCAGGAGGCGGGCTGCATGGTGGTCGGCCTCGCGGCCGACGGCGACGTGTCGCTCACCGACCTGACCGCGCCCGACGGGCTGGCCGACGGACCGCTCGTCGTGGTCGTGGGGGCCGAGGGCGGCGGGCTCTCCCGACTGGTCGCGGAGACCTGCGACCAGCTGGTGTCGATCCCGATGGCGAACGACCTCGAGTCGCTCAACGCCGGGGTGGCCGCGTCTGTGACGCTCTACGCGATCGCGCAGGCCCGGATCTCACGAGTCGTCTAAGTGAGCGTCGCCAGACCCCTCCTCCGCGGCCTCGGGCTCGGCGCGGTGTGGGCCGTGGTGGCGGGCGTGAGCGGGGTCGGCTTCTTCCTGAACGCGGAGCGCGACGCCGTCGTTGCCGGCCACGACACGGTCATCCGCCCCACGCTCGGCGGGTACGTCGAGGTGCACAGCGGCCCGGTGCTGCCTGACCTCCGGCTCGACTCCGGCCGTCGGATCGGCGTCGACGTCACGCTCGGCAAGACGAACACTGACACCATCGGCGAGCTGGTCGAGCGCTACGCGCTGATCGGCAGCCAGCCGGAGGGGTCGATCGCGCGGGTGGAGGCCGCGGTGAGCGACATGGCCGCCGATGCCGCCGTCCGTGGCATGGTCGTCGGCCTGGTGCCGGTCGCGGTCTGGTTGCTGGTGGGCCGGGCCCGGCGCCGGGAGCTCTGGCGGGCGTCCCGCAGCCCGCGCGGCGTGGCGGTGGTTGCCGCGGTGGCGGTGGCGCTGGTCCTGGTGTGGGAGCCGTGGCAGGGCGACGTGGACGCGGTCCGCGACGAGCAGTCGTGGTTGACGCTCCCGCAGTACCTGGGGGACACGGTTCCGGTGCCGGAGCAGGTGGCGGCCGTCGAGGTGCGCAGCGACGCCGGCGCGATCGACTCCCGCCGGCTGATCGAGAGCGCCGTCTCGACGTACGACCGGAGCAAGCAGTTCTACGACGACGCAACCGCCGCGGCCGAGGGCCTCGAGCTCCGGCAGCCCGACGAGGGTGAGACGGTCGCGCTGCTCGTGTCGGACCGACACGACAACATCGGGATGGACCGGGTCGCGCGGGCGATCGGTGACCGAGCCGGAGCCACCGTCGTGCTGAACGCCGGCGACGACACCTCGACAGGCGAGCCGTGGGAGGCGTTCAGCCTCGACTCCCTGTCGGCGGCGTTCGACGGCTACGACCGGTTCGTCGCCACGGGGAACCACGACGAGGGCGAGTTCGTCGGCAGCTACCTCGACGGGCTCGGGTGGACCGTGCTCGACGGCGCGGTGGAGGAGGGCCCGGGCGGCGGCACCCTCGTCGGCGCACCCGACCCGCGGTCCAGCGGACTCGGCAACTGGCGTGACGAGACCGGGCTCAGCTTCTCCGAAGTGGGGGAGCTGTTCAGCGAGGAGCTGTGCGCCGCCGACGAGCGGGTCAACACGGTCCTCGTCCACGACGTGGACCTCGCCGCCGACGCACTGGCGCAGGGCTGCGTCGACCTGGTCGTCGGCGGTCACGTCCATGTGAAAGTCGGTCCGGACCGGGTCGAGAGTGAGGATGGCTCGGTGGGCTACCAGTACACGACGGGCACGACCGGCGGGGCGGCGTACGCCATCGCGATCGGCAGCAAGCCGCGCCGCGACGCCATGGTCTCGCTCATCACCTACCGCGACGGCGTCCCCGCGGCGATCCAGGCCGTGACGCTGCAGACCAACGGGACCTTCGAGGTCGGCGAGTACGTCGAGCTTGAGCCCGGCCCGGACGCTAGTCGGTGACCTCCGGCGCGGCGACTGCCTCATCCGGCTTCGTGGTCAGGACGGTGTCGATGTAGTCGCGGGCGGTGTCGGTGATGCTCACCTCGACACCGCGCCGCTCCGACAGGTACCAGCGGTGAACCAGGATCTCGTGGAAGAGCTCGGCCGGCTCGAGCTTGCCGCGTGCCTCCGCCGGCACCAGTGCAATCAGGGGCTCGTAGACCTCGGTGAGCCAGCGGTTCGCGACCAGCGCCCGGTCCTCGCGGCCGAGGTCCTCGGCGGCGGTGTACGACGCGATGTCGTTGAGCATCCGCCGTGCCTGCGCGTCCTCGGCGTACATGCCGGTCAGGCCCTGGAGCTCGCGAGTGTGGTGGCCAAGCTCGACCACGCGTGGCTGGATCACGACCCGGTCGCCGTCGAAGTCGGTGACGATGTCAAGCTCCTCGACGTCGAAGCCGAGGTCGTTGAGCCGCTCGATGCGCTGTTCGATCCGCCACATCTCGCCGGCCGGGAACTCCTCCTCGCTGGTGAGCTCGGTCCAGAGCGCCTCGTACCGGGTACGGATCATGTCGACCACCTCGAGGGCCTCGACCTGGGTGTCGAGCGCACCGCTCGCCTGGAGGTCGAGCAGCTCGGCGAAGACGTTCTCGCAGCCGACCGTGACGTCGTACTCGCGCATCGCGCCGGACAGCTGCGGCCGCAGCTCGCCGGTCTCGGCGTCGACCAGGTACGCCGCGAAGCCGCCGGCGCTTCGACGGAACAGCACGTTCGAGAGCGACACGTCGCCCCAGTAGAACTCGGCGAGGTGGAGCCGGACCAGCAGCACCACCAACGCGTCGACCAGCGACGGCAGGCTGTCGGCGGACAGGCCGTGGGAGAAGAGGCTGCGGTAGGGGAGGGAGAACCGCAGGTGCTCGGTGAGCAACGCTGCGGGCAGCGGTTCGTCGGCCTCGTCCTCGCGACCGGTCACCACACCCTGCGGCACCACCGCCGGCAGCCCCATCCGCTGCAGGTCACGCAGCAACCGGTACTCGCGGAACGCGATGTCCTCCTGGGTCTCCTTCACGGCGTAGACCCGGTCTCGCAGCCGGATGATCCGCACGATGTGGCGTGAGAGGCCCCGTGGGAGCGGCACGACGTGCTCGTCGCCCCACTGCTCGAGCGGGGTCGACCAGGGCAGCGTGACGATCGCCGGGTCCGGCCGACTCGCGACGATCCGGAGGGCCATACGTCGACCCTAATCCGTCGGGTGCAGCCGCGCGGCGAGCCGGCGTGCGCGCGCGTTCGACATGAGGTCCTCGAGCAGCAGCGGCGCGCCGTCGGGACCGGAGAGCGGGATCCGCCAGTTGGGGTACTCGCGGTGCGTGCCCGGCTGATTCTGCGTACGCCGGTCGCCGACGAGGTCGGCGATCGAGACCCCGAGCAGCCGGCTCGGCGCGCGGGTGAGTAGGGCGTGGAGCGCCGCGACCGTCTCCTCCTCGTCGGCGCCCTCGGGCAACAGGCCGCGCTCGCGGAGCAGTGCCCGGAACGCCTTGTGCTCATGCGCGGACGCCGCGAGCTCCTCCTCGACCGACCGGGTCAGCAGCCCCAGCGAGTCGCGCAGCCGGACGTGCTCCCCGGCGAGGTAGCCCGCGGTGGGCGGGAGGTCATGCGTGGTGACACTTGCGAGGCACAGCTCGCGCCAGGTCTCCGGCGGCCGCGGTGCGCCGCCGTCGGCCTCGAACCACAGGATCGACGTGCCGAGCACGCCCCGGCCGGCGAGGTAGTCGCGCACGAAGGGCTCGACGACGCCGAGGTCCTCGCCGACGACGAAGCCGCCGGCGCGCTCGGCCTCGAGCAGCAGGATCGACACCAGCGCCTCGTGGTCGTTGCGCAGGTACGCGCCGTCGGCCGGTGCCGCGCCCTGTGGGATGCACCAGAGCCGGAACAGCCCCATCACGTGGTCGATCCGGACCCCGCCGGCGTGCCGGAGCGCGGCACGCAGCACGGCTCGGTACGGCGCGTAGCCCATCTCCGCCAGCACGTCGGGACGCCACGGCGGCTGCGACCAGTCCTGGCCGCGCTGGTTGAACGCGTCCGGCGGTGCGCCGACCGACAGGCCGCGCGCGAGCGCCGGCCCGAGCGTCCAGACCTCGGCTCCAGCCGGGTGGACGCCGACCGCGAGATCGGTCACCACCCCGACGCTCATCCCGGCGTCGAGCGCAGCTGCGTGAGCGGCTGCCAGCTGCTCGTCGCAGAGCCACTGCAGCCAGCAGAAGAACTCGACCCGGTCCGCGAGCCGCTTGGCCAGGTCCGCGACCTCGGGCGAGCCCGGGTCGCGGAGCTCCTCGGGCCAGTCGGCGCCGGCGAGGTGCTCGGCCAGCGCGCACCAGATCCCGAACTGGTGAAGCTCCGGGCCCTGCTCGGCGAGGAACCTCTCGAACGCGTGACGCCGCTCGGCGGTCCGTGGCGCGGCGTGGACCAGGTCGAGGGCGGCCAGCTTGGCGGCGTACGCCGTCTGACGGTCGAGCAGACCTTCGGCGTCGTCGAACGGGCCGGCGGCGTACGCCTCGACCTGCGCGCGCTGCTTCGGCGGCAGGTCGGCGAGCTCGGGGACGTCGGCGACCCGGAGGTAGAGCGGGTTGAGGTAGCGGCGCGAGGTCGGCAGGTACGGCGAGTCCTCGACCGGCGGCACCGGCTCGGCAGCGTGCAATGGGTTCACGAGCACGAACTCGGCCCCGAGACCGGCGGCCCACCGCGCCTGCGTGGCCAGGTCGGCGAGGTCGCCGACACCCCAGGACCCTCTGGAACGGACCGAGTAGAGCTGCGTCATCAGGCCCCACACCTGGGGAGCGAGGCCGTCGGGCAGGTCGATCCGATCGGGGGCGAGGATCAGCAGGCCCTCACGGGACTTCGCCCCACTTCGGGCGCGCAGCCGGTGGTAGCCCGTGGGCAGGTCCGGCGGCAGCACGAACCGCGCCTCGCCCATCACTTGGCCGTCGACCTGCCGGGGCTCGGTCCAGTGCTCGACCTGGGTCGCGTCGACGATCGCGCCGTCCTCGGTCACCACCTCGACCGCGAGCGGGGTGCCGTGCGGCACGTGCCCGAGCACCTCGACCGGCCGGCCGGCTCGGCCGAGGGTCACCGCGGGCAGCATCCGCCGCCAGGGCGCGTCGTCCAGGTCGGCGAGCGCCGCGCGGACCGCCTCGTCGCTCGTGGCGTCGACGTCGAGCGCCCCGAGCACGGCCTGCACCGTCTCCACCGTCACCGGCACGTGTTTGCCCTGCCAGTCCCAGTACTCACGGGAGACCCCGTAGCGGTCGGCGAGCTCGGCGAGTGCCGGCCAGTCGTCGAGGTGGGCCACGCGGATCACCCTAGGCGGCGTCTACGATGGCGCGCGCGCCGCGTTAGCTCAGTTGGTAGAGCGTTCGCCTTGTAAGCGGAATGTCGTCGGTTCGATCCCGTCACGCGGCTCCAGGAGTCGCGCCGTGTGCCTGAGACCGGTCCATGGACCGGTCTCAGGCACACGAGGCGAGGATCAGCGCACCTGCCGCACCTCGAACTCACACGGTGGCGACGCGATCGCCTCCTGGGCGTCGATCAGGCGCAGCTCCCGCTCGCCGGACTCCAGTGTCTCCTTCAGTACGGCGAACACCGAGCTGACCGTCCGCGCCAGTGCGTCGTCGGGCGCGCCGGTCTCGTGCAGGTGTGCGGTGAAGAGCGCGGCCGTGACGTCGCCGGAGCCGTTCGCCTTCATCGGCAGGAGCGGAGTCTCCACCAGCCAGGCGCCGTCGCCGGTGACCGCAATCAGGCCGATCGTGCCCTCGCCGGTCTCGACGCTGGTCACGAGGACCGTCGAGGGCCCCATCGCGCGAGCCAGGTCCGCGCTCGCCAGCACCTCGTCCAACGTGACCGGCGTGGTGTCGGTCAGGAAGCCGAGCTCGAACTGGTTCGGCGTGATCACGTCGGCCACCGGCACGACACGCTCGCGGATGATCGGTGGGATCTCTGGGTTCACGAAGCAGCCGGAGGTCGCGTTCCCCATGACCGGGTCGCATGTGTACGTCGCAGCCGGGTTGGCCGCCTTCACGCGCTTGACCGCGTCGACCACGACGTCGGCGATGGCGGGGCTGCCCTGGTAGCCGGAGAGCACGGCGTCGCACGAGGCCAGAGCGCCGCGCTCCTCGATCCCGGTCACGACGTCGGCGACGTCTGCGGGGTCGATGAGCGGCCCGCGCCACGCGCCGTAGCCCGTGTGGTTCGAGAAGTTCACCGTCAGGACGGGCCACACCTCGTGGCCGAGCCGCTGCAGCGGGAACACGGCCGCCGAGTTGCCGACGTGGCCGTAGGCGACGTGGGACTGGATCGACAGGATGCGCACCGCTCGATCCTCCCGCCGCGTTGGGGTGAGCACAAACCGATCGGCCGTCCCTAGGGTCGAGGTCGTGTCACCGCTCGACTGGATCACCGGCTCGCCCTGGTCGTACGTCGTGGTCGCCCTCATGATCACCGGCTCCGCCGTCTTCCCGCCGCTGCCGAGCGAGGCGTCGATGCTGACCGCGCTGAGCCTGGCGATCGAAGGCGAGCTGCTCCTGGTACCCGCCGCCGCGGCGTCGGCCGCGGGGTCCATCGGCGGCGACCTGGTCGCCTACGGGGTCGGGCGGGTGGCTGGCAGTCGGCGGGACGACGCGCGCCAGGGGGACGGGCGCATCGCCCGGGCGATCGCGTGGGTCGACGAGCGCGACGAGCAGTGGGGCCCCGGCCTCGTCGTCGGAGGCCGGTTCGTGCCCGGCGGCACCACCGCGGTCGGCATCACGGCCGGCGTGGTCAGGTTCCCCCTCCGCCGCTTCGTGACGTTCTCGCTGCTCGGCGCGGCGATCTGGACGGCGTACGGCGTGGGGCTGGCCTACCTCGGCAGCACGGTGTTCCCCGGCGGCTGGTGGGTGGGGGCGCTGGTCGCGGTGGCGCTCGGCCTGGCGTTCGCCGGTGTCGTTCGCTGGCGGGACGCGCGGATCCGGTCCGACAACGACTCCGACTGACGCTCGGGGTCAGGCGACCTGCAGCGACCGCTTCGACAGCCCCATCCAGAAGCCGTCGATCACCTGGAGCCCGGGCTCCTCCGGATCGGTCGCCGCGCCCAGCGTCACGAAGAGCGGGGTGTAGTGCTCGACGGTCGGGTGGGCGTACGGCATGCCCGGCGCCTGGGAGGTGTACGCAGCCAGCGCGTCGACATCACCGCGCGCTAGGGCCTCTCCCGCCCAGACGTCGAAGTCCGAGGACCAACCGGGGACGGCGGCGTCGATCCGCCAGTCGGTGAGGAACGGCAGCCCGTGGGTGAGGAAGCCGGAGCCGATGATCAGCACGCCCTCATCACGCAGCGGCCGCAGCCGCTCACCCAGCCGCAGCAGCCGGGTCGGGTCCTGCGTCGGCAGCGACATCTGGAGCACCGGGATGTCGGCGTCGGGGTACATGATCTTCAGCGGTACCCAGGCGCCGTGGTCGAGGCCTCGGCTCGGGTGCTGGTGCACGGGCTCGTCGGCCGGCATCATCGCGGCGATCCGCTGCGCGAGGGCTGATGCATCCGGGGTCGCGTACTTTTCGTTGTAGTACCTGGGAGCGAAGCCGCCGAAGTCGTAGATCAAAGGGACGCCGCTCGCGGAGAGCATCACCGGCGCCGACTCCCAGTGCGCGCTGACGATGAGGATCGCCTTCGGTCGTGGGAGGTCGGCCGCCCAGGCCGCCAGCTGCCCGGACCACACCGGGTCGTCGAGCAGCGGCGGGGCGCCGTGGCCGATGTAGAGGGCTGGCATCCGGCCCTGGGTGGTCACAGTCATGCCCACCACAATAGTTCAAAGTTCAATTTCATTCCCATCCCTTCGCCCAGTCAACCGGATCGCCACCCTGGTCGGCCAGCATCCGGTTGACTCGGCTGAACGGCTTGGAACCGAAGAAGCCGCGGCTGGCAGACAGCGGCGACGGGTGCACCGACTCGACCCACGGCGCCGACCCGAGGAGCGGCTTGAGGGACTGTGCGTCCCGGCCCCACAGGATCGCGGCGAGCGGACCACCGCGACCGGCAAGTGCCCGGATCGCACCCTCGGTGACCTCCTCCCACCCTCGGCCGCGGTGGCTGGCCGACTCGCCGGGGCGCACCGTGAGCACCCGGTTGAGCAGCATCACGCCCTGGTCGGCCCAGGCGGTGAGGTCGCCGTGCTTCGGCGGGACGACGCCGAGGTCGTCGCGCAGCTCGACGTAGATGTTGCGCAGGCTGGGCGGTAGCGGCCACACGTCGCGCGCCACCGCGAAGCTCAGCCCAATCGGGTGCCCCGGTGTCGGGTACGGGTCCTGGCCCACGATCAGCACCCGCACGTCGGCGAGCGGCCGCTGGAAGGCGCGCAGCACGTGGTCGCCGTGGGGGAGGTACGACCGGCCCGCCGCCAGCTCCTCGCGCAGGAACCGCCCCATTCCGGCGATCCGATCCTCCACGGGCGCGAGCGCCTCGGCCCAGTCGGCGGCCACCAGTGCCCGATCGACCAGGCCCGCCAGCGTGCTCATGGCGAGCACGCTAGCGGGCTCCCCCTGGCTCAGACGCGGGTGGCGACCGGTGAGGTGGGGGGCTCAGCCGGCGCGGGGCTGCGGTCCCAAAGTGGCAGCGGAAGCCGCCACAGCAGGAATCCGAGCGCCATCATCCAGACCAGGTTGATCCCGAAGCCGAGCCACCACGTGGGAGCGAAGTTGGGGGCCAGTGCCGCTGCGACGGCGGCCACGGCCACGCCCCAGTGGAACAACCCGGCCCACCACATCGCCACCACGGCGAGGGGCAGCGCGAACACGGCGCTCACGAACGCCGGGATGACGAGGAACACGAACGCCGGCGTCTCACCGAGTCGCTGGTCGATGGCGAAGGCGGTGTCGACGTCGGTGACCTGCACTGCAGCGGTGGCTGTCAGGTCGAGCATCACCAGGCCGGGCAAGGTGCTGAGCCCGATGACGGCCAGCAGCCCGGCCACGTTGGCGAGCCACGCCCCCCGGCGACGGACCATGCCCACCATGATGAAGACGACCGGCGCGATCAGGACGAAGCCGTAGTGGATCAGGTTGGTGTGCAGCCCGGACGCGGCGCTGTCGGCGGCGTACGCCGCGATCAGCTCGCGCCCGTCGGCGGAGGGGGCCGGGTCGACCAACATGGAGATCAGCACGAGCACGCCGGAGAGTCCCGACGCGACGATGACGGCCCAACGACGGACCACGATGGCGGTGGAGAGTGCTGCTGACACGTGTGCTCCTCGGATCGGTGGAACGGAGCTCCCAGCGTCGGGTGCGCGGTCCTCGTCGCGGATCGGGCGGGAGACGGATTCGCGCCTCAGTCGTGAGACGGATCCGCGGCGCCGGGGGTGACCACCCCGGACTCGTAGGCCACGATCACCGCCTGTACCCGATCGGTGATCTGCAGCTTGGCGAGGATGTTGCTCACGTGGGTCTTGGTGGTCGCCTCGGACACGAAGAGCCGGCGCGAGATCTCGAGGTTGGACAGCCCGCGGGCGAGCAGTCCGAGCACCTCGAGCTCGCGTGGGGTGAGGGTCTCGACCAGGGCCGCCGCCTCGCGGCGTCGCTGGCCGCTCGTGGAGACGAACGTGTCGATCACCCGGCGGGTCACCCCGGGGTCGAGGAGCGAGTCGCCGCGGGCGACCACGCGGATCGCGTCGGCGAGGTCGTCGGCGGGGGCGTCCTTGAGCAGGAAGCCGGACGCGCCGGCCCGCAGCGCGCCGAAGACGTACTCGTCGAGGTCGAACGTCGTGAGCGCCAGGATCCGGCCCCGGATGCCGGCCTCCGTCAGCCGGCGGGTGGCGGCCAGCCCGTCGAGGACCGGCATCCTGATGTCCATCAGCGTCACGTCCGGGTCGAGCTCGAGGACCTGGGCGCAGGCCTGCTCGCCGTCGGCTGCCTCGCCGACCACCGCGAGGTCGGGCTCCGACTCCAGCAGCGATCGGAGCCCGGCCCGGACCATGCCCTGGTCATCGGCGATCACGACCCGGATCACAGGTGGCCCCCGACCGGGAGCCGCGCGTGCACCCGGGCGCCGCCGCGATCACCCGGCCCGACGTCGAGCGTGCCGCCGTAGAGCTCGGCGCGCTCCCGGATGCCGCGGAGCCCGTGCCCGCCCGCGGTGGCGTCGTGGATCCCGTGGCCGTCGTCCTCCACCGTCACCTCCAGCTCACCCGGTGCGTACCGCAGCCCGACGTGGAGGTGGCCGGCGCCGGAGTGCCGCAGCGCGTTGGTCACCGCCTCCTGCACGATCCGGTACGCCGCGAGGTCCAGGCCGGGGGAGAGCTCGACCGGGTCGCCGTGGGTGTCCAGGTCGACCCTGATCCCGGTGTCGCGGATCCGGACCAGCAACTGATCCAGTTCCGCCAGGCCGGGCTGCGGCGCCAGCGCCGCCTGCTCGCCCTCCTCGCGCAGCACGCCGAACAGCCGCCGCATCTCGGCCATCGCGTCCCGTGCCGCCGTCTCGACACCGGCCAGGTCGGCCGCCTCCCGGGGGTGGTCCGGGCCGAGCCGCCGGCGTACCGCCTGCGACTGGATGGCGATCACGCTGATCGAGTGGGACACGATGTCGTGCAGCTCCCGGGCCAGGCGGGTGCGTTCGCGGGTCGTGGCGGCGTCCGCCTCGCGCTGCTTCTCCCGCTCGAAGGCCGCCTCTCGCTCCATCGCGTCGGCGAGTGCACTGGCGCGAGCCCGCAACGTCCGGCCCGCCACCCAGGGTCCGACGATCAGGACCAGTCCCGCCGCGAGATCGCCGGCCACGAGGCCGCCCTCGTTGGTCATCAGCCCGGCGAAGAAGGGCACCACGAGCAGACCGAGGCCCAGCCAGCTGCGCCGTCCCTCGGTCTCGGCGCCGACAGTGAACGCCATGACGAGCAGCGCCAGCGCCACCGACAGTCCACCGCCGTTGAGGGCCAGCCCCGCCTCCGCCACCACAACCACGACCGCGATCGGGATCGGCCACACCCGCCGCCACGTCATCGCAAGCACCGCGCCGCCACCGACGACGGCGTGCACCCACGGTCGTTCGACCAGCGGCTCGGTGAACGCCTCGACCAGCACCACCAGCGCGAACGCGGCCGCCAGCAGGACATCGACCAGCGACGGTCGACGGGCCGGAGGCAGCGACACCATGCGACCACCGTAGGGATGCGGCGGCCCGGGGGGCATCCGCCGTGCGACGGATACGCCGGCCGAGGTCAGCGACGGACCAGAGCGAGGCTCAGTGGGAGAGCGAGCGCGAGCCGGCCGAACCGTAGCGGCGCTTGGGGTTCGACCCGATCGTGCCCTGTGACGGTGGGCGCGGGCGGCGCGGCGAGGGCGAAGCCGGCGTGTCCTCTTGCGAGGACGACCACTGGTCGAGCCACTCGTCCATGACCTGCCAGGTAGACGTGCGGGCGGCGCGACCGGTGAGCATGCCGAGGTGGCCGCCGGGGACCACCTCGAACCGGACCTCGGGCGAGCCGGACAGGAGCGGGACGACCGCCTTCACCGAGGCGATCGGCGCGATGCCGTCGGTTGCCCCGCCGAAGACCAGGACCGGGGCCGCCACGTCGGCCAGTCTGACCGTGCGGCCGCCGAGCTCGATCTCGCCTGCGACGAGTGCGTTGCCCTTCACGAACCGGTGGTAGAGCTGCCCGAAGGTCCGGCCGGGGTAGGCGATCATGTTGTCGGTGAAGCGGTCGACCGCCTCGATCTGCGCCAGGAAGTCGACGTCGTCGAGGTTCTGGGCCAGCGCCAGCGGCTTGGTCACCAGCTTCTGGAACGACGAGAGCTGGAAGGCCCACTTCACCAGCGGCTTGGGGGCGCCCCCCATCGCCTGGTACGCGCGGGTGACCGCGCCGCGTCCCTGGGTGCCCCACCCGAGTGGCAGCGTCAGCAGCGGCCGCAGCGGCGCGACCAGCGGGACCCGACTGACGTCGAGCGGCACCCCGACCGCGGTGACCGACGCGACCGGCAGCTCGGAGTCGTCGGCCACGGTCAGCAGCGCGAAGATCCCGCCGAGCGACCAGCCGATCAGGTGCACAGGACGGCCGCCGGCGTGCGCGGACACCTCACGGATCGCGGTCGGCACCACCTCGTCCACCCAGTGCTCCATGCCGAGGTTGCGGTCCTTGAACGACACCTCGCCGTACTCCACGAGGTACGTCGGACGGCCGGCGCCCACGAAGTGCTCGACCAGCGAGCAGCCGCGGCGCAGGTCGAAGCACAGTGCCGGCGCCGCCAGCGGGGTCACGAGCAGTACCGGATCGCCGGACTCGACCACTGCCGCGGCGGGCCGGTAGTGGTAGACCTCGCGCAGCGTCCCGTCGTCGATGAGGGTGCGGGGCATCGGGCGCAGGTCGGCCAGCCCGCCGTAGAGCACCTTGTGCGCGACGTTGCTGGCCGCGGCGACGACCTGATCAGGCTTGGGGACCAGATCCATGGCTCGCAAGGTACCTGACCTCGACAGCACCGACCTCTGGTTGTAGACACGGGCCATGAGTTGGAAGGCCATCGCCGCCACGGGGGCGGCCGCACTCGGCGCGGTCGCGGTCCACGACCTCGTGCAGAAGCAGCACGCGCTCAAGCGCAACTTCCCCGTGATCGCCAACCTGCGCTACATGCTCGAGAGCATCGGTCCCGAGCTGCGCCAGTACATCATCACCGACAACGACTCCGAGCGTCCCTTCAGCCGCGACCAGCGCCGGTGGGTGTACGCCTCGGCGAAGCTGCAGAACAACTACTTCGGGTTCGGGACCGACAACGACGTGGAGAACAGCGTCGGCTACCCGATCATCAGGCACCGCACGTTCTCAGAGGTGGCGCCGCACACCGGGGTCCATGTCGGTGAGGACACCCCGCTCCCGTCGGCGAAGGTGCTCGGCGCCGCGCGCGACCGGCGACTCAAGTTCCGGCCGGGGTCGGTCGTGAACATCTCGGCGATGAGCTTCGGCTCGCTGTCCGGTCCGGCCGTCGAAGCGCTGAACAAGGGCGCGAAGCTGGCCGGCTGCCTCCACAACACGGGCGAGGGGGCGCTGTCGCCGCACCACCGGCACGGGGCCGACATCACCTTCCAGATCGGGACGTCGTACTTCGGGTGTCGTGACGAGCGGGGCGAGTTCGACCTCGCGCGGCTCAAGGACGTCGTGACCAGCGCCCCGGTCCGGGCGATCGAGATCAAGCTCAGCCAGGGCGCCAAGCCCGGTCTCGGCGGGATGCTGCCGGCCGCGAAGATCAGCGAGGAGATCGCGGAGATCCGGGGCATCCCGCTGGGCGAGGACTGCTCGAGCCCCTCGCGGCACACGGCGTTCCGCGACATCGACAGCATGCTCGACTTCGTCGAGCTGGTCGCCGACGAGACCGGCCTGCCCGTCGGCATCAAGTCCGCCGTCGGCAACATGGACTTCTGGGAGCACCTCTCCGAGGCCATCTCCGCGGACCGCTCGGTCGACTTCATCACCATCGACGGGGGCGAGGGTGGCACCGGTGCGGCACCCCTCGTGTTCAGCGACTCCGTGGCGCTGCCGTACCGCCTCGGCTTCACGTCGGTCTACAAGCTGTTCGCCCGGAAGGGACTCACCGACGACATCACGTTCATCGGGTCCGCCAAGCTCGGGCTCCCGGAGAACGCGATAGTCGCCATGGCCCTGGGGGCAGACATGGTCAACACCGGCCGCGGCGCGATGCTGGCGCTGGGCTGCATCCAGGCGCAGGAGTGCCACACCGACCACTGCCCGACCGGGGTCGCCACGCAGAACCCCTGGCTGACCCGCGGCCTCGACCCCACTCTGAAGTCGGTCCGCGTCGCGAACTACGTCAAGACCCTGCGCCGCGACCTGCTGAAGATCTCCGAGGCCTGCGGCGTCGTGCATCCCGGACTGATCGACGTCGCGGACATCGACATCGTCGACGGCGTGCTGTCATCGAAGTCGCTCGGTGAGGTGTACGGCTACCAGCCCGGCTGGGGCCATCCCTCCGCCGCCGACCGAGCGCAGATCGAGCGACTCATGGCGCCGAGCGTGGTGTGAGGTCCGTGGGTGCCGCCCCTCGCCCCTCGTCCGGGTGCGTCGGTTTTCGAAAGCTGCGGGCCATCCAGCGCTCGGGGTGGGTCAGCGGGGCGTAGCCGAACCGCGCGTAGACGTCGTGGGCGTCCTCCGTGGCCAGCACGGCTCGCCCCACGCCGTACGACGCCAGCTGCTCGTCCACCGCCGACAACAGTGCCGAGCCGACTCCGCCGCCCCGGTGGGACGGCTCGACGTAGACGTCGCAGAGCCACGCGAAGGTGGCCCGGTCGGTGACGACCCGGGCGTAGCCCACGAGCGCTCCTTCGACGTATGCGCCTAGGTTGAGCGAGTGCTCGATCGCCCGCTCCACGACCTCGCGTGTGCGGCCGAGCGCCCAGTAGGCGTCCTCGGACAGCCACCGGTGGATGGCGTCGACGTCGAGCCGCTCCGGGTCGGTCGAGATCTCGATGGTCACCGTCGTGCCACTAGCGCCACGACGATCAGCCGGTCGACCGAGCCCCTCAGCGGGACGGTTCGGGCGCGTCGACGTCCTTGCACTTCACCTTCGGGTTGATGCCGAGGTAGTTCAGCGGACCGGCCACGACGGTGAGTGCGATGTTGCTCGCCTCGGCGCAGTTCGTGTCCGCGCCGGAGAAGTAGTCGCGCTGAAAGGCGGCCACGACGCCGATCAGCAGCCAGATCACGATGACGATCGAGAGGATGCGTCCCATCCGCGCACGATAGGCACCCGGCCCGGGCGGTCACCACCCCCCGACGGGTGGCAATCTCGGTCACTCGTCGCGGCCGACCTGCGCCATGCTCTGGAGGAAACCGGCGGCCCAGGCGGCGACGTCGTTCTTGAGCACCGTCTTGCGCATCGCCTTCATCCGCTTCGATCGCTCCCTCTCGTCGGCGCGGTAGGCGTCGAGCAGGGCCGACTTCATCCCATTGATGTCGTAGGGGTTGACCAGCCACGCCTGCCGAAGCTCGTTCGCGGCCCCGGCGAACTCCGAGAGCACCAGGGCGCCGTCGTCGTCGTAGCGGCACGCGACGTACTCCTTGGCGACCAGGTTCATGCCGTCGCGGAACGGGGTGACCACCATGATGTCGGCGGCACGGTAGAGCGCGGCCATCTCCTCCCGCGGGTACGCCGAGTGGAGGTAGCTGATCGCCGGCCGGCCGATCCGTCCCAGGTCGCCGTTGACCCGTCCGACCAGCCGGTCGATGTCGTCCCGCAGGATCCGGTACTGCTCGACGCGCTCCCGCGAGGGGGTGGCGACCTGCACGAAGACCGCGTCCTCGACGTCGAGGATGTCGTCGGCGATCAGCTCGCTGAACGCCCGCAGCCGGGCGTGGATGCCCTTCGTGTAGTCGAGCCGGTCGATCCCGAGGAAGACCTTGCTGGGGTTGCCCAGCGCGGTCCGGATCTCCTCGCACCGCTTCGCGACGGAATCGCTGCGCGCGAGATCCTCGAACGCCTGGGCGTCGATCGAGATGGGGAAGGCAGCCGCCCGCACCGTGCGGCCGTCGGGCAGGTAGACGGCGTCGCGGTGGGTCTTGTGGCCGACCCGCTGCCGGACCAGCCGCACGAAGTTGGCCGCGCCACCGGACATCTGGAAGCCGACCAGGTCGGCGCCGAGCAGTCCCTCGAGGACCTGCCGTCGCCACGGGAGCTGAGCGAAGAGCTCGGCGGGCGGGAACGGGATGTGCAGGTAGAACCCGATCCGCAGGTCGGGCCGGAGCTCGCGCAGCATCTGGGGCACGAGCTGGAGCTGGTAGTCGTGCACCCACACCGTGGCGCCCTGCTCGGCGACCTCGGCGGCCTTCTCCGTGAAGCGCCGGTTGACGTCGACGTACGTGTCCCACCACTCGCGGTGGAACTCGGGCTTGGCGACCACGTCGTGATAGATCGGCCACAGCGTGGCGTTCGACATCCCCTCGTAGAACTCCTCCACGTCCTGCGGTGTGAGGGAGACCGGCACCAGCGACAACCCGTCGTCCTCGAACGGCTCGAGGTCGGTCTCGGTCCCCCCGGGCCAACCGATCCAGACTCCTTCGTTGCCGCGGATGACGGGGTCCAGCGCCGACACCAGACCACCGGGAGAGCGCCGCCAGCCGCGCGACCCGTCGGGCAGCTCGACCCGGTCGACGGGCAACCGGTTCGCGACGATGACGAGCTGGGCGGACTGGGTCACCGCCCCACCCTAGGCGCCGCGCTGCCAGACCGGCTCACCCGTCAGCGCGTGAGGCGGAACGCCACCGCCAACCGCCTCGGCGACTCGCGCCGGATCGAATGACATCGTTGTGGTTCGTCACTTACAGTGGGCCGCACGAACCCGGACGACCCAGGAGACCCACCGCATGGACGCCGCCAACGCCCTCCACGGCCACTCGGCCGGCGAGCAGCCGGGCCTGAGCGACCGCGACCGCGAGATCCTGGAGTTCGAGCGCCACTGGTGGAAGTACGCCGGCGCCAAGGAGACCGCGGTCCGCGAGAAGTTCGACATGAGCTCCACTCGCTACTACCAGGTCCTCAACGCGCTGATCGACCGCCCAGAGGCGCTCGAGGCCGACCCGTTGCTGGTCCGCCGGCTGCGCCGGCTCCGGTCCGCCAGACAGCGGCAGCGCTCCGCGCGCCGCCTCGGCTTCGAGGTCTAGTGGTCGTGCGGATCCGGTCGGTGCGGGGCCAACGCGGCGTCGCCTTCCCCTCGCCGGTCGCCATGCTCAGCGTCATCGCGGTGGCGATGGCCGGCATCGCCTACGTCGCGACCAAGGACCAGCCGCCGACCGAGCGGGAGGTCCGGACCGTGTCAACGCCATCGGAGCCCGAGCCCACGGCCGAGCAGAAGCTACCGACCGCGAAGCCGAAGCGGATCGAGCCAAAGGTCTCCCGCGGCGAGGTCTACGTCGAGGTCTACAACAACTCGGGCATCCAGGGGCTCGCCGGCAGCGTGGCCGGCGTCGCGACCGACGTCGGCTGGCAGGTCGTGGGCTCCGACAACTGGTACGGCACGATCCCGGCCTCGACGGTCTACTACCCCGAGCGGCTCAAGGCGGCGGCCAAGCTGCTGGCGCTCGACCTCGGCATCAAGCGCGCCATGCCGGCGACCGGCCCGATGCGCCGCGACCGGCTCACCGTCGTCCTCACCGCCGACGCCGCCTGATCCACACTCCCACTCACATGGTGGGATGACGGGATGGAGTTCACCTCCCCGGCGGCAGAGCAGCGGTACGCCGACCTGGCAGCAGCCGCCGCAAGCACAGTCGTGGGGCTGGACTTCGACGGCGTCCTGTCGCCGATCGTCGACGAGCCCTCGGAGGCGCACATCCACCGGGACGCCCCGTCCGTCCTCATCGACCTGGCCGAAGTGGTGCGCGCGATCGCGGTCATCACCGGCCGGCCCGCACGGCAGGCCATCGCGCTCGGCGACCTTGACGAGGTCGGAGCCGAGATCGGCGAGCACGGCAATGAGCTCTTCGTGTTCGGCCAGTACGGCAACGAGCGCTGGTCCTCCACGCAGCGGCGGGTCGTCTCGCCCCGACCGCCGCAGGGACTGTCGAGGTTCGAGAGCGCGCTCCCCGGCGTGCTGCGCCGGGCCGACGCCGCGGCGGCGTACGTCGAGGAGAAGGGACTGGCGGTGGCGGTGCACACCCGCCGGCTGCCCGATCCGGCCGCGGCCCGTGACCGGCTGGTGGAGCCGTTGCGCACGTTGGCCGAGCAGCACGGGCTGGTGCTCGAGCCCGGCCGCAACGTGATCGAGATCCGCTCGCCGGGGATGACCAAGGGCCACGCGGTGCACACCCTCGTGTCGGAACAGGAGGCCGGAGGGTTCCTCTTCGCGGGCGACGACCTCGGCGACCTCGATGCGTTCGACGCCGTGACCGAGCTGCGCGAGCAGGGCATGCCGACGTTGCTCGTGTGCTCGCTCTCCGACGAGGAGTCGGCGCTCGCTGCTCGTGCCGACGTGCTGGTCCACGGCCCGACCGGTGTCCTGGACCTGCTGCGCGACCTGACCCGGCTCGCCCGACAGTCCGGGTAACGGTGCGTCCGGCGCGCTTCCACCCCTGTGCACCGGGGTGGCAGCGCCGCCGCCGCACCGTTACCCACCAGAGCACCCGCCGATCCAGCATGCGGGACCGCCGTACGCATCGTGAGACGGCTCCCGTAGAGTCCTGAACAGCTCATCGAGAGGGACTGAGGGAACGGCCCGTCGACGTCCCGGCAACCGCCACGACCAGCGCCACACCTCGGGGTCAGGTCGCGGAAACGGTGCCAATTCCGGCCCGGACGAGAGTCGTCCGGGGAAGATGAGGAGGAGGAATCCCTTGAGCGCGACGTTGTCCGAGACCACGCAGGACGCTGACACCACCACCCGAGCCGGACTCCGCGAAGGCGCGTTCGGCAACGCGCGGGCGCTGTCGTGTCGCGAGTGCGGCCACGAGGTCGAGCTCGGCCCCTTCTACGCCTGTCCTGAGTGCTTCGGGCCGCTCGAGGTCGCGTACCGCGAGCGAGCGGTCACCCGCGAGGAGATCGAGGCCGGCCCACCGAACATCTGGCGCTACAAGGCGCTGCTGCCGGTGCCCACCGACATCGAGTCCTCGCCCAACACCGAGCCGGGATTCACCCGGCTGCTCAAGGCCCGCAACCTCGGCCGCGAGCTCGGCATCGACACGCTCTGGGTCAAGGACGACTCCACCAACCCGACCAACTCCTTCAAGGACCGGGTCGTGGCGTGCGCCCTCAGCGCCGCTCGCGAGCTGCACGCCAAGGTGTTCGCGTGTCCGAGCACCGGCAACCTCGCGAACGCCGTCGCCGCGGCGGGAGCTCGCGCCGGCATCAAGACCGTGGTGTTCATCCCCGCCGACCTCGAGAAGCCCAAGCAGGTCAACTCCGCCGTCTACACGGACTCGCTGGTCGCCGTGAACGGGTCCTACGACGACGTCAACAAGCTGGCCTCCGAGATCGCCGGCGAGGAGGACGGCTGGGCGTTCGTCAACGTCAACGTCCGGCCCTACTACGCGGAGGGCTCCAAGACGCTCGGCTTCGAGATCGCCGAGCAGCTCGGGTGGCGGCTGCCGGACCAGGTCGTCATCCCGGTGGCGTCGGGCTCCCAGCTGACCAAGGTGCACAAGGCGTTCCAGGAACTGATCGCCCTCGGACTGGTCGAGGACAAGCCCTACCGGGTGTTCGGAGCACAGGCGCACGGCTGCTCGCCGGTCTCGGCCGCGTTCAAGGCCGGCGTGGACGCGATCCGGCCGGTCAAGCCCGACACCATCGCCAAGAGCCTGGCGATCGGCAACCCCGCCGACGGCATCTACGTGCTCGACATCTGCCGCCAGACCGGCGGCGCGGTCGAGGACGTCACCGACGACGAGGTGCGGGCCGGGATCCTGCTGCTGGCCCGGACCGAGGGCATCTTCACCGAGACCGCCGGCGGCACCACCACGGCGGTCCTCAAGAAGCTCGTGGAGACCGGTCAGCTCGACCCGGCCCTGGAAACTGTCATCATCAACACCGGGATGGGTCTCAAGACGCTCGACGCGGTGGCCGACCACGTCGGGGCCGCAGCGACCATCGACCCGTCCTACACCGCGTTCGCCGCGACCGGCATCGCGTGACACCCGACCGACCGCACCAGAGGAGAGAAACCCGTGAGCGTGTCCGTCCGCATCCCGACCATCCTGCGCACCTATACCGACGGCGAGTCCGAGGTGTCCGCTGACGGCACCACCCTCGCGGAGGTCCTTGACGACCTCGACGGGAGCTTCAGCGGGATCAAGGGCCGGATCGTCGACGAGAGCGGCGAGCTGCGCCGGTTCGTGAACGTGTACGTCGGCAACGACGACGTCCGCTTCCTCGACAAGCTCGCGACCCCGACGCCGGAAGGCACCCAGATCTCGGTGATCCCGGCAGTCGCGGGCGGCTGAGGTCAGCCCTCGACGGCGACGATCGCCGCGTAGCCGCGGCCGTCGACCTTGACGGTCGCGACCGCGCCGTCCCCGACAGCCTCCTCCATCGCGGCCGCCTCGTCCTGCGGCAGGAACCAGCTCTCGATCCCGCACCGGACCTCCCACGTCCGGTCGGAGCAGGCGAGGTAGAGGCCGTCCTCGGGTCGGGTGCGGGTCCACGAGTCGGCGACCCAGACGTCGTCCTTCGGACGCAGCTTGATGAACACGTCGCCCGACTCGCCGTCGTCGATGCCGCGCGGGTCGCGGCCGCCGAGCCGGTTCAGGTCCGGGTACTGGAGGTCGACGTACGCACCACGGAACGGGTCGATCGGGTCGACCGGCGCGACCCGGAGCCGGATCTCGTCACCGGTGAGCCGCGCCGAGAGCTGCGGGTAGACGCCGACCGCGGTGAGCGCGAGGCCGGTCATCCCGACCGTCGCGAGCCTGACGAAGGTCGTGGTCATCGGATCTCTCCTTCCAGGGCCGCGGCGAGGCGCCGGCGGGCTCGGTCGAACGCGAAGCCGGTGCCCAGGAAGATCAGGCCCAGCACGACGAACAGCCAGGCGCCCTCGATGATCGGAGCGAACACGGCGAAGCTCTGGAAGGTCGTGAACGCCACCAGCGCTCCGGTCGCCAAGGCCGTCAACCGCCAGCTGTCATGACGCGTGCCGAGGAGCGCCACGCCGATCGCCGCTCCGACGTACGCCGTGATGCTGACCGCGGCGTGGGCCCACTCGACCGGTCCGACCTGCTCGACGCTCGAGCTGGTCTCCCAGGCCGCGAGCGCGACCGCGGCGACCGCGACACCCACGCCGGCGACGGCCTCGAGCCGGTCGGTCGTCGACCGGGCCTGGACGATCGCAGCAGCAGTGACGGCAGCCGCCACCGCCAGACCACCGACCAGCCATGGGCTCCACTCGAAGTCGTCGAGGCCCACGAACGGGAGGGCGGCCGCGAAGAGCGCGGCCAGCGCGAACAGTGCCCCGACCTCGCGCCACGGGGCCGCGAACCGGTCGATCCCCTGGCCCGCCGTATGCAGCGATGCTGCCGGCAGGCCCACGGCTGCAAGGACCACCAGCGCGAGCACGACCGCCAGCTCGCTCGGCTCGTCCCAGAGGGTCTGCCACACGAACCAGGTGCTCCCGGCGACGACCGCCACCAGGAGCGGACCCGCGCCCCGCACGACGTACGCGTGGACGAGTGCGCCCGCCGCCCAGAGCCCCACCAGCCGCGGCTCGAACGCCGGCACCTGGAGGCTCTGGGCGGCCTGGAAGATCACGGCGCCCAGCGCCAACGCCGCGAGCAGCCGGGCCGAGAACACCACCGGGCGCGGGATCCCTGGCTGCCGCTCGTGCCGCGCCGCCAGCACCTCACCGGCAGCCAGCAGCGCCAGCCAGATGACGGTGACGGCGACGAACCGCGACGTGGGCGGCAGCTTGTCGAGGTTGGCCGCCACGAGCCAGATCAGCCCCACTCCCACGAACACGGCGCCGAGGGTGAGCAGGAGCCGGCCGACGGAGAACCGCCGGGTCTCTTGGTAGCGGCCGGTGAGCGTCGCGGCCAGCGTGGGATCGACGAGGCCTTCTCGTTGCCAGGCGTCGAGCTCGGTGCGCAGCCACGCGAGCTGAGCGGGACTGGCCGGCCGCAGCGAGGGCCGGTCTCGGGTCGGTGTGGTGGTCATGTCGCCAGGATGGAGCGCGCATCACGCCCCGCGCCTGAGTCCCGGTGCTCAGTCCGCGAAGGCAAAGATCCGGCAAATCGACTGCGGCGGGGCCTGAGGCGTCCCTACCCTCGTGAGTTGCACGGGTGGGAACGCCGACCTGCGGGGTCGTCGTCCGTGGCCGCCGAGGAGCACTTCGTGGGCAGAACAACCGAATACGGGGACAAGCGAGACGACGAGCGGGGTGCCGCTGCCGTCGAGTTCGCGCTCGTCGTCCCCCTGCTGCTGATGCTCGTCTTCGGCATCGTCGACTTCGGCTACATGATCAACCGCGCCTCCATCGTCAACAACGCGGCGCGTGACGCCGCCCGCGAAGGAAGCCTTCACGGCACCCAGGCAGACATCACCGCGGCGGCCACGTCCTCCCTCAACGGTGTACCGAACACGACCATCACTGTGTCCTGCCGTAAGCCGGACGGGACGACGTGCGGCGCCGGCTACGACACGGACGCGGCACCCGGCGGCACCGCACTCGTGACCATCAACTACGAGCACCAGATGATCACGCCGATCGCGTTCATCTTCGGCGACTCCGTGAACCTGTCACGCACGGCCGAGATGAGGATCGAATGACCGCGACAGTGAGGCGCCTCATCCGCCGACAGAACGGCGACGATTCCGGGGCGGTAGCCATCATCGTCGCCGCCATGGTGATCGTGCTGTTCGGGATCGCCGCGCTCGGCGTCGACATCGCACAGCAGGCCCGCTCGAAGCAGGACCTGCGCGACACGATGGACACCGCCGCCCACGCGGGCGCCTACGAGCTGCCCGGCAACGGTGCGGGCGCCGCCGCGGCCGCCGTCGCGATGGCGGAGGCCAATGACCCGGACGCCGACCCGGTGGCCGACATGTGGTGCGTCGTGGCCTCTACCGGCACACCTCCGGCCGTCGACACCACCCAGATCCCTGGCACCTGCAACCCCGGTCCCGCGCCGTACACGACCGCCGGCTATCCCGCGCTGCGGTGCAACACCAGCATCTGCGCCATCCCGTGTGATCCCGCGCAGGGCGACCTGTGCAACACGCTGCGAGTGGCCGACTCGGAGACCGTCCCCTTCGCGTTCGCGCCGGTCATCGGGTACGACCAGGGGTCCACCGGGCAGGTCGTGTCGGTCGCCTGCAAGGGCTCGTGCGGGGAGGGGGTGCCCAACCCGATGGACGTCGCGGTCGTCGCTGACCGCACCGGCTCGATGAGCTCCGACGACATCGACGAGATGGTCACCGGGATCAAGGAGATGCTCACGGTGATGACCCCGGCGCAGCAGTATGTGTCACTGGGGACGATCGGCCCGGCCCGCGCCTCGTTGAGCACAACGGACATGAACAACTGCCGCTCGGCGCCCTACAGCGGATCGCTGAGCGCAACCGGGACCAGCTGGAAGTGGATGAGCCTGCCGTTCCACAACGACTACCTCAACGGCAGCTCGCCCCCGGGGGTGAACACCAACAGCCACCTCGTGAAGGCGATCAACTGCCTCACCCGCGCGTCGAGCACGGGTACCCACCTCGCGGCTCCGCTGAAGGCGGCGGCCCGGTACCTCCTGGGCCACGATGCAAACAACCTGGCCAGCCTGCCCGCCCGCACCGGCACGCCGCGCAAGGTCATCATCTTCGAGACCGACGGCCAGCCGAACGAGTCGTTCTCGGGAACGAGCACCAACCTGACCACCAACTCCTACCCGGGCAGCTCCAACGGCGCGACGGCGTGCACCAACCTCGGGAACGTGGCCACCAACGCCAAGGCCGCCAACATCCTGGTGATCACCGTCGCCTACAACTTGGACACCCACCGGTGCTCTGGCAGCTCGGGACCCACGGTGACCGGGACGTTGGCAGCCGCGGCGTCGCCCGATGCCAGCGGCAACCCCAGCGATGCGGACAACGACTGCGGGAACGCCACTCGACGCGCCACGGAGAACGCCGACGGCGACTTCTTCTTCTGCGCGGCGAGCGGGGACGACATGGCGGCACTGTTCGTGCACGCCATCGGCTCCGCAAGTGGCGGCATCCGGCTGATCCGGCTGCCATGACGAGGGGGAGCAGGCAGCAGGATGGCCAGTGTGGGTGAGCCGGTGCGGCTCATCGATTAGACGCGCGTGCCGAGCCCGCGCGGCATGCTGTCCCTGAGGCTGGGACCGCCGTTGGGTCATCTGCACCATGCGCGCGGCCGAGATGCCGGGTGATCGTGACCGGCATGACGACTACGACACCTCCGACCGCTCCGACGCCCGATCTGGCCGCGACCGACCCGGCGCCGCCGTACACACGCGCGATCCAGGTCGCCGCCGGCACCTGCCTCGTGCTTGCAGGGCTCCTCAACGGTCTGCCGCAGTACGTCGGCAGCCAGCTCACGGGCGACCTCGACTTCTCCGATCAGATCGTGTGGGGCACCACCCACGAGCTCGCCCACCGGAGCGAGCAGTCGCTGATCCTGCTCAGCTCACTGTTCTTGCCGCTCGGCCTGCTCGGGCTCGCCCAGGTCACCCGGTGGTACAGCCGCCGTCTCACACTCGTGGCGGCTCCGCTGGTGCTGTGGGGCATGTGGGGGTTCCACAACGTCTTGGCCTTCGGCTACGTGTCGGGGACGATCGCGCCGACCGTGCTGCCGGTGGCCGATGCGGTCACGCTCAACGACGCCCTCGTGAGCGACCCGGGGTCCGTGGCCATGGCACTGGTGCCGCACCTGGTGGGGTCCTTCTTCGGTCTGCTCCTGCTGATGGTGGCTGCCTGGCGCACCGGCGTGCTCCCGAGGGCCGCCTGCGCGCTGGTGGTGGCCTTCCTGGTCCGGGACTTCCTGCTCCCGACGGCGGGTCCGGCCGAGCCGCACCTGCTGCTCGCGGTCGGGTTCGTGTGGCTCGGGATCCGGGTCGGCCGACTGGCCCCGCGGGAGTGGGCTCCGCGCCCATACTGAGCGCATGTCGGCCCAGCCGGGAAGCAGTCACCCGGCCACCCTCGGTGCGTGGGTGGCCGGGTTGACCGCCGTCGCCGGAACGGCCGTGGCAATCGGACTGGCCGTCGCGGGCGGTGCGACCGTCGACCCGAAACCGCTGCTGCTCCCCCTGGTATGGGTCGTCCCCGGCGTGCTGGTGGCCGCCGCCCGGCCCCGCTGGTCGCTCGGTTGGCTGCTCCTGGCCGTCGCCCTCGGCTTCGTCGGGATCGGACTGGCCGGGGCGTACATCACGGAGGCCGGACCCGACGAGCCACTCGCGGGCTGGGCCCTCTGGTACGTCGACCGCGCTGCGGCGTACGTCGTGCCGGCGACGCTGGCCGCGTTGCTGCTGCTTCCCGACGGCCGGCTGCCGAGTCCGGCGTGGCGCCCGCTGGCGACCGTGGTCCTGGCGTGCCAGGTGCTGCTCATCACCGTCTTCTCCCTCGTCGAGGGCCCGGCGAGCACACCCGACAGCAGTGCCCCGAAGCGGCTTGTCGGGGTCGCAAACCCGGTCGGCGTGCTCCCTGCGTCGTGGGACGCGCTCGTGTCGGGCCTGGACCTGGTCGTGCTCCAGCTGCCGCTGCTGCTGGTCCCCGCGGCGTTCTGGACGCGGTGGCGGCGGGCCACCGGACCTGACCGGTCCCGGCTCGCGGCGCTGCTCCTGGCCACCGCGGTCTTCGGGCTGGTCGTGGTCGCTGGCCACCTGGCTTGGCCGGACGCGGCCGGACTGCTCGACGTCGCTGCGAGCATTCTGTTGGTCGGCGTCGTCGTCAGCACCGTGCTCGGCCGGCACGGCCTCGAGACCGTAGTCCATCGTTCCGCGGTCTGGGTCGCTCTCACGCTGCTGATCGCCGGCGGGTACGTCGCGGTGACGGCCATGGTCGCGGCCACCGGCGCAGCGTTGCCGCCGTTCGGTGCCGGTGCACTCGCCGCGGTGATCGCGCTGCTGCTGCTGCCGGTGCGCGGCCTCCTGCAGCGCGTGGCCGGCCGGTGGCTCTACGGCGACCGGGCCGATCCCCTCGCCGCCGTGTCGAGGCTGGCTGCCTCGGCCGACGCCGCCGACAGCACCGAGGCAGCCCTGCGAGAGATCGCCACCGCCGTGGCTGAGTCGGCGCGGGTTCCGCTCGTGGAGGTCGTCGCGGGCGGGCGGGAGGCGCGGCACGGACGTCCCGCTCCCGGTCAGCGAGTTGAGGTGTTCCCGCTGTTGGCAGCCGGCGAGTCGGTGGGGGAGATCCGGATCGGGATCGACCCTGGCAGGTCGTGGCGGCGTTCTGACCAGCGACTGCTCGAGATGGTCGCCCGGCACGCGGGACTGGCGCTGCATGCGGTCGCGCTGGCCGAGTCGGTGGACCAGAGCCGTCACCGGCTGCTGGTCGCCCGAGAGGAGGAGCGCCGGAGGGTCGGGCGCAACCTGCATGACGAGCTGGGCCCGACCATCGCGGCCCTCACGATGGAGCTCGGGGCGTTGCGTGGCCTGGCCGAGTCCGACCCGGCCGCGGCCGCGGCCCGGCTCGCCCTGCTCGAGGCTCGGAGCCGGGCAGCGCTCGACGACGTCCGCGCACTCGCCCGCGAGCTCCGGCCGCCGACCCTCGAGCAGTTCGGACTCACCGAGGCACTCCGACGCGACGCGGAGGGGCTGGGCATCGACCTGCATGTCACCGTCCGAGGGGAGCCGTGCCCACCGGCCGTCGAGCTCGCGGCCTACCGGATCGGTCAGCAGGCCCTCGTCAACGTGGCGCGCCACGCTCAGGTGTCGTGTGCGCAGCTGGCTGTCGAGCGCGAGCCCGGTCTGGTGCGGCTCCGGCTCGACGACCGCGGTCGAGGGATCCCGGCCGGTGCGGGCGAGGGCGTCGGCCTGTCGAGCATGCGCGAGCGGGCCGAGGAGCTCGGTGGCCGCTGCACGGTCCGGCCGCTGCCCGGCGGCGGGACCGTGGTCGAGGCGACGCTGCCCGTGCCGGCCGGGGAGGTCACGTGACCCGGGTGCTGGTGGTCGACGACCACCCGATGTTTCGCGAGGGCCTGCGCTTCGTGCTCGACCGGGAGCCAGGCATCGAGTGCGTGGGGGAGGCCGCCGACGGACGGGAGGCGTTGGCGCTGGTCCGCGACCTGCGCCCTGACGTGGTGCTCATGGACATCGCCATGCCCGACCTGGACGGCCTCGCGGCCACACGGGAGCTGACCCGGCAGGGACTGTCGACCCGGGTACTGATGCTCTCGATGAGCGACGACGACGCGAACGTGCTCGCGGCGATGCAGGCGGGCGCCTGCGGCTACCTCCTCAAGGGGGCCGGTCCGGAGGAGATCGCGGGGGCGGTCACCGCCGCGGCCCAGGGCAACGCGGTCTTCGGTGCCGCGCTGGCGAGCCGGATGCTCGCGCTCTTCCGAGCCGCGCCGGGCCGCGCCCTCGGAGAACGGTTCCCGGAGCTGTCCGCGCGTGAGCTCGAGGTGCTCGAGCACCTCGCCGACGGCCTGACCAACCAGCAGATCGCCGACCGCCTGGTCATCTCGCGGGTAACGGTGCGCAACCACGTGAGCAGCATCCTGGCCAAGCTCCAGGTGGCTGACCGGCGGCAGGCGATGCTGCGGGCACGAGAGCAGGACTGAACAGCGGGCGGACATCGTTTGCACTCGACCACCCCGAGTGCTAAGAATGACGCTGGCACTCGTAGCATGAGAGTGACAACACCGACGAGGTGACGTTGAGGTCCGTGACCGGCCGGGGAGCAGGGTTCTCCGGGACGGGCGGGCCGGCCGTCGCGGGCAGCCCACCCCGTCGTACACCACGAACTCCCAGAAGGAATCGCAGGAGTTATGCCGAAGCTGATTGCTTTCAACGAGGAGGCCCGCCGCGGGCTGGAGAAGGGTATGAACACCCTCGCCGACGCGGTCAAGGTCACGCTCGGTCCCAAGGGCCGCAACGTCGTCCTCGAGAAGAAGTGGGGCGCGCCCACCATCACCAACGACGGTGTGTCGATCGCCAAGGAGATCGAGCTCGAGGACCCGTACGAGAAGATCGGTGCCGAGCTGGTCAAGGAGGTCGCGAAGAAGACCGACGACGTCGCCGGTGACGGTACGACGACCGCGACCGTCCTCGCCCAGGCGATGGTCCGCGAGGGTCTGCGCAACGTCGCGGCCGGCGCCAACCCGATGTCGCTGAAGCGCGGCATCGAGGCCGCCGTCGACGCCGTCGCCGAGCAGCTGCTCGGGATGGCCAAGGACGTCGAGACCAAGGAGCAGATCGCCGCGACCGCGTCGATCTCCGCCGGGGACTCCACCGTCGGCGAGATCATCGCCGAGGCGATGGACAAGGTCGGCAAGGAAGGCGTCATCACGGTCGAGGAGTCGAACACCTTCGGGCTCGACCTCGAGCTGACCGAGGGGATGCGGTTCGACAAGGGCTACATCTCGGCCTACTTCGTGACCGACCCGGAGCGCATGGAGACGGTGCTCGAGGACCCCTACGTCCTGATCGCCAACTCCAAGGTCAGCAACGTCAAGGACCTGCTGCCGCTGCTCGAGAAGGTCATGCAGTCCGGCAAGCCGCTGGTCATCATCGCCGAGGATGTCGACGGCGAGGCGTTGTCCACGCTGGTCGTCAACAAGATCCGCGGCACCTTCAAGTCCGTCGCCGTCAAGGCCCCGGGCTTCGGTGACCGCCGCAAGGCCATGCTGCAGGACATCGCGATCCTCACCGGCGGCCAGGTCATCTCCGAGGAGGTCGGCCTCAAGCTGGAGAACGCCGGTGTCGAGCTGCTCGGCCAGGCCCGCAAGGTCGTCATCACCAAGGACGAGACGACGATCGTCGAGGGTGCCGGCGACACCGCCCAGATCGAGGGTCGGGTCAACCAGATCCGCGCCGAGATCGAGAAGAGCGACTCCGACTACGACCGCGAGAAGCTGCAGGAGCGGCTGGCCAAGCTGGCCGGCGGCGTCGCGGTGATCAAGGTCGGCGCGGCCACCGAGGTCGAGCTCAAGGAGCGCAAGCACCGGATCGAGGACGCCGTCCGCAACGCGAAGGCTGCCGTCGAGGAGGGCATCGTCGCCGGTGGTGGCGTGGCTCTGCTGCAGGCCGCTGAGTCGGCGTTCGAGAAGCTGGACCTGGTCGGCGACGAGGCCACCGGTGCCGCCATCGTGCGCTCCGCCACGGAGGCGCCGCTCAAGCAGATCGCGGTCAACGCCGGTCTCGAGGGCGGCGTCGTCGCGGAGAAGGTGCGCGGGCTCACAGCCGGTCACGGCCTCAACGCCGCCACCGGCGAGTACGTCGACATGATCGGCGCCGGCATCCTCGACCCCGCGAAGGTCACCCGCTCGGCGCTGCAGAACGCCGCGTCGATCGCCGCGCTGTTCCTCACCACCGAGGCCGTCGTGGCCGACAAGCCGGAGAAGGCCGCCCCGATGGGCGACCCGTCCGGCGGCATGGGCGGCATGGACTTCTGATCCGCCGCTGATCCACCAGCAACGCAGGGCCCCGACCGATCTGGTCGGGGCCCTGTCCTGTGTGCGGCGTGTGCCTGAGAACTACCGATAGGGAGTTCTCAGGCACACGCCGCGTCAGGGGACACTGGACGCATGCGCTCCTGGCTCGCCGCGGCAACCGTCGGCGTGCTGCTGGCCGGGTGCTCGGCTTCCTCCGAGGAGCCGGGGTCGGCGCCCACGCCCGAGCTGTCCGCGAGCGAGGCACCGTCCGACGTGCCGACGGCGGAACCCACGACCGACCCCACGACTGATCCCACCACCGCTCCCGCGGACCGGCTCCCGGCGATGCGGCACCCGGTGTCGCTGCCGGCCCTGATGCGCGACCGGCCCGACGGCGGCAGACCGCGGATCACCGCCACCGAGCTCGAGACCGATGCGTACACGCGCCGCCAGGTCGTCTATCGCAGTGGCGACCTGACGGTGTCCGGGGTCCTCCTGCGGCCGAGGGGCGAGGGTCCGTTCCCCGGGATCGTCCTCAACCACGGCTACATCGACCCGTCGTACTACGTGACCGGGCAGGGCCTGGCGCGCGAGCAGGACGCGCTCGCGCGGGCCGGGTTCGTCGTGCTCCACACCGACTACCGCGGGCACGCGGCGTCCGACCATGTGCCGGACCTCGACCGCGAGACCCGGCTCGGCTACACCCGTGACGCCATCAACGCCGTCGCCGCGCTGCGGAAGCTCCCGTACGTCGACGACGACCGGCTCGCCATGCTCGGCCGGTCGATGGGTGGTGGAATCACGATGAACGCGCTGGTCGCGCAGCCCGGGCTGGTCGATGCGGCAGTCATCTACGCCAGCGTGAGCTCGTCGTACCTCGAGAACGTCGAGCACTTCACCCGGCCGAACCGTCCTGAGGCCGTGCAGGCGCTCTACGAGCGGTTCGGGACGCCGCGGCAGGCGCCCCGCTTCTACCGGCAGCTCTCGTCGCGCACCTACTTCGAGCGGGTCACCGAGCCGGTGCTCGCCCACCACGGCCGGGTCGACGGTACGTGCCCACCGCGCTGGGCCACGGAGACCCAGCGCCTGATGCGTCGGGCCGGCGTCGACTCACAGCTGGCGTGGTACCCCGGCGAGGACCATGCGTTCTACGTGCGCTGGCAACAGTCCATGGACCGCACGCTCGCCTTCCTCCGCGCAGAGTTCCGCGCCGATCGCTGAGCCGTCCCGAGCGCGTTCCTTGCGTGTGGCACGGTGGAGTGGTGGGTAGTCCGGGCACCGACGACGTCGCGGAGCACCCCAACCTGCGCCGCGCCCGGTTCGAGGCGCTGGCCCGCGACGAGCTGCTCGAGCCGCTGCGGAGGTTCCTGCTCCGGCGTACCGACCCCGCCACGGCCGACGACGTCCTTTCCGAGACGCTGCTGGTCTGCTGGCGCCGGTACGACGAGCTGCCTCACGACGGCGCCCTCCCGTGGGCCTACGCCGTGGCGCGTCACTGCCTCGCCAACGCCCATCGCAGTGTCCACCGCCAGGAACGGGTGGCTGCGAAGGTGGCGACCGTCGACCCGCCGCGGGAGAGTGCCGACCCGGCCGGGGGGCGCGACGACGTGCTGCACGAGGCGCTCGACCGGCTCCGGGACGACGACGCCGAGCTGCTGCGGCTCTGGGCGTGGGAGCAGCTCACGCCGGCGGAGATCGCGACCGTCCTCGACGTGACCCCCAACGCCGTGAGCATCCGGCTGCTGCGCGCCCGTGAGCGGCTCAAGGCCGAGATCGGAAAGATCGAGGAAGGTGCCGGACATGAGCAGTCGGAAGGAGGGACGCGATGACCGACCACGAGCACGACGACCTGTTCGCACGGCTTCGTGGCGCCGACCCCGCGTCCAGCCTCCCGCCCGCCGACCCCGACCGGGTCGCTCGACTGCTGGAGGACGCCATGAGCCACGACACGCTGACCGAGTCCCGGGAGACCGGGACCCGCAACCGCAGCCCGCTCACCTGGCTGGTCGCGGCGGCCGCGGTCGCCCTCATCGCCGCCGCCGGCGCGTTCGCCTTCCTGCCGCGCGGCACCGAACCGGCACCGCCGACGGCCGGCTCCGAGCCGTCGGTGTCCGAGCCGACGGTCACCGACCTCACCATGCCCGCCGCCGCGGCCGGCCGCTGCATGATCCCGAACGCGAAGCTGCTCCAGTCCGCGGCGTACGCCTTCGACGGCACGGTCACCGCGATCGACCGGGGTCTCGTCACGCTCGAGGTCGACGACTGGTTTGCCGGCGGAGAGACCGACCTGGTGGAGGTCGACCAGTCCTCCGCCGACCTGAACGCGCTGATCGGGGCGCCGATGTTCACGGAGGACCAGCGCTTCCTGGTCGCCGGCACCCAGGACGGCTCGGTCATGGTGTGCGGCTTCAGCGGCCCCTACACAGCCGACCTGGCCGCGCTGTACGCCAAGGCGTTCGGCTCCTGAGACGGGCGTGACCGCGGCGTCACCTGCGCCACGGTGTGAGCCGCGGTCGCCACCCGGGAACGGCTCGGCGGTAGGCGGCGTACGACGCGCCGTGGGTCCGGGCCAGGGTGGGCTCCTCGTACGCTCGGACGAAGGTAGCCACCGTGATGACGAACCCGGCGGCCCACAGCAGCACCGCGACGCTCGGCAGGGCGACCGCCTGGCCCACGATGACGGTCGCGACGGCCAGGTACATCGGGTTCCGCACGTGGCGGTACAGGCCGCGGACGACCAGGTGCTCGGTGGGGGCCACCGGGGCGGGCGTCCCTCGCCCCTCCCACACGAACTGGGCGAACGTCGCCAGCACCCCGACCACGCCGAGGGCGACCAGCAGCCACCCACTCACCTGCAGCGGCACCGGCCAGTCAGGGTCGCGGTGCCACCGCGACAGCAGCCACGGCACGAGCCCGGCCATGACCCCCGGTGCTGCCACGAGGAACACCAGGGATCCCACGAAGGCCCGCCGACGCGACGACATCGGGTCATCCTCGGGACCGCCTCGTGCCCGGTCAACCCGGTGTCGTGCCGGTCTGCCACGCTGACGGCGTGACCACGCACGGACTGCTGCTCGCCGCGGGTGCCGGGTCGCGGATGGGCACGCCCAAGGCGCTCGTGACCGAGCCCGACGGCACGCCCTGGCTCACGCGCAGCGTCGGCGTGCTGCTCGACGGCGGATGTGACTTGGTGACGGTGGTGCTCGGTGCGGCCGTCGAGGAGGCGCTGCCGCTGCTGCCGGCCGGGCCGGTCGCGACCGTGGTCGCCCACGACTGGTCGGACGGGATGAGCGCCTCCCTCCGAGCCGGGGTGGCGGCGGCCGTCGGCGGGCCGGCCGACGCCGTCGTGATCACCCTGGTCGACCTGCCCGACGTCGGCACGGACGTCGTGAGGCGGGTGATCGGGACGGGGGTTGGTCCGACCACCCTGGCGCGTGCCACCTACGACGGCCGGCCGGGTCACCCGGTCGTCATCGGGCGGGAGCACTGGGCCGGCGTACTCGCAACAGCCGAAGGCGACGCCGGCGCCCGCGACTACCTCGCGTCGCACGACGTCGCCCTGGTCGAGTGTGGCGACCTCGCCACCGGCCGCGACGTCGACCACCCCGCCTGAGACCAACCATCGGCCAACACCCCGCGCCGTAGCCTTGAGTCATGGAGTCCAGCGCCGAGATCGCGACGCGGCTCGCCGAGACCGGCTACCTCGCCGACGACGAGCTCGCCACGGTCGTGTTCCTCGCCCTGCGGATGCAGCGGCCGCTGCTGGTCGAGGGCGAGCCCGGCACCGGCAAGACCGCGCTTGCCGAGGCCCTCGCGGAGGCGCTCGAGCTGCCGCTGATCCGGCTCCAGTGCTATGAGGGGATCGACGCGACCCAGGCGCTCTACGACTGGGACTTCCCCCGACAGATCCTCCACCTGCGGGCGCTGGAGGCGGTTCCCGGCGAGACGACCGACGTCGAGGAGGCTGAGAAGAGCCTGTACGACGAGCGGTTCCTGCTCGCCCGACCGGTGCTCCAGGCCCTCCAGCAGGCGCCGGCGGTGCTGCTGGTCGACGAGGTCGACCGCGCTGACGACGAGTTCGAGGCGTTCCTGCTCGAGGTGCTCTCGACGTACCAGGTGAGCATCCCCGAGCTCGGAACCGTCGTGGCTGCCGAGCCGCCCATCGTCGTCCTCACCTCCAACCGCACCCGTGAGCTGCACGACGCCCTGAAGCGCCGCTGCCTCTACCACTGGGTGGAGCATCCGGGACTGGAGCGGGAGCTGGCGATCGTGCGCAGCCGTGCGCCCGAGGTCGCCGAAGCGCTGGGGCGGCAGGTCGTCTCGGCGGTCCAGCAGCTGCGGGACCGCGACGACCTGCTCAAGCCGCCGGGCGTCGCGGAGACGCTCGACTGGGCCCGCGCCCTGCACCACCTCGGGACCGACGAGCTCGACCTCGAGTCGGCGGCGACCACGCTCGGCGCACTCGTGAAGTACCGCGAGGACCGCGACCGCGTGAAGCAGGCGCTCGACCGGATGCTGGCGCGATGACCACCGTGACGCGGCCGCCGGAGGCGATCCTGCTCGGCTTCACGCGTGCGTTGCGCGCGGCCGGCGTACCCGTGACGCAGGACCGCGCACACGGGTTCCTGGCGGCCACCGCGCTCACCGGCCTCGACGACCGCCGCGGCACCTACTGGGCCGGACGGGCCACGCTCTGCGCCGGGCCCGACGACCTCCAGCGCTACGACCAGGTCTTCGACGCCTACTTCAACGGGCGCGACGGCCTTCCCCGGCCGCGGCCCGTCAGCCGGTCACAACCACCGGTCGCGGTGTTCCCCGAGCACGAGCCCGAGGGCGGCGAGGGCGAGACCGACGAGGACGCCGTACGAGCGGCGGCCAGCGCGACCGAGGTGCTCAAGCACCGCGACGTCGCCAGGCTGTCGGCGGCGGAGAAGCAGCGGCTCGCGGGGCTCTTCGCCCAGCTGACCTGCCGGCCGCCGGTCCGGCGGACCGCCCGACACCGGCGCTGGCACCGCGGCCGGGTCGACGCCCATCGCACCCTGCGTGAGAGCCTGCGCCGGATGGGGGAGCCGGCCGACATCGCGTGGCGGCGCCGCGGCACCCGGCCGCGTCGGGTGGTGCTGCTGGTGGACGTGTCCGGCTCGATGAGCGGGTACGCCGACGCCCTGCTGCGGCTCGCGCACCGCTGGACCCAGACCGGCGGCCGGGTGGTCGAGACGTTCACCGTCGGCACGCGCCTCACCCACATCACGCGGGCGATGCGGCTGCGCGACCCCGACCGGGCCATCGTGGCGGCCGGCGAGACGGTTCCCGACTGGTCCGGCGGCACCCGGCTCGGCGAGACCCTCCAGATGTTCCTGACCCGCTGGGGCCAGCGCGGCCTCGCCCGCGGCGCCGTCGTGGTCGTCTTCAGCGACGGCTGGGAGCGCGGCGACCCCGACCTGCTCGCGACCCAGCTGGAGCGGCTGCGTCGGGTCGCGCACCGGGTGATCTGGGTGAATCCCCACCGGGGCAAGGCCGGGTACGAGCCGGTGCAGGCCGGAGTGCTCGCCGTGCTGCCGCACTGCGACGCGTTCGTCGCCGGCCACTCGCTGTCCACCTTCGCCGAGCTGACGGAGCTGGTGTCCCGTGCGTGACGTGCTGCCCGAGCTGATGAGGTGGTGGGAGGCCGGCGAGACGATCGGCGTCGGCACCGTGGTGGCGACGTTCCAGTCCGCACCCCGGCCGGCGGGCGCCTCGATGCTGGTCGGCCCCGACGAGTCGGCGGTCGGCTCGGTCTCCGGCGGCTGCGTCGAGGGGGCGGTCTACGACCTGGCACAGTCGGTGATCGAGTCCGGCGTACCGGTGCTGGAGCGGTACGGCGTCTCCGACGACGACGCGTTCGCCGTCGGCCTCACGTGTGGCGGGATCCTCGACGTGTACGTCGAGCAGGTCAGCCGCGAGACGTTCCCCGAGCTCGGCGAGATCGCCGCCGACCTCGAGGCCGGCCGCCCCGTGGCGCTGGCGACCGTGATCGAGCATCCCGACCCGGCGCGGATGGGCCGGCGGCTCGTGATCCGGCCCGATGACGCGATAGTCCCCGGTTCTTCGGCTGCCGAAGGGGCGGTTCCACGACCGAAGAACCGGGGACTATCGGGAACGCTGGGGAGCGAACGGGCCGACGACGCGGTCCACGACGACGCCCTCGGACTGTTGGCCGCCGGGCACAACGCGACCCTCACCTACGGTCCCGACGGCGAGCGCCGCGGTGAGGGGATGCGGGTGTTCGTGTGGGCGTTCGCTCCCAAGCCACGGATGCTGGTGTTCGGCGCGATCGACTTCGCGGCCGCTGTGGCGCGGGTCGGCAGCTTCCTCGGCTACCACGTCACGGTCTGCGACGCCCGCCCGGTGTTCGCCACGACCAGCCGGTTCCCGGACGCCGACGAGGTCATCGTCGACTGGCCGCACCGGTTCCTCACCGGCGAGGTCGACGCGGGCCGGATCGACCAGCGGACCGTGATCGCAGTCCTGACGCACGACCCCAAGTTCGACGTCCCACTGCTCGAGGTCGCGCTGCGGCTTCCCGAGGAGCATCGGCCGGCGTACGTCGGGGCGATGGGGAGCCGACGAACCCACGACGACCGGCTGGCGCGGCTGCGCGAGGCAGGCCTGACGGACAAGGAGATCGAGCGGATGTCGAGCCCGATCGGGCTCGACCTCGGCGCGCGTACCCCCGAGGAGACCGCCATCAGCATCGCGGCCGAGATCGTGGCGCAGCAGTGGGGCGGGTCAGGCGACCGACTGGCCGTCCGGGAGGGTCGGATCCACCACTGACCTGCACGGTGGACGTTGACCAGACCTTCATTGAGTGGAGCACCGCGCGGCGCTACCGTGACGGGCATCACCACTCATCCGGGGCGGACATGAGCGAAGCGCACGACCTCCAGTCTCGACGGCTCGAAGCCGTCCGCGCGTGGACCTCCTTCATCGAGCACGCCGACGGCCTCGGCGAGGTGCGTCCGGAGATCCTGCGCAGCTGGGAGCTCTCCGGGACCGTGTCGCCCGACGTGCGTGAGGCGCCGCTGGCCGACGAGGCCGAGACGGCGGCGTACTTCCAGGGCTCGCCGCTGCAGGTCGCGGTCGAGCGGGTCGAGGACGAGCTGCGCAGGACCGCCGAGGACGGCGACCTGGTGCTCGCGGTGACCGACCCGGAGACCCGCGTCCTGTGGACGTACGGCGGGAGGGTGATGCGTCGCAAGGCGGAGACGGTGAACTTCGTGCCGGCCGGCCGCTGGGACGAGGCGAGCGTCGGGACCAACGCGCTCGCGATCGCCGTGCGCACCGGTGACCCCGCGATGGTCTTCAGTGCCGAGCACTACGCACCGATCGTGCACAACTGGGTCTGCTGGGCCGCGCCGCTGCACGACCCGGTCTCGGGCGAGCAGATCGGCGTCATCGACCTCTCGACGACCTGGGACCGCACCCACCCGATCGGGCTCGCGACCGCCCGCGTGCTCGCCCGGCTGATCGAGGGCGCCATGCCGCGCTCGCGCCACTGGGGTACGAGCGCCGGGCTGGCGCCGGACGAGCCGGGGCTGACGCTGTCGCTCCTCGGCACGGCCGAGGCCTGGCTCGACGGGCAACGACTGCTGCTCAACCGGCGCCAGACCGAGATCCTCGCCGTGCTCGCTCTCCACCCGGAAGGCCTCTCGCTCGGACGGCTCCACGCGATGGTCTACGGCGACCAGGCCGTGACCGCCTCGACCCTCAAGGCCGAGGTCTCGCACCTTCGCGCTGCCCTCGGCGGGCAACTGGCATCACGGCCGTACCGGCTGATGCTGCCGGTGCGCACCGACGTCGAGGACGTGCTGGACCTGCTCAGCCACGGTGACGTGAAGGCGGCCGTCGGCTCGTACGGCGGCGACCTGCTGCCCGGTACCAACGCGCCGGCGCTCGCCGAGCTCGGCGACTACCTCGCGGTCAGCATGCGCGAGGCGCTGCTCGCCGACCCCGAGCCTTCCGCCGTGCTGCGGTACGGCGAGCTCGCGCCGTACGACACCGAGGTGGTCGAGCGCTGCCTGGCGGTCCTGGGTGAGCGCGAGCATCCCGCCAAGCCGCTGCTCAAGGGGAGGCTGGCCGCGGCGGGGCGGCGGTGACTCCTGCACCGTTGCTCACCGCCGGCCGAGGCCGATCAGACACCCCGGGACCTGCCCGGCCGGCGAACCAACGCACCCGAGCGCGAGACGGCGCTAGCCAACCGTCCACCAACCTGAGCGTCCTAGCGTGAGCGCCATCACAGGTCCGCCTATGCCCAGAGGAGCGAGTCCATGGCCCGCATCACCCTCACGGTCGACGGAGCGCAGGTCTCCGACGACGTCGAACCCCGCATGCTGCTGGTCCAGTACCTGCGCGAGAAGCTCGGCAAGACCGGAACTGTCGTCGGGTGCGACACCAGCAACTGCGGTGCGTGCACGGTCCACCTCGACGGCCGCAGCGTGAAGTCGTGCAACGTGCTGGCGGTCCAGGCCGACGGCCACGAGGTCACCACGATCGAGGGGCTCGCTACCGGCGACCGGCTCCACCCGGTGCAGGAGGCGTTCCGTGAGTGTCACGGCCTCCAGTGCGGGTTCTGCACGCCCGGCATGATCATGCAAGCGGTCGACCTGCTCGAGGACAACCCCAACCCGACCGAGGAGGAGGTGCGGCTCGGCCTCGAGGGCAACCTGTGCCGCTGCACCGGCTACCACAACATCGTGGAGAGCGTGCTGCACGCCGCGAAGGGCGGTGCGAACGCATGACCGCGACGCAGGAGCGGCCCGCGGCCGAGATCGGGCGGAGCCGCCGCCGCAAGGAGGACCAGCGGCTGATCACCGGCCGCACCCGCTGGACCGACAACATCCAGCTCCCCGGCATGCTGCACCTCGCGATGGTGCGCAGCCCGTTCGCTCACGCGACCATCACCAGCATCGACACCGAGGCCGCGAAGGCCGCGCCCAACGTGGTCGCAGTCCTGACCGGCGCCGACCTCGGCGACGCGCAGGGCGTGAACATCAATGCCTGGGCGATCACGACCGACCAGAAGGCGCCCACCCACGTGCCGATGCCCTCGGACCGGGTCACGTTCGCGGGCGAGACCGTGGCGGTGGTGGTGGCCCGCAGCCTCGCCGAGGCGTACGACGCCGCCGAGCTGGTCGACGTGGAGTACGCCGAGCTGCCGGCCGCCCTCGACCTCAAGGCGTCCGCGAACGACGAGGTGCTCGCGCACCCCGACCTGGGCACCAACAAGTCGGCCCTGTGGGTCTTCGACTCCGGCGAGGCCGGCACCGGCGGCGACGTCGAGGAGGCGATCAGCAAGGCCCGGGACGGCGGCATCGTGATCGAGCGGGAGTACCGCCAGCAGCGGCTGATCCCGGCGTTCATTGAGCCACGCAGCGTCGTCGTCGACCCGACCGGCGAGCAGCTGACAATGTGGTCCGCCACCCAGATCCCGCACATCCTCCGGTTCGCGCTGGCCGCCACCACCGGGGTCTCCGAGTCGAAGATCCGGGTCATCGCACCGGACGTCGGCGGCGGGTTCGGCGGCAAGCTGCAGACCACTCCCGAGGAGTTCATCGCGTGGGCCGTCGCGCGGCGGCTGGCCAAGCCCGTGAAGTACACCGAGACCCGTAGCGAGTCGCTGATGGCAGCCCACCACGGTCGCGACCAGTGGCAGAAGCTGACGCTCAGCGCCGAGCGGGACGGCACGGTCACCGGGTTCAAGGTCGAGCTGCTGGCCGACCTCGGGTCCTACGTGTCCCTGGTCGGCGGCGGGGTGCCGGTGCTCGGCGCGTTCATGTTCAACGCGATCTACAAGTTCCCCAGCTACCGCTTCTCCGTACAGACGGTCCTCACCAACAAGACCTGGACCGACGCCTACCGCGGCGCCGGCCGCCCCGAGGCGACGTACGCCATCGAACGGATGATGGATGAGCTCGCGACGGAGGTGGGGGTGGATCCGCTCGAGATCCGGGAGAAGAACTGGATCAAGCCCGAGGAGTTCCCGTTCACCACCGTGTGCGGGCTGGTGTACGACTCCGGCAACTACGAAGCCGCCACCGCCAAGGCGAAGGAGATGTTCGGGTACGACGAGCTGCGGGCCGAGCAGAAGCAGCGCCGAGACGCCGGGGACCGGGTGCAGCTCGGCATCGGCGTCTCCACGTTCACCGAGATGTGCGGCCTGGCGCCCAGTCGGGTGCTCGGCTCGCTCAACTACGGGGCAGGAGGGTGGGAGCATGCGGCGATCCGGATGGGCGGCACCGGCAAGGTGGAGGTCGTCACCGGCGCGAGCGCCCACGGCCAGGGGCACGAGACGGCGTTCAGCCAGATCGTCGCCGACCGGCTCGGCGTACCGTTCGAGGACGTCGAGGTGCTGCACGGTGACACCCAGATCTCGACGAAGGGCTACGACACCTACGGGTCGCGCTCGCTCGTCGTGGGCGGCGAGGCACTGGTCCGAGCGGCCGACAAGGTGATCGAGAAGGCGAAGCCGATCGCCGCGCACCTGCTGGAGGCGTCCGTCGACGACCTGGAGTTCGCAGGAGGTCGGTTCTCGGTCAAGGGCACCGACCAGGGGATGGGGATCGGTGAGGTCGCGACCGCGGTGTTCGCGGCGCACAACCTGCCCGACGGGGTGGAGGCGACCATCGACTCCGACGCGACGTTCGACCCCGAGAGCTTCTCCTTCCCGCACGGCACCCACCTGTGCGCGATGGAGGTGGACACCGAGACCGGCGAGGTCAAGATGCGCAAGTACGTCTGCGTCGACGACATCGGCAACATCATCAACCCGCTGATCGTCTCCGGACAGGTCCACGGCGGCCTGGTCCAGGGGATCGCGCAGGCGCTGTGGGAGGAGGCGGTGTACGACGACGCCGGGACGCTCGTGTCCGGGACGCTCGTCGACTACCTGCTCCCGACCGCAGCCGACACGATCAGCTTCGAGATCGACCACACCACCTCGCCGTCGACCACCAACTCGCTCGGGACCAAGGGGGTCGGGGAGGCGGGCACGATCGCCTCCACCCCCGCCGTGGTGAACGCCGTCGTCGACGCCGTTCGCCACCTCGGGGTCAACGACATCGTGATGCCGTGCACGCCCGAGCGGGTGTGGCGGGCGATCAACGAGGGCGGTGCCGGTGGGGCGACCGAGGGTGCGGCCATGCCGCACTTCGACGAAACCGAACCCGGACGCGACTCCACGGAAGGAGCAGGCGCATGATCCCGGCACAGTTCGACTACGTGGCGCCGACCTCGGTCGAGGATGCGCTGGCGGCACTCGCCGAGCACGGTGACGAGGCGAAGATCCTGGCCGGTGGGCAGAGCCTGTTGCCGGTGCTCCGGATGCGGCTCAACGCGCCGGAGATGGTGATCGACCTCGGCCGGATCGAGAGCCTGCGAGGCATCCGCGACGACGGCGACGCCCTCGTGATCGGGGCGATGACGACCCACCACGACGTCCGTTCCAGCGATCTGGTGCGCGAGCACACGCGGCTGATCACCGAGGCCACGACCGAGCTCGCCGACGAGCAGGTCCGCCATCGCGGCACGTTCGGCGGCGCACTGGCCCACGCCGACCCCGCAGGTGACCTTGGGGCGCCGGCGGTAGGGCTCGGGGCGGAGTTCGTGATCGCCGGCAGCGGCGGCACCCGCACCGTGGGTGCGTCCGACTTCTTCGTGGACCTCTTCGAGACCGCCATCGGCGACGACGAGATCCTGACCGAGGTGCGGATCCCCAAGCACACGGGCTGGGGTGCCCACTACGAGAAGTTCGTGCGGATCAAGCACCAGTGGCCGATCGTCGCGGTCGCGGCGGCGGTACGGGTCGACGGTGGCAGCATCGCCGAGGCTCGGGTCGGACTGACCAACATGGGCAACACCCCGGTGCGGGCCACCGCGGTCGAGGAGGCGCTCGTCGGTGCCGCCGCCACCGAGGACGGCGTCCGCGACGCAGCCGCGAAGGCTGCCGACGGCACCAACCCACCGGCCGACCTCAACGGCGACAGCGACTACCGCAAGCACCTGGCGACGGTCCTGACCCGCCGTGCGGTCCTGAAGGCGGCCCTGGCCTGATGGAGCTCGAGCACAGGTTCACGGTCCCCGCCGGGCTCGAGGAGACCTGGGCGCACTTCACCGACATCGAGGGCGTCGCGGGCTGCTTCCCCGGCGCCACGGTGACCGAGGCCGACGCCGAGTCGTTCGCAGGGACCGTGAAGGTCAAGCTCGGCCCGATCGCCCTCGTCTACAACGGCACGGGCACCTTCGTGGAGAAAGACGAGGCCGCCCACCGGTTGGTCATCGACGCCAAGGGCAAGGACAAGCGCGGCAACGGGACCGCGGGCGCCGTGGTCACCGCCGTCATGTCCGACGCGGGCGACGGCTCGACGGAGGTGGCGGTCGCTACCGACCTCTCCATCACCGGCAAGGCCGCGCAGTTCGGCCGGGGCAACGTGATCAAGGACGTCTCCGACAAGCTGCTCGGTCAGTTCGTGGCCTGCCTCGAGCAGCAGCTGAACACCTCCGCACCCACCGACGCACCCTCGGGGGAGGAGTCCGCCCCGGCTCCGCCCCCGGGGGATGCCACCACCGAGTTCCCGGAACCCCCCGCGAGTACGGCGTCCGGCACCCCCGAGCCGGCGGTCGAGCCGGCGGCATCCACTGCCGCCGGCGAGGCCGGCCCGGAGCAGCCGGTGGAGAAGACGCCACCGACGAGGCCATCGCCGTCAGGCGCGGAGCCCCGTCGGTCCGACGACGCCATCGACCTCGGTGCGACGGTGCTGCCGGTGCTGGTGCGGGCGTACTGGAAGCCCGCCGCCGCAGTGCTGGTACTGCTGCTGGTGATCATCTACCTGCTCTTCCGGGACTGATGCCACCACGCCTCTCCGGAGTCCTGCGCCAGCGGGTGCCCCGCCCGTAGGCTGCGGCCCGTGAAGCGTGTCGTGGTCGGCGTCCTGGGGCTCGTCGTCCTCGTCGTCGCGGTGCTGTTCCCGTCGTGGCTCTACGACCTGGGCTCGGCCGGCGACGTACCGGAACCGACCAGGATCACGACTTACAACGCCAGCTTCGACGTCGCAGACGACGGCACCATGCGGGTCGTGGAGACGATCGTGGTGTCCGTGACGACGTTCGACCGGCACGGCATCTTCCGCTTCTTCGACCGGGCCGACCGAAGCGCCCCGCACCTGCGCCGGGAGCCGTACGACGTCGAGGTGCTCCAGGACGGGCAGCCTGCCGAGGTCGAGTTCCTCACCGAGGACCGGGGCCGGTTCCTCGTCGCGAAGATCGGCGACCCCGACCGCACCTTGTCGTACGGCCAGCACACCTACCGCATCTCCTACCGCGTCGACGACGTGCTGATCGACGACCCGAACGGCGACGGCTCGCGGTTCTACTGGCAGGTGCTGCCGGGCGGCTGGGCGCAGCAGATCGACGCGTTCCGCGCCAGCGTCCGGCTGCCCGCGGACGCCAGCGGTCTCCGTTGCGCCGTCGGGACCGACGTCACCCGCCCCTGTCCGGGACTCTCAGGGGAGGGGAGCGCGCTCGTCAGCGTGGGACCGTTCGGGACCGGGGCGTTCACGCCCATCACGATCCAGGCCGACCTGGCCACGCCGGTGCCGCCGCTCAGGGGCGAGGACCACGCCTGGGGGCCTGAGTACGACCCGGTGCTCGGTCCGGTACCGGTGGTCGTGCTGGTGGTGCTCGCGGGCCTCGGCGCGCTCGTGGTCGGGCTCTGGCTGAGCTACCGGGTCTTCGAGCGCACCCCGCCGTTTCCCCTGCAGTACGCGCCGCCGCCGGGCCTCGGGCCGGCGCAGGCGGCGTACGTCCTCGAAGAGCGAGTCGGCCGGGAGCAGTTCGTGGCGACGGTGCTCCACGCCGCCGAGCAGGGCGCCGTGGAGGTACGACGGGACGGCGACGGCTGGACCATCCGAGACCTCGGCGGCTGGGACCGGGTCGATCAGGTGTCGGCGGGACTCGCCGCGCTGACGGGCCCGACCGGAAGCTTCAGCGCGAGCGCGGACGCAGTCAGCGCCGGGAAGCGGCTGAAGGAGCAGCTGGACCAGTTCGAGGGCGATGTCGCGCAGTGGGCGCGACGGGAGGGCCTGGTCGTCCGCGGGCCGCTCGGCGGAGTCGGCGGCGCGCTGGTGCTGGTGGCCTTCGGAGCGGCGATCGCGATCGCGGTCACCGCGCTCTTCGGGATGTCGCTGCTCGCGATCGTGCCCGGCCTTTTCGCGGTCGGCGCGGTGGGGCTGGTCATGCCAGGCTCCGGTACGTCGCGCACCAGGACCGGCCGCGACCTGTGGTCGCGGGTCGGCGGCTTCCGCCGGGTGCTGTCCACGCCGTCGAGCAAGGAGCGGTTCGACTTCTCCGGCCGCGAGGAGCTCTACACGGCGTACCTGCCGTGGGCGGTTGCCTTCGGCGTCGGCGCGGAGTGGGCGGCGAAGTACCGCACCGAGATCGGTGTCGAGCCGCCGCTGCCCGCCTACTTCGCCGGCGGGTACGTCGGGAGCGACCCGGGCGCGCACGTGACCCAGATGGTGAGCGACTTCTCCAGCACCGTGGACTCAGCGATCGGCTCCTACCAGGCCACCCAGAGCTCCTCGAGCGGTGGCGGTGGCGGCTTCTCCGGCGGTGGTGGTGGCGGAGGCGGCGGAGGTGGCTCCTGGTGAGCCGTCCGTACGCCACAATGCACCCATGACCACTGCCCTGATCGTCGGCGTCCTGGTCGTCGCGCTGCTGCTGTTCGCGGTGGTGGCCTTCAACCGGCTACGCACCAGCGACATCGCAGCCCAGGAGGCGCTCGGCGGGATCGACGTCCAGCTGACCCGACGCGCGGACCTCATCCCGAACCTCGTCGAGACCGTCAAGGGCTACGCCGCCCACGAGAAGAGCGTCTTCGAGGCGGTCACCGAGGCCCGAGCGGGCGTGCAGAAGGCGGCCGCCGGTGACGACGTGCCGGCGAAGGCGGCGGCCGACGCCCAGCTCCAGAGCGCGCTGGTCAACCTCAACGCGGTCGCGGAGGCCTACCCCGACCTCAAGGCCAACCAGAACTTCCAGGACCTCCAGCGGCAGCTCGCGGAGACCGAGGACCAGATCTCGTTCGCCCGGCAGTACTACAACGACGCCGTCCGCTCGCTGAACACGCTGGTCGCGACCATCCCGTGGCTGCTGTTCGCCCCGATGGCGCGGGTCAGGGCGCGCGAGTTCTACGAGGCACCCGAGGGACAGGAGCAGGCGCCGCAGGTCAGCTTCTGAGACGTCGAATCGTGTCTTGTTCCGGTCGAATCGTGCCTTGTTCCGGTCGAGTCCGGTGAATATCCCACGACTCGACCCGAACGAGACACGACTCGACCTAGAAGACGTTGAAGGGGCGGAACTGCACCGAGACCCGCGGGCCGGCGTGGGCGACCTTGGGCACCGCGTGCTCCCACGTGCGCTGGCAGGACCCGCCCATCACCACCAGGTCGCCGTGGCCCATCTCCACGGACCGGGACTCACCACCGCCGCGCGGCCGCAGCGCGAGTCGACGCGGGTCGCCCACCGACACGATCGCGACCATCGTGTCGTGCGTGCTGCCGCGGCCGATCGTGTCGCCGTGCCAGGCGACGCTGTCGCGGCCGTCGCGGTAGTAGCAGCACCCGGCGGTGCGGAACGGCTCGCCGAGCTCGGGCTCGTAGTGGGCCGACAGCGCCTCCCGCGCGTCGAGCATCGCCGGGTGCGGCAGGTCCTCGCCGATCATGTAGGTGTAGGTGAGGCGAGGGACGTCGACGAGCCGGTCGTACATCTGCCGACGCTCGGCCCGCCACGGGACGTCGCGCACGAGCGTGGCGAGCACGTCGTCGGCGTCCGGCAGCCAGGACCGCTGGACATCGAGCCAGGCGCCGCGGGAGAGGGTGGTGCGCTCCGGCGCGAGCGTGAACGAGGCCGCCTGGCCCTCGGTCTCGGCGGCGAAGAGGGTGGCCTGGAACTGCATGGTTCGACGCTACCAGAGACTCGAACAGATGTTCGGACACCATCGCGTGTCCTTCCGCGAACCCGGGACGCGTGGTCCGCGGCGGGCGTACGCTGCCTCACGTGAACAGTGTGCTCGTGAACGGCTCTGGCGTGCCCAAGCACGTCCAGGTTCGGGAGTACGTGCGGGGGCTGCTGCGCGACGCCGTGCCCGGCACCGCGGCGCCCTCGGAGCGCGAGCTCGTCCACCAGTTTCACGTGGCCCGGATGACGGTCCGGCAGGCGATGGACGCGCTGGTCGGCGAGGGCCTGCTCGAGCGGATCCCCGGCCGCGGCACGTTCGTCGCCCGTCCCCGGCGCGAGGTCGGGCGGCTGCGCAGCTACACCGAGGAGATGGCCGCGCGCGGCCTCCTGGCCGAGTCGCAGACCTTGGTGGCCCGCCGTGAGCAGGCCGGCCCGGGCGTCGCGCGGGCGCTGGGTGTCACCGCTGGCGACGCCGTGATCCGCTGGAAGCGGCTCCGCCGGGCCGACGGCCTCCCGATGTGTGTCGAGGACGCCTACCTCAACGAGGTGCTGCTGCCGGGCTTCCTGCAGACCGGCATGCCGACCAGCCTGTACGACGCGCTCGGCGCACGCGGACTGCGGCCGACCTGGGCCGAGGACTCCATCTCGGCCGACGTCGCCACGGCCCAGGAGGCCGAGCACCTCGAGATCGAGCCCGGGACCGCCGTGCTTCGCCAGACGCGCCGGGCGCTGAACGAGGACAAGATCGTCGAGGTGTCGCGCTCGGTCTACCGGTCCGACCGGTTCAGCTGGCGGGTCCAGCTCGGCCAGGCGCACTGAGCCGGCCCAACCCCGCGACGGCCAGACCCGACTCCTCACAGACCCACATCGGGTCCGGCCCGCCGAGGTCCGGCTGGATGTGGAGCGAGTGCTCAGGGGCGCTCCCGCACGCCTGGCAGACCGGCCACCGCACCCCGGCGTCGAACGCGGCGTCCTGCACGTCCTGCGCGACCAGCCCGGCGACGTACACCTCGCCCTCGGGCCACTGCTCGGCCCACCACTGCCGTGACGCCACGGCGTCCTCCAGCGCCGACACCACCTCCGGTGTCGCGGCGCGCCGGGCCTCGAGATCGGCGAGGACGAGGGCGCGCGCGGCGAGGAACAGTCGGTGGTCCACGGTTCCATGGTGCCTCGCACCTACAGTGGCGTCATGGGCAAGGCGCTCCTGGAGGTCGCGGTGCAGGCTCCCGGCGATGTCGCCGGAGCCGACGAGGGTGGTGCCGACCGACTCCACCTGACCTCCGCCGACGGGCTCTCACCCGAGCCGGCCGCGGTGTCGGCGGTCTGCCGGGAGACCGAGCTGCCGGTGTTCGTGCAGTTGCGGCTCAACGGGTCCTGGACGACGACCGGTGGCGAGCTGACCCGGCTGACCGGGCTGGCCGAGGACTTCCTGCGCTGCGGCGCGACCGGCGTCTCGTTCGGGTTCCTCGACGCCGACCTCGAGATCGACGAGGAGGTCTGCACCCACCTCGCTGAGTCGTTGCCGGGCGTGCCGTGGACGTTCCACCGCGGGTTCGACGATGCGCTCGAGCCGGAGCGGGCGTGGGCCCGCGTCTCCGACCTGCCCGGGCTGGCCGGCGTCCATTCGGCGGGGTCACCGCGCGGCCTCGGCGTCGGGTACGACGACCTGCTCGCCCTCGCCACCCGCTGGCCCAAGATCGCGGAGCGCGTGATCCCCGCGGGCGGGCTGCTGGGCGAGCACGTTCCGTGGTTCACCCGGGTCGGCGTCCGCACCTTCCACGTCGGGCCCCAGGTCCGTCCGGGCGGCTCCGAGAAGGCGTACGTCGACGCCGGCCACGTGAGGTCGTGGCGGCTGCTGCTCGACGACGCCGTCACGCGCGCCGAGCACTCCGTTGCCGGATGATCCTGATCGACCCGCCGTTGGCGGAGGGCCGCGGCCGGCTCTGGTCGCACCTCGCCAGCGACGTCTCCTACGACGAGCTCCACGTGTTCGCACGCGCGGCGGGGGTCCCGGAGCGGGGCTTCGACCGCGACCACTACGACGTCCCCTCGGAGTGGTACGACGAGATGATCGCCCTCGGCGCGGTGCCGGTCACCTCGCGCGAGCTGGTCTCGCGGCTGGTCAGGTCCGGGCTGCGGCGTCGTAAGCCCGGCCATTCGAACGGTTAGCCAGCCGAGGGCTCGAGACGGGCGAGCTCGGCGGCGACGTTCGCGCGGGCGGCGTCCTCCCAGAGGTCGTGGCCGCGGTCGGTCTGGAACAGTGCCGGCTTGGCCAGCAGGTCGCGAAGCACAGCAGCGCGGCCGGCGGCGAAATCGGCGTCGGACACGTAGCCGTACTCCTGCCGGACGTCGCGCGCGTACTCGGCGTAACGGTCGCTCGGCGCGGCGAGGATCGCGAGGTCGGCGTCGCACAAGTCCTGACCGGCAGGGTCATCGTCGGCCGGGCGGTGGGTCTCGGTGAGCCGGACCAGCCGCGCGACCTCCGGGGCGAGCTCCGGCGGCAACACCCGCTCCGCCCACGCCGCCGACCGCTCCTCGTCGCCGGTCGCGCCGTCGTACACGGCGTCGTGGAACCACGCGGCCAGCTGCACCGCCGGGTCGTCGCAGCAGAGGTCGTCGAGCCGGTCGAGCACCTCGGCGAGGTGGCGCACGTCGTGGTAGCTCCGATCCTGAGAGCCGTACGCCTCCAGCAGCTCGTCGCGAACCTCCAGGAGCGAGTCGAGCGGCCAGCGGTCGGCGAGCATCAGCCCTCCGCGCGGGCGGCGGCCAGGTCGCGTGCGACCAGTCGGCCCGGGGTCATCGCCCAGCGGATGGTCCCCGTGGCCAGCGTGCCGCCGGTCCGCACGACCGTGCGCTCGGTGAGGGGCAGCCAGCGGAGCCCCAGCGGCTGCCGCGCCCACGGCGGGAGCAGCCCGACGGCCGCGGCCGCGAGGACGCCGTACGCCGGGCGGGCGGCCAGCGGCAGCGGTGGCTTGTGCACGACGTAGCGGACCGCCTCGCGGGCGTGCTCGGTCGACGCGAGCTCGGGCCGGAACGCCGCAAGCCGCTCGGCGAGCTCCGCCTCGGTCCCCGGCGGGTCGACGACGCCGAGCTTGCGGGCGACCACTCCGGTCTGCGCGACGTACTCGTCCCGGCCGGCGCCGTCGAGCGGATGTCGGCCGTACAGAGAGTGGGCCCGCAGGAAGCTGTCGATCTCGGCGACGTGGACCCACTCGAGCAGGTGCGGGTCGGACGCGTCGTACGGCGTCCCGTCGGGCAGGGTTCCGGTGATCCGCTCGTGGATGGTGCGGACGGCGTCGACAGCACGCTGCGCGTCGTCGGCGTGGCCGAAGGTCGTCACCGCGAGGAAGCGGCTGGTGCGCGCGAGTCGTCCGAGCATGTCGACCCGGTAGTCCGAGTGCTCCGCGACGGCGGTCATCGCGGCCGGGTGCAGGGTCTGGAGCAGCAGCGCGCGCAGGCCACCGACGAACATGGACGCGTCACCGTGGACCGCGCCGATCGGCGACGCGCCGTCGAACCAGCGCGGCCCAGGACGGCCGTGGATCCGGGCCCGGTGCCGCGGCCCGTCGGGGCCGGCGGCGAGGTGGAAGATCGCCTCACCGAGCCGATCCCTCAACGCCATGGCCACAGCCTAGGCACGCACCCCGCAATCGGCCCTAGGATCCCCGCATGGCCGGCGAACGGCTGCTCACGCGCAACTTCTGGCTGCTCGGGCTCGCGGACCTCGCGTACTTCACCTCGGTCGGGGTGTCGCTGCTCGCGCTGCCCCTGACCGTCACCGGGCCGATCGGCTCGGACGAGGCGGGGGCGGGGTTGGCGTTCGGCGCGTTCGGCGTGACCGCGCTGATCTGCCGGCCGTTCGCGGGCCGCCTCTCCGACCGGCTCGGTCGTCGACCGCTGCTGATCGCGGGAGCGCTCGGCTGCGGCGTCGGCATGGTGCTGATGCCGTACGTCGACTCGCTTGCGCTGGTCGTATCGCTCCGACTGCTCCAAGGTGTCGCCGAGGCGGCGTTCTTCGTGGCGGGCTTCGCGCTGCTGGCCGACCTGGCACCGCCGAGCCGGATGGGGGAGGCGCTCAGCTACAACTCGCTCGGCCTCTATCTCGGGATCGCACTCGGGCCGTTCCTCGGTGAGCTGCTCGCTGAGCGCGGGGGCCTCGACGCGGCGTGGTACGGCGCGACCGTACTCGCCGTCCTCGCAGCCCTCTTCGCGCTGGTGCTCGTCGAGCCCGCCCGCTCCCACGACGGGGACGGTCACGGTCGGCTGATCCACCGGCCGGCGGTCCCGCTGTCGTTGGGCTTCTTCTCGTCCCTCGCCGCCGTCAGCGGGTTCCTCGCGTTCGCGGCGCTGTACTCGCGGGACATCGGGATGAGCAACACCTCGCTCGCCCTGCTCACCTACGGGCTGGTCGTCGTCCTGTGCCGGCTGGCGTTCGCGCGGGTGCCCGACCGGCTGCCGTCGCTCCCGCTCGCCGCCGCCTCGCTGCTCGCGATCGCCACCGGGCTGGCTGTGATGGCGGCGTGGCAGCGGCCGGCCGGATTGCTGGTCGGGGTCGTCGTGGCCGCGGTCGGGGTGACATTCGCGACGCCGGCCTTCTTCAGCGCGATCTTCGCGACCGCCTTGCCGTCGGAACGGGGCGCGGCCTCGGGGACGGCGAGCGCCTTCATCGACCTCGGCCTGGGCGCCGGCCCGATCCTGATGGGCGTCGTGGCCGAGGCGCGCGGCATCCCGGCCGCCTTCGGGATCGGCGCCGGGATCGCGGTGGCCGGGTGTGCGTGGACGGTGCTGCTGGCCGCTCGGGCCGGTCAGTCCTCGCTGGGCACCAGGACCCACAACGCCAGGTAGATCAGGAACTGCGGTCCGGGCAGCAGGCAGCTGACCACGAAGATCACGCGCATCGTGGTGGGGGTCGTGCCGAAGCGGCGGGCGAGCCCGGCACAGACTCCGGCGACCATTCGACCGCGACGCGGGCGGACCAGGGAACGGGTGGCAATCGTCGTACTCATGCCATCAAGAGTCGCTCGGACGAGCGCCGATTTCACCCCCGAGACGGCGATCTCAGGGAGAGGTCAGGGTTCTTCTCAGGCGCAGGGCCGAGCCTGCAGGTCGTCCGACGGCAGGCACTCCCGGACCTGCCAGCGACGGCCCTCGTCGCTCGGTCCACGATCCCTGTGCACGACGATCTCGAGGCTCCCGTCCGGCGTCGTCCGGTAGTACCTCTCGAGAGGGCGTCCGTCCCGGTCGACGTCGAGCACCGTCAGCTCGGCGCCGTCGGCTCCCACGCCCGCCTGCAGGCAGTGCCATCCGCCCGCGACGTCCCAGGGCAGCTGGTGGTCCTCGTCGAGGTAACCGCAGCGGCGGAGGTCAGGTCGATCCTGGAACCACCGCTCGACGTCCTCGTCGGAGCCGGCGACCGGTGCGGTGCTCGGGGGCTGACCCGGCAGCGCTCGGGTCAGGTCGCCGAGCGAGTCCGTGGTCCCCAGGCCGCCCATCGTCAGCAGCAGGAGGAGCAGCCACAGCAGTGCCGACACACTGGGACTCTACGAGGCGCAGGGCTCCGTGCGAAGGTCCTGCGACGGCCGGCACTGGCGGTACTCCCACGTCCGTGCGGTGCCCGGGACCTGCGAGACGTCCACGAAGATCTCCATCGGGCCGTCGGGGTTGACCCGGTACGTCGTGGTTCGCATCGGCACGTCGTCCGCGAAGTCGAGGACGACGAGCTCGGCGCCCTCCTTCCCGCCGACGGCGGCCTGCAGGCACTGCCAGCCTTCCTCGCCGGTGTCCGTGGAGAGGTCGACGAACCCGCAGCTGGGCAGTGGCCACCGAGTCGCGAAGCGGTCCTGGACCTGCCGGTTCGTCGTGGGTACGCCGAGGTCGTCAGGGAAGGGGTCCGCGAACCCGTTCTCCGGCGCCACCTCAGGCAGCTCCGTCGCGCTGGGAGCCGGCATCTCCTCGACCTCGGACTCGACCGCATGGTCGTCGGCGGACATGAACCCGCCGAAGCCGAAGAGCAGCAGGAACAACCAGATCAGCACCGACATGGTCGGAGGGTAGGTCCGAACCAGCGTCTCCCGCAGGGCATTGGGGAACCGGCGTCACGGCTGGTTCTTGACCAGGTGCAGCAGCGCGTCCTGACCGGTGTCGATCAGGGCGTAGCGCCGGGACGCGGTGCGGCCGTGGAGCACGAACACCGAACGTCGAGCGTCTCGGTCCTCCAGCTCCCACCAACCGCTGTCGGCGATCTGCTTGTGCTCGTCCTCGTAGGTCGCGTGCCCCAGTTCGTGGTCGTCGACCGGGACCGCGAGCCGGTCGTGCCGGCTGTCGGTGGGGAGACCGCGTGGCACGGCCCATGACCTGAGGACCCCGTCCTCCTCGAGGCGGAGGTCGAAGTGGTGCTGCGGGCGGTGGTGCTCGTGAAGCACGAACACCGGCCGGTCGGTCCCGTTGTCGTCGGTCACAGGTCGACTGCGTCGAGGATCCGGTAGGCGTAGCCCTGCTCAGCGAGGAACCGCTGCCGGTTGGCGGCGAAGTCGGCGTCGACGGTGTCGCGGGAGACGATCGCGTAGAAGCGGGCGGTGCGCCCGTCCTGCTTGGGCCGGAGCAGCCGGCCGAGCCGCTGCGCCTCCTCCTGCCGCGACCCGAACGAGCCCGACACCTGGATCGCCACCGCCGCCTCGGGCAGGTCGATCGAGAAGTTCGCCACCTTGCTGACCACGAGCAGGTCGATCTCGCCCTGGCGGAACGCCTCGAAGAGCCGTTGCCGCTCCTTGACCGGTGTGTCGCCCTTGATGACGGGAGCGTCGAGGTCGGTGCCGATCTCGTCGAGCTGGTCGAGGTACTGGCCGATCACCAGCGTCGGCTCTCCGGCGTGCTGCGTCACGAGCTGCTCGGCGACCCGGGTCTTGGCCGGCGTGCACGCGGCGAGCCGGTAGCGCTCCTCCGGTTCGGCGGTCGCGTAGGCGAGCCGCTCGGACTCGGTCAGCGCGACCCGGACCTCGACGCAGTCGGCCGGGGCGATCCAGCCCTGTGCCTCGATGTCCTTCCAGGGTGCGTCGTACCGCTTCGGCCCGATGAGGGAGAACACGTCGCCCTCGCGGCCGTCCTCGCGCACCAGCGTCGCGGTCAGCCCGATCCGGCGGCGGGCCTGGAGGTCGGCGGTCATCCGGAAGATCGGCGCGGGCAGCAGGTGCACCTCGTCGTACACGATCAGCCCCCAGTCGCGGGCGTCGAACAGCTCGAGGTGGGAGTAGACGCCCTTCCGGCGGGTCGTCATCACCTGGTACGTCGCAATGGTGACCGGCCGGATCTCCTTGACGGACCCGGAGTACTCACCGATCTCGTCTGCAGTCAGCGAGGTCCGCCGGACCAGCTCGTCCTTCCACTGCCGGGCGGAGACCGTGTTGGTGACCAGGATCAGCGTCGTCGCCTGCGCGTGCGCCATGGCGGCTGCGCCGACGAGCGTCTTGCCGGCGCCGCACGGCAGCACCACCACGCCGGAACCGCCGTGCCAGAAGGACTCGGCTGCCTCGCGCTGGTAGTCGCGCAGCGTCCAGTCCTCCTCGGCCAGCGCGATCGCGTGTGCCTCGCCGTCGACGTACCCGGCGTAGTCCTCGGCCGGCCAGCCGAGCTTGAGGAGCGCCTGCTTGAGGTTGCCGCGCTCGCTGGGGTGGACGACCACGGTGTCGTCGTCGATCCGTTCGCCCAGCATGCCGGCGATCTTCTTCGCCCGCAGCACCTCTTCGAGCACCGGCCGGTCGTTGCTGGCCAGCACCAGCCCGTGGGTGGGGTGCTTGTCCAGGCGGAGCCGACCGTAGCGCGCCATCGTCTCGGCCACGTCGACCAGCAGCGCGTGCGGCACGGCGTACCGGCTGTAGGTGAGCAGCGTGTCGACCACCTGCTCGGCGTCGTGGCCGGCGGCGCGGGCGTTCCACAGCCCCAGCGGGGTGAGCCGGTAGGTGTGGATGTGCTCGGGGCTCCGCTCCAGCTCCGCGAAGGGCGCGATCGCCTTGCGGCAGTCGGTCGCCAGGGCATGGCCGACCTCGAGGAGCAGGGTCTTGTCGCTCTGGACGATCAGCGGTCCGTCATTCATAACCGACCCAGCCTACGGACGCCGCGCAACCACGGCGGTGGCGTCGAGGTCGCCGTCGGTCACGACCTCGGCGACGAGCCCCGCTGCCTCGCACGCCGCGACCGTGAGGCCTGACTGGGCGCGGCCGGTCTCGATCAGCAGCCGGCTGCCCGGTGCCAGCCAGCGGTCGGCACCGTCGGCGACCCGTCGGTGAAGCGTCACGCCGTCGTGACCGCCGTCCAGCGCGCGGTGAGGCTCGTGGTCGCGGGCCTCGGTCGGCATGGTGGCGATCGCGTCGGTCGGGACGTACGGCGCGTTGACCGCCAGCACGTCGACCCGACCGGCCAGGTCGACCGGGAGCGCGTCGTAGAGGTCGCCCTCGAAGACCCGGTCCGGAGGGAGGTTGCGGCGGGCGCAGGCGACCGCCATCGGGTCGACGTCCGCGGCGTACACCTCGACACCCGGGCACTCAGCCGCCACGGCCGCGCCGATCGCCCCCGACCCGCAGCACAGGTCGACCACCAGGGGCGATAGTCCCCGGCTCTTTGGCTGCGTCGAACCGTCCTGGACGACCGGAGAACCGGGGACTATCGCCTCTACAGCGAGCCGGACCAGCAATTCCGTACGACGGCGCGGGACGAACACGCCGGGCGTGACGGCCACCCGCAACCCGGCGAACGACGCCCAGCCCAGCAGGTGCTCGAGCGGCTCACCCGCGACCCGGCGCGAGACGAGGGCCGACAGCTCCGCGCCGGTCGCGGCGGCGGCCAGCAGTGCCGCCTCCTCCTCCGCGAAGACGCAGCCGGCGGCCCGCAGCCGGGCGATCAGCCCGGGGTCCGGCTCAGACAGTCGACTCGGCCTTTTGCCGCGCGCGGTAGGCCGCGACGTTGGCACGCGAGGAGCATCGATCGGAGCAGTAGCGTCGCGACTGGTTCGGGGAGGTGTCGACGTACACGTTGTCGCACTTGGCCTCGGCGCACACCCCGAGGCGGGTCGGGCCCAGATCGCACACCAGCGTCGCGAGCCCCAGCAACGCCTCGCCGATCAGGAGCTCCGAGACCGAGGCCGAACGGGTCGCGACGTGCAGGTGCAGGTCGCTGGGATCGTGGTCGGAGATCATCGGCGTGATCGGGTACTTCTCCATCAGCTCGTTGAGGCCGGTGATCACGGCGGCTGCGTCCTCGGCCTCCGAGGCGTCGAAGACCGGTCGCAGCTCGCGCTGGAACCGGCGAACCGCGCCGGCGTCGCGGTCGGTGCACTGCGGCTGCAGCCACTGCCGTCCGGCCAGGTGCGCCACCAGGTCGTCGCGGTCGCCGATCGCGGTGTTGACCAGGCTCGCTGAGGCCTCGGCGTACCGGATGAAGTCCACGTCGCGAGTCTACGGGCGCGTGGGCGTTGCGTCGTCGGCGTCGCGCACCGAGGTGATCCGGTGGATCGCGAAGGTCCGGGTGTCGTCGCTCCGGGCGTCGTACGCCGTGAGCTGCCCGCCCTCGACCCGCAACGGCTCCACGAGCCGCTCGGAGCGGGTGCCGTGGTTGTCGACGTACCCGATCAGGACCGCCCGCCGGGTCTCCGTCGCCTCACGCAGGGCGGCGAGCGAACCGCTCGGGGTGAGCGTGTCGGCGCTCGTCACCGGCCGGGAGGCGGTGACCCGGTCGCCGGCGCGGATCGCGGCCACCACCTGCGACGCTTGAGCCGCCTCGCGGGCGACCACAGTTCCGGCGGCGCGCCGGCCGCGCGGGCCGCGCGCTCGCAGCAGGTCGGGACGAGCGATCCGGACGGTGCCGTCGGGTGCCTCGACGACCGGGGCGGCGCCGAGGTCGCGCAGCCGGGGGAGCAGCACGTCGAGCGGGGTGTCGCTGACCACCACGGTCGGGGCGACGCGCCGCAGCCCGAGCAGCCCGGCCTGCGGATGGTGCAGCAGCTCGGTCAGGACCGTCTCGTCGTCGGCCCGCAGGAACGCCTCCGCGTGCCCGACCCGGATGCTGCCGAACGTGCGGGCGGTGTCGTCGACGAGGTACCGCAAGGGCTGCGGCACCTCGGTGGCGGCGACCTCGTCGAGGAACTCGTGGACCTCCAGGGCCGACCAGCCGAGGTCGAGCGCACGCCGCACAGAGCCGGGCGTGAAGCGGTAGACCGTCGCGCCGCCGCGCGACTCGACGTCGGCCACCACGTGCAGCCGACGCGCGACCCCCGTCTCCAAGGGGCCTGGGGCGACTGCGGTCAGGTCGGCCTGCACCAGCACCTCCGACACCGGCTGCGGCAGCAGCGGCGACAGCGCTGCGACGACGTCGTCGGTCTCGCCGTCGAGCAGCGGTCGGAGGTACGACGCCGCGCCGCCCAGTCCGCACAGGCCGAGGGCCGCGGCCTCCTCGACTGACCACGCTGCCTGGTCGCCGCGGCCGATCGGTCGCCGCGGCCGTAGCCAGGCCAGCCGCGCGACCAGCGACGGCACGCCGGTGCCGGTCGCGAGCACCTCGCCCGCGCGGCAGCCCAGCCAGCTCGGCCAGTGCCGCGCGGCGGGTCTCGACAGCGATCGGGCTGGTGGAGTCGGGGGACAACGCGTTGCGCGCCTTGCCGGCGGCGTCGCGGGAGCCGACCAGGCCCGGGACCCGGGGTGTGTCGAGCCACGCTCGTGCCAGGTCCAGCCAGCGCTGGGCGTGATCGCGCGTGCTCCACGCGTCGAACGCATCGGTCGGCACCCAGATCGGCTCGCCCTCGGCGTCGGCGCGGGTCGCGAGGAGGCCGGCGGCACCTGCCACCTCGATCAGCAGCGCCGTGGTGCGGTCGGTCGTGTGCAGCAGGCCCGCTGCGGCGCGGAGGTCCCGGACGCCGAGCCCGCCGCTGCGCAGCTCCGAGGGCGGGGCGATGCCCCACTGGTCGAGGAGGAGCTCGACCCGGTGCACCGCTTCGAAGCCGGCGCCGGCGGCTGCGCGGTCGACGAGGGCGGCGTCGCGGTCCGAGGTGGCGATCGGCGGCGGCTGGTCCACGGGCTCCCGCGTCGTGCGACCGTCGCGCAGTGCGACGGCGACCGCGCCCGGAAGGACGACGGCCCCGCCGCCCCGCGGTACGAGCAGCCGACGCGCCAGCAGCTCCTCGGCGGGGGTCTCGGCGTCCTCGGGTGTCACGCCGCGCCGCGCGGAGCCGGCGTTCGCCTGCCCGCCGTGCCGGTCGACGTGGTCGAGCATGGCCCGTGCCTGCGGGCTCAGCTCGGCCAGCAGGGTCGGTGCCGATCCCGGGTCCGGACCGTCGTCCGAGTGAGGCCGCACCCCACTAGCCCCCGGACTCTGGGGTGTGAGTGCGTCGGCCACGCCGGTCAGGGGGCGCAGCCCGCCGGGGGCCTGCCACACCAGACCGAGGTCGACGAGCCGGTCCACGGCGGCCGTCACGGCGGCCGGCTCGGCGTACACGAGCGAGGTCAGTTCGTCCCGGGTGGTTTGACCCGCGACCAGGTGGGCATCAAGAACGGAAAGCTCGAGCATGCTCAGCTGGTCGAGCGCGCGGACCACCGACGACCTGGTCGACGCGCGTGAGGCGAGCTGACCGGAATCGTGAGGGGCGGGCGTGGCGAGATCCGGCCGGTCGCGCAGCAACCGGGTCAACCGGTCGTCGGGCCATGCCCGCAGCTGTGCCGCGAACGTGCGGTACCCCGCGTCGTCCGCTCCCTCCGTCGCCATCCCGCCAACGCTACTCGTGGTCCGGGCTGCGGGTACCCGTACGCTGCTGCCCGCGCGGGAGGTGGGATGAGGCAGGTCGAGCTCCACCACGGCGCCCGGTCCGATGTCGGGCTGGTTCGTGAGGTCAACGAGGACGCGTTCCTCGCATCGCCACCCGTGTTCGTCGTCGCCGATGGGATGGGCGGGCACGACGGGGGCGATGTCGCGAGCCGGATCGTCGTCGAGGAGTTCGCCCGGCTGGCCGACGACGGTTACGACCCCGCCCGCGGCGGCGATCTCGTCTCGGTGACGCTGCGGGAGAGCCAGCGACGCATCAGGGAGTACGGCGCTCAGCACCTCGCCGAGGGATTGGAGCAGGGGTACGCCGGCACCACCGTCGCCGCCGCGCTGCTGGTCGACGACGGGGGGCCGCGCTGGCTGTTGGTCAACCTCGGCGACTCCCGGATCTACCGGCTCACGGACGACCGGCTCGCGCAGGTCAGCGTCGACCACAGCGTCGTGCAGGAGCTGGTCGACGCCGGCGTCATCAGCTCCGAGGACGCCGCCACGCACCCCGAGCGGCATGTGATCACGCGGGCGCTCGGCGGCCCCGACCTCGCCGAGCCCGACTTCTTCCTGCTGCCGCTGCCGGCCGTCGAGCGTCTGTTGCTCTGCTCGGACGGCGTGAGCGGGATGATCGACGACGACGCCATCGCCGCGGTGCTGAGAGATACCGAGGACCCCCGCGATGCAGCCGATCAGCTGGTCGAGCGGGCCCTGACCGCAGGCGGCCGTGACAACGCGACCGCGGTCGTGATCGATGTGGTGGGATGGTCCGACGTACCGGACTACGACTCCGACCGCCAGCGCTTGAGCCTCGAACAGAAACTGGGTGCCCTGCCGTGACCGAGACCGCGACGCGCAGCTACCGTCCCGGGCAGTGGTTCGGGATCTTCGGATCGCACGCCACAGTCCTGCTGCCGCCCTCCGAGAAGGACCGGGTCGCACACCTGTGGGCGCTGGTCGACGACGGCGCCGGCTTCGACGTGGTCCTCGACGCTCTGATCTCCGGCGGGCTGCGCGACCTTCCCGGCTTCGTGCTGGTCTCGTCAGAGGACGTGGACACCAAGGTCGTGATCCGGGGCGAGGCGCGCGCCTGGTTCACCGCGGGCGAAGACACGGTCGAGGTGACCGGCTCGTCGGCGACCACCTGGGAGGAGCGGTCGGTGAGTGGTGTCGACGCCACGCGCCTCGTGGTGGGTGACCACGACCCCGACGAGGCGTCTCTCTTCCCGATCGCCAACGGGCTGGTGCGGGTCGCGGAGGTCCTGACCCCACCCGTTGCCGATGCTGCCGCGGAGGTCGACGACGTCGCGTCGCCGCTGGCCGTGCCGGAGCCCGAGCTCGAGCCCGAGCCGGAGCCGGAGCCCGAGGACGACGCACCCGACACCGCACCGCAGCCGATGGTCGCCCCCGACGTGGCGCCCTCGGGTCCGATCGGTCCCGAGCCGATCACCACGCCGCCACCCCCACCACCGCCGTTCGGCGTGCCCTCAGGCCCGCCGCCTGCCGTGCCACCGCCGGTTGTCGAGCACGACGGGCTGACCCAGGGCGGGGCGCCGCAGGAGCTGCCTCCCACCGAGGCGACGCCTGTCCCACCGGCGATGTCGAGACCGGTCGCGACCCTGGTGTTCTCCAGCGGCGAGACGGTCGAGGTCGATCGGGCGGTGCTGGTCGGCCGCGCGCCGGAGGCACGCCGCTTCACCTCCGGCGACCAGCCCCAGCTCGTCTCGGTCCCGAGCCCGGCCCAGGAGATCTCCTCCACCCATCTCGAGATCCGTCCGGGGGCCGGCGCCGACCACGGCAGCGCCGTCGTCACCGACCTCGGCTCCACCAACGGCACGGTGGTCGTCCAGCCCGGCCTGCCACCGGAGGACCTGCAGCCGGGCATCGCCGTCCAGCTCGTCCCGGGCGCGATCATCGACCTCGGTGACGGCGTGACGATCCAGGTGATCAATCCCTGATGTCGGCCCCAGCAGTCACCGAGCGGGTCACGTCGTACCCCCCGGCCGGGCTCGACCGGCGCTTCTACGCCTTCGCCGTCGACCGCCTCGCGGCGTGGCCGCTGATCGGTGCCGGCGTGTACGTCGCCTACCGGCTCTTCCTCGCCGACGGCGACGTGCTGCCGGGTGTGTCCCTGATCGGCGGCGTGGTGACTCTGGTCGGCCTGGTCTTCGCCGTCGTGCTGGGCACCATGGGCAGCTCGCCGGGCAAGGCGGCGATGGGACTGCGACTCGTCTCGGCCGAGGAGGGGCGCCCGATCGGGGTGGGCCGCGCAATGCTGCGGACGCTGGTGGTGGGCATGGCCGCGGTGCCGACGTTCGGCATCGGTCTCGCCTCGCTCGCCTGGACCGCCCTCATGGATCCGCGCCGTCAGCGCCGTGGCTGGCACGACCACCTCACCGACAGCATCGTGGTCGACATCCGCCCCGTCGCCGAGCAGCCGGAGGAGCTCGCCGAGGCACCCCGTCAGGTCGTCAACCTCACCGCGATGCGGCTCGCGCCTGCGCCGCCGCCCCCACCGACGCTGACGCCGCCACGCCGGATGCCGACCCCGGTCGCACCGCCGGCCACGCCGCCCGGGGCCCCGTCACCGGCTTCCCGGCCGGCCGTCCCGCCTCCGGGGCTCGTACCCATCGAGACGGGTGCCGGGCGTCCTCCTCAGGTAGCGCCGCCGGGCCGCCCGCCGACACCGCCGGACGACGACCCCGACCGCACCGTCGTCCGCGGCACCCCGCCCAGGCCGGCGATCGCCGTGGTGTGGCGGCTGACCTTCGACGACGGACAGACCTTCGTCCTGGAAGGGCCCGCCCTGGTGGGCCGCCGGCCCGAGGGTCGGCCGGGCGAGCCGGTCCGACACCTGGTCCCGCTGACGTCGTCCGACATGTCGGTCTCCAAGACCCACGCCCAGCTCCAGGTCGCACCTGATGGCGCGCTGGTCGTCATGGACCGCGGCTCCACCAACGGCTCGGTGCTGGTCCGCTCCGGGGTCACCCGCGAGCTTCCCCCGGCAAGCCGACCACGCTGCTGCCCGGCGACGAGGTCCGGTTCGGCGACCGGAGCATGACCGCGGTCCGGGAGTCCTGAGAGTCACGCCTAGAGTCACGTGCGTGGGTGACTCGTTCCTCGACCTGCTGTACGGCGAGGCTCCCCGCTCGGCCTTCGACCAGGTGCTGGCCGACGCCACGGCGGCCGGCGCCGCCGAGGACGACCTCGCCCGGCTGCGCGACCAGTACGACGTCGCGATGCGGATCCGCGACCTGCTCGCCCGGCGGCAGGCGCGGGAGGCCGAGCTGCGCGCCCTGTACGAGACCGCGAGCGACCTCACCGCGATCCGCGACGTCGACGCGATCCTCGCCGCGATCGTCCGCCGCGCGCGGCTGCTTCTCAACGCCGACATGACCTACCTGTCGCTCAACGACGAGACCGAGGGCGCGTCGTACATGAAGGTCACCGACGGCGCGCTGACGCCGGAGTTCCGGGAGCTGCGGCTGCCGCTCGGCACCGGCCTGCTGGGGCTGGTCGCGCAGACGGGGGCGCCGTACTTCACCGAGGACTACCAGTCCGACGAGCGGTTCGTGCACCGCGGCTACATCGACGAGGCGGTCGCCGGCGAGCGGATCCGCGCGATCCTCGGCGTCCCGCTGGTCCTCGACGGCCGGGTGATCGGCGCGTTGCTCGCGGTGCACCGTTCGGTGCGACCGTTCCCGCCCGACGAGGTCAGCCTGCTCACCTCGTTCGCCGCCCACGCCGCCGTCGCGCTCGAGAACGCCCGGCTGTTCGCCGACCTCGACGCCGCCCACCGGACGATGACCGAGCACACCGCGGCGGTCGAGAGCGCTGCCCTCGCGCACGACCGGCTCACCGACCTGCTGGTCGGCGGCGGCGGGATCGACGAGGTCGCCGGCGTGCTCGCCGAGGTGCTCGGCGGCGCGCTCGGCATCGTGGGTCCGGACGGTGAGCACCTGGCCGGCGCCACGCCCGACGGCGACTGGACCGACGCCGCCCGCGCGTCGGTCGCCAGCGGCCGGACCGCGCGTGACGGCCGCCGGTACGTCGCCGCAGCCCAGGCCGGCACCGAGCACGTCGCGAGCCTGCTGCTCGACGTCGGCGACCGTGAGCTCACCCAGCCCGAGCGGCGCACCCTGGAGCGTGGCGCCCTGGTCACCGCCCTCGTGATCCTGTTCGCCCGTACCGTCGCCGAGACCGAGGACCGGCTGGGCGGGGAGCTGCTCGCCGACCTCCTCACCGCGCCTCCGGACGCGCTGCCGGCGCTGCGCGAGCGCGCCCGGCGGCAGCACGTCTCGCTCGAGCCGCCGCTCGTGGTGGCGGTCGCCTCGATCGAGCGCCTCGACCGCTCGGCAGCCCGCCGCGCCGTCTCCCGGCTGGCGGCGGAGGGACGCGGCCTGGCCGGCGACCACGACGGCCGGGTGGTGCTGCTGGTGCCCGGCGACGACCCGCTGCAGGTCGGCCATGACCTCACCGCCGCAGTGGCCGGGGCCGGCGGCACCAGCACGGTCGGCGTCGCGCCCGGTGGTCCCGACGCCCTCACGGCGGCGTACGCCGAGGCGCGCCGGTGCCTCGACACGCTGCTCACCCTCGGGCGCGCCGGCGAGGTCAGCGACCCCGCCGGGCTCGGCCTCACCCGGCTGCTGCTCGGGGAGAACGGACCCGAGCAGCTCGGCACGTTCGTCGCCGACTCGCTCGGCCCGGTGCTCGACTACGACGATGCCCGCGGCACCAGCCTGGTGGCCACCCTTGAGGCGTGGTTCGCCACCGGCGGCCGGGTGCGGGACGCGGCCGCGCTGCTGCACGTCCACCCGAACACCGTGGCGCAGCGGCTCGACCGGGTCGCCGGCCTGCTGGGGTCCGACTGGCGCGAGCCCGACCGGGCGCTGGACCTGCAGCTGGCGCTGCGCGTGCACCGGTTGCGCGCCTGAACCTGTGAGCAAAGCACACTTATCCGCCTCGTGTGTGGGCACCAGCCACATGGCCAACCACGGAGCCTCGCTCCTAGCGTCGGACCCCATGACCGACGTCGCCGCTGCCCACCCCCGCTCCCTCGCGGGCCGGCGCGCCGTCGTCACCGGCGGCGCCAGCGGCATCGGAGCCGCGGTCGCCGCGACGCTCGCGGGCCGGGGTGCCGACGTGCTGGTCCTGGACCGCGACGGTGAGGCCGCCGCCAAGGTGGCCGCCGACCTCGGCGCAGACAGCCGGGCCGTCGACCTCGCCGACGCCGACGCGGTGGCGGGCCTCGCCCTGGACGCCGACGTGCTCATCAACGGCGCCGGCGTGCAGCACGTCGCGCCGATCGAGCAGTTCGACCCAGCCCGGTTCGAGCTGATCCACCGGGTGATGCTGGTGGCGCCGTTCCTGCTCACCCAGCAGGTGCTGCGCGGGATGTACGAACGGCGGTGGGGGCGGATCGTCCACATCTCCAGCGTCCACGGCCACCGCGCCTCGGCGTACAAGGCGGCCTACGTCAGCGCCAAGCACGGCCTCGAGGGGCTCTCCAAGGTGATCGCGCTCGAGGGCGCCGAGCGTGGCGTCACCAGCAACACGGTCTGCCCCGGCTACGTCCGCACGCCGATGGTCGAGGACCAGATCGCCGACCAGGCCCAGACCCACGGCATCCCCGAGTCCGACGTGGTCGACGACGTGCTGCTCGCCCGGACCGCCCTCAAGCGGCTCGTCGAACCCGACGAGGTCGCCGAGACGGTCGCCTTCCTCTGCAGCCCGGCGGCCACCTCCGTCACCGGCTCGTCCCTCCTCATCGACGGCGGCTGGACCGCCGCCTGATCCGCACCACCCCCCGAAAGGAACCACCATGACCACCCAGTCCGTCTCCGCCCAGGACGCGAGCCCGGGCCAGACGTCGATCGTCAAGGTCGTCTTCGCGAGCCTGATCGGCACCGCCGTCGAGTGGTACGACTTCTTCCTCTACGGCTCAGCCGCCGCGCTCGTGTTCGGGACCCTGTTCTTCCCGGAGTCCGAGCCGGTGACCGCCACCCTGCTGGCGTTCGGCACCTACGCGCTCGGCTTCGCGGCCCGCCCCCTCGGCGGCATCGTCTTCGGCCACTTCGGCGACCGCGTCGGGCGCAAGAAGATGCTGGTCGTCTCGCTGATGATGATGGGGGTGGCGACGTTCGCGATCGGCCTGCTGCCGACGTACGCCTCGATCGGCGTGGCCGCGCCTGTCCTGCTGCTGGCTTGTCGGCTCGCGCAGGGGTTCGCGGTCGGCGGCGAGTGGGGCGGCGCGGTGCTGATGGTCGCCGAGCACGGCGACGAGAAGAACCGTGGCTTCTGGTCGTCCTGGCCGCAGGCCGGCGTTCCCTTGGGCAACATGCTCGCCACCGGAGTGCTCTTCGTGCTGGCCGCCGTCCAGAGCGACGCCGCCTTCGAGGCCTGGGGCTGGCGGATCCCGTTCCTGCTCTCGGCGGTGCTGGTGGTGATCGGGCTCTTCGTGCGGCTCTCGCTGGAGGAGTCGCCGGTCTACCAGGAGGCCAAGGCCGAGATCGCGGAGAAGAAGCACGCCGACTCGCACCTGCCGTTGCTCGAGGTGATCCGGACCTATCCCAAGGAGGTGCTCATCGCGATGGGCATGCGGATGGCGGAGAACATCTCCTACTACATCTTCACCGTCATCTCGATCACCTTCGTGACGACCTACCTCGAGGCCGACAAGGACCTGATCCTCAAGATGCTCCTGGTCGGTGCCGGCATGCAGTTCGTGATCATCCCGCTGCTCGGTGCGCTCTCGGACCGGATCGGGCGCCGCCCGCTCTACCTCGTCGGCGCCGTCGGCGTCGGGGCCTGGACGTTCGTCTTCTTCGGGCTGCTCGAGGACATGACCACCGGCAGCGTGCTGCTCGCCGTGGCCGTCGGCCTGTTCTTCCACTCGCTGATGTACTCGCCGCAGGCCGCGTTCTTCACCGAGCTGTTCGGCACGTCGGTGCGCTACACCGGCGCCTCGGTCGGCTACCAGCTGGCGTCGATCTTCGCCGGTGCGCTGGCCCCGATCATCGCGCTCGAGCTGTTGGGCGACGACATCGCAAACCCGAACACGTTCGCCGTCGGCGTGTACGTCGCGATCGCCTCGGCCCTCACCGTCGTCGCGGTGCTGGTCGCCAAGGAGACCCGGGCAACTTCGCTCCGCCACGACCGGGTCGTGCGCGACGCCCACACCTGAGGCCGATTCGTGTCCCGTTCGCGCCGATTCGTGTCCCGTTCGCGCTGATTCGTGTCTGGTGCGCGAGCTGCGAGGAACGGGGCACGACTCGACCGGCACGGGGCACGACTCGACCGGCACGGGGCACGACTCGACCGGCACGGGGCACGACTCGACCGGCACGGGGCACGACTCGACCGGCACGGGGCACGACTCGACCGGCACGGAGCACGACTCACCGGGGGTCGGGGAGCAGCCCGCTGACCAGGTCGTAGGTGGCCCGGTCGGCGGCGGTCACCAGGCCTGACGGCGGCTCCGCCTGCGGCCGGTAGACGAAGCCGTCGAAGTCCCCGACGTAGCCCCCGGCCTCGGTCAGCAGCAACGAGCCGGGGGCGTGGTCCCACGGGTTGGAGCGCGCGTAGACCGCGTAGTCGGCCTCGCCCTCGACCAGCTTGGGGTAGTCGACTCCGCAGCAGACCCATGTCAGCTCGAGCTCCCGCAGCGCACCGAGGGCTCGGCCGATCCAGGAGCGCCGCGACGTCACGCCGCGCAACGCGTCACCCAGCGGCGGCCGGGTCAGCCGGGTCCCGTCGCGCCAGGCGCCGGCGCCGAGCTCCGCGACGTACGCGGCGCGGTACTGCGGCTGCCAGATCCAGGAGCGGACCGTCTGGCCGCCCCGGACCTCGGCCACCATCACCGCGTGGTCCTTGGAGCCCTTCACGAAGTTCTTGGTGCCGTCGACCGGGTCGACGGTGAAGGCGTGGTCGGCGGCGCGATACCGCTCGAGTAGCCGGTCGTCGCTGGCGGTCGCCTCCTCGCCCAGCACCACCGCGTGCGGGTACGCCGAGGAGAGTGCCCGGGTGAGCAGCGCCTCGGCCTCCTGGTCGGCGACGGTGACGAGGTCTCCGGGCCCCTTCTCGTCGACCTCGTCGTCGTCGAGCTCCCGGAACCGCGGGACCACCACCTCGTCGGCGACCTCGCGGATCAGGTCGAGCACGGCCTCGGTGTCCACCCGCCCAACCTACTGACCGGTCGCCCATTGCGTGAGCGGACGCCAGTGTTCGGATAACGGTCTAGTAACGAAGGCGCCGCGGCACTTTCCTCCACCCGGCCCGAAGCGGTCGGCTTCGGATCGTGCTCGGGACCCCCCCTCGTCCACCCGACTTCCGGGGTGCCGTGCCGCGCTCGGCGTCACACGGATCGTCGAGTCACACACAGGGAGGAACTCTCTTGAGAAGGAACAGGCTTGTCGCGCTCGCGACCGCCTCACTCGTCGGAGCGGCCGTGCTGCCGTTGACCGCGGGCCAGGTCGGGGCGGCATCCGCGCCCGCACCGGGGGCGGCCGACAGTGCACGAGACCGGGCGCCCCGCGGCCACGTGATCAACACGCCGGAGTGGGCGAAGAAGTACGACGCCATCAACCGGGCCGCGTTGGAGAAGCGGCTGCGCACCGGCGGCAAGGGCGCAGCCGAGAAGGTCAGCAAGGGCCAGTTCGGTCGAGTCGCGACCACTGGCCAGGAGAAGATCTTCGTCGTGCTCGCCGAGTTCGGCGAGACCACGCACCCCGCCGTCCCGGACGACCCGGAGCAGTCGGACGCGACGACCTTCGACGGTCCGGAGCACAACACGATCACGGAGCCTGACCGCACCAAGGACAACTCCACGATGTGGAAGGCCAACTACAACCGGGCCCACTACACGAACATGTACTTCAACCGGATGCGCACGTTCTACGAGCGCGAGTCCAACGGGAGGTTCACGTTCAACGGCCAGGTCACCGAGTGGGTCAAGGTCCCCTTCAACCAGGCCCGCTACGGCCGCAACGAGGGCAACACGATCTACCTCGTGCGTGACGCCCTGGCCTACTGGGTCGACCAGAAGACCACCCCGACGAGTGAGGGTGGCGACGGCTGGACCATGGAGCAGACCACCGACTACCTGAAGTCGTTCGACGAGGTCGACCGCTACGACTTCGACGAGGACAGCGACTTCAAGGAGCCGGACGGCTTCATCGACCACTTCCAGATCGTCCACGCCGGCGGCGATGAGTCCGACGGCGACCCGGTCTACGGCATCGACGCGATCTGGGCCCACAAGGGCCACGCGCAGGTCCAGCCTCCGGGCACCGGTCCCGTGGGCGGCGCTCAGATCGGGGGCGTGAACGCCGGTGAGGGCGGCCCGTCCGGCGGCGGCATCGTCAATGTGCCTGACAACCCGACCGGCGTGTGGGTCAACGACTACACCGTCCAGCCCGAGAACGGCGGCCTGAGCGTCTACGCCCACGAGTTCGCACACGACCTCGGCATTCCCGACCTGTACGACACCTCCGGCAACTCCGGCGGCGCCGAGAACAGTGTCGGCTTCTGGTCGCTGATGGCGCAGTCGCGCGGCACGCTGCCGAAGGACGACGGTATCGGCGACCAGCCGACGCCGATGGGTGCTTGGGAGAAGTTCGCCCTCGGCTGGCTGGACTACAAGGTCACCCGGGCCGGCCGAGTGGCCACGCACCAGATCCGGCCGAACCAGTCTGCCGACAACACGACGGTCAACAACGGTGCCGTCGTGCTGCTGCCGGACAAGGTGGTCACCACCGAGGTCGGCGCGCCGTGCGGGGAGTGTGGCACCCGGTACTTCTACAGCGACCAGGGGAACGACCTCGACAACACCATGACCCTCGAGGTCGAGGGTGGTGGCGAGCTGACGTCGACGGTCAACTACGAGATCGAGCCGGAGTGGGACTACGCGTTCCTCGAGAGCTCGAGCGACGACGGTGAGACCTGGGACCAGCTGGAGAGCAGCCTGTCCGACCAGGAGAGCGACCACGCCGACCCGGAGGAGCACGACCTGAGCGGCTTCAACGCCTCCGACACCGGCATCACCGGTTCCTCGGAGGGGTGGTCCGATCTGACCGCGACGGTGCCCGCGGACGCCACCCACATCCGCTTCCGGTACATGACGGACGGTGCTGCGGTGGAGTCCGGCATCCGGGTCGACAACATCGCGATCGACGGCGCCGCTCTCGGCACCGCCGAGGCCGGTGAGGGCTGGGTCTTCGACGGCTTCCGCACCACGACCGGTACTGACACCTCGAAGCACACCAACGCCTACTTCGTGGACAACCGGCAGTACGTCGGCGGCGACAAGGTGCTCGACCACCTGTACCAGTTCGCCGGGCTCGAGGGGGACGAGGCCAACTGGGTCGACTTCTTCAGGTACAGCCCCGGCGCGCTGATCACCTACTGGGACAGCTCCTACTTCGACAACAACGTCGGAGACCACCCCGGACACGGTGAACTGCTGCCGGTCGACGCACACCCGGCCTTCGACCACGCGCCCGACGGCACGCTGCTGCGGCCGCGGATCGGGGCTCATGACGCCGCGTTCGGTCTCACCACGACCAAGGCAGTCAGGCTGCGTCACAACGGCGAGCGGTACACACTGCCTCGCCAGCAGGGCGAGCCGCTCTTCAACGACACGTGGGACTGGTGGTACGACAACGATGAGCACGCCTCGGGCACGGAGACCCACCGGGGTCTCTACCAGCCCGGCTGGTTCAGCGCCGACGTGCCCAAGACCGGCACCACCATCCGCGTGGTGAAGGTCGACAAGCGGACCGGAGTCATGACGATCCGGGTCGGCACGTCGCGCTGACGCCTACGCACGACCTGTAGCACCGCACGAACGCGGCCGGGCCCCGGAGATCCGATCTCCGGGGCCCGGTCCGTGTGTGTCCGGGCTCAGCGGGTGATCGCGAGCGGGACCCGGACGACATCGCCGCGGTCGCCGCGCCACGCGACCGCGCCGTCGTCGAGTCCGCCGACCAGCGAGCCGCCGCTCACCGTCACCCGGTAGAGCGCAGACTCGCCCGGGCGCAGCGTGAGCGTGGCCGGCGACACCGAGACGGCGTACCGCTCGATGCCGGTGACCGACACCGACCAGGTGCCCGCCCGCCGGCCGAGGTTCATGACCCGGCGCGTGAGGGTGGTGCTGCCGCGGGCCAGCAGGGACGGCGTGTTGACTTCCTCGCGGGCGCCGACCAGCCACGCCCGGTAGGCGCCGTCCGGCACCGGGTGGACCAGGCGTGCCCGCAGCGCTCGGCCGAGGGCGGGCGCACCCGCGCCGGTGCGCAGGACCGACCCGGGCATCGGCGACGCGGTGCCGACAAGCGCAGACCGGACGGCTGCCTCGGACCGGTGGTGGCGCGACAGCAGAACGGCGGCCGCCCCGCTCGCCCAGGCCGTGGCGGCAGACGTGCCCGAGGCGAGGGCCCAACGTCGGCCGCTCGTGGTCGGGGCGGTCGACGCCAGCAGCCCGGTCGCCGGAGCCACCAGGTCCGGCTTGACGAGGGGCGCTGCCGGGTCGCCCGCCGCCGACCAGCCCGCGACCCGGAGCCGAGGAGCAGGGGCGCGGTCGGGGCGCAGCGTCACCCGCGGCGGTGCGACGTCGGCCAGCCGGCCCCGCAGGGTCTTCGCGGCGGTGCGGGTGAGATGGACGGTGGGGACGGCGTGGAGATCCTGGGTGACCGAGCCGGCGCGGGTGTTGACGAGCACCATGCCGACGCCACCGGCCCGCGCCACGGCCGCGGACTTCTCGATCCGACCGATCTCGCCGCGCCGGCAGACCACGATCCGACCGGAGACCCGGGCAGCGTCGAGCGTGCCGGGCCGGCAGAGGGCCGATGCTGCGGCGTTCGAGCCGGGGGCCGGGACGGCGCGGCCGAGCACGACCCGAGCCCGCACCGAGCGCCGCGCGGTCATCGCGCCTCGGACCGCGTCGCCCGCCACGTCCACTGCGCCGGTGCGCGTCGCGCGGCGCAGCCCTCCGACGGTCGTGATCCACGGGGAGTCGTGGGCGGCGTACTCGCGCCCGCCGTCGTTGCCGGCCGCGGCCACCACGACGATGCCGGCCTCGGCGGCCCCGAGCAGCGCACGGTCGACAGTGTCTACGCCGGCGACGTCGCCCACGCCCAGGTTCAGGACGTCGACCCCGTCCCGCGTGGCCCGGTCGATCGCGGCCACCAGGTCCGAAGTCGCACAGCCGTCGTCGGCCGGGTCGGGCGCGCTCCAGCAGGCCTTGTACGCCGAGAGCCGGGCTCGCGGCGCCACCCCGCTGAACCGGGCGCGCAGCCCGGGGAGGTCGACGTCGACCTCGGCGTTGCCCACGGCGATCGACGCCAGCTGGGTGCCGTGGCCGCGCACGTCACGCGCCGAGAGCGGCTCGTCGGCGGCGACCGCCTCCTCGCCGTACCCCGACACGAACCAGGCGGCGGCCACGAGCTTCGCGCTGCAGGTGCGGGGGGACCAGTCCTCACCGGGCACGCACGTGCCGGTGAATCCGCGCGAGCGCGGGCCGAGGCCGGGGGAGTCGGCGAACACCGGGCTCTCCGGCCAGACGCCGGTGTCGACGACGCCGACGACCACGCCCCGGCCACCTCGGCCCGAGGTGGGCACGCCGGGCGCGGCCGGTCGGGCCGCGGTCGCGGTCAGCCGGCGGACCTGGTTCTCCTCGACCACCTCGACCTGAGCCTGCTGGCTCAGGCGACGTGCCTGCCAAGGGGCGAGCTCGACGGCCACCCCGCTGAGGGCGGTGGTCCAGCGATAGACCGGGGCGGGCGCGTCGACGGCGGTGAGCGCGGCGTCCTGGCGGTCGGTGAGGACCGTGCGGTAGCCGACGGCCCTCAGCGGGCCGCGGTAGCCGGCGGTCCCGGGGCCCTCGAACGTGACCAGGTAGAGCCGCGGGTTCTCGGCGTGGGCGGCGTGGGCGGCGTGGGCGGCGTGGGCGGCGACGGTCGGGAGAGCGGCCAGCGGCAGCGCCAGGACGACCCCTGCGGCCACGGGCGCGACGAGCCGGCGCCGGGTCATGCCCCCGCTACGTCGTACCACCGTGCTCTCCTGTCCCTGCTGCCCCGTGCGTTGGCGGAACGACCAGTGTCCCGCACCTGGCAACCCCCGTGGCTCGAAGGCGGGATCACGGTCGCCTGACGCGCTCCTGGATCCCCTCCCTAGGCTGTGCTCATGTCCGCGCCGCTGTCGGTCGGGTTCGACCTCGACATGACCCTCATCGACACCGGTCCCGGATTCGGAGCGACGTTGGAGGCACTCGGCGCCGAGCTCGGTGTCGCGTTCCCCGTCGAGGAGGTCACCGCAAGGCTCGGGCCGCCGCTCGACCACCTGATCGCGCCGCACCTCGAGGCCGATGCGGTAGGACCCGCAGTCGACCGGTTCCGCGAGCTCTACCCCGACCACGCGATCATGCCCACGCTGCTGCTGCCGGGCGCCGCCGAGGCCCTCGACGCGGTCCGGTCGGCCGGCGGCCGGGTCGTCGTGGTCACCGGCAAGTTCACCCCGAACGCGCGGCTCCACCTCGACCACCTCGAGGTCGCGCACGACGAGCTCGCCGGCGAGGTCTGGGGTACCGGCAAGGGCGACGTGCTGCGCCGGGAAGGCTGCTCGATCTACGTCGGCGACCACGTCCACGACGTCGAGGGGGCCCACGCGGCCGGAGCGCTGAGCGTCTCGGTCGTCACCGGCGGCAGCACCCGCGAGGAGCTGCTCGACGCCGGGACCGACGTGCTGCTCGACGACCTGACCCAGTTCGCGGGCTGGTTCGCCGACCACCTGCTCGAGACCCGACTGGCCGCGCTGGAGGCAGACCTCGGACGACGAGGGTCGGTGATGGTCGCCTACAGCGGCGGTGCCGACAGCGCCTTCCTGCTCGCCGCTGCCGTGCGCGCGCTCGGCCCGGACCGGGTGGTGGCCGCCACCGGCTACTCCGCCTCGCTGCCGCAGGCCGAGCGCGACCCCGCCCGCCAGTACGCCGAGTCGCTCGGGGTCAGGGTGTTGACCCCGCGGACCCACGAGATGGAGCGTGAGGGCTACCGCGCCAACGACGGCGACCGCTGCTTCTTCTGCAAGGCCGAGCTGCTCGACGTGCTCACCCCGCTGGCGACCGAGCACGGGCTGCGGCACGTCGCCACCGGCACGAACGCCGACGACGTCGTGGCCGGCTTCCGGCCGGGCATCCGGGCCGCCCGCGAGCGCGACGCGATCACGCCGCTGGCCGATGCCGGCCTGACGAAGCAACAGATCCGGGAGGCGTCATGGCGCTGGTCGCTGCCCACGTGGGACAAGCCGCAGGCCGCCTGCCTGTCGTCGCGGATCGCCTACGGGCTCGAGGTGACGCCGCACCGGCTGGCACGGGTCGAGCGGGCCGAGGCGGCCGTGCGCGAGCGAGCCGCCGACCTCGGCGTACCGCTGACGAACCTGCGGGTGCGCGACCTCGGCGACCACGCGTCCGTGGAGCTCGACGCCGCCCTGCTCCCGTTGTCCGATGCGGCCGCGGGGCCGCTGCTCGAGAGCGTGCGGGCGGCAGGGTTCGACCGGGCCGAGGTCGATCCGCGGGGGTTCCGTTCCGGGTCTCTCAACGAACTGCTCTGAGCCCGTGCCCGGCGGGCCTACCACCGGATACCCGGTTGGCCCGGTTGTGGGACGGGACCTAGTCTTGGATGTTGCCGCGGCGCGAGGTCGCGGCGTTCGTGAGTACAAGTGGAAGGTCACAGTCGTGCCGACCGGCAAGGTGAAGTGGTTCGACCCCGCGAAGGGTTTCGGGTTCCTGTCGCAGCAGGACGGGCCCGACGTCTACGTGCACGCCGACGCGCTGCCGGAGGGTGTGACCACCCTCAAGAACGGCGCGCGCGTCGAGTTCGGGATCGTGCAGGGCCGGCGCGGCGACCAGGCCCTCCAGGTGCGGATCATCGACGCTCCGCAGTCCGTCCAGCGCAACCAGGCGCAGGCCAGGCGCAAGCCGCCGGAGGAGATGGTCGCGATCGTGGAGGACACGATCCGGCTGCTCGACGGCGTCGGCGAGACCTACCGACGCGGCCGGCACCCCGAGGGGAAGACCGCCGGTCCCACCGCGAAGCTGCTGCGCGCGCTGGCCGACGAGCTGGACGGCTAGCTTCCAGAACTGACCCGGCCAATCGGGCCGGCTGAGCATGGCTCAGCCAGCGGGCGAAGCCGGCCGACCAGCGGTGCGCACTGCACCGTCGGGATCGCGAACGGTGCCTGAGGCACCGCCGACCCCGTGTTGCCGCCGACCCGCCCACCCGGCGGTGAGCCCTGCACCCTACAGATGGAGCAGGAGAGCCGGCTGAGCGGGGAGACCGAGGCCCCGCCGGGCGCGCTCATCTCGGGGCCGGTACGGCCGCGGTCTTCCTCGACCGGCTGGCGAGCACGAACCCAGCCCAGGCGGTGAGGACTGCGACCGCCACGCCGAGGCCGAGCCGGGCCGGCTCCAGCGGGAGCGCGATGCCGACGAAGCCGCCGATCACCCAGGCCAGCTGGAGGGTGGTGTCGCTGCGCGCGAAGGCGCTCGCCTGCACCCGGGTCGGCACGTCGCGCTGGATCGTCGCGTCGAGACAGAACTTCGCGAGCGACTGCGCCAGGCCCGCGGTCAGGCCGAGCAGGACCAGCGGCAGCACGCCGTACAAGAGCGTCGCGACCAGCGTCACCGCGGTGACGCCCACCAGCGCCAGGACCACGGTGACTTGTGGGTTGATCCGTTTGAGCCAGGAGGCCAGCAAGATGCCGAGGGCGTTGCCGGCGCCGGCCGCGCCTACGATCAGACCTACCAGCAGCTTTTCGTCCAGGTCGGACGGTGGCGGGTTCTCGCGCAGCAGGAATGCCATGAACATGATCAGGAAGCCCGACAGCCAGCGCGGGCCGCAGTTGGCCCGCAGCGCGAAGGCGACTGCCGGGGGGATCCGGAGCTTGGCCCGACCCCGACGGCTCTTGGAGGTGTCCGAGCCGCGCAGCACCAGCTCGTCCTCGCCGACCGAGGAGTCGACCTTCTCCGGGAGCCGGATCGCGCAGACGGTCGCGATCACGAACAGCGCGAAGGCGTAGCGCAGCGACCACTCGGGGCCGATCAGGGACAGCAGCCCGGCCACCGGCGCCGAGAGAGCGGCGCCGACGGTGCCCGCCATGGACACCCGGCCGTTGGCCCGTACCAGCGTGAACTCGCGCGGCAGCAGTCGTGGGACTGCCGCGGCCCTCGTCACGCCGTACGCCTTGGAGGAGACGAGGACGCCGAGTGCGGCTGCGAAGAGCCACGGCGAGTCGCCGGTCACCGAGGTCGCCAACCCCCAGCACAGGAACGCCCGGAGCGCCATGGTGGCTCCGATCGCCCAGCGGCGGCCGTGGGCGAACCGGTCGAGGAACGGGCCGATCAACGGCGCGACGATCACGAACGGCAGCATCGTGAGCCCCAGGAACAGCGCAACCTGCCCTCGGGCCTCGCCCGAGGGGACCTGGAAGAACAACGAACCGGCGAGCGAGATCGCGACCGCCGAGTCGCCGGCGGTGTTGAAGAAGTGCATCTGGATCAGCCGCGACAGACCGGACTCACCCGCGCCCTCGGCCTCCGAGGCTCGGCGCGCGGTACGACCGGCGGCGCCGCCGAACCGTCCAGTCATGCGTGCCACGCCGGCGACGCCCCGGCCCGTGGCACGGGCGCCGGCGCTGAGACCGCGGCCGAGCGCGCGCCCCCGGTGGGGCCCGGGCGGAGCCGCGTCCGCCCCCGTCCCCGTGGCCCTGTCGGACGCCGTCTCGGCCTCCGGCCCGCGCTCGGTCATGTCTCCCATCCTGCCCAATGCTCCTCGCGAGACGTCGTCCGGCGCCCCGACCTGGCAGGGACCGCCGTGATTTGTCATGATGCGCCTCGTGACCCCGACCCTGCGCAGCAAGACCGACTCCGTCGCCGTGGCGGCCGTCGAGGCCGCACACTCCGCACTGCTGGAGGAGGTCGGTGCCGCCGACGTGGGTGAGCACCTCGGGCACACCGTCGAGGGCGACCGGGTCGTCACCCACCTCTTCGCCTGCACCCGCCGGGGGTACCTCGGCTGGCACTGGTCGGTCACGGTGGCCCGGGCCTCCCGCCAGAAGTCGGTGACGGTCGACGAGATCGTGCTGGTTCCGGGCGACCAGGCGATCGTCGCGCCGGAATGGGTGCCCTACAGGGAACGCGTGAAGTCGGGCGACTTGTCGCCCGGCGACCTGCTTCCTGTGGAGGAGGACGACCCGCGCCTGGTGCCGACCTACTCCTTCGGCGACGACCCGCTCGACGCCGACGAGAAGGCGCAGGTACGAGAGGTCGCGCGCGACCTCGGCCTCGGCCGGGTGCGCACGCTGTCGATGGAGGGGCGTGACCTCGCCGCCGAGCGCTGGTACGACGGTGACGGGGGACCGGCCGCGGCGCTGGCACAGTCGGCGCCCGACGTCTGCTCCACCTGCGGCTTCCTGCTGCGGCTGGCCGGCCCGCTGTCGGAGACGTTCGGGGTCTGCGCCAACGGCAACGCCAACGACGACGGCCGGGTCGTGTCGTTCGACCACGGCTGCGGGGCCCACTCCGAGGTGCAGCTGGCCAAGCGGCACGAGCCGCAGCCGCTGCCCGAGCACGTCTACGACACCCTGGGCTCCGACGAGTTCGAGAAGCTCTGAGCCTCGCCGCTCAGCCGGCCGCGAGCACCCACACGGCGTACTCGTCGTCGGGCGGGTGGAGCTCGTAGCTCCCGAACCGGTGCTGCACGGCGAGCCCGCTCGCGGCCGCGTCGGCCACGAACTCCTCGGGCGGGTAGACCCGGCTGCCGGTCCGGTTGCCGTCGAGGTGGAACCCGACCACGATCCGCCCGCCGGGCGCCAGCAGGTCCCGCAGCCGCGTCAGCACGGCGCGCTCGGTCGACTCCCCGACGTACACCATCACGTTGCCGACCACCACGATGACGTCGAAGCCGCCCAGCTCTGCGGGGTCGAGCCCGAGCGCCTGGTGCGGGAGCACCTCGAGCTCGGGGTACGTACGCCGCGACTGCTCGCGCAGCGCGGGGTCGGGCTCGGTGGCGACGACCCGGTGGCCGCGCCGGCGCAGCGCGTCGGCGACCCGTCCCATCCCGGAGCCGACGTCGAGGATCCGGGCCCCGCGGGTGGCCAGTGCGTCGACGAAGCGGGCCTCGCCGTCGACGTCCTCGCCGCCGTCGACCAGCCGGCCGAAGCACGCGCCGTACCCCTCGGTCTCCTCGCCCGCGAGCTCCCACCGGGTGGGTGGCAGCTGGCTCATTGCTCCTCGGTGGCGTCGCGCTCGGCGCGCGCCTTGCGACGACGGCGGCAGTACTCGAGCCCGAACAGGCCGAGACCGCACCCGGCCAGGCACGTCCACAGCCACCAGAGGCGGCCGTTCTCCTCGAGCTCGCTGTAGAACGGGAGCAGGGCGAGGAACCCGATCAGCCACACCAGCGAGCCGATCTCGACCGTGCGGACACCGTCGACGTCGAGCGGCTCGACGTCGGCGACGATGTAGGTGCGGTTGCCGATCTCGTGCTGCATCGGCTGGTCGTCGCGGAGCTCCACGACCCCACGATATCCCGGCCACGTCCCGTCGGTCGCGTCGCTTCCCGGCGGTGCCACGGTCTGCCAGACTGCGCGTCTGTGAGCCTCGACAGCTACTTCCAGATCTCGGAGCGTGGCTCCACCGTCGGCCGCGAGGTCCGCGGCGGGGTGGTCACGTTCCTCACGATGGCCTACATCGTGGTTCTCAACCCGATCATCCTGCTCGGCGGCGTCGACGCCGGTGGTGAGCAGCTCGCGGGCGGTGACTTCGCGGCGATCAGCGCTGCGACGGCGCTGGCCGCTGGAGTCCTCACCATCCTGATGGGCGCGGTTGCGAACTACCCGCTCGCGCTCGCCACGGGCCTGGGCCTCAACGCGTTCGTGACCTACTCGGTGGCGAGTCAGATGACGTGGGCTGATGCCATGGGCCTGGTCGTGATCGAGGGCCTGATCATCCTGGTGCTGGTCCTCACCGGGTTCCGCGAGGCCGTCTTCAACGCGGTGCCGGCGCAGCTCAAGATCGCGATCTCGGTGGGGATCGGTCTGTTCCTCACGATCATCGGTCTCGTCGACGCCGGGTTCGTCCGCCGTACGGGTGCTGGGCCGGTGCCGGTGACCCTCGGCCCCGAGGGGTTCCTCGAGGGGTGGCCGGTCGCGGTGTTCTGCCTCGGCCTGCTCCTGGTCCTGGCTCTGTTCGCGCTACGGGTGCGGGGCGCGATCCTGATCTCGATCGTGGTGACGACCGTGGTCGCGATCATCGTCGAGGCGGTCGCCGAGATCGGTCCGACCTTCAGCCCTGACGGCGTCAACCCGACCGGGTGGGCGCTGAACGTTCCGCAGCTCCCCTCCGACGTGGTCGGCATGCCTGATCTTCAGCTGCTCGGCGAGTTCAACCTGCTGGGTTCCTGGGAGAACGCCGGGGTCGTCGTGGCAGCTCTCCTGGTGTTCACGCTGCTGCTCGCAGACTTCTTCGACACGCTCGGCACGATGACCGCCGTGGGGGCCGAGGCCGGCCTGTTGGACGAGCAGGGCAACCCGCCGAACACCCGGCGGATCCTGGTCGTCGACTCCATCGCCGCCGCCGCAGGCGGCGCGGCGTCGGTCTCCAGCAACACGTCCTACATCGAGTCCGCCTCGGGGGTCGCCGACGGCGCCCGCACTGGGATCGCGAGCATCGTCACCGGCCTGCTCTTCCTGCTCACGATGTTCTTCGCTCCGGTCGTCAACGTCATCCCGAGCGAGGCGGCGGTGCCCGCGCTCGTGCTGGTCGGCTTCCTGATGATGCAGCAGGTCAAGGGGATCGACTGGGACGACCTCGAGATCGGAATCCCGGCGTTCCTCACGATCGTGCTGATGCCGTTCACCTACTCGATCTCGGTCGGCATCGGCGCCGGTTTCATCGCTTTTGTGGTCCTGAAGCTCGTGCGCGGCAAGGCGGCGGCGATCCACCCGCTGATGTGGGTGGTCGCCGGGCTGTTCGTGATCTACTTCGCGATCAACCCGATCACCGGCTGGCTCACCTGAGCGCCCGACCCATGATCTCGGCCACGACGTCGGTCTTGGCATCCGCGTAGTCCTGCACCCGGTCCCACGTGCGCGTCGCGAGCTCGCGCTTGGTCCGCTCGTAGAGTCCGCGGTCGGCCGCATCGGTGCGCAGGTGATCGCGGAACGCCAGCATCCGGCGCACCTCCTCGCAGTCCGGACCGAACACATGGAGGTTCACGCGGGGTGAGTGCTCCCTGAAGAGCCGGTGCTGGTGCCAGTCCCGCTCACGCAGGTGAAAAACGTAGCCGGCCCCCTCCAGCGCTGGGGCGTACGCCGGCTCGTCGGCCGGGTCCGGCACCACCAGCACCACGTCGATGACGTCCTTGGCCACCAGGCCGCGCACGGACGTGGAGCCGGCGTGGTGGACCTCGACCGCCCGCTCGTGCAGGGCATCGCTGATCCTTGCCTCCTGCTCGGCGTACCGGTCCGGCCACCCTTCGTCGTACTCGACCAGGACCACCGCCTCGCCGGGGCTCGGAGGATGGAGGTACTCGACCATGCGCCCGATCGTAGGCGGAGTGCATGTGAAGATCGGAATACTTAGCACGGGTAATGAGTTAAGCTAACGACATGGTTTCCACGGTTGAGAAGACGGTGCGCACCGACGCCGGCCTGGCCTCCGAGCTCCGGCTGTCGGTGATGCGGCTGCGCCGACGTCTGGCGAGCGAGCGTCATCCCGACAACGACCTGAGCCTGACCGCGATGGCGGTGCTCGGGTCCCTCTACCGGCACGGCGACCTCACCGTCGGCGAGCTGGCCACACTGGAGCTGGTGCAGCCGCCGTCCATGACCCGCACCGTCACCTGCCTGACCGACGCGGGCCTGGTCGTCCGACGTCCGCACGAGACCGACGGCCGCCAGGTCGTCGTCTCCCTCACCGACTCCGGCCGGGACACTTTGCTCGCCGACCGCCGCCGACGCGACGCGTGGCTGGCCCGCCGGCTGGCCGCACTGACTCCCTCCGAACGCGCCGTCCTCCGCCAGGCCGCCCCGATCCTCGAAAGGCTCTCCACTACTTGAGTCCCACGTTCCGCTCCCTCCGCAACGCCAACTACCGCCGGTACGCCGCCGGCGGCGTCGTGTCCAACACCGGCACCTGGATGCAGCGCGTCGCGCAGGACTGGCTGGTCCTGCAGCTGACCGCCAACAGCGCGGCCGCGCTGGGCATCACCACCGGTCTCCAGTTCCTGCCGTTCCTGCTGCTCTCACCGCTCGCCGGGCTGGTCGCCGACCGGATCCCGAAGCGCCGCCTGCTCCAGCTCACCAACGTCGGCATGGCCGTCCCCGCGCTGGTGCTCGGGCTGCTCGCCGTGACGGGCGCGGCCCAGATCTGGCACGTCTACGTTCTCGCGCTCGCACTCGGTGTCGCCTCCGCCTTCGACGCGCCCGCGCGCCAGAGCTTCGTCTCCGAGATCGTCGACGCCGACGACCTCACCAACGCGGTCGGACTCAACTCCGCCAGCTTCAACGCCGCCCGCCTGGTCGGTCCGGCCGTCGCAGGCGTCCTGATCGCGGCCCTCGGCGGTGGCGTCGTCGCCACCGGCTGGGTGATCCTCGTCAACGCCGTCAGCTACATCGCGCCGATCATGACGCTCCGCTCTCTCGACGCCGCGCGGCTCGACAGCCCGACGCCGATGGGACGTGAGCCGGGCCAGCTCCGGGCCGGGGTCGAGTACGTCCTGGGCCGCCCCGACCTCCTGCTGATCCTGGCCATCGTGTTCTTCACCGGGACGTTCGGCCTGAACTTCCAGATGACATCGGCCCTGATGGCCACCGAGGTGTTCGACAAGGGCGCCACCGAGTACGGCCTGCTGGGCACGTTCCTGGCTGTCGGCTCCCTCACCGGCTCGCTGGTGGCCGCGCGCCGGGTGCGCGTACGACACCGGCTGGTGGTCGGTGCGGCACTGTCGTTCGCGGTGCTCGAGATCGCGGCCGGGCTGATGCCGACATACCTCACCTTCGCCCTGATGACCCCGCTCCTGGGGCTCGCCGCACTCACCATGATCACCGCGGCCAACACGTTCATGCAGCTCCACACCGAGCCGGGCATGCGCGGCCGGGTCATGGCCCTCTACATGATGATCTTCATCGGCGGTACGCCGCTGGGCGCGCCGTTCATCGGCTGGATCGGTGAGGTGGCCGGCGCCCGGTGGACGCTGCTGTTCGGCGGGATCGCGACCTTCGTGGGAGTCTCGCTGGCGAGCGTGCTCTACCTGCGCCACCACCGGCGCCTGCTGGAGGCGGCCGCGGCGGTCGACGACAGGCGGTTGGCGACCGCCGCAGCCTGAGGCCGTTCCCGCCGAGTCGTGCCGTATTCGCGTGCAGTCGTGCCCGGTTCGCGTCGAGTCGTAGCGTCATCGCGTCGCGTCGGTCGCGCCAGCGACTCCTCTGGTTTCGAGACGGCTCTCACGTCCCCGCTGCGCGGGTTCGAGCCGAGCCTCCTCAACCCGCTCGCCTGTCTTCCCCCTCGCTGCGCTCGGGGAAGGGCCCGCGCGTTTTGACCGGTTGACCAGGGCGCGAGTAATCTCGAACCTCGTGTCTGGGACGACCAGACCGTTGCGCGCGCCCGGACTCCGATCCATCCTCCCGGCGCTCACTCACAGGCACAAGCAACACAGGCAGAACCCCGTGCCCGGCACCGTGCCGGACCGTGACAGAAAGCAGAGAAAGGGAACCACCCAGGTGCCCACCATCAATCAGCTGGTCCGCAAGGGCCGCCAGGACAAGGTGTCGAAGAACAAGACGCCTGCCCTGAAGGGATCGCCGCAGCGCCGAGGCGTCTGCACGCGCGTCTACACGACCACCCCGAAGAAGCCGAACTCCGCCCTCCGCAAGGTCGCCCGCGTGCGCCTGTCGAGCGGCGTCGAGGTCACGGCGTACATCCCGGGTGTCGGACACAACCTGCAGGAGCACTCGATCGTGCTCGTCCGTGGCGGTCGTGTGAAGGACCTGCCCGGCGTTCGCTACAAGATCATCCGCGGCACGCTCGACACCCAGGGCGTGAAGAACCGCAAGCAGGCCCGCAGCCGTTACGGCGCGAAGAAGGAGAAGAGCTGATATGCCGCGCAATCGTGCTCTGTCCGCACCGAAGCGGCCGGCCGCTCTGAACCACGAGGAGAACTGATATGCCGCGCAAGGGTCCCGCACCGAAGCGGCCGCTCGACGTCGACCCGGTCTACGGGTCCCAGCTGGTGACCCAGCTGGTCTCCAAGGTGCTCAAGGACGGCAAGAAGCAGGTCGCCCAGCGCATCGTCTACACCGCCCTCGAGGGCTGCCGCGAGAAGACCGGCACCGACCCGGTCGTCACGCTCAAGCGCGCGCTCGACAACGTGAAGCCGGCGATCGAGGTCAAGTCCCGCCGCGTCGGCGGTGCGACCTACCAGGTCCCGATCGAGGTCAAGGGCACCCGCGGCACGACGCTCGCGCTGCGCTGGCTCGTCGGGTACGCCGCCGACCGTCGCGAGAAGACGATGTCCGAGCGCCTCATGAACGAGATCCTCGACGCCTCCAACGGCCTCGGTGCCGCGGTGAAGAAGCGCGAGGACACGCACAAGATGGCCGAGTCCAACAAGGCCTTCGCCCACTACCGCTGGTGACGTGCGGCGCCGGTCGCCCCACCGGGCGGCCGGCCGCCGACCACCGAACGACTTAAGGAACGCTGACAACAGTGGCTGTCGACATCACGACGGACCTCAACAAGGTCCGCAACATCGGCATCATGGCTCACATCGACGCCGGCAAGACCACCACCACCGAGCGCATCCTCTTCTACACCGGCATCACCTACAAGATCGGTGAGGTCCACGAGGGCGCGGCCACGATGGACTGGATGGAGCAGGAGCAGGAGCGCGGCATCACCATCACCTCCGCCGCGACCACCTGCTGGTGGAAGGACCACCAGATCAACATCATCGACACCCCCGGCCACGTGGACTTCACGGCCGAGGTGGAGCGCTCGCTGCGCGTCCTCGACGGCGCGGTCGCGGTGTTCGACGGTGTCGCCGGAGTCGAGCCGCAGACGATGACCGTGTGGCGGCAGGCGAACAAGTACGCCGTGCCCCGCATGTGCTTCGTCAACAAGCTAGACCGGACGGGCGCGGACTTCTTCCGGTGCGTCGACATGATGGTCGACCGCCTCAACTCCACCCCGCTGGTCCTCCAGCTGCCGATCGGCGCGGAGTCCGACTTCCTGGGCGTCGTCGACCTGGTCGGCATGCGTGCGCTCACCTGGCACGGCGAGACCCAGATGGGTGAGGACTACGAGGTCGAGGAGATCCCGGCCGAGCTCCGGGCCCAGGCCGACGAGTACCGCGAGAAGCTCCTCGAGACCCTCGCCGAGGCCGACGACGACATCCTGGAGAAGTACCTCGAGGGTGAGACCTTCACCGTCGAGGAGCTCGAGGCGGCGATCCGTCGCGCCACCCTGGCCGACAAGCTCAACCCCGTCCTGTGCGGCACCGCGTTCAAGAACAAGGGCGTGCAGCCGCTGCTCGACGCGGTCGTCAAGTACCTCCCGAGCCCCCTCGACATCGACGCCATCGTCGGCCACTCGGTCAAGGACGAGGACGAGAAGATCGAGCGCCAGCCCAACGACGACGAGCCGTTCTCGGGCCTGGCCTACAAGATCGCGTCCGACCCGCACCTCGGCAAGCTGATCTACGTCCGGGTCTACTCCGGCAAGCTGGACGCCGGCTCCTCGGTCCTCAACTCGGTGACCGGCCGCAAGGAGCGGATCGGCAAGGTCTACCAGATGCACGCCAACAAGCGTGAGGAGATCGCGTCGGTCGGCGCCGGCCAGATCGTCGCCGTCATGGGCCTCAAGGACACCAAGACCGGCCACACCCTCTGCGACCAGCAGAGCCCGGTCGTGCTCGAGTCCATGACGTTCCCGGCCCCGGTGATCGAGGTCGCGATCGAGCCCAAGACCAAGGGCGACCAGGAGAAGCTGGGCATGGCGATCCAGCGGCTCTCCGACGAGGACCCCACCTTCACCGTGAAGGCCGACGAGGAGACCGGGCAGACCATCATCGCCGGTATGGGCGAGCTCCACCTGGAGATCCTGGTCGACCGGATGAAGCGCGAGTTCCGGGTCGAGGCCACCGTCGGCAAGCCGCAGGTCGCCTACCGCGAGACCCTCCGCAAGGAGATCACCAAGCACAGCTACACCCACAAGAAGCAGACGGGTGGCTCCGGCCAGTTCGCCAAGGTCGTCGTCTCCCTGGGTCCCAACATCGACCCCGAGACCGGCGCCGGGGCCGGCTACGAGTTCGCCAACAACGTCAGCGGTGGTCGCGTCCCGAAGGAGTACATCCCCTCGGTCGACCAGGGCGGCCAGGACGCCATGGAGTTCGGCGTGCTCGCCGGCTACCCCATGGTCGATGTGAAGTTCACGCTCGAGGACGGCGCCTACCACGACGTCGACTCCTCCGAGCTGGCCTTCAAGATCGCGGGCAACCAGGCCTTCAAGGAGGCCGCCCGCATGGCCAAGCCGGTGCTGCTGGAGCCGATGTTCGCCGTTGAGGTGATCACCCCCGAGACCTTCCTCGGGACCGTCATCGGCGACATCAACAGCCGCCGTGGGCAGATCCAGTCCCAGGAGGAGCGTCATGGGGACATGGTCATCAACGCCCTTGTGCCGCTCTCCGAGATGTTCGGGTACGTTGGCGACCTGAGGTCCAAGACCTCCGGTCAGGCGTCGTACTCGATGGAGTTCGACTCGTACGCCGAGGTTCCCACGAACATCGCCGACGAGATCGTCAAGAAGGTCCGCGGCGAGTAACGACGCCGGTGGCCTCGGTCAGAAACAGCAAACACGAGTCAAGTAACAACACACCAGGAGGAGCCCACAGTGGCTAAGGCGAAGTTCGAGCGGACCAAGCCGCACGTCAACATCGGCACGATCGGTCACATCGACCACGGCAAGACCACCTTGACCGCGGCGATCACCAAGGTCCTGCACGACGCGTACCCGGACCTCAATCCGTTCACGCCGTTCGACGAGATCGACAAGGCGCCCGAAGAGCGTCAGCGCGGTATCACGATCTCGATCGCGCACGTCGAGTACCAGACCGAGGGCCGCCACTACGCACACGTGGACTGCCCCGGTCACGCCGACTACATCAAGAACATGATCACCGGCGCGGCGCAGATGGACGGCGCGATCCTCGTGGTCGCCGCCACCGACGGCCCGATGCCGCAGACGCGCGAGCACGTGCTGCTCGCCCGCCAGGTCGGCGTGCCGGCCCTGGTCGTGGCGCTCAACAAGTGCGACATGGTCGATGACGAGGAGCTCGTCGAGCTCGTCGAGATGGAGGTGCGCGAGCTCCTCTCCGAGTACGAGTTCCCGGGCGACGACATCCCGGTCGTCAAGGTGGCCGCGTTCCCCGCGCTGAACGGCGACGAGAAGTGGGGCGAGTCCGTCCTCGAGCTGATGAAGGCCGTCGACGAGTACATCCCGACCCCCGAGCGTGACACCGAGAAGCCGTTCCTCATGCCCGTCGAGGACGTCTTCACGATCACCGGTCGTGGCACCGTCGTCACCGGTCGGATCGAGCGCGGCATCGTCAAGGTGAACGAGGAGATCGAGATCCTCGGCATCCGCGAGGGCTCGCAGAAGACCATCGTCACCGGTGTCGAGATGTTCCGTAAGCTGCTCGACGAGGGCCAGGCCGGTGAGAACGTCGGTCTGCTGCTCCGCGGCACGAAGCGCGAAGACGTCGAGCGCGGCATGGTCCTGGCCAAGCCGGGCACCACGACCCCGCACACCAACTTCGAGGCGTCGGTCTACATCCTCTCGAAGGAGGAGGGCGGCCGTCACACGCCGTTCTTCAACAACTACCGCCCGCAGTTCTACTTCCGCACCACGGACGTCACCGGCGTCGTCACCCTGCCCGAGGGCAAGGAGATGGTCATGCCGGGCGACAACACCGAGATGACGGTCGAGCTGATCCAGCCGATCGCCATGGACGAGGGCCTGCGGTTCGCGATCCGTGAGGGCGGCCGCACCGTCGGTGCCGGTCGGGTCACGAAGATCACGAAGTGACTCAGTAGCGCTCAGCAAGAAGCCCCCCAGCCGTCGGCTCGGGGGCTTCTTGCGTCCCTGTCGGTGGTGCCCCCTAACGTCTCCCCATGACTTTGAAGCTGGGCATGATCACGATGGACACCACCGACGCGATGGCGCTGGGCGCATGGTGGGCGGAGCAGACCGGTGCGACCGTGGGGGAGACCAACGACGGCTACTACGTCATGGTGAGCGGTGGCGGACTGCCCGGCCTGCTCTCCTTCCAGAAGGTCGATGACCCCACGCCGGGCAAGAACCGGATCCACCTCGACCTCACCGCCGAGGACCTCGATGCCGAGGTCGACCGGCTGGTCGGCGCGGGCGCGTCGCTCGTGGGGCGGCGGGGCGACGAGAACTTCCGCTGGGTGACCCTGGCCGACCCCGACGGCAACCAGTTCTGCGTGGCCAGCGCACAGGAGGCCGAGGGCCTCGAGCCCGCTTCCTGACTCCGCTCAGTCGGCACTCTCGGCGAGGGCGCCGAGCGTGAGGGGTACGGCGATCGGGCGCTCCGGCAGCGGAGGGCTCGGTCGCCGGCCGGTCTGCTCGGCGACCAGGCACGAGGTGGCGTAGCCGCACACCCGGCCCTGGCACCAGCCCATCCCGGTGCGGACCACGAGCTTGGCCGACCGGGCGGTGTCGGCGCCGAGTTCGTCGACGGCCGCCCGCAGCGCGCCGGCGGTGACCTCCTCGCACCGGCAGACCACGGTGTCGTCGGTGACGCGGTCGGTCCAGCCGGCCGGCACCGGGTGGGCTTGGTGCATCGCGACTGCGAACGCGCGGCCGGCGGCCCGGCGTCGCCGCGCGCTCGTGGGGGCGGCGGCTCCTGCCGCGGCAGCGCCGGCGATCTCGCCCTCGGCCACCGCGAGGGCGGCACCGCCCACCCCGCACGCCTCACCGGCGACCCAGACACCGTCGATGGACGAGCGCTGGTCGTCGTCGACCGTGCAGACGAGCGACCCGTCGAGGTCGACCCGCGTGGCGCAGCCGAGCGCGAGCGGCAGCTCCAGCTGCGGCGTGAAGCCCCATCCGACCGCGATCAGGTCGACGTCGACGGTGTGCCCGCTCGTCCGCCGGACCCGACCGTCCCGGTCGAGCCGGCCCACCGTCGCGGAGGTCACGGCGTGGTCGCCGTGCGCGGCTAGCACTGCCGAACTCCGGTGCACCGGCACCCGGTGCCGAGCCAGCGTGGCGGCGTACCCGAGTCCTTCGGTCAGCTTCGCGGCGTTGCGCGCGACCGCGCCGGGGGATCGGAGCCACCGGGTCCCCCTGCTCGCCTCGTGCACGCCGGCCACCTGCGCGCCGGCGCGGACCAGGCCGGCCGCCACGGGTAGGAGGAACGGGCCGGTGCCCGCGAGCAGCACTCGCCGTCCGGCCAGCACACCGTGCCCCTTGAGCAGCGCCTGCACGCCGCCCGCGGTCATCACGCCGGGAAGGTCCCAGCCGGGGAACGGCAGCTGCCGGTCGTAGGCGCCGGGTGCGAGCACCAGCCGGCGTGCGAAGAGGGTTGCCCTGGTCTCGGTGCCGGCAGTCCGGGTGACTGCGTGGACCGCGAACCCGGATGCCGTCCGCGTGAGCGTCCAGACGGCGTGGCCCGCGAACCACTCGGCGGTCCCCGCCGTGGCCATCAGCCGGCGGTACGTCGCGAGATCGTGCTGCATGGCCTCGTCAGGTGCAGCAACGGTGGCGGGCTGACGCCAGTACTGCCCGCCGGGCCGGTCACCGGCGTCGACCACGGCGACCCGGGCACCGGCTGCGACGGACGCGGCTGCCGCGGCCAGGCCCGCCGGTCCCGCGCCGACCACGAGCACGTCGTACGGCTCAGACCTCGAGGGCGCCATGGCCGGTCCCCTCCTGCGTCGTGACCGCCGCGCCCGTAGCGGCCGGCAGCAGGCAGGCCCGCTCGTTGGGGCGGCCGTCGACCGTCACCAGACAGTCGAAGCAGACGCCGATCCCGCAGAAGAGGCCGCGTGGGCGACCTTCCAGCCGCGTCGTGCGCCACGAGCGCACCCCGGCCGCGGTCAGCGCTGCGCCGACGCTCTGCCCGGGCACGAACGCGATCGGTCGGCCGTCGAAGTGGAAGCTGTCGCTCACGTCGGCACCTCCACCAGCCGGGCGGGGGCGAAAGGCGCGGGGTCAAGCATCGGTTCCGCGCCGGTCACCAGGTCGGTCACGAGCCGGCCCGTGGCTGGGGCGAGCCCGATGCCGGCCCCTTCGTGACCACACGCGTGCAGCAAGCCCGGGACCCGCGGGTCGGGGCCGATCACCGGCAAGTGGTCGGGGCAGTAGGGCCGGAAGCCCGCATAGGTCCGCATCAGCCGGACGTCGCCGAGGAACGGGAACAGTCGCACCGCCTGCCGGGCCAGGCGCGTCAGCACCTCGACGGACAGCGAGCGGTCGAAGCCGACGCGTTCACGGCTGGCGCCGATCAGCACGGTCCCACCGCGGGTGCCCTCCACGACGGTGGAAGTCTCCAGGCCAGCGTCGTCGGAGGCGACGTTGCCGACGTAGTCGGCGGAGTAGACCTTGTGCCGCACCACGCGCGGCATCGGCTCGGTGACCAGGACGAAGCCGCGCCGGGGGAGGACCGGCACCGACCCGCCCAGCCGTTCGCCGACCGATTCGCCCCAGGTGCCGGCGGCGTTCACCACCGTCCCGCAGTCGTACGTCGCACGGTCGGTGCGGACGGCGGTGATCCGTCCGCCGCGACCGTGGGTGGCGCCGCGGATCTCCTCGCGCGTGACCACCCGCGCCCCGGCCCGGCGGGCCTCGGCCAGCAGCGCGGCCGCCGCGAGCACCGGCTGGACCTGGAGGTCCTGCGGGTACAGCACCCCGCCGGGCAGGTCGGCGGCCAGGTGCGGCTCGTGGTCGTGCAACCGGTCGGCCTCGACCCGCTGCGCAGTCACGCCGGCGTCGCGCTGTCCGTCCGCGAACGCCGCCAGCGGCACCAGGTCGGCATCGGTGAGGGCGACGACCAGCCCGCCCTTCTCCTCGAGCTCGAAGCGGTCCGGGCCGTGCTCGGCCGCGAGGTCGAGCCACAGCAGCCGGGACGCCAGGGCCAGGCCGAGCTCGGGGCCGGCCCCCTTGTCGGACACCAGGATGTTGCCCTCGCCGCGGCTCGTCGTCCCGCTTCCGGGGGTGTCGCGGTCGAGCACGGTGACGGAGAGGCCGGACCGTGCGGCGTAGTAGGCGCAGGCGGCGCCGACGATGCCGCCGCCGACGACCACCAGGTCCGGCATGTCAGAGCAAGAAGCCCGCGGGGAACGGGTCGGTCGGGTCGAGGAAGTACTGCGCGGTGCCGGTGAGCCAGGCCCGGCCGGTGATCGTCGGAACCACCGCGGCGACCGGCTCGGCGCCCGGGACCTCGATGCTCGTCTGCCCCACCAGCCGACCGACGAACCGCGTGCCGATGAAGGACTCGTTGACGAAGTCGGTGTCCAGCGGCAGCGCGCCGCGCGCGTGGAGCTGCGCCATCCGGGCGCTGGTGCCGGTGCCGCAGGGGCTGCGGTCGAACCAGCCGGGGTGGATCGCCATCGCGTGCCTGCTCCTGCGCGCGTCCGAGCCGGGCGCGACCAGCTGGACGTGGTGGCAGCTGCGGATCGTCGGGTCGAGCGGGTGGACGGGCTCTGCCTGCTCGTTGACGGCGGCCATGATCGCGAGCCCGGCGTCGAGCAGCCGTTGCTTCTCGGCCCGGTCGAAGGGCAGGCCGAGCTCGGCGAGCTCGACCATGGCGTAGAAGTTGCCGCCGTAGGCGAGGTCGTAGCGCACCGCGCCCAGGCCGGGGACCGTGACCTGCCCGTCGAGGGTGTGGGAGTACGACGCGACGTTGCGGAACGTGACCGCGGTAGCGGCGCCGTTCTCGACCGCGACCTCGGTGACGACCAGTCCGGCCGGGGTATCGAGCCGGATCGTGGTGACCGGCTCGGTGACCTCGACCAGCCCGGTCTCCACGAGCACGGTCGCGACACCGATGGTGCCGTGGCCGCACATCGGCAGGCAGCCGGACACCTCGATGAACAGCACACCCCAGTCGGCGTCGGGGCGGGTGGCGGGCTGGAGGATCGCTCCTGACATCGACGCATGCCCCCGCGGCTCGTACATCAGCAGCGTGCGCAAGTCGTCCTGGTGGGCGACGAACCAGTCGCGTCGTTCCAGCATGGTGGCGCCGGGGATCGGGGCGACCCCGCCGGTGATGACGCGGGTCGGCATCCCCTCGGTGTGGGAGTCGACCGCGTGCAGGACCCGTCGGCTGCGCACGGTCAGGCCAGCCCCGCCTCGAGCACCGCTTCGGTGGCCCTCCGTACGGCGGCCTCCTGCTCGGCCGCCAGCGGCTGGCGGGGTGGCCGGCACGGACCGCCGCGGCGCCCGACGATGTCCATCGAGAGCTTGATCGCCTGCACGAACTCGGTCCGGGAGTCCCAGCGCAGCAACGGGTGCAGCATGCGGTAGAGCGGCAGCGCCCGCTCGACGTCACGGGCGACGGACAGCTCGTACAGCTCGACGGTCGCCCGCGGGAACGCGTTGGAGTAGCCGGCGACCCAGCCCTTCGCGCCCGCGATCCCGACCTCGAGGACCACGTCGTCGCTGCCGATCATCAGGTCGAGACCCGGCGCGAGCTCGGCGATCTCGTAGGCGCGCCGCACATCGCCGGTGAACTCCTTGACGCCCACGATCAGCCCCTCGTGGAAGAGCGTCGCCAGCAGCTGCGGAGTCAGGTCGGTCTTGGTGTCGATCGGGTTGTTGTACGCCGTGACGGGCAGTCCAGCCTTCGCGATCTCCCGGAAGTGCTCGACCACGGCTCGTTCGTCGGCCCGGTAGCTGTTGGGTGGCAGCGCCATCAGCACCTGCGCCCCGGCCTCCGCGGCCTGCTCGGCGAGCCGGCGCGACTCGAAGGCGCCGTACGCGCCGACGCCCGGCATCACCACGAAGCCGTCGGGTGCCGCGGCGACCGCGGTCTCGACGACCGCCGCCCGCTCCTCCGCGGTGAGCACTGGGTACTCGCCGAGCGAGCCGTTCGGCACCACGCCGTGGACACCGTTGTCGGCGAGCCACCGCACGTGCTCGGCGTATGCGTCGAGGTCGACCTGCAGGTCTGCGGTGTAGGGAAGGGCGGTGGCGACGAGGACGCCGTGCCACGGCTGGCGGGTCGGGGACATGCGCGCTGCTCCGGTCTGGGTGGACGAGTGCTTGGACCAGTAATATATTACAGAGCACCCACCACGCAACCCGCGCCGAGGAGTCCCGGATGAGCACGCCCCCGCTGCCGCAGCTGGCCGTCCGCGGCCAGATGCGGCAGGAGATCGCGGACGCCCTGCGCGGTGCCCTGGTCGCAGGCAGGCTGCTGCCGGGGGTCGTCTACTCGGCCCCGTCACTCGCCGCCCAGTTCGGCGTCTCGGTGACGCCGGTGCGCGAGGCGCTGCTCGACCTCGCGGGGGAAGGTCTGGTCGAGCCGGTTCGCAACAAGGGCTTCCGGGTGACCGAGCTCGCCGCAGGTGACCTCGACGAGATCACAGCGCTGCGGGTCCTGATCGAGGTGCCGACGGTCCGTGACCTCGCGATCGACACGAGCGAGCGGCTCCGCAGCCAGGTGGGCACGCTGCGTCCTGCCGCGCGGCGGATCGTCGAGCACGCACAGGCCGGCCAGTACGTCGAGTACGCCGCGGCCGACCGCGACTTCCACTTGGCACTGCTGGCGCTGGCCGGGAACCAGCACCTGGTCGACGTCGTCGGCAACCTGCGGTCGCGCAGCCGGCTGCACGGCCTGGCCGAGCGCGCGAACGCCGAACAGCTGCTCCGTTCGGCCTGCGAGCACGAGCAGATCCTCGACCTGGTCCTCGCGGGTGACCCCGTCGCGGTCGAGGACCTGATGACCCGCCACATCACCGACGTCCGGACCGCCTGGGCCGGCTGACGCGTCCTAGCCGAGGTCGGCGCCCTCGAAGTCCTCGGGGGAGTACTCGCGGGGCTCGACCAGCACCATCCAGTTGCCGGAGTTGTCCCGCATCAGCGCCTCGACGCCGTACGGCCGGTCCTCGGGCTCCTGGAGGAACTCCACGCCCTTGGCCCGGAGGTCCTCGAAGGTCGCCCGGCAGTCGTCGACGTGCAGCCCGATGCCGGGCAGGCCGCCCTCGTCCTGGGCGCGGTTCATCGCCTCGATGAGGTAGTCGGGGAGCGGTGAGCTCGGGGTCGTCAGGTGGATCTGGACCTCCGGCTGCTCGGGGTGGACGACCGTGCACCACCGGAAGTCCGGGCCGAGCTGCAGGTCCTCACCCGGCTTGAAGCCGAGGACGTCGGTGTAGAAGGCGAGGGACTCGTCGATGTCCTTCACCCACAGGGACAGGAGCGCGATGTTCGTGATCATGCTCCGACCCTAGGCAGGCCGGGACCGGGTGGCTTCTCCCGCGTTGCGGTCCTCTCGACGAGCCCGGCCATGAACACGTAGCAGCCCGGGATCCGCGGGTTGCCGGCGGCGGCGTACCTGGCCTGGAAGGCGCTCGGGGTCTCGCCGACGATGTCGCGGAACTTCGAGCTGAACGACCCGAGGCTGGTGTAGCCGACCGCGTGGCAGACCTCGGTGACCGTGAGGTTGGCCGCTCGCAGCAGGTCCTGCGCGCGCTCGACCCGGCGCTCGGCGAGGTAGGCAGCGGGGGTGAGGCCGTACGTCGCGGCGAAGGAGCGCAGGAAGTGGTAGCGGCTCATGCCTGCCAGGTCGGCCACCAGATCGAGATCGAACTCCTCGGCGTAGTGGCGATCGAGGTGGTCGCGCGCCCGGCGCAGGTGCACCAGGACGTCGCCGGGGACCCGCCGCGGCTCGGTCACCTCAGGAGGTCGCCCCGACCACCGCGGCCACGGCTTCGGCGAAGACCTCGGTGTGGCGGTCGACGTCCGCGTCGCTGTGGTGCGGGCTGAACAGCGCCATGTTGTGGAACGGGGTGAGCAGGACTCCGCGGTTCAGGCACCACAGGTGAAGGAACCCCTCGAGCTCGTCGTCGACCGCGGCTGCCGCTGCCGCCCCGTCGCGTGGCGGCGGGCAGAACCAGTACTCCGCGCGGCATCCCAGCTGCTGCACGTGCCACGGCAGGCCGTGCTCGGCGATCACGCCGGCGACACCGTCCGCGAACCGCGCCGCGAGCGGGATCGCGACGGCGAAGTCCTCCTCGCGCAGGCAGGTCGACAGCGTCGCGCGCACCGCCGCCAGCGCCAGCGCATTTCCGGTCAAGGTGCCGCCGACGCCCGACACGTCGATCTCGTGCTCGAGCACCGGCTCGAGCAGTCGGGTCGCAACCTCCTCCGACATCCCGTACGCCGCCACCGGGATCCCGCCGCCGATCGGCTTGCCCACGACCAGCAGGTCGGGGTCCAGTCCCCAGGCGACGGTCGCGCCACCCGGCCCCGCGCACAGCGTGTGGGTCTCGTCGTTCACCAGCAGCACCTCGTGCTTGCGAGTGATCTCGCGGACGGCCTCGAGGTAGCCGGGCTCGGGCAGCACGATCCCGATGTTGGTGAGGGCAGGCTCCATCAGCAGGCAGGCGACGTCGCCCTGCCCGAGGCGCCGATCGAGCGCATCCGCGTCGTTGAAAGGCACGACGGCGGTCGTCTCCGAGACCGCGACCTGCGGCCCCATCGCGCCAGGCCGTGGCACGACCCGGCCACCGTCGAGGACGGCCAGGGTCTCGTCGACGGTGCCGTGGTAGCACCAGTCCATCACCGCGATCCGGGGCCGGCCGGTGAGGAACCGGCAGTACCGCAGCACGAACCGGTTGGCGTCGGTCGCCGACATCGCGAGCTGCCACGACGGCAGCCCGAACCGGCGGGCCAGCTCGGCGCCGACCCAGGCCGCGTCCGGCGAGGGCAGCATGGTGGTGATCCCGCGACCCGCCCGGTCGACCAGCGCCTCGGTCACCTGCGGTAGCGCATGTCCGGTCATGGCGCCGGTGTCGCCGAGGCAGAGGTCGACGTACTCGTTGCCGTCGACGTCCACCAGTCGGGCGCCGGTCGCGCTCTCGACGAACACCGGGAACCGGCCCGGCCAGCGGGTCATCCAGGGCATCGGCACGCCGGCCAGCAGGTGGCGGCCGGTCTCGACAGAAAGCTCGGCGGATCCCGGGTGGTGGTCCGCGAAGCGCTGCTCCTCGAGCTGCCGCAGTGCGGCCAGCCGTACCCGGTCGATCACACCGGTCACGCTAGCCGCACTCCACCGACTCCTGCAGCCGCTGGGAGGATGGACTCGTGAACGAGCCCCTCCGTCCCGCGCGCCCGCACGAGCGCCTCACCGAGGACGGCCGCCGGATGCGGGAGGTCCTCAGCTACTCGCGGCGCGGCAGTCGGTTCACGCCCTCGCAGGCCGCGGCCTGGGAGCAGTACGCCGAGCGCTGGGTGATCCCCGACGACGCGGTCGACGACCCGGCGTTCACGCTGTCGCGCTGGTTCGGCCGCGAGGCGCCGCTGATCGTGGAGATCGGGCCGGGCGTGGGGGAGGCCACCGGGGTGCTCGCCGCGGATCGGCCCGACCACGACGTGCTCGCCCTCGAGGTGTGGCGACCGGGGGTGGCCGCCGGCCTGGCCGAGGTCGCGGCAGCCGGTGCCGAGAACGTCCGGTTCTGCTCGGTCGACGCGGCCTGGGTGCTGGAGCACCTGGTCGCCGCCGACTCACTCGCGGGCCTGTGGACGTTCTTCCCGGACCCGTGGCCGAAGAAGAAGCACCACAAGCGACGGCTCGTCGGCCGTGACTTCGTCGCCCTCGCGGTGTCGCGGCTGCGGCCGGGTGCGGAGTGGCGGCTGGCCACGGACTGGGCCGACTACGCCGAGCAGATGCGCGAGGTCCTGGACGCCGAACCATTGATGGAGGGCGGGCCGGTGCCGCGCTGGGACGAGCGACCGGTGACCAAGTTCGAGCGCAAGGGGCTCGCGGTGGGCCGCACCATCACCGACCTTCGGTACTCGCGTCTCTAGAAGGGTTCGGCAGTGTGCCGGGGGAGGAGGCCGGCTTCGACCAGCCGGGTCTCGACCCGATGACGCTCGCGGTCGAGCTCCGCCCCGGCAGGCAGCACGTCGAGCAGGTTCGAGATCTCCAACATGTCGGCGGCCTCGCCCAGCACCCGATCGAAGGCCTTCCGACGCCCCTCGTACTGCGCGAAGCGCATTCCCTCGCGGTGGAACTGCAGGGCGATCCGGCTGACGTCGGCGGCGACGTCCGCGAGCGGCCGCCGGGTGCTCGGCTCAGGCGGCCCGGGCCGACGCATGCGCCTGGCCGCCACCTGCCAGGGCCAGCGTGCCCCTCGCGACCTCGGCCCGCCGACGAGCGCCGCGAGGAGCGCGACGGGCATCAACGCGGTGGCGACGATCAGGGCGAGGGCGCCGATGAGCTCGGCCACCTCCTCAGGGTACGCGCAGATCGCGGCGGCGGCACCCGGTCGAGCGGACCTAGGCTTCGCCTGTGACCGTGAGCGCGCCGCCCACCCGTGGCCTGCATCGCGCCTGGTGGGTCGCCGCAGTCACGATGGCGGCGCTCATCGCGGCGGCCGGGTTCCGGTCCTCGACCGGCGCGCTCCTCGTGCCGCTGGAGGATGAGTTCGGCTGGTCCCGGGCGACCACCAGCGGCGCGGTCAGCCTCAACCTGATCCTCTACGGAATGACTGCGCCCTTCGCCGCGGCGCTCATGGAGCGGTTCGGCATCCGCCGGGTGGTGGCCGCCGCCCTCGCCCTGGTCGCCCTCGGGTCGGGTCTCACGCTGGTCATGACGAGCCCCTGGCAGCTGTGGCTGCTGTGGGGGTTCGCGGTCGGAGTCGGCACCGGCTCGCTCGCCTTGGTCTTCGGCGCGATCGTGGCCAACCGCTGGTTCGTGCGGCACCGCGGCGTCGTCATCGGTGTCTTCAGCGCCGCCAGCTCCACGGGACAGCTGGTGTTCCTGCCCGCCATCGCTGCGCTCGCCGTCGGGCCCGGCTGGCGGTTCGCGGCGGCCCTGGTCGCCGGCTTCGCGCTGCTGCTCGTCCCGGTCGTCTGGGTGGTGCTGCGCGACTCCCCGGCCCAGGTCGGCACCACGGCGTACGGCGCCGATCCGGACGCGCCGGTCGCTCTCGTCCCCGCCGCGGTCCCGGGCGGTGCCGCCGCGCTCGCCGTACGCACCTTGCGCGACAGCGCCCGGTCGAGGACGTTCTGGATCCTCTTCGGCACGTTCTGGATCTGCGGCTGGTCGACCAATGGCCTGATCGGCACCCACTTCATCCCGGCGGCGCACGACCACGGCATGCCCGCGACCACCAGCGCCACCCTGTTGGCGCTGATCGGCGTGTTCGACATCGTCGGGACCGTCGCCAGCGGATGGCTCACCGACCGCGTCGACAGCCGCTACCTGCTGTTCGGCTACTACTTCTTCCGCGGGCTGTCGCTGCTCGCGGTGCCGTGGCTGCTCGGGCCGCACGTCCACCCCAGCCTGTTCCTCTTCATCCTGTTCTACGGCCTCGACTGGGTCGCGACCGTCCCGCCGACGGTGGCCCTGTGCCGCCAGCACTTCGGGATCGAGCGGTCCGGAGTCGTCTTCGGCTGGGTGTTCGCCGCGCACATGGTCGGAGCGGGCGTTGCCGCGAGCTTCGCCGGCTGGATCCGCACGTCGCAGGGCGACTACCTCCTCGCCTGGCTCACCGCGGGCGCGCTCTGCGTGGCCGCCGCCGCGGCCTGCCTTCTGATTCCGCGCCGACCGCTCGCGGAGGCCTGACACCACGCGGTGACCGGCCGGCCGGCCAGAGCCCTCGGAAAGGGAGGGCCGAACGGATTTGGTCGCAGGTGGGCGCGTCTGCCAAGATGGTCCGGTTGCTTCGGCGGGTTGCCGGGGTGCGCCACAACTTTGACTACTGAATCGCGTCTCATGCTCGACTCGGTGGTTGCCTGCTGTGGCGACACCGCACCGTGAGACCCGATCGGCCCGGCCCAGTGTCGGGCGCCACCAACACCAGCAGGATCCACGAGGTCTTGTGTTGCGCTCCAGACGTGCGACACGCCCGACCTCGGGGGTCGGAGGTTGAGGCGGGCACAGACCAGCAGTTCGACCATGCGGCACTGACTTGAGAAGGACGAGAGAGACCTATGGCGGGACAGAAGATCCGCATCAGGCTCAAGGCCTATGACCACGAGGTGATCGACACCTCGGCGCGCAAGATCGTTGACACGGTCACCCGGACGGGTGCGAAGGTCGCTGGCCCTGTGCCGCTGCCGACCGAGAAGAACGTCTACTGCGTCATCCGCTCGCCCCACAAGTACAAGGACTCTCGCGAGCACTTCGAGATGCGCACCCACAAGCGTCTCATCGACATCATCGACCCCACGCCGAAGACCGTCGACTCGCTGATGCGGCTCGACCTGCCTGCCGGCGTCGACATCGAGATCAAGCTCTGAGGATTCTGCGATGACTGCCACTTTCGAACGCGCCGCGAAGGGCCTGCTGGGCACCAAGCTCGGCATGACCCAGCTGTGGGACGAGAACAACCGGGTCGTCCCCGTGACCGTGATCGACGCGCGCACCAACGTCGTGACCCAGGTCCGCACCCCCGCGACCGACGGCTACAACGCCGTCCAGGTCGGGTTCGGTGAGATCGAGGGCCGCAAGGTGACCAAGCCCCAGGCCGGCCACTTCGGCAAGGCCGGGACCACCCCGCGTCGACACGTCGTCGAGATCCGCACCGCCGACGCCACGACGTACACCGTCGGTCAGGAGCTCGGCGTCGACACCTTCGCCGCCGGCGAGGAGATCGATGTGACGGGCACCAGCAAGGGCAAGGGCTTCGCCGGCACCATGAAGCGTCACGGCTTCTCCGGCGTGGGCGCCTCCCACGGTGCGCACCGCAACCACCGCAAGCCGGGCTCGATCGGCGCCTGCGCGACCCCCGGTCGTGTCTTCAAGGGCGTCCGGATGTCCGGCCGGATGGGGCGCGACACCGTCACCGTCCAGAACCTCACCGTGCACGCCGTGGACGCCGACAAGGGACTGATCCTCGTCAAGGGCGCCATCCCCGGCCCCAAGGGCTCCCTGGTCGTGCTGCGGTCCGCCGCCAAGAAGCAGGAGGTCTGAGCATGGCCACGAAGACCGTGAAGGTCGATCTCCCCGCCGACATCTTCGACGTCGAGGTCAACATTCCTCTGATCCACCAGGTCGTGGTGGCCCAGCAGGCGGCTGCCCGCCAGGGCACGCACGCCACCAAGTCCCGCGGCGAGGTCCGCGGCGGTGGCCGCAAGCCCCACAAGCAGAAGGGCACCGGCCGCGCCCGTCAGGGCTCGACCCGCGCGCCGCAGTTCGTCGGCGGTGGCATCGTCCACGGCCCGCAGCCGCGCAGCTACGACCAGCGCACGCCCAAGAAGATGAAGGCCGCCGCGCTCCGCAGCGCGCTGTCCGACCGGGCTCGCAACGACCGCATCCACGTGGTCGACGCGCTGGTCAGCGGTGACAAGCCGTCGACCAAGAACGCACTGGCCTCACTGGCCGGGCTGGCCGACCGTGCGAAGTACCTCGTCGTGCTCGAACGGACCGACGTCCACACCTGGCTGTCGCTGCGCAACGCTCCCGAGGTCCACATCGTCGCCGTCGACCAGCTCAACACCTACGACGTACTGGCCTGCGAGGACGTGGTCTTCACCCAGGGCGCCTACGACGAGTTCGTCGGCAAGGCCGGGGGCTCCGCGCCTGCCACGAAGCCGGCCAAGCCTGCCGAGAAGAAGGCGCCGCAGACCGAGAAGCCGGCCGCGCAGGCCGAGCCCAAGCCGGTCGCCGGCTCCGTCGACGAGGTCGCCGACGACGACTTCGCCCAGGGCGCCGTTCCGGGCCCCGACGGCGAGGCGCCGGAGGGCTATGAGATCAAGGGCAACAAGACCTCGATGAAGTACCACGCCCCCGGCGGCCGCTGGTTCGACGGCACCGTCGCCGAGGTCTGGTTCAAGACCGCCGCGGACGCCGAGGCCGCGGGGTTCGTCGAGGCCGGCTCCAAGGCGTCCAAGGCGGCCAACGAGGCCAAGACCGAATCCGATGACGAGGGGGAGGCGAAGTGAGCACCCTGCACAAGGACCACCGCGACATCCTGATCGCGCCCGTGGTGTCGGAGAAGAGCTACGGCCTCCTCGACGCCAACAAGTACACGTTCCTGGTGCGTCCGGACGCCAACAAGACCGAGATCAAGATCGCGGTCGAGAAGGTGTTCAACGTCAAGGTCACCTCGGTGAACACGATCAACCGCCAGGGCAAGACCCGTCGTACCCGGTACGGCATCGGCAAGCGCGCCAACACCAAGCGCGCCATCGTCAGCCTCGCTGAGGGCCACCGCATCGACATCTTCGGCGCCTGAGCCGGCGTCACTGAAGGAAGACAGACATGGCTATCCGTAAGTACAAGCCGACCACCCCGGGCCGTCGTGGCTCGTCGGTGGCCGACTTCGTCGAGATCACCCGGACCACGCCGGAGAAGTCGCTGACCCGTCCGCTCCCCAAGAAGGGCGGCCGCAACAACCAGGGCCGGATCACCACCCGTCACCAGGGCGGCGGTCACAAGCGGGCCTACCGGGTCATCGACTTCCGTCGCTACGACAAGGACGGCGTGCCGGCCCGCGTCGCGCACATCGAGTACGACCCGAACCGCACGGCTCGGATCGCACTGCTGCACTTCGTCGACGGCGAGAAGCGCTACATCATCGCGCCGAAGGGCCTGCTGCAGGGTGCCGCGGTCGAGTCGGGCCCGAACTCCGACATCAAGGCCGGCAACAACCTCCCCCTGCGCAACATCCCGGTCGGTACCACCATCCACTGCGTGGAGCTGCGTCCGGGCGGCGGCGCCAAGATCGCCCGCTCGGCGGGCAACTCGGCCCAGCTCGTCGCCAAGGAGGGCTCGCGCGCCACGCTGCGGATGCCGTCCGGCGAGATGCGATTCGTCGACGTCCGCTGCCGCGCCTCGATCGGCGAGGTGGGCAACGCCGAGCAGTCGAACATCAACTGGGGCAAGGCCGGCCGCATGCGCTGGAAGGGCAAGCGCCCGACCGTCCGCGGTGTCGTCATGAACCCGGTAGACCACCCGCACGGTGGTGGAGAGGGCAAGACCTCCGGAGGCCGCCACCCGGTGTCCCCCTGGGGCAAGCCCGAGGGCCGCACGCGCAAGCGCAAGGCCTCCGACGCCCAGATCATCCGCCGCCGCAAGACCGGCAAGAAGCGCTGAGCAGGAGATAGAGGATGCCTCGCAGCCTGAAGAAGGGCCCCTTCGTCGACGACCACCTCATGAAGAAGGTGGACGTCGAGAACGACAAGGGCACCAAGAACGTGATCAAGACCTGGTCGCGCCGCTCGATGATCGTCCCGGCCATGATCGGCCACACGATCGCGGTGCACGACGGTCGCAAGCACGTCCCGGTGTTCGTGACCGACTCGATGGTCGGCCACAAGCTGGGCGAGTTCGCCCCCACCCGCACCTACCGCGGGCACGTGAAGGACGACCGGAAGGGACGACGTCGATGAACCACCCCACTCGATTCTCCGCTCCTTCCGCTTCGCTCCTCCCGCGCACAATCGAGAGGGGACCCCGGAAATGAGTGTCACTGAGCGCCGGCGCAGCAGCGCCCGCCGCGAGTCGCTGCTCGGCGACCAGCCGGGCGCCTTCGCGGCCGCACGGTTCGTGCGGATCACCCCGATGAAGGCTCGCCGGGTCGTCGACCTGGTTCGCGGCATGCCCGTGGACGAGGCGCTGTCCCTGCTTCAGTTCGCGCCGCAGGCCGCCTCCGAGACCGTGTACAAGGTGCTGGAGAGCGCCGTCGCCAACGCCGAGACGACCGAAGGCCTCGACCGGGGCGACCTGGTCGTGTCGGTCGCACTGGTCGACGAGGGCCCGACGATGAAGCGCTGGCGCCCTCGGGCCCAGGGCCGCGCCACCCGCATCCTGAAGCGCACCAGCCACATCACCCTGGTAGTCCAGCCCGCCGAGGTCGTGGCGGCTGCCAAGAACGTCAAGAAGGGACGGCGTGCCTGATGGGCCAGAAGATCAACCCGAACGGCTTCCGCCTCGGCATCTCCACGGACCACAAGTCCCGCTGGTACGCCGACAAGCTGTACAAGTCGTACGTCGGTGAGGACGTCGCGATCCGCAAGCTGCTCTCCAAGGGCATGGAGCGGGCCGGTATCTCCAAGGTGGAGATCGAGCGCACCCGGGACCGGGTCCGCGTCGACATCCACACCGCCCGGCCGGGCATCGTCATCGGTCGCCGCGGCGCCGAGGCCGACCGGATCCGCGGCGAGCTCGAGAAGCTCACGGGCAAGCAGGTCCAGCTGAACATCCTCGAGGTCAAGAACCCCGAGGTCGACGCGCAGCTGGTCGCCCAGGGCGTCGCCGAGCAGCTGTCGGGGCGCGTGCAGTTCCGCCGTGCGATGCGCAAGGCGATGCAGACCTCGATGCGTTCCGGTGCCAAGGGCATCAGGATCCAGTGCTCTGGTCGCCTCAACGGCGCCGAGATGTCGCGTACCGAGTTCTACCGCGAGGGACGCGTCCCGCTGCACACGCTGCGTGCCGACATCGACTACGGCTTCTACGAGGCCCGCACGACCTTCGGCCGGATCGGCGTGAAGGTCTGGATCTACAAGGGCGAGGTCGCCGGCACCCGTGCCGAGCGTCAGGCCCAGGCCGCTGCTCGCGCCGGTGTGCCCGGCCGCGGCGGCCGTCCGTCGCGTGGCGGCGACCGCCCGAGCCGTGGCTCGCGGGGCGACCGCCCGACTCGCGCCGACCGCAGCGCTGACGCCCCCGAGGTCCCCGCGGCCCCCGCTCCGGCGGCGGCTCCCACCGCTGACGGCACCCCCGGAACGGAGGGCTGAGCCATGTTGATGCCCCGTCGCATCAAGCACCGCAAGCAGCACCACCCCAAGCGCACCGGCGCTGCCAAGGGTGGGACCACGCTGGCGTTCGGTGACTTCGGGATCCAGGCGATCGAGGGTCACTACGTGACCAACCGCCAGATCGAGTCCGCCCGTATCGCCATGACCCGCCACATCAAGCGTGGCGGCAAGGTGTGGATCAACATCTACCCGGATCGCCCGCTCACGAAGAAGCCGGCCGAGACCCGCATGGGCTCGGGCAAGGGTTCCCCGGAGTGGTGGATCGCCAACGTCAAGCCCGGCCGCGTCATGTTCGAGCTGTCCGGTGTGTCCGAGGACGTCGCCCGCGAGGCGATGCGCCGCGCGATGCACAAGCTCCCCATGAAGACCCGGTTCGTTTCCCGTGAGGCAGGTGAGTTCTGATGGCTAGCACGCTGAAGGCCCACGAGCTCGACGAGATGACCGCCACCGACCTCGAGGCCAAGCTCCGCGAGGCCAAGGAGGAGCTGTTCAACCTCCGCTTCCAGGCGGCCACCGGCCAGCTGGAGAGCCACGGCCGGCTGCAGACGGTCAAGAAGGACATCGCCCGGATCTACACCGTGGTGCGCGAGCGCGAGCTCGGCATCCGCGAGACCCCTGGCGATGAGAAGACTGACGCTGAGAAGGATGAGGCTTCCGCATGAGTGAGCAGCAGGTGACGCGCAACACGCGCAAGACCCGTGAGGGCCTGATCGTGTCCGACAAGATGGACAAGACAGTGGTCGTCGCCGTCGAGGACCGGGTCAAGCACGCCCTGTACGGCAAGGTCATGCGCCGGACGTCCAAGCTCAAGGCCCACGACGAGAAGAACGAGTGCGGGATGGGCGACCGGGTCCTGATCATGGAGACCCGGCCGCTGTCGGCCACCAAGCGCTGGCGGGTCGTCGAGATCCTCGAGCGCGCCAAGTAAGCAGCAGGCGTTTACGCCAGCCCAACCGCCAACAGTTCCCTCAGGCTCGGTGAGCAGCCGAGAACCGGGGCGACAAGGAGAGACAGAAGATGATTCAGCAGGAGTCGCGACTCAAGGTCGCCGACAACACCGGTGCCAAGGAGATCTTGTGCATCCGCGTGCTCGGTGGGTCGGGTCGTCGCTACGCCGGCATCGGCGACGTCATCGTCGCCACCGTCAAGGACGCGATCCCCGGTGGCAACGTGAAGAAGGGTGACGTCGTCAAGGCCGTGATCGTGCGCACCGTCAAGGAGCGTCGCCGCGCCGATGGTTCCTACATCCGCTTCGACGAGAACGCCGCCGTCATCCTCAAGCCCGACGGCGAGCCGCGCGGCACCCGCATCTTCGGCCCCGTCGGCCGCGAGCTGCGCGAGAAGAAGTTCATGAAGATCATCTCGCTCGCGCCGGAGGTGCTCTGACCATGGCTAAGCAGGGAAAGAAGACCGTGAACATCAAGAAGGGCGACCAGGTCCGGGTCATCTCGGGCAAGGACAAGGGCGCCGAGGGCAAGGTCATCCGGGTGCTGCGCGAGCAGCAGCGGGTGATCGTCGAGGGCGTCAATCGCGTCAAGCGGCACACCAAGGTCGTCAACCAGGGCGGCCGGGCCGGCACCACGGGCGGGATCATCACCGCCGAGGCGCCGATCCACGTGTCGAACGTGATGCTCATCGAGGGCGACGGAGTCGCCCGCGTGGCGTTCCGCCGCGACGAGGTGACCAAGCGCCGCCCCGACGGCTCGACCTACACCGGGACCCGCAGCGTCAGGGTCTCGCGCAAGACCGGGAAGGAGATCTGACATGACCGACACCACCGTCGAGACCTCGACCACCGAGGAGAAGGTCACCCCCCGGCTCAAGACCCGGTACCGCGAGGAGATCGTGCCCGCGCTGCAGACCGAGTTCGAGATCCAGAACGTCATGCAGGTCCCAGGCCTGGTGAAGATCGTGGTCAACATGGGCGTCGGCGAGGCGGCCCGCGACTCGAAGCTGATCGAGGGCGCCATCAAGGACCTCACCGTGATCACCGGCCAGAAGCCGATGGTGACCAAGGCCCGCAAGTCCATCGCGCAGTTCAAGCTCCGTGAGGGCATGCCGATCGGCGCCCACGTCACCCTGCGCGGGGACCGGATGTGGGAGTTCCTCGACCGGCTGCTCTCGCTGGCGCTGCCCCGCATCCGCGACTTCCGCGGCCTTTCGCCGCAGCAGTTCGACGGCCGCGGCAACTACACGTTCGGCCTGACCGAGCAGGCCATGTTCCACGAGATCGACCAGGACCGGATGGACCGGTCGCGAGGCATGGACATCACGGTCGTCACGACCGCCACCAACGACGACGAAGGGCGCGCGCTGCTGAAGCAGCTGGGCTTCCCCTTCGCCGAGCGGTGACAAGGAGAAGCTGAGATGGCGAAGACTGCACTCAGGGTCAAGGCGGCCCGCAAGCCCAAGTTCGCGGTGCGCGGCTACACCCGCTGCCAGCGCTGCGGCCGGCCCAAGGCCGTGTACCGCAAGTTCGGCCTGTGCCGGATCTGCCTGCGCGAGATGGCCCACCGCGGCGAGCTCCCCGGCGTCACCAAGTCCTCCTGGTGAGCACCACCACCAACCGCTGAAGGTCCCGCCCGGCGGGAAACCACAGAAGAGAGAGAACGACCAACCATGACGATGACTGACCCGATCGCAGACATGCTGACCCGTCTGCGCAACGCCAACCAGGCGTACCACGACGACGTGTCGATGCCCTACAGCAAGCTGAAGCAGGGCGTGGCCGAGATCCTGACGCAGGAGGGCTACATCACCTCCTTCGAGGTCGAGGATGCCACCGAGGGCCCCGGCAAGACGCTGGTGATCACCCTCAAGTACGGCCGCAACCGCGAGCGCTCGATCGCCGGCGTACGCAGGATCAGCAAGCCGGGGCTGCGCGTGTACGCCAAGCACACCGGCCTGCCCAAGGTGCTCGGCGGTCTCGGCGTCGCCATCATCTCGACCAGCCAGGGCCTGCTGACCGACCGGCAGGCCAACCAGAAGGGCGTGGGTGGGGAAGTCCTCGCCTACGTCTGGTGACCCGACGAAAAGCGTAAGGAGATAAGCATGTCGCGCATTGGCAAGCTCCCGATCGCGGTGCCGTCGGGTGTCGACGTCGCCGTCGACGAGAGGCTGGTGACGGTCAAGGGCCCCAAGGGGACCCTGAGCCACGCGGTCGCGGCCCCGATCACCGTCGAGAAGAACGACGGTGTCATCGAGGTGAAGCGTCCCGATGATGAGCGGATGAGCCGCTCGCTCCACGGGCTGACCCGCACCCTGATCAACAACATGGTCGTCGGCGTCACCGACGGCTATGAGAAGAAGCTCGAGATCGTCGGCGTGGGCTACCGCGTCCTGTCGAAGGGCCCGACCCAGCTGGAGTTCCAGCTCGGCTACTCCCACACGATCACGTTCAACGCGCCCGAGGGCATCACCTTCACGGTCGAGGGACCGACGAAGCTCGGTGTCCAGGGCATCGACAAGCAGCTGGTCGGCGAGACCGCGGCCAACATCCGCAAGCTGCGCAAGCCCGAGCCGTACAAGGGCAAGGGCGTTCGCTACGCGGGTGAGCACATCCGCCGCAAGGTCGGAAAGGCTGGTAAGTGACATGGCCATCAAGTTGTCTCACCACAAGCACACCTCGGCGCGCACCAAGTCGCGCCTGCGTCGCCAGGTCCGGGGACGCAAGAAGGTCGCCGGCACCGGCGAGCGGCCGCGCCTGGTCGTGACCAAGTCGGCGCGGCACATCACCGTGCAGGTCGTCGACGACCTGATCGGAAAGACCGTGGCGTCGGCCTCGACCATGGAGGCAGATCTCCGGTCGCTCGACGGCGACAAGACCGCCAAGGCCCGCAAGGTCGGCGAGCTCGTCGCCGAGCGGGCGAAGGCCGGCGGTGTCGAGTCCGTCGTGTTCGACCGTGCCGGCAACAAGTACCACGGCCGGGTCGCCGCTCTCGCAGACGGCGCCCGCGGCGGCGGCCTGACCTTCTGATCGCAAGCTGAGAAAGAGAAGAGGAACAGTCTTATGAGCGGAGCCCAGCGCGGACAGCGCGGTGGCGAGCGCCAGTCGGGCCGTGGTCGCGACGATCGTCGCGGCGGCGCCGACAAGACCGCCTACCTGGAGCGCGTCGTTGCGATCAACCGTGTCGCCAAGGTCGTGAAGGGTGGTCGTCGCTTCAGCTTCACCGCCCTCGTGGTCGTCGGTGACGGCGAAGGTCTGGTCGGCGTCGGCTACGGCAAGGCCAAGGAAGTCCCGGCCGCCATCGCCAAGGGTGTCGAGGAGGCGAAGAAGAACTTCTTCCGCGTCCCCCGCATCCAGGGCACCATCCCGCACCCGGTGCAGGGTGAGAAGGCCGCCGGCGTCGTACTGCTGCGCCCGGCTGCGCCCGGTACCGGTGTCATCGCCGGTGGCCCGGTGCGGGCGGTCCTGGAGTGCGCCGGCATCCACGACGTGCTGAGCAAGTCGCTCGGCTCGTCGAACCAGATCAACATCGTCCACGCGACCGTCGAGGCGCTGAGGATGCTGGAGCAGCCCGAGGCGGTGGCTGCTCGACGTGGCCGCCGCGTCGAGGACGTCGCTCCGGCCGCGCTGCTGAGGGCTCGCGCCGAGGTGCCCGAGGGCGTCTCGCAGGAGGTGAAGGCCTGATGGCGCAGCTCAAGGTCCAGCAGAGGAAGTCGACCATCGGCTGCAAGGCGAACCAGCGCGAGACGCTGCGCACGCTCGGCCTGAAGCGGATCGGCGACGTCGTGATCAAGGAGGACCGCCCGGAGATCCGGGGCATGGTCCAGACCGTCCGTCACCTCGTGACGGTCGAAGAGGTGGAATGACAATGACTCTCAAGCTCCATCACCTGCGCCCGGCGCCGGGCGCCAAGACCGCCAAGACCCGCGTGGGTCGTGGCGAGGGCTCCAAGGGCAAGACCGCCGGCCGCGGCACCAAGGGCACCAAGGCCCGCAACCAGGTCCCGGCCTCCTTCGAGGGCGGCCAGATGCCGATCCACATGCGGCTCCCGAAGCTCAAGGGCTTCAAGAACCCGTTCAAGGTGGAGTTCCAGGTCGTCAACCTCGACCGACTCGGTGAGCTCTTCCCCGACGGCGGCGCCGTGGCCGTGGACGACCTGGTCGCCAAGGGCGCGGTCCGCAAGGGTCAGCCTGTGAAGGTGCTCGGTCAGGGCGACATCGCCGTCAAGGTCGACGTCACCGCGCACGCCTTCTCCGGGTCCGCCAAGCAGAAGATCGAGGCAGCCGGAGGCACCACGACGACGCTCTGAGTCGCGCTCCGACGTACCACCGGAGCCCGCGGGGCCGCCTGTTAGGCTTCCCCGGGCCTCGTCCCGACACCGGTCGAGCCCTGTGAGCGGGGCGAGAGCCGCACCCAGCTGGAGAAAGAGGAAGTCGTGCTGAGCGCGTTCGCCAACGCATTCCGTACCCCGGACCTGCGGCGGAAGCTGTTGTTCGTCCTGATGATCATCACGATCTTCAGGCTCGGGTCGCAGGTGCCGGCGCCAGGAGTCCACGTCTCCAACGTCCAGCAGTGCCTCGACCTTGCGCAGCAGGGTGAGAACGCGGGCCTCTACAGCCTGATCAACCTGTTCTCCGGAGGCGCGCTCCTCCAGCTCACGATCTTCGCGCTGGGCATCATGCCCTACATCACCGCCAGCATCATCTTGCAGCTGCTCGTCGTGGTGATCCCACGGCTCGAGGCGCTGAAGAAGGAGGGCCAGGCGGGCCAGGCGAAGATCACGCAGTACACGCGGATGCTCACGCTCGGCCTCGCGCTTCTCCAGGCGACCGGCATCGTGGCGCTGGCCCGCTCCGGCGACCTGCTGACCGACTGCACGCTGCCGTTGCTCCATGACAACGGCACCTCGACCTTCCTCATCATGGTGATCACCATGACGGCCGGCACCGCGGTCATCATGTGGCTCGGCGAGCTGATCACCGAGCACGGCATCGGCAACGGCATGTCGCTGCTGATCTTCACCCAGGTCGTCGCGACGTTCCCCAGCTCGATGTGGGCGGTCCGCATCAGCCAGGGCTGGTGGGTCTTCGGGATCGTGATGGTGATCGGCTTCGTGATCATCGCGGCGGTCATCTTCATCGAGCAGGCGCAGCGCCGGATCCCCGTGCAGTACGCCCGGCGGATGGTGGGCCGCAAGATGTTCGGCGGCTCCTCGACGTACATCCCGCTGAAGGTCAACCAGGCGGGCATCATCCCGGTCATCTTCGCCTCGTCGCTCATGTACCTCCCGGCGATGGCGGTGCAGTTCAACCGCACCAACGACTCCCAGTGGGTCCAGCTCCTCAACAGGTACTTCGTGGAAGGGAGCCACCCGCTCTACATGGCCGTGTTCTTCGGCCTGATCGTCTTCTTCACCTACTTCTACGTGTCGATCACCTTCAACCCGCAAGAGGTGGCCGACAACATGAAGAAGTACGGCGGCTTCATCCCCGGGATCCGGGCGGGCAAGCCGACCGAGGACTACCTGTCCTACGTCCTCTCTCGCATCACGTTGCCGGGGGCGCTCTACCTCGGTCTGATCTCCCTGATCCCGCTGATCGCCCTGGTGCTGATCGAGGCCAACCAGAACTTCCCGTTCGGCGGCACCTCGATCCTGATCATGGTCGGCGTCGCGCTCGACACCGTGAAGCAGATCGAGAGCCAGCTCCAGCAGCGCAACTACGAAGGATTCCTCCGCTAAATGCGATTGATCTTGATGGGCCCGCCGGGAGCCGGGAAGGGCACCCAGGCCCAGTACGTCGCCGACCACTTCGGCATCCCCGCGATCTCCACCGGCGACATCTTCCGCGCCAACGTCGCCCACGGCACCGCGCTCGGTGTCGAGGCGAAGCGCTACATGGACACTGGGGAGTACGTCCCCGACGAGATCACCAACCAGATGGTCCGCAACCGGATCGACGAGCCGGACGCCGAGCCCGGGTTCCTGCTCGACGGCTACCCCCGCACCCTCGCCCAGGTCGAGGAGCTCGACGGGATGATCTCGACCACCGGCCACAGCCTCGATGCGGCGGTCGCGCTGATCGCGGATCCGGACGAGCTGGTCAGCCGACTCCTGCAGCGCGCACAAGTCGAGGGTCGCGCCGACGACACCGAGGACGTCATCCGGCGCCGCCAGGCGGTGTACGCCGAGCAGACCGAGCCGCTGATCGAGGTCTACCGCGAGCGGAGCATCCTGATCGAGATCGACGGCATGGGTGACGTCGACGAGGTGACGAAGCGGATCTTCGACGCGCTCGACGTCATCCCACAGAGCTGAGGCTGACCGTGCCGTTCCGCGACCGCGGCGTGGAGATCAAGACGCCGGAGCAGATCGAGAAGATGCGCCTGGCCGGCCTGGTCGTCGGCCGCACGCTCGAGCTGTTGCGCGACGCGGTGAAGGCCGGCGTCACCACCGGCGAGCTCGACGGGCTCGCTGAGGACAACATCCGGTCCTCCGGGGCGGTCCCCTCGTTCAAGGGCTACAGCCACCCCCCGTTCCCGGCCTCCATCTGTGCGTCCGTGAACGACGAGGTGGTCCACGGCATCCCCGGGGACCGCGTGCTGGAGGACGGCGACGTCATCTCGATCGACTGCGGCGCGATCGTCGATGGCTGGCACGGCGACGCGGCCATCACGGTGGGCGTCGGCGACGTCGCCGCCGACGTCGCCGAGCTGATGCGGGTCACCGAGGAGTCGCTCTGGCACGGGATCGCCGCAGCCCGGCTCGGCGGGCGGGTGACCGACATCTCGCACGCCGTGGAGTCCTACATCCGCTCGCAGGAGCACCCGACGGGCGGCTCGTACGGCATCCTCGAGGAGTACGTCGGCCACGGCATCGGCTCCGCGATGCACCAGCCCCCGAACGTGCCGAACTACGGCCGCCCGGGCCGCGGCCCCAAGCTGGTCCGCGGACTCGCGCTGGCGGTCGAGCCGATGGTCACGCTGGCCGACAGCCGGACCACGCTGCTGCCCGACGAGTGGACGGTCGGTACTGTCGACGGAAGCTGGTCGGCACACTACGAGCACACCTTCACCCTGACGCCCGACGGCGCGTGGGTGCTGACGGCGCTCGACGGTGGTGAGAGCCGGCTGGCCGGGCTCGGGGTTCCCTTCGGGGGTCACTGAGGCAAGCGAACCAAGGCACGACGGAGGGACTGTACGTGGACGTAGCACCGTGGGTCTGGTGGGTCACCTTCGCTGTCACGGTGGTGATCTTCACGTTCGACCTGGTGATCGTCGGCCGCCGGCCGCACGAGCCGAGCATGAAGGAGTGCGCGGCGTACCTGTCGGTCTACGTCGGCCTCGCGCTGATCTTCGGCCTCGGAGTGCTGTTCACCTCGGGTGGCACGTACGCGGGTGAGTTCTACGCCGGCTGGCTGGTCGAGTACTCGCTGTCCATCGACAACCTGTTCATCTTCATCATCATCATGAGCAAGTTCGCGGTGCCTCGCGAGCTGCAGCAGTACACGCTGATGGTAGGCATCGTGATGGCGCTGATCATGCGCGGGATCTTCATCGCCGTCGGCGCCGCTGCCATCGAGCAGTTCTCGTGGGTGTTCTACCTCTTCGGCGCGTTCCTCATCTACACGGCCGTCAAGCTCGCCAAGGAAGGCGCCGAGGACGAGGACGAGTACGAGGAGAACCGGCTGGTCCTGTTCGTCGAGAAGCGGTTCCCGGCCACCAAGCAGTGGCATGGCAAGAAGATCTTCGTCAAGGAGAACGGCGCTCGTCTGATCACGCCGCTCTTCATCGTGATCCTCACGCTCGGCACCACCGACCTGCTCTTCGCGCTCGACTCGATCCCCGCGATCTTCGGCATCACCAAGGAGCCTTACCTCGTCCTGACGGCGAACATCTTCGCCCTGATGGGGCTCCGGCAGCTGTACTTCCTCATCGGTGGGCTGCTCGAGCGGCTGGTCTACCTGTCCTACGGGCTGGCGTTCCTGCTCGCCTTCATCGGTGTCAAGCTGATCTTCCACGCTCTGCACGAGAACGAGCTGAGGTTCATCAACGGCGGCGAGCACTTCGACTACGACTGGCTGGAGATCCCGATCTGGCTGTCGCTCACGGTGATCATCGCGACCCTGGCGGTCACCGCCGTGCTCTCGCTGATGAAGTCCGGCGGCCTGAGCCAGCTGCAGCGGGACGCCGCGACCGGTCCTCGTCGCGACTGGGAAGACGACTGAGTCGCGCACGTAGCCAGCTCGGGCCCTCCACCTGGCCTATCCGTCGGTCGGGGCGGTGGTTCCCCGCCCGGGCGGGGAACCGATGACTTCGCGCGCGAACCAATCAGGGCGAAGTCAGAGACTCGCGCACGAGGTCCAGGCTCGAGCTGGGTCCGGACCCAGCGGTGCCGACGGGACCGTGTGAGCGCACCGATTCGGTTCCTGACTCAGCGCGGGGTGGGCCGGTCGGCCACCGCGGGGTCGGCGGTGCATCGTGCACCGTTCGCGACGCCGACTGGGTGCAGGACTCACCTCCCGGTTGACTCCCGGCCCAACCACAGCTCAGACGCCACCCCGCGATCTGGCCAGCTCCCGACCCACAGATACGTCCGGAGCGCCGCTCGAGCTGGCAAGCCGGGTGGGTCGGGGCGTCCCTAGTCCACGCACTTCTGCGTCGACGTCGACGGCTCCCCGTTGCGGATCAGCTGCACCTGGAGGCAGACCCGCTTCGCTGCGGTCACGGTGAGCTCCTGCGCGGTTGCGCGGGCGCTCTCGCCGGTGTCCGGGCGTCGCCAAACCCAGGTGTCGCCCGCCTTGGTACCCCCGAGGACGCGCCAGGTGAAGGTGACGTCGCGGCCCGAGCGTCGGCCCCTCACGGCCGGCTCGGGAATCGGCGCCTCCGGCACCACGTCGCTCGGCGTGAACGACGGATCTGGCTCGAGCTCCGGCGGCCGGTCAGGCCGGTCGCCGTCGCCGAGCGTGGTCGCAAGCACGACGGCGAGCACGCCGAGCACCACGGCGCCCACGGCGCCCCACACCTTGGTCGACCGGCTCACGGGCTCGCGCGGCGGTTCGTCCCGGGTCGTCGATGGGCCCGATGGAGCCGAACGTGGCGCGGGACCGGTGGCGTCGATGCTGACCGGCTTGAGGGCCGTGGCGTCGCCGCCGGCGTCGGGTCGCGGCGCGGTCGTGGTCACGACCGGCTGGTCGCCGGCCACGGCGATCGGCGTACGGGTGTAGCCCGCGGACGTCTCGATCCGCTGCAGCTCACGGGCGAGCTCGAGGGCACTCCGGGGCCGCAGCTCGGGTCGCTTGGCCAGGCACATCTGCAGCAGCCGGTCGAACGCCGGCGGTGCGTCAGGACGCTGCAGCGACGGTGGAGCCGCGTGCAGGGCGCGGGTCGTCAGGGCGTGGGAGGAGTTGTCGCCCCCGTGCACGGAGAACGGCGACCTCCCCGTGAGCAGGTTCCAGATCGTGGCGCCGAGGCTGTAGACGTCGGACGCGACGCTGCCGTTCGACGTCCCGTCGATCAGCTCCGGCGGCGCCCACGGGTAGGAGATCCGGAGCTCGTGCTCGTGGTCGACCTCCGAGACCTGGCCCGCGATCCCGAAGTCGGTCAGTGCCGGCTCCTGGTAGGGCGTGACGAGGACGTTGCTCGGCTTGATGTCGCGGTGCAGGATCCCCGCCCGGTGGGCGGTCTCGATCGCACTCGCGAGCTTGATGCCGGTGCTGACGGCCTCGGGCACCGCCATCGGCTGGTCGCGCACCCTCGCGCCCAGGTCGGGCGGCGGGCAGTAGCGCATCACCAGGAAGGGGCGGGCGCCCTGGTCGGGGTCGGTCACCCCGGCGGTGATGACGTCGACGATGTACGGGTGGTCGGCGAGCCGTGCCATCGCGTTCGCCTCGCTCGTGAACAACGACTTCTCGTGGTCGGTCAGAGCCACGCCGTCACGGACCACCTTCACCGCGACCCGCTGCTGCGGCCACGACTGCTCGTACAGGAAGACGTCCGCGAAGCCGCCGCTGCCGAGGTGCTGGAGGTGGGTGTAGCCGGGGATCCGAGGTCCGGTCACGTGGTGGTCTCCATGGTCGGGGGTGCGGTCAGGAACGTCACCTGGTAGACGCCGGCGAGGTCGACCACCGTGCCGTGCTCGAGCAGATGGGGCTGGTGCCCCCGGATCCTCTCGGGCTCACGGCCGGGGGCGAACAGGGTGGTGCCGCCGCTGGAACCGAGGTCGCGGGCGACGACGTGCCAGCCGTCGAGGTCGATCCGGACGTGGTTCCGCGACAGGTACGTCGACTCCACGGGGAGCTGCACGAGGTGGGGCCAATCGCCCGGCCCGGACGCGCCGGGCCGCCGGCCGAGGACCACGGGCCGGTCGAGGCGGACCTGCTCGCCGTTGGGCAGGAGCAGCACGCCCAGCGGCGGACGCAGCACCCGCTGCGGCTCCTGCGCAGGGACCGGGCTGCCGCACGAGCGACACGCCGGCGCGAGCGGATCGGTCAGGTGGCCGGCGTGGCACCGCACCGCCAGCACCGTGTCGGAGGTCGTCTGCTCGAGGTGACCGGACGGTCCGGGACCGACCGGCGCGGGTGCCGGGGCGTCACGGCGCTGGGTGCGGTCGTCGTGGTCGGTGTCCGGGCTGCTGTCGGCATCGACGTCGGCGGCCGGCGCGTCCGGCTCGGGCGCGGCCGGTGCCGCGGCAGGCGGTGCAGGCGGTGCAGGCGGTGCAGGCGGAGCGGGCGGCGCGTCGGCCCGGGTGCTGGCGAGGATGTCCGCCGGGATCCCGTCGATCACGGGGCCGGTCGAGGCCGGGGACCCACCCGGCGGTGCCAGGCAGGCGACCTCGAGCACCGCTGCTGCCGCCACGCCCTCCACGAGCGGCAGTCGCGCCGACCCCGCCCCGAGGGCGCCGGCGCCCAGTCGCCAGGCGTCACCGATGCGCTCGACGGCGCCCGGGGGCTCGGTCAGGTGTCGGCCGGTCGCCGCGTCGAGGTACGCCAGGCCGGTCCCGGGGGCGTGGCGTCGTACGGTCGCGAGCGCCGCCTCGGCCGCGTCGGGCTGCTCGAGGACCGCCCAGAGCCGGTCGACGAGCCCCGGCACCGTCTCCGGCGCGACTCCCACGAGCAGGCACCTGCCCCCCCGCGCGAGCAGGATCCCGCGGCCCGGCGCGTAACGCACGTCCACTTCCCGCGTTCTCCTCACGTGTCCCGAGTGACGTCCCAGTGTTTCAGGGCAGCGCCTTGAGGGTAGGTCCACCAGCGAGATTTGGTCCGCCAGGGAGCCCGGAATACGCTGCAGAGGCTCACCTGGGACACACGGGGTGAGCGGTAGTCACCCCTGGGAACGAAGACGGGGAGAGGTTTCGTGGGTCGACTCAGCGTGCGCTCGTGGAGCACGGCACGAGTCCGGCGCGCCCTTCGGGGACGGCAGACCACGATCGCCTCGTCCCTCGCACTGGTCCTGGCCAGCGGCACGGTGGTCGTGCTGGCGGTCGCGGCCGACGGCTACAAGAGCCACGACGCCCAGCTCAACGACGGCGGCATCTGGGTCACCAGCAACACCCACCGCCTGTACGGCCGCGTCAACAAGCCGATCGGGCAGATGGACGGCGGCCTGTTCGCCGACCTCGGAGCGGACCTCGACGTCGTCCAGGACGGCGGAACCGTGCTCGCGGTCAACCGCAGCGGCAGCTCCCTAGCCCCGATCGAGCCTGCCTCCGTCGAGCATCCCGAGGGGGACGTCGCCGGCATCCCGGGCAGCGCCCACGTGGAGACCCACGCAGGCACCATCGCCGTCGCGTCACCCGATGACGGCGCCGTGTGGGCGGTCATCTCGGACGCCGAGTCCGGCCCGGTCTCGGTGCTCGGCCTCGACCGGGAGACGCGTCCCCTGCACGAGGCGGGCGGGTCCGCGTCTATGGCGGTGTCCCGGAGCGGCGACGTCCTCGTCGTCTCGGCGGAGAAGGGCACGCTCACGCAGCTCGACCGCAACGGCTCCCGCTTCGCGTCGCCGGTCTCGACCGACCTGCCCGAGGATGTCGACGACACTGCCCAGCTCGCCGCCGTGGGTGAGACGCCGGTGCTGCTCGATCCCGTCGCCGGCCGGGTGTGGGCCTTGGCGCGGGGCGACGAGGCACAGCCGCCACGCTCCGACGTTCCCGTCGGAGGCGTGCTCCAGCAGTCCGGGTCCGGGAGCGCCGACCCCAGCGCACTGCTCGCCACCGACGACGCGCTCCTCACGGTGCCGCTCGACGGCGGGGAGCCGACCGTGATCGCCGACGGCGTCGCCGGTCGTCCGGCTGAGCCGGTGCGGCTGGGTGACTGCAGCTACGGCGCCTGGTCCGGCGGCGGCGGCACCGTCGTCACGGTCTGCGGCGACTCCGAGCCGCGGGTCGTCAGCCTCGGGACTCCGACCAGCGACCTGGTCTTCCGGGTCAACCGCGACCAGATCCTGCTGAACGACCGCACCACCGGCATGGTCTGGAACATCGACTCGGAGGAACCCACCCGGCTCGACGACTGGGACGCCTTCAAGCGCAAGCCGACCGAGGACGACGAGAAGGAGGAGCAGCAGGAGGAGGAGCAGGGCGACCAGCGGCCGCCGGTCGCCAACCCCGACACGCTCGGTGCGCGGCCCGCGAGGACCACGGTCCTGCACCCGCTCGACAACGACACCGCGCCCGGTGGCCGGCTGCTGTCGATCCGCTCGATCGACCCCGTCGCCGGCCAGGGCGGCTCAGCCACGATCAGCCCCGACGGGCAGACGGTGCAGCTCACCCTGCCGCCGGGGGCTCGCGGTCGCACCAGCTTCGTCTACTACATCGATGACGGCCGGGACGGGAAGACCGCGCACGCCACCGTGACCGTGCCGATCCGGCAGCCGACCGAGAACACCGACCCGCGGCTGCGGCTCGGCTTCGAGCAGAAGCAGTGGACGGTGCCGGCCGGCGGCGTGCTCGACGTCCCGGTGCTCCCCGACTGGCGCGACCGCGCCGACGGCGACCCGATCGTCGTCACCGGCGCCGACACCGACGGCGGCGTGAAGAGCGGCGCCGACGCGCGGCCGACCGCGAGCGGGCAGCTGCGGGTGACCGCCCCGGCGGTCGGGGGACCGCTGGAGGTCACCTACACCGTCTCCGACGGCATCGGTAGTGACGTCGAGCGGAGCTTCACCGTCGACGTGCAGGACCCCAAAGACCGGCAGGCGTTCCCGGGCGTGGCCGAGCCTGACGTGATCAGCGGGCAGGTGGGCGAGCCGATCGCGATCTCACCGCTCGACAACGACCAGCCCGGATCCGACCCGCTGACTCCCGACGCCAAGCTGGCCCTGGCCGGCCGGCTGGCCTCCCCGGGCGGCGCCGAGACCAAGACCGACTTGGTCGAGGGCACGGTCACGTTCACCACCAGCGTGGCCGACACCTACTTCCTCGACTACGACGCGGCGTACGGCAACGCGGCGCTGGCGCAGGGCACGATCCGGATCGACGTACGCAACCCCGAGCGGCCGCCCGACGAGCCGGTCGCCATGCCCGACACGGCGTTGATCAGCGGCCAGAAAGCGGTGCTGGTCGACGTCCTGCGCAACGACCTCGACCCCGCGGGTGGGCTGCTGACCGTCCAGGGCGCCACCGCCAAGGACCCGAGGCAGCTCGACGTGGCCGTGGTCGACGGCCGCTGGGTGCGGGTCGCGGCAGCGCAGGGCGAGCTCGTCGACAACCCGACGATCGTCCGGTACGAGATCACCAACGGCAGCCGATCGGGTGTCCAGGGCGAGATCGTCGTGACCCAGCGAGAGCCGGAGCGTGACGTCCCGGTCACCGAGAAGGACCGGGTCACGGTGCGGGCCGGGGCGGCGCTCGCGGTCCCCGCGCTCGACAACGACTTCAGCCCCTCCGGGGGCGAGCTCAGCCTCGTCGAGCACGTGGTGGGGGAGCAGTCCGGTGCGCTGACGGTGCGGCCGCAGGGCGACGCGAAGGTGCCGACCGGGCAGGCGTTCGTCACGGGCAACTTCGTGCGGTACGTCGCGCCGGCCGACCTCGCGGACGTGCAGACATACACGATCACCTACCTCGCGGCGAACGTCGAAGGCGTCTCCGCCCCCGGGAAGATCGAGGTCACGGTCGTCCCAGCCGACCGGGCCAACCAGCCGCCCGAGCCTCCGACCCTCGAAGGCCGGTTGGTCGCCGGCGACTCGGCGACGCTGCGGCTCCCCGGCGCGGGCGTTGACCCCGACGGTGACGCCGTCACGATGCTCGGCATCGCGTCCGCGCCGGCGCTGGGCCGGGTGGTGCGTACCGGCGCCAACACCATCTTCTACCAGTCGTTCCCCGGCAGCTCGGGCACCGACACCTTCACCTACGAGGTGACCGACTCCTACGGCGGCGCCGCGATCGGCACGGCGCGGATCGCGGTGGCGCCGCCAGGCGCCCCGCAGCCGCCGCTCGCGGTCGACGACCCGCTCACGGTCGAGCCGGGCCGCACCGCGACCATCGACATCCTGGCCAACGACCACATCGCCTCCGGCGACCCGGTCACGATCGACCTCCCGAACAAGCCGGCCGGGGTGCGGCTCGAGTCGCCCATCGGCCCGCTCAAGGTCGACGTTCCGGACGAGGGAGGGGGCAAGACGGTCGAGGTCGTCTACGAGGTCGGCAACGGCCTGTCGTCCTCCCGGGGTACCGTCACCGTCCGGACCGCCGAGCCGTACAACAACCCGCCCGTGGCGTTCGACGCGTTCGGCAACGCCGACGACGGTGACTCGGTCGAGGTCGACGTGCTCGAGACGGCGTACGACCCCGACGGCCCGAGCGAGGACCTCGTCGTCGCCGAGGTGCTGCCGCCGGCCGGTGTCCGAGCTGAGGTCGAGGGGAGCACCATCACCGTCGTGCGCGGCGCCCAGCCGGTCGTCGTGCCGTTCCGCGTCGAGGACGCCGACGGCGGCGCCACCACGGCGTCGCTCTATGTCCCGCCCGCCAGCAACGGGCTTCCGTACGTCGAGGCCGACGGACTGATCCAGGTCGATCCCGGCGAGGCGGTCGCGGCCGATCTCGACGACTACGTCGTGAACCCGTCCGGCGGCCCGGTGCAGTTCACGCTCAAGAACCGGATCTGGCCGAGCCCCCTCGGCAGCGTCGGCGCCACGGTCACTGACGACGACACGTTCCGCGTCGAGGCGGGCAAGGACTACGAGGGTCCGGGCGCGGTGACGTTCGAGGTGACGACCGGCAGCGGCGTGGACGACCCGGACGGCCGGACGGCGATCCTCACCGTCCCGGTCCAGGTGGGCGAGGAGCGACCGTTCCTCCGCTGCCCGACCCAGCCGCTGGAGATCCCGCAGGGCACGACGATGGAGATTGACGTCGCCTCGGTCTGCCACGCCTGGACCGCCGACCCGGCCGACGCCGACGGCCTCGAGTTCACCGCCGACTGGCAGTCTTCGCTCGACGGGCTGAGCATCGTCGAGCCCGAGGGCGCGGTGATCGAGATCGCCGCCTCCGGCAGCGCCGACGTCGGCGTGACCGCGGAGCTGGAGCTGAGGACCGAGGGGAGCATTCCGGTGCTGTTGCCGGTCCGTGTGATCGACACCCCGCCGCCGTCGCTGAGCCCGATCCGGATCGCCGACATGAAGGCGGGGGAGACCCGCACGATCGACCTCTCGGCCTACCTCAACCCCGGCGTGCCCGAGCCCGAGCCGACGGTCATGTCGGTGACCCCGGAGACCGACCTCGACGTCCAGGCCGTGAAGAGCGACGCCTCCGAGCTGACCCTGACGACCGGCCCGCGCGTCGACGGCACCGCCCGGTTCCGGGTGGTGATGAGCGACGTCGGCGACCCGCTCTCGGACGACCGGCAGGTCGAGGGGGTCCTCGAGCTCGAGGTGCTCGACGTCCCGGACGCCCCGACGGCGCCGGTCCCGGGCCGCACCGTCCGCAGCCAGGAGGTGGCGCTCAGCTGGCGTGCCCCGCAGGACAACGGTGCCCCCATCGAGTACTACGAGGTGCGCGACGACCGGGGCGAGGTGACTCGCTGCGGCACCACGACGTGCGACGTCGGCGGCCTCGTCAACGGCGAGAGCTACCGGTTCCAGGTCCGGGCGGTGAACGCCGTCGGCGAGTCCGAGTGGAGCGACTCGTCGGCACCGGCGACCCCGGACGCCAGGCCCGGCATCGTCGGCCCGATCGAGATGGTCGGCCGGGGCGACGGCACGATCTCGCTGCGCTGGACGCCTCCGACGACGCAGACCTCGGACATCAGGCGGTACTGGGTCAGCTATCAGGGCGGACCCAGCGGGGGCCGGCCGACCACGTTGCCGCGGGTCACGGTGCCGAACCTGAACAACAACCAGGCGCAGGCGTTCACCGTGGTCGCCGAGAACGCGCTCGACTACGGCACCCCGCGCACGTCCGAGGCGTTCCAGTCGATCGGCCAGCCCGGTACGCCGAACGCACCGACCGTGACCGACCAGCAGACCAGTGGCGGCGAGACCGCCGTGACCGTGGCCTGGAACGCGGTCGACGCCAACGGTCCGACCCCGGTCGAGTACACCGTGATGCGCAACGGGCAGCCGCTCGGGCAGTGCAGCGGGATCACCGCGACGAGCTGCGACGACACCGGTCTGACCTACGACGGCACGATCTACACCTACGCGGTGAGGTCGACCAACAACGGCGGCGCCGACGACGCCAAGTCCTCACCGGTCGGGCCGGGCACCCAGTGGGCTGCGGTCGGTCAGCCGGCTGCGTGGGACGACAACTCGTGGCGCGTCGACCCCACGGGCGCCAACACGGTGGCTCGGGTGACGTTCACGGTGCCGCCTTCGAGGGGCGCCCAGTCGCAGGTGTCGATCCTGGTCGACGGCGTGGTCCGCAACACGGCGCAGCGGACAGGTGCGCAGGCCGTGGACATCTCGGTGGGCGACAACGACCGGACCCACTCGATCCAGCTCCAGGTCTGCAACGAGAAGGGCAACTGCGCTCCGTCGGGCACCAAGGCCGTCCAGACCTACGGTCCTTTCGTGTCCAACCACATCGTCTCCGCTGAGCCCCACGTTCGTGACCTGGGCGACGAGTACGAGGTGTGGTGGACGATCACCGTCGACAGCAACGGCGACCCCGGCCGGGTGCGGATCACCTCGCGGTCCGGCGACTCCGACACCCACCGCAACGAGAACTACCAGATGTCGTCGGTCGACGTGCAGAGCTTCACCACCGAGAAGGTCTACCTCGACCAGTTCAAGTCCGACATCATCCTCGTCCATCTCGGCGACAACGCGCCCGCACGCGGTGAGGTGCGCAAGGAGTTCCGCTACACCACGCCGGAGCGCAAGCAGCCCAAGGTCACCATCTCCAAGGGCTCGAGGTGCAGCGACCAGCCCGGCAGCAGTCTTCCCGCATGCCAGTACGACGGGACCGGGGTGGACTGTCTGAACTCCAGCTGCGCCAAGATTCGCTTCGCGAGCGAGAACTACACCGACAACACGATGCGCTGCTTCTTCGAGGACAACGTCTCAGGCGTCTACCTCGACAAGTGGATCGACACCAACCGGACCTATGAACCAGGGCCGTACTACGGCTGGCCCGGGAGGCGGGTGTGGGTGACCTGCAACGGGATCGAGTCCAATCGCCTCACCTGGAACTGACGAAAGGATCGACCCTTGACGATCTCGCCCGAACAGGCCGCCTGGTTCCGGCAGACGTTCGACCACCTCACCGACAACATCGCGCGAGCCGTGCTCGGCAAGCGCCACGTCGTACGACTCACCCTGACGTGCCTGCTGTCGGAGGGACACATGCTGCTCGAGGACTTCCCGGGGACCGGCAAGACGATGCTGGCGCGGGCGCTGGCCAACACGGTGCAGGGGAGCCATGCCCGCATCCAGTTCACGCCGGACCTGCTGCCCTCCGACGTCACCGGCGTCACGGTCTACGACCAGCACAAGGGCTCCTTCGAGTTCCACGCGGGTCCGATCTTCCACACCATCGTGCTGGCCGATGAGATCAACCGCGCCTCGCCCAAGACCCAGTCCGCGCTGCTCGAGGTCATGGAGGAGGGCAGGGTCACCGTCGACGGCGTGAGTCGGCCCGTGGGCCGGCCGTTCATGGTGATCGCGACCCAGAACCCGATCGAGCAGGCCGGCACCTACCGGCTGCCCGAGGCCCAGCTCGACCGGTTCCTCATGAAGTCGTCGATCGGCTACCCCGACCGCGAGGCGACCATCGAGCTGCTGGTCAACGCCAAGGTTCGCGACCGAGCCTCGCTGGTGACTCCGGTGATCACGGCCGAGACCATCAGCCAGATGAGCGGACTGGCCGACGACGTGTACGTCGACCCGGCGGTGGTCGGCTACGTCGCCGAGCTCGCCGAGGAGTCGCGTCGCCAGCCCCACGTGAAGCTCGGGCTGTCCGCCCGCGGGTGCCTCGCGTTCATCCGGGTGGCCAAGACCTGGGCGGCCGCCGACGGCCGCGACCACGTGGTGCCCGACGACGTCCGCGTGCTCGCCGAGCCCGTGCTCAGCCACCGGCTGCTGCTCGATGCGGAGGCGCAGTTCAGCGGCGTCACCGTCGACACCGTGATCGGCCGGCTGCTCGACTCGGTCGCGCCCCCGACCGACCGGGTGGCCTGATCGGCGTGATGTCCCGGCTGCGCCGCGCCGCACTCGCCGCCCTGGCGGTCGTCAACCCGCTCGGGTGGACGTTGCTGGTGCTCGGCCTGCTGTTGGTGCTCGTGGCCCGGAGCACCGGCTGGCTCGAGGCGGGCGTCGTCGCTGCTGCGTGCCTGATCGTGGTCGCGCTGGCGATGCCGTTCCTGCTGGGCCGGACCTCGGTCCGCGTCGACCTGCGGCTGGAGCCGCAGCGGGTGACCGCGGGCGAGAGCGTCGTCGGCTCGCTCCGGGTCACCAACATCGCCGACCGGCGGCTGCTGCCGACCCTGCTCGAGGTGCCGGTGGGGGCGGCGGTCCACCGCTACCCGCTTCCCACATTGGCGGCCGGAGCCACGCACGAGGAGTCCTTCACGATCCGCACGCGCCGCCGCGGCGTGATCCCGGTCGGCCCGGCGATGACCCGGCGGGGCGATCCCCTCGGCGCCTTCTCACGAGACGTCACCTGGACGCCGCTCACCGAGATCCTGGTGCGACCCCCGATGACGCCGCTGGAGTCACTCGCCGGCGGGCTGCTGCGCGACCTCGAGGGCGTCGTCACCGACGCCGTCACGGCGAGCGACCTCGCCTTCCACGCGCTGCGCGAGTACGTGCCGGGCGACGACCTGCGTCACGTCCACTGGCGCTCGTCGGCCAAGGCGATGGCGTCCGGCGGCGAGAACCAGCTGCTCGTGCGTCAGTACCTCGACACCCGCCGTAGCCACGCCACGATCGTGGTCGACGACCGGCCGCAGGTGTGGGGAAGCGAGGACGAGTTCGAGCTCGGCATGTCGGTGGCCGCCTCGATCGCCATCCGGGCTCTGATGGACGAGTTCGAGGTGTCGTTCGTGTGCGGCGAGCACGCGGCGTCCGGCGAGATCGGCACCCGCGCCCTCGACGCCGTGTGCCGCGCCGAGCAGGGCTACCGCGGCATCGTCACCGGCGGCCAGGACGCGGCGCGGATGGCACCGGACACCTCACTGCTGTTCCTGATCGGCGGGCGCGGCACCACGCTGGAGGAACACCTGCGCTCGGCCTCCTCCTTCGCACCGGAGGTACGCCACTACGCGATCGCGATCGACCCCTCGGGTCGCTCGCGCGTGACCGACGCGGGCGGGCTTCCCGTGCTCCACCTGGCGGTGCTCTCCGAGCTCGCCGCCGTGCTGCGCTGGAGCCTGTCGTGATCGGCCGCGGCACTGGTTCCACGACCCCTCGGCCGTGGCTCCCCAGCCGGCACGAGTGCTTCGACCTCGCACTGCTGGTGGCGCTCGCGGCCCTCGCCCTGGTCGGGCTGGCGCCGACGTACGCCGGCGTCGGGTTCGCCGTCGTCGGGATGGTCGGTCTGCTACTGGGCGTCGCGATCGCGCGGGTGTCGCGCACGATCGGCTGGCCGTTGGTGGCGCCGGTGGTGCTGGCGATCGTCTGCTACCCGCTGCTCGGGGCACCGATCGCGCTGCGGCGACTGCCTGGTCTCGGTGCGGTCCAGCTGCTCGCCGACCACGCCGTCTTCGGGTGGAAGGACCTGCTGACCACACTGCCGCCGGTCGACGCAGACTCGACCCTGCTGGCCCTCCCGTGGCTGCTCGGCCTGACCACGGGGGTGCTCGGGACGCTGGCCGCCTCGCTGGTCGTCAGCTCGCGGCCGAGCGGCTTCGTGGCGGTCCTGCTGCCCGTGCTCGTGCCCACCGCGCTGCTCGCGGTCGTGATCCTGCTCGGGGTCCGGCAGCCCCAGTCGCTGTGGCTGCAGGGCGTGGCGTTCGCCGCCCTGGCCCTCGGGTGGCTCGCGGTGCGGACCCAGCGCCGGGTCGTGCACGACGCCGACACCGACCTCGGGAGCCGAGTCCGCAGGCTTCGACTGGTGAGCGGGGCAGTGCTGGTCGCCCTGGCCGCAGCACTCGCACTGCCGGTCGCCACCTGGTCCTCGGGCGCCGACGACCGTCGGCTCGTGCTCCGCGACTACGTGGAGCCGCCGTTCGACGTGGGCCGCTACCCATCGCCGCTCTCGTCCTTCCGCCGCTACGTCGAGCAGCCGAAGAACCCCGACCCGGAGAACCTCTACGACGAGCCGCTGATGACCGTGTCCGGTGTGGAGCCAGGCACCAGGATCCGGTTCGCAGCGCTCGACCACTACGACGGCGTCATCTGGGGCGCCAGCAACGACAGCACGTTCGGGGGCCAGGTGGAGGGCACCTTCCAGCGGGTGTCGTCGCAGATCTCGAACCCGGCGTCGGGGCCCGAGACCGAGGTGACGATCGAGCTCGAGGAGGGATGGTCCGGGGTCTGGCTGCCGACGGTGGGGGCGCTGACCGGCATGGAGTTCCACGGGGACGGTTCGGCCGAGCAGGCAGACACGTTCCGCTACAACCTTGCCACCTCCACCGGCATCGTGCCGATCGGGCTCGGGCAGGGCGACCGCTACACGTTCCGCACCCGGCTCACCGACGAGGAGCTGACGCCCGACACGCCGCCGGCCAGCTACATCGGCCTGGCCCAGGCCTCCGCGGGATTCCTCACCGCGCAGGCGCAGGACTGGAGTGCCGGTTCGACCCGCCCCATGGAACAGGTGCTGGACATCGCCGAGCGGCTCAAGTCCGACGGCAAGTACAGCGACGGGGTCCGGGCGTCCGAGGAGCTCTACCTGCCCGGCCACCACCAGGCTCGGCTCTCCGACGGCGACGGCGGCATCAACAGCCCGATCATCGTCGGCAACGACGAGCAGTACGCCGCCTGGATGGCGCTGCTCGCGAACCAGCTCGGCGTCCCGGCGCGGGTGGTCATGGGCGCGGTCGTCCCCGAGGGCGGACAGGTCACGGGCCAGGACGTCAACGCGTGGGTCGAGGTCCAGGCCGCCGACGACACCTGGCGCACCGTGCCGACCGAGCTGTTCATGGACTTCGACCGGCCGGCCGAGCTGCCACCGCGCGAGGAGGAGGAGATGAGCGGCACCAACGTGCCGCCGCCGGCCGCCATCCCGCCGCCGAGCACGGTCGGTGAGCCCACCGACGCCGAGCTCAACGCCTTGAAGAACAAGCGCGACACCGACGACGCCTTCTCGCTGCCGGGGTGGCTGGTCGCGCTCCTCACGTACGTCGTGCTGCCGCTGCTCCTGGTCCTGGCCGTGGCCGGGGCGATCGTCGGCGCCAAGGCCTGGCGCCGACGGCGGCGCCGCTCAGCGGAGTCGGTCTCGGCCCGGTTCGCGGGCGGTTGGCGCGAGGTCACCGACCACGCGCGAGATCTCGGCGTCGTACTCAGCGGCGTGACCCGGCGGGAGGAGTCGTTGGTGCTGGCCGGCGTGGGAGCCCCCGACGCGGCGCCGGTGCTCGCCCGGACCGCCGACAGCCACGTCTTCGGTCCGCGTCCGCCCGCGGCCGAGGCCGCGGCGACCTACTGGGAAGACGTCGACGCCTACCGCGCCGCCATGTCGGCCGACGTGTCGCGCGGCCGGCGGATCCGGGCGGCCCTCTCGCTGCGGACATTCCGGCTGGGCCGCTGAATGGGCACTCACTGCCGCGGATGCACGCCGACCTCGGGGAGGGTCGGCGGGTGTTCACCGCCGGCGCACAGCGGACCGCAGTCGCCCTGCGTAGCCGGTTTTCCATCTGGAGCTCGGTGCTGTTTTCGAGACCTCTGGAACGCTCGGATAGCATGAGAGAACAGCACAGGACGGTGACCCGTGCTGATTAGGGATTGATCTGCACGACCCCGTACACTGGCGTGTCGGCCCAACGTGGGTCGTGTTTCGTGGTGCCTCGCGGCTGCCCGGACCACCCGTCGATCCCTCTCGTTCGAGGGCTCGCGCGTGCCCCGGGGAGAGGACCACGGGACCGCTGCACGAGGTCCACCGGCTGCTCATCAGGGGAGCCGGAGGTTCGCGGGTCGACGGTAGACAGACGAACACCAACGGATTGCGGAGGACATGCCGAAGAAAGAAGGCGTGATCGAGATCGAGGGCACCGTCGTGGAGGCCCTCCCCAACGCCATGTTCCGGGTCGAGCTGACCAACGGACACAAGGTGCTCGCCCACATCAGCGGCAAGATGCGCCAGCACTACATCCGGATCCTCCCCGAGGACCGGGTCGTGGTGGAGCTCTCGCCGTACGACCTCACCCGGGGTCGGATCGTCTACCGCTACAAGTAACCAAGCGCCGCTACCGAACCAGAAAGGCCTTTCACATGAAGGTCTCCCCGAGCGTCAAGAAGATCTGCGACAAGTGCCAGGTGATCCGTCGCCACGGCCGCGTCATGGTCATCTGCGACAACCCGCGTCACAAGCAGCGTCAAGGCTGACCCAGTCAGTTCCGCGCACAACTGAATACATCCACCACGTGATCGCTTAGGCGGGCCCTCGGGACCGCTGAACCACCTCCGGAGCGGATGGCCGGAGCCCACATGCCGAAGCAGGCCGGGACGCGACACGACCACACCACCGTGCAGAAGAGAGGGCCCGGCCCTCTCGAGAAAGGCCACACATGGCTCGCCTTGTTGGAGTCGACCTCCCGCGCGACAAGCGCATCGAGATCGCTCTCACCTACATCTACGGCATCGGCCGTACCCGCGCCCAGGAGCTCCTGGTCGCGACCGGGGTCTCCCCGGACCTGCGCGTCCACCAGCTGGGGGACGAGGAGCTGGTCAAGCTCCGCGATGCGATCGAGAACCTCGAGGTCAAGATCGAGGGTGACCTGCGCCGCGAGGTGCAGGCCGACATCCGTCGCAAGATCGAGATCGGCAGCTACCAGGGTCGCCGCCACCGCCAGGGTCTTCCCGTCCGCGGGCAGCGAACCAAGACCAACGCGCGCACCCGCAAGGGTCCCAAGCGCACCGTCGCCGGCAAGAAGAAGGCCAAGTGACGCTCGGCTGACGCCGGGTCACTGCCTCCCTCGAACTCATCCTCACCAGCTACTTCAGGAGATAACGAATGCCTCCCAAGAGCCGCTCCAGCAAGGTGCGTCGCAAGGAGAAGAAGAACGTCGCCCAGGGCGAAGCCCACATCAAGAGCACGTTCAACAACACCATCGTCACCATCACCGACCCCACGGGTGCGGTGATCGCGTGGGCCTCGGCCGGCACCGTCGGCTTCAAGGGCTCGCGCAAGTCCACCCCGTTCGCCGCGCAGATGGCCGCCGAAGCCGCTGGTCGTCGGGCCCAGGAGCACGGGATGAAGAAGATCGACGTCTTCGTGAAGGGCCCGGGCTCGGGCCGCGAGACGGCGATCCGGTCCCTGGGTGCCATCGGCCTCGAGGTCGGCACCATCCAGGACGTCACCCCCACTCCCCACAACGGATGCCGCCCGCCCAAGCGCCGGCGCGTCTGACCGACACCAGAGACAGAAGGAGCACTGACCCATGGCCCGCTACACCGGCCCCATGACCAAGAAGTCGCGCCGCCTCGGTGTCGACCTCGTCGGCGGGGACGCCGCCTTCGAGAAGCGTCCCTACGCCCCCGGCCAGCACGGCCGCGGCCGCATCAAGGAGAGCGAGTACCTGCTGCAGCTTCGCGAGAAGCAGAAGGCTCGCTACACCTACGGCGTCCTCGAGAAGCAGTTCGTCCGCTACTACAAGGAAGCCAGCCGCCGCGGCGGCAAGACCGGTGACAACCTGCTCCAGCTGCTCGAGTGCCGCCTGGACAACGTCGTCTACCGTGCCGGCTTCGCCCGCACCCGCCGGCACGCCCGCCAGCTGGTCGTTCACGGCCACTTCACGGTGAACGGCCGCAAGGTCGACATCCCGTCCTTCCAGGTCACCGCCCACGACGTGATCGACGTGCGCGAGAAGTCCCTGGAGATGACGCCGTTCATCGTCGCCCGTGAGACCCACGGTGAGCGGGTCGTCCCGGCTTGGCTCGAGGCCATCCCCACGCGGATGCGGGTCCTGGTCCACCAGGTCCCGGTCCGCGCCCAGATCGACCTGCCGATCCAGGAGCAGCTGATCGTCGAGTACTACTCCAAGAAGTAAGACCCTTCCGCCACATCTCGCAGATCTGGGCGACGTCAAATAGCGGTCGCGCCCGGAAAGGAAAGAACCAGTGCTCATCGCACAGCGCCCCACCCTGTCGGAAGAGACCGTCGACGAGTTCCGCTCGCGGTTCGTGATCGAGCCGCTGGAGCCCGGCTTCGGCTACACCCTCGGCAACTCGCTGCGTCGTACGCTGCTGTCGTCGATTCCCGGCGCCGCGGTCACCAGCATCAAGGTCGACGGCGTCCTCCACGAGTTCTCGACCATCGAGGGCGTCAAGGAGGACGTCACCGAGGTGATCTTGAACCTCAAGGGCCTCGTCGTCTCCTCCGAGCACGACGAGCCGGTCACCATGTACCTGCGCAAGTCGGGTGCCGGAGACGTCACCGCCGCCGACATCAACCCGCCGGCCGGGGTCGAGGTCCACAACCCCGACCTGAAGATCGCCACCCTGTCCGACAAGGGCAAGCTGGAGATGGAGCTCGTCGTCGAGCGCGGTCGCGGCTACGTCTCGTCGGTCCAGAACAAGGGAGCCGACAACGAGATCGGCCGGATGCCGGTCGACTCGATCTACAGCCCGGTCCTCAAGGTGACCTACAAGGTCGAGGCCACTCGTGTCGAGCAGCGCACCGACTTCGACAAGCTCGTCATCGACGTCGAGACCAAGCCGTCGATCCGCCCGCGCGACGCCATCGCGTCGGCCGGCAAGACGCTGGTCGAGCTCTTCGGCCTGGCCCGTGAGCTCAACGTCGAGGCCGAGGGCATCGACATCGGTCCGTCGCCGGTCGACGAGCAGCTCGCCGCCGACCTCGCCCTGCCGGTCGAGGAGCTCAACCTCACCGTCCGGTCCTACAACTGCCTCAAGCGCGAGGGCATCCACACCGTGGGTGAGCTCATCTCCCGCTCGGAGCAGGATCTGCTCGACATCCGCAACTTCGGTGCGAAGTCGATCGACGAGGTCAAGGCCAAGCTGGTCGAGATGGGTCTCTCCCTCAAGGACAGCGGCCCGGGCTTCGACCCGCACGCCGCCCTGGCGGCGTACGGCTCGGACGACGACGACGACGCCTTCGTCGAGGACGAGCAGTACTGAGCCCAGCCCAGTCGTAAAACCCTCTACCCCGGTACCTGGTACGGCCGGGGAGAATCGAGAAGAAGAAGATGCCTACTCCCAAGAAGGGTGCTCGCCTCGGCGGGAGCCCGGCCCACCAGCGGCTGATGCTGTCGAACCTGGCCACCCAGCTCTTCGAGCACGGCCGGATCACGACCACGGAGACCCGGGCGCGCACGCTGCGTCCGCTGGCGGAGAAGCTGATCACCAAGGCGAAGCGGGGCGACCTGCACAGCCGCCGCCTGGTGCTGCGCACCGTGCGCGACAAGTCCGTCGTGCACACCCTCTTCACCGAGATCGCGCCGTCGTTCTCCGAGCGCCCGGGTGGCTACACCCGGATCACGAAGATCGGTCCGCGCAAGGGCGACAACGCCCCGATGGCGGTCATCGAGCTGGTGACCGAGCCGTACTCGCCGAAGCCTGCCTCCACCAAGAAGACCGAGAAGGCTGACAAGCCCGAGGCCGCAGCACCGGCCGCGGCGCCGGTCGAGGACAGCGCCGAGGAGTCCGAGACGGCTGCCGAGGAACCGGCCGAGGAGAGCGCCGAGGCCACCGAGCCCAAGGACGCCTGAGTCCCAACGGACGTCGTACGCACGGCCCGTCACCCCGCGTGGGTGGCGGGCGGGCCGTCGTGCTCTCACACCGGCCAGGCGGCGTCGAGCAGCCGGGTGGCCTCGGCGCGGGTCAGGCCCAGCCGCCGGGCGGTCGCGGCATACGCCGTGGCCGCCCGCTCGGCCTCGGCCGACGCGGCCGCGGAGCCGGACGCGACGAAGGTGCCGCGGCGCCCCTCGGTGACCACGACCCCGTCGGACTCGAGCTCGCGGTAGGCCCGCGCCACGGTGTTGGCCGCCAGCCCGAGCTCGGCCGCGAGCGCCCGCACGGTCGGCAGCTTGGTCCCGGCCGGCAGGTCGCCGCTGGCCGCCCGACGCGCCACCTGGCTGCGCAGCTGCTCGAAGGGCGGCTCCGCGAGCGAGGGGTCGGGCGGGTGGATCCGCATGCGTCGAGCCTAGCCGGGCACGACGCAGGAGTGCCCGGCGTGGGAGACGGGTTGAGCAAGGCCGCGACCGAGCCTGCGAGGTCGCGACGCCGCGTCGAAACATAGCGGACCTACCCTCGCCAGGCGGGGCCTCGATGCGGTACTGATTGGCCCATGTCGAAGTCGGCGCTGGTCGTGGGGGAGTCCCTCGTCGACATCGTGCGCGGCGCCGACGGCAGCACGACCGAGTTCGCGGGCGGCAGCGCCGCCAACGCAGCGGTGGCGCTCGCCCGGCTGGGCCGGTCGGTCGAGTTCGCGACCAGCTGGGGCGACGACGAGCGTGGGCGGGTCCTGGCCGAGCGGCTCGAGCGCGACCGCGTGACGCTCGCGGTCGATCCGCACGCCATCGGGCACACCTCGACCGCCCAGGCGACGATTGGGTCCGACGGCCACGCGTCGTACACCTTCGACCTGTCTTGGCGGCTCAACCCGCTGCGGGACGACATCGACCCGCTGGTCGTCCACACCTGCTCGCTCGGTGCGGTGCTGGCGCCCGGGGCCGACGACGTCCTCTCACTGCTGGTGAAGCTGCGCGCGGACGCGACGGTCAGCTATGACGTCAACGCGCGGCCGGCCATCACCGGCACCGGACCCGACCTGCTGGCTCGGGTCGAGGCGGTTGCGGCGCACAGCGACCTCGTGAAGGCGTCCGACGAGGATCTCGAGGCGTTGTACGCCGGACTCGACCCACTCGCCGGCGCGAAGCGGTTGCTGGCGCTCGGCCCCGCTGCCGTGGTCGTGACCCGCGGCCAGGGTGGTGCCACCTGGGTGAGCGCTGCCCAGGAGGTCGACGTCGCCAGCGTGCCGGTGGTGGTGGCCGACACGATCGGCGCGGGCGACACGTTCTGCGCGGCGATGCTCGATCGGCTGTGGACGCGAGGGCTGCTGGGGCCAGATGGCAAGGAGGCGGTGGCTGACGCACCCCGCAACGCGGTGGTCGACGTGCTGTCCTACGCCGCCCGAGCCGCGGCGGTCACGGTTGGCCGGCCCGGCGCGGACCCCCCGTACCGCGGCGAGCTCAGCTGACCGGGCGCCACGCCGGGTCGCGGCCGATGAACCCCACCAGCTGGTCGGCGACCGGAGCGTCGTCCGGGACCGGTACGGCCGGCCCGTACTGACCCGAGTCGCGCATGAGCTGCTCCACCGGCCGCGCTCCCTCGAGCAGCTCGGCGGCGAAGTCCTCGTCGAGGGCGAAGTCCTGACCGCTGGCCCGCGCCAGGTCCCACGAGTGCATGAACACGTCGGCGGTGTAGAACCGGTCGACCGCCTGGTCGAGCGGGAGGTCGCCCGTGTGCCGGTTGGTGAAGTCCCTGGTCGGCGTGGCCGGGTCGTCGAGCAGGGCCTGGACGGCGTCACACTGCACCTCCCAGGCGCCGATCGGATCCTCGGCCACCGACGGCCCCGCGGGCAGCTCGACGTCGGAGCCGCCGCGAAGGAACGCCGGGAACCACTCCACGAGGTGGCCGACCACGTCCCGGGCCGTCCAGCCCTCGACCGGTGCCGGCGCCCCCCAGTCGCGGGTGCCGCGCACCAGCTCGGTGAAGGCGCCGGCGTGCCGGCGGTGCCTCTCGGCCGCGTCGTGTGAGGACACCGTCGGCCTCAGACCGTGCCGTCGGTCAGCATCGCGTCGAGCTTGGCGTAGCCCTCGTGGACGCCGACGTCCATGCCGCTGCTGAGCATCCCGTCGCGGCCCTCGATGGAGTCGCACAGCGACTGCGCGTGGAGCCGGGTGGTGCCGTCGCCCAAGTCCTCGAACCACAGGGTCTCCAGGGCGATCGCGTCCGGCATCCGGTCGAAGGAGAAGGTCTGCACGATCTTGGTGTCGGTCACCTGCGGGAACGTGCCACGGAACCCGTACTCCTCACCGTCGCGCTCGGCGACGTAGCGCCAGGAGCCGAGGCTGCGGCAGTCCCACTCCTCGATCCGGGTGGTCATGCCGTTCGGGCCGACCCACTTCGCGAAGAGGTCCGGGTCGGTGTGGGCGCGCATCAGCTGCTCGGGAGTGGCCCGAAAGTCGCGGGTGATGCGGACGATCGGCAGGTCGGGGACCGCCTCGATGGCGGCTTCGGCGTACCTGGTGGCGGTGTTGCTGGTCATGATGCTGTTCCTTCCTCGGCGGTTTGTTCCTGGTCGTCGTTCAGGTCGGCGAGCACGGCGTCGAGACGCTGGAAACGCTCCTCCGCCTGCTGCCGGTATCGCTCGATCCACTTCGTCATGAGGTCGAACACCTCCGCTTCGAGATGGACCGGCCGGCGCTGGGCATCGCGGCTCCGGGTGACCAGCCCTGCCTCCTCCAACACCTTGAGGTGCTTGGAGACGGCCTGGAGGCTGACGTCGTACGGCGCCGCGATGTCGCCCACGGTCGCGTCCTGCTCGGTGAGCCGGGCGACGATGTCGCGCCGGGTCGGGTCGGCCAGGGCGGCGAACACGCGGGAGAGTGGGTCGGTCATCTCGAATCCTTCTCAACTCAATGGTTGAATACGACCCTAGGACGAGCCTCGAACCCTTGTCAACCCCTTGGTTGAATAGGTCACTCCGGCCCGAGGAACGCGTGCACCAGGGGCACCACGCTGGCCCCCTCGCCGCTGGCTGCGGCGACCCGCTTCATGGAGCCGGCCCGGATGTCGCCGACCGCGAACACCCCGGGCACGGTGGTGGCTAGGTTGGCCGGCGGTAGGCCGTCGCCCCACCGCTCGGAAGGGACATCACGCCCGGTCAGCACGAAGCCGTGCTCGTCCCGCGCCACGTCGGGCGGCAACCAGTCGCAGTGCGGTTCGGCGCCGAGCAGCAGGAACAGGCCGCCGACCTCCACCCGCTCGACCGCGTCGGTGGTCCGGTCGCGGACGTCGAGCCAGTCGAGTCGGCCGTCGCCGCCCCCATCACAGATCTCGCTGTGGGGTCGGACCGACACCCGCGGGTTCCACTCGACCTCCTTGATGAGATAGCGCGACATCGTGTCCTCGAGGCCCGCCCGGCGCACCAGGATGGTCACCGAGCGGGCGAACCGGGCGAGGTGGATCGCGGCCTGTCCGGCGGAGTTGCCGCCGCCGACCACCACGACGTCCTGCCCCTCCAGCTCCCGCGCGGCGCTCATCGCGCTGCCGTAGAAGACGCCCTGGCCGACCAACCTCTCGAGCGCCTCGATCCCCAGCTTGCGGTAGTGCACGCCGGTGGCGACCACGACCGTCCGGGCGTGGATCTCGCCGCCGTCGGTGCGGACCACGTGGTGGTCGCCGTGCTCGCAGGCGGCGACCGAGGTGACCTCCCACCCGGTGAAGAATCGGGTGCCGAAGCGGATCGCCTGATTACGCGCGCGCTGCGCCAGCCGCATGCCGGAGATCCCGCGCGGGAAGCCCAGGTAATTGCGGATCATCGAGCTGGTGCCGGCCTGCCCGCCGATCGCCTCCACCTCGACGACGACCGTGTTGAGCCCCTCGGACGAGCCGTACACCGCGGCGGCCAGCCCGGCCGGCCCCGCCCCGACGATGCAGAGGTCGACCACGGTGTCGACGTCGATGTCCTCAGGGCGTCCGTAGATGGCGGCCGCCACCTCGCGCACGGAGGCGGGCGCGTGGACGTCGCGGTAGGGCGAGTCGACGAGCGGGTACGTCGCCTCCGCGCCGTACCGCTCCACGATCTCGAGGCCGATCTCGGTGGCGGGGTCGTACGTGCGGTTCGGCATGCCCATCCGGTCGAGGAACTCACGGATCCCGAGCGTGAGTGAGACCCCGGGCGGGGACACCAGCCGCACCGTCTCGACCTCGGGTTCGGCGACGGTCGAGCCCCAGTCGGACAGCAGCTCGGTGATCGCCGTGTGGAACTCCTCGTCGCGCACGCCGCGCGGCATCAGCAGGTAGGCGTCGTACTTGCCGGTGGCGAGGCCGGCCCGGAGGCTCGGGGCGTCGGCGAGGAACCGGTCCCAGTGGGCGACGACCACGCGCTTGGCCGTCGGGACCAGCTGTCGCCACTTGCCGAAGGTCTGCACCGGCGTGGTCTCGCGCAGCGCGGAGTCAGCCACCATCAGGGCGAGCGGGAGGCCGTCGGCCTCGAGTCGCTTCACCAGCCGGGCGCCGGCCTCGAAGGTGGTCGCCGTGTGCAGGTCGTAGTCGCGGGAGTAGCGCCCGAACTCGTCGAGCAGGAAGTCGGCGTGGTCGGGGGAGACCAGCACGATCGCGGGGTTGGTCACGTCCCCAGCATGAACGATGCCGGGTGAGCGTGGCTCGGCGTCAGCGCAGCACGTGGGACCCGAAGAGCGCGACGGCCAGCGCGAGCTCGACCGCCACGAACAGCCACACGGTCCGGCTGCCACGGGTGCGGTCGCGCAGCATGGAGACGATCCTGCCGGTCGCCATGCCCAGGCACTGCACGGACACGATGCTCGGGATCCACAGCTCGCCGCGGCCGTCGGTGGTGGCGGCGAACACCAGCAGCGCCGACACGGCGAGCCCGAACCCGCCGTAGACGGCGCTGACCTCGTTGCGGCCGTCGGGCGTGGTCACGACGATGCCGAACCGGTCGACCACTCGCGCCGGCCGAGCCAGCGCCCAGCCGCCCATCGCGGCGAACAGCGCGGCGGCCACCAGCACCAGGACATCAGCCAGCAGCTCCACGGGGGAATCCTCGCAGCCGCGGACCCGCTCTCTAGGATCGCCCTCGTGCGGATCCGGATCGACCTGTCCTACGACGGGAGCGAGTTCCACGGCTGGGCGACCCAGCCGGAGCTGCGGACCGTGCAGGGGACGCTCGAGGCCGCGTTGTCGACCGTGCTGCGGCTGCCGTCGGCTGCGGTCGTCTGCGCGGGACGCACCGATACCGGTGTCCACGCCCGCGGCCAGGTGGTGCACGTCGACCTGCCCGACGACGCGTCGTACGACGACCGGCTGCTGCGGCGGCTGAACGGGTTGCTGCCGTCGGACGTCCGGGTGACCGCGATCGCCGCGGCGCCGGACGGCTTCGACGCACGGTTCTCTGCGATCTGGCGCCGCTACGCCTACCGGGTCGCCGACGGCCCCGGCCTGGCCGATCCCCTCACGCGGGCACACGTGCTGTGGTGGCCGCGGCCGCTCGACGTCGGGGCCATGGACTCGGCCGCGGAGCCGCTCCTCGGGCTGCGGGACTTCGCGGCGTTCTGCAAGCGGCGGGAGGGCGCCAGCACGATCCGCACGCTGCAGGAGTTCGCGTGGGCACGCGACGCCGCGGGGATGGTCGTCGCCACAGTGCGGGCGGACGCGTTCTGCCACCACATGGTGCGCTCGCTCGTCGGCTGCCTGCTGGCCGTGGGCGAGGGTCGGCGACCGGCCACGTGGCCGGCTGAGATCCTGGCGGCGGAGGTGCGAGACCCGGCGGTGGCGGTCGTCCCGGCGCACGGGCTGACCCTTGAGGCGGTCGGCTACCCGGGCGACGCCGACCTGGCCGACCGGGCCGAGCAGTCGCGGGCGCGGCGGGGGGCGACATGAGTGACGACCACTACTTCTCGGCCGACCCGACGACGCCCTTCGCGCGGGAGGAGTTCGAGACCGAGGTGTGGGGCCACCGGCTGCGGCTGACCAGCGGGGCCGGCGTCTTCAGCAAGGGGCACCTCGACCACGCGACCGCGGTGCTCTTCCGGGAGACCGAGCCGCCGGCCCAGGGCCAGTTCCTCGACCTCGGGTGCGGGTACGGCGTGATCGGGCTCGCGATCGCGGCCGCGGTGCCGCTGGCCAACGTCACCGCCACGGACGTCAACCAGCGGGCGCTGCTGCTCGCGAACGAGAACGCCCGGGCGCTGGGCCTCGACGGCCGCTTCGTCGCCTGTACGCCGGAGCAGGTCCCCTCCGACGCGACGTACGACGAGATCTGGTCGAACCCGCCGATCCGGATCGGCAAGGACGCACTCCACGACCTGCTGCTCGCGTGGCTCCCTCGGCTGCGACCCGAAGGCCGGGCCGTGATGGTCGTCGGCAAGCACCTCGGCGCGGACTCGCTGCAGCGCTGGCTCACCGAGAGGAGCTGGCCGACCACCCGGCTCGCGAGCTCCAAGGGCTTCCGGGTGCTCGAGACGCGGCGTGTGCCTGAGAACTCCCTATAGACCGGTCTCAGGCACACGCCGCGGGAACGATGGCGACGGTGCACCAGGCCGAGCCGGCGACCGAGAACGGCTCCGGGCCGAGCCGGGCGGCACAAGCGGCGCGGACCTCGGCGACCCGCTCCGGCGGCTGCGCCGCGATGAACGCGCCGGCCGGGCCGACGCCGTAGGTGAACGGCTCCCACCAGTCCTCGAACCGCTCGAAGTCGATGGTGACGGTCAGGACCGTCGTCGTGCTTCTGGGCAGCCCGGCCTCGTCGAACAGCTCGGCGAGGTGACCCTCGCGGATGCCGGGGGCGATCGACTCGTTCTCGGCGTCCGGGTCGACGTCGCCCACGCCGCCCCAGAACGGCGACAGCGGACTGGTGCCCGAGGCGTGCTGCCAGACGGTGGCTGCGACCACCCCGCCGGCGCGCGTCACGCGCGCCATCTCGCGCAAGCCTGCGACCGGGTCGGCCATGAACGGCACGACGAGCGCGCCCAGTGCGGCGTCCACGCTCCCGTCGTCGAGGGGCAGCGCCTCAGCCGGGGCCACGTGCGCGGTCACGCCCGGGTGACGCTCCTGCAGGGTCGCGACGAAGACCGGCATCGGGTCGGCCGCGGTGACGTGATCCGCACCCACCGTCTCGACCAGCGCGCCGGTCAGGGCCCCCGGACCGCTGCCCACGTCCAGCACCCGCATCCCCGGCCCGATCCCGGCCTCGGGCACGAACAGCCGCGCGAGCGGTGTGCTGAAGCGGCCCATGAAGCGGTCGTACGCCTCGGCCGTTACCTCGAACCCCATGGGGTCAACGTAGCCCCGGCTGACATGCTGGCGTCATGACCTACGAGGCAGCGGAGAACCGGTACGACGGGCTGACCAGCGACGGCGGGATGGAGTACCGCTTCACGGGCCACAGCGGCCTCAAGCTGCCCGTTCTGTCCCTCGGTCTGTGGCAGAACTTCGGGAACGATCGGCCGGAGGAGACCCAGCGGGCGATCCTGCGCCGGGCCTTCGACCGGGGCGTGACGCACTTCGACCTCGCGAACAACTACGGCCCGCCGTACGGCCGCGCGGAGGAGAACTACGGCCGCTACCTCGCCGACGACTTCAAGCCCTACCGCGACGAGCTGATCATCTCGACCAAGGCCGGCTGGGACATGTGGCCCGGGCCGTACGGCCAGGGCGGTGGGTCGCGCAAGTACGTCCTCGCGAGCCTCGACCAGTCGCTGGCCCGGATGGGCCTGGAGTACGTCGACATCTTCTACAGCCATCGGTTCGACCCCGAGACGCCCATCGAGGAGACCGTGTTGGCGCTCGACGCCGCGGTGCGGTCTGGCCGCGCGCTGTACGTCGGGATCAGCTCGTACTCCGCCGACAAGACCCGCGAGGCGGCGGCGATCGCCCGCGACCTGGGCACGCCGCTGCTGATCCACCAGCCGTCGTACTCCATGCTCAACCGCTGGATCGAGGCTCCTCGCGGTCGGCAGAGCCTGCTCGACGAGCTCGAGACCCAGGGGATGGGGTGCATCGTCTTCAGCGCGCTCGCGCAGGGCCTACTCACCGACCGCTACCTGGACGGCGTGCCCGCCGACTCACGCGCCGCGCGCGACGACTCGACGATGACCGAGCTCGACGAGGACGTGCTCGCCCGCGTCCGGTCGCTCAACCAGATCGCCGAGAAGCGCGGCCAGAAGCTCGCGCAGCTCGCACTCCAGTGGGTGCTGCGCGACCCGCGCGTCACCAGTGCCGTGATCGGCGCCTCCAGCGTCGAGCAGCTCGAAACCAACCTCGACGCGGTCGAGTCCCCGCCGCTCACCGACGACGAGCTCGCCGAGATCGACCAGTACGCCGAGGAGGCCGGGGTCAACCTCTGGGCCAAGCAGACCGAGGAATGACCCGCCCGGGGTCAGGCGGTGCGGCGGATCCGGCCGGCGTAGCGCTCCTCGAGCGCGTGGTTGTGCTCGTCGCCGCCCGGCACGTTGGCCGAAAGGTAGACCGGCGGGGCCTCGCCGGCGTCGAGCAGCCGGCGGACAACCTCGGCGGTGACGAGCTGCGCCAGCAGCGCCGCGGTGATCGAGGAGACGGCGCAGGCAGACCCGCCGCCGGGCAGCGGCAGGACCGCGTCGCCGTACGGCGCCCCGTTGTCGAGGACGACGTCTGCGTGGTCGATGAGCTTCTGCCCGGACGGATGACGGCTGTCGACGCCGTTGGTGTGGGCGATCGACGTGATCGCGATCAGCGGGTGGCCGTGCTCCTTGACGATCCGGCCCATCTCGACGACCGAGCCGTTGACGCCGGAGCTGGACGCGATGACGAACACGTCGCGCGGATCGGGCGCCGCGAGCTCGTAGAGCCGGGCCGCGATCGCCGGGTCGCGCTCGAGGATGCCGCGGCCGAGCACGTCGGGCGACTCGCCACCGTGCACGACCACGTCGCGCAGCGAGATCCGGTTGCTGGGCACGAGCCCGCCCGCGCGTCCGGCGAGCTCCATGGCCAGCGCCTCGGAGTGACCGGAACCGAAGGTCTGGAGCACGCCGCCGTTCTTCACGGACTCGGCGATCAGGTCGGCCGCCGCGAGGACCGGCCCACCGGCCTGTTCGGTGACGGCGCTCATCACGGGGGAGAGCGCGTCGAGGTACGACTGCGCGCTGATCTGCTGGTCGGCCGGCTCGGGCACGTGGACACCCCTCCTCGGGTCTTGTAGGAGTATGTCGTGACCGCTTCCTCGACCGACGCCGGGGCCCTCGCCCTCGGTGGCGACCTCGGAGGCACGTCCACCCGGATCCTGGTGACCGACCTCGCCGGGCAGCCGCTCGGACGCGGCCGCGCGGGCGGCGGCAACCCGACCGCGCACCCGGCGACCGCGCGTGAGGCGCTGACCTCCGCCCTCGCGCAGGCGTTGCGCGACGTCGACCCGGCGCGGGTGCGTGCCGGGGTGCTCGGGATCGCCGGCGGCGGCGCGCTGCGCGACCCGTCGGTCCGAGCGGCGTACGACGAAGCGTGGCGCGCCGCCGGTCTGCCGGGGCTGCCCGATGTGCGCTCCGACGTGGAGATCGCGTTCGCGGCCGGCAGCGACGCCACGACCGGGACGGTGCTGGTCGCCGGCACCGGTGCCGTCGCGGGCCGGGTCGAGGCCGGCGGGCTGGTGGCGACGACCGGCGGTCACGGCTGGCTGCTCGGCGACGAGGGCTCGGGGTTCTGGCTCGGTCGCGAGGCGGTGCGGGCCGCGCTGGCGTGGGTCGGCACTGACGAGGAGCCCGGTCCGCTGGTGAGGTCGGTGCTCGCGGCGCTGCCCGAGTCCGACGACGACCCGCGGACCGCGCTCGTACAGCACGCCTACGCCGGACCACCGGTGGCGCTCGCGGCGCTGGCGCCGCTCGTCACCGCGGCGAACGACGGCGGTGACCCGCTCGCCGCCGAGATCGTGGCCACCGGCCTTGCCCACCTGATCGCGTTGCTGGACCGACTGCCCCCGCCGAGCCCTGGGGAGCCGGTCGTGCTGGCCGGGGCACTCACCGAGCGTGGGACCGCGATCGGCCACGGGCTGCGGCGGCACCTCGGCGAGCGGGGCCTGGACGTGCTGAGCGCGGCAGAGCCGGTGACCGGGGCGGCCGCGATCGCGCGCCGCGAGGCGGCAGCCGGCTCACCCGACTAGCGCTGCGAAACCAGGGTGCGCAGGACCCCGCAGAGCCGGACAATGCTCGTCATGGGTCACGTGGACATCGCCGGTGTGCGCTACGAGCTCCCCGACGGCCGGGTGCTGCTCGACGACGTGTCGTTCCGGGTGGGGGACGGAGCCAAGGTCGCGCTGGTCGGTGCGAACGGCGCCGGCAAGACCACGCTGCTGCGCATCATCACCGGCGACCTCACGCCCCATGCGGGCGTCATCACCCGCAGCGGTGGGCTCGGCGTGATGCGGCAGATGGTCTCCCATGGGCTGGGCGAGGATCCCACGGTGGCCGAGCTGCTGCTCTCGGTGGCACCGGCACGGATCCGTCGCGCACATGCCGAGATCGATCGGCTCGAGCGGGCACTCATGGACCACGACGACGAGAAGACGCAGCTGGCCTACGCCGAGGCGCTGGCGGAGTACGCCGACGCGGGTGGCTATGACCTCGAGGTGACGTGGGACGTCTGCACGATCGCGGGGCTCGGCGTGCCCTACGACCGCGCGAAGTACCGCGCCCTGCGCACCCTGTCCGGCGGCGAGCAGAAGCGGCTGGTGCTGGACTTCCTGCTTCGCGGCCCCGACGAGGTGCTGCTGCTCGACGAGCCCGACAACTTCCTCGACGTACCCGGCAAGATCTGGCTCGAGGGCCGGATCCGCGAGTCGAGCAAGACGATCCTCTTCATCAGCCACGACCGCGAGCTGCTGAACAACACGGCCACCCGGATCGTCACGGTCGAGCTCGGGCACGCCGGCAACCTGGTGTGGACGCACCCGGGCGGCTTCGCGAGCTATCACGAGGCCCGCGCGGACCGCTTCCTCCGGTTCGAGATGCAACGCCGCCGCTGGGACGAGGAGCACGCCAAGATCAAGGCGCTGGTGCTGCGGCTGAAGATCAAGGCCGAGTACAACGACGGCATGGCCTCGCAGTACAAGGCCGCCCAGACCCGACTCCGGAAGTTCGAGGACGCGGGGCCGCCGACCGAGCAGCCTCGCGAGCAGCAGGTGAAGATGCGGCTCAAGGGCGGACGCACCGGCAAGCGCGCAGTGGTGTGCGAGCAGCTGGAGCTGACCGGCCTGATGCGGCCCTTCGACCTCGAGGTCTGGTACGGCGAGCGGGTGGCCGTGCTCGGCAGCAACGGCTCCGGCAAGTCCCACTTCCTGCGGCTGCTCGCGGCCGGCGGATCCGATCCCGACAAGGAGCACCAACCGGTCGGCGACGTGCCCGTGGCGCCGGTCGACCACACCGGGCGGGCGAAGCTCGGCGCCCGGGTGCGGCCGGGCTGGTTCGTCCAGACCCACGAGCACCCCGAGCTGATGGGCCGCACCCTGTTGGAGATCCTTCACCGCGGCGATGACCATCGCGACGGGATGGGCCGTGAGCAGGCCGCGCGGGTGCTCGACCGCTACGAGCTGGCGCACGCCAGCGAGCAGAGCTTCGAGTCGCTGAGCGGCGGTCAGCAGGCCCGGTTCCAGATCCTGCTGCTCGAGCTCTCAGGGGCCACGCTGCTGCTGCTCGACGAGCCGACTGACAACCTCGACGTCCAGAGCGCCGAGGCGCTCGAGGACGGCCTCGAGGCATTCGCGGGCACCGTCGTCGCGGTCACCCATGACCGCTGGTTCGCTCGCGGTTTCGACCGGTTCCTCGTGTACGGCGCCGACGGCTCGGTCTACGAGTCCGACGGCCCCGTCTGGGACGAGGGCCGGGTCGCCCGCACCCGTTGACCTCGGGACGTCATACGGATCGGGCGCCACAGCGCTCGGATCGTATGACGTCCCGCGGCAGAGTAGCGTCGGAGCGTGGGGGCGCCCGCCAATGGGACCCAGGACGAGATCCGCACCGCCGAGGTGATCGGGTCCCTCAGCCTCGCGACCGACCTGGCCATGGGCTTCCCCTTCGAGCACGGCCTCCACAGCACGTTGCTCGCCGACCGGATCGCGGCTCGGCTGGACCTCGACGCGACGACCCGCCGCGACATCTTCTTCGGATGCCTCCTGTTCTACGCGGGCTGCACCACGGACGCGGAGATCGCCGCGCTGAAGTTCCGGCCCGGGGCGCTGCTCGAGCACTTCACCCCGGTCGTCTTCGGGTCCCCACCGGAGACGGCCCGTGGGATCGTCCGAGCGCTCGGGAATCCCGCACGGAGCGGCGTGGGCCAGGTCGTCGGAGGGATCGCGCGGCTGCCCGGGGCGGCACGCGGGCACCGCGCCCACATCACCTCGATGTGCGAGGTCGGCGAGATGCTCGCCGAGCGGCTGGCGGTCCCGTCCGGCGTACCGCCGCTCTTCCGCGACTTCACCGCGCGATGGGACGGCCGCGGCGCGTCGCAGCTGGCAGGCTCGGAACTGCCGCTGCCCCTGCGCGTCATCCACGTCGCGCGTGACGTCGCCTTCCAGCGTGTGGTCGGCGGCCCCGACCACGCCCTCGAGGTGGTGCGCGAGCGGGCGGGAAGGGCCTTCGACCCCGACGTGGTGGCCACGCTGTCGACCGACCTGCTCGGGCCGGAGCCGGAGGGGTCAGTCTGGCTCGAGACGCTCGCACTCGAGCCGGCGCCCGAGCTCGTCATGAGTGGGCCGGCGATCGACCGCGCGCTGGCGGCGCTCGGGTCCTTCGCCGACCTGATCGCGCCGTGCTTCACGAGCCACTGCGCCACGGTGGCAGACCTTGCCTCCCAGGCCGCGGCAGCGCGCGGGCTGCCCGCCGAGCAGGTCGCCGCCGCCCACCGGGCGGGGCTGCTCCACGACCTCGGCCGGGTGGCGGTCGCGACCCACGTCTGGATCAAGCCGGGGCCGTTGACAGCCGACGAGTGGGAGCACGTGCGCCTCCACGCCCACCACACCGAGCGGGTCCTCGCGCCATCGCCTCGCCTGGCCGCGCTCGGCGCCATCGCGGGTGCCCATCACGAGCGACTGGACGGAAGCGGGTATCACCGGGGGACGGGCGCGCCCTCCCTGGGCGCTCCGGCCAGACTGGTCGCTGCCGCGGACGCGTACCGCACCGCCGTCGAGCCGCGGCCGCACCGGGACGCGCGAGCCCCCGCCGAGGCTGCACGGCACGTCGCGGAGCTGGCCAGAGCACATCTGCTGGACGGCCCGTCGGTTGCGTCAGTGCTCGACGTCGCCGGCCAGGTGGCGCCGCGCATCCCGGGGCCGGCGGGGCTGACGGAGCGGGAGACCGAAGTGGTGGTGCTCGTGGCCCGGGGACTCGCGACCAAGCAGATCGCCCACCGGCTTGGCATCTCGGCGAAGACGGCGGACCGCCACATCCAGAACGCCTACCTCAAGATGGGCGTCTCCACCCGCGCCTCAGCGACGCTCTTCGCCATGCAGCACGGACTCGACGCATGGGGAGAACTCCCGATGTCGCCGTAGCGTCGTCACTCCTAGCGTCGCTGCATGGAGATCACGCACCGCACGGGCGCCGCGGCGCCACCGTCGAGCAGCCACAGCAGGTTCCTCGACGTCGCAGCATGGGCGGGGATCGCGGGCCCGCTCCTCTTCACCGCGTCCTTCCTGACCCAGGAGGCGTTCCGGCGCGACGAGTACGACCCCGTGTCGGAGGTGGTGAGTGCGCTGGAGGCGGGCCCGAACGGCTGGATCCAGCAGGTCACCTTCGTCGTCTTCGGCGCCTTGACGATGCTCCACGCGGTCGGACTGCATCGAGGCATCGCGCGCTCCCGGGCCGGCGTGGTGGGTCCAGCGCTGCTGTTCCTGTCAGGTGTCGGGGCCCTGGTGGCCGGCATCTTTCCCTTGCGCGAGGACGCAGCAGGTTTCACGTACGATCCCGGCGCGCACGTGGTCGCTGGCACGCTCTTCTTCTTGGCGACCCCGCCGGCCTTCCTCTTTCTGGCGCGTCGGATGCGTCGTGACCCCAGATGGCGGGCCCTCACGCCGTACGCCGTGGCGGCCGGCGTCGCCCTCATCGCCTCGGCCGTCGTCATGAACACGCTGGTGATCCCAGGCGACGGCGCGCTGCACGACCAGGTGGGCCTGATCCAACGGCTGATCGTCCTGGTGCTGATCTTCCCGATGCGGGTGGTCCTCGGCCACCGCCTGCTACGTGCCCGGTAGGCCCGTCGCGTCGAGTCAGCTGCCGGACGTGTCCGCATCGGACTCGAGCGTGACGTCGGTGGTCTGCTCGTCGCCGTCCCGCTGGTAGGTCACGGTGACCTTGTCGCCGGGGCGGTAGGAGCGGACGGTGGCGATCAGGCTGTCGGAGTCGGTGATCTGGGTGCCTTCGACGGCGGTGACCACGTCGCCGGCCTCGAGACCGGCCTCCTCGGCGGCGGAGCCCGAGTTGACCTCGCGGATCACGGCGCCGTCGGTAGCCAGGTCGTCGGTCGCGGCGGCGGTCCCGACGCTGACGCCCATCAGGGCGTGGTCGGGCGTCTCGCCGGCGGCCATGTCCTCGACCAGGGGCATGACCTCGTCGATCGGGATGGCGAAGCCGAGCCCGATCGAGCCGGAAGCAGCCCCTTCGAGGGACGAGCCGGAGGTTCGGATCGAGGAGTTGATGCCGATGACGTTGCCGTCGAGGTCGACCAGCGGTCCGCCGGAGTTGCCCGGGTTGATCGCGGCGTCGGTCTGGATCGCGGGGTAGACGGTCGCGTTGCCATCGGCGTCCGAGCCGACGTTGACCGGCCGCGCCAGGGCGCTCACGATGCCGCTGGTGACGGTCGCGTCGAGGCCGAACGGCGAACCGACTGCCACGACCTGCTGGCCGACGTCGACCTTCGCGGACTGACCGATCGTCGCCGGCGTGAGGCCGGAGACGTCCTCCGCCTGGATGACCGCGGTGTCGGTGAGCGGGTCGGTGCCGAGGATCTGAGCCGCGGCGTGGCTGCCGTCGTTGAACGAGACGGTCAAGGTTCCGCCCTCCGCGGCCACCTCGACCACGTGGTTGTTGGTGAGGATCTGACCGTCGGAGGTCAAGATGATGCCCGAGCCCGAGCCGGACCCGCCGGGGCCGGCGACGTCGATCTTCACGACCGACGGCAGCACCTCGGCCGCCACCTGCTCGACCGACCCGTCGGGTGCCGGGGTGTCGTCCGTCTCGGCCACCTGGGCGACCTGGCGGTCAGGCATTGTCCCTCCGGACTCGTCCTGCCAGGAGTTCCAGGCGGCCGCCCCGCCCACGCCGGCCGCCCCGCCGACGAGGAGCGAGCCGGTGAGCACCAGCGCGACCAGACCTCCACGACGCGGGCGGTCGGCAGCGGCCGGGGGCTGCTCGGGAGCCGGGCTGAACGGGGGAAGTACACGAGTATCGGACATGCCCCCCACCATGCCGACCGAGTCTGTGAAGCTGCTGAGAGGTGCCTTCAGAGATCGTTAGACCTTGCGCACCACGTCGCCGGGCCGGACCACGCCACCCGTGACCACCCGCGCGTTGAGGCCGCGCAGCCGCATCGCCTGCCCGAGATCGGAGTTCACGAACTCAACAGCGCCCTGGCCGAACCGTGCCAGGAACTTCCTGCAGCCGTTGTGCGGCTTCGCCGTGACCTCGATCACGGCGGTGTCGCCGATCGCCAGCCGCGTGCCCGCGGGGAGGTTGTCGCGGGAGAGGTCGAGGTCGATGTAGAGCTGGTCCCCGGCGAGCGCCTGCTCCGCGGGGTCATCCGCGATCAGCCCCACCATCCGCGAGCTCATCACCGTGAGCTGCGCATCGAGGTGGCGACCGGCCGCGACCGCTCGCGACGTGGCTCGGCTCAGCCAGTTGTCGCCCACCAGCCCGTCGGCCTCGTCGATCACACCCTCGTCGAGCAGCTCGCGCTCACCGGCTGCGGGCCGCCGTACGACGAGGGTGAGAGTCCCGACCTCGGTGGGGGCCTTCCGCAGGACGTCGAACCGGTCCGTCAGCTCGGCGGTGGTGCGCAGCGGCATGGCGGCAGTCTGCTCCACGGCGAGACCGGTTGTCGCCGCAATTCGAGTGGGCCCGCCTAGGGTGCCCGCATGACCACCGCGCGGACCGTGCCCGTCACCACCGAGATGGACGGTGACGAGCTGGACGCCGAGGACGCCTGGTACCTGGTCCGGCGGCACGGGATCCGTCGGGTGCTGGTCGAATCGTTCGTGCGGTTCCGGTACGGCGACGGGTTCACCAACAGCCGCGCGCTCGCGCTGCAGACCTGCCTGGCCGTGGTCCCGTTCCTGCTCGCGGCGACCGGGCTGGCCGCCGATCTCGACGACGAAAGGTGGGCGCGGGTCGTGGCGGCCACCGTGAACGCGATCGCGCCGGGCGGCAACGATGCGCTCGCGCAGGCTGTTGCCACAGGCTCGGAGGAGAGCGGGGAGGTCGCGCTGGCCTTCGGTCTCGGCTTCGCCCTGGTAGCGATGACGACCGCGATGGCCCAGGTCGAGCGTGGGACCAACCGGATCTACGGCATCCGGCGCGACCGGCCGGCGCTCCACAAGTACGGCCGGGCAGCGGTCTTCACGGGACTCCTGGCCGCGCCGGTGGGCCTCGGCTTCCTGATGCTGGTCGGCGGCGGTGCGTTCGGCGACGCGATGGTGACCGAAGGGGTGTGGTCGGAGACCGGCGAGGACTGGTGGGACTGGCTGCGCTGGCCGGTCGGTCTCGCCCTGCTGGTCTTCGCGATCGCAGTGCTGCTCGACCACGCCCCGCGCCGCCGGCAGCCGTCGCTGTCGTGGCTGGCGCTGGGTTCGGCGGTCGCGGTCCTGCTGAGCATGGCGGCGACCGGCGGGCTCGCGGTGTACGTCACCATCAGTGCGTCGTTCAGCTCGACCTACGGCCCGCTCGCGGGGGTTTTCGTGCTTCTGCTCTGGAGCCTGATGAGTGCGATGGGCTTCTTCTACGGCGCCGCGGTCTGTGCCCAGCTCGAGGCACTGCGAGCGCACGCGCCGGAGCCGACGTACGACGACCCAGGCCGGCCGGACGAGCAGGTCGTCTGAGGTCCTCCCGACCCCCGGTTGCCGGCCCCGCGATCCTGCAACAGGATCGCGGGCCGGTGCGTTTCTATGTCATGGAGGCGATCGCGCTCAGGAACGAGGTGGCGGTGGTGCCCGACGACGCGCCGGCGTTCGACGAGTGGGTCGCCGCGCGCGGGCCGGCCCTGCTGCGCCTCGCGCGGGTCCTGACCGGCGATGACTCCCTCGCCGAGGACGTCGTGCAGGAGGCGCTGTCACGGGCGCTGCCCCGTTGGTCGCGGATCTCGGGAGTGGCCGACCCCTACGCCTATGTGCGGCGGATGGTCGTCAACGAGCACACGTCGTGGTGGCGGCGGTTCCGGCGGCGTGAGAGCCCGGTCGCGGAGCCGGTCGGGCCGGAGGTGGCGGCACCAGCGCCGAGCGGCGGGAAGGACGACCACGACCTGATCTGGGCGGCCTGCCGACGGCTGCCCGAGGTGCAGCGGACCGCCGTGGTGCTGCGGTTCTACGAACAGCTGGAGTACGCAGAGATCGCGGAGCTGACCGGCGTGCGGGAGGGGTCGGTGCGGTCGCGGGTCTCGCGCGGACTGGCCGCGCTGCGACAGGACCTGGGCCAGGAAAGAGGTGAGCGCGATGAGTGAGCGGTTCGAGGAGCGGGTGTCTGCCGCACTAGCGGCCCGCGCGGGTGAGGGCGCCGACGTCGCCGGGATGGCCGACGGCGCGCGATCGCGGCTGCGGTCGCGCCGGCGCACGACCGCGACGGTGCTGGCCGCTGCAGTCGCGGTGGCGGCAGTCCCGACCGTGCTGGCCCTGACCGGCCCGTCGCGGGACGCGGCACCGGGTCCGGGTGGGCCCACCACGTCCGCGCCGGACCCGACGCCCGGCCCCGACACCGACCCGGCTCCGGACGGGCAGCGGGTCGAGTCCTGGCGGAACCTGACGGCCGTGGTCCCCGACGCATGGAGGTACGGCGGCGGTACCGACTGGTGTGTCGCAGACGGCGGCGACCAGGCGCCGCAAGTAGTCCGGCCCGAAGGGGCTGTCCGCACCATCGGCTGCACCCCCCAGCACGGGCATGGCCTCTACTTCGGTGACGGGTCGGCGATCGACTGGGCACGCGAGAGCGGCGACGTGTGGCAGTACCGCTGGGAGGACGAGGACCAGGTCAAGGTCTACCCGGAGGACGCCTGGCTCGGGCTGTTCCTGGCCGGTGACCACTACGTCATGGTCGTCACGCCCGACGAGGGCACCACGCGCGAGGTGCTGGGCTCCCTGCGGGTCGTCCACGGTCACGACCCGAACGGCTGCGCGGTGCGCGACGGCGAGGACGCGGCTGAGGGCGACGGTGACCGGTTGAGCTTCTGCCGGTACGGCGCCGACGGCTGGCTGCGCGAGAGCCAGCTGCTGTCCGGCGCCGACTCGGTGTCGTTCCGCCAGGCCGTGCGTGCTGCGCCCTTCAAGGAGGGCGGCGAGTCGTGCGAGGGCGTGGACGGACTGGAGCCGGCCGGCCACGTCCGGGCCGGGTCCGGCGGCGACCTCGGCGGCGTCACCGTCGTGTTCGAGAGCTGGTGTCCGGCGGAGAACGGGATCTACCTCTCCGGAGTCTCTCGCGACCTGACCGTGGACGTGATGCGCTGGGTCCTGATGCCCGGCTGGAGCGGCGGGCTCGACGGGTCGGTCCCCGTGCCGCAGGAGCCCGGCTCCGACCAGTGACTCCAGGCCCCCCGTGGCAGTCTGTGCTGGCATGAGGCTGGTGCCGGTGGGTGATGTCGAGCTGTGCGTGGACGAGTACGGCGAGCCGGGTGATCCTCCCGTCGTGCTCGTGTACGGAGCTGCGGGATCCATGGACTGGTGGGACGTCGGCTTCTGCGAGGCGATCGCGGCCGGTGGTCGCAGGGTGATCCGCTACGACCACCGCGACACCGGCCGGTCGACCACCGGGCCGGCCGGCGCCCCGACGTACGACGGCGGGACGCTCGACCGCGACTGCATCGGTCTGGTCGAAGCGCTCGCACTGGGGCCGGTGCACGTGGTCGGGCTGTCGATGGGCAGCGGGATCGCACAGGCGGTGGCCGACCACCGGCCTGAGCTGGTCTCTGCTGTGACGTTGATCGCGAGCTCCGCCGCCGGAGGAGTCGACCACGACGCGCTTCCGGGCCCCTCACCCCAGGTGGCGGCGCTGTTCGCCGACCCACCACCGGACCCGGACTGGACCGACCGGGACGCGGTCGTGACGTGGTTCACCGACGCGGAGCGCGCGTACTCCGGCCGGCTGTTCGACGAGGAGCGGACGCGGGAGGTGGCCGGTCAGGTCTACGACCGCAGCCTCGACCCGGCCGCGGCCGGCAACCACTGGCTGCTGGTCGGGGGTGAGGTGGAGCCGATCGACGTACGTCGGATCGCCGCGCCCACGCTGGTCGTGCACGGGACCGAGGACCCGATGTTCCCGCTCCCGCATGGCGAGGCTCTGGCCGCCGCGATCCCCGGCGCCCGGCTGCTCGTCGTCGACGGCATGGGTCACCAGGTCCCACCCGAGCCCACCTGGGATCAGGTCGTGCCGGCGATCCTGTCCCTCTAGGCCGGCGCTCGGCGGGCCGCGCGCGCCGCGCTGATGGCCAGCACGCACCCGACCCCGGCCACCGCGAACGCCGTCGGGAAGCCCCACGCGGACGCGAGCACGCCCACCATCACCGATCCGATCGCCGTGCCGCCGTCGAAGCCGGCGTTCCACACCGTGCTGGTCTGGTCGACGCGTCCAGGGCCGGCGCGGTGGAACGCCGAGACCAGCGTGAGGTTCTGCAGCGCGCCGTAGCCGGCCCCGGCCAGCACGCCGCCTGCGAGCAGCCACCAGTCGGCCAGGTCGTCGCGGGAGCCCCACGCGCAGAGGGCCGTGCCGGCGGCAGTCAGGACGAGGAGTGGGGCCAGCCACTGCTGGCCCGCATCCGGACCGGCGTCAGCGAGGTGGCCGGCGCCGTACCGCGCCGCAGCAGCCGCCACCCCCATCAGGAGCAGCGCCAGCCCGGCGAGGCCGGACGACGTCACCTGCGGGATGAACGTGAGCAACGCACCGCCCGCCAGCGTGGCCGAGAGCAGCACGATCGTCGGCGGCCCGACCGCCACGAGCAGGCCCTGGCGCGGCTCGGTACCGACGACGGACCCGTCCGGTCGGCTCGCAGCGGCGCTCCCCGCCGCCGCTGCGGCCTCGACCAGGTTGCCCAACCGCACCGCGGCCGGGATCCCCAGCACCGGCAGCGCCGCGAGCAGCAGCACCGGCGTGAAGCCGACCAGGCCGACCAGGGGTACGCCGGCGGGCAGCAGGACCAGGTTGGGTACGGCGACCGCGAGGCCGTACACGCCGATCATCCGGCCGCGCAGTCCCGGCGGCGCCAGGTGCGCGACGATGGCGCTGCCGGTCACGGTCAGCACGCCGAAGCCGAGCCCCCGGATCGCGGCGCACGCCAGGATCCATACCAGGGCGTCGGAGACGACGTGGAGGGTCGCGCCGGTCGCCAGCAGCACGAGCCCGAGCGTGACGCCGCGGGCGTACCCCAGTGCCCGCAGCAGCCACGGCACGCCGAACTGCGCCAGCACCGTGGTGCCGAGCAGGACGCCGTTGACCAGCCCTGCGCCGGCGGCCCCGGCGCCACCGTGCACCGCCCACAGCGGGGCGACGGGGAGCAGCAGGGCGTAGCAGGAGAAGCCGGTCAGGGAGTACACGACCAGCGGCCCCATTCCCGGGACCGAGCGGACCGATCGTGCCGATCGTGGTCCGGGGTCTGGGGAGGGGCCGCTCGGGTCGGAGTCGGGGCGCTCGCTCAGCGCCTCACGCCCAGCGTTCCGCGGCCGGCACGAAGTCGAGGGTGCGGTCGCCGGTGTAGATCTGCTTGGGCCGGGCGATCTTCTGCTCCTTGTCCTGCACCAGCTCGAGCCACTGCGCGAGCCAGCCCGGCGTCCGTCCGATGGCGAAGAGCACCGTGAACATCTCGGGCGGGAACTGGAAGGCCTCGTAGATCAGCCCGGAGTAGAAGTCGACGTTCGGGTAGAGCTTGCGCTGCACGAAGTACTCGTCCTCCAGCGCGATCTTCTCGAGCTCCTGTGCGATCTCGAGGAGCGGGTTGACGCCGGTGACCTCGAAGACGTCGTCGCAGGCTTTCTTGATGATCGTCGCCCGCGGGTCGTAGTTCTTGTAGACCCGGTGGCCGAAGCCCATCAGCCGCTCGTTGCCGTCCTTCACGCCCTGGATGAAGTCGGGGATGTTGTCCTTGGAGCCGATCCGGCGCAGCATCCGCAGCACGGCCTCGTTGGCGCCGCCGTGGAGGGGGCCGTAGAGCGCGGCGACGCCGGCCGCGACCGCCGAGTACGGGTCGACCTGGCTGGAGCCGACCGAGCGGACCGCGTTGGTCGAGCAGTTCTGCTCGTGGTCGGCGTGCAGGATGAACAGGACGTCGAGAGCGCGGACCAGGCGCTCGTCGGCCTCGAAGGTCCGCTCGCTCATCTTGAAGAGCATCGAGAGGAAGTTCGCGGTGTAGGAGAGGTCGTTGTCGGGGTAGATGAACGGCTTGCCCTGCGCGTGGCGGAACGACCAGGCACCCAGCGTCGGCATCTTCGCGATCATCCGCACGATCTGCATGTGGCGGTTCTCGGCGTCGCCGATGTTGCGGGCGTCGGGGTAGAACGTCGACAGCGCTCCGACGGAGGCCATCAGCATCCCCATCGGGTGCGCGTCGTAGCGGAAGCCCTCCATGAAGGACTTGACGTTCTCGTGGACGAACGTGTGATACGTGATCTCGTGGACCCACGCGTCGTACTCGGCCTTGGTGGGCAGCGAACCGTGGATCAGCAGGTAGGCCACCTCGAGGAACGAGGACTTCTCGGCCAGCTGCTCGATGGGGTAGCCGCGGTACTCCAGGATGCCCTCGTCGCCGTCGATGAAGGTGACGGAGCTGCGGCAGGACGCCGTGTTCACGAAACCGGGGTCGTAGACCGCCAGCCCGGGAGCGTCGTCCTTCGACTTGATCTGGCCCAGGTCCGCGGCCTTGATGGTGCCGTCGGTGATCGGGACCTCGTACTCCTGTCCGGTGCGGTTGTCGCGGACGGTGAGGGATTCAGTCACCCCAACAACCTAACCGCAGGTGGGAACCGGTGCGAATCTGAGTCTTGCGCGGACGGCTCACGTTTTGACCGGTACGACGACACGCCGGTAATCTGTGCGGTCGCGACTCCTGCCGCGTCCTGACCTGCCACGTGGGTCAGGGCGCAGTCCCGGACTGAATCTCGAGCCGGGCCGTGTTCGTCAGAAGCCGCAGCACCATCATCCGACCGGCGACCGCCGGCCGGGCACCACGAACGAGAAGGGCACTCACGTGCGCACCTACAGCCCCAAGCCGGGCGACATCCACCGGGCCTGGCACGTCATCGACGCCACTGACGTCGTCCTGGGCCGGCTCGCCGTGCAGACCGCGAACCTGCTCCGCGGCAAGCACAAGCCGATCTTCGCCCCTCACATGGACACCGGCGACTTCGTCATCATCGTCAACGCCGAGAAGCTCGCCCTCACCGGCGACAAGGCCACCAAGAAGCTCTCCTACCGCCACTCCGGCTTCCCGGGCGGCCTCACCGCCACCCCGGTCGGGCAGATCCTCGAGAAGGACGCCCGCAAGGTCGTCGAGAAGGCGGTCTGGGGCATGCTCCCGAAGAACAAGCTCGGTCGCCAGATGATCAAGAAGCTCAAGGTCTACTCCGGCCCGAACCACCCGCACCAGGCCCAGCAGGCCACGCCGTACGAGATCACGCAGATCTCCCAGTGATCGACCCCAGGACTGAGGACACCCACGTGACTGAGAACGTGACCGAGACCGAGAACCCGACCGAGAACCCGACCGAGAACGGCGCCGAGGTCGAGGAGACCTTCGAGACCGACGAGCAGGGCGTCGCCTACAGCTCCGAGAGCGCCCCGGCCGCCGACGCACCGGTCGCGTCCGCGATCGCCCCGGCGTCCGCCACCGGCCGCCGCAAGCAGGCCGTCGCCCGCGTCCGGATCGTCCCGGGCACCGGCAACTGGACCGTCAACGGCCGCGCGCTCGACTCCTACTTCCCGAACAAGCTGCACCAGCAGGTCGTCAACGAGCCCTTCGCGGCGACCCGCCTCGAGGGCCGCTTCGACGTGGTCGCCCGCATCCACGGCGGCGGCATCACCGGCCAGGCCGGTGCGCTGCGCCTCGGCGTGGCCCGCGCGCTCAACGCGGTCGACGTCGACGCCAACCGTGCGATCCTGAAGAAGGCCGGGCTGCTGACGCGCGACGCGCGAGTCATCGAGCGCAAGAAGGCGGGTCTGAAGAAGGCCCGTAAGGCACCGCAGTTCAGCAAGCGCTGATCCGACGTCGCGTGCCGGGCACCTGGCTGCGTTGTCGTCGGTCGACGGCCCGCTCCGCTCAAAGGCCGCCTTCCCTCCTCCGCCTTGCCAAGCACTCCGGCACCCGACGTCGGCACGAGATCGAGGCGGCATGACCAAGCGACTCTTCGGCACGGACGGGGTCCGGGGCCTGGCCAACGGTGATCTCACCGCGGAGCTGGCCCTGGACCTTTCCGTTGCCGCGGCCCACGTGCTCGCCGACCGCGGGGACTTCGAGGGCCACCGGCCCTTCGCGGTCGTCGGTCGCGACACCCGCGTCTCCGGGGAGTTCTTGGAGGCGGCGGTGGTCGCCGGGCTGGCCTCGGCAGGCGTCGACGTGCTGCTGCTCGGGGTCCTGCCGACCCCGGGCGTCGCGTTCCTGACCCAGAAGCTCGGCGCCGACCTCGGTGTGATGCTCTCGGCGTCCCACAACCCGATGCCTGACAACGGCATCAAGTTCCTCGCCCGCGGCGGCCAGAAGCTCGACGACGCGGCCGAGCACGCCATCGAGCGGCGGCTGCACGAGGACTGGCAGCGGCCGGTGGGCGCCGGGGTGGGCCGGGTCGAGCAGTACGCCGAGGCGATCGACGACTACGTCGACCACCTGATCCTGTCGATCGACCACCCGCTGGTCGGGATCAAGGTGGTGCTCGACTGCGCCGAGGGTGCTGCGTCGGAGGCCGGCCCGCGCGCCCTGGTCGGCGCCGGCGCCGACGTCAGCGCGATCCACGCGATGCCGGACGGCCTCAACATCAACGACAACTGCGGCTCGACCCACCTCGAAGGGCTCCAGAAGGCCGTGATCCAGGACGGTGCCGACGTCGGCTTCGCCCTCGACGGCGACGCCGACCGGTGTCTCGCGGTCGACCACGAGGGCAACGTCATCGACGGCGACCAGCTGCTCGCCGTCCTCGCCCTCGCCCTCCACGAGCAGGGCCGGCTCGCGAAGGACACGGTCGTCGTCACGGTCATGAGCAACCTCGGCTTCGTGCAGGCGATGCGAAACGCGGGGATCGGCGTCCGGCAGACCAAGGTGGGCGACCGCTACGTGCTGGAGGCGATGAAGGTCTCCGGCTACTCCCTGGGCGGCGAGCAGTCCGGGCACGTGATCATGAGCGACCACGCCACCACGGGCGACGGCATCCTCACCGCGCTGGCGGTGCTGGAGCGGATGGCGACCACCGGGAAGTCGGTACAGGAGCTCGCCTCGGTGATGACGCGGCTGCCGCAGGTGCTGCTCAACGTCGACGGGGTCGACAAGGCGCGGGCCGACGACGACCCGGTCGTCGCCGCCGCGGTCGCCGAGGAGGAGGCCGGCCTGGCCGGGACCGGGCGGATCCTGCTGCGGCCCTCCGGGACCGAGCCGATCGTGCGGGTCATGGTCGAGGCGCCGACCGAGGGGCAGGCACGCGAGGTGGCCGAACGGCTGGCGGACGTCGTACGCCGACAGCTCGCGCTCTGACCCCCTGTCGCGCCGGCGCTGTGCCAGTCTGAGCCATGGCCATCACACCGGTCCCGTGGTCGGTCCCGATGGGGCCGCGCGACTCCGACGAGCCGCACCGCGCCGCGACCTCGCTCGAGCTGTTCTTCGACCTGGTCTTCGTGGTCGCGATCGCGTCGGCTGCCGCCTCGCTCCACCACGGGCTCGCCGAGGGGCACCTCGACGCGATCGTCTACTTCTGCCTGGTGTTCGTCGCGATCTGGTGGGCGTGGGTCGGCTACACCTGGTTCGCCTCGGCGTACGACTCCGGCGACGTCATCTACCGGCTGCTGTCTTTCGTGATCATGGCCGGGTCGCTCCTGCTGGCCGCCGGGGTTCCCGACCTGTTCGCCGACGGTCAGTCGGTGCTGGTCGTCGCGGGGTACACCGTGATGCGGCTGGGCATGGTGTCGCTGTGGCTGCGCGCGGCCCACGGACACCCGGAGGGGCGGCGCTGCGCGCTGACCTACGCGGTCGGGATCACCGCCGTCCAGGTCTTCTGGTGGGCGCGACTGGTCATCGACGACGGCCAGGTGCTGCTGCTCGGCACGTTCGTGATCGGGATGCTGCTCGAGTTCACGGTGCCGTACGTCGCCGAGCGCACCCACCGCACGCCGTACCACCCCGATCACATCGCCGAGCGCTACGGCCTCTTCACGATCATCGTGCTGGGCGAGGTGGTGCTGTCCTCGGTCATGGCCGTGCAGGGCGCGTTGGTGGCCGACGAGTACGTCGCCGACCTGGTCCCGCTCGTGATCGGTGGGATGCTGCTCGTCTTCTCGATGTGGTGGATGTACTTCAAGCGCGAGCACGCGCCGTTGTTCGCCTCCGAGCGCACCGTGTGGCGCGCGGCCTACGCGCACGCCTTCGGCTTCGCGGCGGTGGCCGCCACCGGCGCCGGACTCGCGGTCGCCGTCGACGTGGTCACGCACCACGGCCACACGACGGAGACGGTGGCGGTGTGGAGCGTGACGGTGCCGGTCGGCGTGTACACGGTCGTCCTCGGCGTCCTCCACTGGCTCGGTGACCACGAGACACGGTTGGCGCTGCCCGCGTTCATCACCACGGCGACGGTCCTCCTGGTGGCAGCGATCGGCCTGACCTCCGGTCTGACGGCCGGGGTGGTCGTGCTGCTGCTGGGTCTGACGATGGCCCTTGCCGTCGCCGAGCACGTGCTGGCGACCCGGGTCGGGTCTCGGTAAGTCGGCGTCCAGCACCGGGTAAGCGGCGGCGGGCACGGTACGTTCGCGCTCACCCACGTGGTGCTGTCGTCGTTCCTCTACCCGATCTCAGGAGCGGCCCTCGTCTTCCTCGCGCTGACCCTCATCCGCACCGAGACCGGCCTCCGCCGTGTGGTGCCGGTGCTCGCGGTCGTCGCCGGCACGGTGCACGCGCTCTCGGTGCCGACCACGCTGCTGTTCCCTGACGCCGAGGTGACCCCGATGTTCGATGTTCGCCGGAGCCGGGATCGGCCTGCCGCTCTGGGCGATCCTCACCGGGCTGGTCGGTGCCTGCCGGCGTCGCGAGGTGGTCCAGGAGGATGAGCAGCTGGCCGAGCTCAGAGCTTCCTGAGCCGGACGTACCGCACTGAGTGGTCGAGGTCCTTGCGCAGCACCAGCGTCGCCCGGGAGCGGGTGGGGAGCACGTTCTGGGTGAGGTTGGGACCGTTGATCGTGTCCCACAGCCGGGTCGCGGTGTCCACCGCCTCGTCCTCGCTCAGCACGGCGTACTTGGCGAAGTAGGACTCCGGGTCGCGGAACGCGGTCTCTCGCAGGCGCTTGAAGCGGTCGATGTACCACTGCCGGACATGCTCGGTGCGGGCGTCGACGTACACGGAGAAGTCGAAGAAGTCGCTCAGCGTCAGCCCGGCGCGGCCGTCCTCCCGGATCCGCGCCGGCTGGAGCACGTTGAGGCCCTCGAGGATCACGATGTCCGGGCTGGTGATCACGACCTGCTGGTCGGGGACCACGTCGTACACGAGGTGGGAGTACGTCGGAGCGGCGACCTCGTCCTTGCCGGACTTGATGTCGACCACGAACCGGAGCAGCGCCCGGCGGTCGTAGGACTCGGGGAACCCCTTGCGCTGCAACAGCCCGCGGCGCTCGAGCTCGGCGTTCGGGTAGAGGAACCCGTCGGTCGTGACGAGCTCGACGCTCGGATGCTCGGGCAGGTGGGCCAGCAGCTGCTGGAGCACGCGGGCGGTGGTGGACTTGCCGACCGCGACCGAGCCCGCGAGCCCGATGACGAACGGCGTGCGCTGCGGCTGGGGCTGGTTGAGGAAGTCCTCCTGTTCGCGGTGGAGCTGGCCGGCGGCCGCGACGTACATGCTGAGCAGCCGGGCGATCGGAACGTAGATCTGCTCGACCTCGTCTAGGTCGAGTGCGTCGCCGAGGCCGCGCAGGGTGATGATCTCGTCGGCGGTCAGCGGGCTGACGGACTCGGGGCCGAGGGCCGCCCAGGCGTCGCGGTCGAGCTCGACGTACGGCGACGGCTCGCGGCCCGCGTCCGACCCGCCGTTCGGAGACATGCGCGGCATTCTTGCAGTAGGCCCGACCTCTAGACTCGCCCCCATGTGCGGAATCGTCGGGTACGTCGGCCCCCAGCAGGCGCAGGGCGTCGTGATCGAGGGGCTGCGGCGGCTGGAGTACCGCGGCTACGACTCCGCCGGAATCGCCCTGGTCACCGCCGGAACGATCGCCTCTGACAAGCGTGCGGGAAAGCTCGCGAACCTGGAGAAGGCGATCGCCGACCGACCGCTCCCGCAATCGATGACCGGCATCGGCCACACCCGCTGGGCCACGCACGGCCCCCCCAACGACCGCAACGCCCACCCCCATCTCGGCGACGGTGGCCGGGTGGCGCTGGTCCACAACGGCATCATCGAGAACTTCGCGGAGCTGCGCGCCGAGCTTGAGGCCGCGGGCCACGACCTGGTCTCCGACACCGACACTGAGGTCGCCGCGCACCTGCTCGAGGCCGAGCTGGAGCGCGGTGGCGACCTCACGACCGCGATGCAGGCCGCCTGCCAGCAGCTGACGGGAGCCTTCACGCTGGTCGCGGTCGACGCGCAGGACCCGTCCCGGGTCGTGGCAGCGCGCTGCAACTCGCCGCTGGTCGTCGGTATCGGTGAGGGCGAGAACTTCCTCGGCTCCGACGTCGCCGCGTTCATCGAGCACACGCGGGAGGCACTGGAACTCGGCCAGGACCAGGTCGTCACGATCACCCGCGACGGTGTGTCGGTCACCGGGTTCGACGGCACGCCGGCCGAGGGCCGCCGCTATCACGTCGACTGGGACCTGTCGGCCGCCGAGAAGGACGGCCACGACTGGTTCATGCGCAAGGAGATCTACGAGCAGCCGCAAGCGGTGGCGAATGCGCTCCTCGGGCGGCGTACGACCTCGGGAGACCTGCACCTCGACGAGATGCGGCTCGCGGAGCAGGACCTGCGCGACATCGACAAGATCATCGTGGTCGCCTGCGGCACGGCCTTCTATGCGGGGCTGGTCGCGAAGTACGCGATCGAGCACTGGACCCGGATCCCGTGCGAGGTCGAGCTCGCGTCCGAGTTCCGCTACCGCGACCCGATCCTCACCCGGTCCACGCTGGTGGTCGCGATCAGCCAGTCGGGCGAGACCGCCGACACGCTGCAGGCGATCCGGCACGCGCGGCGGCAGCGGTCGCGGGTGCTCGCGATCTGCAACACCAACGGCTCGACCATCCCGCGCGAGTCGGATGCCGTGATCTACACCAACGCCGGCCCGGAGATCGCGGTCGCGTCGACCAAGGGCTTCATGACCCAGATGATCGCGTGCTACCTGCTCGGGCTCTACCTCGCGCAGGTCAAGGGGACCCGCTACGGCGACGAGATCACCGAGATCGTCGACCAGCTCGAGCGGATGCCGGAGCTGATCCGGACGGTGCTGGAGCAGGACCAGCGGATCTATGAGCTGGCCCGCGCCCACCGCGACGACAGCTCGGTGCTGTTCCTCGGCCGCCACGCCGGCTACCCGGTCGCACTCGAGGGTGCGCTCAAGCTCAAGGAGCTCGCCTACCTCCACGCCGAGGGCTTCGCGGCCGGCGAGCTCAAGCACGGCCCGATCGCGCTGATCGAGCCCGGCATGCCGGTCCTGTGCGTCGTACCACCGAAGGGGCGCGACCAGCTCCACGACAAGATGGTCAGCGGCATCCAGGAGATCCGGGCGCGCGGCGCCTACACGATCTGTCTCGCCGAGGAGGGCGACGCCACGATCGCGCCGTACGCCGACGAGCTGATCGAGCTGCCTCGGGTCCCGGTGCTGCTCCAGCCGATGCTCGCGGTGATCCCGATGCAGCTGTTCGCGTGCGAGCTCGCCACCGTGCTCGGCCACGACGTCGACCAGCCGCGCAACCTCGCCAAGTCAGTCACCGTGGAGTGACGCGTGGCGGTCATTGGCGTCGGCATCGACGTGGTCGACATCGAGCGGTTCATGGCGTCCCTGGAGCGCACGCCCGGGCTGCGCGAGCGGCTGTTCACTCCGGCCGAGGCCACGCGTCCGCCGGCGTCCCTGGCTGCTCGGTTCGCCGCGAAGGAGGCCGTCGCGAAGGCGCTCGGGGCACCCACCGGGATGGCCTGGCACGACGCCGAGGTCATCTCCGAGTCGTCCGGCCGGCCGCTGCTGGAGCTGCGCGGGTCTGTGCAGGCCCGGGCCGATCAGCTCGGCGTCCGGTCGGTGCACCTGTCGCTCTCGCACGACGCCGGGATCGCCTCCGCCGTGGTGGTACTCGAGTCCTGAGCTGGGCCCTCTTCGCGGCGTGTGCCTGAGAACTACCTATAGGGCGTTCTCAGGCACACGCCGCGACTCGGGGGACGCCGAGGGCGATCAGGTCCTGCACCACCTCGGACGGTTCGTGCCGGACCTCGTACGCGGTGCACCCGATGACCGTCCGATCGCGCCCGGTCAGTCGGCGCGCCCGCTTCTTGTCGCGCCCCCAGTGCTCGACCTCCATGTGGAACGAACCGTCGACCTCGAGGACCAGCACCGACCCGTCCGGGAGCTCCCACTCACAGTCTGTCCACCGTCGCTTCCCTGCCCGGTCATACCGGGGCCGCTGCCGGTCGGGTGGCCGCAGTGAGTAGCCGCGGCACATACGCATCACGTCGAGTTCTGCTCCGGAGTGGGAGCCGCCTGCGATGTCGCCGATGGTGGCCCGGAAGGCGGGCGCGCGTCGCAGCGGCCGCAGCAGGTCGATCCACCGCAGCAGTCGGTCCGGCGTGGTGATCCGCTGCTGGACCGCGGAGGCCAAGATCGCGTGGGCGGCACGAGGGCGGGCGTCATACCCGGCCCACATCAGGATCGCCGGCTCCAGCAGACAGGTCGGCAGCCCGGCGGCCGGGCGTACCAGCAATTCGAAGGAGCGGCGCGAGCGAGAGAAGTGGACACCGTCGACCGGCTCGAACGCGAGCTCGTCATCGACAAGCACTGTGATGCTCTCCCGCTCCCAACGGCGCAGTCCGAGACGCTCGGCGGCCGTCAGGCCGCCCACCATGCTGCGCGGCCCGGCGTGCAGGACTGCGAGCCAGCTGCGCTGCTCGGTCGTCAGCTCACCGGTGACCGTGCTGATCACACGCGGTGTCCGCGCGACCCAGCGTCCGGCCCGGATCTGATGGTCGACGATGTCCCAGCGAATGCCGCGCTCCGTGAGCTGTCGTCGCGCCAGCAGACCCGCCTGGGTCGTGATGAGGTCGCCGAGATCGTGCATGCCCAGCAGCCTGGCCGGAGTTCGGCCGCCGTTGGGGCGTCATCCACAGCCCACCCATCGCGGCGTGTGCCTGACAACTACCCATAGGGCGTTCTCAGGCACACGCCGCGGATAACGTGGGCGCATGCGCCGCGCGCACACCGTCGAGCAGGTCCGAGCCGCCGAGGAGGCGCTGCTGGCGACGCTGCCCGAGAAGGCTCTGATGCAGCAGGCGGCGACCGGGCTCGCCCACGCCGTGATCGACCTGCTGGGAGGTGCGTATGGCCGGCGGGTGGTGCTGCTGGTGGGGCCGGGCAACAACGGCGGTGACGCGCTGTACGCCGGGGCGGTGCTCGCCCGGCGGGGGGCCTGGGTCGAGGCGTGGCTGCTCGCGGAGGAGGTCCACGAGAACGGGCTGGCGGCGTTGCGCCGGGCCGGCGGCCGGGTCGGTGAGCCACGCGACGACAGCCGTCCCGACGTCGCGGTCGACGGGATCGTCGGGATCGGCGGAAGGCCCGGGCTGCGGCCCGCGGCGGTGGCCGCCCTCGAGCGGCTCGACGGGATCCCTGTCGTCTCGGTCGACGTCCCGAGCGGCGTCGACGTCGACACCGGCGAGCTGGCCGGGCCGCACGTGCGGGCCGCGCTGACGGTCACCTTCGGCACCCACAAGATCGCGCACCTGGTCGACCCCGCGGCCGCCGCCTGCGGCGTCACCCATCTCGTCGAGCTCGGGCTGACGCTGCCCGAGCCGCCGGTCGAGGCGCTCCAGCCCGCCGACGTACGACGGCTGCTGCCGCGGCCGGCGCCGGATGCCCACAAGTACTCCCGCGGCGTCGTCGGGGTCCGGGCCGGCTCGGCGACCTACCCCGGCGCGGCCGAGCTGTGCGTCGCCGGCGCCGCCAACGGCCTCGCCGGCATGGTGCGGTACGACGGAGCGGCGGCCGAGCCGGTGCGCGCCACCCGCCCCGAGGTGGTCGGCGAGGGCCGGGTCCAGGCGTGGGTGGTCGGCCCCGGCACCGACCGGGACGCGGAGGAGCAACTCGCGGCGGCGCTCGCTGACGACGTCCCGGTCGTCGTCGACGCCGACGCGCTGCAGCACGTGAGGGCCCCGCTGCCGGTGCCGGCCGTCCTCACGCCGCACGCGGGCGAGCTCGCCGCCATGACCGGCGTCGACCGGGCCGACATCGAGGCCCGGCCGCTCCACCACGCCACAGCAGCGGCCGAGCGCTACCAAGCGGTCGTGCTCCTCAAGGGCCGGCACACCCTGGTGGCAGGCGCCGAAGGCGTCCGCGTCACGACGACCGGCGTGCCGTGGCTGGCCACCGCCGGCGCCGGCGACGTGCTCGCCGGGCTGGTCGGCTCGCTGCTGGCGGCCGGCCTCACGTCGTACGACGCGGCGTCGGTGGGTAGCTGGCTCCACGGTGCGGCGGCGACCCTCGCATCCAGGGGTGGCCCGATCAGCGCGGGCGACGTGGCCCGCGCACTCCCCGAGACGGTCCGCCAGGTCCTGGCGACCGGGATGGAAGAATCCGGGGCATGAGCCGGCCGCGCGCGCAGATCGTCGTCGAGCTGCCCGTGATCCGGCACAACGTCGAGGTGCTGCGCGAGCACACCGGGGTCGCGGTCATGACGGTCGTGAAGGCCGACGGCTACGGCCACGGCATGGTCCCGGCGGCCCGGGCGGCGCGCGAGGGCGGTGCCGCGTGGCTCGGGGTCGCCACCCTGGACGAGGCGCTGGAGCTCCGGGCGGCCGGCGACACCGGTCGGGTCCTGAGCTGGCTCACCGTCCCCGGGGAGGACTACACGCCCGCGATCGAGGCCGACATCGACCTCACCGTCTACACCGAGGCCGAGCTCGCCGAGGTCGTCGCGGCGGTCAGCGACGTCCCGGCTCGGGTCCAGATCAAGGTCGACACCGGGCTGTCACGCGGCGGCGCGGCCCGCGAGCAGTGGCACGACCTGTTCGCGGTCGCCGCCCAACACGAGCGGCACGGTGCGATCCGGGTCACCGGGATCTGGTCACACTTCGCGTGCAGCGACGAGCCCGACCACCCCGCCAACGACGCGCAGCAGGCCGCGTTCGAGGACGCCCTCGAGCTGGCGAAGGCTGCCGGGCTCGAGCCCGAGGTCCGCCACCTCTCCAACTCCGCCGCGGCCATCCTGCGCCCGAGCGCCCGCTACGACCTGGTCCGGTGCGGCCTCGCGTCGTACGGCCTCGACCCGGCTCCGGGCCATACGCCCGACCTGGGCGATCGCGACCGGCCCGGGCTGCTGCCGGCGATGCACGTCTCCGCGCGGCTCGCGCTCGTCAAGCAGATCGACGCCGGCGCCGGCGTCTCCTACGGCCACACCTGGCACGCCGAGCGGCCCGTCTCGGTCGGCCTGGTCCCGGTCGGGTACGGCGACGGAGTGCCCCGGCACGCCGGCAACCGGGCCGAGGTGCAGGTCGGTGACCGGCGCCGACCGGTACGGGGGCGGGTCTGCATGGACCAGTTCGTCGTGGAGCTCGCGGGGGAGCGCGACGACCCGGGCGCGACCGAGGGCGACGACGCCGTCCTCTTCGGCGCCGGCCTCTTCGGGGAGCCGACCGCGCAGGACTGGGCCGAGTGGTGCGACACGATCAGCTACGAGATCGTGACCCGGATCGGTGGCCGCTTCGAGCGCCGCTACATCAACGAGAGCAGCGACGAGAACATGGACGAGAACATCGACGAAGTCACGGCAGTGGAGTAGCCGGCGTGAGCGTCAGGGGCAAGGTCTTCGGGATCGTCGCGTCCGCAGCCGGCATCGCGGCCGCCGGTACCGCGGTCGGGGTCGCCCGTCGCCGGGCGATCATCGCGCGGCGCGGAGCCGGCGACGAGACCGAGTTCGGCTCACTCCGATCGACACCGATCACGGTGGTCGCCGACGACGGCGTCCCGCTGCACGTCGAGGTCGACGAGTGCCCCGGCTCACCGCTCACCGTCGTCTTCGTCCACGGCTACGCCCTCAACCTCGACTGCTGGCACTTCCAGCGCGCCGGCTACCGCGGGCTGGTGCGGGCGGTCTTCTACGACCAGCGCAGCCACGGCCGGTCCGGCCGGTCGACGGACGGCCACGCCACGATCGACCAGCTCGGCCGCGACCTGGCGCGGGTGATCGACGAGGTCGCGCCGGACGCGCCGGTGGTGGTGGTCGGGCACTCGATGGGCGGGATGAGCATCATCGCGATGGCCGAGGCTTTCCCCGACCTGTTCGGCGACCGGGTCGCGGGCGTCGGGCTGGTCTCGACGACCGCCGGCGGCATCGATCCCCACCGGGTGCTGGCCCCTGTGTTGCCCTCGGGGCTCGGCAGCGCGCTGGCACTCCGGGCGGTCGCATTGCTCTCGCGTGGTCACCGCGCCGTCGACGGCGTACGCCGGGTCGGTCGCGCGGTCGCCTCGGTGGCGACGGACACGTTCGCGTTCGGCGACGACGTCCCGGTGTCATACGTCGACTTCGTCGACTCGATGCTCTCGGCCACCCCGTTCGAGGTGATCGCCGACTTCTTCCCCAACTTCTCCGCCCTCGACAAGTTCGAGACGGTGCAGGCGCTCGCCGAGGTGCCGGTGTCGGTCGTGTGCGGCACCTCGGACAAGATGACCTCGGTCGGCCACAGCCGCAAGCTGCACGCCACCATCCCGGGCTCGCGGCTGCTGGAGCTGGAGGGCGCCGGCCACATGGTGATCCTCGAGCGACACGAAGAGGTCAACGCCGAGCTCGACCAGCTGCTCGCCGCGGCCCGGGGGCGGGTGGGCCGCCGGTGAGCGTCGAGATCCGTCCGGTCGGTCCGGCGGACGCGGCCACGCTGCTCGACACCATCCGACCGGCCTTCGAGGCTCGCCCCCCGCTCGACCCGCCCGCGGCCGCTCTCACCGAGACGGTGGCGTCGTTCGCCGAGCTTCTCTCACACCGAGGCGGGTTGCTCGCTCTGCTCGACGGAGAGCCGGTCGGCGGCCTCGTCCTGGACCCGGTCGGGACCACCATGTACGTCCGTCGCTTCGGCGTCCTCCCCCATGCGCAGGGGCACGGCATCGCGGCCCGGCTGATCCAGGCGGCGGTCACGGAGGCCCAGGAGTTCGACGACCTCACCGTGGTGGCGCGGCTCGAGCTGCCCGCGACGGTCGGCTTCTGGGAGCGGCGCGGCTTCCGGGAGGTGCGGCGCCAGGAGCCGAACGTGGAGCTGCGTCGTCCTCTCAACACCTTCCTGTTCGACGTGCCGGACGCCGACTCGATGCGGGCTCTGGGGCGCTCGCTGGCCGGGCAGCTGCGGGCCGGTGACCTGGTCGTGCTCAGCGGCGAGCTGGGGGCCGGCAAGACCACGTTCGCCCAAGGGCTCGGCGCGGGACTGAACGTGCGTGGCCCCATCACCTCGCCGACGTTCGTCATCGCCCGTGTCCACCCGTCACTGGTCGAGCGGGCCGGCGCTGATCCACGTCGACGCCTATCGCCTCGGGGGGATCGACGAGCTCGACGATCTCGACCTCGACACGACGCTGGACGACGCCGTCACCGTGGTCGAGTGGGGCGAGGGGATGGCCGAGGGCCTCGCGGAGTCGCGCCTCGAGATCCGGGTGATCCGCGCGCTGGCCCATGCCGACGACGCCGAGGACCACGACCCGCGCCGGGTCCTCATGACGCCCGTGGGGCCGCGGTGGTACGAGCTGCAGGTGCCGGACACCCGACGGCCACCCCTGGCGGCGAAGCCGGGCGAGACGCTGCTGGTCGACTTCTGGCACTGCGCGGAGGACGAGCTGCGCGACCTCGACCGTGAGGTGCCGCTGACGATGTCGATCCTGCTCCCCGAGCACGGCGACCGCGTCCTGCTGGTGCACAACCTGCGCACGGCCGAGTGGGAGCTGCCGCTTGCGCGGCTCGCCGTCGGCGACCTCCCGCGGGACGCCGTCGTCGACCAGTTCCGCAAGACCACGGGAGGCGACCCCGGACCCGTCGAGTTCGCGGGAGTGGCGACGATCCAGTACGGGCACCAGCGCCGGATCAAGCGGGTCGCCGTCTACCGCAGCGCACTGCCCAGGGACACGGGCCTGCGGCCCGGCGGGGACGTCGACGGGCTCACCTGGTGGGACCCGACGGAGGACCAGGCCGGGCTCTCCGCCATCGACGCCCACCTGGTGCAGGTGCTGCGCGGGACCTGATCCGTGCGGCGACTAGCCTGACTGCGTGCTGCTCGCGTTCGACACCGCCACCCCGACCGTCACAGTGGCGTTGCACGACGACGCCGAGGTCGTCGCGGAGCTCGCGAGTGAGCAGACGATGCGACACGGCGAGCAGCTCGCGCCGCTGATCGACCGGGCGCTGTCCGGTGCCGGCGTGGTGCGGCAGGACCTCACTGCGATCGCGGTCGGCGTCGGGCCCGGCCCGTTCACCGGGCTGCGGGTCGGCCTGGTCACTGCCCGGACGCTGGCGTTCGTGCTCGACCTCCCCGTCTACGGCGTGTGCAGCCTCGACGTCCTGGCCGTCGAGGCAGTCGACAGCGGGGCCGTGATCGGCGAGTTCGCCGTCGCCACCGACGCGCGCCGCAAGGAGGTCTACCTCGCGACGTACGACGAGGAGGGGAACCGGCTCACCGGACCGGTCGTCGACCGGCCGGCAGCCCTCGCCGACGAGGGCCAGGTCGTGGGGGAGGGTGCGGTGCTGTACCCGGAGCACTTTCCGACACCGGTGGGACCAAGGCGACCGAGCGCCGGCTGGCTGGCACGCACCGTCGCGAACGAGCGGGCCGAGCTCCGCGACCCCGAGCCCCTCTACTTGAGGCGACCCGACGCCGTGCTGCCCGGGCCGCGCAAGCCCGCCTCGTGATCGAGCCCGCGACTCCTGCGGACGTCGCCGCGATCGTCCGGCTGGAAGCCGTGGCACTCGGGAAGGACGCCTGGTCTGAGGTGCTCGTCACGCAGGGTGTCAGCGGTGACCTCCCGACGGTCCACTACCTCGTGGTGCGCGGCGGCGGCGCTGTCATCGCCTACGCCGTCGTGAGCGTGGCCGGCGAAATCGCCGAGCTGCAGCGGATCGCCGTCGACCCCGCGCACCGGCGGCAGGGCCTCGCCAGCAGACTGCTCGCGGACGTCGGGCGCCGTGCGGCCGCCGAAGGGGTCGAGCGGCTGCTGCTCGAGGTACGCGAGGACAACACCGACGCGTTGGCCTTCTACGCTGCCCGCGGTTTCGACGAGTTGGACCGGCGGCCGCGTTACTACCGCGACGGCGCCACGGCCGTGGTGCTGGAGCTGCCGGTGACCGGTCCCGACGTGAAGGCGTGGACGACCTCGTAGCCGAGGCCGCGGTAGATCCGCTGTGCCGGCACGTTGTCGGCGTACACGCCGAGGCTGGCGACGCCCGGACCGGTCAGAGCACGCCGCGTCAGCGCGACGCTGAGGGACCGCCCCAACCCACGGCCGCGGGCCTGCGGCACGACGGTCACGGCGCGGAGGTGGCCCGACCGGTCGGGGTTCCGGACGACGGCGCCGACCGCGAGCAGGTCGTCCCCTTCGCGCAGCCCCAGCCACGCCTCGATCCCCGGCGTGCCGGGCCGCGCGTGGGAGTCCGGGGCTGCGGTGTCGAGCAGCGCGTCGATCTCGCGTGGGTCGGCGACCTCGACGGCGTCCGGGCTCGGGCCTGGCGGCGGAGAGCGGCTGAGCATCCAGTGCCAGTGACGCACCGGGTCGAGCCGCCAGACGTCAGGGACCACCTCGGCCGTGGCGGTCAGGGTCAGCCGGTCCGGCGGATCGATCTCCTCGGCCAGAGCGCCCAGCAGCCGCGCCTGGTCACCCGCCGGCCCGAAGCCCGCCAGCACGATCAGGGTCTCGCGAGCGATCGGCCGCCGGGACACCACGGCGGCAGCGTCGTCGAGCCGCCAGGCTCCGAGCACGAGGCCGGGATCGAGCTGGTGGCGCACGAACGGAAGGTGGCCGAGCTCGGAGACCCCCACGGCACGCACCTCGCCATTGTCCCCGGCACAATGACCGGCATGACCGACGCCCCGCTCGTCCTCGGCATCGAGACGTCGTGCGACGAGACCGGGGTCGGCATCGTCCGCGGCCACACGCTGCTGGCCGACGCGGTCGCGAGCAGCGTCGACGAGCACGCACGCTTCGGTGGCGTCGTGCCCGAGGTCGCCAGCCGGGCCCACCTCGAGGCGATGGTGCCGACGATCGAGCGGGCCTGCGAGACCGCCGGCGTGGAGCCGTACGACGTCGACGCGATAGCGGTCACCAGCGGCCCCGGCCTCGCCGGCGCTCTGCTGGTCGGCGTCGCCGCCGCCAAGGCCCTCGCGATCGGGCTCGGCAAGCCGCTCTACGGCGTCAACCACCTCGCGGCGCACGTCGCCGTCGACCAGCTCGAGCACGGCGCGCTGCCCGACCCCTGCCTGGCGATGCTGGTGTCCGGCGGCCACTCCAGCCTGCTCCGGGTGGGTGACGTGACGAGCGACGTCCAGCAGCTCGGCGCCACGATCGACGACGCGGCCGGCGAGGCGTTCGACAAGGTGGCGCGGCTGCTCGGGTTGCCGTTCCCCGGCGGCCCGCACATCGACCGGGTCGCCCGCGAGGGCGACCAGGTCGCGATCGACTTCCCGCGAGGCCTGACCTCGCGCCGTGACCTGGAGCGGCACCGCTTCGACTTCTCCTTCTCCGGGCTCAAGACCGCGGTCGCGCGCTGGGTCGAGGCGCGCGAGAGGTCCGGCGAGCCGGTGCCGGTCGCCGACGTGGCGGCGTCCTTCCAGGAGGCGGTCTGCGACGTCCTCACCCGCAAGGCGGTCGACGCCGCCGCGAGCGAGGGGATCGAGGACCTGTTGATCGGCGGCGGGGTCGCGGCCAACTCGCGGCTGCGGGTGATGGCCGAGGAGCGAGCCGCCGCCCGCGGTATCCGGGTGCGGGTGCCGCGGCCGGGGCTGTGCACCGACAACGGCGCGATGGTCGCCGCGCTCGGTGCCGAGATGGTGGCGCGGAACCGGCCACCCTCCGCGCTCGACCTACCCGCCGACTCCTCGCTACCGGTCACCGAGGTGCTCGTCTGAGGGTGAGGTCATGCGCCCCAGTCAGAAGCCCGCGCCCAGGACGGCGTACGCCGGCTCGACGTCGCTGCCGGTCGTAGGTCCGAGCACGACCTCAGTCGCCCCGTCGGCACCGAGCCGCGTGACTCGCCACTGCTCGTCCTCGAAGGACGTGATCAGCAGGTGGGTGTCGTCCTCCCACACGGACGACATGACGCCGCCGCCGCGCGGCCGGTAGCGCGCCAACTCGGCGCCCGTGTCGGCGGAGAGAATCGCGTGCCACGCGTCGCCCCACCCGTCTTGAAACGCATGCGACGCGGAGAGCAGCCGGCCGTCGGGGGAGAACCTGCCGAACGTGTAGTCGCACGAGCCGTGGATCTCGGTCTTCGTGCCGGGAGCCACCACGCTGCTGCACGAGCCGGGCTCCGGGAGTTCCGTGTAGCTCGTGATCAGGGAGGCTCGTCCGTCCTCGGCCACGTCGGTCACGCTGAGTGGGTCGCCGGCGACCGGCTGGTTTGCTCCGGTGTTGGTGACGACCCGGGCGCCGCCGAGCTCGTCGTTGACGTAGACCTCGCATGGTGCCACGCCCTCGGTGCAGTCGGGGCCGCCGACCAGCCGGACCGGCGTGCCACCGCTCACCTCTCCGAGGTCGGTCACACCGTCTTCCCAGCGCACGATCAGCGCGTCGCCGATGACGTAGGCGATGGCCGACTCGTCGGCGTTGAACGTGATGCCTGACTCGGTGACGACGGTGTTCACCACCTGACCCGCGTCGTCGAGCTCGTCGAGGACCAGGAAGCCGGTGCCGTCGTTGCGCAGCCCGAGCAGGGTGTCACCCAGGACGGCGCCGCCGATGTAGGCGCGGGCGACATCGCGCACCGACCCATCGGGAAGAACCACGCGAGGGCCGTCCACATAGGGCACACCGAGCACTGGCCCGTCGTACGCCGGCGGCTCCACCGCGACAGGTGGCACGGGTCCGTCGCCGGCCAGGCCGGCCGGGACGACCGCGACCAGAACGCCGGTGGCGGCGACGCCGGTGGTGACAGCGGTACGGCGGCGACGGAGCGCGCGCGCCCGGTCCCGCACCTCGCCGACCGTCAGCGGTGCGCTGTGCCTCTGGTCGAACTGAGTGTCGACCTGAGCCCGGAGCTGGCGGGAAAGCTCTCCTGTCAGGTCGGGCAGGTCAGTCACTGCCCTACTGCCCGAACAGGTGCTGCGGCAGGAAGAACTCCACCGACATCTGCTCCTCGCGGACGTCGGAGACCCGGGTCGCGACGCCGTCGGCCTCGAGCCGGAGCACGGCCTGCTCACCGCCCTGGTTGACCACGGCCACCACGGTGTCGTCGTCCTCCCACGCCGCGGCGAGAACCGTTGCCGACCCGGCCTGCTTGCGGCTGCTCGCGAACTCGACCACCGGGTCGCCGGTCGTCGCATCCAGGATGGCGAGCGTCGGCGAACCGAGGTCGAAGTACGTCGCATAGCCGATCAGCCACCGACCGTCGGGGCTGAAGCCGGCCAGCTGGTGCTCGCAGGTCTCGAAGACCAGCGGGGGCTGAGCGGCGTCGGTGTTGCGAACCTCCGAGCAGGTGCTGTCGCCCCGGAACTCCGTCTGCCCGGCGACCAGGCCGGTCACCTCGCTGACACCGCCGACCCGCTGGTAGTTGTCGAGCGGAATGGCGTCGAACTCGCCGTCGGGGCCGGCCTGCCCGTAGAACGTCTCGCCGGTCGCCTCGTCGAAGTGTGAGGTCGCGACCGTGTCGTTGGCGAGGAAGCCCTCGACCACGGTGTCTGCCGACGTGGGGACGCGGAGCTGCTCGCCGCCGTCCGACGGGGCGTTGACGACCGTCCAGTCGCTGCCGTTGCCCTGGGCCTCGACCCAGGCCACCTGGCTGCCGTCGGAGCTGATCGCGAGGCTCGAGCCGGACGGGACTGCCGAGACCTCCTGGAGGTCGGCGTCGAGGACCACGACCTGATGGCCGGTCGGCCGGTAGTCGCCGCCGCGGATGCCGACCCAGCCGCCGTCGTACGGCGCGATCTGCACGAAGTCGCCTGGCAGGTCGAGGGTGCCGTCGGGCGTCACCAGCTGCTGGTCGTCGAAGGCGATGTAGCCGGTGGTGGGTACGTCGCCCTCGGGGACGTCGAGGGTCAGCGGGAACGTGCCATCCGGGTTCGGGCTCGGCTCAACCGCCTCGGTGGGGGTCGGCGCCGCCGGGGAAGGCCGGTTGCTGGCGGGGTCGTTGATGGCGAGACCGACCGGGACGACGACGGCGAGGACGGCCGCGGCTGCGATGCCGGAGGCCAGGGCGGTGCGGCGGCGGCGGATGGTGCGGGCCTTGCCCTGGACGTCGTCGAGGGTCAGCGGCGCGTTGTGCCACTGGTCGACCTGGGCGTGGAGCTGGCGGGTCAGCTCGCCGGTGAGGCCGGTAGGTGGGGTGTCGTTCATCGGTCCTCCTCCCGGGGATCCAAGGTGTGAGGTGCGCGTTCGCGCAGGGCGGCCAACGCGCGACTGGCCTGGGACTTCACGGTCCCGACCGAGATGCCGAGGGCGTCGGCAGTCTCGGCCTCGGAGAGCTCTTCGTAGTAGCGGAGCACGACCACGGCGCGGGCCTTCTTGGGCAGGGTCTGGACCAGGTCCCAGAGCTCGGCGCCGGTGCGGTCGTCGTAGTCGTCATGATGGGGGTGGTCGGGCAGGGCGTCGGTGGAGGTCTCGCGTCGCTTCCAGGCTCGTCGCCACAGGGAGTTGTGCTCGTTGACCAGGATCCGTCGTACGTAGCCGTCGACCGAACCGCGGTCGTTGACCTTGTCCCAGGACAGGTACAGCTTGGCGAACGCGGTCTGGACGAGGTCCTCGGCGGTGTGACGGTCGCCGGTCAGGAGGTAGGCGGTGCGCATCAGGCTCGGCTGGCGGGCGTGCATGTACGACGAGAAGTCCTCGTCGCGAGCCTCCGAGCGGCTCATCGTCACCCCTGTCGGTGCGAGTGCGTGCATCCGTTGCACCTCCATTCCATCGTCACCAAGACGCGAAAGCCCGGAGGCAGGTTGCAATCGGCGCGGCTCAGAGATCCCCGCGGCATCTCCTATCCTCGAGCCATGAGCATCCCGGTGGAGGTCGAGCGGCTCGGCGAGGTCCTGGCCGACCACGGACCCGGCTACCTGCTGACCGCGTCGGCCGACGGCCGGGTCAAGGCCGTGACCGTGGAACCGATCTTGGTCGACGGCGTGCTGCGGTGCCCGGCCAGCCGCGGCTCCGCTTCCAACCTCGACGCGAACCCGACCGCGACGCTGCTGTTCCCACCGCGCGCGCAGCGTGGCCACACCCTGCTCGTCGACGGCACAGCCGCGGCGGACGACGACGGGATCGCCTTCACGCCGGCGACGGCCGTGCTGCATCGGCCTGCCTCGCACGCCGACGGCGCCGCCACCTCGGCCGGTGACTGCGGCAACGACTGCGCGCCGGTGTCCTGACATCGTGACCGCCCGCACGCGCCCGCCGGTCGCGGCCGACGAGCCCACCACCCTGTTCGCCTTCCTCGACTACTTCCGCGAGACGCTGCGGCGGCAGACGGACGGGCTCGGCGCGCAGCAGCTCGCGACCCGGCTGCCGCCCAGCACCCTCACCCTCGGCGCGCTGCTGAAGCACCTCGCGCACGTCGAGCGGTACTGGGCGACGTACGTCTTCGCGGGCGAAGCGATGACCGAGCCGTGGGCCTCCGCGGACTGGGACGCCGACCCGGACTGGGAGATGACATCCGCGGCCCACGACTCGCCCGACGACCTCCGCAGCCTGTACGACGCGGAGCTCGCCGCCGCCGATGTGGTCTACCGGCGGGCGGTCGACGAGGTCGGCCTCGACGGGCTTGCCGCCCGTGAGCGCCACGAGCGCAACTTCAGCCTGCGCTGGATCCTGGTGCACCTGGTGGAGGAGTACGCCCGGCACTGCGGGCACGCCGACCTGATCCGGGAGTCGATCGACGGCGCGGTGGACCTGTGACCCCGTTCTGGATCACGGCGTTCGCGGACCTCGGCTCGACCCGCTCGGAGCTCGCACGGCTCCGCCGACCGGCTGACCAGGGCCTCGAGCTGCTCGTGCAACGGCTCGGCGAGCCGGCCGGCGACGTCCGCGGCCACCTCGACCTAGGCTGCCCCGATCGCTTCGCGGAGACCGACCGCCACCTCGCCCTCGGGGCAACGCTCGTCGAGACGTACGACGCCTGGACGGTGCTGTCCGATCCGGCTGGCTCGGCGTACTGCATCACGGATCGGGACCCGCGATGACCGACCCACGGATCAGGCCTGCCACCCACGCGGACTGGCCGGCGATCTGGCCGATCTTCCAAGGCATCGTCGACGCGGGCGAGACCTACGCCTACCCCGAGGACCTCACCTCGGGCCAGGCCCGCGCGCTGTGGATGGAGCCGCCGCCCGGTGAGACGGTCGTGCTGGAGGAGGACGGCGAGATCCTCGGCACCGCGAAGTACGGACCCAACCGGCCCGGCCGTGGTGCGCACGTCGGCACGGCGTCCTTCATGGTGTCGCCCGCTGCGCGCGGCCGTGGCGCTGGCCGGGCGCTCGGCGAGCACGTCGTCGGCAGGCTGCGCGAGCAGGGTTATCGGGGCATCCAGTTCAACGCCGTGGTCGAGAGCAACACGTCCGCGGTCCGGCTGTGGCAGGCGTTGGGCTTCGAGATCGTCGGCACCGTGCCCGGCGCGTTCGAGTCGGCCTCTCTCGGTCACGTCGGGCTGCACGTGATGTACCTCGACCTGACATGAGGGTCAGTCGGCGAAGCCCGGCAGGTGCTGGTCCATGATCGCCCGGAACGGCGCCTCGCACTCGAGCTGGCTGAGCACGCCGAGGCCTCCGAGCCAGGTGCGGTGGATCAGCAGGTACGACGTCGGCAGGTTCAGCTTGGTCGCGACCGTGAACGACGGGCTGCGCGGATTGTTGATCCGCTCGAACTGTTCCCGCATCCACGCGCGGTTGAACGTGAACGTCTCCTCGCGAGCCGGCTCCACGAACGGAGCGAGGTAGTCGAGCACCTGCTCCGGAGAGACCGTGATCCGGTCCTTGATGAACCCCTCGGCGCGCAGCCCCGCTGCCAGCTCGTCGGCGCCGTTGTCGAGGGCCAGCCGGATCAGCCGACCCATGGCCGACGGCAGCCCCCGCTCGGGCAGCCGCGCCACCGCGCCGAAGTCGAGCACCCCGATCCGACCGGGACCGCCGTCCTCACGGGGCATCACCCGGAAGTTGCCCGGGTGAGGATCGGCGTGGAGCATCCCGGTCCGGGTCGGACCGTCGAAGAGGAACGTGACGAACACCCGCCCGTAGTGGTCGCGCTCGGCGCGGCTGCCCTGCCGGATCACGTGCGCCAACGAGTGCGGGCTCTCCAGCCACTCGGTGACCAGCACCTGCTCGCCCACCGCCACCACCCCGGGAACGACGACGTGGGAATCGTCGGCGAACGCCTCGGCGTACGCCGACTGCGCCTCGGCCTCCAGCCGGTAGTCGAGCTCGTCGGCTGCCCGCGCCTGGATCTCCTCGACGAGCGGCTTGAGGTCGATCCCGGGGAACACCGGCGCCACGCCGCGGACGACGCGGGCGAGCTGGCGTAGGTCTGACATCAGCGCTTCGCCGGCGCCGGGGTACTGGACCTTGACCGCCACCTCGCGACCGTCCTGCCAGCGTGCGCGGTGGACCTGACCGATGCTGGCGGCTGCCGCGGGGGCGCCGTCGAGCCACGTGATCCGCTCACCCCAGTCTTCGCCGAGCGAGCGCGCGAGCTGCTGGCGGACGGTCTGGGTCGGCATCGGCGGCGCGGAGTCCTGGAGCGCCGTCAGGTGCTCGCGGTACGGCGCCGCGACCTCGTCGGGAAGGGCAGCCTCCAGCACACTGAGCGCCTGCCCGAACTTCATGGCGCCGCCCTTGAGCTCGCCGAGGGTGCGGAAGAGCTGCTCGGCGGTCCGCTGCTGGACCTGGCTGAGCACCACGTCGGCGGGCGCCCCGCCCAGTCGGCGGCCGAGCCCGAACGCCTGGCGACCGGCGTACCCCAGGGGCAGGGCGGCGAGACGCGCGGTGCGCGCGGCGGCCTTGCGAGGCAGGTCGGTCACGGGCTCATTGTGGCCGACGGACGGTGGAAGGATGGCCGCATGGCTGACTTCCGTGTGGCCGACCCGGCCGCGCCGGATGCCCAGTGGGCACTGGGACAGTACTTCGCCGAGATCGGAGCCGCGTTCGGCTTCGAGACGGGCACTGCGCTGGACGACGCGGTCACGGCGTTCGCGCCGCCTCACGGGGTCTTCGTGATCGCCGACGGCGCTGACCGGCCGAGTGCGTGCGGCGCCGTCCAGTTCCTCGACGACGAACGCGCCGAGATCAAGCGGATGTGGGTGGCACCCGCCGCCCGTGGGCTGGGCCTCGCGGGCGCGCTGCTGGCGCACCTCGAGGAACAGATCGTCCTCTCCGGCCGCCGGTTCGCGCTGCTCGACACCAACAGCTCGCTGACCAAGGCGGTCGGGCTCTACGAGTCGCGCGGCTACGAGCGGGTGCCCGACTACAACGGCAACGCCGACGCCGACGTCTGGTTCAGCAAGCCGCTGGTGGGCGGCCTCCGAACCTGACGCCGGCGTCGGTCAGGACCTCAGAAGGCGCCGGCCGGGTCGGCCAGGAACTCCAGGTCGTCGGGCTGGTCGATCCGATAGCTGCCGCCGGCATTGCAGTTGAAGTTCATGCCGAACGACGTCACCGCCGTGATGATGTTCTGCGACTCGATCGCTGGCGAGGTGATGTCGAACGTCGGGCCACCGGAGTCGCCGAAGCAGGTGCCACCGGAGTTGTGCGAGAACCTCACGGCGATGTTCTTCAGGCCGTGCGCACCCTTGAAGCTCACCAGGCTGCGGTCGACCTTTCGGCGGGTGTCGCCACCCAGCGCGAACTTCGGGCCACTGCCCTCGAGGCCGTAGCCGACTGACTCGAACCGCCCCTGCTGCTTGGCCCTGGCCGAGTAGTACGTGTTCAGGTAGTTCTCCTCCGGGAGTGACCCGTAGTCGGAGAGCTGGACGGGCTCGCTGAGCTCGACCACGCCGAGGTCGTGGAGCAGGAACTCCGCGTCGACGTACTCGGGGTGCGTGAACGTCGACTCCGCCTCCGACCACTCGCTGCTGGCGTCGAGGATCGCGGACCAGGCCTCGTAGCGCTCCTGGTTGCGGTCGGGGACGAAGCTCGAGCTGGGCGGCAGGACTGAGTAGTCCGGAGCCTCCGCGACCGTGAACCAGATGTCCGTGCCGCCGTGCAGCGGGTCGGCGGGCTCCGCGCCCTCGAGCCCGACGGCGAACGTGCAGTGACCGGCGGTGACGACGGTGTCTGCGTCGATCAGCGTGCCGGTGCAGTTGAACCAACCGCCCGGGTCGTCGAAGCGCGGGTCCTGGTCCGCCGGCACGTAGAACAGGAGCTGGCCGACGTACGGATGCTCACCCGCGTCGGGTGCCCCGTCGATGATGGCCTGCGCGGGTACGGTCGGAGCCACCATGACGGCCCCGGTGACAACAGCGGCGACGGCGCCGCCCATCCACTTGTTCATGCGATTCCCCCCACGGAAACGATGCAATGACCACTGCACCGTAGGGGGCTGACGCCGTCGATTCCAGGGCCGACACCGGAATGTGGAGCGCTTGTGGCTAGTGCGGTCCCCGAGCGATCACGGGAGGACTACGCTGCGAGGTCCAGAACCGAGTCGAGGTGAGGCATGGACGCGCAGGACGACCGGGTTGCCGAGTTCCACCGGCTGCACGAGTCCGGCTGCTTCGTCATGCCGAACCCGTGGGACGCGGGAACCGCGCGGGTCCTCGAGCAGCTGGGCTTCCCGGCGCTGGCGACGACGAGCGCTGGCATGGCGTGGTCGTTGGGCCGGGCCGACACCCACGTCACCCTCCCGCAGGTGCTCGACCACCTCCGCGCTGTGACCGCAGCGGTGTCGGTCCCCGTCAACGCCGACTTCGAGGGCGGCCACGCCGTCGACCCGGATGGCGTAGCCGCGAACGTGACACAGGCCGTCGCGACCGGGATCGCCGGGCTCTCGATCGAGGACTCCTCAGGCGATCCGGCGGACCCGTTGCTCGGAGTCGAGCTCTCCGTGGACCGGATCAGGGCCGCCCGGCAGGCGATCGACGACAGCGGGACCCGGGTGTTGCTGACCGGTCGCTCGGAGGGCTTCGTGGTCGGTCGCCCAGACCTCGCAGAGACGATCCTCCGGCTGCAGGCCTACGCCGACGCCGGCGCCGACTGCCTCTATGCCCCGCGCCTCGGCACCGTCGAGGAGGCCGCCGCCGTGGTCGCTGCGCTGGCGCCCGCACCGGTGAACCTGCTGATCAACGCCCCGTTCACCACCGTGGCGGAGGCGGCCTCGATCGGCGTCCGCCGGATCAGTGTCGGCGGCACGTTGGCCCGCACGGCCTGGCGTGCTTTCCTCCAGGCCGCATCGGAGATCGCGTCCGAGGGGACATTCTCGCGGTTCGACGACCTGCCGGACGTGGAGGGCCTGTTCGGGTCCTGACCTCGACCTGACCTCGGGACGTCCGCCACGCAAGTCGGTAGACCTGCGTATTGCCGCGGGTCCCGAGCGGTCGCAGCATGGGACCGATGCCCGTCTCCGGTCGGGCCCGTGTCCCAGGGGGCGCCATGTCAAGTCGCCAGATCATCGCCACCACAGCAGCGCTCGTCGCGCTCGTACCGGCCGCTGGCGCAGTGGCGCTTCCGTCGGTCGCGGACCCGAGCGACCCGCCGCCGGCAGGCCAGGGTGCGGAGGGTGCCGGGGCCGTCAGGGAGGTGCCGGCGGTGCTCGCTGGGGACACGTGGCTGCGCCACCTGCGCCAGGACCTCCTGCCGTACTGGGACATGCCAGAGGCACTCGGCGCGCCGGTGGGCAACTTCCCCACCTTCCGCGACCAGCAGGGGCTCCTCGATCCTGAGCGAGGCACGTTCCGCGGGGTCTCGACCCTGGCGCGCGGCGTGTACGGCTACAGCGTCGCGTTCCACCTGACGGGCGACGAGCGCTACCTGACGTACGCGCGGGCCGGACTCGAGTGGCTCGACGAACACGGCTTCGACGCCGTCCGAGGTGGCTGGTACCGCAACCTCACGGAGACCGGGGACGCGGTCGACCCCACCGACGACAAGCAGCTCTTCGACCTGGCGTCGCTGGGGATGGCCTACGGCATGTACTTCAACGTCACGCGCGAGCCCTGGGCCGAGGCCGGCCTGCTGGACGTCCGCGACCTGATCTTCAGCCAGTACCACAACCCCGTGACCAACCGGTTCTTCGACGCCCGCACGGCCGACATGAGCCGCACGGTCGACCTCGGGGGGAACGGCCGCGACATCGTCAACGTGCTGGTCCCGGGGACGGCCCTGCTGCTGCCGAACGCCGACCTGCTCACGGATCCCGCGCGGCGGGCCCAGTTCCGCGCTGACCTGCGCCGGGTGACGCAGGCCCTCGTCGGCCAGCACCGAAACCAGACCTCGCCCGAGACCTGGTGGTTCTGGGGGCGGACCGGTCGGGTCGGCGACCACGACACGCTCCAGACCGACTTCGGCCACACGATCAAGAGCCACGAGATGATCCAGAACGCCAACCAGGTGCTCCCGGACCGCCCCTGGGACGCCCTCGCCTCGGACCGCGACGTGCTGCTGGCGAAGGCCTGGGACGAGTCGGCCGCGCGGTGGCACGACGACCTGGTTGACTTCGAGTCCGGCGCTGTCGAGCCCGACAGCCAGTGGTGGGTGCACAACGAGGCCGACCAGATGCTGGCGGCGCTCGACCTCCGTGAGGACTTCGCGCGGAACGCGTGGCTGGCGCGCAGTGCGCAGGGCTGGCTCGACACCTTCGTCGATCCGGTGTTCCCCCACGAGACCTGGACGCGTCCGCTGCGCGACGGGACGTTCCCGGGGGAGGGGAGTGCGGCGAAGAGCGCCCGAGGCAAGAACATGTACCACGTGTTCGAGCACGTCCTCGTGATGTACCTCCACGGCCGTGCCATGGAGGGTTTGCCCGCCAGGCTGCACTACGCGCTGCCCGAGGACGTCGCGCTCACCGCCGAGTCCGAGCCGTACTGGTTCGACGCCACGACCGAGCACCGGGTGGTGGGCGGGGCGGTTGCCGGCCTGCGCGGCCACCGTCACGTCACGGTGGAGCTGTCCGGACTGGACGCCGTGCCCGACCCCCTCTTCCCAGCGCCCGACGACAGCGTCCCGCCCGAGACGAGCGCCACTGTGACGCCCGCGGCCAACGCGGCCGGCTGGAACACCACCCCGGTGGTCCTGAACCTCGCGGCGACCGACGAGGTCGCCGGCGTGGGCGAGGTGCGCGCCCAGGTGCGCGACCTCACGGGACCGACGCCCGACCAGGCCTGGATCACGCCGGGCGACCGGCTCACGTTGCCGTTCGGGTCGGAGGGTGAGTACCAGGTGACCTTCGCGGCGGTCGACCGCCTAGGCAACATGGAGCCACCCGAGACGGTCCGGGTGCGCGTCGACCTCACGGCTCCGACGATCACCGGCCTGCCGGCACAGCCGTGCCGGATCTGGCCGCCGAACGGGCGGATGGTGCAGGTGGCCGACATCGTCGGACACGACGTGTTCTCCGGGGTGGCCGACCTCGAGGTCGACGTCACCGTGGACGAGCCGGCCGCCGGCGATGTCGTGGTCGACGGTGGCGTGGTGCTGGTCCGGGCGTTCCGGGACGACCAGGGCGACGGGCGGCTCTACACGGTCAGGGCCTCGGTGACCGACGTGGCCGGGAACCTGACGATCGAGTCCGGCGGCTGCGTCGTACCGCACGACCGCAGACCGTAGCCGTGACACAGCCCCTGCGGACAGTCAGGATGGCGTTGCACCCGCCGACGCAGGAGGTCCGATGCTCTTCCACATCACCCAGGTCCACGCCCCGGAGCACTGCCCCAAGGGCGCGGGCGGCTCGGACTCGCTGTTCGACGCGGGCGCCGCCGGCATCACGCTGGTCGGCCGGTACGGCGCGAACGCCCAGCACACGATGTTCTACGTCGTCGAGGCCGACGACGTGAACGCCCTCCAGAAGTTCCTGTGGCCGGGGTTCACCTCGTGCACGAGCACCATCACACCCGTCAGCGAGGTTCCGGTTCCCGTCGATTGACCCCGCTCCATCAGGAGTCAGGCACCGGCTTGAACTTGCGGAGTTCCTGTGGCCAGCCGCAGCCCTCGGCGACCCGGCCGGCCCAGTACTTCGCAGTCTCGTCGTCGGGCACCTCGATGACCGTCAGGCCGCCCAGGAACTCGGTGTGCTCGACGAAGGGACCGTCCGTGACGACGATCTCGCCGCTCGTGGCGTCGGCCGCGTAGACCGGGCCGTCCTCCTCCTCGAGACCGCCGGCGAAGACCAGCACACCGGCGCCCTGCATCTCCTTCATCACCGCCATCGACGGCGCGACACGCGTGAGCCACCAGTCGTCCGGGTGGTCACCGACCCACTGCTGGTTGAAGTAGATGAGGTACTGCGCCATGCCTGCTCCCTTGCTCGGACGGACCCGATGTCCGTCGTCACCCTAGTGACGAGCGGAGAGAGGTCGGATCGACAGCGTCAGCCCGGGAACTTCACGCCGGTGTTGGCGTGGCAGCGGTAGCCGAAGGGGTTCTTCGCGAGGTACTGCTGGTGCGCGTCCTCGGCGTAGAAGTACGGCGTCTCCGACGCCGGCCGGATCTCGGTGGTGATGTCGCCGAGCCTGCGCCGGGCCAGCTCGTCGCCGTAGGTCTTCGTCAGGTCGCGCGCGGTCTGCTCCTGCTCGGCGGTCGTCCAGTAGATCGCGGAGCGGTACTGGGTGCCGACGTCGTTGCCCTGCCGCATGCCCTGCGTCGGGTCGTGCACCTCGAAGAAGCGCTTCACCAGGTCGGCGTACGAGACCACCGACGGGTCGAACACGACCCGGATCGCCTCGGTGTGACCGGTGCGGCCGCTGCACACCTCCTCGTACGTCGGGTGCGGGCTCTGGCCGCCGGCGTAGCCCACCGACGTGGACCACACGCCGGGGAGCTGCCAGTAGATCTCCTCGGCGCCCCAGAAACAGCCGAGCCCGAAGATCGCGACCTCGTGGCCCGCGGGTACCTCGTCGGTGACCACCGGGGTCTTGAGGACGACGTGCTCGCCCAGCTGCCACGGGCGCGCGTCGCGCCCAGGGAGCGCCTGCTCCGCGGTCACCATCTCGGTCTTCCGGCTCAGTCCGAACATCGCGTGCTCCTCCTCGGAGGCGGTCTGTGGTGCCTCCAGCATGTCCAACAACACCGCGCCATCCAACCTTCCCGGCGCGGCGGATAGCCTCAGGACGTGAACCAGGAGCATGCCGACAAGTCAGGCTTCGACACCCGCGCCATCCATGCGGGCTACGAGCCGGATCCCACCACCGGCGCGGTGATCCCGCCGATCTTCGCGACGTCCACGTACAAGCAGGACGGGGTGGGCGGGCTGCGCGGCGGGTACGAGTACAGCCGGTCGGCCAACCCGACCCGGACCGCGCTCGAGGGCGCGCTCGCGGCCGTCGAGGACGGCGAGCGCGGGTTCGCGTTCGCGTCCGGGCTGGCGGCCGAGGACACCCTGGTCCGGGGGCTGTGCCTGCCTGGCGACCACGTGGTGCTGCCCGACGACGCCTACGGCGGCACGTTCCGGCTGTTCGACAAGGTCGAGCAGGCCTGGGGCCTGGCGCACACGCCGGTGCCGGTGTCCGACGTCGACGCGGTCCGCGGCGCGATCCGACCGGGCGAGACGAAGCTGGTGTGGATCGAGACGCCCACCAACCCGCTGCTCAACATCGCCGACATCGAGGCGCTCGCCGCCGTCGCCCACGACGCGGGGGCGCTGCTCGTCGTCGACAACACCTTTGCCACGCCGTACCTCCAGCAGCCGCTGATCCTCGGCGCCGACGTGGCCGTCCACTCGACGACGAAGTACGTCGGCGGCCACTCCGACGTCGTCGGGGGAGCGCTCGTCGTGCGCGACCACGACCTCGCCGAGCGGATCGGCTTCCACCAGAACGCGATGGGCGCGGTCGCCGGCCCGTTCGACTGCTTCCTCACCCACCGCGGCCTCAAGACGCTCGGCGTCCGGATGGACCGGCACTGTGACAACGCCGAGCGGGTCGTGGAGTTCCTGGCCGGCCACGCCGCGGTCACCGACGTGATCTTCCCCGGGCTGCCCGAGCACCCGGGCCACGAGGTGGCCAGCCGGCAGATGCGGCGGTACGGCGGCATGGTGTCGTTCCGGGTCGCCGGAGGAGTGGAGCAGGCACTCGCGGTGTGCGACCGCACCCGCGTCTTCATCCTGGGGGAGTCGCTCGGTGGCGTCGAGAGCCTGATCGAGCACCCCGGGCTGATGACCCACGCCAGCGTCGCCGGCACCGACCTCGAGGTCCCCGCGGACCTGATCCGGCTCAGCGTCGGGATCGAGACCGCGGACGACCTGCTCGCGGACCTCGACCGTGCCCTCTCCTAGCGCGGACAGCACCGCGCTCTGCGTCGACTTCGGCTCCACCTTCACGAAGGCATCGCTGGTCGACCTCACCGAGGGCCGGATCGTCGCCTCCGCGAGCCACCCGACGACCATCGCGACTGACGTCCTCGACGGGTTCGCCGCCTGTCGCGACGCCCTGCTCAGCCAGGACGCACGCGCCGGCACGGCCGCGGTGCTGGCGTGCTCCAGCGCCGGCGGGGGGCTGCGGATCGCGGTGGTCGGCAACGAGGAGCTGGTGACCGCCGAGGCCGGTCGCCGGGTCGCGCTGTCCAGCGGCGGCAAGGTGGTCGCGGTCCACTCCCTGGCGTCCCGCGTCCCTGAGAGTGCGCTCCAGCGCACTCTCAGGGACACGGCGCCGGACGTGGTGCTGCTGACCGGCGGCACCGACGGCGGCAACGCCGAGTCGCTGGTCGAGGGAGCCCGCGGCCTGGTCGTCGCCGGCTGGGCCGGACCGGTCGTGGTCGCGGGAAGTGGCGACGCCCACGAGGAGGTGGGGTCGCTGCTGGCCGAGGGCGGTGCGCCGTACGTACTGGCGGACAACGTGGTGCCCCGCATCGGCGTGCTGGCCCCCGAGAGCGGCCGGGCAGCGATCCGCGAGATGTTCCTCGCGCACGTGATCGGCGGTAAGCACCTCAGCGCGAGCGACGACTTCCGCGCCATGGTCCGAGGGGCGACGCCCGACATCGTGCTCGCCGGGGTGGAGCTGCTGGCACGCGGCCTCGACGACGACCGGCCCGGCGCAGGCGACGTAGCGGTGGTCGACGTCGGCGGCGCCACCACCGACGTGCACAGCGTGGTCGCGCTCGATCCCGAGGAGGCCGGCCTGTCGCGTGAGGTCGTCGCGGTGACCCCCGTGACCCGGACCGTGGAGGGCGACCTCGGGATGCGCTGGTCGGCGCTGTCGACCGTCGAGGCGGCCGGCCTTCCTGAGCTCGCGACCGAGGCGAGCCGCCGCAAGGACCAGCCCGGGTACCTGCCCGAGGACGCACGGCAGGCCGACGTCGACGAGCAGATCGCGCGCGCCGCGGTCGACCTGGCGTTGCGCCGGCACGCCGGGCGGTCGCGTGTCGTGGTCAGCCCGGAGGGCCGGGTCGTCGAGCGCAGCGGCAAGGACCTCCGCGAGATCGACCTGCTGATCGGCTCCGGTGGCGTGCTCCGCAACGGCCGCCCCGGGGTCGCCGACCGGGTGCTCGCAGGCAGCGTCGGGCCCGACGTCGAAGGCGGGTGGCAGCTGCCCCGCGCGCCGCGGGTCGTCGTCGACCACGACTACGCCCTGTGCGCGATCGGGCTGCTCGCCGAGCCGCACCCGGAGGCGGCGTACGCGCTCTCGCGCCGCCTCGCCGAGCCGGTCAGCTCCGGGAAGTAGCCTGATCGCCGTGACCAGCGAGGAGGAGCCGCCCGAGCAGCACCGGTTCGCCGAGCGGTTCGCCCACCAATGGGCGCAGTCACGGGCGGAGCGACGGTCCGGACCGGCGCCGGTGGAGGCCGGCACCACCAACCTCGCTCCGGCGCAGGTCCCGTACGGCGTCGACCTCGCCGCCGCCTGGGCCTGGCGCTTCCTCGTCATTGCCGCCGCCGGCTACCTGATCCTCTGGCTGATGGCGTACTTCGCCGTCATCACGGTCCCGGTGGCGATCGCCCTCCTGATCTCTGCGCTGGTCGGTCCCGTCGTCCGACGACTCCACGACCTCGGCGTCCCGCAGGGACTCGGAGCCGGCCTCGTGGTGCTGGGCGGCATCGCGTCCGTCGGCCTGCTGCTGACATTCGTCGGGTCCCAGGTCGCCGCTGGCGCGAGCGACCTGGCCGACTCGGTCGTGCAGGGCATCGAGGAGATCCGGAGCTGGCTGAAGAACGGTCCGCTGAACGCGAGCGACACCCAGATCAACGACGCCCTCGCCGCCGTGCAGGACGCGATCACCGACAGCACGGCCGAGGGCGGCGTGCTCAACCGCACGGTCGAGGTCGGGACCGCGCTCGGCCACGCAGTGGCCGGACTCTTCATCGTGCTGTTCTCAACCTACTTCTTCCTCGCCGACGGCGACCGGATCTGGGCCTGGACGGTCCGGATCGCGCCGCGCGCCGCGCGGGAGCGGGTCGACGACAGCGGCCGGGTCGCCTGGCGCAGCCTCACCCAGTTCGTGCGGGCGACGGTGCTGGTCGCCGCCGTTGACGCCCTCGGGATCATGCTGGTCGCCGCGATCCTCGGGGTCCCGTTCGTACTGGCGATCGGCGTGCTGGTGTTCCTCGGTGCCTTCGTGCCGATGGTCGGGGCAACGATCGCCGGGACGGTCGCGGTGCTGGTGGCGCTGGTCGACCAGGGCCCGATCACGGCGCTGCTGATGCTCGGCGGCGTGATCCTCGTGCAGCAGATCGAGGGCCACGTGCTCCAGCCGTTCCTGATGGGCCGGTTCGTGTCCGTCCACCCGCTCGGCGTCATCCTGGCCATCGGCTGCGGCGTCCTGGTGGCCGGCATCGTCGGTGCGCTGATCGCCGTTCCGCTGGCCGCCTCGCTCAACGCGGTGGTCCAGCACCTGGCCGCGCACACAGACGTGGGGTCCGACGATCCCGAGGTCGAGCTGGAAGAGGATCAGGAAGAAGTGGAAGCGGCGGAGGCCGCCGCGCCTCCCGAGTCCGAAGGAGACCACGGTGAGCGACCTGACGCCTGAGGACCTGCGCGCGGCGCGCGAGCTCCTCGAGGGGGTCGCGGTGCTGACCCCGATGGAGGAGTCGCGCTGGCTGTCGTCACTCGCCGGCGGTCCGGTGAGCCTCAAGTGCGAGAACCTCCAGCGCACCGGCTCGTTCAAGGCGCGCGGCGCCTACGTGCGGATGTCGCGGCTCTCGGCGGACGAACGCGCCCACGGCGTGGTCGCGGCGTCCGCGGGCAACCACGCGCAGGGCGTGGCGCTGGCCGCCCAGATGCTGGGCATCAAGGCCACCGTGTTCATGCCCGAGGGCGCCCCGATCCCCAAGGAGAAGGCAACTCGCGGGTACGGCGCCGACGTGGTCTTCCACGGCCGCTACCTCGAGCACGCGCTGGCCGCTGCCCGTGAGTTCTCGGCGGAGACCGGGGCGGTGCTGATCCACCCCTTCGACCACCTCGACATCGTCGCCGGCCAGGCCAGCTGCGGCCTGGAGATCCTGGAGCAGGCGCCCGACGTCGCCACCGTGATGGTGCCGACCGGCGGCGGCGGGCTGCTCGCTGGAGTCGCGCTCGCCGTCAAGCAGTCACGCCCCGACGTGCGGGTGGTCGGCGTGCAGGCCGAGGGCGCGGCTGCGTTCCCGGGCTCGCTCGCGGCTGGCGCCCCGGTGCCGCTCGAGCAGATGCAGACCATGGCGGACGGCATTGCAGTGGGAATCCCCGGCGACGTCACCTACGCCCTCGTGGAGCGGTACGTCGACGACATCGTGACGGTCTCCGAGGAGTCCCTGTCACAGGCACTGGTCGCGCTGCTCGAGCGCGCCAAGATGGTGGTGGAGCCGGCCGGCGCGGCTGCGGTGGCTGCGCTGCTGGACGACCCGACGGCGTACGGCTGCCCGACCGTGGCGGTGCTCTCGGGCGGCAACATCGACCCGCTGCTGCTGGGCAAGGTGATCCGGCACGGCATGGCCGCCGCCGGCCGATACCTCTACCTGCGGGTCTGCATCCCCGACCTGCCCGGCGGGCTGGCCCGGCTGCTCACCGAGCTGGGTGAGGCCGGCGCCAACATCCTCGAGGTCACCCACGAGCGGATCTCGCCGAACCTGGCGGTCGACGAGGTCGAGGTGCGGCTGCAGATGGAGACCCGTGGCGAGCCGCACGCCGAGCAGGTGATCGCCCGGCTACGCGAGCGCGGCTACAGCGTGCACGAGTAGCCAAGGACGACGCGCCTCACTCCTGGCAGCGTCACTCCTGGCAGCGTCACTCCTGGAAGGGGACCGCGTCGAGGATCTCGATCTTGAGGGTCTTGCCGTTGGGGGCGTCGAAGTCGATGGTCGAGCCCTTGGTCGCGCCGAGCATGGCGGAGCCGAGCGGCGACTGCGGCGAGAACACCTCGACGTCGTCGTGGTCGTCGTCGATCTCGCGCGCGCCGAGCAGGAACACCTCGTCCCCGCTCGTCACCGGCGTAGCGGTAGGTCACGAGCTTGCCCGGCGACACGACGCCGTCGTCGTCGGAGGCGTCGGTCGTGGCTGTCCGGAGCATGTCCTCGAGCTGGTGGATGCGGGCCTCGATCTTGCCCTGCTCGTCCTTGGCGGCGTGGTATCCGCCGTTCTCCTTGAGGTCGCCCTCGTCGCGAGCGGAGCTGATCCGCTCGATGACCTCCTGGCGCTGGGGGCCACGCAGGTCTTCGAGCTCGGCCGTGAGCCGGTCGAACGTCGTCTTGGTCAGCCAGATGGAGGTCGGCTGGGCGGGCTGCGTCATGGGTCTAGTCAACTCCTGCGGAAACAAAAGAAAACCCGCCGGGCGCTTCCAAGCGTCGGGATGCGTCGGGATGCCCTGCGGGGTGATCGCTCATCACTCTAGCAACTCGGGCTGCAGAAAGCAGGTCGAGCGGCCCTCGGCGGATGCTCAGCGCGGACGTGGCTGATCCGGTGCGGTGCACCCGATCCGCTCCACCGTCGTGGCCCGTCGCTCGGTCCGCACGGTGACCTCGTTGCGCCCGTCGACCGGCTCGAACGCGAGCTCGCCGACGTTCGTGTGGTCGTCGGCGTAGGCACGGACCCGGCAGCTGGCGACGACGTCGTCCTCGAGGTCGACCTCGAGCACCGCCGTGGCCCGGTTGTCGTCCACGATGTCGTACGTCGTGAGCTCGGACTCGACCGCCGGGGAGGAGTGGAACCACGCCGACCACGCCAGCCACCCGAGGAACGCCGCGACCACGGTCGCCACCACGAGCATCACCGCCCGCCGGCGTACCGGCGACGGCGTGCCGTACCGGGCGGCCAGGTCCGTCATGCCCCGATCTTCACACTTAGGATCGGCCCATGGCTCAGCGCCCCAGGAACGGCTACCGGCTGATGCACGTGCATGCCCATCCCGACGACGAGTCGAGCAAGGGGGCGGCCTCGACCGCCCGCTACGTCGCCGAAGGCGTCGACGTCCACGTCGTCACCTGCACCGGCGGCGAGCGCGGTTCGATCCTCAACCCCAAGATGGACCGGCCCGACATCCTCGAGAACATCAGCGAGGTGCGGCGGCAGGAGATGGAGCGCGCCCGCGACATCCTCGGCGTCCGCCAGGACTGGCTCGGCTTCGTCGACTCCGGCTGGCCCGAAGGCGACCCCAAGCCGCCGCTGCCCGACGGCTGCTTCGCCCTGGTGCCGGTCGAGGAGGCCGCCGAGCCGCTGGTACGGCTGATGCGCGAGTTCCGGCCGCACGTGGTCACGACGTACGACGAGCGCGGCGGCTACCCGCATCCCGACCACATCGCGTGCCACCAGGTCTCGGTCGCCGCGTTCGAGGCGGCGGGCGACCCGGAGCGGTACCCGGACTCGGGGGAGCCGTGGCAGCCCCTCAAGCTCTACTACCACCACTCGTTCAACCGCCCCCGCATGGAGGCGCTGCACGAGGCGATGCTGGAGCACGACCTCGAGTCGCCGTACGGCGAGCGGCTGAAGGAGTGGAAGCCGGAGCCCGAGTGGGACGCGCGGATCACGACCCGGGTGCCGTGCTCGGGCTACTTCGGCGTGCGTGACCAGGCGCTGCTCGCGCACGCGACCCAGATCGACCCCGATGGCCTGTGGTTCGCGATCCCGCGCGAGCTCCAGGAGAAGATCTGGCCGACCGAGGACTACGAGCTGGTCGTCTCGCACGTCGACGCGCCTCTCCCCGAGGACGACCTCTTCGCAGGCATCCCGGCGCCGCAATGACCGTGCCGACCTGAGACACTGGTCGCATGGTGATGACGACCGCGGTGGTCCCGCTCCTGGTCCTTGTGACGGACCAGATCGAGAAGGGCCCCGAGCCCGAGGACGTGAAAGCCGGCTGGGTCGCGCTGCTCGTCTTCTTGGGCCTTGCCGTGGCCGTCGTGCTCCTGTCGTTCAGTCTGGTCAAGCAGCTGCGCAAGGCGCAGGCGGCCAAGGACGCGGGGGTGTACGGCGACGAGCCGGTCACACCTGAGGAGTCACGCGGCACGACCGACTGAGCCCGCGCCCGAGAGGGGGCCTTAGCGGAACGAGTCACTCCCGTCCCGTCGGTCACTTCCGTATGGTGGTTCGATGCCCCGACGACGAGTGACCCCCGCGCCCGCGTCCGCATCGATCACCGGGCTCCTCCTGGCTGCGTCCCTGGCCGTGATTCCGGCCGCGTCGGCCGATCCGGTGGACGAGGTGCAACCTGACGAGCCCCAACGCGCCGACCGCACGTTCTCGGTGGCGACGCTCAACATCCTCGGCAGCAACCACACCGACGGCCGCGACTTCCGGCGTACCAAGCGGACCGCGCGTGTCATCCGGCGCCAGCACCTGAAGCTGGTCGCGCTGCAGGAGGTGCAGGCCGACCAGCTGCGCGGCCTCCGGAGGCGGCTGCCCCACTACCGGTTCTGGCCCGGGACGAAGCTCGGCCCGGGTGGCCTGCGGCTGCAGATCGCGTGGCGCCCGGCGCGCTTCGACCTCGTCGAGCGCGGCACCCTGACCACCAGGTTCAGCTACCAGGAGCGGCCGGTGCCCTGGGTCCGCCTGCTCGACGTGGCGACCGGCCGTCGGGTCTTCGTCATCAACATCCACAACTCGCCGGGGGACCAGGAGGCCGACCGCGACTCCGCAACCCGGAAGGAGATCCGGCTGTTCAGGCAGCTCCGCGAGCGAGGGCCGGTGATGATCCTCGGCGATGCCAACGAGCGCCGCGAGTGGTACTGCCGGGTGGCCCGTCGGACCGGCGCCCGCGCCGCCAGCGGCGGCTCCTACGCCAAGGCCGACGGCTGCGTGCCGCCGGAGCGGATGTACGTCGACTGGATGATGGCCGGGGGCACCGTCGGCTGGCGTGACTTCCGGGCAGTGGACGTCAGGGTCAGCGACCACCGGCTCCATCGGTCGACGCTCCGCTGGCTCAGACTCTGACCGGGTAGCCCTCGGCTTGGCCGGCACCGCAGCGGAATCAGGAGCCGTCGTCGGTGTACGAGGCCAGGTCCTCGGGCTTGTAGGTGTCGTTCACGGTCAGACCCGGTGCCCGCAGGTGCTCGGGGGTAGGGAGCAGGTCGTCGAAGAGGCCCATCAGGTCTCCGTTCTCCCTCCAGAGGCCGCCGGAGATGCGGCCGGTTCGCAGAAGGGGTTCGACGGTGTCTTGATCCAGGCCAGTGTGGCGGCAGAAACCTTCGATGCGCAGCACTCCGCGACCCACGATGAGTGGTTTGCGGCTGCAGCTGGCGTCCATGTCGGCAGCCTTCCACCGGTGTCAAGCTTGAAGGGGGTCTCTTCGACCGCTCAGCGCTGATGACAGTGCGGTTCAGAATCGAGCGCTGCATCCTGCTTGACTGATCAGGTGACAGCGAGTCCTGCGCGGCGTTGAGGGCCACGGTCGACTCATGAGCGTTCGAGCGCCATTCGCCCTGGGGCTGCCTGCGGTGGCGGTCGGGAGTGCCGTGGGCGCGTCCCTGCGCTGGCAGTTCAGTCAATGGTTCCCGGCGGACACGTCGTCCTTTCCATGGCCCACATTCACCATCAACGTCACTGGCTGCTTCCTGCTGGCGCTGCTGCCCGCGATCGCCTGGGTCCGGCGACATCCGGTCCTTCCTCCGCTGCTCGGTCCCGGGCTGCTCGGGGGTTACACCACGCTCTCCACCTACTCGGAGGAAACGCGGTCGTTGCTCGCCTCCGGCCACACGGGTCTGGCTGGTACATACCTACTCGGCACGCTCGCGGTGTGCCTGCTCGCCGTCGCGGCGGCAGATCGCTTCAGCGGCGTGGCGGCGCGGACGGAGTTCCACGACGAGGAAGGTGACTGGTGACGTTGGTCCTCGTGGCACTCGGCGCCGCCATCGGCGCTCCACTGCGTTTCGTCGCGGGACAATTGCTCGACGGAAGATTGCCGTGGGGAACTTTGATCGTGAACGTGACAGGGTCGTTTCTGCTGGGGTTGTTCTCCGGGGCAGCCTTGTCGGGCGAGGCGATGGCGTTCTTGGGCGCGGGGTTCTGCGGCGGGCTGACCACCTACTCCGCGTTCGCTGTTCAGACGTTGGACCACGGGTCGCTTCGGGGGCCGATCAATGTGGTCCTGACGATTCCGCCCGCCCTCGCCGCGTGTGCGCTGGGCTATTGGTTCACCGGCTAACCGAGTGGAGATTCCATGTGCCGATGTTGCGTCCCCAACGCACCGAAGTTCGGCAACGGGCCATCTCGTCCGCCTTCGGGGCGGTCCGTCAGCCCGTTCGGTAGGTCGGTCTACGTGCAACGGCCGGTCAGCCGGCCGGTGCCGACCCGTTGCAGTTCTGCGCGGTGGGTTGATGCCACGCAATGACCACGATCCACCGCGCACGCAGGCAGCATGCAGCTGCGGCCGCCGTACGAGGCGCGAGTGACCGGATCTCGGCCGAACTCTCCTCCACCCGACACTCACGCATGTGAGGGGCCCAACCAATGACGGCTCACGCACGGAGGAGCCGGACCAGGCAGTCCCAGGCGGTGCGGTCGGGCTCGCCGCGGTGCTCGCCCGACGGCGGTACGACGCGTGCGACCCGCTCCGCCCGCTGCACCTCGACCCCGAGGTCCTCGACGTCGGCCACCACGTCGGCCGCGGTCATCAGCACGCCCGGGTCCTGGGGGCCACCGGTGCCCTCGGCGAGGTTGGTCGAGTCGTGCGCGACCCAGACGAACGTGCCGCCGGATCGGAGGGCCTCGACGGCACGTCGTGCCGCCGCCCGACGTTGTTCCGCGGGCAGCTGGAGGTACGCCACGACGGCCAGGTCGTAGCCCTCGCCGCTCCACGCGGTCGCGTCGCCGCACACCCAGGCGACCTCGGTGTCGCCCGCCAGCCGCCGTCCCTTGTCCAGCGCCACCTGCGAGAAGTCGACCGCGCTCACCTGCCAGCCCCGGCGGGCCAGCCAGATCGCGTTGCGGCCCTCCCCGGCGGCCAGGTCGACCGCCCGGCCGGGCGGTAGGTCCGCGCACTCGGCGGCGACGAACTGGTTCGGCTCGGCCGACCACACCAGCTCGCTCGCGGCGTACCGCTCGTCCCATGCCTCGGCGTCCACGGTCCGATTCAAGCACCCGCCGACCCAGCTGCTTAGGGTGGATCCATGCGCGCGATCGTGGTCAACGAGCTCGGCGGGCCGGAGGTCCTCACGCTCGAGGAGCGCCCGCACCCGGAGCCCGGGTCGGGCGATGTCGTGGTCGACGTCGTCGCCGCCGGCGTGAACTTCATCGACACCTACCAGCGGACCGGTGCCTACCCGATGGACCTGCCGTACGTCGTGGGGTCCGAGGGCGCCGGCACGGTGACCGCGGTCGGGTCCGACGTCGCCGAGGTGGCGGTCGGAGACCGGGTGGCGTGGGCGAGCGTGAACGGGACGGGCTACACCGACACCGCCGTCGTACCGGCGGCCAACGTGGTGCCCGTGCCCGACGCGGTCGACCTCGAGCTGGCCGCGGCGGCGATGCTCCAGGGGATGACCGCCCACTACCTGGTCGAGTCCACGTTCCCGGCCCAGCAGGGGCAGACCGCGCTCGTCTATCCGGCAGCCGGCGGGGTGGGTCTGCTGTTGTGCCAGCTGCTGCGCGCCAAGGGCGTCCGCGTCATCGGCGCCACCTCGACGGAGCAGAAGGCCGAGCTCGCCCGGGCCGCCGGCGCCGACGACATCGTCCTCTACCGGGACCTCGACCTGGCCGAGGAGGTCGACCGGCTCACCGGCGGCGAAGGCGTCCACGTGGTCTACGACGGCGTCGGCCGGACCACGTTCGACGCCGGGCTCGACGTGCTGCGGCCGCGCGGCACGATGGTGCTGTTCGGCGCCGCCAGCGGACCGGTGCCGCCGCTCGACCCGCAGGACCTCAACCGTAAGGGCTCTCTCTTTCTGACCCGGCCGACGCTGGGGCACTACCTGCTCGACCGCGAGGAGCTGCTCTGGCGCGCGTCCGAGGTGCTCGGGGCCGTCGGGACGGGCGCGCTGGCGATCCGGATCGGCGGCCGCTATCCGCTCGCGGAGGCGGCGCAGGCGCACCGCGACCTCGAGGGCGGTGGCACGACCGGCAAGCTGCTGGTCGTCCTCTGACAGGTGACCTGTCTCAGCGGATGACGAGCAGCCCGACGACGGTCGGGACGACCCCGAGGGCGAGCCAGGGCGAGAGGATCGAGCGGCGGTGGATCGCCAGCCCGACGGCGGCAGCGAGCACGCCGAAGGCGCCGGCGATCACCACGAGCCCGACCTGTGAGACCCGCTCGTCGGCGCCCATGACCGCCGCGGCGACCACCAGACCGCCGGACAGGTGCAGGATCGTCGTGACCGCGAGCGTCGACAGCACCCACTGCTGGACGCGTTGGAGCCGGCGCTCGGCCTCGGGGTCGCGCGGCTTGCGCGGGGCGTTCGGGTCCATCAGGTGGCGGCGACGACGGACGGTCGTCGGAACGTCGGTCACGGTGCTCGCCTTCTCGTGTGGTGTGGGGACCCCATCATGACCGACCCGCCCTCGGGGGCAGGCATCGCCGGCTCGTCGTACGCTCCCGGCATGCATCGCAGCCGGATCGGCGTGTTCCTGATCGACCATCCCGAGGAGTCCTACGACGGCGCTGCCGGGTTCTGGGCCGCCGCGACCGGGTCGGAGCGGTCCCGGTCCGCCACCCCTCCGGGTGATGATCCCTACGAGTCGTTGGCACCGCTGGCCGGCGGCGAGCTGCTGGAGCTCCAGCGCACCGGCGGAGGTACGCCGCCCCGGATCCATCTCGACCTCGAGACCGACGACGTGGCTGCTGAGGTCGCGCGGGTCGTCGGGCTCGGCGCCTCGGTGGTCGAGGAGCGCGACGGCTACACGATCCTCGTCGACCCCGGCGGCATGGTCTTCTGCGTCGTACCGGTCCAGAGCGGCGACCACTTCGCCCGTCACGCCAGGACCTGGCGGTAGCCGTGGGCGCGGATGCTGTCGTGCTGCTGCTCGCGACGATCGTGAACGGGCTCCTCGCCGGGTTCTTCTACGCGTTCTCGCACACCGCGATGCCGGGCCTCGCCCGCCGCGACGACCGGACGTACGTCGGGGCGTTCCAGGGGATGGACCAGGCCGTCTACAACCCGTGGTTCATGTCGACGTTCGTCGGCGGGCCGCTCCTGCTGGCCGCGGCGCTGGTGCTGCACCTCGACGACGACGCAACGACCCTCGGGCTGCTCGTGGCTGCCCTCGTGCTCGCCGTAGCCACGGTCGCCATCACCGTCTCGGTCCACCTGCCGCTCAACAAGGAGATCCAGGAGGTTGACGTCGCCAGTGGCGCCGACCCCGGTGCCGCGCGGTCCCGGTTCGAGGCGAGGTGGGTCCGCTTCAACGTGGTCCGCACCGTGACCTCGTTCGCCGCCTTCGTCGCGGTAGCCGCCGCGTTGACGCGCACCGGGTGACGTCGTGTCTGCTGCTCACATGCCGGGGATCGGCTGTGCCTCGTGGACCTCGATCTCGCAGCCTCCCGGCATGTTCAGGTGCGGATGGGCCTGGGCCAGCGCGAGCGCGGCGTCCAGGTCGGCCGCCTCGATGATCGAGTAGCCGGCGACATCCCGCTCGCTGGTGGCCGTACCGTCGGTGGTCACACGGACTCCGCCGGCGAGCGGGGTCCCGAAGTCGACCATGCCGTCGCCGACCTTGCCGGCCCAGGCGTTCCACGCGCCCATGACGGCCTCCATCTCTTGCGGGCTCGGCGGCGCGGCATCGGCCGGGGTCATCGGGGCGTGGTAGACGAACACGAACTTGCTCATCGTTCTCTCCTTCTGTGGTTCTCTGTTGGTGGGTGGATCAGGCGGGGGTCGGGGTGCGGCCGGCGTACGCCGCCAACCGGTCGAGGCTGCTCGCGTCGTGCCCGACGATCACCTCGTCGGCGAACGACGAGCCGCGTCCGCCGGGCACGACGGCCTCGGCCAGCTTCGCGACGTACTCCACGAGCTCGTCGGAGGCGACGATCCGGTGGCCGCTGCCCTGGGCCAGGTCCCAGGCGTGCAGGAGCAGCTCCACGGGCAGGATCGAGGCCGCGAAGGACGCGGGCATCTCCGGGCCGGCCGGATGGCGGATCGAGCCGTCGAGGCCGTGCGCCTTCCATGCGTCGACGGCGTCCATGCCGAGGGTGGCGAGGCGGTTCTCGGGCGAACCGGTCCCCGGGTCGGTGAGGGTCGCGCCGGCCATGGCGGCGAGCTGGACCAGGGACGTGGCGAGATGCTCCACCAGTTCGTGGCAGGTGAACGCGTCGCACGGCGTCTGCTTGTCACGGTCCTCGTCGGTGAGCTGGCGCAGCACGCCCTGCAGCACGGCCAGCGATGCGTCGGCCGCGGTCAGCTCGGTGAAGTCGCGCGGGGTCGCCGCCCACTCGTCGTGGCCGGCGTCGCCGGTAGTGGCCACCTGCTCGAGCCGCCCGAGGTAGTGGGTCCAGCCCTCCGCGTGCGCGGTCGCCTGCTCCTCGGAGAGGAAGCCGGTGTGGCTGAGCGTGAGCTCGGTGCCGGAGTCGGTCGGGGTGAGGGTGATGGTCACCGTGGAGGTGTCGGCCGGGAAGTCCGTCTGACCGTCCCAGCCCCAGCCGAACACGACCCGCTTGCCGGGCTCGATCTCGTGGAACGTGCCGACCGCGGTGTGGCCGGGAACGATCGTCCAGCGGTAGTCGCCGCCGACCCGTAGGTCGACGCGGGCGGAGACGGCGTGCCAACGGCGCAGCCGTTCCGGCTCGGTGATGAGCGTGAAGGCCTCGTCGGGTGTGACGGGCAGGGTGACGGTCTTGGTGACTGTGAGTGACATCAGGCTTCCTTGCGTTGATTGAGTGCGTGAGCGTCGGCCACGAGCTGGTCGAGCTCCGAGGTCCAGAACCGGTCGATCTCGGCCTGGAGCTGCCGGAGACCGGCAGGGACGATCCGGTAGATCCGGTTTCGCCCGACCTTCTCCGCCTCGACCAGACCGACCAACGCGAGTAGCAACAAGTGCTGCGACACGGCCGACCTGGTCGAGGTGAACTCCGACGCGATCTCGCTGACAGTGCGCGGACGTGACCCCAGCAGCTGCAGGATCCGTCGCCGGTTGGGCTCGGCGGCAGCAGACAGCGCATCGGTCACCCGAGATACGTTAGTGAGGACTAACGCATTTGGCAAATGCCTCGCCTCTTCCCGACCCTGGAATGCTGTGAGGGGAGGTGGTCGAGGTGACGAACCGACTCGCACGCGCGACCTCGCCGTACCTGCTGCAGCACGCCGACAATCCCGTCGACTGGTGGGAGTGGGGCGAGGATGCCTTCGGCGAGGCCCGCCGACGTGACGTGCCGGTGCTGCTGAGCGTCGGGTACGCCGCGTGCCACTGGTGCCACGTGATGGCGCACGAGTCGTTCGAGGACGAGCCGACGGCGGCGTACCTCAACGAGCACTTCGTCAGCATCAAGGTCGACCGCGAGGAGCGGCCCGACGTCGACGCGATCTACATGAACGCCACGACCGCGATGACCGGCCACGGTGGCTGGCCGATGACCTGCGTGCTCGACCACGAGGGGAACCCGTTCTTCGCCGGCACCTACTTCCCCGACCAGCCCCGCCACGGGCAGCCGAGCTTCCGGCAGGTCCTCGCAGCGATCAAGGATGCCTGGAGCGAGCAGCCCGATGAGGTACGACGAGTGGCGGGCCGGCTGCGGGAGCACCTCAACCAGCCGCTGACCGCCGCGGCGGCGCCGGTCGGAGCCCTCACGCTGGCCGCGGCGGTGGACGTGCTGGCGCGCGAGCACGACGCGGAGCGCGGGGGCTTCGGCGGCGCCCCGAAGTTCCCACCCTCGATGGTGCTGGAGTTCCTGCTCCGCCACGGCTCCGAGCCGGCGGCCACCATGGCGGGCGGGACCCTGGAGGCGATGGCCCGCGGCGGGATCCACGACCAGCTCGGCGGCGGCTTCGCCCGCTACAGCGTCGATGCCGACTGGGTGGTGCCTCACTTCGAGAAGATGCTCTACGACAACGCTCTACTGCTCGGCGTCTACGCCCGCTGGGGCACAGACCTGGGGGCGCGGGCCGCCGAGGGGATCGCGGACTTCCTGCTCGCCGAGCTGCGCACGGAGGAGGGCGGCTTCGCCTCGGCGCTCGATGCCGACTCCGAGGGCGCCGAGGGGACCTACTACGTCTGGACGCCTGAACAGCTGACGGACGTGCTGGGCCCCGACGACGGGCCGTGGGCGGCCGACCTGCTGGGAGTGACCGCGGCCGGGACGTTCGAGCACGGCACCTCGACCCTGCAGCTGCGTGCGGACCCGGCCGACGTCGATCGGTGGGCCGTGGCGCGGCAGAAGCTACGGGACGCGCGCGACCGCCGGGTGCGACCGGCGCGGGACGACAAGGTCGTCGCGGCCTGGAACGGGCTGGCGATCAGCGGGCTGTGCTCCGTGGGCACCCTGCTCGACCGGCCTGCGTACGTCGAGGCGGCGGTCGCGGCCGGTGACCTGCTGTCCCGCGTGCACCTGGTCGACGGGCGGCTCCGCCGGGTCTCGCGCGACGGCGTCGTCGGTGCGCCGGCCGGTGTTCTGGAGGATCACGGCTGCGTGGCGAGCGGGTTCCTCGACCTTCTCCAGGCGACCGGGGACTCCCGCTGGCTCGGCCTCGCCGAGCAGCTGCTCGACGCGGCGCTGACGCACTTCCGGGCGGACGACGGCGGGTTCTTCGACACCGCCAACGACGCCGAGGCGCTGGTGGCCCGGCCGCGCGACCCGTCCGACAACGCGTCGCCGAGCGGGTTGTCGTCGACGCTCCACGCGCTCTCGACCTACGCGGCACTCACCGGGTCGGGCCGTCATCGCGAGGCGGCCGAGGCCGCGCTGGCGTCCGTGGCCGCGATCGCCGAGCGGGCTCCGCGGTTCGCCGGCTGGTCGCTGGCGGCGGCGCAGTCGATGCTCGTCGGGCCGGATGAGATCGCGGTCGTCGGCCCGGCCGGTCCCGAGCGGGACGCGCTCGCGCTCGCGGCACGACGCCGGCCGGGCGCGGTCGTGATCGTCGCGGACGGGCCGCGCGACGACGTACCGCTGCTCGTCGGCCGGACGCCGGTCGACGGCCGCCCGGCCGCCTACGTCTGCCGCGGGTTCGTGTGTGAGCGCCCCGTCACCGACCCGGCGGCCCTCTGACCGGTGTCGGTAACCGGTGCCAGCATGAGGCCATGCAGGTCTCTCGGGTCACCCAGCAGTTCCACCGCTTCTACGACGGCGGCGCGCCCGGCGAGCCGGCCGACCGCGGCTCGCCGCCGCGGATCGTGCTGGAGCGGCACGACGAGTCCGGCGTCGAGAACTTCTCGCTGACCCGCACCCTCGGCTACGACGACCGCGAGCTCGGCGAGCTGCTCGTGCCCGCACGGACGGACTTCCGCACCGACCTGACCTCGGTGCCGTGGCTCTTCACCTGGCTGGTGCCACGCACCCGGCGCCCACCTGCCGGCCGCGCTGCTCCACGATGGGCTGGTGGGTGGTCGCGACGGGCCGTCGTCCTACCTGTCCGTGGAGGGGCACGACGTGGCCCGTGACGAGGCCGACCGGGTCTTCCGCGACGCGATGGCAGACACCGGGACCAGCGTGGTGCGCCGGTGGCTCGTGTGGACCGCGGTCGCGACCGCCACGATCTTCCTCGGCTCGCACTCGTGGAGCCCGGCCCGCTGGTGGGGCTACCGGCTGGCCGCCGCCGCCTCGATCGGTGGGGTGCTCGCGCTGGGCAGCCTGGCGACCCTCGACCTGTTCGACGCCGGGGTGGTCGACCTGCCGTGGATGGGCGACCGGGTCTGGTGGAGCGAGCTGCTCGGCGGCTTCGCCGGCGCCGTGGCGATCCCGTTCCTGCTGGGCCTCGTGTGGGGGACGTTCCGGATGGCCGGCGCGATCGCGGGCATCCTGCTCGCGCTGCTGCTCCACGTCACGCTGGTGCTGCTGGGCGCTCACTGCGCTCTACCAGGCGGTGGAGCACCTCGGCAGCAAGGCGCCGACCGCGGCGTGGACGCTGGGCGCCGTCGTGGTCACGCTCTCGCTGATGGCCTTCCTCGGCTACGTCTGGCCCTGATCGAGACCAAGCTCTGTGCAGAGCGGCGAGGCGAACGCGTCGGAGGGCAGATCGCCGACGCGCCGGGGTGGTTGGTCTCGCCGTGTGAGCCGACTCACCGCAACGCGTACGTCGCCAGCGAGACGCCGACGTAGTGACTCACGAAGGCCAGGATCGTGAAGGTGTGGAAGATCTCGTGGAAGCCGAACCAGCGCGGCCACGGGTCGGGCCGCTTGAAGCCGTAGACGACCGCGCCGAGGGTGTAGAACGCGCCGCCGACGATCACCAGCACCACGACCGCGGTGCCGACCCCGACCCCGAGCCGCTCCGCCCCCGCCGCGAAGTCGTCGATGAAGAACACCGCCGCCCAACCGAGCCCGAGGTAGATCGGGAGGTAGAGCCAGCGTGGTGCGCCGACCCAGAGCACGCGGAACCCGACACCGAGCGCCGCGCCCGCCCAGACCGTGACCAGCAGCACGGTCCGGGTGGTGCCCTCGAGGAGCAGCAGCCCGAACGGCGTGTAGGAACCGGCGATGAGCAGGAAGATGTTGGCGTGGTCGAACCGCTTGAGGAAGTGGTGCACCCGCGGGGACCACGTGCCTCGGTGGTAGATCGCGGACACGGTGAAGAGCAGCAGCGCCGAGCCGGCGTAGACCGCCGAGCCGATCCTCGTCGGGGCTGTCGGCGACAGGGCGATCAGGACGATGCCGGCGACCAGCGTCAGCGGTGCGTTGACCAGGTGCAGCCAGCCGCGCAGTCGCGGCTTGATCTCGTCGGCCAGCTCGTGGAGATGGTCGAGACCGTGCCGGACCATGTCGTTCATAGCGGGAACGCTACGGGACCACAGGTCGCCGCGTCCCCGGTTCGCGACGGACGTCACGGGCCTATCATCGAGTGGTGTCGACGTGGACCCGGGCCAAGCAAGCGGTACGTCGTCGGCTCTACCCGGCGTACGAGGCGCGCGTGGTCAAGGCGCTGCCGCCCGACGAGATCCCGAAGCACGTGGGTGTGATGCTCGACGGAAACCGCCGGTGGGCGAAGGCGGTCGGGCGTGACACCGCCCACGGCCACCGCACCGGCGCCGCCAACATCGAGCCGCTCCTCGACTGGTGCGAGGAGGTCGGCGTCGAGGTCGTCACGCTGTGGCTGCTGTCCACCGACAACCTCAACCGGCGGCCCGAGGAGCTCGAGCCGCTGCTGGAGATCATCGAGGAGGCCGTGCTCACGCTGGCCGAGCAGCGTCGCTGGCGGCTCCACCCCGTGGGCGCCCTCGACCTGCTGCCGTCCGGCACGACCTCGGTGCTGAAGCAGGCCGCCGACAGCACCCGCGACGTCGACGGCCTGCTCGTCAACATCGCGGTCGGCTACGGCGGCCGCCGCGAGATCGCTGACGCAGTCCGGTCCCTCCTGGCCGAGCACGCGGAGAAGGGCACCAGCCTCGAGGAGCTCGCGCAGGTCCTCGACGTCGAGCACATCGCCGACCACCTCTACACCAAGGGTCAGCCCGACCCCGACCTCGTGATCCGTACGTCGGGCGAGCAGCGGCTCGGCGGGTTCCTGCTCTGGCAGAGCGCGAAGTCGGAGTTCTACTTCTGCGAGGCCTACTGGCCCGACTTCCGCCGCGTCGACTTCCTGCGAGCGATCCGCGCCTACGCCCAACGCGAGCGCCGATTCGGGAGCTGATCCGTCACCTGACCGTCACCCTGCGTTCGGGCGTGTCGGCCGGGAACCGGTCTCGCCGCGGCGTACTTTTCCGGGTATCGGTGAGTGGGGAAGCTCGCCGTGCTGGGAGGCAGAGTTCGTGAGGGTTCACGACCGAGGGACGCCACGGGAGACCGGCGGCGTGCCCGGGGGCCGGCACTCAGGCCCACCGCGACCTTCCCGGTCCGCGACAGATTGACCGAGGACCGGGCGAGGAGTGTGCGCGCCGGTCTGTGAGGGGTGACACCGTGCCGACCACGGCCAAGAAGACCGCTCTGGCGCCCAAGGCGCCCGCCTCCCGCACCACAGCCACCACGAAGCGTCCGCCGGGTATCCGCACGTTCGTGCTCGACACCAGTGTGCTGCTCGCCGACCCGGCCGCCTTGCGGCGGTTCCACGAGCACGAGGTGGTGCTGCCGGTCGTGGTGATCACCGAGCTGGAGGGCAAACGCCACCATCCCGAGCTGGGCTACTTCGCCCGGTCGGCGCTGCGGCTGCTCGACGAGCTGCGGATGCCTCACGGGCGGTTGGACGAGGCGGTCCCGGTCGGTGAGGAGGGCGGCTCGGTCCGGGTCGAGCTCAACCACACCGACCCCCAGTCGCTCCCGTCGGGCTTCCGGCTCGGCGACAACGACACCCGGATCCTGGCGGTCGCCCGCAACCTGGCCAACGAGGGTCACGACGTCACGCTGGTCTCCAAGGACCTGCCGATGCGGATCAAGGCGTCCGCGGTGGGCCTGGCCGCCGAGGAGTACCGCGCCGAGGCGGGTCCGAAGAGCAGCGAGTCCGACACCTACACCGGCATGGCCGAGCTCGACGTGACGGCCGCCGAGCTCGATGAGCTGTACGACGACGGCACCCTCGACCTCGCACAGGCTCGCGAGCTGCCGTGCCACACGGGGCTGGTGCTGCTGTCCGACCGGGGGACCGCGCTCGGTCGGGTCGGACCCGACAAGCAGGTCCACCTCGTGCGCGGAGATCGCGAGGCGTTCGGCATCCACGGTCGGTCCGCCGAGCAGCGGATCGCGCTCGAGACGTTGCTCGACCCCGAGGTCGGGATCGTGTCCCTCGGTGGCCGCGCCGGAACGGGCAAGTCGGCACTCGCGCTGTGCGCCGGCCTCGAGGCGGTCATGGAGCGGCGTCAGCACCAGAAGGTGGTGGTCTTCCGGCCGCTGTACGCCGTAGGCGGCCAGGAGCTCGGCTACCTGCCCGGGTCGGAGTCGGAGAAGATGAGCCCCTGGGCACAGGCGGTCTTCGACACCCTCAGCGCGGTGACGTCCCGAGACGTCATCGACGAAGTGCTCGACCGCGAGATGCTCGAGGTACTGCCACTGACCCACATCCGCGGCCGCTCGTTGCACGACGCGTTCGTGATCGTCGACGAGGCTCAGTCCTTGGAGCGCAACGTGCTGCTGACGGTGCTCTCGCGGATCGGCGCCAACTCGAAGGTGGTGCTGACCCACGACGTCGCACAGCGCGACAACCTGCGGGTCGGACGCCACGACGGGGTGGTCGCGGTGGTCGAGAAGCTCAAGGGCCATCCGCTGTTCGCGCATGTGACGCTGACCCGCAGCGAGCGGTCGCCGATAGCAGCGCTGGTGACCGAGATGCTTGAGGACGTCACCCTGTGACGTGGCCGACGACCGTGTGACGCTCGGCACCGGTCCCACCCCTGAGCCGTCACGGGTGGGACCGGTGTGACGTGCGTGACAGGTGTGGCCATGCGTGACCCGATTGGCGCGACTTTTTGCCGAGTTCGGTTTGCATCGACCCCCCGCCTCCGACAGGGTTGCCCGTGATCGTTTCGTGATCTGCGCGGTTCGGGCCGCCGATCCAACTGATCGTCGACCTGTTCGCTACCCCCCGAGCCAACGATTGTGTCTCCGCTGAAACCCTCCCGTCAGAAACACGTCCCCAAGCACCGTCAAGCCCGCCACCGCGCCCAGAACCACCGCGCTCCGGGCACCGTGGTGCGACGTGCCGCTGCGCTCTCGACGGTCGCCGTCGCGGCCACCGGCGTCGCCGTGGCCGGCGGCGTCAACGCACCGGACCTGGCACCGAGCAGCCAGCTCGGGGCCTCCGCCGCCGACCCGCTGACCGACGCCGAGCTCGAGGACCGCGCCGCCGCGACCGTGTCGCGATCCGACAGCCGGGCGGACGCCGTCGCGGCCAAGGAGGCGGCGCTCGCGCAGGACCAGGGCCGCGCCGTGACCCGCAGCGAGGATCTCTCCGAGTCCGACCCGCGCGCCGTCGCGAGGGCGCTGCTGCCCGAGTTCGGGTTCTCCTCCGACCAGTTCCCCTGCCTCGACGCGCTGTACGTGAGCGAGAGCAACTGGCGCATCAGTGCCGACAACCCGACCTCGTCGGCGTATGGGATCCCGCAGGCGCTGACCTCGATGCACGAGCTGCCGGCCGACTACTACACCTCGGCAGTGGCGCAGATCCGCTGGGGCCTCGGCTACATCCAGGACGCGTACGGGACGCCGTGCAGCGCCTGGTCCTTCAAGCAGTCCAACGGCTGGTACTGACCGAGATCCGCAGTTCCGGCGCATCAACGTCGCGGTCCAGGGCAACACCGATGCCTTCCTCCACGCGCCCGTCACTCCCCGCTACGAGTGGGAGCCGGCCGACATCGTCGGCTGGCCGGCCGCCCTGCATCACTGGACCGGCCGGGTGACCGACGAGCACCGGATCGGCCCACAGCACGACGACCTCCGTGCGCAGCTCGGTGCCGCGATCGACGCCGAGCTCCCCACCGAGCGGTAGCACTCAGGGTCGGGTCATCGAGTCGACGTCGAGCGCCTCGTCGAGCTCCTCCTCGGTGATCTCGCCCCGCTCGACGTAGCCCATCGCGATCACGGTCTCGCGGATCGTGGCGCCGTCCGCCATCGCCTGCTTCGCGATCTTCGCCGACTCCTCGTAGCCGATCACCCGGTTGAGCGGGGTGACGATCGAGGGCGAGGACTCGGCGTACGCCCGCATCCTGGCCTCGTCGGCGGTGATGCCGTCGACGCAGCGCTCCGCAAGCAGCGGGGCCACGGCGGCCAGCAGCCGGACCGACTCGAGGACGTTGCGCGCGATGACGGGCAGCATCACATTGAGCTCGAAGTTGCCGGCCGCGCCGGCCGTGGTCACGGTCAGATCGTTCCCGATCACCTGGGCGCACACCATCAACGTCGCCTCGGGGAGCACCGGGTTCACCTTCCCCGGCATGATGCTGGAGCCTGGCTGCAGGTCGGGCAGGTGGATCTCCGCCAGCCCGGTGGTCGGGCCGCTCGCCATCCAGCGCAGGTCGTTGCAGATCTTCGTGAGCCCGACCGCGACCGTGCGCAGGACCCCGCTGAGCTCGACCAGCGAGTCGCGGGTGCCCTGCGCCTCGAAGTGGTCGCGCGCCTCGGTGAACGGCTGGCCGCTCAGCTCGCCGAGCACCTCGATCGCCCGGGCGGCGAAGCCCTCGGGGGTGTTGATGCCGGTGCCGACGGCGGTGCCGCCGAGCGGCAGCTCGCGCACCCGCGGCAGGACGCCGTCGAGTCGCTCGGCGGCGATTGCCAGCGTGGCGGCGTACCCGCCGAACTCCTGGCCGAGCATCACCGGCGTCGCGTCCATCAAGTGGGTGCGGCCGGACTTCACGACCTCCGCGAACTCCTCGGCCTTCGCGACCAGGCTGTCGCGCAGCCGCTGCAGAGCCGGCTGCAGGTCCTCGACGACGGCGAGCGCCGCGGCCACGTGAATGGCGGTGGGGAACGTGTCGTTGCTCGACTGACTGGCGTTGACGTGGTCGTTGGGATGGACGCCGTCGCCCGCCAGCGAGGAGAGCACCTCGTTCATGTTCATGTTGGAGCTGGTGCCCGAGCCGGTCTGGAACACGTCGACCGGGAACTGGTCGCCGTGCTCGCCGGCCGCGACGGCCGCGGCCGCGGCCTCGATGGCTCGCGCGGCCTCTGGCTCGATGACGCCCAGCTCGCCGTTGGCGCGCGCCGCCGCCTGTTTCACGAGGGCCAGGGCCTGCACGAGCCGGGGCTCGATCGGGGTGCCACTGATCGGGAAGTTCTCGACCGCTCGCTGGGTCTGGGCCCGCCACAGCGCATCGGCGGGGACCCTGACCTCGCCCATCGAGTCGTGCTCGAGCCGGAAGTCGTCCACCCTTGGCAGGCTACCCGGGCAGAGCACGCACCCGGTTGTTGCGAGGCTGGTGCTCGAGCTCCACGAGCCCGAGCTGCTCCAGCACCGGCGGGACGTACGTCGCGAAGCGTCCCCGGTAGCCCTTGCGCAGCCCGTACCAGCCGCGGACCGGGTTGTCCTCCGCCCGCGCCCACGACTCCACCGTCCCCGGCTTCGCTTCCTTCTGCTCGTCGGCGTTGCCGAGCGGCATCCAGTCGCCGTGCTCGAGCAGCATCGCGTGGAGGTCCTCGATGCACCGCCACTGGTAGCTGAGGCTGGTCGAACCGACCCGGATGGCGAGGGCGTCCTTCTCCTCGTCGTGCCAGGCGTCGTACTCCGAGCTCCCCGGCGGCGTGGTCAGGATCCACGGGTCCTCGGCGGTGCCGCTGCCCTCGACGTGCTCGATCATGCGCGTACCTCTCTGGTGGTCGGTCCTACCGCACAGCGTGCCCGCCTAAACATGACGTCAACTGACATGATTCGTCGATGACCGGGACCGGAAGGTGAGCGCCCAGCGGCTGCTCAGCCTGCTCCTGCTGCTGAAGAACGGCGGCCGGATGAGCGCACACGAGCTCGCGGACCGGCTCGAGGTGTCGCAGCGCACCGTGCTCCGCGACCTCGAGCGGCTGGGCTCCTCGGGGATACCGGTCTACGCAACGCGGGGCTGTCGTGGCGGCTTCGAGCTGCTGGACACCTTCGACTACGACGTACCGGCGCTCCCGGCCGGGCTGCCGCCCGTCGGCGGTCGGCTGCGGCGGGTCCGCGTCCGGCTGTCTCCGGCTGCACTGCAGCTCGCCCTGGTCCTCGGCCGGCCGGAGGCCTGGCGCGTTCGGCCGGTGGCCGAGCCGGACCCCCGCCTGCCCGGCTGGGTCGAGGGATCGTTCCGTTTCAGCTCCTACGAGGCCGCCGCCCAGGAGCTGCTCGCTCTCGGCGTCGAGGTCGAGGTGTTGCTGCCCGTTGAGCTGCGCCGGACCATGGCCGAGCTGGGCCGCCAGATCGCCGCACGGCACACTTGACTATTAGTAACGTATCAGTTACTAATAGGGGGTGGACCCGTTCCCTGCCCTCGCCGATCCGGTTCGACGCGAGCTGCTCCGGCAGCTGGTCGACGGCCCGGCGCGGGTGGTCGACCTTGCGGCCGCCCATCCGATCAGCAGGCCGGCTATCAGCCGACACCTACGGGTGCTCGGTGACGCGGGGCTGGTGGCCGCCGACGACCGCGGCCGCGAGCGCCACTACCGGTTGCACCCCGCGGGGCTCGCGCCGGTCACGGTGTTCGTCGCCGAGCTCGCGGGACCCACGCCTCCGATCCCGGAGCACGCGCTCGACGGCCTCGACCTCGAGGTCCGGCGTACCGTCCGCGAACGCGCCGGGTCCCGATCCACCGAGGAGACCGCATGAGCACCACCGCCGCCACCGGCCACCGCGAGGAGCGCGACGGCACGACGTACGTCGTCTTCCGCCGCGAGTTCCGGGCACCCGTGGCCGACGTCTGGGCCTCGGTGACCGAGCCCGAGCGGCTCGAACGCTGGATCGGCACCTGGTCCGGCGACCCCACCTCGGGTTCGGTCGACTTCCGGATGACCGCGGAGGCCGAGGACGCGCCTGTCGAGGCGCACCGGATCCTCGAGTGCGACCCGCCCCGCCGGTTGGTCACGGAGTCGTCCAGCCCCGAGGACGAGACCGTGTGGCGGATCGAACTCGACCTGGCCGAGTCCGACGGCGTCACCGTCCTGACCTTCGGGCAACGGCTCGAGACCGCGGTGCCGGTCGACAGCGTCGGGCCCGGCTGGGACTACTACCTCGACCGGCTCGTGGAGGCCCACGCTGACCGTGACGCGAGCGCCGTCGTCTGGGACGACTACTACCCGGCGCTCTCCGAGCACTACCGGGCCGAGTTCTCCTGACCGACCCGGCCGATCAGCAGCCAGTACTCCTCGTCGCGGTCCTGCAGTCGCACCGGCTGCGGTCGCGCCTCGGTCGCGTCGAACGTCTCCGCCATCGTGGACTGGAGCGCGGACGCCTCGTCCATCGACCAGATCACCAGCGCGCCCCCCGGCCGCAGGATCCGGCGTACCTCGTCGAGGAACGTGGCCTCGTAGAGCCGCGCGTTGCTCTCGTGCACCAGGAAGCTCGGCCCGTTGTCGACGTCCAGCAGCACGAGGTCGTACGACGAGGCGTCGGCCTCGGGCAGCGCGACGCTCACGTCGGCGACGACCGGGTTGGCCCGTTCGTCGGCGAGCATCGTCTGGCCGTGGGGGATGGTCCCGTCACGCATCCACCCGATCAGCGCCTCCTCGATCTCCACCACCGTGCACCGCTCGACCCGGGTGTCGGCGAGCACCTCGTGCATCGTGAACCCCAGCCCCATGCCCCCGATCAGCACGTCGCGCGGGTCGTCGACCAGCGCCAGCGCCGCCGTGGCCAGTGCTCGCTCGCTGGTGTGCTCGGCGCTGTCCATGACGAACACGCCATTGGCGCGGAGCTCGAGGATGGCCGGGGTCCCGCCGTCGCGTCGTTCGCGCAGCACCAGCTCGCCGTGCTCCGACTCCGCTCGTGCCACCTCGACGTACTCCACGGCGCCCACGCTACGGGCCGCGGTCAGAAGTCGAACAGCTCCCCGAGGAAGCCCTCCTTCTTCTTGCGCCGGTACTGCTGGGGCTGGGCGTAGCGCTGCTCCTGGTGGCGCCGGCGCTCGTCGCGCTCGTGCTCGTAGGAGCCCGCCGCTGGCGCAGCCGGGGCCGCTTGGGGCGCGGCGCGCTCGATGATCTTGTCGAGCTCACCTCGGTCGAGCCACACGCCGCGGCAGGTCGGGCAGTAGTCGATCTCGATGCCACTGCGCTCGGCCATCACCAGCGTGGTCTGGTCGGTGGGGCACTGCATGGGTGTCCTCCTGTCCTCACCCGGGCGAACGACCCGGTTCGTCGTGGGGTTCCCGGGGGCCACTGCTGGCCTCGGGCGGCTCCACGCTCACTGGGCCGAGCGGACCCGGATCCCGGTGAGCGGCACGGTGACGGTGCCAGACGGGTCGGTGAAGAAGTCGTTGCCCTTGTCGTCGACCACCACGAACGCCGGGAAGTCCTCGACCTCGATCTTCCACACCGCCTCCATGCCGAGCTCCTCGTACTCGAGCACCGACACCGACCGGATGCAGTCCTGCGCCAGTCGCGCGGCCGGGCCGCCGATCGACCCGAGGTAGAAGCCGCCGTGCGTGGCGCATGCCTCGGTGACGACCTTGGAACGGTTGCCCTTCGCGAGCATCACCTTCGACCCGCCCGCGGCCTGGAACTGCTCGACGTAGGAGTCCATCCTCCCGGCGGTGGTCGGTCCGAACGACCCTGAGGCCATGCCCTCCGGGGTCTTCGCGGGACCGGCGTAGTAGACGGGGTGGTCGCGCAGGTACGACGGCATCTCCTCGCCGGCGTCGAGCCGCTCCTTGATCTTCGCGTGCGCGATGTCGCGCGCCACGACCAGCGGGCCGGTGAGGGAGAGCCGGGTCTTGACCGGGTGCTTCGACAGCTCGGCCAGGATCTCGACCATCGGCCGGTTGAGATCGATCGGGACGACCTCGCCGCCGGAGATGTCTTCGGCCGTACCGGCGTCCGGCATGTAGTGCGCGGGGTCGGTCTCGAGCTGCTCGAGGAAGACGCCCTCCGCGGTGATCTTGCCGAGCGCCTGCCGGTCGGCCGAGCAGGAGACGGCGATCGCGACCGGGCAGGAGGCGCCGTGCCGGGGCAGGCGCACCACCCGCACGTCGTGGCAGAAGTACTTGCCACCGAACTGCGCGCCGATCCCGAACGCCTGCGTGAGCTTGAAGACCTCCTCCTCCAGGTCGAGGTCGCGGAACCCGTGGGCACTCATCGAGCCCTCGGTCGGGAGCTGGTCGAGGTAGTGGGCGCTGGCGTACTTGGCCGTCTTGAGCGCGTACTCCGCCGACGTGCCGCCGATGACCACCGCGAGATGGTACGGCGGGCAGGCGGCGGTGCCGAGCGAGCGGAGCTTCTCGTCGAGGAACGTCAGCATCCGCTGCGGGTTCAGGATCGCCTTCGTCTCCTGGTAGAGGAACGACTTGTTGGCCGAACCGCCGCCCTTCGCCATGAAGAGGAACTTGTAGGACGGGTCGTCGTCTGGGGACCCTGGCGTCGAGTAGAGCTCGATCTGCGCGGGCAGGTTGCTGCCGGTGTTCTTCTCGTCGTACATCGAGAGCGGCGCCAGCTGTGAGTAGCGCAGGTTGAGCTTCGTGTACGCGTCGTACACCCCTCGCGAGATCGCCTCGGCGTCGTCGGCGCCGGTGAGGACGCCCTCGGACTTCTTGCCCATGACAATCGCCGTGCCGGTGTCCTGGCACATGGGGAGCACGCCGCCGGCCGAGATGTTGACGTTCTTGAGCAGGTCGAGCGCGACGAACCGGTCGTTCCCCGACGCCTCGGGGTCGTCGATGATCCGACGCAGCTGCTCGAGGTGCGCCGGCCGCAGGTAGTGCGCGATGTCGTGCATCGCCTCCGCCGTGAGCAACCGGATCGCCTCCGGGTCGACCTTCAGGAAGCGGCGGCCGTCCGCCTCGAACGTCGACACCCCGTCGGTCGTGAGACGCTGGTACGGCGTCTGGTCGGCGCCGGTGGGCAGCAGGTCTGAGTGCTGGAACTGAGGCTCGAGTTGGGGCTGGGGGCTCACCCCACCAAGGCTAGACCGCCGACTAGTCTGTCCCCATGGGAGGACCGCTCGAGCCGACGCCCCAGCCCGGCGACCCGGCCCGGCTGCGCGTCTCCGATGCCGACCGCCACAAGGTCGCCGAGCTGCTGCGCGACGCCGCGGGGGAGGGCCGGATCGACCTCGACGAGCTCGACGAGCGGCTCGAGGCGACCTACGCCGCCAAGACCTACGCCGACCTGGTGCCGATCACCTACGACCTGCCCGCGCACCCCGGTGACCAGACTCCGGTCGTGGCCCGGCAGACGATGCCGGCCACCGGGGGCACGTTCGACTCCTCGATCGCGGTCCTGGGCGGAGTCACCCGGAAAGGGGCCTGGCTCGTCCCGGCGAGGCACACCGCCTTCACATGGATGGGCGGGGTCGACCTCGACCTGCGCGAGGCCACGTTCGCGGCGAAGGAGACCACGATCTACGCCAACGCGGTCATGGGCGGAATCGACATCTACGTCGACGCCCACACCCACGTGATCGTCGAGGGCGTCGGCATCATGGGCGCCTTCGACCAGGGCCGCGACAAGGTCGAGCCGCAGGTCACCGCCGACTCACCAGTGGTCCGGGTCAAGGGCATCGCGCTGATGGCCGGGGTGACGGTGACGCGCAAGGGTCCTCCCGGACAGGTACGCCGCAAGCTGCTCGGCCACTGAGCCGGCGAAGGCGGGCGGAGAAGGCTGGTCGGGTTGCGACACCCCTGGTAACGATGCGAATTCGTTGCTTGACACGTCTCAGCCGCGACGGACAACGTGGACAACTATCAGCGGTGCAGAGTATGACTTGCATCACAACCCGGCGCCGGCGGCGTCGCAACCGGATACCCAGGGAGTCCAGATGAGAATCACGAAGCGGCGCCGGTGGGCGGCGGTGGCACTGGCCACGACGGTCGCTCTGACCATGAGCGGATGCCTTGCGGGTGGCGGTGACGACGAGGGCGACAGCGGCAACGAGGTGTTGGTCTGGGCCAGCATGGACCCGCCCGTGATCGAGGGCCTGCAGACGGCCCTGGACGCGCGCGCCGAGGGGGAGGGCATCACCGTCACGGTGGAGGCGGTCGAGGACATCAACTCGCTGATCATGCAGCGGATCCAGGCCGGTGAGACACCCGACATCGCGATGATCCCGCAGCCGGGTGTCGTCAGGGACGTCGTCGCCCGCGCGGACACGACGGTCCCCCTCGAGGACGTGCTCGACATGGCGGCCCTGGAGGAGACCATCACGCCGGGCACGCTCGATGCCGGCGCCGTCGACGGTACGCCGTACGGGCTCCTCGTGAGCATGAACGTGAAGTCGCTGGTCTTCTACAACAAGGTCGCGTGGGAGGAGGCCGGCTACCCGATCCCCGCGACGATCGACGAGCTCAACCAGCTCACCGAGCAGATCAAGGCCGACGGCAACACGCCCTGGTGCATGGGCATCGAGGACGGCGGCGGAACCGGGTGGGCTGCCACCGACTGGATGGAGGACCTCATCATGCGCTACGGCGGCGCGGATGAGTACAACGCGTGGGTGGCCCACGAGACGCCGTTCGACTCCGAGGTGGTCCGCGAGGCGGCCGCGGAGTTCGAGGAGCTGCTGTTCACCGAGGGCAACGCGCTGGGCGGCCGCGAGGCCATCGCCAGCACCAACTTCGGCAACGCTGCGAACCCGATGTTCAAGGCGCAGCCCGATTGCTGGATGTACAAGCAGGGCTCGTTCATGACCGGCTTCTTCCAGGAGAGCGCCGGTGTCGAGGACCTCGACGCGGAGGTCGGCGTGTTCGGCTTCCCGCCGGTAGAGGAGGGCGGAGAGAACCCCGTCCTCGGTGGTGGTGACATGGCCGTGGCGATGACGGACAACGAAGCCACGGCGCAGGTGATGGAGTGGCTGGCCGACCCCGAGATCGGCAACGAGGCGGCCCCGAACAGCTCGTTCATCTCGCCCCACACCACCTTCGACACCGAGCTGTACCCGACCGAGCTCACCAAGCAGATGGCGGACGTGGCCTACAACTCCACCGCGTTCCTGTTCGACGGGTCCGACCAGATGCCCGGTGAGGTCGGCGCTGGCTCGTTCTGGCGGGAGATGACTGCCTGGATCTCGGACCAGCAGGACCTCGACACGACGCTGCAGAACATCGACGAGAGCTGGCCCGCCAGCTGACGCCACTGCGGACGGGGCGGCCGTCGCCCCGTCCGCTTGCGGCGACCTCCGCTGACGCATCGCTGAGCGACAGGGCCCGACGGGAAAGGAATCCCAGCCATGTGGATCAAGATGTTCAACGCCGTACTCACGGTGCTCTACGGGGTCGGCGCGGCGCTGATCGTCTACTGGGCGCTCAACAAGCTGGCCGAGATGCTGCCCGCGAAGCTGGAGGCACGCCTCAAGCCCTACTTCTACATCCTCCCGGCCTACCTCGCGATCACCATCTACCTGCTCTACCCGGCGATCCAGACGGTCATCAACAGCCTCCAGGACCGCGCCTCGGAAGAGTGGGTCGGTCTCCAGAACTACACCGACCTGCTGTCGTCGGCGTCCTTCCGTGACACGTTGTTCAACACCCTGCTGTGGATGCTCGTGGTGCCCGCGGCCACGGTGGTGATCGGACTCGCGGTGGCCACCCTGGCCGATCGACTCAAGCCGGGCACCGAGAAGCTGACGAAGACGATCGTCTTCCTGCCGATGGCGATCGCGCTGGTCGGTGCCGGCGTGATCTGGGACCTCATCTACGCGGTTCGGCCGGCCGGCCAGCCGCAGATCGGGTTGCAGAACGCGATCGTCACCGCGCTCGGCTTCGACCCGATCAACTGGGTGCAGGAGAGCACGCTCCACCTGAACAGCTTCCTGCTGATGCTGGTGCTGTTGTGGGCCCAGGTCGGCTTCGCGATGGTGCTGCTCTCGGCTGCCGTCAAGGGCGTGCCCGTCGACACGCTCGAGGCCGCCCGCATCGACGGCGCGAGCGAGCGGAAGATCTTCTTCCAGGTGGTGGTCCCACAGATCAAGGGCACCATCATCACTGTCTTCATCACCGTGCTGATCTCGGTGATGAAGATCTTCGACATCGTCTACGTGATGACCAGGGGCAATTTCAACACGGACGTGCTGGGCAACCGGTTCTTCACCGAGCTCAACGTCAACTTCAACAACGGCACGGCCGCAGCGGTGGTCGTGATGCTGATGGTGGCCGTGATCCCGGTGATGTTCTACCAGGTCAGGCACTTCAAGGCCGAGGAGGCCAACGCATGACGCAGCAGCCGAGCAGCACTGTGGCCGCGGCCACCCCGACCTCCGAGGAGCGGCGGCCCAAGAAGTCGCCGGCTCACTTCGACGCCAACCCCGCCAAGGCGGGGTGGCTCACCAAGCTGGTGCTGGTGCTGATCTGCTTCCTCTGGATCGTCCCGCTCTTCGGGACCCTGGTCACGTCGTTCCGCACCGTGCAGGCGGCTCAGTCGTCCGGCTGGTGGACGTTCCTCGGTTCGCTCGACGAGCTGACTCTCGAGAACTACCGGGAGGCCCTGCAGGGCGCCGACATGGGCGCCGGACTCATCAACAGCTTCGCGATCACGCTGCCGGCCACCTTCATCCCCTTGCTGGTGGCGGCATTCGCGGCCTACGCCTTCACGTTCATGGAGTTCCCGGGTCGCGACTTCCTGTTCCTGGCGATCGTCAGCCTGCTGGTGGTGCCCAACTACGTGGCATTCGTGCCCATGCTGCAGATCTACGACCGGCTGAACCTCAACGGCACCTTCCCGGCCGTGTGGCTCGCGCACATCGGCTTCGGCATGTCGCTGGCGATCTACATCCTGCGCAACTACATGGCCACCCTGCCTGGCACGGTGATCGAGTCGGCGAAGGTCGACGGTGCCAGCCACTTCCAGACGTTCTGGCGACTGGTGCTGCCGATGTCCGTACCGGCGATCGCGGGGTTCGCGATCTTCCAGTTCCTGTGGGTCTGGAACGATCTGCTGGTGGCCATCATGTTCATCGGACCCGGCGACAACGCGCCCGTCACCCAGCAGCTGAGCGAGCTGAAGGGGCAGTTCGGCCAGGGCGCGAACCTCACCACGGCGGGTGCGTTCATCACGATGGTGGTGCCGGTGGCAGTGTTCCTGTTCTTGCAGCGGTACTTCGTCCGCGGTCTGACAGCCGGTGCCGTGAAGGGGTGACGCCGACTACGTTGGGCCGGTGACCTGGTCACCTGTTCACCTGTCCCGGGAGGGCGTGAGTCTCGTGCTCACGCCCTCCACCATGGGCGAGCCCGTCGTCCAGTACTGGGGGCAGTCGCTCGGCGACCTGACGGCCGCCGAGCTCATGTCTCTGGCCGAGGTGCGCGCACCGGGCGTCCCGCACAGCGCGCTGGACGAGCCGCGTCCCCCCGGACTGGTCCCGCTCTCGTCCACCGGGTTCACCGGTACGCCGATGGTCGAGCTCGGCCGCGCGGGCCTGGTGGCGCCGGTGCGGCTCGACGGGTGGTCCTGCGCCGCCTCAGGTGACGGCGTCGTGTGCACCGCGTCCGACGGCACCCTCGGTGTCGACGTACGCGTCGACCTGGCGCTCACCCCCGAGGGGCTGGTGCGCTCGCGCACGAGCGTGACCAACGCCGGCGACGACGGCCTCCACGTGGCGGCGGTGCGCACGGCGCTCCCGGTGCCGCACCAGGCGACCGAGCTGCTCGACCTGACCGGCCGCTGGATCTCCGAGCGGGTGCCGCAGCGGCTGCCGTGGCGACAGGGCACCTGGCAGCGCAGCAGCCGGCACGGCCGGACGGGCCACGACGCCACGATGCTGCTGAGCGCCGGCACAGCCGGATTCGGGTTCCGGTCCGGTCAGGTGTGGTCGGTCCACGTCGCCTGGAGCGGCGACCAGGCGACGTACGCCGAGCGGACAGCGGAGGGGGAGTCGTTGCTCGGCGGCGGGGAGCTGCTCGCGAGCGGCGAGGTGGTGCTTGCCCGCGACGCTACGTACGAGTCGCCGTGGCTGTTCGGCGCCTGGTCGGGCGTTGGCCTCGACGGCGTTTCAGCGCGCATCCACGACCACCTGCGACGCACCACGCCGCGGCCGATCCGAAAGGTGCTGGTCAACACGTGGGAGGCGGCCTACTTCGAGCACGACCTGGCACGACTGACGGAGCTGGCCGAGGCCGCAGCCGAGGTCGGCGCGGAGCGGTTCGTCCTCGACGACGGCTGGTTCCACGGTCGCCGCGACGACCGCCGCGGGCTCGGTGACTGGACGGTCGACGCCGACGTGTGGCCCGACGGGCTGCACCCGCTGATCGAACGGGTCCGCGCCCTGGGTCTCGACTTCGGACTGTGGGTCGAGCCCGAGATGGTCAACGTCGACTCGGATGTCGTCCGCGCGCACCCCGACTGGGTGCTCGGCGCGCACGATGCGCTGCCACCGTCGTGGCGGCACCAGCAGGTGCTCGACCTGGCGTTGCCGGCGGCGTACGACCAGGTGCGCGGGTCACTGCTCGCGCTGCTCGACGAGTACGACATCTCCTACCTGAAGTGGGACCACAACCGCGACCTGGTCGACGCCCCGGGCACCCGGGCGCAGACCCGGGCGTTCTACCAGCTGCTCGACGAGCTGCGGTCGGCCCACCCGGGACTCGAGATCGAGTCGTGCGCCTCCGGCGGTGGCCGGATCGACCTCGGCGTGCTCGCGCGGACCGACCGGGTGTGGCCCAGCGACACGATCGATGCCCTCGAGCGGCAGCGGATCAACCGATGGACCACGCTGATCGTGCCCCCGGAGATGACCGGCAACCACCTCGGCGGCCCGACCGCGCACACGACCGGGCGAACGCATCGGCTCGAATACCGTGCCGCGACCGCCCTGATCGGCCACTTCGGGATCGAGTGGGACCTGCGGACCCTCACCGCCGTCGAGCGGGCCCAGGTGCGGGCCTGGGTCGAGCTGCACAAGCGGCTGCGCGACGTGGTCGCCAACGGCCGGCTCGTGCGCAGCGACCACCCGGACCCGGCAGCGGTCGTCACCGGCGTGGTCTCGGCCGACCTGAGGGACGGCTGGTACGTCGTGGCACTCACCGGGCTGTCCGCGACGCAGCACCTCGCGCCGGTGCTCCTGGAGGGCCTCGACCCCGACCGGCGCTACCGGCTCACCGACGAGACCCCTACCCACGGCCAGCACGGGCTGGACCTCGCGACGCGCGACCTGACCGCCGTGCTGCCGGGCGACGTGCTCGGCCGGGTCGGCGTACGGCTCGGCGTCACGGCGCCGGAGACCGCGCGGGTCCTCCACGTCCGCGGCGTGGACTGATGTTCGACCTGGCCGACGCCTGGGTCTGGGACTTCTGGCTGGCCGACGACGGCTCGGCGTACCACCTGTACTTCCTGCACGCGCCCCGCTCCTTGGACGATCCCGATCTCCGGCACGACCACGCCCGGGTGGGCCACGCGGTCGGCACCGACCTGCGCCGGTGGCGCCGGCTGCCTGACCCGCTTCCGGAGCCCCGGGCCGGGTTCGACGACCTCACGCAGTGGACCGGGTGCGTCGTGCACGACGCCGGCACGTGGTGGCTGTTCACCACCGGTCGGACCCGCCATGACCAGGGCCGGGTGCAGCGGATCGGGGCGGCGTGCTCGACTGACCTCTCGACCTGGGAGAGCGTGGACGTGCTGCTGGAGGCCGATCCTCGGTGGTACGACGCCGGTCCGAACGAGGTCCACTGGCGCGACCCGTGGGTGGTCCGCGACGACGCGGGGACCTGGCACCTGTACGCGACCGCGCGGACCGGGCGTGCCGGTTCGGGTGTCGTCGGCCATGCAACCTCGAGCGACCTCAGGACGTGGGAGGTCCAGCCGCCGCTGTCCCGCTCCACCGGCCGGTTCGAGTGGTTGGAGGTGATCCAGGTGGTGCAGGTCGAGGACCGCTGGGTGGCGCTGTTCAACTGCCTGTCGGCGGAGATGCCCCACGCCCGGGCCGGTGCCGGCGGGATCTGGACCGTCGCGGTCGACGGACCGGGGGAGCCGGTCGACGTGACAGCAGCCGTCCGGCTGGCCGGCGAGGCGTCGTACGTCGGGAAGCTGGTAGCCGACCGCACCGGCCGCTGGCAGCTGCTGGCCTTCCGCAACCGCGGCCCCGGCGGCTCCTTCGTCGGCGGCGTGAGCGACCCCGTCCCGGTCGGCTGGCGCGAGGACGGACGAGGGCTGGAGCTGAGGGCGTGAGACGGCCAGTGGCGGGGTCCTCAGCGCATCACTACTGTGACGGGAGTCACTTCACGACGGATCGTCCGGCACGTACCTGCCGGTGAAGGGAGCAGTTCAGCATGGCCACCGTGACCTTTGAGAAGGCGCAGCGCTGGTATCCCGGGGCAGACAAGCCCGCGGTACCCGGCATCGACCTGGAGATCGACGACGGGGAGTTCATGGTCCTCGTCGGCCCCTCCGGGTGCGGCAAGTCCACCACCCTCCGGATGCTCGCCGGGCTGGAGGAGTGCAACGAGGGCAAGATCTTCATCGGTGACCGGGATGTCACCCACATGCCGCCGAAGGACCGGGACATCGCGATGGTGTTCCAGAACTACGCGCTCTACCCCCACATGACCGTGGCGGACAACATGGCGTTCGCCCTCAAGATGGCGAAGGTGCCGGACGACGAGCGCAAGAAGCGTGTCGCCGAGGCCGCCAAGATCCTGCAGCTGGAGGAGTACCTCGAGCGCAAGCCCAAGGCGCTCTCGGGTGGTCAACGCCAGCGGGTGGCCATGGGCCGGGCGATCGTGCGCAACCCGCAGGTCTTCTGCATGGACGAGCCGCTGTCGAACCTCGACGCCAAGATGCGCGTCGCGACCCGCACCGACATCGCGAAGCTGCAGGCCGACCTCGGGGTCACCACCGTCTACGTCACCCACGACCAGGTCGAGGCGATGACGATGGGCGACCGGGTGGCGGTCATGAAGGACGGCTACCTCCAGCAGGTCGACACCCCCCTGAACCTCTACGACAAGCCGGTCAACCTGTTCGTCGCCGGGTTCATCGGGTCTCCGCAGATGAACCTGCTCAAGGCGACCGCCAAGGACGGGAAGGCGCAGATCGGCGAGTACCTCGTGCCGGTCGACCCGGCGGCCTCGTCCAAGCTCGGTCCGCAGCACAACGACATCACCGTCGGCGTACGGCCTGAGGCCTGGCGCCTGGTTTCGGAGAGCGACGGTGGCCTGCCGGTCGACGTGACCGTGGTCGAGGAGCTCGGGGCTGACGGGTTCGTCTACGGCACCTCCGACGTCGAGGGCACCCCGTCCAACGTGATCGTCCGGGTCTCGTCCGCCCGCGACTCGGTGCGCAAGGGCGACACGATCTACGTGACCACAGACCCGCACAACGTGCATGTCTTCGACAACGAGAGCGGCGAGCGCCTCTCGGACTGAGCACTGGCCCCGTGTGCCCAGAGTGCGCCCAGGCGCACTCTGGGCGCACGCGTGTTCAAAGCTCTGCGGGTCATCCCTTGGTGGCGCCCAGCGTCAGGCCGGAGACGAAATGCTTCTGCAGGGCGAAGAACACCACGAGGACGGGCAGAGCGATCATGATCGAGCCGGCCGCGACCAGGTTGGTGTCGGTGAAGAACTGGCCGCGCAGGTTGTTGAGCCCTGAGGTGATCGGCAGCTTGTCGAAGTCGGAGATGAGCACGGTCGCCCAGAAGAACTCGTTGTAGATCCAGGTGACCTGGAGAGTGCCCAGCGCGGCGAGCGCGGGACGTACGAGCGGCATCGTCAGCTGCCAGTACTGCCGCCACACGCCGGCGCCATCGAGCTGAGCGGACTCGTAGACCTCGTGGGGAATGGTCTTCATGTAGTTGCTCAGCACGAACGTGCAGAACCCGATCTGGAACGCGGTGTTGACCAGGATCAGCGCCCAGTAGCTGTTGAGCATCGTCTGCGAATCACTCATGAACGCGGGCAGTGGGACCTCACGGAACATCCGGAAGACGGGGATCAACAGCGCCTGCGGGGGCAACAGGTTCGCGGCGAGGAAGAAGCCGAGCAGGGTGAGGTTGAACCGGAAGCTGAATCGTGCCAGCACGAAGGCGACCGTGGAGGACAGGAACAAGGTGAGCAGCACCGCAGGAACGGTGATGTAGAGGGAGTTGACGAAGTACCGGCCGAGGTTGCCCTGCTCCCAGGCCTGCCGGTAGTTGTCGAGCGTCCAGCCGCCCAAGGAGAGGTAGCCGTTGGCCTGGGTGTAGCTGTAGTCCCGGAACGAGTTGATCAGCGCCCACACCAGCGGGAAGAGCCAGAGCAGCGCGAGCACGGCCATGGCGACGGTGGCGATGGTCCCGCGACGCCGGTTGAGGACTCCGCCCTCGATCCGCTCGGGAGGTGTGGCGCGCTGCTCGGTCGGGTCGACGGCCACGGTGGACGTGAGGTCGGTCATCGCTCCTCCTGCTCTCGGAAGACGATCCTGAGGTAGAACGCGATGAACACCGACGAGATGATCATCATGATCACGGCCAGTGCCGACCCGAACCCGTAGCGGGTGGCCTCGCCGATCACGTTCTGGCTGACCAGTGCTGCGATGATCTCCAGCCCGTTGCGGCCCTTGTTGATCACCCACACCAGGTCGAAGGCGCGCAGCGACTCGATCACCACGATCACCAGCACGATCAGGTTGATCGGCTTCATGACGGGGAACACGACGCTGAAGAAGGTCTTCACCTCGTTCGCACCGTCGACCGCGGCCGCCTCGCGCAGGCTGGTGTCGACGCTCTTCAGGCCGGCCAGATAGATCAGCATGATGTAGCCGGTATGGCGCCACGCGGTGGCGACCAGCACCGCCCAGAGGTTGACGTTCGGGTCGCCGTACCAGTCGACCTCCGTGCCGAAGACTTGATTGATCAGGCCCTGGTCGCGGGAGTAGAAGAGCTGCCAGATGAAGCCGACCAGAGCCAGCGACAGCACGACGGGCATGTAGAACGCAGTCTGGTAGAAGCGGCTGCCCCGCATCTCGCGGTCCAAGATGACGGCCAGGAAGACCCCGAGCAGGGTGGGGAAGACGAACAGGAACCCCAGCCAGATCAGGTTGTGCTGGATCGCCGGCCAGAACGGCGGGTAGATCGTCACGACGTCCTGGTAGTTCTGGGTGCCTACCCAGTCGATGGTGCTGAGGTCGCCGAACCCGTTCCACACCGCGAACGACAGGGCGATCGAGCCGAGCGCCGGCAGCCAGACGAGCCACAGCACCAAGAGCGCTGGGACCGCGACCATCAGCACGACCACGAGCCGGTCGCGCCCGGCCATCCGCCGGCGCCGCGGTACCGCGCGCTCCGCGGGGTCAGGGGTGCTCGACGGGGCGCCGGCGGCGGCCGGGGGTGACTGGCTCATGCGTACGCTCCAGACGGTCGGAGGCGGCGGGTCACGACAGCGTCGTCGTGCGGGCGATCTAGAAGATCGCGTCCTTCTGCTCCTGGATGCTGGCGGTGATGGCGTCGATGTCGTCGGGGCTCCGCAGGAAGTCCTGGATCGAGGGGATCATCACGGTCGAGGCGAAGTCGGCGTTGGTGTCGCGGTCTAGGAACTGCGCGATGTTCGCCGCGGCCCCGACGACCTCGGCCGACTTCTTCTGGAGGGGCGTGTAGGTCTCGGTGCTCGCTCCGGAGTTGGCGGCGATGAACGGCGCGTCGGCGCCGGCGTTGGCCGCGTCGGCCGCCTCGGGTGTGCCGATCCAGCGCATCATCTCTATACCGGCGTCCTGGTTCTGGCCACCCGCGGCGAGGCAGAAGCCGTCGATCGGGGCGTCCAGCGCGTCGCTGCCGATGCTGTCGTCGAGCGAGGGGTACGTGAAGAAGTCGAGGTCGTCCTGGGCGTCGGGGATCCCGTCGATCACGAACGTGCCGAGCAGGTACATCCCGCAGTCGCCGTTCGCCATCGAGGTGGCCGCCTCCTGCCAGGTACGGCCCAGCGGGTCCTCCTGGTGGTAGGGCAGCAGAGTGCTCCAGGTCTCGAAGACCTGCTTCACCTCGGTGCTGTCCCACGCAGCCTCACCCGCCATGAGGCTCATGTGGAAGTCGAAGCCGTTGAGCCGCATGTTGAGGATGTCGAAGGTGCCCATCGCCGGCCAGCCGTCCTTGTCGCCGAAGGCGAAGGGCGTGATGCCCTTTCCCTGCATGTCGTCCATGAGGCTGTTCAGGTCGTCGAATGTCTCGGGGACGGCGAAGCCGTTCTTCTCGAAGACCGACGGCCGGTAGAACACCGCCCAGGGGTAGTAGCTGATCGGCACGAAGTACTGGTTGCCGTCGGGAGCCGTCGCCGCCTCCTGGAACGCCTCGCTCATGCCGTCGATCGGCCACACGTCGCTGACGTCGCTGATCTGGCCGTTCGCGGCCAGCTGCTCCATCCGGTACCCCGCGAACCAGGTGAACACGTCGTCGGGGGAGCCCTGGAGGTAGGTGTTGAGGCTCTCCTGGAACGTGTTGTGGTCGACGGCGTTGAGCTCGACGTTCACGCCCGACTCCGCGGCGTAGGCGTCCGCGAGCGCCTTCAGCCGGTCGTACGCCGGGCCGGAGCCCGCCGCCTCGTTGATGCCGAACTTGACGGTGTTGCCGCCACCGCCCCCGCCGCCCGAGTCGCCGCCACACGCCGAGAGCAGGCCGGGCACCCCGACCAGGGCGCCGCCGATCGCAGCGGAGCGGAGCAGGTTGCGGCGCGTGGTCGCGGCCGTGACCATCGCCGAGGCGGGAACTGAGCGCGGGCGGTGCAGCGGGGACATGTTGGACCTCCAGGCAAAACCGTCAGGGACCTGACAGAAATGAACACTTTCCGGCAGCCTGACGCTCGGTTGTGTGCGTGTCAACCCCCTGTTTACCTGTTGTTACGCTCCCCGGCCGAACTGGGTCGAACAAATTCCTTAGTGCATATCTGAGTTTTATTGTTGACTCCGCGTGGTGGGTGCGGCCAGGGTTGTGCCCATGCCCGCCCCGCTGCCCCGCCTGGCCTTCGGAGGTGACTACAACCCCGAGCAGTGGCCGCGCGAGGTTTGGCACGAGGACATTGCCCTGATGCGGGAAGCGGGCGTCGACCTGGTGACGCTGGCGGTCTTCTCGTGGGCCTGGCTCGAGCCCGAGCCTGACCGATTCGAGCTCGGGTGGCTGGACGAGATCGTCGAGCGGCTCCACGCCAACGGGATCCGGATCGACCTCGCCACCGCGACCGCGTCGCCGCCGCCCTGGCTGGCCCACCGCTTCCCCGAGACGCTGCCCGTCACCGTGGACGGCACGACCCTGTGGCCGGGCGCCCGGCAGGCCTTCTGCCCCTCGTCGCCGGTGTATCGCGAGCGCGCGCTCGCCCTGTGCGGCACGCTCGCAGAGCGGTACGGCACCCACGACGCACTCGCGCTCTGGCACGTGGGCAACGAGTCCGGCTGCCACGTGGCTCGGTGCTACTGCGACACCAGCGCCGCCGCGTTCCGAGACTGGCTCGCCGACCGGTACGGCGACGTTGGGACCCTGAACGACGCCTGGGGCACCGCGTTCTGGTCGCAGCGGTACGCGTCGTTCGACGAGGTGCTCCCGCCGCGGTCGGCCCCGGCCTTCCCGAACCCGACCCAGCAGCTGGACTTCCACCGATTCTCCTCCGACCAGCTGATCGCCAACTTCGTGGCCGAGCGAGACGTGCTCCACGAGCTCTCGCCCGGGGTGCCCGTCACCACGAACTTCATGGTCACCGACCACATCCGCGACATCGACTACTTCGCGTTCTCCCGCGAGGTCGACCTGGTCACGAACGACCACTACCTCCGCGCCGAGGACCCCGAGGGGTACCGTGAGCTCGCCTTCTGCAGCGACCTTGTGCGTGGCCTCGCCGATGGCCGGCCGTGGCTGCTCATGGAGACCTCGACCAGCGCCGTCAACTGGCAGCCGCGGAACATCGCCAAGCAGCCGGGGCAGCTGCGCCGCAACGCCTTCCAGCACGTGGCTCGAGGCTCCGACGGCATCATGTTCTTCCAGTGGCGGGCCTCCGTGGCCGGCGCCGAGAAGTTCCATTCCGGACTGGTGCCGCACGCCGGGACCGAGACCCGACTCTGGCGTGAGGTGGTCGCCCTCAGTCGCGACCTCGACCGCGCGGAGGAGATGGCCGGCTCCTCGGCCGTCAACACCGTGGCCCTCATCTTCGACTGGCAGGCCTGGTGGGCGTGCGAGCTCGACTCCCATCCCAGTGTCGACGTCCGCTACCTCGACCGGGCACACGCCCTTCATCGCGCGCTGGTCGACCGGCAGGTCGGCGTGGATGTCGTGCACCCCGACAGCGACCTGTCGCGGTACGACCTGGTCCTGGTCCCGACTCTCTACACCGTGACCGACGCGGCTGCGGCGAACGTGCGTGCTGCCGCCGAGCGCGGCGCGACCGTTCTCGTCACCTACTTCAGCGGTCTGGTCGACGAGCACGACCACATCCGTCCGGGGGGCTACCCCGGTGCGTTTCGCGACCTCCTCGGGATCGTGGTCGAGGAGTTCCTGCCGCTCCGGGAGGGCGAGACGGTCACCCTGTCCGACGGCACGACCGCCGACGTCTGGACCGAACACCTGCATCTGCGCGGCGCCGAGGTCGTCCTCACCTACGAGGACGGACCGGCGCCCGGCGTACCGGCCCTCACGCGGCACCCGGTGGGCGACGGCGTCGCATGGTACGTCGCCACCCGCCTCGAGCCGACCGGGACCGAGACGCTCGTCGACCGCCTGCTCGACGAGGCAGGCGTGTCCCATCGACCGGCGGTTCAGGGCGTCGAGGTGGTACGGCGCTCGGCCGACGACGGGCGCAGCTGGTCGGTGGCGATCAACCACACTGATCGGCCCGCGCTCGTGGGCCTGACCGGGTTCGACCTGCTGACGGACTCGGACTTCGACGGGACGCTGGGGCCGGGTGCCGTCAGCGTGGTGAGGGAGGCACTCTGATGCTGGCGGTGCAGCGACGGGCTCGGATCCAGGCCGAGCTCGACCGTGACGGGACGGTACGAGTGAGCGACCTCGTCGCGCTGCTCGGGGTCTCAGACATGACGATCCGTCGCGACCTGCAGGTGATGCATCGCGACGGGTTGCTGGAAAAGGTTCACGGCGGCGCCACGTTGCGAGCCGAGCCGTCGAGCCTGGAGCCCGGGTTCGAGGTCAAGTCGGCGCGGCGGACCAGCGACAAGGAGGCCATCGCGGCACGGGCGGCGTTGCTCGTCCGGCCCGGCTCCGCGATCGCGATCTCGGCCGGCACCACCACCCACGCGTTGGCGCGACACCTGGTCGACGTGCCACGCCTGACCGTGGTCACCAACTCGATCTGGGTCGCCGACGTGCTCTACCGCAGTGGCCAGGACTCGGTGTCGGTGCTCCTGACCGGGGGCCTGCGCACGCCGTCCGACGCGCTGGTGGGGCCGCTCGCCATCGCCGCGCTCCGGGCGCTGCACCTCGACGCGGTCTTCATGGGCGTGCACGGCATGGACCAGCACGCCGGCTTCAGCACCCCCAATCTCCTGGAGGCCGAGACGAACCGAGCGATGGTACGGGCGGCACGGCGGTTGATCGTCGTCGCCGACTCCAGCAAGTGGGGTGTCGTGGGGCTCAGCTCCATGGCTGACCTGTCCGACGCGTCCACGGTGATCAGTGACACCGGGCTGTCGGCGCAGGCGAGCGCAGTGCTGTCCGAGCAGTGCGGAGAGCTCGTCCTGGTGTCGCCGCAGGAGCACGCGAGCCCGTCGGGCGACCCGTCGGCAGGCTGACCATGGCCGGCGGTCAGCCCACCGACCGCGGTCTGTCCGATGGACTCAACGGGTACGGCGGATGGTGCGGTCGATCGCGTCGATGACGGTGTCGAACAGCTCACGGGGCAGGTCATGGCCCATGCCGTCGATGATCAGCAGCTCGGAGCCGAGGAGGGAGCGGGCGGTGGCGCGGCCGCCTGAGACGTGCACCATCCGATCCGCGGTGCCGTGCACGACAAGGGCCGGCATCGACAGCGCGCGTAGGTCGGGTCCTCGGTTCGGCTCGGCCAGGATCGCCAGCATCTGCCGCATCGCCCCGCTCGCCGACACGCCGCGGTCGAACGTCTCGCGGGCGTGGGCGAGGGTCTCCTCGCGCGGCTGGGGGAACGCCGGGGACCCGATGATGTCCCAGAGCCGAGCCGATCGCGCGGCGTACGTCTCCCGGTCGGGGCCGCGACGGGCCACCAGCATCGGCAGCAGTCTCGGGTGCTGCCAACCCACCGAGCGCTTCCCGGTGGTCGACATGATGCTGGTCAGCGACCGCACCCGGGCGGGACGGGCGATCGCCATCCGCTGCGCGATCATGCCGCCCATCGAGATCCCGACGATGTGGGCGGCATCGATGCGGAGGTGGTCGAGCAGCCCGAAGGAGTCCTCGGCCATGTCTCCCAGCGTGTACGGCGGTCGGACCGGCCGGCCGGCGAACGCGCGCACCAGAGTGGCGTTGCCGACCCGCTCACGGACCCGGCTGGAGCGCCCGGTGTCGCGGTTGTCGAAGCGGATGACGTAGCGCCCGCGGGCGGCGAGGCCGCGGCAGAACTCCGGGTCCCACCACGTCATGGGGCCGCTGAGACCCATCACGAGCAGCACGGGCTCGTCGGCCGGATCGCCGAACGTCTGGTAGCACAGCTCGATGTCCGGGCCAACCGGGGCGAAGAGCTCTTCGGACACGGGAATCTCAGCGTCGGGCTGGGTCGAGCGCGCCATGGCACCAGTGAACCTCACTGCTGGAAGCACCGGCGAGCCCGGCCGGGTCGAAATGCCACGGTGCCGGCGGCTCCCGTCCTACGCTCGCAGGCGTGGCACCCACGCTGGGGACGTTCCTGCTCCCGGAGGGCTTCGAGCGCCCCGGCCTGACGGCCGTGCTCCGTGAGGGTCGGCTCGTCCACGAGGCCGGCCGGCACGCCCTATGGGTAGCCGGTGACCGCCGACGCCCCGTCGCGACGTACGCCGGAGGGCCGACCCGGTTCCGGGAGCCGGTCGTGCTGGTGCCGGGTTTCCTGGCCGGTGACCTGTCGCTGCGACTGATGGCGAAGGCGCTGCGCCGCCGCGGCCACCGGACCTACCGGTCGCTGATCCACGCCAACGTGGGCTGCACGGTCGCCGCGACCACCCAGCTCGAGACCCGGTTGGAGGCGATCGCGCTGCGCCGTGGGGCGCGGGTCCAGATCGTCGGTCACAGCCTGGGCGGGATGCTCGCTCGCGGGCTGGCCGTCCGACGGCCCGACCTGGTCGCCGGGATCGTGACCCTGGGCAGCCCGATGCTCGCGCCGGCCGCGCACCACGCCGGCCTCACCCGCAGCGTCGACGTCCTGGTGCGGCTGAGCCGGGCCGGAGTGCCCGGGCTCATGTCGGTCGACTGCGTGGCGGGCGACTGTGCGCGGGAGAGCTTCGAGGAGAGCAGGGAGCCGCTGCCCGACGGCGTCTCGTTCACGACGATCTACTCGCGACGCGACGGCATCGTCGACTGGCGCGCCTGCGTGGACCCGCTGGCGGTGCCGGTCGAGGTCACCGCCTCCCACGTCGGGATGGCGGTGGACCCGCGGGTGGTCGAGCAGGTGGCGGCGGCCCTGGCGCGCCACCACCAGGAGTTAGTGCTCGAAGTCGATCGCGGCGAAAGTGCGTAGCTTGCTGAGCTGGTGCTCGGAGGTGATCGACCGGATCGTGCCGCTGCGGGCCCGCATCACCAGCGAGTCGGTCGTGATGCCGCCGGCACGGTAGCGGACGCCGCGCATCAGCTCGCCGTCGGTGATGCCGGTGGCGACGAAGAACGCGTCCTCGCTGGACACCAGGTCGTCGGTGCTGAGCACGTGGTCGGGATCGAGGTCGTGCCCGGCATCGAGCGCCTTCTGGCGCTCCTCGTCGTCACGCGGCCAGAGCTGGCCCTGGATGACGCCGCCGGTGCTCTTCATGGCGCAGGCCGCGATGATGCCTTCGGGAGTGCCGCCGACCCCGAGCAGGAGATCGACGCCGGTGTTGGGGCGGGCCGCCATGATGGCGCCCGCGACGTCGCCGTCGACGATGAACTTGATGCGGGCGCCGGTCTTCCGGATCTCGTCGACGAGCTGGTTGTGCCGCGGCCGGTCGAGCAGCACCACGGTCACGTCCTCGGGCTCGGACCCCTTGGCCTTCGCCACCCGGCGGATGTTCTCCGCCACGGGGTCGCGGATGTCGACGACCTCGGCGGCCTCGGGGCCGGTGACGAGCTTCTTCATGTAGAAGACGGCCGACGGGTCGTACATCGCGCCTCGGGGGGCGACGGCCAGCACCGCGATCGCGTTGTTCATGCCCTTGGCGGTCAGCGTGGTCCCGTCGATCGGGTCGACCGCGACGTCGCACTCCGGCCCCGTGCCGTCACCGACCCGCTCGCCGTTGAAAAGCATGGGGGCGTGGTCCTTCTCGCCCTCGCCGATGACGACGATGCCGTTCATCCCGATCGTGGAGATCATCACCCGCATCGCGTTGACGGCGACCGCGTCGGCGCCGTTCTTGTCGCCCCGACCGACCCAGCGGCCGGCTGCCATGGCCGCGGCCTCCGTGACGCGGACCAGTTCCATGGCGAGGTTCCGGTCGACCTTGCCGGCGTTCAGGGTGAGCCGCTCCTCCGTCATGGCGCGACTGTACCGGGAGGTTCCGGGTCGGTCGTATAGCGCCGGACGGCCGTCTCCTTGACCGAGAGCCACACCTCGCGGCCGGGGACCAGCTCGAGCTCGGCGGCGGCCGCGGGGGTCACGTCGGCGATCAGGTCGGGAATGGCGTGCACCATCACTCGGACCGCGTCGCCGTGTGGCGACACGTCCGCCACCGGGCCACGCCACCGGAGCCGGGGCGAGCCGGACGGCTCGGTGAGGGAGACCGCCACCGCCTCGGGCGTGAACGCCGTCAAGGTGTGCTCGTCGCGGACCACGTTGAGCCCGACCAGCCGGGCGACGTGGTCGGTGAGGGGCCGCTGCGACACCTCGTGAGGGGTCCCGAACTGAGCGACCTCGCCGCCGTCGAGCACCAGGACGTGGTCGGCGATCGTGAGCGCGTCGATCGCGTGGTGGGTGATGAGGAGCGTGATGCCGTCGTACGCGGCGAGGTGCCGGCCGAGCTCGATCCGCAGCGCCATCGCGACCTTCACGTCGAGGCCGGTGAAGGGCTCGTCGAGGAGCAGCAGCCGCGGGTCGGTCGCCAGGGCGCGGGCGATCGCGACCCGCTGCGCCTGCCCGCCCGAGAGCTGCCGTGGGCGCCGGCCGGCCAGCTCGCCGATCCCCAGCCGACCGAGCCACTCCTGGGCCGAGCGCTCGGCCTCGGCGCGCGCGATGCCGCGGGCGCGCGGGCCGAAGGCGACGTTGTCGAGCGCCGAGAGGTGGGGGAACAGCAGCTGGCCCTGGAACACCAGGCCCACCTCGCGGTCGCGGGCCGGCTGCTGCAGCAGGTCGACGCCGTCGAGCCGGGCGTGCCCCTCGGCCGGGACCAGCCCGGCGAGCGCTCGCACCAGGGTGGACTTGCCGGCGCCGTTCGGTCCGATGATCGCCAGCACGCTGCCCGGCTCTGCGGTGAAGGCCGTCGTCACCCGGCCGGGCACGGCGAGATCGACCTCAAGGCCGCCGGTCACGTGCGCGCTCCCGGCGTCCCGAGCCAACGGTCGCGGAGCGCCAACAGGACCGCCACCGAGAGGATCAGCATCACCAGGCTGAGGGCGAGCGCGGCGTCCTGGTCGGACTGGCGGGTGACGTAGATCAGGTTGGGCATGGTCTGCGTGACGCCTGGGTAGTTGCCGTTGAACGTGATCGTGGCGCCGAACTCGCCGAGCGAGCGCGCCCAGCCGAGGACCAGCCCCGCCGCGATGCCCGGCAGCGCCAGCGGCACCGTGACCCGGCGGAACGACGTCCACCGGCTCGCCCCGAGGGTGGCGGCGGCCGCGTCGTACTCCGGGTTCGCCGACCGGAAGGCGCCCTCGATCGAGATCACCACGAACGGCAGCGACACGAACACATGGGCGAGCACGACGCCCCATGTCGTGAACGGGAGAGCGAAGCCGGTCAGGTCGAGCAGAGGTTCGCCGAGCACGCCGGTGCGGCCGAAGGCGGTGCGCAGCGCGACGCCGGCCACCACCGGTGGCAGCACCAGCGGCACGGTCACCAAGGCGCGCAGCAAGGTCCGGCCCCGGAACTCGAGCCGGGCCAGCACCCACGCGAGCGGCAGGCCGAGGAGCAGGCAGAACAGCACCGCGATCGTGGACGTCAGCACCGAGAGCCAGAGCGCCTCCCGCAACGGCTCGGACCGCAGCTGGGCCGGCAGGCCGGGCAGGTCGGTGGCCGCCACCATCGCCGCCAGTGGGACCACCAGCAGCAGCACCGCGACCGTCGCCGGCAGCATCAGCAGTGCCGGTGGCCTGCCCAGGGGGTCGCGCACTAGATGGCTCGTTCCAAGGCGGGCGGCCAGCGAGCGGCGCTTCGCGCCCGGCTGGCAAGGCGGAGGAGCGACGGTGTACTGGTCGTCCTTCGAGCGACGACAACGCAGCCAGGCGGGATGCGGAGTGTCGCGCAGCGGGCGTACCCCTTGGAATGAGTCATCTGGGCAATCCGAACCCGGCGTCGGTGAGCGCCTGCTGCCCGTTCTCGGACGTCAGCAGGTCGAGCCACGCCTGCGCGAGGTCGGCGTCCTCGGCGCCCTCGAGTGGGGCGGCGAAGTACGACGTGAGCTGCTCCTCCGCACCCGGGATGTCGATCGTCGTGACGTCGTCGCCGGCGGCCACGGCGTCGGAGGCGTAGACGAGCCCGGCCTCGGCCTCACCGGAGATCACCTTGTCGAGCGTCGCCCGCACGTCCTCCTCGAGACTTGCCGGCTCGGCGGTGACCGCGTTCGCGTCAAGGACGCCGACAGCGACCCGGCCGCACGGCACGTCGTCCGCGCAGCGCACCCAGGTCGCGTCTGCGAGGTCGTCGAGCGACTCGATGCCCGCTGGGTTGTCGGGTGGCGTCACGATCACCAACACATTGGTGGCGAACGTGACGACCTCGCCGGTCACGCCGGCGTCCTCGGCGATCTGCATCGACGTCTCGTCGGCGGTGGACAGGACGTCCCCGGGTGCGCCGTCTGCGGCCTGCTCGGCGAGGTCGGTGCTGGAGCCGAATGCGAACTCGACCTCCACCTCCTGCTCGTCCTCGAACGTCCGGCCCAGCTCGTCGTAGACGTCCGTGAGGGAGGCCGCCGCCAGCACCGTGAGTGTTCCTCCGTCGCCCTCGTCGTCGGCACCACCGCAGCCGACAAGCGAGCCGAAGAGCAACAGGGCGAACGCGGAGGAGAGGGCGCGACGCAGGGTCATGTCACGGCCTCTCGATGACGACGTTGGTGGACTTGACCGAGACGACCGCACGGCAGCCCGCTTCCAGCCCGAGCTCGTCGGCCGCCTCGGCGCTCATGAGCGACACCATCCGGTAGGGCCCGCAGATCACGTCGACCTGCGCCATCACGGTGTCCTTGACGACGCGGACGACGATCCCGGAGAGCCGGTTGCGGGCGCTGACCGCGCTGGCACGGGTGCGCGCCCGGTCCGGGTGGTCGGCGAGCTCCTCGGCCAGCCGCGCCAGGTCCGGACCGCCGACGACGGTGCGGCCCCCGTCAGATGCGGCCTCGATCCGCCCACCGTCGACCCAGCGGCGTACGGTGTCGTCACTCACTCCAAGGATCTCAGCTGCTTCCGCAACTCGGTACGCGGTCATGCTCCAACTCTGACGCATGTACGGTGCTTTTTTCTACTAGATGGCCGCAACCGCGGATCCGCACGGTGCCCTGGCGCCTGGCTGAACTCGACCTGTGAGACTTGTCCCGTGAGCGAGCAGCCGGGGCGGTACCAACGGTCGGCGTCGGGCTTGGTCGGCGCTCTCCTGGTGCTGCTGCTCGTGGTCGGCGGGATCGTCCTGGTCCGGGCGCTGGGCCGCAACGAGCTCGAGGTGCGACCCGAGACGGTCGACTACCTCCCCGTGGTCGAGGTCGTGCAGGAGGCCGGTCAGCGCGTCGCCTACCCGCGTGAGCTGCCCGATGGCTGGCAGGCGACGAGCGTCGAGTCGGCGCCCGGCAGCGCCGCGGTGTTCGGACTGGGGATGCTCACCGACGACGAGCGCTTCGCGGGCGTCCGGCAGGAGCCCGGTCCGCTCTCGGACCTGGTGGAGGTGTACGTCGATGAGGACGCCACCCCTGAGGGGACGGTGCAGGCGGGGGCCGGTGAGCTGGCGGGCGAGTGGCGCACGTTCACCGATGAGGGTGGCGACACCGGGCTCGGCCTTGAGGGACCCGACACCACGGTGCTGGTCTACGGCTCGGCGTCCCGCGAGGACCTGCTCGCGCTGCTGGACGAGCTGACGATCGAACCCGTCACTTCTGCGGCGGATTGACCGCGCCCGGGTTCAGGTGTGAGGGGTTTCAGCCTCACGCACCTAGCCGACCTGATCGGTCCGCTCAATGTGGTTTCCCAGCGACCGTGCCCACTTTCCCAGGCCCGAAGCGGCGAAAGGATCCGTCTCCGCGACCGCGCGGAACTCCGCCATGAGCGGCGCTTCCAGGTCTTCCTCGATTCAGCGGCGGCGAGATTGCGCTGGACGTCTTAGGCAGCCAGGGTCGCTAGGGCTCTTGCCGATACTCGGGGAGGTACAACCGGCGGGTCGACGGAGAGGAACTCTCCTGCCGCCTCGGCGAGGCACACTGGAGGGGTGAGCGGCGAGACGGAGGTGCTGGACGCCGGTCCCCCGCGGCCGTCACGTGGGCGAGTGGCAGCGCTCCTCGCCCTGCTGCTCGTCCTCGGCGTGGGCGCCGCCGTACTCGACGCGTCATTCCGCTCGCGCGGATCTGAGCAGGTTGCCGCCTGCCGGCAGCAGGGGATGTCGGAGATCGCGGTGGTGTCCGGCCGGCTCACCGCCAGGACCGGCACCGTCCGGCCGACGGTGTTCGCGATGCCCGATGGCCACCTCAGGCAGCAGCTGCTCGGACTGATCAGCGAGGCGGTCGCGGGCGCGGACGACCGGCTCCTTGCCGCCCGCGCCCGCTGCGAGGAGGTGGAGCTGCTGTGGCACCACGGTGACCTCGCCCAGCGACGCGACGACTGCGTCGCCGCACTCGAGGAGATGGCGGCCTGGTTCCGCGAGGTCTCCCGCGACGGCGCCCACGCGTTCGGGGGCGGCGTCGACGGCGGCCGCGGATGTGGATGATTCACCGCATCTCGTAGCCCCACGCCCCACGGGTTTGCTCACCGCGCACGGCGCTCAGGCGAACAGCCTCCGCAGCGAGCACAGATGCAGCTGCCTCATTGCTCGCTGGCACCAGTCGAAGGGTCGTGCCTCGTGCGTCGTGAAAGAGGACCTGCTTGCGGGAGACGAACCACCCCCCGTAACCCCCACGTCATCGCCGCGCAGTGCCCCACGGGGATCTCCACGAGCCCAGAGCACGCCACCAGTGGGACCACGTGAATCGGGTTCATTGGGCGCCTTGGACGGTTCAACGATCGCGGCGGCTCGGTTGCAGGGGCCTGGGGCCACATCCGCTCATCGGGCTATGAGAGTGCGTTCCTCCACGAGCGGACGCGGGCCGGACGACAGTGGCCCTGCGGGCCCGGCGTCGATGCGCTGTCGTCAGTCTCCGCGCCCGTCGGCGTCGCCGGCGTCGCCGACAGCTTCGCCGGCTTCGGTGGCTCGGACCTCCAACCGAGCGCGAGCGCCGTCGAGCCAGGTCTGGCAGATCGTCGCGAGCTTCTCGCCGCGCTCCCACAACGCCAACGACTCCTCGAGCGTGAGGCCGCCGGTCTCGAGCCGCCGTACGACGTCGATCAGCTCCTCGCGCGCCTGCTCGTAGGGGATCTCCTCGGCACCCTTCGGGCCCGTTTCGTCGGCCGCCATGGCTAGCCCGCCTCCTCTTGCTGGTGGGTCTCGGTCCCCGTCGTAGTCGCGTGCACGCGACCGTCGGCCACGCGGATGCTCACGGCGGCGCCGGTGTCGACCTCCGCTACGGACGTGACCACCTGGCCGACGTCGTCCTGCAGCACGGCGTACCCGCGCTGGAGGGTGGCCAGCGGCGACAGCACCCTGACCCGCGCCCGCTGGTGGTCGAGGTTGTCGGCGGCCCGGTCGAGCGCGTGCCCGAGCGTGCGGCGGGCGCGGTCGCGCAGGTCGACCACCTCCGCGGCACGCTGCGCGACCAGGGTGCGCGGGTCGGCCAGCACTGGTCGCGAGCGCAGCGCGTCGAGGCCCTGCTGCTCGCGGGTGATCCAGCGGCCGAGGCCCTCCCGCAGCCGGGTGCGCGCGGTCGCCAGCAGCTGCTGCTCCTCCGCAACGTCGGGCACGACCAGCTTGGCGGCGTCGGTCGGCGTGGACGCGCGCACGTCGGCCACCAGGTCGAGCAGCGGGCTGTCGGGCTCGTGCCCGATCGCGGAGACGACCGGGGTGCGCACCCTGTGCACGGCGCGGATCAGGCCCTCGTCGGAGAACGGCAGCAGGTCCTCGACCGATCCACCGCCGCGGGCGACCACGATCACGTCGACTCCCGCGTCGCGGTCGAGGCGCTCGACGGCCTCGATGACCTCGAGCGCCGAGCGTTGGCCCTGCATGGCGGCGTACGCCGTCTCGATCCGGACCGCCGGCCAGCGGCGCCGCGCGTTGTCGACGACGTCCCGCTCGGCGGCGGAGCCGGGTGCGGTCACCAGTCCGACGCAGCCGGGGAGGAACGGCAACCGGCGCTTCAGGGACGGCTCGAATAGTCCCTCGGCGGCCAGCAGCTGACGGCGACGCTCCAGCCGGGCGAGCAGCTCGCCGAGGCCGACCATCCGCACGTCGGACGCGGCCAGGGACAGGCTGCCGTTGCCGGCATAGAAGCTCGGCCGGGCCCGGATCACGATGCTTGCGCCCTCCACGACCGGTGGGTTGAGCGAGTCGAAGAGGGTGCGCGCGCACGTCACCTGGACCGACACCTCGGCGACCGGGTCGCGCAGCGTGAGGAAGACGGTGCCGAGGCCCGGTCGGCGGGTGAACTGGGTCACCTGCCCCTCGACCCAGATGACCCCGAGCTGGCCGATCCACTGCGACAGCGCGTTGGACACCGCCCGCACCGGGGCGGGCGCCTCGGCGGTCGTGTCGCGCAGGGAGGGCACGGGCCGGAGCCTAGGACACAGCACCGACCATGCTGATCTGTCGACCCGTCCGTAGACTCGGGACCATGTCAACCGACCTCGCAACTCCGCGCCTGCTGAGCCCGGACGAGCGCGCCGTGATGCTCGCCGCGCCCCGCGGCTACTGCGCCGGCGTCGACCGGGCGGTGGTCACGGTGGAGCAGGCGCTCGACCTGTATGGCGCGCCGGTCTATGTCCGCAAGCAGATCGTCCACAACAAGCACGTGGTGTCCGACCTTGAGTCCCGCGGAGCGGTCTTCGTCGAGGAGCTCGAGGAAGTGCCGACCGGAGCGACCGTGGTGTTCTCCGCCCACGGCGTCTCGCCCGAGGTGCACCGCCAGGCCGGCGAGCGCGAGCTCAAGACCATCGACGCGACCTGCCCGCTGGTCACCAAGGTTCACCACGAGGCGAAGCGGTTCGCGAACGACGACTACGACATCTTGCTGATCGGTCACGAGGGGCACGAGGAGGTCGAGGGGACCGCCGGGGAGGCGCCCGACCACATCCAGCTCGTGCAGAGCCCCGAGGACGTCGACCAGATCGTGGTCCGCGACCCGGAGAAGGTCGCGTGGCTCAGCCAGACCACCTTGAGCGTCGACGAGACGATGGCGACCGTGGCCGCGATCCGGGAGCGGTTCCCCGCCTTGCTCGACCCGCCCAGCGACGACATCTGCTACGCGACCCAGAACCGGCAGCTGGCGATCAAGGAGATCGCGCGCGACGCAGACCTGGTGATCGTGGTCGGCTCCGGAAACTCGTCCAACTCGGTCCGCCTGGTCGAGGTGGCGCTCGAGGCGGGCGCCCGCTCGGCGTACCGCGTCGACGACGCCTCCGAGATCGACGAGGCCTGGCTCGACGGGGTGTCGAGGGTCAGCGTCACCAGCGGCGCGAGCGTGCCAGAAGAGCTCGTCCAGGGCGTGCTGGCGTTCCTCGCCGAGCGCGGCTACCCGGACGCGCAGGCGGTTCACTCCGCCGAGGAGTCGCTGATCTTCGCACTGCCCAAGGAGCTGCGCCGCGACCTCAAGATCGCCCAGCAGGCAGCGCAGGCGGGAACGTCTTGACGTGGCCCGCTTCGTGGACCTGCACCCGGTCAACCCGCAGCCGAGGCTGGTCTCCCAGGTGGTCGAGGCGCTGCGCGACGACGCGCTGATCGCCTACCCGACGGACTCCGGCTTCGCCTTGGGCTGCCAGCTGGGCAACCGCGAGGGCCGTGACCGGATCCTGCGGATCCGGCAGCTCGACGACCGGCACCACTTCACGCTGATGTGCAAGGACTTCGCCCAGCTCGGGCTGTTCGTCCACATCGACAACTCGGCCTTCCGGGCGATCAAGGCCGCCACGCCTGGGCCTTACACGTTCATCCTGCCCGCCACCAGTGAGGTGCCGCGCCGGCTGATGCATCCCAAGAAGCGCACGGTGGGCGTCCGGATCCCCGACCACGTGGTCGTGGGAGCGCTGCTGGAGGAGCTCGGTGAGCCGATCCTCACCAGCACCCTGATCCTGCCCGGCGACGAGGAGCCTCGCACCCTCGGCTGGGAGGTCAAGGAGGAGCTCGAGCACGAGATCGACGTCGTGGTCGACGCCGGCGAGACCAGCGCCGAGCCGACGACCGTCGTCGACTGGTCGGAGGGCTACCCGGTGATCGTGCGGCTCGGCGCCGGGGACGCCGAGCGCTTCGTCGCCTGAGTCGAGTAGCGGTGCCGGATCGCCAGCACCGCCAGGCACAGCAGGTAGCCGGTCACCAGCGCGCCACTGTGGTGGGCGAGGCCGGTGACCACCGACTGGACCGCCCCGTCACGCGGGTGTCCCAGCACCTCCGGGCGAGCGAGGTCGAGCAGGACCAGCACGCCGAGCATCAGCAGCGGCGGCAGCACCCCCACGGTGAAGGAGTCGGTGGGCCTGACCCGGAGCGCGGCCAGCACACACATCGCCACGAACGTGAGGTCGAACAGCAGGCCGAGGTCGCCGCCGAGCGCGACATCGAGCACCACGGCGGTCAACGCGACGGCGGCGCCGAGCGCGACCACCTGCCGACCGGGCTCGCGGCCCTGCTCCCACAGGGTCCGCCCGGCCAGCTCGGAACTGCCCTGCCTATCTGGCACGGGTCCACGGTAGGAGTACGTCGTCGTCGTCGGTGGGCGGCGCGCCGAGCGAGCGCACGCCCGCCTCGACCTGCCGCGGCGACGCCAGGTCGGCGTCGGTGACCGCCAGCTCGCGGAACCGGCGGGCGGACACGAGGACCCGGGACTCGAGGCTGCCGACGGCGCTGTTGTAGTGGCCGACCGCCGCCGTCAGGGACCGGCCGACCCCGTCGAGGTGCCCGGACAGCGTCGCCAGCCGGTCGTGCAGGTCGCGGCCGAGCCGGTGGATCTCCCGCGCCTGGTCGGCCAGGGCCTCGTGCCGCCAGCCGTGCGCCACGGTGCGGAGCAGGGCGATCAGCGTGGTCGGCGAGGCGAGCACGACCTGCTTCTGGGCGGCGTACTCGATCAGGTCATGGTCGGTCTCGAGCGCCGCCGCGAGGCAGGACTCGGCCGGCACGAAGAGCACGACGAACTCCGGCGTCTCAGGCAGCGCCTGCCAGTAGGCCTTCGAGCTGAGGCCGTCGACGTGCTGCCGCAGCTGGCGCGCGTGCCGGAGGAGCGCGTCGTCGCGCCGGGTCGCGCCGTCCGGGTGGCTCGTGTCGGTGGTGGTGGCGTCGAGGTAGGCGTCGAGCGGCACCTTCGCATCGACCACCACCTGCCGGCCGCCCACGAGGTGCACGACGAGGTCGGGCCGCAGCGCCCCGTCAGCGACCCGGAGCTGCTCGGTGAAGTCGCAGCGGTCGACCAGGCCGGCCAGCTCGACTGCCCGGCGGAGGTGGAGCTCGCCCCAGCGGCCGCGGACCTGGGGCCGACGCAGCGCGGTGGTGAGACCGCGGGTCTCCTGCTGCAGCTCGGTCAGGTGGCGCCGGAACTCGCCCCGCCATGACGCGCGCTCGCGATCGAGACCGACCATCTGGTCGCTGAGCCGGTCGAGGCCCTGCATCACCTCGGCCTGGTCGACCAGCCCGGCGGTCGCGGCGGGCCGCGAGCGGGCGCCGAACCAGCCGAGCGCCGCCCCCACGGCGCCGCCGGCCAGCAGACCCACGACGAGCACCGCGAGCGTCGTCCACGTTTCCATGTGAAGCATGGTGCACGAGGGGTCTGACATAGACCCGCGGCTCGCCCTCCGCAGGGGCGTGTCGCGTGTCCGGCACAATCAGCGGGCGATGGAGCCAGCAGCGATCGACCCGCAGCCCCCGGCGGGTGCCCGCCGTGGCACCGGTGTGCTGGCGGTCGGGTCGGTGGTCAGCGGGGTCCTCGCCTACGTCTTCTTCGCGCTCGTGACCCGCGCGCTCGGCGCCGAGCCGGCCGCACCGGTCGCCGTCCTGTGGGGATGGTGGACCTTCTCCGCCGCCGCGTTCACTTTCCCGGTCCAGCACTGGATCTCCCGCACCGCCGCGACCGCCGCGGGCGAGGCCGCCGTACGCCGTGGCCTGCCGCGGGTGGCCGTCCTGGTGACCGGCATCTCGGCCGCCGCAGGGGTAGTGGCGTGGCTGGCCAGCGACCGGCTCTTCGGCGCCGACGGCACGTGGTTCCCCCTGCTCGTGTTCGCCGTCGGTGTCTGCTCCAGCGCGCTCGGCCTGGCCCGCGGCGTGCTCAGCGCGCGACACCGCTTCGGCGCGGTCGGCGTCGGGCTGGTGGTGGAGAACGGGCTGCGCTGCCTGGTCGCCGGAGCCCTGATGGCCGCGGGCAACGACCAGCCGGCGGCCTACGGGCTCGCGCTCCTGGCCGGGTACGCCGCCGTCGCGCTCCGCCCGTCGGCCCTCGTGCCCGGGTCCACCGGCAGCGGCGCATCGGCGAGCTCTCTCGCATTCGTCTCGGGCGCCTCGGCCGGCCAGCTGCTGGCCCAGGCCACCCTCATCGGCGGGCCGGTGCTGCTCGCCGCGGTCGGCGGCGCACCGCACGAGGTCACAGCACTGTTCGCGGCGCTGGCGCTGTTCCGGGCGCCGTACACGCTCGCGTGGGGGCTGGTCGCGCCGCTCACGGGGAGGCTCACCTGGCTAGTCGAGGCCGGTCGGCACGACTCGTTGCGGCGACTGCGTGGAGCGGTCGTCACCGCCACGCTGGTCACCGCCGCAGGGGGCGGACTGCTCGCGGCATGGATCGGCGACCCGGCGCTGGAGCTGGTCTTCGGAGAGGGCGTCCGGCTCGGTGGTGCGCTCACGGCCGTGATCGCGGTCGGCTCGGTGCTGGCGCTGGCCAACCTGGTGCTCACGATCGGGCTGCTCGCCCACGGCCGTCCGGTCGCCGTTGCCCGCTTGTGGCTCACCGCGATTCCGTGGGGAGTGCTGACGATGGTGCTGTTGCCGGTCGACGACGTCACGCGCACGTGCTGGTCGTTCCTCGTCGTCGAGGCGGCGGCGTGGATCGGCTTCCTGGTCGTGGGGTGGCGTCTAGACCGGCTTGCCCGCGGCCAGGAACACCGATGACCCGAACCCGACGTCGTGCGACCCGAGCCAGCGCGCCTCGGCGCGAGACAGGGCGAGCAGCGCGTGCTCGGCCGCCGGTCCGGGCTCCGGCAGGCGCTGGTCGTCACCCCTGGCCGAGCCTCCCCGCACCCGGCGCACCAGGCGCTCGGCCGCGAACATCGGGAAGACGCCGGAGAACCCGTAGGTAGCCCGAAGGACGACGAAGCCGGCCCGTTCCACCGCCGCGACCAGCCGCGGCCGTGTGTACCGGCGGACGTGTCCGGCCCGCACGTCATGGTCGCTCCAGGCCCACTCGTAGGCCGGCACGGACAGGAGCAGCCGACCGCCCGGGCGCAGCACCCGGCCGAGCTCGGCCATCACCACCGCCTCCGGATCGCAGTGCTCGACCACGTCGAACGCACTGACCAGGTCGAAGACGCCGTCGCGGAAGGGGAGCGCGAGCGCTGACCCGTTGACCCCACCGCCCGGCCGGAGCCCGCGTGGATCCAGGTCGACCGTGACGTGCTGGTCCCCGCGCAACCACCCCACGCTCGGTCCGTCGGCGCTCCCGACGTCGAGCACGCGGCCGGTGTCGACCGCGAAGTCGCTCAGCGCCGCGCGGAGCAGGTCGGCGCGGGCGCGGTACCACCAGTACTGAGGCTGCTCGATCGAGGCCGAGCCCGGCCGTCCGTCGCTCACGACGCAGCCTCGACGGCCGCGACGAGCTCTGCCGCGACCCGCTCCACGTCGCTCGTCGACAGCGTGTTGAAGAACGGCAGCCGGATCAGCCGCGCGCTGACGTCGCTGGACACCGGGCACTCGGTGGGGCGGGCTGCGAACCTCTTGCCACCGACGGAGTCGTGCAGCGTCACGTAGTGGAACGTGGTGGTGATCCCCTGCTTGCGCATCGTCGCCATCACGCCGGGACGCTGGTCGGCGTCGGGCAGCAAGACGTGGAAGAGGTGGTACGCCGGGTCGCACCACTCGGGCACGACGGGCAGCCGGAGCCCGAGCCGCTCGGCGGGGTCGGCGAGCGCCTCGGCGTACCCCTCCCAGACGGCGCGCCTCCGGGACTGGATCGACTCGGCCTGCTCGAGCTGGCCGAGCAGGTACGCCGCGAGGGTGTCGGAGAGGCCGAAGGACGACCCGTTGTCGCGCCAGGAGTACTTGTCGACCTGCCCGAGGAAGAAGGCCTGCCGGTCGGTGCCCTTGTCGTAGAGGACCCGGGCCCGGTCGACGTCGGCCGGGTCGTTGAGCAGCAGCGCGCCGCCCTCGCCGCACACGAAGTTCTTGGTCTCGTGGAAGGACAGGCTGGCGAACCGGCCGAGGCCACCGAGCGGCTCGCCGCGGTAGCCGCCGAACAAGCCGTGCGCCGCATCTTCGACCACGACGACGTCGGGCCGGTCGGCCAGCGCCCGGCGCACGCCGTCCATGTCGCACGAGACGCCCGCGTAGTGGACCACGACCACCGCGCGCACGGTGTCGTCGAGCAGGGCTGCGAGGTGGTCCGGGTCGATGCCCAGGGTCACCGGCTCGATGTCGCAGAAGAGGATCCGTGCTCCCTGGCGGGCGAACGCCAGTGCGCTGCTGGTGAACGTGAAGGACGGGACGATCACGGTGTCCTCGGGCCCGAGGTCGAGCAGCATCGCACTGAGCTCGAGGGCGGCCGTGCACGAGGTGGTGAGCAGCACCTCCGCCGCGCCGGTCGCCTCCTGGAGCAGCGCACCGGCCCGCTTGGAGAACGGCCCGCCCGACGAGGTGTGGCCGCTCGCCATCGAGCCGGCGACGTACTCCAGCTCCCGACCGGCGAGCTCGGGGGCGTTGAACGGGATGTCGGACATCAGGCCTCCTCGGGGGCGCCGTGATCGAGGTGGCGCCAGGGCAGGTCGCGTTCGAGCAGGTCGGCCAGGGCGGCGTCGCTGGCGCGGTAGTGCTCGCGCAGCTCGGACACCAGGTCGTCGTCGATCTCGCCGGGCACGCTCGTGCTCGCGTTGACCGGCGCGCGACCCGGGTCGGGCCGGAATGCGTCGTCCACCCCGAGCCACCGGTAGAGGCCCGCGGTGACCTCCGGGTCGGCGAGCAGCTCCTCGAGGAACTGCACCCGGACGTCGAACCGGCCGATCCAGCGCGCGAGGTCCTCGACGTAGCGACCGCGTGCGACGTACGCGTACGGCGACACCGACGATGCGGACCGGTCCCACTCCTGGGCGCCCCCGAGGTCGGCGCGCAGCGCCTGCGCCAGGGGCCGAGACTCCACGCCGTGGTCGCTGCTGAAGCTCCAGTTCGACACCGCGCGGGCGACCGGGTCGCGCAGCTGGACGAGGACCTGTGGGCTCCCCAGCGCGGCAGCCACCCGGTCGGGGACCTCTGGAACCTCGAAGTACGACGTGCTCTTCTCTCCCAGCACGTCGTCGTCACCGGCGTGGCCGAAGAACTCCGCGACGTACTCCCCGGGGTCGACGGACTCCTGCCTCAGGAACACCTTCGGCTCCGGACGCGCCGGCCTGGCCATGGCCACCTGCGGGTGCTCGGCCAGCACGTCGTGGAGGTAGGTGGTGCCGCAGCGCTGGGCGCCCACGACGAGGAGGTGACGGCTCACCGGCCGACCCGCTGCACGACGTGGAACGTGTGCTCGGTGCTGACGGTCTGCAGGGTGCGCACGACGTACTCACCGATCATCGAGATCAGCGCGATGATGAAGCCGGCGAAGAGCGACACGAGCACCATGACCGAGGTCCAGCCCTGCTGCACGATCTCGTCGGAGACCAGTGCGCGGACCACCAGGAAGCCGCCGAGCACGAAGCTCAGCGCGGAGATCGCGAAGCCCAGCGCCGCCGCTGCGCGCAACGGCCACGAGCTGTAGCTGAAGAGGATGGTCAGGACCAGCCGGAGGATCCGGCCGAGGCTGTAGGTGCTCTTCCCGACCGGTCGCGGGTCGTGCCGCACCAGCACGTTGGCGCGGTCGCCGGAGAACAACAGGGCCTGGCCGGTGATGTAGGGGAACGACGTGCGGGAGCCGATGATCCGGGCGACCACGTCGCGGCGGAGGATCCGGAAGTTCGAGACCACCAGGTCCGCCGGCTTGGCGAAGATCCGGCTGTTCATGAGGCCGATCAGCTTGCTGCCGAGCTTGCGGACGCCGCCGGCCTGCTTCTGCTCGAACCTCCCGAACACGACGTCGTGGCCGGCCATGGCTGCGTCGATGAGGACCAGCGCCTGGTCGGGAGGGTTCTGGAGGTCGTCGTCCATCGTGATGACGTAGTCGCCGGTGGCCTCCGTCATGCCGGCGAGGTTGGCGTGGTGCTGGCCGTAGTTGCGCATCAGGTTGAGCGCGACGACGTTCGGAAGGCGGGCCGCGCGCTCGGAGATCACCTGCCAGCTGCCGTCGCTGCTGCCGTCGTTGACGAGGATCAGCTCGTACCGCAGACCGGCTCCGGTGAACGCGTCGATCACTCGGTCGATCGTGTCGCCGACGATCGGCTCGCTGTTGAAGACCGGGATGACGATGGAGTACGTGAAGCTCGTCCGGTCGAGCAGCTCGGTCATGACAGGGATCGTGTCACAGGCGCGCGGGCCGGACTCACACCGGCGGCGGGCCGGCGGCGACGATCGCCTCCAGCTCGGCGAGCCGCTCGGGACCGAGGGAGCGGTGGGCGTACCACGTCACCAGCTGGGTGCGACCGAGCTCGACGTACTCCTCATCGAGCGTGGGGGTTGCCCACCAGTACCAGGTCGGGTGGTCCATGGTCACGAACGTCGGTTCGTCCTCGCCGATCTGCTCGCCGATCGCCCGCCGCCCGCCGGGGCGGTTCTCGTCGAGGTACTCCTGCAGGCCGGCGATGAACATCTGGTCGCGGATCGGGTTGCGCAGGTTTCCGAACACCAGGGGCTGGGGTGCGCCGATCGACTGGACCTGCGCGTCGGGACCGCCGGCGGCCAGGAGGGCTTCGGTGACGTCGCGCAGCGGCTCGAGCTCGTCCTGCCTGGTCGTCGCGGCGTTCGTTCCGGCCGCGACCAGGCCGACGACCGTGTACGTCGCGACCGCGGGAACGACCGCGTTCGACGGCAGCCGCCGGGCGAGCAGGAGCACCAGGCCGCCCAGGCCGGCGGCGGCCATCGGGAACACGAAGACCGCGTCGGCCCAGCCGTTGAAGACACGGAAGCACCACAGGATGCTGGCGAGCGTCGCCACCCCGAAGGCGACCACCGCGACCTGGCACGAGTCGGTGCGGTCGAAGCCGCGGATCCGCAGCAGCGCAAGCAGCATCGACGCCGCCAGCCCGGCCAGCAGCACCCACAGCGACCAGCCGAACGCGTCGACGAGCTCCTGCATCTCGCGTCCGAGGAACTCGCGCAGGCCCGACTGATCGGTGTACTCGGCGTTGATCAGGTAGAAGCCGTCGAGGAATTCTCGGAATGCGCCGACCGCCAGGAAGTAGCCGCACATCAGGGCGGTCGGGACCATGCCGCCCACGACGAAACGGAGGACGGCGCCGGGGATCCGGCGCCACGGGAGGGCCAGCATCGCCGCGGCCGTCATCGCCGCGCCGGCCACGAACACCGGTTGCCAGGTCAGGGTCGCCAGCGCGACCGAGGCGCCCGCCCACGCCCAGCGACGATGGGTGACCGCGAGCATGGTGCAGACGACGAGCAGCATCATGGTGGTCTTCTCGCGGGGCCCGCCGGTGGCGTAGATGACGAACCCCTCGAGCATCAGGAGGCTGGTCGCGGTCGCGGCTCCGGCCAGCCGTGACTCGAACGTGTCGCGGCCGACGACGTACATCAGCCAGACCGCGGCGACCGAGAGCACCATCATGAGCACGCGCTGCGTGAGCACGTCGTCGGTGCCGATCACACGCGCGATCGCCGCGCCCGCGCCCGGCACCATGTGGGCCAGCGGCCCCACCCGGTTGAGCACGCTGACGTACGGCGGCTCACCTTCGGCGAACTGCTGTCCGCTGTAGGCGTAGAGCGCCAGGTCCCGGGTCAGGGTGCCGCCGAAGCCGTGGAGCAGGAACACGACCGTTCCGGCCAGGGCGAACAGGGGTCCCCACGGATCGAGTCGGCGCACGATGCCGCAGCCTAGATGACGGCTGGGAAGCGCCCGACGCGTGTGGCACGCTGTCGGAGTCGCCGACCACGTGGTGGTCACGCTTGGTCCGTTTCGGGCGATTTCGGCTCGGGGGTCTTGCCGCACGTCGCTGGGGCGCATATACACGGGGGAGTAACGGTCCGGGTCGCTCGGGGGCCGGGAATGTCGTCGTGTCATACAGGGGGAGAACGACATGTCCTACGTCTCGCGGCGGTTCGTGCGCGCACCACTCATCGGGGCCACGCTGGTGGCGGTGGCCGCTGCGGCAGCCGGACTGACACCGGCGTCGGCGGACATCCCGCACCCGGCGGTGGTCTCGGACAATCCGGCCAACCACACGCCGTCACTGGTCGCGGTCGCAGGCCAGCCCAAGCCGATCGTGGACGCGATCGCGGTGTCGGGCAACACGGTGGCCGCGGGTGGCCGATTCACGACGCTGACGCAGGGCGGCACGACCTACAGCCGCCAGAACCTGGTGCTGTTCGACGCCGACGACGGTGGCGTACGGGCGCAGGCGCTCAACCCGGCCGGACGTGTGTGGGCGGCTGCGGCGAGCGGTGGCTGGATCTACGTGGGCGGCCAGTTCACAAGCATCGGCGGCACCAGCAAGCGCAGCATCGCGCGGATCAACGCCACGACGGGGCAGGTCGACCCGGGCTTCACGTCGGCAGTCCGGGGTCGGGTCAACGTGCTGGTCGTGGCGAACGGCCGGCTGTACGCCGGTGGCAGCTTCGCCGCCAAGCTCGTCGCGCTCAACCTGCAGACCGGCGCCAACACCGGGCACTTCAACCTCGCCGTCACCGACCCGCTCCCCAACGCTTGGGGCAGCGTGACCATCCTCGGGATGGCCGTCAACGCGCAGGGCACGCGGCTGGTGGCGACCGGCAACTTCCGGCAGGTCGCCGGCCAGCCCCGGAGCCGGCTGTTCGTGGCCAACGTCGCCGGCGCCCAGGCCACCCTCGACCCGTGGTACTACAACCGGTTCGCCAGCGCGTGCAGCTCCACGCACCCGCGGCGGATCGCCTACCTGCAGGGCGTCGACTTCTCGCCTACCGGCAGCCACTTCTCGGTGGCGGCGACCGGTCAGGTCCCGCGCTCGGGCGACCGGTTCGAGACGGTCTGTGACGGGGTCGGCCGGTTCGCGATGGCCGACGACTCCGAGCCGCAGTGGATCAACTACACCGGCGGTGACAGCGTCTGGGCGGTGTCCGACACCGGATCCGCGGTCTACACCCAGGGCCACTTCCAGTGGCTGGACAACCCGTTCGGGTTCGCCAGCCGCGACGGTGGCGGCGCCGCTCGCCGGCTCGGTATCGGCGCGATCGACCCCCAGACCGGGCTCGCCCTGCCGTGGGCACCGGCGAAGCGGGCCCAGATCGGCGGCCGCACGCTGGTCGCGACGCCGGCCGGGCTCTGGGTGGGCAGCGACAGCCTCAACTTCGGTGGGGAGCCACGTCGAGGCATCGCCTTCGCACCCCTGCCGTGAGTGCCGGGCTGGACGACGCAGCTGTGACGGGTGTGGCCGTCATGACACACGACGGCCACACTTCGTCCACTACTGGCGAACTTCGGGCCGGTTCGGCTTGCCGCTCGCCGCTGCGAGGCATATACACACAGAAAGGGATTCTGGCCGGTGGCCGCCGGGCAGATCCCACGTGTCGTCATACAGGGGGAAAAGCGACATGTCCTACTTCTCGCGGCGGTTCGTGCGCGCACCACTCATCGGGGCCACGCTGGTGGCGGTGGCCGCTGCGGCAGCCGGACTGACACCGGCGTCGGCGGACATCCCGCACCCGGCGGTGGTCTCGGACAATCCGGCCAACCACACGCCGTCACTGGTCGCGGTCGCAGGCCAGCCCAAGCCGATCGTGGACGCGATCGCGGTGTCGGGCAACACGGTGGCCGCGGGTGGCCGATTCACGACGCTGACGCAGGGCGGCACGACCTACAGCCGCCAGAACCTGGTGCTGTTCGACGCCGACGACGGTGGCGTACGGGCGCAGGCGCTCAACCCGGCCGGACGTGTGTGGGCGGCTGCGGCGAGCGGTGGCTGGATCTACGTGGGCGGCCAGTTCACAAGCATCGGCGGCACCAGCAAGCGCAGCATCGCGCGGATCAACGCCACGACGGGGCAGGTCGACCCGGGCTTCACGTCGGCAGTCCGGGGTCGGGTCAACGTGCTGGTCGTGGCGAACGGCCGGCTGTACGCCGGTGGCAGCTTCGCCGCCAAGCTCGTCGCGCTCAACCTGCAGACCGGCGCCAACACCGGGCACTTCAACCTCGCCGTCACCGACCCGCTCCCCAACGCTTGGGGCAGCGTGACCATCCTCGGGATGGCCGTCAACGCGCAGGGCACGCGGCTGGTGGCGACCGGCAACTTCCGGCAGGTCGCCGGCCAGCCCCGGAGCCGGCTGTTCGTGGCCAACGTCGCCGGCGCCCAGGCCACCCTCGACCCGTGGTACTACAACCGGTTCGCCAGCGCGTGCGGCTCCACGCACCCGCGGCGGATCGCCTACCTGCAGGGCGTCGACTTCTCGCCTACCGGCAGCCACTTCTCGGTGGCGGCGACCGGTCAGGTCCCGCGCTCGGGCGACCGGTTCGAGACGGTCTGTGACGGGGTCGGCCGGTTCGCGATGGCCGACGACTCCGAGCCGCAGTGGATCAACTACACCGGCGGTGACAGCGTCTGGGCGGTGTCCGACACCGGATCCGCGGTCTACACCCAGGGCCACTTCCAGTGGCTGGACAACCCGTTCGGGTTCGCCAGCCGCGACGGTGGCGGCGCCGCTCGCCGGCTCGGTATCGGCGCGATCGACCCCCAGACCGGGCTCGCCCTGCCGTGGGCACCGGCGAAGCGGGCCCAGATCGGCGGCCGCACGCTGGTCGCGACGCCGGCCGGGCTCTGGGTGGGCAGCGACAGCCTCAACTTCGGTGGGGAGCCACGTCGAGGCATCGCCTTCGCTCCACTGCCCTAGGCAGGACGCCTCCGTTCAGTCCGCAACGTCGACGACGACGGGGGCGTGGTCGGAGGCACCCGTCCCCGCTCGTTCGTCGCGGTCGATGAACGCGCCGGTGACCCGGTCGGACAGGCCGGGTGAGCCGAGCACGAAGTCGATCCGCATCCCTCGGTTCCGCTCGAAGCGCTGCCGGTAGTAGTCCCAGTACGTGTAGACCTCCGGCCCCGGCGCGTGCGGGCGTACGACGTCGGCGTAGCCGTCCTCGAGGAACCCGGCGAACGCGGCGCGCTCGGGCGGGGTCACGTGCGTGTCCTTGGCGAAGGCCGCCATGTCGAAGACGTCCTCGTCCTGAGGGGCGATGTTCCAGTCGCCGACCAGGGCCGTGGGGGAGCCGGTCCACTGGCGGGCGGCGTCGCGCAGCCGGGCGAGCCAGGCGAGCTTGTAGACGTAATGGGGGTCGTCGGGCTTGCGGCCGTTGGGCACGTACAGCGACCACACCCGGACGCCGGCGCACGTGGCGCCCAGCGCCCGCGCCTCGGCCGCCGCGGGGTCGCCCCAGGTCGGCATGCCCGCGAACCCGACCTCGACGTCTGCCAGCCCCACCCGGCTCACGACCGCGACCCCGTTCCATTGGTTGTACCCGGCGGCGGCGACCTCGTACCCCAGGGCGTTGAGCCCCATCAGCGGGAGCTGGTCCTCGCGGGCCTTCGTCTCCTGGAGGGCCAGGACGTCGACGTCGTGGCGCTGGAGGAAGGCCTCGACCCGGTCGATCCGGGACCGTAGCGAGTTGACGTTCCACGTGGCGAGCCGCACGGGTCGACCCTAGTGTCCGGTCAGGCCGTTCACCTGGCTGTGCCGGCAGCCTGCGCCGCTTCGAGGGCGTTCGCCACGGCCTCGCGTACCTCGGAGTCGACGTCGCCATGGAGGAAGACCCGCCACGCCGGACCCAAGCCGACCCGTCCGTAGTCGGTCATCAGCCGGGCCACCATTCGGTACCGGCCGTCGATCGGGAGGAGCACGACATCCGGCGCGGCCGCGATGAGTCCGTCGAGGTAGGCGGTCATTCCACCCGGTGTCTCCGCGTCGATGTAGTCGACCATCCCACCGGCGAACAGGACGTAGCGGCTGATGCTCTTCCGCCTGCTCAGCGCCAACGGTTGGGGCACCTCGACCGTGAAGGTGGTCGCGTCCTCCGGGAGGTTGTCGTACAACGCGTCACTGGCCGCCTGCTGTCCGTCCAGGGCGGTGGAGCGGAGGCTGACGGTGAACAGGAGCCCGGTCACGAGGGAGACCGCCACCCAGCCGGCGGTCGCGCCCACGAGGGCCCGCCTGGGATGGGGGGACGTGGTGCGGCGGACCCAGTGGGCAAGCAGTCCGACCATCCCGCCCAAGCCGAGCGCCGCGCCCGGCAGCAGCAGCATGGAGTCAGGGGACTTGTTGAAGGAGAAGGCGCTCCAGACCAGTCCACCCAACGTGGCCACCGCGAGCAGGGCCTGGTCGGCCGCCCGGCGCGGGGCGGTGCGCCGAAGCCACAGCCCCAAGACGCCGAGCGCCAGCATGGCCAGGCTGCCGGCGGGGATCAGCCAGACCCCCCACCCGAACGCCCGCTCCAGGTCGTTCCAGACCAGCATCGGTCGGTCGACGATTCCCGGCTGGGTGGTGTACCCGGCGTTCGCGGCCCAGAACCCTTCGACGAACGCATGCGTCGCGCCCGCGAGTGCGAAGCCGCCGACCGTGACTCCCAGGGTGAGTAGCCCGCCCACGCCGTACCGAAGGGCTGTGGAGACCCGGTCGCGCAGGCTGCCGCCACCGATCAGGAGCACGACCGCCGCGGCAGGAGCAAGCGAGAAGAACGCTGGCTGCCAGGTGAGGGTGACCAGGGCGGTCGCCACGCCCGCGAGCAGCCAGCGGCGCCGCACCAGCAGCAGCAGCGTCACGCAGAACCCCGTCACCATGAGCAGCTTGCTCTCCGGCCCGCTGGTCGACAGCCGGGCTATCACGTGGAAGCCGAGGAGGGTCGCTGCTGCCGCGCAACCGGCCAGCCGGGAGCGGAACGCGTCTCGGGCTGTGAGGTAGATGACGGCCGGAGTGGTCACCACGAGGGCGAAGAAGAGCAGTCGGACGCCCAGGACGTCGGTGGTCCCGAGCAGCCGGGCGAGCTCGACCCCGAGGCCAGGCAGGAGGTTGGCGTAAGGGCCGGCCCGGTTCATCACCTCCTCGTACGGCGCGTTGCCGGCCGCGACCTGCTGCCCGGCGTACAAGTAGAACGCCGCGTCGCGGTACAACGCCGACGAGAATCCGCGAGCGCCCCAGATGACGACCGTGGCCACCAGCCACACCAGCGGCAGCGGGTCGACGCTGCGCCACCGCGCTCGTGCGTCCCCCGGCTGGTTCACGCGGAGAGGGTGACATATCTTGGCCCCGCGGTGATGGGTTGGGGTGGGCGTGGCGCCTAGGCGTGCGCTAGCTCGTGAGCGGCAAGCGGACCTCGACGAGCGCGTCCGCCACCCGGCTCTGGGTCCCGGGGTCGAGGTCCTCGCGCAGGAAGACCCGCCAGGTCGGGCCGTAGCCGACCCGGACGTACCGGCGCAACAACCCCTTGGTGAAGTTGCGCCGCTCGTCGTTCGGGATCAGCACCACGTCCGGAGCCGCTTCGATGATCCCGTCGATGTAGCCCTGGACGCCGCCGGGGGTCTCGGCATCGATGAAGCCGAGCATCCCGTGCTCGAAGATCACGAAGCGGCTGATGCTCTTGCGTGCGCTCAGGGCCAGTGGCGGCGTGACCTCCACGGAGAACACCGTGGCGTCTGCGGGCAGGTTGTCGAACACGGCATCGCTGGAGACCTGCTGCTCGTGCAGCTTGTCCGAGCGAAGGCTGAAGGTGTTCTGGAACGCCGTCACCGCGCAGACCACCGTCCAGGCGGCAACCACTCCCACGAGAACCCGTCGGGGGAGCGGGGACCCGGCCCGACGGACCAGGTGGGCGAGCACTCCGACGACCCCGCCGACCCCCAGCGCGGCGGCCGGGAGCAGGAGCAACGTGTCGGGAGACCGATCGAACGCGAACCAGATGGTCCACACCAGCCCGCCCAGGCAGGAGACCGCGAGCATGGCCTGGCCGGCGGCCTGCCGCGGAGCGGCTCGCCGCAGCCGCCACGAGTCGATGCCCAGTGCCAGGGCGGCGAGGCTGCCCCCCGGGAGCAGCCAGAAACCCCACCCAAACGTGGTCTGGAGGTGCGCCACCACCTTTCCCGGGCGCTCGATCGCTGCGAGCTGTGTCGTGTGCTCGGCGTTCGCGGTCCAGAAGCCTTCCACGAAGGCCTCCGTCGCGCCCGCGAGCGCGAACCCGGCCACCGTGACCGCGAGTGTGGCGAGACCGCCCAAGCCGTACCAGAGGGCGGAGATGGCCCGGTCGCGCAGCCGTCCGCCGCTGAGGAGGAGCAGCACGGCGGCAGCGGGGGCGATCGCGACGAACACCGGTTGCCACGTCAGGGTGACCAGACCGGTCGCGATGCCGGCCAACAGCCACCGGCGTCGCACCAGCAGCAGCAGGGTGACGGACAGCCCCGCCATCATCGCGACCTTGCTCTCGGGGCCGAGGGTCGCGATCTTGGCGAGCACCAGGAAGCCCAGCAGCGTGGCGGCAGCCGCGCAGCCGGCCAGCCGCGAGCGGAACATGTCGCGGGCCGTGAGGTACGTGACGGCGGGTGTGAGTGCGACGAGCGCGAAGAACAGCAGCCGAGCACCCATGGCGTCACTGGTCCCGAACAGCCGGCCGAGCTCGATGCCCAGGGCCGGCAGGAGGTTCGCGTAGGGCCCGGCCCGGTTCATCACCTCCTCGTACGGCGCGTTCCCGGCCGCGATCTGCTGCCCGGCGTACACGTAGAAGGCGGCGTCGCGGTTGAGGCCGCTGGAGAACCCACGGGCGCTCCACGCGACGACCGTGATGAGCAGCCAGGCCAGCGGCAGCAGGTCGAACCGGCGCCACCACGGCAACGCGTTTCCCGGCCCGTCGCCCCCCGTCGCATTCACCGCCCGAGGGTCGCACATTCGAGCCGCGGGTCGTGGCAGCAGGCACCGGGTTTCCGCTGATTGGTTGAGCCACGGGCGGCGCACCTAGACTCGCCGCCCGTGGCTCTCACCATCGGCATCGTCGGACTCCCCAACGCCGGGAAGTCGACCCTCTTCAACGCGCTGACCAAGAACGACGTGCTCGCGGCGAACTACCCGTTCGCGACCATCGAGCCGAATGTCGGGGTCGTCGGAGTACCCGACGAGCGGCTCCCGCAGCTCGCCGAGCTCTTCGACTCGGCGCGGGTGCTGCCCGCGACGGTGGAGTTCGTCGACATCGCCGGCATCGTCCGCGGCGCGAGCGAGGGTGAGGGACTCGGCAACAAGTTCCTGTCCCACATCCGCGAGTCGGCCGCCATCTGCCAGGTGACCCGGGTGTTCCGCGACGAGGACGTCACCCACGTCGACGGCAAGGTCGACCCTGCCAGCGACATCTCGACGATCCAGACCGAGCTCATCCTGGCTGACCTCCAGACCGTCGAGAGGGCGGTCCCGCGACTGGAGAAGGAGGCGAAGGGCAAGAAGGAGCTCGGCCCGATCGTGGCCGCGGCGAAGGAGGCGCTCGAGGCGCTGGCCAGCGGCACACCGATCATCCAGACCACGATCGACCGGGCCGCTCTGCGCGAGCTCATGTTGTTGACCGCGAAGCCGTACCTCTACGTCTTCAACTGCGATGCCGACGAGCTCGCCGACGAGGACCTCAAGCAGCGGATGCGCGAGCTGGTCGCCCCCGCCGAGGCGATCTTCCTCGACGCCAAGTTCGAGGCCGAGCTGGTCGAGCTCGACGACGACGCGGAGGCACGGGAGATGCTCGCCGAGATGGGCGTCGACGAGCCCGGGCTCGACCAGCTCGCCCGGGTCGGCTTCGACACCCTCGGGCTCCAGACCTACCTCACCGCCGGCCCCAAGGAGTCGCGCGCCTGGACCGTCCGCCAGGGCGCCACCGCACCCGAGGCCGCCGGCGTGATCCACACCGACTTCCAGAAGGGCTTCATCAAGGCCGAGATCGTGTCCTTCGACGATCTCGTCGCCGCCGGATCGATGCTCAAGGCCAAGGAGGCCGGCAAGGTCCGGATGGAGGGCAAGGACTACGTCATGCAGGACGGCGACGTGGTCGAGTTCCGCTTCAACGTGTGAACGAGCGCTCGCGATGCGTCATACGGGACGAGCCTTGGACGGCTCCATCCGTATGACGCATGAGCGATTCGCGCATGCCTGAGGTCGAAAGCGGGTACGCAGGTCCAGGACCGCGGCGCACGTGCCGTGGCGTCAGTACTGCTAGCGTCGAGCGGCACTGTCACTACAGGAGGTTCCCTTGAACACACGCACCATCGCCATCATCGCCCTGATCCTCGTGGTCATCCTGATCCTGTTCTTCGTCCTTCGCTGACCGCCGTTCGACGTCCTGACAGATCGCCCCTGGCTGCTTGCAGCCGGGGGCGATCTGCGCCAGGGGGGTGGTCGGGCTGTGGTACAGGATCTGCCGCGACTGGTTCCCAAGCCGTTCTTCGACTCGGAGCGATCACGCGTCCTTCGCTGATCAGGCCATCCCGGCGAGGCTTCGCGCGATCTCGCCCTGACGGAGCAGGACGGCGGCCTCGTCGAGCTTCTTGCGGCGCAGCCACGTGGTGAGTTCGGTGTTGCACTTGCTGGCGTTGCACGAGCGGCACGCCGGCACGACGTTCGACAGCGTGTAGCGACCGCCACGTGAGATCGGCAACAGGCAGTCCTTCTGGAGCGCGTCGCCGGCGGCGCCGCAGTAGGCGCAGCCGCCCCACGCCTCCTGGAGCGCCTCCCACTGGGCCTCGCTGAGGTCGTGCACCGCCTTCGCCATCCGCCGTTGGCGTCGTCGGGCGTACGTCGCGGCTCGGCTGCGTGAGGGCACGGGACGAGAGTAGGGCGCCAGGAGCCCCGGAGCGGGGACCGCTCGCGGTGGCCCGATCACGGGAGGTCATACGAGTCGAGCGTCACAGCGACCGAAACGTATGACGTCCGGCGTCAGGCGACGCAGAACTCGTTACCCTCGGGGTCCAGCATCACGACGTGGCCGAACTCGTCGCCGTACCGGTCCTCGCGGACCCGGGTCGCGCCCGCGACAACCAACGCCGCCACCCGCTCTCGGACCAAGCGCTCCCGCTCGGCCGGGTCCCAGGGCGGCTCGCCGAGGACGCGGATGTCGATGTGAACGCGGTTCTTGGTCGTCTTGCCCTCCGGCACCCGCAAGAAGCCGATGGCGGGCCCGACCGCGTCCGGGTCGACGATCGAGGCGCCGTCCGGGTCGTCGTACCCGTCCTCGGGCACGTAGCCCAGGGCGGTCGCCCAGAACGCCGCGAGCCGCGCCGGATCGTTCGCATCGCAGCCGAGGGTCCAGTGGGTGGCCATGGGAGCACCCTAGGACGGTTGCTGGGTCCACCGACCTGAGCGATGACCGTCGACGAGTCCGCGCGGGGCGATGATCGTCGCGGGGATGTGACAGACGACCGTTCCCGGTCCGGGTGCGTAGGTGTAGGCGTAGAAGCTGAACGACGTCACTTGTTCACCGATCGGTCGCCAGCCCGGAGGCTGCCGCTCGTGCCAGACGTCGCGGGCCGAGACCGTGCCCGGACCCTGGACGAAGGTGTCGGCGCTCGAACCACCCCACGCGATCCCGTGGTGGCGTGGCCCGGGAGCGACCCGCATCTCTCCTCCCGTGTCGCCCGAGAGCCGCGACTCCGAGCGATTGTCGAGTTTCATCCGTAGCCCGATCTCCGTGCCTCGGTCCGTCGGAGTCGCGGTGATCTGGTACGTGAGCGTGACCTCGGGCAGCAGCGGGTCGCACCGCTCCGCGACCTCTGCCTCATACTTCGCCTGTCGCTCAGCTCGACGCTCTGCTCGTTCCTCGACGCTCAGGGTATGCGGCGCGTCGGGCGCGAGTCGTCGGCCCTCGGCCTCGGATGGGACGACGGTCGGCGTGCCTGAGTTCGGGTCGGCGCTCTCCGACCCGCACCCGACGGCGAGGCAGCCGGCGAGAAGCAGCCAGGGCACCCACGGGACCCGCATGCCTCAGTGTGCGGCCAGGTCAGGCTCCGCGGAAGGGTCAGTGGGCGCCGGCGAAGTTGAGGCCGATGACGCCGGCGACGATCAGCCCGAGCGACGCCGCCTTGAGCCAGCCCATCTGCTCCCCGAGGAAGGCGAAGCCGATGAACGCGACGATCGCGGTGCCGACGCCGGACCACACGGCGTACGTGACGGACACGGGCAGGGTCCGGACGACGATCGCGAGCAGCCAGATCGAGACACCGTAGGCGCCCAGCACGACCGCGGTCCAGAACGGGTCGGTGAAGCCCTCGGCGCGGGGGAGCATCGCGGTGGCAGCGACCTCGATCCCGATCGCGGTGAGCAGCAGGGCAACGGCGGTGAGCATGACTTCCTTCTTCTCTGAAGTGTAGCGGGTGCTACATAGCCAACTGTAGCACCCGCTACAGTGACCGGGTGGATCGCCGGGATGAGCTGCTCGACCAGGTCACCGACCACGTGCTCGAACACGGCCTGATCGGCCTGACGCTGCGTCCACTGGCCGCCGCGATCGGGACCAGCGACCGGATGCTGATCTACCACTTCGGCAGCCGCGACGCGCTCGTCTCGGCGGTCGTCGCGCAATCCACCAGGCGGGCGACCGAGACGGTGGCAGTGCTCCCGGCCGCGCCGTCCGTGCGGGCCGCCGTCAACCGGCTCTGGAAGGCCTACCAGTCCGTGCCCTTGCACGCGCTGCTGACGCTCTACTGCCAGGCCGCGGCGAGCGGCCTGATCGGTGAGGAGCCCTACCTGTCCGACGCGCGCGCCAGCAACGCGGTCTGGGCCGCGGTGCTCAGCGACTACCTGGTCCGCAGCGGCGCGCCGCAGCGACGGGTGGCTCGGATCGTCACGCTTGTCGACTCCGCGCTCTACGGCTTCCACCTCGACCTCACCACCGACCGGCCAGACGAGCTCACCCGCGGCGTCGACGACCTCGCCGTGGCGGCCCAGGCACTGGCCAGGTGACGGCCGCGGACGCGCGACTCGACGGCCGCGGACGCGCGACTCGACGTCAGTCGAACCAGGAGCGGCGCATGGAGAAGAACCAGCGGCGGCCGGGGTGCTCGGTGAGGGACCACAGCCGGTCGGTGGAGGGCCAGTACGTGATGTCCTCCGGCCCCACCGGGACGGCCAGCGGCCGCTTGCTCAGAGCGCCCGGCTTCCCGACGAAGACCGTCCCCGGCCAGCGGGACCCCCGCGAGACGGTGACGTAGTAGCGACCCTTGACCGACACGGCGCCCTGCATCTGCCGCACCCCGCCGTCGTCGAGCCACGACGGCTGCACGCGCTCGTCCTCACCGGTCACGAGCAGTGACGTGACGTCGTCCATCTCGAACCGGGCGAGCCGGGTCGTCTCCTCGCCGCGGCCGTACTCGCCGGCCAGGAGGGACGGCGTGGACGTGGTCCGGTCGAGTGACAGGAACGAGTAGCGGAGCCTCGGCCGGCCGGCCTCGGCTCGGGCCCGATACGCGAACCGGACGGGCAGCACGAACCGGTGGCCGTACGACGTCACCCGGCCCTCCTCGACGCCGAGCCGGTCGGGCCACTCGTCGTCGCCGTCGACCCGCATCACGTCGTCCACGTGGCAGGTGTAGAAGCCGCGTGACGTGGCGGCCACGTGCAGGTACGGGCCCCGCCACACGATGCCGCCCGCGTGGATCCGCAACGGCCGCAGCGACAGCGCGCCCTCCCGGTCGAGGGACGGCGCGACGAGCAGTACGTGCCGGTAGCGCAGGGTGTCGAGGTCCACGAACGTCACCCGGGAGCCGAAGGAGCCCGCTCCAAGGTCCTTGGCGTACCACGTGGTGACCAGCAGTCGGTGACCGTCGTAGGTCTCGGACTGACCGGCGTCGGCGGACGACGAGATGCCCTGCGGCCACCAGCGGTGGTCGCGGCAGTCGTAGTCGTTCCACCGCCAGGCACGGTCGACGGCGCGGCCGAGCAGCCGCGGCGTGCTCGACGGCTGGGCGCGGTACCGCAGGTTGCCGAGCAGCCCCGCCAGGCCGATCCGCCCACCCAGGAGCCCGCCGAGCGCCTCGATCTCGGACACGTTCTCGGCGGTCCGCGTCAGGTGCACTCCGTGAGCCACGGTCGGCACGGTACCGCCGCCTGCCCGCGACGGTCCGTAGAGTCACGACCATGTCGCAGCGGCAGCGAGTGGTCGGTGCCGCGATCGTCCGGGACGGGCGGGTGCTCACCGCGCGGCGTACGGCGCCGCCCGCCGCTGCCGGCCGGTGGGAGTTCCCCGGCGGCAAGGTCGAGGCCGGCGAGCCGCCCGAGGTCGCGCTGGCCCGCGAGATCGGCGAGGAGCTCGGGTGCCGGGTCGCGGTCGACGGCTGGCTCCCGGGGACGGTCCCGTTCGGCGAGCGGCACGAGCTCACGGTCGCGGTGTGCACCCTGCTCGCGGGTGATCCGACGCCGGTCGAGCACGACGCCACGCGCTGGCTGGCGGCCGACCAGCTCGACGACGTCGACTGGCTCGAGCCCGACCTGCCGTTCCTGCCGCCGCTGCGCGCCCACCTCGGGAAGGATGCGAGCACCTCGACGAGACGCCGTCACCGGTCTCCGCAAGACTGAGCCCATGCCTGAGACGCCCGACGTGCCCGAGCAGCGGCTGCTACTGGTCCACGCCCACCCCGACGACGAGTGCATCAACAACGGCGCCACGATGGCCGCCTACGTCGCGGCGGGGCGCGGCGTCACCCTCGTCACCTGCACCGCCGGCGAGATGGGGGAGGTGCTGGTGCCCGACCTCTCCCACCTCGCCTACGACGAGGGCGGCGGGCTGGGGGAGCACCGCCGCAGCGAGCTGGCCGAGGCGCTGAAGATCCTCGGAGTCACCGACCAGCGGTGGCTGGGCGGCTTCGGCACGTTCCACGACTCGGGGATGGCCTGGCACGAGGACGGTCATGCGATGGCAGCCGAGTTCTTGCCCGACAATGCCTTCTGGAACGCCGACCTGGTCGATGCGGCCGACCACCTGGTCCGGATCATCCGCGAGGTCCGGCCGCAGGTGCTGGTCACCTACGACCAGTTCGGCGGCTATGGCCACCCCGACCACATCCAGGCGCACCGGGTGGCGACGTACGCCGCCGACCTGGCCGGCGTGGCGTCGTACCGGCTCGAGCTGGGCGAGCCCTGGGAGATCGCCAAGGTCTACTGGACCGCGATGTCGGAGAGCCGGATGCGCGACAGCCTCCGCCAGCTCCGCGAGTCCGGTGACACCACCACGTTCGAGGGCATGGAGCCCGACGGCGACCTGCCGCCTTTCGTGACCCCCGACGACCTGATCTCGACCCGGATCGACGGTACGGCGTACGCCGCACAGAAGATGAAGGCGCTGGCGGCCCACGCCACCCAGGTGGAGCAGGACGGGCCGTTCTTCAGCGGCGGTGAGAGCACCCAGGCGTTCTGGGGCGAGGAGGCCTACCGGATCGTGCGTGGCCGCCCGACGCCCGGCGACGACGGCTACGAGACCGACCTGTTCGCCGGTCTGTGACCCTCCTGCTGCGACTAGGCACGGCGCTCGTGATGCTCGTGGCCGGGCTCGCGACGGCGGTCGCGGCCGTGGCGGTGCACGAGCTGTCGTGGGGGCTGCCGGTGATCGCCCTGCTCGCCGCCGCGGGCCTGGTCGCCGTCGGCCGCGGCTGGTCCACCCGGCTGCCGCTGGCGGTGGGGTTCGTGGGTGGCGTGGCGTGGGTGGTCCCCGCCAGACCCGAGGGCGACTACGCCATCGCCACCAGCGGGCGCGGTTACGGCCTGCTGCTGGTGGCGTTCGTGGTGCTGCTGGCGGCGCTCGCCACGTTGCCCCGCCCACGCCGTGGCGGCCTGCACGAGACCGAGCGCCCCCCGACCTAGGATGACGCGCGTGACTGACCCCGGACGCGAGAAGCCAGGCGGCCGCGTCATCCTGTTCCTGGTGCTGGGACTGGCGCTGCTGTTCGGCGGCGCCTATGCCGCGGCGTACGTCGGCGCGGGCGACAAGGTGCCGCGCGGCACCACCGTGGCCGGGGTCGAGGTCGGCGGGCTGACACCCGAGGAGGCGGTGCGGACGCTCGAGGAGGGTCTGGCCGACCGAGTCGACGATCCGATCGAGGTCGTCGTCGACGGCGAGTCGCAGTCTCTGAGCCCGGCCGACGCCGGGCTCACGGTCGACTACGAGGGTTCGATCGCGGCCGCCGGCGGCGGCCAGTCCTGGGACCCGGACCGGCTGTGGGACTACTACACCGACGGAGACGACCTGCCACCCGTCGTCGACGTGGACGAGGCGGCGATGACCACCGCCGTCGACGAGCTGGCCGCGACCATCGGGACGCCCGCCCGCGACGGCCGCGTCGGGTTCCGCGACGGCCGGGTCGAGGTCGTGCAGCCGCGCACCGGTGAGTCCGTGGACGTCGACGACGCCCGGGAGTCGGTGCTCGCGGCGTACCTCTCCGAGGACTCCGAGGCCGAGCTGTCGCTGGCGACCTCGCTGCCCGAGATCGACGAGGCCGACGTGCGGCGGGCGGTGGAGGAGTTCGCCAACCCGGCCGTCTCCGGTCCGGTCACGCTGCTGTTCGGCGACTCCGAGGTCCAGTTGGCCCCGCGGGTGTACGCCGACGCGCTGCGGCTGCGCCCGCAGCAGGGCGAGCTGGTGCCCGGCCTCGACCGGAAGTCGCTCACGAAGCTGCTCGACAGCCGGATCAGCAGCGGCGATCCCGTCGACGCCACGGTGCGCGTCGTCGACGGCACGCCCCGGGTGATCCCGGCCAAGCCGGGAGTGACCTACCGGCCGGCCGACGTCGAGCGGACCTTCCTCGAGCTGGTCGTGCGGCCCGAGGGTAAGCGCGAGGAGCGGATCAAGGCGGTCGCCGCCCAGGCCGACTTCACCACCGCCGACGCCCGCGCGCTGAGGATCACCGAGCAGGTGTCGACGTTCACGACGTACTACCCGCACGCCGACTACCGCAACGTCAACATCGGCCGCGCGGCCCAGCTGGTCGACGGCACCATCCTCGAGCCGGGCGAGACGTTCTCACTCAACGGCGTCGTGGGAGAACGCACCGTCGAGAACGGCTTCACCGAGGGTTACGTCATCTCCGACGGGATCCTCGTGCAGGACCTCGGAGGCGGTGTGTCGCAGATGGCGACCACCACGTTCAACGCCATGTTCTTCGCGGGACTCGAGGATGTCGAGCACAAGCCGCACTCGTTCTACATCGACCGCTATCCAGTCGGCCGCGAGGCGACGGTGGCGTGGGGCTCGGTCGACCTGCGGTTCCGCAATGACACGCCGTACGGCGTACTGGTGACGGCCAATGTCACGCCGAGCACCGTCAGCAGCTCGGGCGTGGTCACGGTGAGCATCTGGTCGACGAAGCACTGGGACATCACCACCTCGACGTCCGACCGCTACAACTTCACCGAGGAGGAGACCCGCCGGATCGACACCGTGCGGTGCCATCCCAACGACGGCTACGGCGGGTTCGACGTCGACGTGTTCCGCCACTTCCGCGAGCCGGGGTCATCGGAGCTGGTGCGGACCGAGAAGTTCCACACGACCTACATCCCCAGCGACACGGTGATCTGCACGAACCCCAACGCCACGGATAGCTGATCCCGCGGCGCCGAGTCCTGCGCGGCACGACACAATGCCCGCATGGCCGGACAGCTACAGGACAGGACCGCCGTCGTCACGGGCGCGGGGCGAGGCATCGGGCTGGCGATCGCGCAGCGGTTCGCGGCGGAAGGTGCTCGGGTCACGCTCGCCGACGTCGACGCCGACGCGGTGGAGCGGGCAGCGACTGCGATCGTGGACGGCGGCGGTACGGCGATCGGGGTGCCCACCGACGTAGGAGACCCGGCCGCCGTCGACCGGTTGTTCGCCGCGACCACCGCCGAGCTCGGGCCGGTGTCGGCGCTCGTCAACAACGCCGCGCTCACCAACGACGTGCGCCACGTGTTCGACGGCGACCTGGAGTGGTGGGACACCTACCTGCGGGTGAACCTCACCGGCCAGTACCTCTGCCTCGACCGGGCGGCCCGCATCATGGCCCGGCAGGGCGGCGGCGCGATCGTCAACATGAGCAGCGGGGCCGCCACCGCGTCCCATCGGGGCATGCTCGCCTACGACGCGGCGAAGGGCGGTGTCGAGGCGCTGACCCGGGCCGCAGCGCTGGAGCTGGCGCCGTACGCGATCCGCGTGAACACGCTGGTGCCAGGCCTGATCGCGACCTCGCCCGACGAGCCCGAGTGGTCGCTCAAACGGCGCGACGAGACGGTGCCCCTGGGACGCGGCGGGCGCGCTGAGGACCTGGCCGGCCCGGCGCTGTTCCTGGTGTCCGACGACGCGGCGTACGTCACCGGGGCCAAGGTCGTCGTCGACGGTGGCGTGCTCGCCAACCAGCGCAGCCCGCAGGTCGACACGTTCCCGGTCGACGGCTTCCCGTCAGTGGAGTCGCTCGACACCTGAGGCGCGCAACGCCGCGTGCACCCGGCGCTCGAGCTCGGTCACGGTCGCCGCCTGCTCCCGCGCTTCGGCCACGGCCTCGGCCGTCGTGCACGGCCGGAACCGGATCCGGTCGCCCGGCCGTGCCTGCGCCAGCCGGTCCACCTCCACCGTGGTGGCGACTCCCAGCACGGGATAGCCGGCGGTCACCAACCGGCCGCGCAGCAGCACCAGCAGTCCGTCGGTGGGCGGAACCTCCACCGCCCCCATGGGGACGCCGCGCGAGATCATCTCCTGCCGGCCACGCCTCGGTGGCGCGTCGCCGAGCAGCCGCAGCCCCACGTAGTCGGAGTCGCGGCTGACCTCGAAGTCGCCCAGCCGCTCCCACACGTCGTCGGCGAACTCCGCCGCCTCCGGACCCGGTGTGACCGCGACCTCCCAGGCGTGCCCCGGCGCCGGGTGGTAGACGGGGAAGCGGAAAACGGGGATCACGGTGTGCGGGTGGGTGAACCCGACGAACCGGGTCCGTACGGCGAGCTCCTGCCCGGCCTCGAGCCGGGTGCCGACGCCGAGCAACGGGTCGGGCGCGACGCTGCCGAGGGTGCGGTCGGCCGCGAGCGTGCCGCCGACAGCGACGTAGCTGCGCCAGCCTCGCTCGGGGGCGCTCACCTCCACCGGGCTGTCGGGCGGCACGACCAGCGTCTGCCACGCCGGCTGCGGCTGGCCGGCCACGGTGACCCGCTCGGCGGCACCGGTCACGGCGACCAGCGCCGGCCGGTCGAGCGTGAACGACCAGCCGGTGGCGGTGCTCTCGAGCAGCGGGGTGCCAGACTCGTTGCCGACCAGCGCCGAGGCGACCGCGGCCGCGTGCCGGTCGCCGGCGCCGTTGTGGCCGACGCCCAGCCGGCTGTAGCCGGGACGGCCGAGGTCCTGCACCGTGGTGAACCCGGGCTCCAGCACCCGCAGCACCGTCGCGTCGCCACTCACGCCGGCTGGTCCGGTTCCAGCCGCCGGCCCGCGTGCTCGTCCCACGCGTCCGGCTCGATCGACACGAAGCGCACCAGGTCGCCCGGTCGGTAGCTCACGAGGTCAGGGTCGGCGAGGTCGAAGAGCGTGACCGGGGTGCGGCCCAGCAGCCGCCAGCCGCCCGGGGAGGGCACCGGGTAGATCATCGACTGCCGGCCGCTGACCGCCACCGAGCCGGGCGGGATCTTCGTCCGGGGCGAGCGCATCCGAGGCACCTCGGCGGGCAGCGGCGGCACGTCGACGAACAGGGCGGCCACGGGGGAGCCGACGAACCTCAGCACCCACTCCTCGCCCGTGTGCAGCGCGACCAGGTCGTCGGGTGACGTGCCGAGCTCGTCGGCGACGTCGGCCAGGTCGGGGCCGTGGTCGCCGCCGTAGACCACGGGCACCGAGAAGGTACGCCGAGCGGCGGATGGCGTCGCGCGGTCGAGCCGCGACCGCAATGCGGCCTCCATGGCCGCGTGGTCGGTGCGGACCGGGTCGAACGTCACGAACGCGTGCCGGAAGCTCGCGACCACGTCGACCAGCCCGTCGGGCGGGTCGTCGACCAGGGACGCCGCGAGGCCCTGCGCGACCGCCCAGGCCTCCTCCGCATCGGCGGCGGGCTCGACCAGCAGCCCGGCGTCGCCGTACTCGCGGATGACGGTCACTCTGGAGGCCTGGCCTCGAGGACCTCCGCGAGCGGCGCGATCGTGACGCCGGCCTTCTCGAGCACGCGGCGGACGTGCCGCGCTGCAGTGACCGACTCCGCGTTGTCACCGTGGAGCAGCACCGTGTCGAAGGCGAGGTCGATGCTCGCGCCGCTGCGGGTGCGGACGGTGCCGGTCTCGACCATGCGCCGTGCGCGGTCCGCGATCTCCTCGGCGTCGTGAAAGACGGCGTCCGGCTGCTGCCGCGACACCAGCGTGCCGTCGTCCTCGTAGGCCCGGTCGGGGAACGCCATCAGCCCCACCCGCAGGCCGCGGTCGCGGGCCAGTCGTTCGAGCGTGCCGGAGTAGGTCACGACGATCAGGGCGTCGTCGACGTCGGCGATGGCGTCGAGCACCGGCCTGGCATAGGCCTCGTCCTCGACGACCAGGTTGCCCAGCCGGCCGTGCGGGCTGACGTGCTGCACGGGGACGCCCGCCACTCGGGCGAACCCGCTCAGCGCGCCGAGCTGGTAGAGCACGTCGCAGTAGAGCTCGTCGTAGGACATCTGCATCGTCCGCCGGCCGAAGCCGACCCGGTCGGGGAAGGACGGGTGGGCGCCGATCGCGACCCCGTGCTCGCGGCACAGCGCCACGGTGCGGCGCATGATCTCGGGGTCGCCGGCGTGGAAGCCGCAGGCGACGTTCGCAGAGCTGAGCGAGGGCAGCAGTCGCGCGTCGTCGCCCATCTCCCAGGACCCGAACCCCTCTCCGAGGTCGGCGGACAGGTCGATCAGGCGGCTCATGGGTCCACTGTCTCAGCCGGGAGTCAGGTACCGGTAGGAGTGGTGCGGCGCGAAGCCCAGCGGCTCGTAGAGCCGGCGGGCCGGGGTGTTGTCGCCGAGCACCTGGAGGTACGCCGTGATGGCGCCCTGCGCCGCGCCCCACTCGACCAGGGCCGCCATCACCGCGAGCGCCAGACCGCGCCCCCGATGCGTCGGCGCGACCTCGAGCCCCCGGAAGCCGATCCACTCGTCGGCGTACGCCGCGAAACCGGCCGCCACGTCGTCCACGACCGCCCGGACCACGCCCGGCCCGGCCGGCTCGAGCCTCGCGGTCGGGAGTGCGGTCGGCAGGGCACGCGCCACCCGGGAGGCGGACGCCAGCATGAACACGGTGTCGGCCTCGTGGCCCTCCGTGACCCAACCGCGGTCGCGGAAGAGCGCGTCCTCGGGGGAGTCGGGCAGCACATTGGCCACCGGCCGCTCGTAGTGGGCAACCACCCGCTCGTAGGCGTCGGGCACCCCGGCCGGCCCGAACGCCATCACGGAGTTGGCCCGCCGGGCGGTCGAGGTTGCCGAGTCGCGCAGCAGCCAGTCGCCGAGCGGCTCGGTGACGATATCGGGCCACAGCGCCATCGCGCGCAGCTGGCACTCGCGAGGGCCGACCCGGAACCGGGTTGAGGGCCGTGGCGGAACCGGCTTGCCGGACACGATCAGCGAGAGCGGGATCACGACGGCTGGTCCGTTCTTCGGCTGCACCACGCACTCGCCGTCCGACCAGCGCACGCAGATGCCGAGCACGTCGGTCATCGCCGGCCCGCCGCTCGGGCCGGTCTCGCCCGGGAGGACCCGGCGCACGACGACCCGCTGCCCGACCACGTGGGGGCCCAATCCGTGACCTTCCCGGGGAGTGTGCACGCCGGGATACTAGGCTGGGGGTCGTACCGAACCCCACGCCGTCCAGGAGGAACTGGTGACCTACGTCATCGCCGAGCCGTGCGTCGACCTCAAGGACCGCGCGTGCGTCGACGAGTGCCCCGTCGACTGCATCTACGAGGGCAAGCGGATGCTGTACATCCACCCGGACGAGTGCGTCGACTGCGGTGCGTGCGAACCGGTCTGCCCGGTCGAGGCGATCTTCTACGAGGACGACACCCCGGAGGAGTGGAAGGCCTACTACGACGCCAACGTGCACTTCTTCGACGACCTCGGCTCGCCCGGCGGCGCGGCCAAGATGGGCGTGATCGACCACGACCACGAGGTAGTCGCCGCGCTGCCCCCGCAAGAACACGACGAGTGACCCCGTCGCCGGTCTCCGAGAGGTTGCCGGACTTCCCGTGGGACCAGCTGACGGCGTACGCCGAGACCGCGCGATCGCACCCTGACGGGGTCGTCGACGTGTCGATCGGCACCCCGGTGGACCCCACACCCGAGGTCGTCCAGGCCGCCCTGCGCGCCGCCGCCGACTCACCGGGCTACCCGACCACGGTCGGGCTGCCCGAGACCCGGCAGGCGGCGGTCGACTGGCTCGCGCGACGCCACGGCGTCACCGGCCTCACGATCGACGGCGTGCTGCCGGTGATCGGATCGAAGGAGCTGATCGCCTCCCTGCCCGGCCACCTCGGGCTCGGGGCCGGCGACGTGATCGGCTACCCGGAGCTGTCCTACCCGACGTACGAGGTCGGCGCGGCGCTCAGCGGTGCCCGGGGCTTCGCCACGGACTCGCTGACGGCGTTCGGCCCGGCTCGGCCCGCCCTCTTGTGGCTCAACAGTCCGTCCAACCCCACCGGCCGGGTGCTGCCGGTCGACCACCTTCGCAAGGTCGTGGACTGGTGCCGCGAAGGAGGCACGTTGCTGGTGTCGGACGAGTGCTACCTCGAGTGCGTGTGGGAGCAGGGCAGGCCGGCCGTCTCGGTGCTGCACTCCGACGTGTCCGGCGGCTCCCACGAGGGCGTGCTCGCTGTCCACTCCCTCTCCAAGCGGTCGAACCTGGCCGGCTACCGGTGCGGCTTCGTCGCCGGTGACCAGGCGGTGCTGGCCGAGCTGCTGGCAGTGCGCAAGAACCTCGGCCTGATGCAGCCCGGGCCACAGCAGCGGGCGATGGCTGCCGCGCTGGCCGACGACGACCACGCGGCCGCGCAGCACGCAACGTACGCCGGGCGCCGCGCCGTGCTCCGCGCCGCGGTCGAGGCGGCGGGATTCGTCGTCGACCACTCCGAGGGGTCGCTGTATCTCTGGGTACGGCGCCCGGTCGAGAGGGGCGACGAAGACTGCTGGGACACCGTCGCCTGGTTCGCGGAGCGGGGGGTGCTGGTCGCGCCGGGCTCGTTCTACGGCGCCGCCGGGGCGCGGCACGTCCGGATCGCGTTCACCGCGACCGACGAGCGGATCGCCCGGTTCGCCGCGCGCCTGTCCTGAAGAGAGCGCGACCGAGGAGCGGCCGGCGCCTGCCACTACCGGACGCGGGTCAGACCCGCGTCCCCCGGAGCGCTTCGAGCAGGTCCCCTGAAGACTGCCCGCACGCCACGTGGCAAGCGCCGACCGCAGTCAGCGCGCGACCAGGACCGGCACCGGGGTGGGCCCGTCGTCCTGATCGGCTCGTTCCTCGTTTTCATCCTCGCCCCCGTCCGCGGCCCACCAGGTCGGCTCCGCCACCGGTTCGTCGGTCTCCCAGGTGGGGCGGTGGCCACTGACGTGGACCGCTGACACGTCGGTCAGCCGCACCACGTGGTGGCTGGAGTCGGGGCCGGTGAGGATCACGCCGTGTCCGTCGATCTCGCTCACGGCTCCCTCGATCCAGTGGCCGGACACCAGCACCCGGACTTCCACACCATGGTCGCGGGCGCGGCCCAGCGCCGTTCCGATGGTGTAGACGGTCGAGTGCATCAGTCCTCCATATGGCGCGGGGTGCCCGGCCCGCCCACGGGCCGGGCACGTTCACGGTAGGAGCGCCCCTGACCCTGTGTCCCGCGGTTCGGCCAGATCTGGCCGGACGATCCGGCCGCATAGTCCGTTCGGGTAGTGGCTGACTCAGTCACTCATGGGTACACGTCGACGTGCACGTGGTCGCGGTGCTCGAGGATGGCAGCCGTCTCCGCGTCCCGGCCCGACGTGTCGGGTGCATAGCGGCGCCAGCCGGAGCCCGATCGCAGGCCGGCGGTCCAGATCCGGCCGTCGAAGATGACGGTCCGTACGTCGAGCCGTGCGGCCTGCGCCACCAGGTAGTGGGCCAGTGCCCACCCACCCTGCTTGCTCTCCTCGGACACCGGGCGGAAGAACACGTCGATCGCCCGGCCGTCGTAGTGCGCCGAGCCCTCGCTGTGGCCGTCACGGACCCCGCCCGGGGCGAACCCGCCCAGGGCCTGGGTGCCGAACGCGGCCTGGAGGTCGTCGCGCACGACCGCCGCACGTCCCGTGAGGCCCGCCGCGTCGAGGTCCGACGGGCTCTCGTCGGGTATGTCGGTCACCATGCAGTGGAACGCGCGCCAAGACTGGCCGGTGAGGGCGCTCGCGAGCACCCGGGCGTCCGCCTCGTGGTCGGCGTACGCGTCCGGGAACGCGGAGCGCTGCACCTCCTGCGCGGCGACCGTCACCTGCATCGTCTCGTAGCCGTCGACCCGCGCCAGCGAGTCGTAGAACGCGTTGATGGAGTACTCCGGGTCGAGGATCTCGCGCCGGGTGCCCCAGCCTTGAGACGGTCTTTGCTGGAAGAGGCCCAGCGAGTCACGGTCGCCGTAGTCGATGTTGACCAGCTTGGACTCCTGGTACGCCGTGGCGAGCGCGATCGTGGCCGCCCGCGCGGGCATCCCTCGGCGGATCGCGATCGCGGCGATCAGCGCGGCGTTCTCGGCCTGCTCCGGCTCGAGCGCGACGGTGCGCCCCTGGACGGTCGCGGTGCACCGGTCCGGCCGCAGCAGCGGTGACACGGTGTCGCCGACGAGCCGCCAGACCACGATTCCGGTGGCGACCAGCGCGATCACGGCGCCGGCCACCCACACCTTCCTCAACGCGGGCGCCCAGTCATCTAGTTGGCGTGGAGGGTGGCGTTGAGGGCGATGCCCGCGCCCTTCCACGGCACGGCCTCGATCGCGCCGGTCACCGAGTTGCGGCGGAACAGCACGTTGTCGGCACCCGACAGGCCGGCCGCCTTGACGACCTTCGGCTTGCTGTCGATGTCCCGGATCGTGACCTTGGTGCCGGCCGTGACGTAGCAGCCGGCCTCGACGACGCAGTCGTCGCCGAGCGAGATGCCGATCCCGGCGTTGGCGCCTAGCAGGCAGCGCTCCCCGATGGAGATGACCTGCGTGCCGCCGCCCGACAGGGTCCCCATGATGGACGCGCCGCCGCCCACGTCGGAGCCGTCGCCGACCACGACGCCGGCCGAGACCCGGCCCTCGACCATGGATGCGCCGAGTGTGCCGGCGTTGTAGTTGACGAAGCCCTCGTGCATGACGGTGGTGCCCTCGGCGAGGTGCGCGCCGAGCCGGACCCGGTCGGCGTCGGCGATCCGGACCCCGGTCGGGACGACGTAGTCGGTCATTCGGGGGAACTTGTCGACGCCGAAGACCTGCACCGGGCCGTGCTCGCGGAGCCGGAGCCGGGTCGCCTCGAAGTCGTCGACCGGACAGGGCCCGTGGTTCGTCCACACGACGTTGCTGAGGACGCCGAAGATGCCGTCGAGGTTCTGGCCGTGGGGAGCCACCAGTCGGTGGGAGAGCAGGTGCAGCCGCAGGTACGCGTCGGCCGGGTCGGCCGGCGCCATCGCGAGGTCGATCTCCACCGTCACGACCTCGGTCCGCACCCCGCGCGCAGGGTGGTCGCCCGCCCGCGCCGCCAGCTCGGCGGGCGGCTGGTCACCCTCGGGCCGGCTGCCGAGCGCGGGCCGGGGGAACCAGGCCTCGAGCACGGTTCCGTCGGACCCACCGCTCGTCACGATGGTGGCGAGGCCGTGGCCCCAGGCGGCGGCGGGTGAGTCGGTCACGCCCGCCAGCCTACGGAGTGCCTCGTAGTCACTTGAAGGTGCCGGCGAGCCACCCGAACATGTCGAGGGTCTGGTCGTTCCAGTAGGTCCACGTGTGGCCGCCAGCGCCCTGGACCCCCGGGGCGGGCGCGGCCGGCGCCTGCTCGGCGAGTGCGACCGACGCATCGGAGTAAGGGTCGTCGGTGGCGCACCAGAGCCATCACGGCAGGGGTTCAGGGCGCCGAGGTCGTCGAACGCCGGGTCGTCGGGACTCATGGCCGGGCTGTACAGGGCGAGCGCCCGGGCCCAGTCATGCTCGGCCTGGTGAAACAGCAAGGCGCCGTACCCGCCCCGCGACCAGCCCCAGAGCACGCGCCGTTCGGCGTCGTACCCGCGCTCCTCGAGCCAGCCCGGCAAGCACCGACTCCGGCGGCACCCACGAGCATCCCCCGCCGTGAGATCACGTGGGCAGACTAGGTGTCCAGGAGTCTCTCGCGGGCGCCTTTGAGACCGGACGTCACGAACTCGGCACCGCCTCCGGTGAGCCCGTGGCGGATCTCCCACCAGGGGCCGAGCCGGTGCCAGTCCCGGCCCCGGGCCAGCTCATCGTCGGTGGCGCCGTACGTCGACGTCAGCGCTTCGGCGAACTCCCGCGGCGTCCGGTGCACCAGCCAGCTGAGGTCGAGCGCCTGGTCGCCGAGGGCCACGTCGGTCCAGTCGATCACGCCCGAGACCCGCCCGTCGGTGACCAGCACGTGCTCCGGGCCGAGATCGCCGTGCCGGAGCACGGTGCGGCGGGCGGCGTCGCGGCAGCGGTCGATCAGCGCCTCGGCCTCCGGGCGCAGCTCGGTCGGGAGCAGCGGCACCACCCGCTCAGCCATCTCGTCCATCGCCGGGAGCCGGTCGGTGTCGGACGTGATCCCGGTCCCGTCCCAGACCTCGGCGGGGGTGTCGTGCAGGGTCCGGAGGAAGTCGCCGACCCGTCCGCCGTCCTCGGCCGTGAGTCGCGGCGGGTCGATCGGCGTGCCCGGGACCAGTCTGTGGCGGGTGCGCGGCGGGTCCGTGCCGATCAGCGCCGGGACCGGTACGGCGAGCGGGAGGGTCGGCGCCAATCGCGGCATCAGCCGGGTCTCGACCTCGAGCAGCCGGGCGACGTCCGGGCGCCGAGCGGTCCGGTCGAGCCAGGTGCCCTCGACGACGTCGGCATGGCTGTCCCAGCCCTGTTCGGCGACCGGGACCCGGTCGGCGAGGCGCTCGCGCAGCCAGTCGCCGAGCAGCCCAGCGGTGTCGGGCATGAACGAGCGGGACCCGTCCTGGGGCGCCGTGTCGAGCGCGGCCACGAGCCGGTCGAGCGACCACCACGCGCCCTCGGCGACCTCCTCCGGCTGCAGCCGCAGCGGCCCGTCGTACGTCGCGGTGAAGCAGTGTCCCCAGTAGTCGGTGTGGTCGTCGGAGTACCGCGCCACGCGGATCGGCTCGAGCGGGACGCCGGTGACGCCGAGCTCCTCGGCCAGCTCGCGGACCGCGGCGTGATGCGGGTCCTCGCCGGCGTCGACGACGCCGCCGGCGGCGAAGTCGAGCCGACCGGGGTAGACATCCTTGGTGTCGGTCCGCCGGTGGACGAACACCAGGCCGAGCGGGTCGCGGAGCACCACGGCGGTGGCGGCGTGGGTGAGATTCTCGGTGCGCATCCGACGGCGGTCGGTGGTGCCGGCCGGGCGGCCGAGGTCGTCGTAGAGCTGCACCTGCTCCACGTGGGGGAGGCCGGGGATGCACATGCCGCCCACGCTAGGCCGCGCCGGTGGCGGACCGCTTCTCGATTCCTGACCGGTTCACTGGCCCGTGCGACCGTCGATGCACTCCCGCAGCAGGTCGGCGTGCCCGCAGTGGCGGGCGTACTCCTCGATCATGTGGATCAGCACGGTGCGCAGCTCGACCTCGGTGCCGTCGAGGTCACCCAGCACGGCGAGGTCGTCGTGGGCCGCCACCCACTCCTCGGCGTACGCGATCTCGCGGGCCAGCGCCGCGAACGCCTCGTCCACGCACTCCTGGGTCGGCTCGAGGTCGGTGAAGTCGGCGTCCCGGTTCTGGGCCTTGCCCCACAGCCGCGGCAGCTCGAGGTGCCGGTCCATCACCCGCCGGAACCAGCTCTGCTCCACTGCCGCCAGGTGCCGCACCAGCCCCAGCAGGCTGAGGTTCGACGGCGGCACGCTCGCGGTCGCCAGCTGCTCGGGGGTCAACCCGTCGCACTTCATCACCAGCGTCTTGCGGTAGGCGTCGAGGTAGTCGAGCAGCGTGGCCCGCTCTCCCTGAGTCGGCTCCTGGCTGCGCGGGTCTTCCTCCGGGTCGACCCACATGTCCGGGTAGGTCCGCTGCGTCTCTTCCGTCACGGTGTGGACGGTATCCCGACAGTCCGCCGCCCATGGCACCCTGGCGCGGCACGGCAGGGTGCTTCTGGTGGCGGCCTCTGGGCTACTTGCTGGTCGCGCGGCGGTACTGGCGGACCGACAGCGGGGCGAAGATCGCCACGATCACGACGGCCCAGATCAGGGTGTAGACGACCGGGTTCTGCATCGCCCAGGAGTCGGGCACCGGGACGCTCGGGTCGATGTTGCCGAAGAGCTGGCGGCAAGCCAGGGTGACGGTGGACACCGGGTTCCACTCGACGAACGTCTGCAGCACCCCGGAGAACGACTCCTGCGGGACGAAGGCATTCGACACGAACGTCAGCGGGAAGATCACGATGAACGAGGCGTTGTTGACGACCTCGACACTCGGCACCAGCAGCCCGACGTAGGCCATGATCCAGCTGATGGCGTAGGCGAACACGAGCAGCAGCAGGAACCCGAGCAGCGCGTCGACGACGCCTTCGCGGATCCGCCACCCGACGAGCAGCCCCGTCAGCCCCATGATCACCAGCGAGATCACGTTGTAGGCGACGTCAGAGGTGGTGCGGCCGACCAGCACCGCCGAGCGCGACATCGGCAGCGACTTGAACCGGTCGATGATGCCCTTCTGCATGTCGTCGGCCAGGCCGTAACCGGTGAAGGTGGCGCCGAACACCACGGTCTGGGCGAAGATGCCCGGGACCAGGAACTCCTTGTAGTCGATGTTGCCCGGGACGTCGATCGCGCCGCCGAAGACGTAGGCGAACAGCAGCACGAACATGATCGGCGAGATCAGGACGAACACGAGGATGTCGGGCACCCGCTTGATCTTGATCAGGTTGCGCTTGGCGACGACCCAGCCGTCGGTGAGGGCGCGCATCGGGCCCCTGGTGGTCACCACCGTGCTCATGCCGACACCTCCGACTTCTGCTTCTTGGCCCGCTTGTCGTCGTCCGTTTGCTCTTCCTCGACCTCTGCAGCGTGGCCGGTGAGGCTCATGAAGACGTCGTCGAGCGTGGGCCGGCGGAGCCCGATGTCGAGCACCTCGATCCGCTGATCTTCGAACCCATGGAGCACTTGTGTCAGCGCCTGCTGACCGCCGCTGACGGGGGCGGTGAGGCTACGCCGGTTGTCGTCGTGGGTCTGCACCTCGCCACTCGACGCCGCAGCCAGCACCCGCACCGCCGCGTCTCGTGTGGCGACATCGGTCAGGACGACCTCGATCCGCTCGCCACCGGTCTGGGACTTGAGCTCGTCGGCGGTGCCGCGGGCGATCGCCTTCCCGTGGTCGATCACGACGATGTCGTCGGCCAGCCGGTCGGCCTCCTCGAGGTACTGGGTGGTGAGGAGCAGAGTGGCCCCGGAGGCGACCAGCTCACGGATCACCACCCACATCTGCTGCCGGCTGCGTACGTCGAGGCCCGTGGTGGGCTCGTCGAGGATCAGGACCGGCGGCTCGGCGACCAGCGCCAGGGCGAGGTCGAGGCGGCGTCGCATGCCGCCGGAGTAGGTCTTAGAAGGCCGGTCGGCCGCGTCGCTCAGGTCGAAGCGGTCCAGCAGCTCGCGACCTCGGGTGCGCGCCCGCGCCTTGTCGAAGCCGTAGAGCCGACCGACCATCTCGAGGTTCTCGTACCCCGTGAGGTGCTCGTCGACCGCGGCGTACTGCCCCGACAGGCCGATCCGCGCCCTGACGCCGGCCGGATCGGTGAGAACGTCGACGCCCGCCACCTCCGCAGTGCCTTCATCGGGGTCGATCAGCGTCGCCAGCACTCGGACCGCCGTGGTCTTGCCGGCGCCGTTGGGCCCCAACAGCGCCAGGACCGTGCCCTCGGGGACGGTCAGGTCGAGCCCTCCGAGCGCCACCACGTCCTTGTACTTCTTCACCAAGCCGGTCGCCCGGATCATTTCGCGCATGCTTCGCCCTCCCGTGAGCTGTCATGGTCGACCGTATCGACCGCCACTGACAACCGAATTCATCGGTGCCCGCCACATCTGATCGGAGATCTGATTGGCGGGTGTCAGGCGCCGCGCCGTACGCTCTCCTCCACAGGCGTTCGAGCCGTCATCAGCGGCGAGCCTCCGGAAGAACCGGCCGCCCGACCCGGGGTGGACCTCAGTAGAACCGGACGGGTGGGCCCGTCACAGCCGGCAACGAGCGGTCGGTGCGCGCACCCAGGCGGGCACCGGCAAGCGAGGTGGTACCGCGGCGAGAGTCGTCCTCGTGGTTTCGAGACGGTTGCACAGCAACCTCCTCAACCAGCAGAGAGAGAACCGCCGATGTCCTACCCCAAGGTCGCCACCGGGCAGTCCGGGGAGCACCACCACGTCCCGTCGAGCGCCAACTTCCCGGCGATCGAGGAGCGGGTGCTGGCCTACTGGAAGGCCGACGGCACGTTCGAGGCGAGCGTCGAGAACCGCGAGACCGGGCCGGACGGCGAGAACGAGTACGTCTTCTACGACGGCCCCCCGTTCGCCAACGGCCTGCCGCACTACGGCCACCTGCTCACCGGCTACGTCAAGGACCTGATCCCGCGCTACCGCACGATGCGCGGCAGCCGGGTCGAGCGCCGCTTCGGCTGGGACACCCACGGCCTGCCGGCCGAGCTCGAGGCGATGCGCCTGAAGGGCATCAAGACCACCGAGGAGATCCACGAGCTCGGCATCGAGGAGTTCAACGAGCTCTGCCGTACCAGCGTGCTCACCTACACCTCCGAGTGGCGCGACTACGTCACCCGCCAGGCGCGCTGGGTCGACTTCGACAACGACTACAAGACGCTCGACCTCGACTACATGGAGTCGGTGATCTGGGCCTTCAAGCAGCTCTACGACAAGGGGCTCGCCTACGAGGGTTTCCGGGTGCTGCCGTACTGCTGGAACGACGAGACCCCGCTGTCGGCGCACGAGCTGCGGATGGACGAGGACGTCTACCAGGACCGGCAGGACCCGGCCGTCACCATCGGCTGCCGGCTCGAGACCGGCGAGATCGCGCTCGTGTGGACGACCACCCCGTGGACGCTGCCCAGCAACCTGCTGATCATGGTCGGCGAGGACATCGACTACGTCGTCGTCGAGTCCGACCTCCCCACCGGTACGACGGAGCGCTACCTCCTCGGCGAGGAGCGCCTCCCGGCGTACCGGCGCGAGCTGGGCGACGACGCGCCGGTCGTCGAGCGCCTCAAGGGCCGCGACCTGCTCGGCCGCTCCTACACCGCGCCGTTCACCTACTTCGAGGGGCGCCCGCACGCGCACCGGGTCGTGGAGGCGCCGTTCGTCACCACCGTCGACGGCACCGGCCTGGTCCACTCCGCCGGCGCCTTCGGCGAGGAGGACAAGCAGATCACCGACCGGGAGGGCATCGAGCTGGTCGTCGCGGTCGCCAAGGACGGCCGGTTCACCCACCCGATCGACGAGTACGCCGGGATGCACGTCTTCGACGCCAACATCCCGATCGTCGAGCACCTCCAGAACGCGACGCGGAGGGAAGGAGACACGGGGGCGGTCACGCCGGGGACGGTGCTGCTGCGGCGCGAGTCCTACCTGCACTCCTACCCGCACTGCTGGCGCTGCCGCGAGCCCCTGATCTACATGGCGGTCTCGTCGTGGTTCGTGAGCACGACCAAGATCCGCGACCGGATGCTCGACATCAACCAGCAGATCCGCTGGGTGCCTGACCACGTGAAGGACGGCCAGTTCGGCAAGTGGCTCGAGAACACCCGCGACTGGTCGATCAGCCGCAACCGGTTCTGGGGCAGCCCGATCCCGGTCTGGCGCTCCGACGACCCGGCCCACCCGCGGATCGACGTGTACGGGTCGCTCGACGAGCTCGAGCGCGACTTCGGCGTCCGCCCGGACAACCTGCACCGGCCGTTCATCGACGAGCTGACCAGGCCGAACCCGGACGACCCGACGGGGAACTCCACGATGCGGCGCGTCACGGACGTCTTCGACTGCTGGTTCGAGTCCGGCTCGATGCCGTTCGCCCAGGTGCACTATCCCTTCGAGAACGCCGACTGGTTCGAGGACCACTACCCGGGCGACTTCATCGTCGAGTACATCGGCCAGACCCGCGGCTGGTTCTACACGATGCACGTGCTGGCGACCGCGCTCTTCGACAAGCCGGCGTTCGCTACCTGCGTCAGCCACGGGGTCGTGCTCGGGTCCGACGGCAACAAGATGTCGAAGAGCCTGCGCAACTACCCGAACGTCTACGAGGTCTTCGACCGCGACGGCGCGGACGCGATGCGCTGGTTCCTCATGTCGAGCCCGATCCTGCGTGGCGGCAACCTGATCGTCACCGAGCGCGGCATCCGCGAGTCGGTGCGGCAGGTGCTGATCCCGCTCTGGAACACGTGGTACTTCTTCGCCCTCTACGCCAACGCGGCGCGTGGCGGGGAGGGGTACGACGCGTCGGCGCGGACCAGCTCCCAGTCGGTGTCGCAGCACGCCATGGACCGCTACGTGCTGGCCAAGCTGCGGCAGTACGTCGAGACCATGACCGAGCAGCTCGACAACTACGAGGTCGCCAACGCGTGCGACTCGACGCGTACCTTCCTCGAGGTGCTCACCAACTGGTACGTCCGCCGCTCGCGCGACCGCTTCTGGGGTGAGAACACCGAGGCGTTCGACACCCTGTTCACCGTCCTGGAGACCGTCTGCCGGGCAGCCGCGCCGCTGCTCCCGCTCACGACCGAGGAGGTGTGGCGCGGCCTGACCGGTGGCCGGTCCGTCCACCTGACCGACTACCCCGATCCGCAGGCGCTGCCTGCCGACGACGGGCTGGTCGACGCGATGGACGTGGTCCGCGACGTGGCTTCGGCCGGGCTGGCCCTGCGCAAGGCTCACCAGCTCCGCACGCGGCTGCCGCTGGCGTCGCTCACCCTGGTGGTCGACGACACCTCGGCGCTCGCCGGGTTCGAGCCGATCCTTGCCGATGAGCTGAACGTCAAGCAGGTGCGCCTCGTCGAGGCCGGTTCCGAGGAGGCGGCGGCGTACGCCGTGGAGCAGCGACTGACCGTCAACGCCCGGGCCGCGGGCCCACGGCTGGGGCGCGACGTGCAGACCGTGATCCGGGGCGCCAAGGCGGGGGACTGGTCGGTGGCCGACGACGGCACCGTGACCTGTGCCGGTTTCCCGCTGGCGGACGGTGAGTTCACGCTGGAGACGGTCGCGGGCGAGGGGTCCGCGGACGCGGCGACCGCCGTGCTGCCGCGAGGCGGCTTCGTGGCGCTCGACACCGTGACCACGCCCGAGCTCGAGGCCGAGGGCGTCGCCCGTGACCTGGTCCGGTCCGTGCAGCAGGCTCGACGCGACGCCGGACTCGACATCTCCGACCGGATCACGCTGACCGTGTCCGCCCCGGTCGACGTGCTGGCCGCCGCCCGCACCCATGAGGAGCTGCTCTCGAGCGAGACGCTCGCCGACGCAGTGAACTTCGAGGAGTCGGCCGAGACCGTCGTGCAGGTCGCTCGGAGCTGAGTCGCTGAGCGGATCAGTCCTGAGTGGGCGGGCGACCCCAGTCGACCGCGGCCCGTACCGCCTCGGGGGCCCCTGCCAGCAGTTCGGCGTCCGGCCGGGCACCCAGCGCGTCGTTGACCGTCGAGAACGCGACCCGCCCGGCGACGTACGCCGTGACCGCGAAGATCTGGGCATCGCCGAGGCCCGCGTCGCGGAGCGCCTGGACGTCCTCGGGGGTGGTGCCGTTCGGGTCGCGTGCGACTGCGCGCGCCCACCGGGTCAGGGCCTGTTCGGCCGGGTCGAGCCCGGTGTCGTCGCCGGTGAGCACGGCGGCCGCCGTCTCGTCGCCGACCTCACCGGCCAGCCGGGTGCCCCACGCGAGGGAGCAGTAGGAGTCGCCCAGGGTCGAGGCCACGGCGCTGACCAGGACGCCCTTCTGGCGGAACGTCAGGTCGCCGGCCGACGTCGCGGCGTCGAGCAGCGCGACGAACCCGTCGTGTGCGGCGGGCGCGTGCGCCCACAGCCGGGTCAGGTTCATCACGTAGCCGTCGCCGTCGAGATCCTCGGCGTACAGACGTCGCGCCGGCTCGGTCGGCTCGGGCTCCGCGAGGAAGGTCCCGGTGTCCTCCATGTCTCCACCTCCCGGTCGGAGCGTAGTGCTCGCGGCGGCCCGCCGTGGGGCTGGTTGGATGGGGGCATGACGACTCTCGACCTCTCCGCCGATGCCGTCACGCTCACCGAGCAGCTCGTCAACATCGAGTCGGTCAGCCGCAACGAGCAGGCGATCGCCGACGCCGTCGAGGCCGCGCTGCGCGGACTGCCGCACCTCACGGTGACCCGCCGCGGCCACACGATCGTGGCCCGGACCGAGCTCGGCCGCGGCGAGCGGGTCGTGATCGCCGGCCACATCGACACGGTGCCGCTGAACGGCAACCTGCCGGCCCGTCGCGAGGGCGGCCTGCTGCACGGGCTCGGCACTTGCGACATGAAGGGTGGCGACGCCGTCATCCTGCGGCTGGCGGCCACGGTCCCCGAGCCGAACCGCGACGTCACCTACATCCTCTACGAGGCCGAGGAGATCGAGGCGGAGTTCAACGGCCTCAACCTGCTGGGGCGCAGCGACCCGGACCTGATGACCGCCGACTTCGCGATCCTGATGGAGCCGTCGGGCGCGATCGTCGAGGCGGGCTGCCAGGGGACGATGCGAGTCGATGTCCGGACCGTGGGTGAGCGGGCGCACTCCGCCCGCAGCTGGAAGGGCGTCAACGCCATCCACGGCGCCGCGGAGGTGCTGGCCCGGCTCAACGCGTTCGAGCCGCGGATGCCGCTGATCGACGGGTTGGAGTACCACGAGGGGCTCAACGCGGTGTTCATCAGCGGCGGAGTCGCGGGCAACGTGCTGCCCGACGAGTGCATCGTGTCGGTCAACTACCGCTTCGCCCCCGACCGCTCGGAGGCCGAGGCCGAGCAGTTCCTGCGCGACTTCTTCTACGGGTACGACGTCACGCTGCGTGACAGCGCACCCGGCGCCGTCCCGGGACTCGGGCTTCCGGCGGCGAAGGCGTTCGTCGAGGCGGTCGGGGGAGAGGTCCGCCCGAAGTTCGGATGGACCGACGTGTCCCGCTTCAGCGCCCTCGGCGTACCCGCCGTCAACTTCGGGCCCGGCGACCCGATGCTCGCCCACAAGCAGGAGGAGCACGTCCCGATGGCCCACATCGAACGCTGCGAACGGGAGCTGCGGCGCTGGCTGGGAGGCGAGTCGTGAGGAGCAAGTTCAAGGGTCCTGTGACCCTGCGGCGCAAGGCGGTCGACGAGGGCACCACCGACCAGCGGCTGCTCGACTCCCGCGGTTCGACCGACTGGGTCCACACGGACCCCTGGCGCGTGCTCCGGATCCAGGCGGAGTTCATCGAGGGGTTCGGGGCGCTTGCCGAGCTCGGACCCGCGGTCGGCGTCTTCGGGTCGGCCCGGACCCGCACCGACCACCCGTCGTACACGAAGAGCGAGCAGGTCGGGCGCGCGCTCGCCGAGGCCGGCTTCGCCGTCATCACCGGCGGTGGCCCGGGCGCGATGGAGGCGGCCAACAAGGGTGCCAGCGAGGCCGGGGGCGTCTCGGTCGGGCTCGGGATCGAGCTGCCCTTCGAGGCCGGCCTGAACGACTACGTCGACATCGGCATCAACTTCCGCTACTTCTTCGCCCGCAAGACGATGTTCGTGAAGTACGCACAGGGTTTCGTCGTGCTGCCCGGCGGGCTCGGCACGTTCGACGAGCTGTTCGAGGCGCTCACGCTCGTGCAGACCCAGAAGGTCACGTCGTTCCCGGTCGTCCTGCTCGGGGTCGACTACTGGTCGGGGCTGCTCGCCTGGCTGCGCGACACGGTGCTCGCGGAGCGCAACATCAACGAGACCGACCTGGAGCTGCTCGTCCTCACCGACGACGTCGAAGAAGCGGTCGGCATCATGGTGGCCGCCCGCGAGGGCCGGCTCCCGACCCCACCCGCGCGCCGCGCCGAGTGACGGAGTCTGAGTCATGACCTGGGTGTTCGCGATCCTCCTGGTGCTGGCTCTCGGCGGCGTCGCGGTGGTCGCCGCCGGGCGCGGCACTCCGATGACCGATGCGTACGACGACCGGCCCGACGCCGTCGTACCCGCGACCGGCCCGCTGGGTGCGGACGACCTGCGCCGGGTGCGCTTCTCGCTGGCCTTCCGCGGCTACCGGATGTCGGAGGTCGACGCGCTGCTCGACCGGCTCGCGGCCGAGCGGGACGCCCCTGCTGACACTGGCGAGAACGCTGGCGAAGACGCCGTGGACACCGGTCCGCCACGCCAGGACGGTCGTGGCGACCGTCACACCGACTGAGGCAGACTGCCCCCCGTGTCGATCGAGATCATCGTCTACATCCTCACCGCCCTGGCGGCGGTCGTGGTGGTGCTGACGAGGCTGCGGCTCGGTGGATCCGACGCCGGGGCCGGTCGCGTCGACGTCGGCTCGGGGCTTCTCAACGTCCACACCGTCTCGGGCGTCCTCGCGCTCGCGGTGTGGGTCACCTACCTGGTCGCCCCGGAGGACTCGCCGGTCGGCGGCGAGCTGGCCGGCATCGTCGGCGTCGCCCTCTGGTGGGTGGTGACCCTTGCCGGCCTGCTGATCCTGGTGCGCTGGCTTCCCAGCAGCGGTCGGCACGCGGTGGAGGCCAGGGAGGACTCCTGGTCCGAGGGGCCTGGACTGTCGGTCCTGGCCCACGTCGGGATGCTGGTCGGCGTACTCGTGTTCACCTACGCGTACGCCGAATCCCTCGTATGACGGCGGCCCGGACCCGGCTCGCCGTGCTCGCGCTGCTCGCCGCCGCGCTGGTGCTGCCGGCCACACCGGCGGCGGCGGCACCCGACGACGCCGTGGTCTCCAAGCGCAAGCTGGGGGAGTCGGTGCGCGGCCGCCCGATCATGGCCTACCGGTTGGGCGACAAGTCGAAGCGCCGCGTCGTGCTGATCTCGACCATGCACGGCGACGAGCCACGCACCCGCCGGATCCTGGTCTCGCTCAAGGAAGGCGCGGCGATCAGCGGTGTCGACCTCTGGGTCGTGCCGACGTACAACCCGGACGGCCGGGCCGCCGGGACGCGGAAGAACGCCCGCGGCGTGGACCTCAACCGGAACTACCCCTACAACTGGGCCGACCTCGACGGGCCCTACGAGAGCGGCCCGCACCCCAAGTCCGAACCCGAGACGCGGGCGATGATCCGGTTCCTCAAGGACATCAAGCCGCACCGGATCCTGAGCTTCCACCAGCCGCTCTACGGCGTCGACCTGGACACCAAGAACCGGCGGTTCGCGCGCAAGGTGGCACGGGTCCTCAAGCTGCCGAGGAAGACGTTCACGTGCGGCGGCGTCTGCCACGGGACGATGACGTCCTGGTACAACCACAAGTTCTCGGGCGCGGCCGTCACGGTGGAGTACGGCGCGAGCCCGAGCCGCCGGATGATGCGGGTCACCGCACCGGCCAGGGTGCTGAAGGTGTTCGACGCCCGCCGCCACAAGCTCGAGCAGGCGCAGTAACCCGACAGCAGCGAGCGGGCTCAGCGGCCGTGGAAGGTCGGTCGCTCCTTGGCGATGAACGCCGCGACCGCGGCGGCGTGGTCCTCGGTGGCGCCGGTCTCGGTCATCATCCGGCTCTCGAAGCCGAGCGCCTCCTCGAACGAGTGGCCGGCGGCGTACGCGACCGAGCGCCGCATCGCGCCGAGCGCCACGGTCGGCCCGGCAGCCAGCCGCGCCGCCACCTCGCCCACGACGGTGCCGAGGTCGTCGTCGCCCGCGACCACGGAGGTGGCCAGGCCGAGCTCGAGCGACTCCTCGGCGGTGAGGGTGCGGGGGAAGTAGAGCAGCTCGATCGCCTTCGCCCTGCCGACCAGCCGCTGGAGGTGGTAGCTGGCGCCGGTGTCGCAGGACAGCGCGACGTTCGCGAACGCCAGGTTGAAGCCTCCCTCCTCCGCCAGGTAGCGCAGGTCGCAGGCGAACGCCAGGCTCGCACCGGCACCGGCGGCGACGCCGTTGACGGCGGCGATCACCGGCTTCGGCATCGTGGCGATCGCCGTGACGATCGGGTTGTAGTGCTCGTCGACCGTGGTGAACAGCTGCTCGCTCGACCCGCCGTGCAGGAGCTCGATGTGCTCCTTGAGGTCCTGCCCGACGCAGAACGCGCGACCGGTGCCGGTGAGCACGACGCACCGCGCAGCGGGGTCCTCCGCGACCGCGCGGACCGTCTCGAGGAGCGCCTGCTTCGTGGCGACGTCGAGGCTGTTCATCGCTTCGGGCCGGTTGAGCGTGATGGTGGCGACGCCCTCGGTCAGGTCCAGCAGCACGGGTGAGGTCATGGGGGGAGTCTGCCGGACTCACCCGTCCACTCGTGGACTCACTCCAGGCAGGAGGCGACGAACCGGTCGGACGCCGGCTTGAGCCGGTGCGCCTCGCTGGTGAACAGCTCGGCCGCGCGTCGGCCTGGCCAGTCGCTGGGGAGCAGGTCGTCGGGCAGGCCCGGGTCGGTGAAGAGGAACTTGCGCCACTCGTGCACCAGCTGGAAGCGGGCGGCGAAGGCTCGCTCGTCGGTGGCGTCGGGAGCCAGCTCGCCGAGGAGCGTGTCCGCCTCCGCGATGAAGCGCCGGTACGCCGACGCCAGCCCGGGCAGGTCCCACGCGTCCAGCGGTCCGGGCTCGATCCGGTCCGACCACACCCGCCGGGCGGTCGTCCCGGCCCGCGCGAGGACCTCGTCGAGCTCGGTCCGCGCGAACGGACTGACCCACGTGTGCGGTGTGAGCTCGGCGTACCCGATGAAGGAGAGGTCAGCACGCAGTCGGTTGCGGTCGGGACGGCGGGCGGTGGCCGGCGCGACCAGGGCGAGGTGCCAGGTGCCGTCCCACGTCCGCTCCACCCGCCGGTAGACGCGGGCGCCGACGTCGTCGAGCCAGCGGATGGTGCGGTCGGTGGCCCGGTAGCCGCGCCCGGCCGGCAGCCGCACCGGCTCCAGCCACCCCTCCGACACCATCCGGGAGATCGCCGTCCTCACCGCCGGCGCCTGGATCCCGACCGGGTCGAGCAGCCGCACCAGCCCCGCGACCGGCGCCTGGCTCCCCCGGCTGCGCAGGTGGTCGCCGTAGACGTCGAACAACGCGGACCGCGCGTGCATGGGGTCGAGTGTGCCAGGACGGACCGGTCCTGACTTGCGGGGCTGTGGCCCGGATCACGCGGCCATAGGGGATAATGGCGAGCCGTACGACCGGCGAGTCGAGAGCCGGACGGTCCTGACGCTACGTACTAGGAAGAGGTGCGCGGATGGCGGCGATGAAGCCCCGGACGGGCGACGGTCCGCTGGAGGTCACCAAGGAAGGGCGCGGTCTCGTGATGCGGGTCCCGCTCGAAGGTGGCGGCCGGCTGGTCGTAGAGCTCAACGCCGACGAGGCCACCGCGCTCCGCCAGGCACTCGAGGGCGTCACCAGCTGATCTCGTGACCTCGTCGAGCGACACCCTCCCTGCCCAGGTCTCCCCACCGCAGTTCGCGCTCAGCCCTCAGCTGCCGCACGCGCTCGCCGGCGTCGACGTGGTCGCCGTGGCGGTGCTGCCCGCAGCAGACGAAGGCACCGTGCTGCTCGGGCCGGGCGGCGGCGAGCTCGGGGACGCCCTGGGGGTCGACCTGCTCGACGTGCTCGAGGCGCAACACGTCACGGGGCTGGACACCGCCAAGGCCGGCGAGGTGACGCGGGTCCCCGCCCCGGTCGGCACGGCCGACAACCCCGCGCTGCGGCTGGTGCTGCTCGTGGGCGTCGGCGCCCGGACGGGCACCGACCTGCGTCGCGCGGGCGCCGCGGTGGCCCGCGAGGTGCTCGACCGGTCGGCGCTGGCCAGCTCGGTCGCAGCGGTGACCGACGACGAAGGACTCACCGCGTTCGTGGTCGGGCTGACGCTGGGCTCGTTCGGGTTCACGCTGCGCTCGAAGGGCCCCGAGCACACGCCGGTGGCGCGCGTGGTGCTCGCCGACACCTTCGACGGTGAGGCGGCCGGAGCCGCTCTCCGGCGAGGGATCGCGCTCGGTGGCGCCGGCTGGCGCTCCCGGATGCTGGCGACCGTCCCGTCGAACATCAAGAACCCGCCCTGGCTGGCCGAGCAGGCCGAGGAGGTCGCGGCCGAAACGGGCCTGAAGGTGACGGTCTGGGACGAGCGGCGGCTGGCCAAGGACGGCTTCGGTGGCATCCTCGGGGTCGGCCGGGCCTCGGCCACTCCGCCGCGGTTGGTCCGCCTCGACTACGTCCCCCGCGGCGGCCGCAAGGCGCCGCTGGTGGTGCTGGTCGGCAAGGGGATCACGTTCGACACTGGCGGGCTGTCGATCAAGCGTGCCGAGGGCATGGTCAACATGAAGCGCGACATGACCGGCGGCGCCGTCGTGATGTCCGTGCTGGCCGCGTTGCGCGACCTCGACTGCCCGGTCCGCGTCACGGGCCTGGTCTGCGCCGCCGAGAACGCCGTCGGCGGCAACGCGCTGCGGCCGGGCGACGTACTGCGGCACTACGGCGGCCGCACGTCGGAGGTCACCAACACCGACGCCGAGGGAAGGCTGGTGCTGGCCGACGGTCTGGCGTACGCCGTCTCCGAGCTCGACCCCGCCGTGGTCGTCGACGTCGCCACTCTCACCGGGACGATGCGGGTCGCGCTGGGAGAGCGGACCGGTGGCCTGTTCGCCACCGACGATGCGCTCGCGGCCGCGTTGCGCGAGGCCGGCGAGGGGTCTGGTGAACCGCTGTGGCGGTTCCCGCTCGTCGAGGACTACGAGGAGTACATCGCCTCAACCATCGCCGACGCCAACAACGGCCCCAAGCACGCCGGCGCGATCTCGGCCGCGCTGTTCCTGCGGCACTTCGTGGGCGACACTCCGTGGGCCCACCTCGACCTCGCGTCCGTGGGCGACTCGTCCGACGAGCACCACGAGTGGACCAAGGGCCCGACCGGGTTCGGGTCCCGGGTGCTGCTGACCTGGCTGACCGGGACCGATCCGCTGCGCGGGATCGGCTGAGCAGCAAAGGTGACGCGATGCGTGGACTGACCGTGCGCTGGTCCCTGGAGGACGCGCCCGACGACGTGGCCGAGCGGCTGGCGGCGTACGTCGAGGAGAGCTCGCACGCCCGGTTCACCGACCAGCCGGGGCTGCGCTTCAAGACCTGGCGGATCCGGCCGGGCCAGTGGTTCGAGGGCTGCTACGTGTTCGCGACCGACGAGGAGCGCTCCGACTTCCAGCGCACGTTCAGCCAGGGCGCAGCCGAGTCTCCCGGTTCGCAGATCGTAGGCAGCGCCCCGATCCTGATCGAGGAGTGCGAGGTCGTCGCGATCGCCGAGGGCCGCGAGGGCTTCCAGTCCGCCGCCCGCTACTGAGCCCCGGCAGGATCACTCACCGGCGTCGGGTGACCACAGCTTCTTCGCCGCCAGCAGGCCGTCGCCGACCGGCAGCAGCACTGACACCAGGTCGTCGTCCTCGGCGATCCGCTTGCCGAGCTCGCGGATCGTGACCGTCTCGTCGTCCCGCTGCGCGGGGTCGGCGACCCGGTCGTGCCACAGCGCGTTGTCGAAGGCGACGACGCCACCCGGACGGAGCAGCCGGAGCGCCTCGGTGAGGTAGGCGTCGTACTCGGCCTTGTCGCCGTCGCAGAAGACCAGGTCGTAGTGGCCGTCGGTGAGCCGCGGCAGTACGTCGAGCGCGGCACCGGAGATGGTGCGGGCCCGCTGCGCGGCGATGCCGGCATCGGCGAAGGACTCCTTGGCGAGCCGCTGGTGCTCGGCCTCGATGTCGACCGTGGTGAGGATGCCGTCGGAGCGCATACCGCGCAGAAGCCAGACGCCGGAGACCCCGGTGCCGGTGCCGATCTCGACCACCGCCCGCGCCTCGAGCACCGACGCGAGGAACCGCAGCGCCGCGCCACCCCCCGCGCCGATCGGCGCGACGCCGACCTCTTCGGCCCGGGCACGGGCGGAGGCGAGCACCTCGTCCTCGGCCACGAAGGCCTCGGCGTAGGACCAGCTGGCGGGCTTGATCGGCGCCTGGTTCGACGTGGTGATGGTGGCCTCCTGGGTCCGGCCGCGAGGCGGTCTGGCGTTGGGTGGATCTGGGCGGTTCGACCCTACCGCGTGTGATCGGGAACACGTGGGCGCCGACGGTCGTTAGGGGTAGTCGAGAGGGCCTCAGGTTCCTCTCAGCACGACGCCCTAGCGTGAGAGAGGTTCACCGCTGAAACCCTGGAAGTCGAGTCCGCAGGCTGGTCCCGAGGAGAGGCCGATGACGACCAACGAGGTCCCCACCTGGGACGAGATCGTCGAGCGCCACTCCGACCGCGTCTACCGTCTCGCCTACCGGCTGACCGGCAACCGGCACGACGCCGAGGACCTCACTCAAGAGGTGTTCGTGCGCGTCTTCCGCAGCCTCCACACCTACACGCCAGGGACATTCGAGGGCTGGCTCCACCGGATCACCACCAACCTCTTCCTCGACCAGGCCCGCCGCAAGCAGCGGATCCGGTTCGACGCGCTCTCGGACGAGCGGGCCAGCACGCTGCGCAGCGCCGGCCCGGCCCCTGATCTCGCGGTCGCCGACCAGATGTTCGACGACGACGTCGAGGGGGCGCTGGCCGCGCTGCCGCCGGACTTCCGCGCAGCCGTCGTGCTATGCGACGTCGAGGGGCTGTCGTACGACGAGATCGCCGACATCCTGGGCGCCAAGCTGGGCACGGTGCGCTCCCGGATCCACCGTGGGCGGGCGATGCTGCGGCGCGCCCTGGCCCACCGCGCGCCCGAGCCCGGCCGGGTCCGGTACTCCGGTCCCGTCATGGCCCCGGAGGGGGCGTCGTGATCGGACACCTCGGGCACCGGGTCAGCGCGCTGCTCGACGGCCAGCTCTCGCCGGAAGAGGCCGAGCGGGCCTGGGCGCACGTGCACGCGTGCCACGCCTGCCGCGACGCGGTCGAGCGCGAGGGCTGGGTCAAGACCCGGCTCGCCGGGCTGTCTGCCGACGACGATCGTGCCCCAGCCCACCTCAAGGGCTCGCTGCTGAGCCCGACCCCGTTCCCGACCGCAGCCGCCGGCGGCCAGCGGTCGCGGCGGGCCGGGATGATCGCGCTCGGCGGGTCAGCCGCCGGGGTGGCCGTCCTGGGCGTGCTCGCCCTCGGCATCACCGCCAACACGCCTGCTCCCGAGCGACGGGCGCCGGTGACGAACTTCGGCGGTACCGACGCGCCCCGGCAGCAGCCGGCCCGCGTCCCCGGCTCATTGCTGAAGCCGGCCGCGACCACCCCCTCCCGGTAGGCACGGTTGGCCTCCCGGGGGAGAATGACCGGGTGACCGACCACGACGAGCGCCCGGAGCACGGCGCGGACGAGGGCACCGAGCCCACGCAGCCGATCCGGCCATCGTCCCCGGCCCGGACCCCGGTCCCGTCCCCCGGCGCCTCGTGGCAGCCACCGGTCAACCAGCCACCGCCGGGACATTGGCAGGGGCCGCCGCCCGCCACGCGGCCGCTTCCTCCGCCCCCGGCGTACCCCGCCCCTTACCAGCCGGCGCCGCCGCCACGCGGTCGGGTCTCCGGCTGGCTGTGGCCGGCCGTTGCGGGCTTGGCCCTCATGGTCGGTGTGGTCGGCGGTGCCGTGGGTGCCGCGGTGCTCGACTCGATCGTGGAAGAGGACCGACCGGGCGCCGTGTCGGAGGGGCTCGACGGCGTCGACCTCGAGACGTCTCCGCCGCTGGCCGGCGGCAACAAGTCCGTGGTCCGGGTGGCCGACCGGTTGCTGCCCAGCACCGTGCAGATCGTCGCGGAGTTCGAGGGCGACGAGGGCGCAGCCACCGGCAGCGGCTTCGTGCTCGACCGGCAGGGCCACGTCGTCACCAACAACCACGTCGTCGAGTCTGCCGCGCAGGACGACGGCCCGATCGAGATCGTCGACCAGGAGGGCAACCGGTACGACGCCGAGGTGGTCGGCCGCAGCCCGGTCTACGACCTCGCGGTGCTCTACTCACGCGCTGCGGAGGGCCTGCCGCCGGCGGCGCTCGGGTCCAGCGTCCGGCTGAGCGTCGGTGAGCCGGTGGTGGCGTTCGGCTCGCCGCTCGGTCTGAGCTCGACCGTCACCTCGGGCATCGTCAGCGCGCTCAACCGACCGGTGACGACGGGAGAAGCGGGCTCCGACCCGTCCTACATCAACGCGGTCCAGACCGACGCCGCGATCAACCCCGGCAACTCCGGCGGCCCGTTGGTCAACCTGCGCGGGCAGGTGGTGGGCGTCAACAGCGCGATCGCCACGACCGGCAGCGGCTTCGGTGGTGACCGCGGCAACATCGGCGTCGGCTTCGCGATCCCGATCGAGCAGGTGCGCATCACCGCCGACCAGATCCTGCGCACCGGCGAGGCCCGCTACCCAGTGATCGGGGCCAAGGTGGAGACCGGCGGGTCCGGGGACGGCTCCGGCGCCCGGATCGACGAGGTGATGCCCGACACCCCCGCAGCGGACAGCGGTCTGGAGGAGGGCGACGTCGTCACCGAGGTCAACGGCCTGCGCGTGACCGACGGCATCTCCCTGATCGTGGCGATCCGGACCTACCGACCAGGCGAGACGATCGAGTTCACGCTCGTGCGCGAGGGCGACGAGCAGGTCGTCGCGATCACGCTCGGCGCCGAGGTCGGCTGACACGTCGCCGATTCGTGCCTCGTGCGCGTCGATTCGTACCTCGTTCTGGCTGATTCGTGCCTTGTTGCGCGACTCCTGACGACTCGACCCGAACCAGACACGACTCGACCCGAACCAGACACGACTCGACCCGAACGAGACACGACTCGCGGTCAGCTGGGGTCGGCCTCGGACTCGACGAAGGGGTGTTGGTCGACGTAGTCGCGGGTCTCGTCGTACATCCGCTTGATGTAGACCTCGAGCTGCTCCGACTCCACCCGCCACTGGCCACGGCCGCCGATCTTGATGGCCGGCAGGTCGCCGCGTCGCACCAGCGCGTAGACCTGCGCGCTCGAGGTGTTGAGCACCTCGGCCACGTCGGCCAGGGTCAGGAAGCGGGGCGTGCCGGGCATGGCGTCATCGTCCCATCCCGCGCCCGCCCGCAGGTACGCCGACCCGCGACCCTGTGGAGAAGCCGCTTCACGACGTCGCCGGTCCGGGTCATGATGGGCCGGTGACGAGTCTCGGGGACCCTCCACCTGCTGCTGCCCGCGCCACCAGACCCGGCTGGCGCGATCCACGGCTCTGGATCGGGGTCGCGATCGTGGCGGTGTCCGTGGTGGCCGGCTCCCGGCTGCTCGCCGCGGCCGACGACACCGTCACGGTGTGGGCGGCGACCGACGACCTCGCCGGTGGTGCCGAGATCGCCTCCGGCGACCTCGAGGCGCGACAGGTGCGGTTCGCGGACGCCGCCGACCTCGGCCACTACTACGCAGCCGACGACCCGCTTCCCGCCGACGCCCGGCTCGTACGCGGCGTGGGCCGGGGGGAGCTGCTGCCACGGGCGGCAGTGGGGACGGCAGCGGAGGCCGACGTCCTGGAGCTGCCGATCGCGGTCGACCTCGTGCCCGACAGCGTCGGCTCCGGCTCGGTCGTCAGCGTCTACGTCCGCGACTCCGTCCGTTGCCCCGAGTGCGCTGGTGCCGCGCTGGAGTCGGTGACGGTGGTCGATGCGCCGGCGGCCGACGAGCTGACCGGCGTCCGGCAGTTGGTGCTGGCCGTCGAGCCCGGTGACGCCGACCGCTGGTTCGCGCTGCTGGCCACCCTGGAGACCCCAGTCGTCACGGTCGTGGGGAGCTGACGTGGTCGTCGTCCTGGTGCTGGCGGCCGGCGCGCCCTGGGAGTCACGTGCTCTGACCCGGCTCTCCGACCGGGACGACGTTGTCGTGCTCAAGCGCTGCGTCGACGTCGGCGACCTGCTCGCGACCGCGGCCGCAGGCCAGACGGACGTGGCGCTGCTCGCGCTCGACGCGCCCGGTCTCGACCGTGACGCGATCGACCACCTGCGTGGCCACGGCGTCCGCCCGGTCGCGGTGCTGCCGGCCGGTCCCGACCTCGACCCGGCCGCCCTGCGGGCAACCCGGATCGGGGTGCGCGCGGTCGTGGCCGACGACGAGCTCGACGCCCTCGGCTACGTCGTCGCTGCCGGCGACGACCCTGACCCCACTGTGGCGCGCGAGCCCGAGGGCCGAGCGCCCGAGCGCCGACAGCCCGGGCGGGTCTTGGCGGTGTGGGGACCGGCCGGCGCTCCCGGGCGTACGACGCTCGCCGTTGGTCTGGCCGCCGAGCTCGGCCGCACCCAGCGCACGATCCTGGTCGACGCCGACCCGTACGGCGGCGCGGTCGCCCAGCAGCTCGGCATCGTCGATGAGATCTCGGGGCTGCTGGCCGCGACCCGGGTGGCCGCGACCGGCCAGCTGTCGGAGCGGTTCGGGTCCGTGCAGCGGTCCCTCGACCATCGACTCAGCGTGGTGACCGGGCTGCCGCGCGCCGACCGGTGGGTGGAGGTCCGCGCCGGGGTCGTGGAGCACCTGCTCGAGGTGGCGGCCGGACACGGCCACGTCGTGGTCGACACCGGCTTCTGCCTGGAGCCCGACCCGGTGTCCGACGCCGGGCGGGCCGGGCGCAACACCATGACCCTGGCCGCGCTCGAGGTGGCCGACGACGTCGTCGTGGTCGGGAGCGCCGACCCCGTGGGTCTGTCGCGGCTCGCCCGTGGGCTGCTCGAGCTGGCGGAGTCGACCGGCCGCACGGACCCGTACGTCGTGGTGAATCGGATGCGGCCCACGCTCGGCTGGGCTGAGGCGGACATCGCCGGAATGCTGCATGGCGCGGCCCCGGTCGCGGGAATTCACTTCCTGCCCGAGGACCGGTCGGCGGTCGACCGGGCGCTGGTCGCCGGCCGGTCGCTGGCGGAGATCGGCGACTCCGCGGTCGGGCGCGCCGTGGCGGCGGTGGCCGCCGCAGTCCTGTCGCCGGCGGTTCAGGGGGCTCAGGCGGCGAACAGCAGGTAGAGACCGCCGACGGTGAACGACACCATCACCAACAGCATCGGCAGCTGACCGGTCACCTGGTGCCGCTTCGGCAGCACCGCGATCGCCCGGTCGTGGGCCGCGATGACGCCCAGGACGTGGCCGGTCACCACCGCCAGCACCTTCACCGAGGCCAACAGCGTCTGGTGGTAGGTGAACCAGCTGATCCGGCCCAGGTCACCGGTGCCCAGCCAGTTGGAGCCGCGGCCGAGCGGGTCGCTGGCGAGGACCAGGGTGTCCCAGCCGACCTCGACCAGGTAGTTCAGGTAGTGGGCGACGATGTAGCCGACGATGATCGGCACCACCGAGTGCGCGAACCTGGCCGGCAGGTCGCGGCGCCGGGTGCCCTCGCCCACGCCGGTGGCCGCGCTGCCGACAGCCAGGATGACCGCGACGCCGACACAGAACGTCACCAGCGCCAGCAGGTTCATGGTCGAGATCGCCAGTGGACCGCCGTCGGTGTAGTTGATCCAGGTGAGCGAGCTGCGGAACGAGTCGAACGCGGTGCTGCCGAACAGCACGCCCACGACCGCGACGAGCCCGGTCTCGGGCGGGATGGTGGCGAGGTTGGACAGCGGGCTGCGGAGGATCAGAGTTCCGTCGCGGCGTGACCAGACCGACAGCTTCGCGCAGAGTGAGGAGTACACCTCGAACGGGTCGGCCTTCTCGAAGAAGGTGCCGCCGAACAGCGCGCCACCGAGCAGCATGGCCGCCAGGTAGACCGCGACCCAGAGCCGGACCGGGCCGAGCTCCGTGGAGTGAGGGTAGACGAGCTCCAGCCACACGAACGCGAACAGCCCGAGCGCGGCCGGCCAGTATCCGAGCCGCGCCGGGTACTCATACATCCCGTGCTCGGGGTCGCTGCCCGACAGCCTCGCGAAGAGCGAGTTGATGGTGCGGACCGGGCTGATCGCGCGCCAGACCGGGCCGAGCAGCACCGACGCCGGCACGAGGCCGACCCACCACCAGACGTAGAACATGCCGAACGCCGGGTTGGTCAGCAGGTCGGGACCGAACATTGCCGCCAGCCCGAACCAGGCGAGCCCGGCGACTCCGAGCACGCGCAGTGCGACGTGCCACGCGCGGTGGTCGACCAGCCGCTGCAGGACCGCCGGGGCGGGTCGGCCGCCGGTGTCAGGGGCGAACCTCGGCGTACGCCAGGCGAGCGCGAGGACGGTGAAGGAGACGACCAGCGCGGCCACCGCTCCCGCGATGGCGAGCTGGGGCGGGATCGGCAGGTCGGCCGGTCCGCCCAGGCCGTGGGCGAACGTCAACCAGTCGTCCACGTCAGCGGACTTCGAGCTGCAGCACGAGCGCCGCCGGCTCGTGCCGCTCCACCTCGACGACGCCGGGGCGGTCGATCGTCAGTGGCAGGCGCGTGGTCCCGGCGTCGTACGCCACGGTCTGCTCCGGGTCGGAGTGCACGTGCAGCTCGCCGGCCGCGTCAGAGGTGACCACCAGCGCGACCCGCTCGCCGACCCCGACCTGGACCCGCTCGACCGGGGGCGCCTCGCCGCCCTCGAAGACGATCTCGATCTCCTGCACGGCGGGCTCGGAGGGCTCGGGTGTCTCCTCCGGGGTCTCGTCCGGGGTCTCCTCCGGCGTGCTGGACGTCGTCGGGTCCGCGGGCGGCTGGGTCGTGGGCTCCTCGGAGCCGCATCCGAGCAGGGTCACGGCCAGAGTCAGGGCACTCGCCAGCAGTGCGATGCGTCGCACGTCGGGTCCTCTCCATCTCGGGACAACTCGGGACGGGTCGTCCGGTGCGGACGCGTCCTCTGCCAGAATCCCACGGAGGGCAACCCGGGACCGTGAAGGGGGTCGGCATGGGAGAGCGGCTGAGACCGCGCGACCTGGCGATCCTTGCCCTCGAGTCGCCGACGACGCCGATGCACAACGCGACGGTCGAGGTGTTCGACCCGGCCGACTCGGGGTTCGACCACGACCGGCTCCTGGACCTGATCGCCGACCGGATCTCGTTCGTCCCGCGCTACCGGCAGCGGCTGCAGCCGGTGCCCGGTCGGCTGGCGAACCCGGCGTGGCTCGACGACCCGCACTTCGACCTCGCCTACCACGTACGGCGCTCGGCGCTCCCGAGGCCGGGGACCATCGACCAGCTGCGTGAGCTGGTGGCCCGGATCGTCTCGCGCCCGCTCGACCGCGACCGGCCGCTCTGGGAGGTCTACTTCGTGGAGGGTCTGGCCGACGGCCGGGTCGCCGTGCTGTCGAAGTCGCACCTCGCGATGGTCGACGGGGTCGACACCGTCGACCTCGGGCAGGTCATGCTCGACACCAGCGCCGAGGTGCGGTCGCTCGGCGGCGACGAATGGCGCCCGAGCCGGCGGCCGTCGCCGCTGGCGCTGGTCGCCGGCGCCCTCGACGACACCGTCCACGAGCCGGGGCTCGTGCTCGACACCGTCCGGAGCAACGCCGCGTCGGCCTGGCGCACCGTAGGCGCGGTCGCTGAGCGGGCCGGCCGGGTGGCCGAGGCTCTCACCAACCGCCGGCCGGTGCCCGAGAGCCCGATCTCGGGTGAGCTGTCGCAGCAGCGGCGGGTCGTCACGGTGCGCACCGACCTCGCCGACTACCGGACGATCCGCGAGGCGCACGGCGGCACCGTCAACGACGTCATCCTGGCGACCGTCGCGGGTGCCCTCCGCGGCTGGCTGATGACGCGCGCCGAGTCATTGGGCGGGGTACGCCGGATCCGGGCGGTGGTGCCGGTCTCGGTGATCGACGAGGAGCTGGAGGCCACCTCGCTCGGCACCCAGATCGCCGCCCACTGGGTGGAGCTCCCGGTGGGCGAGCCCTCGACCGTCGTACGCCTCCACCAGGTCTCGTACTCCTTCCAGGCGCACAAGGAGACCGGCCGTGGCGTCGCTGCGAACCGGCTCGCGGGGATCGCCGGGTTCGCGCCCGCGACGTTCCACGCCATCGGGTCGCGCGTCGCCGCCGCGGAGCTGCGTCGCGGCTCACAGCTCAACGTCATCAACGTGCCGGGCCCGCAGTCGGCGCTCCACGCCGCCGGCGCCAGGATGATCGAGACCTACCCGGTCCACCCATTGCTGCCCGGCCACGCGCTGGCGATCGGCGTCACGTCGTATGACGGCTCGGTGTACTACGGCATCACCGCCGACCGCGACCTGCTGCCGGACGCCGACGTCCTCGGCCAGTGCGTCACCGAGGCCCTCGACGAGCTGCTTGACACCGCGTCGGGCGCCCGGCCACGGGTGCCACGTGGGCGCAAGCGGCCGTCGAGGAAGTCCTGACCGTGCGCTACTACGTGCCCACGACGCTGGATCGGCTGCGGACGTACGTCGAGCAGGGGCGGCTGCCCGACGACCTGGACCGGTTCGAGCCCGAGGGCGACGACGAGGAGTCTGAGTACACCGCGTTGATGGACGCCGCCGACGCCGCCGCCGCACTGCTCGACGGTCCCGGTCGCAGGGTGGTCGTCGTGGCCGAGGTCGATCCCCCGGGCACCGGGCTCGCGATGAGCGACGTCGTCGCGGTCCACAGCGACGTCGCCGACCGGCCGGTGGACGCGGACCCCGACGAGGACCTGGCGTGGTTCGCGACCCAGGAGATCGAGCAGCTCTTGGCCGACTAAGGTCTTGGTTTCGACGCGCCGTCGCGGCCTCGCAGGCTCGGCCGCGGGCTTGCTCAACCGGCTTCCCCGCGCCGTGCACTCCTTCGTCGTGCCTGACTAGGGTCTTGGTTTCGACGCGCCGTCGCGGCCTCGCAGGCTCGGCCGCGGGCTTGCTCAACCGGCTTCCCCGCGCCGTGCACTCCTTCGTCGTGCCCGACTAGGGTCGCCCTCATGGATGCGATCACCACTCCTCCGGCTCCGGTGAACGAGCCGAACCTGACCTACGCTCCCGGCACGCCCGAGCGGGACGCCCTCGTGGCCGAGCTCGAGCGCCAGGAGCGTCGCCAGCCCATCCTCCGCGCCGTGGTGAACGGCCGGCGCCGCACTGGTGGCGGCGCGGAGATGAAGGTCGTCCAGCCCCACGACCACCAGCACGTGCTGGCGACGTTCAAGAACTCCTCGACGAAGGACGCCGACGCCGCGGTCAAGGCCGCACTCGACGCCGCGCCGATGTGGCGCGAGATGCCGTTCGACGAGCGCTGCGCGGTCCTGCTGAAGGCGGCCGACCTGCTGGCCGGCCCCTGGCGGCAGCGGATCAACGCGGCCACCATGCTCGGGCAGTCGAAGACGGCGTTCCAGGCCGAGATCGACGCCGCGTGCGAGCTGATCGACTTCTGGCGCTTCAACGTCCACTACGCCCGGCAGATCCTCGCGGACCAGCCGATCGCCAACAGCCGCGGGATCTGGAACCGCACCGACCAGCGGCCGCTCGAGGGCTTCGTCTACGCGATCACGCCGTTCAACTTCACCGCCATCGCCGGCAACCTGCCGACCGCGCCGGCGCTGATGGGCAACACCGTGATCTGGAAGCCCTCCCCGACCCAGCAGCTCGCCGCGTCGCTGACGATGGACCTGCTGGAGGAGGCCGGCCTGCCGCCGGGCGTGATCAACATGCTCCCCGGGGACGGCCTCGACGTCTCGAAGGTGGCGCTCGCGCACCCGGACCTGGCCGGCATCCACTTCACCGGGTCGACCCCGACGTTCCAGCACCTGTGGCGGACGGTCGGCGAGAACATCTCCGGCTACCGCTCCTACCCGCGGATCGTGGGCGAGACCGGCGGCAAGGACTTCATCGTGGGGCACCCGAGTGCCGACCCCGACGTGCTCCGCACCGCGATGATCCGGGGTGCGTTCGAGTTCCAGGGCCAGAAGTGCTCCGCTGCCTCACGGGCGTACGTCGCGAAGTCGGTCTGGGCGAGGATGCGCGACCAGCTGGTCGCGGAGACCGAGTCGATCGCCGTGGGTGACGTCACCGACTTCCACAACTTCATGGGAGCGGTGATCGACGACCGGGCGTTCGCGAAGCACAAGAAGGCGCTCGGGCGGGTCCGCGCCAACAAGCACCTCACGACGATCGCCGGCGGCCAGCTGAACGACTCGGTCGGGTACTTCGTGCGCCCGACGATCGTGCAGTCGACCGACCCGACCGACCAGATGTTCCGTGATGAGTACTTCGGCCCGATCCTGGCGGTCCACGTGTACGACGACTCCCGCTACGAGAACGTCGTGCGGCAGATGGAGTCGTTCGCGCCGTACGCCCTTACCGGCGCCGTCATCGCGCAGGACCGGCAGGCGATCTCGTGGACCCGGGAGGCGCTGCGCTTCGCGGCCGGCAACTTCTACATCAACGACAAGCCGACGGGGGCGGTCGTGGGGCAGCAGCCGTTCGGCGGCGCCCGGGCCTCCGGCACCAACGACAAGGCGGGCGCGCCGCAGAACCTGCTGCGCTGGACCAGCGCTCGGTCGATCAAGGAGACCTTCGACCCGCCCACCGACTACCGCTACCCGTTCATGGGCTGATGTCTTCCCTGGGTGTGCTCGTCCAGGTGCTGCAGCACCTCGGGCCGTTGCACGCCCAGGAGAAGGCGCTGACCTACGTGCTCGCGTTCGCGCCGTTCGTGCTGCTCGGGTTCGTCATCTGGTGGCGGCATCGGCAAGACGCTGCCGAGGACGACGCCGGCTCGGCCTGAGTCCCGAGCTTCGCCGGGTCAGCGACCGGCCAGCCACTCGCGCCCGACGGCGTTCTCGGCCTTGAGCGCCTTGACGAGCAGGTCGGCGATCAGTCCCTCGAGCTTCCCGCCCACCAGCGGGATCGACACCTTGACCGTGAGCGCGACCGTCTCGGTGGTCGTGCCGCCGACCTCCACCAGGGTCGCGGTGCCCCGCATGTCGCCCGGCTTGCCCGGGATGGTGACCTCGATGTCCCCGCGCTCCCGAGATGACCACGACTCGGTCTGCACGATCTGGATCTCGTCTCCGACGAACTTGGTGGCGAACGAGGGGATGCCGTGGGCGGCCTGGACCTGCTCGATCCGCGCCCGCATGCGGTCACCGTCGGGCTCGATCGTGACGCTCGAGCGGAGCACGCCCTGGTGCTCGCACACCTGCTCGCGGAACGCGGGGTCGCGCAGCATCGTGGCGACCTCGTCCAGCGACGCGTCGTAGGTCAGCTCGTGCCGGATCTGCTTGGCCATGGCGCACATCATGGCAGCAGGCGGAGCTCCCGGCCCTCGGCCGGAACGGGCTGGGCGACCCGCGTTGGCGGGGTGACCCCAGGAGTCCTAGTGTCGGGGGGTGGCCATCACGCTCGATGACGAGAAGTCCGCCAGACTGACCGAAGCGGCGCAGCAGGAGGATGGCCCGATCGGGGCCGGATCGCTGGTTCGGACCTACTACCGCAACGTCGCTGCTGAGGACGTGTGCGAGCGCGGTCCGCACGATCTCTACGGCGCCCTCGCCTCCCACCTCGAGGTCGCCCGCAACCGGCCCCAGGGCACCGCCCGGGTCCGGGTGGTCACCCCAGGCGAGGACGAGGGCTGGTCCGCCGCGGGCTACAGCACGGTGCAGGTCGTCACCGACGACATGCCGTTCCTCGTCGACTCGCTGACGATGGAGCTGGCGAACCAGGGCCGTGACGTGCGGGTCGTCATCCACCCGCAGATGGACGTCGAGCGCGACATCGCCGGCGAGCTGCGCAAGGTCCACGGGGTCGAGGACGGGTCGGTCGCCGCGCCCGAGGGCGCGATCCGCGAGTCGTGGATGCAGATCGAGATCACCCGGGTCAGCGACGAGAAGGACGCCGCCGAGCTCGAGGAGGCGCTGCAGCGGGTGCTCTCCGACGTCCGGGTGACGGTCGAGGACTGGCCGAAGATGCACGCGATGGCACTCGCCATCGTCGACGAGCTCGACCAGGAGCGGCCGCCGCTGCCGGGCTCCGAGGTGGCGCAGGGTCAGGACCTGCTGCGCTGGCTGGCCGACGACCACTTCACCTTCCTCGGCTACCGCGAGTACCGGCTCGAGACCGAGGGCGACGACGAGGTGCTACGGGCGCTGCCCGGCACCGGCCTCGGCATCCTGCGGTTCGACCAGGACATGTCGGCGTCGTTCGGCAAGCTGCCGGCGGCGGTGAAGGCGAAGGCGCGCGAGAAGACCCTGCTCGTGCTCGCGAAGGCGAACTCGCGGGCGACCGTGCACCGGCCGGCGTACCTCGACTACGTCGGCATCAAGACGTTCGACGCCTCCGGAGAGGTGGTCGGGGAGCGGCGGTTCCTCGGGCTGTTCTCCAGCGCCGCCTACACCGAGTCCGTGATGCGGATCCCGATGCTGCGCGAGAAGGCGCGTGAGGTCCTCAAGCGCGCGGGGTTCGACCCGCGGAGTCACGCCGGCAAGGCGCTGATGGACACGCTGGAGAACTTCCCACGGGACGAGCTCTTCCACACCCCGCTCGATGAGCTGGCCCCCACCGCGGTCGCGGTGATGCACGCGCGTGAGCGTCGTCAGGTCAAGATCTTCATCCGCAAGGACACCTACGGCCGGTACGTCACCGCGCTGGTCTACCTGCCGCGCGACCGCTACAACACCGGCGTCCGCGAGCGCTTCTCGCGGATCCTCCAGGAGGAGCTGGGCGGGGAGTCCGTCGAGTTCTCGGTCCGGATGGGGGAGTCGGCGACCGCCAACGTCCACTTCGTGGTGCACCCGCCCTTGGGCGAGGAGATCCGGGAGGTCGACACCGCCGAGGTCGAGCGCCGGCTGGCCGAGGCGTCCCGCTCCTGGCGCGACGACTTCGCGGCCGCGGCGATGGCCGCGTACGGCGCCGAGGAGGGCGCACGGCTCGCCCGAACCTACGGCGAGTCCTTCCCCGAGGCCTTCAAGGAGGACTTCGCCCCCTCGATCGGCGCCGCCGACCTCGGCATCCTCGACGGGCTCGGTGAGGAAGGCATCGACCTGCGGCTGTACGCCCGTGACGACGCCGCCCGCGACGAGGGCCGACTCAAGGTGTTCCGCACCGGCGCCCCGCTGTCCCTCTCGCAAGTGCTGCCGATGCTGTCCTCGATGGGCGTCGAGGTCGTCGACGAGCGGCCCTACGAGCTGACCGGGCTCGACCACCCGGCGTACCTCTACGAGTTCGGGCTGCGTTACGAACGACCCACGGACCACGACTCACCGGAGCGGTTCCAGGAGGCGCTGCGCGCGGTCTGGGACGGCTACAACGAGATCGACGGCTTCAACCGGCTGGTGCTCGACGCGGGCCTCTCGTGGCGGCAGGCGACGGTGCTGCGCGCGTACGCGAAGTACATGAGGCAGGGAAACAGCCCCTTCGCGCAGGACTACATCGAGGGCGCGCTGGTCGGCAACGTCGACATCACCCGGCTCCTGGTGCAGCTGTTCGAGGCGCGGTTCGCGCCCGGTCGTGACCACCTGGCCGCCGACGCCGAGGCCCGCGTCGTGCGGATGAGCGAGCTCGAGGAGCGGCTGGCCCGGGCCCTGGACGACGTGGCCAGCCTCGACCACGACCGGATCCTGCGCTCGTACCGCACCCACATCCGGGCCACGCTGCGCACGAACTACTTCCAGCCCGACGCCGACGGCGGCCCGCGGAACTACATCTCGTTCAAGCTGGAGCCGTCGGCGATCCCCGATCTGCCGGAGCCGCGACCGTCGTTCGAGATCTTCGTGTACTCGCCGCGGGTCGAGGGCGTGCACCTGCGGTTCGGCGCGGTCGCCCGCGGTGGCCTGCGCTGGTCTGACCGACGCGACGACTTCCGCACCGAGGTGCTGGGGCTGGTGAAGGCGCAGATGGTCAAGAACACCGTGATCGTGCCGGTGGGTGCGAAGGGCGGCTTCTTCTGCAAGCAGCTACCCGACTCCAGTGACCGCGACGCGTGGCTGGCCGAGGGCGTGGCCTGCTACACGACGTTCATCTCGGGGCTGCTCGACATCACCGACAACCTGCTCGAGGGCGAGAACGTCCCGCCGCGCGACGTGGTCCGCCATGACGGCGACGACAGCTACCTGGTCGTCGCGGCCGACAAGGGCACCGCCACGTTCTCCGACATCGCCAACGGGGTCGCGAAGGACTACGGCTTCTGGCTGGGGGACGCGTTCGCGTCCGGCGGCTCGGTCGGCTACGACCACAAGGCGATGGGGATCACCGCCCGCGGCGCGTGGGTGTCGGTGCAGCGGCACTTCCGCGAGCGCGGGATCGACTGCCAGACCGAGGACTTCACCGCGGTCGGCATCGGCGACATGTCCGGCGACGTGTTCGGCAACGGGATGCTGTGCTCGGAGCACACCCGCCTGGTGGCCGCGTTCGACCACCGCGACATCTTCCTCGACCCGAGTCCCGACGCCGCCACGTCGTACGCCGAGCGCAAGCGGCTCTTCGACCTCCCTCGCTCCAGCTGGCAGGACTACGACAAGGACCTGATCTCCGAGGGCGGTGGCGTGTTCCCGCGCTCGAAGAAGTCGATCCCGGTGAGCGCGCCCGTCCGAGCCGCGCTCGGGATCGATGACGACGTCACGGCCATGACCCCGGCCGACCTGATGAAGTCGATCCTCCAGGCGCCGGTCGACCTGCTCTGGAACGGCGGCATCGGCACCTACGTCAAGGCCTCCGAGGAGACCCACGCCGACGCCGGAGACAAGGCCAACGACGCGATCCGTATCGACGGCCGCGACCTGCGTGCCCAATGTGTCGGCGAGGGCGGCAACCTCGGCCTGACGCAGCTCGGAAGGATCGAGTACGCCCAGCGCGACGGCCGGATCAACACCGACTTCATCGACAACTCGGCCGGCGTCGACACCTCCGACCACGAGGTGAACATCAAGATCCTGCTCGACCGGGTCGTCCGCGACGGCGGCCTGACCCAGGAGCGGCGCAACGCGCTGCTGGCGGAGATGACCGACGAGGTCGCCGACCTGGTTCTGCGCGACAACTACGAGCAGAACCTCGCACTCGCAAACGCGGTCGCGCACGCGCCGTCCCTGCTCCACGTCCACGAGGACTGGATGAAGAAGCTCGAGCGGATGGGCGTGCTCAATCGCGAGCTCGAGGCGCTGCCCACGTCGCGGCAAGTACGCCGGAGGCTGGAGCGCGGCGGCGAGCTGTCCGTGCCGGAGCTGTCCGTCCTGATGTCGTGGACCAAGATCGTGCTGGCCGACGAGCTGCTCGCGTCCGACCTGCCCGACGACCCGTACCTCGACATCGACCTGCGGGCCTACTTCCCGGAGCCGATGCAGGAGGACTTCACCCGCCAGCTGCGCGAGCACCCGCTGCGCCGCCAGATCATCGTGACCCAGGTCGTCAACGACCTCGTGAACGGTGCGGGCATGACGTTCGTGCCGCGGCTGTCCGGGGAGACCGGGGCGGGCGCGGCCGAGCTGACGCGCGCCAACTTCGTGGCGCGCGAGATCTTCGGGTCTCTGGAGCTCCGGCGCGAGCTCATGACGTGGGACAACAAGCTCGACGCGCTGGTGCAGACCCGGATGCGGATCCAGATGCGCACGCTGGTCGAGCGGGCCTCGCGCTGGTTGGTCACGAACCGACGCCCGCCGCTCGACAGCCAGGGCACCGTCGACCACTTCCGGGGTCCCGTGCAGGCGCTGATGGCGCAGCTCCCCGAGCTGATGACCGGCCGGGAGCGCGAGGATCTCGAAGCGCGCCGCGACGCGCTGGTGCAGAAGGCGGTTCCCGCGGAGCTCGCTACCCGGGTGGCCGTCCTCGATCCGGCGTACAGCCTGCTCGGCGTGGTCGACAACGCGCTGCGCGCCGGCCTCGAGCCGGCAGACGTGACGCGGGTCCACTTCGCGCTCGCCGAGCGGCTCGGGTTGCCGATGCTGGTCCGCCGGATCTTCGCGCTGCCGCGCGAGGACCGCTGGCAGACGATGGCGCGGGCGGCACTGCGTGACGACCTGTACGGCGTCCACACCCAGCTCACCGCGCAGGTGCTCGAGATGACCTCGCCCGACGAGCCGGCCGCGGCGCGGATCGCGAGCTGGGAGGAGACCGAGCAGGTCGCCGTCGGCCGCGCCACCACGACCCTCGAGGAGATCTGCCGCGACGAGTCCGCCGACCTCGCCCGGATGTCGGTGGGCCTGCGGGTCGTCCGCACGCTGCTGGGGTAGCGAAGGGCGGGCGAAACTAGGCGCTGAGCGAGGCCCAGCGCGCGAGCAACTCTGCCTCGCGAGCGGCTGTCAGCCCGACGCCGTCCACGAGGCAGTCGTCGGTGGCCCAGGCCGCGGTGTCGCCGACGGTCTCGGACAGCGGTCGATGCCTCAGTCCGGCGGCCTCGGCTCGCGCCGGGGACATCGCGGACTCCCAGTCCACGACGCCTTCGCTCCACAGCGGGAGGTCCGCACCCGTCACGCCCTCCTCGGTGAGCCAGCCCCCGTCCACCCAGGTGAGCCTGGTGCCGACCGAGGCGACCGCTGCGGTGGCGTCGAGCAGCTCGGACCACGGCTGGGTGGGCCGGACGGCGTTGTAGACCCCGGCGATCTGTCCGGTCGCCAGGTCCAGCTGGAAGTCGGCCAGGTCGCGGACGTCGACGACCTGGGCCGGGTCGGTCGGTGCGCCGGGGGCCAGGACCTCGCCGCCGCGAGCCATCCGCCGGATCCACCAGGGAAACCGGCCCGTGGGGTCGTGCGGGCCGATGACGTAGGTCGGGCGGACGATGCTCAGGCGATCGCCGTACGTCGCCGCCGCCACGCGCTCGCACGCCACCTTGAGCGGCCCGTACGTCGCGTCGGTGACATCCTCGACGTCGCCCGCGACCGGTAGCAGTGCGCTGTCCTCGTCGCCGTCCGGGCCGGGCACGTCGGCGTACACCGAGACGGTCGAGACGAGCACATGGTGGCCACCACGGTCGCCCAGCGCCGCAGCCAGGGACTCCACCTGCGACGGCAGGTACGCGCACACGTCCACGGTCGCGTGCCACTCGCCGTCGGCCAGCGCCGACAGGTCGCCTTCCCGGTCGGCGAGCACGTGCCGGGCGGACGGGAACAGGGTCGTGGGTGAGCGGTGAACGAGGGTCACGTCATGGCCGGCCGCCAGCGCGGCATCGACCAGGTGCCTGCCGACGAATCGGGTGCCGCCGATGACCAGGAGTCGCATCACGTCATACAAGCACTCTGCCCGCGGCCGGCACTGACCACGTCAACGCCGAGATGGCCGTCAGGTCCCCGACCGTCAGGCGTGGTTTCCGAGACGACGGTACAAATCGATCTCGTTGCGGAGCCTGGGCGGAACCGGCGCCCCGAGACGGATGATCGCCGCCGCATACCCCTCCAACGCAGCCAGGAGTTCCGCGTGCAAGGCGTGCTTTTTCCAGCCGCCAGTTGCTGTGTCGCGAGCAGTGCGCAGATGGGCTCGGGCGATTCCGACTTCCCGAAAGCACGCGACGGCGCGTTCGCGCTCGACAAAGCCAGCATGACGCCTGGACTCCGGCACGCGGTCCCCGATCTGCTCGCAAGGCTGACGCAGATGCGGAAGCGTGACGGGCACCTCCTAACCTATCCCCCGCCTGGCTGGATTGACCAACGAGCGCAGCGCGCCCCCCGATCGTCACGACCAGGTTTCAGCTGCGGAGCCGTTCCAACAGATAGACCGCGGTTCCGGCGAGCCCGACGGAGCAGAACAAGCCGCGCTGTTCATCACTCGTCCGACCGGCGGCGGCGCCGGCGAGGAAGGCGCCCAGCAAAAGCCGGCCGCTGCTTCTGATGACTTCGGTTCAGGCTGATGAGTGCTCGTCGGGCGCAGGCACGGACGGTGGCGTGCTCGCGGCGGCGGTCGGCCTGGGCTCCCGACACCTGGGCTGCCTCGCCTCGGTACGGTGTCGCGTCGACGTCGCCGAAGGCCTCCACCAGAACTGACATGCCCACCACCGTGCTCGGCCGACGTGAAGCATCCGTGAGACCCGGATGAGATGGTCCTTAGGGGCGCCCCCACGAGCCCGAGCCGGTCAGCCGGCGGGGTGTCGGCGTTGGCTAGGGTCGCCCGCATGGGAGCGATCGAGGTCACCGATCTCGCCATGGCGTACGGAGAGCTCAGGGCAGTCGACGGGGTGAGCTTCGAGGTGGCCGAGGGGGAGTTCTTCGGCATCCTCGGGCCCAACGGGGCCGGCAAGACCACCACCCTGGAGATGATCGAAGGACTCCGGAAGCCGGACGCGGGAACCATCCGGGTCATGGGGGAGTCGCCCTGGCCACGCAACGCGGGGCTGCTGCCGAGGATCGGGGTGCAGCTGCAGGCGTCGTCGTTCTTCGAGCGGCTGACCACGCGCGAGCAGATCCACACGTTCGCCTCCCTGTACGGCGTGGCGACGGCCCACGGCGACGAGTGGCTCGAGCGCGTGGGACTGGTCGACAAGGCCGACACTCGGGTCGAGGACCTCTCGGGCGGCCAGTCGCAGCGGCTGTCCATCGCCTGCGCGCTGGTGCACGACCCGGAGCTGGTGTTCCTCGATGAGCCGACCGCGTCGCTCGACCCGCAGGCCCGCCGCAACCTCTGGGACCTGCTCTCCGGCCTCAACGAGAGCGGCCGGACCGTGGTGCTGACGACCCACTACATGGACGAGGCAGAGGTGCTCTGCGACCGGGTAGCGATCATGGACCGCGGCCGGATCCTGGAGCTCGACACGCCCCGGCAGCTGGTCAAGGGGCTCGCGGCGCCGACCCGAATCACGACCGCGGACGGCGAGACGATCGAGACCCGCGAGCCGGCGCCGGTGCTGGCCCGGCTCGCCGAGGAGCAGAAGCTCGACGGCATCGCGGTCCGCACCGGGACCCTGGAGGACGTCTTCCTCCACCTCACCGGACGCGAGTATCGGGCATGACGGCGTTCCGCTCGCTGTCCATCGCGATCCTGCGCGGCTTCATGCGCGACAAGGCCTCGGTCTTCTTCGCGATCGTCTTCCCGCTGATGTTCCTCGTGCTGTTCGGCGGCCTCTTCGGCGACCAGGGCCAGACGAAGGTCGACCTGATCCAGGTCGGCGACGTCGCGCTCTTCGACGCGCTGCCGCCCCCCGCCCGAGAGGCGTTCGACGACACGTTCGAGGTCGAGCACCGCGAGGACCTCGACGCCGCGATCGCCGAGGTGCGCGACGGCGACGCGGACGTGGCGGTCGAGGACCGCGACGGCGAGCTGGTCGCCCACTTCACGCAGACCGACCAGGTCAAGGCCGCGATCGTGCAGGGGGCGCTGCGGGCGTTCGTCGACGACGCCAACGTCGCCGCGACCGGGCAGCCGCCGACGTACACGTTGACGACCGAGGGGGTCGAGGACGACAGCCTGACGACGATCCAGTTCGTGACCCCCGGACTGCTCGGCTGGGCGATCGCGATGAGCGCGGCGTTCGGCGCCGCGGCCACGCTGCAGGGCTGGCGGCAGAGCAAGCTGCTGCGCCGGCTGCAGCTCGCGCCGGTCTCGACCCGGACCGTGGTCGGCGCCCGGGTCGCGGTCACCGTCGGGATCGCGCTTGTACAGATGGCGATCTTCCTCGGCCTCGGCGCGGCCGCGTTCGGGCTGACGCTGACCGGGTCGTGGTGGGCGTCGATCCCGCTGCTGGTGATGGGCACCCTGTGCTTCATGGCGGTCGGGCTGTTCGCCGGTGCGGTCACCAAGACCACCGAGGGCGCGGTCAACATGGCCAACTTCCTGGTGTTGCCGATGGCGTTCCTCGGCGGCTCCTTCTTCCCGCTCGACGCGGCTCCCGGCTGGCTGCAGGCCTTCGCCAACGTGTTGCCGCTGCACTGGCTCAACGAGGGGATGCTCGACCTGCTCGTCCGGGGCGAGGGTCCGTCGGCGATGCTCGTGCCGATGGCGCTGCTAGCCGCCTTCGCGCTCGCCCTCACCCTGCTGTCCGCGCGCCTGTTCCGCTGGGAGACGCACTAAGTAGGTAGGTGGGTCCCTACTCCGGCGACGCACTGACCTGCCGATGAGCGTGCCTCTTCAGTTGCTGGAACAACTTCATCCGGTGCGCTCAAGAGTCCGGCAGGACGTCCTTGACCGCGTCGACCACCTTGGCCATTGCCGGCCGGTCGTCGCCGCCGCTGGCCCAGGCCGGGTCCTGCGGCAGAGGCCCCATCGGGTCTGCGTCCTGTGGCCCCGTCGCGGGCGGAGCGAGCGAGCGGCGGAACGCCTCGTCCAGCCCTACCAGACTGTGTCCCCCGGGAAGCAGCATCTCCCGGAAGTCGTCGATCGCCGCGATCATGTCGTGGCGGAGGCTCTCGACCAACGCCTCGACGGTTGGCCGGGGCACGTCGGTGAGGCTGCCGGCCAGGGTCCCGACGAGCGCCGAGGGCAGCAAAGGCACGTCGATCTGTGGGCGCTCGAGTCCCGCGTGCGAGGTGTAGGCGTCGAGCAGCGCGCTGTAGCGCAGCCGGTCGGGGCCGCCCACGTCGAAGTGGCGCGAGGGGCCGGTGTACTCGAGCGCGCCGACCAGCGCCTCAAGCGCGTCGACGAGAGCGATCGGCTGAACAAGGGAGTCCATCCAGGTCGGGATGGTGTGCACGGGCATGCGTTCGCTGACCTGCCGGATGATCTCGAACGACGTGGACCCACTGCCGAGGAGCACGGCGGCCCGCAGGACGACCACGGTCGCGGGGCCGTCGCTCAGGATCCGCTCGACCTCGCGGCGGGACGTGATGTGCTCGGAGAGGTCGTCGTCGGCGACATCCGGCACGACCCCGGAGAGGTACACGATCAGGCCGACACCGTGGGCACGCACGCCCCGTGCGAAGTTGGTGGCTGCCTTGCGGTCGGTCTTCGCGAAGTTGTCCCCGCCCATCCCGTGGATCAGGTAGTACACCGCATCCACGCCCGCGCAGGCGGCCGCGACCTGATCGGCGTCGAGCGCGTCCATGACGACGGTCTCCACCTGGTCCCCCCACCACGGCTGCTCGCGGTCAGGGCTGGTCGTGGTCGTGCGCACATCGTGGCCGCGCTCGAGCAGCAGTGGCACCAACCGGCCCCCGACGTAACCCGTCGCACCTGTCACCAAGATCTTCAACTCGTCCTCAACTCTGCACGGTTTGTGGGCGTCGGCGTCTGGCCACGTTGCGGCACCATGACTGTACCCCTGACGAGGAACCCGGCCGGTGTCCGCGAAACGTCCCCTCACTGCGATGCGCACGCACGCCGGGATGGCGTGGCCAAACCCGGCGTCGGCCCCACGCGCCGCCAACAAGAGGCACCCGGCGAAGAGGGAGAGCCCCCGGAGTCTCGGGTCTCCGTAGTCTCTACGGGGTCCGTCATCAGTTCACCTTCCGGTGGTCGGAGAGCTGTCGGACGATTCTTTGCCCGGCTCGGACCGCCTGCAGCCATGCTCAACCGTCGGCACATACCGAGTCGCGGTCATGGCCATGTCCGCATCGGACGAGCAGATCGGGGCACGCCGTGGGCACTCAGCAATCCCGGATCTCCGGGACCTAGGGGAGGGTTGTGTCATGGACAGCAATGCACGCACGGACACGAAGAAGTCGGACCTGCAACGCGCTGCCGCGGCGGTGGGCGCTGTGTTCCTCCTGGTCGGGATCTTGGGCTTCATCCCGGGCGTCACGACCGACTACTCCTCGATGGAGTTCGCGGGACACGAGTCCGGCGCGAAGCTGCTCGACATCTTCGCAGTCTCCATCCTGCACAACATCGTCCATCTGCTCTTCGGTGTCGCTGGCCTCGCCTTGGCCAGGAAATGGGATAGCGCGCGCACCTACCTGATCGGTGGCGGGGCTGTCTACCTGGTCCTCTGGATCTACGGCCTGGTCATCGACCACGAGAGTGCGGCCAACTTCGTGCCGGTCAATGACGCCGACAATTGGCTGCACTTCGTGCTCGGCGTCGCCATGATCGCGCTGGGCGTCCTGCTTTCGAAGCGGGACAGAGACGGGCGCGGACACCACAACGGCCGGTGACCGACGACCACGTGCACCGTCGCGCCAGGGTGTCACTCGTGGCCGCAGGCATCGACCCGGCTGACCTGAGACCGCGATGGGATCGAGCCTGATCTTCTGCCGCTGAGCGGTCATGCCGAGATGAGTGCACAGCTGTCTCGTGCGGCCGAGGGCATCTGCCGGGCAGTTGACCTCACTTTCACGCTGCTGCAACGGCGTGCCAGAGGGGTCAACGACGTGGTAGTCGGGAACAAGTGCGGTGACCGCTCATGCCGCTGAGCGGTCATGCCGATGCTCGGCCTTGTCCCTCTGTCCGCCCACTGAGAGGTCCCGGTAGTGAGTGACCGGCATCGCGTGTGCGGTTGCTCGGCCACATCTCATGACGAGGCAGTATGGCGGGCGTGTCCCTGCCCACCCCTACGCTGCACACCGCTCGCCTGCGACTACGTCCCTTCACCGACGGGGACGCGGACGCCCTGTTCGCGCTGCACAGCAGCGCCCACGTGCTGCGCTACTGGGACGCTCCGCCCTGGAGCGAACGAGTGCGCGCCGAGCGCTTCGTAGCGGCTTGCCGGCAGATGGCGGACGAAGGCACGGGGGCTCGGGTGGCCATGGACCGTGTTGCCGACGGGGCGTTCATCGGCTGGTGCAGTCTGACCCGATGGAACCCGGACTACCGCAGCGCGTCGATGGGCTACTGCCTCGACGATGCAGCATGGGGCCATGGCTACGCGACGGAAGCCGCGCGGGCCCTGCTGTACTGGGCCTTCGACACGCTGGACCTGAATCGAGTCCAGGCCGAGACCGATACGCGCAACGCGGCATCTGCCCGCGTCCTGGAGAAGCTCGGATTCGTGCGCGAAGGGACGTTGCGGGAGGACTGCGTCGTGAACGACGAGGTGTCGGACTCGTGGGTGTACGGGCTGATCAGGCGGGAGTGGCGGCCGTCGTCCGAGCCGGTTCCCGCCCGCTGAGTCCTCCTCGCCACGAGTCGGCGCACGGCCGCCGCGATGAGCGCGAACGGGACGCGCAGTTGGGGCTCGCGATCAGCGGAGCAGCAGCACCGCCGCGGTGATGCCGGCCGCGACGATCAGAGAGCGAAGCAGCCCCTCCGGCAGCCGCCGGCCGATGTGCGAGCCGACGTACCCGCCGACGATGGAGCCGGCGGCGAGCAGCCCGATCGCCGCCCAGTCGAGGTCGGCGACGAGGAGGAAGATCACGCTGGCCACGACGTTCGCGGCCATCACCGCGAGTGTCTTCAGCCCGTTGACGACCCGCAGCTCGAGGTCGGTGCCGAAGCCGAGGACGGCGACCATCATCACGCCCGACCCTGCGCCGAAGTAGCCGCCGTAGACGCCGGTCAGGGTCGCGAAGAACGTCGTCACCGCCGACATCCGGGTGCGCGGCTCGGGCGCCTCGCCGGCCTTCCGGGCGCGCAGCCACCGCGAGATCGTGGGCTGCGCGCCGACCAGCAGGCAGGTGAACAGGATCAGCCACGGCACGATCCCCTCGAACACGCTGGGTGGCAGGGCGAGCAGGAGGACCGCTCCCAGCACCGCGCCGATCGCGCAGGTGAGGGTGACCGCGACCGTCACGACGGGGTGCTCGCGCAGCTCGCGCCGGTAGCCGAACGAGCCGCTCAGGCCGCCGGGCGTCATGCCGACCGTGTTCGAGGCGTTGGCCACGACCGGCGGCAGCCCGACGGCGAGCAGCGCGGGGAAGCTGACCAGCGAGGCCACCCCGACCGTCGACGTGAGGACGCCGGCCACCAGCCCGGCCGCCAGCACGATCAGCTGTTCGGCGCCTGTCACGGGCGCTCGCGGAGCAGCGCCACGTCGCTCACGAGCTCGACGTGCGCGTGCATCGCCTCGGCCGCGGCCTCCGGGTCACCGGCGCGGATCGCGTCGGCGATCCGCTGGTGGCTCGCGAGCGAGGCGGCCGGCCGCCCGGGCTGGGAGAGCGACTCCAGCCGGGTCTCGAGGATCAGCTCGGAGAGGGAGCCCATCATCTCGGCGAGCACCGGCGAGTGCGCGGCCGCGGTCACGGCGCCGTGGAATCGTTCGTCTCCCTCGACCCCGCGGCCGCCGGCCTCGACGTCGGCGGCCATGAAGGTGAGGGCGTCGTCGATCGCCGCCAGGTCGTCGTCCGTACGACGCTCGGCGGCCAGCGCCGCCAGCTTGGTCTCCAGCGCGTCCCTCGCCTCGATCACGTCGGGGATCCGGTCCGCGTGCGCGCGGACCGCGTCGGAGATCGAGCGTGCGCTGGCGCGGCGCGCCGCCTCCTCGGTCACGATCGTCCCGTCGCCGTGCCGGACGGTGACGACGCCGACGACCTCGAGCGCGACCAGCGCCTGACTGAGGGTGGCGCGGCTGACGCCGAGCCGGGTGGCGAGCTCGCGCTCCGGCGGCAACCGGTCTCCCGGCCGCAGCCCCTGCCGCGCGATCCAGTCGGTGATCTGGGCGGCCACCTGCTCATACAGCCGAGCGCGGCTCACGCGCTGCGGGAACCCCTCCTCCGTCATGGGGACAGCCTATTGACAGGTGGTCCGTTGTCCTATTGGCTAGGCCACTGATCCACACGTGACGAGTGTCACGGGCGCTTCGGGGGGTGCGGACGCACGGCGTCATCTCCTCGGAAGGACACCTCATGGGACCGGAATGGGTCGCCATCATCGCGCTCGTCGCCCTCTTCATCGTCGGCACCGTGCTGCCGATCAACATGGGCGCGCTGGCCTACGTCGCAGCGTGGCTGGTCGGGATGTACTCCCTCGACCTCGACGAGAAGGAGATCCTGGCCGGCATCAGTGCCGACCTCGTGCTCACCCTGATCGGCGTCACCTACCTGTTCGCGATCGCCAGACAGAACGGCACCGTCGACCTGATCGTTCGTAAGGCGGTCGGTGCGGTCGGGGGACGCGTCGCCCTGATCCCGTGGGTGATGTTCGCCGTCACCGGGGTCATCACCGCGATCGGCGCCGCCAGTCCGGCGGCCTGCGCGATCATCGGCCCGATCGCGCTCAGCTTCGCCGGCCGCTACCAGATCAGCCCGCTCCTGATGGGCATGCTCGTGGTCCACGGCGCCCAGGCCGGCGGCTTCTCCCCGATCTCGATCTACGGCACGATCACCAACTCGGTGATGGAGCAGGCCGGGCTCGAGACGACGCCGCTGACCATCTTCGTCTCCAGCCTGGCGGTCAACACCGTGCTGGCGGCGGTTCTCTTCGTCGCCCTCGGCGGCCGGAAGCTGCTGAGCGTGCGGATGGACCCCGACGGCGAGCTCATCAGTGCCGGTGCGTCGACGACCCACGGCACCGGCGCCTCCGACCAGGCCGGGCAGGCCGAACGTCGTTCCGGGACCGGTGCGTCCCCGACCACCGGCACCCCGCCCGCGACCGTCACCGAGCACGCCGGCAGCACCCGCGAGCACGTGCTCACGCTGCTGGCCTTCGCTGCGGTCGCCGTCGTCGCGTTGGCGTTCGAGAAGAACATCGGCTTCGTCGCGATCACCGCTGCGGTGCTGCTCTCCATGCTGTCGCCGCAGGCCTACAAGGACACGGTCAAGCAGATCGCGTGGCCGACCGTGCTGCTGGTCGCGGGCGTCACCACCTACGCCACGATCCTCACGACCGCAGGCTCTCCCGAGTTCGTGGGGGAGTGGGCGGCCGGGCTCGGCGCAGTCGTCATCGGCGCCCTGATCCTCTGCTACGTCGGCGGCGTGGTCTCGGCCTTCGCGTCGTCCACCGCGCTGCTGCCGGTGATCATCCCGATCGCGATCCCGCTGGTCGGTGAGGGCGGTCTCTCCGCCGGGCTGTTCGTGGCCGCCCTGGCCGTGAGCTCGACTATCGTCGACGTCAGCCCGTTCTCCACGAACGGCGCCCTGATGCTCGCCAACCGCCCGGACACGATCGATGAGAACGTCTACTACAAGCAGATCCTGGGGTACGCCGTGATCGTGACCCTCGTCGGACCGCTGCTCGTCTGGGCCGCGCTGGTCCTCCCGGGCTGGTGACGCGGTGAGCCACGGGGGACCACTCGCCGGCACCGTCGTCGTCGACCTCTCGCGCGCGCTGGCCGGGCCGCACGCGACCCAGATGCTGGGCGACCTCGGGGCCCGCGTGATCAAGGTCGAGGTGCCCGGCCACGGTGACGACACCCGCGGCTGGGGCCCACCGTTCGTGGGGGAGCCGCGCCAGTCGACGTACTTCCTGTCGACGAACCGCAACAAGGAGTCGATCGCGCTCGACCTCAAGGACGACTCCGACGGCGGCGACCGCGACCTGCTGTTGCGATTGGTCGACCGAGCCGACGTGCTCGTCGAGAACTTCCGCACCGGCGTGCTCGACCGGCTCGGCCTCGGCATCGCGTCGCTGCTCGAGCGCAATCCACGGCTGGTGGTGCTGTCGATCACCGGCTTCGGCCACGACGGCCCCGAGGGCGGCCGCGCCGGCTACGACCAGATCGCCCAGGGCGAGGCCGGCCTGATGTCGCTCACGGGCCCCGGTCCCGACGACCCGCAGCGGGTGGGCGTCCCCATCGCGGACCTGCTCTCCGGCATGTACGGCGCGTACGGCGTGCTGGCCGCCCTCCACGAGCGGGAGCGCACCGGGCACGGGCAGGTGGTGCGCACCTCGCTGCTGGCCGCAGTCGTCGGCGTGCACGCGTTCCAGGGCACCCGCTGGACGGTCGCCGGCCAGGTCGGCCGTGCGCAGGGCAACCACCACCCGTCGATCGCGCCGTACGGGCTGTTCCACTGTCGCGACGGCGCCGTGCAGATCGCGGTGGGCAGCGAGGGGCTGTGGCGCAAGCTGTGTGCCGGGTTCGGGATCGACGCCGAGGCCGACGGGCTGGCCACCAACGCCGAACGCGTCGCCCACCACGAGCGGCTGGTGTCGACGGTCGAGGACGCCTTCGCCGAGCGAGATGCGGAGCCGCTGCTGGCCCGGCTCGCCGAGCTCGGCATCCCCGCGGGCAAGGTGCGCTCCCTCGACGAGGTCTACACGTGGGACCAGGTCGCGAGCCAGGGGCTGCTGGTCGACGTCGAGCACCCCCAGCTCGGCACGGTGAGGCTGCCCGGCCCGCCGCTGCGCTTCTTCGACCCCGACGGGAGCGAGGTGACCCGGCGCGACCACGTCGCCCCTCCGCTGCTCGACCAGCACGCCGAGGACCTGAGGGCGTGGCTGGAGGCACAGGAGTGACCCGCCGCTGGACCGCGCACGAGCTGCTCGACCTGGTGCTCGACCCCGGCACGTTCGAGTCGTGGGACGAGCCGATCGACCTCTCGACGTACGACGCCGGCTACCGGGCCGAGCTCGAGGCGGCCGCCGCGAAGGCCGGCACCGACGAGTCGGTCCTCACCGGCCGCGGCCTCGTGCGCGGCCGGCCGGTGTGCGTGCTCGCCAACGAGTTCGGGTTCCTCGCCGGCTCCATCGGGCGGGCGGCCGCCGATCGGATCACTTCCGCCGTGCATCGGGCGACCGAGGAACGGCTGCCGGTCCTGGCGAGCACCGCCTCGGGAGGCACCCGCATGCAGGAGGGCACGCCCGCCTTCGTGCGGATGGTGGAGATCTCGCGGGCGCTGATGGCGCACCGGCTGGCCGGGCTGCCCTACCTCGTCCACCTGCGTCACCCGACGACCGGCGGTGTCTACGCGTCGTGGGGCTCGCTCGGGCACATCACGGTCGCCGAGCCCGGTGCCCTGGTCGGCTTCCTCGGGCCCAAGGTCTACGAGGCTCTGCACGGCCGGCCGTTCCGCCCGGGCGTGCAGACCGCCGAGAACCTCGCCGCGACCGGCGTGATCGACGGCGTCGTCGCGGCGGAGGAGCTCCCGGCGCTCGCCGACCTCGTGCTGCGGGTGCTGGTCGACCCACCCGAGCCGGGCCGGCTGCCCCGCCGTACCGACACCCGTGAGGTCGGCGACACCCCTGCCTGGGACTCGATCGAGGAGACCCGCAGGCCCGGCCGGGCCGGCGTCCGTGAGCTGCTGCAGCACGGCGCCACCGGCACCGTGCAGCTGCGCGGGACCGACGAGGGCGAGCGCGACTCGACGCTCCTGGTGGCACTGACCAGGCTGGACGGGCAGCCCTGCGTGGTGGTCGGTCAGGACCGCAGCCGGCAGACGCCGAGCCACGCGATGGGGCCAGGGGCGCTGCGCGAGGCCCGGCGCGGGATGCGGCTCGCCCAGGAGCTCGGGCTGCCGCTGGTCGCCGTCATCGACACCCCCGGCGCCGAGCTGTCACCGCGGGCCGAGGAGCGGGCGATCGCCGGCGAGATCGCCCGGTGCCTGGCGCGGTTGTCCTCCCTGACGGTTCCGACGGTGTCGATGATCCTCGGCCAGGGCTGCGGTGGCGGAGCGCTGGCACTGATGCCGGGACGGACCGTGATCGCCACGGAGAACGCCTGGCTCTCCCCGCTGCCACCCGAGGGTGCGAGCGTCATCGTGCACGGCGACACCAGCCACGCCGCCGAGATGGCGACCCGGCAGCGCGTGCGCGCCGCCGATCTGCTGGCCGACGGCATCGTGCATCAGGTGGTGCCGGAAGTCCTGGGGGAGTCCGCCGAGGACCTCGCCGTGGCGGTCGCCGCCGAGATCGGTGCTCAGCTGCGCCGGCTCACCGGCGGCCCGGCCTGAGCGCGGCTCGTCGGTCGGCCGCCAACGCGGCCCGGGCGGCGTTGGCTCCAGGTGCGCCGTGCACGCCGCCCCCCGGATGGGCCGAGGCGCCGGCGAGGAACAGCCGGCGGACCGGCGTACCGGCGCGTCCGAGGCCGGGCACCGGCCGGAAGACCAGCGCCTGCTGCAGCTGGGCGGTGCCACCGTTGACGGCCCCGCCGACGAGGTTCGCGTTGCGCCGCTCGAGCTCGACCGGTGACAGGACCCGCCGCGCGAGCACGCGTGACGCGAAGCCGGGGGCGAAGCGCTCGATCCGGGCCTGCATCCGGTCGGCAAGGCGCTCGGCGTCACCGCCGTCCCAGTCGCCGGTGAGGCCGTCCGGCCCCGCGTCGTCGCGCACCCGCTGCGGCACGTGGGTGTAGGCCCACATCGACTCGGTGCCCGCCGGCGACCGGGACGGGTCGGTCGTGGTCATCTGGCCGGCGAGCAGGAACGGCCGGTCGGGGATGCTGCCCGCCGCGATCTGGGCCGAGGTGATCGTGAGCTCGTCGAGCGAGTCGCAGACGTGCACGCAGCCCGGCGCGACCTCGGGCGCGGGGTCCCACGGCACCGGCCCGGAGAGCGCCCAGTCGACCTTGACCGTGGCCGGGTCCCAGGTGAAGTGCGCGATGCCGCGCCGGGTGCGGGTGGGCAGGTGGCGGTCGGCCACCAGTCCGCCGTACAGCCTCGGGGCGGCGACGTCGGCGAGCACCGCTCGGCCGGCGGTCAGCCGCTCACCGTCCGAGGTTCGTACGCCGACCGCGTGACCCGACTCGACCTCGACCTCGGTCACCTCGAGCCCGAGTCGCACCTCCCCACCGCGCTCCTCGAGCCGACGGACCAAGGCCTCGATGAGTGCTCCCGCGCCGCCCTCGGGCGCCGGGAAGCCGACCGTCTGGCCGAGCATCGTCATGATCAGGCCGAAGATGCCCGACCCGGCACCCTCGGGTGAGAAGTCGGCGTGCCCGGCGTTGCCCGCCAGCAGGACCCGGGGCGCCTCGCCGCCGAATCGCTCCTCGCCGAGGCTGCGCACCCCCGTCAGCAGCATCCGGGCCGTCGCCAGGCCGGGCTCGCGGGCCAGCCGGACGAGCAGCGGGACCCCGTGCCGGACCGGCGGGAAAGGCGAGAGCAGGGCACCCATCAGGGACGGCCCGGCCTCGTCCCACTGCCGCACCAGCTCGAGCCACGCATCACCGTCGCCGGGGTGCGCGTGGTCGAACCGGGCCGCGTCGGCGTCGCGGTCGCGAGTCAGCAGCGCCCACGACCCGTCGGGCAGCGGGTTGCCCAGGACCGCGGGGGCGTGGCACCAGCGCAGGCCGTACCGCTCGAGGTCGAGCGAACGCAGCACCGGCGACGCAGCGGCGAACGGGTAGAAGGCGCTGAACGTGTCGTGCCGGAAGCCGTCGGCGACCTCCTGGTCGGTGCGGACCGCGCCGCCCGCCGTCTGCTGCTGCTCCAGCACGACGACCGACCAGCCGGCGTCGGCGACGAGGTTGGCTGCGACCAGCCCGTTGACCCCGGCGCCGACGACGACTGCGTCGGCCCCCCCGTCCGTACGGCGTCCGCTCACCCGCTGCGCCCCCGGCGAACCAGGCCCCGGATCGCGCGGAACGGCGCCCCGAGCGTGTAGTAGGTCGACCAGATCACCGACGACTGGGCCAGGTTGGTCCACCGCTTCCACTGACGCTTCTTGTCGACGCAGACCACGGCCGTGTCGACGTCGGCCTCCACGCCCCAGTGCGCGGCCAGCCGGGTGAGGGTGCCCTCCCAGAATCCGTTCTCCTGCGAGTGGCCGCCGAGGACCAGGCCCACTTCGCAGATCGGGTCCGCGGCCCGCATCAGCAGCTGCACCTGCGCCACGGTCGCGCTGTCACGCTCGGTGGCGCTGAACGTGATCCAGCCGGCGAAGACGTGGCCCTCGGGAGTCATCAGCGTGAAGGACTCCTCGTCGGAGTAGAGCACCATCACGCCGGTCGACAGCTTGAGCCCGCCGGGCATGGGTGCGTTGATCAGCGCTACCTCGCCGGGCGTGATGCCGGTCAGCGGCGCGAAGAACCGGTGACCCTCCGGCCAGAACGACTGGAAGTTCTGACGCCAGGTGTCGACCAGCGCGGTCGGCGTGACCACGTCGCCGGGCAGCTGCACCTGGTAGGTCTTCTGCCACATCTTCCCGAAGCCCTGGATCGGCCCGACGAGTCGCTTGCCGCTGACCCGGTTGACCGCCTCGTCCGGCATCTCCGAGACGTCGAGCCGCGAGACCGACTTCGCCCAGTTGGTCGCGTCGCGGGCAGCTTCCCGCTCGTCGTTGAGCTCGCTCATCGTGCTTCCCCTCCTGCTACTGCTGTGCGCCGGCCGCGCTGAGGGCGGCCGACTCGGTGTCGTGGATGCTGACCGCCTCGTCGAGGCGAGTCAGCTCGAAGATCTGCCGGTAGTGGTCCGACAGCCCGCAGGCCAGCAGCCGCTGCGACCGCCGGTTGGCGCGCACCAGCAGCGTCACGAGGAGCCCGATCCCCCCACTGTTCATGTAGTCGAGCCCGGCGAAGTTCAAGACGATCGCCTGCACGTCGCCGGCGCCTTGGTACGCCGCCATGAGCACGTCCTCGGACGCGGCCGTGACGTCCCCCTTGATGTCCACCACGCTCGCCGGGCCTTGCCGGCGCACGTCGAAGGTGGCTGTCGCCTCGGTCATGTCTTGCTCCGTTCCGCGCCCCCGACAGCGCTGTCCTCATCGGTGGTGATGGCGAGGTAGTCCGCCAGTCGTGTGATCTCGAAGATCTCCTGGTAGTGCTGGGTGAGCCCGTAGGCCCGCAACGGGATCCCCTCCGCCCGGGCGCGGGCGAGCACGCCCACGATGAGGGCTATGCCCGTCGAGTTGATGTAGCCCGCGTCGGAGAAGTTGAGGACCACGGCGGCGGGCTCCTCGCGCGCGGCCTCCTCCCAGGCCTGGGCCAGTGCCGTCTCCGCGCCCCGGTTGACGTCGCCGACCAGGTCGACGACGGCCACCTCGCCACGTCGGCGTACCGCACTGCTGAGCTCACCGGTCGTCATCGTCGGCCTCCTCGGTATCGGTGTCGGGCGACCTGGGCGACTCGGGCGGCTCGCCCAGGTACATCAGGAGCTCCACGGTGTGGTCGCGGCCGTCGATCGTCTCTTCGGCGGCGTCGACCATGTTCTTGATCAGGAAGAGCCCCCAGCCGCGTGGCGACTGGAGCCCTGCGAGCTTGGCTTCGATGTCGGGCTCGACCGGCTCCCGCTCGTGCAGCCCGGCCCCCTGATCCACGATCTGGACGGTCACGCGATCGTGGCCGGTGACCACCCGCACCCTCACCGGCACGTCGGGGTCGTACTTGTTGCCGTGCTCCATCGCGTTCATGGTCGCCTCGCCGACGGCGGTCTCGAGCCGGCGTAGGCGCTCCGGTGCGAGCCCCAGGTCCGCGACGATGGCGCTGACCCGGGCCAGCGCGAGCCGCTCGTTGCCCTCGGCGCTCGGCACCTCGAACTCGACGAGCTGCGCGGTCGGGTCGGCAGGCCCGGCCCCGGCACCGCGGTCCGAACGCGCCAGCGTCATCATCGTGATGTCGTCCTCCTGGTCGGCGTCGGGCCCTGTGTGCTCGTGTAGGTCGCTCAGCACCCGGTCGATCAGCTCCCCCCCGCCCGGGTACGCAGCGACCGCCTCCTTCAGCCGCGGGAACCCGAACATCGCGCCCTCGGGGCTGTGGGCCTCGACCACGCCGTCGGAGTGCAGCAACAGCGACTCGCCCGGGGCGAGCACGGTCTCGCTCTCCTCATAGTTCATCGCGGTCATCAGCCCCAGCGGCATGCCGCGGGCGCGCAGCTCGACCGATCCGTCCGCGGTCTTCACGTACGGCAGGTCGTGGCCGGCGTTGGCGAACCGGAACCGTCCGGTCTCAGGCTCGAGGACGCCGTACAGGCAGGTCACGAACATCTTCTCCGGCATGTCCGGCACCAGGTGCTCGTTGACCAGCTCCAGCACGGCACCGGGCTCGACCAGCCGCTGAGCGGACGCCCGCAGCACGCTGCGGGTGGCGGCCATCACCAGGGCGGCCGGCACCCCCTTGTCGGTGACGTCGCCGATCACGAAGCCGACCCGACCGCCGGGCAGCGGGATCACGTCGTAGAAGTCACCGCCGACCTCGCGGGCCGGGCGGTAGTACGCCGAGACCTGCCAGCCGGGCAGGTCGGGCAGCTGCTTGGGCAGGAAGTTCTGCTGGATCAGCCGGGCGACCTCGAGCTCCTGCTCGAAGCGCTGCCGGGTCGCTGCCTCGGCCTGCTGCTCGCGCACGAGCTGGCCCACCCGCAGCGCGGGCGCGGCCTGGGCTGCGAGGTTCTCCAGCAGCTTGCGGTCGTCGCTGGAGTACTCCTGCTCCGAGCGGCGCGGCCCGAGGTTGAGGACCCCGATCAGCTCGCCCTGGCTGACGAGCGGGACCGCCAGCTTGACCCCGGCCTCCTGGAGCGCGGCCAGCGCCGGGGAGTCGAGCTCGAGGGTCGTCACGTCGACCGCTCCCGACGCGCTCTGCAGGTACGCGAGCAGGGGGTCGTTCGGGGCGATGTCGACCGGCGCGACGTCCGGTCCGGTGGTGGTCGACCGGTCGACTGTCTCGACGCTCGGACGCTCCTCGCTGTCCGAGCGGCGGAAGAGCCGTCGGCGAAGAGAGCCGGTGAGTGCTGTCATGGTGTGTCCTTTCTAGGCCACGCCCGTCCGGGAACCGTTACGGCGGGGCGGAGCCACAGGCTCGCCGCGGTCGGACGGACGGCGTCGTCGGCGATCCTGACCAGGTCGGCGCCGATCGCGTCGAGGTCGAGCTCCCGGCGCAGCCGGGTGCCGAAGTCGGCCACCGTGCGGGCCGCGTCGTACTTGTGCCGATAGAAGCGCCGGTCGACGGCCACCTGGATCCGCCGCCGCGCCGGGCCGAACACGGCGGCGACGGCGAGCGTGGAGGCGGCCACCGCGAGGTCGGACCGCTCGGTGAGCGGCTGGAGCAGCAGCTGGAGCAGGAGCACCGATCCGAGGTAGGTCGCGGCGAGGGTGGCGGTGAGCGGGCCGTAGACCAGGGCGCGGTTGACCACCACGTCGATGTCGTAGAGCCCGTGCCGCAGCACCGCGGCCGCGATGGCCGCCGGCAACAGCGCCCAGGTCGCGAAGGCCAGGTTGTTGAAGACGACGAGCCAGCCGGGCTCGGCGCCCTGGGAGTAGGGGAGCGACACCAAGGTGTTGGTGAGGAAGCTCAGGGCCACGACCGCGGCCGCCGTGGTCATCCACTTCAGCTGCTGCCGTTCGACGCCCCGCGACCGGCGGAACCTCACCACGAGGGACCAGGCGCTGGCGACGATGCACAGGGTCAGCCCCAGCAGCAGCGCCCCCAGGACCACGTCCGCGACCGGTCGCAGCGTGTCCACGCCGAGTGGGTTCGGGCTTCCCCTCAGCGGGCCCGCGACCAGCTCGTCCGGGGACAACAGCAGGGTGAGGGTGAGCGTGGCGATCACCGCGCCGCTGGCGATGGCCAGCCGGCGCCAGCGGGGTCCGGGGAGCCGGCCATCGGGGAACAGCAGCAGCAGGAAGGTCGCCATCAGTCCGAGCGCAGGGGCCCAGATGGCGTTGCTGACCGTGGCGCCGACGGCGGGCATGGGGACCGACCCGGGGTCGATGACGAGCCCGTACCTCGAGTACGCATCTCCGAAGCCGCCGACTCCCCACGTGCAACCGACCGCCAGCAACAGCCAGCCGACGGCGTTGCGCGGCTGCCGTCTGAGCACGAGCAGACCGGAGGCGGGGAAGGTCCCGAGCACGAGCACCAAGGTCACCGATTGGACGACGTCGGCTGCGGTGACCTCGCCGAGTCCGTGGGCCAGCTCGAGCCCCCCGGACAGCGGGAGGGTCGACGCGAAGAACCACCAGCCCGCCCAGGCGAGCACGCGGAGCTGCCGATCGGTGAGCCGGTTCATGGCGTCCGCCGAACGTCAGGGAGCCAGACGGAGGCCTGCGTGGGCTGCACGGTCTCGCGACAGGCGGCCAGCAGCTCGGCGCCGACGGCGTCGAGGTCCACCTGCTGCCGGAGCCGGCCGGCGAAGGCGTCGAGCGCCCGCGCCGCGTCGTACCGACGGCGGAAGAAGCGCCGGTCCACTGTCCGCTGGATCCGGCGGCGTGCCGGCCCGAAGACGGCGGCCACCGCGAGCGTGGAGCCGGCCACCGCGAGGTCGGACTCGTTGGTGAGGGGGCGCAGCACCTGCTGCAGCAGCAGGACCGACCCGAGGTAGAACGCGGCGAGCGTGGCCGTGAGCGAGCCGTAGACCAGCGCCCGGTTGATCACCAGGTCGATGTCGAACAGCCGGTAGCGCAGGATCGCGGCCCCGATCGCCAGCGGCAGCAGCAGGAACGACAGGATCGACGCCTCCTGCATGGCTCGGACCGGGAGGGGCAGGATGCCGGGCGAGCCGCCGGTCGCGAGCTCGGCGATGAGCGTGCCCGACAGGGCCACGGCAAAGAGGGCCGCCACCAGGCCTCCCGCCGTCGCGAGCCACTTGATCTGTTGGCGCTGAATACCCTCCGAGCGGCGGAGCCGCTGCCCGAGTGACACTGCCGCGGCGACGATGCAGATCGGGACCAGCGGGAGGCTGACCGCACTCAACGCGAGCACGGCCGGTTCGAGCGCCTCGACCGCGAGGGGGTTGACGATCCCGGGGACCGGCGCCTCCTCCAGGGTGCCCGGCGCCAGGGCGATCGCGACGGGTGCCAGCAGTGCGGCGGCGCCGGCCAGCCACGCGACCACCCGCCACCGGGGACCGGGGAGGTGACCGTCGGGGAACAGCAGGATGAGGAAGACGCCCATGGTGAGGATGCCCCACGTCCAGCTGCCCTCGTTGATTGCTGCGGCGACCTCAGGGCCCGGCACCGAGCCCGGCGCGACCACGAGCCCGTAGTGGGCGTAGGCGTCGATGAGTCCCGGCAGGGCCCAGGACAGCCCGACCACCTCGAGCAACCAACCGACCCGGTTGTGGGGCTGGCGCACCAGCACTGCCAGTCCGACCAGCGGGAATGCCAGCACCACTACCGCGAACGCGTACTCGCCCAGCAAGCTGCTGCCCCAGGAGGCGGGGGCGTCGACCTTGCCGATCGAGGTGACGATCCAGCCCCCCACGGACGTGACCGCGATGACCCACCAGCCGGCCCAGGCCAGCCGGCGCAGCCCACGATCCGACCAGCGACTCATGGCCGGTCACCGAACCCAGGCAGCCATAGGCTCACGTGGCGCGGGCGCATCGTGCGGTGCACCATGGCGCGCAGGTCGCCCGACATCGCATCCACGTCGAGCTCGTCGCGGAGCCGGACGGCGAACTCCTCCACGGTGAGCTGCGCGTCGTACCGCGGGCGGAAGAAGCGACGATCCACGACCCGCTGGAAGCGAGCCCGCACCGGCCGGAAGAGTGTCGCGACGGCCAACGTCGAGCCGGCCACCGCCAGGTCGGACCGGCCGGTCAGCGGGCTGAGCGCCACCCGCAGCAGCAGCACCGAGGCGAGGTACGCCGTGACCAGGGTCGCGGTCAGGGCGGCGTACACGACGGTCCGCTTGATGACCAGGTCGATGTCGTAGAGCTGGTGGCGCAGGATCGAGATCGCCACCCCGACGGGGAGCCCGAGGAACGCACCGGTCCCGGCCACGAGGGCGACCAGCGTGCGGTAGGGCTCGTCGACGTCGAACAGGTTCACCAGGGCGTTGGCGATCACGAACGTCGGGATCAGCAGCGCGAAGTAGGCGAACCACTTGAGCTGCTGGCGCTCCACGTGCGGTGCGAGCTGCCACCGGCGTACGAGCGAGGCGAACCCCACCACCGCGGCGAGCACGTAGACGACTCCGCTGATGCTGCTCAGCCATGGGTAGACGTCGGGGGAGAGCCCGACCGGGTTGACCACCGTGCTCTGGCTCATCACGCCCGGGGCCAACGCGTCGCTGAGGAGGACGCCGATCGAGGCGATGATCGCCAGTGCCAGGGCCGGCCGCCACCGCCGCGAGACGAGCCGGCCGGTCGGGAACAGCAACGGCAGCAGCGTCGTCACCACTCCCAGCGCCGGCACGTACATCCAGGTCTGCAACCACGCCGCTGCCTGGCCGAGCGGCAGCTCCCCGTCGTGTACGACCAGCGCGAGGTACTGGTAGCGCTCGGTCACCAGGTACAGCGCGACCACGACCCCGACGATCGCGAACAGCCAGGACACGGCGTTCCCGGGCTGCGCGCCGACGAGCACCAGCCCGACGGTCGAGAACGTCAGCGCCTGCGCCGTGAGCAGCAGGAAGAACGGCCAGCCCTGTCCGCGCTCCTGCGGGAGCGACGCCGGGAGCAGGATCGCGACGACGAGCAGGACGACGGTCAGGGCCAGCAGGACCCAGCGCACGTGACGGGCATTCATCGGGCGGCCTCTTTGAGCCACACGGAGACGTCGGTCGGGTGGACGGTGTCGAGGATCACGCGGCGGAGGTCGTGCTGGAGGGTCGCGAGGTCGAGCTCGTCGCGCAGATGGGTGGCGAAGGAGTCGAGGGTGCGGGCGGCGTCGTAGCGGGCGCGGTAGAAGCGGCGGTCGACGGTGGCCTGGATGCGGCTGCGAAGGGGTCGGAAGAGAGCGGCGACGGCGAGCGTGGAGGCCGCGACGGCGAGGTCGGAGCCGCTGGTGAGCGGGTCGAGGGCGACGCGGAGGACGAGCACCGAGGTGAGGTACGCCGCGGCCAGGGTGGCGGTGAGGGCCGCGTAGACCAGGGTGCGGTTGATGACCAGGTCGATGTCGTAGAGCCGGTAGCGCAGGATCGCCGCCCCGACCGCCAGGGGTACGACGCTGAGACACGCCGCCAGCAGCAGCTCGGCCAGGAGGCCGCCGCTGCGTGCGTCGAGCACCCAGCGGACCAGACCGGTCGCGAGGTAGACCGGGAGCAGGCCGGCGGACCACATCAGCCATTTCAGCTGTTGGCGCTCGATCCCCTGAGACCGCCGCAGCCGCAGCACGAGCGAGCACCCCGCGAGCACGAGCGCGACCAGGCTCAGGGCGAAGCCCACGGTCGTGATCCCGTCGGCAAGGCCGCGGGGGAGCAGGCCGAGCGGGTTGGCCGTGGCAGGGCTCGGCGAGTTGGTCAGGGCTCCCTCGGCCAGGCCGGACCCCACGATCACACAGCCGAGCCCGACCCCGGCCGGGCCGACGACCCACCGCCAGCCTGGTCCGATCGGGCGGCCGTCCGGGAACAGCAGGAACAGCAGCGTGGGCACGCCGAGGAGGGGCGGGGCCCAGATCCATGAGGTCACCCAGGCCGCCGCCTCGGACGCGCCGGTGACCGTGCCGGTGGCCGGATCAAGGCTCAGGGCCGTGTAGCCATAGGTGATCGACGTCAGTCCGAGGAACAGCCCGGTACCGCAGAACAACCACCCGACGGGGTTGGCGGGCAACCGGGTCGCGACCAGACCACCGACGACCAGGTACACCAGGGCCATGGCCGTGAACGGGGCAGAGAGCAACGACGACTCGCCGGGCACGCCACCGGCAGCGGCGAGCAGCACCTCCCCGGCGACGTACACGCCGGCGAGGACCGACACCAGAACCCAGGTCGTGCGTCTGCTGCGCGGCCTCATACCGGCATGCCCTCCCTCCCCCGGGATGTTTCTACCTCAGCCTGAGCGTGGGGCGTCCTCGAATCGTTACGATCGCCGGCACGAGCAACGGGGCGGGGTGGGTGCTGGGTGGATGTGACGGGCCAGCAGGTCGAGGTGCGGCTGCTCGGGCCGCCCCACGTCCTGCGCGAGGGGGCGCTGGTCGGGTTCGACACCCGCAAGGCGACCGCGCTGCTCGCACACCTCGCGCTCAGCGAGCGACCGCGGCCTCGGGACGCCTTGGCCGACCTGCTCTGGCCGGACGCCGACCTCGATCGCGCCCGCGGCGCGCTCCGCCGCACCCTGTCGACCTTGCGAACCGGGATCGGCGCCGATCACCTCGAGGCGACCCGCGACCACGTCCGGCTGGTCCGAGGTGAGGGGCTGACCATCGACGTCGACGGGTTCCGCCGGTCGCGGGAGGCCGGCGATCCGGCGGCGGCGGTAGCGGCGTACCGCGGCGACCTGCTCGAGGGGTTCGCGGTGCGCGACGCTCCCGCCTTCGAGGAGTGGCTCGCTGCCGAGTCCGAGGGGCTGCGCCGGGAGCTGATGGCGGCGTTGGCCGCGCTCGCCTCCCGGCAGGAGGCGGCGGGCGACCTGCCGGAGGCGGTTGCCTCTGTGCAGCGGTGGCTGGCCGCCGACCCGCTGCATGAGCCGGCCCACCAGGCGCTCATCCGGCTGCTCGCCGCGAGCGGGGACCGCGCCGGCGCCCTCGCGCAGTACCGCGAGTGCGTCCGCGCCCTCTCGCGCGAGCTGGGCGTGGCACCGCTCAGCGAGACCTCCCGGCTGTACGACGAGATCAACCGCGGCACGTTCGAGCCCGCCACTCCGGTCGCTCCACCGGTCGCTGGCCCGCCTCCCCCGGTGTCGGACGGCTCGCCGCCCGCGCCGACGATGGTCGGCCGAGCCGCCGAGCTGCAGCAGCTCCGCGACGCCTACGCCGAGGTCGACCGTGCCGCCGACGGCGGGGCCGGCCGGGTGGTCCTGGTCGAGGGGGAGGCCGGCATCGGCAAGACCCGGCTCGTCGAGGAGCTGCTCGCGACGCTGCCGCCGGGCACGCCGACGCTGGTGACCCGTGCCTACGAGGATGAGGAGGGGCTGGCCTACGGGCCGGTCGTCGAGATCCTCCGGGCGCGGCTGCGCCGTGACGCGGACTGGGTCGCTGCGCTCGACCCGGCCACCGTGACCGAGGTGGCGCGGCTGGTGCCTGAGCTCGGTTCGGGCCGGCGCCCCGCGCCGCTCGACTCCGGTCCGGCGGCGGAGGCACGGTTCCTCGCCGCGGTCTGGGGCACCCTCGGTGCGGCGCTCGCCGGACCGCGTGCCGGGGTCTGGCTGGTCGATGACGTCCAGTGGGCCGACGAGGCCACGCGCAGCCTGCTCGCCTACGGGATGCGCCGGTTGGACGGTCACCGGGCGCTGGTGCTCCTGGTCCGGCGTACCCCGCACGACCCTGCTCCGCTCCGGCCCCTCCTCGCGGCGGCCCGCGCCGGCGGCGCGCTGACCCTCGCGTTGCCGCGGCTCGCGGAGACCGACGTCGCCGACCTGGTCGGGCAGCTCCAGCCGCAGGGCGGCGCCGTCGGCGACGTCCACCGACTGTGGGAGACCACCGAGGGCGTGCCGCTGCTGCTGGTGGAGTACCTGCGCGCCGCGCCGGGCGCTGTGCTCAGTGATCCGGGTGTCCTGCCGGCCGGTGCCCGCGCGGTGCTGAGTGCGCGGCTGGAGCCGACCAGCGAGACGGGTCGCCAGGTGTTGTCCGCCGCCGCGGTGCTGGGACGCTCCTTCGACGTCGACACCGTCCGTGAGGTCAGCGGCCGCGCCGAGGACGAGACGGTCACGGCCCTGGAGGAGCTGGTCCGCCGCGGCCTGCTGCGCGAGCGCGAGGACGACTACGACTTCGCCCACGACCTCGTGCGAGGCGTGGTCCTCGACGAGACCAGCCTGGCTCGGCGGCGGCTGCTGCACGCCCGGGCGGCGGTCGTCCCCGGCACGCGGGCCGCCGTGACCGCCCGGCACCTGCAGCAGGCCGGGCAGGACCTCGCGGCCGCGCACGCCAGCCGGCAAGCGGCCGACGAGGCCGCCGCGGTGTTCGCCCACGCCGAGGCGGCCGACCAGCTGCGGGCCGCGCTCGCGCTCGGGCATCCCGAACGCGCAGCGGTGCTCGTGGCGCTCGCCGAAGAGCAGATGGTGCTCGGGGAGTACGGCGACGCGCTGCTCAGCCTGGAGACCGCGGCGGCCGCGTCAGATGCGGCCGACCTGGCCGAGGTCGAGCACCGGCTAGGCCGGCTCCAGCACCGGCGCGGCGAGTACGCGCTGGCCCGGGCCCACCTCGCGGCCGCGCTGGCGGGCCTGCCCGACGAGCGCGTCGCGGCACGGGCGGCGGTGACGGCCGACCTCAGCCTCGCGGCGTACTCCCTCGGGGACGTCGACGGCGCCCGGTCCCTGGCGCTCGACGCGCAGCAGCTCGCCGAGCAGGCCGACGACGTCCGCTCGCAGTGCCAGGTGCAGAACCTGCTCGGGATCCTCGCCACCGCGGCGGGGGACCCGGAGGCCGCGCTGGAGCCCCTCGAGCATGGCCTCGCACTGGCCGAGCAGGCCGACGACCACGAGCTGCGGGTGGCGGCCCTCAACAACCTGGCGCTGGCGCTGTCGGCAGGCGGCCGACCGGAGCGGGCGATGGAGCCCGCGACCGCGGCCCTTGAGCTGTGCGTCGCGACCGGCGACCGGCACCGAGAGGCGGCCCTCCACAACAACCTCGCCGACCTGCTCCACGAGACCGGCCGGCACGAGGAGGCAATGGCCCACCTCAAGTCGGCGGTGGAGATCTTCGCGGCGGTCGGCGCCGAGGGCGAGCCGCGACCGGAGATCTGGAAGCTGGTGCGCTGGTGAGGTTCCCTAGCCGGTCGGGCCTCCCTTGCCGGTCGCACCGGCGGTCCGCCGGGCCGGGTAGCGCCCGCCAGTAGGCCCGGCCACCTGCTGCGCACCCGGTACGCCGTCCTCCACCTCGAAGGAGGCATAGGTGTACTGCGGCGCGTCCGGCGTGCCCACCGTGGTCACCATTCGCAGGTCGGTCCGCCACCGTTCTGTGGTGAGGGAGCACCGGACGTACCCGCGCCGGTCCCCGTCGAAGAACTTGATATGCGGGTTGAACGGGATCATCGGGCCGTAGTACGGGCCGTAGACCGGCACGTCCCCGTTGCTGGAGATGGACGAGCCGACGAACTCGGTGCCGACCACGGGTGAGCTGTCACGGTCGAAGTTGCGGTGGATGTCGTTCACGAACGTGGAGTGCCAGTCGCCCGTGACGACGACCGGATTGCTCACGTCGTTGCGGAGCCAGCTGCCGACGATCCGGTTGCGCGCGGCCGGGAAGCCGTCGTACGCGTCGTGCCACAACCGCGCCCCGTCGACCGCCTCGTGCTCCAGCCGCGCCATCATCACGTTGTTGGCCATGACGTTCCACTGCGCCACCGAGTCGCGGTGCCCGGCGTACAGCCAGCGCTCCTGCCGCCTGCCGAGCATGGTGACGTCCGGGTCGTACCCGGCCTGGCACGCGGGTGCCTCGCCCCAGCCGCACGGCGGGATGCTGCGGTACTGGCGGCCGTCGACGACGTCGAGCTGCGCCAACCGCCCCCAGTGCAGGCGGCGGTAGATGCGCGGGCCGTCGGCGTCGGGCTTGGCCGGCTTCCGCACCGGCTGATGCTCGTACCACGCCTGGTACGCGGCGGCGCGCAGGGCCGAGATGTCTCCCTCGTACTGCGACTGGTTGTTGGCGTAGTCGTTCTGCACCTCGTGGTCGTCCCAGGTCACCACCCAGGGGAAGCGCGCGTGCGCGAGCTGCAGCTGGGGGTCGGACTTGAACAGTGCGTACTGCATCCGCCAGCGCTCGAGCGAGCGCGGCGCCCGCCGCAGGGTTCCCGGCACCGGCACCTTCCGGTAGCCGCCGTCGGCGGGGATGCCCCCCTCGTAGACGTAGTCACCCAGGTGGAGCACCAGGTCGAGGTCCTCCTCGGCCATGTGCGCGTACGACGGGTAGTAGCCGCTGGCCCAGTCCTGGCAGGACGCGAACGCGAAGTCCAGCCGCCGGGTCAAAGCGCCGCGCGGCGGCGCCGTGCGCGTGCGGCCGACGCTCGAGACGTCGTCGCGGTACCAGAACCGGTAGTAGTACTCCCGGCCCGGCTGGAGCCCCTCGAGGTCGACGTGGACCGAGTGCGCCAGCTGGTCGAGGGCCCAGACCGAACCAGACCGCACGATGTGGTGGAACCCTTCGTCGCGCGCCAGCTCCCAGCGAACCGGCACCCGCGCGTTCGGCATCCCGCCGCCGCGCATGAACGGCCGCGGTGCGAGCCGGGTCCAGAGCACGACGCCGTTCGGGGTCGGGTCACCGCTGGCCACGCCGAGCGTGAACGGGTAGCGGCCACCGTCGAGTCGGGGTGCCGCGACCGCGCGTCCGACGGGAGTCTGCGCGGCAGCGGCCAGGCCGGCGACGCCGGCGACGGCGGCCAGGAAGCGCCGCCGTTCGATGCTGGGTTGTGCGGGAGAAGGGTTGTCCGAGGTCATGGCAACGTCCTACACCCGAACGAGGGTCCGGCGGCAGGGTCACATCGGTAACGACGGCGTGAACAAGCTCGACGCAGCCGGGCATCGCGGCCCGGCTGCGTCGAGTGTGAGGCTCGTGCCTGACGACCTCAGAGGACCTCGGGCACCTCCTCCGGCGCGGCCGCGGGCAGCGCCTTCGCGGCCAGCGCGGCGACCACCATCATCACGGCGACGGCCAGCAGCACGACCTGGAACGCCGGGCCGAAGAGGTCGGCCGGCAGCACCTCGCGCTGCCTCGAGACGACCTCGAAGAACAGCGTGCCGAGCAGCGCGATCCCGATCGCGTTGGCGAGCTGGGTCGTGGTGTTGAACAGCCCCGACGCCGACCCCGCCTGCTCGACCGGCACCTCGGCGATGGTGAACATCCCGATCGGCGCCACCATCAGGCCGAACCCGGCACCTGTCACGACCAGGCCCGGCACGAACAGCCAGAACGTCGTCTCCGCCGACGCGACGTGGACCGCCATCGCCTGGACGACGACGCCCGCCGCGAGCACGCCCGCGCCGTACTGCAGAACCTTGCGACCGATCTTGGGCGCCAGCACCGTCACGCCGAACCCGGCGAACGCCGCGGTCGTGAACGCGAACGGGACGCCGACCAGCCCGGCCTTGAGCACCGACCAGCCGAGGCCGGCCTGGAGGTAGACCGTCTGCGCCAGGAAGTACGCCGACATAGAGATGAACAGCACGCCCAGCACCGTGCTGCCGCCGGCGAACGCGCGGCCCCGGTAGAGGCTGAGCGCGACCAGCGGCTCGCGCCCCGACTGCTCGGCACGGTGCTGCTTGCGCGCGAACCGGACCAGGACCGCCACGCCGGCGACCATCAGCGCGAACCCCCAGGCGGGCCAGCCCTGCTCGCGGCCCATCGTGAGCGGGTACAGCACGGCCAGCAGCCCGGCGCCGAGCGTCAGCACGCCGACCGGGTCGAGGTTGGGCCGACCCTCCGAGCGCGACTCGGGGATGAACCGCAGCGCCGCCACCAGCGCGAGCACGCCGACGGGGATGTTGATCAGGAAGACCGGCCGCCACGACGTACCGGCGATGTCGGCGTTCGTCAGGATGGCGCCGAGCACCGGGCCGAGCACCGTCGCGAGCCCTGCGAGACCGCTGAACGCGCCCATCGCCTTGCCCCGCTCGTGCGGTGCGTAGAGCACCTGGATGCTGGACATCACCTGCGGGATCATCGCCGCGGCCGCGAAGCCCTGCAGGGCCCGGAACGCCACCAGCGAGCCGGCGTCGGGCGCGAGGCCGCACGCGGCCGACATCGCGGTGAAGCCGATCAGGCCGAGCACGAACAGCCGCTTGCGGCCGAACGCGTCACCGAGCCGCGAGCCGGTCACCAGCGCGACCGCGAACGCCAGCGGGTACGCCGCGATCATCCACTGCAGCTGCGAGGCGCTCGCGCCGAGATCGGCCTCGATCGTGGGGAGCGCGACGTTGACGATGCTGACGTCGATCAGCTCCATGGTCGAGGCGAGCAGCAGGCTGATCAGTGCCGCCGTACGCCCCGGGTGGGGCTCCGTCCCTGCCTCCGTGGTGGGCTCCGCCGTGGTCTGGATCTCTGGACTGAGTGTGGTGGTCTCCATGGCTCAGACGCTACGCATTCATCCGGTCACTTTCTGACCGCTATATGGGAGACTCTGGGGACATGGCGAACACGAGCTCTCGCACCCTGCGACTGCTGTCGCTGCTCCAGACCCACCGCTTTTGGCCCGGTGGGGAGCTGGCCGAGCGGCTGGAGGTCTCCGACCGAACGCTGCGCCGCGACATCGAGCGGCTGCGCGATCTCGGCTACCCGGTCCACTCCGCCCGCGGCGTCGAGGGCGGCTACCAACTCGCGCAGGGCGGCTCCATGCCGCCCCTGGTGGTCGACGAGGACGAGGCGATCGCGATGGTCGTCGCCCTCGGCGGTACGGCGAGCGCGCTGTCCGGCGGGCTCGGCGAGGCGTCCCTCTCGGCGCTGTCGAAGGTGGTGCAGGTGCTGCCCAACCGGCTCCGCCGCCGGGCCGAGGCGCTGCGGGCCGCGACCGTCGACGCGCCGTTCTCCCAGGCTCCCGAGGTCGACGCCGGGGTGCTCGCGGTGGTGGCCCAGGCGATCCGCGACCACGAGCGGCTGCGCTACGAGTACACCGCGCGCGGCGGCCGCGCACCCGGCGAGCAGGTCCGGCGCCACGTCGAGCCGCACCAGCTCGTCACGGTCGGTCGCCGGTGGTACCTGCTCGGCTACGACCTCGACCGCCAGGACTGGCGCTCCTTCCGGCTCGACCGGCTCCGGGACCCCGAGGGCACCCGCGCCGTGTTCCGGCCGCGCGACATCCCCGGCGGTGACGCGGCCGACTACGTCCGCCGCGGGCTAGGCGCGCGCGACGAGACCCTCCACCTCACCGTCCTCGTGGCGGCTCCGAAGCGTCACGTCGAGCGCCGGATCGGCCCGTGGGCGCGGATCGTCGACCACGGCGAGACCGACGGCACCGAGTGGGTCCGGCTCCAGATCGAGGCCAACGACCCCAACTGGGCCGCCTTCGGACTCGCCCACCTCGCCGCCCCGGTCACCCTCGAGTCAGCGCCCCAGGCCGTCGTCGACACCCTCCACGAGTGGTCGGCCCGGCTGGCCGAGACCGCCGAGTCCGCCCCTCCGGGCGCTTAGCGCGTGAATCGGGTCCCGCGGGTGGACCCGATTCACGCGCTAGGGCAGTCGGGGCACCGTCGCGGGACACCACTCCAACCCCTGGCTGCCAGCAGCCGGGCCAGCCGGTCCGCGGTCCAGCAGGCACGCCCACCTGGCCCCACCCGAGCCGAATGGCGAGCGAGCCTGCACGGCGTCGTCCAGGTCCCGGTCAAGGTCCATGTCGCCTTGGTCGGCGTTGTCGTGGAACAAGCGGCTGTCCAGCTCGAACCCCCGCGACCACCGCTCCCACTCCACGTCCCTGTACTCGCGACGAGTGCCATCGGGCGCCACGACCACGCGAGGAGCCTGTCGCCGCGCGAGTGGCAAGCCGTGTGCCCGCTGCACGCGCGTGAGGAAGAGGTGCTCGGCTCCGCACGCCAGTGCCTGCGCCCGCGAGATCACCCCGTCCTGGTCCCGCAGCAAGCCTGCGACGCGATCGTCATCCACTCACGAAGCATCGGCCCGTGCGGGCGCGCCCACCAGGCGTTGCGCCGAAGGTGTGGATAACGCCTACGGCGCCTAGCTGGCCTTCTTCTTGGCCGCCTTCTTGGCAGGCTTCTTCTTGGCCGGCTTCTTCTTCGACTCCTCGGAGTCGTCCTCCTCGCCGCGGGCGGTCTTGGCGGCCGCGACCGACTTCTGCAGCGCGGCCAGCAGGTCGACGACCTCGCCGGAGGACTTGGTCGACGTCGGCGTCCGCTTGATCTCGCCGCCCTCGATCTTCGCCTTCACCAGCGCCTGCACGGCCTCGGCGTAGTCGTCCTCGAACTCCGAGGCGTCGAAGTCGCCGGCCAGTGTCTCCACGAGCATGTGGGCCATCTTGACCTCGGCGTCCTTGACGTCGCCGCTCTCGACGGAGAAGTCCGGGACCCGGACCTCGTCGGGCCACATCATGGTCTGGAGCACGATCACGTCGTCCTTCACGCGCAGCACGGCGATCGTCGTCCGCTGCCGCAGGGCGACGGTCACCACGGCCATCCGGTCGGCGTCGAGGAGCGCCTGGCGCAGCAGGGCGTACGGCTTGGCACCGGTCTTCTCGGGCTCGAGGTAGTACGACTTCTCCAGGAGCATCGGGTCTATCTGCTCGCTGGGCACGAACTTCTCGACCGCGATCTCGCGCGACGACGTCACCGGCAGGTCGGCCATGTCGTCGTCGGTGAGGATGACCATCTCGCCGTCCTCGGTCTCGTACCCCTTGGCGATGTCGGCGTACGCGACCTCCTCGCCGTCGATCGAGCAGACGCGCTGATACTTCACGCGGCCGCCGTCCTTGGCGTGCACCTGCCGGAACGAGACGTCGTGGGACTCGGTTGCGGAGTACAGCTTGACGGGCACGTTGACCAGCCCGAACGACACCGAGCCCTTCCAGATCGCACGCATGCGAGGAGAATAGCGGCCTGGCCTGCGGCAATCCTCTAGGAAAGGGCGAGCCTAGGCTGACCGCATGTACCTGGAGAACCTCGTCTTCGACGCCGTCGACCCCGCACGTCTGGGCCGCTTCTGGGAGGAGGCGGTCGGCGGCGAGCGGCTCACCGATCAGCCGGACGTGTTCGAGACCCGGCTCACCGTCGAGGGCGGGCCGGTGCTCGACCTGTGCTTCCAGCAGGTGCCGGAGCCGCCGTCGGAGCCGCAGCGCTTCCACCTCGACCTGCAGGGCGGGGTCCGTCAGGCCGAGGTGGTCGAGCGGCTCCGCGGGCTGGGCGCGGAGCACGTCGACATCCGCCAGGGAGACGTGCCGTGGGTGGTGCTCGGCGACGTGGAGGGCAACCCGTTCTGCGTGATGGACGAGCGTTCGGCGTACGACGGCAGCGGCCCGATCGCGGCACTGCCGCTCGACTCCGCCCACCCCGAGCGCGACGCCGCGTTCTGGGGGTGGCTGACCGGGTGGACCCGGGTCGAGGGCACCGGGCTCGTGTCGCTGCAACATCCCAGCCTGAAGGGTCCGCTCCTGGAGCTGTGCCCCGAGCTCGCGCCCAAGGGCAGCCTCGAGGAGGCCAAGAACCGGCTCCACCTCGACCTTCGGCTCGAGGCGGGCGACGACCCGGACGCGGTCGCCGCCGGGATCGCCGCGCGCGGCGGCCGCGAGCTCCACCCCGACTGGGGCGACCTGCCGTGGCGCTTCTACGCCGACCCGTCGGGCAATGAGCTGTGCGTGCTGCCGGCCCGCGGCTGACACACTGCCTCGGTGACCGTGCTGCGCCCGATGCTCGCCACCAAGGGGGACCATGTGCCCGCCGGGGCGGAGTGGGTGCACGAGGTGAAGTGGGACGGCGTGCGGATCCTGCTCGACGTGACGGACGGAGCCGCTCGCGCCCACAGCCGCAACGGCAATGTCGTCACGCCTGCGTGGCCGGAGCTGACCCGGCTGCCGGACGGGTACGGCGACCTTCTGCTTGACGGCGAGATGATCGCCCTCAACGAGCGTGGCACCCCCGACTTCCGGGTGCTCCAGCACCGGATGCACGTCCGCAACCAGGCCGAGGTCGCCAAGCTGGTGGGCCGGATCCCGGCGACGTTCATGGTGTTCGACCTGCTGCGGCTCGACGGCCGCGACACGACTGGGCAGCCTCTCACCGAGCGCCGCGAGCTGCTGGAGTCGCTCGACCTGGGGGGCTCGCCCTGGCAGGTCCCGACGGCGTACGACGACGGTCCGATGCTCCACCAGGCGACGCTCGACCAAGGGCTGGAGGGCATCGTCAGCAAGCGGCGGGCATCGCGCTACGTGATGGACCGACGCAGCAAGGACTGGCTGAAGTTCGCCCACCGCCACCGCGGCTCGTTCGTGGTCGGGGGCTGGCGACCGCAGGTCGGCACGACCGGCCGGCTGGCAGCGCTGCTGGTGGGGGAGCCGACCGCAGCCGGGCTGATGTACCGCGGCCGGGTCGGCAGCGGGATCGCCGGCACCACCTCACGGCTGCTCCAGCGACTGCTGGAGCCGCTCCACACCAACGCGAGCCCGTTCGCCGACGAGGTGCCCCGGGTCGACGCCGTGGGCACCACGTGGGTCGACCCCGTCGTGGTGGTGGACATCGACACCCATGGGCTGGGGTACGAGCGGCTGCGGCAGCCGTCGTACCGCGGCGTCCGCAACGACCTGACCCCGGAGGACCTCACATGAAGACCCTGTCGACCGTGCTCACCGCTCTCGTGGTCGCCCTGGTGCTGGCCGGCCCGGCCCCCTCGGCTACGGCGGCCGACGTCACCCTCGACGGCGTCACGGTCAAGCTGCGCAAGGGCACCAAGCAGGTGGTGACCGTCAACCGCACGAAGGGCTACCACGCGCGGGTCACCTACTGGCGGCACGTCGAGGGCCGGTGGGAGAAGCGGTTCCGCGCCCATGACGGCCGGATCGGCTACAACGGCCTGGTCCGGCCGCGGCAGCGGGTGCAGGGGTCCGGCAAGACCCCGCTCGGCACCTACCGGCTGCCGTGGGCGTTCGGCATGCACGCACAGCGCGACGGCTGGGACGCGAGCTACCGCAAGGTGCGCACGGGCGACTACTGGGTGCTCGACAACCAGTCCGACCACTACAACCGCTTCCGGAACAAGAAGCGCGGCGGCTTCCGCTGGTGGCTCGATGCCTCCGACCCCAACGCATCCGAGCGGCTGAGGGACTACCCCAAGCAGTACGAGTGGTCGGTCGTCACCAGCTTCAACAAGGGGCAGGTCCGGCACCGCGGCGGCGCGATCTTCCTCCACGTCAACGGCAGCGGCGCGACCGCCGGCTGCGTGAGCGCCCCGCGCTGGTGGATGAGGAAGCTGATGTTCCGGCTCGACCGGGACCGCCGGCCGCTGATCGCGATCGGCCGCTGACCGTGAACGACATCCGGGTCGACGTCGAGGGCCGGACGCTCCCCCTGAGCAACCTCGACAAGGTCCTCTACCCGCGCACCGGGACGACCAAGGGCGAGGTGATCGACTACTACGCCCGGATCGCGCCGGTGATGCTTCCGCACCTCCGGGACCGTGCGGTGACCCGGGTCCGCTGGCCGCACGGCGTCGAGCAGAACAAGTTCTTCGAGAAGAACGCGCCCCAGGGCACCCCGTCGTGGGTGCGGACGGCGCGGGTGCCGACCACCGGCTCTCGGGCCGCGTCCCGGCACGGCGACCACCTCGACTTCCCGATCGTCGACGACCTGGCCACGCTCACCTGGCTGGCCAACCTCGCGGCGCTCGAGCTCCACGTGCACCAGTGGACGGTCGGCAAGAACGGCCAGCCCCGCAATCCCAATCGGCTCGTCATCGACCTCGACCCGGGCGAGGGCGCCGGCCTCCACGAGTGCGCCGCGGTGGCGCTCCTGGTGCGCGACAAGCTCGCCGAGCGCACGCTCGACGCTTGGGCGGTCACCAGCGGGAGCAAGGGCCTCCACCTGTACGCCGGCCTCCCCGGCAAGCTCAACCCGGACGACACGACGGGTCTGGCGAAGGCGATCGCCGAGGAACTCCAGGGCGAGCACCCGAAGCAGGTGACCGCGACCATGACCAAGGCGAGGCGGACCGGCAAGGTCTTCCTCGACTGGTCCCAGAACGCCGGGTCGAAGACCACGGTCTCGCCGTACTCGCTGCGGGGAAGGGACAAGCCGTACGTCGCTGCGCCGCTCTCGTGGGATGAGGTGGAGGCGGGCGCAGAGGACCCCGTGGAGCTCGAGCAGGTGCGTTACCAGGAGGTCCTGGAGCGGGTGGCAGACCGGGGCGACCTGCTCGACGGCCTGGACTGACCAGCACCCTGAACCGCTGGTCAGTTCCTGTTACCGGACTGTGGTCAGAGCGTGCCCCCGTCGAGGGAGCACCGTGACCGCGACCTCCGTAACTTACTGACTACGAACCGAAGCAATGCACTCGCTGGGGGGCGGGTGGGCCGAGGTTCAGGTGGTTGACCTCGGCGAGGGGGCGAGGTCAACGATCGTTCTGATGGTTGGGTGGTTCGCCGGCTCGGGGAAGAGTCAGAGAACCACCCAACATCACATTTGAGGCCACATTTCAGGGTGGATGGCGCCGCCGGCACCGGATAGCGAACGCCACCGGGCCCGGCGCGATCCTGGCAACCTCCCGGGCAAACGCCTGAGTCCTTGCCGGATCGCCCCTATGCTCGTCCCCATGACGCGAGTACTCGTAGTTGAGGACGAGGAGGACATTGCCTTCCCCCTCGTCCGCACGCTTGAGCGTGAGGGCTATGAGGTCGTGCGCGTCGACAGCGGCGCGACGGCACTGAAGTACGCCGCCAACGACGCGGTCGAGGTGATGATCCTCGACCTCGGGCTGCCCGACATGGACGGGCTCGAGGTGTGCCAGAGGGCCCGAGCCGAGGGCTACACCGGCGCGATCCTGATCGTGACCGCCCGTGCCGGTGAGCTCGACCGGGTGGTCGGCCTCGACTACGGCGCTGACGACTACCTCTCCAAGCCGTTCGGCCTCGCCGAGCTCCAGGCCCGGGTCCGCGCGCTGCTGCGCCGTACCGGCAAGCTCCGCGGCGGCGACGCCGAGCCGGAGCTCCGCGACGACCAGCTGCGGATCGACCAGGGGGCCCGCCGGGTGTTCTTCGGCGATTTCGAGGTCCAGCTGACCGGCAAGGAGTACGACGTGCTCGACCTGCTGATCGCCCACCGCGGCAACGTGGTCGCGCGCGACCGGCTGATGGCCGACGTGTGGGACGAGAACTGGTACGGCTCGACCAAGACCCTCGACGTCACGATCGGCCGGCTGCGGCAGAAGCTGGAGCGGGCCGACGTGGCCGAGCGGATCGTCGCGGTCCGCGGCGTCGGGTTCCGGCTCGAGAGCCCTTCCGACGTCTGATGTCCGAGCGGCGCCTCGACTCGGCCGGTGACCCCGGCCACAGCGAGGACGACCCGCGGCCCTGGTCGCCGCCGACGATGCCCGACGACGCCCGTAGCCTCGGCCTCGACCGCAACACCGAGGAGGGTGCGTGGGTGATGATGGCCGCGTCCCTCGACGGCTCCCGTTTCAGCCACAAGGCGGTCGCGTGGCTGCTGCTCCTCACATTGGTCGGCGTCCCGGTCCTGCTGCGGCTCGCCGACTGGCTCGCGTAGCCCTCAGGGCTCGCGTCTCTCGGTCCGGACCCGATTGAACGCACGTACCGGCGCGCCCGTCTGTCCCCAGTGAGGAAAGGAGTACGCCATGACCAAATGGCGCCACACCCTGATCGCGATCGGCGCAGGACTGCTGATCATCGGCGGCTCGGCCGCGTCAGCTCGGGGCGGCGATGACGACGACACGCGCACCAGGCTGATCGGCTATGAGGAGGTTCCGGCGGTCTCGACGCAAGGCAAGGGCACCTTCCGCGCCGAGATCTCGCAACGTGACCAGGAGCTCGACTACCGGCTGCAGTACCGGGGACTGTCCGCACCGGTGCAGCAAGCCCACATCCACTTCGGACAGTTCGCCGTCAACGGCGGCGTCTCGGTGTTCCTGTGCAGCAACCTCGGCAACGGGCCCGTCGGCACGCCGGCGTGTCCCGACTCCGGGACGGTGAAGGGCACGCTCACCGCCGCGGATGTCGTCGGCCCCGCCGATCAGGGCATCGATCCCGGCGAGTTCAAGGAACTGGCCGCCGCCATCAGGGCTGGGATCGCCTACGTCAACGTGCACACCGACAAGTTCGAAGGTGGGGAGATCCGCGGCCAGCTCGACTAGCCGCCGCGACTGACGCGACCCGCGACCGCGCGCCCAGCGGCCTCTGTCCACAGGCTCGTGGCTTCGGGGGTCGCGGTCGCGGGTAAAGCCACATAGGTTCTGAGGATCCGCCGGGCCGCCGGCGGGCTGCATCGGCTGAACCTCTACTCGGGACGGGGGCCGGCATGTCGATGACCGACGCGCACGCAGCGCTCGTCGAGAGCCTAGACGAGCGCGTCCGCGAGCACGTACGCCGCGAGGGCGTCGACCCGCAGCGTGACGCCGGCCTGGTGCGACGGATCGCCGAAGGCGTCGTGCGCGACCACGACGAGCAGTCGCTGACCGGTGCCGTGGCGCCGGTGCCCGACGTCGACTCCGTGATCGGCGAGCTGGTCGCGCGGGTGTCCGGCTTCGGCCCGCTCCAGCCGTTCCTCGACGACCCGACCGTCGAGGAGATCTGGGTCAACGACCCGAGCCGCGTGTTCGTCGCCCGCCACGGCCGCCACGAGCTGACGAACCTGATGCTCAGCACCGCGCAGGTGCACGAGCTGGTCGAGCGGATGCTGAAGTCGAGCGGCCGCCGGATCGACATCTCCCGGCCGTTCGTGGACGCGATGCTGCCCGAGGGACACCGCCTGCACGTCGTCCTGGAGGGCATCAGCCGCGGCTTCTCGGCCGTGAACATCCGCAAGTTCGTGCTCCGCGCCGCGAACCTCGACAGGCTGGTCGAGCTCGGCAGCCTGACCCCGCGGGCCGCGTCCTTCCTCGAGACGTCGGTCCGGGCCGGCCTTAACATCCTGGTCACCGGCGGCACGCAGGCCGGAAAGACCACGCTCCTCAACTGCTTGGCCGCCGCGATCCCCGGCGGTGAGCGGGTCGTCACGGTCGAGGAGGTCTTCGAGCTCCGCTTCCCGCACCCGGACTGGGTGCCGATGCAGACCCGGCAGTCCGGTCTCGAGGGAACCGGTGAGATCACCTTGCGCGACCTCGTGAAGGAGAGCCTCCGGATGCGGCCGAGTCGGCTGATCGTGGGGGAGGTGCGGTCGGAGGAGTGCATGGACCTGCTCCTGGCGCTCAACGCCGGGCTGCCCGGCATGTGCACCATCCACGCCAACTCCGCTCGCGAGGCGCTGGTCAAGATGTGCACCCTGCCGCTGCTTGCCGGCGAGAACATCTCCGCCCGCTTCGTCGTGCCGACCGTGGCGGCCAGCGTCGACCTGGTCGTCCACCTCGCGCTGGACCCGCGCGGCGGGCGATACGTGCAGGAGATCGTCGCCGTCCCCGGTCGGGTCGAGGCCGACATCATCGAGACCGAGGCCGTCTTCGAGCACGTCGGCGGCGAGCTGCGACGCGGCTCGGGACTGCCGCCGCGACGCGACCGGTTCGAGCGGATCGGGGTCGACGTCGTCGGGCTCCTCGGGGGCGCCTGATGGGGGCGCTGGTCGGGCTCGGGGTCGGCGTGGGGCTGCTCCTGGTGTGGGCTGCGTTCGCGCTGCCGCCTTCGGAGAAGGTCGAGCGCCGGAGCCGCCTCCGGCGGGTGCTCGCGGAGGCCGGCCTGGCCCACGTCGGTACGTCGAGCCTGATCTCGATGTGCGTCGTGCTGGCCGCGGGCGTCGGGTTGGTGGTCGGGCTGGTCACCGCGACACCGCCGATCGCCCTCTGCTTCGCACTGATCGCCGGGTACGCCCCGATCGGGGTCGTGCGTTCTCGCGCACGCCGGCGTGCCCGCGAGTTCGCCGAGGTCTGGCCCGAGGCCGTCGACAACCTCGCCAGCGCCGTACGTGCCGGCCTCTCGCTCCCGGACGCGCTGGGCAACCTGGGCTCGCGGGGACCTGAGCCGCTGCGCCCGGCGTTCGACGCGTTCGCCACCGACTACCAGCTCTCGGGGAGGTTCGGCGACTGCCTCGACCGGCTCAAGGAGCGGCTCTCCGACCCGGTGGGCGACCGGGTCGTCGAGGGCCTGCGGGTCGCGCGCGAGGTAGGTGGTGGCGAGCTGGGCCGGCTGCTCCGCAGCCTGTCCGGCTACCTCCGCGACGAGGCCCGCACCCGGTCGGAGATGGAGGCCCGACAGGCCTGGACCGTCAACGGCGCTCGGCTCGCGGTCGCCGCTCCCTGGGTGGTGCTGCTGTTCATGTCCGGTCAGAGCGAGGTCATCCAGCGCTACAACTCATCGGCCGGCGTGGCCGTGCTCGCGGGCGGTGCCGCCGCGTGCCTGGCCGCGTACCGGCTGATGATGCGGATCGGTCGGCTACCGGTCGAACGGCGGATCCTGTCGTGACGCCCGCGTGGTGGGGAGCGGTGCTCGGGCTGACCTTTGCCGCCGGGGTGCTCCTCGTGGCCGCGCGGGTGGGTGCGATCCGCCGTCCGCAACTGGCGTTGCGCGTCCTGCCCTACGTCCGCGACCTCCCGGCGTTCGCCCGGACTCCGGGTGTCGCAGCGGGCACGGCCGACGGGCTGCTCGGCACGCTGCTCCGGCCGGCGGCGGACGCCGTCGAGCGCGTGCTGGGTGGCGCCGAATCGGTCCGCCGCCGGCTCGAGCGCGCGGCCCTCGACCTGTCCGTGCACGACTTCCGGGTCCGGCAGGTCGTGTGGGGGCTGATCGGGTTCGCCGTCACCGCGGCCTACGCCGTCCTCCAGTCCCTCACCGGCGGCGATCTCTTCATCTCCGTCCTGCTGTGCGCGCTCGGCTTCACGCTCGGCGTGATCCTCCGCGACTACCACCTCAGCAGCCAGGCCCGCGACCGCGAGCGGCGGATCCTGCTCGAGTTCCCGGCCGTCGCCGAGCTGCTCGCCCTGGCGGTCGCGGCGGGCGAAGGCCCGGTGGCCGCCCTCGACCGCGTCGTACGACGCAGCGGCGGTGAGCTCTCCCGCGAGCTGGCCCGCGTGCTGGCCGACGTCCGCACCGGGGTACCCGTGGGCGACGCCTTCGACCAGTGGGCGGCCCGCACCGGACAGCCACTCGTCTCGCGGTTCGCGCAGGGAATCGCGGTCGCCGTCGAGCGGGGCACGCCGCTGGCCGACGTCCTGCACGCGCAAGCCGCCGACGTCCGCGAGGCCGGCCGCCGTGAGCTGATCGAGGTCGCCGCGCGCAAAGAGGTCTTCATGATGGTGCCGGTCGTGTTCCTGATCCTTCCGGTCACCGTCTTCTTCGCATTCTGGCCCGGCGTCGTGGGCCTGTCCCTCACCACCCCCTGACCGATACACACGAGAGAAGGAAGTGACATGGAGCCGATCGGCGAGTGGCTGACGCGGTGCTACGTGTGGCTGACGCTGCCGCGCGAGCGAGACGACCGGGGTGATGTGCCGGGCTGGGTGCTGATCACGATGATGACGGCGATGCTCGTCGGCGTCATCTACGCGGTTGCCAGGGATCAGCTGCGCGAACTGGTTCGCGACGCGTTGCAGAAGGTCAGCTGAGCCATGCGGCACCGCGACCGGTCGGCACGCGGATCCGCGGTCGTGGACTTCGTGCTCGTGCTGGTCGTCCTGATCCCGCTGTTCCTCGGCATCCTGCAGGTGAGCCTCGTGATGCTCGTCCGAAACACGCTCGCCAACGCCGCAGCCGAGGGCGCCCGGCACGCTGCCTCCCTCGACCAGGACCTCGCCGCCGGCGAGCAGCGGACCCGTGAGCAGATCCGCGGCGCGGTCTCCGGTCGGTTCGCGCGTGACGTCGACGCGCGAATGGTGAGCCTCGACGGCCGGCCCGCGGTGCAGGTCGTCGTACGCGCGACCGTGCCGGCGCTCGGCCTCGGCGGACCGGGGGTGTCGCTGGAGGTCGTCGGCCACGCGGTCGAGGAAACGCCGTGAGGCGAAGGCGCCGCTCCGAGGACGGCTCGGCCGTCGTCGAGGTCGTGTGGCTAGGCATCCTGCTGCTCGTCCCGCTCCTCTGGGTCGTGTTGTCGGTGTTCGAGGTGCAGCGCGGCGCCTTCGCGGTCACCTCCGCCGCACGTTCCGCGGCTCGCGCCTACGCGCTCGCCGGCACCGACGCTGCCGGGCAGGCGCAGGCCCGGGCCGCGATCCGGCAGGCGCTCGACGACCAGGGCGGCGACGACCGGGACTTCCGTTTCACTGTGTCGTGCGAGGGGCCGTGCCACGAGGCCGGCTCGGTGATCACCGTCCGGGTCTGGCACGGCGTCGACCTGCCGCTCCTGCCGGCGGTGCTCGGCGGTGAGGCGCCGAGCTTCCGGCTGGACTCGGCCCACACCGTGCCGATCGGCCAGTTCCGGGACACGCGATGAGGCGTGACGAGTCGGGCCAGGCGACGCTGCTGATCGTCGGGCTCGCGGTCGTCCTGCTGATGGCGATCGGCGTGGTGGTCGACGTGACCGCGGCGTACCTCCAGCGGCAGGCCCTCCTCACGCTCGCCGACGGGGCCGCCCTGGCCGGTGCCGACGCGGGCTCGTTCAACGCGCAGGACCTGTACGGCGACGGCATCGGCGACGCACCGCGCCTCGAGCAACAGCGAGTCGTCGCCCGCGCGGCGGTGGCGGACTACCTGAGATCGACCGGCGCCCACGGCGAGTATCCGGGCCTCAGCTTCGGGGTCCGGATCGACCCGGGCCGTGACAGCGTCGTGGTCACGCTCCAGGCACCGCTCGACCTGCCGCTCACCGTCCCCGGCTCGCCCGAGCGGGCCTCCATCTCGGCGTCGGGTGCCGCGACGGTCGTGCTCGACGAATGATCCTCGAGTCCAGGCGGGTACTCACGGCGTACATTCAGCGGTCGTGACCTCGGCCGACCCAACGCCTGCGCCGCTGTCACCGCGCGCCCTCATCGTCACGGTCTTCGGGCTCTACGTGCGCGAGCTCGGGGGATGGATCAGCGTCGGCCGACTGATCGAGCTGATGGGCCACGTCGGCATCGGGGCGCCGACCGTGCGGTCCTCCGTCTCCCGGCTGAAGAAGCGGGGCGTCCTCGTCAGCGAGCGTCGGGACGGCGTCGCGGGGTACGCCCTCTCGGCGTACGGCGACAGCGTGCTCGCCGAGGGCGACCGGCGGATCTTCGTGCGCGAGGAACCGCAGGAGTCGGACTGGGTGCTCGCGGTCTTCTCCGTGCCCGAGGCGGAGCGGGACAAGCGGCACGCACTGCGGTCTCGGCTCTCCCGACTCGGGTTCGCGACCATCACCTCCGGCACGTGGATCGCGCCCGCGCACGTCGCCGACGAGGCACGGCTGGTGCTGGCGCGGGACGGCCTCGAGCACTACGTCGAGCTGTTTCACGCCGATCACCTCGGCTTCGGGGACGTGACCTCGCTGGCTGCCGAGTGGTGGGACCTCGCGGGCATCGACGCCCGCTATCGCGGGTTCGTCGCGACCTTCGAGCCGCTGCTCGCGCGCTGGCGGTCCCGTTCGCAGCCGGGGGAGTACGCCGAGGAGGCGTTCGCCGACTACGTCCGGGTCCTGACGACGTGGCGCGAGCTGCCCTACCTCGACCCGGGCCTGCCGCCGGCACTGCTCCCCGCCGGCTGGACGGGTGCGACGGCGGCACACCTGTTCGCGGAGCTGAAGGAGACCCTCGAGGCACCGGCCCACGACTACGTCGCGGCAGCTACGGCTGGCGCGGCGGACTGACCCCACCGCCGAGCACGAACTTCGTCCGCGAGTCTTTGGCTTCGCCCGGAACGGTTACCCCGCCAAGTCATCGGTTCCCCGCCTGGGCGGGGAACCGAGCGCCCCCACTCACCCCACCGGAGGCCGCAGCCGATCGTCCGGGATCACGGCGACCCCCGTGATCTCGATCAGCGCCTCGGGCTGCCACAGGGCGGTGGTGCCGATGCCGGCCATGGCGGGGTACGTCGCGCCGGCGAGCTCGCGCCAGACCTCACCGATCTCCTTGCCGTGTGCCTGGTAGTCCGGGATGTCGGTGAGGTAGATCGTGATGCTGACCAGGTCCTCGGGGCGCCCGCCCACCTCCGCCAGGGTCGTCAGCACGTTTCCGAACGCCTGCCGGAACTGCTCGACGATCCCACCCGGCACGATCCGCATCTCGGCGTCCAGCGCGGTCTGCCCGCCGAGGTGGAGCGTGTTGCCGGACAGCGTGCCGTGGGAGTAGCCCCGGGGCGCGGGCAGGGCGGCCGGGTTGACGGGGATGGGGTTCACGGCGTGCTTCTCCTCATCACTTGGCGAGCCACGGTTCCGTGTGGCACGTACTCTATGACATATTGGCGACGATCGTGACGAACGCGCCATACGGCACCGAGTCCCACGAGGAGCAGAGCCATGGAGCCCGACCTCAGCAAGTACGTGCTCGAGGGCGACAACACGATGTACGCGGGTCCGTCCGGGCTCGTCGTACCGGTCGTCATCAAGGCGGGCCAGGAGGTCGGCGACACCGGCCAGTCGGAAGGGGCGACGCGGGTCTCCGGCGTGAGCATCCAGCACACCCCGGCGCAGCGACTGTGGTTCGGCAAGGTCAGCAACGACGCCGGCTACCGCTCCGTGCCCCACCACCACGGCGAGGCGGAGACCGGCGGCTACGTGCTGTCGGGGCGGGCGCGGATCTACTTCGGGGCGACGTTCGAGGACTACCTCGACATGGCGGAGGGCGACTGGGTCTTCGTGCCGCCCTTCATGCCACACGTCGAGTGCAACCTCGACCGGAACAAGCCGCTGACCTGGATGACGACCCGTACGCCGGAGAACATCGTGGTCAACCTGCCCGAGGTCACCGACGCCGAGCTCCCGGACTGGGCCGACCGACCGTGACCGACAGCACCTCCGCCATCCTCACCGCGGCCCTGGAGCTGACCGAGCAAGAGCCCGAGCACTCCGACCTGGCCTTCACCGCCGTCACCCAGCCGTGCCCGTGGCCGAAGGCGTACGGCGGCGACATGGTCGCGCAGGCGGCCGCGGCGGCGATGCGCTCGGTGACCGACGGCAAGACCATGCACTCGATGCACAGCTACTTCCTGCGCCCGGTCGACATCGGGGCCGAGGTGCGTTACGAGGTCGAGCTGCTGCGTGACGGGCGCGGCTACTCCACCCGCCAGGTCCGCGGCTACCAGAACGGCAAGCCGGTCTACGTGTGCCTGGCCGGGTTCGCGGCGGGCGAGGTCGCAGCGGAGTACGCGCCCGAGGCGCCGAGCGACGTGCCCGGCCCGGACTCGCTGCCGAGCTCGGCGGCGTACCTCGAACCGGTGCAGCCAGGCGGCGAGACGATGATGACGGAGCAGGCGAAGGCCTACTGGAGCGGCGGCCGCAGCTTCGACATGCGGCACCTCCCAGGGCCCGTCTACACGCGGGTCGAGGGCGCGCCCACCCCGCAGCAAGCCCTGTGGGTCAAGCCGTTCGACGGCCTCCGGCCGGTCGCGGGCCTCACCGACGAGCAGCGCGACCTCGCGGCGCTGGCCTACGTCTGCGACTACACCATCCTCGAGCCGATCCTGCGCGTGCTGGGTCTGGCCTGGGCCCAGCCCGGGCTCGTCACCGCGAGCCTCGACCACGCCATGTGGTTCCACCGTCCGCCAGCGGGCGCGATGGACGACTGGCTGCTGTACACCCAGGAGGCGGAGTCCGCCGCGGCCGGTCGCGGCCTGGGTCGCGGCAGCTTCTTCACCCCGGACGGCCGGCACCTGGCCACCGTCCTCCAGGAGGGCATGATCCGCCCGGACCAGGGAGCACGCTGATGTACCTCTCGCCCAGCGCCCACGTCGACACCTTCGCCCGCGACCACCTGCCGCCGACCGACCAGTGGCCGACGATCGAGCACACGACCGACGAGCTGCGGTACCCCGAGCGGCTGAACGCCGGTGTCGAGCTGGTCGACGTACCCGCCCAGCGAGTCGGCGACCACACGCCCGCGCTCCGGACCCCGGACGGGACCATGTGGACGTACGGCGAGCTGCGTCGCCGTGCCGACCAGGTGGCCCAGGTCCTGGTCGAGGACCTCGGGCTGGTCCCGGGCAACCGGGTGCTGCTGCGCTCACCCAACAACCCGTGGACGGTCGCCGCGTGGCTGGGCGTCCTCAAGGCCGGCGGGGTCGTGGTCACGACGATGGCCGCGCTCCGCGCCCGGGAGATCGACCCGATCCTCACCCGGACCCGGCCGGTCATCGCCCTGGTGGACCACCGCTTCGCCGACGACGTGCTGGCCCTCCAGAGCACCGTCGCCCCCGACCTCATCGTGGTCACCTACGGCGGTGACGACCCCGACGACCTGACCCGCCGCGTCGAGGGCAGGTCCGGCGAGTTCACACCCGTGGAGACGGCGGCCGACGACGTGGCCCTCCTCGGACCCACCTCCGGCAGCACCGGCGTCCCGAAGATCACCATGCACTTCCACCGCGACGTGCTCTCGATCGACAACACCTTCGGCCGCTCCCTCCAGCTGGGCCCCGGCGACCTGGTCGCGTGCACCGCGCCGCTCGCCTTCACGTTCGGCCTCGGCATGCTCGTCGTCTTCGCGCTCCGGGCCGGCGCCTGCGCGCTGCTGACCGAGAAGGCGACCCCCCAGGAGCTCGCAGACCTCGTGGCCGAGCACGGCGTCACGGTGCTGGCGACCGCGCCCACGGCGTACCGGCAGATCCTCAAGTCCGGGAAGATCGGCCAGCTCAAGGACCTGCGCGCCGCTGTGAGCGCCGGTGAGCACATCCCCCAAAGTGTCTGGGAGCAGATCCGCGACGCCATCGGGCTGGAGATCATCGACGGCATCGGAGCCACCGAGATGCTGCACATCTTCATCTCGACCGTCGGCCACCCCATCCGCCCGGGAGCCACCGGCAAGCCGCTGCCAGGGTTCCGCGCCACCGTGCTCGGCGACGACGGCGAACCGGTGGGGCCGGACCAGGAGGGCCGGCTCGGCGTCATCGGCCCCGTCGGCTGCCGCTACCTCGACGACGAGCGACAGCGCGGGTACGTCGTGAACGGCTGGAACGTCACCGGCGACACGTTCCGGGTCGACGCCGACGGCTACTTCCACTACTGCGCGCGCACCGACAACATGATCGTGTCCTCCGGCTACAACATCGGCGGCCCCGAGGTGGAAGCCGTGATCGACGACCACCCCGACGTGGTGGAGTCGGCCGTCGTCGCCGAGCCCGACGCCGAGCGTGGCGCCATCGTCTGCGCGTTCGTCGTCCTCCGGGAGGGCGTGGTGGGTGACGAGGGCAAGGCGACGGAGATCCAGGACTTCGTGAAGGGCCAGCTCGCGCCGTACAAGTACCCGCGCGACGTCCGCTTCATCGAGGCGCTCCCGCGCAACGCCAGCGGCAAGCTGCAGCACTTCCGGCTGCGCGAGAGCCTGGAGGCGGGCACGTGAAGATCGCGATCGCCGGAGGCGGTCCGGGCGGCCTCTACCTCGCTGCGCTGATGAAGCAGCTCGACGCCGGCCACGAGATCACCGTGTGGGAGCGCAACGCGCCGGACGACACGTTCGGGTTCGGCGTGGTGTTCTCCGACGAGACCCTGGGTGCCGTCGAGAGCGCGGACACCGAGATCTACGGCCGCATGGCCAGCCGGTTCGCTCGCTGGACCGACATCGACGTCGAGGTGAACGGGCACGCCTTCACCGTCGGTGGGCAGGGCTTCGCGGCCATGGGACGCAAGGACCTGCTGCGGATCCTCCAGGAGCGGGTAGCGGCCTTGGGCGTGACGGTGCACTTCCGGACCGAGGCGCCGGACCCCGACCGGCTCCGCGCCGAGCACGACCTCGTGGTCGCCGCCGACGGCCTCGGCTCAGCCGTCCGCACGCGGTACGCGGACGCTTTCGGCCCGACGCTGGACCGCCGGCACAACAAGTACATCTGGTTCGGCACCGACCTGGTCTTCGAAGCGTTCCAGTTCTACGTCAAGCAGACGGAGTGGGGAACGATGCAGATCCACGGCTACCCCTACTCCGACGTCGGTTCCACGTTCATCGTCGAGATGCACGAGGACGTCTGGCGCCGTGCGGGTCTGGACCGGACCGAGGACACCGTCTTCCCGCCGGGCGTCTCCGACGAGTACGCCGTCGAACGGGTCAAGGAGATCTTCGCCGAGGAGCTGGGGGGTCACCGGATCCTCACCAACAACTCCAAGTGGCTCAACTTCCACACCGTTCGCAACGAGCGCTGGTACGACGGCAACGTGGTGCTACTCGGCGACGCCGCCCACACCGCGCACTTCTCGATCGGCTCGGGCACGAAGCTCGCGATGGAGGACGCGCTGGCATTGGCCGCCTGCCTGCACGAGCAACCGACGGTCGCGACCGCCCTCACGGCGTACCAGACCGAGCGCAAGCCGGTCGTCGAGTCGACGCAGCGCGCCGCTCAGGCATCCCTCGAGTGGTTCGAGAACATCGGCAGGTACGCCGGTCAGGACCCTGCGCAGTTCGTCTTCAACCTGATCACCCGCTCTCGGCGGATCACGTTCGAGAACCTCAAGGAGCGGGACCCCGACTTCGCCGCCCGGATGGAGGCCGAGTTCGCCCGCAGCCAGGGGGTCGACGAGCCGGATGAGCCAGCGCCAGCCATGTTCCAGCCGATCGAGATCGGTGGCCTGCGGCTGAAGAACCGAGTGATCCTCTCCTCGATGGACATGTACGTCGCGGAGGAGGGCATGCCCACCGAGTTCCACTTCGTGCACCTCGGGTCCAAGGCTCTCGGTGGCGCCGGGCTGGTGATGACGGAGATGACGTGCGTGTCCCCGGAGGGTCGGATCACGCCCGGCTGCCCGGGACTGTGGAACGACGCGCAAGGGGCCGCGTGGAAGCGGGTCGTCGACTTCGTGCACGCGCAGACCAGTGCGCGGATCGGCATGCAGCTCGGCCACTCCGGCCGCAAGGGCTCCACCCAGCTCATGTGGGAGGGCATGGACGAGCCGCTGCCCGAAGGCAACTGGGAGGTGGTCGGCCCCTCGCCACTGCCCTACGGACCCGGCTGCCACGTCCCGCGTGAGATGAACCGCGAAGACCTGGTCGAGGTGGTCGAGCAGTTCGTCGCATCGGCGCGACGGGCGGTCGAGGCCGGCTTCGACCTGATCGAGGTGCACGCCGCCCACGGCTACCTGCTGTCCTCGTTCCTGTCCCCGATCTCCAACCGACGCACCGACGAGTACGGAGGCTCGCTGGAGAACCGGCTCCGCTTCCCGCTCGAGGTCTTCGACGCGGTGCGCGCCGAGGCCCCCGACCCGATCCCGGTGACCGTCCGCATCTCCGCCACCGACTGGATGCCTGACGGGAACACCGACGAGGACGCCGTCGAGATCGCGCGAGCCTTCATCGCCCACGGTGCCGCCGCCATCGACGTCTCGACCGGCCAGGTGTCCCAGCATGAGACGCCGGCGTTCGGCCGCTCCTACCAGACCCCGTTCGCCGACAAGATCCGGCACGAGGTGGCACGGGCGGCCGGGGTCCCCGTCATCGCGGTCGGCGCCATCTCGTCGTACGACGACGTCAACTCGATCCTGCTGGCCGGCCGTGCCGACCTGTGCGCCCTCGGGCGGACGCACCTCTACAACCCGATGTGGACGCTGCACGCCGCGGCCGAGCAGGAGTACCAGGGCCTCGCGGCCGAGTGGCCGCTGCCGTGGCAGGCCGGGCGTCGTCGCCCGCCGACCGCGCGCACCGACAAGATCCCGCCGCGCCTCTCCATGCTGCGCGACGAGACCGACGGTCCGGTGCACGTGCGGTGGCGGCCGGGCCGGCCGGTTGCCGACGTCGGGGAGCCACCCCGGAGCCAGGCAGTCGCGTCCGCCTGAGGCGATGCGAGCCGACACCGGCCCCGCTAACCAAGGTGTGGTGGGCGGCCACCCCGGGGTCGGCGGTGAACTGTGCACCGATCCCTTGAACTCAAGACGCCGCTTCGGTGCAGGAATCACCTCCAGGCTGACTCCCGGTCCACCACCAGCCCGACAGCCCACCCCGAACGTGCCATCCTGCTCACGTGAGTCACGACCCGATCGACACGAACCCCGACCAGTACCGCGTGCTCTTCGAGAACGAGCGCGTCCGCGTCCTGGAGTACCTCGACACCCCGGGCACGAGGACTCAGCCGCATGAGCACCCCGACAGCGTGATGTACACGCTCTCGAGCTTCCGCCGACGGCTCCATGCGGGAGGTCAGCAGCGTGACGTCGAGCTGGCCGGGGGCGAGGTCAGGTGGGTTGGTGCCCAGGAGCACGCGGGGGAGAACATCGGTGACACCGAGTCCCACGCGATCTTCGTCGAGCTCAAGGATCCGCCGCCGGACGGGACGGGTACGCCGGCGCCGCTCGGGCCTTCCGACTAGCCGGCGGTCCCGGCTTGTCGGCGGGACCATCGCGGCCGTCGTACCGTGTTGGGGACTCCCGACCCCCCGAAAAGGAGATCCCCCGTGCTCACCCGGAGACCCCGGGCGGCCCTCGTCGCCGTCCTGCTCACGGTGCTCGCGACCCTGCTGCCGGCGTCACCCGTGCCGGCGCACACAGAGCAGTCAGCCACCCAGGCAGCCAGCCAGACAGTCGCCCGGTACCAGAAGCAGGCGCGGGTGGCCACCAACAACAAGCGCGAGGCCCGCGACCTGGTGAAGCTGCGTTCAGGCAAGTGCGTGCAGCGGTTTGCGCGCCGGCAGGCGCGACGGATGGCCAACCGGGATCGGATGTTCCACCAGGACATCCGTCGGGTCGCCAACCGGTGCAACCTCTCCGGCGTCGGCGAGAACGTCGCCTACGGCTACCCGACCGGGCGCGCGGTGGTGCGCGCGTGGATGAGGTCCGAGGGCCACCGCGCCAACATCCTCAACCGTGGGTACCGGCTGCTCGGCATGGCGATGCGGCGGTCTGACAACGGCACGCCGTACGCAGCGCAGGTCTTCGGCCGCCGATAGGGCCTCGCTCGGGGCGCGGCGGTAACGTTGCATCTCGTGGCAGGACCCGACTTCGACTCCGAGATCAAACAGCTCCAGGCGACGATGAAGACCATCGGCCAGGTGCTCGACCTCGACGCCATGCGCGCCGAGATCGCCGACCTCGGCGAGCAGGTCGCCGCCCCCGACCTCTGGGACGACCAGGAGAACGCCACCCGCGTCACCGGGCGGCTATCCCTGCTCCAGGGTGAGCTCGACCGGTTCGTCGAGCTGTCGGGCCGGATCGAGGACCTCGAGCTCATGGTCGAGCTCGGCCGCGGGGAGGACGACGCCGAGACCCTGGCCGACGCCGAGCGTGAGCTGGGCAAGATCAAGAAGTCCGTCGAGAGCCTCGAGATCCGCACGCTCCTCAGCGGCGAGTACGACGTCCGCGAGGCCCTGATTACGATCCGATCCGGCGCAGGCGGGGTCGACGCCGCCGACTTCGCCGAGATGCTCATGCGGATGTACACGCGCTGGGCGGAGCAGCACAAGTACCCCGTCGAGGTCTTCGACACCTCCTACGCCGAGGAGGCGGGGCTGAAGTCCGCGACGTTCGCGGTCCACGCGCCGTACGCCTACGGCACGCTGTCGGTCGAGGCCGGCACCCACCGGCTGGTGCGGATCAGCCCCTTCGACAACCAGGGCCGCCGCCAGACGTCGTTCGCGGCCGTCGAGGTCGTGCCGGTGCTGGAGCAGACCGACGACATCGAGGTCCCCGACGAGGAGATCCGGGTCGACGTCTACCGCTCCGGCGGCCCCGGCGGCCAGTCGGTCAACACGACCGACTCCGCCGTGCGGCTGACCCACATCCCCACCGGCCTGGTCGTCTCCTGCCAGAACGAGAAGTCGCAGCTGCAGAACAAGGCCAGTGCGATGGTCGTGCTCAAGGCCAAGCTGCTCGCCATGAAGAAGGCCGAGGAGAAGGCCCAGCTCGACGAGATGCGCGGCGACGTCGCCGCCTCGTGGGGCGACCAGATGCGCAACTACGTCCTCAACCCGTACCAGATCGTGAAGGACCTGCGCACGGGCCACGAGACCGGCAACCCGTCGGCCGTGTTCGACGGCGAGCTCGACGACTTCCTCGAGGCCGGCATCCGCTGGCGGGCCGGCGCCGACAAGGTCACCGCGGAGTCCTGATCACCCGAAGCGGTGGTTGCGGGAATCCCCACCCCTCGGCAGGCTAAGGAGTTCCTCCCTCGGGAAGGAAGGACTCCATGGAAGCCATCGACCCGGTCTACGGGACCGCCACCTTGCTGTTGATCGCAGCCGCCGCGGTGGCCCTGCTGCTCGTCTTGATCATGGTCGTGAAGTTGCACGCCTTCGTGTCACTGGTGCTCGTGAGCGTCGTGACGGCGATCGCAGCGGGCTTCGACCTCGCCGACATCCCCGACGTCCTCCTCTACGGGTTCGCCGACACGATCGGCTCGGTGGCGCTGCTGGTCGCCTTCGGCGTGATGCTCGGACGGCTGCTCGAAGTCACGGGCGGCGCCCAGGTGCTGGCCGACACCCTGATCAGCCGGTTCGGTGAGAAGCGGGCGCCGTTCGCCCTCGGTGTGGCCGCGCTGCTCTTCGGGTTCCCGATCTTCTTCGACGCGGGCCTGGTCGTCTTCCTCCCCATCATCTTGACCGTCGCCCGGCGCTTCGGTGGCTCGCTCCTCTACTACGCGCTGCCCGCGGCCGGCGGCTTCGCCGCGATGCACGCGATCGTGCCGCCGCACCCGGGGCCGGTGGCGGCGGCCGAGCAGATCAACGCCGACATCGGCCTCACCCTGCTGATCGGCGTGCCGATCGCGGTGCTGGCGTGGTACGTCGGCGTCTACCTGGTCTCCCGGTTCCTCGCAGCGCGGGTCGACGTGTCGGTGACAGACCTGGTCTTCGGCCGGATCGACGACGACCCCGAGGGTGACGAGGACGACGACTTCGGGAAGCGGCCGCCCCGGTTCGCGACCGTGCTGGTGCTGCTGCTCATCCCGCTGGTCCTGATCTCCTTCGACACCGTGCTCGACACCCTCGTCACCGCCGGCACCCTCGAGGAGGGGACCGGCTGGGCCGACTTCATGAGCCTCCTCGGTCAGACGCCGGTCGCGCTGCTGATCACGGTGCTCGTGGCGATCTTCGTGCTCGGACGCCCCCATGCCTCGATGGCCCGAGTGACCTCGATCCTGGACGGCGCCCTCGGACCGATCTGCGCCATCATCCTGATCACCGGCGCCGGCGGCATGTTCGGCGGTGTCCTGGAGCTGAGCGGGATCGGGGCCGCGCTGAGCACGTCGCTGTCTGACCTGGGCTTCTCCCTGATCCTGCAGGCGTTCGTGATCGCCACCCTGCTCCGGGTGGCACAGGGCTCGGCCACCGTGGCGCTGACCACGACCGGCGGGCTGATCGCCGGGCCCGCCGCGGCGGCGAGCCTGGGCGACCTCCAGCTGACCCTGCTCGTGGTGGCGATCGCGGCCGGCGCGACGGTGCTCTCGCACGTCAACGACTCCGGCTTCTGGCTGGTGAGCCGGTTCTTCGGGATGGACGAGAAGACCACGCTCAAGACCTGGACGGTCATGGAGACCACCCTCGGGGTCTCCGCCTTCGCGATCGCGGCCGTTCTCTGGGCTGTGCTGTGACCGACCCGGTCCGCCACCTCGTGTTCATGGGTGTGTCCGGCTCGGGCAAGACCACTGCGGCCCATGCCGTCAACGAGCGGCTGGGTTGGGAGTTCGCCGAGGGCGACGACTTCCACTCGGAGGAGAGCGTGGCCAAGATGGCAGCCGGCCACCCGCTGACCGACGCCGACCGGATGCCCTGGCTGGGACGGCTCGCCGCGTGGACCCGCGAGCACGATCGGGCCGGGCAGCCCACCATCATGACCTGCTCCGCGCTGCGGCGTACCTACCGCGACGTGCTGCGGACCGGGGCTGCGCACACCTGCTTCGTGCACCTGACGGGAGACAAGGGGCTGCTCCTCGAGCGGATGTCCGACCGCGAGCACTTCATGCCGCCGTCCTTGCTCGAGTCGCAGCTCGACACGCTCGAGCCGCTCGGCGAAGACGAGGCCGGCTTCGTCGTCGACGTCGACCAGACGCCGGCCTCGATCGCCGAAGAGGTCCTTCGCAGGCTCGACACCGCCGAAGGAAGCTAGGCGCGAGCCGCTTCCAGCACCTCCACGCACCAGGCGCTGGCACGGGTCGGGAGACTGGCCGGGTCGCCGGGCGTCTGCAGCGAGCACACGACCCACGCGTCCCCGAAGAGACCGCGGTAGGTGAGCTCGGTGGTGGCCTGTTCGTCGACGCAGCGGGTGGCCAGGTTGGGCCGGCCGAACCCGTTCGCCGCCATCGGGGAGCAGCCCGGCGGCAGCGGCCCGCCCACCAGCTCCCGCGCCTGCCGGGCCGTCACCGGCGGCACGAACAGGTACGCCGTGGCGAGCGCGCCGTCCTCGCCGGTCCAGCTGCAGCCGTACTCGTGCACCCGGTCGCGCGTGCCGTCGGGCAGCCGCACCCGGTCGCCGTTGTCCCACTGGACGCTGTCGCTGGGCACCGCCCCGAGCGCATGCTCGACGCCGGTGGGCGACAGCCGGTCGCAGAACGGGCCGCGGACGACCGTCGCGTCCGCCGCGTCGTACGACGTGAGCGTGGTCGGCTCGGCGTCGGGCGGCCGCTCGGACGACCCGCCGGGGAGGCTGCACCCGGCCACCAGCAGGGCACTCGCCGCCGCCCAGACGCACCGCACTCTGCCACTGTAGGGGCCACTGTCGGGGCCACGCAGCGCCGCCGTGCCACGCCCACGCGGTCGCCGTTTCGGACCCTTCTGGGGCGCTGGACTACCCTCGACCCGGTGATTCGCTTCGACAAGGTCGTCAAGACCTACCCCGGCCAGGGCACTCCTGCCCTCGACCACGTGACCGTCGACGTCGAGAAGGGCGAGTTCGTCTTCCTCGTCGGCGCCTCCGGCTCGGGCAAGTCGACCGCCCTGCGGCTCGTGCTCCGCGAGTCGCGTCCGACCACCGGCCGGGTGTTCGTCGCCGGCAAGGAGATCAACCGGCTCGCGGGCTGGAAGGTGCCGCGGCTGCGCCGCCAGATCGGCACCGTGTTCCAGGACTTCCGACTCCTCCCCAACAAGACCGTGACCGAGAACGTCGCGTTCGCGATGCAGGTGATCGGCAAGTCCGCGTCCGAGATCCGCACCCTGGTCCCCGAGACCCTCGAGCTGGTCGGCCTGGACGGCAAGGGGGAGCGGATGCCCGACGAGCTCTCCGGCGGTGAGCAGCAGCGGGTCGCGGTGGCCCGCGCGTTCGTCAACCGGCCGATGATCCTGATCGCCGACGAGCCCACCGGAAACCTCGACCCCGCGACCTCGGTGGGCATCATGAAGCTGCTCGACCGCATCAACCGCACGGGCACCACCGTGGTGATGGCCACCCACGACTCGAGCATCGTCGACCAGATGCGCAAGCGCGTGATCGAGCTGGAGGGCGGTCGGGTCGTCCGCGACCAGGCGCAGGGCGTCTACGGCTTCCAGCACTGACCGCCGGCGCCGACTCCCGGTACCGACCACTGGACTGACAGAGAGAGAGACCTCCTCCCCGATGCAGCTGCGTTACGTCTTCTCCGAGCTCGGACAGGGCCTGCGACGGAACCTGTCCATGCACGTCGCGGTGATCCTCACCCTGTTCGTGTCGCTCACCCTCGTCGGCCTCGGCGTCCTGCTGAACCAGCAGGCGATCCGGGCCGGCGACCAGTGGGGCAACGAGCTCCAGATCACGGTGTTCCTGTGCCGCGACGGCGACGAGAACCCGGCCTGCCCGACCGAGGTCACCTCGGCCCAGCAGCAGGCCGTCGCGGACGTGCTCGACCGCAACCCCGAGGTCGCGAGCTGGTACGTCGAGTCCAAGGACGAGGCGTTCGAGAAGGTCAAGGAGCTCTTCGGACCCGAACGGTTCGAGGGCCGCAACGCGGCCGCGACCGCCGACGACATGGCGGTCTCGCTCTGGATCACGCTCCAGGATCCCGACGAGTTCGAGGGGGTGACGAGCGAGGTCCGCACCATGCCGGGGGTGAGCTCCGTCCGCGACCAACGGGCGGTGGTCGGCCCGATCCTGCGGGGCATCGAGGCGATGCAGTGGGGGGCCCTCGCGACCGCCGCGTTCCTGGTGATCGCGGCTCTGCTGCTGGTCGCCAACACCATCCGGCTCGCGGCCCTGGCCCGCCGCAAGGAGATCGGCATCATGCGGCTGGTGGGGGCCTCCACGCTCTACATCGCGTTGCCGTTCCTGATGGAGGCCGTGGTGACAGCCCTGATCGGAGTCGCCCTGGCCGGCGGCGCGATGGCGGCCGCGATGTGGTTCGGCGTACACCGTCAGCTGGAGGACTTCGTCGGGTTCATCCCGTGGGTCGGGATGGAGGAGTTCGTGTACGCCCTGGTCGTCGTCGGCATCCTAGGGCCGGTGCTGACCCTGCTTCCGACACTCGTACTGACACGCAAATACCTCAAAGTGTGAGCTCGCTCGGTTACCTTCGACCCGTTCACTTCCCCGAACATCGAAGGCAGACCGGTGCGTTCCTTCCCCCGTACCGCACGCCGCCGCCTGGCCGCGGCTGGCGTCGCGACCACCCTGGCGCTCGGCGCGGTCAGTGTCCCGTTGGCGCACGCTGACGATCTCAAGGACAAGCAGAAGCGCGTCCAGAAGAAGATCGAGCACGCCGACCACGCGCTGGAGGAGTCCAGCGACCGGCTCAACCGCGCGTTCAGGCGCTTGGAGGCGGCTCGGACCGAGCTGGCCGCGGCGAGGAGACAGCTGTACCGGACCCGGCTCCGGCTGCGCGACGCCCGCGAGCGCGACCGCGAGATGCAGGCGAAGCTCGAGCGTGCCCAGGAGCGCCTCGACCGGGCGAAGGCTGAGCTCGAGCAGGGCCGGGCAGATCTCTCCGGCCAGCGCGAGGCCGTCACCGACATGATCACCACGATCTACCAGGAGGGTGACCCGCAGCTGCAGGCGTTCTCCTCCATGCTCACTGCGTCGAGCGCCGCCGATCTCACCTGGACCCAGGAGGGCCAGCAGGTGATGGTCGGCCGCGAGACCAGGGAGTACGACGAGCTGCGGGCCGCCGAGGTGCTGCTGGAGGTCCGCGAGGACCAGCTGGCGGTGGCCGAGGCCCAGGTCGAGGTCGCCCGTGAGGCGGCCGCCGAGCACCTCGAGGTGATGACGGACCTCACCGCCGAGGCTCGCGTCGCCCGCCGGCGCGTGCAGGAGGTCGTCGCGGAGCGCGCCGACGCCCGGCAGATGGCGCTCCGGGCCAAGCGCAAGGACCGAGCCGAGCTCCGGGAGCTGCGCAAGGAGGAGGCGCGGATCAAGCGGCTGATCGCCGCGCAGGCCGCGAAGGCGAACCAGCCGAACATCAGCACCAACCGCGGTGGCTTCCTCAGCTGGCCGATGGTGGGCGGTTACGTCACCTCGCCGTACGGCTACCGCGTCCACCCGATCTACGGCTACTACCGGATGCACGACGGGACCGACTTCGGCGGCGGCTGCGGCGTTCCGCTGCCGGCAGCCGCGGGCGGCCGGGTCGTCTCGACGTACTACTCCTCGAGCTACGGCAACCGCGTGGTCATCTACGTCGGTCGAGTGAACGGCAAGAACCTGACCATCATCTACAACCACCTGTCCCACGACGTCGTCAGCGCGGGCCAGCAGGTCAGTCGCGGGCAGGTCATCGGCTACTCCGGCAGCACCGGCTGGTCCACCGCCTGCCACCTGCACTTCACGGTGATGGTCAACGGCGCGACCGTCGACCCGATGGGCTGGCTCTGACCACTGCCGATCCGGTTGCTCCCGCCTGAGAGAATCGCGGGATGGCCAGGGAGCAGGGGCGCAAGGTCGTCGCGCAGAACAAGAAGGCGCGCCACGACTACCACATCGACGACACGTTCGAGGCCGGCCTGGTCCTGGTCGGCACCGAGGTGAAGTCGCTGCGGCAGGGCCGCGCCTCCCTGGTCGACGGCTTCGCGGAGATCGACGGGCGCGAGGCGTGGCTGCACAACGTGCACATCCCGGAGTACACCCAGGGCACCTGGACCAACCACTCCTCCCGGCGCAAGCGCAAGCTGCTGCTCCACCGCACCGAGATCGACAAGCTCGAGCGCAAGGTGTCGGAGAAGGGGTTCACGCTCATTCCGCTCGCGCTGTACTTCAAGGACGGTCGGGCCAAGGTCGAGATCGGTGTCGCGCGCGGCAAGAAGGCCTACGACAAGCGTCACGCCATCGCCGAGCGCACCGCCAACCGTGAGAAGCAGCAGGCCCTGGGGCGCCACCTCAAGGGCATCCCCGACTGAAATCGAGGAACGACTGTTGCGCCGGTGTTGGTGAGCCGTAGCCGGCGGCCGGGACACTTGCGTCAGGGTCGAAGGGGGATCGATGGTGCTCATCGAGCGGGCGTCGTGGTGCGCCGCGGCGTTGTTCGTGCTGGTTGCAGCGGCGGGAGTCGGCTTGGTCGCGCCGCAGGCGCAGGCCGACGACGGCAGCGGCCACTGCACGGCGATCGCCCACCGCGGGCTCCACCTCGGCACCGAGAACCAGGTCGCCGGCGTCGACGGCGCCGCGCCGTACGGGTTCGTGGAGATCGACGCCGCCGTGACCAAGGACGGCCAGATCGCCGCCATCCACGACGCGCGGCTCACCCGCCTGACCGGTGGCGCCTCCACGGCGTACGTGAACCAGCTGACGTACGACGAGATCGTGGCGTTGCCCTACCTGTACGGCGACCACATCCACCTGACCACCGAGCTGATCGCCCGTGCCGCCGAGCTCGACGTGCCGATCATGGTGACGATCAACAAGTGGGGCCGCATCAACACCGCGGGCCACGGCGCCCAGACGCTCGACGCCCTCTACGACGCGGCTCAGGCCCACCCGCACCCGGAGTGGGTCTACTTCGGCGGTGCCGTCGCCCAGGACCAGATGCGGCTGCGTCATCCGGACGCGTCAACGTTCTGGCGCTACCCCAAGGCGTGGTCGGCGACCCGGATCCAGCAGAACGTGGCCGCCGAGGGCGTCGACCTGGCCGCTCTGCCGCGCTACCACTGGAAGGCTCCGACCGTAACCGCCGTCCGGGCGCTGGGTGCCGTGGTCGCGACCGTGCAGGTCAACACCGCCGACGTCGCACGGGTCGCCCAGGCAGCGGGGATCGACGTCATCCAAGGCGATGATCCCGCCGTGATCGCCACCCAGTGGTGCCGCTAGGCAGGAATCAATGGGCCCCGGTCGGCGTTGCCCCGTACAGTGGGAATGTTGAAAACAGAAGAGGGGCTGATCGGTTTCGACTTGGGACGTTAGTTCCAGGGGAAGCGGGTCGAGAAGCCAGCGTCATCTCGTAAACGATCGCTGGGAACCTATAGTTGCCGACTCTAAGCGCAACGACTTCGCTCTCGCTGCCTGAGGCAGTGATCGAAGGGTCTGACCGGGCACCCGTCCTCGTCCCGGACCCAGGCCTCAGCTAGAGGACTTGCTGCTCATCTCCTGTCAGGAGGGGTGAGCGGGACTTTTTCCTGACTGAGCCCGTCGGCGAGGTGTCAGTGCCAGCGCCGGGGCCAAGAAATGCGACACCACTGACTGCACCCGGAGAAGACCTGGATCGACGCTCGAGGACCGGGGTTCGATTCCCCGCAGCTCCACCAATCAAGTCACGCACTCACTCAGGGACGCCGTGAGGAGTAGCGTGCAGGCCTGGTCCGCCTCCTCATAGGTACGGCGATCCAGTTGCTGTCACGGTCGTCTACGCGATCGCCCAGCCCTTCCTCACCATGATGGCGATCTCCCACATCCCCGCATTGCGTGGGGGAGTGGCCCTCGTCGCCACGCTCGTCGGCCTGCTGGTCACGGTTTGGGCGACCGACGGCCTCAGCATCGAGGGCGGTACGACCTGGTTTGCGGCGACCGTGATCGTCTGGTTCGCCTCGCTGTTTCGGCGTCTTGCTGCTGCCGCTGATCTTCCTGGAGAAGAAGGCAGAGGACCGGCACTGACGCGGCCGCTTGCCGCAGAATCGGTTCGTGGGCGAGGGCAGTGCGGTCGCGCGTACGCGGACGAGTGCGTGGCGGGCGTGTCCGCGATGACCCTGAGGGGCGGCTGGAGCTGCTGTCTCGGCTGTACCGGGTTCCGCGGGGCTGGACCGCGGCTACCTGCGCTTCCGACGGGCAGCGTCGGCGTCATGGCGTGGCAGCTGCGCAGGGGCCTGCGACATGCTGGTCACCGTCAACATGAGCGCGCTCGACGTGAACCCCGACGCCATCGCCGACTCGGTCGCGAGGTACGCGTTCAACACGACCGCGATCCCCTGACCGGTGGCGCGAACCACCCTGCGGCCGGGGGCTGAGGACAGCGCACACTGACTGCACGGAGCCTTGCTGAGGAACGATGGCGCACTGCCGCTGCGGCGGGGGCATGCGAGAAGGGGCTGTGGGTACGCGCTTCTGGGAGGGCCCGGCCGGGCCACCCTGCGTTGGGAGGCGCAGGTCCTCGGAGGGAGAAGCACATGGCGAACAAGCAAGAACGTCACGGCCCGATCGCCTTCATGACGACGGGCGTCAAGGAGATTCCGCGCAATGCCTCGTGGCTGCTGGCGAAGGCCATTTCGGTCAATGGCACCCAGTCCGGTGCCGGTGAGCGTGTCTCAGGTGTGGTCGACTCGGTCCTTCAGGCAGGTTCGACACTTGCGTCGACGATGCCAGGCCAGGACTCCGTCGATGCCCGCCTGGCCCGGGCCAGGAATGCTGCTGAGCGAGCGCAGCAGGCCGAGCGGGACGCCGTCGAAGCGGCACAGCATGCCCAGGCGCTCGCGGACGAGGCCGGCACCACGCAGGAGCAGGAACGTGACCGCCTCAAGGAGGCGGAGCACGAGCAGTCCAGGGCCGTCGAGCAGCGAACGGCTGAGGCACGGAAGCGTGCGGACGAGATGGTCGCGGCAGAGCGTGCGGCAGCCGAGCACGACGCGGAGAAGGCGCTGGAGAAGGAGCGTCAGGCGAGCAACGCGCGGACAGCCAATGCCCGGGAAGCGGCTGAACGGGCACAGGAGGACGCGGAGGAGCGCTTTCGGCGCGCCACCGAGCTGCTCGCAGAGGCCAGGTCCGTGGCGGACGACGCCGCGACCGCGGCGGCGGAGGCCGCCGAGCGGGCGCGCACCGAGGCCGACCAGATCGCAGCGGAGGCACAGCAGGACGCGGCCGCGGCACACGACACCGTCGCCGAGGCGCAGCAGCTCCAGGAGACCGCGGCGAAGACTGCCGCGGCGGTGACTCGCGAGGCCGGCAGCGGAGCGTCCAAGAGCGGCAAGCTGTCCGACCTGACCAAGGTCGAGCTCCTCGAGCTCGCGAAGGCCCACGGGATCGAGGGCCGCAGCTCGAAGACCAAGAAGGAACTGGTGGCGTCCCTGGCTGGCGCCACCCGGAAGAAGGGGAACCGCTGATGGGGCTGCTTCGCAAGGAGTCGACCTGGCAGAAGCTGGCCAAGCCGGTGACCGAGCTGCCAGGTCGCCAGCTGGCACGAGGGGCGGCCGCGGGAGCGGCGCTCATCGCGGTCTCCGTCGCAAGCGCTGTGACGAGTGCGGTGCGGCGGCGAGGTGACCAGACGTGAGGCTCACGAGCCTGGGCGCGTTCGGCCTCGGCTTCGTGCTGGGCTCGCGCGCCGGGAAGGAACGCTATGACCAGATCAAGGAGGCGGCTCGCCGGTCGGCGGAAAGGCTCGAGTCGTACGGCGCGAGCGGATCGATCGCCCGTCGCGTCGAGGACGCACACCGATCCAGTGGTTCCCGCCCTGCATCCTGACCCGGGCAACAGGCTCGCGGACGGGGTCGTCGTCGAGACCACCTTGGTCGCGCGACTGCTCGGGCTCAAGGTGCTGCGGGTCGACGGCACGGTCCTGCTCTCGCCGGCCCGGGTGGTCGACAGCACGACTGTGGCGCCTGCGGCGCCTCCCATGAGGCCGTCAACCGATCCGGTCGTCGGTAACGGCAGCCTGGCTCTGGCGCGTCGCCTGCTCCAAGAGAACGACGAGCGGCTGCAACGGCTGTCCTGAGTCACCCATGTTGTGCGCGACAGGCCGTCAGGCCCACACCGAACCGCAGATCGCCTGAGGCACAATCGGCGCATGTCACTCGGGCGCCTCGGAACACTCCTACTCGCCGCCGTCCTCACCGCTGTGCTCGCACCGGGCGCGGGTCCGGCCCATGCCGCGGATCCTGCGCCGACCGTCCTGACCCTCAAGGCGACGCCGCGCTACGCCGACGTCGACACCTCCGTCGTCGTGAGGCTGGTCCGGCAGCAGGACCAGGCGCCGGTCACCGGTGCGATCGTGATCGTCAAGCGGCGCGTCGACGGTGCCTGGGCGACCGTCGCGGAGGTCGTGACCGACGACGCGGGCCGGGCCGGGGTCGACCAGACCCTGGCGCGTGACGCCGGCGACAACGTGTTCCGTGCGACGTACGAAGGCGACGCGATGCACGCGGCCGCGAGAAGTGGGAGCTATCGGGCTCCGATGAAGCGGCGAGAGGGCGTGGTCTCCGTCGGAGGGCCGGACCGGGTCGTGGACGAGCAGTCGGTCCAGGTCCAGGTCCGGTGGCGCGCCCGGAACGGCACGCCGGTGTCGGGGCGGGTGCTCGTGTGGCGCCGGAACGGCAACGGCGACTGGAGGAGGTTCCGCCGGGTCCGTACCGGCAGCGACGGGGTGGCGGCCCTCGAGGTGACCCCCCGCGTGGACACGCGCTGGCGGGCCACGTCCCCCCGACTCGACTGGTTGAGCCGCGACCGCAGTCGCGTCCACGGCGTCGACAACCTTCCGCCCGGCAAGCGGGTGCGGCTGCCCTCCGGGGCGCCCCGGCCGCGCGTAGGACTGCCCCGCCAAGACCGCGCGAGGGGCGACGGAGCCAACGCCTCGGTGTCCCGGATCCCCGACCGGGTCTGGAGACAGATGACGGGCCGCTCGTGGCACTCCGGCTGCCCGGTCGGCCGCTCCGGACTGCGGCTGCTGCGCGTGAACTTCTGGGGCTACGACGGCTACCGCTACCGCGGGGAGCTGGTCGCGCGCACCGACGCGGTCGACAACATGCGGGGCGCGCTGGTCGCGATGTACGCCCGCGAGCTGCCGATCCGCGCGATGTACCGGGTCGACCGGTTCGGTTGGTCGAGGCGACTCCAGGGCGCCGACGACTACCGCTCCATGGCCGCCGGCAACACCTCGGCGTTCAACTGCCGCGACGTGGTCGGCCGGCCGGGTGTCCGTTCGCCGCACGCCTACGGCCGGGCGCTCGACCTCAACACCTGGGAGAACCCCTACCGCTCCTCCCACGGCTGGGTGCCCAACGCCTGGTGGCCGAGCCGGTCGCACGCCCGCGTTGCCTGGAGGTCCCGGGATCACGCAGTCGTCCAGGTGATGCTCGCCCACGGATTCCGCTGGACCTACGGCACCGGAGACTCCCAGCACTTCGACGTCCCGGCCGGCAGCGGTCGCGTGATCGCACCGCGCGCGTGCGCGGACACCGTCTGCCACTAGACGGGAGGTGGTCGGCGTTGGCATGCGTGTTCTGCGGGATCGTCGCCGGTGAGATCGCGGCCCAGGTGGCCCACGAGGACGACGACTTCGTGGCCTTCCTCGACACCCGGCCGGTGTTCAAGGGCCACGTGCTGCTCGTGCCTCGCGAGCACATCGAGACGCTGCCAGACCTCCCCGCCGCGTCACGGGACGGCTTCCTGGCGATGGCGCAGCGACTCGCCACGGCGATGAAGGACGCACTGGGCGCCCAGGGCAGCTTCGTGGCGGTCAACAACACGGTGAGCCAGTCGGTGCCGCACCTGCACCTGCACGTCGTACCGAGGACGAAGGGGGACGGGTTGCGCGGGTTCTTCTGGCCCCGCACCAGGTACGCCGACGACGCCGAGGCGGCCGACTACGCGCGCCGGATCCGGGCATCGCTGCACGGAACCTGACGACCTGCGCCTAGTCTGTGGGCATGTCTCGGACTCCGCGCCTCCGCCACGCTGCCGCTCCGCTGCTGCTGGCGGCCTTCCTCGTCCTTACCGGCTGCTCGGACGAGGAGTCGCCGGAGCCTGGCAACGAAGGCAACGGCGGCAACAGCAACGCCAACGAGGTCAGCGCGGCCGGCGTCTCCTTCGAGGCGCCCCAAGGCTGGGAGTCGCTCGACCCGAACGACGCGGACATCCCGGACGACGAGGCGGCCAACCTCGCCGACGGGCTCGGACTCACCCCGGAGCAGCTGGACCAGACGATCAGCGGGGTCGACCTGTTCCTGGTCGACGGCGACGGGCCGCAGGACGGCTTCCTCTCGAACATCAACGTGCTCGCCCAGCAGGGGGCGCTGCCGGACGACGGCGCGCTCGAGAGCCAGTTCGCCGCCATCGGCGCCGAGGTGCACGAGGTCAGCCACGCCGACACCGGCGCCGGCGACGCGGCCGTGGTCGAGTACACGCTGTCCGTCGGGGAGCGGACGATCGAGGGTGTGTCGTACCTCGTCGACCTGGACGACGAGATCGTGACCGTCACCGTCAGCACGCCCGATCGGGCCCAGGCCGACGAGATCGCCGCGACCATCGGCGACACGCTGGCCGAAGCGTCCTGACCCGGGCGCGCCGCGCCATCGGCGGCGTTCTAGAGTGGCCGGTCGTCACACGCACCAGCCTCGAACGTCAGGAGTCACCATGGGTCGATTCGACGGACGCGTCGCCGTCATCACCGGAGCCGCGCGCGGCATCGGCTACGGCACGGCGCAGCGGTTCGCCCACGAGGGCGCGCGGGTCGCCGTCGTCGACCTCGACGAGTCCGGTGCGAAGAAGGCCGCCGCCGCCCTGCCCGGGGCGGACCGCCCGAAGACGAGTCACCTCGGCATCGGCTGTGACGTCACCGACTCGGCCAGCGTCGACGCGGCGCTCGAGCGTGTCGTCGGCGAGCTCGGTGGGGTCCACATCCTGGTGAACAACGCCGGGATCACCCGCGACAACCTGCTCTTCAAGATGACCGACGACGACTGGGACCTGGTCATGGGCGTGCACCTGCGCGGTGCCTTCCTCATGACGCGCGCCGCCCAGAAGCACTTCGTGGCCCAGAAGTACGGCAAGATCCTCAATCTCTCGAGCGTGTCGGCGCTCGGCAACCGCGGCCAGGCCAACTACTCGGCCGCCAAGATGGGCATCCAGGGGCTGACCCGCACGCTCGGGATCGAGCTCGGCCCGTTCGGGGTCAACGCCAACGCGATCGCCCCGGGCTTCATCGCCACCGACATGACCGACTCCACCGCGGCGCGGCTGGGCATCCCGGTCGAGGAGTTCCGGAAGATGAACGCCGAGTCCAACCCGGTCCGCCGGGTCGGCTTCCCGGAGGACATCGCGGCCGCAGCCGCCTTCCTGTGCAGCGACGAGGCGTCGTACATCACCGGCCAGACCCTGTACGTCGACGGCGGCGCCAGGCTCGGCTAGTAGAGCGTGTCGGTCACGGCCGATTTGGCGCACGATTTCTCGTGTGCTTCAGTCGACTATTGCCGGGCGCGCCTTCCCCGCCCGCGACCGGACACCACGGACACTTGAGCCCGCACCAACCTGAACCACCGATCGGAGCTGTCATGCGCCTCATCCGCGCGCCCCGCGCCCTGACCACCACCGCCGCCGTGCTCGCCGCCAGCCTCGTGCTGGCCGCCTGCGGCGGCGACGAGGAGACGCCGGCCGACGATGGCCCCGAGGCCCAGGAGATCGCCGGCGGATCGACCCTCGCGCAGACCTGGCCGCTGACCGGCCTGGACGTCGAGGGCGACGACAGCTCGGCACAGCGCCACCCGGTCATGGTCGCCAAGATCGACAACACCTCCTCCAGCGCCCCGCAGCAGGGCCTCGGCTCGGCCGACCTGGTCGTCGAGGAGCTGGTCGAGGGCGGCATGACCCGGCTCGCGGTGTTCTTCTACTCCGAGATCCCCGGCGCGGTGGGCCCGGTGCGCTCGATGCGCGCCAGCGACATCGGCATCGTCTCGCCGGTCGACGCACAGGTCGTGACCAGCGGCGCGGCCCCGGTCACCACCAAGCGGGTCAGCGACGCGGGCATCAAGTTCTACGGCGAGGGTGCGCCCGGCTTCTCCCGTGCGAGCGACCGCAGCGCGCCGTACAACCTGATGGCCGACCTCTCCGAGCTGGTCGACACGTTCACGGACCGCGACGAGGCCCGTCCCGACGACTACCTGCCGTGGGGTGACGCGGAGGACCTCCCGAAGGGCAAGAAGGCCACCAGCCTGGCGGCGAACTTCGGCAACCACGTCACCAACTGGAAGTTCAGTGGCGGCGAGTACGTCAACCAGAACTCCTACGCCGCCGACGACGACCAGTTCCCGGCCGACTCCGTGCTGGTGCTGCGCGTCAAGGTGGGCGACGCCGGCTACACCGACCCCGCCGGAAACCCGGTCCCCGAGACCAAGCTCGAGGGCGAGGGCAAGGCGTTCCTCTTCCACGACGGCCGCGTGGTGACCGCGACCTGGAGCAAGTCGGGCCTCGACCAGCCGCTGTCTCTGAAGACCAAGAAGGGCAGGCTCGAGGTCCCCGCCGGTCACGTGTGGATCGAGCTCGTGCCGCAGAACGGCGGCAACGTCAACTTCAAGTGACCGGTCGGGTGTGTTGCCCGGGTCAGCCGGGAGACAAGTCCTGCACCGAATCTGCGTCGCGAACGGTGGACCAGGCACCGCTGGGTCCGGACGCGTCGAGAAGGCCGGACCTCGTGCGCGAGTCTCTGACTTCGCCCGGAATGGTTCGGGCGCGAAGTCATCGGTTCCCCGCCTGGGCGGGTAACCAACCGCCCCGACCCGAGCACTGTGACTGGGTGGTCAGCGAGGGCCGTCGACCGCCGCGACCACGCGGTCGTAGGTCGCCTGCGTGTCCAGCCCGTCGGTGACGACGCGGTGCGCGCGGGGGCGCTGCTCGGCGTACGCCGAGAGGTGACCGTGGATGCGGCGCAGCACGTCGTCACCACCGTGAGCGTCGAGGTAGCGGCCGATCTCCCGGTCGACATCGGAACCGGGCGACTTCTCCCGGAAGCGGCGCACCTGCTCGGCGGGCTCGACCACCAGCAGCACCTCGACGTATGTCGCGCCGGCGCGCTCCGCGACCTCCTCGAACTGCCGAGCCTCGTCGACGAGGGCGACCAGTTGCGGCATCACCACGTCCTGGCCGCGTGCGAGGTGGTCCGCGGCCAGCGCAAGGGCCAGCTGGCGGGCCGTCGCGAACGCGCGGCTGAAGTCGTCGCGCCAGCCGCCGACCAGTGACGCGAGGATGTCGGCCTCGAGGTCGAGGGAGCCGGGTCGCTCGTCGGCCCAGTGGCGCGCGAGCGTGGACTTGCCGACGCCCGACGGGCCGTTGAGGTGGAGGAGGAGCGGCACCCCGAGCCGCCCGCTCAGTCGGCCTTGACGCGAGAAACCTCGACGCCGGTGTCGGCGAGGGTCTGCAGGCCGGTGAGGATGAACGTGATCGCGGTCTCGACCCGGGCGGCGGCCGTGATCGGGTCCTCGCTGGTCGACACCGACTCGCCGGCAGCGGACATCGCACCGAAGAAGATCCGCGTGAACGTCTCGGTCATCGCGTCGTCGAGATCCCACGCGCCGGCCCGCAGCACCGAGCCGACGATGTCGAGGACGTTCGCGAACGTCGAGCGCTCCTCCTGCTCGCGGAACCGGGCGTAGCCGAGCACCGCCGGTCCCTCGAGGATCACGATCCGCCGGTACGCCGGCTGCTGGACCACGTCGAGGAACGCCCTGAGGCCGGCGATCGCCTTCTCCCAGGGGTCGTCGTGGCCCTTGAGCGAGTCGTGGACCGCCTTGGCGGCCTGCGCCTCGACCCTCTCGAAGACGGCCTCGAACAGCGCCTGCTTGCCGCTGAAGTGGTGGTAGAGCGCGCCCTTGGTCACCTCGGCGCCGGCCACGATCGCGTCGAGCGAGGTGGCGGAGTAGCCGTGCTCGGTGAACAGCTGCTCGCCCAGGTCGATCAGGGCGAGCCGGGTCGCGGCGGAGTACTGCTGGCGGCGCGTAGGTACCCGGGGGACCAGCTTGGAGACCGTCGCCTTGCTCATTCGGCTGAGTCTAGGTCCGCGCGGCCCGGCGGCGTGAGGGACGTCACCACGCCCGGTTTGCGTACTCTCGGTATGACTCCGTACTCTAAGTACGTACCAACGGTATGTGAGCCACTTGAACCGAAGGAGCAGACCATGACCTGGAACGCCTTCCGCACTCGCGGTGAGATCCTCCGCGACGTGACCGCCGTGGCCGACGTTCGACCCGACGGGACCCTGCCGTGGGACGTCGACGGTGTCGCCCGAGCCTTCGCCGACGAGCTCGACCTGGTCGGTGCGCTCCAGCTGCGCTGGCACACTCGGCTCGCCGGCCGGATCGAGCGCGAGCTGATGCACCAGCCGGTCGCCCTCGAGCTGGCCGTGATCGCCGCGTGGCGCGCCACCGCCCACGAGCTGCCCGGCATCCGCGCGATCATCGACCGCCACCGCGAGCAGCCACTGGACCGCGAGATGGCCGAGGCGATGTCCGCGGCCACCGCGAAGGAGCACGAGCTGCTCGCCGTCATGGCCGGCCGCGCCTCGCTCGGCGACCCGCGGGCCGCCCAGGCCGGAGCCGAGGTCGAGGCCCGGGCCCGCGCCCACGTGGTCCTCGCCGCCTGAGGACTATCTCCGAGGACCCGCCTGACGCGGTCCCGGGGTTCGGCCATGATGGAGTCATGGAAGACGCGGGACCGACGAAGCAGCCGCAGCCGGGCATGCTGCTGGTCGCGACCCCGCAGCTGCTCGATCCCAACTTCGCCGACACCGTGGTGCTGCTGCTCGACGTCGACGAGAACGGCGCCCTCGGGGTCGTCCTCAACCGACCCAGCCCGGTGTCGGTGAGCGAGGTGCTGGCCGGCTGGAGCGACGTCGTCGCGGAGCCGGACGTGCTCTTCCAGGGCGGCCCGGTCAGTACCGAGGGGGCCCTCGCCGTCGGCTGGCTGCGCGACACCGACGACGTGCCGGTCGGCTTCCGCGAGGTCTCCGGCCCGCTCGGCGTGGTCGACCTCGACACGCCGGTCGAGCTGATCGACGGCTCGCTGTCCGGGATGCGCATCTTCGCCGGGTACGCCGGATGGGGGGCCGAGCAGCTCGCCGGCGAGATCGAGGAGGGCAGCTGGTACGTCGTGCCGGGGACGCCGCCGGACGTCTTCCGCGAGGACCCGACCGGCCTGTGGCGCGAGGTGCTCCGCCGGCAGCCCGGCAACCTCGCGTGGCACTCCACCCGGCCCGTCGATCCTGATCTCAACTAGGTCTTCAACTAGAGTGCAGACACCATGAGCTTCCTCGGATTCGGCCGCGGCACCGACACGATCGAGGACCGTCGTACGGTCCCGACGGACGAGGGCGACCACGAACGGTTCTCCCACTACGTCGACAAGCACAAGCTCACCGAGGCGATGGTCATGGGCACGCCCGTGGTGGCGCTGTGCGGCAAGGTCTGGGTGCCGAGCCGGGCGCCGGAGAAGTTCCCGGTGTGCCCCTCGTGCGAGGAGATCTGGGCGAAGATGAAGCCCGGCGACGACGGCTCCGGAGGCTCCGGAGACGGAGGAGGGGACTCCTCCCAGTGACGGGACGGCTCGAGCCCGTCCCCCTCTCACCGGCCTGGCCCGACCGTGCGGCCTGGGGGACGGCCACGTCGCTGCGAGCGTGGCAGACCGCGGCGATGCACGACTACGTACGCCGATCGCCGCGCGACTACTTGACGGTCGCGACCCCTGGCGCGGGCAAGACCACGTTCGCGCTGTCGGTCGCCGCGGAGCTGATCGGCCGCCGGATCGTCGACCGGATCACCGTCGTCGCCCCGACCGAGCACCTGAAGAACCAGTGGGCCGAGGCCGCCGCCCGCGCGGGCATCCCGCTCGACCCGACGTACAGCGCCGGGCAGGGGAGGACGTCCCGGGACTTCGTCGGGATCGCGGTCACGTACGCCGGCGTCGCGGCCAATCCACTGGCGCTGCGGATCCGGACCGAGCGGTTCAAGACGCTGGTCATCCTCGACGAGATCCACCACGCGGGCGACGCCCGGTCGTGGGGCGAGGGCGTCCGCGAAGCGTTCGAGCCGGCGACCCGGCGGCTGGCGCTGACCGGCACGCCGTTCCGCTCGGACGTGAACCCGATCCCGTTCGTGACCTACGCGCCGGGTGACGACGGCATCCCGCGCAGTGTCGCCGACTTCACCTACGGCTACGCGCACGCGCTCGCCGACCACGTCGTCCGGCCGGTGCTGTTCATGGCGTACTCCGGCGAGATGCAGTGGCGGACCCGGGCCGGCGACGAGGTGTCGGCGCGGCTGGGCGAGCCGCTCACCAAGGACCTCACCTCGCAGGCGCTTCGGACCGCGCTCGACCCGCAGGGCTCGTGGATCCAGTCGGTGCTCGCCGCGGCCGACCGGCGGCTGTCGGAGGTGCGCCGGCACGTGCCGGACGCGGGCGGTCTGGTGATCGCCACCGACCAGGACTCCGCCCGCGCGTACGCCGCACTGCTGGCGACGATCGCGGGCGAGAAGCCGGCGGTGGTGCTGTCGGACGAGAAGGCCGCCTCTAAGCGGATCGCGCAGTTCAGCGAGGGCGACCAGCGCTGGATGGTGGCGGTCCGGATGGTCTCCGAGGGCGTCGACATACCGCGGCTCGCCGTCGGCGTCTACGCGACCACCACCGCCACGCCGCTGTTCTTCGCGCAGGCCGTCGGTCGCTTCGTCCGGGCCCGGGCGCGGGGCGAGACCGCGTCGGTGTTCCTCCCCTCGGCGCCGACCCTGCTGGGGTTCGCCGCCGAGCTCGAGGCGCAGCGCGACCACGTGCTCGGCCGGACGATCACCAACGAGGACGACATCTTCGCCGCCGAGCGCGACCTGCTCGCTGCGGCCGCCGCCGGGGAGGCCGCCTCCGACGAGCTCGCCGTCCCCGGCTACCAGGCACTCGGCTCCGAGGCGCGGTTCGACCACGTGCTCTACGACGGCGCGACGTTCGGCCACGCGGGCGAGGTGCACGTCGGGTCGGAGGAGGAGATGGACTTCCTCGGCATCCCCGGCCTGCTCGAGCCTGACCAGGTCCGCGAGCTGCTGCACCACCGGCAGTCCGAGCGTGCCCGCCGCCGACCCGCGCCCGAGCCCGACACGGTCGAGCAGGTCTCCACCCACGAGCAGCTCGCGACGCTGCGGCGCGAGCTGAACGGGCTGGTGGCGGCCTGGCACCACCGGACCGCCCAGCCGCACGGCGCGACCCACGCCGCGCTGCGCAAGGCCTGCGGCGGACCGGCCGCGGCGATCGCCAACGCAGACCAGCTGCGCTCCCGGATCGACCGGATCCGCGAGTGGGCCGCCAAGGGTCGCGACGCCCGCTGACCCGTTTCTCGCACCGGGCGCCCCGCCTGAGGGGAGTCCGGCACCCGCGAGACATCGCTACAGTCTCGGCATGGCGGCCGAGACGAGCCAGACCCTGGATCGCGGGATCCGGGTCCTGATGGCGCTCGCGGGCGCGCCGCAGGGCCTGACCGTGACCGCGCTGGCCGAGACCCTGGGGATCAACCGGACCGTCGTGTACCGGCTCGTGAGCACCCTGGAGCAGCACTCGCTGGTACGCCGCGACGGGCACGGCCGGCTGCACGTCGGGCTCGGCATCCTCCACATCGCGACCGCCGTCCAGCCGGTGGTGCGCGACGTCGCGATCCCGGTACTGCGGCGGATGGCCGAGCGGGTCGGGTGCACCGCCCACCTGACCGTCGCCGAGGGCGACGAGGCGCTAGCGCTGGCGGTGATCGAGCCCTCCTGGACCGACTTCCACGTGAGCTACCGGGTCGGCGCCCGGCATCCGCTCGACCGCGGCGCGGCCGGCAAGGCGATCCTGCTGCTGCGCCAGGCCTCCGCCACACCGTACGCCGCCACGGCCGGCGAGCTCGAGGCCGGCGCGCGTGGTCTCGCAGCCCCGATCCGTGGTGTCGAGGGGCTCGAGGCGAGCGTGGGGATCGTGACCCTGGTCGCCCTCGACGAGCGCGAGCTCGGACCGGTCGTGCTCGCGGCGGCCGACGAGCTCGCCGCGCTGCTGCGCTGAGCGCGGCGGGTCAGCCTGCGAGGCGTGCGACCCGCGTCGAAATCTCCATGACCGCGCTGGAGGGCTGGGTGCCACTCACGCAGTTGGAGGGGCCCGGCATGCTCGGTCCATGACGCAGACCCAGCCCGACCTGGCCACCCTCGACGGCATGGAGCAGCTCCGGCTGATCTTCGACGGGGTGCTGCCGCCGGCGCCGATCGCGGAGACGCTCGGCATGGTCGAGTTCGGCGGCGAACGCGGCTCGATCAAGGTCGGCCTCGACCCGGAGCACCGCCACTACAACCCGCTCGGGACCGTCCACGGCGGCGTCCTGTCGACCCTGCTCGACACCGCCGCGGCGTGCTCGGTCCACTCGACGCTCGAGCCGGGGGAGCGCTACACCTCCCTCGACCTCACCGTGAAGTTCCTCCGCCCGGTCACCGTCGAGTCCGGCAGGCTCCGCGCCGTGGGTCGGGTGGTGCAGCGTGGCCGTCGTACCGCTCTCGCCGAGGCGCAGCTGTTCGACGCCTCCGACAGGCTGGTCGCCCACGCGACGTCCAGCTGCATGATCTTCAGCTGACAGAGGCCCGCGCGAGTGGCAGCACCCGGTGCCGGATCTGGTCGGCCAAGGCGATCACGGTGGTCGAGCGGTCGATGCCGGGGTCGGCGAGCACCTGGTCGATGACGCGCTGCAGGTCGGTGTTGGACCGGGCGACGACCCGCGCCCACATGTCGCCGGCGCCGGTGATCGTGAATGCCTCGAGGACCTCGGGGATCGCGGCTAGGTGGGTGGCGACAGTGTCGTGCCCGGCGCCCTGTCGGATCTCCAGCGTGAGGAATGCGGTGACCGGGAATCCGATCGCCTCGGGTGACAGGTTCGGTCCCCAGTCGGTGACGACCCCTGAGGACACGAGCTTGTCGAGCCGGGCTTGCGCGGTCCCGCGCGCCACGCCGAGCCGGCGGGACGCCTCGAGCACCCCCATCCGGGGCTGCTGTGTGAAGAGGTCGAGCAATCTGACGTCGAGCGCGTCCATGCACCGCTCCTGACTGGACAATCTGTGCAGAGTTTCGACGTACTGTTGCACAGATTGCCTCTGCTGGGCAGGCTGGCGCCATGACCACGACCGAGAACTCGACGCTGACCGTCCTCACCCACGAAGAGGAGCAGGCAGGCCTGACCCTCGACCAGCTCAAGCAGCTCGTCGGACTCGTGGAGTACGACGCGAGCAGCGACCCGTTCCCCGTGATCGCGATGGACTACATCGGGTTCGTGGTGGGCAACGCCACCCAGACCGCGAACTTCTACCAGCTCGCCTTCGGCATGGAGCTCGAGGCCTACCGCGGCCCGGAGAACGGCTCTCGCGACTCGAAGTCCTTCGTCCTGCGCTCGGGGTCGGCGCGGTTCGTCTTCACCGGCGGCGTGACGCCCGACAGCGCGGCCCTCGACCACCATCGCAAGCACGGCGACGGCGTCGTCGACCTCGCGCTCGAGGTGCCCGACGTCGACCGCTGCATCGAGCACGCCCGTTCCAGCGGCGCCACGGTCCTGGAGGAGCCGCACGACGTCTCCGACGAGCACGGCACGGTGCGGATGGCAGCGATCGCGACGTACGGCGAGACCCGGCACACGCTCGTCGACCGTTCGAAGTACGACGGCCCGTACCTGCCCGGGTACGTCGCCGCCTCGACCAGCGTCACCCGCCGCGAGGGTCACCCCAAGCGGCTGTTCCAGGCGGTCGACCACTGCGTCGGCAATGTCGAGCTGGGCCGGATGGACGAGTGGGTCGGGTTCTACAACAAGGTGCTCGGCTTCACGAACATGGCCGAGTTCATCGGCGACGACATCGCCACCGACTACTCGGCGCTGATGTCGAAGGTGGTGGCCAGCGGCAACCACCGGGTGAAGTTCCCGCTCAACGAGCCGGCGATCGCGAAGAAGAAGTCGCAGATCGACGAGTACCTCGAGTTCTACGACGGCGCGGGCTGCCAGCACATCGCGCTCGCGACCAACGACATCCTGCGGACCGTCGACGTCCTGCGCGAGCACGGCATCGCGTTCCTCGAGACTCCCGACTCCTACTACGACGACCCGGAGCTGCGGGCGCGGATCGGTGAGGTGCGGGTGCCGATCGAGGAGCTCAAGAAGCGCAAGATCCTGGTCGACCGCGACGAGGACGGCTACTTGCTGCAGATCTTCACCAAGCCGATGGGCGATCGGCCGACCGTGTTCTACGAGTTCATCGAGCGGCACGGCTCGCTCGGCTTCGGCAAGGGCAACTTCAAGGCGCTGTTCGAGGCGATCGAGCGCGAGCAGGAGCTTCGCGGCAACCTCTGATCCGGTGCTCACTCCACGTTGGTTGTTGCGACGGCCCTGTCTCACCCGCGAGATTCCTGTTGTGCGGCGGCCCCCGCTGTGGGTCGATGAACTCCAGGAGTGCAGCACCGACTCGGCGGACGGGGGTCTCGGGCATGTGGGCACGACTCATGGCGTACGCCGCCGCCGGGTTCGCTGCGGCCTGCCTCTGGGTGCTGCTCGGCGGCTCGCCGGCTGCCGCCGACGAGGGCTCGTCGGGTCTGCTCGGATCGGTGACGTCGACCGTCACGCAGCCCACCGCCACCAGGCCCACCGCCACCAGGCCCGTCGGCGACCTCGCCGACCGTGCCCTGCGGCAGGTGGCTGACGCCGAGCGCCGAACCACCGACACGGTGCGTGAGGTCGCGGCCCGCACCCCCGTCGAGACGGCCTCACCGCTCGTCGAGCGGGTCACCGGGACTCTCGACGCCGTGACCGCGCAAGCCCTCGACTCCGGCGATCGTGCCGTCGAGCAGCTCGGCTCACTTGCAGGTGAGCCGATGACGGGCCCAGAGCCCGAGCAGTCCCACGAGACCGAGCTCGTCTCCTCGGTGGCGGTCCTGCGGGCCGACGCCGCCGTCCGACCGACGGTGCTCCGCGAGGCAGTTGCACACCACCCGAGCGTCGGGCCGGGTACGGCGCCCGACACCGGTCGGCAACCACCCGCGCCGCTCGCGGCCGGGCCGCTCCCGGCTCCGGACCCGTTCCTCGACACCGCCCCGGCCCCGGCGGACGAGGCTCCCGACGCCACCACCGTCGCCGGTGGCGCGGCCGTCGTGACCGCTGTCGTTCCGACCACGACCGTTCGCCTCCCCGAGACCGGCACCGCCCCCGTCGTACCCGCGCAGCGCACACCCCCGCAGCAACCTGCCTTCTCGCCCGGCTTCGCTCCTGACTGACTAACTGACTGTCGTCACTCCCCCCAGCGCCCGACGCTGAACCAACCGGGACCCCCTCGGCCCCCGTTGAGACCCCCTCCCACGCCCGCGCCACGACCCCCCCAGGCGCGCGGCGGCGGGGGCCGAGGCTCGTCGGGTGTGCCTGGGAGTGCGCCATGGCGCACTCCCAGGCACACGCCGCCTCTTCACGGGTCCGGATACCCCGATCGGGCGATGTTTCGACCCACCCCTGCTCCTAGCGTCGGACCGACCGCATTGCGTCGACGAGAGGAGCGGTCATGAAGTACGTCGTGTCCTGGGTACCCCGCGCGAACACCACGGAGGAGTCGGCCGCTCGATCGCTGCAGGTCTTCGGCAAGTGGTCTCCGAGTGCGAACTTCACCGAGTTCGTGGGACGGATCGACGGCCAGGGCGGCTTCGCCGTCGTCGAGGCCGAGGATCCGAACCTGGTCGCCAAGGACGTCGCGCCGTTCGTGGCGTGGTTCGAGTTCGAGGTCCACCCGGTGATCGAGATCGACCAGACGGCGATGATCGACGCGGAGGCGATCGAGTTCCTCGCGTCCGTGAGCTGACCCGCCGCACGACCTGCGCCCGAGGCAGGCGGCATCGGGCAGGATGACGCCATGCCGACGTACGTCGCGTTCTTGCGCGCCATTAACCTGGGGCCGACCCGGAAGTTCCCGAGGGCCGACATCGTCACCGCCGTCGAGGCGGCGGGCGGCACCGACGTCGCGACCTACATCAACACCGGCAACGTCCGGCTGACGAGCACGCTCCGATCGAGGGCCAGGCTCGAGGCGGCGCTCGAGAGGGCGTTCGAGGCGGACCGCGGGTTCGCGGTCCCGACCATGGTGTTCACGCGGGCAGAGATCTGCGCCGTCGCCGACGACGCCGACGAACTCTCGCTGGGTCACGAGGGACGCCACTACGTCTCACTCCTGAAGCAGGAGCCCACGGCCGCCGGCACCAGGACCGTCGAGTCGGCCGGAGGAGAAGGGGAACGGGCCGTCGTCCGCGGCCGCGCGGTACACATCCTGATCGGCGGGAGCTACCACGAGGCCGGACTCGGAAACGCCGAGGTCGAGAAGGCGCTCGGCGTCGCCACCAACCGCAACGTGACCGTGATCCGCGCGATCGCCGAGAAGTGGTGCGACCGGTCAGCCGACCGGGACGCAGAGCACGGGTCGCGTGCTCAGGTGCAATAGCTCGTGCGGCGTGGAGCCCAGGTTCGCGCCCCTGTCGGGCTGGTGTCCGGCGTCCCCACGACGATCACCGTGGCGTCGTAGGCGTCGGCGGGCTTCTCGGCCATCAGCCCCACGCGGGTCTCGATAGCCGCGTCCCCGGCGCACCCATCTCCTCGAGAGCCGCCCGATGGGCGGCGGACTCCTCGCCGGGGCGCCCGGGGGAGCCACGCCGAAGACCAGCACCAGCTCCTCGCCGAGGCGCCGCGCGACCGTGATCGCCGTGTCGAGTGCGGCGTCGGAGCCGGGTGACTCGTCATAGCCGAGGACCACCGCCATGTCGGTCAGCCTTCCAGTCCGTCCGGGTCGGCCGCAGCGGACCTGTGGGCGTGGACGACCGCAGGGTCGGCGACGCCTGGCCCTTCCTCCCAGAAGCGAGCGTCACGCCACCGCCACACCAGCATCGTGACCGCCCCGGCCAGCCATGGCTCTTTGTACTGGAAGCCAGACAAGGCTGGAAGCAGCTGCTCACGGCCCAGACGTTGCGGGCTCCGCTTCCGAGGTCGTACGACGCTCCAGGTTGCGCACCTCGGGCGACGCCAGCGTCAGCAGGCACACCGTTGCGTAGATGACCCCACTCGCGACTAGGACCGTGCGCAGGCCGAGCCAGTCGCCGAGCGGTCCGGACAGCAGCTGGCCCAGAGGAATCGCCACGAACGAGCCCAGGGCGTCGTAGGAGTAGGCCCGCGACAGCATCTCCTCGGGCACGTGCTCCTGCATCGCCACGTTCCAGCCCACGGTGAACACCTCGATGCCCGCCCCCGCTAGGAACATCGCGACGACCAGCGGAACGAGCACCGGTTCGAGCCCCAGCAGCAGCAACGGTGCCGCGAAGAGGATGCATCCGACCATCCCGGCCCGGAGCGGGAAGCGGAGCGACACCCGGAGCAGGACCAGGGTGATCGCGAGCATCCCCACCGCCTGCGCCGACAGCACGTAACCCCAGCCGGCGATGCCGATCGTGTCCTTGGCTATGGGTGGTCCCAGGGTGTTCCAGACCCCGGCCATGATCACGTTGAGCAAGCCGAACGCCAGGACCACGACCCACAGCCACGTCGTGGTCCGGAAGTAGGTCCAGCCCTCGCGGAGGTCCCCGATGATGCCGGTGGCCGCGTCGGCCACCCGGTGGGGGACCCGCACGGGGAGGAAGAGCACCAACGCCACCAGCCAGGTGAGCGCGTCCACTCCCAGCGCCCAGCCCGGTCCGACCGCGACGACCAGCAGCGCAGCGAGGGTCGGCCCCACCACGAACAACGAGCCTCGCGCCATCGACATCAGCACGTTGGCCGACTGCAGCTGGCTGCGCGGGACGAGCTGCGGGATCATCCCCTGCATCGCCGGGAACGAGGCCGCGGAGGCCGTGCCGTTGACCGCCTCGATGACGATGAGGTGCCACAGCTCGGCCTGGCCGGTGATGATGAGCCAGGCTGCGAGCCCCTGGGACAGTGCGGAGACCAGGTTGGACACCTGGATCACCCGCCATCGTCCGAGGCGGTCCGCGAGCACTCCGCCGAGGAGCAGGAACAGCACCATCGGGATGCTCCGCGCCGCGAGCACCTGACCGAGCGCTGCGGCGCTGTCCTCGATCGCGAGCACCGCGAACGCGAGCGCGACCGGTGCCATGGTCGTGCCCAAGATGTTCACGGCGCGGGAGCCGAAGAAGAAGCGGAAGCGCCGGTCGGCGAGGGGTGCGAGCGACTCCCGCCAGCTCACGATTCCTTCCCGTCGTCCGTGCGCATCTCGAACAGCGCGATCGTCATGGCGATCCGCTGGGTTCCCTCCGTGCGCGGCGGCCGGGCGGCGTCGTGGAGCCGGCTCAACGCCTGCTGCGCGGATTCTCGGACGGCCGCGGCGTCCTCGGCGTCGACCCAGAGCTCGGCATCGGTGAAGAGGCCGCGGCGACCGGGCACGGCGAGTCGGACCCGGCGTACGAGCTCCTCGGCCATGGCGCGGGCGAAGGCCTCCCGGTCGGCGCTGGCGACCTTGCCCTTGCGTGGGTGCTGCCGCCACGGGTGCCGGTAGCGCTTGGCGACCCCACCGCGGATCCGCTCCTCCGACGCGATCTCGAGCTGCCCGGCGTCGCGCAGCACTCGCAGGTGGTACGACGCGTTCGCGTGCGTGACATCGAGCTCGCGCGCGACCTCGGCGGCGCTGAGCTCCGTGCCCGTCAGCAGCGAGAGGATCTGCAGCCGCAGCGGGTGCGCGATCGCCCGCAGCGACTGGGTCGTGTCGTCGGCCATCCCCCCTCCAATGGTTCTTGGGGAGTATGACCCGGCGCGGCCCTGACTGTCAAACAGTTGTTGGGGAGTGGGGGCTACTCGCCGCGGAACTCCGGGCACCGCTTCTCGGCGAAGGCGCGCATCCCCTCGGCCAGCGTGGCGGCCAGCTAGTCGGTGAGCGCGTTGTAGGCCTCGGGCCGGCTGAGGGTCAGCCAGAGTGCGCCGTCCTCGACCCTCGACTCCAGCTCAGCCGACGGTGATCCCGGCCTCGCGCATCTCGGTCAGCGCCGCGGCGCTGGTCTCCTCGGCCACGCCCGCGCACAGGTCGGGCAGCAGCCGGGTCGCGAAGCCCTCGCGGACCGCGTCGAGGGCGGTCGCGCGCACGCAGTAGTCGGTCGCGAGGCCGCACACGTCGACGTCGGTGACCTCGTGCGAGCGCAGCCAGTCGGCCAGCCCGACATCCGGTGTGGTGCGCCCCTCGAACCCGGAGTACGCCGCCTGGTGCTCCCCCTTGAGGAAGATCGCGTCGAACGGCTGCGGGTCGAGGTTCGGGTGGAAGGCCTCGCCGTCGGTCCCGACCTTGCAGTGCACCGGCCAGCTGTGCTCGAAGTCCGGCTCGTGCGACCAGTGGTCACCGGGATCGATGTGGTGGTCCTTGGTGGCGAGCACGTGCGCGTAGTCGGGAGCATCCGGTCCGCGCGCCCACCACAGGTGGATCAGCTCGGCGATGTCGCTGGCGACCCGGGCGCCGCCGCTGACGGGCAGCGAGCCGCCCTCGCAGAAGTCGTTCTGCACGTCGACCACGATCAGCGCGCGCTTCCTGCCGCTCTCCATGCGGGGAGCCTAGTCAGCACGCGGCAGCCACGCGATCACGTCCGGGATGGTCTCGTCCCACAGGCCCCACTCGTGGTCGCCTGGCCGGAAGTCCGTGGTGACGTCGATTCCGAGGGCGGCCGCGCGCTCGGCGAGCCGCTGGTTGGGACCGAGCAGCCGGTCCTCGTCGGTCCCGCACGCGATGTAGACAGGCGGCACGGCGCTCGCGTCAGCCTGCTCGAGCAGGTGGTCCATCATCGCCTCGGCCGGGATGCTTCCGCCGAAGACCGAGTCGACGAGTTCTGCCCGCTCGGGGCGCCTCTCGAGCTGGGTGAGGTCGACCGCACCGGACAGGCTGGCCACCCCGGCGTATCGCTCCGGGTGCGAGAACCCCAGCTTCAGGGCGCCGTAGCCGCCCATCGAGAGGCCGGCCACGTAGGTGTCCCGTGGCCGGTCGGAGACCTGGAAGAACTCGGCGACCCGCGTCGGAAGCTCCGTGGCGATCCACGTCCAGTAGCGGTAGCCGCGGGCTTCGTCGGTGTAGAAGCTGCGGCCGGCCGCCGGCATCACGACAGCGAGCCCGGCCGCGCGGGCGTGCCGCTCGATGCTGGTGTACCGCAGCCAGGCGGTGTGATCGTCGGAGAGCCCGTGCAGAAGATAGAGCACCGGCCAGCCGCGCTCGGGGACGACGATCGGCTCGACGCCGATCTGGCCCTGGGCGGACTGGGGCAGCACCACCGTGATCGTGGTCCCCATCTCGAGGGACTCGGAGAACAGGTCGACGGTCAGCAACGCCATGGCGCGACCTTAGACCGGCCCTACACACCGGTAGTCCCCGGTTCTTTGGCTGCGGATCGACGTCTGAGACAGCCGAAGCGCCGGGGACTATCGACCAGCCGGCACCAGGGCCGGTACGACGGGGGCTCAGCCGCCGAGGTGGACGGTCTCGATCACCGGCTCGCCCCGGCTCATCCGTCGGGCGGCCAGCGGCAGCTCGGCCAGGGCGGCGGCGTGGCGCTCCCGCGCCGATGCCAGCGGCTCCCGGCCGACGACCTCGCCGTCGGTGATGAGCGGCGTCATGAGCACCCGGTCGTCGCCGTCGTCGAGGGGTGGTGAACCGATCCCGACGATCTCCGCCTCCGCGACGCCGGCCGGGTTGCGGCGGCGTAGCGCGTACTTGCGGCCGCCCACCGAGATCTTGTCCTTGCTCTTCTTCGCGACCGAGACCAGCTCGCCGTCGTGGCCCTCGCGCGCGACCAGCTTGTAGACGAACCCGCACGTCGGATGGCCACTGCCGGTCACGAGCTCGGTGCCGACGCCGTACGCGTCCACCGGGGCCGACGCCAGCGCCGCGATGGCGTGCTCGTCGAGGTCGCTGGTGACCACGATCCTGGTGTCTTTGGCACCGAGCCCGTCGAGTTGGTCGCGTACCTGCCGCGCCTGCACCCCGAGGTCGCCGCTGTCGAGCCGCACCGCTCCGAGCTCCCGTCCCGCGACCTCGACGCCCAGCCGCACCGCCTCGGCGACGTCGTAGGTGTCGACCAGCAGCGTGGTGCCGGGGCCGAGCGAGGCCACCTGCGCCCGGAACGCGTCCGCCTCGGAGTCGTGGAGCAGCGTGAAGGAGTGGGCCGACGTGCCGGCGGTCGGTACGCCGTACCGGTCTCGGGCCGCCAGGTTGGACGACGACGCGAACCCGGCCACGTACGCCGCCCGGGCCGCCGCCACGGCGGCCTCCTCATGGGTCCGCCGCGAGCCCATCTCGATGCACGGCCGGACGCCGGCCGCCATCGTCATCCGCGACGCCGCCGAGGCGATCGCCGAGTCGTGGTTGTAGATCGACAGCAGCACCGTCTCGAGCAGGATCGCCTCCGCGAAGGAGGCCTCCACCACGACCAGCGGCGAGTACGGGAAGTACACCTCGCCCTCGGCGTAGCCCCAGATGTCACCGGAGAACCGGTAGTCCGCGAGCCAGGCAAGGGTCGCCTCGTCGACCACGGCGCCCTCGTCGAGCACGCCGAGCGCATGGTGGTCGAAGCGGAACGACTCGATCGCGTCCAGCGCCCGCCCGACGCCCGCCACCACGCCGTACCGCCGGCCCTCGGGTAGCCGCCGCGGGAACAGCTCGAAGACCGAGCGCCGGAACGCGGTGCCGCTCGCGAGCGCGGCCTGGAGCATCGTCAGCTCGTAGTGGTCGGTGAGCAGCGCCGCCGACGCTGGTCCTCGATCGGTCACGGGATCACTGTGCCACCATGGGCTCGTGTCAGCTGCGAGCCCGGTCGAGGTCGAGCCGACCCAGACTCCCGACGAGATCACGCTGGTCGCCCGGCCGTGGGTCACGGTCGTGTGGAACGACCCGGTGAACCTGATGTCCTACGTCACCTACGTGTTCCAGACCTACTTCGGCTACGACAAGGCCAAGGCGCAGAAGCTGATGCTCGAGGTGCACAACGACGGCAAGTCCGCGGTCAGCAGCGGCAGCCGCGAGGAGATGGAGCGCGACGTGCAGGCCATGCACGAGTACGGTCTCTGGGCCACGATGGAGAAGCAGGAGTGAGCGGGTTCGCCCTGCACCGACGCAGCGGCCACGTGATCGCGACCTTCTCGGGATTCGAGGCCGACCTGCTGCGCTCGCTGGCCTCCCAGCTGGTGGAGCTGCTGCGGAACGAGGCCGCGGTGCCCAGGACCGGCCTCGACTCGTTCGAGGCGATGCTGGACTTCAGCGGCCCGACGTCCGAGCCGGACGACCCGGTACTGGCCCGGCTCTTCCCCACGGCTTACCCCCAGGACGAGGAGTCGGCGGCCGAGTTCCGCCGCTTCACCGAAGGTGCGCTGCGCGACGGCAAGGCCACTGGAGCTGCGACCGTGATCGACACCCTCGAGGAGGCCGGGCTGCCTCCCGAGCTGACAGAGGACGGGCTGGTGATCGACGTCGAGATGGACCGCGCCACCGCCGAGACCTGGCTGCGGTCGTTCACCGACCTGCGGCTGGCGCTCGCCACCCGGCTCGGGGTCGAGGAGGGCGACGACGACGTGTGGCTGGCGATGCCGGAGGACGACCCGCGCACCCAGGCACACGACATCTACCAGTGGGTGGGCTACCTCCAGGAGACGCTGGTGGAGGCGCTGACCGACGCCTGAGGCGGCCCCTGACAGGAGGCCGGGTTCGACGTTATGGTCGAAGTCTCCCTATTCAGGAGGAACCATGGTGCCTCGGACCCCGTGGACCCGCCGAGACGTCCTTCGTATGACCGCAGCCGCTGGTCTCGGTACCGCAGCGGCCGCCTGCGCGAGTGAACCGGAGAGCCCCACCGAGCGAGGGGCGCGCGCGGGCCAGGAGCCAAGTCCCGTCTTCAACGAGCCGGCCAGCGCGCTGTCAGGCAGCCTGACAATCCTGGTCTGGAGTCACTTCGTGCCCAGCCACGACGAGTGGTTCGACCAGTTCGCCACCGACTGGGGCGAGCAGGTCGGTGTGGACGTCCGGGTCGACCACGTCGACGTGACCAACGTCCCTACCCAGATCGCCTCGGAGCTGCAGGCCGGCCAGGGTCATGACCTGATGCAGTACATCGCGACCCTCTCGCAGTTCGAGCCGAGCGTGCTCGACCTCCGCGACGTCAACGAGGAGGCCAACAACCGGCACGGCGAGCAGCTCAAGATCTGCACCGACTCCAGCTACAACCCCTTCACGGAGAAGTACTACGCGTTCGCGCCGGGCTGGGTCCCTGACCCCGGCAACTTCCGGCGCAGCCTCTGGGAGCCGGTCGGACTGCCCGACGGGCCGACCACGTGGGACGAGCTGCTCCAGGGCGGCAGCGAGATCATGAGCTCGCAGAACGTCCAGCTCGGACTCGGCATGTCCCAGGAGATCGACTCCAACATGGCGGGGCACGCGCTCCTCTGGTCCCACGGGGCCTCGATCCAGGACGAGAACGAGAATGTCGTCCTGAACTCGCCGGAGACCCTGGCCGCTGTGGAGCTGATGTCGAACCTCTACAAGGGCGCCATGACCGACGAGGTCTTCGCGTGGAACGCGGCCAGCAACAACGAGGGCCTGATCGCCGGCAAGCTGAGCTACATCCTGAACTCGATCTCGGCCTACCGCTCGCTGCAGGAGGTCAACCCCGAGGTCGCCGACGACACGTTCTTCGTCCCTGCCCTCGAGGGGCCGTCGACCGCGCTGGCCGCGCAGCACGTGATGTACAACTACATCGTCCCCCAGGAGGCCAAGAACCCAGACGCCGCCAAGGAGTTCCTGCTCCACCTATCCGACAACTTCGCCCTCGCGACCTACAAGTCGCAGCTCTACGACTTCCCGTCGTGGTCGTCGCTCACTCCCGACCTCGGGAGCTGGCTCTCCAAGGATCCTTTCGGCTCCAACCCTTCCGACAAGCTCGCCTTCCTGGGCGACGTGGAGACCGCTTCGCAATGGAGCACGAGCATCGGTCACCCCGGGCCTTCCAGCCCCGCGATCGGCGAGATCCTGGGCACCTACGTGATCCCCAACATGTTCGCGAGCGCGGTCCGCGGGGACGCGAGCCCCGAGGCCTCGGTGCAGGCGGCGCACCGCGAGTGCGAGAAGGTCTTCGCGAACTGGCGGCAGCGCGGCCTCATCGGTGGCGGCTGAGGTGCCGGTATCGGTCGAGCTCCGGAACCTGCGGAAGAGGTACGACGGCGGTCATACGCATGCCGTCGACGGGGTCGACCTGACGATCGACGAGGGTGAGTACCTCGTCCTCCTGGGTCCGTCCGGGTGCGGCAAGACGACCCTGCTCCGCACCGTCGCCGGCCTGGAGCAGCCCACCGAGGGCGAGGTGGTCATCGGCGGGTCGGTGGTGAACGGTCTGCCACCACGGGTCCGCAAGGTCGCGATGGTGTTCCAGAGCTACGCGCTCTACCCGCACAAGTCGGTGCTGGGCAACATCGTGTTCCCGCTGAAGGCCGAGGACATGGAGCGCGCGGAGCGGGAGCGGAAGGCCCGCTGGGCGGCCGAGCTGCTCGGCATCGAGGAGCTGCTCGACCGCAAGCCGCGCCAGCTCTCCGGCGGCGAACGTCAGCGAGTCGCCCTGGCGCGGGCGATGGTGCGCGACCCCCAGGTCTTCCTGCTCGACGAACCACTGTCCAACCTCGATGCCAAGCTGCGGGCCACCGCTCGAGACGAGCTGAAGCGGTTCCAGGAGCGGGTCGGCACCACCACCATCTACGTGACCCACGACCAGGCCGAGGCGATGGGGCTCGGCGACCGGATCGCGGTGATGGATCACGGCAAGGTGCGTCAGCTCGGCCCCCCGGTCGAGGTCTACGACGACCCCGCCGACACGTTCGTGGCCCGGTTCATCGGAGCTCCTCCGATGAACCTGGTACGGCGCGACGGCACCCTGGTCGGGTTCCGTCCGGAGCACCTGATGCCCGCCGACCACGTGTCGGGGGAGAAGCTGACGGTGTCCTTCGAGGTCGACCGGGTCGAGTACCTGTCGGGTGATCGGCACATCTACGGGACGGTGACCGGGCTCGGGGAGGACACCCGGGTGATCTCCCGACTGCCGGCGACGATGTTCGGTGACGTGTCCGAGGGCACGCACGAGTTCGCGGTGGCCGCCGACCGGGTCCGGTTATTCGACGAGGAGTCCGGGCTCCGCAAGGACCCGGAACCGGTGGAGGCCACCGGTGGCTGAGGCCGACGTCCGGACCGCACGGATCCGGCTGGCGGACCGGGACTCGTTCCTCGCCTGGATCTTCCTGACGCCGACCGTGCTCTACGTCGTGGCGCTGGTGGCGGTCCCGTTCGGGCTGGCGATCGCGTTCGCCTTCAGCGACGTCACGTCCGGCGACCCGTCGTACGACTGGGTGGGGCTGCGCAACTTCGAACGGGTCTTCGGTGACCCGGTCTTCTGGCGGTCGCTGTGGAACACCCTCATCTTCACCGGGATCTCGATGTTCTTCATCGTGCTGTTCGGGAAGATCCTGGCCAACATCCTGGTGGCCGACTTCCGCGGCAAGTGGGTGGTGCGCTTCCTGGTGCTGCTGCCGTGGACCACGCCGGTGGCACTCTCCAGCGTGAGCTGGCTGTGGCTGCTCCACTCGATCTACAGCCCGATCGACTGGGTGTTCCGGGAGCTCGGGTTCATCGAGACCAACATCTACTGGCTGGGGCGCCCGAACCTGGCGATGGCGTCGGTCATCGCGGTCCACGTGTGGCGGCTGGTGCCGCTCGCTGCGGTGATCATGATGGTCGGCCTGCTGTCCATCCCGACCGATCTCAACGAGGCCGCGAAGATCGACGGCGCCGGTTACTGGCGGCGGATGTTCGAGGTGACGATCCCGTTGACGTTCCCGCTGATCGCGGTGTCCGCGCTGTTCGGGGCGATCTTCACTTTCACCGACATGGCGGTGGTCTACATCCTCACCCGCGGTGGCCCGAACAACTCCACGCAGGTGCTGGCCAGCTGGTCGTTCCTGCGCGGCATCGGCGGCGGTGACGTCGGCCAGGGCGCCGTGATCGCGCTCTTCCTCTTCCCGCTGCTGCTGGCCGCGGCGGTCCTGATCCTGCGGGCCGTACGACGGATGGAGACCCTCTGATGAGTGCCGTGGTCGACGCCGCCCGCGCCGAACAGCTCCGCCGCCACCACGCCCGGCAGCACGTGCTGGGGCGAGTGGGGCTCTACGTGCTGGCGGTCCTCGCCGCGGTCGTCTGCGCCGGGCCGTTCCTGTGGAGCACGGTGACCGCGACCAAGCTGAACGCCGACCTCTACAACCCTGGCAACAACCCGTTCGTCTACAACCAGCCGCCGACGTTCGACCACGTGCGGTTCCTGTTCAGCGAGACCACGTTCCCGACCTTCGCGTGGAACACGCTCTGGGTCGGGCTGCTGGTCGTCCTGGTCACCCTCGTGCTGGGCCTGCCGGCGGCCTACTCGATCGCCCGGCTCGACCTGCGGTGGTCCGGCGCGATGGGGATCGCGATCTTCTTCGTGTACCTGATCCCGCCCAGCCTGCTGTTCCTCTCGCTGACCCGGCTGGTGGTGTGGCTCGGCCTGCAGGACTCGACCTGGTCGCTGGTGCTGATCTACCCGACGATCACGATCCCCGTGTCGACGTGGCTGTTGATCGGCTTCCTCAAGGCGCTCCCGAAGGATGTCGAGGAGCAGGCGATGATCGACGGCTACAGCAGGGCAGGCGCGTTCGTCCGGATCGTGGTGCCGCTCCTGTTCCCGGGCATCGTGGCGGTCGTCGTGTTCGCGTTCACCCTGACCGCGAGCGAGTTCATCTACGCACTCGCCTTCGTGTCGCCCACCCAGGAGAAGGTGGTGAGCACCGGAGTGCCGACCGAGCTGATCCGCGGCGACGTCTTCCATTGGCAGTCGCTCCAGGCCGCCAACATCGTGATCGCGGTCCCGATCGCCTTCGTGTTCAACCTGTTCCTGGCGCGATTCATCTCCGGGTTCACGATGGGAGCGGTGAAGGGCTGAGACCGAGCGGCGTCCGAGTCCGGCGGCTGGGCGTGTGGTCCGTCGTGCGGACGCCTGTCCTACGCTGGAAACCGTGCTGACCATCGACCACGCGACGTACGACGCCATCGTCGCGCACGCGAAGCGGGACCACCCCGACGAGGCGTGCGGCGTGGTCGCCGGTCCGGCCGGCAGCGATCGCCCCGAGCGGTACGTCGAGATGGTGAACGCGGCCGGCAGCCCGACGTTCTACGAGTTCGACTCGGCCGACCTGCTGCGCCTCTACCGCGAGATGGACGACCTCGACGAGGAGCCGGTCGTGATCTACCACTCGCACACCGCGACCGAGGCCTACCCGAGCCGCACCGACATCGGTCTGGCCATGGAGCCGAACGCGCACTACGTGCTGGTCAGCACGAGCGAGCACGGGAATAACGAGGGTCCCGTGGAGTTTCGGTCCTACAGGATCGTCGGCGGCGAGGTGACCGAGGAAGAGGTCTCGGTGGTGCCGAGCCTGAGCCCGACCCCCTAACGCACCCACCCCCCACGAGGAGTCTCACCATGGCCATCCAGGTCCGGATCCCGACCATCCTGCGCCCCTTCACCGGGGGTGAGAAGGCGGTGACCGGCGCCGGCGGCAACCTGGCCGAGCTCATCGACGACCTCGAGGCCAACCACCCCGGTCTCAAGGAGCGGCTGCTCGACACCACCGACACCGGCCCCGACCTGCGCCGCTTCGTCAACGTCTACGTCAACGACGAGGACGTGCGGTTCCTCGGCGGGCTGGACGTCGAGCTCAGCGACGGAGACCAGGTCGTCGTGCTCCCCGCGGTCGCGGGCGGCTGAGTCGTCGGCCATGGCCCGGTACGGCGACCTCCTCGCCTCCGTCGGCGGCACGCCGCTGGTGGGGCTGCCGAGGCTGTCGCCCGGTGTCCAGCCTAACGGCGCCGAGATCCGGCTCTGGGCCAAGCTGGAGGACCGCAACCCGACCGGCTCGATCAAGGACCGCCCGGCTCTGAAGATGATCGAGATGGCCGAGAAGGACGGGCTGCTGCGGCCCGGCTCCACCCTGCTCGAGCCGACCAGCGGCAACACCGGCATCTCTCTCGCGATGGCCGCCCGGCTCAAGGGCTACCGGCTGGTGTGCGTGATGCCGGAGAACACCTCCGAGGAGCGCCGGCAGCTGCTGCGCATGTGGGGCGCCGAGATCGTGTCCAGCCCCGCCGCGGGCGGGTCCAACGAGGCGGTCCGGGTCGCCCGCGGGATAGCTGAGGAGCACCCCGACTGGGTGATGCTCTACCAGTACGGCAACGACGCCAATGCGCTCGCGCACGAGGAGGGCACCGGCCCCGAGCTGCTCGCCGACCTCCCCGACATCACGCACTTCGTCGGGGGGCTCGGCACCACCGGCACCCTGATGGGCGTCTCGCGGTTCTTCCGCCGCACCAAGCCCGCCGTGCGGATCATCGCCGCCGAGCCGCGTTACGGCGAGCTCGTCTACGGGCTGCGCAACCTGGACGAGGGCTTCGTCCCCGAGCTGTACGACGAGACGCTGATCGACGCCCGGTTCTCGGTCGGGCCGCGCGATGCCGTCCGCCGGGTCCGCGAGCTGCTGGACCTCGAGGGCATCTTCGCCGGCATCTCGACCGGCGCGATCCTGCACGCCGCGCTCGCACAGGCGGCGAAGGCGGTCAAGGCCGGTGAGCGCGCCGACATCGCGTTCGTGGTCGCTGACGGCGGCTGGAAGTACCTGTCCACCGGTGCCTACGAGGGCACCATCGACGAGGCCGAGGGTCGACTGGAGGGTCAGCTCTGGGCGTAGGGTCGAGCGCATGTCTCGCACCCTGACCACCCGCGTCGCCTCGGTCGCGGTCATCCTGGTCGCGGCACTGCTGCCCGGCGGCGCGTCGGCCGCGGCGCCCCCCGAGAACACCACCGCACCGTCGCTCACCGGTGAGCCGGTCTTCCGCGGTCTGCTCGTCGCCGACCGCGGCGAGTGGACGGGCGAGAGTGACTTGACCTACACCTACCGGTGGACGCGGGGCGGCGACCGGATCAAGGGGGCCACCGCGAAGCGGTACCGGCCGCGGCTGGCCGACATCGGCCGGAGGCTGCGGGTCCGAGTGAGAGCGACCGACGCAGCGGGGAAGTCGACCGTCGCCACCAGCGCCCCGGTCGAGGTCCGGCGAGCCACGCTCGAGCTGCGTCAGCGGCCCTCGGTCGACGGGACGCGCCGCTACACCCGGGTGCTGGAGGCAGATCCGGGGAGCTGGTCCGCGCGGCCGGCCAAGGTCCGTTACCGCTGGTTCCGCGACGGAGCCCTGATCCGTGGCGGGCGACAGCACAGGTACCGGCTCCAGGCGGACGACGTGGGGCACCGGGTGAAGGTGCGGGTGACGGTCCGCAGGCAGGGGTACGTGCCCGACGGGGCGTGGTCGCGGCGTACCCGCGAGATCATGCACCGGATCGGGCTGCGCCGGACCGCGACGTACCGGATCGAGACCCGTGGCACCATCACCGCGAGCATGAGGATGTTCCGGAGGCAGGTCGCCCAGACCTTCGCCGACCCCCGCGGCTGGCGCTCGGCAGGCGTCGGCTTCCGCCGCGTGAAGAAGGGGGGCGACTTCTCCGTCGTGCTGGCCGAGGCGAGCACCGTGCCGTCGTTCTCACCGGTGTGCAGCGCGCAGTGGAGCTGCCGAGTGGGGCGCTACGTGATCATCAACCAGCTGCGCTGGCGCCATGCCAGCCCGTCGTGGAACCAGGCGAACAAGCCGCTGCGCACCTACCGTCACATGGTGGTCAACCACGAGACGGGCCACTGGCTGGGCCACGGCCACCTCGGGTGCGGGGGCGGCGGCCGGCTCGCGCCGGTGATGATGCAGCAGTCCAAGGGACTCGACGGCTGCCGGCACAACCCGTGGCCGCTGCCATCCGAGCTCTGGTACGGCTGAGGTCGCACCACGGTCCGGCGGGCTCAGCGCACGTCGAGCGACTGCTTGGCGTTGAACTGGCTTCCCGGCACCGTCCGCAGCCCGAGCAGGTCGGTCGCGAGGTTGGCGGCATCACCGTTGCGGACCGGAGGCCGCGCGAGGCCGTAGCGGGAGCGGCGCTTGCCCGGGTTGCGGAAGTCAGAGGTGTTGAGGCCGTACAGGTCCGCGCCGGCCCTCACGCCGGCGCCCCAGACCACGAACGGGATCCGGTAGTTCGCTTGCGTCGTCGGGTCGCCGTGGCCGTTCCCGGCACCGCCGTGGTCGGCCGTCACGATGAGCGTGACGTGCCGGCGGAGCCGCGGCCGGGCCTTGATCGCCGCGACCAGCCTGCCGAGCAGCCGGTCTGCACGCCTGACGGCGGCGAGGTGCGCCTTGCTGAGGAACCCCTTGTCGTGGCCGACGACGTCCGGGCCCGACAGGTGCAGGAACGTCAGGGCCCGGCGGTTCTTCACGAGGTCGCGCCGGGCCTTCCGCGCCAGTGCCCGGTCGTTGTCCTCCATGACCATGAGCCGGTCGATGGTCCTGGGCCACGACCGCTTGAACAGCCGCAGCTTCTCCTTCGAGACGAAGAGTCCGGTGTCTCGTGTCCGGGAGTGGACGACACCGAACACCGAGCGCACCGGGTGGCCTGCGGCCTCCTGCACGGTCGCCGGGTGGCTTCGATCGTTGTTCCAGGTCACTCCGTGACCCGCATGGTCAGCGTCGATCCGGCGCCCTGTGACCATCGAGGTGTGGTTGGGCAGCGTCAACGTCGCCTCGCGCGCCGTGCGTGCGTTGAGAGTGCTTGCGCCCTGCCGCATCAGCCGGTGCAGCGTCGGCGCCTGCTGGCGTCCCGCGAGCCGCACCGCGCGGGAGCCGACCGAGTCGAGCGTGACGATCACGACCTTGGTCGTGGCGGGGGCCGCGACCCGATGGCGCACGACGCCCGGGATGGGGGCCGAGGCCGCCGGGGCCGGGGTGCCGGCGAACACGAGAGGTAGAGCGAGCAGCAGGACGATGCGGCGCATGAAAGCCACGCTACGTGACGTCGGTCGCGTCGGCGTGCCACCGACGGCGGGTGCCCGTAGCCTTGTGCGCTGTGCCAGCAGCTGACTCCGATGCCGCGATCGGCATCTTCGACTCCGGCTTCGGTGGGCTCACCGTGGCCCGTTCGGTCATCGACCAGCTGCCACACGAGTCCGTGGTCTACCTCGGCGACACCGCCCGTCAGCCCTACGGTCCCAAGCGGATCGCGGAGGTGCGCGAATACGCCCTCGAGTGCCTCGACCACCTCGTCGACCGAGGCGTCAAGGCACTCGTGATCGCCTGCAACTCCGCCTCGGCGGCCGTGCTGCGCGACGCTCGGGAGCGGTACGACGTGCCGGTCGTGGAGGTGATCCTGCCCGCGACCCGCCGCGCGGTCGCGGCGACCCGCGCCGGCCGGATCGGCGTCATCTGCACGCGGGCCACGGCCGAGTCCCACGCCTACGAGGACGCCTTCGCCGCCGCGCCGCACGTCGACCTGATCACCCGCGCCTGCCCGCGGTTCGTCGACTTCGTCGAGGCGGGCGTCACCGGCGGCGATGAGCTGCTGGCCGTCGCCCACGAGTACCTCGACCCGCTCACCGACGCCGGCGTCGACACCCTTGTGCTCGGCTGCACCCACTACCCGCTGCTGACCGGTGTTATCTCCCACGTGATGGGGGTCGACGTGACGCTCGTGTCCAGCGCCGAGGCCTGTGCCCAGGACGTCTACGAGCGGTTGCTCGAGACCGGTCTGATGCGGAACGACGGCGAGCCGACGTACGACTTCCTGACGACGGGAGCGCCGGCTGACTTCGCTTCGGTCGGCCGGCGGTTCCTCGGCCCGGAGATGGTGGCGGCGACCCAGTTCGCGGGCGGCCTCGCATGAGGCTGACGATCGTGGGCTGCTCCGGCTCCTATCCCGGGCCGGACGCGCCGGCCAGCTGCTACCTCGTCGAGGCCGATGCCGGGGACCGCACCTGGCGGATCTTGCTCGACCTCGGCTCCGGCGCGCTCGGCGCGCTGCAGCGGTACGCCGACCCGCTGGCCGTCGACGCCGTCTTCCTCAGCCATCTGCACGCCGACCACTGCCTCGACCTGTGCGGCTACCACGTGCTGCGGCGCTACCATCCGGCCGGCCACCAGCCGCGGATCCCGGTGTGGGGGCCGGTCGGCACCGCCGACCGGATGGCCCGCGCCTACGACCTGCCGACCGACCCGGGCATGCACGAGGAGTTCGAGTTCCTCACGCACGACGGGGTGGTGGAGCTCGGGCCGTTCCGCGTCGAGCCGGTCCCGGTCGAGCACCCCGTCTCGGCGTACGGGCTGCGGGTGACGGCGGACGGCGCCACCCTCGGCTACTCCGGCGACACCGGCCCCTGCGCCGGCCTCGACATGGTCGCCCGGGACGCCGACCTGCTGCTGGCCGAGGCGTCGTTCGTGACGGGCGGGGACAATCCCGAGAACCTGCACCTCACCGGCGCCGACTGCGGCGACGCGGCCGCCCGGATGGGAGCCCGGCGGCTGCTGATCACTCACGTCCCGCCGTGGTACGACCCGGAGGTCGCGCTCGCCGAGGCCCGGGCGGTGTACGACGGCTCCAGCGGGCTCGCCCGGGCGGGCGACGTCCACGAGCTCTGACAGTGGCCGAGGTCGGACGAGATCAGGCCAGCCCCGCGTCGTGCACCACGATCGCGATCTGCACCCGGTTGGTGACCTGGAGCTTGTCGAACAGCCGCGAGACGTGGGCCTTCACGGTTGGGATCGACAGGTGGAGCCGCCGCGCGATCTCCGCGTTGCTGAGGCCTCGGCCCACCTCGAGGGCTACGTCGCGCTCCCGGTCGGTCAGTCCGTCGAGGGCGCGGCGGGCGTCGTCGCCACGGCCGTCGGGCGACGACTCACGGATACGGGAGAGCACCGCCCGGGTCGCGCTCGGCGAGAGCATCGGCTCGCCGGCCGCCACCGCTCGGATCGCTGCCACGATCTCCGCAGGCGGGGTGTCCTTGAGCAGGAAGCCGTCGGCACCGGCGGCGAGGGCCTGGAGGACGTGCTCGTCGGCGTCGAACGTGGTCAGCACGATGACCTGCGGCGACGGGTCGCCCTGCTTGAGCGCGCGGGTGGCGTCGATCCCGTCGAGCACCGGCATCCGGATGTCCATGAGCACGACGTCGGGCCGCAGCTCACGGCAGGCCGCCAGACCGGCGGCGCCATCGGGTGCTTCGCCGACCACCGAGAGTCCGACGTCGCCGCCGAGCATCAGGGTCAGCGCCGACCGCACCAGCGGGTCGTCGTCGACGACCAGGACCGAGGTCACGTCTGCCACGGCAGCCATCCTCGCAGCACGAACATCCCGTTCTCGTGCCTGTGCTCCAGACTTCCGCCGCCGAGCACGGCGCGTTCGCTCAGTCCGATCAGGCCGACGCCCGCGCCCGGGACCCTGCTGCCGAAACCGATCGGGTTGGCGAGCAGCAGGTCGACACCGTGCTCCGGCCCGCCGGACACCTCGACGGTGAGAACAGCGCCGGGAGCGTGCTTGCGGGCATTGGTGATGCCCTCCTGCACGATCCGGTAGATCGCCCGCCCGACCGTCGCCGGCAGGGTCGCCGCACCCTCCCCGAGGCGGTCGTGCCACGAGACGCTCATCCCGGCCGCCTGGGCCTGGGCGACCAGGGCTGGCACGTCGGCGTACGTCGGCTGCGGCTGCTCGCGTCCGACACCGCCGTCGTCGCGCAGCACGCCGAGCACCTCGCGCAGGTCGGTGAGGGCGGCGTTGGCCGTGGTCTGGATGTCGGCGCTGCCCTGACGCAGGGCGTCGGCGTCGAGGTCGGTGCGGAAGGCGAGCGCTCCGGCGTGCATCGAGATCTGTGAGATCCGGTGGGCCAGGACGTCGTGCATCTCGCGTGCAATCCGCTGACGTTCCTTGGCCTGCGCCTCGCGACCTCGCAGCTCCTGCTCGGCCTCGGCGCGCTCGGCTCGCATCCGCAGCTGCCAGGCCCACTGCCGGCGCGACCCGATGTAGGCGCCCCAACCCATGATCGCGATCGTGATCGCGATGTTGAAGCCGAAGCTGAGCCAGAACGGATCCTCGCGGCCGCCGGGCGTCAGGTCGGCGTAACCCTGCGCCGCGACGATGCCCACGAGGCTCACCGCGATGATCGGACCGAGCCGCTGCCGGGTCGCGACGGAGACCGAGGCCAGGGTGGCGGGGCCGGCCGCCACGCCGGAGACGAGGCACAGGGCGGACAGCCCGAGCGCGACCGCCAGCGGGTGGCGCCGGCGCAGTAGCACCACGCCGTACGCCGCGAGGCCGACCAGCAGGTCGAGCCACCACCACCAGCGGTGGTCGTCCCACTGCCCCGGGAACGCGTTCGCCCAGACCAGGCCCGACAGAACCCCACAAGCCGCGAATCGCCACGCGTGACCCCACCACGTCAGGCGCGGCTGGTAGTCGTCGGGGTTGGGCCGCTCCATCCGCTCAGGCTAGGCCCGGCCGCGGCTCCGCGGCATGCGCCCCCGGTGTCGCGCCACCCCCTACTTTGGTCTGGACAGGTCGAGCCCTCTGACCGATCCGGCGCCCTGGGCACGACCGGTTGGATGGTGGTCATGATCGAGGTGACCGGACTGACCAAGTCGTACGGCGGCTTCCGTGCCGTCGACGACATCTCGTTCCAGTGCCAGCCCGGCCGGGTGACCGGCTTCCTGGGGCCCAACGGCGCTGGCAAGACCACCACCATGCGGGTCATGGTCGGGCTGACCCCGGCCACTCGCGGGCAGACCCTGATCGGGGGGCACCGCTACCGCGACATCCCCAACCCGGGCACCCACGTCGGAGTCCTGCTCGACGCCTCCGCCCAGCACGCAGGCCGCACCGGCCGTGAGGTGCTGATGGTCGGGGCCAAGACGATGGGGCTTCCCGAGTCGCGCGTCGATGAGATGCTCGAGATGGTGTCGCTGTCGCAGATCGAGGCCAAGCGCCGGGTGCGCAACTACTCACTCGGCATGCGGCAGCGGTTGGGTATCGCCCACGCACTGCTTGGCGACCCATCGGTCCTGATCCTCGACGAGCCCGCCAACGGCCTCGACCCGGCCGGCATCCGCTGGATGCGCGACCTGCTCAAGCACTACGCCGACCGCGGCGGCACCGTGATGCTGTCGAGCCACCTCCTCAACGAGGTCGAGCTGATCGCGGACGAGATGATCCTGATCGGCCGCGGCAAGATCGTGGCCCAGGGCAACAAGAAGACGCTGCTCGCCGAGCGCAACACCGGCACGTTCGTGACCGCGGCCGACCACGACGCGCTCGTGGGTGCGGTCGCCGAGGCCGGGTTCCAGTCGCACCCGGTCGGCGAGGGGCTGCGCGTCGAGGCAGAGGCACTGCAGATCGGCCAGCTCGCCGCCGACCGTCGGCTCGTGCTCACCGAGCTCCGGTCGGCCGACGGTGGCCTGGAGGACCTGTTCCTCGAGCTCACCTCCGACAGCCAGCGCGACGATCTCACCCACCACGATCACCAGGACGACCAGCAGGGAGCCCTCGCATGAGCGCCACCGCACCGATGACCCTCGACGTCTCGCAGACCCGCCCGGTCCCCTTCGGTCGGCTGGTGTCGGTCGAGATCCGGAAGATGGCCGACACCCGCGCCGGGATCTGGCTGCTCGGCCTCACGGTCCTGGTCACCGCGGCGTTCATGATCATCTTCTTCTTCGTCGCCGACTCCGACGAGCGGATCTTCGGCAACTTCATCGGCATCGCGGCCACTCCGCAGGGCTTCGTGCTCCCGGTGCTCGGCATCCTGCTGATCACCAGCGAGTGGGGCCAGCGCACCGCGATGGTGACGTTCGCGCTCGAACCCTCGCGCTCGAAGGTGATCGCGTCCAAGGTCGTGGCGGCGTTGATCCTCGGCTTGGGCGCGTTCATCGCGGCGATCCTGCTCGCCTCGATCGGCACCCTGATCGGTGGCGCCGAGGGCGGCTTCGACGACCTGAAGCTGTCCACCTTCCTGTTGTTCCTCGGGCTGCAGATCCTCAGCGTCATGCAGGGCCTCGCCTACGGACTGATCTTCCTGAACACGCCCGCGGCGATCGTGACGTTCTTCGTGCTGCCGATCGCGTCCTCGATCATCTTCTCGGTGGTCCCCGCGCTGGCCGACAGCGCGCCGTGGCTCGACCTCGGGACGGCGCAGCAGCCGCTGTTCGAGCTGGGCGCCGGTGGCAGCCTCACCAGCGAGCAGCTTGCCCACCTGGGGACGACGTCCCTGATCTGGATCATCCTGCCGTTCGTGATCGGGCTGATCCGGGTGATGCGGGCCGAGCTCAAGTAGCCGGCACCGCTCCGTGACCTGCGGGTCGGGCCTCCCTCGGGGGAGGGGCCCGGCCCGCATTCGCGTCGGCGGTCTCCCCTAATGTCTGGGCCATGACGACTCGTGCCGACGGCCGCGCCGACGACCAGCTCCGCCCCGTCACCATCACCCGTCACTGGCTCGACCACGCGGCCGGCTCGGTGCTCGTGGAGTTCGGCCGCACTCGCGTGCTCTGCGCCGCCTCCGCGTCCGAGGGCGTCCCGCGCTGGCGGAAGGGCTCCGGACTCGGCTGGGTCACTGCCGAGTACGCGATGCTCCCAGCGTCCACCAACACCCGCTCCGACCGTGAGTCGGTGCGCGGCAAGATCGGCGGTCGCACTCACGAGATCTCCCGGCTGATCGGCCGGTCGCTGCGCGCGATCATCGACTACAAGGCGCTCGGCGAGAACACCATCGTCCTCGACTGCGACGTCCTCCAGGCAGATGGCGGCACCCGGACCGCTGCCATCACGGGTGCGTACGTCGCGCTCGCCGACGCGGTCGCCCACCTCAAGGGCGCCGGCGCCCTGGCAGGCGAGCCACTCACCGGCTCGATCGCCGGCGTCAGCGTCGGCATCATCGACGGCGCGCCACGGCTGGACCTGCCCTACGAGGAGGACGTGCGCGCCGAGACCGACATGAATGTCGTCATGACCGGTGACGGCAGCTTCGTCGAGGTGCAGGGCACCGCCGAGGGCGCTGCCTTCGACCGCACCGAGCTCGACGCCCTGCTGTCGCTGGCGGAGAAGGGCTGCGCCGACCTGACCGTGATCCAGCGCGAGGCGCTGGCCGCCGGTGGTTGAGTCGGTCGAGATCTTCCTGGCGTCCCGTAACGCCAAGAAGCTCGCAGAGATGCAGCGGATCCTCGGCAGCCACCTCCCGGACCTCGTGGTGCGCGGCCTCGACGACGTCGCGGCGTACGACGAACCGGTGGAGGACCAGCCGACCTTCGAGGGCAACGCGCTGCTGAAGGCGCGGGCCGGGCTCGCCGCAACCGGCCTCCCGTCGCTCGCCGACGACAGCGGGCTGTGCGTCGACGCGCTCAACGGGATGCCCGGCGTGCTCTCGGCACGCTGGTCCGGTACGCCGAAGTCGGACACCCGCAACAACGACCTGCTGCTCCAGCAGCTCGGTGACGTGCCCGACGGTCGACGGGGCGCTCACTTCACGAGCGTGGTGGCGTTCTGCCACCCCGACGGCACCGAGCTGGTGGTCGAGGGCCGGATGCCGGGCCGGATCATCCGCGAGCAGCGCGGCGACAACGGCTTCGGCTACGACGTGGTGTTCGTCGCGGACGAGACCGGGCCGCCGGAGCGGACCACCGCCGAGCTGCCGTCCGACGAGAAGGACGCGATCTCCCACCGCGGTTACGCGCTGCGGGAGATCGCGCCACTGGTCGCGGCGCGGCTCAGCGGCGGCTCCTGAGCAGGCGCCGGGCAGTCACCACCTGGAACGCGAGGTAGGCCAGCGTCAGCACCCAGGCCACCACGGTCACCCACGGGACTCCGGTCTGCGCGTCAGTGCACGTCGCGCCATGGTCGACGACCGTCCCGTCGTTCAGCACCTCGGTCACGCTGCTGCATGAGGCGCTGGGCCCGGCCGAGGTGAAGGCGAGGCCGACGAAGAACAGTGCGGCAGGGAAGCCTGTGCCGAGGGCCAGGAAGCCGCGGAGCTTGTCCCGGCCTGTCCAGTACCTCGACACCGCAAGCAGCACCAGGCCCGCGACCCACGCGAGAGCCGCCACCGGTACGAGGAAGAAGACCAGCTCGGCCGCGAACAAGGTGATGACCGCAGCGGCCTCCACGCCGCCCGCCTTGTGCGCCGCCGCCACCGGCGGCACCCCGTGGGCGGGAGCACCGCCAGCTTCGTCGACCAGCACCGCCGGGGTACCGACCTTGTCGAGCCGCTCCCGTACCTCGGCCTCGGTAGCGTCCGTTCCGAGCGCGGCGCCGAGGTGCTCGGCGATGTCGTCGTACAGCTCATGCGCCTGGTCGGCGGAGAGCCGGGCGGACTCCGCGCGTAGACGATCTAGGTAGTCACGGACCAGTGGGTGCTCGATGCCGCGGCCCTCGAATTCCTGCGTCATCATGCCGACCTGCCTTCCATGATCGTGTCGACCGAGCCCTTGAAGTCGCTCCAGGCGACTCGGAACGCGACCACGGCGTCCTGGCCCCGTGGAGTGAGGGAGTAGTAGCGGCGGGGCGGGCCGGAGGTGGACTCGCGCCAACTCGTCTCCACCAGCTCGACCTTCCGGAGCCGGCTCAGCAGCGGGTACATCGTGCCTTCGCTGGCGAGCAGCCCGGCCTCGGACAGCTCAGTGACCAGGTCGTACCCGTAGCGCTCCTCTCCTTCGAGGAGTGCCAGCACGCAGTGCTCGAGAACACCGCGCCTCAGCTGCGCGACCGGCGCCTCGTCCCGTGCTCCCATGTATCGCAAGGTACCCGACAGTACCTTGCAACGCAAGAGTCTGGTGGGGCGCCGGCCTGGCAGTCAGGTGCCGACGGGCTCCCGGTCGGAGACCCGGCGGCTCACGAAGGCGCCCCACAGCGCGGCGAGCGGGAACATCAGCAGCGAGTAGACCGCCGCCGGCACCGAGATCTCGGTGCTGTCGAGCACCTCGACCGCGACGTAGATCGCCAGCGTCCCGTTGTGCACGCCGATCTCCATGGACGACGCGATCGCCTGCGACTCGACGACCCCAGCCAGCTTCGGGATGAGGTAGCCGGTGACCAGGCTGATCGCGCAGAAGAGGGCGGCGACCAGGCCCACGTCGGCGAGGTAGTCACCGACGTTCTCGCGCTGGTCGAGCAGGATCCCGAGAACCAGGATCGCCAGGATGACCCCGGAGCCGATCCGGACCGGCTTGTCCATCCGGCCGGCGAACTCGGGGCTGCGCGCCTTGACGAGCATCCCGATCCCGACCGGGACCAGGATCAGCACGAACACCTTCACGACCTCGATCAGCGGCATGGAGACGCTGTCGGACTGGTCGAAGTAGCCGATGGCGGCGTTGGTGATGAGCGGTAGCGTGCCGATCGCCACCACGGTGTTGACGGCGGTCAAGCTGATGTTGAGCGCCACGTCGCCCCGGAACAGGTGGCTGAACAGGTTCGCCGTCGTACCGCCGGGCGACGCCGCGAGCAGCATCATCCCGATCCCCAGCAGCGGCGGCAGGTCGAAGAGCACCACCAGCCCGAAGCAGACGAGCGGCAGCAGCACGAGCTGGCAGCCGAGCGCGACGACGGCCGCCTTCGGATGCTGGGCGACCCGACGGAAGTCCCCGATGGTCAGGCCGAGCCCGAGCCCGAACATGATGATCGCCAGCGCGATCGGCAGCCCTACGGTGGTCAGCGCGGAATCCATGACGGGACCGTAGCGGTGTGTGCGCCCGGCGAGAGTCGAACTCGCACTGGCCAGGACCTAAACCTGGTGCCTCTGCCGGTTGGGCTACGGGCGCGCGGACCCCAGTCTGCCGCCTCGTGTGCCTGGGGAGGCGCCAGAGGTCGTTCTCAGGCACGCGAGGCGGATCGGTCAGGCCAGGCCGAGGTCCCTGCGCAACTTGGCGACGTGGCCGGTGGCCTTCACGTTGTACTGGGCCAGCTCGACCAAGCCGCTCTCGTCGATGACGAACGTGGAGCGGAGGACACCCTCGACGACCTTGCCGTAGAGCTTCTTCTCGCCGTACGCGCCGTAGGCCTGGTGCACCGCGAGCTCGGGGTCGGACAGCAGCGTGAGCGTGAGGGCGTCGCGCTCGCGAAACTTCGCGAGCTTGGCGGGCTTGTCCTTGCTGACGCCGAGCACCTCGTAGCCGGCGCCGCGCAGAGAGTCGAGGGAGTCGGTGAAGTCGCAGGCCTGCTTCGTGCATCCGGGGGTCATGGCGGCGGGGTAGAAGTACACGATCACCTTGCGGCCACGCAGGTCCGAGAGGGTCACGTCGTCCTCGGTGTCGGAGGGCAGCGTGAAGTCGGGGGCCGGATCGCCGGGGGAAAGCCGCTGGCTCATGGGGTGGGTGCTCCTGTCCATTCGGGCGGCTGTTGCAAACGATGTGCAACAACGTAGGCTGTTCATCATGCACGTCCCCGACGGTTTCCTCGACGCGCCCACCTCGGTCGTGACCGGGGTGGTGGCAGTGGCCGGTGTGGCCGTCGCGCTCAAGGGCGCCCGCCGTGAACTCGACGACCGTACCGCTCCCATGGCGGGCCTGGTCGCGGCGTTCGTCTTCGCGGCGCAGATGCTCAACTTCCCGGTCGGTGCCGGCACCAGCGGGCACCTGCTCGGGGGTGCGCTGGCCGCGGTGCTGGTCGGTCCGTTCACGGCGGCCCTGTGCCTCGCGGTCGTGCTGTTGGTTCAGGGCCTGCTCTTCGCCGACGGCGGGATCACGGCGCTCGGCACCAACGTGACGCTCTTCTCGATCGTCGCGGTCGGGGCCGGCTGGCTCGTCTTCCGCGGCCTGCTGGCCGTGCTGCCCAAGCGGCTGCCGATGGTGGCGATCTGCAGCGGCGTGGCGGCGCTGGTCTCGGTGCCGGTGACCGCGCTGGCGTTCGTCGGGCTGTTCGCGGTCGGCGGTCAGGCGCCGGTCTCGCTCGAGGCGGTGATCACCGCGATGCTCGGCTGGCACGTGCTGATCGGGATCGGGGAGGCCCTGATCACCGCTGTCGTCGTCAGCAGCGTGCTCGCTGCGCGCCCCGACCTCGTCTACGGCGCCCGCAGCCTGCTCTCGTCCCGACCGCTCGAGGTCCGCACGGGAGAGGTCCCGGCATGAGGACCCGCACCTTCGTCATCGGCGCGCTCGTGGCCGCGCTCCTGCTCGCTGGCGTGGTCAGCTACTACGCCTCGGCTCACCCTGACGGCCTCGAGTACGTCGCGGAGAAGACCGGCTTCCTCGACAGCGCCGACGACCACGCGGGGGCTGACGGCCCGATGGCCGACTACGCGGTCGAGGGCGTCGACAGCCCCCGCCTCGCCGGTGGACTCGCGGGAGTCGTCGGCGTCGTGGTGACCCTCGTCCTCGCCGGCGGGGTCGGGTACGCCGTACGCCGCCGCCGGCCCGACTCGGAGCCGCAGACGCCGGAACGGGTCTGATGGGCGCCGGGCACGGGCACCGGCTCCATTACCACGGGCACTCGCCACTGCACCGCGCTCAGCCGCACCTGAAGATCGCGGCCCTCCTGGGATTCGTGCTGGTGGTCGTCGCGACGCCGCGCGAATGGTTCGTCGCGTACGCGGGCTTCCTCGCCGCGCTGGTCGGCGTGATCATGGTCAGCCGGGTGCCGTTTCGCTATCTGCTGCCGCGGCTCGTGGTCGAGGTGCCGTTCGTGGTTTTCGCAGTGCTGCTGCCCTTCATCGCCCACGGCCCGCAGGTGCAGGTGCTGGGGGTCGGTCTGAGCGAACCGGGCCTGCTTGCGGCCTGGGGACTCCTCGCGAAGGGGACCCTCGGCGTCCTCGCCTCCCTCACGCTGGCTGCGACCACCGAGCCCGACGACGTGCTCCGTGGCCTGCAGCGCCTCCGGCTGCCCGAGCTGCTCGTGCAGATCATGGGCTTCATGATCCGCTACCTCGACGTCGTCACCGGCGACCTGCGCCGGATGCTCACCGCGATGCGGTCGCGCGGTTACGACCCGCGCTCGCCCCGCCACTGGCCGGTCCTCGGGAAGGCGCTCGGCGCCCTCTTCGTCCGCTCCTACGAACGCGGCGAGCGGGTGCACCTCGCGATGCTGTCACGCGGCTACACGGGGAGGCTGCCCTCGTGAGCACTCCTGTCCTCGACGTCCGCGGCCTCGCCTACGCCTATCCGGACGGGCACCAGGCGCTCTTCGGTGTGAGCCTCCATGTCCACTCGGGGGAGCGGGTGGCGCTGCTCGGCCCGAACGGAGCCGGCAAGACGACGCTGGTGCTCCACCTCAACGGGATCCTCACCGCGGGCGCTGGGTCGGTCGCCGTCAGCGGCCTGCCGGTGAGCAAGGAGAACCTGCAGGAGATCCGGCGCCGGGTCGGGATCGTCTTCCAGGACCCCGACGACCAGCTGTTCCTCGGCTCGGTTCGGCAGGACGTCGCGTTCGGTCCCGCCAACCACGGGGTGAAGGGCGAAGCGCTCGAGCGCCGGGTGATGAACGCGCTCGACCTGGTCGGCATGGCGGACTTCGCCGACCGTCCGCCCCACCACCTGTCCTTCGGCCAGCGGCGCCGGGTCGCCGTGGCGACCGTGCTGGCCATGGAGCCCGAGATCCTCGTGCTCGACGAGCCGTCGTCGAACCTCGACCCGGCGTCCCGACGCGAGCTCGCCGAGATCCTGCGATCGCTCGACGTCACGGTGCTGATGGTGACCCACGACCTGCCGTACGCACTCGAGCTCTGCCCCCGGTCGGTGGTGCTGTCCGACGGTGTCGTGGTGGCCGACGGGGCGACGTACGACGTGCTCACCGACGACGCCTTGATGCGTGCCCACCGGCTGGAGCTGCCGTTCGGATTCGACCCGCGGCGGATTGATTTCGAGACACCTCACGCCCCCGCCGCTCCGCGGCCGGGTGCGTCGAGGCCCTCAATCTCCTCGCTGGATCGCTGAACCCGGGCTTCGCCCGGGCTCAGCGGCTCGGAGATCTCGAGACACCTCGAGCGCCCGCCTCGTAGCGGCTCGGATAGCCTGCCCGGGTGAGCAACCAAGTCACCCTCCTCGAGCGCGACATCGAGGAGACCCGCGAGCGCCTCGCCCACACGATCGACGAGCTGCTCCACCGCGTGCACCCACGGACCATCGTGTCGCGCGAGGTGACGACGCTGAAGGGGCACTTCGTCGACCCGCAGACCGGGTCGCCGCGCACCGACAACATCCTCAAGGTCGCCGGCGGCGTCATCGGCGCCGTGGCGCTGGTCGTGCTGATCCGGAGGGTCGCGAGCTGAAGGCTGAGTCGAAGCCGGCCGCCAAGGCTCCGGACGGCGCGCCGATCAAGATGCTCCACGACCGGATCCTGGTCGAGGTCGACCGGGACTCGGGCGAACGACGCTCGAGCGGTGGGATCGTCATCCCTGCCACGGCCGCCATGGGCGCCCGGCGGCTCTCGTGGTCACGGGTGATCGCCGTCGGCCCCCATGCCCGCTCGGTCGAGCGCGGCGACCGGGTGCTCTTCGACCCGGAGGACAAGGCCGAGGTCGAGGTCCACGGCGAGACCTTCATGGTGATGCGCGAGCGTGACGTCCATGCCGTCGCGGCCGACCGGCTCGGCGACGAGGCGACGGGTCTCTACCTCTGACGAGGACTCGCCTCGCGCCGATCGGCTGACTCGGGTCAGAGTTCAGCCGAGAACCTTCTCGAAGCACCTCGCGGTCTCGTCGTCCACCCACTTCCCGAAGGCGGGAACCGGCACGAACCCGCAGGCAGCGTAGAAGCGCAGCGCCTCGGGTTGGGGCTCACCCGCGCGGAGTCGCACCACCTCGATCCCGGCGCCCCTGGCGTGCTGCTCCAGGACGCTGAGCAATGCCTGCGCGAGCCCCGTCCCGCGGTGCTCCGGTGCGACGTACATGACGTCGAGCTCCGCGGCGCCGGCGTCATCGAGCGGAGCCAGGGCGATGCTCCCTACTGGCCGGTCGGAGTCGGTGGCGACCCAGAATCCGCCTGCGGGTCCGCCGTAGGCGGCGAGATCCATCGGGTTGGACGCCTCGAAGCCGTACCGCTGCTGGATCTCCACCCATAGGGCCTGGCTCATGGCCCGGGCGGGCGCGGACAGCGGATCGACCGGCGCGATGACGACGGAGGACTCCACGGGCCCAGGATGCCAGTGGCGCCACTGCCTGGCGGCGGACCGGCGCACACCGACCTCCGGACCTGACACTCTGGACGGTGCGTCCCCTGACCCGCGACACTGTTGCCGACCGGTGACAGGAGACCGCTATGAGCACCGACACCCGCCCCGTCGACGAAGCCATCGAGCCCCAGCCGTCCAGCCGGTGGGGCGGCCCACCGGTTCGCTGGCCGGTGTTCCTGTCCTCGATCATCGGCATCGCGGCCATGACGACCTGGGCGATCTTCGCGCCCACCCAGGCGGAACGGGTCATCGGGGACGTCGTCGGCAAGGTCACCACTGGTTTCGGCTGGTTCTACATCGTGTTGGCGACGGTCATCTTCGGATTCGTCATCTTCCTCGGCCTCTCGCGGTACGGCCGGATCCGGCTCGGCCCCGACCACTCCCGGCCCGAGTTCTCGACCTTCGCGTGGGCCTCGATGCTGTTTGCGGCCGGCATCGGGACGGACGTGATGTTCTTCTCCGTCGTCGAACCGGTCACCCAGTACGTCGCTCCGCCGGTTGGAGAGCCGGAGACGGTGTTCGCTGCGCGCGAGGCGACGGTGTGGACGTTGTTCCACTACGGCGTCACCGGGTGGGCGATGTACGCGTTGATGGGACTTGCGCTGGCCTACTTCGCCTACCGGCTCAACCTGCCGCTGGCGGTGCGATCGGCGGTGTACCCGATCTTCGGCAAGCGCGTCGACGGGCCGCTCGGCCACGCCGTCGACACCGCCGCCGTACTGGGCACCGTGTTCGGTGTCGCCACCAGCCTGGGCATCGGCGTGGTGTTCCTCAACGTCGGCCTCGACGTCCTCTTCGGCGTCGACGTCGGGACCGGCGCCCAGATCGGGCTCGCTGTCCTGGCCGTCACCATCGCCGCGATCTCTGCCACGACCGGCGTCGACAAGGGCATCCGGATCCTGTCCCAGCTCAACGTCCTGCTCGCCCTGGGCCTGGCCGCCTGGGTGCTGGTGACCGGCAAGACCACGTTCATCATCAACGCCGTCGTGCTCAACGTGGGCGACTTCGCCAGGACGTTCCCAGCCAAGACGATGGAGACGTTCGCCTTCGTCGACAACGACGAGTGGATGTCGCTGTGGACCCTGTTCTTCTGGGCCTGGTGGATCGCGTGGGCGTCGTTCGTCGGGCTGTTCCTCGCCCGGATCTCGCGCGGCCGCACGATCCGGCAGTTCGTGCTCGGAACGATGGTGATCCCGTTCAGCTACATCGTCATGTGGATCTCGATCTTCGGCAACGCGGCGATCGACCGGGTGCGGGGCGGCGACGCGGACTTCGCGGCGGCAGCCCAGGAGTACGACGGCCGAGGGTTCTTCATCCTGCTCGAGCAGTTCCCCGCGACCCAGTTCCTGGTCCTTCTCGCCACCGGCATCGGGCTGCTGTTCTACGTGACGTCGGCCGACTCGGGTTCGCTGGTGATGGCCAATCTCTGCTCGAGGCTGCGCAGCGTGCAGGATGACGGCGCACCCTGGATGCGGATCCTGTGGGCCGCGCTCACCGGTCTGCTGACGATCTCGATGCTGGTGGTGGGCGGGATCCTCGCGCTCCAGTACGCCACGATCATCTTCGCGGTGCCGTTCGCGTTCGTCCTGGTGCTGGTGATGCTCGGGCTCTACCGGGCGCTGCGCGTGGAGGGCCGCAGGGCCGACTCCGGCGAGCACCACCTGCCGAGCCTGCTGTCGGCCCGTGAGGGTCCGCAGGCGTGGAAGAGCCGGCTGGCGCGGGCGGTGTTCTTCGCCTCGGTCGACGACGCGACCGGACATTTGACCAGCGTCGTCGAACCGGCGCTGACGGAGGTCGCGTCGGAGCTGACCGAGCGGGGCGTGGCCGCCTCGGTCACATCCGGGGACGCGGACGGACGACCGTGGGTGGAGCTGCGCACCCCCGCGGACGAGCACCCGTTCGTCTACCGCGTGCAGGTGACCGAGTCGCCGGTACCGGCGTACGGCGGGCGCATGGTGGGCGACCGGGACAAGTACGCGCGCCTCGAGGTGCACCTCGACGGGGGCGGCCAGGACTACGACGTGATGGGGCACACCGCCATGCAGGTCATCCACGACTGCCTCGACCAGTACGAACGCCATCTGGAGTTCCTCAGGCTCGGCTGACGGGGTTCTTGACCCGCACGGCTCTCAGGCGGGGAACCAACGCCCCGCCGGCCGCCCACTCGGCTCACAGCACCGCGTCGAGGAACCTCTGAGTTTCGGGGTGCCGGCCGCCGCTGAACATCTCCTCGGGGGTGCCCAGGTCGAGGATGACGCCCTCGTGGAAGAACGCCATCCGGTTGGCCACCTCGCGAGCGAAGCCCATCTCGTGGGTGACGACGAGCATCGGCATGTGCATCTCGGTGGCCAGCCGCTTCATGACGGCGAGCACCTCCCCGATCAGCTCCGGGTCGAGGGCGGAGGTCGGCTCGTCGAAGAGCATCACCTCCGGCTGCATCGCGAGCGCACGCGCGATGGCCACCCGCTGCTGCTGCCCGCCCGACAGCCGGATCGGGTGCTGGTCGGCCTTGTCCGCCAGGCCGACCTGGTCGAGCAGGTCCCGTGCCCGGCGCTCGACGGAGGCCCGGTCGTTGCGTTCCCGGATGTCCTCGGACCCGTCGACCGGCGCTGCCAGGAGCGTTCGCTCGCCCTTCCCGAGGGCGAGCGGCCCGGCCATCACGTTCTCGAGCGCCGTGAGGTGCGGGAACAGGTGGAACTGCTGGAATACCATCCCGGCGTGCAGCCGGACCTTCCGGATCTGCTGCCGCTTGCGTCGGGTGCGGAACCCTCCTGACAGCTTCAGCCCGGCGATCTCGACGGTCCCCGAGGTCGGGTCCTCGAGGAAGTTCACGCACCGCAGCAAGGTGGACTTGCCGGACCCGGAGCGGCCACAGATCACGACCACCTCGCCTCGGTGGAGCTCGAGGTCGATCCCGCGCAGCACTTCGTGGCTGCCGTAGGACTTGTGGATCCGCGACACCCTGACCACGACGTCGCCCTTCACCCCGCACCCCCGCCGTGCTCACGGGTCGAGCCAGCGGCAGTCGAGCCAGCGGCCGCCACCCGCCCGGTCTCGCGCACGTACCCGGTGGCCAACCGAGCCTCCAGACGACTCTGGAGCAGCGTGAACAATGCGGTCAGCATCCAGTAGAAGATGGCGACCAGCACGTAGGCCTCGAGGTTCTTGAAGTCCGCCTTGCCGACCAGCTGGCTGCGTCGGAACATCTCGGCGCTCGCGGCCGCCACTCCCAGGAACGACACGAGCGCGGTGTCCTTCATCATCGCGATGAACTCGTTGCCGGTCGGCGGGATGATGACCCGCAGCGCCTGCGGCAGGACGACGCGGCGCATCTTGGCGACGTACGTCATGCCCAGCGCATCGGCCGCCTCGCCCTGGCCCTGACTGACCGACTGGATGCCGGCACGGAAGATCTCGGTCATGTACGCGCCGTAGTTGAGACCCAGTGCGATCGTGCCGGCCGTCGCCGCCTCGAGGATCAACCGCTGCTCGACGTTGGTGCCGAGCCCGGGATAGCGGTCGACGAGGTTGCTGCCGATCTGTGGCAGGGCGAGGTAGATGAGGAACATCTGAACGATCAGCGGGGTGCCGCGGAAGAACGAGACGTAGAAGCCGGCGGCGCCGTACAGGATGGGGTTGCTGGAGAGCCGCGCCAGCGCTCCCAGCGTCGCGAGCACGGTCGCGAGGACGATGCCGCCCAGCGCCATCAGCAGCGTGTACCTGATCCCGCCGAGGATGAACGTGAAGTTGTCCCTCATCCACTCGGTGTCGTAGTCGGCCAGGTAGAACAGCACGCCGACCAGGGCGAGCAGCACCCCCCAGACGACAGCGACCTTCAGCCGGAAGGGGATCCGGGCCGACGCGAGGGCGAGGCGGTCCCAGGCCCCGCCCTCGGCCTGGCTCACTGCTGGACCGTGAGGTCGAGCCCGCCGAACCACTGCTCGGAGAACCCGGTCAGCGTGCCGTCCTCGTGCATCTCCGCCACGATCTGGTCGGTGGCCTCGACCAGGCTGGCCGGATCGAGGTCGGAGCTCTTGTCGATCGCGACGCTCAGCGGCTCGTAGAACAGGGGGTCGCCCACGACCTTCACGGGGTTGCCCTCCTCGACGTACCCCTGCGCCACCGTCGCCGACGTCATCGCCGCGTCGAGGCGGGTGCCGTCACCGAGTGCGAGGTCCTGCAGGGCGGTGGTGTCGGTGTCGTAGCCCTTCACGGTCGCGTCGTCGATCACGAACTCGAACTCGAAGCCGGTCATGCTCAGCGTGCCGTCGAGGTACTGCTCGTAGGTGCAGCCGCCGCAGACGCCGATGTCGGTGCCGTCGAGGTCGGTCGTGACGTCGCTGATCGTCGTGTTGTCGGAGTGAACCAGGGCCACGGCCGGCGTGAAGTAGTAGGGCTCGGTGAAGTCCAGCACCTCCTGCCGGTCATCGGTCGGCGTCATGGAGCCGACGCTGATGTCCCACCTGCCGTTCCAGCTACCTGCCGTGATGACGTCCCAGGACGGCGTCTCCCACGCGATGTCGACCCCCAGCCGGGTCGCGATCTCGGTGGCGACGTCGATGTCGAAGCCTTCGTACCTGTCCTCCTTGGGGAGGTACTTCGACTGCGGTGGGTACGCCGGGTCCGTCGACACGGTCAGCACGCCACGGTCGCAGATCTCGGCCAGCAGGTCGCCACTCGCGTCGGTCGTCTCGCAGACCGTCCCCTCGGCGTCTGGAGGCGAGTTGCCGCCCGAGCCGGCCGGCGTGCCGGTCTCGGCGTCGCCGCAGGCGGCCAGGAAGAAGATCGGAACGATCACGATCGCGAGGAGTCTGCGCATGGTGCTCCTTGGTCCGGAGGATCCGAGACGGGGATCAGATTCGCATGCCGGCCCAGCAATGTGAACCGTTGGCCGCCGGATGTCGCCGGCGCGTGCCGATCCTGTGATCGAGCCGAGCACCCCTCCGTAACCCGGAGCGTGGCCGGCGCGTTGTCCCCGCATGCTCCGGCGCCGGCTCCCCGTCCTGCTCGCCCTGGCACTCGTGCTCCCGCTCGGAGGCACGATCGACGCCTCCGCCGCGTCTCCCGGCGTGCGCGCAGCGACGGCGCCTGGCGACCGCTACCACGCCACGATCCGGCGTACGAAGCACGGCGTCCCGCACATCACTGCCGACTCCTTCGGCGACCTCGGGTTCGGCTCGGGCTACGCCACCGCCGAGACCGCGACCTGCACGCTGGTCGACACCTTGATCACGGCGCGGGGCGAGCGGTCGCGCTGGTTCGGGCCGATGCGGCGGTACGACGACCAGGTCACGCTCCAGGCGAGCAACCTCCAGGTCGACGCTTTCGTCACCGACCTGCGCAACCGCCGCGTGGTGGAGCGACTGCTGGCCGACCGCGAGCGCGGCCCGAGCGAGCGGGCGCGCGCGATGGTGCGCGGCTATGTCGCCGGGACCAACGCCTACCTGGCCGACGCCGGGCCGCGGGGCGTCAGCGACCCTGCCTGCTCCGGCCGCGCGTACCTCCGGCATCGGGCGACCGCGCTCGACGTCTGGTACGGCGTCTACCTCGCCAACCTGCTCGCATCGAGCGGGGTGTTCGTCAAGGAGATCGTCGACGCCGACCCGCCGTCGCCCGACGACCCGGGCCTGCCGAGCGTGCCGCTGGCGGCCGACGTCGACCGTGACGCGCTCCTGGCCGGGCTGGGGCGGGATCCCGAGGCCCCGTTCGGCTCCAACGCGACCGCCGTCGGCAGCCGTCACACCACTACGGGGAAGGGGATGCTGCTCGGCAACCCGCACTTCCCCTGGCGCGGCCGCTACCGGTTCACCCAGCAGCACCTCACCGTCCCGGGTCGGTACGACGTAGCGGGTGCCTCCCTGATCGGGTCGCCGGTGGTCAACATCGGCTGGAATGACGGCGTCGCCTGGAGCCACACCGTCTCCACGGCGTACCGGTTCACTCCCTACGAGTACCGGCTCGCCACCCCGGCGACACCCACGACGTACCTCACCGACGGCGGGACCGCCGAGCTCGAGCGCCGCGAGGTGAAGGTCACCGTCCGCGCCGGTGACGGGCTGGAGCAGGTGATCGAGGACGTCTACCGCACGCCCGAGGGCTACGTGATCGACGCGCCGGACCTGCTGATGCCGTGGTCGCCGGCGAGCGTGTGGGCGATCCGCGACGCGAACGCCGAGCATCTCCGCACCATCGACACCTTCCTCGACATGGGTCGCGCCACTGACGTCCACGACCTGCTGCGCAGGCAGGACCGCCAGGGCGGGATGCCGTGGGTGAACACCACCGCGGCCGACCGCACCGGTGAGGTCCTGTACGCCGACCACTCGGTCGTGCCGAACGTCCCCGACGATCTCGTGCAGCAGTGCGCGACCCCGGTCGGGCTGGTGCTGCGGCAGGTGGCCGGGCTGCCCGGTCTCGACGGCACCCGGGCCACCTCGACCTGCGCCTGGCGCACCGACGACGACGCGGCCCGACCCGGCGTCTTCGGACCGGGCAACCTGCCGCACGTCTTCCGCCGCGACTGGGCCGGCAACGCCAACGACTCCTACTGGACGCCCAACGACACGGTGCGGCTCGAGGGCTACGCCGGGATCATCGGCTGCGAGGACTGTGCGCGCACGATGCGCACCCGGATGGTCTACCGCTACGTCACCGGCCGGGTCGACCGCGCCACCCGCAACCGGGTCTCGCCGCGGGTGCTGCGGGGCTGGGAGCACCAGAACCGGTTGATGGCGGCCGAGGTGATGCGCGAGGACGGCGACCTCGACACGGTCTGCGACCTCACGGGTCAGACCGAGGCGTGTGCGGTGCTGAAGGCCTGGGACGGCCGCTCCGACCGCTCGTCGGTGGGTACCCACCTGTTCGAGGCGTTCGTCGAGCGCCTCCCGGCGGAGGGGGTGTGGCTGACGCCGTTCTCCGCGGCCGAGCCGCTGACGACCCCACGCGATCTCAACGTGCTCAACCCGCAGGTGTTGCTGGCGATGCGCGAGGCGATCGCCGCGGTCCGCGACGCCGGGGTGCGCTTCGACGCACGCTGGGGATCGCTCCAGGTGGCAGGCCACCGAGGTGCTCCGCCGATCGGGCTCGGTGGGGGCACCGGCGACGCGGTCGGCAACGCCAACGCGCTGGCGTCGCGTGCGCCCCGGGCCAACCGGGGCGAGTACCGGCCGATCACCTACGGCTCCTCCCACATCCAGGCGATCGCGTTCCTGAGCGGCGGCCGGGTCGACGCCCGGACGATCCTCACCTACGGCCAGTCCGAGAAGCCGCGTTCGCCCTGGTCGTCCGACCAGACCAGGCTGTTCGCGCGCGAGAAGTGGGTGCGGTTCGCCTGGACCGACCGGCAGATCCGGCGTGCCCTGGTCCGCTCGTATGTCGTGGCGGGGTGACTCGGACGGCTCAGTCGTACGGCTCGCCCAGCGGCGTCGTGCCCGCGGCGCCGGCGACCCGGTCGCTGACCTGGGTCATCTCGACCAGCTCCTCGCGACCACCGCCACCGGAGACGCCGAACACGAGGACCGGGCCGACCCCCGGCGCGTAGAGCTTGTACTCGAGCACGTCGGGCTCGATCGTGATCGTGTCCTTGGTGAGCAGCACGTCCTCGTAGTGGCCGGCCGGGACGTCCGCCATCTCGGCGACGCTGAGGATCTCGCCGTTGTCCTCCGCCTCGCCCTCGTAGTACTCCTGCCGGTAGGCGAGCCCGACCTCGGGCTTCCCCGGCATGATCACGCCCGGTAGCGCACCGTCCACTCCCGCCTCGAACGATCCCTCTCGCGAGGCGATCTTGCCGTCCTCGAACTCGGCGGTGTCCTCGCCGAGGTACCAGATCGTTCCGGCATCGTCCTGCGCGTACCAGTCGAACGTGTCCTCGACCAGCTCACCGTCCTCGGTGACGGTGTCGCGCACGATCCTGGCCGTGACGCCGTTCGCGACCTGCTTCGTCTCCGTGCTCACGGTGACGACGACTCGGACCGCGTGCCCCGCCTCGTCGATCTCCCGATAGGTCCAGCGCGTGCCGGGCGCCATCGGCCAGTACTTGTTGGTGATGTCGGGGGAGAGCCGGACGAGGGCGAGGTCGACCGGGTCACTCGTCTGAGGGAGAGCCGTGGCTCCGGTTTCCGGCGACGCTTTCGGGGAGTCGCCCTGGCACCCGGAGAGCACCAGCACTCCCACGAGGGCGAGGGTGGGCGGCGTCGCTGGACGCATCTCGTCAGTCCTCGCCCTCGGGCTCGTCGCCGGTCTCGCTGTCGGTCTCGTTGTCGACGACCTGGAACTCCTCGTCGAGCTGGACATCGACCTGGCTGCCGTCCTCGAGCGTCACCTCGACCTCGTAGAGGCTCTCCTCGTCGCCCACCTCGGTCCCGGTGACGGTTCCGCCACCGGTCTCCGCCAGCGCCGCCCGCTCGGCCTTCTCCAACGCGTCGCCCTCGATCGGGCGTTCGGTCGCGTCGTCGTCTCCGCCCACGGCGATCGCCGTCCCGGTGCCGGCCGCCGCGAGCAACCCGACGATCCCGACGACGACCGCCACCTTCTGCTTCCTCGTGAGCTGCCTGTTCATGGCCTGGTCCTCCTTCGTGGGTCATCCGATCTCCGGCGACGCTAGCCGCGTCAGATGAGGCGCAGATGAGTGCCGGGCTCTCATCTGCGACTCATCTGCGCCCCTAGGATTGAGTCATGCGCGTGCTGGTCGTCGAGGACGAGCCGAAGATGGCGCGGCTGCTGCAGCAAGGGCTGACTGAGCAGGGTCACGTGGTCGAGGTTGTCGGGTCCGGAGGCGACGGCGTCTCCTACGCGGCGGCGTCCGAGTTCGACGTGATCCTGCTCGACGTGATGCTCCCCGACACGGACGGGTTCGAGGTGTGTCGGCGGCTGCGCCGCAGCCGCGTGTGGACCCCGATTCTCATGCTCACCGCACGAAACGAGGTCTCTGACCGGATCGAGGGGCTGGACTCGGGCGCCGACGACTACCTGCCCAAGCCCTTCGCCTTCGACGAGCTACTGGCCCGGCTACGAGCGCTGGGACGCCGGGGTCCGCACCCGCGTCCCACCGTGCTGACCGTCGGAGACCTGTGCCTGGACCCGTCGACCCTGGAGGTCAGGCGGGGCGCCGTCCCGGTCGAGCTGTCGGCCAAGGAGCTGGCCGTGCTGGAGGTCTTCATGCGTCGCCCGGGACAGGTGCTGTCGCGGGGGCAGATCGTGGAGCTCGCGTGGGACGTGGCCTACGACCATGGCTCCAACGTCGTCGACGTCTACGTCCGCTACCTGCGTGAGAAGTTGGACCGGCCGTTCGGGCGGCAGAGCCTGGAGACGGTCCGCGGTCTGGGCTATCGGCTCCGGGCCGACGGCTCATGACGCCGGGGCGGCTACCGCTGCGTCTCCGGGTGGCTGCGGCCTTCGCACTGGCGACGGCGGTGGCGCTCACAGGTCTCGGCGTCTTTTTGCACCTGCGGGTCGCGTCGACCCTCGAGGACCAGGTGGCAGCCGGCGTGGCGGCCCGGCTCGACGCCCTCCAACGGCTCCCGGCGTCAGCACGTGAGGAGGCTGTCGCGGACCTCACCGGAGCGGGCTTCGCGCAGGTCCTGGACCGCGGCGGCAGCGTGGTGGCCTCCTCGCCCCAGCTGAACGGCCCACTGCTGACGAAGGAGCAGCTGCCCGCTGCAGGCACGAGCGAGCGGCGTGACGCGGACGTCTTCCTGGTCACCGAGGGGGAGACGTCCCCTGCCGTCCTTCGGGCGGCCGGCGAGGCGACCCAGGTGGTGGTCGTGGGGACCTCCTCGGAGGAGGTGGAGGATGCGTTGGAAGGGCTGCAGGCGCAGCTGTTCGTGGGTGGGCCGCTGGCGCTGCTGCTCGCCTCCGTCCTCGGCTATGTCGTCGCAGGAGGTGCGCTGCGGCCGATCGAGCGAATGCGCGCCCGCGCGTCCACCATCTCGGCCGACAGTTCCGGAGACCGGCTGCCCCTCCCCGCCGTACGCGACGAGGTGCACCGCCTGGGCACGACCCTCAACGACATGCTTGACCGGCTCGATGCGGGGCTGCAGCGGGAGCGACACTTCGTCGCCGAGGCGAGCCACGAGCTCCGGACGCCCCTGGCCGTGCTGCGCACCGAGCTGGACTTGTTGGCGTCGCGTGAACGGTCACCGGAGGAGACCCGGGTCGCCCTCGCGTCGATGGGCGAGGAGGTGGATCGGCTGGGTCTGCTCGTCGACAACCTGCTGCTCCTGGCGTCGGCCGACGACGCTCGGCTCCGTCTCGAACGCACGACCTTCGACGTCACCGGGCTGTTGTCGGAGGTGGCGGGGAGGTTCGCGCCGATCGCCGAGGGCCGCGAGGTCGTCGTCACGCCCGGTCCGCCGGTCCAGGTCACGGCAGACCGCCGGCGGCTCGACCAGGTCCTGAGCAACCTGGTCGACAACGCGATCCGGCACGGCGAGGGAACCGTCGCGCTGGCCGCGGCGCCCGAGCCTGCGGGAGCCGCGCTGACCGTCTCCGACGAAGGAGGCACGGTGCTGGACGACGAGCTGTTCGGACGGTTCCGGCAAGGCGAGGGGCCGCGGGTCGGTGGCCGCGGCCTGGGCCTCGCGCTGGTCAGCACGATCGTGGCCGAGCACGGCGGCACGGCGACGGCTGAGGTTCGTGATGGCCGCACCGAGGTTCGAGTCATGATGCCCGCGTGAGGGCGAGCTCACTCGCAGGCGGTGCCGTCGCCGTCGCCGTCGAGTCCGTGGGGATCGGTGCCGGAGACGCTCACCGGCCCGTTCACGTCGCCGCAGTCGACGTCGGGCGGGAAGGCCGGGACGCACGGGGAGTAGCCCGGAGCGCAATTGCCTTGCTGTCCGCCGCCGGTGCCGGCGAACCCATCCGGGCGCGTGGGGCAGAGCGGCTTGGTGCCGCGGTCGGCGGCGACGTACTGCGGTTCGCGCGGGTGGAACCCGTAGCCATCCCGGGAGTCGTAGCGTGCGATCGCGAGTCCGCGCTGCACGAGCCGGAGCCCCGCGTCGACGCCGTCGACGTCGACGTACCGCAGCAGCCGGCCGTACTGGTCGCGGTCCTCGTCGGAGTCGGCCAGCACGACCTCTCGTCCGAGCACCAGGGCGCTCAGGGCGTCCGCGGCCTTCTCGTACCCGCACTCACCCTGCTCGGGAGTGTCGATCCCGACCAGCCGCACCGTCTCGCCGTTACCGAGGTCGACGGTGTCGCCGTCAACCACATGGACGACCAGCCAGGTGCGCGGCGGGGGCTGGTCTGTCTCTCGGGAACTGCCCTGAACCTCGCGGCTCCGGTTGCCGTCGGTCGTGCCGTCAGGGGCGTCGGACGCCCGGTCGCGCGGCGGGTCCGGAGCAGCCTCGACCCGCGGCGCCTCTGGTCGCGGCCGCTCCTCGCTCCCGGATGGGGACGCGACGAACCACACGACCAGGGCGGCGACGACCACCCACATCCAGCGGGGCATGCGCTTCACGACAGAGCTCCTGCGACTCGTGTCCCAGCAGGCTAGGTCGGTCGGGCGCCGCAGGAGGCCGAATGACGGAACTCGGGGGGTCAGCCCTTCAGGTCGCGCAGGATCCGCTGGCTCGCGAGCCGGCCGGGCGAGCCGATGACGCAGCCGCCGGGGTGGGTGCCGGAGCCGCACTGGTAGTAGCCGCGGATCGGGGTGGCGTACCGGCTCCAGCCCGGAGCCGGGCGGAAGAAGTACATCTGCGGGGCCAGGAACTCGCCGGCGAAGATGTTGCCCTCCGTGAGCCCGGTATGCCGCTCGATGTCGACCGGGGTGACCACCTCGCGGTGCAGCACCAGCTTCCCGAAGCCCGGGAAGTGCTCCTCGAGGACCGCCTGCGCCTTGTCGCCGAACGCGTCCCGTTCAGCCTCCCAGTCGCTGCCGCGCAGCTCGTACGGCGCGTACTGCACGAAGCACGACATGACGTGCTTGCCCGGCGGCGCCATGTCAGGGTCGACGACGGACTGGATCGCCGCGTCGATGAACGGCCGTTCGGAGTACCAGCCGTACTTCGCGGCGTCGAAGGCCTTCTCGACGTACTCGATCGTCGGCCCGATGTTGAGGAAGCCCCCGTAGTGGTCGACCGTGTCGGGGAGGGCAGGGAAGACCGGTAGCCCGTCGAGGGCGAAGTTCACCTTGGCCGACACGCCGCGGAACTTCATCCGCTCGACGTTGTCGACGAGATCGCCGGGCAACGTGCGGGGGTCGACCAGGTCGAGGAACGTACGCCGAGGGTCGAGCGCCGAGACCACGACCGGGGCGCGGAACTCCGTGCCGTCCTCCAGTGCAACGCCGACGGCCTTGCCGTCCTCCTGCAGCACCGCCGTGACCGGCGACTCCAGACGGATCTCGGCGCCGAACGCCTCGGCGGCCCGCGCGAGCACCTGCGTGAACCCCCCGTTCCCCCCCTTGTGGAACGCCCACGAGCCGAGGTGGCCGTCGTGCTCGCCCATCTTGTGGAAGAGCAGCACCAGGCCCGACCCCGGCGACATCGGCCCGACCTTCGAGCCGATCACCGACGAGGAGGCGTGGAACCCCTTCACGGCGTCGTGCTCGAAGTAGTCGTCGAGCCAGTCTGCGGCGCTGCCGGTCAGCAGCCGGACCGCGTCGTGCATGACGTTCCGCTCGACTCCGCCGAGGTGGTCGAGCAGCCACTTCACGTCGGCCTGGTCCTCGGGGTCCTTGCCGAAGATGTCAGGCGGCGCGTTGTCGAAGAGCGGCCGGATCACCTGGCAGACGCGGTCGAGGTCGTGGTGGTAGCGGTCGTAGGCATCCGCGTCGTGCGCGGAGTGGCGTCGGATCTCCTGCAGGTTCTGCCCGTGGTCGTCGCCGAGCAGCAGGTAGTCGCCGTCGCCCGTGGGGTGGAAGGAGGACGGCATCATCAACGGCAGGAAGCCGTGCTCGACGAGGTTCAGCTCCTGGATGATGTCCGGCCGCAGCAGGCTCAGGGCGTAGGAGAACGTCGTGAACGAGAAGCCCGGCACCAGCTCCTCGGTGATCGCCGCGCCGCCGACGAGGTGGCGGCGCTCGAGGACCAGCGTCCGCAGACCCGCCTTGGCGAGGTAGGCGGCGTTGGTGAGGCCGTTGTGCCCGCCACCGACGACGATCGCGTCGAAGTTCTGCATGCTCACGAGTCTCCTGTCCGGGCGGTCTTGCGGGGCGGGTCGAAGTGGGCCGCCCTGGTCGTCGTGGCCGCGACCGTGGTGGTCCGGTGGAGCAGCGATAGCTCAAGCCGTACGTCGGCGCCGGGCCGGTCCTTGGTCGGCGCCAGCTCGGGGCGGACCCGGGCCAGGCCGATGTGCCGCTGGAGGACCGGGCTGTACATGAAGCTGGTCGCGTAGCCGACCAGCGCGTCGCCGGTGGCGTCGTACAGCATCGACTCGTAGGGGAGCGGGTGCTCGTTCTTGGGCGGGAACACCCCGGCGTCGCGGTGCAGGTGGTCCCAGTCGTGCCAGTCGACGACGATCCCGACGCTGGCCCAGCGGCTGTTGCCCTCCACCAGCTCGCGCCGGATGGCGGTGCCACCGACGAACGCGCGGTCGCCGTCGCGGACCCCGCGCAGCATCCACCCGAGGCCGAGCTCCTTGGGCGTCACGCGCTGGTCGTCGGTGAACGCGGTCCGCGCGCTCTGCCACTCGATGTCGACCAGAGGAAGGCCGGCCTCGATGCGCAGCATCATCAGGGCTTCCTCACCGAAGGGGCGCATCCCGTGCCCGCTCCCGGCCTCGAGCACCGCGTCGAGCACGTCGAGCGCCCGGTCACTCGGGACCGTCACCTCGTAGCCGAGGTCGCCGGTGTATCCCGTGCGGCTCAGCGTCACCTCTGTGTCGGCGATCTTCACCTGGGTGTGGGCGAAGAATCCGAGCCCGTGCACCTCGGGTGCCAGCGTCTCCAGGACCCGGGCGCTTCGAGGCCCTTGGACAGCCAGGATCCCGAAGTCGTCCGACACGTCCTCGATCTCGACCCGCAGCCGCCGGCCACCCTTGCCGACGTGGTCGCGGAACCACCCGAGGTTGGGGCGGGCCGCCGTCAGCAGGAAGTCGTCGTCGGAGTGGCGGAAGACCACGCCGTCCTCCATGACGAATCCGCGGTCGTCGCACCACAGCGTGTAGTGGGCCTGCCCGGGCCGGCAGCTTCGGATGTCACGGGTGAGCACGCCGGCCAGCAGTCGCTCCGCGTCGGGACCGGTGATCCGGTACTTGAAGAGCGGCGAGGTGTCGAACACCCCGACGCTGTTGCGGACGGCGAAGTACTCGTGCTTCGGGGCATGGCTGTAGCGCAGCGCCGACAGGTGGGCCTGCCAGTGCGTGTAGAGGCCCTGCGTGTTGAGCTCGCTGAGCCGTTCGTAGAACGGCGTGGTCTTGTACTGGTGGTGCACGCGGCCAACGATCCCATGTGAGGGAGGCGGCGACCACCGCGAGCGTGGACGCGGGTGTGGCCATCTCCCTGACGGGTACGCATCCCGCCGGTCAACCATGGACACCGAGCGTCGTCTGATCCCAGGTGGAAGGTGTGACGGCGGCGTGCGAGCCAGGACCCGGTCCGAGTGACTGGTACTTCCTGACGCCGAGGGACGAGGCCTCGCTCACGTCGGCCGAGTGGCCCAGGTTCACCCGGCTCTGGCAGGAGTACGTCGTTGCAACGAATGCCGAATGAGCCATGACATGCCGAAGGCCGGTCCCTTCTCGGACCGGCCGTCGACGTGGCACAAAGGATGATACAAAAGGCGGTACGCCATGAGGGACTTGAACCCCCAACCCGCTGATTAAGAGTCAGCTGCTCTACCAATTGAGCTAATGGCGCGTGCTGTGAAGCGACCGCAACTTTATCAGCGGCGGACGAGCCCGAGAAATCGAGACGACCGTGACCACCGGGGGTCTCGAGGCTCGTCGCCAACGCTCCTCGCACCTCGACCACCGGCGGCTGGCGTGCCTCGACGACCGGCCTCAGCGGGAGGCCAGGACGGCCTGGGCGGCGTTGTGGCCGGCGACTCCGGGGACCACACCGCCGCGGCGCGCGCCTGCGCCACAGACGAGCACAGAGGCGAGGTCGGTCTGGACGCCCCACTGCTGCGCGGGGGTCTCGAGCCGCGCACGGTTGGGGGCCCACGGCCAGTCGAGGTCGCCGTGGAACAGGTGGCCACCCGGCATGGAGAGCTCGGCCTCGGCCTCCTGAGGCGTGGTCGCCGCCACGCACGGTCGACCCTCGGAGTCGATGGCGAGGCAGCCGGCGATCGGCTCGGCAAGCCGCTCGTCGAGCGCAGCCAGCACCTGCTCGACCGCCTCGGCCTTGCGGGCTTCGTGGTCGCCGTCGAAGAGGTACGCCGGGGTGTGCGAGGCAAGCATCGCGAGGGTGTGGTGCCCGTCGGGGGCGTCTCCCAGGACTTCGGGGTCGGCGAGGGACGGGCACTCGACCCGTAGCGGGAGCGGAGCGGGAAGCCGGCCGGCGGCCGCCTCGGCGTACGACGCCTCGAGCCGGCCCAGGTCCATGCCGACGTACATCGTGCGGGCGAACGCGACGCGTGGGTCGATCCCCGACGACAGGGCCGGGAGCCGATCGAGGAGCAGGTTGACGACGAGCTGCGAGCCGGACGGCTTCGTCTCCGGGTCCTCTCCCTCGCCCATCAGGATCCGCAGCACCCAGGGGGCGACGCCGCCGAGCACGTAGCGTGACCGCACCGTGCCGGTGTCGCCCTGGTGGTGCCAGGTGACCTCCGCCCCGTCGTCGTCCCCGCGGATCGCGGAGACACCGGCGCCGGTGACGACCTCGGCACCGGTCGACGCGGCGGCCCGGGCCAGCGCCTCGCCCGCCGCGGCGGGCCCGCCCACCGGCAGCTGCCAGCCGTCGGAGCCACGGCCGATCCGGTGGTACAGGAAGGAGCGGTTCTGCGTGAGGGCCGGGTCGTGCAGCGAGCCGAACGTGGCGAGGACGGCATCGGCGGCCACCAGCCCGCGGACGCCGTCGTCGGCGAAGCGTCGCTCGAGCGCAGCACCGAGCGGGTGTGCCACGACGTCGTCCCAGATCTCGTCCGGCGCCTGGTCGCGGATCGTCCGCTCGGTGGGGAGCGGTTCGAGCAGGGTCGGGGCGACGACGCCGACGAGCTTGTCGAGCTCGGAGTGGAAGGACTCCCAAGGCCCGAGGTCCGAGTGCGGCGCATGCCCCTCGGGCTGGGGCCGCAGCGCGAGGTCGAGGTCGAGGTCGGAGACCAGTGCCGGCGGCAGCGGCGAGCCGAGGGCGGCGTACCGCGACAGTCGGACCGCGTGGCCGGGGAACGTGTCGACCGAGGCGGTCGCTCCCCCCACGTGGTCGAGCCGCTCGAGCACCAGGACCGACAGGCCGGCGCGAGCCAGGTAGGCGGTGGCGACCAGCGCGTTGTGCCCGCCGCCGACCACCGTCACGTCGTACGTCGTCTGTCCAGGGCCCACCGCTCCAACCTAGAGGGTGCTGAATCCCGCGCACGCACGAGCGGTACATCAAAGTTTCAACTAAGGTGGGTGTCGGTGACTTCCGAGGAGGGGGAACTCCAATGCCCGCGATCACCGTCGACGACCTGACTGTCCTGGACCGGCTGCCCGCGCCCGGACTGGGGGACCAGCCGCGCCCCGTCTGGCAGGTGACGACCGCCCCGGAGGGTTTCGAGGGCGAGGGCTTCCCCGTACGCCGAGCCTTCGCGGGGATCGACCTCGCGCAGCTCGACCCGTTCGTCATGATGGACCAGATGGGCGAGGTGGACTACGCGCCGGGGGAGCCGAAGGGCACTCCCTGGCACCCACACCGCGGCTTCGAGACCGTCACCTACATCATCGACGGTGTGTTCGACCACCAGGACTCCCACGGTGGCGGCGGCTCGATCACCAACGGCGACACCCAGTGGATGACGGCCGGGTCCGGGCTGCTCCACATCGAGGCTCCCCCGGAGTGGCTGGTCGAGAAGGGTGGCCTCTTCCACGGCATCCAGTTATGGGTGAACCTGCCGCGCGACGCCAAGGCCAACAACCCGAAGTACCAGGACCTCCGCTCCGGCGAGGTCGCGCTGGTCGCGTCGGCCGACGCGGGCGCGCTGGTCAGGGTCATCGCCGGCGAGGTGGCCGGACACCGGGGGCCCGGCTCGACGTTCACGCCGATGACGCTGGTGCACGCCACCATCGAGCCGGGTGCGCGGCTCGACCTGCCGTGGAACGTCGACTTCAACGCGCTGGTCTACGTGCTGGCAGGGTCAGGCTCGGTCGGCACGAAGGGCCAGCCGATCCGGATGGGCCAGGCCGCGGTGCACGGCACCGGCGACTACGTGACGCTCACCGCCGACGGGACTCAGGAGAGCCGATCACCGGCCATGGACGTGATCGTGGTCGGCGGCCGCCCGATCCGTGAGCCGCTGGCCTGGGCCGGCCCGTTCGTGATGAACACCAAGGCCGAGGTGATGCAGGCCTACGAGGACTTCCAGCGCGGCCACTTCGGACACATCCCGTCCTGATCTCACCACTGCCAGCCCAGTGCGCTCGCCGAGCTGGCGCTGGCCCTTTCCGCCATCGGTGGTTGAGGAGGTTGCGCAGCAACCGTCTCGAAACCACGCCAACCGGGGCCGGGAACCGTCCACACGTTGTCTTCGCGCAGGGGTGTCCACAGGGGTCGGCTGGGTTGGCGGGTTCTGTCGGTCTGGGTGGGTTGACTCGGTGTCATGACAGCAGCCGCGCTCGACCCCAGCCACCCGACCCATCCGGTGGCCACCACGGTGGCGTCGGTACGTCGTGAGCTGCGCTCGGTCGCAGAGACTCCGGTGTGGTCGATGTCCCCCTCCGAGGCCGGGGTGGCGCTGGTGGAGGTGACCCGGCTGGTGGCGCAGGTCGCCCAGCTGCAGCTGCGGTTGTTGGCCCACGCCGCACGCGTCGAGGTCGGCTCCGAGGTGGGTGCGACCTCGGCGGCGAACTGGCTGGCCCACCAGACCAAGACAACGCGCCCCGCGGTGCACCGGGCGGCCAGGTTGGCTCGGCGGCTCGACCAGGCCCATCCGGAGGTCGACACTGCGCTCGCCGACGCGCGAGTGACGGTGGATCAGGCTCAGGTGATCGTGAACGCAGTTGATGCGCTGCCCACCGACCTGGTCTCCACCGACACGGTGGCGCAGGCGAGGGCGTTTCTGCTCGAACAGGCCCGTGAGCACGACGCAAAGGCGTTGCGGGTCCTGAGCCGGCGCCTCTTGGAGGTGCTGGACCCCGAGGCCGCCGACGCGGAGGAAGCCCGCCGCCTCGAAGCCGAAGAAGCAGATGCGCGAGCTCGGGCGTCGTTCACGATGTCCGACGACGGCCACGGCTCCTGTCATGGCCGGTTCACCATCCCCTCGCTGCACGGGTCGATCCTGCACAAGCACCTGATGGCCCTCGCGGCACCGAAACGCAACCCCGACCGCCCGGCCAACACCCCGACCCGCCACCAGCTCGGACGCGCGTTCTGCGAGTACCTCGAGACCCGCCCCGAGCACACCGTCCCCCACGCCGGCGGCGTGGCGGCGACGGTGGTGGTGACCATGACCATCGAGGCCCTGATGGGCGGCCTCACCGCCGCCGGGCTCTGCGACGGGACCCGGATCTCCGCCGGCGAGGCCCGCCGACTGGCCTGCACCGCGGGGATCGTCCCGGTCGTCCTCGGCGGACCGAGCGAGCCGCTCGACGTCGGACGGCAACGCCGGTTCCACACCAAGGCGATGCGGATCGCGATGGCCCTCCGCGACGGCGCCTGCACCACCGTCGGGTGTGATCGGCCGCCCGCGCTCTGTCACGCACATCACGACATCCCGTGGGGCAGCGGCGGCGACACCAACCTCGCCACCGGGCGACTGCTGTGCCAGCGACACCACACCCTCGCCCACGACCACCGCTACCAGATGAAGAATCCCACGAACGGCAAGGTCACCTTCACGAGGCGGACGTGAGAGGTGGCATCAACGTCGGGGGCATCAGGGCGGCCACCCGACCGGATCGGTCCCGCACAGTGTTGGCCGGAACCCACTCGACTCGGCCCGACTGTGTAGAGCGCAGCTGCAGTGGGTTAGGCGCGCTGACGCTCGGTCCGCTGCTCGATCAGCTCCTCGACGGCACTCGGAAGGGTGGTTTCGAAGTCGATGAGTTTGACCCACGTCGGGGTGATGACTATCCGTACCATGCCGTCGTAGAGCGAGCGGACCTCGGCCTCCCACTGGACGCGCTGCTCGGGGGTCATTTCGTAGCTGCCGTTCATCTGCAGGTACTCCTCCGGGATGCCGTCCACCACGTCCAGCTCCGCTCGCCCGCGGATGAGCAGGATCTTCGGCGGGTGCGCTTCGGTGTCGATCGTCAGCGCGACCGCGGGGTTGCGCCGCAAGGAGGGCAGCTTCGGGGCGTTCTTCGTGGTGCACACGACGACCTCCGAGCCGTTCCAGGTGAAGGCGATCGGGATGGCGCGGGGGGTGCCGTCCTTGGCGACGTAGGCCATGCGGAGCAGGTCGCGAGCCAGGAGCTCCTGGCTGATCGGGAGGTTCAGGATCGCGGTGATCTCGTTCGGTTGCATGGTGGTCGCTCCTTCGTTGTGGTCGAGGGCCGTTCGGCTGTGTACCTGGGACGGAGCGACCCGAGCGTTCGCGACATCTACCGCGCATCTTTTTCCGGATCCCGTCTGGGATCCGCTCGTCGCGCCGCGCCCGTAGTCGGGTCACCGGCCACAAGTCCGAGTCGTTCGGCGACTCCGAGGACACTCGAGGGCTGGGAAACGGTAGCCCGTCGCACGTAGTGCGCAGCGTGAGACCGGCCCCTCACCCGTCGTACGGACGGGTCAGGGGCCGGTCTGCCTGGGGTGAGCGACGGGGCTTGAACCCGCGACCCTCGCGACCACAACGCGATGCTCTACCAGCTGAGCTACGCCCACCATGCAAGACCCCGGCAAGGGCCGGGGACCCGGAAGATTGTAGCCCTAGGGGGCATCGGTCTCTGAATCGGGAGCGGGCGGCGAACCGAGCCTCGTGAGGGCGCCGCCGTGGCGCGTCGCGATCTCCCGGGCGGTGTCGCTGTCGGGGCCAGGAGGGGGCACGAAGACGGCGTCCCGGTAGTAGCGCAGCTCCTCGATGCTCTCCTGGATGTCGGCGAGTGCGCGGTGGTTGCCGCGCTTGGCCGGCGACTGGAAGTAGGCGCGTGGGAACCAGCGCCGGGACAACTCCTTGATGGAGGAGACGTCGACGATCCGGTAGTGGAGGAACGCCTCGAGGGTCGGCATGTCGCGGGCCAGGAAGGTGCGGTCGGTGGCGACCGAGTTGCCGGCCAGCGGTGGCCGGCTCTGGGAGCCGCAGTGCTCCTTGACGTAGGCGAGCACCTGCTGCTCGGCCTCGGCCAGGGTGATGCCGCCCTCGAGCTCCGCGAGCAGCCCGGACTTCTCGTGCATCGAGCGGACGAAGTCCGTCATCTGGTCGAGCGCCGCCGCCGGCGGCTTCACGATCAGGTCGATCCCCTCGCCGAGAACGTTGAGGTCGAAGTCGGTGACGAGCGCGGCCACCTCGATCAGTGCGTCGGCCACGTAGTCGAGGCCGGTCATCTCGCAGTCGATCCACACCAGTCGTTCGTTCACGAGGAATCACATTAACCGTCAGCGGCGTCACGCGTAGATCCGCACGGATCGGCCCTCAGCGCTCTCTCAGCCGACGACCGTAGCGTCGGACCCTGTGACGGGGTGGATCGGGCTGCTGGCGCGGCTGGTGACCGGCGGTGTGTGGCTGCTGGCCGGCACGCTGAAGGTCACCGACCCGGCGGCCAGCGTCCGAGCGGTCCGTGCCTACGATCTGCTGCCCGAGGCGATGGTGCAACCGGTGGGGTACCTGCTGCCGGCGCTGGAGATCCTCGTCGGTCTCTTGCTGCTGCTCGGCCTGCTGACCCGCCCGGCCGCCGTCGTGTCTGCCCTGCTGTTCGTGGCGTTCATCGTCGGGATCGCCACGGCCTGGGCACGCGGCCTTCAGATCGACTGCGGCTGCTTCGGCGGTGGAGGGTTCGACGAGAACGCCGCCGACGACTACCCGTGGGAGATCGTCCGCGACGTCGGGCTGCTGGCGCTCTCGGCCTGGCTGGTCGCCAGGCCGCGGACCCGCTGGTCCCTCGACTCGATCCTGTTCCGACGTACCGCCTGAAGGAGAAGCAGTGTCGAAGAAAGCCGCGCAGCGCAGCCGTGCCGAGCGAGCCGCATCGGTCATCGTCGAGCAGTCCGCCCGGGAGCGGCGCCGCAACCTCACCATCACGGCCGCGGTCGTCGGTGTCGTGGTCGTGGTGCTGGTCGTCGCGTTCCTCGCCAGTCGGGCGGGGGACACGTCCGGTGACGCGGCTGTGGCCCCCAACGGCGTCGACGGCTTCGCCGTGCCGGTCGGTTCCGACGACGCTCCGACCACGCTGACGATCTTCGAGGACCCACAGTGCCCGGTCTGCCGGGACTTTGAGGACGCGGTCGGCGATCGGCTGTCCACGGCGATCGAGGCCGGAGCGGTGCGGGTCGAGTACCGGATCGTCTCTTTCCTCGACGGCGCGTCGCCCAACGCCTACTCGTCCCGAGCGGCCAACGCCCTCATGGCGGCGCAGGACACGGCCGGCCCGGAGGTCTTCGCGGCGTTCCACGGCACCCTGTTCGCGAACCAGCCCGAAGAAGGGACGGAGGGGCCCGACGACGACCAGCTGGTGGCGTGGGCGGTCGGGGCCGGCGCCTCCGAGTCGGACGTGCGGCCGCTGATCGAGGACGGGGCGTTCGACCAGTTCGTCGTCAACGCGACCGACCAGATGTCGCGTGATGGCGTGACCGGCACGCCGACGGTCCTGATCGACGGCGAGCCCGCCGGTGACACCCCGGCCGCCACAGTCCAGGCGGTCCTGGACCTGCTGGGCTGATCAGTGGTCCACTCAGGCGTCAGTTGGTCAGCGCTGCACCTGCGCTGACAGACTCCTGCGCGTGAGCATCGCTGACTTCATCGCCGGCCTGCCCAAGGCCGAGCTGCACGTGCACCACGTCGGGTCGGCCTCGCCGCGGATCGTCTCCGAGCTCGCGGCCCGTCATCCGGGCGTCGTGCCCGCCGACCCCGACGAGCTGCGGGCGTTCTTCGAGTTCCGCGACTTCGCCCACTTCGTGGAGGTCTACCTCGCCGTGGTCGACCTGATCCGCACGGCCGAGGACGTGCGGATGCTGACCTACGAGGTGGCGCGCGAGATGGCCGGGCAGCAGCTGCGGTACGCCGAGCTGACCTGCACGCCGTACACCTCGGTGCTGCCGCACGTCGAGGGGCGAGGCGTCCCGATCGAGGCCTACACCGAGGCGATCGAGGACGCGCGGGTCGCGGCTGAGCGGGACTTCGGGCTGGTGCTCCGGTGGATCTACGACATCCCCGGCGAGGCGGGACTGCCGGCGGCCGACGCGACGCTGACCTACGCCCTCGACCACGCGCCCGAGGCGCTGGTCGGCTTCGGGCTCGGCGGACCCGAGATCGGCGTTCCCCGCCCCCAGTTCCAGCCGCACTTCGACGCGGCCCGGGCCACGGGACTCCGCAGCGTCCCGCACGCCGGAGAGACCACCGGGCCGCAGACCGTGTGGGACGCCGTCCGGCTGCTCGGCGCCGAGCGGATCGGGCACGGCACCAGCGCTGCCGCCGATCCGGAGCTGCTCGCCCATCTGGCCCGTCACGGCATCGCGCTCGAGGTGTGCCCGACGTCGAACCTCGCCACCCGGGCGGTCGAGTCGTTGGAGGCGCACCCGTTGCGCACGTTCGTGGAGGCGGGCGTGCCGGTCACCATCAACTCCGACGACCCGCCGATGTTCAACACCGACCTCAACACCGAGTACGCCGTCGCCGCCGAGCTGCTCGAGCTCGACGAGCGCGGCGTCACGCGGCTCGCCCAGGCGGCGGTCGCGGCGTCGTTCGCCCCCGACGGCGTCAAACGGGCGTTGCTGGCGGAGATCGAGGCCTACGCCGGCTGACGCAGGGACGATTCAGGCCCCGCAATCTCATACATTGCGGGGCCGCATCCTTTGTATCCCTTTGGACTCGGTTTCCTCCGGATTTGCCGGGTGTGTCGCTCCACTCCCCGGCGTGTCGTAGGTTTCGTTCATGGCTCCCGTCCGGATCGCGATCGTCAACGACTACGAGATCGTCGTCGCCGGCGTCGCCACGCTGCTCAAGCCCTTCCCTGACCGGGTCCAGGTCGTCGAGCTCGCGGCCAACGCGCAGGTCGTGAGCGACGTCGACGTCGCCCTGTACGACACATTTGGCCAGGTGCAGGGCGACGGGATCGACCTCGAGGACCTCGTTCACGGCAGCGGCGCCAAGGTCGTCATCTTCAGCTGGAACCTGCAGCCGGGACTCGTCGACGCGGCGATCGCGCGTGGCGCGCGGGGGTACCTCTCCAAGGCGCTCAGCGCCGAGGATCTCGTGAAGGGCATCGAGGCCGTCGCACAGGGCGAGATCGTGCGCGAACTGCGACCGCTCGACGAGCAGCTACTCGACCGGGGCGAATGGCCCGGCCGCAAGCACGGCCTCACGCAGCGCGAGGCGGAGGTCGTGGCCCTCATCACCCAGGGACTGACCAACCAGGAGATCGCGGACCGCGCCTACATCTCCATCAACTCCGTGAAGACCTACATCCGCACCGCCTACCGCAAGATCGGCGTGACCCGGCGCTCGCAGGCAGTGAGCTGGGGCATGCGCCACGGGTTCACGCCCGACCGGATGCGCGTGCTCGAGGTCGCCGACTGACGGTGCCGGGGCAGCGGGCGAGCGGTATGCGCGAAGCGGGGACGGCCGGGTGACCGGCGTGTCCAGCGGCTTGCTCGCTCTCCGGCGTGCGCGGACGCACCCGGCCCCAGTCGTCGCCGTGCTGGTGAACGTGCTGATCGTCTGCACCCTGGTCGCAGGCCTGGGTGCGAGCCTGTCGCTGCTCCAGCAGGAGGCGTTGCGCACGGCCCTGGCCACCGAGCCGCCCGAGCGCACCACGCTGACCGCCTTCTCGCCGTACGACGGCGACGACCCGGACGGGCAGCGGCAGCTGGTGGACGATGCCCTCGCGCCGGTCACCGCGGTGGCAGGCGGAGACACCGTGCTGGTGACCGAGTCCGGCAGCTACGAGCTCGTGGCGCCTCGTCGTCCCCGGTTGTCCTTCGCCTCCGTCACGGGGGTGGACACCCGCCTCGAGTTCAGTGGTGGCGAGGCCCCGCAGACCGTCGGCCACGGGCCGGTGGAGGTGGCAGCGCCGGTCAGGTCCGACCTCGCGGTGGGGGATCGGATCGAGCTCGTCGGCCGGCCCGAGGAGCCGCCGGTCGCGGCCGAGGTCGTCTCGACCTGGGCGCCGGCGCCCGACTCGGGGCGGTGGCTCGGTGACCTCGGCGGCGACGTCCTGCTCGTGGCGCCGACGGAGTTCCCCGACCTGGCCGGCTCGAGCGCGTCCGCGCGCTGGCGGGCCGTCCCCGACCTCGACGCCCTGGCGCCCGAGCAGCTCGCAGACCTGGCCGCCGCGGTCTCCCTCGCCCAGGCCGAGCTGGAGGCAGCCGGCGAGGCGCTGTCGACGAGCGTGCAGTCCGACACCGAGATCGGCGCGGTCCTGGGTGCGCGCGCCCGCGAGCTGGTCGTGCTTCGGGCCCTGCTCCTCGTGCCCGCCGCGTTGTTGCTGCTGCTGGGTGCCGCCTCGCTGTTCCTGGTCGCGGGCGGGCTGGCCTACTCGAGGCGCGAGGACGAGGGCCTGATGCGCTCCCGCGGCGCGGGCCACCGGCAACTGGTCGGACCGACCGTGCTGGAGACCCTGGTGCTGTGCATCGCGGCCGCCGCGCTCGCGCCGGTGGTCGCCAACGCGGCGATCCGGATCGGCGACGTACGACCGCCGCTGGAGCCCCCGGCGTGGGTGGCGAGCGGCGTCGCGGCCGTGGTGTGTGCGATCGCGTTGACCGTGCCGGTGGTCATCGGAGCCCTCTCTGGCGACCGCGGCCAGCAGCTGAGCGTCGAGCGGCATCGCCGCCGCGCCCTCACGGCCCTGGTCGCAGGTGTGCTGTTCGTGACCGTGCTCGGCGGGCTGGCGTTGGCCCAGCTGCGTGGGTTCGGCGACACCGTCGGCGACGCCACGACCTCCACCGGGCCGGTCGATCCGATGGTGGTGTCGTCGCCGGCGCTGCTGCTGCTCGCGCTCGCGGTCATCGTGGCGCTGCTGGTCCTCCCTCCGGTCTTCGCACTGGTCGCCCGGACGTTCGGCCGGCAGGGCGTCTCGGTGGCGTTGGGGACCCGGTTCGCCGCGCGGGCGCCGAAGCAGGTGGTGCCGCTCGCACTGGTGGTGATCCTGGCGGCGGGCACGCTGTCCTTCGCCGCGATCCAGTTCGCCAGCAGCGCGGCAGCCCGCGACGCGCGAGCCGACTTCGAGGCCGGCGCCGACGTGCGCGTGATCCCTCCGGTCGACGTGCTCCGCGACGACGCCCTCGAGGAGCAGCAGGCCCTGTCCGCCGTTACCGGGGTGCAGTCGGTCAGGGCGGTACGACGCGACGGGACCTTCGTCGACGACCTTCCCGCCGACGTGTTGGTGACGGGCGTCGACAGTGAGATGGCGGCCCAGCTGCTGCCGCCCGAGTCGGGCTCGACCGGTGTCTGGGAGGACCTCCTCGCGCGGCCGTGGCGCGACAACGGCGTCGGCGTACCCATGCCCGATGAGGCACAACGGATCGTCGTCGCGACGCCAGACGTGGAGCTGGGTCGTCTCGACGCGATGTTCGTCGACGTCGACGGCGATGTGATCGTCGTCGCAGCGGAGGGCGCCGGCGGCCGGGTCGTGATCGATGCTGCCGGGCGGCTGCCTGCGGACACCCGGCTCGCCGGACTACACCTCGGCGCCCAGATCCCGCTGGGCGACCAGCCGTCGATCGGCGCTCGAGCGACGCTCCGGGTCGACGGGGAGCGGCTCGCGGACTCGGCCCGGCTGTCCACCCCCGGGAGCGGGACCTGGCTCACGTTCGGAGACCCGCCCGACCTGCCTGACTCGGTTCCGGTGGTGCTCACCAGCGAGCTGGCGCGTGACGCGTCCCTGGCCACCGGTGACAGGGTGGAGCTGTCCGTCCTCGGGCTCTCGACCCGGCTGCGGGTTGTCGGCACCGTCCCTTACCTCCGCACGGTCGGGACCACCTCGGGGGGTGGGCTGCTGCTCGACGCCGGCAGCGCGCTGCCGACGTTGTTGGTGAACGGCGTCGTCGAAGCGCCGGACGAGTGGTGGCTCGCCGCCGAACCGGGGCAGGAGGAGTCGATCGCCGCGGAGCTGGCAGAGCGCCCCGAGCTGGCCCGGGGGGTCATCACCCGGGCCGCGGTCGAGCGTCGTCTCGACGACGACCCGAGCACCGGCGGCGACGCCCTGGCACGAGTTCTGGTGCTGACGGCCGTCGGCTGCCTGCTCGTGGGCTGCCTGCTGCTGCTGTCCGTGGTGCTGCTGCGGCGCCGCGAGCGCGCCGTCCAGGACCGAGTGCTGGTCGTGGTGGGGGCACCCCGGCGGGATCTGGTCGGTGTGCTCGGCATCGAGTACCTGCTCACGACCTGCGCCGGCGCCCTCGCGGGTGGCGCGTCGGGAGCGCTGGTCGCCGGTGTGACCCTCCGGTCGATGACCCTCGGGCCGGACGGTCTGCTCCTGATCCCGGCCCCAGAGCTGGTCGCCCCGTGGCCGTTGCTGCTCGGCGGTCTGCTCGTGCTCGTCGTCGTACCGTTGCTCGCCATGCTCGCGTTGCGTGGTCTCGACCACAGCCGAGCGGCCACAGCCGACGACACCGGGAGGGCTCGATGACTCATTCCAGGGTGAACGCCCGCTGCGCGACCCCCCGCATCCCGCCTGGCTGCGTTGTCGTCGCTCGGAGGACGACCTGTGCACCGTCGCTCCTCCGCCTTGCCAGCCGGGCGCGGAAAGCCGCTCGCTGGGTGCGCCCCTGGAATGAGTCATTGCGGTGACCCGCCTGCTGCCGCGCTCGACGAGCGCCGACCGCGGCTTCGCGCTGCTGCTGACCTTGCTCTGCGCCGGGATCATCGTGGGCGCTGCCGGCAGCAGCCTGTGGTTGCGCGAGACCTCCGACGAGCTGACCCGACGCGTGTTCGCCGAAGCCCCCCACTCGGCCTCCCAGCTCCAGGTCACCTACTCGGGCGTCGAGAACGGCGAGGTGCCGGCGACCGCGTCGGAGGAGGTGGCGGCCGCGGTGTCGCCCACACTCGACGCGCTGTACGCCGAACCGCGCCACGCGGTTGTGGCGCCCGACTTCGCTCCGGTCGTGCTGCCCAGACGCCCCGGCGCCCCGGTGTTCGTGACCGTGGCGTCAATGCCCGATGTCGGCGGCCTGGTGGAGCTGACCGAGGGCCGGGCGCCCCGGTCGGGTGACCTGGAACGGAGGCTGCCGCCCGACGTGGCCGCGGAGTACGAGGGGCCGCCGACGGCCGCGGTCGTCGAGGTGATGGTGCACGAGGAGGCGGCGATCGAGGCGGACCTGCCGATCGGCGCCTGGATCGAGCAGAGCTCCCTGCGGTACAACCCAGACCCCGTCCGCCCGGCGTTGATCAGGGTGGTCGGCACCTATCGGGCCGCCGACCCCCACCCGAGCCCGCTCGACGACGTCGTCAACGCCCGGCGACCGGCGATCTCGGTGGAGCCGGAGGGCAACCTCGTCCGGACCACTGCGCTCGCCGCCGACGAGGAGACGGTGCTGCGCGCTGGCTGGAGCGGCCAGCCCGACGTGCTCTTCACGTTCGACCCGCTCAGTACGCCGTCGTCGGCCCAGTCGGACCTGCTGATCGCCGAGGCCCGGCAGCTGAGGCTGCAGGCGTGGCCGCCCGTGCTCGCCGGCGACGACACAGGCGCGCAGACCGGTGTCGGCGAGATCGCATCGGCCGTCGCGACCTCCCGCGACACCAGCAACGCCACCGCCATGCTGACCCTCACCTCGGTCGCCGCGGCGGCGCTGGTGGTGCTGCTCGCCGCCGCCGTGGTGCTCGCCGCCCGACGGCAGTCGATGACTGGCGTCATGCGGGCGCGGGGCGCGTCCTACCGCTGGTTGGTGGCGCAGCGGGGAGCAGAGGCGCTGCTGATCGTCCTGCCCGGTGGGGCGATCGCGCTCGCGATGCCGGCGGTGATCGCTGCAGGCACGCCGCAACAGGGCGACCTGCTCGCCGCCGGGGCTGCCGCGTTGCTGTGCGCAGTGCTGATCACGGCGGCCCAGACAGTGCCGCGTGGGATCGGCGGCGATCGCTTCCAGGGGGTGATCCGTGACGCTCTGCAGCTGGTGCTGGTGACGCTCGCCGTCACGGTGACCGCCGTGGTGCTCCGCCGTGAGTCGATCGGACCGCTCGATCCGCTGACCCTGGTGATGGCGCCGTTGGTCGGTGCGGCCGGCGGGGTCCTGGTGCTGCGGGTGCTGCAGCTGCTCGTCGGACAGCTGCGACGTACCACCAGGCGCAGCAGGAACGTCGCACCCATCGTGGGTCTGAGCCAGACGGTGACCCTGAGTCAGCAGGTCGTCGTCGCGTGCGTCGCCGTGGTGCTGGCAGTGTCGTCGGCGGTGCTCGGGGTGGCGGTCGACGACACGCTCCGCGCCAACGCCGAACGGAGCGGCTGGGAACAGGTCGGCGCCGACGTGGTGGTGCACGCCGAGGGTCTCAACGGCGGGATCGTCGAGCAGGTCGCAGAGGTGGCCGGCGTCGACTCGGTCGCGGCCGTCTTCGCGGCCGACAGCATCTCGGTCGACACCCGGTCCGGGGTCGAAGGCGTGCGCCTGATCGGTGTGGACCCGGAAGAGCTGGCGCGGGCCGGCGCCGGAGGCCCCCTCCAGGTGCAGGTGCCGGGGGCGGAGGACGGCCAGCTGCGCGCCCTCGCCTCACCGGACCTGCCGCTCGACGACGGCGAGGCACAGCTGCGCTACGCCCAGTCGGTCGTGCCGCTGCAGGTCACGGACCGGGTCGAGCGGATCCCGGGCGTGACGAACGGGGAGTCGTTCATCGCGGTCGACCTGGCGGCGATGGCTGCCGCCGTCGACCGCACGCTCGAGATCTACGACGTGCTGCTGGTCACCGGAGACGCCGACCTCGACGAGATCTCCTCGATCGTGCGCGAGCGCGCCCCCGACGCTGTGGTCAGCTCCCGAGCAGAGGTGGTCGACGCGCAGCTGGAGCAGCCGGTCGTCGAGCGGACGGTGCGGGTCCTCCGCGCGGTCTCGGGTGTCGCCGCCCTCGTCGCGGTGATCGCGGTCGTCCTGGTGGTCGCCCTCGGGGCGCCGACCCGCCGCCGGACGTCGACCCTGCTGCGGGTCATCGGCGCCGACCCGCGCCAGACGCGTCGCTCGGCCGTGCTCGGGCTGGTGCCGGTGGTCGCCGCGACCTGCCTGGCCGCCGCAGCCTGTGGTGTGGTGCTGACCCTGGTCGCCGGGCGGGGGCTCGACCTGGGGGCGCTGACTGACACCCTCGCATCGCTTCCGGTCCGGCCGGGACCGGTGACGACCGCGATCGTCGGGGCCGGATTGCTGGGGCTGGTGGTGCTGGTGGCAGCGGTCGCCGGCCGTCGTACGCCGCCGGGCGAGGTCGCCCTCGAGGAACGAGAGAAGGGACGACGATGACGACGACGGCCGTCGACCGCGCCCAGATCCTCTGTGAGGGACTGGTGCGGATCTACAAGCGCAAGGGCGTCGAGGTCGTGGCCCTGCAGGGACTGGACCTGCACGTCGGCAGCGGTGAGCTGATCGCCGTCGTGGGCGCGTCGGGCAGCGGGAAGTCGACGCTGCTCAACATCCTCTCCGGGCTCGACAGCCCGAGCGCGGGCCGCGCAGTCGTCGCCGGCCACGACCTGCTGTCGATGGGTCGCTCGGAGCGGCGGCAGTACCGGCTCCGGACCTGCGGCTTCGTGTGGCAGCGGTCCGCGGACAACCTCGTGCCGTACCTGTCAGCGGTCGAGAACGTCGACCTGCCACAGCGGCTGGCCGGTCGTGGACGCGTGGAGCGACGCGAGCGCAGTGACGCGCTCCTCGAGCAGCTCCACATCGACGACACCGCGACGCGGAGACCGTCCCAGCTCTCCGGCGGTCAGCAGCAGCGGCTGGCGATCGCTGTCGCCCTGGCCAACGAGCCCCACGTCCTGTTCTGCGACGAGCCGACCGGCGAGCTCGACACCGCCGAGTCGCACGAGGTGTACCGCGCGCTCCAGCGGATGAACGAGACGAACGGCACCACCGTCGTGGTGGTGACACACGACCCCGCCGTGACCTCCGAGGTACGGCGCACGGTCGCCATCCGCGACGGCCGCACGGCGTCCGAGACCTTGCGACGTACCCCCGGAGCCGACGGCGAGCACATCGTTGCGGAGGAGTTCGCGGTCCTCGACCGGGCCGGGCGGCTGCAGCTGCCCGCCGACTTCGTGACCGCGCTCGGGTTGCAACGGCGGGTCCGGCTCGAGCTGGTCGACGACCACATCCAGATCTGGCCGGAGGACGCTCAGCCCACCTCGCAACCGGTTGCCGCGCCGCCTGGACGGCACCGAGGCGGGCTGGCCGGGAGGGAGGAGTCATGAGCATGATCTCCTTGCGTGAGGTCCACAAGACCTACCGGCACGGCGGGGCCGACGTCCACGCGCTGCGCGGTGCGGACCTCGAGGTGGCGGCAGGCCAGATGCTGGCACTCACGGGTCGCTCCGGATCGGGCAAGACCACGATCCTGAACCTGATCGCCGGTCTGCTGCGCGCCGACCAGGGCACCATCGAGGTCGACGGCCTCGACGTGACGGCGGCTTCGGAACCGGAGCTGATCGGGCTCCGACGCGACCGGCTGGGGGTCATCTACCAGGACTTCGCCCTCCTGCCGCTGCTCACCGCCGAGGAGAACGTCGGACTGCCGCTCCGGATCGCGCGCGTCGACCCGAAGGAGCGGGACGCGGTGGTGGCGGAGCTGTTGGAACGGGTGGGCCTGTCCGGGCACACGAGGCAACGGCCAGACGAGCTGTCGGGCGGCCAGCAGCAGCGGGTCGCTATCGCCCGAGCGCTGGCCAACCGGCCCAGGGTGCTGCTCGCCGACGAGCCCACAGGCCAGCTCGACTCCGAGACCGGAGCAGCGGTGATGCAGCTGCTGCGGCAGCTGGTCACCGAGGAGGGCGCGACCGCGATCGTCGCCACCCACGACCCGTCCGTCGAGGCCGTGGCCGACACCGTCGTCCACCTGGCCGACGGCATGCTCGCGGGAGCCTCACCGGCCGGGCTCTGACGGCAAGCGGGCGGAGAGTGGGCGGGTGGCTGGGCCCTCCAGGACCGAGCCGTCGTCCGCGAAGCGGGAGCCGTGCAGCGGGCAGTCCCACGTCCCCTCCGCGTCGTTGCGGCGCAGCACCCCGCCGAGGTGGGTGCAGAGGGGCCGGCGACCGATCCCCGGGAGGGCGCGACAGGCGGCCATCCCCACCCGGGCGTTGAGCTCGGCGAGCAGCAGTGCCTCGCCGGGCCCGGTGATCCGGTGGCGGAGCGGCTTCTGCCACGTGGGCGGGCCGCCCCCGAGGATCTCGGCGCTGAGGCTCAACGCCGCAGCCACGCCGTTGGTCATACCCCACTTGTCGAAGCCGGTCGCCACGAGCACCCGGCCACGGCCGCGCGGCAGTGGGCCGACGTAGGGCACGCCGTCGGGCGCGCCGTAGTCCTGCGCCGACCAGGCGTGGGTCTCGACGGCATCGGGGTAGTACTCGTTGGTCCACTCCCTCAGGGAGTCGAGGTGCGCGCGCTCCGAGCGGACCCGTCCCACGGTGTGGCCCGCACCACCGACCATGAGAAGGGAGCCGTCGTCCCGTTCGACGGAACGCAATGAACGGGTCGGGGAGCCGGCGGAGAGCAGCATCTCGTGTGGCGGCTGGGCGCCGCTGAACGCGACGACGTAGGACCGCTGAGCCTCGACCTTGGCGAACACCAGCCCTCGGTCGAGGATCGGTGTGCCAGTGGCCAGCACGATCCTGGACGCTCGGAGGCGGCGGCCGTCGTCGAGCTCGACCTCGCGACCGTCAAGGGGGACGCCGACCACGCGTCGCCCCTCGTGCAGCATCCCGCCATGCGTCCGGAACTGCTCGGTCAGTGCCTCGACCACGTCGACCGGATCGAGCTGAGCCTGGTCGTCGAGCACGGTTCCCCCGACGTGCGGGACCGGTACGTCGAAGCGATGCTCCCAACGCACGGGGACTCCGCTTGCGGCCGCCACGTCGTGCTCGGCGCGGGTGGCTTTCTCCTCCTCGGCGGTGGCCGCGTAGGTGACGGCAGGTCGGCGTTCGACGGGGACGCCGTTGTCGTCGCAGAACCGAAGCAACCAGGACTGCCCCTCCCGGTTGCCCTCCACGTAGGCCGAGACGAGGCGCTGCGAGTGGTGACGCCGCATGGTCGACAACTTGGTGCCCTGGAGGAGCGAGACCTTGGCGGAGGATCTCCCGGTCGTGACCGCAGCACGCTCGCGAGCCTCGAGCACCACGACTCGCCGCCCTGCACGGGCGAGCAGCAGCCCGGTGGTGAGACCTGTGATCCCTGCGCCGACGACGATGTCGTCGAAGCGGTCGCTGGACCCGCCGTCGGTCGTATCGAGGTCCGTGTAGCGACGGGGTGGAGGCCGGTCGTGCCACAGGCTGGTCGTCATGCTCCGCCGTACCCCACCCGGATCCGGTCACACCTGCCGGCAGGCCCGCGGATTGGCCGGTCGGTGAGCGGGTACAGGGGCGACATGAGCCGGCCCCGGCGACCGATGTCGCGCACTGCTGGGGCTGATCGGCTCCCGTGACCCCCGATGTGGTGTACCTGGTGGCCGGCGCCGCGTTGCTGGTGGCCGTCGTGGTGCCCGAGCTGCTGGGTCGGTGGGCGATCTCGACCCCGATGGTGCTGGTGGCCGTGGGCGTGGTCATCGGGCTGACCCCGCTCACCGACGGGCTCCCGCTCGACCCGCAGGACAACCGCGCGGTGATCGAGCATGTCACCGAGCTCACGGTCCTGGTGGCGTTGATGGGTGTCGGGCTTGCGCTCGATCGTCCGCTCGAGCCTCGGCGGATGTGCTCATGGCGCAGCTGGTCGCCCACGTGGCGGCTGCTGGCGATCACGATGCCGTGCTGCATCGCGGGCACCGCGCTGCTCGGCTGGTGGGCCGGGCTCGCGCCCGCGGCTGCCCTGCTCCTCGGCGCGGTGCTTGCTCCGACCGACCCGGTCCTCGCGTCGGACGTGCAGGTGGCTGGCCCGCAGACCGACGAGCACGAGGTGAGCGAGACCGACGAGGTGCGCTTCACGCTGACGTCCGAGGCGGGGCTCAACGACGGGCTGGCCTTCCCGTTCGTCTATGCCGCCATCCTGACCGCCACCACAGGTTCCGTGGCCGGTTGGTGGCTCGAGTGGGTCGGCGTGTACGTGTTCGTCAAGGTCGGCGTGGGGCTCGCCGTGGGGGTCGCCTCCGGGTGGCTGCTGGCACGGCTCGCGTTCCGTTCGCGCAGCCGGGCGCTGCGCGTGGCCGAGCGCGGTGAGGCACTCCTCGTGGTGGCTGCCCTGGCGACGTCGTACGGACTCGGGGAGGTGACAGGGGGTTACGGCTTCTTGTCGGTGTTCGCGTGCGCCATGACCTTTCGCTCTGCGGAGCGTACGCACGACTACCACGCGGCCATGCACGAGGTCGTGGAGCGGCTCGAGCGTCTGCTGACCCTCTTCGTCCTGCTCGCGCTCGGCATTGCGCTGAGCCGCGGCCTGCTCGACGCCTTGGATTGGCGAGGGGTCGCGATCGGGATGGCTCTGCTGCTCGTCCTCAGGCCGCTGGCCGGGTGGCTCGCCCTGGCGGCGTGGGTACGTCCGCGCGACGAGGTGGGCGGCACGACCCCTCCGGAACGGTGGGCGATCGCCTTCTTCGGCGTCCGCGGCGTCGGTTCCCTCTACTACCTGGCCTACGCGGGCGGTCACGGGGCGGGTGCCACCTCGGACTGGCTGTGGTCAACGGTCGCGTTCACCGTCGTAGCGTCCGTCCTGCTGCACGGGGTTCTCGCCACTCCGGTCATGAATCGTCTCGCGCGCTGACGTCGGACGGGTGTTAGCAACTGGCGATCGGGGTACGGGCCGGTCGACTCGGAGGAGGTTCTGATGCCGGACAAGTCGGCCAACGTCAAGAACGAGAAGCAGTACGAAGCGCTCAAGGACAAGGGCATGTCGAAGGAGCGAGCGGCGAAGATTGCCAACTCACAGGGCGCGTCCAAGCGCGGTGGCAAGAAGAGCGGAAGCGGCGGCGACTCCTCACAGGGAGGGACCACGGCCCAGAAGAAGAAGGCGGGGCGCAAGGGCGGCAAGGCGTCCAGTTCTTGACCCGGCCGCACGGCACGTGAGGAGGAACATGCGGATCGGCTACTTTCTGTCCTGCGAGGAGTACACCCCGACCCAGCTGGTCGAGCAGGCGGTCGCCGCCGAAGAGGCTGGTTTCGATGCCCTCTGGATCAGCGACCACTTCCACCCCTGGAACGACGAGCAGGGGCAGAGCCCGTTCGTCTGGGGCGTGATCGGCGCCCTGTCGCAGGCATGTGGGCTGCCGGTCACGACCGCCGTCACCTGCCCGACGGTGCGCATGCACCCGGCGATCGTCGCGCACGCCGCGGCGACCGCCGCCGTGCAGCTCGATGGCCGGTTCATCCTGGGCGTGGGCTCGGGCGAGGCGCTGAACGAACACGTGCTGGGTGACGTGTGGCCCTCGGCCGACACCCGGCTCGACATGCTGGAGGAGGCCGTCGAGCTCATGCGGGCGCTGTGGACCGGCGAGGTGGTGACCCGGTCGGGCCCGCACTACTCGGTCGACACCGCGCGCATCTACACCCTTCCTGAGCAGCCCCCACCCGTCTACGTGTCTGGCTTCGGACCCAAGGCGACGTCGGTCGCGGCCCGGATCGGCGACGGCTACATCTCCACCAAGCCCGACGCCGGGCTCCTCGAGCAGTTCAAGGGCGAGTCGGGTGGCAAGCCGGCGATGGCCGGCACCAAGGTCGCCTTTGCGCCGAGTGAGGCCGAGGGCGTGGACCTCGCCCACCGCATCTGGGCGAACGCCGGACTGCCCGGCGAGCTCGCTCAGGTGCTGCCTTCACCCCGGCACTTCGAGCAGGCGTCCGAGCTCGTCACCCGGGAGTCGACGGCGTCCAGTATCGCCGCAGGGCCGGACCCCAAGATCCACCTCGACTCCGTGCGCGAGTACGTCGACCTCGGCTACGACGAGGTGTACGTCGCCAACATGGGGCCGCACTACCGGGACATGATCCGCATGTTCGGCGATCAGGTGCTGCCCGAACTGCGCACGGGCTGAGCGGGTCGGTCCACTCACTGGCCTGGACCGCTGAGGAAGTTGACGGGACGGACGTATCACCGATCGGTGATCCTGATCCTTGAGGGAGAGCCGAGGGGAGCGTGACCCGATGCCGGTCGACCACTACGTGGCGTGGTGGAACCTCGAGAACCTGTTCGACGAGGAGAACGCGCCGCCCAGCCGACGTTCCGACAAGGTGTTCCGTGCCATCGGGAACGACATCGCGGGATGGACGCCCGCGCTCCGCGACCGCAAGGCCGAGCAGCTCGCTTCGGTCATCGCGCAGATGAACGGCGGCGCGGGGCCCGACCTGCTCGGCGTGTGCGAGGTCGAGAACCGGTTCGTGCTCGACCTGCTGGTTGCGGAGGTCGAGGCCCGGCTCCCGGGGCGCAGCTACGGCATCGCCCATGCCGACACCGACGACGCCCGTGGTATCGACGTGGCGTTCCTGTACGACGACACCCGGTTCGTGCTGCCGCCGGACGAGACCTTCTTCCACGTCGTCATGCGCCGCAACGCCACCAGGGAGATCGTCCAGGTCAACCTCCGGACCGTGCCCGCCGGTCGTACCTGGGCCGTCTTCGGGAACCACTGGCCCTCGCGCAGCGGTGGCCAGTTCGAGTCGGCCGGCTACCGGCACATCGCCGGGGAGACGCTCGGCTACTTCCACGAGCGGGTCCTGGAGGTGCACGGCGCGCAGACGCCGGTGCTCGCGATGGGGGACTTCAACGACGAGCCGTTCGACCCGTCCCTGGTGGTCCACGCTGTGGGGGTCCGGCAGCGGAACCGGCTCCTGAACGCCGACACGCCGAGGCTCTGGAACCTGATGTGGCCGGTCGCCGGGACGCCCGACGGCACCTTCTACTTCAACAACGAGCCGAACGTGCTCGACCAGTTCCTCGTCAACCGGAACCTCGCCGAGGACGCCTCACCGATCCGGGTCCGCCCCGAGACGGTCGAGATCCTGCGGTTCCCCGGGACGTCGGCGACCGGCGACTACCCGAAGCCGATCCCGTTCGGAGGGATGGGCGGCCCGGTCGACGAGGACGGCTTCTCGGACCACTTCCCGATCGGGATGGTGGTCACCGAGGACGACTGAGCGGCACGGTACGCCCTGGATCGCCCGGCGGCTCCTCGGACCGGCAGGACCTACTGGGGCCGAGTCCCGGAGTGCCCTTTCCCACAGTCGTGTGATGACGAGGCCCGGCGTCCAAGGCGGGCGAGAGCGTCTCCCCCTGCGCGCCTGCCTTGGACGTCGAGTCCCCCGGCCACCGCGAGGCGATGCGTGATCGCCATCGCGGTGAACAAGCCCGCGGGTCCCGGAGGAGGCGCGTCGGCCAGCCATCGCTCTATGACCTGGTACGTCCAACGAAGCCCTTCTCAGATGTGGGCGTCAGGGTCCGGGACGCGACAACAACGCTCACTGTAGGGCTCGGGGTGCGGACTGCCAAGTGTTAGCGTGCGGGGCACGCGATCGGCTCTCGATCGCTGATCCAACCGGTCGCATCGCCGGAGGTTCGGCGACATGCCTGGGGAAGGGTGTCGTGCCAGCTGACGACTCGCCCGTCGACCGGGCACCGCACGACCGCGCACAACGGTCGGTCGTGTCAGCGGTCGCCGGCGACCCCGGCGACGGAGGCAACCTTCTCCACCACGTGAGCAAGGCGGCAGTGCAGGTCCTGTCCATGGCCGGCTGCGCCGTGCACGTGGTCGGCAAGGACGGCGCGTCCGGCGTCGCCGCCACCACCGATCCTCGCAGTGAGCGGCTTGCCGACGTCTCCTTCACCACCGGGGACGGACCCGGCATCGAGGCCTTCACGCTGCGCCGACCCGTTCTCGTCAGCGACCTGACTCGCGAACGACGGCGTTGGCCGGCGTTCGTCGACGCCGCCGTCGGAGTCGGGATCAGTGCGGTGTACTGCTTCCCGCTCCAGATCGGCGGGGTCAGCCTCGGGGTGCTCGACCTGTACTCCGATCGGGGCCGTGCTCTCGACGATGGCGAGGTAGATCTCGCTCTCGCGTACACACATCTCGCCGCGCTGACCCTCCTCGGTGACCAGGCCCTCGCGGCCCATGGCTCGTGGGAGCCGCTGGTGGACCATCGGGCCGAGATCCACCAGGCGCAAGGAATGGTGATGGTCGACCTCCATGTGGACCTGGCCGAGGCGCTGTTGCGGATGCGCGCCCACGCGTTCAGCGAGGGTCGCCCCCTGATCGAGGTCGCCCAGGCGATCATCCGAGGATTCGTATTGCCGGCGGCCGATGCTGGGGGACCCGCGTGATCGCCGCCTGGCTACCCCCGCCGTACGATGGACCGAGGGAATAGGGGTGACAGTGCCCATGGAGATCGAACAGCTGGCTGATGTCTTCGTCGAGGTCGCAGACACCTTGGTCGCGGACTTCGACCTTATCGAGTTCCTGCACCTGGTCGCCGGCCACGCGGCTGAGTTCAGCGGCGGCGCCGCCGCCGGCGTGGTGCTGAGCGACCACTCGGGGAACCTGCACCACGTCGGTGCGTCCAGCGAGGACGCTCGGCTTCTCGAGCTCTTCCAGCTCCAGAACGCAGAGGGGCCTTGCCTGGACGCCTTCCGGTCTGGACGCCCGGTCTTCGTGCTCGACCTCGTCCGGGAGGCCGAGCGGTGGCCGCTGTTCGCCCCCCGAGCGGTCGCGGCCGGGATGACGTCCATCTTCGCGTTCCCGATGCGCCTGCGCGACCGGGTCATCGGCGGCCTCAACGTGTTCCATACCGAGCGCCAGGAGATCAGTGCCGCTGAGGAGCGGCTGCTGCAGGCGTTGGCCGACATGGCGACGATCTCGCTGATCCAGGAGCAGGCAGTGGCCCGGGCCGAGGTGCTCACGGAGCAGCTCCAGGTGGCGCTCAACAGCAGGATCGTCATCGAGCAGGCGAAGGGTGCGGTGGCGCGCACCTTCAACGTCACGGTCGACGAGGCGTTCGAGATGCTGCGCGGCAACGCCCGGACCTCACGGCGTCGGCTCACGGACCTCGCCCATGACGTCGTCACGTCACCATCGGGTCCAGAACAGCTGCGTCCGAGCTGATCACCCCGGACGCGATCTCCGGGGCGGCCCGGGGGCCCATGGTCTAGAGCTCCCGGGCCTCGATCGATCCGGGCAATCCGGAGTACCCGGCGATCTAGAGGGGCGTACCCACCTAAGCGGATGAAGACACATCTGTCCGCTACCTGGGATTCTCATGCCACCCTCGGGGGTGAGAAGATGGCCGGGGTCGAGGGAGGGGTGGGGGCCATGCACGACCATGAGCTTGCGCTTGGGGCGATCGCACGGGCAGCAGCGGCCATGGACAGTCGACCGGACGCCTCCACCACTCTCCAGGAGATCGTGACGCAGGCGCGGCGATGCCTGCCGGAGTTCGAGCATGTCGCCATCGCCCGCATCTGCCCGACACAGACACTCGAGACGCTCGCCGCCACCACCGATCTCGCTCGGGCGTTCGACGCAGTGCAGTCCGATTGCCGTGAAGGCCCGTGTGTCGCGGTCACCACCGACGATGAGGTGGTGGTGGTGCCGCGCGCCCAGGACGAGCAGCGCTGGCCCACCTACATCGGCAAGGCCCTCGACCTCGGGCTTCTGTCCCAGATCGGCGTCCGACTGCGCAGCGACCGGAACGGCGTGATCTGCCTGAACCTCCACTCCACCACTCACGCGGACATCGACGCCGGCTCGACCGGCGTGGCCGAGCACTTCGCCGTGCACGCCGGGATAGCCCTCGGCCACGTCCAGTCCGAGGAGCAGCTGCACACCGCGATCGGCACCCGCACGATCATCGGCACCGCCATCGGCATCCTCATGGAGCGCTACCACCTCAATCAGGCCACGGCGTTCGACCACCTCGTCCGGCTGTCGAGCACGGAGAACCGCAAGGTCCGGCTGGTGGCCAGCGACATCGTTGCGGAGTCAGAACGCGGGACCTTGGGCTGATACTGGCCCCCGCCGCCGCCCCGACGGACGACGGGGGCTTCTTCAGGGGGAGACTCCACGCTATAACGAGGCTCGCGGCCGAGAAAGACCCCGCCGGTGGCCCCCGCCGCGACTGCTCCGGCGTCAGCGACGGGGGCTCTCAGCACGACGGCCGCCCCGAGGATCTGCGTAAGGCTGCGGACCAGCCGCCGCTCCTAAGGCGGAGACTAGCCTCCGACGTTCGTGCGGGGAAGATGGGCCGAACCGCGCATTGAGCACGACGAAACACCCCGCTGCCGAGGTCGGATTGGCGCCCCCGCCAGGATTCGAACCTGGGACCCGCGGATTAGAAGGCCGCTGCTCTATCCAGCTGAGCTACGGGGGCTGGCGGGGCCATTGTGGCCCACCGCCGGCCGCTCCTCGCGGAGGTCTCCCCAGAAGGGAACCGGACAGGTCGCTCGCGGCTCTTTACCTCAAACAGGTGGAGACGCTTCCCGCGACCGCGGGGAGACTCGACGGAGGGGGAGGGGGCCGACGTGGTGGCGGACACGATCGACATCGACCAGCTCTACGCGGCCGCCTACCAGCGACTCGTCGTCCAGATGTACGCGATCTGCGGGGACCTGGCCGACGCCGAGGACGCGGTCCAGGAGGCGTTCGTGACCCTGCTGCGCAAGCGTGGCGACCTGACTCGGATCGCCAACCCGGAGGGCTGGCTCCGCACCGTCGCGTTCAACCGGCTCCGTGGTGGCTGGCGTCATGCCTCGGTCGTACGCCGCTATCAGCACCGGGTCCCGGGGCCACAGGCCACGGTCGACATCGGCCCCGAGCACGTCGCGATCGTGACCGCGCTCGCGCAGGTCGACCCCGAGCAGCGTGAGGTGGTGGTGCTCCACCACCTCGCAGACCTCGGTACTGCGGAGATTGCCGCCGAGCTCGGCGTACCGGAGGGCACGGTGAAGTCGAGGCTGTCCCGGGCACGCGCCCGGCTGGCACCGCTGCTCGACGACAACCAGGAGGTGCGCCATGTCTGACCTCGACGTCCTCCGCACCCTGCGCGACCAGATCGTGCCGCCGCCGCTCGACGTCCTGCGGGAGACCGCCCGCCGCCGTACCCGCCGGAGCAACACCCTCAGCGCCCTCGCCGCCTCGGCCGCTGTCGTGGCGCTCGCCGCGACGACGGCCGTGGTCGCCGACGACGACGCGGACCGGTCACCGCTTCCGATCCAGCCCCCCGAGCCCTCGTCGCGGCCGCTGACGTACGCCGACGGCGCGGTCGTCCACTACGGCGACCGGACGGTCGAGGCGGCGCGTCAGGTCGTCGAGCTCGACCTGACCGACCAGGGTGTCGCCTTCCGCACGGCCGACGGTCGGATCTGGTTCACCGACGGCTCGACGGTCAACGAGCTCGGCGCGTTGGGCGAACCCGGGCCGGCATACACGGACGACACCTGGCCGCCGCTGGTTCACGACGGGTGGCTGGTGTCGGCCCACTCCGGCTCGACCGTGGCGTGGTTCGAGTTCCGCCAGCCGGGCGTTGCCGAGGTCGTCGTGTACGACACCGCCGCCGGTGCGCTCGTGAACCGCACGGACGTCGCCCTCGATGACGGCGGCGCCTTCCCGGGTGCCGTGACCGACCGGTACGTCTACTGGTTCGGCGACACCGGTCCCGATGCCGACGACATTCCCGACGTGCGCTACGACCCGGGCACCGGCGAGCAGGTACCGGTGTCGCCCGAGCAGATCCAGGAGGACCTCAGCAGCCAGGGGGCGCACCGGACGATCCTGATCGGCAGCGGCGGCCCGCTCCGCGTCACCGACGGGACCGATCGCAACTTCTCGATCGAGGGTGGTCGTGTCACCCCGCAGGGCGGGCAGCCGTTGACCGCCGAGGACGGCCTCACGGGCAAGCGGTTCGCTTTCGACGCGCCGCCGGACTACCCCCGGCAGGTCGCGGCGTACCTCACGCAGTGGCGCGACGACGACACTATCGTCCTCCAGTCCGCTCTGAAGGGGGCCGACGACGTGCTCGAGTGCCACGTGGAAACGGGAGCCTGCGAGGTCGTCATGTCGGGGGATCCGTCACTCGTCTTCCCCGAGTTGGGCTGAGGTGGTGAACCTTCGGAGGGATCCAGCACGTCAGGTCAGGTGAGACACCAGGTCGAAGGAGGGCGGCTGTGGGTCGGACGGGAGTCAGCTGCGTCGTCGCAGGGCTCGGGATCCTGCTGACGGCGTGCACGACCTCTGCCACGCCGTCAGCGGTCGAGCCCGAGCTGCCGGCTGAGCCACGGACGGCGAGCGTCCGCGTCGACCCGGCCGAGCGTGCGGTCACGCTGGCGTTCGCCGGCGACATCCACTTCCAGCTCCACCTCGCAGCCCTGTTGGACGACCCGGACGCGAGTCTCGGCCCCGCCGCCCGCGCCCTCACGGCCGCCGACCTCGCGATGGTCAACCTGGAGAGCGCGATCACCGATCGCGGCGTACCCGACCCCAAGGAGCTGGAGGACGCGTGGGACCGCTACTGGTTCCGCGCGCCGGCGTCGGCGCTCGACCTGCTCGCCCGGTCGGGTGTGGACGTGGTCGGGGTGGCCAACAACCACGGCGCCGACTACGGACCGATCGGGCTACGGGACACCCTCCGCGCCGCCAGGCGCGGGCCGCTGGCCGTGGTGGGTGTCGGCCGCGACCGGCAGGAAGCGTTCACCCCGCACGAGGTGACTGTGAAGGGGGTCGAGCTCGCCTTCCTGGCCGCCGACGCCTCGCCCCGGGAGGGGGCCAGCAGCGTGTGGGCGGCCGGTCCGAACCACCCGGGACTCGCCGGGGCACACGAGCCGAGGCCGTCGTACCTCTTGCGGGCGGTCCGCGACGCCGACCGCGACGCCGACGTCGTGGTGGTCTACCTGCACTGGGGCGAGGAGCTGCAGCCGTGCCCGACGCCTGCTCAGCGCTCGTTGGCGGCCGCGCTCACCGATGCGGGTGCCGATGTCGTGGTGGGCAGCCACGCCCACGTGCCGCTCGGCGCGGGGCGGTTGGGCGGCGGCTACGTGAGCTATGGGCTCGGCAACTTCGTCTGGTACCACAACCAGCAGCCCGACACCGGGGTCCTGCGGCTGCGTGTGAAGGGCGGCGAGGTCGTGTCCGACGAGTGGCTCCCGGCCCAGATCGGCGCCTGGGGCCTGCCGCAGCCACTGGACGGCCCCAGTCGAGTGCGCGCCGTGGCCGAGTGGCGGGACTTGCGCGGGTGCGCCGGTCTGGCGCGATAGGTCGGCGGCTTCGGCACAACTTGTGCGGCGCCTGGTGCGTCATGGTCTTCTAGAGGCAACAACCGGTCGAGGGAGGCGGGGCTGTGGGACGCGCGGGAGTCACCAGCGTCGTCGGCGTGCTGGGTGCCGGTCTCTTGCTGAGTGCCTGCACGCAGAACGCCGGACCGCCGGACTCCGAGCCCACCCAGGAGCCGTCGGTCGATGGGACGACGCCCGCCGCCGCCCCGGCCGACGACCGCCCGATCACCCTTGCGTTCGCAGGCGACACCCACTTCGAGTTCCACCTCACGGACCTGTTCGACAACCCCGCAGCCGGGCTCGGGCCGATCGACCGTGTGCTTTCGGACGCCGACGTCACCGTGGTGAACCTGGAGACGGCCCTCACTACGCGCGGGACGCCGGAGCCGAAGGAGCTCGAGGTCCCCGACAACCGCTACCACTTCCGCACCTCGCCCGCGGCCCTCGACGTGCTCGAGGCCGCCGGCGTCGACGCCGTGAGCATGGCGAACAACCACGGGGCCGACTACGGCGCCGTGGGTATGCGTGACACGTTGCGGGCCAAGGACGAGGGCCCGATCGCCGTGCTCGGGGTCGGTCGCAACCAGCGGGAGGCGTTCGCGCCGTACCGAGTCACGGTGCGGGGCACCGAGATCGCGGTGGTCGCGGCCGACGCGTCACCCCGGGAGGGCGCCAGCGCGCTCTGGGGCGCCACGGCCACCGATCCGGGCGTCGCGGCCGCTCGCGAGCCCCGGCCGGAGGTCCTGCTCGACCGGGTGCGCCGGATGGACCGCACCGCCGACGTGGTGGTCGTCTACATGCACTGGGGCCGCGAGTACGACGCCTGTGCGACGGCCGAGCAGCAGACCGCGTCCCGAGCGCTCTCCCGAGCCGGTGCCGACGTGATCGTCGGCAGCCACGCGCACCGGCTGCTCGGCTCGGGCTGGCAGCCCGACGGCAGCTACGTAAACTACGGTCTCGGCAACTTCGTCTGGTACCACGACCTCGCCCCCGAGACCGGCGTCCTCAAGCTCAGCCTCGAGGACGGCCGCGTCGTTGACGACGAGTGGGTACCGGCGCTGACCCAGCCGGACGGTCGCCCGAAGCCGTTGACCGGGACCGCGGCCGAGCGAGCCACCGCACAGTGGCGCGCCGCTCGGACCTGTGCCGACGTGGCGCCGGCCCCCGGCGAGCCATCGGTGCGCTACCGGTCCTCTATCCGGCCGATCGACGCCCAGCTCCGGGAGCGGATCAGCTCCAGCCACCAGGCCCGGTGCCCGCTCGGGTACGACGACCTGCGCTACCTGCGGATGAGCCACGTCGGGTTCGACGGCATGGTCCGGCAGGGCGAGATGATCGTGGCCGCCTCGCAGGCCGACACGGTGGTCGGCATCTTCCGGAGACTCTTCACCGCCGGCTACCCGATCCGGCGGATGCGGCTGGTCAGCGAGTACGGCGGGAACGACGACCGTTCGATGGCGGCCAACAACTCCTCGGCGTACAACTGCCGACCGGTCGCGGGCACGCAGCGCTGGTCCGACCACGCCTACGGCACCGCCATCGACCTCAACCCCGTGCAGAACCCCTACCTGCGCCTCGGCGCGCCGGTCGAGCCTCCGGCCGGCCGCCCGTACGCCGAGCTCGACCGCTCGGTCCGGGCCGAGCCGCCCTGGGGCGTCATCCATGACGGCGACCCCGTGATCCAGGCGTTCAACGAGGCCGGGTGGGCTTGGGGCGGCTTCTGGGCCGACCCGGACTACCAGCACTTCACGGCCGGCAGTCCCGGTTAGGAGCCTCTCCTGACCTGTCCGTGGGTGGGTCTGGGCGGTTGGTTACCCGCCCGGGCGGGTAACCGATGACTTCGCGGGCGAACCAATGCGGGCGACGTCATCGACTCGCCCACGAGGTTCAGGCGCCAGGTGCGTCCGGACCCAGCCGTGGCGCAGGGACCGTGCGAGCGACCGATTCGGTGCAGGACTCACCTCCCGGCTGACCCCCGGCCCACCACAGCCCGACAGCCCGACCACAGCTCGGCGACCGTCGCGGAACTGGCCGGCTCGCGATGACCCACAGCTGGGGCAGGAGAGCCGGTGAGGACGGGATCAGCCGCGCTGCGCGGCCATCCACTCCTCGACGTCCTCGCTGGTGCGGGGGAGGGAGGCGGAGAGGTTCCGGCTGCCGTCCTCGGTGACGAGAATGTCGTCCTCGATCCGGATCCCGATGCCGCGCAGCTGCTCGGGGACGAGCAGGTCGTCCTCCTGGAAGTACAGCCCGGGCTCGACGGTGAGGACCATGCCGGCGGCAAGGGTGCCGTTGCGGTAGGCGTCGTCCGAGGCGCGGCCGCAGTCGTGGACGTCCATGCCGAGCATGTGGCTGGTGCCGTGGAGCGTCCAGCGCGCGTAGACCTTCGAGTCGGGGTCGAGGGCTTCCTCGGCGGACACCGGCAGTAGGCCCAGGTCCTCCAGCCCGTGGGCGAGCACCACCATGGCCGCGTCGTGCGCGGCCAGGAACGGCACGCCCGGCTCGACCGCGCTGATCCCGGCATCCTGGGCGGCGTACACGAGGTCGTAGAGGTCGCGCTGCAGCTCCGTGAAGCGGCCGTCGACCGGCAACGTGCGTGTGACGTCCGCGGTGTAGAGGTTGCGCCCCTCGACCCCCATGTCGAGCAGCACCAGCTCGCCCGGCGTGATCGGGCCGGTGTTGTCGATCCAGTGCAGCGTCGTGGCGTGCTTGCCGCCGCCGACGATCGAGTCGTAGCCGATGTCGTTGCCCATCGCGCGGGCGCGGCGGAAGAACGTGCCCTCGATCCAGCGCTCGCCGAACTCGAGCACCCGGTCCCACTCGGCGGCGGAGTCGGCGAAGCCGAGGGTCGTGATGTCGCAGGCCTCCTGCAGCTCGCCGACCTCCCACTCGTCCTTGACCAGGCGCTGCTCGGAGGCGACCCGCGCCAGCTCGTCGTCGGTGGTGATGTCGCGGACCTTGTGCTCGTCGTCGAAGGCCGGGAGGTCGTCGATGTGCTTGACCTCGAGGCCGAGCGAGTCGGAGATCTCCTTCAGCGACGGCCGGCGCCCGGCCCACAGCTCGCCGTACTGGCGGTCGCGGAAGAACTCGTCGGTGTCGCGGTCCGAGCGCGGCCGCGCGTAGAGCACGTGGTCGCCGTCCTCGATCACGAGCACCGCGTCGCTGGTCTGGTTGCCGCTGTAGTACGTGTGGGCGGTGTCGGGGCGGAACCGGTAGTCCGTGTCGTTGGACCGCACTTTGTAGGTGCCGGCCGGGATCACCAGCCGCTCGCCCGGGAACGTCTCCGCCAGCGTCGTACGCCGCGCGGCCGCCCAGTCGGAGATCGGATGACGCGGCAGGTCGAGCTCGCGGTCGCCCCAGCCCTGGCGCATGAACTTCTGCCACGCCTCGGGGACCTTCGGGTCGTGCGACTCGGTCCTGGGCTCTTCGGCGCAGGGCTGCTCGGCGTTCTCGCTCACAGCGGGCACTCTACGCCGGGGCGGGTCGGCCCGCCGGGTCGCACCCTGCTGGACAAGTAGGCTGCGGCGCATGCTTGGAGCAGCCCGCGAAAGCGTCGCGTTCACCGTCGTGGTGACCGCGCTCGTCGGCGTCGGCGCACTCCCGATCCTGTTCCTGGTCGCGGCTTCCGGCGCACCCTCATCGCTGTTGCTGGCGACCGTGCTGGCCGCGGTTCCGGTGGGGCCGCTGGTCGCGTGCTACCTGTGGCTCGACCGCTACGAGCCCGAACCGAAGCGGTTGCTCGCGTTCGGCCTGTTGTGGGGCGGGTTCGTCGCCACCGCGGCCGCGCTGCTGGTGCAGGGGCTGGGCGGACTGGTGGGTGGTTTCAGCGACCGCGAGTCGCTGGCGGTGGTCGCGCCGGTCAGCGAGGAGCTCGCCAAGGGCCTGTTCCTGCTGCTGCTCCTGTGGTGGCGCCGCCATGAGCTCGACGGCATCCTCGACGGCATCGTCTACGCCGGCATGGTCGGCATCGGCTTCGCCTTCATCGAGAACATCTTCTACCTGGCCTCGGCGTACAACGGGACCGACGGGATGGGGCCGGGTGGTACGTCCGCACTCACCGGGGTGTTCGTCCTGCGCTGCCTGATCAGCCCGTTCGCACACCCCCTCTTCACGACCTTCATCGGCATCGGGGTGGGGATCGCGGTCGGTGCCCGCAGCCGGGTCGTGCGCGTGCTCGCGCCCCTAGCGGGGTACGTGCTCGCCGTGCTCGCCCACGGACTCTGGAACGCCTCCACCCTCTACGGCATCTCGGGCTTCGTCGGCGTCTACCTCGCGCTGATGGCGCCCGCGTTCCTCGGCCTGCTCGGGTTCGCGGTGTGGGCGCGCCGCTCGGAGAAGCGGATGCTGACCGCGTCGCTCGCCGACGCCGCGGGACGCGGCCTGATCCCCGCCACCGACATCCCGTGGCTGGTCGACCTCCGGGCGCGGCGCGCCTGTCGCGCCTACGCGAAGCAGTACGGCGGCCCGACCGCCCACAGCGCGATGCTCGACTACCAGCAGGCCGCGATCGAGCTCGGATTCCTGCACCACCGCTACCTGCGCGGCACCCCACCGCCGGACTTCGCCGCCCGAGGCCAGGAGTACGTCGCCCGGATCGCCGCCGCCCGTCCGTACGTCGCGTTCCCCGGACAGGTGGTCCCGACGCGATGAGCGAGCCCCTGGTCACCGCGCTCGTGCAGCTCCACGGTGGCCTGCGCGACCTGACCCTGCCGCTCGACTTGCCGCGCGCCGACCAGGAGCGGGCGGTCCGGGCCGAGATGGTCGACCAGCTCGAGGACTACGTGATCCCGCGTGTGCTCAGTGCCGACGCGCCGCTGCTGGCGGTGGTGGGGGGATCGACCGGCGCCGGCAAGTCGACCCTGGTCAACTCACTCGTCGGTCGCCGGGTCACCGAGCCCGGACTGCTGCGTCCGACCACGCGATCGCCGGTGCTGGTGCACAACCCGGCCGACGCGGACTGGTTCCGGCAGGACCAGGTGCTACCCGACCTGGAACGCATGGACCACCCGACCACCGACCCCCAGGCGATCCAGCTCGTGCCGGCCGAGTCCGTCCCGGCCGGCCTCGCCATCCTCGACGCCCCCGACATCGACTCGGTCGAGGAGCAGAACCGCACCCTCGCCGGTCAGCTGCTGGCGGCCGCCGACCTCTGGCTGTTCGTCACCTCGGCGGCTCGGTACGCCGACCAGGTGCCCTGGGAGTTCCTGCGCCGGGCCGCTGACCGCTCGGCCGCGGTCGCGATCGTCCTCGACCGAACGCCGCCCGACGCGGTCGAGACCGTCGCCGGCCACCTCGCCCGGATGCTCGCCAGCCGCGGCCTCAGGGACTCCCCGCTGTTCACGGTCATCGAGGGAGAGGTGGACGGCGACGGCCTGTTGGCGCCCGCTGCGGTCGCCGAGATCAAGCAGTGGCTGGACGCGCTCGCCAACGACGCCGAGGCCCGGGCGATGGTCGTCAAGCAGACCCTGGAAGGCGCGGTCCGCGACCTCGTCCGCCGCACCCACTCCGTCGCCGACGCCGCCGCCGAGCAGGTCGCGGCCGAGCGGCGGCTCCGGGACGACGCCGTCGCGGCGTACGACGAGGCCGTCGGGCGGGTCGCGGAGGCGAGCGCCGACGGCACGCTGCTGCGGGGCGAGGTGCTCGCGCGCTGGCAGGAGTTCGTCGGCACCGGCGAGCTGCTGCGGAGCCTGGAGACGCGGGTCGGTTGGCTGCGCGACCGGGTCGTCAACGCGATCAAGGGCAAGCCGCAGCAAGCGGAGCGGGTCACCGTCGCCGTCGAGTCGGGGCTGGAGACGTTGCTCCTCGAGCACGCGGAGGCCGCAGCCGAGCGGGCCGAGGCGTCCTGGCAGACCTTCGCTCCCGGGCAGGCGCTGCTCGCCGACGCCGGGGAGGACCTCGGCCGCGCGTCGCGCGACTTCCGGCGTCGCGCGGAACGGTCGGTCCGCGACTGGCAGCAGGACGTTCTCGAGATGGTGCGCACCGAGGGGGCCGACAAGCGGGGCACCGCCCGGTTCCTCGCGTACGGCGTCAACGGGCTCGGCGTGGCGCTGATGATCGTGGTCTTCGTCCACACCGGCGGCGCGCTGGTCGGAGCCGAGGCCGGTGTCGCGGGCGGTGCCGCCGTACTCGGGCAGAAGCTGCTCGAGGCCGTCTTCGGCGACCAGGCCGTCCGCAGCCTCGCCGAGCGCGCACGGCGCGACCTGACGGGACGGACCGACGAGCTGTTCGACGCCGAGCGTCGTCGCTACACAGACCTGCTCGACTCTCTCGGCGTCGACGCGGAGGCGCCCGACCGGCTGCGCACCGCGGCCCGCAAGGTCGACGACCTCCGGGCGAACGGGCTGCAGGTGACGCGATGACCTCCCTGCTGGAGGGAGCCAAGGCGCTGCTCAAACGCGGCTCCGACGATGTCGGTCCGCGGCTCGCGGGGCTGGAAACGGCGACGAACGCGGCGCGCGGCCGGCTCGACGACGCGCTCGTCGACGACGCAGCCGGCGTGGTCGAGCGCGCCGCGGGACGGCTGCGGCTGTCGGCCGACCACACGGTGGTCGCGATCGCGGGGGCCACCGGGTCCGGCAAGTCCTCGATGTTCAACGCCCTCGTGGGGCTCGACATCGCCGCCGTCGGCGTCCGGCGGCCGACCACGTCGTGGGCCAGCGCGTGCGTGTGGGGGAGCGACGGAGCCGACGAGGTGCTCGACTGGCTCGAGATCCCCCAGCGGCACCGCGTGGTGCGCGACTCGATGCTGGACGCGCACGCCGACCGGCAGCTCGAGGGCGTCGTGCTGCTCGACCTGCCCGACCACGACTCGACCGAGGTGTCCCACCACCTCGAGGTCGACCGGCTGGTGCGGCTGGCTGACCTGATGGTCTGGATGCTCGACCCGCAGAAGTACGCCGACGCCGCGCTCCACGACCGCTACCTCGCGCCGTTCGCGAGCCACCGCGACGTCATGGTGCTCGTCCTCAACCACATCGACACCGTGCCGGAGTCGCGGCGCGACGCCATGCTCGCCGACGTACGCCGGCTGCTCGACCAGGACGGACTCACGGGCGTCCCCGTCTTCCCCGTGAGCGCCCGCGACGGCACCGGCGTCGCGGAGCTGAAGCGCGAGGTCACCGGCCGGGTGGCGGCCAAGCAGGCCACCCGGGCCCGGATTGCCGCCGACCTGCGGGCCGCGGCGGCGCGGCTCGAGGCGGCCAGCGGACATGGCGACGCCCGGGCCCTGCCGCGCGAGCGGGTCGCGGCCCTGGAGTCGGCCTTCGCCGACGCGGCCGGTTTGCCGACAGTGGTGGCCGCGGTCACCGAGTCGACGCGGGTGCGGGCCAACCGGGCCACCGGGTGGCCGGTCACCTCCTGGCTGTCGCGGCTCCGGCCCGACCCGCTCAAGCGGCTCCACCTCGACCTCGGTGCCGCTGGCAAGCACCTGACCGGCCGGTCCCGGACCTCGGTCCCCGAGCCGACCCCGGTTGAGCGGGCCCGGGTCGACACCGAAGTCCGCGCGCTCGCCGACGAGGTGTCCGCGGGGATGGGCCGACCGTGGGCGAACGCCGTACGACGCGCCTCGACCTCCCGGCTCGACGATCTGGGCGACCGGCTCGACGGGGCCCTCGGCAACACCGACCTCGGGGTCGCCCGGATCCCGGCGTGGGCGGGAGCGGTCCGGGTACTCCAGTGGCTGCTGATCCTCGCCGCGATCAGCGGCGGACTGTGGCTCGTGGCGCTGGCGGTGATGGGCTACCTGCAGGTGCCGCAGCCCGACATCCCAGCATGGCGGGGGTGGCCGGTACCGACCCTGATGCTCCTCGGCGGGGTGGCGGCGGGGCTCGTGCTGGCCTTGGTGTGCCGGCTGCTGGTGCGGATGACAGCGCGGTCGCGGGGGCGGACGGCGCACGCGCGCCTCACGCGCGCGATCTCGGGTGTCGCCCGGGAGCTGGTGATCGACCCGGTCGAGGCCGAGCTGGCCGCCTACCGCGAATTCCGTGCGGGCCTCGCCAGTGCGCTGAAGTAGCGCTCAGCAGACCCCGTGGATGCGCAGGCATTTAGGTCTGGATGGATTGCGAGAAGGCGGCCACCAGCTGTGCGCGGGCTGCTGTCGGTAGCTGCTGTTCCACCGGCACATCTCGAAGCTCCGCGATCGTGCGTTGCAGTTGCTCCACGTGACGGGCGCAGCCGAGACACCCGCGCACGTGGTTGACGAACCTCAGCTCCGCGTGGGGGCTGAGGGCACCGTCGAGGAACTCGGTGACCAGCTCTACGGTCTCGTCGCACGCCATTGGTTCGATGTCCTGGCGGCGCTCCATCAGGCAACGACGCACGTCCCGGAGCAACCGGCTGGTGAGGTCCTCCGCGACGGGGATCCCCGGAGGCTGGGCCCGGCCGACGATCGCCAGCGCCACCGTTGCCGCGACCGTGACCCCGACGATCATCCAGGCGGCGACGTGGACGCCCTGCTCACGGCCCACCAGGCCGAGGACGAAGGCGAACGGCACGAACACGATCCAGCCGAGCGCACCCACGCCGGACGCGACACCCGTGCGAATAGCCGAGGGGACGGAGTCGTGCAGCAGCTGGGTGGCGCGGATGCTTGCGATCAGGAAGAGCAGGGCCAGCACGACCTGCGCCGCCATCGCGACGACCAGGTTGTTGACGGTAAGAGCGACAGCGGCGGCGATGCCGATCACGGTCACGACTCCGAGCGGGCCCAGGCGGTGCAGTGCGATCCTGCCGGCGAGCAGGCCTCCGAGGCCGAGCGTCGCCATCAACGCGGCCCAGTAGGGACCGTACAGGCCTGGCGCTGCGTCGGCGGCAACCAGCCAGAGTGGCCCGAACTCGAAGATCGTGGAGAGCAGCACCGCGGCCAGCACGGCGAGCAGGATGATCGGCCCCAGACGCTTGGTCCGGATCATGGCGCGATACGTCGTGGCGACGTGTGCGCGGAGGGACAGCCTCTCCTGTCCCTTGTGAAGCAGGGGTTCGCGGAAGCGCAGCAGCGCGATCACGGCGAGCAGGGCGAACGGGACCGACAGGAAGTAGGTGACCCGGGTCGACGTGAGCGCCGCCAGTCCTCCTCCGGCCAGGGCGCCGGCCACCAGCGACGCACTCTCGACCGCCCGGACCCGACCGATGCGCCGCTCGAACTGCTCACTCGCCCCGATCTCCTCCAGCACGGTGTCGTAGACGACGGCGTCGATCGTGCCGGAGTACATCGCGAAGTAGACCGCCAAGACGAGTGCGCACCCGATGTAGGTCGGGACGTTGTAGCTGAGCCCGCCGATCAGCGACGTCAGAGCCAAGGCGACCGCTGCGATCACGAGCACCCCGCGCCTGCTCCAACGATCCGCGAGCACACCGGAGGGGATCTCGATGATGGGGACGAGCGCGGCGTACACCGCCGCCATCACGCCGATCGACGCGGCGTCGAAGCCGATGTCGGTCATGAACAGCTTCTCGACCGGCACCCACAGCAGGAACCCTTGCAGGGCGACGGCCACGGTGAGCGGGAGCAGCCGTCGCGCCAGTCGCTTCTCCGCGTCGAGATCGCGATCCAGGTCGACGGGGAGCGTGGTCATGTATTTCCAGAGTCACGAGGAGGGTCATCCGTTACACCCGCCGCCAGATGATCCTCCAGCGCGGCGCGAACAGCCGCGCGCCCACGGTGCAGCAGGACTCGTTGATTGGCCAGCGAGACCCCCAGCAGCTCTGCCGTCTCGTCGGCTCGGTACCCCTCGACGTCGCGCAGCGTGACGGCCGCGGCCTGACGGGGCGGCAGGCGCCGTAGCGCTTCGGCGAGAACTCGATTCACCTCGGCGGCGTCGATCGCCTCCTCGGGCGTTGGCCACGCGGCCGGCGGCCGGGTCCAGTGACCGGGGAACCACTCCGTCGGCTGCTGGAACCGCGACGGGTCGACCGTCGTACTGCCCTCACTCGTGGGGTCGCCGACGGGAACCACGCGGCTGTCGCGGGAAGCCCGCCGTTTCGCGGTGTTCGCCACGATCCGGTACACCCAGTGCTTCAAGGACGACCTGCCCTCGAACCCGGACAGGTTCTCGATCACGGCCAGCCACGCATCCTGCACCACCTCGTCGGCGGAAGCCGACCCGACGTAGGACGCGGCCAGACGCCGCAAACCGCCTGACCAGGCGTCGACGATCAGGGTGAACGCGGCCTCGTCGCCCCGCCGCAGGCGGTCGAGGATCTCGGCGTCCCCGGCGGGATCGTCGGGCCCAGGGAGGGCGGTCACGCCGTCAACCTAGCCGCCTGGAGTCACCGGTTCGACGTGTACGGCGACGTGATCGGCCGGGTCCCGATTTCCTCCACAGCCCCGCTTTCCTGCACGCCCCTCCCCAGGGCGCGACGCGAGCGGGCTCCGTGTCGGCGGTGCTGCGCAGGCTGCTGGGCACGCGGTCATCCGACCGCGCCGGATGTGAGGAGGCAGGAAATGAACGAATCCATGGTCACGTTCCAGGGCTGGCTCGGCGGCGACGTCCGCACCAGGAGTGCGGGCGACGCGATGGTGGCGTGGTTCCGCGTGGCGAGCACGCCGCGCCGCTTCAACCGGTCGAGCCAGACCTGGTCCGACGGGCCGACCCAGTGGTACACGGTGAACGCATGGCGCGCCCTCGGCGAGCACTGCGCCGCTTCGCTCAAGCGCGGCGACCCGGTCGTCGTCCACGGCCGGCTCAGCCACAGCACGTGGGTCAACTCCGAGGGCGTCGAGGTGACTTCGCTCGAGGTAGACGCGAGCTTCGTCGGTCACGACCTCAACCGCGGCAGCTCGGCGTTCACCAAGACCGCACGGCGCGTCGAGCAGACGGAGCAGACGGAGGCGACGGCCGCTTGACCGCCGCCCGACCACGCGAGGAGCGTCGGGGAGCCGCCGGTAGGCTGCTCGATCATGGCTGACTACGTCTTCACCCTGCGCAATGTGCGCAAGGCCCATGGTGACAAGGTCGTCCTCGACGACGTCACCCTCTCGTTCCTCCACGGCGCCAAGATCGGTGTCGTCGGTCCCAACGGCACCGGCAAGTCGTCGCTGCTCAAGATCATGGCCGGCCTCGACCACCCCAACAACGGCGACGCCATCATCGACCCCGACGCCACGGTCGGCATGCTCCAGCAGGAGCCCCCGCTCAGCGAGGGCAAGACGGTGCAGGAGAACGTCGAGGAGGCGGTCGGTGAGATCAAGCGCAAGCTCGATCGCTTCAACGAGGTCTCCGAGGCACTCGGCGACCCCGACGCCGACTACGACTCGCTGCTCGCCGAGATGGGCGACCTGCAGACCGATCTCGACCACGCCGGCGCGTGGGACCTCGACAGCCGGCTCGACCAGGCCATGGACGCGCTGCGCTGCCCGCCTCCCGAGGCGCTGGTCGACACCCTGTCCGGTGGTGAACGACGCCGGGTCGCGCTGTGCAAGCTGTTGCTCCAGCAGCCTGACCTGCTGCTCCTCGACGAGCCGACCAACCACCTCGACGCGGAGTCGGTGCAGTGGCTGGAGAGCCACCTCGCGGCGTACCCCGGGTGCGTCCTGGCCGTCACCCACGACCGGTACTTCCTCGACAACGTCGCGCAGTGGATCCTCGAGCTGGACCGTGGCAAGACCCATCCCTACGAGGGCAACTACTCGACGTACCTGGAGACGAAGAAGGACCGGCTCAAGATCGAGGGCCAGAAGGACGCCAAGCGCGCGAAGATGCTGGAGCGAGAGCTCGAGTGGGTGCGCTCGAACGCCAAGGCGCGCCAGACCAAGAGCAAGTCGCGGCTGGCCCGCTACGAGGAGATGGCGGCCGAGGCCGACCGGATGCGCAAGATCGACACCTCGGAGATCAACATCCCGGCCGGTCCGCGGCTCGGTGACGTGGTGCTCGAGGCGCGCGACCTGGCAAAGGGGTTCGACGACCGCACCCTCATCCACGACCTGTCCTTCAGGTTGCCGCGGGCCGGCATCGTCGGTGTCATCGGCCCCAACGGCGTCGGCAAGACCACGCTGTTTCGGATGATCACCGGCAGCGAGAAGCCCGACGACGGGACCCTCACCGTGGGCCAGACCGTGAAGATCTCCTACGTCGACCAGAGCCGTGGCGGCCTCGACCCGAACAAGAACGTGTGGGAGGTCGTGTCCGACGGGCTCGACTTCATCAAGGTCGCCAACTTCGAGATGAACTCACGCGCCTACGTCGCCTCGTTCGGCTTCAAGGGGCCCGACCAGCAGAAGAAGGCCGGCGTGCTCTCCGGCGGTGAGCGCAACCGGCTCAACCTCGCGCTCACCCTCAAGATGGGCGGCAACATGCTGCTCCTCGACGAGCCCACCAACGACCTCGACGTCGAGACCTTGTCCTCACTCGAGGACGCGCTGCTCGACTTCCCGGGCTGCGCCGTGGTCACCTCCCACGACCGGTGGTTCCTCGACCGGATCGCCACCCATATCCTGGCGTGGGAGGGCGACGAGGAGGACCCCTCGAAGTGGTTCTGGTTCGAGGGCAACTTCGCGGCCTACGAGGAGAACAAGGTCGAGCGGCTCGGCGCCGAGGCCGCCCGCCCGCACCGGGTCACGCACCGGCGGCTCACCCGCGACTGAGTCGCCGAGCAGTGTCGCGGCTGCATCAGTCCCATTCCCTCCCCGCCTCAGCCCACTGGTCCCGTCGTACGCACAGGGCTCGTGTCGCAACCACCCCGCGATCTCTTGTGCCAGGTCGGCGGGTTGAGTGTGTGAGGACGTCAGCCGAAGGGCCGCGGTCGAGGCACCTGCGAGCGAGCAGGTGGGGCCGACAGCACGAGAACCCCGTGCTCTGTCACAGCCCCTGGCTCGAGCAGCTCAGTGCTCGGGCCTGATCTCGCTCTCGGGATGCGCGGCCACGAGGTTGTCGGCGACGGCGTCGAAGACCCGGCCGATGGCGGCCAGGTCGTCGGGGTCGGCGAGGTCGACCAGGTTGTCGCGGACCCCGCGCACGTGGGTCGGGGCCATGGTGACCAGCAGCTCCCAGCCGCGCTCGGTCATCGCGCAGACGACGCCGCGGCCGTCCTCGGGTGACCTGATCCGCTCGACCAGCTTGCTCTTCTCCAGTCGGCCCACGGTGTGGGTGACCCGGCTGCGGCTGTGGGCCATCGAGTCGGCCAGCTGCGCCATCCGCATCCGATTGCCCTCGCGCTCGGACAGCCGGACCAGGATCTCGTACTCCGCGAGCGAGATGCCGTGCTCACGGCTCAGGTCGTTGTCGAGCCGGTCGAAGAGCAACGTCGTACCCATGACGAGGGCGCGCCACTGGCGCTGCTGGTCCTCGTCGAGCCAGCGGACCCCGGAGTCGGTCATGGCGCGAACCCTAGCCCGACCGGGCGTCGTGAACGTCGACCTTCGCGGTCAAATCCGCTCGAGGATCAGGGCCATGCCCTGACCGCCACCCACGCACATCGTGATCAGGCCGGTCGTCTTGTCGTGCCAGTCGAGGCTGTTCAGCATGGTGTTCTGCAGCCGGGCCCCGGTCATGCCGAACGGGTGGCCGACGGCGATCGAGCCGCCGTTGACGTTGAGCCGGTCGAGGTCGATCCCGAGGTCCTGGTACGACGGCACGACCTGGGCCGCGAACGCCTCGTTGATCTCGACCAGGTCGATGTCGCCGATGCTCATGCCGGCGTTGGCGAGGGCCCGTGTGGTGGCCTCCACGGGACCCAGACCCATGATCTCGGGGGAGAGGGCGCTCACGCCGGTGGCCACGATCCGCGCGAGCGGCGTGACACCCAGCTCGGAGGCCCGCGTGTCGGACATGATCACGACCGCGGCGGCGCCGTCGTTGAGGGGGCAGCAGTTGCCTGCGGTGACGACACCGTCAGGGCGGAACACCGGGTCGAGCTGCGAGACCGCCTCGATCGTGACGCCCGCACGCGGGCCGTCGTCGGCGGTGACCTCGGTCCCGTCCGGCGTCGTCACCGGCGTGATCTCCCGGGCCCAGAACCCGTTGGCGCCCGCCTTCTCCGCGAGATTCTGCGAGCGGACGCCGAACTCGTCGAGCTCCTGCCGGGAGAGGCCGCGGCTCTTCGCGAGGTTCTCGGCGGTCTGCCCCATCGCCAGGTAGATGTCGGGGACCAGGCCGTCCTCGCGCGGGTCGTGCCAACCCGAGCCGCCCTTCGCCGTCTCCGCGCTCCGCTGCTCGGCCTCGGCGAATGCCGGGTTGTGGGTGTCGGGCCAGCTGTCCGACGTACCCCTGGCGTAGCGCGACACGGTCTCGACGCCGGCGGACACGAACACGTCGCCCTCGCCGGCCTTGATCGCGTGGAACGCCATCCGCGTCGTCTGCACCGACGAGGCGCAGTAGCGGGTGATCGTGGTGCCCGGGACGTCGTCGAGGCCGTTGAGGATGTTGACGACCCGGCCCATGTTGAACCCGCTCTCCCCGCCGGGCAGGCCACAGCCGAGGTAGAGGTCGTCGATCGTGTGCGGGTCGAGGGCAGGCACCTTGTCGAGGGCCGCCTGCACGATCCGCGCGGTGAGGTCGTCGGGCCGCATGTCCTTCAGCGAGCCCTTGTTGGCGCGGCCGATCGCGGAGCGGGCGGCGGACACGATGACGGCTTCAGGCATGACTGCTCCGATCACAGCAAGGTGGGTGCTTGGTCACGATAGCCCGACGCCGGAGGCACCCTGCGAGGGGTCAGATCGGTGCTTCCGGCTGCGGACTATGGGGCTCTGGCAGCATCACTCCCGTGCGCCACGTCTACGACTGCCCGATGCGGTGGGCCGACATGGACCTGCTCGGGCACGTCAACAACGTGGTGTACGTCGACTACCTGCAGGAGGCCCGGGTCGACCTCCTCCGGCACCACGGGCCGACCGCCACCGCGGAGGGAGGCCTCGTCGAAGGGGTGGTGGTGGTCCGGCACGAGGTGCAGTACCTCGCCCCGCTGACCTACCAGTTCCGACCGGTCAGCATCGAGGTCTGGGTCACCGAGATCCGGGCGGCCTCCTTCACGATGGCCTACGAGGTGTTCCACGAGACCGATGAGGGGCGCACGGTGTACGTGCGGGCCAGCACCGTCCTCACGCCGTACGTCTTCGCCACCGAGCGGCCCCGCCGGCTGACGGCTGAGGAGAGGCAGGCGCTCGAGGCGTACTTCGAGCCCGGCGACCCGGTCCGGTCGGCCCGGCCGCCCGAGCCGCTCCGGGAGAAGCTCGGCCACTACCCGGTCCAGGTCCGGTTCTCCGACGTCGACGTCTACGGCCACGTCAACAACGTGAAGTACTTCGAGTACTTCATGGAGGCCCGGATCCTGATGACGGCTCGGCTCTGGAAGGGGGTGCCGGAGGGGACGCCGGAGCCGGTGGTGGTGGTGGCGCAGACCGACGTCGACTACCGGCTGCCGATCCTGTTCCGGCAGAAGGCCTACGACGCCTGGTCCTGGATCTCGCACGTCGGTACGACGTCGATGACGATCGAGTCGGAGATCTGCGACGGCGAGACGGTGCTCTCGCGGGCCCGGGTGGTCATGGTGTTCTTCGACCCGGCCACCGGCCGGCCCACCCCGCCGCCCGAGACCCACCACGGGCGACTCGTGGCGGCTACTCGAACGATTTGACCATGAACTGGCGCAGGCAGGCGGCTGACCGGCGTGGGAGCGGCGAGAACGGCCGCTGACCTGCGGTGGAGCCTTTCACTGTTGCCCATCGGTGACAGTCGCTTCGCGTTGTCTGGCTACATCAGTGCTACATGCGGCCGACGTCTCGAGCCCACCTCTCGACCGTGGCGGTCTCCCATACTGGACCAGCCGGTAGAGCGCGTCCCTCGACAGACCGACGACTTCGGCGGCGTCCTCGAGGGTGTAGGCGAGGGCGTCGATTCGCTCACGTCGCATGCAGTGAGTGTGGATCGGACTCGGGCGCCCATGTTGCAGGGTCTACAACTTCCCCCGCCCCGCGCCTAACGACACTGAGCCGCCCCTGGCCTCTCGAGAAGGTCGGGGCGGTTCACCCGTTCGGGGGCACGATGCTGCGTTGTCGGCTCCGGGACCTACAGTCCACAGGTAGGGGGAGAGACTTGGCCCCGCCGCTGTTCGGGGGGACGGCGGCGGGGCTCTTGTTTGCCCAGGCACAGGACCGCCCCGGTACCTCTGCGGGGGGCGGTTCTATGTGCACGCTCATGCCGAGATGAGTGCACAGCTGTCTCGTGCGGCCGAGGGCATCTGCCGGGCAGTTGACCTCGCTTTCACGCTGCTGCAACGGCGTGCCAGAGGGGTCAACGACGTGGTAGTCGGGAACAAGTGCGGTGACCGCTCATGCCGCTGAGCGTGCACGCAGACCCAGCGCATACTGGATCTGTGGATGAGCCCGCGATCGTGTTTCAGGGCTTCGACTGCCCCGACGTCGAAGTCCAACGCGACGGCGCCTGGCACCCCGGCGAGCTCCGCTCCTGGCACCAGACCGCGGCCGGCTGGGAGGCAATGGTGCAGTACATCGTCGGACCGGGGATGACCTACCTCGAGCGTGTCGCGTCCGATCGCGTCAGACCTGCCTGACTAAGGCTGCGTAATCTGCCGGTCATGACTCGCGTGCAACGTTGGGAACGACGGGCCGAGATTCCGCTCCTGCTACTCGCGTTCGCATTCCTGGTTGCCTACGCGTGGCCGGTCTTAGATCCGCGACTGAATTCTGACCTGGCGACCGTGCTGCAGGTGGCCAGCTGGACTGTTTGGGCTGCGTTCGCCATTGACTTCGCGGCCCGGGTGGTCTTGGCCGAGCCGCGATGGAGTTACGTCCGCTCGCACTGGTACGACGTTGCGCTGATCGTCTTGCCGATGCTCCGGCCTCTTCGTTTGCTAAGGCTGCTTGCGTTCGCGCGCATCATCAACCGATCTGCCACGAGCTCGCTTGTTGGGCGCCTCAGCACCTACGTGATCGGAACCGCTGTCTTGGCGACCGGGCTCGCTGCGATCGCGATGCTCGACGCCGAGCAGGACGCAGCCGACGCGAACATCACGACGATCGGCGATGCGCTGTGGTGGGCGGCCGCCACGACCGCGACGGTCGGCTACGGCGACCGTTATCCCGTGACGGGCGCGGGCCGGCTGATCGCGGTCGCGCTCATGCTCGTCGGCATCGCGACTGTCGGGGCCATCATCGCCAGCATCACCGGATGGGTCGTTGCGCAAGTCGAGGGCGGGGAGTCCACCGCCCGGCAGAGTTAGTGCCGGGGCGGGGTCGCGCGCGTAAAGCCCTGGTTGCCCTTTTGGCGGTCAGTGGAAGATGGCCATGCGCTGGGCGGAGACTCCAGAAACCTTGGTGAAGGCGCCGCCGACGACTAGTCCGGCGGCCGAAGCGTCGATGGCGAACACTCCGTAGAAGCTGTTGATGGCGGGCTTGAAGTTCGGATCAACGGCGCCGGTGGTCGGGTCCACGGCCAACAGTTTGAGGGTGGTGTCGCCCCGGTAGCCGTCGTGAAATCCGAAGTACACGGTGTCGGCAAAGTACTTCACTGCCTGGGCGTTCCCGTCGGTGTTTACCTGCCACTTGCGAGATCCACTAGCGACCGTCCAGGCGGTGAGCTGGTTGCTCTTCTGGGCGCCGAACAGCATGGTTCCACCCGGGCTCACGTCGAGTCCGTGCACTGGCACGCTGGTGAACGCGAACGCTGGACCGGAGATGGCACCGGTGATGGCGTTGACACCGCCGACGCCCAAGCGGGCAACGCCGTTGAGCAGGGTGAAGGTTCCCGACACGAAGAGCGTGCCTGTCGAGGACAGCGCGAGAGCGTAGACCGGCTTGTCCGCGGTTGCCGCGAACTGTGCGTCGAGTGCCCCGGTGCCCGCATGAAGCTTGGCGAGCCGCTTGCGGGAAACTCCGTTGACCGCGCTGAACGCGCCGCCGATAAAGAGGTCGGCGCCTGCGACCTCGACAGCCTTGACGCCATTGTTCACACGGGGCGAGAAGTTGGGATCCACAGCGCCGGTCTTGGCGTCGAGCTTGACTAGTCGCGACCTCGCCGTGCCACCGACGGTGGTGAAAGTGCCACCGGCCCACACGCTGGACCCGTTGGTGCCGAGGGCGCTGACGGTGTTGTCGGTGTCCGCACGCCAATCGGTCAGCAGTTCGCCGGTGCTCAGCGAGAAGGCGGCCAGGTTGCGTCGATCAATACGGACCCCGGTCGGGGAGACCGCTGCGGTGAACGTGCCGCCCACCACCACGGTGTCACCCGCAATGGCCGTGGCACGAACCGTGCCGTTCACGCCCCAGGATTGAACAACTGTGTCCGTGAAAGGCACCGCCGCGGACGCCGTTGCGGGCATAGACACCAGCCCGAGCCCTAGAAGAGCAATCCCCACACTCAACAGCCGAGTCACCCGTGCGTGCAGCACCTTCACGTGCGTTCCTTCCCCCGTACTGCTCACGCTTCGGCGCGCGACTACCCTTCCAACTATAGGCGAGTTCTCCCCCGCCCCCCTCCCCCCTCTGGAGGAAAAAGGGGAGGGATGACCGCCCGTGCCAGAGCAAGTGGTCGTATTTCAGGGTTTCGACTGTCCAGACGTCGAGGTCGAACGCGACGGTTCATGGCACCCCGGCGAGCTCCGCTCCTGGCATCAAACCGGCAACGACCCGCGCCACGGGAACGTGAGAGCACCACGGCTAACGAGTTTGAAACTGCGCTGCCGCTTCTTTAGCAAAGTCGTCGCTGAAGATGGGCAACGTGACTGTTCCGGGCTTGAAGCGGGGAAGACCAGCACGACCGTCGCCATGGAGTCGGGTTGCGAGCTCCTCTGGGCCCAGACCCTCCGAAGCCGTTATCTGCCGTCCAGCTGCACCCCGATAAGTGGCCTCATAGGTAGCTACTCGTATCGGAGAACTTCCGCTTCGCACCATGACGGGCACGACTAGGTTGCCGCTTTGGACTGACTGATAGGCGTAGAGGAACTCAACGGTGGCCAGGTCACCCGCTGGCACGGGCGCACCATTGCCCGCAGTTATCCGGTTGCCGATGTTGCGATTCGACACCTTGAAACTCACGATCTTCCCGTGATGACAGCGGCATCGCATTGGTTGTTCCTCGACCACCGCGGGGCACCGCGGACCACTGGGGCGATCCGGAGTTTGGAAACGTGGGTCACCGCGCGACGTACCGGCGACGACACGGCCACGAGTTGCATGGTCAAGCAGACGTCTCCTGAGGTCGACCTAGGGGACGGGCTCTACATGCACGAGGTCACTTGGGTTGTCACGAGGGACGCCGAGTGGGACATAGACATTGAGGTCGGGCTGTCCGATGGTCGCCTGGTTGCGGAAAGCGTTGAGGTTCGGCGAAACCGGTTCAGTGAGGACGCTGTGACGTCGAAGGCGTTGCGTGAGATCCCAGTCGCGGGACTGCTGACGTACGCGGCCTCGGGGGTGTTCCGACGCGACCGAAGCGCCCCCCAAGGGGAGCGGTGGGGTTGAGGTGCGTGGCCGACGCAGGCAGAGGGCGCGTACGTCGCCGGCGGGAAGCCGCGCTATGACGTGAACTACCGCGAGCCGGATGGTAGATCTCGGCGCAAGACGTTCCTCAAGAAGTCCGACGCCGAAAGGTTCGCCAATCTTGTCGAGGCGGACAAGGCTCGAGGCTCCTACATCGACCCCGACGCCGGCCGGATCACTTTCAAGAAGTACGCCGAGTAGTGGCTGGCGAACCAGACGTTCGAGGCGACCACGCGGGAGCGGGTCGAGGGCCGTCTCAGGGTTCACGTCTACCCGGTGCTCGGCTCGAGGATGCTCGCGCAGATCAAGCCGAGCACGATCCAGTCATGGCTTGCGGGCCTGTCTGGCGCGGCGAGCACGCGACGGGTCACGCCGGCCACCGTGTCGACGATCCTGTCGGCCGCCGTCGACGACGAGCGGATCGGCAAGAATCCATGCAAGGCGGGGAGCGTCTCGACGCCGAAGCGCGAGACGCGCAAGATCGTCCCGTGGTCGCCTGTGCGGGTCGCGGCCGTGATCGACGCGTTACCGGAGAGCTACCGCGTCGTGGTGACGCTGGGCGTCGGGTTGGGGCTCCGTCAGGGTGAGGTCTTCGGTCTTTCGCCGGACGACGTCGACTGGTTGCGCGGCACCGTGGAGGTACGACGCCAGGTGAAGATTCTCGACGGACATAGGCCGGTGTTCGGGCTGCCGAAGGGCGGCAAGGTCCGCACGGTTCCACTGCCGTCCTCGGTGCGGGAGCTGCTGGCGGCGTACCTCGCAGCGCGGCCGGCGCGGCCAGTCACGTTGCCCTGGGGGACGCTGGCGGCGAGCCGACGACGGTGCCGCTGGTCCTGACAAGCCGGCAGTCCGGCGCGCTCAACCGGAACCACTTCAACACCTACGTCTGGAAGCCAGCCCTCAAAGCCGCCGAGGTCGCGACCAGCCGTGAGAACGGGATGCACGCGCTCCGGCACCACTACGCGAGCGTCCTGCTCGATGCGGGCGAGTCGATCAAAGCGGTCAGCGAGTACCTGGGCCACTCGGACGCCGGATTCACACTGCGGACGTACACGCACCTGATGCCCGCGAGCGACGAGCGGACCCGGAAGGCGGTCGACGACGCGTTCGCGTGCTACATGAGCGCTACATCAGAGGGTGACGCGGCCACGGATTCACGCTCCGACCTGCAGTGACCCGGCTACTCGAACGAGTTGACCATGAACTGGGCGGCGTGGGTGACGTACTCCCAGAAGCGCGCGTCCTGCTCGGGCGTCAGGTCGACGGAGTCCAGGCCCGCGCGGAAGTGCACCAGCCAGCGCTCCTTCGCGGCCGGGGTGACGGCGAACGGCGCGTGCCGCATCCGCAGCCGCGGGTGACCACGGGTGTCGGAGTACGTCGTCGGGCCGCCCCAGTACTGCACGAGGAACAGCAAGAAGCGCTCCTCGGCGGGCCCGAGGTCCTCCTCGGGGTACACCGGCCGGAGGAGCTCGTCGGTCGCGACGCCCTCGTAGAACCGGTGGACGATCTGGCGGAACGTGTCGAAGCCGCCGATCTCTTCGTAGAACGTGGTCACGAGGGCGACTCCTCGTCGGCGCGCTGGTCGGCTGCCTGGTCGGCCTGGTCGGACGCGGCGGCGTCGCGGTGCCACACCGTCCGCTGCGGGAGCGGAATCTCGATGCCCTCGTAGTCGAAGCGGGCCTTGATCCGCTGCCGCATCTCGCGGGCGACCGCCCACTGCTCGAGCGGGGCCGTCTTGAGGGCGACCCGCACCACCACGCCGTCGATGCCGAGCTCCTGCACGCCCCACACCGAAGGCTCCTCGATGATGACGCCCTTGAACTCCTCGTCGTCCCACAGGTCGTGGGCGACGTCCTCGAGGACGCGGCGCACGCGGGCGAGGTCCTCGTGGTAGGCGACCGAGACGTCGAGCACGGTCCGCGCCCAGTTCTGGCTCATGTTGCCGACCCGCGTGATCTCGCCGTTGCGGACGTACCAGACGGTGCCGTTGACGTCGCGCAGCCGCGTCACGCGGAGGCTGACGGCCTCGACGGTGCCGCTCGCCTCCCCGAGGTCGATCTCGTCGCCCACGCCGTACTGGTCCTCGAAGATCATGAACACGCCCGACAGGAAGTCACTCACCAGGCTCTGGGCGCCGAACCCGAGTGCGATGCCGACGATGCCGGCGCTGGCGAGGATCGGGCCGATGTTGACGCCGAGCTCGCTCAGCATCATGGTCGCGACAACGGCGACCAGGACGCCGGTGATGACGCTCTTGAGCAGTGAGCCCATGGTCTTGGCGCGCTGCGCGCGGCGACTGGCCACCGCCAGGTCCTGGGAGGTGCTGGTGACCTTGCTGGCGCCCAGCGAGCCCAGGGACAGCCGGGAGACCCGGGCCGGGAGAACGCCGACCTCGGCGCGGTCGACGAGCCGGTCGACGAGCCGGTGCAACAGCCAGCGGACGGCCAGGAACAGCAGCAGCAGGCCAACAAGGGCGAGCGGCGTGCCGATCAGCGTGTCCGCGACCCAGGCGGCGCGCTCGCTGCCGGTCGCATCGAGGACGGTGTTGCAGACCATCTCGTCGGTCGTACAGGGGTCGGCCGTGTCGAGCTGGAACATGGCCCCCAGTATGTCGGCCGGAGACCAGCCCCCGGTCGGCCGGGGGCTTCGATACCCTGCTGCTCGTGACCACCTCGCAGATCCGGACGCTGACCCGTCGCGCCGCGGTCGTGCTCGCCGCCGCGCTCCTCCCGCTGATCGCGGCCGGACCGGCCGGCGCCGAGGTGCCGGAGGGGTGGAGCGACCCCGAGCCGGTCTCGTTCCTGTCCCTGCTCCTGGTGATCGCCGTGATCCCGGTCGGAATCGGCCTCATCCTCGCGCTGGGTGTCTACGGCCCGGCGCTGGCGCGTGGCGAGCACGTCGCCCCGGGGGCCGACACTCCCGACCAGTGGTTCGGCGGCCCGCGCCACCGGGCCGAGCTCGAGGCCGGCGGCGACGCCGAGGCGAGCGCTCGCTCAGGGGGCGGCAGTGGCCGCTGGTGACTTCTCGGACGGAGACCGGTACGCGATCGACAAGGCGATCCGGGCCGCGGAGCAGTCGAGCCGCTACGAGTTCTCCGTCTTCGTGGGCCAGGCCCACGGCGATGCGCGCCGGTTCGCCCAGCGTCTCCACGGCGCCGCGGTCGCACCCGACCGCAGCGTGCTCGTGATGGTCGACCCGGGTGCCCGTCTGATCGAGGTCGTCACCGGCGACGTCGTACGCCGCACGCTGACCGACGCCGAAGTTGACCTCGCCATCGTGCAGATGCAGTCGGCGTTCGCCGAGGAGGACCTGGTCGGCGGTCTCACGCGTGGGATCGCGCAGCTGGCGGAGCACGCGCGGGCATCCTGACGCTACGCCGTTCGGGTCACGGGACTCGAGCGTCCCGCTCCTGAGCGGCCAGGGCCCGCACGACATCGGCACGACCCTCGGTGACGTAGCGCCGCGCGCCGGGGCCGGCCTCGGTCGTGGCCAGCCACTCGTCGACCCGGGTCAGCAGCTCGGGCGAGCCGAGCGGCTTCGGGAAGAGGTACTCGACGGCGACCGACGCCTTGTGGGGCCCGAGCGCGTCCCACAGCGTGTCCGCGGCCCGGAGGTAGGCGTCGACGTAGGGCTCGAGCACCGCGCCTTGGTCGGGCCGCATGAACGACAGCACGATCGAGCGGGACGTCTCGTTCGGCGTGTCGGGGTCGAGCACCGTCTGCCACGCGGCCGCCTTGGCCTCGGGCGTCGGGCGGGCGGCTCGCGCCGCCGCCGCGTGCTCGCGGCCGGAGATGGTCTTGTCGCGCGCGAGCTCGGCGTCGATCAGGTCCTCGCCGATCCGGCCGGCGCGGGCCAGCCCGGTGACGAGTATCCAGCGCAGGTCCTGGTCGACGTCGAGACCCTCGATCGTCAGCGAGCCGTCGAGCAGACCCTCGACCTCGTCGAGGACCTCCGGGCTCCGCGCGGCGCTGGCGAGGTGCCGGGCGAACGTGAGCTGGTGGTCGCCGCCGGGGGTCGCCTCGTCGAGAAGCTTCCGCAGACCCTTCTCCCACGCGTCCTTCACCGCGCCGCGATTGGCAGGCGCGCTGTAGAAGTTCGTGGCGAGGGCCGCGAACCGGGGGAGGGCGGCGAGCCCCCAGGCGTCGCTCTCGGTGCCGATGTTGCGTAGCACCAGGTCGACGAAGTCGCTGGCGCGCATCTCCGCGTCGCGCGTCATGTCCCACGCCGCGCCCCAGCACAGGGCGCGGGCGAGGGAGTCGTCGAGCTTGCCGAGGCTCTCGACCGCCGTGGCAAGCGAGCGCTCGTCGAGCCGGATCTTGGCGTAGGTGAGGTCGTCGTCGTTGAGCAGCAGCAGGTCGGGCTGCCGGACTCCGGCGAGCTCGGGCACCTCGGTCAGGTCATCGCGTACGTCGATCTCGATCCGCTCGCGGCGCACGAGCGCCACGTGGCCCTTCTCGTCGGTCACGGTGTCGTAGAGGCCGATCGCGATCCGGTGCCGGCGCAGCGTCGGCCAGTCGGGGTGGGCGGTCTGCTGCACGGCGAAGGAGGCGTAGGTCCCGTCCTCAGCGAGCTCGAACGCAGGCTTCAGCGTGTTGACGCCCGCGGTCTGCAGCCACTCCGCGGCCCACGAGTCGAGCTCGCGGCCGGATGCCTTCTCCAGCGCGGACAGCAGGTCGGCGAACTCGCTGTTGGAGAACGCGAAGTCCTGGAAGTACTGGCGCAGTCCGGCCAGGAAGGGCGCCAGGCCGACCCAGGCGACCAGCTGCTTGAGCACCGCCGCGCCCTTGGCGTAGGTGATCATGTCGAAGTTGACCTCGACCGCGTGGAGGTCGACGTTGTCGGCCGCGATCGGGTGGGTGCTCGGCAGCTGGTCCTGCCGGTAGCCGGTCTGCTTGCGCGCATTGGTGAAGCCGGTCCAGGCGTCGGTGAACTCGGTCGCCTCGACCTCGGCGTGGTAGCACGCCCACTCGGCGAACGACTCGTTGAGCCACAGGTCGTCCCACCACTTCATCGTCACCAGGTCGCCGAACCACATGTGGGCCATCTCGTGAAGGATCACCGAGCTGCGGAACTCGTAGAAGGCGCGGTCCTGTCGGCTGCGCGGGAGGTACTCGTCGCGCAGGGTCACGCAACCGGCGTTCTCCATCGCGCCCATGTTGTACTCCGGCACGTACAGCTGGTCGTACTTGTGGAACGGGTACGGGTAGCCGAACTCGCGCTCGAAGAACTCGAACCCCTGCCGTGTGGTCCGCACCAGCTCCTCCACGTCGAGGTACTCGACCAGCGACTGGCGGCAGTAGTGCCCCAGCGGGATCGTGCCGTGCGCGCCCTCGTAGGTGTGATGCACCTCGTGGTACTCGCCGGCCACGATCGCGGTGATGTACGTCGACATCCGCTCGGTCTCCGGGAACAGCCAGACCGCGCGCTTGTCGTCGAGCGGCTTGGGCTCCGGCGTCGGGGCGTTCGAGACCACCTTCCAGTGGACCGGCGCGGTCACCTGGAACGTGAAGCGGCTCTTGAGGTCCGGCTGCTCGAAGGTCGCGTAGACCCGGCGGGCGTCCGGGACCTCGAACTGGGTGTAGGTGTAGACGCGGTCGTCGACCGGGTCCACGAACCGGTGCAGCCCCTCGCCGCTGTGGCTGTAGGTGCAGTCGGCCACCACGACCAGCTCGTTGTCCGCGGCCAGCCCGGTGAGCTCGATCCGGCTGTCGGCGTACGCCGTCCCGGGGTCCAGCGACGCGCCGTTGAGCGTGATCGAGTGGACTTCTGCGTCGACCAGGTCGACGAACGTGCCACTGCCGGGCTCACGACAGGTGAAGCGGATCGTGGTCGTCGAGCCGAACGTGGTCTCGCTGGTGGTGAGGTCGAGGTCGACCGCGTAGGAGCTGACGTCGAGCAGCGCCGATCGCTGGGCGGCCTCGTCCCTGGTGAGGTTGGTTCCCGGCATGACGCGCATCCTCTCACCGGCGACCGGCGGCCCGGAATTCGGGCGGCCCGGGGCGCGAGGGGCCGATGTGGCACCTGAGAATTTTGGTGAACGTGTGGCGCGCCTGCTTGACATGGGGTTCACTTACGTCCCGTGACCCCCCGGACCTTGCTGCGCGCCCTCGTGGCGACCGCCGCGCTGTCCTTGCTGGTGGGCGTGCTCGCGGTGGCGGCCCCGGCCGTGGCGACCTCGAGGTACCTCTGCACCGGGTACACCGCCTGTCAGCAGGCGGACTACCCGCACTTCGGTTACAAGCGCGCCGGCCGCAAGATGTGGTGGCGGATGTACAGCGGTCACAACTGCACGAACTACGTCGCCTACCGGCTCGTGAAGGGCGGCATGTCGCCGGAGCGGCCGTGGGACAGCACCGGCATGGCCTACAACTGGGGCCGCGCCAAGCGCTCCATCACCGACGACACCCCGATGGTCGGCTCGGTCGCGTGGTGGAACGCCGGCGACGGCGTCGGCAGCAGCGGGCACGTTGCCTACGTGCAGCAGGTGTTGTCGAGCCGGAAGATCATCATCTCCGAGGACAGCTGGAGCGGCGACTTCCACTGGCGCGTGATCCGCAAGCGCGGTGGCGGCTGGCCGACCGGCTTCATCCACTTCGCCGACCGCGCGGTCCGGCCCGTCGCAGGGCCGACGGTCAGCGGCGACCCCGCCGTCGGCGAGCCGCTGACGGTGAACCTCGGCCGATGGAAGCCCGACCCGACGTTCGCGGTGCAGTGGCGCAGCGGCCGGGACGCGATCGTCGGTGCGACCGGGCTGAGCTTCACGCCGACCCCCGAGCAGCTGCGGACCCGGCTTACCGTGCGGGTCTCGGCGACCGCGCGGGGCTACCTGCCGGGCACGGCAGTCACCACGCAGACCGCGCGGGTGGCGCGCGGCACGATGACGGCGACGTCGACGCCCATCCTGTCGGGCACGGCCCGCGTGGGGGAGCAGCTCAGGCTCTCCGGCGGAGCCGCCTCGCCCACCCCTGACTCCCGCGAGATCCGGTGGTATGCCGACGGCGAGCGACTCCAGGGCGCCCAGGGCGACCGCCTGACCCTGACGCCCGCGCTGCGGGGCCGGAAGATCTCCGCCGCCGTGGTGGTCCGCCGCGAGGCCTACCGGCCGCTCGGTCTGCACACCGCCCAGACCCGGGGGGTCGCGCCGGGGCGGATGGAGATCACCCAGCCGTTCACACTCACCGGACGCACCCGGTACGGCCGGCTGCTCACGGTCGAGCCCGGCACGGTCTCGCCCGCTGACGCGACCGCGCGCTACACCTGGCTGCGTGACGGCGCCACGATCGCCGGCGCCCGCGACGCGACGTACCGGCTCGGTGCTGCGGACGTCGGCCACCAGGTCTCGGTGCGGGTCGAGCTGCGCCGGGAGGGTTACCGCGACGCGGTCGTGGCCCTGCCCGCCGCCGGAACCGTCACCACCCGGCCGAGGCTGACTCTCGAGGCGGCCGGAGGCGCCCGGCGGGCCGTCGTGAAGCTCCAGGTCGCCGCACCTGGTGTCGCCCACCCGGGTGGCCGCGTGGTGGTGCGGGTCGCCGGCCAGGAGATCGAGGGCGTGGTCGAGGACGGCCGACTGCGGCTGGTCGTCCGCGGGATCGACCCCGGTCGTTACCGGGTCCGGGTGTCCTACCTCGGCACGAGCCGGATCGAGGCGGCGAGCGCCTCCGACCCGGTCAGGGTCCGGCGCCGCTGACCCTTGTCGGCATCATGTTGAATGGTCAACATGACCCCTCCCCCCAAGAACGCCGACTTCTGGTTCGACCCAGCCTGCCCGTTCGCCTGGATCACGTCCCGCTGGATCCTCGAGGTGGAGCAGGTGCGTGACGTCTCCGTGACGTGGCACATCATGAGTCTGGCCTACCTCAACCAGGACAAGGACGACATCTCCGACGACTACCGGACGTGGCTTCGCACGGCCTGGCAGCCGGTCCGGGTCTGCATGGCCGTCGAGCAGCACCACGGCAAGGAGGCGCTGCTCCGGCTCTACACGGCGCTCGGCACCCGTCGCTTCAACGGTGGTGAGGACTACACCCGCGAGACCATCGAGGCGGCGCTGGCCGACGCCGGCCTGTCGCCGGACCTCGCCGCCGCCATGGACGACGAGAGCTACGACGACGCCATCAAGAAGTCGCACCACCACGGGATGGACCAGGTCGGCGACGACGTCGGCACGCCGACGATCGCCTTCGAGGGGGCCGCGTTCTTCGGCCCGGTCCTGAGCGCCATCCCGCGTGGTGACGAGGCCGGCCAGCTGTGGGACGGCTGCATCGCCCTGGCGAAGGTTCCCTACTTCTCCGAGCTCAAGCGCTCGCGGATCCGGGACCTCGACTTCGGCTGACCACGAGCCGCTGTCGGTACGCTCGAGACCGTGACCGTCCCCCCGTTCGTGCCGGCGGACTTCTCGCCGCCGACCGCCCTCGCCACCGACGACTTCCGTCTCGAACCGCTGGGTCCGCAGCACAACGAGGCCGACCACGCGGCGTGGATGTCGAGCATCGAGCACATCCGGGCGACCCCGGGATATTCCGATGGCGACTGGCCTCCGGTCGAGGGGATGACACTCGAGGCCAACCTCTCCGACCTGCGAAGTCACGCCGACGACTTCGCCGCCCGGAGGGGGTTCACCTTCACCGTGCTCGACCCGGTCGACGGTGACGTGATCGGCTGCGTCTACCTGTACCCGGCTGCAGCCGACGACAAGGACGCCACCGTGCAGTCGTGGGTGCGCGTCAGCCGAGCCGAGCTGGACGTCCCACTCGCCGACGCCGTCGCCGCCTGGCTGGATGCAGCCTGGCCGTGGTCACGGGTGGACCGCGCCGGCCGCTGATCACGAGCCGCTGCTGGCCGCTGCGGTCCTCCGCGATGAGGGTCTCCACGGCTCCACCGTGCGGTCGCGGGGTCGACACTGTGGCTGATGTGACGCATGATGCTGGAGTCATGCCTCCCTCCCCGGCCGGTCGCCGCCCTGCTGCTGCCGTCGTCGCAGCGGTGCTGACGTGGCCCCTCCTGACCACGGTCGCCCCGTCGGCAGCCGCCGAGCGCGCGGCCATCGATCGCGTCGTCCGGCTCGCCCCCGACCAGGGCTCACCGGTCCGCAGCGCCGAGACCGCGCTGGCCCCTGGCCTCACCCGGCTGCGGACGTCGACGTACTCCCAGGTCGCCGCGACCTGGCGGGGGTCGGCCCCCCAGGTCAGCGTCAGGACCGCGCCGGACCAGCCCTGGCTGGAGCTGCCGCCGCTCGCCGACGGGCCCGACCGGGGCTCGGGGGAGGGCAGGCCGGGTGTGTCCGGGACCGACCTGCTCTGGACCGGGCCCCGCACCGGGCTGGACGTGCGCGTCCGCGGCACCGGCTTCACCGACCTCGAGCTGGTGCTGATCGACCCGGGGTCGCTGCCCTCGGACGACGGCCCCGCGCCGCCCGCCCGTACCACCGCAGCGCGGCCTGCGCCTGCTGAGCCCGAGTGGGCCCCCCGGCCGCACCTCTACACCCGCCAGGACTGGGGCGCCGACAACTCGTGGCGCAACGGAAAGCCGGTCTACCTGCGGATGCTCAAGCAGGTGCACGTCCACCACACGGCCACCGGCAACCGGTACTCCCGGGCCGACGTGCCGGGCCTGATCCGCGGCATGTACCGCTACCACACCAAGACCCTGGGTTGGTTCGACATCGGCTACAACTTCCTGGTCGACCGGTTCGGCCGCGCCTGGGTCGGGCGCTCGGGAGGCCCGCGACGGCTGGTCCGCGGGGCGCACACCCTCGGCTTCAACCACGGGTCGGTCGGGGTCGCGGTGATCGGCAACCTCGAGAGCCGCGAACCCTGGGACAGGGCCGTGATGAAGCTGCGCCGGCTGGCGGCGTGGAAGCTCGACTCGCACAACCGCCGGGCGGTCGGGAACGTCCGGATCCGCTCGACCGGCAGCGACAACTACGAGGACGGTGAACGGGTGCGGCTGCCCGCGATCGACGGCCACCGCGACACCAACGACACCGCATGCCCCGGCCAGCACCTGTACGACCGGCTGCCCGGGATCAGGCGCCGTACGCAAGCCCGGATGGACGCCTTCTCCTCTCCGGCGTGAGGCAACTCCCGCCCACCCCTGCAATCCGGTGTCGGCCGTCGCGACCGCACTCCTAGGATTCAGCGCATGACCCATGTCCTGTCCGCCGTCGCCTGGCCGTATGCCAACGGTCCGCGCCACATCGGCCACGTGGCCGGTTTCGGCGTGCCCTCCGACGTGTTCAGCCGGTACATGCGGATGGCGGGTCACGACGTCCTCATGGTCAGCGGCACCGACGAGCACGGGACCCCGATCCTCGTCACGGCCGACAACGAGGGCGTGAGCGCGATGGAGCTCGCGGACCGCAGCAACGCGGTCATCGTCGACGACCTCGTCGGCCTCGGGCTGTCGTACGACATGTTCACCCGCACCACCACGGGCAACCACTACGCCGTGGTGCAGCACATGTTCGAGACCTGTCAGCGCAACGGCTACATGGTCGAGCAGACCACGCAGGCCGCCATCAGCCCGTCTACCGGCCGCACGCTGCCGGACCGCTACATCGAGGGCACCTGCCCGATCTGCAAGTACCCCGACGCCCGCGGCGACCAGTGCGACAACTGCGGCAACCAGCTCGACGCGACCGACCTGATCGACCCCCGGTCCAAGATCAATGGCGAGACGCCTGACTTCGTCGACACCCAGCACTTCTTCCTCGACCTGCCGTCGCTGGCCGAGGCGCTGGGGGAGTGGCTCGACGGCCGCGAGGCCGCGGGCACCTGGCGCCCCAACGTCATCAAGTTCTCCCAGAACATCCTCAAGGAGATCCGCCCGCGCGCCATGACGCGCGACATCGACTGGGGAATCCCGGTGCCGGGGTGGGAGGACCAGCCGACCAAGCGGCTCTACGTCTGGTTCGACGCCGTCATCGGCTACCTGTCCGCCTCGATCGAGTGGGCGCGACGCATCGGCGAGCCGGACAAGTGGCGCGAGTGGTGGAACGACGCAACTGCCGAGTCCTTCTACTTCATGGGCAAGGACAACATCGTCTTCCACTCGCAGATCTGGCCCGCCGAGCTGCTCGCCCACAACGGCCAGGGCTCGCGCGGCGGCGAGCCGGGGGAGTACGGCGAGCTCAACCTGCCGACCGAGGTCGTGTCCAGCGAGTTCCTCACGTTCGGCGACGCCCAGTTCTCCACCAGCCGGGGAAACGTCATCTACGTCGGTGACTTCCTGGACCGCTACGGCCCGGACGCGCTGCGCTACTACATCTGCGCCGCCGGCCCGGAGACCTCGGACGCCGCCTTCACGTGGGCGGACTTCGTGACCCGCAACAACTCCGAACTGGTCGCCGGCTGGGGCAACCTGGTCAACCGGACGGCCACGATGATCGCCAAGAACTTCGGCGAGATCCCGGCCGCCGGTCCGCTCGAGGAGGTCGACGAGGCCGTGCTGGCAGCCGTCGGCAACGCGTTCACCACCGTGGGCGGCCTGGTCGAGCGCCACCGGCTGCGCGCCGCGATCGCCGAGGCGATGCGGGTGGTCGGCGAGGTGAACAAGTACCTCACAGTCACCGAGCCCTACAAGATGAAGGACGACGCCCAGCGCGAGCGGCTGGCGACCGTGCTGCACGTGGCGGCGCAGTGCGTCAGCGACTGCAACACCCTGCTGGCTCCGTTCCTCCCCCACGCCGCCAACCAGGTCCACCGGGTGCTCGGCGGGGAGGACGAGTTCATGCCGATGCCCCGGGCCGACCAGGTCGATGAGCTCGAGCCGGACAACGGCGCCGGCCTGACGTCGTACCCCGTCATCACGGGCGACTACGCGACCACCCCGACCTGGGCGTCACGGCCGGTCGCCGCCGGCACCAAGGTCGACAAGCCGACCCCGGTGTTCACCAAGCTCGACCCGAGCGTGGTCGACGACGAACTCGGGCGGCTCGGGTGAACCGGCGCCTCACATGACCGGTCCAGCGCCGTTCGCGACCGAGCAGGAGCTCGCCGGGATCGAGGCCGACCGGGCGGCCGCGCACGCGGAGGCGACCGAGGAGAGCAAGGTCGACATCGCCCGGGTGGAGGACGTCGACGCCGGCGGCGCACCCGCCCGGCTCTACGTCCCGGACCAGCCGGTCGGCGCGCTGCTCTACCTCCACGGCGGCGGCTTCGCCCTGGGTGACCTGGTCACCCACGACGGGTTCGCCCGGCGGTTGGCCGACCGGACCGGCTGGACCGTGGTGATGCCCGACTACCGGCGCGCGCCCGAGCACGCATGGCCGGCCGCGGCCGAGGACTCCGCCGCGGCCGCCGACTGGCTGGCCGGGCAGGCCGGCGACCTGGGCTACGGCCGGGTCGCCGTGGTCGGAGACTCCGCGGGGGCGGCGCTCGCGATCGGCGAGGTGATCCGGCACCCGGAGCGCTACGTCGGACAGGTGCAGGTCTACCCGTTCGTCGACCCGTCGGCGGCGTCGTACGACCACAGGCTGACCGGTGCCGACCTGCCCGTCGAGCGGTGCGACCTGTTCTGGCGGCTCTACCTGCAGGGTGCCGACGTGTCGGCCGACCCGGCGCTGCACGTGCTCGGCCTCGGCGACCTCGCCGGGCAGCCGCCGGCGCTCGTACAGCTCGCGGAGCATGACGTGCTCACCCCCACCGGCCACCGGTACGCCGAGCGGCTGGCGGCGGCTGGGGTGCCGGTCCGGGTCGAGGTCTACCCGGGCGTCCAGCACGGGTTCTGGCGCCGGACCGACAACGACCAGGCGGGTCCGGCGCTGGATCGGGTCGCAGCCTTCCTGTCCACACTCTGAAACCGGTTACATCCGACGCCCGACCGTCACGCTAGGTTCGCAACGGCGTCACCCCGTGGCCCACGGGGGAGAGCAGGGTGATGCGCGAACCGACCGGCCGACCGGGCCGGCCCGACTCTCGGGAGCTCCTCCATGCACACCCCTGTCCGCCTCCTCATGCTGCTCGGCGCCGCGTTCCTGGCGATCGCGATCGCCCTCGGCCTCTCCGCTCCGGCGAGCGCTGCCCGCGACGTCGATGTCGTCGCCCACCGTGGCTCGTCCGGCGCCGCGCCGGAGAACACCATCGCCGCAGTCCGACTGGCCGTCCGCCATCGGTCCGACGTGGTCGAGAACGACATCCAGCGCACCCGCGATGGAGCGCTGGTGATCATGCACGACACCACCCTCACCCGGACCACCGACGTCGAGGAACGCTTCCCTGCCCGCGCACCGTGGAACGTCGCCGACTTCACACTGGCCGAGATCAAGACCCTCGACGCCGGGTCCTGGTTCGCTCCCGAGTTCGCGGGTGAGCGGGTCCCCACCTTGGCGGAGTGGGGCCGGGCGGTGGGCAGGACCGGCATGCTGCTCGAGGTGAAGGCCCCGGAGCTCTACCCCGGGATCGAGGCCCAGCTGGACCGCCAGCTGGACAAGCTGCCCGCCTTCCGCGCCGCCCTGCGTGGCGACCGGCTGGTCGTCCAGTCCTTCAACCACGGGTGGCTGCGGACGTACGACGACCTGGCAGGCAACGTGCCGGTAGGTCTGCTCTTCGCCGGGGGTCCGCCGACGCAGGTCCAGCTGACCGATGCCGCGACGTGGGCCGAGCAGGCCAACCCGGCGCTCGGCGACATGACCGAGGCGACCGTCGACCAGATCCACGGGTTCGGTCTCGAGACACACGTGTGGACCGTCAACGACGGGCAGGGGATGCGGCGGGCCATCAACTGGGGCGTGGACGGCGTCATCACCAACTACCCGCAGGTGCTGCGCGACATCCTGCGCGGCTGACTCAGCCCGGATCGGGCACGAGCGCGCGCACCGACGGCAGCTGGGCGAGGGCGTTGATGACGACCGAGAACACCAGCAGCGCCACGGCCCACGCCTCGTGCCCGGCCCACCACAAGCCGGCGGTCGCCCCGACGAAGACCAGCACCTTCACCAGGGGTCGCACGACCGGGCCACCCCAGCGGGCCTTCGGCGACGCGAACGCCCACCACACCGCCACCACAGCGACCGGTGCGGCGACCGCCCCGGGCACGCCGGCCGCCGCGTGACCGGCGACGCCGGCCGCGACCGCGGCCAGCACCTCGTCGACGAACACCAGCGTCAGGATCAGCCAGCCCCACCCGGCCATCGTCAGAAACCGCTGGCAGGTGCGGGGGCCAGGTCCCGGCGGAACGCCCGCCACAGCTCGCCGATGGCGCCCGGGCGCAGCTCGGCCAGGATGCCGGCACGCCGCTGCGCGAGCAGGTTGGTCCCGCCCAGGTACGCCGAGCCGAGCACCGCGACTGGCACCTCGAGGTCGGCCTCGGCGTCGGTCCGCGTGGCCGAGCCCTCGCCGCCGCGCGCGACGACCCGCCACCGACCCGCCTGCCAGGGGGCGGCCGGATCGGCCACCTCGACAACCACGTCGCAGTCCTCGGCGTACGACCGCAGCGGCAGGGCCGCGGGCAGGTCGATCATCCGCAGCCACAGGTTGTCGTGGGGCTCGATGTCGCTGGCCGACCGGGGCTCGATCCAGTGCCACACCGGGTCGTCGACACCGATCCGCGGCACCGTGACGGTGCTCATGAGGTCGAAGTCGACCAGCCGTCGGAGCAGTGCGAGCCGGGTCGCGGGTTCGCCGATGAGGGTGAACACCTCCAGCTTCCCGGCCGGGTTGCCCTGCTCCCACTTGTGCTCGCGTCGGAAGGCGGCGATGCCGACGTCGATGCCGTCGCGCTGGGCGAACAGGAACCGCATCGGCTCCTTGTCGCGGATGGAGCTCGGCTGGCGCAGGTTGTGGACGATCCCGGCGTAGAAGGACAGCGCACCGACCACCATGCCGGGCACCTCCGCCGCCACCGTGCCCTCGCACGCCACCAGCCGCTCGGCGATGCCTTCGTCGGTCACGCTCGCGAACCGGGTGGTGAGGCGCTTCGCCTCGTCGTCGAGGCCGGGCGCCTTCAGCTCGGTGCCGCGACCGAGCGAGAGCGTGAACGCCTGGGTGGACACGCCCCAGCCGTGCCGGCCGTAGATCGCGCCCTCGCTCGCGTGCAGACCGGAGATCGCGACGCCCTCGCGGTGGGTCTGCTCCACGTGGTGGCGCAGCATCGCGGTGAGCACCCCGCGTCGGCGGTGGTCGGGGTGGACGCCCACCCAGGTCAGGCCGGCCATCGGCACCAGGCACGCCGCGTCGCCGGCCGGCACGGCGAGCTGCATCGGCCGGACGCCGTAGATGCCGGCGTACGACCCCGGGTCGGCGTCCGGTAGGTCCGCGGCGAACCGCTGGTCGACGGGGACGCCGACCAGCTCCTCGGACGCCGGCTGATCCGACGGCTCGCCGAACCAGACGATGTCGTCGGTCGCGAGGAAGCGCGCGTCGTCGGTGGCGCGGTCGACGCGGATCGAGGACTCGGACATGGGACCAGCGTGCCGTCCCGGCAGTCTCGCGGCCAGTGGGTTTCATTAGGCTCGGCCCGTGACCGCTGAGATGTACGTGCCCACCTTCTACGTGCAGCAGAAGTTCGCGATGACCACCAACCGCTACTCGCTGTACGCCGCCAACGTTGACGGCAGCTTCGGCGCACTCATGGGGGTGGCCCAGCAGAAGCGGATGGCGTTCAAGGAGCAGGTCACGTTCTACGCCGACGAGGCCAAGAGCCGGCCGGTGTTCGGCTTCAAGGCGCGGGCCAAGCTCGACCTCAACTCCGGCTACGACGTCACCGACGAGGCAGGCCAGCAGATCGGCTTCTTCCGCAAGGACTTCCGGGCCAGCCTGATCCGCTCCACGTTCCACATCGAGGGGCCCGGCTACACCGGAACCGGTCAGGAGCGGAGCCAGGGCGTGGCGATCGTGCGCCGGTTCGTCGACATCCCCTTCCTGCCGATCCACTTCGACTACGTCGACGCGGCCGGCGCCCCATTGCTCGGGATCGAGCGCCAGGGCAGTGTCCGCGACAAGTACACGGTCCACGTCCCCGACCAGCGGGTGGACTTCCGGGTCGCCGCCGCGGTGGCGGTCGCGATGGACGCCCTGATGGCGAGGTGACCCCGATGACAAACCAGACAGCGGAGACCGACCAGCGCGTGCGGGTGCACCTCGGCTCCGACCACGCCGGACTCGACCTCAAGAACCACCTGCAGGAATGGCTCGGCGACCACGGGTACGCGGTCGTCGACCACGGCCCGTTCGTCTACGACGCACTCGACGACTACCCGTGCTTCTGCCTGCGCGCCGCCGAGGGCGTCGCGGCCGACCGTGAGGCCGGCCGGGCGGCGTTCGGCGTCGTCATCGGCGGCTCGGGCAACGGCGAGCAGATGTCGGCCAACAAGGTCGAGGGCATCCGTTGCGCGCTCGTGTGGTCGGAGGAGACCGCCCGGCTCGCACGCGAGCACAACGACGCCAACATGGTCTCGGTCGGCGGCCGGCTCCACTCGCTCGACGAGATGACCGGGTTCGTGGAGACCTTCCTCGCGACCCCGTTCAGCCACGACGAGCGACACGTACGGCGGATCGGCCAGGTGGCGAAGTACGAGACCGGGGGAGGCCTGCCGCCGCTCCCTGAGTCCGCGCTCGGCGGACCGAAGCATGCCTGAGGGTCACACCCTCCACCGGCTCGCCACCGACCTCACCGCCGCGTTCGCCGGCCGCCGGGTCCGGGTCTCGAGCCCGCAGGGCCGGTTCGCAGCCGACGCAGCCGCCATCGACGGCGCGACCGTGCTCGCGGCCGAGTCGGCCGGCAAGCACCTGTTCGTCGAGCTCGAAGGCGAGCGATACGTCCACGTCCACCTGGGCCTGATCGGCAGCTTCGACGTCCGCTCCGGTGCGGCGCCGGTGCCGGTCGGCCAGGTCCGGCTCCGGCTCGACAGCGGTGAGGCGTACGCCGATCTGCGGGGCGCCATCGTCTGCGATCTCGTCGGGCCGGAACGCCGCGCGCAGGTACTGGGTTCGCTGGGGCCCGACCCGCTCCGACCCGACGCCGACCCCGACCGCGCCTGGCAGCGGGTCCGACGCAGCACCCGCCCGATCGGCGACCTGCTGCTCGACCAGTCCGTGCTGGCAGGCGTCGGCAACGTTTACCGGGCCGAGGTGCTCTTCCGGCAGCGGATCCATCCGCAGCGACCCGGCAACACGGTGCGGGTGGGTCAGTGGCGGGCGATCTGGGACGACCTCGTGGCCCTCATGGCCGAGGGGGTCCGGCTCGGCCGGATCGACACGGTGCGGTCCGAGCACACGCCCGGAGCCATGGGTCGAGCGGCCCGCGACGACGACCACGGGGGGGAGGTCTACGTCTACCGCCGGACCGGCCAGCCGTGTCTGGTCTGCCAGCGGCCGGTGCGGACCGAGGTGCTGGCCGGCCGCAACAGCTTCTGGTGTGCGCGATGTCAGCCCAGGTTCCGCTCGCGCGCCGTACAGTGACCCGCCATGAGCCTGCAGTCGGGCGGTCCGGTCCGCCGCGCGACCTCCGCCCTCCGCATCAGCGCGCCACTGGACCAACGGGTCCTGTGGGTCCTCGTGGTGTTCGCGCTGGCGCTCACCGTCCTGATCTGGACGGTGCCCGAGCGGGCGCCGTTCTCGGCCCTCGTCCTGCCGCTGCTGCTGGGCAGTCTGCTCCTCGGTCCGCGCCACCTGCCGTGGTTCGTGGTGTTCGTGCTGGTGCTCGTGGTCCTCGTCCAGACCCAGCAGACCACCTCCGCACGCTCCGTGGCCGCGGTCGTCGTGCTGTTCGCCGCGGGTCTGATCATCCTGGTGACGTCGTTCCGGCGGAGCCGGCTCGGCGTCGCCGGCGCCCAGGGCGAGTCGATGCTGGTCGACCTGCGAGACCGGATCCTGAGCCAGAGCCACATCCCTGACCTGCCCCACGGCTTCCACGCCGAGAGCGCGCTGAGGTCGGCGGGCGGCACCCCGTTCGCTGGTGACTTCATCGTCGCGGCACGTCCGCCCGAGACGTCACGGCTGGAGGTGGCCGTCGTCGACGTGTCGGGGAAGGGCGAAGGTGCCGGAACTCGCGCGCTGCTGCTCTCAGGTGCGATCGGCGGTCTGATCGGCGCGCTCCCGCCATCTGAGTTCCTGCAGGCCGCCAACGGCTACTTGCTGCGACAGGACTGGGAGGAGGGGTTCGCGACCGCCGTCCACGTCTCGCTCGACGTCCACACCGGCCGGTTCGAGATCCGCAACGCGGGCCACCCCCCGGCCGCCCACCGGGTCGCGGGCTCGGGCCGCTGGCTGCTGCTCTCGGACCCGGGCCCGGCGCTCGGCCTGCTCGACGGCGTCCACTTCCCGGTCGTGACCGGGGAGCTGCGGCCCGGCGACGCCCTGATGGTCTACACCGACGGCATGGTCGAGACCCGCGAGAAGGACATCGCGCTCGGAACGGACCGGATGCTGGGCCAGAGCGACCAGCTGCTGCTGGGCTCGTTCGAGGGTGGAGCCGAGCGGCTGATCCGGGCCTTGGGTTCCCGGAACGACGACCGGGCGCTGGTCCTGCTCTACCGCAACTGACAGGGTCTTGCTCCGGCTGGCCCGCGGGCGTCCTCGTTTGGCTCGGCCCGAGGCCCGTGTGGCACGATGGCGGCGCTCAAATCGCTACGGCGGAGCGAGCGTGCGGATGTAGCTCAATGGTAGAGCCCCAGTCTTCCAAACTGGCTACGCGGGTTCGATTCCCGTCATCCGCTCCAAGGGGTCTGCGAGCCCGCCGAACGGCGTGCTCACGGCCACTTGGCGGGGCGTAGCGTAGTGGCTAGCGCGCCTGCTTTGGGAGCAGGAGATCGCAGGTTCGAGTCCTGTCGCCCCGACACCCACCGCTGCACCGCACGACCACCGAAGTCCCAGAGACATGCCCAGATACACAAGGAGACAACCTGTGAAGAGCGCCGTCGAGACCTTGAGCCCGACCCGGGCCAAGCTGACCGTCGAGGTGCCCTTCGAGGAGCTCAAGCCGAGCCTCGACGCGGCGTACAAGGCGATCGCCCAGCAGATCAACGTCCCTGGCTTCCGCCGCGGCAAGGTGCCACCGATGGTGATCGACCGCCAGGTCGGACGGGCCGCCGTGCTCGACCAGGCCGTCAACGAGCTGCTGCCCAAGGCGTATGTCGAGGCGCTGCAGGAGAACGAGCTCGAGCCGCTCGCCCAGCCCGACATCGAGGTCACCCGCCTCGACGACAACGACGTGCTGGAGTTCACCGCCGAGGTCGACGTGAAGCCGGAGTTCGCGGTGCCTGACTTCGACGGCGTCGAGGCCCAGGTCGAGGACATCGAGATCAGCGACGAGGAGGTCGAGGAGCAGGTCCAGGCGCTGCGCGAGCGGTTCGCGAGCCTGCTCGACGTCGACCGCGCCGCGGCCGACGGCGACTTCGTCGTGCTCGACCTCAAGGCCACCCAGGACGGCGCCCCGGTCGAGGGCGCCGAGGTGGCCGGCATGAGCTACCAGGTCGGTCGCGGCGGGATGCTCGACGGCCTCGACGACGCCCTGACCGGCATGTCCGCCGGCGAGGACCAGGTCTTCACCTCCCAGCTCGTCGGCGGCGACCTGGTGGGTGAGGACGTCGAGGTGGCGGTCTCGGTCTCGAAGGTCCAGCAGCAGGAGCTGCCGGACTTCGACGACGACTTCGCCCAGATGGCGAGCGAGTTCGACACGGCCGACGAGCTCCACAACGACGTGCGCGAGCGGCTCGGTCGCGGCAAGCGGCTCGAGCAGGCCGCGGCAGCCCGCGACGCGGTGCTCGAGGCGCTGCTGGAGAAGATCGAGGTCCCGCTGCCCGAGACCATGGTCGCCGACGAGCTCAACAGCCGCCGCGCGAGCGTGGAGCAGCAGCTCGTCTACTCGGGGCTGACGATGGAGAAGTACCTCGAGGACGAGGGCCAGACCCAGGAGGAGTTCGAGGCCGACCTCGAGCGCCGGGTGCGCGACGCCATCACCGCGCAGTTCCTCCTGGACGCCGTCGCGAAGCAGCAGGAGCTCGGGGTCGACCAGAACGAGCTCTCCCAACACCTGGTCCGCCGCGCCCAACAGTCCGGCCAGGACCCGCAGGAGTTCGCGAACCACATGTTCGAGCACAACCACGTTCCCGAGATGGTGCAGGAGATCCTGCGCGGCAAGGCGCTGGCGACGATCGTCGAGTCGGCCGTAGTCACGGACGCCTCGGGCAACGTGGTCGAGCTCAAGAACCTCCAGCCCGACGGCACCATCGGCGAGCCCGCCGGCGAGGCGCAGACCGAGACGGAGGCCGAGCCCCAGCTGGCCGACAAGGATTGAGGCACCGCGGTGGCCGCCCACCAGGACGACTTCCGTGAAGTCTTGAGCCTGGCGCGCGGCCACTGGCGCGTCCTGGCGACCCGGGGCGCCCTCGAGCTGGGCGTCGTCGACGCCTTGTCCGGCCCGGTGCCGCTTCCCGTACTCGCCGAGCAGGTGGGGGCCGAACCCGACTCGCTCGTCCGACTCCTGCGGGTGCTGGAGGACGTCGGTCTCGTCGCGCATGACCAGGACGGCGGCTACCGGCTGACGAGCAGGGGTCGGTTGATCCGCAGCGACGACCCGTCTGGCCTCCGGGCGCTGCTGATTTTGCAGACGTGGCCTCCCCACCTCGCGTCCTGGACCGACCTCGACCAGGCGATCCGCGCAGGGAAGGGGATGTTCGAGGCGGCCAACGGCGCAGGCCGAGCTCCATCTGCTCGACCTGCACATGCTGGTGACGTTCGGGGCGGGAGCCCACCGGCGCCGAGTACGCCGCGTTGCTGACCGCGGCCGGGTTCACGACACCCGCGGTGCACCGCACCTCCGTCCCGTTCGACGTCCTGGAATGCCGGGTCGCAGACGACTGAGTGCACAACCGTTCACTGGACGGTCTAAGGTAAGTCCATGGACCGCACCGCGCCGGGGGCGCTCGACGCGTTCGCGCTGCTGACCGAGGTGGCCGACGAGCTCGTCGTACGCACCGTCCGCGACACCCACGTGGCCTGGCTCGACCGGATGGGCGGCGGCTCCCTCCACCGCGGCGTCGCCGGCGGTGTGTACGGCGGCCTCGGGATCGGCCTGCGCGCCGCCACACGCGGGCTCGGTGCGGCAGCCGACCGCGGGCTGGGCCCGCGATGGGACGCCGATCCGGCCTCCCGCTTCGTGACCGGCGCGGTCAACGGGCTGATCGGCGACCGGCTGCAGCGCGAGCGGCCGCGACTCGCGATCACGATGGCGGTCCGCGTCGACGGGGCCGACGTGGCTCGCGACGGACCGTCGCTAGCCACGGCCTACCCGGATGCCACCGGGCGGGTCGTGGTCTTCCTGCACGGCCTGTGCGAGAACGAGTCCCACTGGAGCCGGCACCGCGACCGCCGCGGCACCACGTACGGCGAGAGCCTGGCGGGGCTCGGGTGGACCCCCGTGTTCCTGCGTGCCAACACCGGCCTGCCGCTGCGCGAGAACGGGGTGGCGCTGGCCGGGCTCCTACGCGCTCTGGTGGAGGCCTGGCCGGTCCCGGTCACCCGGGTCGCACTGGTCGGCCACTCGCTCGGCGGCCTGGTGATGCGCGCGGCGTCGGCGGTCGTCGACGGCGACGGTCCCGCGTGGACCCGGCTCGTGTCGGACGTGGTCACGCTCGGGACGCCGCACCTCGGGTCGCCGATCGCGCGCGGAGTCGGGTCCGGGAGCGGCTGGCTGGCGCGGCTCCCCGAGTCGGCGGCCTTCGGGCGCATCCTCGACTGGCGCTCCCAGGGCGTCCACGACCTGGTCGAGGGCCTGTCCGAGGACGTGCCACCCCTGCCCCGGGCGCGCTACCGGCTGGTGGCGGCGACCGTCACGCGCTCGCCGCGGCACCCGGTGGGTGCGTTCGCGGGCGATCTGCTCGTGCGGCCACCGTCGGCGTACGGCCGGGGCCGCACCCGCTCGCTCTTCCCCGACGCCGAGGTGCTGCACCTGCCGCGCGCGCACCACTTCGACCTGCTCAACGACGCCCGCGTCGACGAGGCGCTGCGTCGCTGGCTTGCCTGACCGGCCCGCTGTCCGCTGTGCGCGAACAGGGGTGCCGATCCCGTGGAACCGTCCGACCTTGCGGCTAGGGTCGCAGACGTGAACCAGAACTCCACCGCCCCGTTCTCCTCGCCCGCCTCCCCGCAGGGCAACGGCGCCGGCACCTCGACGTACGGGCTCGACGACCACATCTACCAGCGGCTGCTGCGCGAGCGGATCGTCTTCCTCGGCTCCGAGGTCCGCGACCAGAACGCCAACGCGATCTGCGCCCAGCTGCTGCTGCTCTCGGCGGAGGATCCCGAGGCCGACATCTTCTTGCACATCAACAGCCCAGGTGGCTCGGTCGACGCCGGCATGGCGATCTACGACACCATGAACTACATCCCGAACGACGTCGCCACCGTCGGCATGGGCCTCGCTGCCTCGATGGGGCAGTTCCTGCTCTGCGCCGGCACCAAGGGCAAGCGTTACGCCCTGCCGCACGCGCGCATCATGATGCACCAGCCGTCGGGCGGCATGGGCGGCTCGGCTTCGGACATCAAGATCCAGGCCCAGCAGTCGCTGCACATCAAGCACGTCCTGTTCGACCTGATCGCCTCCCACACCGGCCAGACCGTCGAGCAGATCGAGAGCGACGCCGACCGAGACCGCTGGTTCACCGCCGATCAGGCCAAGGAGTACGGCCTGGTCGACCAGGTGATCAAGAGCGCCCGCGAGGCCGCCGACGACGGCCGCCCAGCGCGGCAGAAGGACTGAACGCCATGAGTGACACCCGGCCCGACAGCAGGCCCGAGCTCAGCCCCTCGATGAACTACTACATCCCCCAGTGGGAGGAGCGCACGTCGTACGGCTTCCGCCGGATCGACCCCTACGCGAAGCTCTTCGAGGACCGGATCATCTACCTCGGGACCCCGATCTCAGACGACGTGGCGAACGCCGTCATCGCCCAGCTGCTCTGCCTGCAGTCGATGAACCCCGACCAGGACATCAGCATCTACATCAACAGCCCGGGCGGCTCGTTCACGGCGCTGACCGCGATCTACGACACGATGCGGTTCATCAAGCCCGACGTGCAGACCGTCTGCATCGGCCAGGCCGCGTCGGCCGCCGCGATCCTGCTCGCCGCGGGCACGGCCGGCAAGCGGCTCGCGCTGCCCAACAGCCGGATCCTGATCCACCAGCCCTACACCGAGGGCACGTTCGGCCAGACCTCCGACATCGAGATCCAGGCCAACGAGATCCTCCGGATGCGCGAGCTGCTGGAGAAGATGATCGCGGAGCACACCGGCAAGGACGTCGACCAGGTCAGCTCCGACATCGAGCGCGACAAGATCCTGACGGCTGAGGGCGCGGTCGAGTACGGACTGATCGACGCCGTCCTCGAGTCGCTGAAGACTCCGGCCCTGGCATGACACGACACGAGTTCCTCGTGTCACCCGCGATGCGTGGGTGGCACGGGGTACCGTCGTCTGGCTGCCTCTCGGACGGCGGCACGCACGTGGCGGAAGCCGGCGCACCCCGAAGCGCCGGACGAACCGGAGGATGATCGTCTGTGGCACGTATCGGTGACGGTGGCGACCTGCTGAAGTGTTCCTTCTGCGGGAAGAGCCAAAAGCAGGTCAAGAAGCTGATCGCGGGCCCTGGCGTCTACATCTGCGACGAGTGCATCGACCTCTGCAACGAGATCATCGAGGAGGAGCTCAACGAGGGCACCGACGTCAGCCTCGAGGAGCTGCCCAAGCCCCGGGAGATCTTCGAGTTCCTCAACTCCTACGTGATCGGCCAGGAGCAGGCGAAGAAGTCACTCGCTGTCGCGGTCTACAACCACTACAAGCGGGTCCAGGCCGGGCTGCAGCCGTTGGTCGGCAAGCACGCGAAGGACGAGGCGGTCGAGGTCGCCAAGTCCAACATCCTGGTCATCGGCCCCACCGGCTGCGGCAAGACCTACCTCGCCCAGACTCTCGCGCGGATGCTGAACGTCCCGTTCGCGATCGCCGACGCGACCGCCCTCACGGAGGCGGGCTACGTCGGCGAGGACGTCGAGAACATCCTCCTCAAGCTGATCCAGGCCGCCGACTACGACGTCAAGAAGGCCGAGACCGGCATCATCTACATCGACGAGATCGACAAGGTGGCCCGCAAGGCCGAGAACCCCTCGATCACCCGTGACGTCTCCGGCGAGGGTGTCCAGCAGGCGCTCCTGAAGATCATCGAGGGCACCTCGGCGTCGGTGCCTCCGCAAGGCGGGCGCAAGCACCCCCACCAGGAGTTCATCCAGATCGACACGACGAACATCCTGTTCATCGTGGGCGGCGCCTTCGCCGGGCTCGAGCAGATCGTCGAGCAGCGGGTGGGCAAGAAGACCCTGGGGTTCACTGCCGAGGTGCGCGGGGCAGCCGAGCGAGACTCCGATGACCTGCTGGCGCTGGTGCGGCCCGAGGACCTCACCAAGTTCGGCCTGATCCCGGAGTTCATCGGCAGGCTGCCGCTGATCGCCAGCGTCAACAAGCTCGACCAGGAAGCGCTCGTCCAGATCCTCACCGAGCCACGCAACGCCCTGGTCAAGCAGTACCAGAAGCTCTTCGAGCTCGACGGTGTCGAGCTGGAGTTCACCGACGACGCGATCCGATCGATCGCCGACCAGGCGCTCGAGCGGGGCACCGGGGCCCGGGGCCTGCGCGCCATCATCGAAGAGGTCCTCCTGCACGTCATGTACGACGTCCCCTCGCGCGGTGACGTCGGCAAGGTCGTGGTCAACGCCGAGGTCGTGACCAACGAGGTGGCGCCGACGCTGATCCCGCGCGAGACCGAGGCGAAGAAGAAGAAGTCCGCCTAGCCGCCTGAGGGACTAGTCCGCTCGGTCGCGATCCACGCGCCCTCGTAGTCATTTCGAGTCATTTCGACCGTGCGCTCTTGGAGGGGGCACGGGGTCCCCACCAGACTGGGAACAGTCTCGGAAAGGGCCCCCCTCGCATGCGTACCGACCATCGTCGCCCCCTCGCGGCCTTCGGCCTCGTGGCGCTGGCGTGCGCGATGGTCATGTGGCAGTCGTCGCTCGGTGCGAGCGTGGCGGGTCGCGCTCCGGTCGTGATGTTGCTGACCGACATCGGACTGTCCCCCAGCGAGCTGCTCGGCCGCGTCGTCGTCGGCGACCTGTTCGACCTGAGCCCGGTGGCCGCGCCCGAGGACGAGCTGCCCGATGCCGAGCCCGACCTGGCAGAAGACCTGCTGACGCCGTCGCAGTTCGGCGTCCCCGAAGCCAGCGGGGGCACCGCACCGGCGGTGGCGCTCGAGACCGGACTGGTCGACGCCGACGGTGGCGGCGGCCCGGTCGCCGGAGGCAGTCCTACGCCCGGCGTGGGCCCTGGACAGCCCGATGACGACGCAACGCCGGAAACGGGTGCGCCTCACGGCGGCAAGGGCACCGCGTCCGGGCACGGGCACTCGGGCAAGGGGCCGAAGGACCAGGCTGACGGGCATCCGGGCAAGGGGCCGAAGGACAAGGCTGACGGGCATCCGGGCAAGGAGCCGAAGGACCAGGCTGACGGGCACCCCGGCCAGGGGCCGAAGGACAAGGGCGACGGGCACCCGGGCAAGGGCCCCAAGGACAAGGGTCAGAAGAACAAGGGTCAGAAGAACAAGGGTCAGAAGAACAAGGGTCAGAAGAACAAGGCCTCGAACGGCCATGGTCCGAAAGGCGTGGCCTGAAGGTTCGACCCTGGGTCGCACGTAGTCATTTCGGGTCATTTCGGCCGCTGGCTCTTGGAGGGCCCACCGAGTGCGATCACACTGAGGCAAATCTCGGAAGGATCCCCTGATGCACCACAACCATCGGCGCCCGCTCGCGGCCTACGGCCTCGTGTCGGTCGCGTGCGCGCTCGTCCTGGTTCAGCCCCAGCTGGGAGTCCTCGCGGGCGGTCCCGGCACAGCACCCGCCGTGCGGATCCTCGCTGACAAGGGCCTCGACGACGCCCTGAACTGGCTCGCCCCGGGCCTGGACTTCGGGCAGGACGCTCCGGTTCCCACGGGGGAAGGACCGGACGACGTCGTCGACGCCGGCGACGGCACCGTCGTCGCGGCCGAGCCTCCGCCCTCTGACTCCTTGGTCGGAGTCGGCGCCCCGAGCGCCGACGGCGAGGGCGAGGGTCAGGCGGACGAGAACTCCGGCGGGTCGCTCGACGCCGGACTCACGGTCGACGGGACCGGGGGTTCGCAAGGAGGCTCCGACGGCGGCAGCGGCGACGGAAGCGGGGGCGGCAGCCAGGGCGGCCCCGACCCCGACGCCGACGCCGGGAGCGGCAGCGGCCATGACGGCGGCGGCTGGACGGGCGGCGGCGGGCTTCCCTCCGACGGCCTGGACTTCGTTCCCGGCAACGGTGGACTCTTCAGCCCGTCCGACGGCGGCGATGGCGATGGCGATGGCGATGGCGATGGCGACGGCGACTGCGACGGCGACGACGGCGACGACGATGGCGATGGTGACGGCGATCGTGACAGTGCGCGCGCCGGCGACCGTGACGGCGATTGCGAGCTCGAAGAGGCCCCGCTGCCCCACCAGTTCGGACAGGACCCGGAGGATGGCCACCCGTACGACACGGCCGAGCCGCCTGCCGAGGAGCCCGAGCCAGGCGAGGGCACGGACCCGGCCGAGGAGCCCGACCCGGCCGAGGACGCCGATCCGGGCGAGGAGACCGACCCCGGCGAGACTGAGGCCGACTCCGACGCGGGCGGCACCGGAGAGGCGGCGGACGCGGGCGGGCAGCCCCAGCCGGCAGCCGAGTCGGCTGAAGACGCAGCGGACGGGCCGTTGGCGGAGCCTGCTGCGGAACCGGCTGCGGAACCGGCTGCGGAACCGGCTGCGGAACCTGCAGAGGAGCCGGCGCCGGCCGAGGACGCGGGTGCCTCGGCCGACGCGCCCGAAGCGACGGAGGATGACGCCGAGACCGACACCGCCGAGGACACCTCCGAGGACGCGGAGGGCGGCAACGACACTGCACGCGTCAGCGAGGTCAAGGCTCCCGCCGGTCGAGACCAGGAGCCCGAGCGAGCTCGCGCGAAGGACTGACCGGGCAGCGCCCGGCTCGGTCCCTCAGCGCACGGTCACTCGGCCGGAACCAGCTCGGCCTCGACGCCGATCTCCTGCGCGCCGGGAACCGCGCTGAACAGCAGGTCGCCGGTGATCTTGCCCGAGGCACGCAGGTCGTCGGCGGCCTGCTCAACCAGGGCGACCTGGTCCTCGGGTCCGGTGATCTCGACCCGGGCGAGGGGCGCCTTCATGGAGACCTTCGCCTGTGACTTCGCGCCGCGGATTCCGATCAGGGCGGCGGCCACCGCATCGAGCAGCGCGGGTGACGCCGCGGCGGCCGCTCCGAGGTCGTCGGCCTCCGGCCACGGGGCGCGGTGGATCGAGCCCTCGCGCCACCACGACCAGACCTCCTCGGTGACGTACGGGAGGAACGGTGCGAGCAGGCGCAGCTGGACCTCGAGGGCGATCGCCAGCGCGCCGCGGGCAGAGGCGGTTCCCCGATCGGCCGGGTCGCCGTACGCCCGCTCCTTGACCAGCTCGAGGTAGTCGTCGCAGAACTCCCAGAAGAACTTCTCGGTGACCTCGAGGGCGGTCGTGTAGTCGTAGGTCTCGAAGGCGTGGGTGGCCTTGCGGACCACCTCGTCGAGCCGACCCATCAGGGCGCAGTCGACCGCCGCGCTGACGGCTGCCGGGTTGAGGTCGGTGGCCCCCATTCCGAGCACGAACTTCGAGGCGTTGAGGACCTTCATCGCGAGCCGGCGGCCGACCTTCATCTGGCTCTCGTCGAACGGGGAGTCCAGGCCGGGCCGGGCCAGCGCCGCACGCCACCGCACGGCGTCGGTGCCGTACTTCTCGAGGATGTCGTCGGGCACGACGGCATTGCCCTTGGACTTGCTGAACTTCTTGCGGTCGGGGTCGAGGATGAAGCCTGAGATCATCGCGTGGCGCCATGGCGCGACGTGGTTCTCGTAGTGAGAACGGACGACCCGCGAGAACAGCCAGGTGCGGATGATGTCGTGGGCGTGGGTGCAGAGGTCCATCGGGAAGACGCGCTGCCACAGGTCGTCGTCCGTCTCCCAGCCGCCGGCGATGTGCGGTGTCAGCGACGAGGTGGCCCAGGTGTCCATCACGTCGGGGTCACCGATGAACCCGCCGGGCTTGCCGCGCTGGTCCTCGGTGTAGCCCCCCGGGGCGGTTGTGGACGGGTCGAGCGGCAGGTCGCTCTCGCGAGGCAGGAGCGGGTGGTCGTGGTCAGGCTCGCCTTCGGCATCGAGCGGGTACCAGACAGGAAACGGGATCCCGAAGAACCGTTGCCGCGAGATCAGCCAGTCGCCGTTGAGGCCGCCCACCCAGTTGTCGTAGCGGTGCCTCATGTGGCCGGGCAGCCAGTCGATCTCGGCGCCGCGGGCGATCATGTCGTCCCGTAGCTCCGCGCTGCGTCCGCCGTTGCGGATGTACCACTGCCGAGTCGCGACAATCTCGAGCGGCTTGTCGCCCTTCTCGTAGAAGTTGGCCCTCCGTTGCGTCGGCGACGGGTCGCCATCGAGGTCGCCGGACTCGCGGAGCAGCGCGACCATCGCCTCTCGCGCGGAGAATGTGGTCTTACCCGCGAGGTTCTCGTACGCCGAGGCCGCTGCGTCGTTCGCGAGCCATGCGGGGGTCTCGCGCGAGAGCCGGCCGCCGCGGCCAATGACGGTGCGGACGGGAAGGTCGAGCTCGCGCCACCAGGTGACGTCGGTGAGGTCGCCGAACGTGCAGCACATCGCGATGCCGGCGCCCTTGTCGGGCTCTGCCAGGTGGTGCGCGAGGACCGGGATCTCGACCCCGAACACCGGCGAGCTCACGGTCTTGCCGAACAGGTCGGCGTACCGTTCGTCGTCAGGGTGGGCGATCAGCGCGACTACGCTCGGGATCAGCTCGGGGCGGGTCGTCTCGACGTGAACGGCGGATCCGTCACCGCGGTGGAACGCGACCCGGTGGTAGTGCCCGGCGTAGTCGCGAGCCTCGAGTTCGGCCTGGGCGACCGCGGTCTGGAACGTGACGTCCCAGAGCGTCGGCGCCTCCTGGAGGTAGGCCTCGCCGCGGGCGAAGTTGCGCAGGAACGCGGTCTGGCTGACCTTCTGCGACTTCGGTCCGATGGTCGTGTAGTGCTCGGACCAGTCGACCGAGAGCCCCAGCGTGCGCCAGATTTGCTCGAAGACCTGCTCATCGAGCTCGACGAGCTCCTCGCACAGCTCGATGAAGTTCGGACGGCTGATGGAGATCTGCCGCTTCGGGTCCGGCTTCTCCGGCGGGGTGAAGTCGGGGTCGTACGGAAGGGAGGGGTCGCAGCGGACGCCGTAGTAGTTCTGCACCCGGCGCTCGGTCGGCAGCCCGTTGTCGTCCCAGCCCATCGGGTAGAAGACCGACTTGCCGCGCATCCGCTGGAAGCGGGCGATCAGGTCGGTGTGGGTGTAGGAGAAGACGTGACCGACGTGCAGCTTGCCGCTGACGGTCGGCGGCGGCGTGTCGATCGAGTAGACGTTCTCGCGCGGCTGGGTGCGGTCGAACCGGTATGTGTCGTCGGCCTTCCAACGCTCGGCCCACTTCTGCTCGAGGCCCTCGAGGGCAGGCTTGTCGGGTACCACGACGGCACGCGGTTCCGGTGCCTCCGTCGTGGTCACTGCCTGCTCCTGCGTCTCGGTCATGACTCGAAAGCCTAGTTGCGGTGTGCACCCAGCCCCGAATCGGTTTGCCCGCCGTCACAAAGTCGGGTGCAGCAGCGCCGACCCCGCGGCTAGCGTCCGGGCATGGCGGAGCTGGAGTTCCACGCCGACCCGGCGGCCTTCCTCGCGGAGGCGGGCGATCACCTCGCGGCCGATCCCGTGCTCAACACGGTCGTGGCCACGGTCGCCGAACGCGCGGCGCGCGAGGATGCTGCCGGGATCGAGCACGACCTGTCCCACCGCTGGTGGGTCGTGGCTCGCGACGAGCGTGGCGCCGTGGCGGGGGTCGGGATGCGGACCGCGCCGTTCGCGCCGCACCCGCTCTACCTGCTGCCGATGCCGACCGACGCAGCCGAGGCGCTGGCCAAGGCGCTGCACCACCGCCGAGAGCACGTGGGCGGCGTGAACGGGGCGCTCCCAGCGGCGAAGGTCTGCGCGATCGAGCTAGCCCGACTGGAGGGCGAGACAGCCGCGGAGACGGTCCACACCCGGCTCCACGAGCTGTCCGAGGTCGGCCGGCCCCGTCCGGCGAGAGGCCGGCTGCGGGCCGCCAGGCTTGACGAAGCCGAGCTGGCGATGTCGTGGATCGTCGCGTTCGGCCGGGACGCCGACGAGCAGGCGGGCCGACCTCCCGGGAGCCTGCACGACATGGTCGTGACCCAGGACCAGATGCGGCGCTGGATCGAGCAGCGGCTGGTCTGGTTCTGGGTCGACGCCGAGGACCGTCCGGTGCACCTGACCGCCCACCACGAGCCGGCGTTCGGCGCAGCCCGGATCGGCCCGGTCTACACGCCGCGCGAGCACCGCGGGAGGGGGTACGCCGGCAACGCGGTCGCCCTGATCTCGCAGCGGATCCTGGACCTGCGGGCACGTCCCTGCCTGTTCACCGACCAGGCCAACCCGACCTCCAACCAGCTCTACGCCGCCCTCGGCTACCGTCCCGTGGTCGACATGGCCGAGTACCGGATCGGACCCCGCCCTAGACTCGGAGTCGATGACTGACCTGCCTGCAGCGCGGCTGGCCGAGACCTACCCGGAGGTCGAGGACGCGCTCCTCTCCCGCTGGCCCGAGACCCGGCTCGAGCCGTCGCTCGACCGGATCCGCGCGTTCACCGAGCTGCTCGGCGACCCGCAACGCAGCTACCCCGTGATCCACCTGACCGGCACCAACGGCAAGACGTCGACGTCGCGCATGATCGACACCCTGCTGCGGGCACTGGAGCTGCGCACCGGCCGGTTCACCAGCCCGCACGTCGAGAGGATGAGTGAGCGGATCTGCGTCGACGGCGCCCCGCTGACCGACGAGGAGTTCGTGCGCGCGTTCAACGACGTGGCTCCGTACACGCACCTGGTCGACGCGGCGCAGCCGCACCCGCTGTCGTTCTTCGAGACCGTCGTCGGGATGGCGTACGCCGCGTTCGCCGATGCGCCGGTCGACGTCGCGATCGTCGAGGTCGGGATGGGTGGCGTCTGGGATGCCACCAACGTGGCCGACGGCCAGGTCGCCGCGGTGCTGCCGGTCGCTGTCGACCACGCGAAGTACCTCGGCGACCAGCCGGTGATGATCGCGCGCGAGAAGGCAGGGATCATCAAGCCAGGCGCGACGGCGGTGCTCGCGGAGCAGGTGCCCGAAGTCGCCGAGGTGCTGCTGGGTCACGCCGCGGAGGTCGGCGCAACGGTCGTCCGCGAGGGACTGGAGTTCGGTGTCGCGTCCCGGGTCCCGGCCGTGGGCGGGCAGGTGGTGTCGCTGCAGGGGCTCCGAGCGCGGTACGACGAGGTGTTCCTGCCTCTCTACGGCGCCCACCAGGCGCAGAACGCCGCGATCGCCCTCGCGTCCGTCGAGGCGTTCGTCGGCGACCGGACGCTCGACGCGGAGATCGTGGCGACGGCGTTCGGCCAGGTCACCTCGCCCGGGCGGCTCGAGGTGATCCGCCGCAGCCCGACCATCGTGCTGGATGCTGCCCACAACCCGCATGGCGCCGAGGCGGCCGCGGCGGCGCTGAACGACTCGTTCGCGTTCGACCCGCTGATCGGCGTGCTCGGTGTGATGGCCGACAAGGACGCCGACGGCGTACTGGCGGCGTTCGAGCCGCACCTGGTCCACGTCGTCTGCACCCAGAACGCCACCGAGCGGGCGATGCCGGCCGACGAGCTCGCCGCCGTGGCCCGCGAGATCTACGGCGACGACCGGGTCACCGTGGTGCCGCGGCTGGCCGACGCGATCGACCAGGCCACCGCGCTCGCCGAGGCCGGGGGAACGGCGACCGGTTCGATCGGTTCGGGCGCGGTGCTCGTCACCGGCTCGGTCGTGACGGTCGGCGAGGCCCGCACGATGCTGAAGGGACGCGGATGAGCGGGACCACGCAGACCCAGCCGCGCTCGCCGCGCCGTGGCATGTGCGCGGCCGTCCTCGCGCTCGAGGGGATCGTGCTCGGGCTGACCACGCCGGTGATGGTCACCCTCGGCGACGTGCCGCTCGGCACCGCCCTCGCCGTCGGCCTCGGCCTCGCGGCCGCGTGCCTCGTGCTCGCCGGTGCGCTGCGCTCCGAGGCGGCGTACGGCGTCGGATGGGTGGTGCAGGTCGCCGCCGTGGCCCTCGGGTTCGTCGTACCGGTGATGTTCTTCCTCGGGGCGCTCTTCGCCCTGCTGTGGGGGATCGCGTACTTCCTCGGCCGAAAGATCGAGCGCGAGCGGGCCGCCGCGTACGCCGCCTACGACCCGGAAGCGGGCGACATCTCACCCGGCGCCGTCTGACCCCGGAGGCGTTCGGCGCGGAGCGCGGGCAGGTAGAGGAGCGCGCCCAGAACGCTGAACGCACCCGCCGTCACCATCGCGACCTGGGTGGTCGAGGTCTCCGCGAGCAGCCCCAGCGGGGGTGCCACGACCGAGAACGTCGCGAAGAACACCATGGAGTTCATCGACAGCACCGTCGCCCGGTTGCGGGCGCGCGCCTCGCGGTGGAGCAGGGACTGGTGCATCGGACCTCCCGTGCCGTGGAGGCCATAGGTGAACAGGTACGCCGCGATCAGCGCAGCCGGCCCGGCGACGAGTCCCATGACGACGGCACCCAGCCCGTTAAGGACGCGGGCAACGATGGCGGTGCGCGCCACCCCGATCCGCGAGCTGGAGAACCCGGCCAACGCCGAGCCGAGCGCGAAGACACCCCAGCCGATGGCCGCCACCGGCCCCATCAGCGCCCCGGCCCGCTCTTCTCCGCCGACGAGCTCCGCCAGCCGGATCGGTTGGAAGATCTCGAACACGACGAGCCCGGTGGCCCAGAAGAACTCGACCAGCACCAACGAGAGCAGCACCCGGTTGTGACGCAGCATCCCGAGACCCTCGCGGATCACGAGTGGCGCCTCGCGGGTCGACGCGGCTGCCCTGGCCAGGCTGCTGCCCTCGGCGTCGTTCGTGGGCTCCTTCATCAGGATCGCCACGGCGATCAGGTGCACCACGTTGAGCCCGGCCCAGCACAGGAGCGGCAGCAACAGCGCCGACTGCGCCGACAGAGGGCTCCAGACGATCAGCCCCCCGGAGATGAGCGAGCCCACGGCCATCGCGACGCCCACGACCGTGCCCTGGGCCGAGAGCGGCCGGTCGACGTCAGCCCCCGGTTCGGTGGCGTGGACGGTGTCGACGTACCAGGCCTCGAGCGGCCCGGAGTCCAGGGCCCGGAACACGCCTTGGAGCGCTCCGGCGAGGACGAACGTCCAGAACGAGTTCGCCATCACGATGACGACGCTCGCCACGAGGTTGACCATCGCGGCGGCGAGCAGCAAGGGGCGGCGGCCGAACGCATCGGCGAAGCCGCTGGTCGGCAGCTCGAGCAGGAAGACCAGGATGCCCTGGAGTGAGAACGCGAGCAGCGCCTCGGCGATGGTGAGCCCGCGCTCGAGGAACCAGAGCGTGATCACGCCGACCACCAGGCCGACCGGGAACCAGCGCGTGACGCTGAGCAGGAGGAGCACACGGCGCGCGGCGGCCGGGGTCAAGACGTCGGTCACGAACCCCTCCCGAGATGGCGGACGCTTCCTCGGAACCTTAGGCACAATGCGGCGCGAGGTGCACCGGTTCTCCCCAGGTCAGGCCCCGGAGACCGCCGAGGGCTCGACGTCCGCCAGCCCGCGCAGCTTCTCGGCACGCAGCGCCGGCAGGTAGAGCAGGGCGCCGAACACGCTGAACGCGCCGGCAGTCACCATCGCGGTCTGGGTGTTGACCGCATCCGCCAGCAGACCCAGCAGCGGGGCCGCGATCGAGAACGCCGCGAACCCGACCATCGAGCTCATCGACAGCACGGTCGCCCGGTTGCGGGCGACTGCCTCACGGTGCAGCAGGCTCATGTGCATCGGACCGGCGGTGCCGTGGAGTGCGTAGGTGAAGAGGTACGCCGCGATGAGGGCCACCGGCCCCGCGACCAATCCCATCACGACCGCTCCTAGCCCGTTGAGGATGCGCGACAGGATCGCGGTCCAGGTGACGCCGATCCGGCGGCTCGCGAGCCCGGCCAACGCGGAGCCGAGTGCGAACACACCCCAGCCGACGGCCGCCACCGGCCCCATCAGGGCACCGGCCTGTTCCTCGCCGCCCACGAGCTCGGCCAGCCGGATCGGCTGGAACGTCTCGAAGATGACCATCGCGGTGGACCAGAAGATCTCCACCAGCACGATCCCGCGCAGCACCTGGTTGCTGCGGAGCAGGCCGAGGCCCTCGCGGATCACGACCGGGGCCTCGCGCACCGAATGTGCCGCTCGCCGGGCACCGGTCGCGTCGACGTGCGTGCGCGGCTCTCTCATCAGGAGCACCACGATGAGCAGGTGCCCGACGTTGAGGGCCGCCCACACCAAGAGTGGCAGCAGCAGCGCCGAGGCGTCCGGTAACGGCCCCCAGGCGATCAGGACGCCGGAGAGCACCGACCCGACGGCGATGGAGCTACCGAGCGCGGTCTCCTGCGCGGCCAGCGCCTGGTCGACGTCGGCCCCGGGCTCGGTCACGTGGACGGTGTCGACGTACCACGCCTCGAGCGGGCCGGAGTCGAGCGCGCGGAAGACACCGAAAAGCGCGCCTGCGATGGCGAACGTCCAGAACGAGTCAGCGATGATGACGACCACGCTGGAGACGATGTTCACGACCGCGGAGACGATGTAGACCGGCCGTCGACCGAACGAGTCGGCGAAGCCACTCGTAGGCAGCTCGAGGACGAACACCACGAAGCCCATGAACGAGAACGCGAGCAGCGCCTCGGAGATGGTCAGTCCCTGCTCGAGCGGCCACAGGGTCATCGCTCCGACGATCAGCCCGACCGGGAACCAGCGCGTGAAGGTCAGGGTGAGGAACACCCGGCGGGCGGCGATGGGGGAGAGGACGTCCTTCATGACCGACCCTCCTGCGGTCGGTCATCGACCGGCAGCAGGATCGTCATGATCATGACGTCGGTGGCGTCGGGCTCGCCGCGGCCTGCGTTGCGGTAGTTCTGCACGACCTGGTGGATGTCCTCGCGCAGCGCCATCGCCTGCGTCGGCGTCACGTGCACGCCGTCGTCGCCGTAGCCGAGGGCGTCGCGCCACGTCCGGGGCCAGGCGCGTTCGGCCGCGAACCAACGGTCGGCCCAGGCTTGCAGCTCGGTGAAGTAGTGTCGTGTCAGCCACGACAGCGACGCCTCGGAGTCCTCATCGCCGGCGAACTCGCTCGGTGTCCATTCGTGCCACCGGCTCGCGGCCTCCCACACGCGGCGTTTCCCCGAGCCGGTCCCGGTGTCCTTCACCAGGCCGACCGACTCGAGCTTGCGCAGGTGGTAGCTGGTGGCACCGGTGTTGGTGGTGAGACGGTCGGCGAGCTCGGTGGCGGTGGCGGCGCCGTTCAGGCGGAGCTGGGACAGTAGCCGGGACCGTAGGGGGTGCGCGAGCACGCGCAGTGCGGCCGCGTCGAGGTGGATCACTTCGGTCATGACGTACACACTAGTTGTGCACACACTCTATGCACAAGAGTTATGCACAAGAGTTATGCACAGATCGCCTGGACGAGTCCCGCCCGAAGCTCGCCGTCCACCGCTCGCTAGGCTCCGCGCCATGGCTCTCGAGCGCACCCTGGTCCTCATCAAGCCCGACGGCGTCCGACGCGGGCTGACCGGTGAGGTGATCCGACGGATCGAGGCCAAGGGCTACACCTTGGCCGCGATGGAGCTGCGCGCGGCCACGCCGGACCTGCTCGCCGGCCACTACGCCGAGCACCAGGGGAAGCCGTTCTACGAGCCGCTGGTCGAGTTCATGCTCTCCGGCCCGGTCGTCGCGATGGTCGTCGAGGGCCAGCGCTGCATCGAGGGGTTCCGCGCCCTCGCCGGCGCCACCGACCCCACCGCCGCCCTGCCCGGCACGATCCGCGGCGACCTCGGCCGAGACTGGGGGCTCGCCGTACAGCAGAACCTGGTGCACGGCTCGGACTCCCCGGAGTCGGCCGGCCGCGAGATCGGGCTCTGGTTCCCGGATTCGTGACCTGCGCGAGCCGTCACTCCTGCGGGTTTGGCATCGTGCCGAGTCGGCAGTTCTGCAGGATGAAACCTTGCATCAGTGACGGCTCGGCGCCTTCTGAACCTGCACGAGTGACGGCTCGGCGTTGGGCGCGGTTCCGCGTGTCCTGCCGGGTTGAGCCGCCGCGCGAACCTACCCTCGTGGCAGGTGCCTCGGCCACGCCGGCAGGTCGTCGTACCGACCTTCCCCGGTTGAGACGAGCGAGCGTGAGGCACTCCGCATGGCGAACAGCTTCATCGGCCGTGACATGGCCGTGGACCTCGGCACGGCCAACACGCTCGTGTACGTCCGCGGCAAGGGTGTGCTGCTCGACGAACCGAGCGTCCTCGCGCTGAACGACACCACGGGCGAGATCCTCGCCGTCGGCCACGAGGCCAAGCGGATGATCGGTCGCACCCCCGACAACATCACGGCCATCCGACCGCTGAAGGACGGCGTGATCGCCGACTTCGAGGCGACCGAGCAGATGCTGCGGTACTTCATCCGGCAGGTGCACCGCCGCCGCTACTTCGCCAAGCCGCGGATGGTCGTGTGCGTGCCCAGCGGCATCACCGCCGTGGAGCAACGGGCCGTGAAGGAGGCGGGCTACCAGGCAGGGGCACGGCGGGTCTACATCGTCGAGGAGCCGATGGCTGCGGCGATCGGCGCCGGGCTCCCGGTCCACCAGGCCACCGGGAACATGGTGGTCGACGTCGGGGGCGGCACCACCGAGGTCGCGGTCATCAGCCTCGGCGGCATCGTCACCAGCCTCTCCATCCGTACCGCCGGCGACGACCTGGACCAGGCGATCGTCGCCTGGATGAAGAAGGAGTACTCCCTCATGCTCGGCGACCGGACCGCCGAGGAGGTCAAGATGACGCTCGGGTCTGCGTTCCCGCTGCCAGACGAGCCGGAGGCGGAGATCCGCGGCCGCGACATGGTCTCGGGGCTCCCGCGCAACGTGGTCGTCTCGAGCGCGGAGATCCGGCAGGCGCTGGAGGAGCCGCTCCACGCCATCGTCGACGCGGTCCGCGCCACGCTCGACCAGACACCGCCCGAGCTGGCGGGCGACATCATGGACCGCGGCATCGTGCTCACGGGTGGCGGCGCGCTGCTGCGCGGGCTCGACGAGCGGCTACGCCACGAGACCGGGATGCCGGTCCACCTCGCCGAGGACCCGCTGGTCAGCGTCGCACTCGGCGCCGGCAAGTGCGTCGAGGAGTTCGAGGCGCTGCAGCAGGTCCTGGTCTCCGAGCCCCGGAGGTACTGATGCGCCTCGACGGGGGATTGAGCCGGGGCCGCGAGCGCCGCTGGCGCAGCCTCCACGACCTCGACGAGCCGCGCCGCCCGTCGCGGGCGCTGCTGGTCGCCCTGGTGCTCGCGAGCGTCTCGCTCATCACCCTCGACCACCAGGGCGGCGCCGACTCACCGGTCGAGCCGGCACGGAGCGCGGTCGGCGAGGTGTTCGGGCCGCTCGAGTCCGGCACCGCGGCGGTGATCCGCCCGATCGCGGCGATCCCCGACTGGTTCCGCTCCCACGACTCGCTGCGAGCCGAGCTGAGCGCGCTCGAGGCCGAGAACGCCGAGCTGCGCTCAGACGTCGCCACCTCGGGCTACGACCGCAACCGGCTCGAGGAGTACGACGGCCTCACCGTGGCCGCCGAGAACCTCGGCTTCGCGCTCGTGCCCGCGCACGTGGTCGCGCTCGGGCCGTCGCAGGCGTTCAGCCGCACCGTGACGATCGACGCTGGATCCGACGCCGGCATCCGGCCCGACCAGACCGTGCTCAACAACGACGGGCTCGTCGGGCGGGTGCTCCGCACCACCCGGACGACGGCGACCGTGCTCCTGATCATCGACACCGGTTCGACCGTCGGCGGCCGGGTCGGCGGCTCGATGGAGATGGGCTTCCTCAAGGGCCGCGGCGACGTAGGCGACAGCGGCCTGCTCGACCTTGAGCTGGTCGACCGGGCCGAAGTGCCCGCCAAGCACGACGTCGTCGTCACCTGGGGAAGCGACGGCGGTGCGCCGTACGCCTCCGGGGTGCCGGTCGGCCGGGTCACCAACGTCTTCTCCAGCATCCGAGAGACCTCCCAGCGCGCGGTCATCGAGCCGTTCGTCGACTTCGGTGCGCTCGACCTGGTCGGCGTGGTCGTCCCGTCGGGCACCCGCAGCGACCGGGCCGTGATCGAGGCAGACGGGAGCCTGCGATGACACTCACCCGCCTCCTCACCGCGCTCGCGGCGATCGTGGTCGCCCTCGTCCTGCAGGTCGCGGTCTTCCCGCACGTCGCCTGGCAGGGCATCGTCCCGAACCTGGTGCTGCTGGTCGTCGTGGCAGCGGCGCTCACGCGTGGTCCCGAGTTCGCCGCGGTCCTCGGTTTCGTCGGCGGCGTCGCGCTCGACCTCGCGCCGCCCGCGGACCACGTCGCCGGCCGGTGGGCACTCGCGCTGGTGCTCGTCGGCTACCTGGCCGGACGGTTGCGGCAGGACCAGAAAGCCACCACGACCACCGTCGTGCTCACGGTCGCCGGCGCCTCGTTCGTCGGCTCCTCGGTCTTCGCCCTCACCGGGATGCTGCTCGACGACCCGGGCCTCGACGTCGGGGGGCTCCTCACGGTGGTGCTGGTCGCGGTGCTGTGGGACGTGCTGCTCACCCCGTTCGTGCTGCCGCCCCTCATGGGGATGTTCCGGAAGCTCGAGCCCGAGCAGCGGGTCCTGGCCTGATGGGCGTCGACGGCCGCAGTCGGCTGCGGCTGGTGGTGATCCAGGCACTGGTGTTCTCGCTCTTCGCCACCCTGTTCGTCCGGCTCTACTACCTCCAGGTCGTCAGCGGCGACGAGTACCACGCGCAGGCGGCCAACCAGTCGGTGCGCGAGATCGTGGTCCAGCCGCAGCGCGGCCTGATCGTCGACGCGCAGGGCCGGCCGCTGGTCGCCAACCGCGCGTCGTGGGTCGTGTCGATGGACCGCACCCTGCTCGGCAAGCTCACCGACCGCCAGCAGCGGGTGCTGCTCGACCGGGTCGGCGAGGCCACCGGGCAGCCGTCGGCCCGGCTCCGCCGTCAGCTCGTCACCTGCGGTGACGAGGGCAGCGTGCCGGGCGTGTGCTGGAACGGCTCGCCGTACCAGCCGGTACCGATCGCGCAGGACGTCCCGCAGCGGGTCGCGCTGCGGATCCTCGAGCAGCCGGAGGACTACCCGGCGGTGATCGCCGAGCAGCAGAGCGTCCGCGCCTACCCCCGGCCATTCGGCATCAACCTCGCGCACGTGCTCGGCTACCTCAGCCCGGTCACCGAGGACGAGTACGACGGCGCCCGCGACGCGGGTGACCGGTCGATCAACGGCGCCTCCTCGGTCGGTCGGGCCGGCGTCGAGAAGCAGTACGACGAGTGGCTGCGCGGCATGCCCGGCTACCGCCGGGTCGCGGTCGACTCCATGGGCCGGGTCCTCGGCGAGGAGGACGAGATCGCCGGGCAGCCGGGCGACACGCTGGTCACGTCGATCGACGCGAAGGTGCAAGGCGTCGTCGAACGGCAGCTCGCGAGGACCATCCGCACCGCGCGGCAGACCCGCGACGAGGTGACCGGCCGCAACTACGCGGCCGACGCCGGCGCCGTGGTCGTGATGGAGGTCGACACCGGCCGAATCGTGGCGATGGCCAGCCAGCCGACGTACGAACCCGAGGTCTGGGTCGGCGGCATCAGCAAGAAGCAGCTCTCCCGGCTCTACTCCGAGGCGGCAGGCACGCCGCTGCTCGGGCGCGCCACCCAGGGCCAGTTCGCACCCGGGTCGACGTGGAAGCCGTTCATGACCGCGGGCGCGATGACCCACGGCTTCGGACCCGACACCCGGCTCGACTGCTCCTCGGGCCTCCAGGTCGGCAACCGGGTGTTCAAGAACTACGAGTCCGGCGCGTACGGGTCGATCGGCTTCGACCGTGCGCTCGAGGTCTCCTGCAACACGTTCTTCTACCGCGTCGGCTACCACTTCTGGCAGAAGTTCGGGACCGACGTCGACGACGTCACCGCCAAGGACCCGCTGGTCGAGGAGGCGATGACGTTCGGCTTCGGCGGCGAGACCGGGATCGACCTGCCGGGAGAGGCCTCGGGGCGGATCGCCGACCGGCGGTGGAAGCGGCAGTACTGGAAGCAGATGAAGAGCTACTACTGCGGCATCGCCGACAAACCGCAGGACGCCGACACCAGCGACTTCGTCTACAAGTTCGCCGGCGAGTTCTGCGTCGAGGGCTTCGCGTACCGGGCCGGCGACGCGGTGAACTTCGCGATCGGACAGGGCGACACGATCGTCACGCCGCTCCAGCTCGCGCGTGCCTACGCCGCGATCGCGAACGGCGGCACGCTGTACGCACCGCGCATCGCGAAGGCGATCGTCAGTCCCGACGGGACGGTGCTCAAGCGGTTCCGCCCCAAGAAGATGGCTGACGTGGGGCTGCCCGACTCGGTCGTGTCCTACATCGACAGCGCCCTCAAAGGCGTGAGCCTGCGCGGCACCATGAACTGGCGGCTGCTCGACTTCCCCCTCGACCAGGTGCAGATCCGCGCCAAGACGGGCTCCGCCGAGGTCTACGGCAAACAGTCGACATCGTGGGTCGCGTCGTACACCGGCGACTACGCGGTCGTGATGATGGTGAGCCAGGGCGGCACCGGCTCGGGCACCTCGGGTCCGGCGGTGCGCGCGATCTACGAGGCGCTGTACGGCGTCAACGGCATGGACGTCGACGCCGACCGGGCCGCGATCCCGGGTGTCGTCGCCCCGGACGACCTGCCCGCGTTCCGCCGCGACGGCTCGATCCTGCCGCCCCGGGCGAGGAGGTCGCGATGAGCGTCCGGACCAGCCGTCCCGGCCCGCTGCTGCGCGTGCCCGGCCTCGACTGGGCGCTGATGGCTGCCGTGGCCGGTCTGCTGGTGCTGGGAACGCTGCTCGTCTGGTCGGCCACCTCCACCCGGATCGACCTGACCGGTGGTGACTCCGCGGCGTACCTGCGCAAGCAGCTGGTCAACATCGCGATCGGCCTGGTGCTGATGGTGATGGTGCTGGCGACCGACCACCGATGGGTACGGATCCTCGCGCCGCTGGCCTACCTCGCGTCGGTCTGTGGGCTGGTGATGGTGCTGACCAGCGGAACCACCATCAACGGCTCTCGGTCGTGGATCCAGCTGGCCGGGATGTCGATCCAGCCGGCGGAGCTCGCCAAGCTGGCGGTCGTGATCGGGATGGCGCTCGTGGTGGCCGAGCGGTCCGAGGGGCGGCGCGACCGGGCCGTGGGCTGGGTCGACGTACTGCTGATGCTGCTGATCGCCGGGCTGCCCGCGGCCCTGATCCTGCTCCAGCCCGACCTCGGCACGATGCTGGTGCTCTCGGCCACCGTCTTCGGCGTACTCGCCGCGTCGGGTGCCCCGCGTCGCTGGCTGGCCCTGCTCGCCGGCGCCGGGATCACCGGGGGCGTCGCGGCGATGGCGGCCGGGATGCTGAAGGACTACCAGATCGACCGCTTCCTCGCGTTCACGAACCCCGATCTCGACCCGCGCGGCGCGGGCTACAACACCGAGCAGGCCCGGATCGCCGTCGGCAACGGCGGATTGTTCGGCGAGGGCCTCTTCGGGGGTTCGCAGACCCGCTCCGGGTTCGTCCCCGAGCAGCACACCGACTTCGTCTTCACGGTCGCGGGGGAGGAGCTCGGCCTCCTCGGAGCCGGACTCCTCATCGCTCTGCTCGGCGTCGTGATCTGGCGCGCACTCGTGATCGCCGGCCGCGCCGAGGACGCCTTCGGCCGGATCGCAGCCGCCGGCATCGCCTGCTGGCTCGGCTTCCAGGCGTTCCAGAACATCGGGATGTGCCTCGGGATCATGCCCGTCACCGGCGTCCCACTGCCCCTGGTGTCGTACGGCGGCAGCTCGATGTTCGCCACCCTGCTCGCCGTCGGGCTGCTGCAGAACATCCACCTGCGTTCCTCGGTCAGCCCCGCCGCCCGCTACCCCGTCCCCAGCCGGGTCCTCGTCCGCCGCTGACTGCGTCCCGGCCTTCCGGTGGTTGAGGAGGTTGCACAGCCCGGCTCCCGGTGGTTGAGGAGGTTTGCACAGCCCGGCTCCCGGTGGTTGAGGAGGTTTGCACAGCCCGGCTCCCGGTGGTTGAGGAGGTTGCGCAGCAACCGTCTCGAAACCACGCCAACCGGGGCCGGGAACCGTCCACACGTTGTCTTCGCGCAGGGGTGTCCACAGGGGTCGGCTGGGTTGGCGGGTTCTGTCGGTCTGGGTGGGTTGACTCGGTGTCATGACAGCAGCCGCGCTCGACCCCAGCCACCCGACCCATCCGGTGGCCACCACGGTGGCGTCGGTACGTCGTGAGCTGCGCTCGGTCGCAGAGACTCCGGTGTGGTCGATGTCCCCCTCCGAGGCCGGGGTGGCGCTGGTGGAGGTGACCCGGCTGGTGGCGCAGGTCGCCCAGCTGCAGCTGCGGTTGTTGGCCCACGCCGCACGCGTCGAGGTCGGCTCCGAGGTGGGTGCGACCTCGGCGGCGAACTGGCTGGCCCACCAGACCAAGACAACGCGCCCCGCGGTGCACCGGGCGGCCCGGTTGGCTCGGCGGCTCGAGGAGGCTCATCCGGAGGTCGACTCCGCGCTCGCCGACGCGCAGGCGACGGTGGATCAGGCTCAGGTGATCGTGAACGCAGTTGATGCGCTGCCCACCGACCTGGTCTCCACCGACACGGTGGCGCAGGCGAGGGCGTTTCTGCTCGAACAGGCCCGTGAGCACGACGCAAAGGCGTTGCGGGTCCTGAGCCGGCGCCTCTTGGAGGTGCTGGACCCCGAGGCCGCCGACGCGGAGGAAGCCCGCCGCCTCGAAGCCGAGGAAGCCGACGCCCGATCGAGGGCCTCGTTCACGATGTCCGACGACGGCCACGGCTCCTGTCACGGCCGGTTCACCATCCCGTCCCTGCACGGTTCGATCCTGCACAAGCACCTGATGGCCCTCGCGGCCCCGAGACGCAACCCCAGCCTGGACTCCTCGACCCCGTCCCGGCACCGGATGGGGCTGGCGTTCTGCGAATACATCGAGTCCCGCCCCGAGCACACCGTCCCCCACGGCGGCGGCGTGGCGGCGACGGTGGTGGTGACCATGACCATCGAAGCCCTGATGGGCGGCCTCACCGCCGCCGGGCTCTGCGACGGATCGAAGATCTCAGCGGGCGAGGCCCGCCGGCTCGCGTGCCAGGCGGGGATCATCCCGGTCGTGCTCCGCGGACCTACCGAGCCGCTCGACGTCGGCCGACAACGCCGGTTCCACACCAAGGCGATGCGGATCGCGATGGCCCTCCGCGACGGCGCCTGCACCACCGTCGGGTGTGATCGGCCGCCCGCGCTCTGTCAGGCCCATCACGACCTCCCGTGGGGCAGCGGCGGCGACACCAACCTCGCCACCGGGCGACTGCTGTGCCAGCGACACCACACCCTCGCCCACGACCACCGCTACCGGATGACGAACGCCGCGAACGGGAAGGTCACCTTCACCAGACGAACGTGAGAGGTGGCAGCAGCGTTGGCTTTCCCGGCCTGCGTTCCGCCGGTTTCCAGGATGTTGAGGCCGGCCCGGACCGACGTCTCGAGGGACGCCGCTCGCGGGGTCATGCTGCCCAGCTCGACCAACCCATCGAGGCTGGCGGCGCGGAGCACGAACGTGCGGATGTTGACCGCAGTGAAGAAGCCCACTGCACGTTGACCTGCGACAACGCTGCAGGACGGCTGTGGCCCTCCCCCAGGCTTGGCCCAGGCGGATCCACCCAGCCACTCAATCGTGACCCACGAGTCGTCCAGAAGGCGCGCAACCTACCGCGTCCGTTCGCCGCGCATGAGCGCGGCGAATGAGCTTTCGACAACCGACTGAGTCGGAGGTGGTTCAGCGCCGTCAAGGCGCGGAGGCGTGCAGTGCATATCAAATCGTGCGTCAGACCCGACCGGGGCGACCCTGCTGCCGGGCGTCGGCGCGCTGACCTGCCCGTCCGGGGTGACCCGCCTTCTGCGGGTAGAGCGTCTCGCCGCGCGCCAGCATCTCCACCATCTCGGTGACCTTGCGGGCCCGGCTCTCCGCGCGCTTCATGCTCTCGACGCGATGGATCAGCGCGAACCGGTTGGCGCTCGTGAGCACGTCGAACATCGCCTGCGCGTCCGGCTCCGCCGCGATCGCCGCGGCCAGGTCGTCGGGCGCCTGGCGGGTCGCCGGACCGGCGTACGCCGCGTCCCACCGCCCGTCGGCGCGCGCGGCCTCGACCGCGGCGCGCCCGGCGTCGGTCATCCGGCCCTGCTCCTCCAGCGTCGCCACGAGCGCGACGTTGCGCTGGGACCAGCTGCCCTTGGGGCGGCGCGGGGTAATGCGCACCGTGTAGCTGCCCTCGTCGCGCTTGCCGGCCTGGCCGTCGATCCAGCCGAAGCAGAGCAGTTCCTCGACCGCGCTCGCCCACGTGATCGTGGTGTCCGAGCCGCCCTTCTTGGTGAGCACCAGCCGCACGCCGGGCGACGTCGCGTGGTGCTCTTCGAGCCACGCCCGCAGCGCGGCCGGGTCGGTCACGAGCAGCTCGGGCAGCACGGTTGCCATGGGTCCGACGCTAGCCGCGGCCGCCGACACCGGCGTCGCTCAGGCGGCGAACCAGAGGAGGGCGCCGAACACCAGGTCGAGCCTGTGGCCAGTGGAGGGTCCTGCTGGCTAGGTTGCGGGGCTCGGGATCGGTAGGTGTGACCGGTATGGGTGGTGGTCTCCATCTCGTGTCGTGTTCCTGGTCGGATCCGGGAGTGCGAGCCGGCCCCCCTCACTATGACGGTGGGTTGGCAAACCAACCGGTCTCACGAGCGAGCACCCCCGGATCCGCGTACTCAGTCACGGGCGGCGTGTAGGCCAGCGCGTCACCGGCCTACTGCCGGGTTGAGGATGATCGGACTCCCCATCCGATCGCCTGGGATCGGTGTGGGGATTCGAGACGCGCCATTCCGCCGCCAAAGCCCGTCAACCGATCGCCGACTGATCTGAACGTTCCCGTTGTGCGGTGCAGTGCCCCGTGAGACGCGCGGCGACGTATCGTTTCTCGGGTGGATCCCCCGGAGCGGCTCCCGCCACAGCGTGAGACCCAGCAGGGTGGCCCCACTCGAACGCCGCTGCTCGACAGGCTCACGCCTGCATGGCGACATCGCGGCGTCATCCTCACTGCGTTCGCGTTCGGTGTCATCAGCGGCGGTGGCGCGGTCTGGTGGTGGAACGATCGACCGCCCAAGGAGGTGCGAACGACCTCCCCGCCGGCCGCCGCAGCCGGTACCGAGGTGCGGCTGGTCCTCAATGGGGTCGTGGCGCCCCCACGACCGAATGATCGCAACGGCACCGTCGGGGCCGCTCCACTGCGGATCGACGGGATGCTGCTACACGGTCGGGGTACCGGCAGCGCGACAGTGACGAGGATCCATCGACCGGGCAAAAGTCTCGCGATTCGAGTTCCCGCGCTACCTGTCAGGCTCTCCGTCAATCACTCCTTCGAGCGGATCCGTCTTCAGATCTTCCCACGAGACTGCGGGCTTGCGACCCAATGGACGCCGAGCGCGCAACCGTTCACCCTCACCTGGAAGGACGCTCATGGAGACGTCCACGTGGACATCGGCGGAGACCACGACGCGTCGATGGAGCTCATACTGATCCGCTACCTCGATGCGGTCTGCGGCACACGGGCACGCGCTGATCTCGGGCAGCAGGTCGTCCCGGCCGCCCCGGAGCGGGATCCGCTGCGGGACACGAAGCACGGGGACGGCCCAAGGCGTCCCGTGGCGCTCGCGAAGCTCGTGACAATTCAGCAGCCCGTGAGTGCAGATGATCCTTCCGGGCGGCACGGACGACTCCCTCACAGCACGAGAGAGTTGTTAGCCGGTCAGCCGGTCAGCGCTCGCAGCCCCGCCGTCACCACCACCGCGGCTAGGCTGGCGAGGAGCAGGGGCACCCGGCAGAGCAGCAGCACGGCCGCCACCCCGACACCGGCGGTCTGGGCACCGACGGCCAGCCGCTGCCCGTCGGCCAGCACCGAGGTCACGACCAGCGCCGACAGCAACGCCGGCGCGGTGACCGCGATGACGCCGCTGGCCCACCGAGGCAACGCCCGGCCACCGACGAGCGCAGGCCCGAGTGCCTTGGTGGTTGCCGCCATCACGGTGAGTGCGGCGATCAACAGCCACACCTGGACTTCGCTCAGGGTCATCAGCGTCCTTCCGGGTCGGGTGTGGGATCGACCCTTGCCAGGCCGACCAAGGCTGCGGCGCTAGCGGCCAGCACCGGCACCCCGGCGGGCGCGACGGGCACCAGTGCGAGAGCTATCCCGGCACCGAGCAGGGCTGCCACCCGGGCCCGTGGTCGGCGCAGCTCGGCGACCAGGAGACCCACGAAGAACGTCGGGAAGAGCACGTCCAGGCCGAGCCGCTCCGGATCGCTGACCACGGCGCCGCCGTACGCGCCGAGCACGGTTCCGACGACCCACGCGGCGTACTGGGGCAGGGTGGTGCCGAACAACAGACCCCGGTCGAAGGTCCCATCGCCCCGGCTGGCAAGTGCCCACGAGGAGTCGACGACCCCCTGCCCCTCGACAGCGCGACGCAGCGGGCCGCCGGACAGGGAGGGAGCCAGTGCGATGCCCATGGCCAAGAACCGCGAGTGCATCAGCGTCGCCGCCCCCATGGCGGCTCCGATACCGCCACCGGTACCGACGATCGTCAGGGCGGTGAACTGCGCGGAGCCCCCGAACACCAGAGCCGAGGTGACGATCGCCTGCAGGGGAGTGAAGCCCGCCTGGACAGCCAGCACCCCGAAGGACAGCGACAGCACGAGCGCGACCGCGGCGTAGGGAGTGCCGAGTCGCAGGCCTCGGCGGAAGGAGTCACGCACCGAGTAAGGGTACGGACGCGGCGTTTGGTGCTGCGCTCGACCGAAGACCCCCTCGACCGTGACGACTCGCTGACCCCAGGCGGATCCGGCCCGAGCTCACGAAGGCAGCTCGTCAGCCGAGAGGGACCTGCTCGCCACGCACCCACACCGCGGCCGGTCGCCCCAGAGCCTCCGGGTCGGTTCGCAGGTCGCCGTCGGTCACCAGCAGGTCGGCGGCCAAACCCGGCGTGAGCCGACCGGTCTCCGATTCGAGGCCGAGCACGCGGGCGGCGTACGACGTGGCGGTGGCGAGCGCGTCGGCGAGCGAGTAGCCCGAGTCGGTCAGCTGGAGCACGGCCAGCCAGGCGTTGCCGTGGTCCTTGGACGGCGCGACCCCGGCGTCGGTGCCGTTGACCACCGCCACCCCGTGCTCGCGCAGCCGTCGCAGCTGTTCGAGCCGGCCGCGCTGGGCGCCCTCCCGGGTGAGGCCGAGCGCCTCGATCAGGTCCCGGACGGCCGGCGGCAGCGTCTCGAGTGGCGGGAGCCGGGTCACGTCGGTGCCGGCCGTCGGGCACACCACGACCCCGGCACCGGCGACCTGCCGGAGCAGGGCGTCCGAGGTGGTCATGCCAGCGTCGGTCAGGCAGGTGAAGTGCTCGATCCCGTCCACGCCGGCGTCGAGCGCGTGCCGGACGCCAGCGAGGGAGTGCGCGTGGGCGACGACCGGCAGTCCGGCGTCGTGACTCGCCCGCACGGCCGCCGACAGTTCCTCCGGGCTGAACTGGACGCCCATGATGTCGGAGTCCGGCGTCAGCATCCCGCCGCTCGCCATCACCTTCACGACGTCGGCGCCCCGCTCGGCCCGTTCCCGGACGGCTGCCGCCACTGCCTCGACCCCGAGGACGGCGCCGCCGAGGAAGTGGCAGTGGCCATCCGGCACCGTCAGCGGCGGCCCCGCGCAGTGGAGCCGCGGTCTCCCCGGTCGATGTGCGTCGCGGGCCGCGAGCGTCCGGTACCGCACGTCACCCAGGTCACGCACCGTCGTCACCCCGTGCCTCGCCTGCCGGAGCAGCATCTCGTCGACGACGGCGTCCAGCGCGTCGTCGTCGAGATCGGGCGCGCTCTCCAGCCCTCCCATGGTGGCGACGCCCACCAGGTGCACGTGGGTGTCGATCAGCCCGGGCAGCAGCGTCCCGTCGTACGTCGCGACCTCGCAGCCGGCCGGCGGCTCGTGGTGCGGCCCCTCGACACCGACGATCCGGTCGTCGTCCAAGAGCACGGTGACGCCATCGTCCACGAACCGGACCCCGTCGAAGGCGCTCGCCGCCCGGATCACCCGCATGGCTCACTGTGCACCGGCCCGCTGACGTCGCGCCAGCAGGTCAGGGCGAGATCGTGAGGAACACGAACGCGGCGAGGATCGCGAGGTGGATGCCGCCCGCGAGCGGCTTCGCCCGGCCGGGCACGACGGTCAGGACGCCCACGATGACCGACAGCACGAGCAGCACGATCTCGGTGCTGCCGAGGCCGAGCTCCAGCGGACCGTCGAGCCAGATCGAGGCGACCGCGATGGTCGGGATGGTGAGGCCGATCGACGCCATGGCTGAGCCGTAGGCGAGGTTCAGCGCGATCTGAGTACGTCGGCGCATCGCTGCGCGGACCGCGGCGATCGACTCCGGCAGCAGCACCAGGAGAGCGATGACGATGCCGACCACGGCGTGCGGGAAGCCGGCCGCCGCGACCGCCCGCTCGATGACGGGCGACTCGACCTTGGCCAGCCCGACGACGGCGACCAGCGAGACCGACAGCAACCCAAGGCTGACCAGGGCCGCGCGTCCGCTCGGCGGGTCGGCGTGGCCGTGCTGGTCATCGTCGCGGCCGGTGCCGCCGTCCTCGACGGGGAGGAAGAAGTCGCGGTGCCGCACGGTCTGCGTGAAGACGAACATCAGGTAGAGCGTGAGCGAGGCGACGGCCGCGAACGCCAGCTGCCCGCCGGTGAACTCGTCCCCCTCGGCGGACGTCGTGAACCCCGGTAGCACCAGGGTCAGGGTCGCCAGTGTCACCACGGTCGCGAGCGCGGAGCCGGTTCCCTCAGGGTTGAACTCCGCCAGATGGTGACGCAGCGCGCCGACGACCAGCGAGATGCCGACGATGCCGTTGACGGTGATCATCACGGCGGCGAAGACGGTGTCGCGCGCCAGACCCGCCGTCTCGGGCCCGCCGCTCACCATGAGCGTCACGATCAGGGCCACCTCGATGACCGTCACCGCGACCGCGAGCACCAGTGAGCCGTACGGCTCTCCCACCCTGTGGGCGACGACCTCGGCGTGGTGCACCGCGGCCAGCACGGCGCCGATGAGGAGGACGGCTTCGGCCGCGAGCACGGCGTCGGGGGGCTTGCGACCCCAGGTGGCGACCAGCCCGGCCAGCGCTGCCAGTGGCAGTAGGAGGGTCCACGTGAACCGGCCTCGCGTGGCGTCCCCAACCATGCCCTGAACCCTAGGGGTGTGGCACGAACCGGCGCGGGAGGAGGCGTCAGGCTGCGGGGAGGGTGAAGCTGAACGTCGCCCCGCGGTCGGGGTTGTTGTGGGCCCAGATGCTGCCGCCGTGCCGATTCACGATCCGGCGGCACAGCGAGAGTCCCAGACCGGTCCCGGTGAAGGCGTCGGCATGCGCGGTGGCCCGGTGGAACTCCTCGAAGACACGGTCCTCCTCGCCGGGCGGCAGACCCACCCCGCTGTCGCGCACCTCGATCCGGACGAAGCCGTCCTCGGAGTCCGGGACCGAGCGGATGCTGACGTGCGGTCGCTCCCCGTCGGGCGTGTACTTCACGGCATTGCCGATCAGGTTGGCCAGCAGCTGCTTGGTCAGCACGCGGTCGGCCTCCACCACGTGCTCGACCTCGACCTCGAACGCCGGCACGTAGGGGGTCCCCGCCAGGCCGTACGGCGCCACGATCTCGTCCAGCAGGGAGTCGAGCCGCACGCGCGAGGTCGTGAGCATGCCGTCGCGCTGCACGGTGTAGGCCAGCCAGTCCTCGATCACCTGACCCATCCGGGCGCTGCTGACCTGGGCCCTGCGGTTGAACTCCGAAGCGCCCGCCGGGTCGCCGTCCGCCAACGAGTCCTCGATCAGCTCGAGCCAGCCGCTGAGGCTGGTCAGCGGGCTGCGCAGGTCGTGGGCCACGACCCCGGCGAACCCGGTGAGCTCGCTGAGGCGTTCGCGTTCGGCCGTGACGTCGGAGAACAGCACCATGAACTTGCCGGTGTCGCCCATCGGCCAGGCGCCGATCTCCAGGATCCGGTCGGCGCCCTCGTTCTTCACCTGCAGCTGGCGGACCGCGGGGTTCTGCGGGCCTGGGAGGTCGGAGTCGGTGGCGGGCTCGCCCGAGAGGAGGCGCAGGCCGAGGTATCCGACCCAGTCGAGGTCCTCGCCGATCGGGATGCGCTTGCCGACCAGTCGACGCGCCGCCTCGTTGTGGAACACCACCCGGCGTCCGTGCTCCATCACGATCAGGCCGTCGGTCATGGTCTCGTAGACCCGCGCCAGCAGCGCCGCCTGCTCCTCGGCGGCCACCCGCTCGTCCTCGGCCACCTCACGTTCCGCCTCGAGCTGCCGGGAGGCGTCCATCCGCTGGTCCTGGAGCACCGCGAGGTGGATGGTGATGAACGTCGATGCGGTGATCAGCAGGTCGATCACGATCGATCCGGGCAGGAAGCCGTCGTACCCGAACTGGTTGATCGGGTGGAGGGTCGCGAGCGCGCTGATGAGGGCGATGAACAGCGCGAACACCGAAGCACCGCGCGGCGTCAGGATCGACCCGGCCACGAGGGCGGGGAGCAGCAGGAACCAGGTCAGCGGGAGCTCGGGATCGAGGTAGGTCACCCAGATGCAGGCCACACCCATCGGCACCAGCAGCGCGAGCGCCCACCTCGGGGCCCGGTCCCCTACGAAGGGCCCCTCGGCGTAGAACGCGCACAGGAAGGTCACGCCGCCGACGTACGCATAGACGGTGCCGCGGATGATCCACCACAGCGTGAGCCGGTCGAGCTCGCCCACCTCGAGGTACGGCATCCCACCGAGCAGGGCGACCACGCTGCTCGCCAACAGAGCTGTCGCGAGCAACGCCAGGTTGGACGAGGTGTTGGTTGGCGCCCAGCCGCGTCCGCGCTGGTACCACGAGTAGAGCGCCAGCATCAAGATGGCGCCGCCGACGTTGGCGGCGCCCATCCAGATCGCGTCGCCCGGGGCCCAGCCGAAGACGAGGGCGACGCCCACGAACAGCAGGACCTGGGCCGCGACGTGCCACACGAGGTCGATGGACGGTCGGCTCCACCCATCCCACACCGTGGCCAGCCAGACGAAGGCGGCAGCCAGGCTGGGCCATATCTCGGTCGGCGTGTCCGTTGGCGGCACGTCGGCGAGTGCGAGGGGTGTGAGGGCAAGCGTCAGCACAACCACGAGCGCCAAGCGGCGAGTGGCGATGCTGGTCCCCTCAGCGTTCCCCACGATTACCCTCCGACCGGGATGGTAGGGGGCTCGCACGCGGTGCCGCAGGAGATGTCGGAAAGAGGTCCAGACACCCCTGCCCGACCAACTGCACACGTGACCCTTGCCCGAAACGTGATGCCTGTCAGCCGGTCACGCTACGCCCTGTCGGGAATGTGCCGCTCCAGAACGGCCGACGTACCCTGGGGGCGTTCTGCAGCCCGCGTCCCCCAGGTCCTCAGAGGTGTTGTCCGTGTCCGTCGCATCGGTCTTCCCCCGGCTCGAGCCCAAGCTCCCGTCGGTCCAGAAGCCGATCCAGTACGTCGGCGGCGAGCTCAACTCGACCGTGAAGGACTGGGAGTCGGTCGACGTCCGCTGGGCGCTGATGTACCCGGACGCGTACGAGGTCGGGCTCCCCAACCAGGGCGTCGCGATCCTCTACGAGGTGCTCAACGAGCGGGACTGGATCCTGGCCGAGCGCACCTACTCGGTGTGGCCCGACCTCGAGGCCGTGATGCGCGCCGGCGACGAGGCCGGCCCCATTCCGCAGTTCACCGTCGACAGCCACCGCCCGGTGCGCGCGTTCGACCTGCTCGGCGTCTCGTTCTCGACCGAGCTCGGCTACACCAACCTGCTCACCGCGCTCGACCTCGCTGGCATCCCGCTCCATGCGGTCGACCGCGCCGAGGACGACCCGCTCGTGATCGCCGGCGGCCACGCGGCGTTCAACCCCGAGCCGATCGCCGACTTCATCGACGCCGCCGTTCTCGGTGACGGCGAGGAGGTCGTGCTCGCGATCTCCGACGTGGTGCGCGAGTGGAAGGACGAGGGCCGACCCGGAGGACGCGAGGAGCTGCTGCGCCGGCTCGCCGTGGGCGGCTCGGTCTACGTGCCGGCGTTCTACGACGTGACCTACGGGGCCGACGGGACGATCGCGGCGGTCGTCCCGAACCGCCCGGGCATCCCACTCCGGGTCCGCAAGCACACCCTGATGGACCTCGACGCCTGGCCGTACCCGGCGAAGCCGCTCGTGCCGCTGGCCGAGACCGTGCACGAGCGCTACAGCGTCGAGATCTTCCGCGGCTGCACCCGCGGCTGTCGCTTCTGCCAGGCGGGCATGATCACCCGCCCGGTGCGCGAGCGCTCGATCAAGACGATCGGCGCCATGGTCGAGAACGGCATCCGCCAGTCCGGCTTCGAGGAGGTGGGCCTGCTCTCGCTGTCGAGTGCCGACCACACCGAGATCGGCGACGTGGCGACCGGTCTCGCCGACCGCTACGAGGGCTCGAACATCTCGCTGTCGCTGCCCTCGACCCGGGTCGACGCCTTCAACATCACTCTCGCCAACGAGTTCTCGCGCAACGGTCGGCGCTCCGGCCTGACCTTCGCCCCGGAGGGTGGCTCGGAGCGGATGCGCAAGGTGATCAACAAGGCCGTGACCGAGGAGGACCTGATCCGGACCGTCGCCACGGCGTACTCCCACGGCTGGCGCCAGGTGAAGCTCTACTTCATGTGCGGTCTGCCGACCGAGACCGACGACGATGTCCTCGAGATCGCCGAGCTGGCCAAGAAGGTGATCGCCAAGGGGCGTGAGGTGTCGGGACGCAACGACATCCGGTGCACGGTGTCGATCGGCGGCTTCGTGCCCAAGCCGCACACGCCGTTCCAGTGGGCCGCCCAGCTCGACCACGAGACCACCGACGAGCGGCTCCGCGTGCTGCGCGAGACGGTCCGCTCCGACAAGCGGTTCGGTCGCGCGATCGGCTTCCGCTACCACGACGGCAAGCCCGGGATCATCGAGGGACTGCTTTCCCGCGGCGACCGCCGCGTCGGGCGGATCATCGAGCAGGTGTGGCGCGACGGCGGCCGGTTCGACGGCTGGAGCGAGCACTTCTCCTACGACCGATGGACCGAGAGCGCCGATCGCGGGCTGGCGGGCACGGGCGTCGACCTCGACTGGTACACGGTCCGTGAGCGGGAGTACGACGAGGTGCTGCCCTGGGACCACCTCGACTCCGGTCTCGACAAGGACTGGCTGTGGTCGGACTGGGAGGACTCCCTGGCCGCCGCCGACGACCCGGACGGTGTCGAGGACGTCGAGGACTGCCGCTGGACCCCGTGCTACGACTGCGGCGTCTGCCCGGAGATGGACACCGAGATCCAGATCGGCCCCACCGGCCAGAAGCTGTTGCCGCTGTCGGTCGTCTGATTCCCTCTGGTGCACCACGGGGTCATGCACCGCCGGCTGTCTGGCCGTCGGGCCGAGATCCGAGGGCATCTACCGGGACGTTCACCGCACTTGCACGCTGCCCCAACGGCGTGCCAGATGGGTCAACGGCGTGGTAGGTACGACGTGCCCTGCGTCCACTCATAGCCGCCACAGGTCGCGGTTCAGCCAGAACCCCGATGCCACTCGACCCAGCGCACCTACGAGTGCTGACATGAGCAGGTCGGAGAGGGTCCTCGCGTGGATGGCTGGCCCGATCGCCCTTCTGTTCCTGTTGTTCATGCCCGAGGGGTCTGTCGGCCACGACGGGTTGCTGTGCGAGCTGGGTTACGACCAGGACGGTGACCGCGAGGGTGTCAGCGGCTGCGGGTGAGAGCGAGGACGGCTGAAGGATGATCTGGCCTCACGGACAGTGCCGCGGCAGCAGGTCGTACGTCGTCCGCACCGCGCGGTGGTCGCTCACCAGGCTGATCAGCACCTGTGACCGCACCGGAGCGAACGACTCGTCGGCGAGCACGTAGTCGATCCGCCGCCGGGGCGCTGCGGCCGGCACGGTCAGCCCGTCGTCGCGGCCGACGACCAGCCAGCCGTCCACCAGCCCGACCCGCTCCAACACCCGGATGGCGGGCATCCCCGACTCGGCGTTGAGGTCGCCGCCCAGCACCACCGGTCGCGGTGACCGGCGTACGACCTCCGCCACCGCCCGCGCCTGCGCCAGCCGCACGGCGACGGACGCGTGGTCGAGGTGGGTCGAGTACACGTCGATCTCCTGCCCACCGACGTCGACGGTGGCGCCGACCAGACCGCGCCGGTAGTAGCCGGATGGCCGGGGGAGGGACCTGATCCGGACATCGACCGTCGGCCAGCGGGAGAGGACGGCGTTGCCGGTGGACCCGGGCCGGAACCGCCGGGTCGGACCGTAGACCCACGAGTACCCCAGTCGCGCCGCGAGCCGGCGCGTCTGGTGGACCTCGTCGGTGCGCACCCGGCCGCGGTCGACCTCCTGCAGCAGCACCAGGTCGGCGTCCCACGATCGCAGCTCGGACGAAACCCGTCCGAGGTCGAGCCGGCCGGCCTTGGTGCGGCCCGAGTGGAGGTTGAGGCTGAGGACGGTCAGCCGCTCGGCGTCCTGTCTCGGGCACGGTTCGAGAGTCGTCCCGCCTTGAGTGGGCTGTCGGGACGTGGTCGCGGGCGAGGGAGTCGGCGTTTCCGTCGAGTCGGACGAGGGCGGTGTCGACGTGCACGCTGTCAGGAGCAGGGCCGTGGCCGCGAGCAGCCAGCGCGTCATGACGCGGTGACCCGCTCGGGTAGCTGGTCCTCGACGTACCGCGGCCGGCCGACGTAGGCCGCCAGCAGCATCATCGGCAGGACCAGCGCGGTCACGAACCACAGCGGCGCCGTCCAGGCGCCGGTGGAGTGGTACAGCAGGCCGACCGTGAACGGCCCGGCGGCGCTGAGCAGGTAGCCCGCCGACTGGGTGAAGCCCGAGAGTGCTGCGGTGCCGGCGGGCGTCCTGGCCCGGAGTCCGATCAGGGTGAGGACCAGCGGGAACGTCGAGACCCCGGCGCCCACGACCAGCGCCCACAGCACGGCCAGCGAGTACGGGGTCAGCATCAGACCGACGTAACCCACCGGGTAGCAGGCGATCGCCGCCCAGAGCAAGACTCGGTGGTCACGGCGACGACCGGCCAGGATCGGCAGCAGCACCGAGAACGGGATCTGCACGGCGCCCACGACCCCGATCAGGACACCGGCCTCCGCGGCGCTGAAGCCGGCGTCACGCCACAGCTGCGCGAACCACCCGAACGTCACGTACGCCTGGGTCGACTGGAGCCCGAACAGCAGCGCCATGGCGACACCGAGCCGGGTCCGGGCGACGTCGGCCAGCCGGATCTCGTGCCGGTCCGGATCCAGGTGCCGGTCGTGGGTCGCCAGCCGCACCCACGGCAACGCCGCGAGCAGCCCGAGGCCCGCCCACGCGGCCAGGCCCACCCGCCAGTCGCCTGCCGCGTCCGCGATGGGGACCGTCGCCACCAGGGACACGGTGAGCCCGACGGCCAGCGCGGTCGTGTAGAGCGCGGTCAGCACACCGATCCGGGTGGGGAAGTGCAGCTTCACCAGGGAGGGGAGCAGCACGTTCGCCGCAGCCATGCCGGCGAGGGCCAGCATCGACCAGAGCAGGAACGGCGCTGCGGAGTCCACCGTGACGCGGGCGCTCAACCCGACGACCAGGGCAGCGATCGCGAGCAGCGTCGCCCGGTGGACGCCGACCCGACGTGCCAGCAGCGGCGCTCCCGCACCGAAGGTCGCGAACGCCAGCACCGGCAGTGAGGTCAACAGACCGGCGGAGACCGGACCCATCGAGAGCCCGGAGACAACCTCGGCCAGGATCGGCCCGACACTGACCGCCGCCGGACGCAAGTTGAGTGCCAGCAGGATCAGCCCGACGAGCAGCAGGCCGCGGGACGCGGCGGTCGAGGAGGGCTGTCGCATGGTTCCGGCAGGATAAGCGGGGTGCGGCAGGTCCCTGACATCGAGCGGCGGGCACGGCTCGTCCGGCGACACGCACTGGCACCCGAGCACCGGGTGTCCGACCCGGTGGCGGCCGCCGAGGCGGTCGTCTGCCTCCACGCCACCGAGCCGGCCTCGGTCCACGTCGCGGTGGCTGCCCGCGCGGAGGGGGTGACCGTCGCCGACGTCGAGGCGGCGCTGTACGACGAGCGGACCCTGGTCAAGCAGCTCGCCATGCGCCGCACCCTCTTCGCGTTCCCGCGCGACCTGCTGCCCGCCGTCTGGGGGAGTGTCGCCGCGCGGGTCGCGGACATCGAGCGCAAGAAGATCGGCAAGAACGTCGTGGCCGCAGGTGTCGCGGCCGACGGCGACGCCTGGCTGATGGCGGCGCGCGACGAGGTGCTGGCGCTGCTCGCGGGGTCCGACGCGATGGCTGCGAAGGACATCCGCGCGCGGGTGCCGATGCTCGACATCAAGGTCTCCGGCTCCCCGTCGAGCGAGCGGTGGGGTGCCCCGGTCAACGTTGCTCCGCGTGTCCTGACGTGGCTGGGTGCGCGGGCGGAGCTGGTGCGAGGCCGCAACGGCGGCCACTGGCGCACGTCACGGCCGCAGTGGACCCTGATGCCGGGCTGGTTGGGCGAGCCGGCTGCGCCCTGGGCGGAGGCCGAGGGCTACGCCGAGCTCGTACGACGCTGGCTGGGCCGGTTCGGCCCGGGCACCGAGACCGACCTGGCCTGGTGGCTGGGCTCCACCAAGACCGCGGTGCGCCGGGCCCTCGCCGACGTCGGGGCGGTAGAGGTGTCGCTCGAGGGCGGCGGAGCGGGCTGGCTCCTTCCCGACGACACGGCACCGGAGCCCGACGTGGCTCCGTCCGCCGCGCTGCTCCCGACGCTCGACCCCACCACGATGGGGTGGAAGGAACGCGGCTTCTACCTCGACCCGGACGACACGCCGTACCTCTTCGACACCGCCGGCAACGCCGGCACCACCGCCTGGTGGGAGGGCCGGATCGTCGGCTGTTGGGTGCAGGACGACGACGGCCGGGTGCGGGTGCTGCACAGACGCGACCCCGGCACCACGGCGCGGCGGGCGCTCGACGTCGAGGCCGCCCGGCTGACCGCCTGGCTCGACGGCCAGGTCATCAGCACCATCTACAAGTCGCAGCTGATGAAGGGCGTCCCGCTGCCCTGACCCCCCTCGCGCAGATGTTGCAGGTTTGTGCACTGCAGGAACCTGACGGGGCCTGATGCTCGCTGGGAGCGGTGGACCATCGCTAGTTTCCGCACACGCCCAGCGACCGCTGGGCACTCTGAGAGAATCTCGGGAGGGACACATATGTCCTGTTACTCCACACGGTCGCGTCGTCGCGGCTTGGCCGCTACCGCGGCCGCAGTCCTCACCCTCGGCATGCTCACCAGCACCGCCGGGACCGCCGAAGCAGCCCCGTCGCCCGACCGCAAGGCGCCGCTGCTCGGCACCAGCAAGGCCAGCGCAGTCGATGGTCGCTACATCGTCGTGATGGAGGGCCGCGCGTCGTCCGCCGACGCCCGGGCCGCGGTCCAGCAGGCAAAGGCCAAGGGCGCCTCCGACGTCGACCGCTTCACCACCATCGAAGGGTTCTCCGCCGAGCTCACCGACTCCGCCGTCGCAGCTCTCCGCGACGACGCCGACGTCGCGTACATCGAGGCCGACCAGCGCGTCGCCATCGACACCACCCAGTCGCCCGCGACCTGGGGCCTGGACCGGATCGACCAGCGCAACCTCCCGCTCAACAACGCCTACACCTACACGCCGACCGGCTCGGGTGTGACGGCCTACATCATCGACACCGGCGTCCTCGGCTCCCATAACGAGTTCGGCGGCCGCGTGGCCTCGGGCTTCACCGCCATCAACGACGGCCGCGGCACCACCGACTGCAACGGCCACGGCACCCACGTGGCGGGCACGGTCGGCGGCACGACGTACGGCGTCGCGAAGCAGGTCACCATCAGGCCGGTCCGCGTGCTCGACTGCACCGGCAACGGCACCACGTCCGGCGTCATCGCCGGAGTCGACTGGGTCACCAGCAACCACTCGGCCGGCAGCCCGGCCGTCGCCAACATGAGCCTCGGTGGCGGCGTCTCCAGCGCGCTCGACACCGCGGTCAACAACTCGATCGCGGACGGCGTCACCTACGCCGTCGCGGCTGGCAACGAGAGCACCAACGCGTGCAACGGCTCGCCCTCGCGGGTCGGGGCGGCGCTGACGGTCGGGTCGACGACCAACACCGACGCGCGCTCGAGCTTCTCCAACTTCGGCTCGTGCCTCGACATCTTCGCGCCGGGCTCGAGCATCACCTCGGCCTGGTACACCAGCAACAGCGCCACCAACACCATCTCCGGTACGTCCATGGCGACCCCGCACGTGGCCGGTGTGGCCGCGCTCTACCTGCAGGGCAACCCCTCGGCCTCGCCGAGCACGGTGGGCAACGCGATCATCTCCACCTCGACGTCCGGCGTCGTGTCCAACCCGGGTGCCGGGTCGCCGAACCGGCTGCTCTACTCGCCGCTCACCGGTGGCGGCACCAACCCGCCGCCGACCGGCAACCTGCTGCAGAACCCGGGCTTCGAGTCCGGCGCGACCGCGTGGAGCGCCACGAGCGGCGTGATCACGAACGCCGCCGGGGCCCCGGCGCGCACCGGCTCCTGGAAGGCGTGGCTCAACGGCTACGGCCGGACGACCACGGACACGCTGTCCCAGAGCATCGCCATCCCGAGCGGCAGCACCACGCTGTCGTTCTACCTGTACATCAGCAGCGCGGAGACCACCACCACCACGGCGTACGACCGGCTCCAGGTGCAGGTGGTGCGTGGCGGCACGACGACGACCCTCGGCACGTTCTCCAACCTCAACGAGGGCCCGTCCTACGTCCAGCGCAGCTTCAACCTCTCGGCGTATGCCGGCCAGACCGTGACGGTCCGGTTCGTCGGCACCGAGGACTCCAGCCTGGCGACCAGCTTCGTCATCGACGACACCGCGGTGACGACCGGCTGAGTCCGCAGTACCCGGCGCGCCCGGACCGTTCCACCCGGTCCGGGCGCGCCGCTCTACCCTGTCCCGGTGCGTGACCAGCCCGAGCAGCAAGCCCCGCCCGTCCAGCGGCTGCGGATCCGCTACGCCAAGCGGGGCCGGCTGCGGTTCACGTCCCACCGCGACTTCTCCCGCGCCTTCGAGCGGGCGCTGGTGCGCGCCCGGATCCCCATGGCCTACTCGTCAGGCTTCAACCCGCACCCCCGCATCTCGTACGCCGGCGCCGCGCCGACCGGATCGGCGAGCGAGGCGGAGTACCTGGAGATCGGGCTGGCCGAACGGCTCGACCCCGCGGCCGTGCACCAGACCCTGGACGCGGCCCTGCCCGACGGTCTGGACGTGGTCCGGGTCGCCGAGTCGCGCGGCGACTCGCTGGCCGACCTGCTGACCGCCAGCCGCTGGCGGATCGACACCACGGCGACCGAGGCCGATCTGGACGTCGCCGTGGCGACGTTCCTGGACACGGATTCGGTGCTGGTCGAGCGGATGACGAAGAAGGGGATGCGGGAGTTCGACTGCCGTGCCGCCGTCGCACGGCTCGACGTGACTGGATCGTCCCTGGTGCTGCTGCTCCACCACACCGTGCCCGCGGTACGGCCCGACGACGTGCTCGCCGGCCTGCACCGGCTGACCGCCCTGGATCCGGGCGAGGCGCCGCTGCTCACCCGGCTGGCGCAGGGGCGCCTGGACGACGCGGCGGCGACGAGCTGGAGGACCCGCTCGGTTGAGCAGGCTCGCCCAGCAACTCGCCCAACAACTCGCCCAGCATCAGGGTGTTCGGCACGTCCTGTGCGATACTCGATCTCGGTCGGTGCAAGCCGACCCGACGACGTTCTCGCCGGCGACCAGCACGATTGATGGGTCGGCCCGGCACGACGAGCGCCAGTCGTCGCCAGACCGCGACGCGGCCCGGCCGGAGTGGGTGACAGCCCTCCGCCACCAAGGGCTCGGCGACCGCGGCAGGCCGGCGGCAGGTTCGAGTCGACGTACCCACGGAGGGTGTCGTCGCCACACGAAGGCTTTGCGTCACGGACTCTGTCCGCTCGGGTCCGGGACGCCGACCGTCCGGCGTACCTCGGTACGACGGGCAGAGGGAGCAGTTGATGCTCGAGGACACCCCGGGCTCCGAGCCCACCACCGACGCCAACACTGACCACCTGGCACCACCCCTGAGGGTGCCGCCGAGAGCGCGTCGTCCGACGCCCCGGCGAAGAAGTCGCCCGCGAAGAAGGCCGCCGCGAAGAAGGCCGCAACCAAGAAGGCCCCGGCGAAGAAGGCGGCCGCCAAGAAGGCTCCGGCGAAGAAGGCGGCCGCCAAGAAGGCGGCCGTGAAGGAGGCTCCGGCGAAGAAGGCGGTCGCGAAGAAGGCGGTCGCGAAGAAGACCGCCAAGAAGCCCGCCGACGCGGAGCCCACCGAGGTTGACCAGGACGCCGGCACCGTCCCCCTGTTCCAGGCGCCCGACGTCGGGGCCGCGCCGGCCCGCAAGCGGCCCGCCAAGAAGGCCGCGGCCAACGCGGAGCCCGCCCCGGAGGCGACGCCCGTCGATCAGTCCGCGGACGTGCCCGCCGCGTCCTCAGACGACGAGGTGGATGACACCGAGTCAGGTGACGCCGAGTCGGGCGAGGGTGGCGCGCGTCGTCGTCGGCGTCGCGGAGGCCGTCGTCGCCGCAAGTCCGGGGGCGAGGGCGAGAGCTCGTCCTCCGAGCAGGGCGGCGAGGACGCCGAGACCCCCGAGGCCGACGACCAGAGGAGCCAGCAGGGCCAGGCCAAGCAGGGCCAGGCCAAGCAGTCCCAGAAGCAGTCCCAGGCGAAGCAGGGTCAGAAGAAGCAGAGTCAGAGGAACCAGGACCAGGACCAGGACGAGCAGGACGGCGAGTCCTCCACCTCGCGTCGTCGCCGGCGTCGGCGGCGGGCCGGGGAGGATTCCGGCCAGGCCGAGGACGACCCGCAGAACACCGTCACCCGGGTCCGCAAGACCCGGTCGCCCGAGGACCAGATCACGGCGCTCTCCGGCTCGACTCGCCTGGAGGCGAAGAAGCAGCGTCGCCGGGAGGGCCGCGAGGCCGGGCGCCGCCGGGCCCCGATCGTCAGCGAGGCCGAGTTCCTCGCGCGGCGCGAGTCCGTCGACCGGGTCATGGCGATCCGCCAGCGCGACGACCTCACCCAGATCGCGGTCCTCGAGGACAAGGTCCTCGTCGAGCACTACGTCGCGCGCGAGTCGCAGACATCGCTGATCGGCAACGTCTACCTCGGCCGGGTGCAGAACGTGCTGCCCTCCATGGAGGCGGCGTTCATCGACATCGGCAAGGGCCGCAACGCGGTGCTCTACGCCGGCGAGGTGAACTGGTCGGCGCTGGGCCATAAGGACGGCCAGCCGCGCAAGATCGAGTCGGTCCTGTCGTCCGGCCAGTCCGTGCTGGTGCAGGTCACCAAGGACCCGGTCGGCCACAAGGGGGCCCGGCTCACCAGCCAGGTCAGCCTCGCGGGCCGGTTCCTGGTCTACGTCCCCGACGGCACCAACAGCGGCATCTCCCGCAAGCTGCCCGACACCGAGCGGTCGCGGCTCAAGACGCTGCTGAAGGAGATCGTCCCGGACGGTGCCGGCGTGATCGTGCGCACCGCCGCCGAGGGCGCCAGCGAGGACGAGCTGACCCGCGACGTCGAGCGGCTCACCGCCCGCTGGGCGGACATCGACAAGAAGGCCAAGGGGAGCGCACCGCAGCTGCTGTACGGCGAGCCGGACCTGATGCTGAAGGTCGTCCGGGACCTCTTCACCGAGGACTTCGCCAAGCTCGTCGTCCAGGGCGCGGACGCCTGGGAGACCGTGCACGGGTACGTCACCCACGTCGCGCCGGACCTCCTGGAGCGGCTGGCGAAACACGACGACTCGAACGCCGACCTGTTCGCGACGTATCGGATCGAGGAGCAGATCCACAAGGGTCTCGACCGCAAGGTCTGGCTGCCGTCGGGCGGCTCGCTCATCATCGACCGCACCGAGGCGATGACCGTCGTCGACGTCAACACCGGAAAGTTCACCGGCTCGGGCGGCAACCTCGAGGAGACCGTCACCAAGAACAACCTCGAGGCCGCGGAGGAGATCGTCCGGCAGCTCCGGCTGCGCGACATCGGCGGCATCATCGTCGTCGACTTCATCGACATGGTGCTGGAGTCCAACCGCGACCTGGTGCTGCGGCGTCTCGTCGAGTGTCTTGGGCGCGACCGCACCCGCCACCAGGTGGCCGAGGTGACGTCGCTGGGTCTGGTGCAGATGACCCGTAAGCGGATCGGGACCGGCCTCCTCGAGGCGTTCTCCGAACCCTGCGAGCACTGCTCGGGTCGCGGCCTGATCGTGGCCGACGCACCGATCGAGCCGAAGAAGGAGACCGAGTCGAAGCGCGGCTCACGCCGCTCGCGCGGTGGCCGCGGCCGGGGCGAGGACTCCGGCGGCCAGTCGGGCAACGGCAACGGCCAGGGCAAGTCGCCGTCCCCGAAGGACGTCGCCGCGATGGCCCGGCCGCACAAGGACGACGCCGAGGAGTCGGCGCCGACCCCGGATTCGCCCCCGGATTCGATCCTGGATTCGATAGAGCCTCTGGACCAGCAGTCTGCTCCTGCGGAGCCCGAGCAGCCGACGGCTGCCGAGGAGCCGGAGACGCCGGACGCTTCAGAGGACCAGCAGCCCGAGCCGGTCGCCGATGAGCGCCCGGCTGTCGAGGAGCCAACTGTCGAGGAGCACGCTTTCGAGGAGCCCGCTGTCGAGGAGCCCGCAGCGGAGGAGCCGCCGACGGAGCCGGCCGCTCCCAAGGTCGTCACGCGCACGCGGCGCCGCAGCGCCAGCCGTCCGGCCGGACCGCCGGCCACGGTGCCCGCCATGCCGGAGGCCCAGCCGCCGGGCGTGGTCGGGCAGCCGGCTGCCGACGGCGTGGTCGAGCCCGGCACCGCCGACGCCGAGGTCGGTGGCAGGCCCGTCGTGGAGCACGTACCGATCAAGAAGCGGGGCTCGCGCAAGCGCTGAGCCCCGCTCCTCGGGACGTGCGGGTGCTCAGGCGGTTCAGACGGCCGTGCGACCCGTGAGCCAGTCCGAAGACTCCCTCTTCCACAGGAAGAACAGGGTCGCGATCGTGACGACGATCTGCACGAGGCCCAGCAGCAGCGAGGCGATCGCCTGATCGCCGCCGAAGCTGAGGATGCCCAGCAGCAGGAAGATGACGGCGAGCACCGTGTAGACGATCCGCGCCCAGTTCTTGCCCTTGCCGATGAAGACAGCGAGCATCGCGTACAGGCCGACACCGATCGCCAGGATCAGGATCGTCACGACGATCACGGCACTCCGGGCACCGCCCTCGGTGAGGGTCCCGGTGGCGTCACTCTCGAGCGCGGCGTCGACGGCGTCGTCGAGGTAGAGGAAAGACAGCAGCGTCGACAGCACCGTCAGCGCGACGGCCACCCAGATCAGCTTGACGGCCATGTCGATCGAGGCCGGACGAGGTCCGGTCGGGCCCTGATTCATCGGCTGCTCCGGACCGGAGCCGGCGGGGTACTGCGGGTAGTTCGTCATCGAGGCGCTCCCCAAGGAAGTGGATGCTGAGAGTGGATGCTGGCCGCAACGCTAGCGGTTGTCGGGATCCGGCCAGCGGCAGGATCGCTTTCAAATTGCAGGTGGCGTGCCCGGTCCGTACTATTGACCCTCGGTGCGCTCGCGCGCGCCAGTCTGCACGGCACCCCGACCTCCCAGCCGGATCGTGGCGTGCCGCAGACTGACCAGACGTAGAGCCACAGAGCAGACGCAACGAAGGAGACCGCGGTGTACGCGATCGTGCGCGCAGGCGCCACCCAGCAGAAGGTCGCTGTCGGCGACGTCATCGAGATCGACAAGGTCTCGACGGCCGTCGGCGAGACGCTGACGCTGCCCGTGGTCATGGCCGTGGACGGCGAGACCGTCACCGCCGACTCGAAGAAGCTCGACAAGGCCTCGGTCACGGTCGAGGTCCTCGGTGCCACCAAGGGCCCGAAGATCGTCATCCAGAAGTTCAAGAACAAGACCGGCTACAAGAAGCGCCAGGGTCACCGCCAGAAGTACACCCAGGTCAAGGTCACCGACATCTCCGTCTGACGGTCTCCGCAAGCTCGACCGCCGTTCGAACGAAGGAAGAAGACATGGCACACAAGAAGGGCGCGGCCTCGACCAAGAACGGTCGGGACTCCAACTCACAGCGCCTCGGCGTCAAGCGCTTCGGCGGCCAAGCCGTCAACGCCGGCGAGATCCTGGTCCGCCAGCGCGGCACGCACTTCCACCCCGGCTCCGGCGTGGGCCGTGGCGGCGACGACACCCTGTTCGCGCTGGTCGCGGGCTCGGTCGAGTTCGGCACCCGTCGGGGTCGCCGCGTGGTCAACATCGTTCCGGGTGAGTGACTGACGCTCACACCACCACCGTGACCGAAGGGCGTCCCTGATCGGGGGCGCCCTTTCTGGTTTCGAGTGGGTTGCTACGCAACCTCCTCAACCACCGAAAGCAGGCTCCGATGGCCATCCCCAGCTTCGTCGACCGGGTGACGCTCCACGTCGCCGCAGGCCGCGGCGGGAACGGTGTGGCCTCGGTGCACCGCGAGAAGTTCAAGCCGCTCGGCGGCCCCGACGGAGGCAACGGCGGCCCCGGCGGCTCGGTCATCCTGCGGGTCGACCCCGACGTGACGACCCTGCTCGACTACCACCACAGCCCGAAGCGGAAGGCCGACAACGGCGGCCACGGCGCCGGCGCCCACCGCAACGGCGGCCACGGCGCCGACCTGGTGTTGCCGGTCCCCGACGGCACGGTGGTCGCCGACCCCCAGGGGCAGGTCCTGGCCGACCTGGTCGGCCCCGGCACCGAGCTGGTCGTGGCACAAGGCGGCCGCGGCGGACTCGGGAACGCCGCCCTGGCGTCGTCGAAGCGCAAAGCGCCCGGTTTCGCGCTGCTCGGCGAGCCCGGCGACGAGCTCGAGATCGTGCTCGAGCTCAAGGTGGTCGCCGACATCGGGCTGGTCGGCTACCCGAGCGCCGGCAAGTCGAGCCTGATCGCCGCGATCTCGCGCGCCCGGCCGAAGATCGCCGACTACCCGTTCACGACCCTGGTCCCCAACCTCGGCGTGGTGACCGCCGGGGACACGACGTTCACGGTCGCCGACGTTCCCGGCCTGATCGAGGGCGCCAGCGAGGGCCGCGGCCTCGGTCACGACTTCCTGCGCCACATCGAGCGGTGTGCCGCGCTCGTGCACGTCGTGGACACCGCGACCCTGGAGCCCGGCCGCAACCCGCTCGACGACCTCGACGTGATCGAGAAGGAGCTGAGCCGCTACGGCGGCCTCGATGACCGGCCGCGGCTGATCGCGCTCAACAAGATCGACGTGCCCGACGGCCGCGACCTCGCCGACATCGTCCTCGAGGACCTCGAGGCGCGCGGCCTCCGGGTGATCCCGGTGTCGGCCGCGTCGGGCGAGGGTCTGCGCGAGCTCACTTTCGCGATGGCGGGAATCGTCGAGGCCGCCCGGGTCGAGGTGTCGACCGTCGAGGTCACCCGGATCGTGCTGCGGCCCGCCGGGGTCGGCGGTGGAGCGGAGTTCACCGTGAAGGAGACCGGAGACGGTTGGCGGGTGCGCGGCGAGAAGCCCGAGCGCTGGGTCCGCCAGACCGACTTCAGCAACGACGAGGCCGTCGGCTTCCTGGCCGACCGGCTCAACCGGCTCGGCGTCGAGGCGAAGCTGGTCGCGCTCGGCGCGGTCGAGGGCGACACCGTCCTGATCGGCCACCCGGACGACGCGGTCGTCTTCGACTTCAAGCCTGGCCTCGATGCCGGTGCCGAGAACCTGGCCCGCCGCGGCGAGGACTCGCGATTCGACGAGTCGCGCCCGGCCGCGCGCCGGCGGCGCGACATCCAGGAGGGCATGGCCGACCGGGGCGAGGGCGAGACCCGCGCCGACGTCGCCCGCCGGCTGCGCAAGGCGCAGCGGCCCAGCGGCCCCACGTCGTACGAGATCGGCGGAGCCGACGACCCGGACCGCGTGGACGAGTCGTGACCCGCGCCGCCGTCACCGACGCCCGCCGGGTCGTGGTGAAGGTCGGGTCGTCGTCGCTGACGACCGCTGAGGGGGGCATCGACCCCGAGCGGGTACGACGGCTGGTCGACGAGCTGGCCTCGACCCGGGCGCGGGGCGTGGAGGTGGTGCTGGTCTCGTCCGGCGCGATCGCCGCGGGACTCGCGCCGCTGGGGCTCCGGAGACGGCCGCGTGCGCTCCCGGCGCAGCAGGCCGCGGCGTCGGTCGGGCAGGGGCTGCTGGTCCACCGTTACACCGAGGAGCTCGCCCGCCACGGACTCACGACCGGGCAGGTGCTGCTGACCGTCGACGACGTCACGCGCCGCGCGCACTACCGCAACGCCTACCAGACCTTCGCCAAGCTGCTCGAGCTCGGCGTGCTGCCGATCGTCAACGAGAACGACACCGTCGCCACGAGCGAGATCAGGTTCGGCGACAACGACCGGCTGGCCGCGCTGGTCGCTCACCTCGTGCACGCCGACCTGCTGGTGCTGCTCAGCGACGTGGACGGCCTCTACGACGGCAACCCGACCCGGGCGGGCACCACCTTGGTGCCCGAGGTGTCTGCCGACGACGACCTCTCGTGGGTGCGCATCGGCAAGGTCGGCGCCGCCGGGCTCGGCAGCGGCGGCATGCAGACCAAGGTCGACGCGGCGCGGATCGCGGGCGGAGCCGGCATCCCCGTCGTACTCACCGCCGCCCACCACGCGGGGGCCGCGCTCGCCGGCGAGCCGGTGGGCACGCTCTTCCACCCCACCGGCAAGCGTCGCCCGACCCGGCTCCTGTGGCTGGCCCACGCGACCGAGCCCAAGGGAGCCCTGGTGCTCGACGAGGGTGCCGTGCGCGCGGTCACCGAGCGGCGAGCCTCGCTGCTCGCCGCCGGGATCACCGGCGTGACCGGTGCCTTCGTCGCCGGCGACCCGGTAGACCTGTCCGACCCCGCGGGCCAGCCCGTCGCGCGGGGCCTGGTGAACTTCGACGCGGAAGAGATCCCGGCGCTGCTCGGTCGGTCGACCCGCGAGCTCAAGCGCGAGCTCGGCGCGGCGTACGAGCGCGAGGTCGTGCACCGCGACGACCTGATCGTGCTCTGACTCGCTGCTCGGACATCTTGCTCTGACATCCTGTAGACATGGCGTACGACGACGACCTGGCCGACCGGCTACGCGTGGCACTGCAGGACCGGGACGGGGTCGAGGAGAGGCGGATGTTCGGCGGGCTGGCGTTCCTCGTCGGCGGCCACATGGCGGTCGCGGCCAGCGGGCAGGGCGGGCTGATGGTCCGGTGCGACCCGGACCGTACGTCCGAGCTGCTCGAGCAGCCGGGCGCGGCGACGTTCGAGATGCGCGGCCGGGCGATGAAAGGCTGGTTACGCGTAGACGTCGACGCGGTCTCGGACGATGCGGACCTGCGGCGCTGGGTCGACGTCGGGGTCGGCTACGTGGCAACGCTCCCGCCGAAGTAGTCCCACCGTGAGGATTCAGGTAGCCCACCGACCACGCCGTAGGCTGGGAAAGCTATGAGCACCCCACGAAATCGCGTGCTTCCCCCGAATCGCTCCTCCATCCCACGATTCCGCGGGGACCCCGCATGACCGAGCCGGAGACCGTCTACCTCGACCACGCTGCCACTACGCCGATGCTGCCGGTGGCCGTCGAGGCGATGACCGCACACCTCCCAGATGTCGGCAACGCGAACTCGCTGCACGCCAGCGGCAGGCGCGCTCGCCGCGTGGTGGAGGAGTCGCGGGAGACCGTCGCGCGCGCGGTCGGCTGCCGGCCGGGCGAGGTCGTGTTCACCTCCGGCGGTACCGAGGCCGACAACCTGGCGGTCAAGGGCATCTACTGGTCCCGGCGCGACACCGACCCGCGGCGTCGCCGGGTCCTCTCCACCGCCATCGAGCACCACGCCGTGCTCGACCCGCTGGACTGGCTCGCCGAGCACGAGCACGCCGATCTCGAGCTGCTGCCGGTCGACGAGCGCGGCCGGCTGCTCGTCGACGCGCTGCGCGACAGCATCGAGCGGGACCCGGACTCGGTGGCGCTGATTTCGGTGATGTGGGCGAACAACGAGGTCGGCACGCTGCAGCCGATCGCGGAGGTGGTCGAGCTCGCGGCGGCGTACGAGATCCCGGTCCACACTGACGCGGTGCAGGCGGTCGGCGCGGTCCCGGTGGACTTCGCGGCGTCCGGCGTCGACGCGCTCACCCTCACCGGCCACAAGCTCGGCGGGCCGTACGGCGTGGGCGCGCTGGTGCTCCGACGCGAGCTCGACGTGACCCCGCTCGGCCACGGTGGCGGGCAGGAGCGGCACATCCGCAGCGGCACGCTCGACACCCCGGGCGTCGCAGCCTTCGCCGCTGCAGTCGAGGCGGCCGTGAAGGCGCAGCCCGAGCACGCCGACCGGATGCAGACGCTCCGTGACGACCTGGTCCGTCGGGTCATCGAGGCGGTGCCCGAGGCCCACCTGCACGGACCGCAGCTCGACCGGGCCGAGACCGACCGGCTTCCGGGCAACGCCCACATCGGGTTCCCCGGCTGCGAGGGTGACTCGCTGCTGATGCTGCTCGACGCCCGTGGCATCGAGTGCTCGACCGGATCGGCTTGCTCCGCAGGTGTCCCGCAGCCCTCGCACGTGCTGCTCGCGATGGGCTGCGACGTGGAGCAGGCGCGCCACTCGCTGCGCTTCTCGTTCGGGCACACCTCCACCGCTGCCGACGTCGACGCGGTGGTGGCGGCCATCGTCCCTGTCGTAGAGCGGGCGAGGGCAGCGAGGCGATGAGGCTCTGCCCATGAGGGTGGTCGCTGCGATGTCCGGCGGCGTCGACTCCGCCGTCGCCGCGGCGCGCGCCGTCGAGGCCGGCCACGACGTGACCGGCATCCACCTGGCGCTCTCACGCAACCCCGCGTCGTACCGGTCCGGGGCGCGCGGCTGCTGCACGATCGAGGACAGCAACGACGCGCGGCGGGCAGCGGACGTCATCGGCATCCCGTTCTACGTCTGGGACCTCTCGGACCGCTTCCACGAGGACGTCGTCGAGGACTTCATGGACGAGTACGCCGCCGGCCGTACGCCCAACCCCTGCCTGCGGTGCAACGAGAAGATCAAGTTCGCCGCCGTGCTCGACCGGGCGCTCGGCCTCGGGTTCGACGCCGTCGCCACCGGCCACTACGCGCAGCTGCGCACCGGCCACGACGGCGCGATCGAGATGCACCGGGCGGTCGACCACGGCAAGGACCAGTCCTACGTGCTCGGGGTCCTCGACCAGACGCAGCTGCGCCACTCCCTGTTCCCGCTCGGCGACTCCACCAAGCCTGCGGTGCGCGAGGAGGCGGCGGCGCGCGGGCTGCTGGTGGCCGACAAGCCCGACAGCCACGACATCTGCTTCGTGACGAACGGCGACAACGCTGGCTGGCTCTCCGAGAAGCTCGGCGACCGGGCGCCCAACCAGGGCGGCGACATCGTTGACTCCAGCTCTGGTGAAGTACTCGGGCGGCACAGTGGCACCTACGCGTTCACCATCGGGCAGCGACGGGGACTGCGGATCGGGCGGCCGGCGGGCGATGGGCAGCCCCGGTTCGTGCTCGACATCGAGCCGGTCTCCGGGACGGTCACGGTCGGGCCGCGGTCCGAGCTCGCGGTCGACCGGATCACCGGCACCCGCCCCCGCTGGTGCGGCACCGTCCCGACCGCGCTGGCCGGGCCCGGCGTCACGGTGCAGCTCCGCGCGCACGGCGACGAGCATCGCGCGGAGGTCGACGTCGCCGGCGACGAGGTCCGGATCGAGCTGCTCGACCCGGCGTACGGCATCGCGCCCGGCCAGGCGGCCGTGATCTACGACGGCACCCGGGTCGTCGGCTCGGCCACGATCAGCGCGACGGTCCGCGCGGTCGGCCGATGACGACGGCCACCGGCATCGGCTCCCACCCGGGCGAGGACGACGCGGCGTACGCCGAGGCGGTCCGGGTCGTGCTTGGCGAGCTGCCCGAACCCGAGGGGCTGGCTTACGTCCCGGAGGTCCCCGGTCGCGGCCCCGAGACGACCATGACCGGCCGCGCGGTCGCGATCGCCACCGACCTCGCCTTCGACCTGCAGCCCGCAGGGTGGCGACTGACCGGCACCGAGGGTCTCGATCAGAGACGCGCGCGCAGTCGGCTGGCCCAGGACCTCGACCAGGTCGAGGAGCAGACCCAGGGCTACACCGGAGCCTTCAAGACCCAGGTCGCTGGCCCGTGGACGCTCGCAGCGACCGTCGAGCGGCCGCGTGGGGACCTCACGCTCGCCGATCCCGGGGCGAGGCGAGAGCTCGCGCAGGCGTTGGCCGAGGGCGTAGGCCGCCATGTCGCCGACCTCCGGCGCCGGCTGCCCGGGGTCGAACGGTGGGTGGTGCAGGTCGACGAGCCGGCGCTGCCCGCGGTCCTGGCCGGGGCGGTGCCGACCGCATCCGGGTTCGGCCGCCACCGCTCGGTCCACCCTCCGGAGTTGAGCGCCGCGCTCGGAGGGGTGCTCGAGGCGGTCCGGGACGCAGGAGCCGAGCCGTGGGTCCACTGCTGTGCCGCCGACGCGCCGCTCGGCCTGCTCCGCGGTGCCGGCGCCGCCGGCCTCGCCGTCGACCTCGACCGGGTCGACGTCTTGGGCCACGACCAGCTGGCGGCGGCCCTGGAGGCGGGCGAGGCGGTGGTGCTCGGCGCCGTACCCACTGCCGGCGCGGCCGATGAGGCGTCGGTCGCCCAGCGGGTCGAGCGGTGGCTCGAGATGCTGGGCCTCGAGCCGACGGCCGGGCTCCTCGTCAGTCCCGCGTGCGGACTGGCCGGCCTCGACGCGGCGACGGCCCGCCGGGCGCTCGAGATCGCGCGTGCGACGGGCCGTCGGCTGGGCTGACCCCCTCCGAGATCGGCGAGGTCAGACGTGGACCCCTTCCGGGTGGTCGGTTGCCAGCTCCTCGTGCTTGACGTTGAGGAAGAGCCAGGTGACCAGCGAGGCGAGCAGCATCATCCCGGCGCCGACCAGGAACGCGTTGGTGGCGCCCTCGGTGAAGATCTGCAGACCGGCGATCTCTTGGAGCCGCTCAAGCTGCTCAGGCGAGGGCTGGGGGCCACCCGACTGCGCCGCCTGCTGGCCCGCGGCCGCGAACTCCGCAGCCCGGTCGGTTGCGATCTGCGTCGCGGCCGTGCCCAGGATCGCCAACCCCAGCGCGCCACCGACCTGCTGCATCGTGTTGAGGACGCCGGAGCCGACGCCGGAGTCCTCGTTGCGCAGGTGGTGGACGGCGGTCAGCGTGAGCGGCACGAACGTCGCGCCCATGCCGAGCGACATGCAGATGATCCACGGCAGCAGGTCGGTGACGTAGGTGCCGGTGACCTCGGAGGCCGGGAACGTGGTGTCGTAGGGCAGTCGGGAGAACCCGTAGAGCGCGACGACCGACAGCAGGGTGCCGGCCCCGGCCAGGTAGCGGGGGTCAACCCGGTTGATCAGGTTCGAGGTCACGCCTGCCGCGACCACGATGCCCGCGCAGAACGGCAGGAATGCAAGGCCGGCCTCGATCGGCGAGTAGCCCATCACGTTCTGGATGTACTGGCTGAGGAAATAGAACATCGCGAACATGGCGGCCGGGGCGAGGAACATCGCAACGTAGCTGGCAGCACGAGTCCGGTTCATGAACACCCGGAACGGCAGCAGTGGGTGGTCGGCACGACGCTCGACGACCAAGAAGAGCGCCAGGAGTACGACGCCGGCAGCGAGGCTGGCCAGGGTCCAGGTATCGGTCCACCCATCGTCGCCGGCGCGGCTGAAGCCGTAGACCAGACCGAGCAGGCCGAGCGTGCCGGTGACGGCGCCGGGCAGGTCGAGCTCGCCCGGGTGCGACGCGGACTCCGGCAAGAAGCGCGGGGCAAGGGCCGCCGCAGCGAGGCCGATCGGCGTGTTGATCAGCAGCGTCAGCCGCCAGCCCTCGAGGTCGAGGCCCGCGATGCCGTCGAGCCCGGTCAGCCAGCCGCCGAGGAGCAGGCCGACTGCGGCGCCGGCACCGGACATGGCGGCGTACACCGCGAACGCGCGGTTGCGGGCCGGCCCGGCCGGGAAAGTGGTGGCGATGAGTGCCAGCGCGGCCGGTGAAGCGAGCGCGGCGCCGAGGCCCTGCAACGCCCGGGCGGCGAGCAGTGTGGCCTCGTTGGTCGCCAGGCCGCCGAGCCCGGAGGCGATCGCGAAGATGATCAGGCCGATCATGAAGACCTTCCGACGACCGTAGAGGTCGCCGAGGCGACCACCGAGCAGCAGCAGGCTGCCGAAGGCCAGCGCGTAGCCGGTGACGACCCAGGTGAGGTCGGCCGGATCGATCGAGAGGTCATGCTGGATGTAGGGCAGCGCGATGTTCACGATCGTGCCGTCGAGCACGACCATGAGCTGGGCGACGGAGATCAGCACCAGGGCCCAGCCCAGGTGCAGCTCGCGGCCGGACGCCTGTTCGGCCGTGGCCTTGTCGGTGGAGGTCATGGGATTCCTGTCGTAGGTGGGGTGAAGTCAGGATCGGGAGCAGGCCGGCAAGATGATCTGGTCGATCACCTGCGTCACCAGCTCGGGAGTGGCCTCGTCCCCCAGGAGGAAGACGCGGTGGAGGACGATGCCCGGAAGGGCGGGGGCGAGCAGGTCGAGATCGACGTCGTCGCGCAGCTCGCCGCGGTCGCGGGCTCGCTCGAAGATCGCGTGCGAGGCCGCCAGCTTGGGACCGATGAACTCGCGCCGGTAGGTCGCCGCGAACTCGGCGTCGCGCGCCATGGCGGTCACGACCGCCGCCTGGACGGCAAGCGCACGCGGGTCGTTGAGCCCGCCCATGCCGCTGTGGGCGGCGAGCAGGTCGCCGCGCAGCGAGCCGGTGTCGGGCGGGGCCGGGTGCGCCTTGTGGGAGCACACCGCCTCCACGACGAGCTCGGGCTTGGAGCTCCACCGGCGGTAGAGGGTGGCCTTGGACGCCTTGGCCTGGGTGGCGACGGCGTCCATCGTCAGCCGGTCGTAGCCGGTCTCGGCCAGCACCGTCAGCGTGGCGTCGAGGATCTCCTGCTCGCGATCACCCTCGACGCGGGGCCGGGTGGTGGCGGACTCGGGGACCATGCGGCGACTCCTCGGAATGGAACGGAACGGTTTCGTTCCAAACGATAGAACGAAACCGTTCCGTTTCGCAACCCGACCGCGAGGTTCCTGAGCGAGTCGGGGGGTTCCCGAGCGATCCAGTCACCTGAAAACGACGGTTTCCCCGGATATCCGGGGAAACCGTCACCCCCCGAGCAGCTCCAGCGAACTGGAGAGGGCGAGCTCGTTCCACGCGCCGACCCGGCGCAGCAGGTAGTGGCCGACCCGGCCCATGTCGACGTACGACGCCTCGGCGCCGGCTCCGCGCGCCCGCTCGACGTACGCGCGGGTGGCGCGGGCGGAGGTGATCCGGTCGCGGCGGCCGTGGGCGGCGACGAGCCGCTTGCCGGCCAGCGCGGCCACGGGTTCGCCGAGTGGGAACCAGGGAGCGAGCGCCACGACGCCGCGTACCAGCGGGTCGTCGGCGACGTGGACCGCGGTGCGCGCCCCCATGGAGTGACCGAGCAGCGCGACCGGCAGCGCGCCCAGCTCCGCACGCACCCGGTCCAGCGCCCAGCGGGCATCCTCGACGGGACCCATTCCGCCGTTCCAGCCGCGGTGTCGGTAGCGCAGCAGGAACACTGACGCTCTCGCAGCCTCGGCGTCGGTGGAGATCGCGCGGGCCATGGCCGCCGACCGGCGCCACGACGCGCTGCGGCTGTCGACCGTGGCCTCCCCGCGGTCCTTGCCGCCGTGCAGCATCAGCACCACGCCGGCCGGGTGCGCCGGCTCGGCGTACTGCCTCAGCGACGGGCCGGTCACGTCGGCGTGAGCCTCCACGGATCTCTCCACCACTCTCTCCACGGGGTTGGGTTCGGAGGCGTCAGCCTGACAGATGGGTGCGGCAGGATAGGGCGCATGAGCACCGTTCCCGATGCCGCGCCGGCGGAAGCGCGCGAGGAGCACCAGGAGCTGTCCGAGCAGATCGAGGAGGCGCGCTGGCGCTACTTCGTGCTCGACGACCCTGCCCTCGCCGACGCCGACTACGACGTGCGGCTGCGCCGCCTCCAGGCCCTCGAGGAGGACTACCCCGAGCTCCGCACCCCCGATTCGCCGACCCAGCAGGTGGGCGGCGCGGTTTCGACGGAGTTCACCGCCGTCGACCACCGGCAGCGGATGGAGAGCCTCGACAACGCGTTCTCGTACGACGAGCTGGAGTTGTGGCACGCCCGGCTGGGCCGCGACGGCGTCGAGTCGCCCGACCTGCTCTGCGAGCTGAAGGTCGACGGGCTCGCGATCAACCTGCTCTACGAAGGCGGCCGCCTGGTCCGGGCGCTGACCCGGGGCGACGGGCGCACGGGTGAGGACGTCACGCCCAACGTGAAGACGATCGACTCGGTGCCCCATCGGCTCACCGCGAGCAAGGACTACCCGGTGCCAGCCGTCCTCGAGGTGCGCGGCGAGGTCTTCCTCCCGCGGCAGGCGTTCGAGCGGCTCAACGAGCAGATGACCGACGTCGGCAAGCCGGTCTTCGCCAACCCGCGCAACGCGGCGGCGGGATCCCTGCGCCAAAAGGACCCGCGGGTGACGGCGACCCGGGCGCTCGGGATGGTCTGCCACGGCATCGGAGCCCGCGAGGGCTTCGAGCCGAAGGCTCAGTCCCACGCGTACGCCGCGCTGGCGGCGTGGGGACTCCCGACGTCCGAGCAGGTCAAGGTGCTGCCGACGCTCAAGGCAGTGAAGGGCTACATCGAGAACGCCGGCGAGCACCGCCACTCGATCGTCCCCTACGAGATCGACGGTGTGGTGGTGAAGGTCGACGACGTCTCGCTCCAGCGGCGGCTCGGGTCGACCAGCCGCGCGCCACGGTGGGCGATCGCGTTCAAGTACCCACCCGAGGAGGTCAACGCCAAGCTGCTCTCGATCGAGGTCAACACCGGTCGTACCGGTCGAGTGACCCCGTTCGGGGTGATGGAGCCCACCCGGGTCGCGGGATCGACGGTGGAGCGGGCCACTCTCCACAACGCCCATGAGGTCAAGCGCAAGGACGTGCGACCGGGCGACACGGTCGTGCTGCGCAAGGCGGGCGACGTCATCCCCGAGATCGTCGGCCCGGTCATGGCGCTGCGCCCCGACGGGCTCGCGGAGTGGGTCATGCCGACCGAGTGCCCGTCGTGCGGCACCACGCTGGCGCAGCAGAAGGAGGGCGACAAGGACCTCCGCTGCCCGAACCACCGCAAGTGCCCCGCGCAGCTGCTCGACCGGGTCTTCCACGTGGCCGGTCGCGGCGCTTTCGACATCGAGGGCCTCGGCTCCGAGGCCGCCTTCGCGATGCTCGAGGCCGGCGTGATCGAGGACGAGGGCGACGTCTTCGACCTCGACGAGGCCAAGCTGCTGCGCACCGAACTCTTCACCCGCGCCGCGAAGAAGACCGAGGCTGACCGGGCGACCGACGGTCGGGTGCTGTCGGCGAACGGCGAGCGGCTGCTGGCCAACCTCGACCGCGCCAAGGACGTCCCACTCTGGCGGGTGATCGTGGCGCTGTCCGTCCGCCACGTCGGGCCGACCGCCGCCCGGGCGCTGGCCAACCAGTTCGGGTCGCTGGCAGCGGTCCGCGAGGCCGACGAGACGACGCTGGCCGACACCGAGGGAGTCGGTCCCACGATCGCGGCGGCGGTTCGCGAGTGGTTCGACGGCCCGGAGTCCGACTGGCACAACGCGATCGTGGAGAAATGGGAGCGATCCGGCGTCACGATGGCCGACCAGCGCGACGAGTCTGTCGCCCGGACGCTCGAGGGGCTCACCGTCGTCGTCACCGGCTCCCTGGTCGACTTCAGCCGCGACTCCGCCAAGGAGGCGATCGTGGCCCGGGGCGGCAAGGCTGCCGGCTCGGTCTCGAAGAAGACCGACTACGTCGTGGCCGGCGACAGCGCCGGCTCCAAGGCCGACAAGGCCGAGCAGCTCGGCGTCCCGATCCTCGACGAGGCTGGCTTCAAGCAGCTGCTCGAGGCCGGCCCCGGCGGGTTGTGACCGGGAAGACGCCGATCGGTACCGGTCCGGTTGGGTCCACGCGGCGCCTCCTAGGATGAAGGCCATGCCCGAGACCCCACCCCCGACCGGCGTGTCGATCACGCGCGAGCAGGTGGCCCACCTGGCCGACCTGGCCCGGATCGACCTCTCTGACGCCGAGCTCGACCACCTCGCGCCACAGCTCAGCGTGATCCTCGAGTCGATCGCATCGATCCAGGGCGTCGCAGGCGAGGACGTCCCGCCGACCTCCCACTCCGTGCCGCTCACCAACGTGTTCCGCGAGGACGTCGTCGTACCTGGGCTGACCCCGGAGGAGGCCCTCAGCGGCGCCCCCGAGGCCGACCAGCAGCGGTTCTCGGTGCCGCGGATCCTGGGGGAGGAGCAGTGAGTGACCTGACCCGGCGCACCGCCGCCGACCTCGCCGGCGCCCTCGCCTCGGGCGAGACGACGTCGGTAGCTCTGACCGAGGCCCACCTCGACCGGATCGCGGCCGTGGACGCCCCCTCCGATCGGCCGGGTGTGCACGCCTTCTTGCAGGTCGACCACGAAGGCGCGCTTGCGCAAGCCGCCGAGTCCGACCGCCGTCGCGAGGCCGGCAGCCCGGCCTCCGTCCTCGACGGGATCCCGATCGCGGTCAAGGATGTGCTCACCACCAAGGGTCTGGCCACCACCTGCGGGTCGCGGATCCTCGAGGGCTGGGTGCCGCCGTACGACGCCACCGTCGTGTCGCGACTGCGCGCCGCCGGGCTTCCGATCCTCGGCAAGACCAACATGGACGAGTTCGCCATGGGCTCCTCGACCGAGCACTCGGCGTACGGCCCCACCCGCAACCCGTGGGACCTCGACCGGATCCCCGGCGGTTCCGGCGGCGGCTCGGCGGCCGCGGTGGCCGCGTTCGAGGCACCGTTCGCGATCGGTACCGACACCGGTGGCTCGATCCGCCAGCCCGGCGCGGTCACCGGCACGGTCGGGATGAAGCCGACGTACGGCGGTGTCTCCCGCTACGGCCTGGTCGCGTTGGCCAACTCACTCGACCAGGCGGGCCCGGTGACCCGGACCGTGCTCGACGCCGCGCTGCTCCACGAGGTGATCGGGGGCCACGACCCGCTCGACTCGACCAGCATCGACGAGCCGCTCCCGGCCCTCGTCGACGCGGTGCGCCAGGGGGAGGGCGGCGACCTGACCGGAGTTCGGATCGGCGTCGTGACCGAGCTCGGCGGCGAGGGCTACCAGCCGGGCGTGCTGACCCGCTTCCAGGAGTCGGTCGACCTGATGGTGAAGGCCGGCGCCGAGGTGGTCGAGGTGTCCTGCCCGAGCTTCGTCCACGCGCTCGCGACGTACTACCTGATCCTGCCGGCCGAGGCGTCCAGCAACCTCGCCAAGTTCGACGCGATGCGCTACGGACTGCGGGTCGTGCCCGACGGCGACCCTTCTGCGGAGGAGGTCATGCGAGCGACGCGCGACGCGGGCTTCGGCGACGAGGTGAAGCGCCGGATCATCCTCGGCACCTACGCCCTCTCCAGTGGCTACTACGACGCGTACTACGGGCAGGCCCAGAAGGTGCGGACCCTGATCACGCGTGACTTCGAGGCCGCCTTCGCGCAGGCCGACGTGCTGGTCTCGCCGACCGCGCCGACCACGGCGTTCAAGCTCGGTGAGAAGGTCGACGACCCGCTGGCGATGTACCTCAACGACCTCGCCACGATCCCCGCCAACCTGTCCGGTGTCCCGGGCATCTCGGTGCCGAGCGGGCTCGCCGACGAGGATGGGCTGCCCACCGGCGTACAGATCCTCGCCCCGGCCATGGCCGACGACCGGGTCTACCGGGTGGGTGCCGCGCTGGAGACCCTGCTGCGGAACGAGTGGGGAGGCCCGCTGCTCGACCGAATCCCACCACTGACCGGGGGATCCGCATGAGCGCCGCGACCCTGCTCTCCTTCGAGGAGGCGCTGGAGAAGTTCGACCCCGCCCTCGGCCTCGAGGTCCACGTCGAGCTCAACACCGCGACCAAGATGTTCTGCGGCTGCCCAGGCGCGTTCGGCGCCGAGCCCAACACGCAGGTCTGCCCGACCTGCCTGGGCCTGCCGGGCGCGATGCCGGTGGTCAACCGGGTGGCGGTGGAGTCGGCGATCCGGATCGGCCTCGCGCTGAACTGCTCGATCGCGGAGTGGTGCCGGTTCGCACGGAAGAACTACTTCTACCCGGACATGCCCAAGAACTTCCAGACCTCCCAGTACGACGAGCCGATCGCCTTCGAGGGCTGGATGGACGTCGACGTAGACGGGGAATCCTTCCGGGTCGAGATCGAGCGGGCCCACATGGAGGAGGACACCGGCAAGTCGCTGCACGTCGGCGGCTCGACCGGCCGCATCCACGGCGCCGACCACTCGCTGGTCGACTACAACCGCGCCGGGATCCCGCTCATCGAGATCGTCACCAAGCCGATCAGGGGCGCCGGCGAGCGGGCACCGGCCGTCGCCCGCGCGTACGTCGAGCAGCTGCGGGACCTGATCGTGGCGCTGGGTGTCTCCGAGGCCCGAATGGACCAGGGCAACCTGCGGGCGGATGTCAACCTCTCGATGGCACCGCGCGGGACCGACGTGCTCGGCACCCGTACCGAGACCAAGAACGTCAACTCCTTCCGCTCGGTCGAGCGGGCGGTCCGCTACGAGATGCAGCGCCAGGCGGCGGTTCTCGACGCCGGCGGCACGATCACCCAGGAGACCCGCCATTGGCACGAGGACACCGGCGTCACCACGTCCGGGCGCGAGAAGTCCGACGCTGACGACTACCGCTACTTCCCGGAGCCGGACCTGGTGCCGGTGGCGCCGTCGCGGGAGTGGGTGGAGGAGCTGCGCGGCACGCTGCCGGAGAACCCGACCGCCAAGCGGGCCCGGCTGCAGACCGAGTGGGGCTTCTCCGACCTGGACATGCGCGACACCGTCGGTGCGGGCGCGCTCCGCCTGGTGGAGGAGACCATCGCCGCCGGCACCACCCCTCAGGCAGCCCGCAAGTGGTGGTTGGGCGAGCTGGCCCGCCGTGCCAACGACACAGGCGTCGAGGTGTCCGAGGTGGGGGTGACCCCGGCCCAGGTGGCAGCGGTCCAGGAACTGGTCGACGCGGGCACCATCAACGACAAGCTCGCTCGGCAGGTCTTCGACGGGCTGCTCGCCGGGGAGGGTACGCCGGAGGAGATCGTCGCCGCCCACGGCCTCGAGATCGTCTCCGACGAGGGTGCGCTCGCGACCGCGGTCGACCACGCGATCGCGGCCAACCCGGACGTCGCGGACAAGATCCGGGACGGCAAGGTGGCGGCGGCCGGCGCGCTGATCGGCGCTGTGATGAAGCAGATGCGGGGCCAGGCCGACGCCAACCGGGTGCGCGAGCTGATCCTCGAACGCCTCACCTGACCGGGCATTCCCACTCCCACCCACACCGCTGACCCGTCAGTTGTGCCCCCCACCAGACTCGCCGACCGGGCCGTGGCCAGAGGTCTTCGCCCACGCTCGGCACCTCGAAGTGACGGCTCGGCACGCTGGAAGGGCCACGAAGTGACGGGTCAGCTGGTGGGAGGGACGAGGCCGCCGCGGACCGGGGCCAGGCCCGGCGGCGCACCGTGCTCGACCAGCCGCAGCACGGCGTCGAGGTCAAGGTGCTCCTCCAGGGCGTCCGCGATCGCATCGATCCGGGACTCCCGCGCGGCCGCGAACGACGTCGTCCCGACCGCGAGGCCGTCACGCCCGGCGGCCGCCGCGGCCGCCCGCAGCCAGGCCGCGCGGAACACGTCGCCCTCGAGGCAGCCGTGCCACATGGTCCCGAACACGGGACCAGACCTGACGCCGCCGGGGAACTCCTCACCCGCAACCACCTGCACCCGGCCGTGGTGGATCTCGTAGCCGGTGACCGGCGCACCGAGGGCGGTGCCGGCCGGGGTGCCCAACACCTTATCGCGGCCGAACGTGGTCGTGACGTCGAGCAGAGCGAGTCCCGCCATCCGTACGCCGGGCTCGCCCTCGACGCCCTCCGGGTCCGCGACCTCGCGCCCCAGCATCTGGAAGCCGCCGCAGATCCCGAGCACGACTCCGCCGCGCACCGCGTGCTCGCGCACGGCGTCGCCGAGGCCCCGCTCACGCAGCCATTCGAGGTCGGCGATCGTCGCCCGGGTCCCGGGGATCACGACCACGTCGGCGGACCGCACCGACCGAGCATCGTCGACGAAGCTCACGTCCAGGTCCGGCTCGAGGCAGAGCGCGTCGACGTCGGTGAAGTTGCTGATCCGGGGCAGCCTGACCACGGCAACCCGCAGCCGGGCGCGCCAGGGCTCGGTCGGTAGCGGGCGGTCCCTCACCGACAGCGTGTCCTCGGAGTCCAGCCACAGCCCCGGCAGCCACGGCAGCACGCCGAGCACCGGACGCCCGGTGAGTCCTTCGACGGCGTCCAGCCCCGGGCGGAGCAGGCCCAGGTCGCCACGGAACTTGTTGACCACCAGTCCGCACACCAGCGCCTGGTCGTCCGCGTCGAGCAGCGCGAGCGTGCCGTGCATGGCGGCGAACACCCCGCCGCGGTCGATGTCGCCCACCAGCAGCGCCGGGATCGCCGCGTGCCGGGCCAGCCCGAGGTTGACGAAGTCGTGCGCGCGCAGGTTGATCTCAGCGGGTGAGCCGGCACCCTCGCAGACGACCACGTCGTAGCGTCCCGCCAGGTCGTCGAAGGCGTCGTACGCCGCCCGCGCGAGCGCTGCCCTGCCGCCCGCGAACTCCCCGGCAGCCAGCGAACCGGCGGGCCGGCCCATCACCACCACGTGGCTGCGCAGGTCGCTGCCGGGCTTGAGCAGCACCGGGTTCATGGCCGCCTCCGGCTCCGCGCGGGCGGCGACCGCCTGGATCCACTGCGCCCGCCCGATCTCCGCGCCGTCGGAGGTGACCATCGAGTTGTTGGACATGTTCTGTGCCTTGAACGGCGCCACCCGCAACCCGCGGCGTGCCAGGACGCGGCACAGGCCCGTGGTGACGACGGTCTTGCCGGCGTCGGAGGTCGTGCCGAGCACCATCAGGCTCCCGCTCACCGGAGTGACCCTATGCCGGTGCCGGTGCCGGCAGGGCCCGGCGGTCGGCTAGAGTGCTGCTGCCTCCGCCCGATGCGGGGGTGCCACGGCGCTTCAGTGAAATCCGGTGCGAACCCGGTGCTGTCCCGCAACTGTGAAGCCGGCCCTTCGAAACCTTCGGGGGCCGGACGAGCCAGGTCACCTGGTCCGTGGCCACGCAACTAGCCTCGGACGAGGGATAGTTCGTGCAGCTGCGGGCCTCGGGGCTCGCGCGGCCCGACGACTTCGTCCTCCGCAGACCGGAGGATGCTGTGCCTTTCATCGTTTCGCCGCGCCGTCATCGGCGCTCGTTCCTGTCCCTGCTCCTGCTGCCTCTCCTTCTGCTGGGCCTCGTGCTCGGCGGCTGCGGCGGTGTCGACACGGTCGACGAGCAGGCGCCGCCCTCGTCGGCGTCGGCCGACCCGGAGTTCCCGGTCTCGGTGCTGTCCGGGCCGGTGGCAGGCGACACCGAGATCACTGTCGACGAGGAGCCGATCTCGATCGTCTCGCTGAGCCCCACCGCCACCGAGATGCTGTGGGCGGTCGGCGCCGGGGACCAGGTGGTGGCCGTCGACGACCAGTCCGACTACCCGGAGGGTGTGCCGGTGACCAAGCTCTCCGGCTACCAGCCCAACGTCGAGGCGATCCTCGAGTACCAGCCGGACCTGGTCATCGCGCCCGACGACACCGGTGACCTGGTGTCGGGCCTGAAGAAGGCCCAGGTGCCCACCTTGCTGCTCCCGGCGGCCGCCGACCTCGAGGAGAGCTACTCCCAGATCGCGCGTGTCGGTGCGGCCACCGGGCACGTGGCGGAGGCCGAGGAGGTGGTCGAGGAGATCCGTACCGGGATCGAGCAGGCGGTCGCCGACGCCCCGGACGCGCAGGGCGTGACGTACTTCCACGAGCTGACGCCCGACCTCTACTCCGCGACGAGCGACACCTTCATCGGAGAGGTGTACGGACTGTTCGACCTCGAGAACATCGCCGACCGCGCCAAGGGCGCCGACGACTACCCCCAGCTCTCCTCGGAGTACGTCGTGGGCGCGAACCCGGACCTGGTGTTCCTGGCGGACAGCCAGTGCTGCGGGGTGTCCGCGAAGGACGTCGCCAAGCGGCCGGGGTGGCAGCAGGTGCCGGCGGTGGCCGGTGACCAGGTCCACGTCGTCGACGAGGACGTCGCCAGCCGGTGGGGTCCGCGCGTCCTCGGCTTCGTGCAGGACGTCAGCGAGCTCCTCGCCAAGCGCGAGGCGGCGCTGGCCGGCGCCGGCGGCTGACCGACGATGACACTCGGCCTGGCTGGGGAGGGGCGTGCGGCCGCTGCGACCGCCCGGGCACGCGCCCTGCGGCGGGTCTCCGCTCGCCCGGCGTGGCGCCGGACCAAGATCGGCGCCGGCGTCGTGGTGTGCGTCGGCGCGGTGCTGGTCGGGTGCCTGGTCGGGCCGGCCGGGCTGGGTGTCGGTGGCGTCCTGCTGGAGCTGCTGGACGCCGTGCCCGGCGTCGAGGTCGACTCGGGGCTCTCGGTCACCCAGCAGGCGATCTTCTGGGAGATCCGGCTGCCCAGGGTCGTGCTGGGGGTTCTGGTCGGGGCCATGCTGGCGGCCGCGGGGACGGCGTACCAAGGCGTTTTCCGCAACCCGCTCGCCGACCCCTACCTGCTCGGTGTCTCCAGTGGCGCGGGCCTCGGAGCGACGATCGGGATCGTCGCCGGCGGCGGCCTCGGCCCGCTCGGCATCCCGCCGCTCGCCTTCGTGGGTGGCCTGCTCGGCGTCGCCGCGACCTACGCCCTCGGCAGCACGGTCGGCGGCAACCGCGGCGCGGTCGTGATCATCCTGGCGGGGGTTGCGGTCGGGGCATTCTTCAACGCGATCCAGAACTTCGTGCAGCAGCAGTACGACGACTCGCTGCTGTCGGTCTACTCGTGGATGCTGGGCCGGCTGAGCACCGACGGCTGGTCCGATGTGGTGGTTGCGCTGCCGTACGTCGTGGTCTCCTGTGCCGCGATCCTGGTGCACCGACGGGTGCTCGACGTGATGGCGGTGGGCGACGTGGAGGCGGCCAGCCTCGGCGTGGACCCGGCGCGGGCGAGACTGGTGCTCGTGCTGACCGCCACTCTCGGCACGGCGGCCGTGGTCAGTGTGAGCGGTTTGATCGGCTTCGTCGGGATCGTGGTGCCGCACGCCGTACGACTGCTGTTCGGCGCCGGGCACCGCACGCTGCTACCGCTCGCCCTGCTGCTGGGCGCCGCGTTCCTGGTGCTCGCCGACGTCGTCGCCCGCACCGCGCTGGCGCCGGTCGAGGTCCCCATCGGCGTGGTGACCGCCCTGGTCGGCGCGCCGTTCTTCCTGGTCGTGCTGCGGCGGCACAAGGGGGCCCTGTGAATCAGCCTGAGAGTCAACCTGTGAGTCTGCCTGTGAGTCTGCCTGTGACTCGACCGCTGGGTGAGCCGGTGAACCACGTGGTGGAGTGCCGCGGCGTGTGCGTCGACCGGGGCGGTGTGCAGGTCGTCACCGACGTCGACCTCGTCGTCGAGCCGGGCGACTGGGTGGCGGTGGTGGGACCCAACGGCGCCGGCAAGACCTCGCTGCTGCACGCCGTGGCCGGCCTGATCCCCGCGACGGGGTCCGTGCGCGTGGGTGGCCTCGACCCGGCGCGGGCGTCGCGTCGGCGCACGGCACGAGTGGTCGCGCTGATGCCGCAGCGGCCGGTCGTGCCGGAGGGCACCTCGGTGCGGGAGATGGTCGCCCTCGGGCGGACACCCCACCTCCGCCGGTTCGGCACCGAGACCTCGGCCGACCGCGATGCCGTCGAGCGGACCCTGCACCGGCTGGAGCTCATCGACCTCGCCGACCGGCCGGCGGTCGGGCTCTCCGGGGGCGAGCTGCAGCGGGTGGTGCTCGGGCGGGCCCTCGCCCAGCAACCGCAGCTGCTGCTGCTCGACGAGCCGACCAGCTCCCTCGACATCGGCCACCAGCAGAGCGTCCTTGACCTGGTCAACCGGATGCGGCTGCAGGACGAGCTGACCGTGATCGCCGCGATGCACGACCTCACCCTGGCCGGGCAGTACGGCCGCCGGGTGCTGCTGCTGCACCAGGGCCGGGTCGTGGCCGACGCCAGCCCCGCCGAGGTGCTGCGACCGGCCCGGCTCTCCGAGGTGTACGGCGCGCGGGTCGAGGTGCTGCAGCGCGATGACGGCCCGGCGGTGCTCCCGGTGAGGCATCCCCACCAGATCGGGGTCCGCGCCGTATCTGGCAGCGACACCTTCCCCGGGCTGGACCCGGGTCACGAGCCGGTCATGGCGTCCCCCGACCCGGTCGTGGGGGACGCGCGGGTCTCCGACCGTGGCGCCGGCGAACGCACGGGCCGTGCCCTCCAGCGGTCCCCCGTCCGGCCCGAGCTCGTCGGCCACCGGACCCTGGTGCTCGGGGGCGCCCGGTCGGGCAAGTCACGGCACGCCCAGCGGCTGCTGGCCGACCGCACCGACGTGCTGTACGTGACGCCGGGCCCCGTCCCGGACGGCACCGACTCCGACTGGGCGGCGCGGGTCTCCGCCCACCAACAGGACCGGCCGGCCACCTGGACCACCTGCGAGACCACCGATGTCGCCGCAGCCCTCGAGGCCGCGGACCGGCCGGTGCTCGTCGACTGCTTCGCCACCTGGCTGGCGAGCGCCATGGGTACGGCAGGTGCGTGGGAGTCCGCCGACGGCGACACCGCGTGGCAGCAGCGGCTCGACGAGGACGTCGATCGACTGCTGAGGGCGTGGCGGTCGGTGCGGGTGCCGGTGGTCGGGGTCAGCAACGAGGTCGGGTCCGGCGTGGTGCCCAGCACCCGGTCCGGGGTGCTGTTCCGCGACGCCATGGGCCGCCTGAACCGCCGCCTCGCGGACGAGAGTGACGACGTCCGTCTGCTGATCGCCGGGCGGGTGCAACGACTGGAAGGAGATCCGCCGTGAGCAGCGCACCACGGACCGACGCCGCGGCCCGGGCCGAGGCGCGCCGCCGGCTGGACGGGTTGGCCAAGCCGCTCGGGGCACTCGGCAGGCTCGAGGACCTGGCGGTTTGGCTCGCGGGGGTCCAGGGCACCCCTGAGCCGCGGGCGCCGCAGGACGTATCGGTGGTCGTGTTCGCCGGTGACCACGGGGTCACTGGCGACCGCGCGGTGTCGGCATACCCGCGTCAGGTGACGGCGGCCATGGTCCGCGAGTTCCTGCGTGGCGGCGCGGCGGTCAACGTCCTCGCCCGCGCGCACGGCGCGCGGGTCCGGGTCGTCGACGTCGCCGTGGACGACGACCTGGCCGACACCCCACCGGAGGTGCGCCGCCACAAGGTGCGACGCGGCTCGGGCGCGATCCACCGCGAGGACGCGCTGACCACCGAAGAGGCAGCCGCCGCCGTCGACGTCGGACGCACGATCGCCGACGAGGAGATCGACGCCGGTACCGACCTGCTCGTCCCGGGCGACATGGGGATCGGTAACACCACGGTCGCGGCCACCCTGGTCGGCGCCGTGCTCGGCCTTGACGCGGACGAGGTCGTCGGCCGGGGGACGGGCGTGGACGACGAGACGTGGCGCGGCAAGCGGGACGTGGTGGCGGCCGCGCTGGGGCGGGCTCGCCCGTGCCGGGAGGACCCGGTCACGCTGCTGCGGACGGTCGGGAGCGCCGACCTGGCCGCCGGTACCGGCTTCCTGGTCCGGGCGGCGGAGCGCCGGACGCCGGTGCTGCTGGACGGGGTGGTCTCGGGTGCGTGCGCTCTGCTGGCGGAGCGACTCGCGCCCGGCGCCCTCGCCTGGTGGTACGCCGGGCACCGGTCGACCGAGCCCGCGCACCGGCTCGCGCTCGCCTCGCTCGGGCTGCCGCCGCTGCTCGACCTGGACCTGCGGCTCGGGGAGGCGAGCGGTGCCCTGGCGGCGCTCCCGCTGCTGAGCACGGCGCCCCTGCTGCTGGCCGAGATGGCCACCCTGGACTCCGTCACCCAGCCCGTGACGGAGCGGGTGTGAGCCTCCCCCTCGACGCCGCGCGGCTGGCGGTGGGCACCCTGACGGTGCTGCCGGTGGTGCCCCCGCGCGGGGTCGACCGGCGGGTGGCCGCCCTGGCGATGACGCTCGCCCCAGCGGCGGTACTGCCGGTGGCGCTCGTCGTCGCGCTCGTGGTGTGGGGCGGCGACGCCGTGCTGGCCCCGCCGCTGCTCACAGCGGTCCTGGCGGTGGCGGTGCTCGCACTCGGCTCCCGCGGGTTGCACCTCGACGGCCTCGCCGACACGGCGGACGGGCTGGCCGTGCCCGGCGACCTGGCCCGCCGGCTCATGGTGATGCGCACCGGCGACGTCGGCCCGCTCGGGGCCGCCACCCTCCTGATCGTGCTGTCGGTCCAGGCGGCCGCGATCGCCGGATCGCTGGACCGGTACGGGGGTCAGGACGCCGCGCTGACCGTCGCGCTGGCCGTCGTCGTCAGCAGGGGCTGCCTCGCGCTCGGCTGTGTCCGCGGAGTCCCCGCGGCGCGGTCCGAGGGCCTCGGCAGCGCGGTTGCCGGCACCGTGCCGGTCCCCGTCGCGGTCGCGGTCCTGGGCGCGCTCTCAGCGCTCGGGTTCGTGATCCACGGTGGCCGGGCGTTCGCCGGGGTGGTCCTCGCCGCCGCCGCCGCGGGACTCGTGCTGTGGCAGGCCCGGCGCCGACTGGGCGGGCTGACCGGCGACGTGCTCGGCGCGTGCGTCGAGGTCGCCTTCGCGGCGTATCTGGTCGCGCAGGTGGTCAGCCCGTCCGGGCTCTGGGAGGCCTGAGCGTCAGGGGTCGACGACGATGATCCGGTCGTCGGTCTCGCCCGGCTCGCCCCGACCGTCGCGGTTGGACGTGGTCACCCAGAGCATGCCGTCCGGGGCGACCGCGACGGTCCGCAGCCGCCCGTAGTCGCCCACGAAGAAGTCGCGCACCGGGCCGACCTCACCGCCGTCGACCCCGATCCGCCACAGCCGGGTGCCGCGCAGCGCGGCGAGCCACAGGTGCCCATCGGCGTAGGCAAGTCCCGACGGTGACGCCTCGTCGGTGCTCCACACGACCCGCGGGTTGACGAAGGAGCTCGAGCCGTCGCGGCCCTCGGCTTCGGGCCAGCCGTAGTTGGAGCCCGGCCGGATCAGGTTGAGCTCGTCGTACGTCGATTCCCCGAACTCGCTGGCCCACAGGTTGTCCTGGTCGTCGAACGCCAGTCCCTGCACGTTGCGGTGGCCGAGGCTCCAGACGGGGGAGCCGGGGTCGGGGTTGCCGGGTGCCGGCTCGCCGTCCGGTGTGATCCGCAGGATCTTGCCGCCCAGCGACGCGGGGTCCTGGGAGAGCTCCCCGACCCCGGTCTCGCCGGTGGAGGCGTAGAGGAAGCCGTCCGGACCGAACGCGAGCCGGCCGCCGTCGTGGATGAAGCCGTTCGGGATCCCCGTGAGGACCACGCCCGGCTCGCCGAGCCGGTCCCCTTCGTCGAGGGTGGCGCGCACGATCCGGTTGTCATCGGCAGTGGTCACGTAGAAGTAGAGGAGCCGGTCCTGGTCGAAGTCGGGCGACACGGCCACGCCGAGCAGGCCCGCCTCACCTTGCGGCGCGGCCTGGTCGATCCGGCCGACCTCCTCGACCCGCGAGGCTTCGGAGGCATCGGGGTCGACGAGCAGCACGGCGCGGGTGTCGCGCTCGGTGACGACCGCCCGCCCGTCCGGCAGGAAGCCCAGCCCCCAGGGCACCGCCAGCCCGGTCGCCGCCTCGGAGACGACTCGTGGCGCGCCCGCTGGCGCGGCATCGTCGGTCTCGCCCGTCTCGCCGGCGGGGGTCGGCTCGTCGGAGGGCGAAGCGGTGACGGTGGTGGGGCCTGGTCCCGCGTCGGGGTCCTCGCCGCAGCCGGCGAGGACCAGGAGGACGGACGCGAGCAGGGCCAGGCGGCGCATCCTCAGGAGACCCGCTCCAGGAACTCCAGCAGCAGCGCGTGCACCTCGTCGGGCCGCTCCATCTGGATGAAGTGCGAGCCCAGCAGCTCGACGTACGTCGCGTCGTCGAGCCGCTCGGAGGCCGTGTACATGTCACGGGCACCGGTGAGCACGTCGTAGGACCCGGCGACGAAGACGGCCGGGACTCCGATCCGGCTCAGGCTGACGCGGGCGTGCTCGGAGGTGGAGAGCACCAGGCGGAAGTACCAGCCGACCGGGGTGCTCAGGAACTCTCGCACCGCGGTCGCGGCCAGGCCGCGGTCGGCGACGGGGAACATGAATCCGGTGCGCTCCAGGGCGGCGATCGTGCGGGGGCCCACCGGCAGCCGGGTGGTGACCGGGGTGAGCGCCCAGCCGGCGTACCGGAGAGCGCGCGAGATGTTGACCGTGACCGCCCGGGCGACGGCGTGGGGCAGGTGGAGCGGCCCGAGCATGGTCGCGAACGTGTCGCCGGGGACGCCGGCGACCGCGAAGAGTCCTGATACGCGCTCCGGGTGCGCGACCGCGAGCTCGAACATCGTGTTGACGCCCATCGACCAACCCATGAGGACGGCCCGGTCGACGGCGAAGTGGTCCATCACCGACAGCGCGTCCTCGACGAACTCCTCGATCCGGATCCGGGTCGGGTCGGAGGGGCGGTCGGAGCCGCCGGTGCCGCGGTGGTTCCAGCTGACGACCCGGACGCCACAGTCGGGGTCGAGCAGCGCCGGCCACGCCCAGGCGTTCGTGCCCAGGCCGTTGCACAGCACCACCGTCGGGCCCTCGATGCTCCCGTCGGGGTCGTTGGTCCAGACCCGCAGCCGGGTGCCGTCGTCGGACAGGATCTCGTCGAACGCCAGCCGGGCGTGGGTGGTCGTCGACGTGACGGGAGCGGTCATGCCCCCAGTGTGTCAGTCGGTGTGACGGCCCGGTCGGTGTCGTCAGCGCGCCGCCGCTGTGACCTCCGCCTTTCGGGTCGCGGCCGCGATGCCGGTCGCCGCCGCACGTGCGGCGAGGAACGCCTCGGCGTCCTGCCGTTCGATCCGGCGCTGGGCGAGGGCCGTGGCGGCCACCATCGCGTTGCGCCGGGAGCCGAGCTGGGACTCGTGCGCCCAGCGGTCGACCAGGGGGAGGAGCATGGCCACAACGCTAGGCAGGGCCCCTTGCGGGCGCGTCAACCCTGTGTGACATCGGCGTGAACTCCGACCGGGTCTGGCGACCGAGCGCCGGTCGCGACGCGTGACCGTCCCGTCCTCGTGATGCCGGTGGGCAGGGGGTCAGCTGCTGGCTCGCCCTCGCACACGCCGGCATCCCGTAGCGTCAGGCAACCAGCACCAGACGCTGGCCGAGCTGCTGCTGCAGCGAGCCGGCCAGGTCCCCGGCCACGGCGTGCCGCACGATGCGCACCCGGCGCTTGCCGCCCGCGAGCGAGAGCCGGAGTCGCCGGCCGGACAGCGCCACCGAGTCGACCTGGTCCCATGCGTGGAGCGTGGCCCGCCGGTCCTCGAGCAGGCGGGTGACCGGCAACGACGACACATGGAGCATCGCCGTCCGGTAGCCGTCCGCACTGCGGTGCCGGAAAGCCGCGGCGATCCCTTCGACCATCCCGACCCGCTTGATGAACAGCCCGGTGTCGGAGACGACCACGACACGCATCCGGCGCCAGTGGACGCAGGTGGCGACCGACAGGACCGCCGGCCCGCGCTCGTGGCCGGCGGTCACGGTCGGCCCTGCTTCGTCGAGCGCGGTCGATGTGGGCACACCTTCCTCCTCGAGCGCGCTGACCAACAGCTGTGCCGACTCTCGGTCGGTCACGGAGGCCACGAGCCCCGCCACGTCGACCTCGTGCCCGTCGGCACTGATCAGGACGTCGGTCCGGTCCCAGTCGACCGTGAAGCGCGCCTCGCAGTGCTCGACCAGGGCGGTGGCGACCGCGCCAACGACGAGGTCGAGCCCCGCGGCGTCCGCGTCCTCGGGTCCGGCGGCGTCAGTGAGGGTCGAGGAGACCAACATCCTCGCGTTGCCCCGACCCAGGGCCGAGATGGCCTCGTGCAGCGTGCTCGCACCGGTCCCCCCCTCGCTCGTGGCGCGCACCAGCAGCGACGCCCGATCGCGTGCGTGCTGCGCACCGGCGGTCTCGGCGATCCACGCCCACGGCCGCGTCTCGAGCGGGGAGTCCGCGAACAGCTGGGCCTCCAGCTCCGTCAGGACCGCCTCGGGGCCGACGATCAGGTGCACCGCCGACGCCCCGTCGTCGGCGACACCGTCGTCGGGAAGCGCCTCGAAGAACTCCACCCGGGCACGGAGGCTGGGGTGCGTGTCGTACGGGCCCTGCTCCTCGTCGGGCAGCTCGCGCCGGAGCTGTCGCAGCTCACGTTGCCGCTGCGGGCTCGCGAGCAGCTCGGCAAAGCCGATGAAGAAGGCCTCCGGCCGGACGCCGTCCACCGCGAACGCGTACCGCTGCAGGAAGTAGCTCCAGATCGAGTCGAGCGCAGGGAGCTCGCGCAGCGCGCCGGATGACGAGGCCCGGCCGGCGATCCGGGAGGACCAGACATCGGCCTCCAGCTCCTGGCGCCGAGTCACTGAGCGGGTCAGCCGCAGGTACATCCGGCCGTACGCGTCGAACAGCTTGCCGGTCCAGGAAGTCGGGCCGAGCTCGTCGACGATGTGGCCCAGGGTCACCTGGCCCCGGTACGCGATCGGCGCGAGGGCTGTGTGCCGGTGGCTGTAGTGGCCCATCTCGTGAGCCAGCACCGCGCGGAGCTGGCGGCGCGTGAGCCCCAGGACCAGCGGCGCACCCACGGTCATCACGCGGCGTCCACCGACCAGGCCCAGGAACCTGGACTTCTCCCACACCGAGGCGTTCACCTCCGCGCCCAGCCGGATCTCGTCGGGGGCACGGGTGCCGACGGCGTCGGCGATCTCCTGCACCTCCTTCCACAGGGTCGGTTGGTCCTGCGGGGTGACGACCAGACCTCCCGGCGCCCCGTCCGGCAGTCGCCGCACCGCCCAGAACGCACGCGCGAGGCCGAGCAGCAGGAACGCGGCGAGGACGAAGCCCTTCCCGAGCGCGAACCCGCCGACACCGCGCACCACGGCTTCGTAGAGGGCGAACCCGGTCAGCCCGATCACGGCCGCGGCGAGCACGTAGACACCGAGCAGCAGCAGCACCGACAGCGCGGCGCGGGCGATCAGCAACACGGCAGCTCCTGGGGGTCGGGGGACCGAACCAGTGTCGGCGAACCGAGCCCTCGGCGTACGTCGAATGGGGAGAACGACCTGGGCGGGGGTCAGTCCGGCACCGGGTCGGCGATCACCTGGCCGGACCTGGTGGCTCCGACCGAGGCCACCACCACGCACACCAGCGCCAGCCACTGCCACACCGTCAGGAACTCGCCCAGCACCAGCATCGCGGCGAGCGCGGCCGCGGCCGGCTCGAGGCTCATGAGGACGGAGAACACCGCCGCCTTGATGGTGCGCAGCGCGATCAGCTCGCAGCTGTAGGGGACCACCGAGCTGAGGAGCCCGACCGCCGCGCCGAGCGCCAGCACGCGCGGGTCTAGGAGGTCGGGGCCTGAGCCGACGAGGGCGAACGGCGCGAGCAGCAGCGCGGACACGATGCTCGCCACCGCGAGCCCGTCGAGCCCAGGCCAGCGGGTGCCGGTCCGCGCGCTCAGGAGGATGTACGCCGCCCACGCGGCCGCGGCGAGGAGGGCGAACATCACGCCCGCGAGCGTCACCTCACCGGGTTGCAGCCCGAGCAGCAGCACCCCGGCGCCGGCCAGCAGCACCCAGAGCAGGTCGCGCGCCCGGCGGGACAGGACGACGGCGAGGGCGAGCGGTCCGACGAACTCGATCGTGACCGCGACCCCGAGGGGGATCCGCGACATGGACTGGTAGATCGACCAGTTCATGACTCCCAGGGTCACGCCGAACGCGATCGCCACCTGCCAGTCCGCACGGGTCCGCCCACGAAGCGCGGGCCGGGCCAGGAGGCCGAGGACGACCGCGGCGGTGGCCATCCGCAGCCAGACCATGCCGGTCGGCGAGACGAGGTCGAACAGGTCCTTGGCGAAGGCCGCCCCGAACTGGAGCGAGAGGATCCCCAGCAGCACTAGCCAGACGGGGGACAGGCGGGTCAGTGCTCCTCCTCGGGGCCCGGCCCGGACTCCTCTCCCAGTCGTGCCAGGAGCCGCCGGGCGATCCGGATCTCGCTGTCGAAGTGTGCCAGCCCCCAGTCCGCGACCAGCGACGGATGGTGGAACGACTCGCCCGGCGCGTCCACGCCCACGAGGCCGGTCCTCACCTGCCTCAGGTCGGCACGGGCCGAGCGCACCGCTTCGACGTACTCCTCCAGCATGGTGCGGAGCGTGCCGCCGTCGCTCAGGTGCCCGATCATCAGGCGCAGCGCCACCGGGTGCTTGAAGACCGGGAACCCAGCGGGGGTGTCGCGCAGCCAGGTCTCGAGCGTGCGGCGTCCCTTGGCGCTGATCGTGTACGTCGTGCCGCGGCCCTCTCCGCGGCGCTGGACCAGGCCGGCGTCGGTGAGGCGGGCGAGCTCGGAGTAGACCTGGCTCATCGCGGGGGAGACCCAGTAGAAACGGAGTGTGAAGTCGGCGCGCTGCTTGAGCTCGTAGCCGGTCAGCTCGTCGCCGAACGTCAGGAGCCCGAGCAGGGCGTACGAGGTCACGGGAAGGTCTTGACGCATCGCAGGGCCAGACTAGTGTTCCAAATAGGAATAGACGAGGAGCTGATGATGACCGGCACGCTGCTGATGGTGGGTACTCGCAAGGGACTCTGGATCGGAAGGTCCGACGATGCCCGTCGGGACTGGGAGTGGAGCGGTCCCCACTTCGCGATGCAGGGTGTCTACTCCGCCCTGGTCGACGGACGGGGCGACGCGCCGCGGCTGTTCGCCGGCTCGTCCTCGAGCTGGTTCGGCCCGCAGGTCTACCGGTCCGACGACCTGGGCAAGACGTGGGACGAGACTCCCAACGGCGCGATCCGGTTCCCCGAGGACACCGGCGCGACCCTTGCCTCGGTCTGGCAGCTCGTGCCGGGCTCGGCCGCCGGCGACGACGCCGTCGTCTGGGCCGGGACCGAGCCGGGCGCGGTGTTCAGGTCCACCGACCGGGGCGAGACGTTCGAGCTGGTGCGCGGCCTCTGGGACCATCCCCACCGCACGGAGTGGAACGAGGGGTACGGCGGACAGGCGTTCCACACCCTGCTGCCGCACCCGAAGGACCCCGACCGGCTGCTCGCCGCGATCTCCACCGGAGGCGTCTACGTCACCGAGGACGGCGGGACCAGCTGGGCGCCGTCGAACACGGGCGTCAAGGCGGAGTTCATGCCCGGAGAGCGGTCGTTCCCCGAGTTCGGACAGTGCGTCCACAAGGTGGCCCGCGACTCCGCGAACCCCGAGCGGCTCTACCTCCAGAACCACGGCGGGGTCTACCGCTCCGACGACGGCGGCGCCTCGTGGAACGACATCGCGCCCGGCCTGCCGACCGAGTTCGGCTTCGCGATGGTGGCCCACCCGCGCCGGGCCGATACGGCGTTCTCCTTCCCGATCACCGACGCCGGCGCGCGATGGCCGGTCGACGGGAAGGCGCGGGTCGCCCGCACGACCGACGCCGGCGAGTCCTGGGAGCTGCTCGGCAAGGGCGGCCTGCCGGACGAGTTCTTCGCCGCGGTGATGCGTGACGCGATGTGTGCAGACGACCACGAGACCGCCGGCCTGTACGTCGGCGGCCGCAACGGCTCGGTCTTCTGCTCGCCCGACGAGGGCGAGACCTGGACCGAGATACACCGCGACCTGCCCGACGTGCTGGTGGTGCGCGCCGCGTCCCTGTCGTGACCACGGCTTGGCCTGAGATGATCCGCCCATGAGCTCCTTCGAGATGTCCCGCACCACCCACATCGACGCCCCACCCGAGCGGGTGCTCCCGCTGCTCGAGGACTTCCGCGAGTGGCAGCAGTGGTCGCCCTGGGAGGGCCTGGACCCCGACCTGAGGCGCACGTTCACGGGGCCCGAGAAGGGCGTCGGCTCCCACTACCACTGGTCGGGCAACAAGAAGGCCGGCGAGGGGACGATGGAGATCGTGGCCGCCGGACCTCAGGGGGTCGTGGTGGATCTCCAGTTTCTCAAGCCCTTCAAGGCAACGAATGTCACGGAGTTCACGTTGACGCCGGCCGGCGGCGGCACCGATGTCGCCTGGGTGATGACCGGCGAGCGCAGCGCGGTCATGTCTCTGATGGGGAAGCTCTTCTTCGACAAGTCGATCGGCAAGGACTTCGAGAAGGGACTCGCCTCGCTGAAGGCGGCTGCTGAGCGGCCCTGAGGCTGTCAGGTCGCGATAGTCCGCCGCCCTCAGCACCGTCCGCGAGCCGGAAGAGGTGCCTTGGGCGGCGGACTATCGATCTAGGCTCGGCCCATGACCGACATGCCCGACGCGCTGGCCCCCGACATCAAGCCTCGGTCCCGCGACGTCACGGACGGGCTGGAGAAGGCGGCCGCCCGGGGCATGCTGCGCGCGGTGGGCATGGGTGACGACGACTGGGAGAAGCCGCAGATCGGCGTGGCGTCATCCTGGAACGAGATCACGCCCTGCAACCTGTCGCTCGACCGGCTGGCGAAGGCCGCCAAGAACGGCGTCCACGCGGCCGGCGGGTATCCCCTCGAGTTCGGCACCATCTCGGTGTCCGACGGCATCTCGATGGGTCACGAGGGCATGCACTTCTCGCTCGTCTCGCGCGAGGTGATCGCCGACTCCGTCGAGACCGTGATGATGGCCGAGCGGCTGGACGGATCGGTGCTGCTGGCGGGCTGCGACAAGTCGCTCCCCGGCATGCTGATGGCCGCCGCCCGGCTCGACCTGGCCAGCGTCTTCTTGTACGCCGGAACGATCCTGCCCGGCCAGGTCGACGGCGAGTACGTCACGATCATCGACGCGTTCGAGGCGGTCGGGGCCTGCCTTGCGGGCAAGATCAGCCGCGAGCAGGTCGACAAGGTCGAGCGAGCGATCTGCCCCGGCGAAGGCGCGTGCGGGGGCGCGTACACCGCCAACACGATGGCCTCGGTCGCCGAGGCCCTCGGCATGAGCCTCCCGGGCAGCGCCGCGCCGCCCGCCGTCGACCGGCGCCGCGACGGCTTCGCGTTCAAGTCCGGCGAGGCTGTGGTCGAGATGCTCCGGAAGGGGACCACCGCCCGGCAGATCATGACCCGCGAGGCGTTCGAGAACGCGATCGCGGTCGCGATGGCGCTGGGCGGGTCGACCAATGCCGTCCTCCACCTGCTCGCGATCGCGCGCGAGGCCGAGGTCGACCTCACCCTCGACGACTTCACGCGGATCGGGGAGCGGGTGCCTCACCTCGGCGACCTCAAGCCGTTCGGCAAGTACGTGTGGGTCGACTTCGACCGCGTCGGCGGCATCCCGATGCTGATGAAGCTGTTGCTCGACGCCGGCCTGCTGCACGGCGACGTGCTCACCGTGACCGGCAAGACGCTCGCCGAGAACCTCGCCGACATCGACCCGCCCGCGGTCGACGACGAGGTGATCCGCAGCCTCGAGCGCCCCATCCACCGGACCGGCGGCCTGACCATCCTCAAGGGCTCCCTCGCTCCTGAGGGTGCGGTGGTGAAGAGCGCCGGCTTCGACGACTCCACGTTCACCGGTACGGCGCGGGTCTTCGACGGCGAGCGCGCGGCCCTCGACGCGCTGGCGGCGGGCACGATCTCCGCCGGTGACGTCGTCGTCATCCGCTACGAAGGCCCCAAGGGTGGCCCGGGCATGCGCGAGATGCTCGCGATCACCGGCGCCATCAAGGGCGCGGGTCTCGGGAAGGACGTGCTGCTGATCACCGACGGCCGCTTCTCCGGCGGCACGACCGGCCTCTGCGTCGGCCACATCGCGCCCGAGGCGGTCGACGCCGGACCGATCGCGTTCGTCCGCGACGGCGACCGGGTCACGCTCGACGTCGCCGGTCAGTCGCTCGACCTCGACGTACCCGGTGAGGAGCTGGCCGCGCGCCGCGACGGCTGGGAGCCGAACCCGCCCAAGTACACCCGTGGGGTGCTCGGCAAGTACGCCAAGGTCGTGCAGTCCGCGGCCCACGGCGCGGTCTGCGGCTGACCCGTCCCGGATCAGGTGTGGACCTGGTCCTCCCAGTCGTCCGGCACTCGTCCGGCCGGGCCGGGGGTCGGCTGGTCGTCGGGGTGAGAAGTCGGTGGCGCCAGGTCGGGCAGGGGCCGCACCCGTTCCCGCGCGTAGTCCCAGCCCCACTCCTCATCCGGCTCGAAGCTCTGCACCACCGGGTGCCCCGACGATCGGTAGTGCGCGGACGCGTGCTGGCTGGGTGAGGAGTCACAGCACCCGATGTGGCCGCACTCCGCGCAGCGGCGCAGGTGCACCCACCAGCCGCCGACCTCGTCGCACTCGACGCAGCCGGTGCCGCTGGGTGGGACCTCGGGGCGTACGTGCTCACTGGGGGCGACCATTCCCCCAGTGTGGCAGCGGTTCGCCTGGGTCAGGGGCGCAGCCACCACGCCACGACCGCGGCCAGTGCCGACACGGCCGCGACAGGATCCATCGCTTGCGGCGCGGTCAGCGATGCCGGCGCCACGGCTGCGCCCGGTCGGATGGCTCCGAGGACGATCATCAGTCGGCGCAGCTGGCGCCCGCTGCGCATCCAGTCCTCCATCCCGTCAGTCGTCGTCACCCAGGCGCCGCCCTCTGCGAACGGGTAGGCCACCGTCTCGGTCACCCAGTAGTCGCGGACGTACCACGTCAGCACGTACGCCGGACCGAGCTGCTCGTCGGTCAGGTCCGGACGCTCACCACCGCGTGCCGCACCCCACATCTGGAACAGGTTGCTGGCCTCCATCAGGGTCCACGCGTCGATGTCGTCCTGACGGGTGGACATCAGCCAGATGCCGTCAAGCCCGGGACCGGACACCTGCACCCGGTCCGGCCCCTTGGCGTGGGCCGGGGCCGCGAGCCCCACCGTGAGCCCGACCGTGAGCAGCGTGATGACCAGGACCATGGTCGCGAGGAGTGGCTTCATGCCCCTGCTACACCGCGGCGCCTCAGGAGGTTCCGGTCACCGAGCTGGCTATCGCCACCGCCTCACGTCGGCCGAGCCCGTCCACCTCCAGGCGGGACGTGACCCCCTCGCGCTCCCAGATCAGCGTGCGGCCCGCCAGCCGCGCGGTGGCACTGACGACGTCTCCCTCGCGGTCGACGTAGAGGAGGTCGTGTGGCCCAGGGATCCACCAGCCGATCGTCCCGTCGAGGGCCACGGGAGCTATGTCGATCCCGCCGATCTGCTTCTTGAAGACGGGTCCCATCGAGCCGTCGAACTGGTCCAGGACGACGTCGCCGTCCCGCCAGGACATGCTCACCACCCGGCCGTGGTCGACGATCGTCACCGACTCGGGTTCCCCGAGGTCTCGCGGTGCCGACAGTGTGAAGGTGGCCGCCTCGACCGCTCGCGCGAGGTCGCTCTGAGCGGAGCTCGGCAGTGGTTCATCGGGCGTGGGCGCGGAATCGGGCTCGTCGTCCGACACGACGACCCCAGCGCGCTCGAGCAGGTCGGCGGCGAAAGCACGCACCTGCGGTGAGAAGCCCAGTGCCGCGATCAGGGTCGCGACGGCCGCGACGGCCACCGTCCAGCGGCGCCGGGGCTTGGTCGGCTCGTCGAGCCGGGCCAGCACCCTGTCGGCCAGGTCCGGCGGGGTCGACGGCGCGACCCGGTCGGCGACGGCGAGCAGGTCATCCTCGAGCATCGTCCACCTCCGTCGAATCCAGGGCCGCCACCTCGAGCTGGCCGAGTCCGGCGCGCAGCCGGCCCAGTGCACGCGAGGCCCGCGACTTGGCGGTGCCGCGGGGGATCCCGAGCGCGGTGGCCGTCTCCTGTTCGTTCAGCCCGAGGAACCAGCGGCACACCACCACGTCCCGGTCCGCTGCCCGCAGCGAGCGGACGGCGGCGAGCACGGCCCGGTCCCGCTCGCCCGTCTCGGCGCCGACCGCCGGGTCGACCGGATCGGGGAGCTCCAGCGCCCGCAGGGCTCGGGCGTCGCGCCGCTTCCGGGAGCGGACCTCGTTGCGAGCCTGGTTCGCGACGATCCGCAGCAGCCACGGCCGGAACGGCGCATCGCCCCGGAAGCGGTCGATTGCACGCCACGCCTTCACGAACGCCTCCTGCACCACGTCGTCGGTGTCCGGACCTGCCCCGAACCACGCGGCCGCCCGGGTGGCGGCAGCACCGTGCCGGACGACCAGCCGCGCGAACGCGTCCCGGTCGCCTGCCTGGGCGAGGCGCACGTCCGCAGCATCCTCGTCATGCTGGTCGTACGCCGTCGTCGTCTCGTCGGTCGTCGTACTGCTCCTACACCGCTCGGCGCCCGGGGGTTCCCGTGGTCTCGCGTTCCGGCTGTTCTGCGAGAGTGGCGCCGTGGACGATCACAGCACACGTGAGCGGGCTGCCGCGCTCGATGCCGCGGACCCGCTCGCGGCGTACCGCAACCGGTTCGTCGGAGCAGACACCGACCTCGTCTACTTCGACGGGAACTCACTCGGCCGGCCGCTGCGGGCGACCGCCGACACGCTGTCCGGCTTCGTGGGCGGCGAGTGGGGCGGCCGGCTGATCCGGGGGTGGGACGAGGGCTGGTTCGACCTGCCGCTGACGGTGGGGGACGACCTCGGCCGGGTCGTGCTCGGCGCGGCGCCGGGCCAGGTGACGATCGGTGATTCGACGACCGTGCTGCTCTACAAGGCGATGCGGGCCGCGGTCGCCGCGCGGCCCGGCAGGACCGAGATCGTGCTCGATCGCGACAACTTCCCGACCGACCGGTACGTCGCCGCGGGGGTCGCACAGGAGTGCGGGCTGACGCTGCGCTGGATCGACGTGGACCCGGCGGGCGGAGTGACGGTCGACCAGGTGGCCGAGGCGGTGGGGGAGCGGACCGCGCTGGTCGTGCTGAGCCATGTCGCCTACCGGTCGGCCTGGATCGCCGACGGAGCGGGCATCACCGCGCTCGTACACGACGCCGGTGCGATGGTGCTGTGGGACCTGTCCCACTCGGGCGGATCCGTGCCCCTGGCCCTCGACGACTGGGGTGCCGACCTGGCGGTGGGTTGCACCTACAAGTACCTCAACGGTGGACCCGGCTCGCCGGCGTACCTCTACGCCGCCCGGCGGCACCTCGACACCCTGACCCAGCCGATCCAGGGCTGGATCGGGGCGATCGACCCGTTCCTGATGGGACCGACCTACGCCCCGGCCACGGGCGTACGCCGGTTCCAGTCGGGAACCCCGCCGGTCCTTGCGATGCTCCCGCTGCGCGACATGCTCGCGCTGATCGAGGAGGTCGGGATCGACGCGGTCCGGGAGAAGTCGATCGGGCTCACGGCCTACGCCGTCGAGCTGGCCGATGAGCGGCTGGCGCCGCTGGGCGCCGAGGTGTCCTCACCACGAGACCCCCGCCTGCGCGGCGGCCACGTGACCGTCGTGCACCCGGCGATGGAGGAGGTGACTGCCGCGCTGTGGCGGCGGGACGTGATCCCCGACTACCGCGACCCCGGCGGGCTGCGGCTGGGGCTCTCGCCCCTCTCCACGTCATACGCCGAGGTCGCGGCCGGCATCGAGGCGGTCCGCGTCGAGCTGAGCGGGCGATGAGCGGGCTGCGCTTTCCCGACCCGCTGCGCCCGGGTGACCGGATCGGAGTCACGTCGCCGTCGTCGGGGGTCGAGGACGCCGCCGCGGTGCGGATCGACTTCGCGATCGCCTGGCTCCGGCGACGCGGGTACGACGTGGTGGTCGGCCGGTGCATGGACGGCTCGTCCCACATCAGCGCGCCACGCGAGCAGCGGGCGGCCGAGCTCACGGCGATGCTCACCGACCCCACGATCCGGGCGGTCGTCCCGCCCTGGGGCGGGGCCACCGCGATCGACCTGGTCGACCTGCTCGACTACGACGCGATCGCGGCGGCCGAGCCGACGTGGGTCGTCGGCTACTCCGACTCGTCCACCTGGATGCTGCCGCTGACACTGCGCGCCGGCCTGGCGACGCTGCACGGCGACAACCTCGCCGACACGCCGTACGCGTCCCCGGCCGGGCTCGTGCACTGGCTCGATGTCGTCTCGGCCACCGGGCCGGTGACCCAGCGTGACTCGGGTGTGATCGCCGACTGGTGGCGCTTCGAGGAGGACCCGTCGGCCACGACCTGGAAGGAGGTGGGTGCCGGCTCGTGGTGGCTGCGCGGCCGCGACACCCTGGACGTGACCGGACGGCTGATCGGCGGGTGCGTCGAGACGGTCGGGCCGCTCGCGGGCACCCCGTACGGCGACGTGGCGGCGTTCGGCCGGGAGCACGGGCCGCTCGTGGTCTACGTCGAGGCGTGCGAGGACGAGGCGTTCACGATCTGCCGCCACCTCCATGCGATGCGGCTGGCGGGATGGTTCGACGACGCCGTCGCGATCGTGGTCGGGCGCACTTCCGCGCCGGGGAGCGAGGGTGGGTTCGAGCAGTCCGACGCCGTGATCGACGCACTGGGCGGGCTCGGGGTCCCGATCGTCCTGGACGTCGAGATCGGGCACGTACCACCCCACCTGCCGCTCGTGAACGGGGCGCTCGCCCGTGTGATCGTCGACGGCGACCGCCGGGAGATCACCCAAGAGCTGCGATGACCCGCACCAACGAGCACGACCAGCCGATCGGCGAGCCGGTCGCGTGGTCGGGCGCCCCGGCGCCGAAACGGGTCCGCCTCACCGGCCGGTACGTCGTCGTCGAGCCACTCGGGCCCGAGCACGCGACAGACCTCTTCGACTCGCTGTGTGGACCCGACGACGCCTCGCTGTGGACCTACCGCGCCGAGGAGCCGCCGACCGACGTGGCAGCGATGAGTGCGTGGGTCGAGGAGTGGAGGGCCGGCACCGACTCGCTCACCTTCGCGCTCGTGCCGACCGACACCGGCCGCGCGGCGGGGGTAGCGAGCTTCTTCCGCATCGACCCCGAGCACGGCTCGATCGAGGTGGCGGCTGTGCTCTACGCCCGCTCCCTCCAGCGCACCCGCGCCGCCACCGAGGCGATCCGGCTACTGGCCGGCTACGTCTTCGACGACCTCGGCTACCGCCGGTTCGAGTGGAAGCTCGACTCCTTCAACACGCCGTCGGCCGCCGCCGCCCGCCGACTCGGCTTCGGCTACGAGGGCCGGTTCCGCCACCACATGGTCTACAAGGGACGCAACCGCGACACCGACTGGTTCGCGATGACCGACGACGACTGGCGGTCGCTGCGCCCTGCGTACGACGCCTGGCTGGACCCCGCCAACTTCGACGCCGACGGCCGGCAGTACACCCGCCTCTCCGAGACGACCCACGGATCCACCGGTTCCCCGCCCGGGCGGGGAACCGATGGGTTCGTGACGTAACCGACCCGGGCAAACCCAGCAACTCGCGCACGAGGCCTGCCTGCGTCCGGGCGGCCCTGAGTCGGCGGAGTCTGGCATGGTCGTGGGCATGGATCAGCGTGTCTCGTTCATCACCCTGGCCGTTTCGGACCTCGCCACCACCCGTCGCTTCTACGTCGACGGACTGGGCTGGGAGCCGGCGCTCGAGGTTCCCGACGACGTGCTGATGTTCCACGTCGCGGACAAGGTGGTCCTCTCGCTCTGGTCCGAGTCGGGGTTCGAGGCAGAGGTCGGCCCGATCCGGCGGGGGGAGGGGGTCGCACCGATCACCATCTCCCACAACCTGGCGACCAGCGACGAGGTCGACGCCGTGCTCGAGGACGGCCCGCGCGGCGGGTGCCCCGCAGCGGCGTCGGGCGCGAGTGGGGCGGCTACTCCGGCTACTTCTCCGATCCGGACGGCTTCCGGTGGGAGATCGCCACCAACCCCGGCCCGATCGGCGAGACGGTCCTGCCCTGAGCCCAGCGGACAGGGGTGCGCCCAGGATCCGGGACCGCGGTCCCACGATGCGGGACGCGTGCCAGACTACCGCTGACGGCCCGAGGACCGGAGCGTAGGCTGCCTGCATGCCGCAGCAGCTTCTTGTACGCACCGGACGCGCCGACTGATCGATCACAGCCGACGCGTCGCCCCTCGTTGCCCAGCAACTGAGGGGCCCTTTTTGTTCAAGCACCGTGTACCAGGACCCGGATGACGAAGGACGAATCAGTCAGATGAGCGAGATGACGGGCGCGCAGAGCCTGATCACCGCGTTGGAGGCGGCGGGCGCCGACACGATCTTCGGGATCCCCGGCGGTGCCATCCTCCCGGCGTACGACCCCTTGATGGACAGCTCGATCCGCCACATCCTCGTACGCCACGAGCAGGGCGCCGGCCATGCCGCCCAGGGGTACGCCGCCGCCACCGGCCGGGTCGGCGTGTGCATGGCGACGTCCGGCCCCGGCGCCACCAACCTCGTCACCCCGATCGCCGATGCCCACATGGACTCGGTCCCGATCGTGGCCATCACCGGCCAGGTCGGCGCGTCGGCCATCGGCACCGACGCCTTCCAGGAGGCGGACATCCGCGGCATCACGATGCCGATCACGAAGCACAACTTCCTGGTCACCGACCCGGCCGAGATCTCGCGCGTCGTGGCGGAGGCCTTCTACATCGCCAGCACCGGTCGGCCCGGCCCGGTGCTGGTCGACGTGGCGAAGTCGGCGCTCCAGGCGACCACCGACTACGCATGGCCGAGCGAGCTGCGGCTACCCGGCTACCGGCCCGTCACACGCCCCCACTCCAAGCAGATCCGGGAGGCGACACGGCTGATCCTGGAGGCCCGCCGGCCGGTGCTGTACGTCGGCGGCGGCGTCATCCGCTCGCGTGCCAGCGCCGAGCTGGCCCGGCTCGCCGAGCTCACCGGGATCCCGGTGGTCACCACGCTGATGGCGCGCGGCGCGTTCCCCGACAGCCACCCGCAGCACCTCGGGATGCCGGGCATGCACGGCACCGTGGCCGCGGTCGCCGGGCTCCAGAAGAGCGACCTGATCATCAGTCTCGGCGCCCGGTTCGACGACCGGGTCACCGGCAACCTCGACACGTTCGCGCCCGGCGCCCTGGTGATCCACGCCGACATCGACCCGGCTGAGATCGGCAAGAACCGGCATGCCGACGTCCCGATCGTGGGAGACGCCCGCGAGGTGATCTCCGACCTCGTGGTGGCGCTGCAGGCCGAGGCGGACGCCGGCCGCACCGGCGACTACGAGGCGTGGGTGGCGTTCGTGGCCGGGGTGAAGACGAAGTACCCGCTCGGGTACGACGCGCCCGCAGACGGTGGCCTGGCCCCACAGCTGGTTACGGAGCGGATCGGCGCGATCGCCGGCCCCGATGCCATCTATTGCGCGGGTGTCGGGCAGCACCAGATGTGGGCGGCCCACTTCGTCGGCTACGAGAAGCCCAACAAGTGGATCAACTCCGGCGGCCTCGGGACGATGGGGTTCGCCGTGCCGGCCGCGATGGGGGCCAAGGTCGGTCAGCCCGACCTCCCGGTGTGGGCGATCGACGGCGACGGCTGCTTCCAGATGACCAACCAGGAGCTGGCCACCTGCGCCATCAACGACATCCCGATCAAGGTCGCGGTGATCAACAACGAGTCGCTCGGCATGGTGCGCCAGTGGCAGACGCTGTTCTACAGCGAGCGCTACTCCAACACCGACCTGCACTCCAAGCGGATCCCCGACTTCGTAAAGCTCGCCGAGGCGTACGGGTGTGTCGGGCTCGCGTGCGACAGCCCGGGCGACGTCGACGCCACCGTCCAGAAGGCGATGGAGATCAACGACGTCCCCGTCGTCGTGGACTTCCGGGTCCACCGTGACGCGATGGTGTGGCCGATGGTCGCCGCCGGCTCGAGCAATGACGAGATCCAGTACGCCCGCGACCTCGCCCCCGACTTCGAGGAGGACGATCTCTGACATGTCCATCCACACCTTGAGCGTGCTGGTCGAGAACAAGCCGGGCGTGCTGGCCCGGATCGCGGGGCTCTTCAGCCGCCGCGGCTTCAACATCCACTCGCTGGCGGTCGGCCCGACCGAGCACGCCGAGATCTCCCGCATGACGATCGTCGTCAACGTCGAGGACTCGCCACTCGAGCAGGTCACCAAGCAGCTCAACAAGCTGATCGAGGTGATCAAGGTCGTCGAGCTCGACGACGCCGGCTCGGTCAACCGCGAGCTCCTGCTCGTCAAGCTCCGGGCGGACGCGGACAGCCGTGGACATGTGCTCGATGCGGTCCAGCTGTTCAAGGCCCGCGTCGTCGACGTCTCGCCGGACGCGGTCACGGTCGAGGTCACCGGCAACGCCGACAAGCTGGCCGGCTTCCTCAAGGTGGTCGAGCCGTTCGGGATCCGCGAGCTCGTCCAGTCCGGACTGGTCGCGATCGGTCGCGGCTCCCGGTCCATCTCCGAGCGCACCCTGCGCCCGGTCTCGATCCCAGCTCCACCCGCCGCCTCCGGTGGGTGATGAGGGTGCGCAGCGCCCGTCTCGAAACCACGGATCCACAGGACCAACGCAAGCAACCAAGAAGGAGAGCCACCAGTGGCCGAGATGTTCTACGACGACGACGCCGACCTCGCCCTCATCCAGGGCAAGAACGTCGCCGTCATCGGGTACGGCAGCCAGGGGCACGCGCACGCCCTGTCGCTGCGTGACTCCGGGGTCGACGTCCGGGTCGGGTTGCAGGAGGGCAGTCCGTCGCGAGCGAAGGCCGAGGCCGAGGGGCTTCGGGTCCTCACGCCGTCCGAGGCCGTCGAGGAGTCCGACGTCGTCGTGATCCTCGCGCCCGACCAGGTCCAGCGCACCCTGTACGCCGAGGAGATCGCCCCGCACCTCGCGGCCGGCGACACCCTGGTGTTCGGCCACGGCTTCAACATCCGGTTCGGCTACATCACCCCGCCCGAGGGCGTCGACGTGTTCATGGTCGCCCCCAAGGGCCCCGGCCACCTGGTCCGGCGCGAGTACGTCGACGGCCGCGGTGTACCGGTGCTGGTGGCGGTGGACAAGGACGAGTCCGGCAAGACCTGGCCGCTGGCCCTGTCCTACGCGAAGGCGATCGGTGGCCTACGCGCCGGCGGCATCAGGACCACGTTCGCGGAGGAGACCGAGACCGACCTCTTCGGTGAGCAGGCGGTGCTGTGCGGCGGCGCCAGCCAGCTGGTGATGTACGGATTCGAGACCCTGATCGAGGCCGGCTACCAGCCCGAGGTCGCCTACTTCGAGTGCCTGCACGAGCTGAAGCTGATCGTCGACCTGATGTACGAGGGCGGCATCGCCAAGCAGCGGTGGTCGGTGTCCGACACCGCCGAGTACGGCGACTACGTCTCCGGCCCGCGGGTGATCACGCCGCAGGTGAAGGAGAACATGCAGACGATCCTGGCCGAGATCAAGGACGGCTCGTTCGCGCAGCGGTTCATCGACGACCAGGACAACGGCGGCAAGGAGTTCGCCGAGCTGCGCGCCCGAGGTGAGCAGCACCCGATCGAGGGCACGGGTCGCGAGCTGCGCAAGCTGATGGCCTGGGTCAAGAGCCACGACTCCGACTACACCGAGGGCACCGCCACCCGCTGACCCCCGGACGTGCCGAGACCCCGGCCACCCGATCTCAGGATCGTGGTGGCCGGGGTCTCGCTGGTCCGGCCGGCACCCCCCAGTTACCGGCCGGGAGATGGCACGGCCCCCCCGGTCCGTGCCACGCGCGCGGTCCGTCCCCCCGAACCGGGCCGCGCGACCCGTCAGCGCGTCGTCAGTCAGCGACCTCGACGTGGACCATCGGGTTGTAGAGGTAGGCGGTGTCGAAGGCGTCCCCGTCCCAGTCCTGGGACTCCAGGATGACCCGCACCCTGTGGAAGCCGTTTCCTTGCACCTTTCCGCAGTACTGCCCCGCGAACGAGCCGTAGTTGTTCGTCGAGTAGAAGTACTCGGCGGCGCCCGTCGCCGGCTTCATGTCCACGCCGTCGAGCAGCACCCGGACCCGGCCGACGTCGTTGGTGTCGGAGACGTAGGTGTTGGGCGCGGTGAGCGTGACGAACACGGTGTCCTTGCCCGAGGCGGGGCCGCGGAACTCGATCAGCCCGCCGGGCACGGTGATCGACGAGTCGGTCCAGGTCCAGTCGGCGTGGCCGCCCGTGATCGCCTTCTTCTGCGTGCCGCCCGTGCAGGGCGCGACCTCGGCCTGCGCCTGCGCCGCGGCGCTCAGCTTCGGCGGGGCCTGCCGGATCCGGTCCTTCTCTGCCGCCTGGCTCATGCTCGGTGCGGCGGCGGCCAGTGAGCCGGCGACGAGCACCGGGACGGCCGCGGCGATGAAACGCTTCTTCATGTCTCCCCCTTGGTAGGTCAGCCGGCCCAGATCGGCCGGCGACTCGATGGCTCAGGAGGGGCAGGCCGGGGCCCTGATACACGCGGGCCCGAAGTTCTCGGGCCGTGTCGCGGCGCGACAGCGCACGAGCGGGAGCACTACGCTGAGTAAAGGGTGAGTAAAGTGTGCCGGCCGGGGGTATCACCGGAGGGCACTGTCGCTCATATCTAGTGTGACCGTGGCACTCGAGGACCTGATGGCCATCCAGGAGACTGCAGCAGGCGCGCCCGCCGAGACGACGACGTGGGACCGCGCCGCAGACTCCTGCACGCGCTGGCTGGATGGCGACCATGCGGCCCTCGACGACCTGGTACGGCTGATGACACCGGTCCTGTGGCAGGTGGCGCGGGCGTGCTCGCTGTCCGAGGAGCAGGCCGAGGACGTCGTCCAGACGACCTGGGTCTCGTTCGTACGGTCGGCGGGTCGGCTCCGCGACACCCAGTCCGTCGGTGGCTGGCTCACGACGGCCACCCGCCGTGAGGCGTGGCGGGTGTCGCGGACCGGGAGCCGCACGACGTTCGTGGAGGACGACACCTTGGAGCGGGTCGTCCCACGCGAGCGCTCGGCGGAGGCCGAGGTGGTCACCCGCGACGAGAGCGACCTGCTCTGGTCCGCGGTCGACGCGCTCGACCAGCGCTGCCAGATGCTGCTGCGGGTGGTCGCCTTCGCCGACCGTCCCGACTACGCCGGGATCGCCCGTGACCTCGGCATGCCCGTGGGCAGCATCGGACCCACCCGCATGCGGTGCCTGCGCAAGCTCAAGGCGCTGCTGGACGACAGGAGCTCGTCATGACCCAGTCCCCTGAACAGCCTCCCGCCCGCGACCCGCTGTTCGACCGCCTGGCCGAGACCTGGTTGCGCCACGACCCCGCACCACCGTCGCTGGCCGACCGGATGGTGCGCGTCGTCCACGCCGAGGTGGAGGCCGACCCGTTCGACATGGAGTACGAGCTACTGGTGCTGACCAGCAGCAGCGACCAGCTGGTGGGCACCCGCGCCACCACGACCGGCCCGGTCACCCTGCAGTTCGACGCCGACGAGCTGCAGCTGCTGGTCCGCGTGCGCCAGCTGTCCGACACCGAGTGTCGGATCGACGGCTGGGTGACGCCGGCGAGCGAGCTGGCTGTGACCGCCATCCAGGGCGACCGGCGCCTCGAGGCCGTGATCACGGCCCCCGGCCGGTTCGAGTTCACGTCGCTGGGCCGTGAGCCCACCCGGCTGATCTTGTCGACGACGTCGACCGAGGCCGACAGCACCCGGTTCGGGACGGCGGCGTTCGATCTCTGACCGGCACGGACATCGGAAGGGAACCCGCATGATCAGCAAGGACAACGACGCCGTACGCCCCGGGCTGGTCGTCGACCGCGAGCCCGCGCTGCCCGGCTTGGACGCTCTGAGTGGCACCGGTGGCCGCAGCCTGGCCCCCGAGACAGCCGTCAGTCTGCCCGACCGCGGCGAGGGCAACGGTGCGGTCGTCCCGCGTCCGACGGTCTACGTCGCGCACCGGTTGCTCGTGAGCGCGGAGGCGTCGAACCGCCGGGTGAAGCGCCTGGACGACAAGTACGTGAGGCTGGTCGAGTACCTCGACGACATTGCGCGCGAATTCGGCTGGAGGCTGGCCCACGACGACGGCTACACACCCCGGCAGACAAGGCTGGGGGACAAGCCGGTCGGGTTGACCCGGTACCAGATCGAGGTCCGGGTGGAGAACGGCGAGAAGGCCGCCGACCCGGTCGAGCCCGAGCGGGCGCAGCGGCTGCCGATGACTCCCGATGCGTGGCGGCTGCTCCAGCAGGCGCGGTTGGCCCTAGGCAACCAAGCGCTGGCCGGGGTCGGTCTCGACCACCTGCTGACCGGACTGGTGGGACTCGCCGCCAGTCCGTTCCATGCCTCGAACCCGTTTCACGCGTCCAACCCGTTCCACGCGTCCAACCCGGCCTCGGGCTACGGCACCGTCGACGGCGGCCGGCAGCCGGTCGCCTACACGGGTGCCCAGCCGAAGCGGCGCGACAACGACGACGAGATCACCGGCCGTAGGCCGGCGGTGGGCATCCTCGACACCGGCTGCGGCAGCCACCCCTGGCTGGATCGCGCCGTCACCCAGGACGTCACGCTGGATGGCGACCCGATCGGGCACGCGGCAGCGAAGACGCCTCCGAATCCGGACGTCGGCGGCGACTGGGTCGGCCCGCTCGACGGCGTGCTCGACGCGCTGTCCGGGCACGGGACGTTCATCGCGGGACTGGTCCACCAGTCCTGTCCCGACGCGAACCTCTTCACCTGGCGAGTGGTTCCGTCTGAGGGGCCGATCTCGGAGAGCGACCTGCTCCTGGCGCTGACCGGGATCGCGGAGCTGGTGCGACGCGACGCCGCGAACGAGAAGGGCGAGGACGGTAAACCGAACGGGCTGCGTCTCGACGTGCTGTCGCTGTCGATGGGGTACTACCACGAGACGCCGCAGGACGACGTGCTCGTCGACTCGACGTTCAAGGACCTGCTGACGATCCTCGGCGAGAGCGGCTGCGCAGTGGTCGTCTCTGCCGGGAACGACGGCGTCGACCGGCCGCAGTATCCCGCCGCGTTCGCGCCGTGGAAGGACGGCGACGGGCCGTTGAAGGACGACCCGAAGAGCGTGCCGGTGACGTCAGTCGGTGCGCTGAACCCGAACCTGGACTCGGTCGCGCTGTTCAGCAACACCGGTGACTGGGTGAACTGCTACGCGCCGGGAGCGGCGGTCCTCAGCACCATGCCCGCGTTCCAGGGCGGGCTCGAGCCGAGCGCTCGCACGGAGGCCTACGGCTGGCGCCGCGAGGCGATCGACCCGGACAACTACGGACGGCGTCGCGCGGCTGCCGGCGCTCCCGAGGACGGCCCGGACCCGGTGGGTGGGTTCGCGTTGTGGAGCGGGACGTCCTTCGCGGCGCCCGTGCAGGCGGGCCGGATCGCGCAGGCGCTGCTGGAGGACTTCGAGAAGCGGGAGGAGACGGCTGCGCCGACCACCGGTGCCGTCGACCTCCTCCGCCACGCCCGGGGCACCGCGATGCCCCCGGGGGCGCCGGAGAAGTGACGTGCTGACGGCCGACGAGCTGAGTGACCGGGGTCGTGAGGCGAGCACGGCAGGCCGCCATGCCCTTGCCGTCTCGCTACTCACCCGTGCCGTCGACCGCGCCGCCGACCCCAACCAGCGTGCGACCGCGATGCAGTCGCTGGCGCACGCCACTGCTGAGAAGGGGTCACCGGCCAAGGGCATCGAGCTGTGCCGCCAGGCGCTGGCCCTCGACGGTCTCGACGACCGGGTGCTCGGGCTGGTCCACTCCCAGCTCGGGCTGCTCCTCATGCGCAGCGGCGAGAACACCGAGGCATTGGCCGAGTTCGAGGCCGCTCGGCCGCTGGTGCAGGACGACGGCGACCTGCTCGGGCGGCTGCACCTCAACCGCGGCAACATCCACCTCCAGCGCGCCGACGCCGTCCACGCTGCCGATGACTTCGCGTTGGCCCGCGCACAGACCTCTCTCCCCGTGGAGCGGGCGATGGCCACCCACAACCTCGGGTACGTCGACCTGCTACGCGGTGACATCGTGTCGGCACTCCGCCTCATGGACGAGGCTGCCCCGGTGCTCGCGCCGCTGTCGGCGGTCACGGCCGCGGTGTGTGCAGGTGATCGGGCCGAGGTCCTGGCAGCAGCGGGAATGCCGAAGGCTGCCGCCGGACTGCTCGACGACGCCGTACGGACCTACGCCCGGCACCGGCTGCGCCAGTTCCAGGGCGAAGCACTCGTCGTCCGCGCCCGGGCGCTGCTGCTGGTGGACGCAGGGTCGGCGGCGGCCGCGGCCCGTCGTGCCGCCCGGGTGTTCCACGCTCGAGGCAACGAGGCGTGGGCGTTGCGCGCCGAGGCGCTCGCGTTCGAGGCCGACGTACGTCGCCGGCTGGAAGCGTCGGGGACCCGCTCGACGCCGTGGTGGGTCGCGACGCGCGACCGCGCCCTCGACCTCGAGGCACGGCTGGCCGAGCGCGGCCTGCTGGCCGAGCGCAGCGACATCGCGCTGCACCGCGCGCTGGCGGCGGTCCGGACGCCCGGTGCGGAGCCGGTACGGGTGCCGTCGCCGCCGCGGGGGATCGAGGAGTCGATCGGCACCCGGCTGCTCCGGGAGGAGGTGCGGGCCCGCGCCGCCTGGCAGCGGGGCCGCCGCGCCGCGTCACTGGAGCGGGTCCGCCGCGGGCTGGCAGACCTGCACGCCTGGCAGTCGTCGTACGGCAGCCTTGACCTCCAGAGCTCCCTGGTGGGGCACGGCCGGTCGTTGGCGAAGCTCGGTCTCGACGAGGCGGTCGAGGACGGGCGTCCCGCGGTCGTGCACGAGTGGTCCGAGCGGGCGCGGGCGCTCGTGGCGAGGGTGCCTCCGGTCCGGCCGCCCGCCGACCCGGACGCGGCCGACCGGTTGACCGCGCTGCGCACCCTCCCGTCCGACGGCCCGGCCGAGGAGCGGGCCCGGCTGCGGGAACGGATCCGCGAGGACGCGTGGTACCGCCCCGGCGCCGGCACCGTCCTCGAGCCGCTCTCGCTCGACGACGTGCGGGCCCGGCTCGGCGACGAGGCACTGGTCAGCTACCTGATCGCGCACGGCGACCTGCACGCGCTGCTCGTGACCGCCGACGACGTGCGGCTGCTCCACCTCGCGCCGCTCACCCACGTGGACGCGTTGCTGCCAGGACTGGCCGCCGACCTCGACATGGTGGCGGTCGCCGGCCTGCCCCCGGCGATGCGCGAGGGCGTGACCAGCGGCCTCGCCGCCCGGCTCGAGGCGCTCGCAGACGTGCTGGTCGCGCCGCTCGACGGACACCTCGGCGATCGTCGCCTGGTCGTGGTGCCGGCGGGACGCCTGGCCGGTGTGCCGTGGTCGATGCTGCCCGGCCTGGTCGGCAGGCCGCTCACCGTCGCACGGTCCGCCTCGATGTGGGCCGACGCCCCGACCGCCGCCCGGCCGGCTCGCGCCGGGCTGGTCGCCGGCCCCGGCGTACCTCGGGCCGAGCTGGAGGTGCTCGAGTGCGCGGCTGCGTGGGGAGACCGGGCGCGGGCGCTGACCGCTGACTGCGCGGACTCGAAGGCGGTGGCGCGGCTGACCGCCGATGTCGACGTCCTCCACGTGGCCGCCCACGGGCACCACGCCGACGAGCACCCACTCTTCTCCGGTCTGGCGCTGGTCGACGGCACGTGGTTCGGGTACGACATCGAGCTGCTGCCGCAGCTGCCCTCGCTCGTCGTGCTGTCGGCGTGCGAGGTCGGCCGGTCGACGGTCCGGTGGGCCGAGGAGCTGGTCGGAATGACCGCGGCGTGGCTGCACTCCGGTGCCCGCTGCGTGGTCGCGGCCCCGGCGGCGGTCAACGACGACCTGGCCGGGGCCACGCTCCCGGCGCTGCACCGCGGTGTCGCCGCCGGGCGGGCGCCGGCCGACGTGCTGGCCGAGCTCGCCCCGGCGGAGGGCCTGCCGCTGACGTGCTTCGGCGCCGGCTGGTGAACAACAGCCCGCCAGCCGACGCCGCCCGAGTCAGGGAGCGACGGCGAGGTCGAAGACGTGGAGAGCCGAGTTGCCCGGCAGCACCACGAAGTCGACCGTCTTGCCGGCGGTGAGCGGGATCGAGTGGGCGAACAGGCGGTACTGGTACGCCGCGTCGCCGTACCCGTCCGGGCGGTTGCGCCCCGTGCTCGACACCACGAGCGTCGCGCCGTGGGCGTCGGGCTCCTGGAAGGACCAGTTCGGGAAGCCGAACGAGCCGCTGCTGGTGGTGCCGTCGGTGTAGTAGACCGTGGCGGAGCCGGTCGCGCCGAAGCCGACGCCGGAGCCTAGGAACACCAGCCGCTGGCCCTGGTCGTCGAGCGCGACCGCCTGGCCGCCCGAGGCGACGTTGTCAGGGGTTCCGGGGTCGACGTCGGGCATCGTGAGGGTCGCACCGAGGGCCTCGACGGTCGCGCCGCGGCCCGCGCCGGCGTCGGCCAGCTTCTCGGCGGAGAAGCTGTTGCCGTCGCCGTCGTAGTCCCCGGGAGCGGTGTCGCTCTCGCTGGTGATGCCGACGTTGTTGTACGCCTCCGCCAGGCCGGCCAACGGCTCGCCGGACCTCACCGACCGGGTGGCGGTCGCCGTACCCGCTCCGTCACCACCGCGGTAGGTCGCGGTGGCGGTGAACGTCCGGATCTTGAACCCGGGGGTCTGTTCCGGGATCCGTACCTGGAAAGCGACGACCGCGCTGCGGCCGGCCCGGATCGACCTCACCGACTGCTCGCCGGGCTCGACCTGCCAGCCGACTGGCCCGCGGAAGGTGACCTCGGCCGTCCGAAGCGTCGCGGAGGAGTCGTTGAGGATGGTGACATCGACCTCCTCGACGGCCGGTCCGACGAGGGCGAAGTCCTCGATGGACAGGGTGACGGTGCCGGCCGCGGTGGCAGTCGAGGCGGGGAACGAGGCCCCCACGAAGGGGAGGAGGAGCAGCAGCAGGGCGGCGACGAGCCGCCGGGGTGATGCGTTCACGGAGGTCACCTCTCGGTTCACGGGACGGCCGGCATCGCGGTCTGGGGGGAGTCCAGCCCGAGCCGGATCTTCTTCCAGTGCCCACGGGTGAAGTCGGGCACGTCGACCGGCTTGCCGCCGCGGTCGAGGGACATCACGCTCAGCGGGACGGGCGAGCACCAGGCCGCGGAGTCGTACACGTCGATGTCGGGGACCAGCCCGGCCCGGATCTGCTGGATGCAGCGCCAGACGAGGATGTAGTCCATGCCGCCGTGGCCGGCGCCGGCGGCGTCGTCCGCGAGCTCCTTCCAGAGCCAGTGGTCGTACTCGGTCCGCATCTCCAGCGCGCCGCGCCAGGTGTCGCCGCTGTGCCGGGGCTCTGCGTAGATCCGGGCCCCGGTCGGGTCGCCGCCGACGTAGTCCTCGAAGATGCCGCGGCTGCCCTCGAGGGTGTTGATGCGGCTGTAGGGCCGAGGCTGGCTCACGTTGTGCTCCGCTCGGATGACGCGGCCCTTGGAGGTGTTGATCATGCAGGTCACCAGGTCGCCGTTGACGTAGGTCTCCGACCACGCCGGGTGGTCTCGGGGCACGAACCGCTCGCGGTAGTCGGCCAGCCCCTTCGGCTCCGTCGCGGTGGCGGACAGGGTGAGCATCCGGTCGCCGCGGTTGACGTCCATGGCCGCGGCGATCGGCGCCAGGCCGTGCATGGGGTAGAAGCTGGCGGTGCTGCGGGTGTGCCACAGCCGGCGCCACGACTTGGTGTAGTAGGTGGTCGAGAACAGCAGCGCCCGCAGGTCGTGCAAGTAGCCGCCGTGACCGCTCGTCACGTCTCCGAACACGCCGTCGTGGGCCATCTTGAGCATGGCGAGCTCGTTGCGCCCGTACGAGCAGTTCTCCATCAGCCACAGGTGCCGGCGGGTCCGCTCGGAGGTGTTGACGAGGTCCCACAGCTCCGCGAGCTCGGTGGCGATGGGCAGCTCCACACCCACGTGTGCGCCGGCGAGGAGGGCCGCCCGGGCCTGCGGGTAGTGGTACTCCCACGGCGTGGCGATGTAGACGAGATCCAGCTCCTCGTTGTCGAGCATCTGCTGGAAGGAGCCGAGCGAGCCGGCGTACTCGGTGGGGCGCGGCTTGCCCTCGTCGGCGACTCGCTGCGCCGCGGTGGCTGCCCGCGCGGGCAGCTCGTCGCACACCGCGACGACCTGCGAGCCGGGGATGTCGACCCAGGTCCCGAGCATGCCCATGCCGCGGTTGCCGAGGCCGATCAGACCGACCTTGACGACGTCCCGGGGCTCGAACGGGACGCCGACCATGGTCTCCCCGCGTCGCGGCGGTGCCGCGTTCGAGGGGGCGGCCGGTGCGACCACGCTGATCGCGGCGCCGGTCGCCAGGGCGCCGCCGAGCAGGCCGCGCCGGGAGAAGCCGGAGGCGGGCGGGGGGAGGGTGAGGTTCCGAGACACGATCACTCCTGAGTGGGGTGGCGGGATGCGCAAAACCCTCACGCAGTCCTCGTGGGACTGTCAATATCCGCTCGAAAAATGACTGAAAACAGCAGAAGCACGCATGATTCGCGCACGAGTCGTGCACGTTTCGCGGACCATCGGCTGGCTGCGGGTCAGCGGGAGCGCTCGCCGAGCGCCGCCCGCCGAGCGGTCTCCTCCACCCGCCGGCGGCGGGTCTCGGCCCGCTTGGCCAGCGCGATCCAGCTGAGCATCTCCTTACGAGCGGAGGGCGGGAACCCGTCCCAGTGGGTACGCGAGCCGGCGTGCCGGGCGAACTCCTCGGCAAGGTCGTCGGGGACCACGAGGTCCTCGACGTCGTCCATCAGGGTCCACATCCCGCTGGCCCTCGCTGCGGACACGGCGGCCGCTCCCGCGGGCTCCATCCGGCCGTCGGCCTCGAGGCGGGCCACGCGCTGCTTGTTGTTGCGGGTCCACACGCTGCCTTGCCGTCGCGGGGCGTACCACATCATGGTGCGCTCGTCGTCGACCGTGCGCTGGGTCGAGTCGACCCAGCCGTAGCGCAGCGCCTCGAGGATGGCCGCCTCGTAGTCGAACGTACGCCGACCGCTGCTCGCCTTCGGCGACACCAGCCAGACCCCCGGCGTGTCGGCGTGGTGCGCGGCCAGCCAGGCCGCCCAGTCATCGAGTCCGGCCGGTTCGAACCTGTCCGCACGGTCCTGCACCCCCACCTGCCGCATCCTGACAGACGACGGCAGTGGGGGTGCAGGAGCGCTAGTGCCTACTTGACCTCGGACCGTCGCACCATCAGCAGACCGATCGTCAGCGGAATCACCAGCCAGAGGAGGCCGGAGACTCCGAGCTGGGCCCAGTGCTCAGCAGTGAGGTCTGCGTCGAACAGCCGGGTCTGGGCGAAGTTGAAGTCCACCCAGGGCTGCAGGTCGCGGAACCAGTCCTGGAACGCCGCCAGCATCGCGAACATCGTGGGCAGCACCAGCGAGTACACGAAGTACCCCACGATGGCGGCCGCGGAGTTGCGGATCAGCACGCCGAGCATGAAGCCGACGGCCATGCCCAGCACGTTGGCGAGCACGATGTTGGCGAACTCCATCGGCTGGATGTTCCAGGTCGTGGGAGCTCCGGAGATGGCGGTCCCGACGACGTTGCCGAGGGCGCCGACGCCGAGTGCCACGAACATCGACACCACGCCGATCCCGGCTGCGCCGATCGCCTTGGCCGCGATCACCCGGCCCCGGCTGGGCACGAGGGTGAAGGTGGTGAGTCCGCTGCGCTGGCTCCACTCACTGGTGACCGCGAGGATCGCGATCATCGGCAAGATCACGGCCATCGGGAAGCCGACCGCGGTCGCGAACGCCTCGTACGTCTGGGCGTCCTCCGGCGCGAAGAGGATCGTCGCGCCGGTGGCGAGGACCGAGGCGATCCCGATGCTGGCCAGCAGCCAGAAGCCGCTGCGGGTGTCGAACATCTTGCGGAACTCGACCGCGATGACGCGGCTCATGGGGATCGGTTCGATCGGGGGTCGGACGGTGTCGGTGAGACGCGTGGTCCGTCGTTCTGCGGTGAGCGTGGTCATCACGCTGCTCCTTCCAGGTCGGTGCCCAGCTCGTCGCGCTGGGAGTCGGCGGTGAGCTCGAGGAACATCTCCTCCAGGCCGGCGCCGTCGGCGCCGCGCAGCTCGGTGAGTGCCACGCCCGCGGCGAGGGCGACGTCGCCCACGACGGAGGTCTCGGCGTCGGTGTGGAGCGACCCGCTCGAGGCGGTGACGGTGGCTCCGGCCGCAGTGAGCGCTTCGGCCAGGCGCGGGTTGTCCGCACTGTTCACGACCGTGCCCGCTGCCTCGAGCAGCTCCTCCTTGGTGCCCTGGGCGACGATCCGGCCTTGCCCGATCACCACCAGGTCGTCGGCGATGACCTCGATCTCGTGCAGCAGGTGCGACGAGAGCAGCACGGTGCCGCCGTGGTCGGCGTACTCGCGGAGGAGGTCACGCATCCAGCGGATGCCGGCCGGGTCGAGGCCGTTGGCCGGCTCGTCGAGGATCAGGACGGCCGGGTCGCCGATCAGTGCGGTGGCGATGCCCAACCGCTGGCGCATGCCGAGCGAGTAGTGGCGGACCCGGCGCTCGGCCTCGGCCGACGTCAGCGAGACCCGCTCGAGCATCGCGTCGACGGAGGACCTGGGCAGGCCCATCGTCCGCTGGGCGACGGTCAGGATCTCGCGGCCGGTGCGACCCGCGTGCTGCGCGGAGGCGTCCAGCAGGACGCCGACCTCGCGGCCCGGGTTCGGCAGGTCGGCGTACCGGCCGCCGAGCACCTCGACCGAGCCCCCGCTCGGGGGGGTCAGGCCGACCATGATCCGCATGGTCGTGGACTTGCCGGCGCCGTTGGGTCCGAGGAAGCCGGTGACCCGGCCCGGACGGGCGGTGAATGAGACGTCGTCGACCGCGGGCACGCCGCGGTAGGACTTGGACAGGTGGTCGACAGTGATCATGGACCGGAGCCTCGCTGGTCGGTGCCGTTCCCCACATCGGGGAGGGCACCTGCCTCGACCCCCGACTGACCCTGAGTGATCTCGGGGTCGAGCCCCGGGAACCCCGGGTCTGCCGGTCGGTACGGTGCTGGGCCACGACCCTGTGTGGGATACGCTGGCGGAGCACAGCGTCGTGCGACCTCTTCCCGTACTCCCGAGGACACTCCGAGGACCCCGCTGTGACTGACCCAGGCAAGCCCGTCGTACTCCTCGCCGAAGAGCTGAGCCCCGCGACCGTCGAGGCGCTCGGTCCTGACTTCGAGATCCGCCAGTGCGACGGAGCCGACCGCTCCGAGCTGCTGCCGGCGATCGCCGACGTCGACGCGATCCTGGTGCGGTCGGCGACCAAGGTCGACGCGGAGGCGCTGGCAGCCGCGACCCGGCTGAAGGTGATCGCGCGGGCCGGCGTCGGGCTCGACAACGTCGACGTGAAGGCCGCGACCCAGTCCGGCGTGATGGTCGTCAACGCGCCGACGTCCAACATCGTCAGCGCCGCCGAGCTCGCCGTCGCGCTGATGCTCGCGGCGGCCCGCCACGTCTCCCCGGCCCACGCGGCGCTCCGCGGCGGTGAGTGGAAGCGGTCGAAGTACACCGGCATCGAGCTCTACGAGAAGACCGTCGGCATCGTCGGACTCGGCCGGATCGGGGTGCTGGTCGCGCAGCGGCTCAGCGCCTTCGGCATGAACGTCATCGCCTACGACCCGTACGTCCAGGCTGGCCGCGCCGCGCAGATGGGGGTGCGGCTCGTCGACCTGGACACACTCCTGGCCGAGGCCGACTTCATGAGCGTCCACCTGCCCAAGACGCCGGAGACGGTCGGCCTGATCGGCGCGCCCGAGCTGGCGCGGGTGAAGCCGCAGCTCGTGCTCGTCAACGCCGCCCGCGGCGGGATCGTCGACGAGGCCGCGCTGTACGACGCGCTCAAGACCGGCCGGATCGCCGGCGCCGGCCTCGACGTCTTCGCCACGGAGCCGTGCACCGACAGCCCGCTCTTCGAGCTCGAGAACGTCGTCGCCACCCCGCACCTCGGCGCGTCGACCGACGAGGCCCAGGAGAAGGCCGGGATCGCGGTCGCCCGCTCGGTGCGCCTCGCGCTGTCCGGCGAGCTGGTCCCCGATGCGGTGAACGTGCAGGGCGGGGTGATCGCCGAGGACGTGCGCCCCGGCATCCCGCTCACCGAGAAGCTGGGCCGGATCTTCACCGGGCTCGCGGGCGAGGTCGCCCAGCAGGTCGACGTCGAGGTCCGCGGCGAGATCACCGAGTTCGACGTCAAGGTGCTCGAGCTGGCCGCCCTCAAGGGGGTGTTCAGCGACGTCGTCGAGGACGCCGTGTCCTACGTGAACGCGCCGCTGCTGGCGGCCGAGCGGGGCACGTCCGTGCGGCTGGTGACCGATGCAGAGAGCCCCGACCACCGCAACCTGATCACGATCCGCGGCACCCTCGCCGACGGTTCGCAGGTATCGGTGAGCGGCACCCTGATCGGGATCGGCCACCGCGAGCGGCTGGTCGAGGTCAACGGCTTCGACGTCGACCTCGAGCCCACCGACCACCTCGCCTTCTTCACCTACGAGGACCGGCCCGGCATGGTCGGGACCGTCGGCGGGATCCTCGGTGACGCCGGGGTCAACATCGCCGGCATGCAGGTGTCGCGCGACTCCAAGGGCGGGTCGGCCCTGGTCGCGCTGTCGGTGGACTCCGCGATCCCCGGCGAGACCCTCACCGACATCGAGAGCGCCATCGACGCGACTGCGGTGCGCGCCGTCAGCCTCGTGTGACGGCCGCCGAGCCGCCGCGGCGTACCCTCACCGACCTCGGGCCGGTCGCCCAGCTGCGGGCGGGCCGGCTGCCCCGGCGCCTGGCGCAGCTGTACGCCGGCCTGGTGCTCTACGGCGTCTCGCTGGCACTGATGGTGCGAGGTGACCTCGGGCTGGCGCCGTGGGACGTGCTCCACTCGGGGTTCATCCGGCACGTGCCGATCACGCTGGGCCAGGCGGTCATCCTGTTCAGCTTCGTGGTGCTGCTGCTCTGGATCCCGCTGCGCGAGGTGCCCGGCCTCGGCACGGTCTCCAACGCGATCGTGGTCGGGCTCGCGGCCGACGCCACCCTGGCCCTGCTCGACCCGCCGGATGGCGCGGGGTGGCGGACCGGCCTGCTGGTCGCGGGCGTGCTCCTCAACGGGCTCGCGACCGCGCAGTACATCGGCGCCCAGTTCGGGCGCGGGCCGCGCGACGGGCTGATGACCGGCTTGGCCCGCACCACCGGCCGCTCGCTGCGGCTGGTCCGCACCGCCCTGGAGGTCACGGTCGTGGTGATCGGACTGCTGCTCGGCGGCGCCCTCGGTGTGGGCACGGTCGTCTACGCGCTCGCGATCGGCCCGCTCACACAGCTGATGCTGCCGTTCTGGACGGTCCCGGTCTCCCCGCCGCAACCGCGCCGCTGAACTGCCGCGGACCCACGACTCGACGTCGAGTCGCGCGAGTGCGGCGGTCGAGTCGCGCGGGTGCGGCTCAGCGTTTGGTCGCGATCAGGGTGGAGGCGTCGGGTGCGACCATCACGTCGACGGTGGTGAACCGCTCGTCGGTGAGCCACTCCTCGCGCAGCGTGTCGACCCGGCCCTGGAACACCGGTGGCCACATCTCGCACGGCGTGAAGTCGTCGAGCACCACGATGCCGCCCTCCTCCACCAGATCGGCGACCGCGTCGACCCGCACCGAGTCGGGATCGCCGGAGTCGAGGTAGAGCAGGGAGAACGGCCCGGCGTCGGTCAGGGTCGACCAGTCGGCGGCTCGCACCTCGACCTGCGGGTCGTCCTCGAAGATCTGCGCGGCGGCACCTGCCAGCTTCGGGTCGAGCTCGGCGGTGAGGATGTGCACGTCGTCGCGGACGCCGGAGCGCAGCCAGGCGGTCCCGACGCCGGTGCCGGTGCCGAACTCCGCCAGCGTCCCGGTCCTCGTCGCGGCGAGGGCGGCGAGCAGCCGGCCGGTCTCGTTGCGGCAGAACGACACGTATCCCGCGCGGCGCGAGACGTCGAAGGCGCGGCGGACGACCTCGGGCAGCTCCGGCGGTGCACTCATGCTGGGAGTCTCTCATTCCGGGACCCTCGTCTCGCATTCCGAACGGATCTCCGAACTCGGTCGCACGTCCGCGCGACCCGCCGTACGCTGGCCGGACCATGCGGAGCGTGTTCGTACTCATCGACTGCCGCGGCGAGGCCTGACAAGCGGGCCACCTCGCCGCGGAGTTCGGCGTTGCGGGCCCCTTGATCATCTGAATCAGGACTCTGTTCCACAGTCTCCGCGGCGGGTACGCCGGTAGCACGCGCGACCCGCACTCTCCTGGACACCGGTCCGACGACCTCGTGCGACCCACGACCCAGCGTCGACCCACCCGCCGCGGCGACGGTCACGAATCACCCACATCACCCACACGAACCACGACGTACCAGGAGAAGGACCGATGTACGACATGTACCCCGATTGGGGTCCGGCCAGCCACGACCCCGACAACCCGCGCAGCCACGAGGCCGTCCAGGCCTCGCTCGACCTGCGGGACAACGGCGGCGAGCGGCCTGACGACAACTAGGGTCGGCGTTCATGACGCACTCCCACCGGATCGCGGTCATCGGCGGCGACGGGATCGGCCCCGAGGTCACCGCTGAGGCGCTCAAGGTGCTCGAGACGGTGTCCGACGCCAAGTTCGAGCAGACCCGCTATGACCTCGGCGCCGAGCGCTTCCTCGCCACCGGTGAGGTACTGCCCGACTCGGTGCTAGCGGAGATCCGCGAGCACGAGGCGATCCTGCTCGGCGCCGTCGGGGGCACGCCGGGCGACCCGAACCTGCCGCCGGGCATTCTCGAGCGTGGGCTGTTGCTGAAGCTACGCTTCGAGCTCGACCACTACGTCAACCTCCGGCCGTCGCGGATCTTCCCGGGTGTGGCCTCGCCGCTCGCAGATCCCGGAGACGTCGACTTCCTGGTCGTGCGCGAGGGCACCGAGGGTCCCTACACCGGCAACGGCGGGACGGTGCGCGCCGGGACCCCGCAGGAGATCGCGACCGAGGTCTCGCTCAACACCGCGTTCGGTGTCGAGCGGGTCGTGCGCGACGCGTTCGCCCGGGCTGCCGCGCGCCCGCGCCGGAAGCTCACGCTCGTGCACAAGACCAACGTGCTCGTCCATGCGGGCGCGGTGTGGTCGCGGGTCGCGCGCGAGGTGGGGGAGGAGTTCCCCGAGGTGGAGGTCGACTACCTCCACGTCGACGCTGCGACCATCTTCATGGCCACCGACCCGGCCCGGTTCGACGTGATCGTCACCGACAACCTGTTCGGCGACATCATCACCGACCTCGCCGCCGCGATCACCGGCGGCATCGGGCTCGCCGCCAGCGGCAACGTCAACCCCGACCGGAGCGCCCCGTCCATGTTCGAGCCGGTTCACGGTTCCGCTCCCGACATCGCCGGCCAGGGCGTCGCGGACCCCACCGCCGCGATCCTGTCCGCGGGCATGCTGCTCGACCACCTCGGGTACGCCGAGGCGGCGGCCCGGGTCGAGGCCGCGGTCATCGCAGACCTCGCCGAGCGAGTACCGGGCCGGCGACGCCGTACTGCAGAGATCGGTGACGCCGTCACCTCGCGCCTCGCGCGCTAGCGCGCCTGGACCCGACCCGTCAGGAATCGAGAAGCACTGCACAGCAACGCGCGACTAGCGTGAATCGCATGGACGCGACGACGCTGGCAGACCTTCAGGCTCAGACCTTCGACCACGCCACGGCCACGACCCAGCGCTCCTACCCGCCCGACCACCGGCTGACCCGCGAACAGCTGGCGCGCTACCTGGACCGCCGCCAGTACGCCGTGGTCGGCACGACCCGGCCCGACGGCCGGCCGCATGCCTCGATGACGACGTTCTACGTGCGAGGCACCTCGTTCTGGCTGCCGACGCTGGCCAAGGCGGTGCGCGTCCGCAACCTGGGATCGTGCTCATGGATGACTCTCGTCATCCCCGAGGACGATGACGACGACCACATCACCGTCATCGCCGAGGGTCCGGCCGAGGTCCTCGCACTGGAGGACGTCCCCGAGGACGTGCGGTCCCTCAACGGCATGGACTGGATCGGCTGCTGGATCGAGCTCAAGGCAGAGCGAGTGCTGTCGTACGCCGCCGACGACGCCAAGCCCTAGCGATCCGTCCAGGACCACTGAACACCACTGAGTCCAACCGAACCCAGGGAGGTACAGCGATGGCTGAAGACACGAAGTTCACCGGTCTGAGCGACGAAGAGAGGGCCGCGATGAAGGAGCGGACCAAGGAGCTGAAGGCGGAGGCGAAGCGCGGCAAGAGTGCGGACAAGGCGGCGAAGGACGAAGCCGCCGTACTCGAGAAGATCGCCGAGATGTCGGACGCCGACCGGGCGCTGGCCGAGCGCATCCACCAGATCGTCAAGGCCAATGCGCCCTCCCTTGCGCCGAAGACCTGGTACGGCATGCCTGCGTACGCCAAGGACGGGAAGGTGGTCTGCTTCTTCACCAGCGCGGAGAAGTTCAACACGCGGTACGCGACGTTCGGCTTCGATGCCGCCGCCAATCTCGACGACGGCACGATGTGGCCAACCGCGTTCGCGGTGACGGAGCTGACTGCGGCCGACGAGGCCAAGCTCGCCGACCTCGTCAGGAAGGCTGCGAGCTGAGTGGCCCGCGCGCTGGGCCGGGCGATGCCCGCCCGGTGTCGGATACCGTGACCCCATGCAGATCAGCACCACCCCGAACCCGCAGCCGATCGGCGACGAGCGGCTCGCCGAGATCCTCGCCAATCCCGGTTTCGGCACCCACTTCACCGATCACATGTTCACGGTCGAGTGGACGCCTGCCGCGGGATGGCACGACGCGCGCATCACGTCGTACGGCCCTCTGACACTCGACCCCGCGACGGCGGTGCTGCACTACGCGCAGGAGACCTTCGAGGGCATGAAGGCCTACCGCCACGCCGACGGGTCGGTCTGGACGTTCCGGCCCGAGGAGAACGCCGCACGGATGGTGAGGTCCTCACAGCGGCTCGCGTTCCCCGAGCTGCCGGTCGACGACTTCGTGGCGGCCGTCGACGCGCTCATCACGCAGGACCAGCGGTGGGTGCCTGACAGCACGGGGGAGAAGAGTCTGTACGTCCGCCCCTTCATGTTCGCCTCCGAGACGTTCCTCGGCGTCCGCCCGGCTCAGCACGTGACCTACATGGTGATCTGCAGCCCCGCCGGCGCCTACTTCAAGGGCGGCGTCAAGCCGGTCACGCTGTGGCTCACCGAGGAGTACACGCGGGCGGGCCGCGGCGGCATGGGTGCCGCCAAGACCGGGGGCAACTACGCGAGCAGCCTGGTCGCACAGCAGGAGGCGATCGACCAGGGGTGCGACCAGGTGGTGTTCCTCGATGCCCAGGAGGGCCGCTACATCGAGGAGCTCGGCGGGATGAACCTCTACTTCGTCCACGCCGACGGCCGGATCGTGACGCCGGAGGCCGGAACCATCCTGGAGGGCATCACCCGTGCCAGCATCATCGAGCTCGCGGGCAAGCTCGGCCACCAGGTCGAGGAGCGCAAGTTCTCCATCGACGAGTGGCGCTCCGGAGTCGAGTCCGGCGACATCGTCGAGATCTTCGCGTGCGGCACCGCCGCCGTCGTGACGCCGGTCGGCACCCTCAAGTGGGCCGCCGGCGAGTCGCCGGCACCGGCGTCGACCGAGCTGACGATGAAGATCCGGCAGTCTCTCGTCGACATCCAGTACGGCCGGGCCGAGGACACATTCGGCTGGATGCACCGCGTCTGCTGAAGCCCGCGTCAGCGGGCTGGAGCGGACGCGTCCCTCCGGTGGCTGCTGACGCCGTACGACGCTCGCGGCGTCAGCCGCGCTGGAGGATCGCCGCCGCGCGGCGCATCACCTTCGGCTCGAGGACCAACGCAGAGCGGACGTAGATCACGTTGTACTGGTAGGGCTTCTGCAGGTCGCGCGCGACGGGGACCAGGCCGTGCCCGGCGAGGTGGTGGGCGACGTCGGTGTCGAGCCACTGGCCCTCCCACGTCGGGCTGCCCTCGACCTCGATGTGCATCGCGTCCAGCCGGTCGAGCACGCCGGGGCCCGATCGGAGCACCGCGTCGTTCGCGCCCTCCACGTCGATCCACGCCACCGCCCGGTCGTCGGCACCGAGCTCGACGTGGTCGTCGAGCCGCACGCTCGGCACGGTCACGGTGACGCTGTCGCCGGTCTCACGGTGCACCGCGATCGAGGCCATCCGGCTGTCGAGGGTGCGGCGCTGACCCGCGATCTCGAGCGGCAGGTTCAGCTCCAGCTCGCCCGTGACCGGACCGACCGCCAGGTTGCGGTAGTCGACCCCGGCCGCGGTCACCTCGTCGGCGTATTTCGCGTGGACGTGGGGGTTGGCCTCGAACGCCTGCACCCGGGCGTCCGGCAGCGCGGTCCGGGCCCACTGGCTGAACGAGGCCTCGTGCGCGCCGATCTCGAGGACGACAGCGGGCTCGATCAGGCGGCACAGCCACCGGAAGTAGTCGAGGAAACGCTGCTGCAGCCGCGGCTTGCCGACGGGGGACATCCGGGAGGAGGCCTCCCAGGTACGGGAGAACGCGACGTACGTCGCCACCTCGACAGGCCCGGACCGGGCGCGCTCACGCTCGCTGCTCACATGGGTCCTCACGATCGGCGACGGGGCGAGTGCAGCCTAACCATCGCCTGGTGGCCCTCGGCCGGAAGTCGTTTCAGGGAAGCTCATCGATCAGGGCGCGGAGGGCGGCGACATGCGCGTCGAGTGCGGACCGGCCGCGGCGCGTGAGACCCGCCCACGTCGTCCGCCGGCCCTGGTGGACCGCCTTGCGGACGGTGAGGTAACCGCCGTCAGCCAGAGCGGCGAGGTGCTTGGAGAGGACCGAGTCACTGACGTCGAGCCGGTCACGGAGCGTCACGAACTCCGCCTCGGTGACCGAGGCCAGGACCGTCATCAGCGTCAACCGGGTGGGGTGATGGATCCGCTGGTCGAGCCCGCTCATGGCTGGAGCAGAAGCAGCAGCAGCCCCACCAGGCCCCCGGCGACGAAGAGCAGCACCAGCGGCCACCCCGGTCCGGCGGCCTCGGCCGCCGGCTGCGACCGGTAGCGCCGTAGCCACTGCCCACCTGCCGCGGAGTACCCGACGCCGGCCAGCGCAGCGACCGGTGGGACGGCCCACCAGGTGCCAGCGAGCGCGGCCCACGTGGTGAGTCCCAGTCCGGCCATGTAGCAGAGCGACGCGGTGACGGTGGTCCCGAGCGCGGCCTTGTGGACGAACCCGTCGATCCAGACGCCGTTGCTGGCGCGGAATCGGCCGACCTGCCAGCCGACGACCACCAGCAGCAGCGCAGCTCCGGCCGCCATGGCTGCCAAGGACCACCCCCGAGGATCGCCCAGCCACCAGGCCAGGGACCCGATCTGGAGCGCCACCGAGACGCCGATGGCGAGGTGGTACCCGGGCGGAAGCCGCACGTCGTCGACCAGGTCGACCCGGGCGGCGTGGAGAGCGGCCAGCGTCTCCGCGGCGCGTCGCGGATCGAGCGAACTACTTTCCATAGTGGAAAGCATGACACGAACTTTCCACTATGGAAAGTAGCGGTAATGAAAGTGAGCGGTCATGCGTCGTCACCTGCCTCTGCTCCTGGGGGTCGTCCTCGCGGTGGTCCTTGCCGGCTGCGGCAGCGAGGACCCCCAGCCGCGCGGGGCCGCGCCGGAGGACACCGGGGCCACCGAGGCCGGTGCGTTCCCCGTGACCGTCGAGCACATCCACGGGGAGACCACGATCCCCGAGCAGCCGACCCGGGTCGTCTCGGTCGGACTCACCGAGCAGGACACGCTGCTCCAGCTCGGCCGAGCACGCCGGCCGCGAGCAGCGCCACCGTGAGGACCGCGATCCCGCGCACAGATCCCTGCTGCGGTGGGCGGGAGACGACGGCGGGGGCCGGGGACCCCGGCGCTGCGGTCACCTGTGACATACCCACAACAGGTAAGGCTAACCTAAGCAAGCCGGGGTCGTGGCCGGCCGCCCGTCACGTCCCGGGGATGCGCTGCTCCCCGAAGTACGCTCGGAGCGTGACGACGTCCCCGCGCCCCGAGTCGGCGCCCGCGGAGATCCGCGTGGGCGGTTATCGGGTGCTGACCCGGCTCGGCGAGGGCGGGATGGGGGTGGTGCACCTCGCTCGCCGCGACGACGGCCATCGGGTCGCGCTCAAGGTGCTCCGGCCGCACATCGTCGGCGACGACGAGGCGCGGGCGCGGCTGGCCCGCGAGGTCAAGTCGCTCTCCCGGATCCGCAGCCGGTGGATCGCGGAGATCGTCGATGCCGACCCGTGGGGCGACATCCCGTTCGTGGCCACCCGATACGTCCCCGGCCTCTCGCTCCACGAGCACGTCGCGGAGGAGGGGCCGATCACCGGCGACGACCTCCGCTGGTTCGCCGAGTGCCTCGCGGAGGGGCTGGCCTCGGTACATGGGGTCGGCGTCCTGCACCGCGACGTCAAGCCGTCCAACGTCCTGATGGAGGGCCGGACGCCGATCCTGATCGATTTCGGCCTGGCCCGGGTCGCCGATGACCCGAAGCTCACCCACACCGGCTGGCTGCTCGGCACGCCGGGCTACCTCGCGCCTGAGATCCTGCACGGCGACGACGCCACGACCGCCTCCGACGTCCACTCGTGGGCGGCGACCGTCGCGTTCGCCGGCACCGGGCACCCGCCGTTCGGGCGCGGGCCGTCGATGGCGATCATGGACCGGGTCCGCCGCGGCGAGCACGACCTAAGCGGCCTGCCCGACGACCTGCGGCCGGTGGTCGCCGCGGCGCTCGACCCCGACCCGGTACGGCGCCCCACCCTCGACCAGATCCGCGACTGGGTGGTCGGAGGTCCGGTCCCCGTGGTCATCGAGCAGACGGCACCGACCGAGCCGGACGACCCCTTCACGGTGCCGCTCGCCCTGGCCGTGGCGTCGCACGAGCGCACGATCAGCTTCTTCGACGACGACGAGTCGGACGAACCCGGCAGCACCCGACTGCTGGACGAGGACCTCCCGTCACCGCGGGTCCCGATCGCGGAGCGGTCCCGCCGGGCACTGCTCCTGGTCGGGCTCGGGCTCGCCGGAGCGATCTGCTTCGCGGCGTACCCCTGGCTGGGGCTGGCCGTCCTGACCGTGCTCACCTGGCTCTTCCGCGCTGCCTCGCTGGCCGGCTCCGCGGCCGGAGCCCGGCGCAGTCTCCGCGGTGCGCGGTGGTACGACGGACCGCAGCTGCTCGTGGCCTCGCCGTGGCACGCGGTGCAGGCGATCCCGGGCGCGGTACTGCTCCTGCTCTGGAGCCTGGGGCTCGGACTCGCGTGCGGCCTGGTCTGCTACGCGGTCTCGGCGAGCGAACAGATGACGCTCTTCGCCAGCGGCCTGGTCACGGTGGTCTCGCTCTGGCTCGGACCGGGGGGCTCGCGCTTCCGCGGGCCGCTGACCCGGATGGTCAATCCGGTGTGCCGCACGCTGGTCCCGTGGCTGGTCGCCTGGGTGCTGGTCGTCGCGGGGGCCCTCGGCCTCGGCGTGCTGGCCACCGACCGCGGCACCGACTGGAGCCCGATCGGCGACCCGCTGTCGGGGCTGCGCTGACGTACCGGATCGCGAGAAGCCCGTCTCGCGGTGCCGCCGGCCGTGGCACACTGACCGGCATGCAGCACCGCAGCACCATCATTCGCTAGCGCGTCGAGACCTTCGACGCGCCCACCTCCTGTCTCCACAGGAGGTTTTTTGTTGCCCGACCGACCACAGACGGAGAGCAGAGATGGACCTCCACGGCTCCTTCCACGTCTACGACACGACGCTGCGCGACGGCGCCCAGCAGGAGGGGCTCAACCTCTCGGTCGCCGACAAGCTCACCATCGCCCGCCACCTCGACGGACTCGGCGTCGGCTACATCGAGGGTGGCTGGCCGGGCTCCAACCCGAAGGACACCGAGTTCTTCCGGCGGGCTGCCGCGGAGCTCGACCTGCGGCACGCGAAGCTCGCGGCGTTCGGTGCGACCCGGCGGGCCGGGGTCAAGGCCGCCGACGACCCGCTGATCGGAGCGCTGCGCGACTCCGGTGCGAGCGTGGTGACGCTGGTCGCCAAGTCCCACGACCGGCACGTCGACCTGGCGCTGCGGACCACGCTCGAGGAGAACCTCGCCATGGTCCGCGACACCGTGTCGCACCTGCGGGCCGAGGGACAGGAGGTGTTCCTCGACGCCGAGCACTTCTTCGACGGGTACCGCGAGAACCGCGCCTACGCGCTCGAGGTGCTGCGCACGGCGTACGACGCGGGCGCCTCGGTGATCGCCTTGTGCGACACCAATGGCGGCATGCTGCCGGGCTGGGTCGCCGACGTCGTGCACGACGTGGTCGAGACGACCGGCGTACGGGCCGGCATCCACTGCCACAACGACACCGGCTGCGCGGTCGCGAACACGCTCGCCGCCGTCGACGCCGGCGCGACCCACGTGCAGGGCACCATCAACGGGTACGGCGAGCGCACCGGCAACGCCGACCTGGTCAGCGTCGTGGCCAACCTGGAGCTCAAGCTGGACCGGTCGGTGCTCCCACCGGGGCTGCTCTCCGAGGCGACCCGGATCGCGCACGCCGTCGCCGAGGTCACCAACGTCCCGCCGGCCGGCCGCCAGCCCTACGTCGGCACCAGCGCGTTCGCCCACAAGGCGGGGCTGCACGCGAGCGCCATCAAGGTCGACCCGAACCTGTACCAGCACATGGACCCGGTCGGCGTCGGGAACGACATGCGGCTGCTGATCTCCGACATGGCCGGCCGTGCGTCGATCGAGCTCAAGGGTCGCGAGCTCGGCTTCGACCTCTCCGGCGCCTCGCCGGACGACAAGGCCCTCGTCACGCGCATCACCGACCGGGTCAAGGTGCTCGAGTCGCGCGGCTTCACGTTCGAGGCCGCCGACGCGTCCTTCGAGCTGCTGCTGGCCGAGGAGGTGGAGGGCACCCGGCCGGCCTACTTCGACGTCGAGTCCTGGCGGGTCATCACCGACTCCCGCCCCGGTGAGGAGGCGCTCTCCGAGGCGACGGTCAAGCTGCGTGCCGACGGCGTGCGCTACGTCGTCACCGGCGAGGGCAACGGGCCGGTGAACGCGTTGGACCAGGCGCTGCGCGAGGCGATCGGGCAGGCCTACCCGGAGGTCGCGAAGTTCGAGCTGATCGACTACAAGGTCCGAATCCTCGACCAGGGTCACGGGACCGATGCGATCACGCGGGTGCTGATCGAGACGACCGACGGCGAGTCGTCGTGGGTGACCGTGGGCGTGGGCGCGAACGTGATCGAGGCGTCGTGGGGTGCGCTGGTCGACGGCGTCACCTACGGTCTGCGGCGCCACCACGAGGTCTGACACGCGCGGGTTCGGTGCCACAGGGTTCGGTACGCGCGATCACATAAGGTGCTGAACCATGCCCGTACGGCGTACGAGGGGTGCCCCTGGGACGCTGGCACTGTTGGGACTGCTCGGATCGATGCTCGCGGTAGCCGTTGGTGCGACCCCCGCTGCCCTCGACCCCGTCGCTGCCCACCGCAGTCACGCCCGGCCGCCCGCCGCGGCGCCACCGCTCGCCCCAGGCTCCCAGCCCAACGTCGTCGTGGTGATGACCGACGACATGACCGCCTCGGACCTGCGGTGGATGCCGCAGACGCGCCGGCTCCTCGGGCGGGCCGGGACGACGTTCACCGACGCCGTCTCCCCGAACCCCGTGTGCTGCCCCGCCCGGGCGGCGTTCATCACGGGCCTGGAGTCGCACAACAGCGGAGTGTGGTCCAACAAGGGGTCGATGGGTGGGTACCAGGCACTCAACCGGCACGACCTGCTCCCACTCTGGTTGAAGCGCGCCGGCTATCGCACCGCCTTCCTCGGCAAGCACCTCAACGGCTACCGGCCGGACCGGCCCCGGCCCGAGCGCGGGTGGACTGTCCACGACCCGCTGATCGGCGGCATCTACTCCTACCGCACGTTCACGACCTGGAACGACGGCGACCCCCGCCGGGTGAAGGACGGTTACGTCACCCGGCACCTGACGCGGACCACGGGCGAGGTGCTGACGCGGTTCGAGCGGCGCGACGCGCGCCCGTTCTTCGTCTGGCAGGCACACCTCGCGCCCCACATCGCTCGCAGGAACGGGTGCCAGGCGGGTTGCTGGGGACCGCCGAGGCCGGAGCGCCGGGACCGCGGCGACTTCGCAGATACACCGGCCCCGTCGCGCTCGTCGGAGGCGTTCAACCGCGATGGCGGCAGGGACAAGCCGTTCTTCCTGCGGGACCGTGAGCCGCGAGACGAGGACGAGGTGCAGGCGTGGTTCGCGCGACGGATCGAGTCGCTGCAGTCGGTGGACCGGTCCGTGGCGGCCACCGTCGAGCGGCTGCGACGCCTCGGCGAGCTGCATCGCACGCTCCTCGTGTTCACCTCCGACAACGGCTTCTTGCTCGGTGAGCACCGCTACGTCGGCAAGCGTCTCTCCTACGAGGCGTCGGTGCGGGTTCCGCTGCTGGTGCGCGGGCCGGGGGTGACGCGTGCCGCGCGGGTCGACCACCTCGTCACGACGGTCGACCTCACGCACACGATCGCCCGGGTCGCGGGCGCGCTGCCGCCGTACCCGCTGGACGGGGTCAACCTGCGCAGGGTTCTGACCCGCCGCGGCGCCTCGGCACCGCGTGCCGCCACCATCCTGCAGAACGGCGGGGCGCTGGCGCCGGTCCCGGGTGTACCGGCGTGGCTGTACCGCGGCTATCGCGACGCGCGCTACACCTACGCCCGGTATCCCGACGATGGCTCCGGATCGCCCTACGAGGAGCTGTACGACCGCGCCGTCAGCCCCTCCCAGATCGACAACGTCGTGGGCGACCCGGCGTACACCGCCGTGCTCCAGCTGGTTCGGGAGCGCGCCCAGGCCCTGCATGACTGCACCGGGTCGTCCTGCCATCCCGACTGGGAGCCACTGTCCGCCCCCGGGCCCTGACGGTTCGCGTCAGGCGCAGCCGATCCCGTCGCGGAACGCGGGCCAGCGCTCGGTCCGGTCGTCGAGGACGAGGTACGCCGCGTCGCGGGTCACCCACAGTGCGCGGCCGTCCCTGCGGAAGCCGGTGTCGGTCGCGTCGTCCGGCAGTGTCACGTCCTCGTCGTACGTCGACCGCAGCATCGGGCCGAACCCGTCGGCCGCGCCGTTGACGAAGGTGACCCCGTCCACCTCGAGGAAGGTCAGGTGCTGCCAGTCGCAGTGCTCGGCACCGCGGTAGGACTGGATGGTCCGGGTCGGGACCCGGTCGCCGGCGGTGTCCTCCCACACCTGCACCCCGAGTGAGTCGGACACACCCGGCGAGTACTCAGACGGGTCACACGCCGCCCACGAGGTGACGCCCCATCCGGTGTCGCCGTCCCAGTCGGTGACGCCGTCGGTCACGACCACGGCGATCGTGCGCCGGTCGTGCACGATCAGCACCCGCTCGCCGCCCTCGACGGCGACCGAGTAGCCGTCGTCGGGCAGCACCCAGGACGGGTACGACTCTGCGAGCCAGTCGTCGACGGCTTCGGTCGCCGAGTCCTGGACCGTCGCCAGGCCGTCGTCGTAGTAGCCCGCGCCGTGGTCGTGGACCTCGCCCTCGCACCTCAGCTCGGTGCGGGCGTCGGCGGCGACCTCGCCCTGTGGCGCATCGGTCGCGTCCACGGCAGAGGTGTCGCTGCCGCAGCCGACCAGCAGCAGCGGCGCCAGGAGCCCACCGATCCATCGCGTCATGCAGGTGTGACGGCACGCGGTGAGACTCGGTTCCGAGGGGCGGAACCACGGTCAGCCGCCGAGCACGCCGTCGAGCGCTCCGTCGAGGTAGGCGGCCGCACGGAACCGCTCGGGTTCGACGGCCCCCGCCCCCTCGGGGAGCACGCCCACGAGCGGCACCCCCGTCACCCGCGGCAGGTCGGTGAGGTTGCAGCGCTCGGCCAGGCCCGGGTCGTCGGGCCACGAGCCGATCAGGATGCCGGACGGCTCGATGCCGCGGTCGCGCAGCGCGGCGACCGTGAGCTCGGTGTGGTTCAGGGTCCCGAGCCCGGCTCGCGCGACCACGAGCACCCGCAGGGGAAGGTCCGTCGCGAGGTCGGCCGCCAGGTCGAGCAGCGTGCCCCCGGCCGTGTCGAGGCGGACCAGCAGCCCTCCCGCGCCCTCGACCACGACGGTGTCGAACCGCAGCGCCAGGTCGCGGATTCGGTCGGCGTGCTCGGCGAGGTCGGGGATCGGCGTCCCGCGGAGCCGCGCGGCCGAGTCAGGCGCGAGCGGGTCCGTCAGCCTGGCCGTCTCGACCACGTCGACGTCGCCCGCCAGCCGGCGTACCTCGTCGAGGTCGGACGGCGCATCGTCGCCGGGAGCGATGCCGGTCTGCACCGGCTTCACGACCACCACGCTGCCGCGCTTCCGTGCCGCGACGACCAGTGCCGCGGTGGCCACGGTCTTGCCCACCCCGGTGTCGGTCCCGGTCACGACCAGCACGTGGACGACCACTAGTGGTCGTCTCCGGAAGTTGTTCGGGGGTGGCCCGTGCTCCGGGTGCGTGCATGGCAAGGCGGCGGAGCGCTGGCATACCTGGTCATCTTCCGAGCGACGCCAACGCAGCCAGGCGCGTGCCCGGGGTGCGGGACACGCGAAGGACTTCCGGAGACGACCACTAGCTCGCCTCCACGACCTTGGCGACGACGTCCACTGCTCGGTCCCAGGCGTCGCGCGTGACGCCGGCACTGGTGGTGACGCGGAGTCGCGAGACGCCGTCGGGCACCGACGGCGGCCGGAAGCAGCCGACCCGGATGCCGTGGTCGAGGCACGCGGCCTGCGCGGCCAGCGCCGCCTGGGGGGAGGCCATGGGGATCGAGAGGACCGCACCGGCCGGCACCGCGAGCCCGAGTCGCTCGGCGAGGTCGGTCACGCGTGCCCGGACCAGCGCCGGGAGGGACGGCGTGTCCGCCAGCACCGAGAGTGACGCCATGGCCGCGCCGGCCGCCGCCGGAGCCAGTGCCGTGTCGAAGATGAACGGCCGCGCCGTGTTCACGAGGTGCTCGACCAGTGCGGGGGAGCCGAGGACGGCGCCGCCCTGGGTCCCGAGGGACTTCGAGAGGGTGGCGGTGACCACGACGTGGGGATGTCCCGCCAGTCCCTCGTGCCGGACCAGGCCGCAGCCACCCGCCCCCGCCACTCCGAGGCCGTGGGCCTCGTCGACCACGAGCAGCGCCTCGTGCCGCTCACAGGCGGCAGCCAGCTCGGCGAGCGGCCCGGCGTCGCCCAGGACGGAGTAGACCGACTCGGCCAGGACCAGGGCCCGCCTGCCGCGGGCCCCCTCGAGCGCCGCCACCACGGCTGCCACGTCGCAGTGGGGCACGACGGCTATCTCGGCGCGCGCCAGCCGGGCGGCATCGATGAGTGACGCGTGCACGTGGGCGTCGGAGACGATCAGGGCGTCCCGGTCGGCGAGGGCGGTCACCGCAGACAGGTTCGCGTGGTAGCCGGTGGACGTCACCAGCGCCGCCGGCTGCCCGGTGAAACGGGCCAGCGCCTGCTCTAGGGCGCAGTGGAGGGTGGTCGTCCCTGTCACCAGCCGGGATGCACCGGCACCGGCACCCCACTCGCGGGCGGCGTCCGCGGCCGCGGCCACGACGCGCAGGTCGCGGGACAGGCCGAGGTAGTCGTTGCCGGCCAGGTCGACGATGTCGTCGTCAGGTCCTCGCGGTCGCAACCGGCGGTTGAGGCCGGCCGCGTCTCGACGTACGGCCGCCTCGGCCAGCCACTGCTCCCAGCGGCCGTTCATCCGGCCGTCACCGCTGCTTGCACGGCCGTCCCGATGCGGGCGAGGTCGTCGTCGTCGGTGACGTACGGCGGCATCGTGTAGATCAGGTCGCGGAAGGGGCGAAGCCACACCCCGTGGTCGAGCGCAGCCTGTGCGGCGGGCACGACGTCCACCGGGTGATCGAGCTGGACCACGCCCACTGCGCCCAGCGTCCGGACATCTCTGACCCCCGGAAGGGTGCGGCAGGGCTCCAGGCCACGGGCGAGACCTGCGTGGACGCGCCCGATGGTCGCGTCAAGGGCACCGTCGGTGAGCAGCTCGAGCGACGCCAGGGCGACGGCACACGCCAAGGCGTTCCCCATGTACGTCGGGCCGTGCATCAGCACGCCCGACTCAGACCGGGACACCCCGTCGGCGACCTCACGAGTGCACAGGACCGCCGCGAGGGTCAGGTAGCCACCCGTCAACGCCTTGCCGACGCACATCACGTCGGGTGTCACGCCGGCCACGAGCGCGGCGAACAGGCCGCCGGTGCGGCCGAAGCCGGTCGCGATCTCGTCGAAGACCAGCACCAGGCCGTGCCGGTCGGCCACCTCCCGCATCACGTGCAGGCAGGCGGCAGGGTAGGGGTACATGCCGCCGGCTCCTTGGAGCAGCGGCTCGACGACGATGCCGGCGAGCTGGTCGGCGTGCTGGTCCGCGACGGCCGCGAAGGAGGCGGCCCAGGCGTCGACCTCGGCGTCTTCGGCACCCAGCGGAGGGGGACGCTCGGCGAAGACGTGCTCAGGGAGGAAGCCGCGCCACATGGCGTGCATCCCTCCCTCCGGGTCGCACACGGCCATGCAACCGCACGTGTCGCCGTGGTAGCCCCCACGGACGGTGAGCATCCGGTGCCGCCCCGAGCGACCCGAGCCGCGCTGGTACTGGAGCGCCATCTTCAGCGCCACCTCGACGCTCACGGAGCCGGAGTCGGCCAGGAAGACGAGCTCGAGTCCGTCCGGTGCCAGGTCGACGAGCCGGCGCCCCAGGGCGACGGCCGGCTCGTGGGTCAGCCCACCGAACATCACGTGGGAGAAGTCCGCGACCTGCCGACGCGCGGCCTCGTTCAGCACCGGGTGGTCGTAGCCGTGGATGGCCGACCACCACGAGGACATGGCGTCGACGGCCTCACGCTCGCCGTACTCGTCGGCGATCCGGAGCCGTACGCCGGACGCCCCGGACACCAGGCGGACCGGCGTGGGGTCCGTCATCGACGTGTACGGGTGCCACAGGTGCTCACGGTCCCACGTGAGCAGCTCGGTGACGGCAGCCGGATCCTTCGGCACGGCACTCAGGCGTTGGGCACCAGGGTGGTGCCGGCTCCGCGGCGACGGATGGCGGGGTCGGCGTGGGACGCGGCCAGCTGCTCGGCGTGCTCGTCGGAGCCGAGGACCACGAACCCGTGGTCATGGATCATCTCGAGGTCGGCCTTGGCCTCCTGGCCCTCCGAGGTGAGGTAGTCGCCCAGGAAGAGCGAGTTCGCTACCTGGAGGGCGAGCCCCTGGAGCGAGCGCAGGTGCATCTCGCGCCCGCCGGCGATCCGGATCTCCTTGTCGGGGCACACGAAGCGCGCCATCGCCAGGATCTTCACGCACCGCGTGGGCGTCAGCTCCCAGGTGTCCTCGAACCGGGTGCCGTCGAACGGCATCAGGAAGTTGACCGGGATCGAGTCCGAGCCCAGCTCGCGCAGTGCGAACAACGCCTCCACGAGCTGCTCGTCGGTCTCCTTGAGCCCCGCGATCAAGCCGGAGCACGGAGACAACCCGGCCCCCTTGGCCTTGTGGACCGTGGCGACGCGGTCGGCGTAGGTATGAGTCGTCACCACCTCGTCGTGGTGCGACTCGGCCGTGTTGATGTTGTGGTTGTAGGCGTCGACCCCTGCCTCCCGCAGCCGTTCAGCCTGGCCCTCCTTCAGCAGCCCGAGACAGGCGCAGACCTCCGCCTGCGGGTGCTCCGACTTGATCGCGCCCACCATGTCGGCGACGCGCTCCACGTCGCGATCGGTCGGGCCGCGACCGCTGGAGACCATGCACACCCTGCTGGCGCCACCTGTGAGCCCAGCCGTCGCCTGGGCGAGCGCCTCGTCGGTCTTGAGCCACGTGTACCGCAGGATGTCGCTGCCCGAGCCGAGCGCCTGCGAGCAGTAGCCGCAGTCCTCGGGGCACAGCCCCGACTTGAGGTTCACGAGGTAGTTGACCTTGACCGTGTTGCCGAAGTGCTCACGACGCAGCCGACCCGCGGCGGACACCACAACGAGCAGCTCCTCGTCGTGCGCGCGCAGCACAGCGAGCGCGTCCTCGGGACTGGCCTCGCCGCCGTCGAGGATGCTCTGCGCGAGCTGATCGAAGTCGGAGCGGGCGGTGCTCATCAGCGCTCGGCTTTCTGCGGTCGGCAACCTGAACGGCGTTCAGGTTAGCATCGGGCCATGCGCTACCGACGCGAGGACGTCGTCGCCCGCGCGCTTGCGGTGCTCGACGTCTACGGCCTGCCCGACCTCACCATGCGCCGGCTCGGTTCGGAGCTGGGGGTCCAGCCCAGCGCGCTCTACCACCACTTCCCGAACAAGCAGTCGCTGCTGGCGGCAGTCGCCGACGAGCTGCTCGCCCGGGGCCACCGGCCGGTCCCGGAGGGGCCGTGGGAGGAGCGGGCGCGGGTCGCGTGCCACGTGCTGCGCGACTCCTGTCTCGCCTACCAGGACGGGGCCGAAGTCGTCGCGACCGCGCGGGCGTTCGGGCTCGGCGGCCGCGCGCCGTACGACGAGCTGGTCGACGTCCTCACCGGCGGCGGGGTCGCGCCGGAACTCGCCACGGCCGCCGCCCGCACGCTGGTCCACTACGTGCTCGGCCACACCATGGACGAGCAGCTGCACCGGCAGGCCGGCAGCGCCGGCGCTATCGACAGCGACCCGATGGCCGAGCGTCACCCGGCCGACTTCGCCACCGGCGTCGACCTCGTCCTCTCCGGCCTCCAGGCCCGGGTCTCTCGATAGTCGCCCCCGAAAGCACGTGATCCGCGCCCGTTGAGGTCTTCGGGCGGGCGGACCATCTGTCAGGGGGAGACGTCCACGACGGCGCCGTGCAGCTCGGCGAGCATCACCGCGCCGGGGAGGTCGAGCTTCGTGCCGCGGAGCCGGGCCGCGGCGAGGTCGACCCGGTCGAGGGAGGCGCCGCGCAGGTCGGCCCCGCTCAGCTCTGTGTCGCGCAGGCTGGCGCCGTCGAGACGACAGCCACGGAGCACGGAGTTCGAGAGATCGCTCATCGACAGGTCGGCCTCACGCAGGTCGACGCCGCTCAGGTCGACCTTGTCGAGCTTGCCGGCCCGGATCGTGACGCCGCCCCACTGACCGCCGACCACCCGCAGCGGCCGCATCGTGCACTCGGAGAACACCGACCCTCCGAGCTTGCAGCCCTCGAGGGTCGCGTCGAAGAAGTTGCAGCGGGCAAACTCGCACGCGACGAACGCCGTCGCCTCGTGCGTGGACGCGTTGAACCGGCAGTTCGAGAACGAGCACCGCTCGAACACCGCGCCCCGGGTCGATGCCTCCGTGAGGTCGACGTCGGTGAACGTGCAGTCGCTGAAACGGGCCGCCCCCATGTCGTCGCCATACCAGTCCTCGTCGCGGAAGTGGCGGCCCTCCGCCGCCAGTGGCGTCGCGGAGTCAGACATCAACGGTGCCACCCGACCGCCAGTAGCGGCCGTCCTTGCGACTCAGGAACTCGTCGTCGACGAGGTAACGCCGGAGTGCGGCGACGTCGGGGTGGGCCCCGGCCAGGAGCTCGTTGACCGCGGACTCGGGGTAGACCCGTCCGGGCTCGAAGCGCTGGGCGAGCTGGTCGAGCACGATGAGGCGCTTCGCCCGTTTCGACGGGATCGTGTGGAGCCGTCCGTCGTCGGTGAAGAAGTTCGCGAGGACCCGCTCGGTCGACTGGTCCGAAGCCATGTCCTCACCGTAGTCGCCGGCTCCGACGGTCAGGCGCTGCGCGCACCTCGTCGCAGAAGTGACCAGACGAGGGCGCCGGCGCCCAGCGTGATCGCCGCGGTCCGCACCCCGTTGGCGTGCAGCAGGCTGTCCAGGGGTTGCAGCGTCCTGCCCGATCCGGTCGAGGCGGTCGTGCATCGGGATCGCCCACAGCACCGTGCTCGCGACGGCCACGAGACCGGTCGCCGAGACGAGAGCCGAGAGCCGCGTCGACACGTCGGCCGGGCGGGTCCAGGGAGCGCGGCGCTCGCCGCGAAACTCAGGAAGCCCGGGACGATCACGACCAGCGGGATGGCCGCGTTGTACGCCAGGTGGTACGCCGGGAACTCCGCCGCGCCCACCTCGCCGAACAGCGGGTAGGAGACGATCTGGGCCTGCCAAGCCTCGCCGATGGAGTAGAGGGACAGGGCGGCGGTCCCCTCAACAGCGTGCAGGTCTGGCACCTGCTTAACGCCGGTCGCGGTTGGTCCGGCGACGAGTACGAGGAGTGGATCGGCGTCGCGATGTGCGACGCCGTCCTTGCTTGACAGTCAAGCACGCAGCCGTTCGCACTCCTCCTAGCGAGCCAGGATGACGAGCTGGCGATAGCCGCGGCGGAGCAGGCCCGTCTGATCCGGACGAGGTATGAGCATGCCGTTGCTGATCGTCCACGCTGCCCGGTTTCCCTTGTAGCCGGGGATTGCGCTGCAGGTGTCACCGTTGCCGTTGCGGCGGTTCTTCATGGGGGGCTGAGGTACGGGCAACGCCCTGAATTGGTTGCCCGCCCCCGAGTTGATGAGCATCCAGTCCCGTTGCTGACGCCTGTCTGTACGGGACGCCAGTTGCTGGACGACCAGCAGGTCCGTTGCGAGATCGCGACTGGCGCGACCGCTGCAGAAGCTGCTGCCGGCGGTCAGGGGGAATCTGAAATCGGCCTGCGGGAAGTGCGGTGACTCCTGCGTGTTGAGACGCACAACCAGCGTGGCTCGGGAGAGCGTCACCAGATCCGGCCACGTGTCGCGGTTCAGGTCGACCAGTGCTGCGTCCTTCCACCGCGTGGCGGAAATGCCTTGGCGCGCCGCCACCTCGCGATAGGACACCGGTCCGTCTGGTGTCGTTCGGTTCCTGTAGAGGCGCAGCGAGCGGGAGCAGGACAAGAAGTCCTGCCTGCCATCGTGATCGAAGTCTCCTGTGGATGAACAGTAGGTGTCCTGCACCGAGGGCAGTCCGCCGGTGCGCCTTTCCACGAACCGCCGGCCCACGTTCACGAAGATGTGGTCCCTACTCGGGTGACGAACGGGCTCCGCGTTGCCCACGAACAGACTGGGTCTGGCAGCGCCTCGGATGTTCAGGATCGACACCGTTCGGCCTCGCCCCGAAGGATCCTCGGCTCCCCACCTGGCCACGACGTTCTTGAAGCCACCGCCTGGCTGCTGTATCAGCAGCGCGTTCTTCTTGCTCGAGACGGTGCCGATGTTGGCGCCCCGGACGCAGTACAGGTCGGCCCGCCCATCCGGGCGTGTGCCGGCGGGCCCAGCGAAGTCGGCCGCTGCGCAGTTGTGCCGATCGGTGCTCGGCAGGGACCGGTCAAAGGTGAACCCTCCGCGGCGCTTGCCCAGCCATATCTCCCACGGCTGTTCGTGGAACGAGAGGAGAACGTCCGGGTCTCCGTCGTGGTTCTTGTCGAAGACAAGACTGTCGCCCCACGTGTGGGAGAAGGCTCCCAACCCCTGTCGTCGGCGATCAACGCGGAGGGTGATGTCACGCACGCGGGCCTGGGAGACGATCCGCTGCCGGGTGGCGTCGTCCTCATCGTGACTGCCTGATGGCCCGACGACGGTGTCGACGGGCCGGGCGGCGCGCGCCGACGGCGCGGCACCGAGGGTGACGACCAGCGACACGGCGACGACGGGCGCGAGCGCGTTGCGCTTCATGATCCGAGGCACGGGTTCAACCTCGCCCTGTGCGCTGCCGTGCTCGCCTGACGGATCTCATCCCTTCGGCCTCAGCCGGAGCAGCCTGCGCGGGTGGACGGCCGTTCCCAGCTCACCCCGTAGCGCCCGCTTCTCGAAGTGCAGGTGGCAGCCGTCCGGGGCCGCGGCGTCCGAGGCGAGCGCGAGCTTCTGCCCCTTCTTGATCCGGTCGCCCGGCTCGACGAAGACCTTGCGGGTGTGGCCGATCACCACGTCCCACTTCTCGTCGAAGTTGCGGAGCCGGAGCGGGTTCTTGCCGTACGCGGGACCAAGCGCGTCGTTGGACGCCACCCAGCCGCGCTTGCGTGCGAAGAGCGGAGTGCCGCACCGCATGGCGATGTCGATCCCGTGGTGGAACCCGCGATCCTTCTTGCATCGCGGATCAGGTGAGTAGTACGGCGCCCTGGTGCACCCGAACGGGATCATGATCCGGTGCGCGCCCTGGTACCAAGGTGAGGTGTACCGAGTCTTGTCCTTCGTGTAAAACACCCAGTCCGGGTCTCCGGCAGCACCTGCCGGACCGACCGACAGTGCGAGGGCGAGCAGGACGGCTCCGAGCAACCTCATGCCGACACCGTAGTGCCGAGCAGCCGCTCGCACTCCTCGACCAGCCGGGCACGCAGCGGCGTGCCGCGGTCGGCGAACATCCGCTGCGCCGCGGCGTACTCCTGCTTGCCCTCGGGCGTCTCGATCCGCACCGGCTCGAACCCGAACGCGGTGAGGTCGTACGGCGCCGCCCGCATGTCGAGCTCGCGGATGTCCCATGCCAGCTCGAAGCAGTCGGCCACCAGGTCCGAGCACACCAGAGGCGTCAGGCGGAACGCGTGCTTGTAGAGGTCCATCCCGGCGTGGAGGCACCCGGGCTGCTCGAAGTCCGCTCGGTCGTCGCGGCCGGGCGAGAGGGTGTTGCGCGGCCGGGCGTCCTCGGTGAAGAAACGGAACGCGTCGAAGTGGGAGCACCTGATCCGGTGCGACTCGACCACGGCATTGGTGCCGGCATCGCCGAGCCGCAACGGCTGCGGGTGCCGAGTGCCGTCGGCTCGGTACACCATCGCCCACTCGTGCAGCCCGAAGCAGCCGGTGTGCACCGGCCGGGCGGCGGTCGCCGACAGCAGCCGATGGATCGAGTCGACCAACGGCCGCTGGGAGGACGCGTACGCCGAGGTGACGGTCCCGTCCTCGTAGCCCTTCAGCCCTGCGTACTCCGGTGCGTCCTCGAGCGCGGCCCCGTACCCCGGGTGCCAGCGGAGCAGCTGCGCGGGGCGTTGGGAGTAGTAGGTGAACAGGAAGTCGTGGACCGGGTGCTTCTCGCCGGCCCGGCGCCGCGCGAGGTGCGGCTCGACGTACGGCGCCAGCCGCGCTGCGTGCGCCGCGGCGCGGGCGCGCCAGACGGCGGTCGGAAAGGTCTCGACGGGCACGCCTCGAGGGTACGAGGATGGCGCGGTGGCCGAGGCACCACCTGAGGAGGGGGCGGACCCGCTCGAGCGGGCGCACGCGCACGCGGTCACGTGGCTCGAGAGCCTGGACTCTCGCGACATCCCGCCCACGGCCAACGCGGCGGAGATCGCCGAGCGGCTCGGGCGCGTCCTCCCCGAGGGACCCACCGACCCGGCCGACGTCGTCGACCTGCTGGCCGAGGCGTGTGAGCCCGGCCTGACGGCCATGCCGTCGGGGCGCTTCTTCGGCTTCGTCATCGGCGGCACCCAGCCGGCCGCCCTCGCCGCCGACTGGCTCACCGGCGCGTGGGACCAGAACGCCGGCCTGCGTGCGGTGACGCCGGCATCGACCGCAGTCGAGGACGTCGCGGAGGCGTGGGTGACCGACCTGCTCGGGTTGCCATCCGGTAGCGCGGTCGGGTTCGTCACCGGCGGCACGATGGCCAACTTCACCGGCCTCGCCGCCGGGCGCGACGCCGTGCTCTCTCGGGCCGGCTGGGACGTCGCCGAGCGCGGGCTCGTGGGTTCGCCGGGCGTGCGGGTGATCGTGGGGGAGGAGCGGCACGACTCCGTCGACCTCGTGCTCCGCTACCTCGGGCTCGGCGCCCCCGAACCGGTCGCCGCCGACGACCAGGGCCGGATCGACGTGCTGGCCCTCCGCCGCGCACTCGAGTCCGGCGACGGCCGCCCGACGATCGTCGCGCTGCAGGCCGGCAACGTGCACTCCGGCGCGTTCGACCCGTTTCCCGAGGCGATCGCGGTCGCGCACGAGCACGGGGCCTGGGTGCACGTGGACGGTGCGTTCGGGCTGTTCGCCGCCGCGTCTCCGCGTCACCGGTACCTGGTCGAGGGCTACGAGACCGCCGACTCCTGGGCCACCGACGCCCACAAGACGCTGAATGTCCCTTATGACTGCGGGGTCGCCATCGTGCGCGACCCCGCGGCACTGCGGGCGGCGATGTCGATGGTGGGGCCCTACCTCATCCAGGACGCCACCGGTGACCCGTTCGAGAAGGTGCCCGAGCTGAGCCGCCGCGCCCGGGGAGTGCCCGTATGGGCGGTGCTGCGCACCCTCGGGCGGTCCGGGGTGACGGCCCTGGTCGACCGGCTGGCCGGTCACGCCGCGAGGTTCGCCGAGGCCGTCGCGGAGCTCGACGGTGCCGAGGTGCTCCACGACGTCGTGTTCACGCAGGTGTGCGTGGCCTTCGGCGACGATGCTCGCACCCTCGACGTCGTCGGTCGGATGCTCGCGGACGGCACGGCCTGGACCAGCGGGTCGGTCTGGCACGGCCGCGCGGTGCTGCGGATCGCGGTCAGCAACTGGTCGACGACCGACCAGGACGTCGAGCGGACCCTGGCCGCACTGCGCACCGCGGTCGCCGAATCGGGGAGCCGAACCCTCCCTCGATAGGGTCGGAACCGTGCGTATCGCAAGGTTCACGACCGGGGAGGACCCGCAGTACGGCGTGGTCACGGGCGACGTCGACGAGTTCGGCCAGCCGGCCGACGACAGCGTCGTGGTGGCCCTCACGGGCGACCCCCTGTACGTCGGCATCGAAGTCACCCAGGAGCAGCACCGGCTCGCCGACGTCCGGCTGCTCGCGCCGGTCCTGCCGCGCAGCAAGGTGATCGGGATCGGCCGCAACTACGCCGCCCACGCCGCCGAGATGGGCAGCGAGGTGCCCGACGAGCCGCTGATGTTCATGAAGCCGAACACCAGCGTGATCGGGCCTGGCGAGCCGATCGCCTACCCGTCGCTCACCGAGGACCTCCACTTCGAGGGCGAGGTCGCGGTCGTGATCGGCCGGATCTGCCGGGACGTCCCCGCCGCGCAGGCCACAGACGTGATCTTCGGCTACACGATCGCCAACGACGTGACCGCCCGCGACCTCCAGCGCTCCGACGTGCAGTTCACGCGGGCGAAGAGCTTCGACACGTTCTGTCCGCTCGGGCCCTGGATCGAGACCGACCTCGACCCGCAGGTCTTCGCCGACGGCCTGGCGCTGCAGACGCACCTCAACGGGGACGTCCAGCAGGACGGCAACACCCGCGACCTGATCTTCGACATCCCGACCCTGGTGGAGAAGATCTCCGCGGTGATGACCCTGCTGCCCGGCGACGTGATCCTCACCGGGACTCCTGAAGGTGTCGGTCCGATGCAGGTCGGCGACGAGGTCGAGGTCTCCGTGGCCGGCCTCGGCGCCCTCACGAACCCGGTGGTGAAGCGATGACGACCCCCCAGCCCCGCGTCCGGTTCTGCCCCTCGCCGACGGGGTCGCCCCACGTGGGCTTCGCCCGGACTGCCCTGTACAACTGGGTCTTCGCCCGGCACCACGGCGGGACGTTCGTCTTCCGCGTCGAGGACACCGACAAGGAGCGCTCGACCCAGGAGTCCTACGACGCCATGGTCGAGGCCATGCGCTGGTTGGGCCTCGACTGGGACGAGGGCCCCGGGGTCGGCGGACCGCACGGCCCCTACCTCCAGTCGGAGCGGTCCGACCTCTACCGCGACGTGCTCGCGAAGCTCGGGGAGTCGAAGTTCACCTACGAGTGCTACTGCACGACTGAGGAGGTCGCCGAGCGGCGCAAGGCCGCCGGGTCCAAGGTGCAGGGGTACGACGGTTTCTGCCGCGACCTGTCCGACGACCAGGTCGCGGCGTTCCGGGCCGAGGGCCGCGCGCCGGTGGTCCGGTTCCGGATGCCCGACGGCACGGTCACGTGGGACGACCTGGTCCGCGGCGAGATCACCTTCGAGACCGAATTCGTCCCCGACTTCGCCCTCTGCCGCGCCAACGGGGACCCGCTCTACACGCTGGTCAACCCGGTCGACGACGCGCTGATGGAGATCACCCACGTGCTGCGCGGGGAGGACCTGCTGTCGAGCACGCCGCGCCAGATCCCGCTGCACCGGGCGCTGGTCGACCTCGGCGTCTCCTCGGTGGTCCCGGAGTTCGGCCACCTGCCGTTCGTGACGGGCGAGGGCAACAAGAAGCTGTCCAAGCGCGACCCCGAGGCCCACCTGTTCCACTACCGGGACGCCGGATTCCTCCCCGAGGGACTGCTCAACTACCTCGCGCTGCTCGGGTGGGCGATCGCTCCCGACCGCGACGTGTTCACCCTCGGCGAGATGGTCGAGAAGTTCGAGATCCGCGACGTCAACCCGAACCCGGCACGGTTCGACCTGAAGAAGGCCGAGGCGATCAACGCCGACCACGTGCGGATGCTGTCCATCGACCAGCTCACCCACCGGGTACTGCCGTACCTCAAGGACGCCGGCGTGGTCGGCGACCCCGTGCACGACAGCGACGCACGACTACTCGAGCTGGCGATGCCGCTGGTGGCCGAGCGGATGAACAAGCTCACCGAGGCCGTCGACATGCTCGGCTTCCTCTTCGTCAGCGACGCCGAGTTCGAACGGCACGACGAGATCGACGAGGCCGGCCACGAGACCGTGCAGGCGGCGTACGACGCGCTCGCCGCGCTGCCTCACTGGTCGACCGCCGAGATCGAGGAGGCCCTGCGCGGCGCGCTGGTCGAGCGCCTGGGGCTCAAGCCGCGGCACGCGTTCGGGCCGGTGCGGGTCGCGGTGACCGGTCGCAAGATCTCCCCGCCACTCTTCGAGTCCCTCGAGCTGCTCGGCCGCGACCGCAGCCTCGCCCGTCTCTCCGGCGCCCTGGCGTGAGCGCCTGGGTGCCACCTCCGGGGGCGGAGCTCGCGGTGCGGCAGGGCCTGCCCTATCACCTGCTGCTGCGGGGGGGCCTGCAGCCGACGTGGTGGCGATCGCTGGTCGGGGTGCTGGCCCTCGCCGTGGCGATGCTCCTGGTGCTGCCGCTGGCCGTGATGGTCCCGTTCGCCGTCTACTACGCCGCCACCGGCCAGGAAGTCGGGTCGTCGGTGGCGCGGCTGGTCGACCTCAGGCACCCGACACCGGCCGGGCTGGCCTACCTCAACCTCGCGCTGGCCGGGCTGATCCCGACCACCTGGGTGCTGATCCGCCTCCTGCACGGACTGCGGCCACGCTGGGTGTCCTCGGTGTTCCCACGGCTGCGGTGGAGGTACCTGTTCGTCTGCTTCGGGCTCTCCTTCCTTGCGCTGTTCGCGACCCTGGTCGTCTCGGCGTTGTTGCCGCAGCAGGCGGCCACGTCGATGTCCGGGGAGGTCAACGACCTCACCCCGATGATCCGCAACTTCATGCTGGTCGTGCTGTTCCTGACCCCGCTGCAGGCCGCGGCCGAGGAGTACGCGTTCCGCGGCTACCTCACCCAGGCCTTCGGCGGGCTGTTCCGGAGCCCGGTGCTCGCGGTCGGGGCGGCGTCGCTGCTGTTCGCCCTGGCCCACGGCGCCCAGGACCCGCCGATCTTCTTCGACCGGTTCGCATTCGGAGTCGTGGCCGGAACGCTCGTCGTCCTCACCGGAGGGCTCGAGGCCGGCATCGCGATGCACGTGCTCAACAACTGGCTGGCCTTCGGGATCGCGCTCGCCTTCGGCGACATGAGCTCGACGCTCAACCCGACCGGCGGAACCTGGTGGAGCATCCCGGTGACCCTCACCCAGTCGTTGACCTACCTGCTGCTGGCGTGGTGGATGGCCCGCAGGATGGGCCTCGCGACCCGGTCCGACCCAGCCATTTTGGCCGCCCCCGAGGCCCGAGTGTAAGGTCTGTCCTCGGCTCGAAAGGGCCTGTCACCAGTGGGATATGGTGTAATTGGCAGCACGACTGGTTCTGGTCCAGTTAGTCTAGGTTCGAGTCCTAGTATCCCAGCGAAGTCCCGGATCTCCCGGTTGTGGAGGCCCGGGATTTGGTCTGAATCACGGCGCTTCGCTAGGGTTCCGATCGCTGTTCCCACAGCAGCGCCCCCGTCGTCTAGTGGCCCAGGACGCCGCCCTCTCAAGGCGGTAGCGCCGGTTCGAATCCGGTCGGGGGTACCAACTGAAAACGAGTTCCGGCCTGCGGAGACATGGGTCAGGACTCGCTTGCCTTGCCGGCTCACCCACCGCCACGGTCAGCTTGTAGCGTCGCTTCGAGTTCGACGGGGATGCTCGCGGTCTGGCCCATGAGAACCGGTGGTGACCGACGGAAGGCTGAATTGAGGGCGTGGCGCAGGGCCGCGGATCGTTCGGCAGCTCCGGCGGCTCGACTGGATACGCCCGACGTGCCGATGTGGCGCGGGCCGATAGAGCCAGAGCTCTCGTTGCGGTTCATGGGAGCCTCGACGTGCGGTGGCCCGATCAGGCGGCGTCCCTGAGTCGCGGCCCGGGGGTGCGGTCAGACGCGGCTTCGTGGAGGGAGCCCCGCCGCGGTCATGGCCCCGGTGGGCGTGGCGGCCACGTGGCGGCGCCCAACTCGCGGGAGACCGCTCGCGCCGCGTCGCGCACGAGGTCGCTGACCTCGGGGCGCTCGAGCTCGCCAGAGGGGACGACGACGCCGATCGCGCCCACCGCCTCTCCGTAGGAGTCGAAGACCGGGCTGGCCAGGGAGCCCTCACCGATCACCGCCTCGTCCTGTTCCGCCGCGACGCCGCTCGAGCGGACCCGGTCCAGCTGGGCACGCAGGCGGTCGGAGGAGATGATGGTCTCACCCGTCATGCTGCGCAGTTCCCCGGACGTGAGCACCCGCTTCTCGTCCGCTGGCAGGAAGGCGAGCATGGCCTTGCCGAGCGCGCTGGCATGGACGGGAATGACGATGCCAACCTCCGGCATCTGCCGGCTCCCGTCGGGACGGGGCTCGTGGTGGATGATCACCACGTCGTCGATGAGGAGTACGCCGGTGCGTACGGCCAGCCCCGTGCGCCGTGAGAGATCCTCGGCCCAGGGGATGGCTCGCGACCTCAGTTCGAGCGTGTCCAGATAGACGTTGCCCAACCGGAGTACCGCCGGCCCGAGTTGGTAGCGACTCGAGCCGCGCTCCTGCACGACCATCCCGTGCTCGACCAGGCTGCGGACGATCCCGTGCGTGGTCGAAGGCGCGAGGTCGAGACGGGCAGCCAGCTCCGAGAGACTCATGCGGCGGGTGCCCTGGAGCGCGGTCAGGACCCGGACCGCACGGTCAATCGACTGGATCACGGACAACGACCTCTCCGTTGTGACCAATTTCACGAAAGCTCTTGCGTACTAGTGAAGCATAGGCGTAGCGTCCCAAACTAATTCGACACTGTCGAACTCCATTCGGATTGAGTAGAGAAGAGGAACGGGCATGCTTGACGAGACCAATCTGTTCCAGCGCTTGGGTGCTGAGGCCATTGGAACGGCATTTCTGGTGTTCATCGGGGTGGGATCGGTCCCAGCCACTCTGATCGTCAACGGCGATACGCCGTTCACGATGGCCGACCTCGGAATGATCTCCCTGGCGTTCGGCACCGTCGTGATCGCCACCGTCTACGCCCTCGGGCACATCGGCGGCAACCACATCAACCCGGCAGTGACGCTGGGACTGGCAGCGTCGGGCAAGTTCCCGTGGAGCCAGGTGCCCGCGTACATCGGAGCCCAGGTGGTCGGCGCCATCGTGGGCGCCACTGCCATCATCGGCGTCCTCGGCCAGCGGGCCTCTGACGTGGGCCTGGGCGTGGCGGCGTACAACGCCGACACTGTGAGCGTGGCGCAGGCATTCACCGCCGAGTTCGTTGGCACGTTCATCTTGGTGTTCACCATCTTCGGCGTCATCCACCGCAAGGCCGCCGCCGGGTTTGCTGGTGTCGCGATCGGCCTGGTCGTGTTCGCCGCCATCATCCCGGTCGCCCCGACGACGGGCGCCTCCATCAACCCGGCGCGCACGTTCGGTCCGATGCTCGTTCAGCAGATCGCCGGCGGCGACGTGAAGTGGGACCAGCTACCGGTCTACGTGATTGCCGAGCTCTGCGCCGGCGTTGCCGCTGCCCTGCTGTACGGCGTCCTCGCCCGGACCCCTGCCGACCGCAAGCTCAGCGACAGCGGCGTCGACCTCGGCGCCCCCGATGCCGAATCGGCACCCGCCCGTCCGTCCGCCAACGGCTGATCCACTCAGCAAACACATTGAAGGAAGCCTCATGAAGAAGCTGATCAACGACCCGAACGATGTCGTGGTGGAGGCACTGCGAGGAATCGAAGCGGCCCATGCCGACCTGGAGGTCGACCACCAGCACAAGATCATCTACCGCGGCGACACCCCGAACCAGGGGAAGGTGGGGATCATCTCCGGCGGCGGCTCGGGCCACGAACCCCTCCACGGTGGGTTCGTCGGCCTGGGTATGCTCGACGCCGCCTGTGCCGGCGAGATGTTCACCTCGCCGGTTCCCGAGCAGATGCTCGCGGCCACCAAGCTGGTCGACGGCGGAGCAGGTGTCCTGCACGTCGTGAAGAACTACACCGGCGACGTCATGAACTTCGAGATGGCCGCTGAGCTGGCGGCTGCGGAGACCGGCGCCCGAGTTGTCTCGGTGGTCACCGACGACGACGTGGCAGTCCAGGACAGCACCTGGACCGCGGGTCGCCGCGGGGTCGGCGTGACCGTGCTGCTGGAGAAGATCGCCGGCGCCGCAGCCCAGCAGGGCCGCGACCTCGACCAGGTCGCCGACGTTGCACGAAGAGTCAATGCCAACGGACGAAGCATGGGCGTGGCACTCACGTCGTGCACTGTGCCCGCTGCGGGGAAGCCCACCTTCGAGCTCGGCGAGGGCGAGATGGAGCTCGGCGTCGGCATCCACGGCGAACCCGGCCGAGAGCGGCTACCGCTCGCGCCCGCGAGCGAGATCGTCGCGATGCTGGTCGAGCCGATCCTCGCGGACTTGCCCTTCACCAAGGGCGACCCGGTCATCGCGTTCGTCAACGGGCTCGGCGGCACCCCACTGATTGAGCTCTACGTGATCTTCAACGAGGTCAACATGTTCCTCGGGGGGCACGGCGTACCGATCGCACGGTCGCTGGTCGGCTCCTACATTACCTCGCTCGACATGGCTGGCGCGTCGATCACGCTGCTCAAGGTCGATGACGAGCTGCTCTCCCTCTGGGACGCTCCAGTGAACACTTCGGCGCTGCGATGGGGCATCTGAGATATGGATGAGAACGTGACCACGGCGGTCCTCGATGAGTGGGTGCGCAGGTTCGCCCACCTGGTGGCTCAGAACCGGGACTACCTGACCGAGCTCGACGCAGCGATCGGCGACGCCGACCACGGGTCGAACATGGACCGGGGCATGATGGCCGCCGTGGCCGCGCTCGACGCCAGCCCTCCGGCAACGGCCGGCGCCCTCTTCTCCAAGGTCGGCATGACGCTGGTCTCCACGGTCGGGGGCGCCAGCGGCCCGCTGTTCGGTACTCTCTTCCTGAGGATCGGCAGCACGCTGGGCGACGCCGCGACCACCTCGCCGCCCCAGCTCGCCGCAGCTCTGCGGGCGGGGCTCGGCGGAGTCGTGGACCGTGGCAAGGCCGGGCCCGATGACAAGACCATGTACGACGCTCTTGCGCCAGCCGTGGACGCGCTCGATGCCGCCCTCGCCGACGGTGCAGACCTGGCCGCCGGCCTCAAGCACGCCAGGGACGCTGCTGCGGCTGGACGGGACGCGACCACGCCGATGCTGGCGCGCAAGGGGAGGGCCAGCTACCTCGGTGAACGCAGCGTTGGGCATCAGGATCCGGGTGCGACGACCGTGGCCCTCCTTCTGGAAGCTGCCACCGAAGCGGATTTCTGACCCCTGACTGATCGAGATGACGAGCGAGCGGAGTGCAATAGACATGACAGAGAGCCTTTCGGGAGACTCGCCGGCCCCGAGCGCCGACCAAGGAGTCGGACTGGTTGTCGTCTCCCATAGCCGGACGCTGGCTCGCTCTGCGGTGGCCCTGGCCGGCGAGATGCTGCACGGCCGCTCACTGAGGATCGAGGTCGCCGCCGGGCTCGACGAGACCACGTTCGGCACCGACGCTGTCGCGATCATGCAGGCCATCCAACGTGCTGACGGCCCGGCGGGCGTCGTCGTACTCATGGATCTCGGTAGTGCCGTGCTCAGCACCGAGCTGGCACTTGACCTGCTGCAGGACCCTTCGATCCGCGACCGCGTGATTCTCTCGCCTGCCCCTCTCGTGGAGGGCCTCATCGTCGCTGCCGTTGCGGCGGCCGGCGGAGCCAATCGGGCCGAGGTCGCGGCCGAGGCGCGCGACGCGCTCATGGGCAAGTCGGGGCACCTGTCCACACCGCCGGAAGGTGCCGCGCCGGACGGGGGCGCAATCAGGGCGGAGGAGGTCGTCGGCGTCTTCTCGGTCGAGAACCCCCACGGCCTGCACGCCCGGCCGGCTGCCCGGCTGGTCAGCGAGGTCCGTGCGCTCGACGCGTCGGTCCAGCTGCGCAACCTCACCACGGGCGGCTCTCCGGTGCCTGCCGGAAGCCTGAGCCGGGTCGCCACGCTGGCCGCCCTGCGCGGGCACGAGGTCGAGGTTCGCGCCATCGGACCGCAGGCCCAGGAAGCAGTCGAGCACCTGCTCACCCTCGCCGTCCGACGGTTCGACGAGACCGTCGAGGAGGCTGCCGAACCTCCGTTCCATGCCCGCCCCGCATCGATCAGCCGTCCGCTGCCCGCGTCACCCGGCATCGCAATTGGCCCGGTACGCCGGCTGACCGCGGTGCCGGTCGACCTGCACCAGGAGCGAGTGGGGGAGCCGGCTGCGGAATGGCGGCGCATCGTGGAGTCCGTCGCCGCCGTACGCCGAGACATCGAGCACGTCCGGGTCGTCACCGCCCGCGAAGTGGGCGCGGAGCAGGCAAGCATCTTCGATGCGCATCTCTCCTTGCTCACGGACGCAGAGATGCTCGCCGACGTCAAGGCCCGCACCAGCACAGGGATCGGGGCGGTGTCCGCCTGGGCAGGCTGCCTGGCTGACGTCGAGCGCGAGTGGGCGAGCCTGCCCGATCCCTACCTGAGGGAACGGGCCGCGGACGTCCACGCCGTGGGCGACCAGGTACTCCGGGCACTGACGGGAGAGCCCGCGCGGCAGATGACGTCGCAGGGCGTCCTGGTGGCCAACGACCTGACGCCCGCCGAGACGGCCGGCCTGAATCTCGGCCTGGTGACCGGCGTCGTCCTCGCCCAGGGAAGTCCGACGTCGCACGCTGCGATCCTGGCCCGGGCCCGCGACATACCCGTTGTCGTGGCGGCCGGCCCCGAGGCGCTGGGCATCCCTGAGGGAACCACCATCCTGCTCGACGGCAGCAGCGGCAAGCTGTATGTCGATCCGTCGCCGGAGCTCCTGGAGGTGTACGAGCGCCGAGCCGCGGACGCGGCGGAGCAACGCGCCCGGCAGCTTGCCCTGGCCGAGCAGCCCGCCGTCTCCCGCGACGGCATCTCGATCGCCGTGGCCGCCAACCTCGGATCCGTCACCGACGCCCGCGCCGCGCTCGAAGCCGGGGCGGACGGCGCCGGGCTCGTGCGCACCGAGTTCTTGTTCCTCGACCGGAGCAGCCCGCCGAGTGTGGAGGAGCAGAAGGCCGAGTACGACGCGATCGCCGAAGCCATGGACGGCCGGCGGATTACCCTGCGCACCCTCGACGTCGGCGGGGACAAGCCTCTCTCGTATCTCCCCATGCCACAGGAGGCGAACCCGTTCCTCGGTCAGCGGGGCATCCGGCTCAGCCTCGATCACCGTGACCTGCTGCGCGACCAGATGGCTGCGATCTGCCACACGGCGTGGGACCACCCAGCCAGCATCATGATCCCGATGGTGTCCACGGCCGCCGAGATGATCGAGGCGCGCCAGGTGCTGATGGAGGCGGCAGGGTCGGCGGGCCTTCCGGAAGGACTCCACGTCGGCACGATGATCGAGGTCCCGTCGGCGGCGCTCAAGATCGAGGCGTTTCTCCCCTACGTCGACTTCGTCAGCATCGGCACCAACGACCTCACCCAGTACGCCCTCGCGGCCGAACGCGGGAACGGCGCGGTCGCTGCCCTCTCGGACGCCCTCGACCCCGGAGTGCTCCAGCTGATCGACCACGTGTGCCGAGCAGCTTGCGGTCGGATCGACGTCGCAGTCTGCGGGGAGGCTGCCTCCGACGAGTTGGCCATCCCCGTTCTGGTCGGGCTGGGCGTCCGGGAGCTGAGCGTCTCGCCGCCAGCCGTACCCCGGGTCAAGGCCGCGATCCGCGAGCTCGACACCGGCCGCTGCGCGACGCTGGCCGAGGAGGCACTCGCCCTGGCCGGGGCCGACGATGTCCGCAAGCTCGTGTTGGCGATGCTCGAGGGGGACGAGGGCTGAGCCGGGAGTCTCCGGCTTGGGAGCCTGCTCGGGCCGCCGCCCGACGCTCTGGACTTCCTACGGTGCACAACCCGGGGTCTGACGCGCGGAAGTTGATGTACGGAGGTCGGCTCAGCAGCCCTTCCACACCGGCTTGCGCTTCTCCGCGAACGCACGGGCGCCCTCGAGCTGGTCCTCCGAGGCGTAGAGCGTCGCAATCGTCGGGAGCGACCCCGACGTGACCAGATCCATCGCCTCCTGGAACGACAGGGACTCGGCGGCCCGAGCGGTCTCCTTGATCGCGGCGAACACGAGCGGGGGGCCGGCGGCGAGCATCCGCGCCACCTCCCAGGCTCGCGCGCGCACGGCCTCGTGGTCGGGCAGGACCTCGTTGACCAGACCCCACCGGGCTGCCTCCGTGGCCGGCATCCAGCGGCCGGTCAGGAGCAGCTCCATCGCCACGTGGTAAGGAATCCGCTTCGGCAGCTTCACCGTGGCGGCGTCGGCGAGCGTGCCGGCGTTGATCTCCGGCAGCCCGAACTGCGTGCTCTCCGACGCGTAGATCAGGTCGCACGCGAGGGCCAGCTCGAAGCCGCCGCCCATCGCGAGTCCGTGGACGGCGGCGATGACCGGCTTGTCGAGTCCGGGCAGCTCCTGGAGCCCGCCGAAGCCACCGACGCCGTAGTCGCCGTCGACCGGGTCGCCGGTGGCAGCGGCCTTGAGGTCCCAGCCGGCGGAGAAGAACTTCTCTCCCGCGGTGCGCAGGATGGCGACCCGCAGCTCGGGGTCGTCGCGGAACCCGGCGAAGACCTCGCCCATCACCCGGCTCGTGGCCAGGTCGACAGCGTTGGCCTTGGGGCGGTCTAGGGTCACCTCGAGGACGCCGTTCTCCTTGCGGGTCCGGATGCTGTCATTCGGGTGGCTGGTCATCGTCAAGCTCCCAAGGGTCGAAGCATCGAGCGGGCGATGATGTGTCGCTGGATCTCGGACGTGCCGTCCCAGATGCGCTCGATGCGGGCGTCGCGCCAGATCCGCTCCAGCGGGAGCTCGTCCATGAGTCCCATGCCGCCATGGATCTGGATCGCCTCGTCGGCCACCATCGCCAGCATCTCGGTCGCCTTCAGCTTGGCCATCGCGATGTCGGCGTCGGTCGCGGTCCCCTGGTCGTAGCGCCACGCGGTGTGCAGCGTGAGCAGCTCCGCCGCCCGGAGCTCGGTGGCCATGTCGGCGAGCTTGAAGCCGACGCCTTGGAACCGGCCGATCGGCTGACCGAACTGCTCGCGGGCCGCTGCGTGCGTGACCGACAGGTCCAGCGCTCGCTCGGCCCGGCCCAGGCAGGTAGCGGCGACCTGGAGCCGGGTCGCCCCGAGCCAGGTGCCCGCCAGGGCGAACCCCTGGCCCTCCTCGCCGAGCAGCGCATCGCCGGGGGCGAGCGCGTCGTCGAAGTCGAGGATCGAGTTGGTGTAGCCGCGGTGAGAAACGCTGCGGTAGCCGTGGTGCAGTGCCACCCCGGGCGTATCGAGGTCCACCAGGAAGATCGACATCGTGGCGCGACCGTCACCGTCGGTGCCCGTGCGGGCCAGAAGGATGACGAAGTCGGCCTCGTCGGCGTGGCTGATGAAGTGCTTCGTGCCGCGGATCCGCCACCCGTTGCCCTCACGTGTGGCGCGAGTTCGGATGGCACGGACGTCGGAACCCGCGCCGGGCTCGGTCATCGCCAGGCAGTCGACGCGATCGCCGCGCACGCACGGAAGCAGGTAGCGCTCCCGTTGCTCCGGGGTGCCGGCGAGCAGGATGTTCGACGGTCGCGCGACGCCTGTGTAGTGCAGGGCGTAGCTGGTCTTGCCGAGCTCCTTCTCGAACAGCACCAGGGTGACGGCGTCCAGGCCGGCCCCGCCGACCTCCTCGGGCATGTTCGCGGCGTACAGACCAGCCGCCAGCGCCTTCCGCCGGATCTCCGCTGCCAGCTCGGGTCGCAGCACGCCCGTCCGCTCGACCTCCTCTTCGTGCGGGTACAGCTCGCGCTCGACGAACGTCCGGGTCACCTCCACGACGCTGCGCTGCTCGTTGGTCAACGCGAAGTCCATTCCGTCTCCTCAGATCGGGACCGCGCGCATCAGGCTCCCGGTACCTGAAGCGGCAAGAGAGCCATGCTTCCGCAGCGGATGGTTGTTGGCGACGCTCTCACAGGCGAACGCTAGTCAACCAGGCCGAGTTCGACGTGACCTGTCTGCTCGCAAGCGGTCAGGCGCCGCGCAGGCTCTCCCCGAACCGCCGCTGGCTCCGGGGGCGACCTTGCCGTCCAACGTCACGTGGTGACTCAGACCGCCTGCTATCCGGCCGCCACGCGCGGCTCACATGCCGGACGCCTCGTACGAGAACGCCGCAGCAGCTTCGCGAATCAGGGCGATCGCGGTGGCCAGGGTGGGGCTGGCGGTGCGGCTACGGGTGAGGTGGCGCAACACCACGCGACGCATGCCCAGACCTGGGACGTCGAGGAGGTCCACCCCCTTGGCCGGGAGGGACTCCAAGGCCAGCGCGGGTGCCAGCGTGACCCCTTCGCCGGCAGCGACGAGGGCGAGCGCGTTCTGGTAACTGAAGAAGGTGTGCTGGGTCGACTCCTCACCGCCCAGCTCGCGGCGCACGCGGTGCATGGCCTTGGCGCTCGCGGCACTGGGGTCGAGGCCGATCCAGGGCATCCCGACGCGGCTCAGGTCGATGACGTCGGTGTTCAGGAGAGCTCCCGATGGGACGACCAGCTTCCACGGATCGTCGAGGAGCGGTACGTCGGTGGTGCCGCGCGGCGGCGTGTAGCTCACACCTGCGTCGAGCTCGACGGCGACCGCGTCGAGCGCGGCGGTCCGGAGGTCCCGCATCAGGTCCGCCTCGTCGGCCTCCACGGTCCCGAACCGGAGGCCTGGGAAGCGATGGCGCCAGTCCTGAAGCGCCGGAGCCAGGACGGTGGCGAGGAACGACTGGAAGCCGCCGAGGCGGACCGAACCGCTCACCTCCGGCGTGGTGTCCGCCAGCCGCGAGCGGGCCACGGCGAGCGCGCGCTCGACGTCCTCGGCCGCCTCGGCCAGGGCCAGCCCCGCCGGCGTCAGCTGACTACCGGACGGCACTCTCCGGATCAGGGCCTGGCCGGTCTCGCTCTCGAGCTTGGCGATCTGCTGGGACACCGCGGAGGCGGTCACGGCCAGTTCGTCGGCGGCGGCGAGGACGCCGCCGTACCGCGCGACGGCAAGCAGGAACCGCAGTCTGCGGGGGTCGATGTTCACTTCAGCAACGCTAAACCCGGGGTGTGGCGGAGTGCAATTGCGCTAACCCCCAAGAACCCTCAGGATCTGAGTCGTCCGGCCGACGGTCGGCCGAGTATGAGGACGACGAGGAACACGGGATGATTGCGCTAGCCATGGGGTGGTTCGGGACGGTCGGCAGCATCGCCGCCTACGTCCTGCTGAGTCGCGGCCGGTGGGACGCGACGTCGCTCCGCTACTCCGCGCTCAACGGTCTGGCCGGGGTCCTCGCCGGCAGCGCCAGCGCCGTGTACGGCGCGTGGCCGAGCGTCGGCTCGAACGTCCTGTGGACGGGCATCGCTGTCTTCTCGGCGGTCACGACCCTGCGCGCGCGCCGATCCCACCTTGCTGTGGTCAAGCCGGCCACGGACCACGATCCCGAGCCGCCGACGCACCCGCACGACGTGCTCCTCGCTGCCTGAGGACGGCGTCGGCGTGTGCACATCGCAATCGCGCGCGTCAGCCGCGGTCGACTCTGCCGTCGGCGGCTCAGCGTCGGCGGGCGCGGTAGGCGGCGACCGCGGCACGGTTGCCGCACGAGGCGCCGCAGAAGATCTTGGAGCGGTTGCGGGAGAGGTCCAGCACGATGCTGTGGCAGTCCTCCCGGGCACAGACGCCGAGCCGCGACATCTCGTCGGCACGGATCACGTCGATCATCGCCATCGCGGTCTCGGCGGCGATCCGCTCGGCGAGCGGCCGCTCGGGGTTCACGACGTGCACGTGCCAGTCCAGGGTGTCGTGCCGCACCAGCTGCGGAGTGACGTCCACTCGTCCGAGCAGATCGTTGACGATCACCACTGCCTGGTCACGCTCCGACGTCAGGAGCTCGCGAAGGAGCGGGCGCAGGTCGCGCACGTCGGCAAGCTCGGCCTCGTCACGGTCATGACGTCCGGTGAAGGAGAACCGCGTCCAGAAATCCTCGAGGTCGTCGCGCGACGTGAGGGTGTCGGGCGACTCCGCGGAGTTCACAAGCCACGCCGCGGCCTGCAGTGCCAGCTCGGTGTCATGTGCGAAGGCCACGCTGATACCTTACTCGCGGTGGTCGCTAGGCCGAGTTCTGGCGCCCCGCGATGTCGGCTGCGCCGGTGATCGCGAGCGTACCGAGGGCCGCGAATCGCTCCTCGCCGAGGCGTTCGCTCGGTCCCCACAAGCTGACGACCGCGACCGGGTGCCCGGCGAGATCGAGCACCGGCGCCGAGACGCCCCACGCCGTGCTCTCGAACTCGCCGCGGCAAACGGCGTACCCGCGCTCGCGCGTGAGGGCGAGCTCCTTCTCCAGCGTGCTCAGCGCGGTGATCGTCGACGGGGTGTACCGGTGCAGTCGTTGGCCGTGTGGTAGTCGCAAGAGCGCACGGAGCTCGGCGGGGTGCGAGAAGGCCAGGAGCACCTTCCCCGTCGACGTCGCGTGCACCGCGACCTCCCGACCTTGCCAGCCTGCGGCCACCACCGTGTCGGCTGTCACCTCCGCGACGTAGGTCAACGCCCCCCCGCGCACCACGGCCAGGGCCGCGGTCTCCCCGGCCTCCGCGGCCAGCCTCTGAAGGACGACCCGCGCCGATCGGGCCAGGGCGACGCCGTCGGCCTGGCCGGCCAGGTCGATCAGGCCGAACCCCAGTGCGTACGTGCCGGTCTCGGGGTCGAATGCCACCAGTCTCTCGCGCTCGAGCGTGGTCAGGATGCGCCAGGTCGTCGTGCGGTTGAGCCCGACCGTCGCGGCCAGGGAGGTGGCGGAGCCGCCCGCCCCGGTCGCCGTCGCCACGGCTCGGAGCAGCGCCGCAGCCCGCTCGACCGACTGGACCCGGGTCGCTTCGGAGCGGTTCGACGAAGGTGACAGTCGAGTGACCGTTTCGCCCGACTCATTGACCGGCACAACTCACCACCTTTATGTTGCCTAGATCACACCACACGTTCGGATAGCGCAACAGGGGGTCACCAAGTGAACCAGAACTCGCGCTTCAGTCTGGAAATCTCCCGTCGACAGCTGCTCCGGTACTCCGGAGTCAGTGCCGCTGCGGTGGCCGGTAGCGGCTTCCTCGCCGCGTGTGGCGGTGACGGCGGCGGCGGCGGAGGCGGCGGCGGCCCGCAGGGATCGGGAGGCATCCTGATCCACGGCGCGACGGGTGGTGGCAGCAAGGACACGCTCGACCCGCACGCACCGGTCACGAACCCCGACATCGCCCGGGCGAGCAACCTCTACGAGCCCTTGCTCTTCTGGAACAACAACTACGAGCTGGAGCCCGCGCTCGCCGAGTCGATCGAGGGCTCGGCCGACGCCACCACGTGGACCATCAAGATGCGCCCGGACGTGACGTTCCACAACGGCAAGACAGTGACGGCCGAGGACGCGTGGTTCAGCATCCAGCGGGTCGCCGACCCGAAGGCGCCGCTCTCGGCCGGTGGCCAGCTCTCGCAGATCATCGACTTCCAGTCGACCAAGGTGGTCGATGAGACCACGCTCGAGCTGGTGCTCAACACGCCGTACGCGATCCTCGACTCGCTGCTCGCGGAGTACACCCTCGGGATCATCCCGACCGACTTCGACATCGCCAACCCGGTCGGCACCGGCGCCTTCGCCTACAAGTCGTTCCAGCCCGGCAAGACCAGCACGTTCACCAAGTACGCCGACTACTGGGGCGAAGCGGCCTTCGTCGACGAGCTGCAGATCCAGGACTTCGCCGACGACAGCTCCAAGGTCAACGCGCTCCAGTCGGGTCAGATCCAGACCGTGGACAATCTGCCGTACAACCTGATCGAGACCATCGAGGGCGCGGGCGGCGGCGTACTGGTGTCGGAGACCGGCGCCTGGGTGCCGTTCACCATGCGGGTCGACGTCGAACCCTTCAGCGACGTCCGGGTGCGGCAGGCAATGCGCCTGATCGTGGACCGGCAGCAGATGATCGACCAGACGCTCAGCGGGTACGGCTCGCTGGGCAACGACCTCTACGCGCCGTTCGACGTAGCCTTCGCGAGCGACCTGCCGCAGCGCGAGCAGGACATCGACCAGGCCAAGTCGCTGCTGTCTCAGGCCGGCCAGGACGGCCTGCAGGTCGAGCTCTTCACCGGTGACGACATCGGCTCCGTCGCCCCCGCCGCGGCCAACCTGTTCGCCGAGCAGGCCAAGGCAGCGGGGGTCGACGTCAAGGTCACCAAGAAGACGCCCTTCTACGACGACGACTACCTGTCCTACGCATTCGCCCAGGACTTCTGGAACACCCGCACCTACATCCCCCAAGCCGTGGTCGGCACGTTCCCGCCCGACCAGGGCGGCACCTACAACGAGACGCACTGGGACAACGAGCAGCACCGCGACCTGGTCAACGCCGCGGCCAAGGAGCTCGACGAGACCAAGCGGATCGAGCTCCTCCACCAGGCCCAGGAGATCGAGTACGACGAGGGCGGCCTGATCATCTGGGGCTTCCGGCAGCAGGTCGACGGCTACGCTGCCGGCGTCCAGGGTCTCGAGCCCAGCAAGTACCTCCCGCTCGGCTCCTACAAGTTCCAGAACGTCTCGGTCCAGTAGTGCCGGCAGGGATCCTGCGATGACTGACGTGGCGACAGCTCTGCAAGATCCGCTCGAGGAGGTCGCCCCGCCGAAGCGCCAGCACGGCGCGGCGGCCTGGGCCGTGTGGATCGCCCGCCGGCTCGGGCTGGCCGTCCTGACCCTGTGGCTCGTCTCTGTCCTCACCTTCCTGGCCACGGCCGCCCTGGGCGACCCGGTCAGGGCGATCCTCGGCCGCGACTACAACTCCAACCCCGGCCGCGTGGCCGAGCTGGAGGCGCTCCTCGGCACTGACCAGTCGCTCGTGTCGCGATACTTCGACTGGCTCGGCGGTCTGGTCACCGGTGACCTGGGCGTGTCCCTGGCCAACGCGCAACCAGTGGGTGGGCAGATCTCCGACAGCGTGGTCAACTCCGCAGTGCTGGTCCTCCTCTCGGCGGGGGTGATGATCCCGCTGGCCTTCATCGTCGCGATGATCTCGGTGCACTATCGCCGCAAGCGCCCGGACACCGTGATCCAGACGATCCTGCTGGCCATGGCCGGCCTGCCGGAGTTCGTGATCGGGGTGCTGCTGATCGCGCTGATGGCGACGACGGTGTTCACGATCCTCCCTGCGGTCACGCTGGTCCCGCAGGGTGGGAGTCCCTGGGACGAGCCTCAGAGCATGGTGCTCCCCACGCTGACCCTGGTGCTGTGGGTGACGCCGTACGTGTCCCGCATCGTGCGCGCCTCGTTGCTCGAGGTGATCGACAGCGACTACGTCGAGCTCGCCCGCCTCAAGGGCATCCCTGAGAAGGTCGTGATGCGCAAGCACGCGCTGCTCAACGCGATCGTGCCCGGCATCCAGGTGATCGCGCTCCAGCTGGCCTTCCTGGCCGGCGGCGTCGTGGTCGTCGAGACGCTGTTCTCCTACCCAGGGATCGGCCGCCAGCTCGTGGACTCGGTGCGCAACCACGACGTGGCGATGGTTCAGGCGCTGAGCATGATCATCGCGGGCGTCTACGTCGTGGTGAACCTGATCGCCGACCTCCTGTCCATCCTATTGACCCCACGCGCGAGGACGGCGATCTCGTCATGAGTGCAGAGGCAGCGATCCCACCCCCGGCCGAGCCGCCCATCGCACCGGCCGAGCCCTCGACGTTCCGGAAGGCGATGAAGCAGAAACGCTTCGTCGCGGGTCTGGGAATCACCCTGCTGCTCGTGGCGTTCGTGATCGCCGGGCCCTACCTCGCGCCGTTCGGGGAGACCGAGGTGGCCGGCCCTCCCTTCAGCAAGGAGGGGCTGCTCGGCACTGACTACCTCGGCTCGGACGTGCTCAGCCGGGTGATGTACGGCGGCCGGGCGATCCTCGTCATCGCCGTCCTCGGCACCGTGCTCGGCATGGCCCTCGGGATCGCGATCGGCGTCGTGGCGGCCTACGCGGGCGGCTGGTGGGACGAGATCATCATGCGCGGCAACGACGTCATCCTGTCGTTCCCACAGATCCTGCTTGCCCTGCTCGTGCTCACCGCCCTGCAGCGGCCGACGGCCTGGATCCTGATCGTGCTGGTCGGCGTCTCGCACGCCCCGCGCGTCGCCCGGCTTGCACGCGGCGTCGCGCTCGGCATCGTGTCGCGCGACTTCGTGATCGCGGCCGAGGCACTCGGCGAGAAGCGCAGCCGGGTGGTCCTGGCCGAGGTGCTGCCCAACATGAACGCCCCGCTCCTGGCCGAGGGCGGGCTGCGACTCACCTTCTCGATCGGGTTCGTCGGCTCGCTCGGCTTCCTCGGGTTCTCGGCCGACCCGGGGGCAGCCAACTGGGGCCAGATGATCCAGGAGAACGGCCTGGGACTGCCGACCCAGCCCTGGGCGGTCCTGGCGCCGGTGTTGATCATCGCGATCTTCTGCATCGGCACCAACCTGATGGCCGACGGCATCGCGCAGGTCGCCCAGCGAGGAGAGGACTGATGGCGACCACCGGCCAGAGCCTCGTCGGCGAGGACAAGCGGGGCGCCGGGCTGGTCGTCGAGGACCTCGGCGTCATGCTGACCGGCAAGCCGGTCGACGTCGTCGACGACATCGACCTGGTCCTCAAGCCTGGCGAGGTCGTCGGCCTGGTCGGCGAGTCCGGCTCAGGCAAGACGACTGTCGGCACCTCGCTGCTCGGCTACTCCCGCGCCGGCGCCTTCATCTCGTCGGGCAAGGTGCTGCTCGAGGACCGCGACGTGCTCTCGATGCACTGGCGCGAAATGCGCCAGGTGCGCGGCGAGGAGATCGCCTACGTGCCGCAGGACCCGGCGTCCGCGCTCAACCCGAGCATCCGGATCGGCAAGCAGCTCGTCGAGCTGCTCGAGCTGCGCGGCATCGGGACCTCGGAGTCCCGGCTCCAGGGCGCTCGCGATGGGCTGGCCGAGGTCGGTCTGCCCAACGACGTCGAGTTCCTCAGCCGCTACGCCCACCAGCTGTCCGGTGGGCAGGTGCAGCGGGTCGCGCTCGCGATGGCGTTCCTGCCCAAGCCGAAGGTGTTGGTGCTCGACGAGCCCACCACCGGCCTCGACGTGACCACCCAGGCGATGGTGCTGTCGACGATGGCCGAGCTGTGCCGGGCGCACGGCGTCAGTGCGCTCTACGTGACCCACGACCTCGCGGTGGTCGCCAACATCGCCGACCGGGTCGCCGTGATGTACGCCGGGCAGATCGTGGAACTGGGCCCCCGCGACGCGATCTTCAGCAACCCGGCGCACCCCTACACCCGGGCGCTGCTGGACTCGATCCCGCACCTGAGCCAGGCGCGGGCGCTCACGGGCATCCCCGGGCGTACGCCGGCGCCGGGTGCGCGGCCGTCGGGCTGCCGCTTCAACGACCGGTGCTCCTTCGCCGTGGACGAGTGCCGTAGCGCGGTCCCGGAGCTGGCACCTGTTGCGCCGCAGCACGACGTCCGCTGCATTCGGGCGCGTGAGATCGGGATGTGGGACATCTCCCGCGGGACCGTGCCGGACGCCGACCCGGACAAGGCGCGGGAGGTCATCCTCGCGGTCGAGGGCCTCAACGTCTTCTACGGCCGCAAGCACGTCGTGCACGACGTCAGCTTCGACCTGGCCAAGGCCGAGGTGGTCGCCCTCGTGGGCGAGTCCGGCTCGGGCAAGACCACGATCTCGCGCTCGATCGGCGGGCTGCACAAGGATTGGTCGGGCGTCATCCGGTTCGAGGGTGACGAGCTGGCGAAGGGTGCGCGGCAGCGCAGCGCGCTGAACCGCAAGCGGCTGCAGTACATCTTCCAGAACCCCTACCTGTCCCTGAACCCGCGGCTCACGATCGAGCAGATCGTGAGGCGGCCGATGGAGCTGTTCGGCATCGCCTCCGGCAAGGAGGCCACCGACCGGGCGGTCGAGCTGCTCGACCAGGTAGCGCTCGGGCCTCGGATGCTGCGCTACCAGGCCAGCCGGCTATCCGGCGGCGAGCGCCAGCGCGTCGCGATCGCACGGGCGCTCGCGGCCGAGCCCGACGTGATGATCTGCGACGAGATCACCTCCGCCCTCGACGTGTCCGTGCAGGGCTCGATCGTCGAGCTCCTGGAGGGGCTGCGGCAGTCGCGAGGGATCAGCATGGTGTTCGTGACCCACAACCTGGCGCTGGTGCGCTCGATCGCGGCGCGCGTGGAGATCCTCCAGCAGGGTCGGGTCGTCGAGGCGGGACCGGTGGTCGACGTCATGGAGAACCCGCGCGAGGAGTACACCCGCAACTTGCTGAGCAACAGCCCCAGGATCGACTGAGGCCCACCGTGCCCGCCTCCGCCGTGGGGTCCCGGCTCTCCGGGCTCCGGTTCACCGACCCTCAGGACGACCAGACGTGGTCCCACGTCCTGGTGCCGGCCGGGGCGTCCCGCCCGCCGCTGCCCACGTCCTCCCGGCCGCTCGCGGCGGAGATCGCGGGCGCGGGCAGGATGCGCGGTGTCGACGAGTGGGTCGAGGAGACGTGGACGACGTCCCTCCTCGTCCTCGACCGCGGCACCGTCGTCCACGAGTGGTACGCCGCCGGGCTCGGTCCGTACACGCGTTTCCTCGGCGCGTCGATGTCGAAGTCGGTGTTGGCGCACCTGGTCGGCCGGGCGATCACCGCGGGTGAGCTCGAGCTCGACGACCGGGTGTGCGCGCACGTGCCCGAGCTGGACGGTACCGGGTACGACGGGGCCAGGGTGGTCGACGTCCTGACCATGACCTCCGGCGTCGACTGGGTCGAGAACCACCGCGACCCGGACTCGCTCGCCTCCGAGCTGCTCGGCTGCTTCGCGGACGGTGGCGACTCCCGGGCGCTTCTCGGCGCGGTCCGTCCCGGGGTCGCCCCAGGCACCCGCTACGCGTACTGCACCGCGGACTCGCAGGTGCTCGACTGGGTGCGCGAGCGCACCACCGGCCGTGCCTTCGCCGCGGACCTGGCGCGACTGTGGGCCGGTCTCGGCTGCTCGGACGATGCGGTCGTGGGCGTGGACGGCCACGGCGTCGCGCTGGCCGGCGGCGCGCTGGCCGCCACGGCCCGCGACTGGGCACGGGTCGCGCTGCTCGCCGTCGACGGCACCGCGACCGACGGGCATCGCCTCCTGGGCGAGTCGTGGACCGACGCGGCCGCCCGCCCGGCGTACCCGTTCACCGCGCCGGGGCGGCTGCCCAGCACACTGACCGGGCACGCCGGCTTCGGCTACCACTGGTGGCCCCTGGACGACCTGGGGCGGCGCGTCGCTGCCGACGGCAGCCGTGGCCAGCTGATCGTGGTGGACCGTCAGGCCGGCGCGGTCGTCGTCAAGACCTCGTTGTGGCCGTACGACGACCCGTGGGTCGACCGGCAGCACCGCGACCTCAGCTACCTCGGGCTGCACGCCCTGCTCGACGCCATCGATCCCCACACCGAAGGAGAGCCTCGACCGTGAACCGCAACGTCATGATCACCTGCGCCCTGACCGGGGCCGGAGACACCGTGGGCCGGTCCGAGCACGTGCCGGTCACGCCCGAGCAGATCGCCGAGTCGGGGATCGCCGCCGCGCGCGCCGGGGCGACGATCGTCCACGTCCACGTCCGCGACCCCGAGACCGGCAAGGGGTCGCGCGAGGTCGCGTACTACCGGGAGGTCGTCGAGCGGATCCGCGCCTCCGACGTCGACGTCATCGTCAACACGACGGCCGGCATGGGCGGCGACCTGGTGCTCGACCCACACGACCCGACGAGGTTCCTCGACGGCACCGACCTGGTCAGCGGCGTCGATCGGCTCCCGCACGTCGAGGAGCTGCTCCCCGACATCTGCACGCTCGACTGCGGCAGCCTCAACTTCGGCGAGGGCAGCCTGGTCTACGTCTCCACGCCCGACATGCTGCGCGAGGGGGCCAAGAAGATCCAGGAGCTCGGCGTGCGCTGCGAGATGGAGATCTTCGACACCGGCCACCTGTGGTTCGCCAAGCAGTTGGTCGAGGAGGGGTTGATCGACGCCCCGGCGATGTACCAGCTGTGCATGGGCATCCCGTACGGCGCGCCGGCCGACCCGGGCACGCTCGCCGCGATGGTCAACCAGCTGCCCGAGGGGGCGGTCTGGGCGTCGTTCGCGCTCGGGTCGATGCAGATGCCGTGGGTGGCCCAGTCGATCCTGTTGGGCGGCCACGTGCGCGTGGGACTGGAGGACAACCTCTATCTGCGCAAGGGCGTCAAGGCGACGAACGCGCAGCTGGTCGAGCAGGCGCGCACGATCGTCGAGGCCATGGGCGCGAAGGTCGCCACCCCGGACGAGGGCCGGGGGATCCTGCAGCTGAAGGCGCGGTCCTGAGATGCGACCGACCCCCCAGGACGTCCGCACCGTCTTGTGCGCCGGCGCGGGCGTCATCGGCGGCGGCTGGGTCGCCTACTTCCTGGCCCGGGGCTACCGGGTCGTGGCCTGGGACCCCGCGCCGGGCGCCGAGGAGAAACTACGCCACCTCGTCGGCGCGGCCTGGCCGGCCCTCGCCGAACTGGGCTTGGCCGAGGGCGCCGATCCGGCCGATCTGGTCTTCGAGGCCGATCTTGCGACGGCGTGCGCGCAGGCAGACTTCGTGCAGGAGAGCGCGCCGGAAGACCTCGACCTCAAGCGCCGGCTGCTGGCCGACCTCGACGCCGCGACGCCGCAGGACGTGGTGATCTCCTCGTCGACGTCGGGCTTCGGCATGACGGAGATGCAGATCGACTGTGCGCACCCGGATCGGACGGTCGTGGGGCATCCCTTCAACCCGCCGTACCTCATCCCGCTCGTCGAGGTCGTCGGCGGCAAGCTCACCGACCCTGAGGTGGTCGCGTGGACCTCCGAGTTCTTCCGGCTGGCCGGGAAGTCCGTGATCACCATGGAGCACGAGGTCCCAGGTTTCATCGCCAACCGGCTGCAAGAGGCGCTGTGGCGCGAAGCCCTGCACATGGTGGCGGCCGGCGAGGCGACGGTCGAGCAGATCGATCTCTCGATCACCGATGGCCCTGGCCTGCGGTGGCCCGTCCACGGGCCGATGCTCACCTTCCACTTGGCTGGTGGCCAGGGCGGCATGGCGCACATGCTGGACCACTTCGGGCCGTCGCTGCTCTCCCCGTGGACGCGGCTACAGGCGGCCGAACTCACTCCCGAGCTGCGCGACGCCGTGGTCGAGGGCTGCCACCGGGAAGCCGGCGAGCGGACCATCGACGACCTCGTGGCGGAGCGTGACCGAGGTGTGATCGCGGTGCTGCGGGCCCTGGGCCGCGCGTGACGTCCTCGGTATGGCGCGAGCCGGTCCGGGACGAGTGGATCGACTACAACGGCCATCTCTCCGAGGCCTACTACGTGCTGGTGTTCGGGCACGCCACGGACGCGGTGATGGACGCCGTCGGGCTCGGCCCGGAGTACCGCTCCGCGAACGACGCGTCCTTGTACACCGTCGAGGCGCACGTCCGCTACCTCGCGGAGGTCCCGGCGGGCAGCGACCTGGAGGTTCGTTCGTCGATCATCGGCGTCACCGCCAAGCTGCTCTGGATCTGGCACGAGCTGTGGGTGTCGGGGCGACTCCGCGCCACCGAGGAGGCGTTGGGCGTGCACGTGCGCGGCGGATCTTCCACGCCGCTCCCCGCCGACGTCGCGGCCCGGGCCCGAGACGCCTGCGTGACCCCGCCCGCGGACGCGAGCCGGCGGATCGGGCCGATCCCTCCTGATCCCTCGTAGGAATCGTCGCTGAAGGTGCCCCCCAGGATGGCGGAGTTGCCGAAGGTCGCCGGGCACTGGTTGTTGGTGCCTGGCCGGAGCGCCGGAGTGCGACCGGGTGGCTCTCCGGCCGCTCGTCGCTCATGCGGTCGTCCGTGAGGTCGTGAGCACAACGTCACCTCGGCGAGACGACGACCTCAACGGGCCGAAACCTGCGGTGCCGAGGATCGGGGCCTTCCGACTGCACAGGAGCGCCGCCCATGACCCTGACCTCGAGCCCTGACGCCGCCTCCGACCGTGCCACTCGAACACCGCGCCGCCGCACCGGCCGCTGGATCGACGACTGGCGCCCGGAGGACCCCACGTTCTGGGAGGAAACGGGCAAGGTTGTCGCCCGGCGCAACCTGGTCTGGTCGATCTTCGCCGAGCACCTCGGCTTCTCGGTCTGGCTGATCTGGAGCGTGAGCTCGGCCCTCCTGCTTGCGACCGGCTTCGACTACTCGCCCCAACAGCTCTTCCTCCTGGTGGCGCTGCCCAACCTGGTCGGCTCGTTGCTGCGGCTGCCGTACACGTTCGCGGTACCGAGGTTCGGTGGCCGGAACTGGACGATCGCCAGCGCTGCGCTGCTGTTGGTCCCGACGCTGGGATTCGCGTACGCCGTGCAGCGGCCGGACACGCCGTTCTGGATGTTCTGCCTGATCGCGGCGACCGCCGGCCTGGGAGGAGGGAACTTCGCCAGCTCGATGGCGAACATCAACTTCTTCTACCCAGCCGCCAAGAAGGGCACTGCCCTCGGGCTCAACGCAGCGGGCGGCAATCTCGGCGTCTCACTGATCCAGTTCTTCTTGCCGGTCATCGTCGGCGGCGCTGGGATCTTCGGACTGGTCAAGGCGTCCGATGGCGGGATCCACCTGGAGCGAGCGGCGTGGGTGTACGCCGGCCTCGCGATGGTCGCGACGCTCGCGGCGTACCTGTTCATGGACAACCTGAGCACCGCGAAGTCCGCGCCGCGTGAGCAGCTGCAGGTGGTCCGCAACCGGCAGACCTGGATCATGGCGTTCCTCTACATCGGCACGTTCGGCTCGTTCATCGGCTACTCCGCAGCGATGCCGCTGCTGATCAAGCTCAACTTCTGGGTGCCGGACCCCGCACCACTCGGCACGGGCATCTACTTCGCCTACTTCGCGTTCCTGGGTGCGCTCGTCGGCTCGGCGACCCGCCCGTTCGGCGGCTGGCTCGCCGACCGGTTCGGCGGTGCGAGGGTGACGCTGGGCGCGTTCGGCGCGATGGTCATCTTCACACTGGCTGTGCTGTGGACGTTGACGCAGCTGACGCCGAACCCCATGGCCGACCCGGTGATCGCCTCGGCCAACCAGTCGTGGTTCCCGTGGTTCCTCGGCTTCTTCCTCTGCGTCTTCGCCGCCACGGGAGTGGGAAACGGCTCGACGTACAAGATGATCCCCGCCATCTGGCGCACCGCGGCGGAGCGATCGACGAGCCCGGGCACTCCGGAGCGTTCGGCGGCGCTGCTCGCCGCGACCAAGCAGTCCTCGGCGGCCATCGGTGTCATCGGCGCGGTCGGCGCAATCGGTGGCTTCCTGATCCCGATCGCGTTCAGCTCGCCGTGGGTCGACAACCCGATGTCGGCCACCCAGGGAGCGTTCGTCGTGTTCGCCGCCTTCTATCTCGTCTGCGCCGCGGTCACCTGGGTCGTCTACCTTCGCCGCACAGCCGAGGTGCGCGCGACGAGCCTGGCCGGTGCCGGAATCTGAGGGCCGGCCCCGATGACCCAGACCCACTGTCCCTACTGCAGTCTGCAGTGCGGCATGAAGCTCGAGCGCACCGGCCGTTCGCTCGAGGTGGTGCCGTGGGCGGAGTTCCCCGTGAACGAGGGGGCGCTGTGCCGCAAGGGCTGGACCGCCACCGGCCTGCGGGGGAGCCGCGAACGGCTGACCACGCCGATGGTGAGGGATCGCGTCACCGGGGAGCTGCGGGCCGTGGGCTGGGACGAGGCGCTCGACCTCGTCGCCGCCCGACTCACCGACCTGCGCGCCGGCCACGGCGCCGACTCCGTGGCCGTGTTCGGTGGCGGGGGGCTCACCAACGAGAAGGCCTACCTGCTGGGCAAGTTCGCCCGGGTCGCGCTCGGCACCAGTCAGATCGACTACAACGGTCGCTGGTGCATGTCGTCCGCCGCGTCGGCTGGCAACCAGGCGTTCGGCATCGACCGCGGGCTGCCGTTCCCGCTCGAGGACATCGAGCAGACCGACGTGCTGGTCCTGGTGGGGTCGAACCTCGCTGAGACCATGCCTCCGGCCGCGCGGCACCTCGACCGGCTCCGCGAGCGGGGCGGCCGGGTGGTGGTGATCGACCCGCGACGTACGCCGACCGCCGATCGGGCCGACCTGTTCCTCCAGCCGGTGCCGGGTACGGATCTGCCCGTCGCGCTCGGGCTGCTGCACCTGCTCGATGCGGCGGGCGGGGTCGACGAGGACTACGTCGCCGCGCGCACCACCGGGTTCGACGCGGTACGCCGGACCGCCGCCGCCTGGTGGCCCGAGCGGGTAGAACGTGTGTCGGGCGTGACCACGGGGGAGCTGCGCGAGTTGGCGACGCTCCTCTGTGACGCCGACCGGGCGATGGTGCTCACGGCGCGGGGCGCCGAGCAACACAGCCAGGGCACCGCGACCGTGCTCGGCTGGATCAACGTGGCGCTCGTCCTCGGCATGCCGGGGCGTGGATTCTCGGGGTACGGCTGCCTCACCGGCCAGGGCAACGGCCAGGGGGGCCGCGAGCACGGCCAGAAGGCCGACCAGCTGCCCGGCTACCGGATGATCGACGACCCGGTCGCTCGCGAGCACGTCGCACGGGTCTGGGGCGTCGAGCCCGCCAGCCTGCCCGGCCGGGGGCGCTCGGCGTACGAGCTCCTCGACGCGCTCGGCACGTCCGAGGGCGCTCGCGCGCTACTGGTCTTCGGCAGCAACATCGTGGTCTCCGCGCCCAACGCGTCGCACATCAGCGAGCGGCTGGAGTCGCTCGACCTGCTCGTGGTCGCCGACATCGTGATGAGCGAGACCGCGGCCCTGGCCGACGTCGTGCTGCCGGTCACGCAGTGGGCCGAGGAGACGGGCACCATGACCAACCTCGAGGGGCGCGTGCTACTGCGGGAGGCGGCGGTCACCGCCCCTGACGGCGTGCGCAGCGACCTGGACGTCATCGCCGGGTTGGCGGAGAGACTGGGATCGGTCGCGGGGTTCAGCACCGACCCTGAAGTGGTCTTCGCCGAGCTCGGTGCTGCGTCGGCCGGTGGGAGGGCCGACTACGCCGGCATCGACTACGACCGGATCCGCAGCGAGCACGGGGTGTTCTGGCCCTGCCTGTCGGCCGACCACCCCGGGACGCCGCGCCTGTTCACCGAATCGTTCGCGACGCCGGACGAGCGGGCACGGTTCGTCGACGTAGACCACGTTGGTGCAGCCGAGCAGCCCTGCGCCGACTACCCGCTGCACCTCACGACCGGCCGGGTGCTCGCGCAGTACCAGTCGGGCGCACAGACGCGCCGGATCCGCGACCTGCCCGACAGTGGGCCGTTCGTGCAGCTGCACCCGATGCTGGCCGAACGGATCGGGGCGACCGACGGGCAGCCGGTCGTCGTCACCACGCGCCGCGGAGACCTGACGGCCCCGGCACAGGTCGTCACCACGATCCGTCCCGACACCGTCTTCGTTCCGTTCCACTGGGTCGGCGCCAACCGGCTCACCAACGACGCCCTCGACCCGTCCAGCCGGATGCCTGAGTTCAAGGTCTGCGCCGCGGCCGTGAACACCGTGTCCGAGGCGCGAGGACTCGCTGAGCGCCGGAGCCCCGGATCCCCCACGATCGGGGCAGCCCGGTGAGCCCCGGCGAGTTCGAGGAACGTACCGCGCGCACCGGGAGCGCCGGGAGCGCGCTCGTCGTCGTCGGCTGCGGGATGGCGGCCACTCGACTGGTCGAGGAGCTCGTGGCCCGCGGTCACACCCAGGTGACGGTCCTCGGCGACGAGCCGCACGCGCCGTACAACCGGATCCTGCTCTCCGCGGTCCTCGAAGGCACCCATCGATCGGAGTCGCTGACCCTGCGGGAGCCCGGCTGGTACGCCGACCACGGCATCGACGTGCGGCTCGGGGCCCGAGTTCTCGAGCTGGATCGCCGACGCCGCCAGGTGATGCTGGTCGACGGCACACGGCTCGGCTACGACCGCCTGGTCCTGGCCACGGGCAGCATCCCCACCCTCCCGCCGATCCGCGGGCTGGTCCGCAGGGACGGCAGCCTGCACCCGAAGGTGCACGCGTTCCGCAGCCTCGACGACTGCCGCCGGCTGATGACCGCACTGCCGGGAGCGCGCCGGGCCGTGGTCGTTGGCGGCGGTCTCCTGGGACTCCAGGTGGCTAGAGCACTCTCCGTCCGAGGGCTGGCGACCGAGGTTGTCGAGGGCGGGGAGCACCTGCTGCGCAGCCAGGTCGGCGCCCCGGCCGGGGAGGTCCTGGCCCGTGGCCTCCAGCGATTGGGCACCACCGCCTACACCGGGGCCCGCGCGGTCCGACTCACCGACCTCGGCCTCGTGCTCGACAACGGCTTCACCCTCGAATCCGACCTCGTCGTTCTCACGGCTGGCGGCCGTCCCTCCACCGCGCTCGCCCGCCGCGCCGGCCTGGCCGTGCGCCGTGGCGTCGTGGTCGACCACCGGCTCCGCGCCGTCGACGACGAGCTCATCCACGCCATCGGCGACTGCGCCGAGACCACCACACCGGAGGGGCACGGTCATACCACCGGCTTCGTGCCACCCGCCTGGGAGCAGGCCGCGCTGCTGGCGGCCGAGCTGTCCGGTGACGAGGTCAGCTACACCGGGAGCCGTAGCGTCGCCCGCCTCCGCGCCACCGACCTCGACGTCGCGGTCCTCGGGGACCCCGAGCGCACCGACGGCCAGGTCGTCGAGATGACCAACCCCGTCGTCGGCACGCACCGCAAGCTCGTCGTCCGCGACGGCGTCATCGTCGGCGCCACCCTGGTCGGCGATCTGTCCCGGATCGGCCTGCTCACCCAGCACTACGACCGCGGCACGATCCTCGGCCCGGACGAGCCGGGCGCGCTGCTCCTCGGGAGCCCGAACGGCGCGACCGCGGATGGGGTCGCCGCCCTGCCCGACGACGTCGAGGTCTGCGCCTGTGCCGGTGTCACCGTCGGCAGAATCCGCGCCTGCACTTCCCTCGAGCAAGTCTGCGCGACCACTCGCGCCACCACCGGCTGCGGCGGCTGTGCCCCGGCCGTCCGCCAGCTCCTCGCCCAACGACCCTCGCTCGGCACCAGCTTGGAAGGAACCCACTCATGAGCCCGCACGTCCGCAAGACCATCGTCGTCGTCGGCCACGGCATGGTCGGCCACCGATTCGTCCAGGCCGCGATCGAGCGCGGCCTGACCGAGACCCACGACATCGTGGTGATCGGGGACGAACCGCGCGCGGCCTACGACCGGGTCGCGCTCACCTCCTTCTTCGAGGCCGGCGCCGAATCGCTGTCACTGCTGCCGACCGGGGCGTACGACGACCCGCGGGTCGGGCTGCGCCTCGGCGTCGCGGTGGAGGGGCTCGACCGGGAGACCCACACCGTCCTGCTGGCGGACGGAGAAGTGCTGGCGTACGACGAGCTGGTGCTCGCGACCGGCGCCGCCCCGTTCGTGCCGCCGGTGCCCGGCCGAGACCTGGACGGCTGCTTCGTGTACCGGACCATCGAGGACCTCGAGGCGATCCGCGACGCCGCCGGCGGCGCGAGTGTCGGCGCCGTCATCGGCGGCGGCCTGCTTGGCCTGGAGGCCGCGAACGCCCTGGCGCAGCTCGGTCTCGAGACGCACGTGATCGAGATGGCGCCCCGGCTGATGGCGGTGCAGATCGACGACGCCGGCGGCACGACGCTCCGCCGGCACATCGACAAGCTCGGCTTGACCGTGCACACCGGCACGACGACCGAGGAAGTGATCGGCGAGGGCGGCAGGGTCACCGGGCTTGTCCTGAAGGACCGGGAGCCCGTCGCGGCACAGGTCGTCGTCTTCTCCGCCGGCATCCGCCCCCGCGACGCCCTGGCCCGGAGGGCGGGGCTCGACCTGGCCGAGCGTGGGGGAGTCCTGGTCGACGAGCACTGCCGCACCTCCGACCCGCACGTGTGGGCCATGGGGGAGTGCGCCGCGCCCGGTGGTCGGATGTACGGACTGGTCGCCCCCGGCTACGCGATGGCCGAAGTCGTGGTCGACGCGCTCCTCGGGGGACCGGGTGCATTCACCGGCGCCGACATGTCCACCAAGCTCAAGCTGCTCGGCGTCGACGTCGCGTCCTTCGGCGACGCCCACGCCGCCACCCCAGGTGCCCTCGAGCTGGTCTTCGCCGACGCCGTCACCGGCGTCTACAAGAAGCTGGTGATCTCCGCCGATGGCAACCAGCTGCTCGGCGGCATCCTCGTCGGCGACGCGACGGCGTACGGCGTGCTGCGGCCGATGGTGGCCAGCGGGATCGAGCTCCCCGAGAACCCGGAGGAGCTCATCCTCCCCGTGGGCCGCGGCGGCGCGGAGATCGGACTGCCGGAGGAGGCGATCGTCTGCTCCTGCAACAACGTGAACAAGGCCCAGATCGTGGCCGCCGCCGACGACGGCTGCACAGACGCGACCTGCGTCACCGCCTGTACGAAGGCCGGCAGCACCTGCGGCTCCTGCAAGCCGGTGGTCAAGAAGATCGTCGAGGGGTTCTTCGCGGCCCAGGGAAGGGTCGTCGACAAGAGCCTGTGCGAACACTTCCCGCTGACGCGCCAGGAACTCTTCGACGTCGTCGCGGTGCACGGCTACACCCGCTTCGACGACATCATCGCCGGCCACGGCACCGGCCGCGGCTGCGACGTCTGCAAGCCCACGGTGGCCTCGATCCTCGCCAGCCAGGTCAACGGCCACGTCCTGGAGGCGCCCAACGTCACCCTGCAGGACACCAACGACGCCTACCTCGCCAACATCCAGCGCAACGGCTCCTACTCGGTCGTCCCCCGCATCCCCGGCGGCGAGATCACACCCGAGAAGCTGATCGTGATCGGCGAGGTCGCCCGCGACTTCGGGCTCTACACCAAGATCACCGGCGGCCAGCGGATCGACCTGTTCGGCGCTCGGATGGAGCAGCTGCCCCTGATCTGGGCCCGCCTGGTCGACGCCGGCTTCGAGTCCGGCCACGCCTACGGCAAGGCGCTGCGCACTGTGAAGTCCTGCGTCGGCTCGACCTGGTGCCGCTACGGCGTCCAGGACTCGGTCCAGCTCGCGATCGACCTCGAGCTCCGGTACCGAGGACTGCGCGCGCCCCACAAGCTCAAGGGCGGCGTCAGCGGCTGCGCGCGCGAGTGCGCCGAGGCCAGGGCCAAGGACTTCGGCGTGATCGCGACCGAGCAGGGCTGGAACCTCCATGTCGGCGGCAACGGCGGCGCCACCCCGGCCCACGCCCGGCTGCTGGCCGGCGACCTCGACACCGCGACGCTGATCCGCTACCTCGACCGGTTCCTCATGTACTACATCCGCACCGCCGACCGGCTGCAGCGCACGGCGCCGTGGGTCGACTCGCTCGACGGCGGCCTCGACCGGGTCCGGGCGGTGGTCGTCGACGATGCGCTGGGTCTCGGCTCGGAGCTGGAGGCGGCGATGGCCGCGCACGTCGATGGCTACTTCGACGAGTGGAAGGCGACGCTGGAGGATCCCGCGAAGCTGGCCCGCTTCGTATCCTTCGTCAACGCTCCCGGGGTGCCGGACCCGAACATCTCCTTCCGCCAGGAGCGGGGTCAGGTGGTGCCGATCGACTCCGGCGGCCCCGTCGCACTGGGTACCACGATCGCGGTGGGAGCCCCCCGATGACTGCCCTCAGCTCGACCGAACGCGCGACGTACACGACCGTCTGTCGCGTCGGGGACATCCCGGTCGAGGGCGGGGTGTGCGCGCTCGTGGACGGCGAGGCAATCGCCATCTTCCGGACCCACGACGGAAACATCCACGCAATCTCCAACTACGACCCTTGCTCCCAGGCATCGGTGCTGTCGCGCGGCATCGTCGGCACGCGTGGTGGCATCCCGTTCGTGGCATCGCCGATGCACAAGCAGGCCTTCGACCTGCGCACCGGACAGTGCCTCGACGACGCGGCGCTCCGGGTCCCGGCGTACGCAGCCCAGGAGACCCGGGGTGAGGTTCTCGTAGGTCCCCGGAAGGAGCAGGATCCGTGACAGAACCCGGTCGTCCGCTCGCCGGTTTCCGGATCGGGGTCACAGCAGCGCGCAAGGTCGAGGAGCAGGTGACGCTCCTGCAACGACGGGGAGCTGAGGTCGAGTGGGCCCCCGCGCTCTCACTCGATCCCAACCAGGTCGACGACGCCGAGCTGCGGGCGGCGACGGAGGAGGTTCTGAGCCGCCCGATCGACATCTTCCTGGCCACCACCGGCATCGGGATGAAGACGTGGTTCGCGACGGCCGAGTCCTGGGGCGTCGCCGACGAGCTGGTGGCGGCCATCGGCGGGGCCGAGATCCTCGCGCGAGGCCCTAAGAGCGTCGGCGCCCTGCGCCGGCGGGGGCTGCGTGAGCTGTGGGCACCGGAGTCCGAGTGCTTCGAGGACGTGATGCGGCACCTGCGCGGGCGCGAGCTGTCGGGAACGCGGATCGTGGTGCAGGAGCATGGACAGTCGCTGTCGATGGTCGCGCACGCACTGCGGCGACGCGGCGCGGACGTGACCGTGGTGACGGTCTACAGGGTGGCCGGCGCGGACGACCCGGAGCCGATGTTCAAGATGATCGACCTGATCGCCGACCGAGAGCTCGACGCGGTCACCTTCACCGCGGCCCCGGCGGTCACCGCCCTCATGGACGCCGCCGGACCGACGGGCCGCCGCGAGGACCTGGTCACCGCGTTCCAGGCCGACGTCGTCGCCTCGTGCGTCGGGCCGGTGACGGCCGCCGCGTTCGAGCTGTGGGGAGTGCCGACGGTCTATCCCGAGCGTTCACGGTTGGTCGCGATGGTCAGGCAGCTGGAGACCGAGCTCCCCTCGCGACGTGACGGGCTCGCGGTGGAGCTGGCCGACGGACAGCAGCTGCTCCTCCACGGCGACGAGGTCTTGCTGGACGGGGCCCAGGTGCGGCTCTCGCCGGCCCCGGCCTCGGTGCTCCAGGCGCTCGTCGCGAACCCGGGCGACGTGATCCCGCGCCCCGCACTGCTGGCCATGCTGCCCTCCGGCACCGCCGGCTCCGAGCACGCCGTCGAGATGGCCGTGGCGAGACTCCGCGCGGCCCTGGGCACCCGGACCGTGCAGACGGTCGTCAAACGCGGCTACCGGCTGGCGGTGCCCGCCGAAGCCGGGCGCTAATGATCCGGTGATCCTGGCCTCACGCTCTTGTATCGGTCGAGCAAATAGCCGGACCCGACACGGGGCGCGGCTACAACGGCTCAGGCAGCTCGCCGAACCGGAGTCGCGGCATGTGGAGCGGCCGCAATGAAGCGCCCCGGACACTCGGCTGCGTAAGCGAGTGACGGGACGCTTCAACGAACATCCGAGGTCTACCGCACGCGGGTCGACGGCGCAACCATGGTTGAACTCGTCACCATCATGCTGACGGGCGTGTACCTGACCCCACTCAGAACGATCTGTGCCCGCGGCAGACTCGGCAGGCCCCGGTCGATGCGTGACCCGGGTCAAGCGACGAGTCGTCCCAGGCACTGGGCCAGGGCAGAGCGCCGGCTTCGGCGTCCGCGTCATCGACGTGCTCGTGGGGTGAGTGGGAGGCACGCGTGGGGTTTGCGGACAAAGAATGGCGGCGGACATTTGGCTGCCTCTTGCGCAGGTGGGTGGGCGGCGACAACATGGAGCAGAAGCGTCCTGTCGTCGTCGGCTCATGAATTCGCTGAGTTCGGAGAGTCCTATGAGCATGCCTTCGGCGCCACCCGCCTATCCCGCACGCCTCGAGGTCGCCTACTCCGACCAGCACAACCGGATGACGACCCTGTTCCGCCTGGTGCTGATCATTCCGATCGCGATCGTCTATGGGGTTCTCACGGCAGGCGCGACCGAGACGGTCTACGACCAAAGCGGAGAAGTGGTCAGCACCACGACCGGCGGGATCGCGGCAGGCTTGTTCCTGGCGACGTTGCTGATGATCCTCTTCCGGCAGCGCTATCCGCGATGGTGGTTCGACTTCGCCCTCGAACTCGCTCGTTTTGGCGCCCGCCTCGGCGCCTACCTCGCGCTGCTCACCGACGAGTACCCGTCGACGGTCGAAGAGCAGGACGTCCACCTCGAGATCGACTATCCCGACGTCGAGCGCGACCTCAATCGCTGGTTGCCGCTGGTGAAGTGGCTGCTCGCGATCCCGCACATCCTCGTCCTGCTCGTCCTGTCGGTGGGCGCCTGCATCGCGGTCGTCGTCGCCTGGTTCGCGATTCTCTTCACCGGACGTTACCCGCGGGGGCTGTTCGACTTCGTGGTCGGCGTCGGCCGCTGGTGGCTGCGTGTTCAGGCGTACGCGTTCCTTCTCGTCACCGATCGGTATCCCCCGTTCTCGCTCCAGTGATGCACCCTGGAGGCGAGGAACCAGGACCCGAACACGGCCGTGGCCATCGCCTGGAGTGCACCACCCCACGCGAACGGGATGCCGAAGAGCACCGCGAAGACCCGCTGAGCAGCCCACAGGTCAGCAGGACGCGGCCCGAGCCGGCGATGAGCGTAGTGCCGCGTGCGGAAGCGACGGGTCAGTTGGAGTGGCGCACCCAGCAGGTAGACGACGCCTGGAGCGATGTGCAGATTTCCACGCAACGGATGATCGACGTAGCACCCAGCTCAGCGGAGCAGCAGCAGGTTGGAGTCGGGTTCGAGATCGACCCGCGATCCGAAGCGTCGGCTGTACCTGCGCAGGGCCCGGTGCAGCCACCTCGCGTCCGGTTCGGTGGCGAGCCGCAAACGCATCTGCCGCGACTGCAGCGGCACCATCAGTAGCTCCTCGAGCCCTCCTGTCGGGCCGAGCCGGGCAAGGTACAACAGCCGCAGGTCATCTCGGAACCGCTCCTTGCCTCCGATTCCCTCGTAGTCGTTGAGCAGGTCGCCACAGCCGTAGAGCACGAGTCGGTCGCGATAGACCTCGACCGGGCGCGGGTGGTGCGAGGAGTGCCCGTGGACCAGGTCCACGCCGTTGTCGATAAGCCGATGAGCGAAGCGGACCTGCGCGCGCGGTACGTCGTATCCCCAGTTGGATCCCCAGTGGACGGACACGACCGCGATGTCCCCGGGCAGCTTCAGCCGGCGCACGCGCTCGCAGAGGGCGTCGGTGTCGGGGTCGGAGTGCTCGTCGAGGAAGGCCACTCCGTGGCCCTGGGGTCCTGCCGCCCAGCTGCGAGGCACGCCGCTGGTGGCTGAGCCCACCGACCAGAGCAGGACTCGAGGGCCACCGGCTGTGAGCACGACTGGGTGCCATGCCTGCTGCTCGTGGCGCCCCGCGCCCACCGGTCCCAGGCCCGATTGGGTGAGCACGTCGAGGGTCTCCTCCAGTCCGCCGGCGCCGAAGTCGAGCACGTGGTTGTTGGCGAGCGCGCAGGCGTCGAGCCGGGCAGCAGTCAGGCAGGCGACATTGTCAGGGTGCATCCGGTACAGCACGGCCTTCGCGGACTGGAAGTCGTCACTGCGGGTGATGCTGGTCTCCAGGTTGACGATGCGGATATCCGGCGCCAGCTCGTCGAGGACCCGCAGCGCATCGCCCCAAGGCCACGAGAAGCCCACCGGCCGGGGGATGGGCCCGGAGGCTGCCTCGACCAGCGCAACGTAGTCCCTGGCGCTGGCGGAGTACCGCTCCCACAGACGTGGGTCACCCGCGGCAGGCAGAATCTGGTCCACACCCCGGCCGGTCATCACGTCACCGGTCAGGCACAGCACGACCACACCCCCATCGTGGCACTCACCGGCGTGGCACTCACCGGCCGCGCAAGGATGGACACATGTGGCCGCTCGACGCCGAGTCGCTGATCGAGGTCCAACGGGAGCTGGCGCGGGCAGCCGAGGAGCCGTGGCACCCTGCTCCCGGTGAGCTGCGGATCGGCGGCTGCTGGGTGTGCTTCCCGCGTGGCCTCAGGGCGCGTGGGGGTGCGGGGGACCTGGCGTGGGCCGTGGCTGTGGTCATGCGCGAGGGCAACCTGCTCGACCAGGAGGTACGTCGCGGCGTCGCGGGCGCGCCGTACAGTCCCGGGCTGCTGGCATTGAGGGTCGGTCGACTGATGGACGCGACGGTGCGGGCGCTGTCGACGCCTCCGGACGTGCTGTTGCTCGACGCGACCGCCCGCGACCATCCGCGGCGAGCCGGGTTGGCGCTGCACCTCGGTGCGGAACTCGGCCTGCCTACGGTGGGCATCACCCATCGCCCGCTGCTCGCCCAAGGGGAGTGGCCCGAAGACCGTCGCGGCGACATCAGCCCGCTCCGTCTCGGAGACACCGTGGTCGGCTGCTGGATGCGGACGCGCCCCCGGGTCCGCCCGCTGGTCGTGCACCCGGGATGGCGGGTCGATCTCGCTTCGGCACTCGACGTCGTGGCCAGCACCACCGGCCAGTGCCGTACTCCCGAGCCACTGCGCCGCGCGCGGTGCCTCGCCCGCTCAGCCCGAAGCGCTGCCAACGTTGGCTGAGTCGGCTTGCGTCTGCGGCTCAGGATGCGTGCCAAAGTCGCGGTAGCGCGGGCCTCAACACAGCCTCTGACCTGCGGCGATGCGATGGACAGGCGCCTGTCTCTCAAGGACGGTAGCGCCGGTTCGAATCCGGTCGGGGGTACCAATCGAAACGGGCTCCGATCAATCGAGCGGGCACGCTGGCGACTCCGTGGAGAGCCCGTTTGATGATCTGCGCTAGCTCTCTGTGTTGGGCCCACCGTCGAAGAAGATCCGCGCTGCCGTCACCCGCGGATGGATGTCGGATTGGTCAGTCAGTTCGAGCTTTCGGAAGATGGCGGTGACGTGGTTCTCCACCGCCTTGATGGTGATCCGCAGTTCGGTGGCGACCGCTCGGTTGGATCGGCCATGCGCGATCTGCTCGAGTACGTCTACCTCTCGGATCGTCAGGTGGTCGACTGAGACGGTGTCCCGGCGTCGGATCAGTGCATCGACCACGGTGGGGTCGAGCACGGTTTGTCCGGTCAACACCTCGCGGAGGGCGGTGGCGACGGTGTCGATGCTCGGCATCTGCTCATCCAGCAGGTATGCGGTGCGAGCCGATCCTCCGCGAAGGAGCTCGAGTGCGAACCCATTTCCGCGGTCGGAGAGGACGACGAGGCCGAGGTCGGGGTGGTCCTCTCTGATCTTGCGGGCTTCGCGGATCACGGTCATGGCCGCGGGTGTACGCGTCCTGACACTGAGCAACAGCGCGTCGGGGTGCAGGTCGCTCACGATCGCCTGGAGTTGCTGGATGTCCTCAACGCGGCGGATGATCTCGATGTCGGGCTGCCGGTCCATCAGACACTGCAGTCCGTCGCTCATCAGGTGGCTGTCGCCCGCAAGGACAACGCCGAGCACGCCAGCGGCCGAGCCAGTCACATCCGAGCCTTTGGTAGGTAACCGCAGAGCTCGCAATTGACCGGCGCGAATCACAGGTGTGGGTACGCGTCGAAACCGGCCAAGCCAAGTTCCCTGCTGCGATAGTAGTCCTGCATCGGTGGGTTCGTGGGGTTCACACCCGGCGGCTCGATAGGGATAGCCCCATGGCCCCTCCCCTTGAGTCGCGCATAGTCTGGCCGCGCGCTCATCACGGTAGTACGTACGTGGTCCGCCAGGCTCGGGCAGACAACGAGACGCGTCGAGTTCTCAGAGCCGAAGGGCCCCGCTCCGACTCCCCCCGTAAATCGGAGCGGGGCCCTTCGGCAACGCGCGGACCCAGGCCGTACCGTGGAACTTGCCGTGCCTCGTGCGCCTGCCAGGTCGTGCCGACATCGTCGGGCCGTGATCATTCGAGCCGGTAGATGTGTTCGACGATGTCCCTTCCGGCACCCTCGGCCCAGGACGTTTCCTCACCGGTCTTCACGAATCCGTTACGTTCGAGCACTTTGTGCGACCCACGGTTGTGCGCCGCTGCCCGGGCATAGAGCGGCCTCTTGGGCTCGCCTGGAATGAAGATTTGTACGGCTCTGGATGCGATGCCGCGCCCCCACCGCGCTGGATCGACCCAGTAGGTCAGCTCACGGTCACCCTCGATGGTGAAGCTTGCGATCATGCCGACGGGCGTGCCGTCTTCCTCGATCGCGCGTGTCGTGTTCTCCGGGTCAGATCGCACGCGTTGGTAGTGGTCGTCGAACGCCGCACGGTCTGTGGGATCGGAACGGGTGAACGCCGCCATGCTGGCCGCGGCGGGGTCACTCTCCCATCGGAAGAGCTGGTCGAGGTCGTCATCGTGGAGCGCGCGGAGAGTGATGGTCACAACCGACAACCTAGAGAAGGGCACTGACAGGCGAGTGCCGCGCGCTAGCCGATGGGGGGCGAGTCCTCCTGCATGGTGATAGACCAGTGTCATGGGCCGGTTGCTGCTGACCGAGAACATCACCGCCGACGGGCGGATCGAGATGCTCGACGAGTGGTTCGACCCGTCGCCTGACGGGGACATCCAAGTCTGGCTGGAGGGGGTGGAGCGTCTCGGCGCGTCGTCCGACGCGGTGTTGCTGGGGCGACGGACCTTCGAGGACTTCCGCGGCCACTGGCCCCGGCACACTGACGAGCCGGCGGGCGCGTACCTCGACCAGGTCCAGAAGTACGTCGTCTCCTCGTCGATGACCGATCCGCAGTGGCGCAACTCGACGATCCTCCCGGGTGACCCGGTCGAGGAGGTGAGCAGGCTCAAGGACTCCGACGGCGGCGACATCACGTTGTGCGGGAGCATCACCTTGGCTCACGCGGTGCTCGCGGCCGGGCTCATCGACGAGATCCGGCTGCTCATCTACCCCGCCGTGCAGGGCCGTGGAAAGGGGCTGGTCTCCGGGGGGACCTCGCTTCCCCGTCTCGAGCTGCTCGAGTCGAAGGCGTCCCGTTCCGGAGTGGCGTTGCTTCGGTATGCCGTGACCGACGGCTGAGCTGTAGGCAGGGCCGAGCACTCCCCTTTGACCGGTGCAGAAAAACTGACTCGCGGCGGCCGCCGAGTTCGGGTACGTCGGCCCTGACCCGGCCGCCCGCGCCCTCGCTCGGGGGAGGACCGCGGCGATCGGACTGCTGCTCAACGGCAGCGTCGGTGAGGTGTTCGAGGATGCCGTTTCGCCGGAGCTCTTTGCGTCGATCACTGACGCGCTGGCTGCGCACGGCCTCGCCGTGACCCTGCTGACGCCGTCACGCGGCGACGGGTCCCTGCCCGCCCGCGACGTGGCCATCGACGGTGCCCTGGTCTACAGCTGCAACGCCGCGACCGCCGGCATCGACTGGCTCGAGCGCCGCAAGGTTCCGGCCGCAACCCACGATGTTGGCGCCCAGCTCCTGGACGCGCAGGTCACCGCAGCACTCTGCTTCTCCGACGTCTTCGCGGCCGCTGTTGTCCGCGCCGCTGGTCGACGTCCTCGCCGACGGCGCCGCCTCGCTAGGGTCGGGGTGTGGACCGGCGCCATCTGGAGTACTTCCTGGCGGTGGCAGAGCAGGGCAGCTTCACCCGTGCGGCGGCGGCGCTCTCGATCGCCCAGCCTTCGCTCTCGCACGCGATCGCACTCCTCGAGCGGGACCTCGGGTCCCAGCTGTTCGACCGGGACGGTCGCGGGTCGCGGCTGACGCCCGAGGGCGAGGCGCTGCTGGAGCCGGCCAGGCACGCGCTGCGGTCGTTCCAGCTCGCGCGCGGCGCCGTCCGCGCCGTGAGTGAGGGGGGCTTCGGCCAGCTGAGCATCATCACCAACACGTTGTGGGCCGTCGACCCGCTCGCGATCATGATCGGCAGGTTCAGGTCCCTCCATCCCGGAGTGCGGGTGACAGTCGCGGACCCCGCCCGGCGCAGCGAGGTGCTCGACACCGTCCGGCTGGGCGGAGCCGAGCTCGGGCTGGTCGACGGCGAGCCTCCAGGCGGCCTGCTCCACAGCAGGTTCCTGGTCGACCAGGAACTGGTGGCCGTGCTGCCGCCTCGCTCCTACCCGGTCGGGCCGGCGATGACGATCGCTGCCCTGGTCCCGCTCGGACTCGTCAGTACGCCGGAGGGAACCGCCCTGCGCGCCATGCTCGACGAACGACTGGAGGCGGCCGGGCGGCCGGGTGAGGTCGCCGTCGAGACCGCACACCTGGCGTCGGTGGTGCCGATGGTGCTCGCCGGCGCGGGTGCCGCGCTGCTCCCGCAGGGAATCGCGGCCGACGCCGCGGCCAAGGGCGCGCGGCTGCTGCGGCTCGACCCACCGGCGACGACGTCGGTCCACCTGGTCTGGCGGGGGGGCCGGTTGAGCCCGCTGGCCCAGCACTTCGTGAACGTCGCCACCGGCGGGCCCACGAACGGTGTCGGCCCATGACCGGGCCGGGTGATGAGGGGCGGGGCCAGTGGCCCTCCTGGGTGTACGGCGTCGGCGCGACGCCCGACCACCGCTTCAGCCTCGCCAATGAGCGCACGTTCCTGGCCTGGGTACGGACGTCGCTGGCCCTGCTGGCCGGCGGGGTCGCCCTCGACGCCGTGGACCTCGACGGTCCGGCCGGGCTCCAGTCCATGCTCGCCGCCAGCCTCGTCGTGCTCGGCCTGCTCGGTGCAGCGGTCTCGTGGCTGCGCTGGGCCGCCGCGGAGCGGGCGATGCGGCTGCGGCGGCCGCTGCCCGGGACCACCGCGCTGGCGTGGCTGGCCCTGCTCCTCGTCGTCGTGGCCGCCTGCCTGGTGGTGCTGGTTCTGTGACGGGAGGCGCCGCCGAGCAGGACGTCGACGACCAGTACGAGCGCACCCTGCTGGCCTGGCGGCGTACCGCACTCTCGCTCGTCGCGGCCGGCCTGCTCGTCGGTCACCTCGCGGTGGGCGACGCGGGCCGGCCGGCCCTGGTCCTCACGTCGGCCGGGGTCGCCGCCGTGGTCGGATTCGTGTGGCTCAGCAGGGGCCGCCGGATCGGTGTCACGGGCCTGGCGTTGGTGGCCGGGGTCCTGTTGCTCGGCGGGATAGCGCTGGCCGGCATCGGGACTCGGTGATGATCTGCGGCGATAGCCGAAGGCTATTGCCGCGGTAGACAATGTCTCATTGACACCCCCAGCGGCGCCGACCAAGGTGGACGGGACCGGCGCCGAGGAGGCCCGTAGTGAAGCGATACCTCAAGGATGTCGACCCGGCCGTCTTCTGGGGATCGGCGCTGCTGATCGCCGGGTTCGTCGGCTGGGGGCTGATCGCCCCGACGAGCCTCGGCTCGGTCATGTCGACCACGCTCGGCTGGGTGATCGGCAACTTCGGCTGGTCGTTCGTCCTGATCGCCTTCGGCGCGCTGGCGCTGTGCATCGTGCTGGTGATCCACCCCTGGGGCAACATCCGGCTGGGGCCGGACGACTCGAGGCCGGACTTCAAGACCTTCTCGTGGGTGTCGATGATGTTCGCGGCCGGGCTCGGCGCCGGCCTCCTCTTCTTCGGCATCGCGGAGCCGGTGTCTCACTGGACCGCACCGCCGCACGGGCTGGCCGAGCCGCAGAGCAACGAGGCCGCCCTGGTGGCGCTGCGTTACACCTACTTCCACTGGGGCTTCAACGGCTGGGCGATGTACGCCGTGATGGGCGGCGCCATGGCCTACTTCGCCTTCCGGAAGAACCAGCCGATCCTGGTGAGCTCGACCTTCACCCCGGTGCTGGGCCCGGACGCCTCGAAGAAGCCGCTCGGCCGGATCGTCGACGCGCTCGCCATCGTCGCCACCCTGTTCGGGACCGCCACTGCCCTGGGGCTCAACGGGTTGCAGCTCAACAGCGGGCTCGACTACCTGCTCGACGTACCGAAGTCGAACGGGGTGGCCGTCGCCATCATCGTCGTGGTCACCTTGCTGTTCCTGGTCTCGGCCACCTCGGGCGTCGAGAAGGGCATCAACTTCCTGGCGAACCTGGGGATGTTCGCGACGATCGGACTCTTCGTCTTCTTCCTGGTCCTCGGCGGTTCGACGGTGCTGGTCATCTCCCAGGGCATCGAGTCGATCGGCACCTACCTGATCCAGGTGCTGCCGATGTCGCTGCAGACGGGCGTGGGCGACGAGCAGTGGATGGCGGGCTGGACGATCTTCTACTGGGCCTGGTGGGTCTCGTGGGCGCCGTTCGTCGGCATGTTCGTCGCCCGCATCTCGCGCGGCCGGACGATTCGCGAGTTCGTGCTCGGCGTCGTCGCGGCGCCGACCGGGTTCGGGTTCTTCTGGTTCGCCGTGGTCGGCGGCGTCGGCATCGACCTGCAGCGCACGGGCGAGGCGGACATCGTCGGGTCGCTCGCGACGCCCGAGCTGTCGTTGTTCACCGCGCTCGACGTGCTGCCGGTCCCGGTCCTCAGCTCTGCCCTGTGCATCCTGCTGATCGCGCTCTTCTTCATCAGCGGAGCCGACGCGGCGTCCGTGGTGATGGCCACGATGGCCTCGCGCGGCTCCATCCGGCCGCCTACGTTCGTCGTCGTCGTGCTGGGCGCGCTCATGGGCGGGATCGCGTGCGCGATGCTGCTCGTGGGCGGACTGACGGCACTGCAGCAGGCGGCGGTGCTGGGCTCGGTGCCCTTCACGTTCGTGCTCGTCGGGGTCGCCTATTGCTGGATCAAGGCGATGCGGCAGGAGACACGTGACGAGGCGGCCGATGCCGATGTCGATGCCCAGCATCGAAGCCGCGCGCCATCGAGTGCCCGGGCGGACACATGAGGTCCCGGCTGGCCGCGGCCGTCCTCGCGCTCGCCGCTCTGGCGGCGGGTTGCGGCGAGGCCAACAGCGAGCGCGACGCCTCCCAGCAGCCGCAGGGCGCCTCGCTGCGGGTCACGATCGGCACCCAGGAGTTCCCCGAGGCGCGGATCCTCGGCGAGCTGTGGCGGCAGGCACTGGCCGTCAACGGCTACGCCGTCGACCTGCGCAAGGGCGTCGGCCCCGCCGAGGACCTCGACCAGGCGCTCCGCGACGGCGAGATCGATGGCTACGTGGCCTATACCGGGACGGTGCTCTCGATCGTGGCCGGCGAGGAGGTCTCGGGGCTCGACCCCGACGAGACCTACGAGCAGGCGCGGGCCTACTACGAGTCGCAGGACATGGCGATGAGCGAGATGACGCCGTTCGAGAACAAGGACGCGATCGCCACCACGACGTCGTACGCCGCAGAGAACGACCTCACGACCATCGCGGACCTCAGCGGGGTCGGCGACTTCGTCCTCGGCGCCCGGCCCGAGTTCGAGCACCTGTACCTCGGCCTCGAGGGACTGCAGCAGGTCTATGGACTCACCGGCGCCGAGTTCCAGCCGTTCGCGCTCAGTGCGCAGTACGCCGCGCTCGACAACGGAGACGCCGACGCCGTCAATGCCTTCACCACCGACCCGCAGCTCGAGAGCGGCAAGTACACGCTCCTGCAGGACCCCGAGCTCCTCTTCGGCTCGCAGAACGTGGTCATGGTCGTCAGCGAGGACAAGCTGGACTCCATCGACGCCGACGCGTTCCTCCGCGTCGTCAACGCGGTCAACAGCCAGCTCAGCGAGGCGGCGATGGTGCAGATGAACGCCCAGGTGACCAACGGTCAGGATGACGGCGACGTCGCCACCGCCTTCCTCCGGAGCGTGGGCCTGATGGAGCCGCTGCGTGAGAGCTGAACCGCCTCCCCCCACCGACGAAGGAGACCACCGTGCCCGACCGTCGTAATCCCTTCGAGGGCGTCACCGACTTCTTCAGCGAGCTGGCGCGGATGCGCTCGATCGGCCTGCACGGGGGAGGGGAGCGCGGCGGCGAGCCCACCGAGCGCACCCATGCCTCCGCATGGGTGCCCACGACCGACATCCTGGCCCGGGGCGACGACCTGGTGATCCGGGTGGAGCTGTCAGGCGTCGACCCCGAGGACGTCGACCTCCGGTTCACCCACGGCGTCCTCACCGTTTCGGGCACGCGGAGCCCGGGCCCGTCGGACGACACCGCCGACTTCTTGATCCGGGAGCGCTTCTACGGGGAGTTCCGGCGCGTGATCACGCTGCCCGACGGCACCGACGCCGACCAGATCAGCGCGGAGTTCGACGACGGTCTCGTCGAGATCACGGTCAGCAACGGCGTCAGCCCGTCCGACAGCACCAAGATCTCCCTGGCCGACAAGTCCGAGGGGGTCACGTCTCGGAAGGTCACCAGGGAGGAATGAGGGCGCTCACCCGTCGGCTGCCAGCCGGAACCCCAGGTTGCCCGCGGTCGAGTCCGGCGTGTGCGGCTGCCGCCCGGAGACCCGGTAGCGGCGGCAGTACGACGCGTGGCACAGGTAGGACCCGCCGCGGCTGACCCCCGTCGGGTCGTCCGCCGACCAGGGCCCGGAGCACCACTCCCACACGTTGCCGGTGGTGTTGTGCAGGCCGTGCCCGTTCGCGGGGAAGGCGTCGACCGGGCAGGTTCCTCGCCAGCCGTCGGCGCCGGTGTCCTCGCCGGGGAACGTGCCCTGCCAGACGTTCATCCGGTGCTCGCCCGCCGGCTCCAGGCCGGCGCCCCAGGGGAACGGTGACCCGGCCAGGCCACCACGAGCGGCGTGCTCCCACTCCGACTCGCTCGGGAGACGAGCACCCCTCCAGGTCGCGAACGCCTCGGCGTCGCGGCGGGACACGTGCACGACCGGGTGGTCGGCTCTGCCGTCGAGCCCGGAATGCGGACCTTCGGGGTGCGCCCAGTCCGCGCCGGGCACCTCCCGCCACCACGGCGCGGCCGCGACCCCGCGCGTGGGCGGGAAGTCGTCGGGGAGGAAGCCGCCGAAGACGAACGACCACCCGAAGCTCTCGGCGTCCGTGCGATGTCCGGTCGCCGCGGCGAACTCGGCGAACTCCGCGTTGGAGACCGTGCACCGGCTGATCGCGAACGGCGCCACGTCGACCTCGCGCACGGGCCACTCCTCGGGGTGGTCCGGATCGGCGCTACCCACGAGCGTGTGGCCGCCGGTGAGGGTCACCATGGCCTCGCGGGGATCGCCGTCCCGTCTCCCGGATACGTGCCCGACCGCGGCTGCGGCGGGGCCGTCGGCGTGGCCGGACGGGGTGCAGCACCCGCTCACTGGTGGACCATGACCGCGCGCTCGCGCCCCTCGTCGGTGCCGGGGTCGGCCACCTCGTCGAGGTCGAACCGGACCTGGTGGATCAGGCCCTCGAACCGGTTGCGCACCGGTAGGTAGTCGTCGACCACCGGCGTCCCACGGTCGACGCCGATGTTGAACGTCTCGTCGAAGGAGAAGTAGTACGCCGTGGTCGCCGAGATCCGACCCGAGCCGACGGTCGCGCCGTCCACCTCCAGCGACACGTCAGCGCCGCTGCCCGGCGGGCCGCCGTCGTACGCGAACCGGACGACGAGGTCGTGCCGGCCGGGCACCATCGGCTTGCCGCCGCGCACGACCGTCAGGTCACGGCCGACGAAGTTGTAGGCGTAATGCGGCACCCCGCCGACGAGGTAGAGCGACCAGCCGCCGAAGCGACCACCCTGGGCCGCCACCACGCCGTTGGTGCCCGTGACGAGCTCGAGGTCGGCGGTGATGACGTGGGACCGGTTCTTGACGTTCGGCGCGGCCTCCTCGGTGAGCCGCCCGACCCGCGGCCCGAACGACAGCGTCGAGCGGCCGAAATGCAGGTCGAGCCGGCCGGCGACGTCGGGGTTCTCCCGTTCCGTGACCCGGTCGTCGAGCGGCAGCACGTGGAACCTCTCGGCCTCCCGCTGGAAGATCTCCTGCAGCTCGCGCAGCTTCTCGGGCTGCGCGGCCGCCAGGTCGCGGGCCTGGCTCCAGTCGTCGGCGTGGTCGTACAGCTCCCAGACGTCCTCCTCGAAGGGCCGCTTCGGGGTGTCGACCATCTCCCAGGGGATGCCGTGCCGGGTCACTGCCGTCCAGCCCTCGTGGTAGACGCCGCGGTTGCCGACCATCTCGAAGTACTGCGTCGTGTGGCGGTCGGCCGCCTCAGAGTCGTCGAACGTGTAGCGCAGGCTGGTCCCCTCGACCGGCTGCTGGGGGACGCCGCCGTAGGTCTCCGGCACGTCGAGCCCGGCGGCCTCGAGGATCGTCGGCAGCACGTCGATGACGTGGTGCCACTGGTGGCGGATCCCGCCGCGCTCGGCGAATCCGTTGCCCCAACGCACGATCATCCCGTCGCGGGTGCCGCCGAGGTGCGCGACCTGCTTGGTCCAGGGGTACGGCGTGTTCATGGCCAGCGCCCAGCCTGCCGGGTAGATGCCGTACGTCGTCGCGTCGCCGAGCGTGTCGAGCCGTGCCGCCATGTCGGCGGTGTCGTCCTGGATGCCGTGACCCACGAGGTGCTCGCGGAACGTGCCGCGCGGGCCGCCCTCGCCGGACGCTCCGTTGTCGCCGAGCAGGTAGAAGATCAGGGTGTCGTCGAGCACGCCCATGTCGTCGAGCGCGTCGACCAGCCGCCCGACCTGGACGTCGGCGTGCTCCGCGAACCCGGCGTAGGTCTCCATGAACCGCGACGCGACCCGCTTCTCGGTGCCGTCGAGCTCGTCCCAATGGGGCACGCCCTCGGCCCACGGCGCCAGCTCGGTCGACTCGGGGACCAGGCCCAGCTCCTTCTGCCGTGCCAGCGTCTCCTCGCGCTGTGCGTCCCAGCCGGCGTCGAACCTCCCGGCGTACTTCTCCCGCCACTCGGGGGCGACGTGGAACGGCGCGTGCGTCGCGCCGAGGGCGACGTAGGTGAAGAACGGCCGGTCGGGCGTGATCGCCTGCTGGTTCTCGATCCAGGAGATCGCGTTGTCGACCAGGTCCTCGGAGAGGTGGTAGCCGTCCTCGGGCAACCGGTCGGGCTCGACGGCGTAGCGGCCCTGGTAGAGCTGCGGGTACCAGTGGTTCATCTCGGCCCCCATGAAGCCGTAGAAGAAGTCGAAACCCTCACCCATCGGCCAGCGAGGGAACGGCCCCGACGGGCTGACCTCGACCGGCGGGGTCTGGTGCCACTTGCCGACGGCGGCCGTGCAGTAGCCGTTGCCGCTCAGGATCTGCGCGATCGTGGCCGCACTGGCCGGCCGGAAGCCGTGGTAGCCCGGCTCGGGCGTGGACATCTCGCTCGTGACGCCCATGCCCACTGAGTGGTGGTTGCGCCCGGTCATGAGCGCCTGCCGGGTGGGCGAGCACAGCGGTGTGACGTGGAACCGGCTGTAGCGCAGCCCTTCGTCGGCCAGCCGCTGGGCGGTCGGCATCTCGCACGGCCCGCCGTAGGGACTGGAAGCCCCGAACCCCATGTCGTCGATCAGCACGACGACCACGTGGGGGGCTCCTCGGACCGCCTCGACCGGTCGGATCGGCCGGGCGGAGGTGTCGACGTCGAGGGGGAGGCGCGTCCGGTCAGGTTCCCCGTGCGGGCGGTCGTCGGTCACCACTCAGGACTCCTCCGGTTCGGCCCGTCTCCACGGCCACTGTGTCGGCGGCAGCGGGGAATTTCAATCGCCCGCGCCGCGATCCGGACGGTGCTCCATCAGCTTCTCTGCAGGCTCGTCGGCGGGCCAGTCGTCGGGCACCCCGCGGTCCACGAAACCCGCCCTCTCGTACGCCGTGATCGCGCGGGCGTTGTCGCTGCGCACCATGAGGTACGCCGAGCGCCGCTGCTCCGCCGCCCACTCGACGACCGCGTTGATCAGGGCGGCGGCAACCCCGGTGCCGCGGGCGACGGGAGCGACCCACATCGAGATCAACTCGACCGACTCCTTGCCGTCAGGCACCCCGCTCACGACCCCGACCGTCTCGCCCTCCGCCCGGGCCAGCACCGTCAGCGGCACGTCGGTCAGCCGCGACCGCCAGCGCTGCTCCGAGGCGGCCGCCCACTCGTCGTACCGCGATCGGAACGCCGCCGGCGAGTCCGCGAGCGAACGAAGCCGCACGTCGCGGAAGGCCTCCCAGTCGTCGGGCCGCACCCGCACCAGCTCGTGCTCCACGGTCCCACCCTACGGTCCCGGCCGCCGTGTCCGATTCCCGCGAGAAAGGGTGGGCGCGGTGGGGCAGGATGGGCCCATGACGCCGACCACCCGACTCGACGACGAGTCCTGCTACCGCGCGGTGAAGGCCCGCGACCGGCGGTTCGACGGCGTGTTCTACACGGCCGTCCGCACCACCGGCATCTACTGCCGGCCGTCCTGCCCCGCGCGGACCCCGGCGTACCGCAACGTCACGTTCCACCCGAGCGCCGCGTCGGCCCAGGCCGCCGGCTACCGCGCCTGCAAGCGCTGCCTGCCCGACGCGACCCCGGGCAGCCCCGACTGGGACGTCGCCGCCGACGTCGCCGGCCGCGCGATGCGGCTGATCGGCGACGGCGTCGTCGACCGCGACGGCGTCGAAGGACTCGCGACCCGGCTGGGCTACACCTCGCGTCACCTGACCCGGCTCCTGACCGCCGAGCTCGGCGCCGGCCCGCTCGCCTTGGCACGAGCCCGCCGCGCCCAGACGGCGCGGGTCCTGATCGAGACCACCGACCTCGGCTTCGCCGACGTCGCGTTCGCGGCGGGGTTCGCCAGCATCCGACAGTTCAACGACACCATCCGCGAGGTGTACGCCGCGACGCCGACCGGGCTGCGCGGCCGCCGCGGGCGCGGCCACACCAGGGGGGCGGTGACGATGCGGATCGCGGTCCGCACACCGTTCTCGGGACGGGCGCTGCTCGGCTTCCTCGCGACGCGCGCGGTCCCGGGCGTCGAGGCCGCCGGCGACGGCTGGTACGCCCGCACCCTCGCCCTGCCCCATGCCGCCGGCACCGTCCGGCTCGAGTTCGACGACCTGCCCGCCACGGGTGGCACGGCCCAGGTGCCGGCCACGTTCCGGCTCGGCGACCTGCGCGACCTCGGCACCGCCGTCGAGCGGGTACGGCGGCTGCTCGACGCAGACTGCGACCCGGTCGCCGTCGACGAGGCGTTCGCCGGCGACCCGCTGATCGGCCCGCTCGTGCGCCGTACTCCCGGCTTGCGCGTGCCCGGCCACGTCGACGGCCATGAGCTCGCGGTCCGCGCCGTGCTCGGGCAGCAGGTGAGCGTCGCCGGCGCCCGCACGGTGGCGGCCCGCCTCACGCGCGAGCACGGCCGACCGCTGCCGACGCCCGAAGGCGAGCTCACTCACTTGTTCCCCTCGGCCGAGGCACTGGCCGCGCTCGAGCCGACCGACCTGCCGATGCCTCGCGCCCGAGGGCGGGCTCTCATCGGACTGTGCGCCGCCCTGGCTGCCGGCGACATCGCCCTCGACCGCGGCGCCGACCGGCACGACGTACGCCGGCTGCTGCTCGACCTGCACGGCGTCGGGCCCTGGACCGCCGACTACGTCGGGCTGCGGGCGCTCGGGCACCCCGACGTGTTTCTCCCGACCGACATCGGCATCCGCGACGCGTTGCTGGCGGCCGGCCGTGACCCGGCCTCCGCGGCCGGGCAGGCCGAGGACTGGCGGCCCTGGCGGTCCTACGCGCAGCTGCACCTGTGGAACTCCCTGACACCTGAGACCCCGACCCGAGAGGATGACTGACATGTGGACCGAGATCGAGAGCCCGATCGGGCCATTGCGGATCGTCGCCCACGGTGGCGCGATCACCGCGATCGAGTTCACCCCCTACCGCCCGCCCGCGGGCCGCCCCCTCGGCGAGCGCAACGACGACGACCCGCTGCTGGTGCGGGCAGTCGAGCAGCTGACGGCCTACTTCAACCGCGACCTCAAGGAGTTCGACCTGCCGCTCGCGCCGCGGGGCTCGGACTTCCAGCAGCGGGTGTGGGAGCAGCTGCTCGGCGTCGGCTACGGCGAGACTGCGACGTACGGCGAGATCGCGCACCGGCTCGGCAAGAGCAACGCGGCCTCGCGGGCGGTCGGTCTGGCCAACGGCCAGAACCCGATCCCGATCGTCATCCCGTGCCACCGGATCATCGGCGCCGACGGCACCCTCACCGGTTACGCCGGCGGGCTCGAGCGCAAGCAGACGCTGCTCGGCATCGAGCAGGAGGTGCTCTTCTGAGCGCCCCTGGGCCGAGCTTGCGAGGGCCAGGAGAAGGCGCTCAGGTTGAGGAGCGTCGGCCCGGGGACGCGCCTGCGCGGGACCGGGCGACGCGTCTCGAAACCAGAACATTCGCTGACGGGGCCGAGTGGGCCGACCGGGACGACCTGGTCTGGTACGCCGCGTACGGCTCCAACCTCGATCCCGAGCGGTTCGCGTGCTACCTCATGGGCGGCTGTCCGCCGGGGGCAACGCGGACCTATCCCGGCACCCGCGACCGCTCCCCGGCGCTGGGGACGCGGCCGTTCGCGATGCCGGGGCGGCTGGTCTTCGCGTGGCGCTCACCCACGTGGGGCGGCGCGATCGCGTTCCACGACCCGGATGCGGACGGGCAGGTGCTCAGCACGGCGTACCTGCTGACGCGGCGGATGTTCTCCGACGTGGTCGAGCAGGAGATGCGGCGCGAGCCCGGCGCCGACCACGACCTCACCGAGGTGCTCGCCCGGCGGCGGCACGAGCTCGGCCCGGGCCGCTACGAGACCCTGCACCTCACCGGCGAGCTCGACGGCCGGCCGGTGCTGACGTTCAGTGCGGCCGACCTGACCGCCCTCGAGCCGGGTGAACCCGCGCCGGCGTACGTCGCCACCATGGCGCGCGGCCTCCGAGCGGTCCACGGCCTCACGGACGCCGAGATCGACGACTACCTGGGTCCGGCCGCCAACCTCGGTAGTCCACGGGAGAACGGCCCCTGAACGCGGCTCGGACGGGCCAAGTGACCGTGGACTACCGGAAGCCGCGACCGATCACTCGGCGGCGGCGGCCCGGCGCAACGACTCCGACAGCCGCTCGGCGGCGGCGAGTACGGCGGGGGCGTGCATCCGGCCGGGCTGGCGCGAGAGCCGCTCGAGCGGTCCGGAGACCGACACCGCGGCCAAGATCTTGCCACCGGGGGAGCGGACTGGCGCCGACACCGAGGCCACACCCTGCTCGCGCTCGCCGACGGACTGGGCCCAGCCGCGGCGACGGATGCCCGAGAGGGCGGCGGCCGAGAACGCGGCGTTCTGGAGCCCGCGCTGCATCCGGTCCGGGTCCTCCCAGGCGAGCAGCACCTGGGCGGCCGAGCCGGCGTTCATCGTGAGCTGGGTGCCGACCGGGATCGTGTCGCGCAGGCCGGACGGGCGCTCGGCCGCCGCCACGCAGATCCGGTGGTCCCCCTGGCGGCGCCAGAGCTGGGCGGACTCGCCGGTGATGTCGCGCAATCGCGCCAGCACCGGGCCCGCGGTCGCCAGCAGTCGGTCCTCGCCGGCGGCCGCGGAAAGCTCGGCTAGCCTCGGGCCGAGCACGAAACGTCCCTGCAGGTCGCGCGCTACGAGCCGGTGGTGCTCGAGGGCGACGGCGAGTCGGTGGGCGGTGGGCCGCGCCAGGCCGGTGCTGGCGACCAGGCCGGCCAGCGTGGCCGGTCCCGACTCCAGGGCGGTCAGCACCAGCGCGGCCTTGTCGAGGACTCCGACTCCGCTCGAGTTGTCCATATGCCAATACTGCCGTCTCGGATTGTGGATGGCAAGGCGTAGAGTATTTGGGACTCGCAACCCGAGGGAGTGGAGGACTGCGTCATGGGCCGGACGCTGGCGGAGAAGGTGTGGGACGAGCACGTCGTCCGGTCGGCTGAGGGGGAGCCCGACCTCCTCTACATCGACCTCCACCTCATCCACGAGGTGACCAGCCCGCAGGCGTTCGACGGCCTGCGTCTCGGCGGTCGCGGCGTACGCCGTCCCGACCTGACCCTCGCCACCGAGGACCACAACGTCCCGACGGTCGACTGGGACAAGCCGATCGCCGACCCCGTCAGTCGTACCCAGGTCGAGACGTTGCGCAAGAACGCCGAGGAGTTCGGCGTCCGGCTGCATCCGCTCGGCGACATCGAGCAGGGCATCGTCCACGTCGTCGGTCCGCAGCTCGGGCTGACGCAGCCCGGCATGACCATCGTCTGCGGCGACAGCCACACCAGCACCCATGGCGCGTTCGGGGCCCTCGCGTTTGGCATCGGCACCAGCGAGGTCGAGCACGTCCTCGCCACGCAGACTCTGCCGCAGGCGCGGCCGAGGACGATGGCGGTCACCGTCAACGGCAGCCTGCCCGACGGCGTCACCGCCAAGGACCTCATCCTCACCCTGATCAGCACCACCGGCACCGGCGGCGGCCAGGGGTACGTCGTCGAGTACCGCGGCCCGGCCATCGAGGAGCTCTCGATGGAGGGCCGGATGACGGTGTGCAACATGTCGATCGAGTGGGGCGCGAAGGCTGGCTTGATCGCCCCCGACGAGACCACCTTCGACTACGTGGAGGGTCGGGCCGAAGCGCCGAAGGGTGCCGACTGGGACGCCGCCGTCGCCTACTGGCGCAGCCTGCGCAGCGACGACGACGCGGTCTTCGACAAGGAGATCGTGCTCGACGCGACCGAGATGACGCCGTTCGTCACGTGGGGCACCAACCCCGGACAGGGCGTGCCGCTAGGAGGTGCGGTGCCTTCGCCCGCCGACTTCGACGACGCCGCCGACGCCGTGTCGGCCGAGAAGGCGCTGACCTACATGGGCCTCGAGGCCGGCACTCCGATGCGCGACATCAAGGTGGACACGGTGTTCGTGGGCTCCTGCACCAACGGCCGGATCGAGGACCTGCGGCTCGCGGCAGAGATCGTCAACGGTCGCCACGTGGCCAAGCACACCCGACTGCTCGTCGTTCCGGGCTCGGCCCGGGTGAGGCTGCAGGCCGAGGAGGAGGGTCTCGACGTGATCTTCAAGGAGGCGGGCGCAGAGTGGCGCGGTGCCGGTTGCTCGATGTGCCTCGGCATGAACCCCGACCAGCTCGCGCCGCAGGAGCGCAGCGCTTCGACGTCCAACCGCAACTTCGAGGGTCGGCAGGGAAAGGGTGGTCGCACCCACCTGGTGTCGGTGCCGGTCGCCGCGGCCACGGCGATCCGCGGCACGCTGTCCTCTCCCGCCGACCTCGAGGGGAACTGATCCATGGAGAAGTTCACCAGCCACACCGGTGTCGGCGTCCCGTTGCGGCGTAGCAACGTCGACACCGACCAGATCATCCCCGCGTCGTACCTCAAGCGCGTGACCCGCACCGGCTTCGAGGACGGGCTGTTCGCAGCGTGGCGCAACGACCCCGGGTTCGTCCTCAACCAGGAGGTGTACGCCGCCGGGTCGGTGCTCGTTGCCGGACCCGACTTCGGCACCGGCTCGTCGCGCGAGCACGCCGTGTGGGCGTTGCAGAACCACGGCTTCAAGGTCGTGCTGTCGCCGAGGTTCGCGGACATCTTCCGCGGCAACAGTGGCAAGTCCGGCCTGCTCGCGGCGCAGGTCGACGAGAAGGTCGTGCAGCAACTCTGGGACCTGCTGGAGACCCAGCCGGGCAGCGAGATCACCGTCGACCTCGAGTCGCGCACGGTCCGCGCGGGCGACGGCCCCGACCGGATCGAGGACAGCTTCGACATCGACGACTACACACGTTGGCGCCTGCTCGAAGGGCTCGACGACATCGGCATCACGCTGTCGCACGAGGCCGACATCGCGACGTACGAGGCGTCGCGCCCGAGCTGGAAGCCGACCACCGTCTGATCCCGACACCGGTGCCGCAGGGCCGAAACCCCCTAATTTCTCGGCGATTTAGCGGCGTGGTGATTGTGGCCGACGCCACGAATGCCTAGTTTGCCTAGGAGAAGTCGAGCAAAGGCTCGGCCCTGGTCGTTGCTTGGAAGGGAAGACAGTGAACAAATCACAGCTCGTCGACAAGCTGGCACAGCGGTATGAAGGCAACCGCAAGCAGGCTGCGCACGCTCTCGAGTCGGTGCTCGACACCATCACACGGGAGGTGGCGCGGGGCGAGAAGGTCGCCATCACCGGCTTCGGCTCATTCGAGCGCAAGGTCCGCAAGGCCGGCACTGCCCGCAACCCCGCGACGGGGGCGAAGATCCGCACCAAGAAGAAGAACGTCCCGAAGTTCACGCCGGGTCAGGACTTGAAGAACGTCGTCTCCGGCGCCAAGAAGCTGCCGAAGCTGACGGTCTCCGCGGCGGCGAAGACCACTGCTGCGGCCAAGAAGACCACCGCGAAGAAGGCACCGGCCAAGAAGACGACGACGGCGAAGGCCCCGGCCAAGAAGGCCCCGGCGAAGAAGGCCCCGGCCAAGAAGGCGCCGACCAAGAGGACCGCGGCGAAGAAGGCGCCGGCCAAGAAGACGGCGACGAAGAAGACAGCCGCCAAGAAGACCGCGGCGAAGAAGGCCCCGGCCAAGAGGACGGCCACGAAGAAGACCGCCGCCAAGAAGGCGCCGGCCAAGAAGACCGCGGCGAAGAAGACCGCCGCCAAGAAGAGCACGGCGAAACGGACCGCCAAGAAGTCCTGAGCTCCACTCGACAGGGGTCGCCCGGTTCCGGGCGGCCCCTGTCGTCGTCTCCGAGTGTCAGGCGCCCGCGCCGAGGACGGACACCACGTCCTGCGTGAACCGTCCGACTCCCAGCCGCAACGCGACCGCCAGCGACGTCTCCTCATCGACGTCGCGCCGAAGGGTCGGCAGGTCGCCGAGGATCGCGAGCGCGCCGTCGTCCGCATGGGCGGCCGCCGACCCGTGGCCGAACCGCGGCTCGAAGACGTCGTACGGCGCGGTGTACAACGTCGTCCCGGTGCCGTCGGCGTCGGCGACGTACGCCGCCACGTCGTCCGGCAACGCACCCAGCGCGGCCATCAGATCCTTCGGCCGCAGGCACGGCAGGTCGGCGCAGAGTGCGACCGGACGGGCGTCCGGGTGTCGCTCTCGCACCGACGCCGCGGCGGCCACCAGGCTGGCGTTGAGACCGCCGACGACGTCGTCGACGCAGACGAACCCGAGCTCGGCGACGACCCCCGCGAAGTCCGGGTCCCCGGTCACGACGACGACCTCGGCGACCACCGCGGCCTCCCGCGCGGCATGCACGGTGTCCAGCGCGAACGCGCTGGCGAGCCCCGGACGCAGGTGCGCCGGCACGTGCAACCGGGACTTGCCGACGTCGGGGTCCTTGACCGGGACCAGGACGACGAAGAGGGGGCGTTTCATCAACCCCGATCCTGCCACCCGAGGGAGTAGCCTGCTGCGCACCACCGATCCTCGGTCGCCGGCCGACCCCACCGACGAAGGATGCCCGTGACGGTTCGCAAGCTCCAGCAGGGACGCGGTTGGGCGTTCTGGCTCGCGGTGCCGATCGTGAAGCCCACGCTGCTCTCGATCGCAAGCCGGACCTGGATCGACGGCGAGAAAGTCCCAGCAGTCGGCGGCTGCATCGTGGTCTTCAACCACATCTCGCACATCGATCCACTGCTCTCGGCGCACTTCCTCTACGACCACGGCCGGCTGCCGCGCTACCTCGCCAAGTCGGGGCTGTTCAAGAACAGGGCGCTGTCGAGGTTCCTCAGGTCGGCCGGCCAGATCCCGGTGGAGCGGCTGAGCCGCAACGCCGTCGGGGCGTTCGACGCCGCGGTGGACTCGGTCCGCGCCGGCGAGTGTGTCGTGGTCTACCCCGAGGGCACGCTGACCCGCGACCCCGACCTGTGGCCCATGGCGGGCAAGTCGGGCGCTGCCCGGATCGCGCTCGAGACCGGCTGCCCGGTGATCCCCGTCGGCCAGTGGGGCGCCCAGGACGTGCTCCCGCCGTACTCCTCCAGACCGCGCCTGGTTCCTCGCAGGCGGATCCTCATGAAGGCCGGCGATCCCATCGACCTGGCCGACCTCCTCACCGAGCCGCGGTCTACGGCGACGATCAACGCCGCGACCGACCGGATCATGGCCGGTCTGGTGGCGCTGGTCGAGGACCTGCGCGGTGAGCAGGCACCGGCGCAGCGGTTCGACCCGCGCAAGGCCGGCGTCCGCCAGATAGGCAACCCCAAGAAGCAGGACCCGGCATGACGCGGGTCGCGGTCTTCGGTGCCGGCTCGTGGGGCACCGCGTTCTCGATGGTGCTCGCCGACGCCGGGAACGACGTCACCATCTGGGGCCGGCGTGAGGAGGTCTGCGCCGACATCAACACCCATCACGAGAACGGCGACTACCTGCCGGACGTGAAGCTGCCCGACGCGATCTCGGCGACCCACGACCCCGCCGAAGCAGTCGACGGTGCTGACGCCGTCATCTTCGCTGTGCCCTCTCAGTCGTTCCGCGAGAACCTGCTGGACTGGGCGCCGGTGCTGCCCGACGTACCGCTCGTCTCACTGATGAAGGGCGTCGAGCTGGGCAGCCTCAAGCGGATGTCCGAGGTGATCGCGGAGGTCACGGGCACAGGCGAGGAGCGGATCGCCGTCATCAGCGGGCCGAACCTCTCCCGCGAGATCGCGAACCGCGAGCCGGCCGCCTCCGTCGTGGCGTGCGCGGATGAGGACGTCGCCAAGCGGCTCCAATCGATGTGCCACGCGACGGCGTTCAGGCCATACACATCGGTCGACGTGCTGGGGTGCGAGCTCGGCGGCGCGTACAAGAACGTCGTCGGGCTCGCGGTCGGGATGGCGGTCGGCCTCGGTTTCGGCGACAACACCACGGCGTCGGTCATCACGCGAGGCCTCGCGGAGACCGCCCGGCTCGCGACCCGGCTCGGTGCCAATCCGCTGACCCTGATGGGGCTCGCCGGCCTCGGCGACCTGGTCGCCACCTGCTCGTCGCCTCTGTCCCGCAACCGGACCTTCGGGGAGAAGCTCGGCCAGGGCCAGACCACCGAGCAGATCTACGCGTCGACGCGGCAGGTCGCCGAGGGCGCGAAGTCCTGCGCGTCGTTGCTGGCGCTCGCCGAGAAGAACGGTGTCGACGCGCCGATCGCCGAGCACGTCGACGCCGTGGTCGGGGGCCGCAGCACCGCGCGCGACATGATGCAGGCGTTCATCGACCGCGACACGAAAGCGGAGACCGACTGACGCTGCGCGTGGTCGTCAGGTCAGGTCGTCGAGCGCGGTCAGCAGGTCTTCCCAGAGGTCGTCGACGTCCTCGATGCCGACGCTCATCCGCACCAGTGCATCGGGGATGGTCGGCGCCTCGGTCTTCCAACGCCGCCGGCGTTCGAACGTCGACTCCACGCCGCCGAGGGAGGTGGCGTGCACCCACAGCCTGGTCTTGTGGGTCAGCAGGTCGGCTGCCATCGCGCCCTGGGCGAGCACGATCGCGACCATCGCCCCGAAACCGGGGTAGCGCACCTCGCCGATCGCCGGGTGGTCCGCCAGCCGCCGCGCCAGCTCCTGGGCGTTGGCCTGCGCCCGCTCCACGCGGAGGTGCAGGGTGCGCAGGCCGCGCAGTGCAAGCCAGGCCTCCAGGGTGCCGGGGATCGCGCCGACCAGGTCGCGGCGACCCTTGAGCACGCCGTAGAGCTCGTCGTCGCGGGTCACCACCGCCCCGAGCATCACGTCGGCGTGCCCGCTGAGGAACTTCGTCGCCGAGTGGACGACCAGGTCGGCCCCGAGGTCGAGCGGCCGCTGCAGCAGCGGCGTGGCGAAGGTGTTGTCGACGACGACGTACGCGCCGGCGGCCTGGGCGGCCTCGATCACCGGCTCGAGGTCGATCACCTCCAGGGCGGGGTTGGTGGGCGACTCCAGCCACACCAGCGCGGCATCCGCACAGGCGGCCACGACCTCCCCGGTGTCGGTGACGTCGACCAGCTTCGCCTGCACCCGGCCTCGGGCCTCGAGGTCGGCGAGCTGCATCACGGTGCCGAGGTAGGCGTGCCGCGGCGCGACCACGTGGGCGCCCAGCCCGACCAGGTCGAGCACCGTCGCGACTGTTGCCAGCCCGCTCGAGAAGGACAGGCAGCGGCCGCCCTCGAGACTTCCCAGCGCCTCCTCGAACGCCGCCCACGTCGGGTTGGCGTAGCGGCCGTACTCGAGGTCGCCGCCCGCGACGTACGTCGACGCCATGGTCAGCGGCGTGTTCAGGGGCTGGTCGGGGTCGTGGGGCGGTCGTCCGGCGGTCACCGCGAGCGTGCTGGGCCGGAGCTCGGGCTCGTCCTGGGGCAGCGGGGCATCAGCCATGTCCAGAACCCTAGGCCGCTAGGGTCGAGCCGATGACCTCACCCACCGACGGATCCCCCGAAAGCGGTCGCAAGCCGCGCGTCGCACTCGTCTTCGGAGGCCGTTCGAGCGAGCACGCGATCTCGTGCGTCACGGCCGGCAGCGTGCTGTCCGCACTCGACCGCGAGAAGTACGACGTGGTGCCGATCGGGATCGCCACCGATGGTCGCTGGGTGCTGGAGGCCGACGACCCGGAGCGGCTGCGGATCACCGGCCGTGAGCTCCCCGAGGTCGACGGCGACCGGGCCGGCGTGATGCTGGCCCGCGAGTCCGACGCCACCGGGCTCGTCGTGCACGAGCCCTCGCAGCCGCCGCGCGCGCTCGGCGACGTGGACGTAGTCTTCCCGCTCCTGCACGGGCCCTGGGGTGAGGACGGCACCCTGCAGGGGATGCTCGAGATGGCCGGGGTGCGCTACGTCGGCGCCGGCGTGCTCGCGTCCGCAGTGAGCATGGACAAGGCCTACATGAAGATCGTGCTGCGCGACGCCGGGCTGCCGCTGATGCCCTCGGTCACGATCACGCGGCACGACTGGGCGACTGACCCGGGCGGCAGCGCCGAGCGTGCCGCGCGGCTCGGCTACCCACTGTTCGTGAAGCCCGCGCGCGGCGGCTCCTCCATCGGGATCTCCAAGGCGCACGACGCCGGCGAGCTCGAGGGCTGCCTGCTCGCGGCGTTCGAGCACGACAGCAAGGCACTGGTCGAGGTGTCCGCCGAGGGCGCGCGCGAGATCGAGTGCGGCGTCCTGCAAGCCCTCGACGGTACGCCGGAGACGACCTTGCCCGCCGAGATCCGGGTCGGCGGCGACCACGAGTTCTACGACTTTGCCGCGAAGTACCTGCCCGAGGAGCACACCGAGCTCGACGTCCCGGCCAAGTTGCCCGACGACGTGGCGGCTCGGCTCCGCGAGCACGCTGCCCAGGCCTTCATGGCGGTCGGCTGCGAGGGTCTCGCCCGGGTCGACTTCTTCGTGATGCCCGACGACTCGCTGGTCGTCAACGAGATCAACACGATGCCCGGGTTCACGCCGACCTCGATGTACCCCCGGATGTGGGCCGCCACCGGGCTCGACTACCCGGCGCTGGTCGACCGGCTGATCCAGCTCGCTCTCGCCCGCGACACCGGTCTGCGCTGACCGGGCCGAGCCTCAGAGGCAGGGACGGACCAGCTCGGTGTGCTCCTCGACCGCTGCCGCCAGCCCGGCCATGGCCGCGGCGACGCCCTCGGGTCGCTGCTCGGCGGGCACCACGACTGTGATGATCGGCTCGTAGCCGACGGTCACGAGCGTGACGTCGACCGACTCGTCCTTCAGGGGCGCGTCGTTGACGAAGTACCCGACGCCATTGGCCTCCTCGCACACCGCGGTGGGGGCCAGGGCCGGCGGCTCCCCACCGCACGTCATCACGATCGCCGGGTCGCCCCAGGCCGCGCCCAGTGCGTCGGCGGGCTCGACCTCCCGGCGCTCACGGGCGCCGAGCGAGTCGGGCACGTCGGCGACCAGCGCACGGCAGGTCTCCAGGTCCGCGGCCGGGAGGTCATCCGGCGACGACACCGCCACCGGAGCGGACGAGCAGCCCGCCAGCGCCGTCGCAGCGAGTCCACACAGCACGAGGCCCCGGAGCCGGGCGGCTCCGGGGCGGCTCGTTGAGGTCAATGCGGTCAGATGTGGACCACGGGGCACGTCAGGGTGCGGGTGATCCCGTCGAGGTTCTGGACCTTCGATACGACCAGCTTGCCGAGCTCGTCCACGTTGCGCGCCTCGGCGCGCACGATCACGTCGTACGGACCGGTGACGTCCTCGGCGAGCGTGACGCCCTTGACCTGGGCGATCTCGCGGGCGACCTCGGCGGCCTTGCCGACGTCGGTCTGGATCAGGATGTAGGCCTGGACGACCATCGGAGCTCCTCGTCTCGTGACTTCCGTCTCGCACTGACTGTGATGACGCGGTCAACCTACCGCGCCCCTGGCGGGGGCCGATAGGTGCCCCGAGCCGCCGCGTCTGCTGGGATGGCGCCATGGCACTTCCCCCTGGCACCGCGCCCGACGCGACCGTCGCAGACGTGGGTGAGTTCGCCCTGATCGACGCCCTCACCCCGTTGTTCGAGCAGGGGGAGCACGTGCTCGTGGGGCCTGGCGACGACGCCGCTGTGCTGCGGGTCCGCACCGGGCACGTGGTGGTCTCCACCGACCTGATGGTGGAGGGCCGGCACTTCCGGCGCGACTGGGTCGACGCCGCCGACGTGGGTCACCGGGCCGCCGCCCAGAACCTCTCCGACATCAACGCCATGGGTGGCCGGGCCACATCGCTGACCGTTGGACTGGCCGCGCCAGGGGACCTGCCTGCCCAGTGGGCACTCGACTTCGCCCGGGGCTTCGCCGAGGAGTGCGCCGAGGTCGGCGCCAGTGTCGTCGGCGGCGACCTGACCCGCTCCGACCAGCTCTTGGTCGCGGTCACCGTGCTCGGGGCGTGCACCGTCTCGCCGGTGCTCCGCAGCGGCGCCGGGCCCGGTGACGTGCTCGCACTCACGGGTCGGCAGGGCTGGGCGGCGGGCGGCCTGGCCGTGCTCGGCCGGGGCTTCCGGTCGCCCCGGGTGCTCGTCGAGGCGTACCGGCGTCCCGCTCCGCCGTACGACGCCGGGCCGGTCGCCGCGGAGGCCGGCGCGACCTCGATGATCGACATTTCCGACGGCCTGCTGGCCGAGGCGCGCCACGTCGCGGACGCCTCGGGCGTCGCGATCGACGTCCGGACCGACGCGTTCGAGGTACCCGAGCCTCTCGTGGCCGTGGGTTCGGCCCTCGGCGCCGACCCGCTCGGGTTCATCCTCGGCGGCGGCGACGACCACGCCCTGCTCGCGACGTTCCCCGAGGGCTCGGTCCCCGACGGCTGGCAGGTCGTCGGCGCGGTGGCCGCCGGGTCCGGCGTCACCGTCGACGGCGGGGAATACGACGGCCCGACCGGCTGGACCCACTTCTGACGCTCGGAGAGGCTCGGCGGCCCCTCGCAGCGGAGTCGTCGGGCACCGGAAGCCCGTGCCGGATGGCGTGACCAGCGTCCACACCTGCCGCGATCTCCCGCATCCACCCACCAAGCACTCGCATCGTCGAGGTCATCACTCCTCCTAGGTATACTGATCTGTGAAGTTATGCCCAACGATAGGTTCACAGACCTGTGAATTCAAGGAGTCATGGGACATGTCTGCAACCCCCGCGGCCGACCTCGACTCACTGACGCCGGGTGCTCGACGGATCCTCGAGGTCGCGTCCAGGCTCTTCTACGAGAACGGCATCCACGCGGTCGGCGTGGACACCATCGCTGCAGAGTCCGGAGTCACCAAGCGGACCCTCTACGACCGATTCGGCTCCAAGGACGGACTGGTGACGACGTACCTGCAGGCGCGGGACCGTCGGTGGCGGTCGATGGTGGCCGCCCGCCTCGACGTGGCCGGCTCCGACCTGGCTCGCGTCCTGGCGCCGTTCGACGTTCTCCCGGACTGGCTGGCCGAATGCCCGCGGGGGTGCAGCTTCATCAATGCCTTCGGTGAGCTTCCCGACGTCGACCACCCGGGCCGGCAGGTGATCGTGGCGGAGAAGACCTGGCTGCTCGATCAGTTCCGAGCAGCCCTCGCCCAGGCAGCGGTGCAGCAACCGGACCAGCTCGCCATCCAGCTCCTCAGCCTGCACGAGGGTGCCATCGTCGGCTACTCCATCGCCGGCGCCGCGAGTGCTGCAGACGAGGCGAGAGCGGCCGCCCGGACGCTGGTCGAGCTTGCGCTCGACGAGGTGTCCCCGCAGGACTGACCGGCCTGGGACACGCACGAAAGCCGCCACCCGACTCGGGTGACGGCCTGCGGAGAAGAGTGGATCAGGTCAGCGCGTGACCTTGCCGGCCTTGAGGCAGCCGGTGCAGACGTTGAGGCGCTTCGGGGTGCCGTTGACGGTCGCCCGGACCCGCTGGATGTTGGGGTTGAAGCGACGCTTCGTGATCTTGCGCGACCACGGACGGTTGTTGCCGAAGCCGGGCTTCTTGGCGCAGATGTCACAGACGGCAGCCACCGGTAACTCCTGAAAATCGTGTGTGTGGGGTGTCGAGGGCCCGCCGAGCGGGCAACCGGGACAGCGTATCGGATGCCCGTGAGGGCGAGCGAATCGTCGGAAGCACGCACCAGATGACTCATTCCAAGGGGGACGACCGCTGCGCGACGCCCCGCATTCCGCCTGGCTGCGTTGTCGTCGCACGAAGACGAGCCAGTACGTCGTCGCTCCTCCGTCTGGCCGGCCGGGCGCGGAACGCCGCTCGCTGATCGCCCCCCTTGGAATGAATCATCTAGCCTGTCGCGGAACCGACCCGGAACGGCCCCGGACCAGCCGAAGGAAACACCCAGGACATGTTGGCACCCAGCAGCGGCACGATCACACTCGCGGTCGTGCTCCGGTTCGTCGACGTCGCCACCGACGCGCTGGCCGAGGCCCGCGAGGAGATCGACGCGCTCAACGTGTTTCCCGTCCCGGACGGTGACACCGGCACCAACCTCTACCTCACCGTGTCCGCCGCACGTGACGCGATCCGGGAGGCCACCCAGGGCGACGCCGATCTCAGGACCGCGCTCGCCGCGCTCGGCCGGGGTGCCCTGCTCGGCGCACGCGGCAACTCCGGGGTCATCCTCAGCCAGATGCTCGGCGCGATCGCCCACCGGATCAGTCGGGCGACGCCGGAGGAGCGCAACGCCGTGATCCTCGCGGAGGCGCTCCGCGAGGCCACCGATGCCAGCTACGCGGCCGTCGGCGAACCGGTCGAGGGGACCATGCTGACCGTGGCGCGGGCCGCCGCCGAGGCCGCCGAGGCCGTGGCGGGGCCGCGGACGCGGGCTCGCGACGTCTTCACCGCCGCGGCGGCTGCGGCGCGCGAGGCCCTGGCCCGCACTCCCGAGCAGCTCCCGGCGCTCCGCGACGCCGGGGTCGTCGACGCCGGCGGCCGCGGCGTCAGCGTGATCCTCGATGCGGCCGAGACGGTCCTCACCGGCCGCCGGCCCCCGGTCGCCCCGTCCAGCTTCGGCACCCATCGGATCCCGGTCCCCCTGCCCGCCGACGAGCTCACCGCGGACGGCCCGGCGTACGAGGTGATGTTCCTGCTCGACGCCGAGGACGACCGGATCCCGCCGATGCGAGCCGCGCTGGCACCGCTCGGAGATTCGCTCGTCGTGGTCGGCGGCGACCGGTTGTGGAACGTCCACGTCCACGTCGACGACGTCGGCGCCGCGATCGAGGCCGGGATCGAGGCGGGCCGACCCCACCGGGTGCGCGTCACCCACTTCGCGGAGCAGGTCGCATCCGCACGGCAGCGGACGGCCGAGCGCACCGGCCGCCGGATCGTCGCGGTCGCCGCAGGCGAGGGCCTCGCCGCCCTCTTCGCCGAGGCAGGTGCCGAGGTCGTGGTCGGCGGACCGGGACGCCGCCCGAGCACCCGTGACGTGCTCGACGCGATCCTCGCCACGGGCGCCGGTGAGGTGGTGATCCTTCCCAACGACCCAGACTCCATCCGGGTCTCCGAGGTCGCCGCCCGCACCGCCGAGAGCGACGAGGGAATCCGCGCCGTCGTGATCCCGACACTGGCGCAGGTGCAGGGGCTGGCGGCGCTTGCCGTGCACGAGCCGGGCCGCGGGTTCGACCAGGACGTGCTGGAGATGACCGCCACCGCCCGGCACGCTCGGCACGGCGCGGTCACGGTCGCCGCGAGGCAGGCCATCACGATGGCCGGGCCGTGTGAGCCCGGCGACGTGCTGGGTGTGGTCGAAGGCGATTTCGCGGTGATCGGAGATGACCTGTACGCCGTCGCCGTCGACGTCCTTGACCGGCTCCTCGGAGGCGGCGGCGAGCTCGTGACGATCGTGCGCGGCCAGGAGGGCACACCCGACCTGGCCGAGCGGTGCACGGCGTACGTCGCGGAGCATCACGCGCACGTCGACGTCCTGGTCTACGACGGCGGCCAGGATCGCTACCCGCTGCTCGTGGGGGTCGAGTGATCACGGTCGAGTCCCCGGTCGCGAGCGTCTTCGGCAAGTCCCACAAGAAGCGGCAGCTGGTCCGCGAGGGGCTCGGGCTCGAGACGGTCGGTGACCTGCTGTTCCACTTCCCGCGCCGGTACGTCAAGACCACCGAGGTCAGCGACGTCGCGGAACCGGTCGAGGGCGAGGCGATCTCGGTCGTCGGCCAGGTCACCGCCAGCGAGATCAAGCCGTTCCGCGACCGCCGCACCCACCGCATGAGCTTCCGGGTGGAAGTCCGGATCAGCACGAACGGCCCCGACTTCTCGCTGTCGTTCTTCAGCCCCTACGACTCGCAGGCCGAGAAGGAGCACCGGCGGATGGCGCCCGGCAAGCTCGGGATGTTCGTCGGCAAGGCCAAGCGGTTCGGCACGACCTGGCAGATCGCCCAGCCCCACTCGGTGATGTTCGACGAGGACGGCGACGGAGGTCTCGCCGCCAGCGTGAAGGGCCTGCTACCGATCTACCCCGTCACAGCCAAGCTCTACTCCTGGGACGTCCAGAAGGTCGTGCAGGGCGCACTCGACCTGGTGCAGGACGTCCCGGACCCGCTGCCCGACGACGTACGTCGCGAGCACGGGCTGCTCGACGTCACGGCCGCGCTGCGCTGGATCCACGGGCCCGACGACTACCAGCAGGTCGGTGCCGCCCAGAAGCGGTTCCGGTTCGAGGAGGCACTGGTCACCCAGCTCGTGCTGGCCCGGCGCCGGGCCCGGCTGCGGGCGCAGGGCGCGCAGGCCCGCACCGGTGACCGCGGCGGCCTGCTGGCGGCGTTCGACCAGCGGCTGCCGTTCGCGCTGACCGGCGGCCAGCGCGAGGTCGGCGAGCAGGTCGAGCGCGACCTGGCCCAGCCCCACCCGATGAACCGGCTGCTCCAGGGCGAGGTCGGCTCCGGCAAGACGCTGGTGGCGCTACGGGCGATGTTGCGGGTCGTCGACAGCGACGCCCAGGCCGCGCTGCTGGCGCCCACCGAGGTGCTCGCCCAGCAGCACGCCCGGTCGATCGCCGCACTCCTCGGCGACCTGGCCTCAGGCGGCATGCTGGGCGGCTCCGCCGAGGGCACCACGATCGCGCTGCTCACCGGCTCGATGGGGGCGGCGCAGCGGCGCGAGGCGCTGGCCCGGATCGCCGGCGGCGAGGCCGGCATCGTGATCGGCACCCACGCCCTCCTCGAGGATCGGGTCGACTTCGCCGACCTCGGACTGGTCGTCGTCGACGAGCAGCACCGGTTCGGGGTCGAGCAGCGCGCCGCGCTGACCGACAAGGCAGGCACGCCGCCCCACGTGCTGGTCATGACCGCCACCCCGATCCCGCGCACCGTGGCGATGACGGTCTTCGGCGACCTCGAGACGTCGGTCCTCAGCGAGCTGCCAGCCGGCCGGGCGCCGATCCAGACCAACGTCGTACCCCTGGCCGACCAGCCGCACTGGCTCGACCGGGTGTGGGAGCGGGTGCGCGAGGAAGTCGGCGCCGGGCACCAGGTCTACGTCGTGTGTCCCCGGATCAGCGGCGACGAGCCGGAGCAGGGGGAGACCGACCAGCTCGACGTGGACGAGGACGACAACGTCGTCACGCCCAAGGTTCCGCTGACCGCAGTGGAGGAGCTGTTGCCGCACCTTGCTGAGGGTCCGCTGGCCGGCCTGCGGCTGGCCATGCTCCACGGCAGGTTGCCCGCCGACGAGAAGGACCGCACGATGCGGTCTTTCGCGGCTGGCGAGGTCGACGTGCTCGTCTCCACCACCGTGATCGAGGTCGGCGTCGACGTCGCCAACGCCACCACGATGGTGCTGATGGACGCCGACCGCTTCGGCGTCTCCCAGCTCCACCAGCTGCGCGGCCGGGTCGGCCGGGGCGGCCTTCCGGGGCTCTGCCTCCTGGTGTCACGGGCCGAGGACGACTCGCCCGCCCGCGAGCGGCTCGACGCCGTGGCGGCGACCACCGACGGGTTCGAGCTCAGCCGCGTCGACCTCGAGCAGCGGCGGGAGGGCGATGTGCTCGGGCGCTCCCAGAGCGGCTTCCGCTCCAGCCTCCGCACGCTGCGGGTGCTGCGGGACGAGAAGACGATCGTCGCCGCGCGCGAGACCGCCGAGGCGCTGCTCGTCGAGGACGAGGACCTCGCAGGAGCGCCCCAGCTCGCCGCAGCGGTGGCGGTCATGGAGCATTCACGGCAGTCTGAGTTCATGGAGAAGGCATGAGCGGCGCCGAACCTCCGTCGTCGAGGTGTGCCGGACCATGACTCGCATCATCGGGGGAGCTGCGGGAGGACGGCGGCTGCAGACCCAGCGCGGTCTGCAGACCCGCCCCACCAGCGACCGGGTGCGTGAGGCGCTCTTCTCCAGCATCGAGTCGTGGTGCGGCTCGCTGAACGGGCTGCGCTTCCTCGACCTCTACGCCGGCTCCGGCGCGGTCGGCCTGGAGGCGTGGTCGCGGGGCGCCGGCGTGGTCACCCTGGTCGAGCAGGACCGGCGTGCCTCGGCGCTGATCCGCGGCAACGCCAAGACGATCGGGTTCGGCGGACCCGACGTGGTCGCCGCAAGCGTCGCTACGACGCTGCGACGGCCGCCGGCGGCGCCGTACGACGTCGCCTACCTCGACCCGCCGTACCCGCTCGAGGCAGACGAGGTCGACCTCGACCTGCACGCCCTGCACGACTACGACTGGCTGGTCCCCGGCGCGATGGTGGTCGTCGAGCGCTCCTCGCGCAGTGACCCGCCCGACTTCCCCGAAGGTTTCACCGACCTGCGCGAGCGGCGCTACGGCGAGACGACGCTTTGGTACGGTCACGCCGCCACCAGCGCGACGAACCAGGAGTAGCCCTTGCGCCGAGCCGCCTGCCCCGGGTCCTTCGACCCGGTCACCCACGGTCACCTCGACGTGATCGGTCGCGCCGCCGGGCTCTTCGACGAGGTCGTGGTGGCGGTCGGGGTGAACCCGTCCAAGAGCCGCCTCTTCAGCGCCGAGGAGCGGCTGGAGATGCTCCGTCAGGCGTGCTCGACCTGGGACAACGTACGGGTGGCGGGGTTCACCGGACTGCTCACCGACTTCTGCCGGGCGGAGGGGATCTCGGCGATCGTGAAGGGGCTGCGCGCCGTCAGCGACTTCGACTACGAGCTGCAGATGGCCCAGATGAACGCGTCGCTGAGCGACGTCGAGACGGTATTCATGCCCACCAGCCCGGAGTGGTCCTTCCTCGCATCGAGCCTGGTCAAGGAGATCGCCCAGTTCGGTGGTGATGTCTCCGGGTTGGTCCCCGAGTTCGTCCACGAGGCGCTGGTCGAGCGCTTCCGGGCGCACGACAATCGCTGACCAGCTCCTGCGGTTTCGAGACGGCTCGCTCGTCCCCTCGCTGCGCTCGGATTCGAGCCGAGCCTCCTCAACCCCCTCGTCTCTGCGGCCCTCCCTCGCTCCGCTCCGGACTGCCGGACTCGGGTTTTGCTGCCTCGCGGCGCTGACCGTTACATTGGTACGCAGTTCTGCCGTTCCCGGACCCGGAAAGTGATCCTCTGAGCAGCTTGGACCCGAGAGCGCCGCTCGTGCTCGACACCCGCGAGCTCGGTCGCCGCCCGGGGTCCCAGCACGAGGTGACCAAGACGGTGCCGGCTCCGGCAGAGCTGGGCATCGAAGTCCTGCGCGTCCCCGACGGCTCGCCGGTCCAGCTGGACCTGCGGCTCGAGGCGGTCATGGAGGGGGTGCTGGTCACGGGCGCGGCGACCGTTGCGCTCGAGGGCGAGTGCGCACGGTGCCTGGAGCGGATCGACGACGAGATCGACGTGACGTTCCAGGAGCTGTTCGTGTACGCCGACCAGCATTCCCACGCGGCCGAGGACGAGGAGGACGTCGAGGCCAGCCGGCTCGAGGGAGACTTGCTCGACCTCGAGCCACTGCTGCGGGACGCGGTGGTGCTCGCGCTACCGTTCCAGCCGCTGTGCAGAGAGGACTGTCCCGGGCTGTGCGTCGAGTGTGGCGCTCGCCTGGCCGACGATCCAGACCACGCACACGACGCGGCGGTGGACCCGCGGTGGGCCGGGTTGGCAGCCCTGCAGGACCCGGCCCACAGCCGGAAGCAGGACACAGACTGAACCCCGACCGGGTATCCGGGAGGGACGAACAGGCCGGGACACCGGCCGCGGTATGAGGAGAGACAAGTGGCTGTTCCGAAGCGGAAGATGTCGCGTAGCAACACGCGTCACCGTCGCTCGCAGTGGAAGGCCGTCGCGCCGACGCTGGTGACGTGCGCCAACCCGGCGTGCGGCGCCAAGCACCTGCCGCACCGCGCGTGCGGCGAGTGCGGTCAGTACGGCGCGCGCGCTGACCGTCGTCAGGTTCTCTGAGACCTCCCGCCGGTCAGGGTTGAGCAACTACGCGGAGCTACGTGACGCACTCGGGGATCCGGTCTTGGACCCCGAGCTGCTGGAGCGAGCGCTGACGCACCGCTCGTACGCCTACGAGAACGGCGGGCTCCCCACCAACGAGCGCCTCGAATTCCTCGGCGACGCCGTGCTCGGCGTCGTCGTGACCGAGACGCTCTACCGCAGCCATCCGGAGCTGTCCGAGGGCCGCCTGGCCAAGCTGCGTGCGGCCGTCGTCAACGCGCGTGCGCTGGCCGGCGTCGGCCGCGAGATCGCGCTCGGGCAGCACATCAAGCTCGGCCGCGGCGAGCAGGCCACCGGCGGCCGCAACAAGGCCTCGATCCTCTCCGACACGGTCGAGGCGGTCCTGGGCGCCGTCCACATCTCCGGCGGCTTCGAGGCCTCCGCCGCGACCGTCCACCGGCTCTTCGACCCGCTGATCGAGGCGGCGTCCGCCCTCGGCGCCGGGCTCGACTGGAAGACCTCCCTCCAGGAGCTGTCCGCCGAGCACGGGCTCGGCGTGCCCGAGTACGTCATCGAGGACGACGGCCCCGACCACATGAAGACGTTCACCGCTCAGGTCAAGGTTGGTGAGGAGCTCTACGGCAACGGCGTCGGCCGCTCCAAGAAGGAGGCCGAGCAGGCCGCCGCGGAGACGGCGTACGGCGAGATCGCCGACGACATCGGTGCGGCGGACGTGACCGCCGACGCCGACTGAGTAGACCCGGTGCCCGAGCTCCCCGAGGTCGAGGTCGTCCGGACCGGCCTGGAGCGCCACGTCGTCGGGGCGACCATCACCTCCGTCGAGGTGCGTCACCCTCGTCCGGTCCGGCGCGACCCCCGCGGCCCCGCCGGTTTCGCCGATGCCCTGACCGGTCGCACCGTCACCGGCGCCCGCAGGCGCGGCAAGTACTTCTGGCTGCCCCTCGACAACGGTGACGCGCTGCTGGGCCACCTCGGCATGAGCGGCCAGATGCTGATCCAGCCCAGCTCCGCACCCCACGAGCGGCACCTCCGGGTGCGCCTCTCGCTGTCGTCCGGGGACCGCGAGCTGCGGTTCGTCGACCAGCGGATGTTCGGCGGCCTGATGGTGTCTGAGGGCGGGGCCGACCTGCCGCCGGAGATCGCCCACATCGCGCGCGACCCGCTCGACCCCGAGTTCGACGACGACGCGTTCGTGCGCCGGCTGCGCAGGCGCGCTGCCGGGGTCAAGAAGTTGCTGCTCGACCAGGGTCTGGTGTCCGGCGTCGGCAACATCTACGCCGACGAGGCGCTGTGGCGGGCGAAGATCCACGGCGATCGCCCGGGGGAGCGGCTCACCGCCGCGCAGGCCCGGCTGCTGCTGGGGGACGCCCGGTCGGTGATGGAGGCGGCCCTCGGCCAGGGCGGGACCTCCTTCGACGCGCTCTACGTGAACGTCAACGGCGAGTCCGGCTACTTCGACCGGTCGCTGCACGCCTACGGCCGCGAGGGCGAGCCGTGCGACCGGTGCACGACCCCGATCCGCCGGATCGCCTTCACCAACCGGTCGTCGTACTTCTGTCCTCGGTGTCAGCCGTCGCCGCGGACACCGCGAGGACCCCGGACGGCGGCCTCGAGCGTTTGACCAGGGCCTCCGATGGTGGGACTCTTGAAGGCAGCCCTGATCCCCGGGCTCACACCTGAAAGTTTCGGAAGGCTCGTCTATGGCCAAGGCGCTGATCGGCTACGTGCACAGCGACCCCCGGATGCCAGCGCGACTCGTGGCTGAGAATGCCCGACTGCGCGCCCGTGTCGCCGAGCTCGAGGCGCTGACCCTCAAGCTCGCACAGGAGAACGACGCACTCGCCGCAGCCACTGCCGGCGAGATGCTGGACGTCGAGAGCGACCTCCAGCCCGCGTGACCCGCACCTGACCCGGTCGTTGACCGGGTATGCGTGCACTCCCCACCTTGGCAGCCGCCGGGCTGCTCCTCACTGCCGTCACCGCCACTGCGCCCGCGTCCGCCCACGGCGACGGTGAGCGCAACCGCGAGGTCCGCAAACACCTGCTCGCGGAGGAGGACACCCCGCTCATCAGCGGCAACGTGTCCCACCTCGGCAGCCACCCCGGGACCCTCGGCATCTCCGGCTGCTTCATGCAGACGGCGCCGCTCTTCGTCACCAGTGGCCTAGAGTCCCTGACCGTCTGGGACGTCTCCGACGGCACCGCTCCGAGCCGGGTCGGCGTCATGCCCAGCGCCGTGTTCGAGAACGAGGCGATGAACTGCGGCGAGCGCCGTACGTCGGACGGCGACCGACGACGGTTCGTGCTGATCGGCATCGACCTGTTCAACGCCGCGATCGACAAGAACGGCATCAGCCACACCAACGGCGGAGGCAACGAGCTGCTGCTCGTCGAGGTCACCGACCCGACCGATCCGCAGGTCCTGAGCAGCGTGCCCGCGACCACCAGCACCCACACCGTGGCGTGCGTCCAGGAGACCGACTGCCGCTTCGCCTACTCAGCGGGCGACAGCGGCTCCGGCACGTACTCGATCTTCGACCTGCGCAACCTCCAGCGGCCGACCGAGGTCGACTCCGACCCGTCGAAGACCGGGGTGCAGCCGTTCCGCTCGCCGACCGCGGGTCACAAGTGGAACTTCGACGCCGCCGGCGTCGGGACCCACACCGGCTTCGACGGGTCCTCGATGTGGGACGTCGACCGGCCGCGCCACCCCCGGCTGCTCGCCACCACCGGGAAGGCCGGTGGAGCCGGTGACGCCGACGGCTCCGGCGGCTACAACGACTTCATCCACCACAACTCGTTCCGGCCGAACGCCGCCGCGTTCAAGCCGAACCGTGCGCCGTCGCTCCGCAACGGCAACGTGCTGCTGGTGACCGAGGAGGACTACGAGCAGACCGACTGCACACAGGCCGGCTCGTTCCAGACGTGGCACGTGAAGCGACTGGACGGTGGCCCCGGCGGGATCGTGCCGCTCGACAAGGTCGAGCTCCACGACCTCGGCAACTTCCCCCTGCCGCAGGGCGCGTTCTGCTCGGCCCACTGGTTCGACTACCGCCCCGGCGGCATCGTCGCGATCGGCTTCTACGGCGGGGGAACCCAGCTCGTCGACGTGCGCGATCCGGAGCGGATCAAGCCGTACGGCTACGCCCACTGGTTCGCCAGCGAGGTGTGGGACGCGATGTGGCTGCCGACGTACGACGCTCGCGGCCACCAGACCGGCCGCAAGAGCAATGTCGTCTACGCGATCGACCTGGCGCGCGGGATCGACGTCTACAGCGTCGATGTTCCGGGCCGCGTGGGAATCCTCCCGACCGGGACCGGCGCCCCCGACCGCACCCTGGGCGACGTCGCCTCGGCCGGTGCCGCACCGGCCGGAGTGGTGCTGGGCGCGCTCGCGCTCGCGTTCGTCGTACGCCGCCGCGGCAGGCGCCCCACAGCTGCATGACTCAAAGCACGTGACCGGGCGCTCGCGCGGCGCGTAGTCTCTCGGCCTCGTGAGCATCGTCGAGCGGCTGGTCCCAGCCCGGCTCGGGCGCGAGTTCCGCACGCTGCTCGCCGCATCCTGGATCACCAACGCCGGCGACGGCCTCGCGCTGGCCGCCTCACCGCTGCTCGTCGCGTCCCAGACACATGACCCGTTCCTGGTGGCGCTCGCCCCGATGCTGCAGCAGCTGCCGTGGCTGTTGTTCGGTCTGTACGCCGGTGCCGTGGCCGACCGGGTCGACCGGCGGCTGCTCGTGGTCGTCGCCAACCTGTGCCGGGCCTTCTTCCTCGCGGTGCTGCTGGTGTTCCTCGTGACCGGAAACGTCAACGTGGCCGTCGTGCTGACCGCGGCGTTCGCGTTCGGGACAGCCGAGGTGTTCGTCGACACCACGACCAGCACGCTCACCCCGATGCTGGTCGCCAAGCCCGACCTCGGGATCGCCAACAGCCGGGTGTTCGCCGGCTTCCTCACCGTCAACCAGCTCGCCGGTCCGCCGGTTGGCGCCGCGCTGTTCGCGCTCGGGCTGGCCTGGCCCTTCGCGGGCCAGCTGGTCTGCGTGCTGCTCGGGGCGATGCTGGTGTCCCGGTTGCGGCTGCCGTCGCACGGCAAGCAACGCCACGAGCGCACCCACATCCGGGCCGACATCGCCGAGGGTCTGCGCTGGCTCTGGCACAGCAAGCCGGTCCGCACGCTCGCGCTGGTGATCGTCACGTTCAACGTGACCTACGGCGCCGCGCTCGGGGTGCTGGTTCTCTACGCGACCGAGCACCTCGACATGGGCGAGGTGGGCTTCGGTCTGCTCACGACCGCGTCCGCGGTCGGTGGGCTGATCGGCACCACGTCGTACGGCTGGCTCGAGAAGCACGTGCCGCTGGGCACGCTGATGAAGACGTGTCTGCTGCTCGAGGTGTTCTTCCACCTGGCGCTGGCGCTCGCGACCGAGCCCTGGCAGGCGATCGCGGCGCTGTTCGGCTTCGGCTGCTACGCGTTCGTGTGGGGCACGTTGTCGATGTCCGTGCGGCAGCGGGCGGTCCCGCAGGAGCTGCAGGGCCGGGTCGGCAGCGTCTACCTGGTCGGTGTGTTCGGAGGCATCGTGGCCGGCAACCTGCTCGGGGGCCTGATCGCCCGGGAGTGGGGCATCACCGCGCCGTACTGGTTCGGGTTCGTCGGCACTGGCGTCTTCCTCGCGCTGATCTGGCCGCAGCTGAGGCTGATCGTTCACGCCGACGAGGAGGCGACAAGAACTTAGACGACCACGTCCACGGGGATCACCCGCTGCGCGCCCCCGATATCCCGCCTGGCGGCGCGTTGTCGTCGCTCGCAGGAGGGCCTTACTACAGCGTCGCTTCTCCCCCTTGCCAGCCAGGCGCCGGACGACGCTCGCAGGGCAACCCCGTGAACGGGGTCGTCTTGAGTGGTTGCATGGGGGCATGTCCCTCTCCAAGGAGGCCCTGACCGAGCTCGTCGACGCACTGCCTGACGGTGTCGTGGTGACCGACCCCAACACGGTGGAGAAGTACCGCTGGGACCGCTCCCAGGACCCAGGCACCGGTACGCCGGCGGCGGTCGTCCGAGCCGACAACGCCGACCAAGTGCAGACCGCGGTGCGCTGGGCGGCAGCCCACCACGTGCCGGTCGTGCCGCGCGGCGCCGGGAGCGGGCTCTCCGGCGGGTCCAGTGCGGTTGACGAGGGGATCGTGCTCAGCCTGGAGCGGATGGCCGCGATCGAGATCGACGCCACCTGCCAGGTCGCGGTGGTCGAGCCGGGGGCCATGAACGCGGAGGTCAAGGCGGCGGCCGCGGAGCACGGGCTCTGGTACCCGCCCGACCCCTCGTCGTACGAGTTCTGCTCGATCGGGGGAAACGTGGCCACGAACGCCGGCGGGCTGTGCTGCGTGAAGTACGGCGTGACCACCGACTACGTCCTCGGGCTGGACGTGGTGCTCGCCGACGGCACGCTGGTGGAGCTGGGCGGCAAGCGGATCAAGGACGTCGCCGGACTGAGCCTGCTCAAGCTCTTCGTGGGCAGCGAGGGAACGCTCGGTGTCATCACCCGGGTGCTGCTGCGGCTCGTGCCGGCGCAGGCCGCCCGCTCGACGCTCGTGGCGTCGTTCGAGACGCCGACCGTCGCCGCCCAGGCAGTCGTCGCGATCCGCTCGCGGCTGCGCCCGTCGATGCTCGAGCTGATGGACCAACCGTCGATCCGGGCGGTCGAGCAGCACCGCTCCATGGGCCTCGACGTCGATGCCGGTGCGCTGATGGTGGCGCAGTCCGACGCGCCCGGCGTCGCCCGGACCGAGGAGATCGCGCTGATGGAGAAGGCGTGCGTCGACGCTGGTGCCCTCGAGGTGTTCGTCACCGACGACCCCGACGAGGGGGAGCAGTTCGTCCAGGCCCGACGGATGGTGATCCCCGCCGTCGAGCAGCTTGGCGCGCTGATGCTCGAGGACGTCGGCGTACCCGTGCCACGGCTGCCGGAACTGCTGGAGACGGTGGCCGAGATCGCCGCGCGGCACGAGCTGTCGATTCCCGTCATCGCGCACGCCGGCGACGGCAACACCCACCCGCTGATCCTCGTCCCGCGTGACGACGACGCCGCCCACCTGCGGGCGCTCCAGGCGTTCGACGACATCATGCACGCCGCGATCGCGCTCGACGGCACCATCACCGGCGAGCACGGCGTCGGCCGGACCAAGAAGTCCGCCCTGCCCGTCCAGGTCGGTGACGACGTGATGGCGCTGAGTCGGCGCGTCAAGGACGCCCTCGACCCCGACGGCATCCTCAACCCCGGCGCGATCCTCTGACGCCGCGTGTGCCTGAGAACGCCCTATGTACCGGTCACAGGCACACGAGGCGCATCCAATAGCCTTCCCGCATGGCGATCCGTGAGCGACACCTGTTCGGACCCGGCCCGTCCAACCCCTACCCGGACGCGACCGACGCATTGGCGCGGCCGCTGCTGGGGCACCTCGATCCGACCTTCCTGACGCTGATGGACGAGACCTGCGAGATGCTCCGCACTGCCTGGGGTACGTCGAACCCGCGGACGCTCCCGCTGAGCGCTACCGGCAGCGCCGGCATGGAAGCGGCGTTCGTCAACACCGTCCACCCGGGCGACGTCGCGGTGATCGCCGTGAACGGACTCTTCGGGCAGCGGATGTGCGACGTCGCGGCTCGCTGCGGTGCCGAGGTGGTCCCGGTCGAGCACGAGTGGGGGCAGCCGGTCGACGTACAGCGTGTCGTCGAGGCGCACCCGAGCCCGGCGATCATCGCCGCCGTTCACGCCGAGACCTCGACCGGCGTCCGCTCCGACATCGCGGCACTCGGGGCAGCCAAGGGCGACGCGCTCCTGATCACCGACGCCGTCACCAGCATCGGCGGGATCGAGCTGCTCGCCGACGAGTGGGGCGTCGATGTCGGCTACGCCGGCACCCAGAAGTGTCTCGGCGTCGCTCCCGGTCTCGCGCCGTTCACGATCAACGACCGCGCCTTCGAGCGCCGGGTCGCGAAGCCGCGCTCGTGGTACCTCGACCTCGGCATGCTCGGAGGCTATGTGGGCGAGGCCGCCGGCAAGGGCCAGCGCACCTACCACCACACCGCACCGACCGCGATGGTCGCGAGCCTGCACGCGGGCCTCACCCGGATCCTCGAGGAGGGGCTGCAGAACGTGTGGGCCCGGCACGAGGCCGCCGGCGCCCAGCTCCACGCCGGGCTGCACGAGCTCGGGCTGGAGCTGTTCGCGGCCGAGGGGTACCGGCTGCCCGAGCTGACGACGATCAAGGTCCCCGACGGCGTCGATTCCGGCAAGATCCGCGGCTACCTGCTCGAGCGGCACGGCCTCGAGATCGGGGCCGGCGTGGGGGAGTACGCCGCCACCGTCTGGCGGATCGGCCTGATGGGCCACAACGCGCGCCCAGACGCCGTGCTGCTCGTCCTCGCAGCGCTGAAGGACGCCCTGACCAACGCGTAGAGCTGCTCCGGATGGGGCGGCACACGCAGCGCCCCGGGGCCGCCTCCCACGGAGCGTGGCGGGCCGCAGGTAGGGTGAGGTCCGCTGAGCTTCCCCAACGTTTCAGTGCCTGTTCGTGACCGGTGAGGAGCCCGCGTTGTACCTGAAGAGCCTGACCCTCAAGGGGTTCAAGTCCTTCGCCTCCTCCACGACTCTGCAGCTCGAGCCGGGCATCACCTGCATCGTGGGTCCGAACGGCTCGGGCAAGTCCAACGTCGTCGACGCGCTCGCCTGGGTCATGGGGGAGCAGGGGGTCAAGAGCCTGCGCGGCGGCAAGATGGAGGACGTCATCTTCGCCGGCACCGCCGGCCGTCCACCGCTGGGCCGGGCCGAGGTGCTCCTCACCATCGACAACAGCGACGGCGCGCTCCCGATCGAGTACGCCGAGGTGACGATCGGCCGCACGATGTTCCGTTCCGGGGGCTCGGAGTACGCCATCAACGGCACGCCCTGCCGGCTGCTCGACGTGCAGGAGCTGCTGTCCGACTCTGGCATCGGCCGCGAGATGCACGTCATCGTCGGCCAGGGCCAGCTCGACACGATCCTCCACGCCACCCCCGAGGACCGTCGCGGATTCATCGAGGAGGCCGCGGGCGTCCTCAAGCACCGCAAGCGCAAGGAGAAGGCGCTCCGCAAGCTCGACTCGACCGACGGCAACCTCCACCGACTGGGCGACCTGCTCGGTGAGATCCGGCGCCAGCTCAAGCCGCTCGGCCGGCAGGCCGAGGTGGCACGGCAGGCGGCGACCGTCCAGGCCGACGTCCGCGACGCGCGCGCCCGGCTCATCGCCGACGACCTGGTGAAGGCCCGGACTTCCCTGGAGCAGGAGCTGGCCGACGAGACCATCCTGGTCGAGCGCCGCGCCGAGGTGGAGGCCGCGATCGCGCAGGCCCAGCAGACCGAGGCAGGGCTGGAGTCCGCGCTCCGCGACGAGCTGCCCGCCCTGTCGAAGGCCCAGGACGCCTGGTTCGCGCTGTCGGGTCTGCGTGAGCGGCTCCGCGGCACCCAGTCGCTGGCCGCCGAGCGCGTCCGCAACGCCGGGAACGTCGACGAGACCGTCGAGCCCGGTCGCGACCCCGCGCAGCTCGACGCCGAGGCGGCGGAGGTCCGGCAGCAGGAGCAGCTGATCGCCGCCGACGTCGAGCAGCGGCGCACCACGCTCGAGCAGGCGGTCACCGCGCGACGTATGGCCGAGGACGCGGCCGCCGAGGAGGAGCGCCGGGTCGCCGGGCTGGTCCGAGCGGCCGCCGACCGCCGCGAGGGTCTGGCCCGGCTGCACGGCCAGGTCAACGCGCTGCGGTCGCGCGCCACGGCCGCCGCCGACGAGATCGGCCGCCTCGGCCAAGCCCGGGAGGAGGCGCTGACCCGCGCCACCAGGGCGCAGCACGACTTCACGGCGCTGGAGACCAGGATCGCCGGGCTCGACGCCGGCGAGGAGGGGCTGGACCACGAGCACGAGGCGGCCACGGCCGAGCTCGACGACCTCGATGACCGGCTCGCCAAGATCCGCGAAGAGGTCCAACAGGCAGACCGCGACCGGGTGTCGCTCCAGGCCCGCAAGGACGGTCTCGAGCTCGGGCTGAGCCGCAAGGACGGCGCCGGTGCCCTGCTGGCGGCCTCCGACGCGGTCTCCGGGCTGCTCGGCTCGGTGGCGGCGCTGCTGTCGGTCCGCGCCGGCTACGAGACCGCGGTCGCCGGAGCCCTCGGCGCCGCGGCCGACGCCGTCGTCGTGACCGACGCCGATGCGGCCGTCGGCGCGCTCGACCACCTCAAGACCGACAACCTCGGCCGGGCCGGGCTGCTGCTCGGCGGCGCTCCCGTCAGTGACCACGACTGGCCCGGGCTGCCCGCGGGCGCGACGTACGCGCTCGACGTCGTGGACGCTCCCGGCGACCTCTCCGGTGCGCTCACGCGGCTGCTCTACAAGACGGCGGTGGTCGACGACCTCGCCGCGGCCCGCGCCCTCGTCGCCGAGGCGCCCGACGTCACCGCGGTGACCCGCGACGGCGACGTCCTCGGCGCCCACTTCGCCGCCGGCGGCTCCACGAGCCAGCCGAGCCTGATCGAGATCCAGGCCGCGTTCGACGAGGCCGACACGCAGCTCGCCGAGGCCACGGCGACCGCCGAGCGGCTGGGGTTCGACATCTCCCGGCTCGAGTCGGAACGGCTCTCCGCCCAGCAGCGGGTCGACGTGGCACTCGCCAAGCTCCACGAGTCCGACGCCACCCTCGCCGCCGTCGCGGAGGAGCTCGGCCAGTACGGCTCCCAGGCTCGCGCGGCGCGGGGCGAGGTCGAGCGTGTCGACTCGGCCATCGCCCAGGCCGAGCAGGCGCGTGACGCCGACCTGGCCGGGCTTGCGGACCTCGAGGCGAGGCTCACCAACGCTGAGGACGCACCGGACGAGGAGCCCGATGCCTCCGCGCGGGAGCAGCTCGCCGAGGCCGCCCGCGAGGCGCGTCAGGGCGAGATGGACGCCCGGCTCGGACTGCGTACCGCCGAGGAACGGGCCCGGGCGTTGCACGGCCGCGCCGACCAGCTGACCCGCGCCGCGCAGGCCGAGCGTGATGCCCGTGCCCGCGCCGCGGAGCGCCGGGAGCGGTTGATCCGCGAGGGCCGGGCTGCGGAGGCTGTCGGCGTCGCGGTCGGGGTGGTGCTCCAGCGGCTCGAGGTGTCGCTCCACCTGGCGGCCGAGGCCAGGTCGGCGGTGGAGGCGGGCCGCACCGCGCGGGAGCAGCAGCTGCTCACGGTGCGCGGCGCGCTGCGCGACCTCGCCCGCGAGCACGACGAGCTCGTCAACTCCGTCCACCGTGACGAGATGGCCCGGACCCAGCAGCGGATGCGGATCGAGCAGCTCGAGGAGCGGGCCCTCGAAGAGCTCGGCCTCGACGCCGACGGACTCGTGGCCGAGTACGGCCCCGACCGGCCGGTGCCGTTCACAGGCGAGGTCCCTGAGGGTGAAGAGCCGCCCGAGGCCGTTCCGTACACGCGCGAGGAGCAGCAGAAGCGGCTCCGGACCGCGGAGCGCGCGCTCGCGATGCTGGGCAGGGTCAACCCGCTCGCGCTCGAGGAGTTCTCCGCGATGGAGGAGCGCCACAAGTACCTCACCGAGCAGCTCGAGGACCTGAAGCGGACCCGTCGCGACCTGCTCGACATCGTCCGCGAGGTCGACGCCCGCGTCGAGGAGGTCTTCACCACGGCGTACGCCGACGTCAGCGCGGCGTTCGAAGCGACGTTCGCCCGGCTGTTCCCGGGCGGCGAGGGCCGGCTCGTGCTCACCGACCCGAACGACATGCTCGCGACCGGCGTCGAGGTCGAGGCCCGGCCGCCCGGCAAGAAGGTCAAGCGGCTCTCGCTGCTCTCCGGGGGCGAGCGGTCACTGGTGGCGGTGGCGTTCCTGGTGGCGCTGTTCAAGGCGCGGCCGTCGCCGTTCTACATCCTCGACGAGGTCGAAGCGGCGCTCGACGACACCAACCTCAGTCGGCTGCTGGCGATCTACGAGGAGCTGCGCGAGACCTCCCAGCTCCTCGTCATCACTCACCAGAAGCGGACGATGGAGGTCGGCGACGCCCTCTACGGCGTCACGATGCGCGGCGACGGCGTCACCACCGTGATCAGCCAGCGGCTGCGCGATGCGGAGTCAGCCTGAGCCACGTGTCCCCGCCCGCGCCCGACGGGCGGGCACGGGGATCGATCCCCCGATCATCTACCACGCGGGTTCTCGACACCCCGAACAACCCGTTCGACGGGGCCTCGTTCCGGTACGGCGAGGACGTCGGGCCGGCGGTCACCGGCGAGACGATCACCGCCCGGGGCCCGTTCGCGGGATTGCGAGCCGAGCATCCGGGAGCGTCGTGGTCGACTTTTGCGACGGCGTACTCCTGCCCGGCTTCGTGGACACCCACGTTCATTCCCGCAGGTGCGGGTGATGGGAGCGCTCGGCATGCTGCTGCTGCAGTGGCGGACAAGTGCGCTCTCAGAGGGGATGCGTCTGGCGGACGAAGACCCCGCTGCGGTGTTCGCCTCGGAGTTCGGTCTCCTGCCTGGTCAACGCGGGGACGGACCACGACCGCCCTGGTGTTCGGCGCACTTCCCCGGTGCTGTCGACGCCTGTTTGACGAGGCCTCCCGCCACGGCCTGCCGTCGACCTCGGTGAGAGCCGGCACGGCGCCTGGCTGGCCAGCATAGACCAGCGGCCCGCAGGCATCGGCAGCTACGCGAAGGTCGGCCCCGGCGTGGCCGAGATCGCATGCAGCGGCGGGGGCGTCGGCGGCCTGGTCCCCGCCCGGGTTGGCTAGTATCGGCGCCCATGGATCTAGATCGAATCCGCGAGCTCCACGCCGAGCACTTCGTCAAAGGTTCGGGTCCGATCATGCCCGGGGAAGCTGCATGCATCCTGGAGGTGATCGAAAAGCACCGCCCGAACTCCTTCATCGAACTCGGCACGTCGTCAGGGCTCTCAACCGGACTGATCGCCAACATGTTGCACGACAACGGTGGCGAGATCCTTGTCAGCGTCGACGTCAGCGCAAGGTACTACCGTGACGACTCCAGGCCTACCGGGTTCCTCGTCTCGCGCATGTATCAGGGGGGACAGGTACGCGTTGACCTCCGTTCGCCGGCAACCTCGCTCGATGTGGCCGAGTGGCAAGAGTCGTATGACATGGGTTTTGTCGACGGCAATCACGGACACCCATGGCCGCTCCTGGATCTGCTCGCACTCTGGCCTCGGATATCGGGGTCCCGCACTCTCGTCCAGCACGATCTGACGCTCTACTCTCGGCAACCCAAACCGGTGGGGATCGGACCGAAGTACCTCTTCGACCAGTTCCCCGACTCGCACCGTGTGCGATACCCGGCGAACCGCGGAAACATGTTCTCCGTTTCGCTGGACTTGCCTACCGCGTGGGTGGAGACGATGGCAGTCGAGGCATTCGCGTTGCCCTGGACCGCGCTTCGCAAAGTCGGCGGCGAGCGACTGGCACAGATCCAGACGATGCTTTCCATGCACTATCGACCGGCTGTTCGAGACGCCTTCGAACGGAATCGGGAGCGCTTCGCGCTGTCCAAGCGGGAGTCTGCTGTGGCGGGGCCGCGTCGAGGTCGATAGCAGGCTCCCGCCTATTGACCCGGATTTGAGATCCGCTGCATTAAGCCGTCCGGGGCTGCCGAGGAATGGTCGGGTGCTTGTGGGCGTCGTGGTTGTCACAGGTCAGGTGGGCATGCCTGGCATCATCAGGAACGCTGGCGAGGCCACGGCAACGCCTGGACCTGGGACCTCTCGTCCACGCATAGAGCCCAGGGCGTGGAGTTCGGCGGCGTCGACTCCAACGTCGCCACGATCACGCCTCGACCTGCTCGACACTGTTCGTGCGCCCTGGTCAGTGCCGCCACGACGCGGGTACGCGGTCCCCGAACCGGTCGTGGACGAACTCGTATACCGGTGTCAGCTGCGCGAGAAGCGCCGGAGAGGGCTCGGGCATTGGTACCGGTGTGCCTTGCCGCACCCGCTCGTGCAGCGTCCACGGCCAGGTCTGGTCCACGCCGAGGAACGAGGCGATCGCGCCGAGTGCTTCCTCACTGAAGAGGTCCTCGTAGAACCCGTAGTGGATCCGTTCCAGTGGGAACACCGCCTCCAGGCGCCGAATGGTGGCGGCGTAGTCGGTGCGGCCCCAGTGGGCGGTTGCCACGATCGGGGATGCGAACACTGCCTCGGGGTTGTCGGTGATCCGCATCCGGACACTCGACCACCACCGGGCCAGCGGGTCGCGCATGATGAATATGATCCGGGGGCTGTCGAGCACTTGGTCCGCGAACCTCAGTCCCCGCTCGTCGAGGGCGGCGTAGGCCGGCGTCATCTCGCCGATCACGCGCACACCGTCCGGTGCGTCGCGCCTGAGGAAGGAGCGGTACGCCGTTCCGTCACAGTCCGCGAACGGCAGTTGGAGGAGCTCGAGCAACCGGTCGGCCCTCCGCCAGCGACGGGCGGCGACGGCCTCTCGGGCCCTCGCCGTGTACCAGCGCGCGAAGTTGGCACCCCCCGAGGGCGGGCAGACGATGTCGAAGTAGTGGAGCTCCTTCCACGACGGAACGTGGATCTGTGGATGCCGTTGGAACTGCAGGTGCAACCAAGAGGTGCCGGCTTTCTGCGCTCCGACCACGAGGAAGTAGCCCACGAGACCGGATCCTACTGTGTTAAGGCAGATGGACCTGGGTGTTAATCGCCCTTGATCAGGTCCGGCGTGAGGGTGCACGAACGAGGTCCCGTTTCTGGCGACATCACGAAGCAGGTGACCGGCACGCGGGTCAGGGCGCGGCCGTCCGACGACAGCCATCGATTGGCCGTCGGTCTCGTAGCAGAGCTCGAACCGGTCGACCGTCAGTCCCGTGTCGGTGAGCATGCCCTCGAAGAACGCGCGGTCGAGCCGCACACAGTGCAGCCCCGCGCCACTTCATCGGACAGTAGCCGGTGGGATTCTCTGCCTCGTCCTTGACGTTCGAACCAGGGACCGCGCCGGTCCGGTTTCGTCGGCCCAGTCGATCAGCCATCTGGACATAGACCCGGTGGCAGAGGCCGACCCGTCCCCATCGCTCGCATATTCCGAACGCAAGTCGGCCCGCCCCCGCATCCCTAGTCCGGAAGGCTCGAGTTCTGGCGCAGACCGACTGCTCGAGTCGCCGCACGTTATCGGGGGCGGAGCGCATGACCGCCATTGGCCTTGAAGTGGTGACCGCTCATTCGCAGGTCCCGGGGCGGGGCCGCCGACGACACAAGTCCAGCGCACCCGCACCGAACACGGCCGAGCGGTCACAACTCGTCAAGAAGTTCGAGGATGCGCCTCGCCCTGTGGTCCAGGGTGTGCCGAGCCACCACGATGTCGCGACCGGCTTTGGCCAGGCGCCTGCGCTGCTCGGGGTCCGCGACAAGTCCCCGGACCTGTGCGGCCAAGTCATCCGGTCCGCTGTAGCTTGGGACGACGTCGCCAAACAGCAATGGCAAACCGGGAACGTCGTCGGACAGCACCAGACCTCCCGAGGCGAGCACATCGAAGATCCGGTTTGCGACGAATCCATTGGTCCGCATGGAGCCGTGGTGGTCAGCGACGACGAGTGCGGCCGAACGGTACGCGATCGGTAGCTCCCGGTTCGCGATGTACTCGCCGCGGACGTACTGGGCTTCGGAAAAGTCATCCCAGTTCTTGCCGAAGAGATCGAAGTCACACCCAGTCCGCATCAGCCAACGGGGTGCGCGACGATGCGGCCAGCGCGCATTGCCGACGTACAGGACTGATCCCTCGTACTCGGCGGATTTCGGCCCGATGCGGAAGGTGTCGGCGTCGGTGGCCTGTGGGAGATAGTGGACTTCGCGTCCCAACTGGCGGGTGAGATCCTCCGCATGCTGTCTGCTCGCCGAGGCCACCAGATCGAAGTCGTCACACTCGCCGGGCTCGAGCCGATCCGGGTGACTGATCACCCAGAGCACGTTCCACTGCCCAGGGGCGACCGGTCGGCGCCTCAGGCCACGCAGGTGGATGACGACATCGCACGCCGCAGCGCCCTGGCGTCCCCAGTCGTCGATCGTGAGCTCGACCGCCTCGTGACCGCAGCGACGGAACGCCCGCATCAGCCCACGGGCGAGATGGGTATCACCCCAGAACCGCGCGGTCGGCCAGTCGGGCGCGCACGTACTGACGCCGATGCGCATCTTCCCTGGGGTGGGCCGTGCGGCCTCGATCACCGCGCGCATCAGTCCCGGCCCAGGGTCGCGCAGCCGGGGCTCGACGCTGACGTTGCCCGTGCCCCACAGCACGCCGAGGCGTGCCGCGATGACGTCGTCGGCAGCCAGTACGACATGGGCGGCGTCGAGGGCCCCACTGTGGACCCACTCCCCGACGTTGTCGCTCACCGCCGCCACCGAGAGGCCTTGGCCAGCCAGCCACTGCACGTCCTTCGGCGGCCTGACGGCGACCGCCAGGTCGCAGGCTGGTGGCTTGCCGGTCGTGGTGTCCCACCCCGCCGTGCTGGCCTCGTCTGTCAGCACTTCGACTGTGCGCTCGGCGATCGTCGTCGGGCCGGGAACCAGTTTTAGCACCGGCTCCACGGGAGCGCGGAAGAACTGGTCGCCGTGACCGCTGACTTCCTCGCGCAGCCGCCGCAAGACACTCGCGCCCCAGTGCCGGTTGAACGAGCGAATGTCGATGTTGCGCTGTGCTGGCCCGGTGCCGTCCGGAACGATCTCTCGGAACCCGTCGTCATGATGCTCTATCAGCCCAGCGTCGGCGACGACGATTCGTCCCTGATTCCCGAGCCGGAGGCAAAGGTCCCACTCGGCGGCCACCGGAGCAAGTTCGCCCAACGGGTGCGAGAGCAGGTCGGAGCGTCGCGCCAACAGGCATCCGGTGAGCGCCGGCACATCGGGAGCCTCGGGGGTGCCCGCGACGCCGCGGGCGCCGAAGAAGCTTGGCTTGAAGTAGGTTGCACAGCAGCGAGGACCGACGGCAACGACGTCCTCGGCAAGGCGTGCGACGAGGTGGTCGAGCCAGCGCGGGTCGACTACCTCAAGGTCGTCGTGAGCCAGCAGGACTAGCTCGCCTGCCGCCGCGCGGATCGCCTGGTTGGTCGCCGGGCCGAGTCGAATGCGGTTGTTGTTGACGATCACTTGGTGCGCACCGGACCACGCGGAGAGATTTGGCACGGCGTCGCGTCGCATCCCGTTGTCGACGACGACGAGCTCGAGCGGGTTGTAGGCGCTAGATCCGGCCACGCTTTCGATGAACCTCGTGGACGAACCGTCCTGCAGCACCAAGACAACCGAGATCAACGACCCGTCGAAGTTCAGTTTCGCCATCGCCGGCCCCAACGGGGAGAGTCGATCTTGGCCTCCATCGCGGCGACTCGAGCACGGAGCTCGTTGACCTCCGCGGCAAGAGCGGCTGTTGGCGCCGACGCCGGCTCGGGATTCTTGTGTAGCACCAGTCCGACCCGGCCGGGGGAGAGCCGCTCGGAGCGCTGCGGGATCCAACCAGTCTCAGCTGCCGCGGCCTCCACCTGGACCTGGGTCGGTGACTCCACACGCGTGGGTGTGACCCGACCCAGGGATCCGACGATCGACGGTACGTCGATCACCAGCCGAGCGAGCGGCCGGGTTCCCGAGTGCAAGGTTCGCAGGAGGAGCTCGACCTCCTCCAACTCGAGGCCGGCCAGCACACCGTGCGCGATCACGCCGTGCGGAAGGATCTCGCTGTCGACGAGCGCGGCTCCGACATCTTGTGGTTCGCGCGCACCGATGCGGTGCAACTCGATGCCTGGCGGCGGGCCGGCGGCGGGTGCAGCATCCCCGAGCCCAAGCTCGACGACCCGGGGCGACTGGAAGGCAGAGAAGTCTGCCAGCCTCCAGAGCTCGCGGCGCCGCTGAGCCTCCCGTGGTCCCTGGTGCGTCGGCAGCGGCCACGGATGCTCCGGGGCCGCGTTGAGCGAGGCCAACTCGACCTCCGGCAGTACCGAGGGGAGTCGCGCCGCTTGAAGCAGCCGCGTGTAGACCGGTCCGGGGTCCTGAAGCCTTGACCGGTGCCGCACAAGGTCCTCGGCGAAGATCGCCTCGCCCGCGCTGTTCCACGGTAGGCCGAGCGCCGCAGCGATCGAGCGCACCTGGCTCACTGCACTTACGTCCCCAGCGGGGAATTGCACGATGGGCAATGACACCTGCTCGGCAATAGCGGCCAACCGAGCCAGATGTGCTTCCACAAGCGCCTCGGCGTGCAGCTCCGGCAAGCCCTCGTGCTGCATCAGCGACCGGATCGTGTCGCCGGGCGGTCGTATGACGCCGAGGGGGCGAACGCGTTTGATCCCAGCCGCCGCCCACGCGGGCAGCAGGAACGTGAGGCTCGGCTCCTTCACGAGCCAAGGCCCGCCCAGGTTGCTGTGGATGCGTACCTGTTCGGTCAGCGCGGAAAGGTCCAGGGCCCCGGGGTCGAATCCGGCGGGCGGACAGGTCCAGTCGCGCTCCACTTGAGCAAGCAGGTCGCGATGGGCATCGACGACGCCGTAAGACTCGAACGTGCCCATTGGCCGATCCTCCGTCGCCGGCAGCAACTCGGCGGTCAGGAGGCCGGCGGCACGGACAAGCAGCCCAGCCACGACCGACGCACCAGAGCGGGGGGGCGCTAGGACGAGGATCGGCGCGCTCATGGCCGCGCTCGCTCCGGCTTCCATCGCGATGTCAATCGCCGCCCGGCCTGCGACGCGTCACCGGTGAGGCGCAGCGCGTCGGGCACGCGCGTGCCTCCGGGGACGCCGAATCGCGATGCCAGAACGAGTGGCCGAGATGGCTTGCCGATCCATGCGTCGGCCACCGATCCGATGTCGAGGGCGACGCAGCCAGCCTCCTTGAGCCAGTGGCAGTAGGCCTTGCCCGGGATACCGGCGCCCACCAGGACCAGCGAGCCGGGAGGGAAGTCGAGCTCGTCGCGGATCACCCGGTAGCGGTCGGGGACATGGGAGGCCGCCACGGGGGCCTCGACATGCTTCTCTGGTACGGGCACCACCGTCACCCGTGCGCCAAAGCGTCGGCTGACGACGTGCTCGAGTTCGGGCTTGGATGTCACCAACGCGACCTCGGCCACCCCCTCGAGGATTTCGTCGAGGGCACCGGTCGCCAGGAGCTCCCAGTGGATCCACGCGCTGCAGAACTGCTGCTTCGGCGACCAGTCTTGCTGTTGCATCCGCTTGTTGACCATGGCGAGGCGGCGGCCTGCGATCTTGCTCAGGATCTGGCGCTCGTTGTCCCGGAGCGGAAACTCGGAACGGATGTAGGCGGCTGTCTCGGCTGATGTCCACTCCAGCAGGTCGGGCGGTGCTTCCTCATTGACCACGTCGCCTCGGAGCCCGATGAGGTCGGCACTCCTGAGCGCCGCCTGGAGATCTTCCTTGACCTGCCTCACCGCGCCGAGCGTGACTCGCTCGGCTCCCCAGTGAGTGCTGAGGTACTCGAGGTCCTGGAGCCAGACGGAGTCGTCCACCGAGAGTGTGACGGCCTCACCGTCCCCGATCCGGATCATGCTGAACGGTTCACGCGCGGCGACGGCCGCCTTCACGCGGGCAGTCGCGGCCTCGTGGTCGAGGAGCGGGAACGGGAAACCTGCGCCGTACCTCGGCATCAGCGGGCCCGGGTCGGTTCGGCCCGACGCGGAGGGGCCGGCCCACTCGAGGTCTGGGAGTTCTCGATCGAGCCCTTAGAGGGAGATGACATTGTCGGCGGCGACCTCCTTCCGGCGATAGATGCCCCGGGTATCGAAGACGACTGGTACGCGCTTCGCGAGCCCGGCATAGTCCACGCCGTCGTGATCGGTCAGCACGATCGCGCACGACCAGTCTGAGGCCTCGACGCTGTCGACGATCGGATGGCCGTGTCGGGCCAGGTCTTCGGCGGCGACGTGGGGGTCGAACAGGCCGAGGTCCGCGCCGAGACGGTCGAGGTGGCGCATGACGTCGGCTGACGGAGATTCGCGGTCATCGGAAATGTTGCGCTTGTAAGCCATCCCGACAAGAAGGATCCGAGTCCCGCGCACCGGGAGCCCGCGATCGTTCAGCGCGTCGCGGACCCGGTCGACGACCCAGTTCGGCATGTTCGAGTTGATGTCCTCGGCGAGGTCGATGAACCGAGTGGCGACGTGCTTCTCGCGCGCCCGCCACGCGAGGTACTGCGGGTCGAGCGGGATGCAGTGCCCCCCGACTCCAGGCCCGGGATAGAACGGCTGGAACCCGAACGGCTTGGTAGCCGCCGCGTCGATGACCTCCCACAAGTCGACGTCGAAGGCATGAGCTACCTGGGCGAGCTCGTTGACCAGAGCGATGTTGACCGCCCGATAGGTGTTCTCGACCAGCTTGGTCAGCTCCGCGGCGTGCGCGGTCGATACGACGTGCACCGAAGTGAAGAGCCTGCCATAGGCCGCAGCCGCGACTTCGCCGGAGCGCTGGGTCACCCCGCCCACGACCTTCGGGATGTCCACGGTGCGCATGCTGTTTCCCGGGTCGACCCGTTCGGGCGAGAAGCAGACGAAGACGTCCTCATCGAGTGTCAGCCCGGCCGCCTCGATCGCAGGGACCATCACCTCCTCGGTCGTCCCGGGGTACGTCGTCGACTCCAGGGAGATCAGCTGCCCCGGGCGTGCGACCTCCGCGACCAGGCGAGCCGCGGCCTCGATGAAAGACATGTCGGGCTGTCGGTTCCGTCCGAGCGGGCTCGGAACCGCGATGAAGATGGCGTCGGCATGGCGCAGCTGCGTGGCGTCCGTGGTGAACACGGCCCCGCGGGCGAGGGCTGCGCCGAGCTGGTCGGCGCTGACATCACCGATGTGGGACAAGCCACCAGCAAGCGTGTCGATGCGCCCCTGTGCTACGTCGTAGCCGATCACCGTCAAACCGGCCTCGGAGGCGGCCATCGCCAAGGGGAGACCGACGTATCCGAGACCGATGACTCCGGCGGTCCACCGCTCGGTGCGGAATCTTTCTACGGGGTCCATCATCGGTCCTCTCCAAGCATGCGGCTGTTCTACCACCTGAGCCAGCCGCCGCCGCGGCCAGCCGAGCAGCGGGTTGCCGGTTTCCGTGGGGACAGGGCCCCTATGGCCCGCGCGCGGGCATAGGGGCCGCGACGGTGGTCCCGCGGGGTGTCGGCGACAATGCACGGCGTGAGCAACGATGCGGCAACCACGCGGCCGCGCACCCTGCTCCTCGTCGTCGGCGCAGGGCGCAGCGGTACGAGCACGGTTGCTGGCGCGTTGAGCCGCCTGGGTCTCGCGGTGCCTCAGCCAGAGGTGCCCGCTGACGAGAGCAATCCGCGTGGCTTCTACGAGCCCCAATGGGTCGTGGACTTCCACGAGCGCCTGCTTGCCGGGGCGAACGTGCGGATCAACGACGTGCGTCCGGCCGCCGTGGCGCTGGCCGAGGAGCACGCTGGCAGGGAGCAGGTCGCTGCGGAACTGACGGAATGGCTCGCCCCGCTGGCCGACGGCGGCGACCTGATCGTGAAGGACCCACGGATGTTCTGGTTCCTCACGCTGTGGGGCGATGCGGCGTACGCGGCCGGGCTCGAGGTCGCATTCCTGACGATGCTGCGCCACCCTGCTGAGGTTGCGCGGTCGCGTGAGACCCACTACCTGGCGGCTCACGACGCGGACCTGCGCCGGGCTCGGGAGACCGCGAACGTCGCGTCGTGGTGCCATGCGCTCCTGGTCACCGAGCGAACGACTCGCGGGGAGCGACGAGCGTTTGTGCGGTACACCGACCTGATGGCCGACTGGCGCGGCGCGATGCGGCGCGCGGACGCCGGCCTCGGACTGGATGTGACGAAGAATGTGACCGAAGCCCACCACCCGGTCGACGACTTCGTCGACCGCACCCTCCATCGCAGTCAGGTGAGTTGGGAGGAGATGTCGGTGCATCCTTTGATGCGCGACTTGGCCGAGGAGCTGTGGTCGGCCGCAGAGAACCTCGTCCTGGATCCCGATGACGTGAGCTCGCGAGACAGGTTCGACGACATCCATCGTCGCTACCTCGCGCTGTACGCCCTGGCGAGCGACCTGACGATGGATCAGCGGACCGTCGACGGCTCGGAGTACCGCAGAAGAATGCGACGACTGCGCCAACAGGTCGATCGGCTCGAGCAAGAGAACGCCCAACTGGTGTCGGGCCGGCCGCTACAGGGGGTGCGCACCCTCCTCGGCCGGATTCTTAGGAAGCGTTGACCGCGTTCAGGTCAGCTGTGGTCGGGTGCCTCCCAAGGGGGGCGCAAGGCGAAGTATTGCGCGAAGAACTCCGCCAGAAGACGATCGACCTCTTCGTGCGGGAGCGCGTAGTCATGGTGATCCCCTACGCAGAAGGTCGCGAACTCGCGGTCGAGGAGATCCCTGAGCACGCCCTCGAGATTCGGTCGACTGACGTCCACGAAGCGAGTTGGCAAGGTGGCTTCGATGGCCGATCCGGCCAGCAGCCCGTAGTGCGGCGCGAGGGACGAGACCAGGGAGACGTCAGTGCCTGACCGGAACCGCGCGCGCGCGGTGCGGGCGACGGCATCGGGAAAGGCGGCGATGGTCTGGTCTAGCAGGCTGCGCCGGAGCGCGTACGGCATGTGGAAGAGGTGCTGCGTGATGGTCACGCCGAACCGCTCCCGCAGCAGCCCTCGGTTGACCATCGCGGCGCCGGCGTACGGGCGGGCGTCGGTGCCGGGCACACCAATCGGCCCAGGAGCGGTAAAGAGGTTCGGAAGCCCACCTGGCGTGAAGAAGCTCCGCGGCGTCAGGGGATGGCCCAGGAAGAAGTCGTCGTTGAAGTAGAGAAAGTGCTCACTGAGTCCGTCGATCCGATGCAAGGCTGTCTCGATGGCATGGGAGTTGAACGTGGGCAGAGCGTCCGCGGGGAGAATCTCGGTGTGATCGACCACGCTGACCCGCGGGTGGTCGATGAGCCAAGCGGGTCGCTGGCCGGCGGTGACGAGATGGATCGTGCGGATCCACGGCGCGTGCGCGTATACGCTGCGCAGCGAGTATCGCAACTCGTCCCGATTCCGGAACCGGGCGTCGCCGGAGGCTGCGGCGGTGTTGCTGTCCGGTGCCGCAGCCAGGGCCTGGGCCTTGGCAGCCCGCCAGGCGACGTCACCGTCGTCGACCCAGGTGTAGACCGCGTCGATGGGGAAGGTGCACTCGTCGTAGTAGGGGCCGGGCAGTGCGACCAAACTGGGAGCCGTGACCCCGTCGACCGACATCTCGCCGACGTGTTCCGGCTCCACGAGGGAAGCGAAGGCGTTGGGAGCGGGGGAGTGGAGCGCTCCGGCGCGGTCGCGCAGCCAGAACTCGATCCGGATCCCGGCGGCGTCGCACAGATGTGAGACGCGAGCGTCCACGACGGGCCACGGCTCGAGGGAGAATCCACGCACCATGCGACCGGCGAGTTCCCGGCACATGTCGGGGACGTCGCCGCGGCCGGTCTGCCAGCCGTCGCTCTCGGCGACCACAACACTGACCCAGCCGGGGAGTCCTGCTCGGCCTAGGGCGGCCAGGGTCGTAGCCCGCTGCGAATCCGGCACGACGAGCGTTGGTGGAAGCTCGCCACGCTGTGGAAGCACGAACCAACCCTCGATGGGCACCATCGCTCGTACCACCCAGCCAAGAAGAGCGCGCCGGGACTCCAGTGGAGTCAGGACGGGCACGGCGGCCCGGACTCGTGAGGTCCGGTCCTCAGCTGGTGGCGGCGGGGAGACCGGGGGGGCGCCGGAGGATGGACGTGCCGCGACGGCACGGGCCACGATCTCCCGCCAGGAACGGTCGATGGCCTCACGGTCGAACCGCTCGACCGTGAGGCGGGCGGCGTTCCCGACGCGTCTACGGAGGGCGGGATCGTGGGCGAGGCGCAGGAGGTGCTCGGCAATCGCCGCTTCGTCATCCTGTGGGGTCAGGAACCCGTCCACACCGTGGGTGATGACCTCGCCGGGGACGGTAGGACAGTCGTAGGCAACCAGCGGGAGTCCGGCGGACATCGCGTCCAAGATGGCCAGCGGGTCGCCCTCCGTCCGGGAAGTGAGTACGGCGATGGACGCTGAGCGCATTTCCAGAGCCATGTCGTCCGCACTGCGCGGAAGCTGGATCCGGTCCCCGAACCCGCCCATGTCGGCGAGCGCCTGTAGGCGCCTTCTGCCGGGGCCGGATCCGACCAGACGGACCGTCCAATCGGGGAGCTCGTGCGCGACGCGAGCGAACGCGCGGACCAGGTGATCATGTTGCCGTTGGCCGTCAGCCCGTCCCGCGGCGAGGATGGTGGGCCGGTCCAGTGGCGATGCAGGACTGGCAGGCGCCTGGAACGACAGCACCTGGATCGGCGGGCAGCCCGCTCCCAGCCGCGCCCGCATAAGGTTCGCGCCGGCCTCGGTCGATGTGACGATGACGTCTGCCCGTGCGGCGAACGCACGCAGCGCAGGCGGTGTCTCGGTTCCGAACACCGCCGGCTCCTGGTGGATCACCGTGGTGCCTCGGGGCACCGCAAGGGCCGCCGCAGCGAGCAGTTCCGGTGTCGAGGTGACGACGACGTCCGCCTCCAGATCCATCAATACCCGAGAACCTGCTTCCGCAGCCGATGGGGTCACGACGTCGCGCACCCTGATCCTGGGGTCAAGCCCAGGCAGGGACCGGCCCGGGGAGCTGGTCACGATGACGATCTGGACGTCATGCTGCTCGGCCAGTGCGTTCGCGCGGAGCACCACGGCGCGGGCCAGGTCGCTGTTGCGACCGACTTCGGGCAGGACGAGGGCAACGGAGAGCCCTCGCGTCGGACGGAAGCGTCGCGCGATACCGAACCCGCGCATGGGCAGTTCCCTCCTAGGTCGGTACGGGATCGAAAACGACCCGAGCCGTAGACTAGGCCGCGTGCCTTCCGGTGAGGACACGGGCGCTGAGGATCCGGTGCTAGGGACGCCGGAGCGGGTGATGCGCGACTCCTACGGCCGCGCAGCACCGATCGTCGCCGACTCGGGTGCAGCCGGCGATGTCGTTCATCGAGCCGTTGGGAGTGCGGCACGGCCCCTTCGCGCTGGTGCGACATGGCCAACGAGCTCGTCGCCTCGGTGCTGGCGGTTGACCACCGGGTGTCGGGTCGAAGCGCGCGCCTCCGTGCATGATCTGCTCGGGTAGGGTCCCCCCGGACCGCGGAAGGAGGGCGGATGCAACTGATCGTGGCGGGGTTTCACCGAAGCGGAACGTCGCTGGTGACACAACTCCTCGTCGAGGCCGGGCTCTTCGTCGGTGACGAGCTCCTCGGCAGTCGCCCGTCCAACCCGTACGGGCACTTCGAGGACACCGAGGTGCTCCGGATCCACCGCGCGATACTGGAACGGCACGGGACGGATTGGCAGTGGGACGCCCTATTTCCCCACTTCATCGGACGTGACCACTGGGACGCCATGGTGGCATTCATCCGCAGGCGCGAGCTCGCCCACCGCACCTGGGGCTTCAAGGACCCACGGGTCTGCCTCTTCCTCGGCGCGTGGCGCTATCTCCTGCCCGACGCGAAGTTCCTCGTCGTCTACCGGGATCCAGCGGAGTGTGTTCGGTCGCTGGAGACCCGCCAAGCGAACGACCTCCTCGAGGGCAGGGGGCGGGCCGGCGACCACCGCCGGTTCTTCACCGAGCCAGACCACGGCCTTCGCCTCTGGGACACTTACAACCGGGCGCTGGTGACGTTCGTCGACGCGCACCGAGACGACTGCCTCGTTGTCGGCCATGAACAAGTGGTCAACGGGTATCCCCTCGTGAGAAGGCTCAACGAGCGCTTTGGTGCCACATTGGAGGACGTGGCTGCCTCTGTCGTCTACGACCCGAGTGCTACCAGGCGACGGTCGGCGCCACTGCGGTACGCGTCCGACAACGTGGCGGAGCGGGTCCGTGCGACGTGGTCCTCCCTCGAATCCCTGACCGATACTGAGGAGACCGTGTGATGGAGCCCCTGGTCCGCGTCGAGCACAATGCTGCTGTCGACCTGCAGATGGAGAACGAGCTCCTGCGCTACGAGGGCCTGCACCTGAGAGCGCGTCTGGCCGCGGCGGAAGACCTTGCCGCGAACCGGCAGGCAAAACTCGAACGCCTCCGCTCGCAGCGGCCGAACACCGGCCCGGCTCGTGACGAGGCAAGGGACGACCTGGTGTGGCTGCTCACCCGCCTGGACCGCTCGCCTGCGGGCCCACTGCTGCGCCGGTACGCCGGATTCTGCACCCTTCGAGACAGATATCTTGGGGGGTCGGGTGGCTGAGGCGCGTGGAGGGTCAGTCGTCTGGACTGGTCAGTGCAGCCCCGGGCTAGCGTCTGGGCAGGACGATCGGAACACGTCACCGGGACGACTGGGCTCGCTCATCGACGCCGCCAGCGAGATCGTTGTCCACGACCCGCTCAGTTTCCCCTGGCCCGTACTCAACCATGACCGACGTCGGGCGGTGCCGCTCACGGTCACCCTTCCTCCCGAGCTATCAGCACATGCCCTGGCCAGCGCGCTGCACCGACCCCTCCTCGTGCAACTCACCTCGTTCGATCGGCTGGTCGATCCCCGCAAGGACGTGCGGGCCCTGCTCACAGCTCGGTACCACCTTGCTGAGGAGGTTTGGGAACCACCATCGGAGGACGACGGGCGGTACGCCGGCAAGACCCGGCTCTACGACGTCGTGGACGTCGTGCAAGAGTCAGTGCGGCGCGCCGTGCGCCTGCGAGAGTCACAGCCGCTGGTCGGGTTCCTGGGTAGAGCGGGTCGAATCGCGGGACCGGTCGCGGCGCCCCTGGAGTGCACGATCGGACGATTCGGAATCGAACCGACACCGTCCGATGGCCCTTCGCCCCACACGATGGTCGCTTGGCTCCCCGACGGTGGACAGTCGCGGGACGAACGGTTCGCCGAGCTGGCTCGCGCCCGTGACCTTCTCCACCCGGGCGGTGCACTGATCGTCGTCGCCCATGTGGTCACGGCGGTCGACGGCAGGGAGAATCCCTCGATCTCGACGCTGGTCGAGGATCTCGCCTCCGTGTTCGGCGGGATGCTCCATGTTGATGACCTGCAGTCGATCCGGTGGCCGGGCGAGACACTGTCACGTGGCGTCTTGGTCACGGCGACCTCGTTGCGAACGGGAGTCGTCTGATGCGGGTCGCAATCCTCGCCAATGACGTCGTCCCGGGCATGGGGATGCCGGTGGCCGCCCCAGGCCTACGTGCCTGGGGCATGGCAGAAGGGTTGCGCGCTCTCGGTTGTGACGTCACCCTGATCATCGAGCCCGGCCTCGTCGGCACTGTCTGGGATCGTGTCCTCCCGCCGCCGACACCACGCGGCGCGATCACGCTCCGAGCCTCTCGCGTGGCCGACTACGTCCGTGTCCACGCGGTCGAGGCGCTCGTCATCTGCAACTCCAATCACGCCCCCGCTCTCGGCGACCTCGGCGGCTGTCGCCTCGTCTACGACTTCTTCGCTCCGAAACTTCTGGAGATGTCAGAGAATGTGGCACGCGAGGACCTCGACGAGGCGCTGGACCACCTGCGCGGGCGAAAGCTCACCGCGTTGGCGCGCAGCGATGCGGTTGTCTCGAACGGGGCAAAGAAGGTGCCTTACGTCCGCGAGTGGATGCGGCGCAGCGGAGTCCCGGACCTGCCGCTGGCCGTGGTCAACCCCGGCATCCCCCCGCTGCCCCCGGCACCCCAGCGCCGAGGCCCGCTGCGGGCGATCGTGACCGGTTATCTCCAGCCCTGGTCGCGGCCGGGAGCCTGGGCTACCGCCGCCCTACCACTGCTCGACGACGGGGTCATGAGCCTCGACCTGCTGGTCGCGCGGCACTGGGGTCAGCGCGCGACGCGCGAAGAGTTGCCCCAAGAGTTGATCCGCCTCTTCGAGCATCCCGCTGTCACCCGACACGGTAGCCTGCGGCTCGGCGACTTCCGCTCGCTCCTGTCCGGCTGCGACCTCAGTATCGACGTCTTCGCTCGAAATCCCGAGCGTGAACTCGCGATGGTGACCCGGTCGGTGGTCGCGCTGGCGGGCGGTCTGCCGGTACTACATCCACAATTCACCGAGGTCAGCCCCGTGATCGAGGAGTATCACGCCGGTTGGCTCGTGCAGGGCGATGACCCGGTCGAGATCGCTGATGTCCTGCGACGTCTGGCGCAGGACCGGGCCTCGGTCGAGCTTGCTCAGCAGGGCGCGGTCCGGGCGTCTCATGAGGTCTTCGATCCCGCTGTCGCCGCGGCGCCGTTCGTGAGGCTCCTGGAGGAGATCTTGTGACTTCGGCGCACGATGGGGACAGGACTCTGCACGTGTTGACCCACACCAACCACCCGTACGAAACTCGACGTGCGCGAACTCCATTCGATCCGTAGCCCAGTGTCCGGGAGTCAACCGCATAGTCGAGTGTCTTCAGAGCCTGCGATGAGCGCTGCCTATCTTGCGGCCCAGCGGTGTCGGCGCCCGCGGCTGTGTCGCGTATGTCGACCGCACGTGCCGTGGCCTCGAGCGCCGCGATGTAAGCCCAGCCCAAGGCCGGCGGATCAAGTGCGCCACCTCGAACAGAGCGGATGACCGACAGCCTCCCGGTCCGCGCGGGGCACGGTGCGCACCGCGTGCCAGCGCGCGAGCGTCAGTCGAGGCGCTCGTCCGGTCGCGGGTGTGCGGGCTGGTCGTGTCGTAGGGAGCTCGCACGATCCGCGCACTGGGACCCGGCGTCACCCGTGTGGGCGTTGTGCCGCACTCCGAACTCGCCGATCGCCGCATCGAGATCGCCCTCGCCGCCCACGCGCGACCAGAAGTCTGGGAACCAGACTCGGTACTCCTCGAGCCACACGGTCATCTGCCGCGGCTTGTCACGAAGGAAGGCATCGATGTTGGAGGTCACCGTGCGCACGTAGAAGTCGCACACGGCGCGCCGATCGGCCTCGGGTTCGCCCATCAGGATCGACCGGTTGAAGGCCCCGATGATCCCCCTGCCCCAGCGCCGCTCGAAGCTCGCCGCCACCGCCTGCGGATCGCGACGCAGGTGCAGGTACAGCGGCTCGCCGCCGTAGCGTACGTCGAGTGCTCCGAGGAACCAGGCGAGGCGGTTGTCGGCCTCGACATGCCCTGGCGGATAGGCGAAACGCTCTTCGCCGGTCAGACGTACGCGGGTCTCGTGGCCGGCCGTGAAATTGGTGAGATGGCCGCAGGCCTCGATCACCGTGGTCGTGCCGCAACGGCCGGTGCCGAGAATGAAGACACGGGAGGGGTGCGATTTCGGGCGGAGTTTCATCGTTGGGGCAGACATTGGAAGAACGTGCGGTCGGGCGTCACCCACGGTATTCCTGCGTACACAACGGGATAGCCATGCTCGGCCAGCATGCTCAGGAACGCCTTGCGGGTGGGCCAGAACGAGTCGTCATTGCCCCAGGACGCCGTGGGTCGGGCGTCCCAGCCCCGTTCCGAGTACATCCTGCCTCGGTAGCCGTCGACGGTGACTGGCTTGGACAGCTTTCGCTCATGGGAGTCGATATGCCCGCCAGTGGCGAGGTGGGTGTCGATGATCACCGGTGTGCCGGCCATCCGCTTCAACAGTGCCTGCTGGTCGGCCGCCGTGAGGTGGTACCAGAGCCCGAGGCAGAGGATCAGGTCGAAACTCGCCAGATCGAATTCGCGAATGTCCTGGCGCACCCACGTGACCCGGTCATCGACCGGGAAGCGTTCGTCGCGCGCATCAACGGCGGTGACGTCCCAGCCGAGGTCGGCCGCTCGCATCGCGAACATGCCGTGGCCGGTGCCGAGGTCGACGGTACGGCCCTTCGGCAGGGTGCCCAGGAGCCCATCGAACAACTGAAGGCGGCGCACCCGAGTCTGGTTCGACATGGGGGGAAGCGTATCCGCCGGGTCTGCGCCGCCCAGAGCTGTGCCGCACATGGCTGCCACGCCCGCTCGATATAGTCCGTCCGACCTTCGATGGGAGAAGACATTGAGCATGGCACGCGTGGCCCTGTTCGGCAGCGCTAGCGCGGTGGTCGGGGCAGTCGTCGCCGCATGGCTGTCGGCACTTGAGGTCGCGGTCGCCGCCCTCGGTATTGCGCTGCTTGGCGTGCTGGCGCTAATGGTGCTGGTGGGACGCACGGTCGACGAAGTCCTCGATGCGTCGCGTCGGCAGTCGAAGTCCAGCAGACGCCAGCTGGCCAAAGTCTCGAAGCAACTTGAACGCATCGGCGGCCGCCTCGCCGGGCCCGCCCCGCAGGCCGTGTCGGGGACCGCTCATGTCGACAAGGCGCTGCGCAAGGAGTTCCTCACCATCCTCGCCGAGGTCCAGAAGACCCCCGGCCTCACCGTCGAGCTGTGGAGGGCCTACGACCGGTTGGTCGACCACCAGCAGCCGATGCCGGCTCTGGGCGGCTGGGCGCTCTCGCCGTCCACGATGCTGTGGCTGCTCGACCACGTCGTCAGCCACAAGCCGCGCACCGTGCTCGAGTGCGGCTCGGGGAGCTCCACGATCTGGATCGCCACCACCCTCGAGCGCGTGGGCGGCAAGGGCTCAGTAACCGCCCTGGAGTCGAGCGAGGATTTTGCCGCGGTCACCCGCGCCGAGCTCGAACGGCTCGGCCTCACGCACCGCGCGACCGTCATCCACGCCCCCCTCGTGGAGGTCGAACTGCCTGATCATCCGTCGCAGCGATGGTTCGACGTCTCCGGGCTCGACCTTGACGAACAGGTCGACCTGCTGGTCGTCGACGGCCCGGTCCGCACGACCGCGCGGCTGGCGCGCTATCCGGCCTACCCGCTGCTTGTCGACCGGCTCGCGCGCGGCGCCACGGTGCTGCTCGACGACACCCATCGCCCAACTGAGGCAGAGATCGCCGAGTTGTGGACGCAGGAGTCGCACCACGGTCGCCGGTTGGTGAAGACCTGGACAATCGACCGGTCCACGATCTTCGTGACCACGGAGGAGTGACCCGATGTCGCGAAGGCGGCATGCCGACGAGGTACTCGGGGAGTACTTCGACGAGGCGTTCTACCGGGCGCAAGCAGATGCCTCCCTCGCCGACGGCGACGACCCGGTCGAGCACTACTTGACCGTGGGGGGGAGGCAGGGCTTGTCACCGCATCCGCTCTTCAAGCCGGACTTCTACCTCGCCAACAGCGAGGCCGCCGCGCAGTCGGACTCCGACCCATTCGTCGATTTCGTTTTCCGGGGTGCCCGGCGGGGCGATGCGCCGCACCCGCTGTTCGTCACACGCCGGTACCTGCGGCAGCGGCCGGACGCGGCTGACCACCCGCTCGGCGCCTGGGGACACTTCCTTGCCAACGACCAGGCGCGCTGGCCGCACCCCGATGTCGATTCCATGGGCGTGCGCCGCCGCGGCGGCCGGGCCTGGGCCGACGTCGTCGGCGCGGCCACGCTTGGGCACTTGGCGGTGCCCGACCACCGCGGCTTCCAGCGGATCATGGACGACTTCGACCACGATATGGGGGCCACCCTCCGGTCGCGCATGGCGGACGTAGTCCGCGACCTCCGAGCGCCACCGACGGTGTCAGTGATCCTCCCGACCAAGGACCGCGCGCATTCCGTAGTCGCTGCGATCGAGTCTATTCGCGCGCAGACTTACCCGCACTGGGAGTTGGTCGTCGTCGATGACGGGGGCTCCGACGACACTGCGGACGTGGTCGCCGCGTTACGCGACCCGCGCATCTCCTACGTGCACCAGGCGAACACCGGGGTCGCCGGTGCGCGCAACCACGGCGTACGGCACAGCTCAGGCGAACTGCTGGCATTCCTCGATTCCGACAACACCTGGGTGCCGGAGTTCCTCGCCACCATGGTCGGTTTCCTGCGGACTGAGGGCCTTCGCGCCGCCTATTGCGCCTCCGAGCTGCGCTCCGAAAACCGCGTGCAGTACCGCGGCCGGACGCTCGACGTGGCCGCCCTCCGCGAGCGCAACTACATCGACTGCATCACACTGACCTTCGAGCGTGCGCTGCTGCCGGCCCTCGGCGGGGCGGCGTTCGACGAGCGGCTGCGGCGGGTCGTCGATTGGGACCTCCTGATCCGGCTTGCTGAGGTGACGCACCTCGGCTACGCGCCCTTCGTTGGCACCAGCTACGACTTGTGGGAGGACGACCGGGGAGACCGCATCAGCCATCATGAGAGCATCGGCTACCGGTTTGTCGTCCGCGGCAAGCACCTCGTCGACTGGCAGGCTGCGCCCGCGATCGAGCCGGGGCTCGCCTCCATCGTCATGTCGGTCCCGAAGACGCCCGCGGCCCGCTCCGTGGTGGGCGCCTTGTCGTGGGCCCGGCGGCTGCGCGAGTCAGGGCTCGTGCACGAGCTCGTGATCGTCGATCAGGGCCTCGCCGACATTCCGGCGATCCGGCTCCGGGTGCTGGAGCAGCTGGCACCTGAAGTGCTGGTGCTGCGGCTGCCCGACGGCGGCACCCGCCCGCTTGGGAGAAACTTAGCCGCCGCCCGGGCCCGCGGCGACGTGCTCGTCGTCACCGATCCAGATGTGGAGATCGAGTCGGCGGACCTGGCCGCACTTATCGAGAGAACGCGCGGCCAGGCACCGGCCATCGTGCAGCCCCTCATCGCGAAGGCCGCCGACGGCCGCACGTCGCAGCCCGGGACGACGGACGGGCGCGTGTTCGCGATCGACGCCGATTCGTACCGGGCTCTCGGCGGCATGGACCCGTTGTTCGTCCGCGGGGGCGCCGATGCCGACCTCGGGCTCCGGGCCGCGCAGCGTGGCATCCTCACCCTCGAGGGGGACGTCGAGGCCACGGCCAGACAGCCCGCCGAAGAAGCGTGCTGGGTGCCGACGGCGGAGGACCAGCGTGAGTTCATCCGTCGCTGGGGGAGCTATGCGTCGCCGATTCGGATCGGTTGAGCGGCCCGCGAGCGGTCACGGTGACGCGCACGATGTCGGCAACTGAGGCGTCGTCCATCGGTCGGACGCGTGGCTGTGGTCGTGAGTCGTTGCCAAAGGCTCTGCACGGACGATGGCTCAGTCGTCGGGCGGGGGCGGCAGGCCAGTCACGCCGTCGGCCCGCAGCTCGCGCCAGAGCTCGCTATAGACCCGGTCGACAGTTACCTGGAGCTCGACGGGTGCCTCGCTTCGCCAGCGGCCCGACTTGAGCTCCGCCGGACTGAGGATCGACAGGGCGGCCGCCATGTCGCCCTCCGAGACACCGCCGAGGTGCTCGGACAGCCGAGATGCCCACGCGTGCCGCGCGGTCTCATCCGCAAGCTCCGCCAGCTGCACGGTCAATGCTGGCGCATGGCAGAGCCGGAGTGCCTGATCCGCCCGCCGGATCCTGTTCGCCCACCAGTGCAGGCCGGTGACCGCATCGTCAGGGCCCCACCGACGGCGGATGAGCGAGAACGCGACGTCGCGGCCGTCGCGAACCACGTTGACCATGAGGGCGCGGTGGTCGAGCATTCGACTCAGCTCGTCGGCGCGCATCATCGTGGGCGGTGTCATCTCGACGATTCGCCCGTCGCCGAACATCGCGGTCGCCAGCTCGTCCCAGATCCTCGCGGCTGCCCTGCGTGGCCCTTCCGCGAGTGGCTGGGGCGCGTCAAGCACCTCCTGCACCGCCTCGCGGGTGATGTACCTGCTGATGCCGCGAGTGGAGCCGTCGCGGAGGGTTCGCTCGAACCACGGCCCGAGCATGCGCTGTCGAAACTTTTTCAGCGGTACGTCGCCGTTCGCGAGGTCGAGCAGACCACCCGGATCGACGTGGAACCGGAGCTCGGTGGGCACGTACGTGACGGCACCGGTCCTGGCGAGCGCCTCCGCTGTGATCGAGGTCCCGGAGCGGCCGGTTCCGCCGACGAAGACCCACCGCGGGCCACCGTCCGCGGCGCCCCCGATCTCGTTGCCCAAGCTTTCTCCTCAGCGCGATGACTAGCACCCGGACTCTACAGTGGAACGACGTGGCACCTGGCGATGCCGGCACGTAGGCATGTGCGCTACTCGAACAAGATGCCTTGCAGGTCAGGCGTCGAGCCGCCGCTCCCGACCGTCTAGGGTGTTGCCATGTTCGGTGGGGCCCGGTGACGTTCCCGCGCCCGACCCGCACTGACTACGTCCACTGGGAACGGATGACGACCCGGTGGGCGGACATCGACGTGTACGGGCACATGAACAACGCTCGCTACTTCGAGCTCATGGACACCGTGGTCAACAACCACCTGCTCGCGGCCATCGGGAAGGACGTCCGTGATCTGCCCGCCATCGGAGTTGTGGCCGAGGTGGGCTGCCGCTACTTCGCGGAGGTCGGCTACCCGGAGCCGGTCGAGGTGGGCGTGGCCGTCGACAAGGTCGGCACGTCGTCGGTCGTCTACCGGGTCGGCCTGTTCCAGGGTGAGGGCGACGAGGCGGCCGCGGAGGGCCGATTCGTGCACGTGTACGTCGACAACACCGACCCGTCCCGGCGCGTCGTACCGATGCCGGAGGAGGTCCGGGCCGCCGTCACTCCACTGCAGCGTCGGTGAGCCCGGATGTGCGTCGGCAGCCCTGGTTGTGGCACGGTGAAGATGTGCTCTTCATCGTGATCTCGATGGTCGTCATCGTCGCCGTCGCCGGACTGGTCGTCACTTTCGTGGCGTTCCCGCACCGCGGCGAGGACATCCCCGGCGCTGCGTGGCTGGGCGACGGTATGGCGAAGGCAGCCGACGCGCTGCCCACGATCGACCCGGAGGAAGACGAGAGCGAGGAGCCGGCCCGCACCCTCGTGGGTGACGAGGACCGGCCCGATCGGGAGCAGCGCGAAGGCTGACTCGCTCCACCGGCTCACGACGCACCGCCTCCCTTTGATTGGATGTCGTCATGGGTGACCTGCTGTACCTGATCATCGGCATCGCCGTGTTGGCCGTGGCACTGGTCGCCGGGCTACTGATGCGAGCGCGCGGCGGCAGGGCGGCCCCGCCGTCCGCGGGCACCGACGTGCTGGCACCACCGCCGGTCGCGCCAAAGGACCTCGACACCACTCCCGTCGAGGCGCCGGTCGAAACGCCGGTCGCGACACCGTCCGACGCCCCGGCACCGGCGCTCGAGAAGCCGGAGAGCACCGCCTCGCGGATGCAGCGGCTCCGGGCCAGGCTCGCGGGCGCGCAGGGTGGCTTCGGCCGCGGGCTGCTCGCCCTCATCTCCCGCGACCGGCTCGACGAGGACACCTGGGAGGCGATCGAGGACACCCTCCTCACCGCCGACCTCGGCGTGGCACCGACCCAGCAGGTGGTCGACAACCTCCGCACCCGGCTCCGGGTCGAGGGCGGCCAGACGCCCGACCCGCGCACGGTCCTGCGCGAGGAGCTCGTCGCTCTCGTCGACCCGGACATGGACCGGCGGCTCCAGATCAGCGGCGAGGACGGCCGACCCGGCGTCGTCCTCGTCGTCGGCGTCAACGGATCGGGCAAGACCACGACGGTCGGCAAGATCGCGCGGATCCTGGTGGCCGAGGACAAGTCGGTGGTGCTCGGCGCCGCCGACACGTTCCGCGCCGCGGCAGTCGACCAGCTCGCCACGTGGGGCGAGCGGGTGGGCGTCGAGGTCGTCCGCGGTCCGGAGAACGGCGACCCCGCGTCGGTCGCCTTCGAGGCTGTGCGGTCCGGCGTCGTGGGCGGGGTCGACACGGTCATCGTCGACACGGCAGGCCGGCTGCAGAACAAGGCCGGCCTGATGGACGAGCTCGGCAAGGTGAAGCGGGTGATCGAGAAGCTGGCCCCGGTGACCGAGGTGCTGCTCGTGCTCGACGCCACCACCGGCCAGAACGGCCTGATCCAGGCCCGTGTCTTCAGCGAGGTCGTCGACGTCAGCGGGATCGTGCTCACCAAGCTCGACGGCTCCGCCAAGGGCGGCATCGTGGTCGCGGTTCAGCGCGAGCTCGGCGTACCGGTGAAGCTGGTCGGCCTGGGCGAGGGCCCCGACGACCTTGCGCCCTTCGACGCCACCGCCTTCGTCGACGCCCTGCTGGGGACCCCTTCGTAGTTCACACGCCCGTAACACTCGGCCGGAACTCGTTGCACGGCCGCAACATGCTCCGCCGTACGACGAAACCTCCGCGTCGGAAGGTGTCGGGCAATGGGGGCGGTGACCTGCGCCGACAACGCCGTCGGCAGGGACCTCGCCCGGACGTGAACTCTCCCTGGAGGTCCCATGGACTACGGCTACCACGCGTTCATGCTGGTGGCGGCGTCGTTCGTCATCCTCATGACCGCGCCCGGCCTGGCGCTCTTCTACGGCGGCATGAGCCGCTCCAAGAGCGTGCTCAACATGATGATGATGTCCTTCGGCACGATCGGCATCGCCGGCATCGTCTACGTCCTGTGGGGCTGGTCGATGTCGTTCGGCACCGAGGACATCGCCACGATCTTCAACAACCCGTTCGAGACCTTCGGCCTCTCCGGTATCGAGGGGCAGGGCTACATCTTCGTCGGCTTCCAGCTGACGTTCGCGGTGATCACCGCCGCGCTGATCAGCGGGGCCGTCGCCGATCGGCTGAAGTTCTCCGCCTGGCTGCTCTTCGTCCCGCTGTGGCTGACGCTGTCCTACTTCCCGCTCGCCCACATGGTGTGGGGCGGCGGTTTCCTCGGCACCGCCGAGAACGGCATCGCCGGCCTGCTCTTCGACGGTGAGACGCTGCCGATCGACTACGCGGGTGGCACCGTCGTCCACATCAACGCCGGTGTCGCCGGAATGGTGCTGGCGGTCATGCTCGGCAAGCGGCTCGGCTTCGGCAAGGAGCCGATGCGGCCGCACAACCTGACCCTGACCATGCTCGGCGCGGGTCTGCTGTGGATGGGGTGGTACGGCTTCAACGTCGGCTCCATCGTCTTCGGCGGCGAGAGCGCCGAGTCGGACGCTGCCCAGTTCCTCGGCGAGACCAGCCTGGTCTGGCTGAACACGACGGTCGCGACCTGCGCCGCGATCCTCGGCTGGTTGCTGATCGAGAAGCTGCGGGACGGCAAGGCCACCTCGCTCGGTGCCGCCTCCGGAGTCGTGGCGGGCCTGGTCGCGATCACGCCGGCCTGCGGCGCGCTGTCGCCGGTGGGCGCGATCGGGCTCGGCCTGGTCGCCGGCGGTTGCTGTGCGCTCGCGGTCGGCCTGAAGTACCGGTTCGGCTACGACGACTCGCTCGATGTCGTCGGCGTCCACCTGGTCGGCGGCCTGGTCGGCACGATCGGTGCCGGCTTCCTCAGCACCTCCACCGGCCTGTTCTACGGTGGTGGCGCCAGCCAGCTGGTGCTGCAGGTGCTGGTTGCGCTCGCCGCCATCCTGTGGTCGGCGGTGGCCACGTTCGTGGTGGCGACGATCGTCAGGCTCGTGATCGGGCTGCGGATCGAGGAGGAGGACGAGATCGAGGGCATCGACTTCGTCGAGCACGGCGAGTCGGCGTACGACCTGTCGCCCGCCGGCGGCAGCCGCCGCGCCGGGTCGCCGCTGGCTCCGCCCACGGGCGTGCTGGAGCCCGCCAGCAGTGCCAGCCCTGCCAGCAAGGAAGAGGCGAACGCATGAAGCTGATCACCGCGGTCATCAAGCCGCACAAGTGGGAGGACGTCCGCGAAGCGCTCGAGACCTTCGGCGTGACCGGCATGACGGTCAGCGAGGTGAGCGGCTACGGGCGGCAGAAGGGCCACACCGAGGTCTACCGCGGCGCCGAGTACGACGTCGCCCTGGTGCCCAAGATCCGGATCGAGATCGTGGTGGACGACGCCGACGTCGAGGACGTCGTCGGCATCGTCGTGAAGACCGCGCAGACCGGCCGGATCGGCGACGGCAAGGTGTGGGTCAGCCCGGTCGAGACGGTGATCCGGGTCCGGACCGGGGAGCAGGACGAAGCGGCTCTCTGAGCCACCGACGAGACCCCGATGACCGCGAGCGCACGGTCCGATCGAACTCAGGCCGCAGACACCCTGTGTGTGGCGGCGTTCGAGAAGACCGGAGCTCCCGTCGTCGGGGTCTCGCTCGTCGCGGTCGGCGGCTACGGACGCGGTGAGCTGGCCCCCGCCTCGGACCTCGACGTGGTTCTCGTCCACGCGGCGGACGTGGACCTCGGGCGGGTCGCCGAGGACATCTGGTACCCGCTCTGGGACAGCGGTACCAAGCTCGACCACTCGGTGCGCAGCCTGCCGGAGATGGCCGAGCAGGCCGACACCGACCTCAAGGTCGCGCTCGGGCTGCTCGACGTCCGCCACCTCGCGGGAGATCCGAGCCTGACCCTCCAGCTCCGCTCCACGATGCTGACGCGGTGGCGGCGGGACGCACGCTCGCGGCTGCCGGCGCTCCAGGAGCTGGTCCGCGCTCGCCACGAGCTGGTCGGCGAGCTCGCTCACCTCTCCGTGCCGGATCTCAAGGAGGCGGCCGGCGGGCTGCGCGACGCGACCGTGCTCAAGGCGCTGGTCGCGTCGTGGCTGGTCGACGTGCCGCATGTCGAGCTGGAACGGTGTCGGCGGGAGCTGCTCGATGTCCGCGACGCGCTGCACGAGATCACGGGCAGGGGGAGCGACCGGGTGGCGCCCGAGGTGTGGGGCGACCTGGCCGGCTGCCTGGGGCTGGCCGGCGAGGTCGGCGCCCAGCGACACCTGCGCGAGCTGGGCCGTCGGATCACCCACCTCTCCCGGCTCACGTGGCGCCGGGTCGACGCGGTGCTCGCCCGTCCCGCACCGGCCGCACGAGCTCGAACGCCGGGACTGACGCGGATCGCGGAGGGGCTGGCCCTCTCCAGGGGCGAGATCGTGCTGCACGCGCGCGCCCGGCCGGACCGCGACCCGCTGCTCCTGTTGCGGGCGGCCGCCGAGGCAGCGGAACGTGATGCGGTGCTGGCCCCCGCGACCGCGGCCCGGCTGGCCCGCGAGTCGGCGCCGCTGCCCGACCCCTGGCCGGCCGGCGCTCGTCAGCTGCTGGTGCGGCTGCTCGCCGCCGGCCGCGGTCTGCTCGGCGTCTGGGAGACGCTGGAGGAGACCGGGGCGCTGAGTCGGATCCTGCCCGAGTGGCAGCGGATCCGGCTGCTCCCGCACGCGTCCCCGATCCACCGCTTCACCGTCGACCGGCACGTCGTGGAGACCTGCATCGAGGCGTCGTCGCTGATCCGGCACGTGGCCCGGCCAGACGTGCTGCTCGTGGCGGCGCTGCTGCACGACATCGGCAAGGGCGGGCTCACCGAGCACAGCGTTGCCGGCGAACCGATCGCCCGGGCGATCGCGACCCGGATGGGGTTCGACCGCGACGCCGTCGCCGCCATCGGGCGGCTGGTCCGCTGGCACCTGCTGCTCGGGACGACCGCCACCACCCGCGACCCGGAGGACCCCGCGACGGTCGCGGTCGTGGCGGACGCCCTCGGCGACGCCGAGTCGGTGACGCTGCTGCGGGCCCTGACGGAGGCCGATGCCCGCGCCGCGTCGGCCAAGGCCTGGTCGACCTGGCGCGCCGGACTGGTCGACGACCTCACCCGGCGGGTGCTCGCCACGTTCGGCGACCGACCGGCCGCTCCCGGCGTACCCCTTGAACCACGTGCGGTGGCGGTGCCGCCGCTGGCCGCAGGCGAGATCGCCCTCACGGTCGAGCCCGACGACGACAGCACCCGGGTCACCGCGATCGCCCACGACCGGGTCGGGCTGCTGTCCGACCTCGCGGCCGTCTTCACACTGCAGCGGACCCCGGTCCGCGCCGCCCGCGCCTGGGCCGAGGGTGAGTACGCAGTGTCGGTGTGGGACGTGGCCGACGTGGCGGTCGACCCGGCGGTGCTGCGCGAGCGGTTCGCCGCGGTCGCCGGCGGTCGGCTCGATCCCGCCGCGCGCCTCTCCCGTACGGCCACGACGTCGCTGGCGCCGAGTGTCGCCGTCCGGCCGGAGGCGTCGCGGCAGGCGACGGTGCTGGAGGTCAGGGCAACCGACCGCCCTGGCGTCCTGTACCTGACGCTGGCCGCCCTGGCCGCCCTCGACATCACGGTGCGATCCGCCCACGTAGACACGCTGGGACCGCAGGTCGTGGACGTCTTCTACCTCCAGGAGTCCAGCGCCGGGGCGCTGTCGGAGACCCGGGCCGCGGCCGCCGCCCACGCCGTCCGCTCTGCCCTCACCCCGCCCCACGCGCAACAGGAATGGGGCGGGGCTGACCGGCTCGGTTAGGGTTTGACCACCGCACCATCGCCACCACCCACGCCAGGGAAAGACACTTGTTCGCCACACTCTCCGACCGGCTCGCCGACACCTTCAAGCATCTTCGCGGCAAGGGGAAGCTGTCCGACGCCGACATCGACGACGCCTGTCGCGAGATCCGGATCGCGCTCCTCGAGGCGGACGTCGCGCTGCCGGTCGTCAAGGAGTTCGTCGGCGCCGTCAAGGAGCGGGCCCGCGGCGAGGAGGTCAGCCAGGCGCTCAACCCGGCGCAGCAGGTAGTCAAGATCGTCAACGACGAGCTCGTCGAGATCCTCGGCGGCGAGACCCGCCGGCTGCGGCACGCCAAGTCCGGACCGACCGTCATCATGCTCGCCGGCCTCCAGGGGTCGGGCAAGACGACCCTCGCCGCCAAGCTCGCGCTGTGGCTCAAGGAGCAGGGCCGCACCCCGCTGCTCGTCGCGGCCGACCTGCAGCGCCCGAACGCCGTCAACCAGCTGCAGGTCAACGGGGAGCGTGCCGGCGTACCGGTCTTCGCGCCCGAGCCGGGCAACGGCGCCGGCGACCCGGTCGCGGTGGCGAAGGCGTCGGTCGAGGAGGCCAAGCGCAAGCTCCATGACACGGTCATCGTCGACACGGCCGGCCGGCTCGGCGTCGACGCCGAGATGATGAAGCAGGCCGCCGACATCCGCGACGCGGTGTCGCCCGACGAGATCCTCTTCGTCGTCGACGCCATGATCGGCCAGGACGCCGTGACCACGGCGCAGGCGTTCCTCGACGGCGTCGGGTACGACGGCGTCGTCCTCACCAAGCTCGACGGTGACGCCCGCGGCGGTGCCGCGCTCTCGATCGCCAAGGTCACCGGCAAGCCAGTGATGTTCGCGTCGGCGGGGGAGAAGCTCACCGACTTCGACCTGTTCCACCCCGACCGGATGGCCTCGCGCATCCTCGACATGGGCGACGTACTCACCCTCATCGAGCAGGCCGAGAAGACGTTCGACCAGGAGCAGGCTCTCAAGGCCGCCCAGAAGCTGACCGGCGGGGGCGGTGACTTCACGCTCGACGACTTCCTCGAGCAGATGCAGCAGGTCCGCAAGCTCGGCTCGCTGTCCAAGATCATGGGGATGCTGCCCGGGATGGGGCAGTACCGCGACCAGCTCGACAACTTCGACGACCGCGAGATCGACCGGATCCAGGCCGTCATCCGGTCGATGACACCGGCCGAGCGGGCGGACCCGAAGCTGATCGACGGGTCGCGCCGCGCCCGGATCGCGAAGGGCTCCGGTCGCCAGGTCTCCGACGTCAACCAGCTCGTCGACCGGTTCTTCGAGGCGCGCAAGATGATGCAGCAGCTCGCCCGGGGTGGCGGGATGCCGGGGATGCCCGGGATGCCCGCGATGCCGGGGGCCGGCAAGCGGGGCAAGGCCAAGCAACCGCCGAAGAAGGGCAAGGGCAAGCGGGTGTCCGGGAACCCGGCCAAGGCGGCCGCGCAGAAGAAGGTACAGCAGGAGAAGGCATCGTCCTCCGGCAACCCCTTCGGGACGCCCGGTGAGGACGAGGTCGACTACGAGCAGGCCGCCGCCGCGCTCGACCTGCCGCAGGACTTCTCCCGGTACCTCAAGTGATTCCGGGCCACCCTTTCACCGCAGGTCAGGAGCCGTGCTGCGGCCCTGGAGCCCGCTCGACTGGAGCCCCAGGACCTGAGCCGACGGATATTCCGGAATACCCTTCCGCCTAGCCACCCGTACCCCCTGAACGGATGATGACTCCCACGCCGGTGATCTGGCATGTTCGCACCCTCAGGGGTGAGGGGGCCCGCAGGGACGAGGCACGCGCCGCACGAGCAGCGCTGGCCTGGCTACATCCGCCAGGCCGTGGCCCTCGGGCTTCGCTCCCAGATCGCCGTGCGCCTGCAGGGACAGCAGAAGCAGCTGATCGGCCTCAACCTGAACTCGACCTCGCATGAAGAGTTCGACCCCGGGTCGGTCGGCGTTGCCGAGCACTTCGCCGTGCACGCCGGCCTGGCGTTGGGCCAGGTGCGGCGTGAGGAGCAACTGCTCACCGCCATCGGAACCAGCACCATCATCGGGACTGCGGGGCGTCGTCATGGAGCGCTACGGGCTCAGCCAATCGGAGGCCTTCGCCAACCTCATGCGCCAGTCCAGCACGCAGAACCAGAAGCTGCGGCTGGTGGCGAAGGATCTGGTGGAGCACACCGAGCGAGCCGCCGGGGATAAGCGCTGCCCGGGGTCACACGAACACTGAGGCTCGCCGACCCCCGCGGCTCCCCGCCGACGGAGTCCCCTCTGCGCCGGCGGGGAACCGGTGGTCCGGGGGAACGTGCCTCACGTTACAAGCCCAGGGGCTCCGAGCCGAACCTGGGCGCTCGGATCGTTGAGGACGGGTCACGGAACGGTGCTCGGGGCAGATAGCGTTCGACGACGTGACGCCGAGCAGCCGCCGCACGATCCTGGTCGTGGATGGGGCCAACGTCGTGGGCGCCCGCCCGGACGGCTGGTGGAAGGACCGCGCCGGTGCCGCAGCGCGGCTGCACGATGCGCTGTTGCACGCCGACGTCCCGCACGAGGAGATCGTGCTGGTGCTCGAGGGCCAGGCCAAGCAAGGCGTCCGGCCTGGCGGGCCGTCCTCGCTGCGCGTGGTGCACGCAGCGAAGGACGGCGACGCGGAGATCCGACGCCAGGCGGCGCTCGCCGTCGAGGCCGGGCACGACGTCGCGGTGGTCACGGCGGACCGCGCGCTGGCCGCGAACGTCGCCCCGGCACGGGTGCTGTCGCCCACCTGGTTGCTCGACCGGTTGGGCTGAGCGGGCATCAGGTGCTGAGAGGAATCCGGATCACCTCGCCGGCGTCGGGGCAGACCGAGCAGGTCGTCACGTACGCAGACCCGTGGTGGAACGCGAGGCCGTACGGCGCGAACAGGCCGCCCGCGACGGTGCCGTGGCTGCCGCTCGTGCTGACCTCCACCAGCGATCCGATCGGGCCGGCCATCAGCCCGTCGTCCGCGAGCTGCACCGCGTAGAGCTGCCCGTCGTGCCAGCCGAGGTCGGTGACGTTGGTCAGCCCGGTGGCGTACACCCTGCTGGGCATGCCTGGCACCACCCGGTGGATCCGGGCGATGTCCGGCAGGAACGGGAAGCCGGTCAGCTCGCTGACGTAGAAGGCTCCGTCGGGGCCGACGGCCACCGAGGTCGGCACGGGCTGGATCGGGAAGCCGCCCATCTCCGCCGGTGCGTTCCCTGGCGAGTCGAACGTCGTCACGGCCGAGATGTGCCCGTCGATCACCCGAAGCAGGCTGTTCCCGCCCGAGTCGGTGAGAACGATCCGCTGTCCGCGACGCAGGAGGCCCGTGGGGTTGCTGTCGGGTCCGGCGCCGTCCGGATCGTGGTTCGCCTCGAACCTTGCGATGTTGGCCACGATGCGCGGGCCGTCTTCGGAGAACGCGCCCCTGACCACCGTGCCCAGCCGGCGGCCGCGCCACCCGAGCTTCCTCTTGACGGCGGGGTCGTTGCCCAGCCCGACGGTCACCGTGTACCGGTTGCCGCGGAGCACCCGGACGTCGGCGGGGCCGAGCGCGCTGGAGCCGTCCTCGGCCGCGAGCGACGGCAGCCTCGTGAGGACGCGCCGCTGCACGCCGTTCCGGACCCGGGTCACGGCGCCGGTCAGGCCGAGGCACACGTCGCCCTCAGGTCCCGCGACGCATGGTCCACTTCCGCCGGCACCCGCTTCGGCTACGTACAGCGTGTCGCCCGAGAACGACAGCTGGCGCGGGTTGTCGAGGCTGGACGCGACGACGTCCCACTCCACGGCCGAGGCCGGCGGTGCGAGGAACGTGGTGGCGAGGGCAGTCGCAGCCGCGGTGGCGGCAAGCGTGGCGAGACGGCGATGTGCAGTGGTGTGTCTCATGGGTCCTCCCGGGCCGCTGAGTGATGGACGTGTGAGCGGGGGGACCGGGGGGACTGACGCCGACTATGCCGCTGGCCCTCGGGAGCGTCCATCCGGACTAGACCACCAAGCCAGGCGGCTCCACCGGGCGACGGTACGGTCGATCGGGTGAGCGCGATCAAGGTCTCCGGCCCGGTGCTGCCAGACGGCGAACCACGCGATCTGTACGTCGTCGACGGGAGGGTCACCTACGAGCAGCAGCCCGGCGCGGAGACGGTCGCTGCGGGGTGGATCGTCCCCGGCCTGGTCGACGCGCACTGTCACCTCGGGCTTGACGACTTCGGTGCCGCCACCGACGAGGAGACCGAGCAGCAGGCGATCGACGACCGCGACGGCGGGGCGCTGCTGATCCGTGACGCGGGGAGCGCCGCCGACACCCGGTGGGTGCAGTCGCGCGACGACCTGCCGCGGCTGATCCGCTGTGGCCGCCACATCGGCCGCACCAAGCGCTACATCCGCAACTACGCGCACGAGGTCGAGCCCCTCGACCTGCCCGCGTACGCCGCGCAGGAGGCCCGCCGCGGTGACGGCTGGATCAAGCTGGTGGGGGACTGGATCGACCGCGACGAGGGCGATCTGGCCCCGAGCTTCCCGGCGGAGTCGTTCACCGAGGCGATCGAGGCGGCGCACGCCGAGGGCGCGAAGGTGACGGCACACTGCTTCGGGCCGGACGTGTTGCCCGGCCTGATCCGGGCCGGCATCGACTGCATCGAGCACGGCACGGGGCTGTCGGAGGCCCTGGTCGACGAGATGGTCGCCCGGGGCACGGCCCTGGTGCCTACGATCATGCAGCTCGACGTGTTCCCCGAGAACGCTGCAGCGGGGGCGGACCGCTTCCCCGACTACGCCGCGACCATGAACGACCTGTACGACCGGATGCCGGCGACGATCATGGCGGCGTACGAGGCGGGTGTGCCGGTCTACGCCGGGACGGACGGCGGCGGCATCAGCCGCCACGGCAACATCGCCGGCGAGGTGGCGGCGCTCCACCGGATCGGGATCCCCGCCCATGACGCGCTGGCGGCGGCCAGCTGGCGGGCACGCCAGTGGCTCGGCCACCCCGGACTCGACGAGGGCGACCCCGCCGACCTCGTGGTGTATCCGTCCGACCCGACAGCAGACCTCTCGGCGCTCAGGCGTCCGTCACGGGTCGTGCTCCGCGGGCGCGTCGTCGCCTGACTGCCCCAGGCAGCTCACCCGAGCGGCGCCGACGACGCCGGCCGCGCTCCGTGACGCTCGGTTCCTCCGTCCAGATCTGCTGGATGATCGGACCCATGTGGCGCATCTCCATCTCCTCCTGCTGGTCGCGTCGGCGACACTACTCAACACGCTATACCGGTGTCGCCTGACGTGCAACCGGCAAACGCGCTACGCTGGTGTTGTCGTCATTTAGGAGCGAGCATGGAGCCCGTTGATACATCCGATGTTCCGCGCGCGATCGCCGTCGTGCGCGACTTCGTGAACACCACCGACCGCGAGACGAGCACCGACGACCTCGCCTCGCCGGCGGACCTGACCCGGTACCTCGCCGACCGGGACCTGATGTCGCGCGCGACCCGCGCCACCGCCGAGGACCTCGAAGCGGCGGTCCGGCTCCGAGCCGGCCTGCGCCGGGCGCTGGAGCTCAACCACGACGGCGACACGACCGCGCTGCCGGAGCTGGCGGACGCGCTGGGGGACCAGCCGGTGTCGCTCACGTGGTCGGCGAACGGTGCGGTGCTGACGACCACCGAGCCCGGGGTACGCGGCGGCCTGGCCAGGATCGCGATCGCCGCTCAGCTGGCAGCGGCCGACGGCGAGTGGTGGCGTCTCAAGATCTGTGCCTGGGACGAGTGCGAGTGGGCGTACTACGACCACTCCAAGAACCGGTCCCGGAACTGGTGCGAGTACGGCTGTGGCAACAAGGTGAAGACCCGCGCCTACCGGGCCCGCAGGGCCGCGGCCCGGGTGCGCTGATTCGGTCCCACTCCCACGCTCTGGCACAATGGCGCGCTGAGTCGCGTGTGCCCCGGACCCTCTCAGCCGGAGCCCGCTCGCCCATCGAGGAACCCGGCCTGGTCCCCACCCGGCGTACGGCCCTCACCACCACACAAGTTTCAAGGAGACACCACAGACGTGGCCGTCAAGATCCGTTTGAAGCGCCTGGGCAAGATCCGGGTGCCGCAGTACCGCATCGTCGTCGTCGACTCGCGCAAGAAGCGCGACGGTCGCGTGATCGAGGAGATCGGCAAGTACCACCCCAAGGAGGACCCGTCGTACATCGACGTCGTCTCCGAGCGGGCACAGTACTGGCTCGGTGTCGGCGCGCAGCCGACCGAGGCGGTCGAGACGATCCTGAAGATCACCGGTGACTGGCAGAAGCACAAGGGCCTGCCGGGCACCGAGGGCAGGCTCAAGGTGGCCGAGCCCAAGCGCGACAAGATCGAGATCTTCAACGAGGCTCTCAAGGACGCCGCGAAGCAGCCCAAGGGCGCTGCGGTGACCAAGAAGGCGAGCAAGAAGGCTGCCGCGGCCGAGGACAAGACTGAGGACAAGGCCGAGGACAAGGCTGAGAAGAAGGCCGAGGAGCCCAAGGCCGATCCGGTCGAGGAGCCGAAGGTCGAGGAGCCGAAGGTCGAGGAGCCGAAGGTCGAGGAGCCGAAGGTCGAGGAGACCACGGCCGAGGTGCCCGCGTCCGAGACCCCGGAGGGTGCCGCTGAGCAGGCGGAGGCCGCCGAGGAGCTCACGGCTGAGGACGCTGGCAAGAGCGAGGCCTGAGCGCCGTGCTGACCGAAGCCCTCGAGCACCTCGTCCGCGGGGTAGTCGACAACCCGGACGACGTGACGGTGCGTGACAAGCAGCTGCGACGCGGTTCGATCCTCGAGGTCCGGGTGCATCCCGACGACCTCGGCAAGGTGATCGGACGAGGCGGCCGCACGGCGACCGCGTTCCGCACCGTGATCTCGGCCCTCGCGGGCCGGGGCGGCGCTCGGATCGACTTCGTCGACGTCGACCGCGTGTCGCGTCACTGACTCCGAGCCTCACACCGACGTACGGGCGTCGCCCCATCAGGGAGCGGCGCCCGTCGTCGTTCGCGGGGACCTCTAGCCTGGGACCCGTGGAGAGCATCGAGGTCGTCGTCGGCCGGATCGCACGACCGCACGGTCTCCGCGGCGAGGTGACGGTCGACGTCCGGACCGACGAGCCGGAGCGTCGGTACGCCGAGGGCACGACGTTGCGCGCCGAGCCGCCGCCCGGCTCGGCGAGCCGGCTGACCTCCGTGACCGTACGGCGCACCCGCTGGCACCAGGGGAGGCTGCTCGTCACGTTCGAGGAGCTCGCGGATCGCAACGCCGCCGAGGCGGCCCGCGGGCTGACCCTGCACACCAGCGTCGATCCCGCCGAGCGGCCGGCCGACCCCGACGAGTTCTACGACCATCAGCTGGTCGGACTCACGGCCTACGACGAGCAGGACACGCGGCTCGGCGAAGTGACGGCGCTCGTCCACGGGGGCGCCCAGGACCTGCTGACGGTGAGGACCGACGAGGGCCGCGAGGCGCTGGTCCCCTTCGTCAAGGAGCTCGTGCCGGAGGTCGACCTGGCCGCGGGACGCGTCGTTGTGGCGGACCGGCCGGGCCTCGTGACGCCCCTCCCGGACGACCGCTGAGCCCCGAAGCGGGCCTCTGCCAGGGATTGAGGAACGGTCGCTAACGGGACGGTGGACGGGTGGATACGTTCCGATAACGATGCCGACGGGGGTGCTTGCCCTCCTTTGTGACAGGAGACAAGGTTGGCGGCGCTAAGCGTTTCATGCGCACTTTTCCTCAAGGAGGACCTATGAAGGTCAGGATGCCTTTGCGCGCGACCGCCGTTGCCGCGGCGCTCGTGCTGGGGCTTGCCGCCTGTGGCGGCGGCGACGACCCGGAGCCGACGGACCCCGGGGCTGAAGAGCCAACCGGCGAGCCGGGCGGCGAGTACATCGCCGATCTCACGGAACCGTCGTACCTCGCACCCACGTCGAAGTGCTACGAGTCTGAGTGCTCCGCCGTCCTCGACATGATCAACGACCCCCTCGTGTCCACCGACTTCGAGAGCGGCGAGCTCGTCTTCGACGGCCTGGCCGAGAGCATCGAGCCCAACGAGGACAACACCGTCTGGACGGTCACTCTCAACGAGGGTCGCACCTTCCACAACGGCGAGGCCGTAACGGCGCAGACCTTCTATGACGCGTGGGCCTACTCCGCGAACCCGAAGAACGCCACCGACACTGCGGGCTTCATGTCCAAGATCGAGGGCGCTGGGGAAGGCAAGGATCTCGAGGGCTTCGAGATCATCGACGACACCACCTTCGAGGTCACCCTGAGCGCGCCGTTCTCGCAGTTCGGCCAGCAGATGTCCTACGCCCCGGCGTTCTCGCCGATCGCGAAGGAGTGCCTCGACGACATCAAGGCCTGCAACGAGCAGCCCATCGGCACCGGTCCGTACATGATGGACGGCCCGTGGCAGCACGACGAGGCGATCACGGTCACCAAGTGGCCCGACTACGCCGGTGAGCAGACCGGCAACGCCGACACGGTGACGTTCCAGATGTTCACCACGCCCACCGCGGCGTTCCGTGACTTCCAGAACGGCGGCGTCGACGTCCTCACCCTGGCCCCCGAGGTCTACCTCGAGGCCAAGGGCCAGTACGCCGACTCCATCATCGAGGAAGAGAGCGCGTCGCTGACCTACCTCGGCTTCAACGTCAACGTGGCGCCGTTCGACAACGTCCAGGTCCGGCAGGCGATGTCGATGGCGATCGACCGCCAGCTGATCGTGGACCAGGTCCTCAACGGACTGGGCTATCCGTCCACCGACATCGTCACCCCGCCGATCCCCGGCTCGCGTGACGACGCCTGCGGCTACTGCGTCTACGACCCCGAGCAGGCGAAGGCACTGCTCGAAGAGTCCGGCGTCGACGTGGCGGGGACGAAGGTGACGTATTACTTCAACGCCGACGCGGGCCACGACCTCTGGGTCGAGGCGGCTGCCCGCCAGATCCAGGAGAACCTGGGCATCGACTACGAGCTGCAGTCGACCGAGTGGGCTCAATACCTCGAGCTCGCGGGTGCCAAGAACTTCCAGGGCCCCTTCCGCCTCGGTTGGTCGCTGGACTACCCGTCGCCGGAGAACTACGTCCGGCCGCTGGCGGGCACCAATGGTGACTCCAACTACAGCAACTACTCCAACCCGGAGGTCGACGACCTGCTGACGCAGGGCGACGCGGCCACGACCCTCGAGGAGGCGATCGGGTTCTACCAGCAGGCCGGCGATGTGGCCCTGGAGGACATGCCGCTGATGCCGATGTGGAGCGGCAAGACCTCCATCGCCTACTCCGACGAGGTCGGCGACGTCCGTTACGACGTCGGCCAGGGCGAAGTTGCCTTCAAGGAGATCTCGGTCCCCCAGTGACCGTCGGCGTAAGGTAAGTTCACTGGCGACAAGTGCGGGGGTCGGGCCTATGGCTCGGCCCCCGCACTCGGGTTGCACACTGCGTGACCGAAAGGGATTCGTATGGGGCGCTACGTAGCCCGACGACTGATCCAGTTTCTCCCGGTCCTCCTGGGGACCATGTTCCTGCTACACCTCCTGAGCGTGCTCTCGATCCAGATCGTGGGCGATCCGGTGGCTGCGCTCTTCGGACCCAACCAGCCGCCCGAGGCGGTCCTCGAGCAGCTCCGAGTCCAGTACGGACTCGACAATCCCTGTCTCGAGCAGACGGGCAACCCCTGTGTCGGCATGTTCGTCGAACGCCTTGGCCAGTACGTCCAGGGAGACTTCGGCGTGAACTTCCGCGGTCGGTCGGTCATGGAGATCTTCCTTGAGCGGTTGCCGGTCACCATCCGGCTCACCGTGCTCGCGCTGATCATCGAATCCGTGATCGGCATCTTCTTGGGTGTCCTGGCCGGCCTGCGCAAGGACAAGTTCGTCGACAACCTGGTCCGCTTCGGCACGGTGCTGCTGATCGCCTTCCCGGTCTTCGTCTTCGGGTCGCTGACGTTGCTCTTCGTCGGACTCAAGGTCGGCCTCCCGATCCGTGAGAGCGAATGGGCTCCGGTGTGGCTGGGCCAGATGCTGCAGGTCGGCTACCAGGACGACTACCCGTGGCTCAGCCTCGTCCTGCCCGCCCTGGTTCTCGCCTCCTTCTCGTTGGCGTCCATCGCCCGGCTCACCCGCACCAGCCTGATCGAGAACCTGCGGTCCGACTACGTACGGACCGCGCGCGCCAAGGGCCTGACGACGCGGCGCACGATCGGCATCCACACGCTGCGCAACTCGATGATTCCCGTGGTCACGTTCCTGGGCCTCGATATCGGGTTCCTGCTGGGCGGTTCCCTGGTCACCGAGGGCATCTTCAACATCCCTGGGGTCGGTCAGCTGGTGTGGTTGGCGATCCAGGCCAACGACACCCCCGTCATCATCGGCGTCGTCACCATCCTCACGTTGGTGTTCCTGGTCGCCAACCTGCTTGTGGACATCGCGTATGCCGCACTAGACCCGAGGATCCGTTATGAGTGACCTGAGCGCGGCAGAGGCCGCCACCAACGTCGAGCCCGGCGCTCTCGCCGAGGGGACCTCCGGCAGCAACCGCACCCTGTGGGGTGACGTCCGCTACGAGATGGTCCGCAACCCCGTCTTCTGGTTCTCCTCGGTCGTGGTGTTCATCATCTTGCTGATGGCGTTCTTCCCCCAGCTGTTCGCCAGCACCTCACCCACCTCGTCGGGCGCCTGCGACCTGCTCAACGCCCGCGGCACCCCCACCTGGGACAAGCCCTTCGGCTACACCAATGGCGGCTGTGACATGTGGGCCTCTCTGGTGTGGGGGACGGGCAAGTCCGTCATCGTGGCCATCCTGGTGACGGCCGGGACGCTCATCCTCGGCGTCACCGCGGGGACCGCTGCCGGCTGGTTCGCTGGGTTCACCGACACCGTCATCAGCCGGCTCACCGACGTGTTCTTCGGTATACCTTTCATCCTGGGCGCGATCGTGTTTCTCGCGATCCTCCCCACCCGCAACATCTGGACGATCTCGCTGGTGCTGATCATCTTCGGCTGGGCCATACTCACCCGAGTCATGCGAGGCAGCGTGATCGCGACCAAGCAACGCGACTACGTCGAGGCGGCCAGAGCCCTCGGAGGGACCGACTTCTTCATCATCCGCAAGCACATCGTCGCCAACAGCATCGCGCCGGTGATCGTGCTCGCGACGATCGGACTAGGGGCCTACATCAGTGCCGAGGCCACCTTGACGTTCCTCGGTGTCGGCTACCAGCGCCCGACCGTGTCCTGGGGTCTGCTGGTGGCCGACGGCCAGACCCTGGCGCTGGCCGGCTTCTGGCACCTGCTGGTCTATCCGTGTGCGTTTATCGTCGTCACGGTGCTCGCCTTCATCCTGCTGGGCGACGTGCTCCGCGACGCCCTCGACCCACGAAGCCGCTGAGGTACCCAGACCTGATGACCGAGACCAAGCCAGACATGAGGCCTGACGTGTCCGCCGGGCCGGCCAAGTCCCCGTTGCGCGGCGTTGCGTTCGACGCGTCCGCGCCGCTGCTCGAGGTGGAGGACCTCAAGGTCGAGTTCCACACCCGCGACGGCGTCGCCAAGGCCGTCAACGGAGTGAGCTTCTCGCTGGCCGAGGGGGAGACCCTCGGAATCCTGGGCGAGTCCGGCTGCGGCAAGTCCGTGACGGCGCAGGCCATCATGGGCATCCTCGACACGCCTCCCGCCCAGGTCACGGGCGGTCAGGTGCGCTTCCGCGGCGTCGACCTGCTCGCCATGGACGAGAAGCTGCGCCGCCACGTGCGGGCCAACAAGATCGCCATGATCTTCCAGGACGCACTCTCCTCGCTGAACCCCGTGTTCACCGTGGGCTGGCAGCTCGCGGAGAGCTTCCGCGTCCACCAGGGCGCCGATCGCAAGCGGGCCAAGGCGAAAGCAGTCGAGATGCTCGATCTGGTCGGGATCCCGGCGGCGCAGAAGCGCGTGGACGACTACCCGCACCAGTTCTCCGGCGGCATGCGGCAGCGCGTGATGATCGCGATGGCGCTGTCGCTCAAGCCCGACGTGATCATCGCCGACGAGCCCACCACGGCACTCGACGTGACCGTGCAGGCGCAGGTGATGCAGCTGCTCGCCGACCTCCAGCAGGAGATGAAGCTCGGCCTGATCCTGATCACCCACGACATGGGGGTCGTGGCTGACGTCGCCGACAAGATCTGCGTCATGTACGCCGGGAACGCGGTCGAGCAGGCCGACGTCTACCAGATCTACGAGACGCCGGCCCATCCGTACACGAAGGCGTTGCTCGAGTCGATCCCTCGCGTCGACCAGAAGGGCCAGGAGCTGACCGTGATCAAGGGGCTGCCCCCAGCACTGGTGAACCCGCCGCCCGGCTGCCTGTTCAACCCGCGGTGCACCTACGCGCGGGACAAGTGCAAGGTCGACGCGCCGCCGCTGTACCCGGTGCCGGGTGGCCGGGCGAGTGCGTGCCACTACTGGGAGGAGGTCATAGACAAGTGACCACCGACACCGCATCCGTCCGGGAGCCCGCCGCTGGTGGAGAAGACCCGGACGTCGTGCTCACGGTCCGCGACGTCAAGAAGTACTTCCCGCTGACCCAGGGGATCGTCTTCCAGCGCACCATCGGCCACGTCAAGGCGGTCGACGGCGTCTCGTTCGAGCTGCGCAAGGGCGAGACCCTCGGCGTCGTGGGGGAGTCCGGGTGTGGCAAGTCGACCCTGGGCCGACTGCTGATGGGCCTGGAGAAGCCGACCGAGGGCTCGATCAAGCTGCTCGGCCACGAGATGGCGGGCCTCAAGCCAGCCCAGATGCGGCGGCTGCGGCGCGACATCCAGATTGTGCTGCAGGACCCGTACTCCTCGCTCGACCCCCGCATGACGGTCGGCGACATCGTCGGTGAGCCCTACGACATCCACCCCAAAGCACTCGAGGGCCGCGAGCGTCGCAAGGTGCTCCAGGAACTGCTCGACGTCGTCGGCCTGAACCCCGACCACATCAACCGCTACCCGCACCAGTTCTCGGGCGGTCAGCGGCAGCGGATCGGCATCGCCCGCGCGCTGGCGTTGAAGCCGAAGGTGCTCGTCTGCGACGAGCCGGTCTCCGCGCTCGACGTGTCGGTCCAGGCGCAGGTCGTCAACCTGTTCGAGCGGCTGCAGGACGAGTTCGGGCTGTCGTACGTCTTCATCGCCCACGACCTGTCCGTGGTGCGCCACATCGCCGACCGGGTGATGGTGATGTACCTCGGCAAGGCCGTGGAGCTCGGCGACGAGGACCAGATCTACGGGACGCCGACCCATCCCTACACTCAGGCGCTGCTCTCGGCGGTGCCGGTTCCCGACCCGCGGATGAAGGGTCGGCGCGACCACATTGTGCTACAGGGCGACGTGCCCAGCCCGGCCAACCCGCCGTCCGGGTGCCGGTTCCGCACGCGCTGCTGGAAGGCGGAGGACATCTGTGCGGAGGAGGAGCCGCTGCTCCAGATCCGCGAGGGCTCCGACCACCTGTCGGCCTGCCACTTCGCCAAGGTCCGCGACGTCATCGGCGCCGAGGAGGAGCCCGAGGGGCAGGACGCCTGAAGGTGTCCGAGCGCCTGGGCGTGAGCCTGCGAGCGCGCAGGGGGAGCGAGGAGGTTGAGGAGGCTCGGCGCGGACCGTTACGTAGCGACGGGACGCGCGAGCCGTCTCGAAACACCGAGCGCTTCCGACGGAGGCGTGCGTTGGTCGCGGCGTGCGTGGTCACCCTGGTGGTGGCCGGGTGCGCCACCGACGACCCTCCCACGCCGTCACCGAAGCCGACCGGAACCGAGCCGTCGGAGCCCAGCGGCACGTCGGCGGCTACCGACTCCGACGGCGTCACGACGACCTCCGACGTCTACCCGACCTGGTCGACGATCGACGGTCTGGAGACGCCGCGCGACGACTTCGGCTCCGCGATCATCGACGACGACATCTGGGCGATGGGCGGAATGACGGGGGAGCGGGGCAACCGGCTGCACTCGATCGAGGTGCTCGATACCACGACCGGCACCTGGTCGACCTCCGACGTCGAGATGCCGGTCGGGGTGGCGTCGTTCGAGGTCGTCGCGATCGGTCCCCGGATCTATGCGTTCGGTGGCTTCGACGCCACCAGCCAGGCGATGGACTTCGCGGCCGTGCTCGACACCCGGGCCGGTGAGTGGCGCGACCTGCCGCCGCTCCCGCACGCCCGCTACGCGCACACGGTGACGCGCTTCGGGGAGCGGATCTATGTGATCGGCGGTCGCGACGTGGCCGGCGAGGTCGCGCAGGTCGACGTGTTCGACCTGCGGACCGAGCGGTGGCGTGCACCGTCCACTCCGATGCCCACGGCTCGCGTCCGCGACTCCCACAAGACGGTTGCGCTCCGCCAGGGGCTGGTGGTCGCCGGCGGGCAGCGTGACTTCGAGGACAGCGCCCAGGTCGACCTGTTCGACCCCCGCACGGGCACGTGGTCGACCCTCCCCGACCTCCCGGAGCCGATGTCGCGCTCCGGACTGGCCTACGCCGACGACAAGCTGTGGATCTCGCTGCACGAGTCCGCGTACGTCATGGACGCCCGGAAGTTGGAGACCTGGGAGCCCGGCAACGCCCTGACGCTGTCGCGCCACGGCATGGGCTTCGTCGTCCACGACGGGTACATCTACTCGATCGGTGGCTGTGCGCTGAACCCGCTGCGGGACGTGCGCACCGTCGACCGGATGAAGCTCCCCTGACAGGCTGACCCTGTGCGGATCGACGTCGTCTCCATCTTCCCGGACTACCTCGCCCCGCTGGAGCTCTCACTGCCCGGCAAGGCCCGCGAGTCCGGGCTGCTCGACCTGCACGTCCACGACCTCCGCGACTGGGCCCACGACCGGCACCGGACCACCGACGACACCCCGTACGGGGGTGGGGCCGGGATGGTCATGAAGCCCGAGCCGTGGGGTGAGGCGCTCGACACGCTGCTCCGCGGGGGCGCCACGTTGGTCGTGCCGACCCCCGCCGGACGGCCCTTCGACCAAAGATGCGCCCGCGAGCTCGCCGGCCTTGACCATCTGGTGCTGGCCTGTGGCCGGTACGAGGGGATCGACCAGCGGGTGGTCGACCACTACGCCTCGACGTACGACGTGCGGGAGGTGTCGATCGGCGACTACGTCCTCAACGGCGGGGAGGCAGCGGCGCTGGTGATCATCGAGGCGGTGATCAGGCTGGTTCCCGGCTTCATGGGCAACGCCGACTCACTGGCCGAGGAGTCGCACGAGGCCGGGCTGCTGGAGTACCCCAGCTACACGAAGCCGCCGTCTTGGCGGGGCCTCGAGGTGCCGGACGTGCTGCGCAGGGGCGACCACGCCGCGATCGCCCGCTGGCGGCACGAGCAGCGGCTCCGGCGGACCGCCGAGCGGCGGCCCGACCTGCTGCCCGTGGCGGCGCTGCCCGGGGGAGAGGTGATCCGTCCGGCGGTCCCGGCCGACGCCGGCGAGATCCTCACCCTGCAGCGGGCGTGCTGGATGCAGGAGCAGCAGGCCAATCCCGAGGCGTGGGTGCCGGCGCTGCACGAGTCCCTCGACGACGTACGCCGTTGGTTGCCGGACTGGTCTGTGCTCACCATGCGTCGTGCCGAGCGGCTCGTGGGGGGCGCCCGCGCCCGACTCGAGGCTGACGTGTGGGACGTCGGTCGCCTGATGGTCGCGCCCGACCTCCAGGGTCAGGGACTGGGCCGAGTGCTGCTCGAGGCGATCGAGACGGCAGCCCCAGTCGAGGCGACGTCGTACGCGCTCTTCACCGGCGCGGGCAGCACCGACAACCTCCAGTTCTACAAGCGGGCCGGCTACCGGCTTCGCGGCGAGGACCCCGACGTCCCGGGCGCGGTCAGGCTGACCAAGAAGCGATAGGACCTGAGCAGCTCGCTCGTGGGGCCGGCGTCCGGGTTTCTGTGCTCACCACGGGTACCACCTGTTGAAGTACGTCTCCCAGAGGCACAAGCCGCCGAACCCAGCGATACCCCAGCCACCCTTGGTCGCGACACCGAAAGCCTTGGCGATCCCGCGCTTGCCGTCAGTCGTGACGCCGCCGAGAACGGCGGCACCACCGCACTTGACGGCTACCCGGGTCGCCTCGCGCAACGCCATGCGTGACTTCTGCGCCATCTTCTTGAAGTACGTCCCGTTGTTGGCGTAGGACACTGCGCACACGGCGTTGGTGTAGGTCTGGACGGCTCCCACGAACAGACACTTGCCGGAGCCCTTGAATATGCGCCACCACTCACCTGGAGAGGGCCAGTCCGTGGGCGCTGGTTCGCCCTGAGCGGTCGCCTGCGCGTTGGTGACAGCCACCAACGCGGGAGAAGCAGCGGAGTACGAGTGGGACGCGGTGTACCTCTTGTACGCCCTGATGACCTTCCGACGCGCCGGCTTGTTGACCACCCACTCGATGGATCGCCTGTTGCTCTTCCACATCTTGTCCCGCTGGTACTTGCGGTGGAGTCTCTTCGACGCCTTGGGGTGCTCGCAGTACGTGTCCTCACACACGACTGCGTGCGCCTCCTTGGGCCAGATCCTCGTGTCGAAGACCGTCAGCCACGTTGTCACCAGGACCAGACCGATCACGATCACGATCACGATCCGCAGCCACCTCGGCGTTCTCATTGCCATGTCACCTCCGCGGCCAGGCGGCCACTAGTCGCATCTGGGGTCATGGCACCGACTCAACCCCCTCACGCCGACGTGCTCGGCAGCTCGCCCCCCGCCCTGTGGAGACGGCGTACCGTAGCCCGCTTGAGCACGACTTCCGGCTCCGGTTGCCGGGGGTTCCGAGGCGGTTGCTGCGCACCTCCTCAACCACCGGGCGCTCGGAATTTCGCCGGGACCGGTGGCTCTGGCAGACTTGCTTGTCGGCCCAGTCGGCCAAACCCGGACCTCCCGACAGCAACGCTGGTCAGGCGGTCTGCGTCGGGCTCCTGCCACAGGGGGAGTCGGCGCCACCGGCCACCGCACTGGACCACCAGCGTGATCATCCGATACCGCGGCTGACCTGTGGCAACCGTGAGGAGAGACCATGAGCAACGTCATCCATGAGCTCGGCAAGGCCGTCAAGCGCGACGACGTCCCTGACTTCCGCGCCGGCGACACCGTGAACGTCCACGTGAAGGTCGTCGAGGGCAGCCGTTCCCGCGTCCAGCAGTTCCAGGGCGTCGTCATCCGCGTCCAGGGCTCCGGCGTCGGCCGTACTTTCACTGTTCGGAAGGTCTCCTTCGGCGTGGGTGTCGAGCGGACCTTCCCGCTCCACTCGCCGATCTTCGAGAAGGTCGAGGTCGTCACCCGCGGCGACGTCCGCCGCGCGAAGCTGTACTACCTGCGCAACCTGCGCGGCAAGGCGGCGAAGATCAAGGAGCGTCGCGAGGCCTGAGCGCCACCCCGCCCCCTCGGCTGGCTCTACCTGGTTAGGCTCATCGCGTGACATCAGACGACCGCGGTCCCGCCTCTGGCGTCGTGGACGACCAGGACGGGCCGCGGCCGTCCCCCGTCCAGGGCCAGGGCCGGGACCCGGCGCGGCGCAAGGTCCGGGGCAAGCGCAAGCAGAAGAAGCACCTGCCGCTCTGGCAGGAGACGTTGCTGCTGCTCGGGATGGCCCTGGTGCTGGCGGTCGTCATCAAGGCGCTCTTCGTCCAGGCGTTCTACATTCCCTCGGAGTCGATGGAGCCGGGGCTGATCGAGAACGACCGGATCCTGGTCCAGAAGGTGTCCTACTGGTTCGACGGCTCGCCGGAGCGAGGCGACGTCGTGGTGTTCAAGGATCCCGGCGGCTGGCTCCCGCCCAACGCCGACGGACCGAGCAACAACGCCGCGAAGCTGCTCGCCAAGATCGGTCTCTACCCGCAGGGCGGGCACCTCGTAAAGCGAGTGATCGGCGTCGCCGGCGACACCATCGAGTGCTGCGACAAGCAGGGCCGGATCTCGGTCAACGGCACGCCGCTCGACGAGAAGCCCTACGTCCGCGAGCAGGGGCTGCAGTGCAACGGACCGCGGGCCACGCCCTCGTGCGACTGGGAGGCCGGGCCGGTGCCGGAGGGCACGATCTTCGTGATGGGCGACAACCGGGCCCGGTCGGCCGACTCCTCCGAGCACATGTGCAAGTCGACCCAGACCGACTGTGTCCCGGGCGACGAGTTCGTGCCCGTCGACCTGGTGGTCGGCAAGGTGTTCGTGCTGCTGTGGCCCACGTCGCGCTTCGACTGGATCGGCACTCCCGACGCGTTCGCGGACGTGCCCGACACGCCCTGAGGTACGCCGGTGTCCCAGCTGCCCCGAGGTCTCACTGTCCGGCGCGACGCCGGCCTCTACGGCTACGAGCGCGCGCTGCGCCGGGTCGGCATTGAGCCGATCGCGGGGGTCGACGAGGCAGGCCGCGGCGCGTGCGCAGGTCCGCTGGTGGCCAGTGCCGCGATCCTGCCGACGGGCCAGGCCGGGCTCGTGCCCGGGCTGGCGGACTCCAAGCTCCTCACCGAGAAGGCACGCGAGCGCTGCTACGACCAGATCGTGAGGCGAGCCACCGCCTGGTCGGTGGTGGTGCTCCCGTCCGACGAGTGCGACCGGCTCGGGATGCACGTCGCGAACGTCGAGGCGCTGCGGCGGGCCGTGGCGCTGCTCGAGGTGCCGGCGGCCTACGTGCTGACCGACGGGTTCCCCGTCGACGGCCTCGGAACCCCAGGTCTCGCGATCTGGAAGGGAGATCGGGTGGCCGCCTGCATCGCTGCTGCCAGCGTGCTCGCGAAGGTCACCCGCGACCGGATCATGACCGGCCTGCACGACCGCTACCCGGCGTACGACTTCAAGACCCACAAGGGCTACATCACCGACGACCACGCTGCGGCGCTGACCGCGCACGGGCCTTGCGCCGAACATCGGATGCGGTTCATCAACGTCCGCCGCGCCGCGGGCGTGGAGCCGGAGCTCGACGTGCACAATGACCTGGTGGAGGAGACCCGATGAGCGCCGAGGACCTCGAGAAGTACGAGACCGAGATGGAGCTGACGCTCTATCGCGAGTACCGCGACGTCGTCGGCATCTTCAAGTACGTCGTCGAGACCGACCGGCGCTTCTACCTCTGCAACCAGGTCGACGTGAAGGCCCGCACCGAGTCCGGCGACGTCTTCTTCGAGGTGTCGATGAGCGACGCCTGGGTGTGGGACATGTACCGGCCCGCGCGGTTCGCCAAGAACGTCAAGGTGCTCACGTTCAAGGACGTCAACGTCGAGGAGCTCTCGCCCTCCGAGATCGACCCACCGAAGGTCTGACCCTATTGGTCGAGGTGGAGGCCGTCGGGCGGTAGCTCGTAGACCGCCGGGACGCCGTTGACAACGTTCAGGCAGTTGTTCTGACCGTTCATGTAGATGTCTTCGACGACGATCGCGCCACCGGAAACTGTGTGACAGGCGTTGCCGTTCGCGTCCACCTTCGAGTTGATCGCATAGACGTTGCCCGACAGGACCGAGTCACCGTTGCCCTGCAGGAACATGTCCGAGGTGTTGTTGCGGTCGTAGGCCACCACCATGCCCGGCAGCTGGGTGCTGCCGGCGCCGATCTGGACGTCCCCGTTCTTCGCGTCGAAGACGCCGCCCGCCTCCCCGGGCGTGTTGCAGGCGCGCGGAGTCGTGCCGGTCTTGCAGGTGAACAGCAGCGTCACACCTGTTCCGCGGAGCTTGCTCGTGTTCTTCAGACTCAGAGTCCCCGTGAACACGTACAGGCCGGGGCTGAGGGTGCAGGTGGCGTTGTTGCCCACTTCGTAGCTCGTGTAGGCGCCGGTTCCACCGGCGCCTCCGCACGGGTTCGATTTCGCTGGGAGCCCGGAGTAGCTCGGGAAGGCGACGCCGGCGAACGGGTCCTCGATCCGCGGACCTTGTTCCGGTTCCGGGTCGAAGTCGGAGTTGCCGAACGTTCCTTCAATCGTGATCGTGCCCGACGGAGCCTCGACCTCGCTGTTGGGTTGTCCAGCCAGACTGCCGTTGATGTGGATCCCACCGCCACCGGAGACAGCCAGCACGGAGATGTCGCCGTTGCCGATCTGGTGGGCCATGCCGCCGATGACACAGATACTGCACTCGATCCTGACAGCCGGTTCGAGCGTCGCTCTGGCGCTTCGTGAGATGTCGATGGTCTCCACGCCGGCGAGCGTTCCCAACCCGGTCTCGACGGTCTGGGTGGGGACGACTACCCGAACCTGGCTGGGTTCGTCCGCGTCGTTGAACGAGATGCAGTTGCCCGTCTCCGTGGTCGGGACATACGCCAGAGGTGCCGGATCAGTGCAGCTGTCCCAAGCTGCCGGAGCAACGTCGAGGTTCGTCTGGGCGTACTGTTTAGCGGCCGTCACCGCCTTGTCGATGCATGGCATCGTCGTGCACGTCGCATCCGTCTGATAGAGCACGTTGCCGGCCGCGAGTGCGGACGCGTCTGCCGCATTCTGGGACTGTCGCGCGGTGTCGCGGGCGAAGCCGAGGTCGACCACCAGGGCAGCGATGACGAAAAGCATCGATGCCATGACTCCGACCATGATGGCGATGGCACCCCGCTCGCCTCGTTCCCGCACGAGCGCCGGTCGACGCATGTTCAGCACCATGTCCAGTCTCCTGAAAGTGCGGTGTCCTGCGAGGTGAGCGTGGACGGGGCGGGGTCGTCGACCTCGATCGACATCTGGGTCTTGGACCTGATCAGACCGTCGTCAGGCATGGGAAGGAATCCCACGACGTTGGACTGCACCTCGGCGCACACGACGAGCGGGTCTCCCTTCTCCCACTGCTGTGGCGCCACGACCCGCACCGCGATCGGTCCGGAGATCGAGTCAACCTGCTGCTTCGTCGCGCATCGGACCTCGTCGAGGTAGGCGCCACTGCAGCCATTGACGTCTGTCATCACGACACCCAGCCTCGCGGCCTCACGTATTCCGGTGCGCGTGCCGTGGGCGTCAAAGAAGTACAAGCCGTACTGAAGGATGCCGAAGACGACCAGCATCAGAATCGGGAACACCAGCGCGAACTCGACCGCGGCAGCCCCGCGTTGGCTCCGCCGGAACCTGACCCTCATGGCCCCCCGCATAGTTGACTACGTGACAATCAAGTGTGACAGGTGCCGGGCGGGATCGGACCTGCTTTGGATGAGTTGTTGCCCTGTGAGGCGACTAGACCACTACGACCATGACAAGCCTCGGGCGGGTGATCTTCCGGAAATCGCGTCATGACTCCCGGCGCGGCCCGTTCCTTGCGTGAACTGACCCCAATCAGCGAGGTGACCGCATGGCCGTGCGACCCTATCGCCCCCGCCGCGAAGACCGCGGCGCTGCGGCGGTCGAGTTCGCGCTCGTGCTGCCGTTCCTGCTCCTCATCGTCTTCGCGCTGATCCAGTACGGGCTGTACTTCTACGCGGCCCAGACCGGCTCCAACACCGTGAACGCAGCGGCCCGACAGCTGTCGGTGGGCAACTGCCAGAGTTCGGGCAGCCTGCAGACGTTCGTCGACGACCGGCTGGGGGCGGCGTCGACTGCCAACGCCACGATCACCCCGGTCTTCAAGGACGTGGACGGGACAGCGCCCGACGCGACTCCGCATGCTTCCAACGTCGAGGTCGGGGGCACCGTGACGCTCACCATCGAGTTCCAGTCGATCGACCTCAACTTCCCGTTCGTTCCCTTCCTCGACGACGCCGTGGTCCACCGCGAGGTCGTGGCGCGGGTCGAGGACACCGCTGACCAGGGGTGTGGAGCATGATCCGCAGGCTGATCGGCCGCGAGCCGTCGCACCTTCGGACGCGGGACGAGTCCGGTGCGGTCGCCGTGATGACGGGCGTCCTGGTCGTGGTTCTGGTGAGCATCGCGGCGCTCGGCGTCGACCTCGGCAACGCGATGAACCGCAAGCAGGTCACCCAGAACTCCTCCGACTTCGCAGCGCTCGCCGGCGCCAACGGCCTGCCGAGCACCGCCACACCGACGGTGCAGATGGTCGCCGACTACCTCAACACCAACGTCGCCTCGAGCGACGGTGGCACCGAGTGCAACCCCCAGGCGGGGGCCACGATAACCGCGGCCATGCTGACCGACGGGAACGAGGTGAACGGCGAGGTCACGTTCCCGTCCGGCGACACCAGGATCCGGGTCGTCTCTCCGGCCGCTCGAGTCCAGTTCGGGATAGCCAATGTGATGGGCTTCGACGACACCTGCGTCAGCAGCGTGTCGACGGCGCGCATCGCGTCGGGGTCGCTCGGCATGGCGCCGTACTACGCGACGGACGCGTGCGACCAGGGCCCGCAGGTCCTCAAGAGCGACGCGGGGGGACCGAGCATCCCGTTCTCGGTGCCTGCACTGCACTCCGACGCCCAGACGAACAACGCCGTGCTCTCCGGTGTGGACCCGAACCCGAACCCGAACTCGATCCCGGTGCAGCCGACCGGAAACCCCGACGGTCCCCAGATCACGCTGACCGGCACCAACATGGGTGCTGCCAACATCGACCGGGTCGGCTTCTTCAGCTCCGACCAGTCGGCTCCGATCCTGGCGACGCCCAAGACGACTCCCGCCCAGACCGGCACCCAGATCACGATCGACGTGCCCAACCAGGTCGCGAGCTACCAGGACGTGTGGTGGATCCGGGTGCGCCGTATCTCGGACGGCAACTGGTCGGCTCGTTCGCAGGCACGCCCGTTGCTCGTGGGCGAGGTCACGCTGTCCTGCGACCCCGAGTCCGCCAGCGGCAACTTCGGCTCGATCGACATCCCGTGGGGCGGCAACGACCTCGACGACCTGGAGCGCAACATTCGCGACGGTATCCGGCCGGGTACAACCCTCAGGAAGTGGACGGCGACGCCGATCCCCGGCCCGAACGCCTGCAACACGCACGCGAGCGGTGTCATCTCCACAGACACGCAGGGCAGGGAGAACACCAACTGTCTCCAGTCGGTGACCGGCCTCAAGGCCAAGCCGGCGTACGACGGGTTCCTCAAGAACCCGGGCGGCAAGCTGCTGGTGGACACCTCGGACACCTGCCAGGACCTCGGCCGCCCTGCCCGCGGCTCCCTCAACGAGAACTCGGACGTACTCAGCTGCTTCCTGGAGGACCGGCCCGTCCCCCTGAAGCTGAGCGACGCCGTGGGCTACACCGGCACCGACCCGCTCTTCACCCAGGAGATCTGGGAGTCGCCGAGATTCATGATCGTGCCGAAGATCCAAGTCGACCCGAGCGGTACCAAGTGGATGCCCGTCATCGACTTCGTACCGGCGTTCATCACCGACCAGCCCACTGGCGCCTCGAAGCAGTACCCGCTGGTGACCGGTTCCACCGACAACGGGCTCGTGGTCGAGCACCCCCAGAAGCTACGGGCGATCCGGGTGTTCTTCTTCAGCATGAATGCGCTGCCGGACCCTCCAGACGGCGCGCCGCTGCAGGACTACTTCGGTGCCGGGCCGAAGATCATCACGATGGTCAACTGAGCCGCTCACAGTCCACACGCGTCCTCCAGGTCTCGCAGTCCACAGGGTGCTGCGCGACGCCCTCGTGACGTCGGCGCCCTCGGGAAGCCTCCTTCCCGAGGAGGTCCGCGATGACGAGCACGACGACGGGACGCAACCAGGCCCTCGGGGCGTACGGCGAGCAGGTGGCAGCGCGCCACCTGGCCGAGCAGGGGCTGGCCGTGCTCGACCGCAACTGGCGTTGCGACGAGGGTGAGCTCGACCTGGTGCTGCGCGACGGAGACGCGTTGGTCGTGTGCGAGGTCAAGACGCGCACGAGCGTCGAGCACGGCTCACCGCACGAGGCGGTGACGCGCGCCAAGCTGAGCAGACTCGTGCGGCTGGGGGTGCGCTGGGCCGAGGCCCACGACGTACGTCCGCCGGAGATCCGGATCGACCTGGTGGCGGTGCTCCGGCCACCGACGGGCCCGGTCCTGGTCGAGCACGTCCGGGGGATGGTCTGATGCCCATCGCCGCTACGCCCTCCATCGCGCTCGAAGGTGCCCTCGGCCATCTTGTCGACGTCCAGGTCGACGTCTCTCCAGGGCAGCCGGGCCTCACGATGGTCGGTCGCGCGGACGTGTCGCTCAACGAGGCGCCGCACCGCTGCCGGATGGCGATCCACAACACCGGGCTCCACTGGCCGTCGACCAAGCGGCTGACCGTCCTGCTCTCCCCGTCCGACCTGCCCAAGCGGGGGACCCACTTCGACCTGGCGATCGCACTGGCGGTCCTCAAGGCGGACGGCCAGCTGCCCGCCGCGGACCTGGCCGGCACCGCCCTCATCGGCGAGCTGACCCTCAGCGGCGGCCTGCGGTCGGTGTCCGGCGTCCTCCCGATGGTGCTGGCGGCTTCCCATCGCGGGCTCCGGCGCGTGATCGTTCCCGAGCCGCAGGCGCACGAAGCGGCGCTGGTGCCCGACATGACCGTCCTCGGCATGCGCTCGCTCGGGCAGGTCGTGGCCGAGCTGTGCGGTCAGCCCGTCCCCGAGGCCGCCCCTGTCGCACCGATGTCCGGCCGTCGGCTGCTCACCTGGCGTGGCCAGGAGCGGCTCGAGGAGGTCGACCTGGTCGACGTGCTCGGCATGCAGGAAGCCCGCTTCGCGGTCGAGGTCGCAGCGGCCGGTGGCCACCACATCCTGCTCTCTGGACCGAAGGGGTGTGGCAAGACGACGCTCGCCGAGCGGATCCCGACGATCCTGCCCGACCTGACACTCCAGGAGTCCCTGGAGCTCACCGCGCTCCACTCGCTCGCGGGAGCGCTCCAGGACGGTGACGGCCTGATCCGACGGCCTCCCTTCTCCGCGCCCCACCACGACGCCAGCAAGGCCAGCATCCTGGGCGGCGGCTCCGGGCGGGTCCGGCCGGGGGAGGTCAGTCGGGCCCACTGCGGCGTGCTGCTGCTCGACGAGTTCCCGTTGCTGCGCACCGACGTCATCGACAGCCTGCGCCAGCCGCTCGAGAGCGGTGAGGTCACCATCGCCCGCGGTGACGAGTCGGTCACGTTCCCCGCTCGCGGCATGGTCGTGTTCGCAGCCAACCCGTGCCCCTGCGGCGAGTACATGGCTGACGCGCGCCACAACCGTTGCCTGTGCGGCGAGAAGCAGCGCCGCGACTACCGGCACCGGGTGCGGGGGCCGATCACCGACCGGATCGACATCACCCGCCACCTCGAGCCGCTCCGACCGCACGACGCGCACGACCACTGGTCCCGGCCCGAGTCCTCGGACGTCGTCCGCGAGCGGGTCGCGGCAGCGCGGGAGCGGCAGAGCGCCCGCTACGAGCACCGCGGGTGGCGGCTCAACGGTCAGGTGCCAGGCCCGGTGCTCAGCCAGGAGTGGCCGTTGCCCCGCCCGGCCCAGCGCCTCGTTGACGCCACGATGTACGACGGCAAGCTCAGCCGCCGCGGCGCCACCCGGGTCCACCGACTCGCCTGGACTCTCGCCGACCTGCGCGGCGCCGCGGCGCCGACCGTCGATGACGCCGACACCGCGCTGCGACTGCGGTCAGGAGAGCCGCTGCTCGCGGAGGTCCTGCGCGACCACCGGACCGCGTCGTGAGCGACGAGCGGGTCGCCCGGGCCGCGCTGAGTCGGCTGACAGAGCCGGGTGATCCCCGGGTCGCCGCCGCCGTGGCACGCGTGGGCGCGCAGGTGCTGCTCCAGGAGCTCCTCGCCGAACAGGGCCGGGACACGCTCGACCTCGACGTCGAGCCACGGCTGGGTCGCCTCGACCCCGAACGAGAGCTCGCCGAAGCAGCTGGGTCCGGCATCCGCTTCGTGGTGCCGGGCGACGACGAGTGGCCGAACGGGCTCGATGACCTGGCGCACTCCCCGACCGTGAACGAGATGGGCGGCCCGCCACTCGGGCTGTGGGTCCGTGGCCCGCTCCGCCTCGACGAGGTCGCCGAGTCGGTCGCAGTGGTGGGGTCGCGCTCGGCGACCACCTACGGCGAGGGGGTGGCACGCGAGATCGCCGCCGGGCTCGCCCGGGCCGGGAAGGCCGTCGTCTCCGGCGCAGCCTTCGGGATCGACCAAGCGGCCCACCGCGGCGCGCTCGCATCCGACGGCCCCACCCTCGCCGTCCTGGCCTGCGGGGTCGACCGCGTCTATCCCGCGGCCCATCGTGAGCTGCTCCAGCACCTTTCGACCGCGGGCGCGGTGGTGTCGGAGCTGCCGCTGGGGTGCGCCCCGCTCCGGATGCGGTTCCTGGCCCGCAACCGAATCATCGCCGCGCTCACCCGCGGCACCGTGGTCGTCGAGGCTGCGCTGCGCAGCGGTGCCCTCAACACCGCGACCTGGGCCGACGGTCTGTGCCGACCCGTCATGGGTGTACCCGGTCCGGTGTCGAGCGCGCCGTCGCAAGGCGTGCACCACCGGATCCGCACCGGTGCCGCCACCCTGGTCACGGGTCCCGCCGACGTGCTCGAGCTGGTGAGCGGGTCCGGGGAGCACCTGACCGAGGTGCCCCGCGAGCCTGCACGCGCGCGCGACCGCCTCACCAGTCGTCACCGGCAGGTGCTCGAGGCGGTGCCGCTCCGGCAGCCCGCCGGGCTGCCCGCCATCGCGGCCACGGCCGGCATCAGCCTGCTCGCCACCCAGTCCGCGCTCACCCACCTCGCCGGCCGCGGCTTCGTCGCCGAGTCCGTCGGCGGGTGGAGACTCGAGCGCTCCGCCGACGACGAGGTCCCGGGACCGTGAGCGCCGCGGACCTACCATCGGCGCATGGCCACCGAGGCGAGCACGCCGGAGAGCGCCGAGGCACTGCCCGAGCAGCTGGTCGCCCTCCTGGCCGACTACGAGCGACACCTGGTCTCCGAGCGCGACCTGTCGCCCCACACCGTGCGGGCCTACCTCCGTGACCTCGAGTCGCTCCTCGACCACGCGGTGCGGCTCGGGATCGAGCAGATCGAGGACCTAGACCTCCGGACCCTGCGGAGCTGGCTCGCCAACCAACAGAGCCGGGGCAAGTCGAGGAGCACGATGGCGCGCCGAGCCACCGCGGCCCGGGTCTTCACCGCCTGGCTCGCGCGCACGGAGCGGGTGCCGGTCGACCCCGGGGCGACCCTAGGCTCGCCGCGGGCCCACAAGCCCCTGCCCGCGGTGCTCCGGGCCGACGAGGCTCGCGCGCTGCTCGAGTCGGCGATCGAGCTGGCCGACGACGGTAGTCCGGTGGCGGTCCGTGACGTCGCGATCCTGGAGCTGCTCTACGCGACCGGGGTGCGGGTGGGCGAGCTGGTCGGGCTCGACGTCGACGACCTGGACCGCGAGCGGCAGGTCGCGCGGGTCTTCGGCAAGGGCCGCAAGGAGCGCAGTGTGCCGTACGGGCAGCCCGCGGCCGAGGCCATCGACCGGTGGCTGCGGCTCGCACGGCCGGCGCTGGCCGCACCTGGCTCAGGGGGAGCGCTGTTCCTCGGCGCCCGGGGTCGGCGACTCGACCAGCGAGGCGTGCGTACGCTGGTCCATCGCCGGATCGCCGACGTGCCTGGGGCACCGGACGTGGGTCCGCACGGCCTGCGACACTCTGCCGCCACCCACCTGCTCGAGGGCGGCGCCGACCTGCGGTCGGTGCAGGAGCTGCTCGGGCACGCGTCTCTGGCGACGACCCAGCTCTACACGCACGTGACCAAGGACCGGCTGCGCTCCGCGTACCTCCAGGCACACCCGCGGGCGTGACTCAGTCGGGCGAGGTCGCGAGGAGGCCGACGACGGCCGCTCCCTCCAGGAGCCGTCGGTCATAGGCCACGAGGATGTCGGCTTCCTCTCGTAGCGCGGTCGCCAAGTGCAAGGCGTCGAGACTGCGCAACCCGGGCACGGGCAGGAACGCCGCCTCCGAGAAGAGCGCCCGGGGCGCGGCCGTGAGATGTACACCCGCGAGGGCGACGGTAGCTGCGGTCTGAGACGCGCCGTTCGCGGCCGCCGCTCTACGCACCTCGGTCTCGAGGAGCACCGAGGAGAACACCGTGGGGTCGACGTCGTCCAACCACGCCTGGAGCGCCGGCGTCTCACGCTCCGCCACCACCAGCTTAATCGCAGCAGAAGCATCCACGTAGCACCTCACAAGCGGTCCTCCCTGAGCTCGTCAAGGACCTCCTGGGTGGGTCGGCCGTTGCCCGCTTCTGGCTGGATGTCCGACCACGCACCGGTGCGGTTGGCCGGCTTGACGACGTTGAGACGAGAGCCGCCGCGCGGCGGTGCCAGCACCGCCACCACGTCACCGTGGTTGGAGATCTCGAAGCTCTCCCCAGCCGCGACCCGCCGCAGGATCTCCGAGCTGTTGTTGCGCAGGTCCCGATGCGCGATGCGTTCCACGACCGCCCTCCTCATGGCTGCAAGCCTGGGTGTAGCAATCGTAGCAAGGGATTCCAGGCGACGTACGGCGTCTGGAGTGGGGGCACGGTGCGGCCTGAGGTAGGGAGCCCGTCGAGGGGGAGCAATCTGACGGGACCGGCTCCGACCAGGCGGAGCGGGTCGAGGTAGGTGTCGCCCTCGATCCACCCCCAGTGGAGGCACGCCCTGGGGGCGCAGTGGGAGCCGACGTAGGCCAGTCGGCCCACAGGGTCGCCGACCGACACGGCCGTCCCGACCGGAAGCGTCGACGTCACCGGCTCGTAGGTCGTACGCGTCGAGCCGTGGTCGACGGTGACGACTCCACGTCCCGCGATCATGCCGACGAAGGACACCGTGCCTGCGAGCGCGGCATGGACCCGCTGGCCGGGACGCCCGAGCAGGTCAACGCCCCGGTGGCCGGCACCCCACGGGCTCGAGGGTGGGTCGAACCCGTGGACCACCTCCGGCACCGGCCGGAGCGGCCACTCGCCCACCGGGTAGATGTCAGCGGCCGCCGCCCGGCCGGCCCCGAGCGTGATGATCACGACGGCGGTCAGGAGGAGTGTGAGGCGACGCATATCGCGACTGTGGCAACCTCGCTGCCCGCCACGCCACCAGGCCGTCCGAACGGGGGAGAACCGCGCCTGGAGCGCCGCTGTGGACAGCGCGCGGCGCCGCGGGGTCGCGATTGGCGGCGCCGGCAGGCCGTCGACTACCCTGAGCGAAGCAATCCACTCCGGTGGGTTGACTTCGCACGTTCACCGACCGCGACGGAGTCTGTTCCTGGGCTCCGACCACCCGTGGGCGTCGATCCTCGGTCCCGAGGAATCGGGTCGGATCGCGCGTGAGCGTCAGGGCTGCCGGCACCCGCCGGTGGCAGCAACTGAAACAAACGACGAGCGCGTGATCCAGCCCGGCCTGCCCCACGGGGTTCCCAAGGCCGCGCCTACGGGGAGCGCCTCTCACACACAGGAGAACCACATGGCAGTCGTCACCATGCGCCAGCTGCTCGAGAGCGGCGTCCACTTCGGTCACCAGACCCGTCGCTGGAACCCGAAGATGAAGCGCTTCATCATGACCGAGCGCAACGGCATCTACATCATCGACCTGCAGCAGTCGCTCGCCTACATCGACCGGTCCTACGCCTTCATCAAGGAGACCGTCGCCAAGGGCGGCACCGTGATGTTCGTCGGCACCAAGAAGCAGGCCCAGGAGGCGATCGCCGAGCAGGCGACCCGCGTCGGCATGCCCTACGTCAACCAGCGCTGGCTGGGCGGCATGCTCACCAACTTCCAGACCGTGCACCAGCGGATCAACCGCCTCAAGGAGCTCGACGAGATCGACTTCGACGACGTGGCAGGCAGCAGCCGTACGAAGAAGGAGCTGCTGCAGATGCGCCGCGAGCGGGACAAGCTCAACAAGTCTCTCGGCGGCATCCGCGAGATGAGCCGGACCCCGTCGGCCGTGTGGATCGTCGACACCAACAAGGAGCACCTCGCCGTCGAGGAGGCCCGCAAGCTGCGGATCCCGATCATCGGCATCCTCGACTCCAACTGCGACCCCGACCTGGTCGACTACCCGATCCCGGGCAACGACGACGCGATCCGAGCCGTCGGCCTGCTGACCCGCGTGATCGCCGACGCCGTCGCCGAGGGACTGATCGCCCGCTCCGGCGCCAAGGCCGCCGACGGCGACGCCGCGACCCCGGGCGCCGAGGAGCCGCTGGCCGAGTGGGAGCGTGAGCTGCTCGCCGGTGACGCCGACAAGGCCGCCGTGACCGCGACCGGCGGCGACGCCGAGGCTGTTGCCGAGACAACCCCGGCCGCCGAGGCCACCGGTGCCGCCACCGAGGCGCCTGCCGCTGATGCCGCCGCCGACGCCGTCACGGAGGCGCCAGCCGCCGGAGCCGCCACGGAGGCGCCAGCCGCCGGAGCCGCCACCGAGGCGCCTGCCGCCGACGAGGCGCCCGCTGCCTCGGTCGCGACCGAAGCGCCCGCCGTTGCCGCGGCCGAGGTCGCCGAGGGCGAGTTCGGCTCCGATTCGGCCGTCCCGCTGGAGGGCGGCGAGGCGCCGTCCGGCTTCGAGATCAAGGGCAACAAGACCTCGAAGAAGTTCCACGCGCCGTCGAGTCCCTGGTACGACCGGACCAACGCCGAGGTGTGGTTCCGCACCGCCGAGGCCGCCGAGGCCGCCGGGTTCGTCAACGCCGAGGCCAAGGCTGAGGAGAAGGCTGACGAGAAGGCCGAGGACAAGGTCGACGACAAGGCCTGAGTGCCACGTGGCCGTGGCGCCCGGACCCGTCCGGGCCCCGGCCGCCCACCATCACCGCACGCGCACCGAGAAGTCTCGAGGAAGAGGGAAACATGGCTGTCTCCGCCGCTGACGTCAAGAAGCTCAGGGAGCTCACCGGCGCCGGCATGATGGACTGCAAGAAGGCGCTCGAGGAGGCCGAGGGCGACTTCGAGAAGGCCGCCGAGCTGATCCGCGTCAAGCTGGGCAAGAAGATGGCCGAGCGCGGCGCCGAGCGCGAGGCGTCTGCCGGGCTGGTCGCCGCCTCCGGCGGCGCGCTGGTCGAGCTGAACTGCGAGACCGACTTCGTCGCCAAGGGCGATGAGTTCGTCGCCGCCGCGCAGCGGATCGCTGACGCGGCCGCCGAGGCCAAGGCGCCCGACGCCGAGACGCTCAAGGCAGTCTCCGTCGGTGACAAGACCGTCGCCGAGGTTGTCGAGAACCTCGCGATCACGATCGGCGAGAAGATCGAGCTCGGCCAGGTCGCGTTCTTCGAGGGCGACGTGGTGACCTACATGCACAAGCGTGCCGCCGACCTGCCCCCCGCGGTGGGCGTCCTGGTCGAGTACGCCGGTGACGAGCAGGCCGCCCGTGGCGTCGCGATGCAGATCGCCGCGATGCGCCCGAAGTTCCTCACCCGTGACGACGTCCCTGCCGACGTGGTCGCCAAGGAGCGCGAGATCGCCGAGGCGACCTCGCGTGAGGAGGGCAAGCCCGAGCAGGCGATCGCCAAGATCACCGAGGGCCGGCTCAACGGCTTCTTCAAGGAGGTCGTCCTGCTGGAGCAGCCGTCGGTCACCGAGACCAAGAAGACCGTGAAGTCGGTCCTCGACGAGGCCGGAACCGCCGTCACCCGATTCGTCCGGTTCGAGGTCGGCGCCTGAGAGCAGTGACCGGCGGCTGAGCCGCCGAGGCAGGTAGTCCCCGGTTCTTTGGTCGTGCATCGCATGCGAGCACCGCCGAAGAACCGGGGACTATCGCTGTCGCGGGGCTCGGATAGGGTTTCGGCCGTGACGGCGTACACGCGGGTTCTCCTCAAGCTCTCCGGCGAGGTCTTCGGCGGCGGCCGCGTGGGGGTCGACCCCGACGTCGTGCACGCGATCGCGCATGAGATCGCCGCGGTGGCACGACAGGGCGTGGGGATCTGCATCGTCGTCGGCGGCGGCAACTTCTTCCGTGGTGCCGAGATGCAGCAGCGCGGCATGGACCGCGCTCGTGCGGACTACATGGGCATGCTCGGCACGGTCATGAACTGCCTCGCGCTCCAGGACTTCCTGGAGAAGGAGGGCATCGAGACCCGGGTCCAGACCGCGATCACCATGGGCCAGGTCGCCGAGCCGTACATCCCTCGCCGGGCGATGCGGCACCTCGACAAGGGCCGCGTCGTGATCTTCGGCGCCGGCGCCGGCATGCCGTTCTTCTCCACCGACACGGTCGCGGCCCAGCGCGCGCTGGAGACCAAGTGTGAGGTCGTCCTGATGGCCAAGCAGGGCGTCGACGGCCTCTACTCCGCCGACCCCAAGCTCGATCCGACCGCGACCAAGTTCGAGACCATCACCTACCAGGACGTGCTCATGAAGGGACTCAAGGCCGCCGACGCCACGGCGTTCGCCCTCTGCATGGAGAACAAGATGCCGATCATCGTCTTCGGTGCGGAGGAGGAGGGCGCGATCGCACGCATCGTGGCAGGTGAGAAGATCGGAACGCTGGTCAGCGCCGGCTGACCCCACGACACGACACAGGAGTACGCCGTGATCAACCAGACCCTCAACGAGGCCGACCAGAAGATGGACAAGTCGGTCGAGGCCACCCGTGAGGAGTTCGCGGCCATCCGCGCCGGGCGCGCCCAGCCCAGCATGTTCAGCAAGGTTCTGGTCGACTACTACGGCACGCCAACGCCGCTCCAGCAGCTCGCGTCCTTCACCGCCCCGGAGGCGCGGATCATCCTGATCGCGCCGTACGACATGGGCGCGATGCCGAACATCGAGAAGGCGATCCGCGACTCCGACCTCGGCGTCAACCCCGCCAACGACGGCAAGGTCATCCGCTGCGTGTTCCCCGAGCTCACCGAGGAGCGCCGCAAGGAGTACATCAAGGTCGCGCGTACCAAGGCCGAGGAGGGCCGGGTGGCAGTGCGCAACCTGCGGCGCCACGCCAAGCAGACGCTCGAGAAGCTGGGCACGGACGGCGAGGTCGGGCAAGACGACGTCACCGGTGCCGAGAAGCGCCTCGACGGCATGACCAAGAAGCACACGGACGCCATCGACGACCTGCTGAAGCACAAGGAAGCAGAGCTCCTCGAGGTCTGAGGGCCCATGACCGCCACCCCCGCACCGGCGAAGGACCACGGCCGCGCCGGGCGTAACCTCCCGGCCGCGATCACGTCCGCGGTGGTCCTCCTCGCCGCGATCGGCGCCTCGCTCGCGTTCTGGAAGACCGCGTTCCTCGTGATCGTCGCCGCGGCGGTCGTCGTCGCCGTGTGGGAGCTGCACCAGGGACTGCTCGCCAAGGACATCGACCTGCCCGAGCAGCCCCTGATGGTCGGTGGAGTGGTGATGGTCGTGGTCGCCTACTTCTACGGCGCGCCGGCGCTCGTCACGGCTACCGCTGTGACGGCCCTCGTCACGATGCTCTGGCTGCTGAGACGCGGAGTCGACGGCTACGTCCAGACCGCCACCGCGTCGGTCTTCACGCTGGTCTACGTCCCGTTCCTCGGCTCGTTCGTCGCACTGCTGCTCGCCGAGGGCGGCGCCACGACTTTCGATCGTTGGGACGACGGCGTGCGTGGCATCGTCACGTTCATCCTGGTCACGGTCGCCTCCGACACCGGTGGGTACGTCGCCGGGGTGCTGTTCGGCAAGCACCCCATGGCGCCGGTCATCTCCCCCAAGAAGTCGTGGGAGGGCCTCGCGGGCTCCCTCGTGTTCTCGGCGGCTGCCGGATGGCTGCTCGTGGTGTACCTGCTCGACGGCGACTGGTGGGTCGGCGTCGTGCTCGGCCTGATCGTCGGCGTGATGGCGACCCTCGGCGACCTCTGCGAGTCAGTCATCAAGCGCGACCTCGGCGTCAAGGACATGAGCCAGGTGATCCCGGGGCACGGGGGTCTGATGGACCGGCTCGACTCGCTGCTGGCCACCATCGCGCCGGTCTGGCTACTGCTGCACTACACCGTCTTCGCCTGACGGGCGCGGGATTGCCAGGTCGGCGGCGACGCGCGGGTGGGGGTGTGCGCCGGTGGGAGCAGTGCCTCGTCGTACCGTTGAGGCATGTCGGAGACGAACGTGCGCGAGCCCGCGGGGGACGCGGCGGGGGAGCGGCACTGGTGGGACTGGTGGCAGGAGTCCCACCCGACGTTCTCGGCGCTCACCGGCTTCTTCGGCGGCATGCTCTTCGTGACCGCCGTGCCCGGCGGGTTCGCCGGCGTCCTCCGGCTGCTGTTCCACTACGACACCGCCACGAAGCTCTTCCCGTTCGTGCTGCTGTTCTTCCTGGTGCCGACCGCGATGCTCTTCATGCCGCGTACGCGCCGGTTCGCCAAGTTCATGTGGCTGGGCATGATCGTCACGGTGCTGGTCGTCGCCGGCGTGACGTCGCTGGTGCTCTACTTCATGGTCCGGTACGACGGCTGACCATCCACCGCTGGCGCGGCGAGGATGTGACCGCCGGACGGGCGGGTGGAAGACTGGGCCGGTCATGACCGAATCCCCCCGACCGCTTCCGCTGGTCTTCGCCGAGCCGCGCGGCCGCAAGAAGCCACCGCGACACCTGGCCGACCTCACCGAGGCGGAGCGGGCCGAGGCGGTCACCGCGGCCGGCCTGCCGGGCTTCCGAGCCAAGCAGCTGTCGACCCACTACTTCAGCCGGCTGGTCGACGACCCGGCCGAGATGACCGACCTGCCGGCTGCGCAGCGTGACGAGCTGGTCGCCGCTCTGCTCCCGCCGCTGATGACGCCGCTGCGCACCCTGGAGGCCGACCGCGGCACCACCCGCAAGACGCTGTGGAAGCTCTTCGACGGCGCGCTCGTGGAGTCGGTGCTGATGCGCTACCCGGGCCGGGTCACGATGTGCGTGTCGAGCCAGGCCGGCTGCGGCATGGCGTGCCCGTTCTGCGCGACCGGCCAGGGCGGTCTGGAGCGCAACATGTCGACCGCCGAGATCGTGGAGCAGGTCGTGGCCGGCGCCCGGTCGCTCGCGCGCAACGAGGTGCCGGGCGGCCCGGCGCGCGTCTCCAACGTGGTCTTCATGGGCATGGGCGAGCCGCTGGCCAACTACAAGGCCGTCATCGGGGCCGTACGACGTCTCACCGACCCGGCTCCGGGCGGGCTCGGGATGTCGGCCCGCGGCGTGACGGTCTCGACCGTGGGGCTGGTGCCGCGGATCAACCAGCTGGCTGGCGAGGGCATCCCGGTCACGCTCGCGCTGAGCCTCCACGCGCCCGACGACGAGCTCCGCAATGAGCTGGTCCCGGTCAACACCCGGTTCTCGGTGGCGGAGTCGGTCGAGGCCGCGTGGAACTACGCGCGCACGACCAAGCGGCGGGTCTCGATCGAGTACGCCATGATGCGCGGCATCAACGACCACGGGTGGCGGGCCGACCTGCTGGGCGACGTCCTCAACTCGTACCGAGACTGGGGCTGGGTCCACGTGAACCTGATCCCGCTCAACCCGACGCCGGGCTCGAAGTGGACCGCGTCGGACCCCGAGGACGAGCGCGAGTTCGTGCGCCGGCTCGAGGCCAAGGGCGTGCCGACCACGGTGCGTGACACCCGCGGCCGCGAGATCGACGGCGCCTGCGGCCAGCTTGCCGCCACCGAGGCCTGAGTCAGGACAGCAGCGCGGCCGCCTCGACCGCCGTGTCGACCAGGTGCACCCGGTCCTCCATGTGGCGGTCCGCGGCCAGCCGTGTGAGCAGCGGCCAGACGGGCAGCGTCCGCGTCCAGTGGTCACCGCCGACCAGCACCATCGGCGCGACCGACGACGGTTCGGCGTAGTAGTTCTCGCACGCGTCCTGGAAGACCTCCTGCACGGTCCCGGCGGCGCCGGGCAGGAAGACGATCCCCGCGTCACAGACCTCGAGCAGGATCGCCTCACGGGTCGCGTTGCGGAAGTACTTGGCGATCGAGGTCGCGAACACGTTGGAGGGTTCGTGGCCGTAGTGCCACGTCGGGATGGCGAGGTTCTCGGTGGCCGCATCGCCGATCGCCGCCGTGACGTCGAGCGCGGTCCGGGCCCACGCAGTCCGGCCTTCGGCATAGCCGGGAACCGAGGCCAGCCTGGCGAGGTGAACCTCCAGCGCCGAGGTGTCGAGCGCAGCGCACCGCGCCCCGAGGTTGGCGGCCTCCATCGCCCCCGGGCCACCCCCGGTGGCGACGGTGTACGTCGCTCCGAGGTCGTGCCCGAGCCGAGCCGCATCGGCGTAGTCGGTGCTGCCCCGCGCCACGGCGTGCCCGCCCATCACGCCCACGAGCCTCCGGCCCTCCACGAACCGGGCCAACGCCTCATCCATCGCGTGGTCGTGCAGTGCTCGGAGCATCGACTCACCGGGGGTGCGCGGCCGCTGGGACCAGGCGTAAGCACGGGCGTCGAACGCGTCCTCGTACCCCAGCCCGGTCAGCACGCCGTCGTACAGGTCGTCCGCCGTGTACAACGTGGACCGCGCCGGGTCGACCGGCCCGGCCGGCAGCGGCGGCGGGTCGTACCCGACGAGTGATCCGACCTGGACCGGGGCATGTCGGGGCATGGGCCTCATTGAACCCCGGGCTCAGAACGCGTGCGCCAGCAGCTCGCCGAAGACCGCGTGCTCGTCGACGTCGAGGCCGCGGGCCCGGAACCACCGACAGACATTGGTGCAGTCACGCAGGAGGAAGTCCATCCCGGCCGGGTTGCCCACCAGGTCGATCACCTGGGGCAGGTCGATCACCACCAGCCGCTCGCCGGCCGCGAGGATGTTGTATGACGAGAGGTCGCCGTGCACCATCCCGTGCCTCGCGAGCTCGGAGAGGAAGTCGCGCACCTGGTCGAAGTACGACACCAGCAGGTCGTGCTCCGGCCGGGTCTGCGCCAGCCGCGGGGCGGTGTCGCCGTCGACGGTGATCCACTCCATGAGCAGCTCGGTGCCGTCGATCTGGACCGGGTACGGGACCGAGACTCCCAGGGTCCAGAGCCGCTTGAGCGACTCCCACTCGGCCCAGGCCCACTGGCCGGCGGCGACTGCCCGGCCGTGCGCTGACTTCTTGGCCATCGCGCGGGTGTCGCGTGTGTTCCGGACCCGCCGGCCGTCGGTGTAGCCGGCGGACCGGTGGAAGTCGCGGTGGTCCTCCCCGCGGTAGCGCTTGGCCGCCATCACGACCGACTCGCCCACGGCGTCCGACTCTGGCAGGGCGCGCTCGACCAGGTAGACGTCGGCCTCCTTGCCGGTCTTGAGGATGCCGAGCTCGGTGTCGACCGCGGCCTGCGAGGTGACGACCCAGTCGGGGCGTGGCTCGGGTCCGCGGCACAGCGGCTCGACGCTCAGCCAGGTGCTCCAGCGCTGGCGGTCGTCGTCGGGCTCGTCGTAGCTGTTGAAGTCGAAGATGAATCGAGGGTCGATGCCCTCGAAGGGATCGGTGAGCCGGTCAGTCCCCGGCTCCGGGACGTAGGAGTGCATGCGTGCTCCAGATGAAGGAAGAGGTGTGGTCTGCGTGCAGGCCAGCGACAGTCGTCGTCATGTCACGCCTCCTCGGGTCTGGGCACGGCTCCGTACGCCGCGCGGCCCCACCATGGTGAGGGGTGAGGTCGCGCGTGGCAACCGCTTTAGTGATTTCGCTTCAGGGGTCAGCGAGCCAAACGCAGCAACACTCCGTCGTCGTACGCCGAGACCCAGACCCGCCCCTCGTGCTGGACGACGTCGCCGCCGCCTGTCACCTCCGGCGACCCCAATCTGGTCGTGACCTCGCCGCGGTCCGGGTCGACCAGGGAGAGGAAGGCGTCCCCGGACCCGCGCACCCACACCCTGTCGTCCATCGCACGGATGCTGCCCACGTCCAGCGGGATGGTGCCGACGACCTCGAGCGCATCGGGATCGACCCGTGCCAGGCCCTCCTCGTACGCGACCCAGACCGCACTGGCGACGGACACGTGCGCCGCGCCGGGCAGGCCGGTGACCTGTCCGGTGACCTCGCCCGCCTCCAGGTCCACCCGGAGTGCGGCGCCGTCGTAGGAGCAGACCACCCAGAGCACGCCGGCGTCGGCCGTGTCGGCAGTGTCTGTGCAGAAGGCCCCGAGGTCGATGACCTCGGTGACCTCTCCCTGGTCGGACACACCTTCGAGCCGGTCGCCGTCGCCCGTCAGCACCCAGAGCAGCCCGTTGCTGGAGGCAAGCCGACCCTGCTCGTTGACCTTGGGAAGGTCCGTCGTCGTGAAGGTGTTGTCCGCCGGGTCGATGCGGACCAGCGTGCCACCGGTGGCGCACGCCCAGACGGCGGTGTCGGTGACCCCGATGCCCTGGCAGACCGGCTCCTGGAAGAGGTCTGCGTCGATGGTGGCTTCGATCCTCCCGGTAGTGGAGACCCGCACCACGGCTCCGTTGTCGCGCTTGACCCACACCGACCCGAAGCCGGCGGCCAGCCAGTCCGGGCTGTCCGGCAGCTCCAGACGTACGTCGAACGTGGCAGGGGTGACGGGCGGCGCGGGGGCAGTCGGAGCAGCGCTGTCGGAGAGGTCGCTGTCCGAGGGGGTGCTGAGCGGCCGGTCAGCCTCGTCCGGTTCCTCGCCGCAGGAGGTGAGTGCGGTCACGACGACCAGACCGAGGGACGCCGCCCCGATCCGCGGGGAGATTGCTTTCATGGGCAGTCTCCTGGATGTGCATCCAGGTCCACCAGACGACCCGATCCGTCGGCGGACCAAGGTCCGCTTCCCAGACCCTAGCGAACCGCCACCTGGGCCCTTCCGACTTCGTGCAGGGCCGGTGGGTCATTAGGTTGGGGAACATGCTCATTCCCCGCCGATCCGCGGGCCTGGCCGCCTTCCTGGCCGCAATGCTCGTACTGACGGTCGCGCAGCCTATGACTCCCACAGCCGCGGCCGTCCCGACCGATCGCGGCGCTGCCGGCATCGGCGACGGCTACTTCCCGATCGACGGGAACGGTGGCATCAACGTCCGGAAGTACCGGATCCGGGACCGCTACCGGTTCGGGACCAAGCGGCTGTCGGGCCACACCACGCTGCGGGTGCGCGCCACCCGGAACCTCACGTCGTTCAACCTCGACTTCCTGCTGCCCGTCGACGAGGTGCGGATCGACGGCCGTCGGGTGCGGCACGCGCGGCCGCGACCCCACGAAGTTCGGATCACGCCGCGGAACGTGATCCCCGACGGCGAGCGCTTCACGGTGCGTGTGGAGTACGCCGGCTTCCCCGGCCGCAAGTCGTACGCCGGGGAGAGCAACTGGCTGGCGAACCGCCGCGAGGTCGTGGCCATGAACCAGCCCCACATGGCGCCCTGGTGGTTCCCGTCCAACGACCACCCGGCCGACAAGGCGAGGATGGACATCGCGATCACGGTGCCTCGCGGCAACCAGGTCTTCGCCAACGGCCGCCCGGTCTCGCGGCGCGTCCACGGCCGGCTGGTCACGCGCCGTTGGGTCGCCGAGGAGCCGATGGCGACGTACCTCGCGATGTTCGCGGCGGGCAGGTTCCGGGTCGACCGAGGGGTGCGTGACGGGCTGCCCTGGCTCGCGGTGGTCTCGAGGCGGCTCGCGCCCCACCAGCGTCGCGCCAACCTGTGGCTGATGCGCAAGACCCCGAGGGTGGTGGCCGCCCTCGAGCAGGATCTGGGCGAGTACCCGTTCTCGCGCGTGGGCGGGCTGGTCACCAGTCTCGACCCGGGGTTCGCGCTGGAGAACCAGACGATCGCGACCTATCCCGCGGTCGGATCGAGCGCGACCTGGCTGGTCGTGCACGAGATCGCCCACCAGTGGTTCGGCGACTCGGTCTCGCTGCGGCGCTGGCGCGACATCTGGCTCAACGAAGGGGCGGCGACCTTCATGGAGAAACGCTGGGAGGAGAGGCGCGGCGGCACGTCCGGCGAGCAGTGGCTGCGGAGCGGCTACGACATCCGGCCTCCGGGCCACAGCTTCTGGGATCTGCCGATCGGCGACCCCGGCCCCGCGAGGATCTTCGCGCCCCCGGTCTACGACCGCGGCGCGATGACGTTCCAGGCGCTGCGCAACCGGGTCGGCGAGGCCGATTTCTGGGCCATCCTGCAGGCGTGGGTGGCCGACCACCGCAACGGCCACGGCACCCGCGCGGCGTTCCGGGCGCTGGCCGAGGACGTCAGCGGCGAGGACCTTGCCGGGTTCTTCGACGCCTGGCTCTCGTCGGGCAAGCCCGCCGACACCGTCGACAACGGCCTCGGCTGAGTCCGATCACCCGCCGACGAGGGGTGCGAGTGCTCGAGCGATCACGCTCGGGCGGCGGGTCAGCCGCTCCTCGGTGTCGGCCCACGTCATGGCGTGCAGCCCGGCGTTGATGCCGAGCCAGCGCAACGGCTCGGGCTCCCACTCCCGTGACCGGTGGCCGACCCACGGCAGGGTCGTGAGGTCGGTGTCGCGGTCGAGCACCAGGTCACGCAGCGTGCGGCCGGCGAGGTTGGTGGTGCTGACCCCGTCACCGACGTACCCGCCCGCCCAGCCGATCCGGGTGCCGGCGTCGAGCCCGACGGAGGCGCACCAGTCGCGTGGCACGCCGAGTGGGCCACCCCACGCGTGGGTGATCCGGGTGTCGTCGAGGACCGGGAAGAGCTCGACGAGCGTGGCACGGAGCCGGGCGAACACCCGCTCGTCGCGGTCGAAGCCGGGGGAGACGCGGGAGCCGAAGTGGTAGGGCGCGCCGCGGCCGCCGAACACCAGCCGGTCGTCCGCGGTGCGCTGCCCGTAGATGATCAGGTGGCGGTGGTCGCTGAACGTCTCCCGGCGGCGCAGCCCGATCCGCTCCCACAGGCGCGGCGAGAGCGGCTCGGTCGCGATCACCAGCGAGTAGATCGGCGCCACTGCCCGCCGGTGGCCCGGGAGGCGTGCGGTGTAGCCCTCGGTGGCCCGAACGATCGTGCCCGCCCGGACCGTCCCGTTCGGCGTCACGGCGCGGCCGGGCAACAGCTCGGTGACGCGCGAGTGCTCGTGGACGGCGACGCTGCGGCGTACCAGCGAGTCGGCCAGCCCGCGGGCCAGCCGCAGCGGATGGAGGGCTGCGCAGTCCGGGGTGTACGTCGCACCCAGCGTGCCCTCGGCGTCGAGCACGGCGCGCGCCTCACTCTCGTCGAGCCATCGCAGCTGCGTGTCGGGGACGCCCCACTTCCGGGCGTGCTCGACCTCGGCCCGGGCCCGGACCTCCTGGGCCGCGCTGCGGGCGAGCACGATCGTCCCGCCGACCGCGACGTGCGCGTCGATCCCGAGGTCCTCGGCGACGCGGGCGACCTCGGTGACGCTGTCCCTCATCGCGGCATCCTGGCGGATCGCTGCCGACCGGTCCGAGAGCGTCGCGAGCGCGTCGAGGGAGGAGGGGAAGAGCGCGGAGCACCAGCCGCCGTTGCGGCCGGAGGCGCCGAACCCGACGGTCTCCGCCTCGAGCACGACGATCCGCAGCGACGGGTCCGCCTCGGCGAGGTAGTGGGCCGTCCAGAGCCCGGTGAACCCGCCGCCGACGACGGCCACGTCGGCGGTCACGTCACCGGGCAGCGGGGATCGGGGTGGTGCGGGTTCGGCGGTGTCGGCCCAGAGGGCGCGGGTGGTGGTCAGCGCACACCCCAGGAGTAGGTCTGCTTGCGCAGCTTCAGGTACATGAAGGTCTCGGTGCGGCTGACTCCGTGGATCCGGCGGATCTTCTCCGAGATGAGCTCCAGGAGGTGCTCGTCGCTCTCGCAGACCACCTCGACGAGCAGGTCGTAGGAGCCGGCGGTGATCACGACGTAGTCGACCTCGTCCATCTCGGAAAGCGCGTCCGCCACGGGTCCGAGGGCGCCGGACACCTCGATCCCGACCATTGCCTGCCGGGCGAACCCGAGCTGGAGCGGGTCGGTGACCGCGACGACCTGCATCACACCGCTCTCGATCAGCCGCTGCACCCGCTGCCGGACCGCCGCCTCGGACAGCCCGACCTCCTTGCCGATCGCGGCATACGAGCGGCGGCCGTCCTGCTGGAGCTGCTCGATGATCGCCTTCGCGACGTCGTCGAGGACCGCCCCCGCGCGCTCCTGCTTCCTGGTCATGGTCGGTCATGGTTCCACACGGATCACACCAGGACCAGTATCCGGCGAGCGATTCCGCAGTTTCCGCGTCACGATTCAACGGAATCCCTTGTCTCGGGGGGATGGTCATGACACGATCCGAAACGGCATGATCCCTGGCGAGGAGGACACTTGATGACCCACCGCGTGCGAGGCGGTCCGTTCGGTGCCAGCAGCACCGATCGACTGATGGCCGAGGCGGCCAGACAGCTCCAGTTCGGAGGGTTCTCACGGCGTTCCATGCTCCGTGGCGCGGGCCTGGCCGGCATGGCGCTCGGCGGGAGCAGCCTGCTCGCCGCGTGCGGCACCGAGGGCGCCCAGATCCAGTCCGGAGAGTGCCAGAGCACCGACCTGAGCGACGAGGAGAAGTCGATCGTCTTCTCGAACTGGATCGGCTACGTCGACCCGGTGAAGAGGCCCGACACCTCGACCCTGGAGAAGTTCCAGGAGGAGAGCGGCATCACCGTCGAGTACCAGAACGGCGACGTCAACGACAACGAGTCGTTCTTCGCCAAGGTGTCACCGCAACTGCAGGCCTGCCGGTCGACGGGCCGCGACGTCTTCGTCGTGACCGACTACATGGCTGCCCGGATGATCGAGCTCGGCTGGATCCAGAAGCTCGACCACGAGAACATGCCGAACGTCAACGCCAACATGATCGACTTCCTCAAGTCACCGCAATGGGACCCGAAGCGCGAGTACAGCGTCCCGTGGCAGAGCGGCATGACCGGCATCTGCTACAACTCCGAGCTCACCGACCCGGTGACCAGCTTCGAGGACCTGCTGACCCGCCCGGACCTCAAGGGCAAGGTGGAGCTCCTCACCGAGATGCGCGACACCATGCTGTTCCTGCTGCTGATGGAGGGCGGTAACCCCGAGGACTTCACCGCCGAGGAGTACACAACCGCGATCGAGCGGCTCCAGGGCGTGGTGGACAGTGGCCAGATCCGCCGCTTCTCGGGCAACGACTACGTCGATGACATGAAGTCAGGCGACATCGTGGCCTGTGAGGCATGGAGCGGCGACGTCATCAACCTGCTCGGCGGTGGCAAGTACAAGTGGGTGCCGCCCGAGGAGGGCTTCGCGATCTGGACCGACAACATGCTGGTCCCGAACAAGGCGGAGCACAAGACGAACGTCGAGACGATGATGGACTTCTACTACGACCCGGTGAACGCCGCGAAGCTCTCGGCCTGGAACTACTACTTCTGCCCGGTCGCCGGCGCTCAGGAGGAGATCGCCCAGTTCGACAAGTCCGCCGCCGAGAGCGAGTTCATCTTCGTGGACGACCAGACGCTCGAGTCCGGCTACATGTTCATGGCGCTCGACGACCAGCAGGAGCGCGACTTCCAGCGCCAGTTCAACGAGGTGATTAGTGGCTGAGGGCAAGGACCTCCACCTGGAGGGCGTGACGAAGCGGTTCGGCTCCTTCGTCGCAGTGGACGACCTGACGCTCACCGTTCCGGAGGGATCCTTCTTCGCACTCCTGGGACCGTCCGGCTGCGGGAAGACAACCACGCTGCGGATGGTGGCCGGCCTCGAGGACCCAACTCTCGGGCGGGTGCTGATCGGCGACGAAGACGTCACGGGGCTCCGTCCCTACAAGCGGCCGGTCAACACGGTCTTTCAGTCCTACGCGCTGTTCCCGCACCTGACGATCTTCGAGAACATCGCGTTCGGACTCCGACGCCGAGGCGTGAAGGACTTCCGGGAGAAGACCTTCGACATGATCGAGCTGGTGCAGCTCGAGGGGTACGGCGACCGCAAGCCCGTCCAGCTCTCGGGCGGGCAGCAGCAGCGGGTCGCGCTCGGTCGCGCGCTGATCAACGAGCCCGGCGTACTCCTGCTCGACGAGCCCCTGGGGGCCCTCGACCTCAAGCTGCGCCGCCAGATGCAGATCGAGCTGAAGCGGATCCAGACCGAGGTCGGCATCACGTTCGTGCACGTGACCCACGACCAGGAGGAGGCCATGACCATGGCCGACACCATCGCGGTCATGAACCAAGGCGCGATCGAGCAGATGGGCGCCCCGGGTGAGCTGTACGAGAACCCGACGACGACCTTCGTCGCGAACTTCCTCGGTCAGTCCAACCTGATCCGGTCCGACGTGGTCGACTCGGCCGGTGACGACGTGATGATCGACTGCAACGGTCAGAAGGTCGCCGTCGACGGCTCGCGCAGTCACGTGGACGGCAAGTCAGCCTGGCTGGGGATCCGGCCCGAGAAGATCTTCGCCAGCGAGGCGGGCGTGGCCGAGCAGAATGGCCACAACCGCCTCACCGGCGGCCGCGTCACGGACGTGAGCTTCGTCGGCGTCAGCACCCAGTACCTCGTCGCGATGCCGTGGGGGCAGGAGCTGATGGTGTTCGAGCAGAACACCGGCCAGCGGCCACCGCTCAGCAACGGCACCGAGGTCGACCTCTCGTGGTCAGGGGCGCACGCGTTCCTGCTCGACGCCCACCAGGACGCCACGGCCGGGATGATGACCCCGGAGGACGCCCAGTGAAGGTGACTCAGTGAAGGGGACCCAGTGACGGCGGGACCCGCCACGGTCAAGGATCCAGGGCCGGTCGTCGACGGCGAGACCTCGAAGCGGCGCGGCTGGGGCTGGCTGCTGTTGCTGCCGGGCATGGTGTGGCTGGCCATCTTCTTCCTGTTCCCGACGGTCCAGCTGTTCTTCACCTCGCTCTACGACCCGAGCGGGTCCTTCGAGCAGGGCTACTCGATGACGTGGCACTTCGCCAACTACGTCGACGCGGTCCGCGACACGTGGAACTTGTTCGCGCGCTCGTTCCTGTACGCCGGGATCGCGACCCTGGTGTGCCTGGCCTTGGGCTACCCGCTCGCGTACGCGATCGCCTTCAAGTCCGGCCGCTGGAAGAACGTGATGCTGGTGCTCGTCATCGCGCCGTTCTTCACCAGCTTCCTCCTGCGCACCCTGTCGTGGCGCACGATCCTCGCCGACCAGGGCCCCGTCACCGACTTCCTGCAGACCATCGCGCTCCTGCCGGACGACGGCCGGCTGCTGGCCACGCCGATCGCCGTCATCGCCGGACTGGTCTACAACTTCCTGCCGTTCATGACCCTGCCGATCTATGCATCGCTCGACAAGGTGGACCACCGCCTGGTCGAGGCGGCGGGCGACCTCTACGCGAGCCCCTTCACCGGCTTCCGCAAGGTCACGTGGCCGTTGTCCACTCCAGGAGTCGTCTCCGGGACGCTGCTGACGTTCATCCCGGCCAGCGGTGACTACATCAACGCAGAGCTGTTAGGGACGCCCAACCAGTACATGGTCGGCAACCGGATCCAGGCGGCGTTCTTGACCGAGCGCAACTATCCGCTGGCGGCGAGCCTGTCCCTGATCCTGATGGCGATCGTCGTCGTGATGGTCGTGGTGTACGTCCGCCGCGCAGGGACGGAGGACCTGCTGTGACTGCCACCGCCCATCGTGCCGGCGAGACCCGCGCCCCCTCGGCGGCCCCGCCGCAGGCGCCGCGCCGTCCGGCCGGCCGATGGCTCGCCGACCACATCGTGCTGATCGTCGGCATCCTCGTGCTCGTCTACACGTTCGTGCCGATCGGCTACATCTTCGCGCTGTCGTTCAACCAGCCGTCGGCCCGCTCCGCCACCGCCGAGTTCGAGGGCTTCACCTGGAGCAACTGGGCATCCATCTGTGAGCCCGACGGCCTGTGCGACTCGCTGCAGCTCAGCATCCTCGTCAGCATCTCGTCGACGATCCTGGCGACGGTGCTGGGCACGCTGATGGCTTTCGCGCTGGTCAGGCACTCGTTCCGGGGTCGATCGGCGTCCAACCTCGTGATCTTCCTGCCGATGGCCACCCCCGAGGTGGTCATGGGCTCCTCGCTGCTCGCGATGTTCGTGTCGCTGGGCGTCGACGGGCTGCTGGGCTACATCACGCTGGTCATCGCGCACACCCTCTTCTGCCTCTCGTTCGTGGTGGTCACCGTCAAAGCGCGGCTGGCAGGCATGGACACCCGGCTGGAGCAGGCGGCGATGGACCTCTACGCCAACGAGTGGCAGACCTTCCGCCTGGTGACGCTGCCGCTGGCGATGCCGGGCATCGTGGCCGCGGCGATGCTGGCGTTCTCGCTGTCGTTCGACGACTTCATCGTCAGCAACTTCACGGCGGGCCAGTCGGTGACCTTCCCGCTGTTCGTCTACGGCAGCAAGTTGAAGGAGTTCCCGCCGCAGCTGTTCGTGGTCGGCACGATCATGTTCCTGGTCTCGTTCGTGTTCGTCATCCTCGGTGAGGTGTGGCGGCGGCGCCGAGCGGTGGCCGTCCGGTGACCGCCACGATCCCGCACTGGCGGGGCGGCCAGCGGTGGACCGGCTCGGGGGACCGGGCCGGCGACGTCTACGACCCGGCGACCGGACAGGTCTCGGCCAGGGTCGGCTTCGCCACCCGCGAAGACGTAGACGCGGTGGTGGCCGACGCGGTCGACGCGGGTCGCGCCTGGGCGGCCGAGTCGCTGACCCGGCGTACGACGGTGATGTTCGCGTTCCGCGAGGCGGTCTCGCGCCGCCGCACGGAGATCGCGGCGGCGATCACGGCCGAGCACGGCAAGGTGCTCGAAGACGCGCTCGGCGAGGTGCAGCGCGGGCTGGAGGTGGCCGAGTTCGCCTGCGGTACGCCGCACCTGCTCAAGGGCGGCTTCAGCGACGGTGTCTCCGGTGGCGTCGACGTCTTCTCGATCCGGCAGTCGCTTGGCGTGGTGGGCGTCATCTCGCCGTTCAACTTCCCGGCGATGGTCCCGATGTGGTTCGTGCCGATCGCGATCGCGTGCGGCAACGCCGTGGTCCTCAAGCCATCGGAGAAGGACCCCTCCGCCTCGCTGCTGATCGCGGAGTGCTGGGCTGAGGCCGGCCTGCCCGCGGGCGTCTTCAACGTCGTGCACGGCGACAAGGTCGCGGTCGACGGACTGCTGGAGCACCCCGACGTCGCCGCGGTCTCGTTCGTCGGCTCGACCCCGATCGCGCGCTACGTCTACGAGACCGGCACCCGGCACGGCAAGCGGGTCCAGGCGCTCGGCGGAGCCAAGAACCACATGGTGGTGCTGCCCGACGCCGACCTCGACAACGCGGCCGACGCCGCGGTGTCGGCGGGCTTCGGGTCTGCGGGGGAGCGCTGCATGGCGATCTCGGTCGTGGTCGCCGTCGACCCGGTCGGCGACGACCTGGTGCCGGCGATCGCGAGCCGGATGGGCGGACTCACCACCGGCGACGGCCGCTCGGGCTGCGACATGGGACCGCTGGTCACCCGCGAGCACCGCGATAAGGTGGCGGGCTACCTCGACGCCGGCGTGGCCGATGGGGCCGAGCTGGTGGTCGACGGCCGCACAGTCGAGCCCAAAGGCGACACCGGTGGATTCTGGCTCGGGCCCACGCTGTTCGACCGGGTGCTGCCCGGCATGTCGGTCTACGACGACGAGATCTTCGGCCCCGTGCTCTCGGTCGTCCGAGCGGCGACGTACGACGAGGCACTCGCGATCGTCAACGCCTCGCCGTACGGCAACGGCACGGCGATCTTCACCGCCGACGGTGGCGCCGCCCGTCGCTACCAGCGCGACGTGCAGGTCGGGATGATCGGTATCAACGTCCCGATCCCGGTGCCGATGGCCTACTACTCGTTCGGCGGCTGGAAGGCCTCGCTCTTCGGCGACACCCACGCCCACGGCATGGACGGCATCCACTTCTTCACCCGAGCCAAGGTCGTCACCTCACGTTGGCCCGACCCGGCACAGCGCACCGGCGTCGACCTCGGGTTTCCCCGCCACGACTGACCAACGATGCCTAGGTTCCCGACATGGTGACCACGACGTTGCCGACCTTGCGGCCGGTGTCGACGTACGCGTAGGCGTCGCGGAGCTGGTCGAAGCGGTACGTCCGGTCGACCACAGGGCGGTAGTCGCCGCGGAGCATGAGCTCTCGCAGGTGCGTCGCCAGGGCTGTGTCAGCCTTGGGCAGCGGAAAACGGACGCGGCGTAGGCCAAGCACCCGCGCCAGCGGCGTGACGGCGACGGCGAGCAGGATGTTCTGCCCCCGCGGGCCGAGGTCGGAGGAGACGTAGCTGCCGCCACGCCTGAGCAATCGGCGAGCGGCGCCGAAGGAGAAGTGCCCCGTTGCGTCGATCACCGCGTCGAAGCCGCCTCCGACCGAGGCAAGCCCGCGACCCCCTTCCAGCTCGACGACGTGCGCGGCCCCGAGCTCGGTCAGCAGACTCACCCGGCCCGCGGGCAGCAGGTCGCACACCGCGGTGACCTCGACGCCCTCGGCGTGGAGCAGCTGCACGAGGGCGGTGCCGATGGCGCCCGTGGCGCCGTGGACGAGCGCCCGGTGACCGCGGCCGAGGCCGGTCACGCGGAGGACGGCATGGGCGTAGTGCGCCCCCTCCATGCCTGGCGCCGCGTCGGCCAGCTCCCATCCGTCTGGGACCGTGGCGACCAGGCCGGCAGTCGGGACAGCGACGAGCGCGGCGTGGGCCCCCGGCCTGCCGTCGACGAAACCAAAGACCAGGTCGCCGACGGCGTACGACGTGACGTCCTCCCCGACACCGACCACGACGCCGGCGTACTCCGAGCCCAGTACCTTCACTCGGGGCCGTGGCCATCCACAGAAGACCCGGTTGATCCATGGCCGGCCGGACCGGTACGCGCAGTCGGTGCGGTTGACCGTGGTCGCGTGCACCTGCACCAGGATCTCGCCGCGGCCCGCGACGGGCTCCGGGACGTCCTCGAAGCGAACCTCCCCAGGGCCGCCGTACCGCTCTCGGACCGCTGCACGCACCACGCCAGTATGACGACGCGGTGCCCACTGAACCGCCCCACGTTTGTGACTGGGCGGTATCAACGGCGGGTCTAGCTCACTCCTGCGGTGCAGGCACTCATCCAGACCTGATCGACACCGCCGTTGGAGGCACCTCATGAAGCTACGACCATTTCTCGCGATCGCGACGCTCGGCGTCACGACCCTGACGGGCGCGTCCATCGCCACGGCGGGGGCGCACGCGCCGTCGCCCGATCCGGACCGCATCCTCGAGCGCAACGTGTCCGGCGGCGCCGCTGTGAGAGCCCTCGGGGACGACCTCGACCTCGTGGCCGAGCGGTACGACAAGACTCCGGCCGCGCTGGCGAAGCTGCTGCGCACCGACTCCTCGCTGTGGGTCGACCCGACCGGCATGCTGCACGTGAAGGAACCACTCCCCACGCAACCCGTCGAGAACGCTACGACACCGCAGCCGGGCCCCTTCCCCAACCAGAGCACCTTCACCCTGCACAGCAGGGTCGGCGCAGCAAAGACGATCTTCCTCGACTTCGACGGCGGCCCGGTGGCGGGCACGGCATGGAACAACTTCTACACGATCCCGACGACCTCGCAGCCGGCGTTCGACCTCGATGGAAACCCGGCCACGTGGAGCCAGGCCGAGCACGACACCATCCAGAGCATCTACCAGCGGGTCGCCGAGGACTTCCGGCCCTTCGACGTGGACGTGACCACCCAGGACCCGGGCGCCGCTGCTCTCGATCGGACCAGTGCGACCGACACGCAGTTCGGCACACAGGTCCTGATCACGCCGAGCACCGACGCCGCCACCAGAATCTGCGGCAACAGCTGTGGCGGTGTCGCCTTCGTCGACGTCTTCGACCTGGTGGGGTCCAGCGACTACCACCCGGCGTGGGTGTTCCCGCAGCTCCTGTCGAACGTGGACAAGTACATCGCCGAGGCCGCCAGCCACGAGGCGGGCCACAACCTCGGGCTCTTCCACGACGGCACCTCGAGCGTGGGCTACTACACGGGCCACCACAACTGGGCCCCGATCATGGGCGTCGGCTACTACGAGCCCCTCGTCCAGTGGAGCAGCGGTGAGTACGGCGACGCCAACAACACCCAGGACGACATCGCCGTCATGCAGAGCAACGGGCTGCCACTACGCACCGACGACCACGGGTCCAGCTTCGCCGCAGCCACCGCCCTGGGCACGGCCAGGAAGGCAGCCGGCGTCGTCGAGCAGCGCACCGACGTCGACGTGCTCTCCTTCCGCCGCACCTGCCGCGGGCGGACGACGATCACCGTCACACCGTTCGAGAACAGCCCGAACCTGGACGTCCGGGTCCGCCTGCACTCGGCCGGTCAGGTGCCCTTGACCGTGAGCAACCCGCTCTCCGGTGAGGCATCGTTCGACCTGGCAACCGGCTTGGGCGCCAAGATCACCCGGACGCTTGCTGCCGGGACGTACTACCTGTCGGTCGACGGCGTAGGGACGCTCGGCCCGGCCGCTGGGTACTCCGACTACGGCTCGCTGGGTAGGTACTCGATGCGGATCTCACGCTGCCCGTGAGGCAGCCCCGCTGACAGTTTCGCAGCAGCCCTCGTGCGCCGACCTCGGGATCGGCGCGCGAGGGCTGTACCGATGAGTGGGCGTCGTCCACCCCTGCTGCGCCCATACCCAATTCAGGTGACGACGTTCGGGAGCTGGCCTGAGACGGTGACGGTGCCAAGCGCGCCGAAACCGGGGGGTCTTCTGTGCTACCAGTCAAGCACTCATGTCGGCGCCGTGGCCGTGCGCATTTGCTGACGGTGGGAGCTGTTCTCGCCCTGCTGTTCGCGGCACCCGTTGCGGGGCCTGACTTCGCCGATGCCGGAGCCGCCAAGCCGACCGTCTGCGGCGGTCTCGAGCCGGACCTGGCATTCCAGGCCGAAGTGCATGCGATCGGTCGCGAACATGCGTGCGAACACCTTCAGGGCAAGAAGTGGGGCCAAGCTCACCAGACGACAGGCAAGGCAGACGCCAGCCACGTGGCTGCTGCGAGCGGCACGACCCCAGCCGAGATCGGGAGCTGGAGCAGTGCGGTCAACCCTGGGACGAAGACGGTCGGGATCAGCTCGGTACTCCTGCACACCGGCGAGGTGCTGCTCTTCGGCGGCAAGTACGCATCTACGGACAAGAACACTGCGGCCTATCTCTACGACCCGGTGTCAGGTACGGGTCACGAAGTGCCTGCGCCGGCCGCGGTCTTCTGCGGTTCGGTGACCCCGTTGAGCGACGGTCGGGTGCTCTCGGCCGGAGGCGCGAACCCGGTTCCGAAGGGAATTGTCGATCTGTGGCTGTTCGACCCGGTGACCGAGCGGTGGTCGAGGCAGCCAGATACTCGGCTCGGGCGCTACTACCCGACGTCGACCAGGCTCGCCGACGGTCGGATCCTGATCGCGGCCGGTAATCAGTTGGACGGCCGGACGAAGAACCCGACAGTAGAGGTGTACACACCTCCTGCCCCTGGTCAGACGATGGGCACCCTCGAGGTGGTTGGTCCGGCACATGTGACGAACTTCTACCCGACACAGTGGCTGATGCCCGATGGGAACGTGCTCGAAGTATCGGGACGCAACAGTGCCTTCCTGAACCCCTCGGGCTGGAGCTGGACCGCGCTTCCACTGTTGCCCGCACCGATCGGGCAAGGTACGGCGGGTCTGATGCTGCCCGGTGGACCCAACGGCTCTACCCGGACGATGGTCATCGGTGGCAACATCAAGGGCGTCGCGCAGAGCAGGACGTTCAAGCACGACTACGCCAATCGATCGGCGGGCTGGTCCCTCGGCACTCCCATGCCGACCGCACGCGCCCACATGAACGTCGTGCAGGTTCCTGACGGCTCGGCGTTCGGCATAGGCGGAAACAGTTCGGGTCTGTACAACCAAGGTCAGCTGCAGACGATGGCCTACGACCCGGCCACAGCCACCTGGACGAACATGGCGACGCAGACGTATCGCCGGGCGTACCACTCCACGGCGATCCTGCTTCCGGACGGTCGCATCATGTCGGCAGGGGACACCGGAGCAGGAGGCGGACGGCAGCGCATCGACTACTACTCCCCGCCCTACATGTTCCGCCCACGTCCCGAGATCGCCTCCGCCCCCGGAGAGCTGACGTACGGCGAGACCTTCGACATCACGACCTCTGGTCCCACGGCCACCCAGGCCGTTCTGATGGCGCCTGCGGCGACCACCCATGCCGTCGAGATGAACGCCCGTAGGGTCGAGCTCGCGGTCACACCCACCGGGACCGGGCTCAGGGCGACCGCCCCGTCCAGCGGTCGGATCGCCCCACCGGGCTACTACATGCTCTTCACGATGACCAGCAACGGCACGCCGTCCACCGCCTCGTGGGTCCACATCGGAGGCTGAACTCTCACGACCGACGGTCGACCGCATGCACCTCGACCCGGGGCTCGGGGAATCCTCCTGCTCGCAGCGCGGACTCGAACGTCGGGTCGGACATGAACGCCTCGAGCAGCTCCGCTGTCTCCCAGATGTCGGCCATCATGAGTCCCGTGGCCGTGCGGGCGGCCACGTGCGAGACGAGTCCGGTGGTGGGCAGGTCGCGGGTCGCTTCGTCCATGTCGTCGTACATCGAGAGCAGGGCGTCCGGGTCCCCCTCGAGGTTGATGATCGCAAGCACAGTCATGAGCCTGTCTCCTTTCGGTGAGGTCCGACTCTCGCCCGGACCAGTATGATATACAGGAGTCCTGTATAACAGGGCACCTGTGGAAAGGCAAGACATTGATCCGAGAAGGCGACCCGACCCTGAATCTGGCGATCCTGTTGGAGCAGGCGTACAAGAAGCTGGACGCCACGCTGATGGACCGGTTGCGTGCCAACGGGTACGACGACCTCAGGCCGGCGCACAGCCAGGTGTTCGGCGCGATCGCGCCGGAAGGATCGCGCGTGGGGGAGATGGCCGCGCAAGCCGGGATCACCCAGCAATCAATGAGTGAGCTGGTGGACAGTCTCGAACGCCTCGGATACGTCGAGCGACGCGACGACCCCACGGACAGGCGGGCGCGGATCGTCGCCTTCACCGACCGCGGCTGGCAGGCGGTGCGGGCGGGCGTCGCCACCGTCAACGCGATCGAGCACGAATGGGCAGAGCTCATCGGCGTACGGCGAGCTACCGCGCTTCGTTCAGCCCTCGAAGCGATCGCCGTCGCCGACGGGAGCTCACCGTAGGAACCGACGAGGCCGATCTACAGCTTGATCGCCGAGGCGTCGTAGGTCACGGACCGGTTGGACCCAGCGAGCTTGATCATGCCGTTGGAGACCACGGCGCCGCGCACGTAGCCACTGCTGCCGCTCATGTCGACGTACTGACCACCCCAGTAGAGCCCCGTGATCAGCTGCTTCGAGCCGCTCAGCTTGACGCCGACCTCGGCCAGGAACTGGCCGCTGACAACGTTGCTGGAGCCCGGCACGTCGATGGTCGACCTGCTGTAGACCCGCAGCTTGCTCGCGGCGTCCGCCGGCGCCAGGTTGCCCTTGACGACCACGTCCTTGTCCACGAGGAACCACACCTTGCCGGTGATCGTGCCGCGCAGCTCGAGCTTGCCGGTCACCTTCACCACGCAGCCCGTGGGCAGCGCGCAGGTGTACCCGTTGAGGCTGCGGTCACCGGTGAGGGTGTGGGTGACGGTGGTCGGGACGTAGTTCGCCATGGTCGGCAAGCTCAACGCGGGTGCGCCTGAGGTCGTCGTACCGCACGACTGCGTGCCCTGCCTCGACACCTGACCGTGTGCCTTGAGGTCGCCGCACACGTCTCCGTGAGAGCCAGCGATCTTGATGTTCCGGTTCGCGTGGATGTTGCCCATGATCCGGCTGTTCGCGCCGCTGATCTCGACGTCATGATTGCCGAGCAGCGCGTTGTCGGTGAGATGTATCTCCGCAGTGAACGTCGACTCGCCCCAGCTCAGGTCCTTGTCGGTCACTCGGACCGTCACCGTGTACACGCCGGCGAGGGCATAGGTGTGCGTCAGGCTGCCGAGGCTGCCCTGGGATCCGCGGGTGAACGTGTCGGTGAGTCCGTCACCCCAGCTGACATTCACCGTCCACGGATTGTCAGCAACACCCGGGTCACTGAACGAGCCCAGCGCGAAGGACTTGGCGATACCCGGGAGCCCGGCCTGGCCGGCGGGAGGCGTGACGTTCGGAGGAACGTTGGCGATAGCAACGGTCATCGTGTACTCGCGGACACCACCATCCTTGTCCTGGACCTTGCCGCCCACCGTCCGGTTGCCGTTGTCCGTGGTCGGGCAGGAGGCAGTCGAGTCGCTGCCGAACGCGCCGTAGCCGGCGCCGCAGTCGAAGGCAAAGGCGAACCCTGCCGCCGTGTCCGCGCCGGACGGGTCGGTGACATCGGTCAGCGACAGCGCGATGGGGCTGCCCTCGTCCACCGCCACAGGCGCGTTGAAGGTCGCAGACGGGGCCACGTTGTTCACCGTCACGCTGGCGGTGTACGTGCTCGTGCCGTCGTCCTTGTCGGTGATCCGGCCCCCGACGGTCCGGTTCTCGTCGTCGACGGTCGAGCAGGTCGCCGTCGTGGCCGCGCCGAACGGGTCGAATCCCGAACCGCAGTCGAACGCGTAGCCGAAGCCGGCGGTCGAGTCCGCACCCGAGGGGTCGAACGGGTCGGTCAGCGCGAGCCAGATGTCACTGCCCTCGTCCACCGAGGAGGGAGACGAGAAGGTCGCGGTCGGCGCCACGTTGTCCACCGCGACCTGGGCGGTGTACGTCGTGACGCCGCCGTCCTTGTCGCGGATCTTGCCGACCACGTCGTGGGAGCCGTTGTCGTCGGTCGGGCAGGACCGGGATGCGGTCGAGCTGAACGCCCCGAGGCCGTCGCCGCAGTCGAAGGCGTACTGGAGGGAGGCCGCGTCCACCGGGGACGGGTCGAACACCTCGGTGAGGGACAGCACGAACGGCGAGCCCTCGGCGACCGGGGTCGTGGTGTCGAACGTCGCCGTCGGGGCGACGTTGTGCACCACCAGGTCGACCGAGTACGTCGTGACCCCGCCGTCCTTGTCCCGGACCGAGCCACTGACCGTGCGCGGTCCGTCGTCATCCGTGGGGCAGGTCAGTGAGCTGTCGGTGCCGTAGCCGGTGGGGCCCGTGCCGTCGCCGCAGTCGAACGAGTAGGTGAAGCCGGCCGCGACGTCGGCCGACGAGGCGTCGGTGGCATCGGTCAGCGCGAGCTGGATCGAGCTGCCCTCCTCGACGTCGGTGGGCGCGAACGTCGCACTCGGCGCGACGTTGAGCACCTCGACCAGCGAGAAGTACTCGCTGACCCCGCCGTCCTTGTCGCGCACCCGGGCGCCGACCGTGAGTGGTGACCCGGGCGGGGTGTTGTCGTCGGTGGCGCAGGAGGCCGTCGAGTCGCTGCTCCAGTCGCTGAAGCTGCCGTCTCCGCAATCGAACGAGAACCCGAAGCCCGCGGCGGTGTCCACGCCCGATGGGTCGGTGACGTCCGACAGCGCGAGCGCGATGCTCTCACCCTCGTTCAGCGAGGACGGAGCGGTGAACGTGCCCTCGGGCGCGATGTTCGCGACCGTGACCTCGCCGGCGTACACGGTGCTGCCGCCGTCCTTGTCGGAGATGCGGGCGCGCACGGCGAGGGGTGTCTCTGACGGAGTGTTGTCGTCGGTCGCGCAGCTCCAGGTGTCAGAACCCGCGTCGACGAACGTGCCGTCGCCGCAGTCGAACTCGTAGGTGAGGCCCGCGGCCAGGTCCGCTGCCGACGGCTCCACGACGTCCGTCAGGGCCAGGGTGAAGGAGTTTCCCTCGTCGACCGCGCCTTCGGGATCGATGACGAGTGTCGCGGTCGGAGCGGCGTTCGCCACGCCGACGGTCGCCGTGTAGAGGCTCTCGCCGCCGTCCTTGTCGCGGACCTTCGCCCGCACCGTGCGGGTCCCGTCGTCGTCGGTGGGGCAGGTCGCCAGGTTGGCGCCCCACGCGCCGAACGTGCCCGCGCCGCAGTCGAACGCGAACTCGAACCCCGCGGCAGTGTCGTCGGACGAGTCGTCGGACACGTCTGCGATCGTGAGCGAGAACGGGGATCCCTCCTCAACACCCGTGGGGGAGAACGTCCCGGTCGGCGCGACGTTCGTGACTTCCACGGAAGCCGTGTAGGTGCTGGTACCGCCGTCCTTGTCGCTGATCCGGCCGCCCACCGAGCGGGTGCCGTTGTCAGTGGTGGTGCAGGCGGTCGTCGTCATCACATCGACCGCGCCGAAGCCCGGGCCGCAGTCGAACGCGTAGCCGAATCCCGCCGCGCTGTCGGCACCGGACGGGTCGTCCGGGTTGGCGAGCTCGAGGTCGACGTCGTCGCCCTCGGTGACCGAGGACGGAGCGGAGAACGACGCGCTCGGTGCCACGTTGGCCACCGAGACGGTGGCGGAGTACTCGGTGAAGTCGCCGTCCTTGTCGCGGACGCGCGCCTTCGCCAGCCTGGTGCCGTTGTCGTCAGTCGCGCAGGCGACCGAAGAGGTAGGACCCCAACCGCCGAACCCGGCACCGTCGCCGCAGTCGAAGGCGTAGCCGAAGCCAGCGGCGGTGTCAGCGGACGACGGGTCCGAGGCGCCGCTGAGCTGAAGCGTGAACGGGCTGCCCTCGTCGACGGGCGCGTCGTGCGAGAGCGTTGCCATCGGTGCCACGTTGGCCACTGTCACGTTCGCGGTGTACGTCGAGACGCCACCGTCCTTGTCACGGACGCGACCTCCGACGGTCGGGTTCGCGTCGTCGGTCGTCGGGCAGGACGTGGACGAGGCCGGACCGAACGAGCCGAAGCCGGAACCGCAGTCGAACGCGTAGGTGAAGCCGCCCGCGACGTCCGCGGAGGCGGCATCGGTCGCGCCGGTCAGGGAGAGGTTGACCATGGAGCCCTCGTTCACCAAGGCCGGGGCGTTGAGCGTGGCGGTGGGTGCGACGTTCTGGACGGAGATCGAGAGGTCACGCGTCACGGCGTTCCCCGCGGTGTCGGTCACGACCACCCGGAGGTCCACCGTGCTCGGACCATCACCGATCGTCAGGCTGACCGTCGAGGAGTTCGCGGCGCCGGAGATGGCTGCGTTGCCGGACTGGACTGACCAGGCGTAGTTCAGCGCGTCGCCGTCAGGATCGTTCGCGCTGACGGAGTAGCCGGCCGCACCACCTTCGGCGACCGTCGTCGGACCCGCGATCGAGCCGACCGTCGGGGCGCCGTTCACCGATGCCCTGAGCGCGATGAGGTTGGCGACCCACTTCTCCGCCACGTTCGAGCCGGACTGCCGCGAACCAGAGCCGCCACTGCCGCTCTTGACCTCGTCCGCAGCCAGGAGGCGCACGTCCTGCGGGTTCGCGAACCCGTAGCGAAGGTTCATGCCGCCGGGCGTGGACAGCGTGGCAGCTGCCTTCTTGAGGGCGTACAGGGCAACCAGTCGCGAACCGTCCGGAGCGGTGACGCTCTGTGCGTTGAGGTTCGCGTTCGTTCCGCTGTTGCCCGAGAAGGCCACCACCGGGTTCGACGTGTCGACGCCGGTGTAGCGCAGGATGCCTCCGGCGGCCTTGACCGACTGGCCGAAGGTCCAGGTGTACGAGGCCGGCTCCGAGGCCGTGGCGACTCGCCAGAAGACCGCCGTGCCCAGGTCGGTGCCCTGGTTGGTCCGGGTCACCATCGTCCAGCCCGATGGCGTGAGCTGCGCGTTCGAGCCGGCGTCCGAGCCCTTCTCGAAGCTGACCTGGGCGAGGAGCAGGTTGCCGGCCACGGTGCCGGCCGGACGCGGGATGGCCAACGTCGTGGCGCTGCCGTTCTGCGCGGTGCTGCTGGTCTGGAAGGCGACCGCGGCCCGGGCAGGTGCGGCTGACAGCGTCACGAGCGCGGCGAGGGCCACCGCCAGGGCGGCCAGGGCGGCGACCAGCGGACGACCGCTGCGAAGACGAGCAGGAGCGACGAAAGACATGTGGACAAATCCCCCCGGATCCGTGGCGGAGGACCCGAGCCCCATCGCAGGTGGCCTGGCCGGTCGATGCTCCGCGAGAGCCCCTTCACCGCCGGCAGGTGCGCACACGCTAGGTGAGCGTGCTCAAGAAATCTTGGGTTCGGGGCGAAACCGCCCAGGCGGACTAGACACGTCGTACAGACACGAGAGAGCAATGGTCGGATCCGGACGAGCATCGGCGCAGGGTGCGATGAATGGCAGCGGACTAACCGCACCCTGCGCCGGACTCGAGACCGACGATCCCCCCGAACCGCCGGACTCATCCCTCCCTCAAGGGCCTGTGTTCAGTTCTGGTGCTGCCCTGGCCCGCGGGTCAGAGCAGCGAGTACGCCTTGTCGAGCACGACCCGCAGCGCGTGCTCGATCTCGTCGAAGTGCTCCTGGTCGCAGATCAAGGGCGGCGCGAGCTGGACCACCGGGTCGCCCCGGTCGTCGGCCCGGCAGTAGATGCCCTCGTCGTACAACGCCTTGGACAGGAAGCCGCGCAGCAGCTTCTCCGACTCGGCGTCGTCGAAGGTCTCCTTGGTGCCCTTGTCCTTGACCAGCTCGATCCCGTAGAAGTACCCGTCGCCACGGACGTCGCCCACGATCGGCAGGTCCTTGAGCTTCTCGAGCGTCGCGCGGAACGCACCCTCGTTGTCGCGCACGTGCTCGTTGAGCCGTTCGGCCTCGAAGATGTCGAGGTTGGCAAGCGCCACGGCCGTCGAGACCGGGTGGCCACCGAACGTGTAGCCGTGCAGGAACGACTCGTGTCCCTTGAGGAACGGCTCCATCAGCTTGTCCTGGGCGATCATCGCGCCGAGCGGCGAGTAGCCGGACGTCAGACCCTTGGCGCAGGTGATGATGTCGGGCTCGTAGCCGTAGCGATCCGCGCCGAACATGTGGCCGAGCCGGCCGAACGCGCAGATCACTTCGTCGGAGACCAGCAGCACGTCGTACTCGTCGCAGATCTCGCGGACCCGCTGGAAGTAGCCCGGGGGCGGCGGGAAACAGCCGCCGGAGTTCTGGACCGGCTCGAGGAACACCGCGGCGACGGTCTCCGGACCCTCGAACTCGATCGCCTCGGCGATCCGGTCGGCGGCCCAACGCCCGAAGCGCTCGAGGTCCGCGTCGGTGCCGCCCTGGAACTCGTCGGGCGCCCGGTAGAAGTTGGTGTTGGGAACCCGGAACGTGCTCGGCACCAGCGGCTCGAACGGCGCCTTCATAGGCGGCAGGCCGGTGATCGACAGCGCGCCCTGCGGTGTGCCGTGGTAGGCGATCGCCCGGCTGATGACCTTGTGCTTGGTCGGCTTGCCGGTGAGCTTGAAGTAGTTCTTGGCGAGCTTCCAGGCGGTCTCGACCGCCTCACCGCCGCCGGTGGTGAAGAAGACCCGGTTGAGGCCGCCCGGCGCGTAGTTCGCCACCCGCTCGGCGAGCTCGATCGCAGTCGGGTGGGCGTAGGACCACAGCGGCATGAAGGCCAGCTCCTGCGCCTGCTTCGCGGCTGCCTGCGCGAGCTCGGTCCGGCCGTGGCCTACCTGGCTCACGAAGAGACCCGCGAGGGCGTCGAGGTACCGCTTGCCCTGGGCGTCCCAGATGTAGGCGCCCTCGCCCTTCACGATCACCGGGACGTCGGCGTGGTCGTAGGTCGAGTGCCGCGTGAAGTGCATCCACAGGTGGTCCTTGGCGGAGCGCTGGAGCTGCTCGTAGTCCCGGGGCATGGCCACATCATGCTCGGCGGTCAAGGTCTGTGCAAGTGATTTCGTTGCGATCCTCGCGCTCCCTTGCGGAATCCGCACATGAAGTGTCCCATTGTCGACGGATAGACGACAGAAGGGAGCACAACGTGGGTCCGATCGTGTTCACCGGCGGCGCGCTCTTCGACGGCCGCACGCACGTGGGCGCCCAGGACGTGCTGGTGGCCGACGGCCGGGTGGTCGCGGTCGGCGAGTCGGTGCGCGCCGAGGCCAGGGGCGCCGAGGTGGTCGACCTGGCGGGCGGCCTGCTCGCGCCCGGGTTCACCGACGCCCACGTCCACCCGATCCAGGGCGGGATCGAGCGGATGCGCTGTGACCTGTCGGAGCTCGGGACGCGAGAGGAGTACCTCGCGGCGATCGCGGCGTACGCCGACTCCCGCCCCGACGACGAGTGGATCCTCGGCGGGGGCTGGGCGATGCCCGCCTTCCCCGGCGGCACCCCGGCCGCGACCGACCTCGACCGGGTCGTGCCCGACCGCCCGGTGTTCCTGCCCAACCGCGACCACCACGGTGCCTGGGTGAACACCCGGGCGCTCGAGATCGCCGGCGTCGACGAACACACTCCCGACCCGACCGACGGCCGGATCGAGCGCGACGCCGACGGCCGGCCGGCCGGCACGCTGCACGAGGGCGCGACCGCCCTGGTGAGCCGTCATCTGCCGCGGACGACGGGCGAGGACTACTACGCCGCGCTGCTGACCGGGCAGGCCTACCTGCACTCGCTGGGCGTGACCGCGTGGCAGGACGCGATCGTGGGTGCCTACTCCGGCATGGACGACCCCGCCGCCACCTACGAGCGTGCCGACGGCAACGGCGACCTGAAGTCGGACGTCGTGGGGGCACTGTGGTGGGAGCGCCGCCGTGGTCCGGAGCAGGTCGAGGACCTCGCCGGCCGGCGGGCTGCGATGGCTGGCACGCGGTTCCGGGCGACGTCGGTGAAGATCATGCAGGACGGGGTCGCCGAGAACGGGACAGCCGCGATGACCGCGCCGTACCTCGACCTCTGCGGGCGCGCCACCGACAATGCGGGCCACTCCTTCGTCGAGCCCGAGGCGCTGCGCGCGGGGGTCGTGGCGCTCGACGCCGCCGGCTTCCAGGTCCACGTCCACGCGATCGGCGACCGGGGCGTGCGGGAGGCACTCGACGCCTTCGTCGGCACCGACCCGGCCCGGCGTCACCACATCGCGCACGTGCAGCTGGTCCACCCCGACGACGTCGCGCGCTTCGCCGAGCTCGGTGTCGCCGCGAACCTGCAGGCGCTCTGGGCCTGTCTGGACGATCAGATGGTCGACCTCACGCTGCCGGTGCTGGGCCCCGAGCGCTCCACCTGGCAGTACCCGTTCGGGGCCCTGCAGCGGTCCGGGGCAACGCTGGTCATGGGCAGCGATTGGCCGGTCTCGACACCCGACCCGCTCGCCGCGATCCACACCGCCGTGACTCGTACTGCGTACGGCGAGGAGGGCCGGTCAGGCCGCGAGCCGTTCCTGCCGGAGCAGGCGCTGGACCTCACGACGGCGTTCTCGGCGTACACCCGGGGGAGTGCGTGGGTGAACCACCGCGAGGACGCGGGCGCGGTCGAGCCCGGCGCCGTGGCCGACCTCGTCGTGCTCGACCGCGACCCGTTCGACGGTCCGGCCTCGGAGATCGGCGCCACCCGGGTGGTCTCGACCTGGGTGGCCGGCGAACCCGTCTTCGATACCGCCTGAGTCGAGTCGTGCCTGGTTCGGGTCGAGTCGTGCCTGGTTCATGAACGAACCACGACTCGACGGGAATGAGCCACGACTCGACGGGAATGAGCCACGACTCGACGGGAATGAGCCACGACTCGGCCTCAGCTGATGCGACGCGGCTCGGGGAGCTCGTCCTGGGGGTACTTCGCGAGGTAGTCGCCGATCGCGTCGTTCGCGATCGCCGCCCAGAGCTCCTTCGAGCGCTGCTCGTCGATGATGTTGACCGAGCCGAGCTCGGGGTCCTGCGCGTACCGCTCGAACGGGAGCGTCACGAACCGCACGTCCTTGGTCTCCAGGCCGCGCAGGGCGAGCGCCAGGTCACGCAGGTCGCCGTTCGTCCAGCTCTCGTCGACGGTCAGGTTGCGCACGAGCGCCTCGAGCGTCCGGGTGAACTTCACCGGGTTGCCGACGGTGTCGTCCGCCAGCGTCTTCCGGAGCACCGCCCGCAGGAAGTTCTGCTGGCGCGCCACCCGGTCGAAGTCGCCGCGGAGCAGGCCGTAGCGCATTCGCACGTACTTCAGCGCGAGCTCGCCCTCGAGGTGCACCCAGCCCTGGTCCCACTGCTGGTCCTGCTGGGAGTCGTAGACCGACTCCGGGATGTAGACGTCCACGCCGCCGATCGCGGCCGTGAGGTCCTTGAACCCGCCGTAGTCGATGATCGCCATGTGGTCCAGCCGCAGGCCACTGAGGTTCTCGACCGTCCGCCAGGTCCCGAACGGACCGTAGGCGGAGAACGCCGCGTTGACCTTGTTCTCCCCGTGCGGCTCACCCCTGTCGTCGTAGACGGTGACGAGGGAGTCGCGCGGGACGGAGACGACGTACGCCGCCTCCCGGTCGGCCGGGATGTGCAGCACCATGACCGTGTCGCTGAGGTAGTCGCCCGAGTTCCACTCACCGGCAGCGAGGAGCTCGGCGACGGTGGGCTTGTCGACCAACCGGGAGGCGTTGTCGGCGCCCATCAGCAAGATGTTGAGGGCCTCGGTGGGCCTCTCAGGCGGCGGCGGGCGCTCGCCCTCGCCCAGTACTGCGTCGGGGACGCGCGTGATGTCGCCCAGCTTGGCGTTGAGGTTCCAGCCGTACCACCCGACGGTGGCGATGGTGACCAGGGCGCCGGCCGTCAGCAGCGCCGGCCCCGTGCGGTGGCCGCGCCGTAGCCCCCAGACCGCCATCACGAGCATGCCCAGCACGGCACCGGCCAGCAGGATCGCCGCCAGGGTGAGGTACCCGTTGAGCATCAGCAGGTAGAGGCCGCCGATGACGACGGGGACGGCCACGAGGCCGCTGATCGTGGTCCGCTTCACCGGGACATCCTCTCTTGATCGAGCGGGAATCCCGGGCAACGCCTGTGCTCGCACCCCGGTCAGGGCTTCGGCAACGGATTCCGCACCGGAACGTGGGTCGCCCTACCGAATCCGTAGCCTCCCGGTTAGTGTCTGGCCATGGCTGACCAGACTTTCTCCAACATCGTCAACGGCGAGCGGGTGCCCGCCGCCTCCGGCGAGACCTACGACGTCATCGACCCCACCACCGGCGGGGTCTACGCCCAGGCGCCCATGTCCGGGGCGGAGGACGTCGACCGGGCCTACCGGGCGGCCGACGCGGCGTTCGAGGGCTGGGGAGAGTCGACTCCGCAGGACCGGTCCAACGCGCTGCTGAAGATCGCCGACGCCATCGAGGCGCGAGCCGAGGAGATCAACGCGGTCGAGAGCAAGGACACGGGCAAGCCGCTCGGCCTGACGATGTCTGAGGAGATGCCCTACGCGTCCGACCACTTCCGGTTCTTCGCCGGCGCCGCCCGAATCCTCGAGGGTCGCTCGGCCGGCGAGTACATGGCCGACCACACGTCGTACGTGCGTCGGGAGCCGATCGGCGTCATCGGCCAGGTCACGCCGTGGAACTACCCGCTGATGATGATGATCTGGAAGATCGCGCCTGCGCTCGCCGCCGGCAACACGGTCGTGCTCAAGCCCAGCGACACGACGCCGGCGAGCTCGACGCTGCTCGCCGAGCTGGCCCAGGAGTTCCTGCCGCCGGGCGTCCTCAACGTCGTGTGCGGCGATCGCGACACCGGGCGCGCCCTCGTCGAGCACGAGATCCCGCAGATGGTGTCGATCACCGGCTCGGTGCGAGCCGGCATGGAGGTCGCCACCTCCGCGGCCGCGGACCTGAAGAAGGTCCACCTCGAGCTCGGTGGCAAGGCGCCGGTCGTGATCTTCGACGACGCCGACGTCGAGTCCGCCGCGTCCTCCATCGCCGAGGCCGGCTACTTCAACGCCGGCCAGGACTGCACCGCCGCGACCCGCGTGCTCGCGGGGCCCGGCGTGCACGACGACTTCGTCGCCGCGCTCACCGAGGCCGCCAAGGGCACCCGGACCGGCATGCCCGACGACGAGGACGTGCTCTACGGCCCGGTCAACAACGAGAACCAGCTCGAGCGGGTCAGCGGGATGGTCGACCGGCTACCGGATCACGCGACCGTCAACGCCGGCGGGAGGCGGCAGGGCGACGCGGGCTACTTCTACGAGCCCACCGTCCTGAGTGGCCTCAAGCAGGACGACGAGCAGATCCAGACCGAGATCTTCGGCCCGGTCATCACGGTGCAGCGGTTCTCCGACGAGGCCGAGGCACTGCGCTGGGCCAACGGCGTGAAGTACGGTCTCGCGTCGTCGGTCTGGACCAAGGACCACGGCCGGGCGATGCGGATGTCGGCCAAGCTCGACTTCGGCTGCGTCTGGGTCAACACCCACATCCCGTTCATCTCGGAGATGCCGCACGGCGGCTTCAAGCACTCCGGGTACGGCAAGGACCTCTCGGTGTACAGCTTGGAGGACTACACGCGTCTGAAGCACGTCATGCACTACATGGGCGAGTGATGTCCCGGTGAGGATCCTGCTGGTCGGCGCCGGCGGTGTCGGCGGCGCGTTCACGGCGATCGCGGCGCGCCGCGACTTCTTCGAGGCGATGGTCGTCGCGGACTATGACCTGGCGCGCGCCGAGAAGGCGGCCGTCACCGACGACCGCTACCTCGCCGCGCAGATCGACGCGTCCGACGCCGGCTCGGTGGAGGCTCTCTGTCGCGAGCACGGCATCACCCACGTGATGAACGCCGTCGACCCGGTGTTCAACATGCCGATCTTCGACGGCGCGTTCGCGGCCGGGGCCGACTACGTCGACATGGCGATGTCGCTCAGCAAGCCGCACCCCGACGCGCCGTACTCCAAGTGCGGGGTGAAGCTGGGCGACGAGCAGTTCGCCCAGGCCGGGGAGTGGGAGTCGGCCGGTCGGCTGGCGCTGGTCGGCATGGGCGTCGAGCCTGGGCTGTCCGACGTGTTCGCCCGGTATGCCGCGGACCACCTCTTCTCCGACATCGACGAGCTCGGCACGCGTGACGGCGCCAACCTGGTCGTGACCGACGACGACGGCAACGAGATCTTCGCGCCGTCGTTCTCGATGTGGACCACGATCGAGGAGTGCCTCAACCCGCCGGTGATCTGGGAGAAGGCCAGCGCCGACGTCGACGGCGGCTGGTTCACCACCGAGCCGTTCAGCGAGCCGGAGGTGTTCGACTTCCCGGAGGGCATCGGCCGGGTCGAGTGCGTCAACGTCGAGCACGAGGAGGTGCTCCTCATGCCGCGCTGGGTGGACTGCAAGCGAGTCACCTTCAAGTACGGCCTGGGCGAGGAGTTCATCACCATCCTCAAGGTGCTGCACACCCTCGGCCTCGACCGCACCGAGAAGGTGCGGGTCAAGGCCAGCGAAGGGTTCAGTGAGGTCAGCCCGCGCGACGTGGTCGCTGCGGTGCTGCCGGACCCGGCCACGGTGGGTCCTCGAATGACGGGCAAGACGTGTGCGGGCTTGTGGGTGACAGGAACCGGCACGGACGGACGCCCCCGCTCTACCTACTTGTTCCACGTGGTCGACAACGAGTGGACGATGGCGGAGTACGGCCACCAGTGCGTGGTCTGGCAGACCGCTGTCAACCCGGTCGTCGCCCTCGAGCTGCTGGCGAACGGCACCTGGTCGGGCTCGGGGATCCAGGGGCCCGAGGCGTTCGACGCCGTGCCGTTCCTCGACCTGCTGACCGCCTACGGCTCGCCGTGGGGGATGAAGGAGCTGTCATGACCGCGACCACTGGTGGACCGGGACTGCCTCAGGAGCGCCGACTCGCCACCGAGATCCCGGGACCGGCCTCGGTGGCAGCCCTGGAGCGCAAGCGCACCCATGTCGCCGACGGCGTCGGCACGGTGCTGCCGGTCTTCGTGACCGCCGCGGGCGGCGGCGTGATCGTCGACGCCGACGGCAACTCGCTGATCGACCTGGGGTCCGGCATCGCCGTCACCTCGGTCGGCAACGCCGCGCCCGCGGTGACCCGCCGCGTGCACGAGCAGGTCGACGCGTTCACCCACACCTGCTTCATGGTCACGCCGTACGACGGCTACGTCGACGTGTGCGCCGCGCTGGCCGAGGTGACTCCGGGCGACCACGCCAAGAAGTCGGCCCTGTTCAACTCCGGCGCCGAGGCGGTCGAGAACGCCGTCAAGATCTCCCGGGTCGCGACCGGGAGGGACGCGGTCGGCGTGTTCGACCACGCCTACCACGGGCGCACCAACCTCACGATGGCGATGACCGCGAAGAACATGCCGTACAAGCACGGCTTCGGGCCGTTCGCGGGCGAGGTCTACCGCGCGCCGCTGTCCTACCCGCTGCGCGACGGACTGTCGGGCGAGGCGGCCGCGGCCCGCGCGATCGACGTGCTCGACAAGCAGGTCGGCGTCGACAACCTCGCGTGTGTCGTGATCGAACCGATCCTGGGAGAGGGCGGCTTCGTCGTCCCCGCCCCGGGGTTCCTCCCAGCCCTGGCCGACTGGTGCAGCGCACAGGGAGTCGTGCTCGTGGCCGACGAGATCCAGTCGGGCTTCTGCCGCACCGGTGACTGGTTCGCGTGCGATCACGAGGGCGTCGTCCCGGACCTGGTCACCACGGCGAAGGGCATCGCCGGTGGTCTGCCGCTGGCCGCGGTCACCGGCCGGGCCGAGCTGATGGACAGCGTCCACGCCGGAGGGCTCGGCGGCACGTACGGCGGCAACCCGGTCGCCTGTGCCGCCGCGCTGGGCGCACTCGAGGAGATGCGGACCCACGACCTCGCCGGCCGGGCCCGCGCCATCGGCGAGCTGATGAGCGCCCACCTGGAGAAGCTGCGGGCCGAGCACGACGTCATCGCGGATGTCCGCGGCCGCGGCGCCATGATGGCGATCGAGCTCTGCAAGCCAGGCACCACCGAGCCCGACGCGGCCCGCGCGGGCGCCGTGAACACCGCCTGCCACCAGGCGGGTGTGGTGACGCTGACCTGTGGCACCTGGGGCAACGTCTTCCGGTTCCTGCCGCCGCTGTCGATCCCCGACGACTTGCTCGACGAGGCGTTCGGCGTGGTCGGGGAGGCCTTCGCGAGCACCGCTTGATCGACCGCGGCGCCCTCTCTCGGTAACGTGGCGCGTCATGACACTCGGGCATGACGACGAGGGCGCACGGGTCGACCCCGGCGTACCTCACACGGACAAGGGCAAGCTGGTCGCGGCGGGGATCCTGCTGCTGACCCCGATCGTGGCGCTGATGTGGGTGCCGAGCTACGCGCGTGAGGACCCGACGCTGTTCGGGTTCCCGTTCTTCTTCTGGTACCAGTTCATGTGGGTGTTCCTCTGCTCCGGCATGACCTGGGCGGCCTACAAGCTGGTCCTGGCGGCGCGCCGATGAGCGGGGTGAACGGCATCGCCCTCTCCGTGCTCATCGCGCTGTTCGCGCTGGTCACGATCATGGGCTTCTACGCGGCGCGCTGGCGGCGCGCGGAGAGCCTCGAGAGTCTCGACGAGTGGGGACTCGGTGGACGCAAGTTCGGCACCTGGGTCACGTGGTTCCTGCTGGGCGGTGACCTCTACACGGCGTACACGTTCGTCGCGGTGCCGGCAGCGATGTTCGCGACCGGCGCGGTGGCCGGATTCTTCGCCGTGCCGTACACGATCGTGCTCTACCCGATCATCTTCATCTTCATGGCGCGGCTGTGGTCGGTGAGCCACCGGCACGGCTACGTGACGACCGCCGACTTCGTGCGCGGACGGTACGACGACCGCGGGCTCAGCCTCGCGGTCGCCGTGACCGGTTTCGTGGCGACGATGCCGTACATCGCGCTGCAGCTGGTCGGCATCCAGGCCGTGCTCGAGGTGGTCGGGCTCGGCGGTGGCGACAACATCATCGCCAAGGACCTGCCGCTGTTCATCGCCTTCGCGCTGCTGGCGGCCTACACCTACTCCTCGGGCCTGCGGGCGCCGGCGATCATCGCCTTCGTCAAGGATGCGCTGATCTACCTGGTGATCATCGTGGCCATCGTCTACCTGCCCTCGCAGGTAGGCGGCTGGGACGCGGTCTTCGGTGCGGCCGAGGAGAAGATGGCGACCACCAACCCGGACACCGGTGCGCCGACCGGCTCGTTCATCCCGGGCGACGGCCAGATGTGGGCCTACGCGACGCTCGGCCTCGGATCGGCACTGGCGCTGTTCATGTACCCGCACTCGGTCACCGCCAGCCTGTCGTCGGGCAGCCGCGACACGATCCGGCGGAACGCCGCGATCCTGCCGGCGTACTCCTTCGTGCTCGGACTGCTGGCGCTGCTCGGCTGGGTCGCGATCGCGGCCGGCACGCAGCCGGTCGGCGTCGACGGCGAGCCGAACCCGCAGCTGGTGATCCCGCAGCTATTCGAGGACATGTTCCCGAGCTGGTTCGCCGGCGTCGCCTTCGCGGCGATCGCGATCGGCGCACTGGTGCCGGCGGCGATCATGTCGATCGCGGCGGCGAACACGTTCACGCGCAACATCTACAAGGAATGGCTGAAGAAGGACGCCACGCCTGCGCAGGAGGCCAAGGTCTCCAAGCTGGCGTCGCTGGTGGTGAAGGCGTTCGCGCTGGTGTTCGTGCTCACGCTCGACAAGCAGAACGCGATCAACTTCCAGCTGCTCGGCGGGATCTGGATCCTGCAGACCTTCCCCGCGATCGTGTTCAGCCTCTACACACGGTGGTTCCACCGCTGGGGGCTGCTCGTGGGCTGGGCGGTCGGCATGGTCTACGGCACGTACTCGGCGTACGGCGTCATCAACCCGGTCACGGGCACGCACTTCGGCGGGTCGCTGGACGAGATCCCCGGGGTCGGCGACATGGGCTACATCGCGCTGACGGCGTTCGTGCTGAACATCGGGGTCGCCGTGGTCGTCACGCTGGTGCTCAACGTTGCCAAGGTCTCCAACGGCTCCGACGCGACCAGGCCCGGCGACTACTACGCCGATGCCGGGGACCCAAGGGTCGACGCCGACCTGGCGTCCGAGGACGACCTCACACGAGGCGAGCCGAGGGTCTGAGACCACCGCGTCCGGAAGCGCCCCCGTCCGTCCCAGGACGGGCGCTGCGAGGATGGGGCCGTGCAACGACGTGACGTGGTGGTCCTCGGGTCGACCGGGTCGATCGGGACGCAGGCCCTCGACCTGGTGCGGGCCAACCCCGACCGGTTCCGGGTCGTCGGGCTGACCGCGGGCGGCTCGAACGAGGCGCTGTTCGAGCGGCAGGTGGCCGAGTTCGGCCCCGACCAGTCGGGCCTCGGGGAGGACGCCAGCGTCGCGGCGGCGCAGATGGACGCCGACGTCGTGCTCAACGGCATCACCGGCGCGGTCGGGCTGAGGCCGACGCTCGCGGCGCTCGAGAAGGGCACCATCCTCGCGCTCGCCAACAAGGAGAGCCTGATCATCGGCGGGCCGCTGGTCCGTGACCTGGCCAGCCCCGGCCAGATCGTGCCGGTCGACAGCGAGCACAGCGCGCTCGCGCAGAGCCTGCGCGCCGGCTCCGCCGGGGAGGTACGACGGCTGGTGCTCACCGCGAGCGGCGGGCCGTTCCGCGGCCGGACCCGCGAGCAGCTGGCCGACGTCACCCCGGAGCAGGCGCTGGCCCACCCGAACTTCGCGATGGGCCGCGTCGTCACGACCAACTCCGCCACGATGGTCAACAAGGGGCTGGAGGTGATCGAGGCCCACCTGCTCTTCGACGTACCGTTCGACGCGATCGACGTGGTCGTGCACCCGCAGCAGCTGATCCACTCGATGGTGGAGTTCACAGACGGCGCGGTCGTCGCCCAGCTCGGGCTCCCGACGATGCTGGTGCCCATCTCGCTCGGTCTCGGCTGGCCCGACCGCCTGCCGGGCGCCGAGACCCCGATCGACTGGACGAAGTCGGCCGACTGGCGCTTCGAGCCGCTCGACGACGACGCTTTCCCGGCCGTCTCGCTCGCCCGTGAGGCCGGGCTGCGCGGCGGCACCGCGCCGGCGGCGTACAACGCGGCCAACGAGGTGTGCGTCGACGCCTTCCACGAGGGCAGGTTGCGATTCGTCGACATCGTGCCGACAGTCGCAGCGGTGCTGGGGGAGCACGACGTACTCTCGGGGGAGCAGCTCAGCGTCGACGACGTCCTCGCCGCCGACGCATGGGCACGCAACGCCGCCAGCTCCCACATCGAGGACCCGACATGACTGCCGTCTACTACGCGCTGGGTGTGGTGATCTTCGTGGTCGCCATCCTCGCGTCGATCGGGCTGCACGAGTTCGGGCACCTGATCCCGGCGAAGAAGTTCGGCGGCAAGGTCACGCAGTGGTTCATCGGTTTCGGGCCCACGCTGTGGAGCAAGCAGGTCGGCGAGACCGAGTACGGCGTGAAGGCGATCCCGCTCGGCGGCTACGTGAAGATCGTCGGGATGCTGCCCCCGGGTGCCGAGGAGCTCGACGAGGACCGCGAGCACCCGGTGTTCGACGAGGAGGGCAACCGGGTGATCCGGCTGCGCCGCTCCAACACCGGGATGTTCACCCAGCTGATCTCCGACGCGCGCGCCGCGGAGGAGGAGCACATCAAGCCCGGCGACGAGGACCGGCTCTTCTACAAGCTGGCCTGGTGGAAGAAGGTCATCGTCATGGCCGGCGGGCCGACGGTGAACATCCTGATCGCGTTCTTCATCTTCGCGCCGATCTTCGCGTTGTACGGCAACCCCGATCCCGAGGAGGCCGTGGTCTCGCCGGTCGTCGACGAGGTCGCGCCGTGCATCGTGCCGGCTGCCGAGGACGGTCGCGTCTGCACCGCAGCCGAGCTGCGCGACAAGCCCACGCCCGCCAGTGAGGCCGGGCTGAGGGCGGGCGACCGCTTCGTGACTTTCAACGGTGAGGAGATCACCGGCTGGGAGCAGCTGCAGCGGCTGATCCGCGGCAACGACGACGGCCGCGCCGAGATCGTCGTGCTCCGCGACGGCGAGCGGGTGACCGTGACGACCAACACGACCGTCGAGCTGCGGCCCACGAGTGTCACCGACGACACCTTGGTCCAAGTAGGTTTCCTCGGCGTCGTGCCCGTGGCAGAGCTCCGCACGGGCGGTGTCGTCTACACGGTCGATCGGATGGGTCACATGACCGTCGCCACCGTGCAGGCGCTGGGCACGCTGCCCGTCAAGGTCTGGGGCGTGGCCAGGGCCATCGTCGGCCTCGAGGAGCGGGCGCAGGACAGCCCGGTCAGCATCGTCGGCGGCGGGCGGTTCGCGGGTGAGGTGGCATCCGCCGACGACTTCCCGGTGCGCGAGAAGATGATCTCGCTGCTGCTCCTGATCGCCGGCTTCAACTTCTTCATCGGCATGTTCAACTTCGTGCCGCTGCTGCCGCTCGACGGCGGCCATATCGCCGGGGCCCTGTACGAGGGCGTCAAGCGGGGCCTCGCCCGGCTGCTCGGCCGCCCCGATCCCGGGTACGTCGACGTCGCCAAGCTGCTCCCGGTCGCCTACGTCATGGCCTCGGTGATCCTGGTGCTCGGCATGGTCCTGATCATCGGCGACCTCGTGGTGCCGATCAGTCTCGAGTCCTGAGTACGAGGCGTCCCCGGCTAGCCTGGGGCGCATGACCGCGATCGACCTGGGCATGCCCGATGCCCCGCCCCCGGTGCTCGCCCCGCGCCGTCCGACCCGCCAGATCCAGGTGGGCAAGGTGGGCGTCGGCAGTGACCACCCGATCTCGGTGCAGTCGATGACGACCACGCTCACCTCCGACATCAACTCGACGCTCCAGCAGATCGCCGAGCTCACCGCGTCCGGGTGCGACATCGTCCGGGTCGCCTGCCCGAGCGCCGACGACGCCGAGGCGCTGCCGGCGATCGCGCACAAGAGTCAGATCCCGGTCATCGCCGACATCCACTTCCAGCCGAAGTACGTCTTCGCCGCCATCGAGGCCGGCTGCGCCGCGGTCCGCGTTAACCCCGGCAACATCCGGAAGTTCGACGACCAGGTCAAGGAGATCGCCCAGGCGGCGAAGGACCACGGCACCTCGATCCGGATCGGCGTCAACGCCGGCAGCCTCGACAAGCGGCTGATGGAGAAGTACGGCAAGGCGACACCCGAGGCGCTGGTCGAGTCCGCGGTCTGGGAGGCCGGCCTCTTCGAGGAGCACGACTTCCACGACTTCAAGATCTCGGTCAAGCACAACGACCCGATCGTGATGGTGCGTGCCTACGAGCTGCTGGCGGAAGCCGGCGACTGGCCGCTCCACCTCGGCGTCACCGAGGCCGGCCCGGCGTTCCAGGGGACCATCAAGTCCTCGGTCGCGTTCGGTGCTCTGCTGAGCAAGGGCATCGGCGACACGATCCGCGTCAGCCTGTCCGCCCCGCCGGTGGAGGAGGTGAAGGTCGGGCTCCAGATCCTGGAGTCGCTCAACCTGCGCCCCCGCCGTCTCGAGATCGTGTCCTGCCCCTCGTGCGGCCGCGCACAGGTCGACGTCTACAAGCTGGCCGACGAGGTCACCGCCGGGCTCGACGGCCTCGAGGTGCCGCTGCGGGTCGCGGTCATGGGCTGCGTCGTCAACGGCCCGGGCGAGGCGCGTGAGGCCGACCTCGGCGTCGCCTCCGGCAACGGCAAAGGCCAGATCTTCGTGAAGGGCGAGGTCATCAAGACCGTCCCCGAGAGCAAGATCGTGGAGACCCTGATCGAGGAGGCGATGCGGATCGCCGAGGGCATGGATCCCGTCGAAGGCAGCCAGGCGAGCATCTCGGTGTCGTCGTAGGGGTCCGCTTTTGGGTTTCGGGGGCGACGGCCAGCCCGACAACTTCAACGACCGCGGTATGGGCGCCGGAGGCCCGTCGTTGCGCGATCCGGGGTCTGGCCACCGCCGAGGAGTACGCCGCCACGGCGCGGAAGGTCCTCGACGACTGACTGTGGGCGCCACGCTGAGGGTGTGGGGCTGGCGAACTCACTCGGACACTGGGGGAGGGACCGATCAGATCGGCGAGTCGCGCGGACGTAGAGGAACACCGGCGTGGAGCGGTCCGCAAAGATTCGTTTCTGACGGAACCGAGTCACTCGACCCGTGGGTTTCGCCGGGGAGGTGCGCATTTCGGCCGGCTTACCTCCGGCCCAACGCAGCACTATTCCGGGCACGTGCCTCCAGTGCGCTCGTAGATTGCCTTGGCGCCGGCGGACAGCGGCTCGACACGCGGCCCGCCAGTTTCAATGCTGATGAGCATCATGCAGCGGCCCTGGGTCCAGTAGACATTGCCGATCGCGTTGCCGTGCAGGTCAGGCCCGGTCCATCCGGTTGCGCCGGGTACGTCGGGAATCTGGAACCACTCGAACTTGCCGTCGGGAATCTGGTGTCGGAGCACCTCGGAGCTCGTCTCATAAGTCATCCAGTCACGTGCTCCAGCCTCCGTCTCGAACAGTAGGACGCTGCTGACACCGGCGATGCTGTCTCCCTCACCGGTCTGGTAGGTCGTCGAGATGTAACCACTTTGCGCAAGCACCTTGGGGCCGCCCTCGGGTAGAGGGAAGGGGTCCCCCACCTCGGTCTGCGGCGACGTCATGGGCTGCAGGCCGGGGCCCTCGTCGACTTGCAGCAGGTACTGATCAAGGTCGGGAGACGCGGCGGTCGTGGCAGCTTCCGACGTGCTTGTCGTGACCGCATCGGTCGTGCTCGTGCTCGTCGTTGGTTCGGATTCACTGCCACAGCCGACGGCGAACATGCCGAGGAGTCCTGCGAGTGCGAGCGCGGATCTACGAGGCGCCATGTCTCACGATCCACCTCGGTGTGCCGCCGCGACAAGCCTCTTAGCGTCGATTTCACCGCCGGGCATCCACCAATCTGCCGCTGAGACTGAACGGTCATGCCGAGATGAGTGCACAGCTGTCTCGTGCGGCCGAGGCCATCTACCGGGCCGTTGACCTCACTTTCACGCTGCTGCAACGGCGTGCCAGAGGGGTCAACGACGTGGTAGTCGGGAACAAGTGCGGTGACCGCTCATGCTGCACCAGAAGACGACCCGTCGCCGAGCGAGCGCGGGTCGCGCTAGCCAGCCAGGGCCCAACGCTCGTGCAGCATTCCGCCTGGGCACGAAGGTCCCTCGCTCACACGCAGCACTCACCGATAGCCCGTCACGTCAACCTGCGCGTGCTCGTCGCCGAAGCCGTGGTCGGCGATCAGCCGCCAGCAGTCCGGACGTGACCCGTCGGCGTCGGTCAGGTCGTACGTCGCCGCCAGGTCGTACGACGTGAGCGACTCGCCCGCCCAACGGCCGTGGCCGGGGTCACCAGCCAGCGCAGCGACCCCGCGCCCGACGTACGTGGGTGACTCGCTGATGGCGAACCCCGGCACCTTCTCCAGCGCGTCGCGCCAGTTGTCCTCCCGCACGCCGAAGTGCTCCAGCATCGCCTCAGAGCGGATCCAGCCGGGCGTGACCGCGAGCGGCGTGAGGGCGTGCTCGCGGAGCTCGTGGGTGAGGCCGACGACGATCCGCTGCACGCACGCCTTCACGAAGTCGTAGTAGAAACCGACGCCCTGCCGGAACTCACGGTTCGCCTCGAACGTGCCGTCGGTCATCTCCACCACCAGCCCCGGCGACTCGGCGGTCGCCGAACGCAGCATCAGCGGCAGCGCGTGGTGAGCGGTGACGAGGTGGGTGCGCACACCCATCCCGACCATCCGCCAGCCACCCTCGAGGTCGTGCTCCCACAACGGCTTCTCCCACTGCGCGTACCGGTCGCCGCCGAAGATGTCGTTGACCAGCACGTCGAGCCGCCCGCGTTCCCGCTCGATGCGGGCCACCAGGCTCGCGACCGCATCGCTGTCCTCGTGGTCCACGACGAGCGGCGTCCCGGTCCCTCCTGCGGCCTCGACGAGCTCACCCGTCTCCTCGATCGTCTCCGGCCGGTCGATCTCCGACCTCCCGCTCGTCCGGCTAGAGCGCCCCGTCGCGTACACGTGGAACCCGGCCCGGCCCAGCTCGACCGCGATCGCGCGACCGCAGCCGCGGGTGGCGCCGGCGACGAGGGCGACCGGCTTGCTGTTGTCAGGCATGCCCCGAGCACACCACAGCAGGTGCGACTCGGACTTGACCGTGCTTGCCCTCTGCGGATCCCGCGCGCCGGTCGTAGGCTCCCGGTGTGCTGACCACGCGCCACGGGGTGAAGGTGCTGGGCGCGTCCGATCTCGACGCGTTCCAGCGACTGGCCGCGCGCGACCCCGTGGTCAACGTGTTCGTCGCCCACCGGGCGCGAGTCACGAACCTGGAGCCGCGCTGGCTCGGTGGCGAGGTGTGGGGGCGGTACGACGGCGGCGAGCTCCGGGCCGCCTGCCACGTCGGCGCCAACCTGGTGCCGGTGCAGGCCGACGCCGAGGACGCCCGGGCCTTCGCCGAGCGGGCACTGGCCGGCCCGCGTACGGCCACCACGATCGTGGGCCCGCTGACACCGGTCCGGGCGATCTGGGACGTCGTCTCCGAGTCGTGGGGGACACCGCGCGACCAGCGGTGGAACCAGCCGCACCTGGAGATCAGCACCGACCCCCAGGTGCCGGCGGACCCACTGGTGCGCCGGACCACGCTGGAGGAGGCGGACGTCCTCTACCCGGCGTGCGTCGCGATGTACACCGAGGAGGTCGGCGTCAGCCCGGAAGCCTTCGGCGGAGCCGACTTCTACCGCACCCGGGTCCGCAACCTGGTCGCCCGCGGCTGGTCCTTCGCCCGGATCGAGGACCACCGGGTCGTCTTCAAGGCCGAGGTGGCCTGCCTCTCGCCGTACGCCGCCCAGGTGCAGGGGGTGTACGTCGACCCCGACCTGCGCGGCCAAGGGATCGGGACCGCCGGCATCGCGGCGGTGGTGGCGGCGATCCGTGCCGACCTGGCACCGGTGGTGTCCCTCTACGTCAACGACTACAACGTGGCCGCCTGCCGGAGCTACGAGCGGGTCGGCTTCCGGCAGACGGCCACGTTCGCGACCGTGATGTTCTAGGCGTGCCCGCGGATGACCGGATGCGCACGGCCGCGGAGAACTGGGTCGAGCCGCCGAGTGGGTGACAAGTAGCCTTCCGCCCATGATCCTGAGGATGTCCCAGTTGTTCGTGCGCACGCTTCGCGACGACCCCGTGGACGCCGAGGTGCCGAGCCACCGGCTGCTGGTCCGGGCCGGCTACATCCGCCGCGCCGCGCCAGGCATCTACACCTGGCTGCCGCTCGGGCTGCGGGTGCTGCGCAAGATCGAGCAGATCATCCGCGAGGAGATGGACGCCATGGGTGCCCAGGAGCTGCTGTTCCCCGCGCTGCTGCCCAAGGAGCCCTACGACGCCAGCGGCCGCTGGACCGAGTACGGCGACAACATCTTCCGGCTCCAGGACCGCAAGGGCGGCGACTACCTGCTCGGGCCCACCCACGAGGAGATGTTCACGCTCGTCGTGAAGGACCTGTATTCGTCGTACAAGGACCTGCCGCTCTCCATCTACCAGATCCAGAACAAGTACCGCGACGAGGCCCGCCCCCGGGCCGGCCTGCTCCGCGGCCGCGAGTTCGTCATGAAGGACTCCTACTCCTTCGACGTCGACGACGCGGGCCTCGATCGCTCCTACCAGGCCCACCGCGAGGCCTACATCAAGATCTTCGACCGGCTCGGCTTCGAGTACGTCATCGTCAAGGCCACCTCCGGGGCGATGGGTGGCTCCGCGTCCGAGGAGTTCCTCGCCACCGCGGACGTCGGCGAGGACACCTACGTGCGCTGCACGAGCTGCGGCTACGCCGCCAACGTGGAGGCGGTCGAGGTGCCGACCCCGGCCCCGGTCCCGTACGACGACGCGCCGGCCGCCCACGCGGAGGACACCCCGGACACCCCGACGATCGACACGCTGGTCGACCACCTCAACGAGGTGTTCCCGCGCGACGACCGGCCCTGGCAGGCGTCCGACACCTTGAAGAACGTGCTGGTCGTGCTCAAGCACGCCGACGGCAACCGCGAGCCGCTCGCCATCGGCGTGCCCGGTGACCGCGAGATCGACCTCAAGCGACTCGCGGGCCAGCTCGAGCCGACGGAGGTCGAGCCGATGGACGACGACGAGCTGCAGCGCCACCCCGCGCTCGTCAAGGGCTACATCGGCCCCGCCGCGCTGGGGCTGAACAGCAAGTCGGGGATCCGGTTTGCCGTCGACCCGCGGATCGTCGAGGGCACGCGGTGGGTCACCGGTGCCAACGTGAGCGGGTCGCACGTCATCGACATGGTGGCGGGCCGCGACTTCACCCCTGACGGCACGATCGAGGCGGCCGAGGTCCGTGCGGGCGACCCGTGCCCCCGCTGCAACGGCACGCTGGAGACGGCCCGCGGGATCGAGATGGGCCACATCTTCCAGCTGGGCCGCAAGTACGCCGAGGCGCTCGGGCTGCAGGTGCTCGACGAGTCGGGCAAGCTCGTCACGGTCACCATGGGCTCCTACGGCATCGGCCCCTCCCGCGGGGTCGCCGCGATCGCCGAGAACACCCTCGACGAGATCGGGCTCTGCTGGCCCCGGGCGGTGTCACCGGCCGATGTCCACATCGTGGCCGCGGGCAAGGACGGCGAGATCTTCGAGACCGCCGCGCTGATCGCCGGCGACCTGTCCGCGCGCGGCGTCGACGTGATCTACGACGACCGGACCGGCAAGGTGAGCCCGGGCGTGAAGTTCAAGGATGCCGAGCTGATCGGGGTGCCGACGATCGTCACGGTCGGCCGCGGTCTCGCCGACGGCGTGGTAGAGCTGCGTGACCGGGCCTCGGGCGAGCGGGTCGAGGTGCCCGTGGCCACCGCGGTCGAGCAGATCGAAGCAGTCGTCCGTGGGTGATCTGCTGAGCGCCGTCATCTTCGACTGGGGCGGCACCCTCACCCGCTGGCACGACATCGACTTCCACGCGGAGTCGGTGGCGCTCGCCGATGCGGTCGTCGGTGCCGACCACCCGCCCGAGGAGATCTCGAAGCGGCTGCTGGCGGCCGGGGATGCCGTGTGGGGCCGGAGCCGCGTGCATCAGCAGAGCGCGACCATCGCCGACCTCTTCGACGAGGCCGGGCTCGACCACGACCCGGCGCTGCTCTCGGCGTACCACCACTTCTGGGAACCGCACACCGGCACCGATCCGGCGGTCGGCCCGATGTGGGAGGAGCTCCGGGCGGCCGGTCTCAAGGTCGGGGTGCTGTCGAACACGGTGTGGCCGCGGGCCTGGCACGAGGAGTTCTTCTCGCGCGACGGCGTGCTCGACCTCGTCGACGGCGACGTCTACACGAGTGAGATCCCCTGGACGAAGCCGTCCCCGAAGGCCTTCGAGGCCGCGATGGCGGCCGTCGGCGTCGCGGACCCCGCGCGCTGCGTGTACGTCGGGGACCGGCTGTTCGACGACATCTGGGGCGCGGCGAACGCCGGGATGCGGACCATCCACATCCCGCACAGCGCGATCCCGGCAAGCCAGGTCGGTCACTCCGAGGGTGAGCCGGACGCGGTCGCACACGACCTGTCGGAGATCTCGGCCATCGTCCGGCGCTGGAGCACGAGCGGCTGAGAAATCTGGTCCCCGACCCTCGCCACGCGCCGAGCCTTGCGGCAGGGTGTGGTCGCTGGTCCAGACGGGCCCGGCATGGCCGCCCTGTGCGGCTCGGACGAGAGGACATTCAGATGCGCAAGACCGGACTGCGACGGCTCGGGACGGCAGCCCTGGGGGCAGCGACGATCGGACTCATGGGGCTGGTTGCCCCGGCCCAGGCGGCCGTTTTCGCGGGCGACGACCAGGAATGCGTGGTCGTCGACGAGCACGGACACAGGCACGGGCACGGTGACGCAGCGCGCGGCGGGTACGGCCACGACACCCGTGCCGTCAGCGCGACCGAGCAGCGGTCGATCACGCAGCGCACCGCACGGCTCCTCCGGGGCGAGCGCGGCAAGCCGGCAGCATCGATCGCCACCGTTCCCGTCTACGTGCACGTGATGGCGGCCGAGGACGGCACCGGCGACGTGACCGACCAGCAGATCGACCAGCAGATCGCCGTCCTCAACAACACCTTCGCCGGCAACGAGGACAGCAACGCCGCGGACACCTCGTTCACGTTCTCGTTGGCGGGCGTCGACCGGTTCTACAACGACACCTGGCACCGCGACGGCGCGTCGAAGAAGTACCGCAAGCAGACGCGCGAGGGCGGGGCGAATGCGCTGAACATCTGGCTGGTCGACTTCAACTACCTCGGCATCGCGCAGTTCCCGTGGGACTACACCAAGAGCCCGGGCACCGATGGGGTGCGGGTCCACGTCGACTCGCTGCCGGGCGGCTCCATCCAGAACTTCAACCTGGGCGAGACCGCGACCCACGAGGTCGGTCACTGGCTCGGGCTCTACCACACGTTCCAGGGCGGCTGCACCGCGTTGAACGACGAGGTCGCCGACACCCCGGCCCAGAGCAGCCCGACCGACGGGTGCCCCGCCGGACGCGACTCGTGCTCGCTGCCCGGTCTCGACCCCATCCACAACTACATGGACTACAGCTACGACTCCTGCTACACGCAGTTCACGCTGGGGCAGAGCGGCCGGATGGACGACATGTGGGCGGCCTACCGCGGCTAGTCGTCGCTGAAGACGGCATCTTCCTGCCCGAGTCGGGCTCCGCGGTGCTCGCCGCGGGGCCCGACGCACCTGACGCAACTCCTGCAGAAACATGCAATGCAAGTATCTGAGGAAGCGAATGGGTCGCGTCCTGACCTGCGGTGCTGCACTCTTTTGCACGAGCCCCCCTCGGCACCCCACGCCCGGTGGCTCACAGGCCGGACAGGGGTTTCCGGTTTCGCGGTCCGCGCTACTGCTGCAGACCGGGGAAGATCTCGGGACTTCCTCGGAAAGCCAGGGCGCGGACCGCGGTATGTGTCAGGGCGGTGACCGCCACCCGGCGTTCCGGACCGCTGGTCTGCTCCACCACCCACGCGTAGGTCGCCTCGCAGCGCCGCTCGACGTCCAGCGCCGCCCGGGTCACGCCGTCGGGAGTGGCGAGCATTGTCGGCAGCTCGTACGCCGGCTCGGCAGCGACCGGCTCCGCGCCGACCCCGCGCACCAGCTCGGTGAGCTGGTCGCGGAGGTCGTGGTGGGCGTCGTGGGCGGCCACCAGATCGTCGTACAGCTGCGGGGTCGCCGACAGCGACGTTCGGGCGCCGAGCGCGCCGTACACGTGCAGGGCGGCGTGCTCGGCGGCGAGCGCCGTCTGGAGGGCGTCGAGCGGGGTCACACCGGCTCCTCGCGGACGGCGAGCTGTTGGGCGACCGCCGCCGACATGCTGGCCAGCAGCGCCGCGAGCGGGCCGCTGCTGGCCACGACGGCCGCGTCGGCGAGCCCGGCCTGCAGGGCTTCCTCGCGCTGCCGTACCCGGCGGCGGGCGGCTGCGGTGTCTCCCCGGACCCCTGCCGGAGCGGCGTCTGTGTCGTCGCCGGGCAGCGCCTCGAGGTGGCGGCGGTGGAGTCGCAAGAGCGGCGCCAGCTCACGCCGGAGGACGAGCCGGCCGCGCCCGGCGGCTGCTACCAGGGCCGCCGCTTCCGCGACCTCGCCCCGGACTCGCGCCACCAACGTCTCGTCGGGGTCGGCCGCCGGCGTCGGGGTCGGTGCGGGCGTGCCGGAAGGGTTTGGCGAGGGCGTCGTCCCACCCGGCTCCTGGGTTCCCGCGAGGTCGCACCCCGCGAGCGCCAGGCCCGTTACGACGGCCGCCGCGGGTGCGCGGAGCAGCCGCCGCCGGGTGGCGCGCAGGGGTGGTGTGCCGGTCACCCGCAGACCCTAACCGGACGGCCTCCCGGACCTTTCCCGCCACCGCTATCGTGGGTGGTCCAACTGCACAAGGAGGTCAATCCCCGTGACCAGCGCCAGGCACGACGCCACCCGGGATCGCATCGAAGCGGAGCTCACCGACCCCCTGCGTGCCCTCGGCCTCGACATCGAGGCCGTCGAGATCACCCCGGCCGGCAAGCGCCGGATCCTCCGCGTCGCCGTCGACCAGGACGGTGGCGTCACCCTCGACGACGTCGCGGCGGCGACCCGTGAGGTCTCGAAGGTCCTCGACGACTCGGACGTGATGGGCGAGCAGCCCTACACGCTCGAGGTCACCTCCCGCGGCGTGGACCGACCGCTCACGCTGCCTCGCCACTGGCGCCGGAACGCCGACCGACTGGTCAAGGTGACGACCAACAAGGGTGAGGTCCTCACCGGCCGGATCGTCGCGTCCGACGAGGAGTCCGCCGAGGTGGACGTCTCCGGCACGAAGCGGCGGTTCGTGTTCACCGAGGTGGCCAAGGCCCTGGTCCAGATCGAGTTCAACCGTCCCGGCGCCACATCCACCGGCCAGGAGGCCTGACATGGACATCGACCTCAGCATCCTGCGGACGCTCGAGCGGGAGAAGGAGATCTCCTTCGAGGTGCTCGTCGAGGCCATCGAGCAGGCGCTCCTCACGGCGTACCACAAGACCCCCGGGGCGCAGGAGGAGGCGCGGGTCGAGCTCGACCGCAAGACGGGACACGTCACGGTGTACGCCGCCGAGCTCGACGACGAGGGCAACCAGGTCGCCGAGTACGACGACACGCCCGACGGGTTCGGTCGGATCGCCGCGACCACGGCGAAGCAGATCATGCTCCAGCGGCTGCGGGACGCCGAGGACGACATCAAGTTCGGTGAGTTCTCCGGCAAGGAGGGCGACATCATCTCCGGGGTCATCCAGCAGGGCCGCAACCCCGACGACGTCATGGTCGACCTCGGCAAGCTCGAGGCGCTGCTCCCGGCCGGCGAGCGCGTGCCCGGTGAGAAGTACTCCCACGGCACCCGCATCAAGTGCATCGTCGTGTCGGTCCGCAAGGGGATGCGCGGGCCCCAGATCACGTTGTCCCGGACGCACCCCAACCTCGTGAAGAAGCTGTTCGCGCTCGAGGTGCCGGAGATCGCCGACGGTTCCGTGGCGATCGAGGCGATCGCGCGCGAGGCGGGACACCGGACCAAGATCGCCGTCCACTCGACGGTGGCGGGGGTCAACGCCAAGGGCGCCTGCATCGGCCCGATGGGCCAGCGGGTGCGTAACGTCATGTCGGAGCTGCACGGCGAGAAGATCGACATCGTCGACTGGTCCGAGGACCCGGCCCGGATGGTGGCCAACGCCCTGTCGCCGGCCCAGGTGACGGCGGTCGAGGTGGTCTCGCTCGCCGAGAAGTCGGCCAGGGTCGTCGTCCCGGACTTCCAGCTCTCACTGGCCATCGGCAAGGAGGGTCAGAACGCGCGGCTCGCCGCCCGCCTCACGGGCTGGCGGATCGACATCCGGTCCGACGAGGAGCCTCCGGTCGCACCCGAGCTGGGCAGCGGCGGGTGACTGCGTCGGCATCCTGACCCCGCCGAGCGACCGGGTTCGCGGTTCCTGGGCGTGACGGGATAGGGTGACAGGCGGTGGCCAGCCTTCCGACGTCCCCTGCCCGGACCCCGGTCCGGACGTGCATCGGGTGCCGGGAGCGGGCCGCCAAGCGCGAGTTGTTACGGGTCGTCCTCGGCACCGGAGACGACGGCCACCCGGCCGCCGTACCCGATCCGGACGGCACGGCACCTGGCCGCGGGGCGCACCTGCACCCCACGACCGCGTGCTACGACCTCGCGGTGCGCAGGCGAGCTTTCGCCCGAGCCCTCCGGGCCGGCGTCGGGCTGGCCGGCGCACCGGTGGGGGAGTACCTCGCCGCCGCAGGAACCACAGCAGGAACCACAGCAGGAACCACAGCAGAAACACCGTGACCGACCGACAGAAACTGGAGCAACAGCTCATGAGCACTCGATGAGTACCTCGCGATGAGCCCGCTGTTCGCAGCACAACCACCAACGGTCTGAGAGTCACCCGGATTCGGGTCTCGGGCCAGAAGGAGAAACGTGGCCAAGACCCGAGTTCACGAACTCGCCAAGGAGTTCGGAGTCGAGAGCAAGTTCGTTCTCGAGAAATTCAAGGAGATGGGGGAGTTCGTCAAGTCGGCGAGCTCGACCGTCGAGCTGCCCGCCGAGATGCGCTTCCGCAAGGAGTACGGCGAGCAGCTGAAGGTGGCCGCTGCGGCGGCCGCCCCCGCTGAGGCGCCTGCTGAGAAGCCGGCTGCCAAGAAGGCGTCGCCCAAGCCACCCGCGAAGCAGGCCGAGCCGACCCCAGAGCCGGTCCAGGAGATCGTCCCCGAGCCCACCCCGGAGCCTGCCCCCGAGCTGGTGGAGCCGGCCGCGCCCACGACCGCGGAGCCCCCGGCCGAGCCGGAGGCTCCCGCGGCCGCCGCGGGCCCCAGGCCCGCCACGCCCAAGGCGCCGTCGCCGAAGCCGGCCTCGCCCGGTCCGCGACCGGTCGGCAGGCCCGGCACGCCGCGGCCGGGCAACAACCCGTTCGCGCCCAGCCAGGGCATGGGCCGTCGCCCGGCGCCCGCGCCCCGCGAGGGGAGCCAGGACGACACCCGTCCGCCGCGTCCGCCCGCAGGTGGCGGCGGTCCCGGCATGCCGCGTCCCAACCCGGCGATGATGCCCAAGTCCCCGGCCGCCTTCGGCAACGGTCCGGGCGGCCGTCAGCAGGCACCCGGCGGCCGTAGTGCCGGCGGTCCGGGTCGCGGTGGCGCCCCCGCGCGCGGTCGTGGCGGCGCTCCGGGCGGCCCGCCGGGAGCTGGCGCCGGCGCACCCGGTCGTGGTGGCTTCGGTGGCCCCGGCGGCCGCGGTCGACCCGGCGGTCGAGGGCAGACGCAGGGTGCGTTCGGTCGCCCTGGTGGCCCGTCGCGCCGTGGGCGCAAGTCGAAGCGGGCCCGTCGCCAGGAGTTCGAGGCCATGGAGGCCCCGACGATCGGCGGCGTTCGGGTCCGCAAGGGCGACGGCGAGACCGTGCGTCTCGCCCGTGGCTCCTCGCTGACCGACTTCGCGGAGAAGATCAACGTCGACGCCGCGTCGCTGGTGCAGATGCTGTTCTCGCTCGGCGAGATGGTGACGGCGACCGAGTCCGTCAACGACGAGACGTTCGAGCTGCTCGGTGAGGAGCTCAACTACGTCGTCGAGGTCGTCTCGCCCGAGGACGAGGACCGCGAGCTGCTCGAGTCGTTCGACCTCGAGTTCGGCCTGGACGAGGGCGACGAGTCCGATCTCGCCATCCGTCCGCCGGTCGTGACCGTGATGGGTCACGTCGACCACGGCAAGACCAAGCTGCTCGACGCGCTGCGCGACGCCAACGTCGTCGACAAGGAGGCCGGTGGCATCACCCAGCACATCGGCGCCTACCAGGTCACGACCGACGTCGAGGGCAACGAGCGGCGGATCACCTTCATCGACACCCCGGGTCACGAGGCGTTCACGGCCATGCGTGCCCGTGGTGCGCAGGCGACCGACATCGCGATCCTCGTGGTGGCGGCCGACGACGGTGTGATGCCGCAGACCATCGAGGCGCTCAACCACGCCAAGGCGGCCGAGGTGCCGATCGTGGTGGCGGTCAACAAGATCGACAAGCCCGACGCCGACCCCACCAAGGTGCGGGGCCAGCTCACCGAGTACGGCCTCATCCCTGAGGAGTACGGCGGCGAGGCGATGTTCGTCGACGTGTCGGCCAAGGCCGGGACCAACCTCGGGAGTCTGCTCGAGGCCGTGATCCTCACGGCTGACGCCTCGCTCGACCTGCGGGCCAACCCCGACCAGGACGCCCAGGGCCTCGTGGTCGAGGCGCACCTCGACCGCGGCCGCGGCCCGGTGGCGACCGTGCTGGTCCAGCGCGGCACGTTGCGGGTCGGCGACTCGATCGTGGCGGGTCCGGCGTACGGCCGGGTGCGCGCCATGCTCGACGAGCACGGCGGCAACATCGAGGAAGCCGACCCGTCGCGCCCGGCCATGGTGCTCGGACTGAACGCCGCGCCCGGCGCCGGTCAGAACTTCATCGTGGTCGACGACGACCGGATGGCGCGGCAGATCGCCGAGAAGCGGGAAGCCCGCGAGCGGGCGGCCATGCAGGCCAAGCGCCGCGTGCGCCGTACCCTCGAGGACTTCATGGCCTCCATGGAGAAGGGCGAGACGCAGGAGCTCAACCTGATCCTCAAGGGCGACGTGTCCGGCTCGGTCGAGGCGCTCGAGGACGCGCTGTCGCAGATCGACGTCGGCGACGACGTCAACCTGCGGGTCATCGACCGCGGTGTCGGTGCGATCACCGAGACCAACGTCGACCTGGCCGCCGCCTCCGACGCGATCATCATCGGGTTCAACGTCCGCCCCCAGGGCAAGGCGACCGAGATGGCCGACAAGGAAGGCGTCGAGATCCGGTACTACACCGTGATCTACCAGGCGATCGACGAGATCGAGGCCGCGCTGAAGGGCATGCTCAAGCCCGAGTACGAGGAGTCGGTGCTGGGTCAGGCGGAGATCCGCGAGATCTTCCGCTCGTCCAAGGCCGGCAACATCGCGGGCTGCATGGTCACCAGCGGCGTGATCCGTCGCAACGCCAAGGTACGGCTGCTGCGCGACGGGGCGGTCGTCGCCGACAGCCTCGACCTGTCGTCGCTGCGGCGTGAGAAGGACGACGCGTCCGAGGTCCGCGAGGGCTTCGAGTGCGGTCTGGTGCTCCGGAACTACCAGGACATCAAGATCGGCGACGTCGTCGAGGCCTTCGAGATGCGCGAGATCCCGAGGGACTGATCGGTTGAATGAGACCCTGCGGTTTCCCCGGATATCCGGGGAAGCCGGAGGTTCTCGGCCCAAGTTTCACCCAGTAACCCACAACATCCCCGGATATCCGGGGAAACCGAGTGCTCGAGGACTGACGCACATGAGCAGCAACAACCCGAGGGTGCGAAAGATCGCCGACCGGATCCAGGTGATCGTGGCCGAGATGCTGGAGCGGCGGGTCAAGGACCCGCGGCTCGGCTTCGTGACGGTCACCGACGTCCGCGTCACGGGCGACACCCAGCAGGCGACCGTGTTCTACACGGTGCTGGGCGAGTCTCCCTCGACCGAGGGTGACCTCGACGGCACGGCCGCGGCGCTGGAGTCCGCCAAGGGGCTGCTGCGCTCCGAGGTCGCCAAGCAACTCAGCATGCGGCACGCGCCGACTCTGACGTTCGTCCACGACGCGCTGCCCGAGAACGCTCGGCACCTCGACGACGTGCTGGCCAAGGCCCGCGCCCAGGACGAGGCGGTTGCGGCGCAGCGGGGTTCGGTGTACGCCGGCGAAGCCGACCCGTACAAGAAGCCCCGCGAGTCCGACGAGGCCGAGTCGTACGCCGCCGAGGCCGACGAGGCAGAGTGACCGCTCCGTCGGGACTGGTCGTCGTCGACAAGCCCGGCGGCCTGACCTCCCACGACGTCGTAGGCCGGGTCCGGCGACTTGCCGGCACCCGGAAGGTCGGCCACGCCGGCACCCTCGATCCGATGGCGACCGGCGTGCTCGTGCTGGGCGTCAACCGGGCGACCCGGCTGCTCGGGCACCTGATGCTCACCGAGAAGTCGTACGCCGCCACGGTCCGGCTCGGCGTCAGCACCACGACGGACGACGCCGAGGGCGAGGTCGTTGCGACCTGCCCGACCGAGGCGCTGACCGAGGATGCGGTGCGTGCCGCGCTCGCGACCCAGGTGGGCGAGCTCGACCAGGTCCCGTCGGCGGTCTCGGCGATCAAGGTCGAGGGCAAGCGGGCCTACCAGCGGGTGCGGGAGGGCGAGGACGTGGCACTGGCGCCGCGCCGCGTCACGGTGCATGAGCTGACCGTCACCGAACTGCGTGCCAAGGAGGGGTACCGGGAGGCGGACATCCAGGTCCGGTGCTCCAGCGGCACCTACATCCGCGCGATCGCCCGTGACGTCGGCGCCGCGCTCGGCGTCGGCGGCCACCTCACGGCTCTGCGCCGGACCGCGGTCGGGCCGTTCGGCCTGGCGCAGGCCCGCACGCTCGACGAGCTGGCCGACGCGCTCGGCCTGGTGCCCATCGCCGACGCGGCCCGTGCCGCCTTCCCGTCGTACGACCTGGACGAGCCGCAGGCCACCGACGTGCGGTTCGGGCGGGCCCTCGACGCCGCGCTCCCGGTCGAGGGCCCGGTGGCTCTGTTCTCAGCAGACGGCGAGTTCCTCGCGCTCTACGAGCAGCATGGCGGGCCGGCCCGCGCCGTAGCTGTCTTCGTCTGAGCGGCATCAAGGTCGTCTGACGCCAGCGGAAGCGGTCCCGGTCCCAGGTTTGGTGTCGCGACGAGGGGACTGTCGCTCGCGCAACACAGCGGGCACGGCCGCATACAGGAGCTCGGCCTGGTCGCGCGTTGCGCCGATCGCGGTCAGGCCGAACCTGCCGTCCACGCGCAGACACTCCAGCATGTGCAGAACGACGCCGGTGCGGCTTACCGGATCCCAGGACAGCCCGGCTCCGGCCGTCCACTCGATCACCGCCTGTGGGTCGAGGCCCGACCAGCCGGAGTCGACCAGGTTGTCGGTGGACACATAGAAGCGCGGTTCCCCGTCGGGTCCGGCGTACGTCCCGTGGTCGATGTCGTAGCCACCCCCGAGCAGCATCCGCATGGTTCCGATCGGGTGGGTCGTGCCGCCCTTGCGCAGATTGATCTCCAGCGCCCGGCAGGACCAGCCTCCGGTCTCGTCACGGTGGGCGACGAAGTCGACGGAGAACCGGCCTACCACGCCCTCCCTCGCCAGTCGTCGCGCGACCCTCAGTCCGTGTACGGCGATTTCCCGGGCGTAGGCAGGGTTCGCCGGCAGCCGGCATCCCTCGTACACCTGGCCGGAGTGCCCGCCCAGGATCTGTTCGTGGGTAGACACCACGACCGCCTTGCCGCCCGGGGTGATGGACAGCTGGACACTGGGACTGGTGCGATCCCGGCCCTCGACCCACTCCTCGACGACACCGCCGGCCTCGAGCTTCTGGACGTACCACCCCGGCATCGCGAACATGCGGCGGAGAAGAGCTTGACGCTCGCGGGCCGAGCCCGCGGGCGGCAACCCGGTCAGGTCCAGGAGCGCGTTGCCGTCGCCTGCAGCACTGTCGTCGAGCTTCACGACCACGGCACGCAGGCCCGGTCGGCCCCGGCGGAGCACGCTGACCGAAGCCGCGACATCGTCCGGTGTTGCCACCCCCTCGACACCGGCGGGCAGTGGGACTCCCTCCTCGGCGAAGATGCGGCGCGAGCCGGACTTGCTGCCGAACCGCTGCAGCTGCGGGTGCGGGCCGTAGATCGGCATCCGGAGTGCGACCGCGAGATCACGCTCCAGACCCGAGACCGTCCAGGGCTCGATCAGCGCGGGCTCGTCGCCCGCGAGCTCCCGTAGCAGCCGGAGCAGGTCGGGACGTTTCAGCAGCTTCGCCGAGATCGGCCGTGGCGACGGGTCGTCGAGGGAGACCAGGGTGAGGCGTCGGCGCACCTCGTCGTCCGCAAGGCCGGGGTCCAGACCGAGGAAGTACTCCACGAGGTAGTCGGGCACCGGGACGCTGGTGACGTAGGCCAGCCGGGTGCCTGGGTTGCGCAGCAGCAGCACCGCGAACAGGTACCGCTCCTCGAGCGCCGCTAGCCGTGGGGCGTAATGGGACAGCAGCACCGGGTCCAGCGAGTACGACGGGATTGCGACCACCAGGTGCGGTGTCGTCGACCCAGGGAGGTCGGCATGCCACGCTGCCCCGAGCCGTTCCTGGACCCTCTCGAAGGCCGCGTCCATGCTCTCAGCATGAGACGCGGGGCTCGATCTCGCCAGTCCTCTGGCCGGCTCGTCGGCGTAGCCTCTCTACTACCTGGGACTCGTCCCTGTGGCAGGCTTCCCGCGTGCAGGTCTGGCGTTCCCTCGACGAGATTCCCGCCGGGATCGATTCCACGGTCGTCGTCATCGGCAACTTCGACGGCGTTCACCGGGGTCACCGCTCGGTGATCAGCAGCGCCCGCGCGCTCGCCGACGAGCGGGGCCACGCGCTGGTCGCGGTCACCTTCGACCCCCACCCCATGGCGGTGCTGCGGCCCGAGCACGCGCCCTCGATGCTCTCCTCGCTGCACGAGCGCGCGCTGCTGCTCGCCGACCGCGGCGTCGACCACGTCTTCGCGCTGCCCTTCTCACGCGAGATCGCCGCCTGGACGCCGGACGAGTTCGTCGACCGGATCCTGGTCGAGGGGCTGCATGCCTCCGCGGTCGTGGTCGGCGCCAACTTCCGGTACGGCAGCCGCGCCGCCGGGGACGTCGCGACCATGCGGGCCTCCGGCGAGGAGCGGGGTTTCGACGTCGAGGGGGTGCCGCTCGACGGCGGGCCGCAGGTGTGGTCCTCGACGTACGTCCGCACCTGCCTGGCCGCGGGCGACGTCGCCGGTGCCGCCGAGGCGCTCGGCCGGCTGTTCTCAGTGCGTGGTGTCGTCGTCGAGGGAGACCGGCGCGGTCGCGGGCTGGGCTACCCGACGGCCAACGTGCCGCTGGCACCTGGGATGGCCGCTCCCGCCGACGGGGTGTACGCCGGCTGGCTGACGCGTGCCGACACCGGTGAGCGCTACCCGGCGGCGATCAGTGTGGGCACCAACCCGACGTTCGCCGGTGAGCGCGAGCGTCGGGTCGAGGCCTACGCCCTCGACCGCGACGACCTCGAGCTGTACGGCGTCGAGGTCGAGGTGGCGTTCGTCGACCGGCTGCGTGGCATGGTGCGGTTCGACGGGGTCGAGCCGTTGCTGGCCACGATGGCCGACGACGTACGACGGACGCGAGAGCTGCTGACGCCGTGACCGCGGCTGCAGCCGACGAGACGCGGGCCACCGAGGCGTGGTTCGTGGCGCACGGGCTGCCGTACTTCGTCGACGATCTACGCGCCGAGGTGCGACGCGGACTCGAGCGCCCGAGGGTGCTCCGACTGGTACTGGGGGCGCTGGTCGTCGGGGGTGGCGTCGGGACCGGCCTCGGGTGGTGGCGCGACGACGTGGACGCGGGGCTCGTGTGGGGCGTGACGGCCGCGCTCCTGGTCGTCGTGGGCTACGCCCTCTTCGCGCTCCGGGCCAGGGTGATCGCCGGCTGGGCCGTGCGCCGCACGCTCGGCAGTCTCGGTCAGCTGTTCCCGTTGGTCACGCGGGCGTTGCCGTTGCTGCTGCTGTTCATCACGTTCCTGTTCATCAACGCCGAGGTGTGGGAGGTGGCCTCTCGCCTCGACGGGTCGGTGATGTGGCTGACCGTGGCCCTGTTCACGGCGATCACGGTCGCCTTCCTGCTCGCTCGGCTGCCCGAGGAGCTGCAGGTCTTCGACGACGAGCTGGACGTCGAGCGGGTCGTGGCGGGCTGCCGCGGCACGCCGATGGAGCAGTGGGCGGCGGCGCACGACCAGGAAACCGCGCAGGTGATGGCGCAGGAGGAGCTCGCCGGGCTGCAGAAGGTGAACCTGGTGCTGATGCTGCTGATCGCGCAGATCGTGCAGGTGCTGTTGCTGTCGCTCGCAGTCTTCGGCTTCTTCGTGGTCTTCGGGCTGCTCGTGATGGAGCCCGAGGTCATCAGGAACTGGACCGGCGACGAGCTGCGATCCGTGCCCTTCTTCGAGCGGGCCAACATGGAGCTGCTCCAGGTCTCGGTCTTCCTCGCGGCGTTCAGCGGCCTCTACTTCACGGTGTACGCCGTCACCGACGAGGTGTACCGGCGCCAGTTCTTCACCAGCATCGTGCGCGAGCTGGAGCGGGCGGTCAGCGTCCGGGTTGCCTACCGGGCGCTGCGAGCCGGCGACTGAGTCCGTGCCGTGTGCCTGAGAACGCCCTATTGGTCGGTCTCAGGCACACGAGGCCGGCACCGCGGGGCCCTACTCGGCGTCGAGGTCCTGCACGACCAGCGCAGCGATCGTGTCGACGGCCGCCTCGTCGTCGCCGGCGACCTCGACGGTGTCGCCGTTCTTGGCGCCCAGCGTCATGATCATCAGCGACGAGCTGGCGTCGACGCCATTGATCGTGACCTCGGACCCGAGGTCACCGGCCTTCTCGGCGATGATCGCGGCGGGACGGGCGTGCAGGCCGACGGCGGAGCCGACGACGACGGACTTGCTGGGCATGTGGTCGAGCCTTTCGTTTGAGTGGTGGGTCAGACGGTAGCGAGATCGGGGTCGCGGGTTCCGACGGACTTGAGCGCGATCACGGCGGCGGCGCCGACGAGCACGCCTGCCGCGAGAGCGATCAGGTAGCCGACGACGCCGTCGACGGCGAACAGCACGAAGATGCCGCCGTGGGGAGCCCTGACGCCCACGTCGAGCGCCTGCGAGAGGCCGCCGGTGACCGCGCTGCCGAGCATGATCGCGGGGATCACGCGCAACGGGTCAGCGGCCGCGAAGGGGATGGCTCCCTCGGTGATGAAGGAGGCGCCCAGAGCCCAGCCGGCCTTGCCGTTCTCACGCTCGGGCACCGAGAACAGGCCAGGGCGGACCACCGTGGCCAGGGCCAGCGCGATCGGCGGCACCATGCCCGCGAGCATCACGGCGGCCATGATCTTGAGCTCGGGAGCGTCGGTGGTCAGCGCTGCTCCGCCGATCCCGGCGGCGGCGAAGCTGTACGCCACCTTGTTGAGCGGACCGCCCATGTCGAACGCCATCATCAGCCCGAGGATCACGCCGAGCAGGACCGCACTGCTGCCGCTCATCGAGCTCAGGCCGTCCTCGAGCTGGCCCATCAGCCAGGAGATCGGGCGGCCGAGGACCACCAGCATCAGGAACCCGGCGATGATGCTGGTGAGGAGCGGGATGACCAGGACCGGCATCAGCCCTCGCGCCCAGGTCGGGACCTTCCAGCCTGCGATCCAGTGCGCGATCAGGCCGGCGAGGACTCCACCGGCGATGGCGCCCAGGAAGCCGGTGACCGGGTAGTCGCCCTCGACCTTGATCACGTTGTTGGCCAGCCCACCCATGACGAACCCGGGCGCGATGCCGGGACGGTCGGCGATGGCATAGGCGATGTAGCCGGCGAGGGCGGGTACGAAGAACGCGAACGCAGTCTGGCCGATGATGAGCAGGAGCGCCCCGATGTACGCGAAGAACCCGGATCCGAGCAGCGCGTGCTCCAGGCCGAGGGCGTCGACATCGGGCAGGTCGGTGAACGAGTTCTCGAGCAGGATCGCCTGCGCCGGGCCGGTGATCTCGTAGCCCCCGAACAGGAACCCGAGCGCGATCAGCAGCCCGCCGGCGGCGACGAACGGGATCATGTACGACACCCCGGTCATCAGCACCCGGCGTACGCGCCCGCCCCAGGTCTCCGCGACGGCGCCGCCGCCCTCGCCGGTGGCCTGACCCTCGACCCGGGGGGCATTGGGGTCGTCGGCGTACCGCAGCGCCTCGGCGATCATGGCGTCGGCGTCGTCGATCGGGCGCTTGACGCCGGAGGACACGACCGGCTTGCCGCCGAACCGGCCCCGGTCTCGGACACCCACGTCGACGGCGAAGATGACTGCGTCCGCTCGCGCGATCGTGTCCGCCGCCAGCGGGGTCGACCCCGCCGAGCCCTGGGTCTCGACCTGGAGCGCGACCCCGGCCTTCGCGGCCGCGGCTTCCAGGGCCTCGGCCGCCATGTAGGTGTGGGCGATGCCGGTCGGGCAGGCGGTGACCGCCACCAGGCTCCGCTTCTCGGGCGCCGGCTCGGTAGCGGTTGCGGTGGGGGCGGCGGCGGGGGCCGGCGGAGCGGGAGCAGGGGTGGTCGGGGCGCTGCCGAGACCCAGCTCCTGCTGCACGAGGGCGACCACGTCCTCCGGGCTCCCAGCGGCGCGCAGCGCGTCGGTGAAGGCCGGCTTCACGAGCGCGCGGGCGAGCTGGGTGAGGATCTGCAGGTGGTCGGCGTCGCCGCCCGCGGGAGCGGCGATCAGGAACACCAGGTCGGCCGGGCCGTCCTTGGCGCCGAAATCGACCTTCGGCTCGAGCCGGGCGAAGGCCAGCGTTGGGTCCTCGACGCCTGCGGTGCGGCAGTGGGGAATGGCGATGCCGCCGGGGAGACCTGTGGCCGAGGTCTCCTCACGGGCGAAGGCGTCAGCCACGAGCTGCTCGACATCGTGGCTGCGGCCCGCGTCGCCGACGATGCCGGCCAGCGAGCGGATGACGTCCTGCTTGGCGTCGCCGAGGGCCGCGTCGAGCCGGACGAGGTCGGTGGTGATCAGGTCGGACATGGTCATACTCCTGGGATGGGGGCTAGGACGAGCGATCGCACGACGACCTGTTCAGGGTCGACGTGCTGAGGTTCTGGGATCGTGGTGCCGGGCAGGCCGGCGGCGGCGCTGCCGTACGCCACGGCGAGGGCGAGGCGGTCTTCGGGAGCACGGTCCTCGAGAGCCGCGAGCAGGTAGCCGAACAGGCTCGAGTCGCCAGCCCCGACGGTGCTGACGACCGTCGTCGGCGGGGGAGCGGCGTGCCAGGCCCCGCCGTCGGTCACGAGCACGGCGCCGCGGGAACCGAGCGTCGCGAGCACCGTCTCCACGCCCCGCTCGACCAACGTGGCAGCCGCGCGGGCGGCCTCGACCGGGTCGTCCTCCAGGGCGTCGCCGTCGAGGCCGGTGAACGACGCGAGCTCGTGGCCGTTGGGCTTCATCAGGTGTGGCGGCGCGACGTCCAGCCGCTCCACGAGGGCGCTCAGCGGCGCGTCGCTGGTGTCGACCGCCACCTTGGCGCCGGTCCCGTGGAGCGCGGTCACCAGCTCGGCGTACCACTCGTCCGGGGTGCCCGGCGGCAGCGAGCCGGCGAGCACCACCCAGTCGCCCGCGCCGGATCGGAGACGCAGCGTGTCGACGAGCTCCGCCCGGGTGGCCGGAGTCATCTCCGGGCCGGGGCTGTTGAGCTTGGTCGTCGTGCCGTCGGGCTCGCTGATCGTGATGTTGACGCGGAGGTCGCCCGGCTGGCTCACCGGCCGGCAGTCGATACCGGCCGCCAACAGCTCATGCACGAACGGGTCGTCCTTCGGCGCCGGGAGGACCGCGAGCGTGGGTACGCCGGCGGCGACCGACGCGCGGGAGATGTTGACGCCCTTGCCGCCGGCCTGGGACGTGACGGAGGCGGCGCGTTGTACCGAGCCACGCTGTAGCGGCTCGGTGAGGGCGACGGTGCGGTCGTGGCTGGGGTTCGCGGTGAGGGTGATGATCATGCGACGACCACGTCCAAGCCGGCGGACTCCAGCCCCTGGCGGTCCTCGTCCTTGATCCCCGAGTCGGTGACCAGCACGTCGAGGTCGCCCAGCGAGGCGAACCGCTGGGCGGTCTCCACCCCGACCTTCGACGCGTCGGCGACCACGACCGTACGACGACCGGCGGCCACGATCGCCCGCTTGGTGGCGGCCTCGTCGCGGTCGGGGGTGGTCAGACCGAAGCTCACACTGATGCCGTTCGTCGCCACGAAGGAGACGTCGGCGCGAAGGTTCGCGAGCGCCGCCACCGTGTCCGCGCCGACCGCAGCCTGCGTGGTCGAGCGCACCCGTCCTGGAAGGAGGTGCAGCTCGATCTGGGGGAGGCCGGCGAGTCGCGCGGCGACCGGGACCGCGTGCGTGACGACTGTCAGCCGGTGGTCGCGGGGGAGGACCGCGGCGAGTCGGGCGGTCGTGGAGCCCGCGTCGAGGACGATGACAGACCCAGGTGGGGGGAGCTGCTGGACGGCCGCCGCCGCGATCGCGTCCTTGGCGCCGGGATTGGCCTGGTCACGCTCGCGCAGCCCGGCCTCGATCACCGTCAGTGAGCTGGCCGGCACCGCACCTCCGTGCATGCGGCGGACCAGTCCGATACGTTCCAGCGAGGAGAGGTCGCGGCGGACGGTCTCGGTGGTCACGTCGAACGTCTCCGCGAGCTCGGTCACCGACAGCCGGCCCTGCTGGCCGATGAGCTGGGCCATCGCCTGCTGACGTTCCTCGGCGTACATGGTCACCTCCCGACCCGTCTGTGTCTCTGTTGTTTTACGCCCGTATCTGTTGACTGTCAAGGGGGGTGCGGGGGTAACTTGTGGCCATGGTCACTGACATCTCTCCCGGCATCGTGTCCGGCACGCCGGTCGTTCCCGGCCTCGCCCACGGCCCCGCCCTGGTCGCGCGGACCGACGTCTCGCCCGACGCCATCGCGGCGTTCGACGGGTCCTCGCTCACCGAGGAGTCCGCCACGGAGCGGTACGACGAGGTGGCAGGCCAGGTCGGCGACGGGTTCGCCACCAAGGCGGGCAAGGCGTCCGGAGCCGCCGCAGAGGTGCTGGCGGCCAGCGCCGGTCTCGCCCGCGACAAGGGGCTCCGCGGAGCGGTCGTGAAACAGCTCAAGGCAGGCGACGACCTCGTCACGGCCGTGCAAGCCGCCGTCGACTCGTTCGTGACGATCTTCACCGGGATGGGCGGGTTGATGGCCGAGCGGGTGACCGACCTGCGCGACATCGAGCGGCGGATGATCGCCCGGATCGTCGGCGAGCCCGAGCCCGGCGTACCCGAGCCCGAACAGCCGTCCGTACTGGTCGCGGCCGACCTCGCGCCGGCCGACACGGCCGGCCTCGACCCGCAGGTCGTCCTCGCCCTGGTGACCGAACGCGGCGGGCCGACCAGCCACACGGCGATCATCGCCCGGCAGCTCGGCATCCCCTGCGTCGTCGGCGCCGCGGGCGTGCTCGAGGTGCGGGCCGGCACCCGGCTGCTGGTCGACGGCGTCGCGGGCAACGTGGAGATCGAGCCCGACGCCGACGAGGCCGACCGTCGGGTGGCGGCCGACCGTGAGCAGCGGGCCGCGCTGGCGTCGTGGGCAGGGCCTGGCGTGACCGCCGACGGCAAGCCGATCCGGATCCTCGCCAACGTCGCTGACGGGGAGTCCGCGCGTGCCGCGGTCGCGAGCGCCCCCGTCGAGGGGGTGGGGCTGTTCCGGACCGAGCTCTGCTTCCTCAACCAGACCGATGAGCCGACCGTCGAGGAGCAGGCGGAGATCTACGGCCAGGTGCTGACCGCGCTCGCGGGGCAGGGACCCGGCGAACGTGACCGGTACGTCGTCGTACGGACCCTGGACGCCGGCTCGGACAAGCCGCTGGCGTTCGCCAACCTGACCGGGGAGGAGAACCCCGCGCTGGGCGTCCGCGGGCTGCGCCTGTCGTTCGGGAACCCCGGCCTGATGGAGCGTCAGCTGGACGCGGTCGCGCTGGCGTCGAAGGCCGCCGGCACCGAGACCTGGGTGATGGCGCCGATGGTGGCGACCGTGGCCGAGGCCACCGACTTCGCGGGCCAGGTCCGCGCGCGCGGCCTCAAGCCGGGCGTGATGGTCGAGGTGCCCTCCGCGGCCCTGCTGGCGCACCGGATGCTGGAGGTCGTCGACTTCCTCTCCATCGGCACCAACGACCTCACGCAGTACACGATGGCCGCCGACCGGATGGCGACCGACCTCGCGCACCTCACCGACGCGTGGCAGCCGGCCGTGCTCCAGCTGATCGCGATCACCGCCGAGGCCGGCGTCCAGGCGGGTAAGTCGGTGGGAGTGTGCGGCGAGGCCGCGGCCGACCCGGTCCTGGCGTGCTGCCTGGTCGGCATGGGGATCACCTCGCTCTCGATGGCGGCCGCCGCGGTCCGGCCGGTCGGCGCGCAGCTCGGTGCGGTCACCTCCGACCAGTGCGTGGAGGCCGCCGAGGCGGCGCTCGCCGCGAGCGACCCGATGGCCGCCCGCGAGGCAGCCCGGGCCGCCCTGTTCGCTGGTTGAGGTGCGAAAAGCGCCTGTCCGGTGGTTGGGTGCGAAGGCGCCTGTCCAGTGGTTGAGGTGCGAAGACGCCTGTCCGGTGGTTGAGGTGCGAAGGCGCCTGTCCGGTGGTTGAGGTGCGAAGGCGCCCTGGCGCCTGAGCCTCGAAACCCCCGGACCCACGTGGCAGCTCCTCCGACTCAGCAGACGCTGTAGGTTTCGAGGCTCCCGAGGCAGCCCCTCCTTCGTCGGGTCTGCCTCGCTCGCACCTCAACCTCCCGGTCGCTGGCAGCGGCTGACTTCGTCTGCCGCTACGGCTCGACCGTGACCTTGATCGCCTCGCCGTTCTTGACGATGTCGAAGGCGGACAGCACGTCGTCGAGGGGGATGTGGCGGGTGATGAGGTCCTTGACCGGGACCTGGCCGGTCGAGATGTACTCCAGCGCGCGCTTGTTGTGGTCGGGAGAGGACCCGTTGGCGCCGTGGACGTGCAGCTGGCGGTAGTGGATCAGGTTGGAGTCGGCCTTGATGTGCGGGTCGTTCTTGGGCAGGCCGCCGAAGAACGAGATCCGCCCCTGGCGGGCCGCCATCGAGATCGCCTGCTCCTGGGTGACGTTGGCAGGGGTGGCGGTGATGATCACGTCGGCACCGCGGCCGCCGGTCAGCTCCATCACCTTCTCGACGACTTCCACCTCTCCAGCGTTGATCACGTGGTCGGGCGAGACGGCGTCGGCGGACATCTGGAGCCGCTCGGAGTTGATGTCGACGAGGACGACCGTGCCGACCTGGTGTACGCCGCGGGCGATCCGGATGTGCATGCAGCCGATCGGGCCGGCGCCGAAGACGACCGTGAAGTCGCCCGGCTCGATGCCGAGCTGCTCCTGGGCATTGATCGCGCACGCGAACGGTTCGGCGGCCGACGCCTCGTCGTACCCGACGTTGTCAGGGATCCGGTTCAGGCCGTTGACCTTGAGGACCTGCTCGGGCACGACCATGTACTCGGCGAAGCCACCGTCGTACTGGTAGCCGACGGAGGTCTGGTTCTGACAGACCTCCATCCAGCCCTTCTGGCACTCGTGGCAGTCACCGCACGGCACTGCCGCGATGCACTGGACGCGGTCGCCGACCTGGAAGCCGCCGAGCGCGCGCTCACCGACCTCCACCACCTCGCCGGCGATCTCGTGGCCCATGGTCGTGACCCGGGTGATGTTGACGTGCCCGTTGGTCTTGATCTTCACGTCGGTGCCGCAGGTGGAGCAGTTCTTGACCTGGATCTTCACCTCGGTCGGGCCGCACTCGGGTTCGGGCACGTCCTCGAGCCGGACGTCCTCGGGGGCGTAGAAGCGCAGTGCCTTCATCGATCTCTTCCTCCTGTGTGGCGTGGTGGCCGCCGGTCAGCTCAGCAGTCTGACAGCCACCGTATCCATCAGAACGGGCCTAAAGCCACACCTAGGAACCAGAAAGTACGCCCGAATACTTGTGAATAGGCCCGGTTGTGCGGTTTACTACGAGCAGGATGTGATCGCCATCACGGCGGCGGTCGAACGAGTTCGGAGGAACCAGATGTCCACCACCACATCGGCACCGGGCACATCGGCACCGGGCCGTAGTACCCGAGTCAAGGTGCAGCAGTTCGGGACGTTCCTGTCCAACATGATCATGCCCAACATCGGCGCGATCATCGCTTGGGGTCTGATCACCGCCTTCTTCATCGACGTCGGCTGGACCCCCAACGAGAAGATCGCCCTGCTGGTGGGTCCGATGATCACCTACCTGTTGCCGATCCTGATCGCGTACACCGGCGGCAGGATCGTCTACGAGACCCGTGGCGGCGTCGTCGGCGCAGCGTCGGTGATGGGGGTCATCATCGCCACCAGCGACCCGCTCTTCGTGGGGGACCAGGGCGGGTCCCCGATGTTCTTGGGCGCCATGATCATGGGTCCGCTCACCGCGTACCTGATGAAGCACCTGGACGCGTTGTGGGCGGGGAAGATCAAGCCCGGCTTCGAGATGCTCGTCGACAACTTCTCCGCCGGCATCCTGGCCGCCCTCATGGCGGTCGTGAGCATGTTCACGCTGGCGCCGGTGCTGCGCCAGGTCATCGAATGGCTCGGCGACGCCGTCAACACCTTGGTCGACAACGGCCTGCTGCCGCTGACGTCGCTGTTCATCGAGCCGGCCAAGGTCATGTTCCTCAACAACGCGATCAACCACGGTGTGCTGACGCCGCTCGGCATCGACGAGGCCGCAGAGGCGGGCAAGTCGGTGCTGTTCCTCCTCGAGGCCAACCCCGGCCCCGGGCTCGGGCTGCTGCTCGCCTACACCGTGTTCGGGCGCGGGATGGCGAAGGCGGCCGCCCCGGGCGCTGCGATCATCCAGTTCTTCGGCGGGATCCACGAGGTCTACTTCCCGTTCGTGCTGATGAAGCCCAAGATGATCCTCGCGACCATCGCCGGCGGCATGACCGGCATCTTCCTGTTCGTGCTGACCGACATCGGGCTCCGCGCTCCCGCAGCTCCGGGCTCGATCTTCGCCGTGTACGCACAGACGCCGGGCGGCGACTTCCCAGGCGTCACGTTGGGCGTGTTCGGTTCCGCTGCCGTCTCCTTCGTCGTCGCGTCCCTGCTGCTCAAGATGGACCGCAGTGACGATGACGGCGACCTCACGGCGGCCACCGCCGACATGGAGTCGATGAAGGGCAAGAAGTCCATCGCCAGCACTGCGTTGGCAGGCGGCGCGACGGGCACCATCAACTCGATCGTGTTCGCGTGCGACGCCGGCATGGGCTCCTCCGCCATGGGCGCGTCGGTCCTCCGCAAGAAGGTCCAGGCGGCCGGGTTCGGCGACGTCACGATCGCGAACAAGGCGATCGCGAACCTGTCCGACGACATCGACCTGGTGGTCACCCACCAGGACCTGACCGACCGGGCCAAGCAGCGGACTCCCTCCGCCGTGCACGTCTCCGTCGACAACTTCATCGGCAGCCCCAAGTACGACGAGATCGTGGATCTGCTCCACCAGACCAACGGCGAGGGCGGTGCCCCGGTCGCGGCCGAGGAGCCCGCGGAGGCGGGCGGCGACGTGCTCGCGGCCGAGTCGGTGGTGCTGGCCGGCGCGGCGGCGACCCGGGACGAGGCGATCACCGAGGCCGGCAACCTGCTGGTCGCGGCCGGCGCGGTGGACGCGTCGTACGTCGACTCGATGCACGCCCGCGAGCAGTCTGTGTCGACGCACATGGGCAACGGCCTGGCGATCCCGCACGGCACCAATGAGGCGAAGTCCGCGATCCGCCGCACCGGGCTCTCCTTCGTGCGGTACGGCGCGCCGATCGACTGGAACGGAAAGCCGGCCGAGTTCGTGGTCGGCATCGCCGGCGCGGGCGACGACCACCTCGCGCTGCTCTCGCGGATCGCCGAGGTGTTCACCGACACCGAGCAGGTGGAGCGGCTGCGTGCGGCGACCACCGTCGAAGAGGTGCGCGCCGTCCTCGCCGGCGTGCGGGCCTGACAACGCGGCAAGGTGCCGGGTCGGCGATCAGGTCCGACCCGGTGCCCGTCGGCCCACGGTCACACCTTCAGCCAGGCGAGGACGGCGAGCACCCGCCGGTTGTCGTCGGCCGCGACGGGCAGGTCGAGCTTGGTGAAGATGTTGTTCGTGTGCTTGGCCACGGCCTTCTCGGTGACATGCAGGGCGTGGGAGATCGCGGCGTTGGAGCGGCCTTCTGCCATCAGCCCGAGCACCTCCCGCTCGCGGGGGGTGAGCCGGTCGACGGGCTGGGCGGCGCGCCGGGCCATGATCTTGGCGATGACTTCCGGGTCGATGACGGTGCCGCCGTCCAGCACCCTCCGGACCGCGTCGACGAACTCGCCCACGTCGGAGACGCGGTCCTTGAGCAGGTAGCCGACGGCGCCCTGCCCGCTGGCGAGGAGCTCGCGGGCGTAGAGCTGCTCGACGTACGGCGAGAGCACCAGCACCGGGAAGCCCGGCCGCGCCTCACGGGCGGCCAGCGCCGCCCGAAGCCCCTCGTCGGTGAAGGTCGGAGGCATGCGTACGTCGACGATGGCCCCGTCGGCCTCGGGGTCCTGCAACGCCTTCTGGAGCGAGGGTGCGTTGTCGACGGCCGCGAGGATCGTGAGGTCGTGGGCCTCGAGGATCCGGATCAGGCCGTCCCGGAGGAGGGCGTGGTCCTCGGCGATGACAAGTCGCACGGCACCTCCAGCGTGACCAAGGTCGGGCCCCGGTCGGGACTCGACACGGTCATCCTGCCGTCAAACGCGGACAGCCGCCGCATCACGCCCAGCAGCCCGGTGCCGGCGCTGGGGTCCGCGCCTCCTACGCCGTCGTCGCCGACGACCGCGGTCAGCACCCCGTCCTCATGGGTCAGGTCGATCCACGCGTGGTCGGCCGCCGCGTGCTTGCCGATGTTGGCGAGCAGCTCGGCGATGGCGAAGTACGCGGCCGACTCCACCGGCGCCGGTGGCCGCCCGGGCAGCGTCGAGACCAGCCGGACCGGGATCGCCATGTCGAGCGCGAGCGCCTCGACCGCGCCGGCGAGACCGCGGTCCGCGAGCACGGGGGGATGGATCCCGCGCACCATGGACCGGAGCTCCACGAGCGCCGATCCGGTGGTGCCGCGTGCCTCGGCGATCAGGCGTTGTGCCGCCTCCGGGTCGCGCTCCAGCAACTCCTCGACGAGTCCGAGGTTCATGCCCAGCGCTACCAGCCTGGCCTGCGGCCCGTCGTGCAGGTCGCGCTCGATGCGGCGCAGCTCGGCCGCCGAGTGGTCGATCGACTCCGCCCTGGTCTCGGTCAGCACCTGCACCCGCTGCTCGAGCTCCTCGGTCCGGCTGCCGCCGAGCACGGCCCGGTCCAGCCGCGCCCGCAACCGCACCAGCGGGGCTGCGAGCCGTGACCACAGCACGAGCAGGACCGCTGCCGGCACCAACATCGCGAACGACTCGCCGAACGTGTCCAGCGTGAAGAAGCCGAACGGCTGGTCGAAGACACCGCGCGGGGTCACCCACCACAGGAACGGGTAGATCGCGTAGAACAGCGCGCCGGCCAGCAGCGAGACGGTCAGGACGGCCACCACAAGACCCACCGTGGCGGCGAGGAACATCCCGGCGAAGTCACGCCACCGCGACGAGTCGCGCGCCCACGTGAGGAGCCGGCCGACGAGGCCCTTGCCGGAGGTGTCGCGGTACGTCGTCACCACCGGCTCCTCCAGGATCGAGCCGGCCATCCGGCGCATCACGTCGGCGAGCGCCTGCACGCCGGGCACGATCAGCTGCAGCGCGAACAGGCCGATTGTGACGATGACCAGCGGCGAGAACACCAGCTCGAGCACCCACAGCACCAGGGCCGGTACGGCCAGGAACAGGTGCCCGAAGGCGTACCCGGTCGCGGCCAAGGGGGTCGGCCAACCGGTGGGCTCGGACTGGAAGGTGGACATGACCCCATCCTCCCGCAGCGGCAGGCGGCTGACAGTGGGCCTAGGACCACCCCGGGTGGGGGGCTGCCACTCCTGTTGTCGGGGCGCCGCCGGTCGAGCCTGAGAGGGACCGAATCCGATCCGTCTCTCGAGGAGTGAGCCGATATGTCTGTACCCACCGCCCTCACCGGAGTGCCGCTCAGGGCCGCGCGCTGGAGTGCCGAGCACCCGTGGCGCGCCATCGGCGCCTGGGCCGTCCTGGTCGCCGTCGCTGTCGGGCTCGCCATGGTGGTGCCGACCCAGGAGGCCGTCGACGCCGACTACCGCCAGAGCGAGTCCGGGCAGGCCGACGCGATGATCGTCGAGGGGGGCCTCGACGACCCCGACACCGAGAACGTCCTCGTCACCGCGGCCACGCAGGACCCACTCGACCGGGCGGACGCGGAGGCCGCGGCGGCAGAGCTCGCCGACGGGCTGCGGGCCGCCGAGGGCGTGGCACGCGTCGGCGACCCGGTGTGGAGCCAGGACCGCTCTGCACTGCTTCTCCCGGCCCAGCTCGCCCGCGACCAGGAAGACCCGGCCCCGTTGCACGCGGTCGTCGACGGCGTACGCGCGTCGTACGACGGTCTCGAGATCGCGATGGCCGGTGACCTCACCATCGACGAGGCGATCAACGAGCGGGTCGCCGAGGACCTCGAGTCCGCCGAGGTGATCAGCCTCCCCGTCACCCTGATCCTGATGCTGCTGGCCTTCGGAGCGCTGATCGCGGCGGGCATCCCGGTGCTGCTGGCTGTCACCAGCGTGGCGGCCACGGTCGGGGTCACGGCTCCGTTGTCGCACCTGGTGCACGCCGAACCCACCGTCACCAGCATGATCGTGCTGATCGGGATGGCGGTCGGCGTCGACTACTCCCTGTTCTACCTCAAGCGGGAGCGTGAGGAGCGGGCCGCCGGCCGGTCCACGCTCGACGCCGTCGAGATCGCCGCGGCGACGTCCGGCCACTCGATCGTGGTTTCCGGCCTGGCGGTGATCGCGTCCATGACCGGGCTCTACGTCTTTGGTGGCGCCACGTTCAACTCGCTGGCCACCGGCGCCATTCTGGTCGTCGCGATCGCCGTGCTGGGCTCGGTCACGGTGCTGCCAGCGCTGCTCGTGAAGCTGGGCCGCTGGGTGGACCGGCCGCGGGTCCCCCTGTTGTGGCGGGTGAACCGACGGATCGGGCACGGCGGGATCAGCTCGCGCGTGCTGGGTCCGGTCGTCCGCCGCCCCGGCTGGTCGCTGCTCGCTTCGGGTGCCGTCGTTACCGCACTTGCCGTACCGGCGCTCGGCATGACGTTGCACGCCGGCAACCTGGACACGCTGCCGCCAGACCTCGACGAAGTGCAGACGTTCCAGCGGATCGCCGAGGAGTTCCCCCACGAGGGCACCACCGCCACCGTCGTAGTCCGCGGCCCGGAGGCGGACCGGGAGGCAAGGGTCGCCGCGCTCACCGAGCTGGACGCCGCGGCCCGCGCGACCCCCGACTTCGTCGACACCGGGGTCGAGTCGATCGCCTCCTCCGCGGACGGGACCACCTCGACGCTGGAGCTCGCGATGCCGCACGGCGAGTCCGACCCGCGCGCCGACACAGCCCTCCGTGAGCTGCGGGGGGAGCTGGTGCCGGCGGCGCTGGGCGGTCTAGACGCGGAGTACGCCGTGGGCGGAGCGGTCGCTGAGTCGGTCGACTTCGTCGACCGGATCGGCTCCCGACTGCCGCTGGTGATCGGGATGGTGCTGCTGCTCACCTTGCTGGTCATGGGCGGCGTGTTCCGGAGCGTGCCGATCGCACTGGTGTCGACGGTCCTCAACCTGGCCTCGGTCGGAGTGGCGTTCGGCCTGATGACGCTGGTGTTCGAGCGCGGCTGGGGCAGCGGGGCGCTGGACTTCACCACGCCCGGCTTCGTCATCGACTGGGTGCCGCTGCTGGTCCTCGTGGTGCTGGTCGGGCTGTCGATGGACTACCACGTGTTCGTGATGAGTCGCGTGCGGGAGCAGGTCGACCGGGGCCTGCCGACGTGGCTCGCCGTGCAGCGGGGGATCGCCGACTCGGCCGGGGTGGTGACGAGTGCCGCCGCAGTCATGGTCTCCGTCTTCGCGATCTTCGCGACGCTGAGCATGATGGAGATGAAGATGATGGGAGTCGGGCTCTCGGCGGCGATCCTCGTCGACGCCACCCTGATCCGGCTGGTGATGCTCCCGGCGGCCCTGGTGCTCATGGGCGACCGGGTGTGGTGGCCGCGCCGACCCCGCCGGCCCGTAGGCACGCCAGTGGTCGCCGAGCAGGAACCGGCGTTCGCAGCGCGGTGACGGGGGCTCAGGCCGGCTCGACCGTGACCGGGACGCCGCTGAGGGCGGCGTTGCCGGACAGGTCGAGCCGGTCGGGGTCGGTAAGGTCGTTGATCGAGACGCCGGGGACCGTGGCCGCTCCGGACATCCCGGTGCCGGGAACCTGGTGGCCGTAGCCGTGGGGGAGCGACACCACTCCGGGCATCACGTCGTCGGTGAGGGCGACCTCCACCTCGACGGAGCCGACGCGCGAGGCGACCCGCACCTTCGCCCCGTCGGCGATCGAGCGCTGTGCGCCGTCGTCCGGGTGCATCAGCAGCTGGTGGCGCGGCCGCCCGCGCGTCAGCCGGTCGACGTTGTGCATCCACGAGTTGCAGTCGCGCTGGTGGCGGCGGCCGATCAGGAGCAGCCCCTCGGCCGGCAGCGCCAGCTCGGTACGCACCCGCTGCAGGTCGGCCAGGATCAGCTCCTGCGCCAGGTCGATCCGCCGGTCCGGCGTACGGAGCCGGTCGGGGAGGGTCGGGCGGAGCGCGCCTAGATCGACACCCTCGGGGTGCTTGCGCAGCTCGGTGATGGTGGTCTTCCGACCTCGGCGCAGCAGCGTGCCGATCGCGAACGTCGGGCTCGGGAGCAGTCTGAGACGCAGCTTCAGCCGAGCCCGCCGGGAGGGCTTGAGGTCGAGCCGGTCGTCGATCCGCAGGGCGAGCTCGCGGAAGATCTGCCAGTCGTGGCGGGCGTCGCGCGGCTTGTCGAACACGGCCGGGGTGAAGCGGGCCGTGTTGCGCACCGCCAGCCCGTGGAACGCGATGTCGTAGTGGTCCCGCTCGAGGATGGTGGTGGGGGGCAGGATCACGTCGGCGTGGCGGGTCGTCTCGTTGAGGTAGATGTCGACGGCCGCCATGAAGTCGAGCGTCTCCAGCGCCGCCCCGAGCCGCTTGCCGTCCGGCGTCGACAGCACCGGGTTTCCCGCCACCATGAGGACCGCGCGCACCTGCCCAACACCTGGCGTCTCGATCTCCTCGGCCATGACCGACACGGGAAGCTCACCGCCGTACTCAGGGGCGCCGCGCACCCGGCTCCGGTAGAGGTCGAAGTGACCACGTCCGACCAGCCCGGTCGTGACGAAGTCGATCGCGGGCTCGGTGAACAGCACCCCACCCTCGCGGTCGAGGTTGCCGGTCAGCGCGTTCAGGCACGCCACCGCCCACTGGCAGACGGATCCGAAGCCTTGCGTCGACAGGCCGATCCGGCCGTAGACCGCGGCGCCGTCGGCCGCAGCCAGCTCGCGCGCCAGCCGCCGGATCGTGGCGGCGGACATCCCGCTCACGACCTCGGCGCGCTCCGGCGTGAAGTCGCGCACCGCTTCGCGCACCCGGTCGACGCCGTCGACGTACGCCGCCGGCCGGACCGCGCCCTCGACCTCGAACAGCTCGCGCAGCATCGCCAGCAGCACCACCGCGTCGGTGCCCGGCCGGACGAAGACGTGCTCGTCGGCGACCCGCGCGGTCTCGGTACGCCGCGGGTCGACCACCACCATCCGACCGCCGCGGGCCTTGAGCTCGCGCAGCCGGTTCGGGAAGTCGGGGACGGTCATCAGCGAGCCGTTGGACGCCATCGGGTTCGCCCCGAACACCAGGAAGTACGACGTGCGGTCGATGTCGCTGATCGGGATCATCAGCTGGTGGCCGTACAGCAGCGACGCCACGAACTGGTGCGGGAGCTGGTCGACCGAGGTTGCGCTGAAGCGGTTGTGCGTCCGCAGGGACTTCACCAGCGGGACACCGTGCGTGGCGAAGCCGAGCGAGTGGACGTTGGGGTTGCCGAGGTAGACGCCGATCGCGTCGCCGCCGTGCCGGTTGATGGTCTGCGATAGCCGGTCGGCGACCAGGTCGAGCGCCTCGTTCCACCCGATCTCGGTCCACTCGCCCGAGGTGCGGTCGCGCCGGATGGGGCGACGGAGCCGATCGGGGTCGGAGTGGAGGTCGGCGATGGCGATGCCCTTGGGGCAGACGTGGCCGCGTGACAGCGGGTCGTCGGGGTTGCCCCGGACACCGGTGACCCGGTCGCCCTCCACCGTGAGCTGCAGGCCGCAGATCGCCTCACACAGGTTGCAGACACCGGTCACGGTCCGGGGTGCCACCTCGCTCTGCGTCACCCCGGCATCGTGCCACGCTCGCGCCCTCACCCGTCGGGGTGAGTCAGGCGTGTGGCATGGGCGCCAAGGGGTACGTCGGCGCTAGCGTGCTGAAGAGCCGACCGCACCGGCCGGCCAACTGAAAGGGGCATCATGGGATACGGACTCGGAGTCTTCCTCGTGGCGGTCGGGCTGATCCTCGCGCTCGCCGTCCAGGACATGATCGACGCGGTCGACCTGACGACGATCGGCTGGATCCTGGCGGTGGCCGGCATCCTGATCATCGTGATCACGGCCATCCAGGCCAACAGCAAGCGCACCCACACCACCGCGGCGACCACGACCCACGCCGACGGGTCGCAGTCCACCGAGCAGCGCACGACCGAGCGACAGGACCCGCCACCGGCGCCCTGACCCGTCGCGCACCGTCGGCGACCGGCGTTCCCGCGATTGGGAACACCGGTTGCCGCGCGATATTCTTCTTCGGTTGCCGTGAAACGGCCGCGGACACAGAGTGCCCGGGTGAACAGGCCCCGGCGCGCCGCGCAACGAGAACCGAGAAGGAGCCTTCATGTCGATTGGTACCGACGCGGAGACCAAGAAGAAGATCATCGCCGAGTACGCCACGTCCGAGGGCGACACCGGTTCCCCCGAGGTGCAGGTGGCGTTGCTGAGCCACCGGATCAGCCACCTCACCGAGCACCTCAAGACGCACAAGCACGACCACCACAGCCGTCGCGGCCTGCTGCTGCTCGTTGGCCAGCGCCGTCGCCTGCTGAACTACCTGCGCGACACCGACATCGAGCGCTACCGCACGTTGGTCGAGCGTCTGGGTCTGCGTCGCTGACAACGCCGGGAGGGTCCGCACATGGCGGGCCCTCTTCGTGCATTTGACGCGGTAGATTTCACAACTGAACACCAATCCACCCACAGGAGCGATCCGCGAAGTTCGGCCCGGTCCTCGGTAGTGGCCCTCAGGATCTTGACCCTGCGAGCCTCGATCGAAGACCGGCCACCCACGCGGGTCATTCGCGGGATCGCTCCGCGAACAGAAAGGGACCACTCTTCGTGGAACCCACCATTTCCGCCGTCGAGACCGTTCTCGACAATGGCAAGTTCGGCACCCGTACCGTCAAGTTCGAGACCGGGCTGCTGGCCCGGCAGGCCGCCGGATCGGTGACCGCCTACCTCGATGACGACACCATGCTGCTGTCGGCGACCACCGCCGGCAAGACGCCCAAGGACCACTTCGACTTCTTCCCCCTGACCATCGACGTGGAGGAGCGGATGTACGCCGCGGGCCAGATCCCGGGCTCGTTCTTCCGGTCCGAGGGTCGTCCAGGTGAGGACGCGATCCTCACCTGCCGCCTGATCGACCGCCCGCTGCGCCCGACCTTCCAGAAGGGGCTGCGCAACGAGGTCCAGGTCGTCATCACCGTCATGGCGCTGAACCCCGACGCGCCGTACGACGTGCTCGCGATCAACGCCGCGTCGCTGTCGACCCAGCTCTCCGGCCTGCCGTTCTCCGGTCCGGTCGGCGGCGTCCGGGTCGCCCTGATCGAGGGCCAGTGGGTCGCCTTCCCGACGCACAGCCAGCTCGAGGACGCCGTCTTCGACATGGTCGTGGCTGGTCGCGTGACCGAGACCGGTGACGTCGCCATCATGATGGTCGAGGCCGAAGCGCCCGAGGAGGCGTGGAACCTCATCCGGAGCGGCGCCCAGGCGCCGACCGAGGACGTGGTGGCCAGCGGTCTCGACGCCGCCAAGCCGTTCATCAAGCAGCTCGTCGAGGCTCAGGTCGAGATCGCCAGCGTGGCCGCGAAGCCGGTCCAGGAGTTCCCGATCTTCCTCGACTACGAGGACGATGCGTACGCCGCCGTCGAGGATGCTGCGAAGGCCGACCTGGCCGCCGCGATGAGCATCGCTGACAAGCAGGACCGCGAGGCCCGTACCGACGAGATCAAGGTGGCCGTCCTCGACAAGCTCGCCGGCCAGTTCGAGGGACGCGAGAAGGAGCTCGGCGCGGCGTTCCGCTCCGTCACCAAGGAGCTCGTCCGGCAGCGGGTGCTGCGGGACAAGGTGCGCATCGACGGCCGCGGCCTGGCCGACATCCGGCCGCTGCACGCCGAGGTCGGCCTGATTCCGCGGGTCCACGGCTCCTCGCTCTTCGAGCGCGGCGAGACCCAGATCCTGGGTGTCACGACGCTGGACATGCTCAAGATGGAGCAGCAGCTCGACACGCTGTCCCCGGAGAAGCACCGCCGCTACATGCACAAGTACGTCTTCCCGCCGTTCTCCACCGGTGAGACCGGCCGGGTCGGTTCGCCGAAGCGCCGCGAGGTCGGCCACGGTGCGCTCGCCCGCCGCGCGCTGCTGCCGGTGCTGCCGAGTCGCGAGGAGTTCCCCTACGCGATCCGCCAGCTCTCCGAGGCGATGGGCTCCAACGGCTCCACGTCGATGGGCTCGGTCTGCGCCTCGACGATGTCGCTGCTGCAGGCCGGTGTGCCGCTGAAGGCGGCCGTGGCCGGGATCGCCATGGGCCTGATCTCCGGCGAGGTCGACGGAGAGACGCAGTACGTCGCGCTGACCGACATCCTCGGCGCCGAGGACGCCTTCGGCGACATGGACTTCAAGGTCGCCGGCACCCGCGAGTTCGTGACCGCGCTGCAGCTCGACACCAAGCTCGACGGCATCCCCGCCGAGGTGCTCGCGTCCGCGCTGACCCAGGCCCGCGACGCGCGGCTGGCGATCCTGGACGTGATGGGCGAGGCGATCGATGCTCCCGAGGAGATGTCGTCCTACGCCCCGAGGATCATCACGGTCCAGGTCCCCGTCGACAAGATCGGCGAGGTCATCGGCCCCAAGGGCAAGATCATCAACCAGATCCAGGACGACACCGGCGCGACGCTGTCGATCGAGGACGACGGCACCGTCTACATCGGTGCGACCAACGGCGAGGCGGCCGAGGCCGCCAAGGCCGCGGTCAACGCGATCGCCAACCCGACCATGCCCGAGGTCGGCGAGCGCTACATCGGCACGGTCGTGAAGACGACCAACTTCGGTGCGTTCGTCTCGCTGATGCCCGGCAAGGACGGCCTGCTCCACATCAGCAAGCTGCGCTCGCTGGCTGGTGGCAAGCGCGTCGAGGCCGTCGAGGACGTCGTCTCCGTGGGTCAGAAGCTGCAGGTCCAGATCGCTGAGATCGACGACCGCGGCAAGCTCTCGCTGGTCCCGGTCGTCGAGGAGGACGTTGCCGACGAGGGCGGCGCCGACGACTCCGAGGAGTGACCTCCGCTTCACGCGGCGTCACCCGCACCCTGGAGACCGTTCGTGACGGTCAGGGGCGGGTGACGTCGCGCGTCCGGCGTACGACGCTGCCCGGCGGGCTGCGGGTCGTGACCGAGCAGGTGCCCGGCGTACGCTCCGCGAGCGTCGGCGTCTGGGTCGGCGTCGGGTCGCGCGACGAGACGCCGGCGCTCCACGGCTGCTCCCACTTCCTCGAGCACCTGCTGTTCAAGGGGACCGGCAGTCGGTCCGCGATGGACATCTCGGTGGCGCTCGACGCCGTCGGCGGCGAGTTCAACGCCTTCACCGCGAAGGAGTACACCTGCTTCCACGCGCGGGTGCTCGACGACGACGTGCCGCTGGCGGTCGAGGTGCTGGGCGACATGATCACCGACTCGCTGCTGCGCGAGGACGACGTCGCCGCGGAGCGTGAGGTGATCCTCGACGAGATCGCGATGCACGACGACGACCCCGACGACGTCGTGCACAACCTCTTCACGCGCCAGGCGTGGGGCGACAGCCCGCTGGGGCGGCCGATCGCCGGCACCGTCGGATCGATCACCGCACTCACCCGCGACCAGGTGGCGCGGTTCTACCGCCGCCACTACCGGCCCGCGAACATGGTGGTGGCCGCCGCCGGCAACGTGGACCACACCACCGTCGTCCGGCTGGTCCGGACGGCCTTCGGTCGTCAGGGCTTCCTCGAGAGCGACGAGCCGCCGGTCGTGCCCGACGTGACCCGGCCGACGCGTCGGGTCCATTCCGGCACGCTGAGGGCCGTTCGTCCGTTCGAGCAGGTCAACCTGGTGCTCGGCGTCAACGGGATCACGCGGCACGACGACCGCCGCTACGCGTTGGGCGTCCTGAACACCGCGCTCGGTGGCGGTACGTCGTCTCGGCTGTTCCAGGAGGTCCGCGAGCTCCGCGGCCTGGCCTACAGCGTCTTCAGCTTCGCCTCCCACCACAACGACGCCGGGCTGGTCGGCGTCTCCGTGGGCTGCCTGCCGCGGCGGCTCGACGACGTGCTGAGCGTCGTACGCCGCGAGCTCGCGCAGGTCGCAGCCGACGGGATCACCGAGGAGGAGCTGGTCCGCGGCCAGGGCCAGCTGCGCGGGGGGCTCGTGCTCGGGATGGAGGACACCGCCTCCCGGATGTCACGGATCGGGAAGGCGGAGCTGATCTACGACGAGCTGCTCTCCCTCGACGAGGTGATCCACCGGATCGACACGGTCACCCTCGACGACGTCCGCGAGGTCGCGGGCACGCTGTTCCGCCAGCCCGAGATCCTCGCCATCGCCGGCCCCGCCTGACCGCGAGTCGGCGCAAATCTGTGCGCTCCGAGGGCGAGTCGGCCCAGATTCACGCCCTACGTGCACATCTGAGCCGACTGGAGCCCGTTCGTGCCCGTCTGCTGCCGTGGGTCGGGGCGGTTGGTTACCCGCCTGGGCGGGGAACCGATGACTTCGCATGCAAACCAATCCGGTCGAAGTAATCGACTCGCGCACGAGGTTCAGGACTACAGGTGTGTCCGGCCCACCCCGGGATGGGCGGTGCGTCCTCCACCGTTGGCGGCGCCGATTCGGTGCAGGACTCACCTCCCTGGGCGACCCGGCCCACCACAGCCCGACAGCCCCGCAGCCCCGGTCAGCGCTTGGCGATCAGGCCGACGACGGGGGGAGCCTTCTGCTCGACGACCGCGACGCGGAAGCCTGACTTGGTCAGCGCAGCGGAGCCCTTCTTGACGATGGTCGGAACCAAGCCGGGCTGCTTGGCCTCGTAGAACAGATACACCGCGCCGCCGGGCAGGACCCGCTCGTGGAGCAGTGCGACCTCGTCGTCGCAGTCGCGCACCCAGAACAGGTTCACGTTGAACGCGAACACCTTGGTGAGCCGCTTGACCGGCACCCGCAGCGTGGCGAGGTCGATCTGGCGCACCGTCACCCGGCCCGCCTCGACGTACTTGGCGCACCGTCGCTTCGTCCGGTCGACACCTGACTCGGAGCGGTCGATGGCGAAGAGCTTGCCGGTCTCGAGCCGCTGCGCGATCAGCTCCGCCGCGTAGCCGGGACCGCAGCCGATCTCGAGCACGTTGTCGCCGGGCTGGACGTCCATCAGATCGACGGCCCACCTGATCCGCGGTGGGATCTGCTGCATCGGCATGGGCACCAGCCTGCCACTACCCCGCGCCGGAGTCAGTCACCCCCGGCTCGTGCCAGCACGTCGAGCAGGAGCCGCGGTACTAGGTTGGGCCCGTGAGCGAGACGCTGAAGGTCGGGGTGCTGGGCGCCCTGGGGAAGGTCGGCGCGGAGGTGTGCCGCGCGGTGGAGGCCGCACCGGACACCGAGCTGGTCGCCAGGCTCGACGCGGGTGACCCGCTCGACGGACTCGTGAGTGCGGGCGCGGAGGCTGTCGTCGACTTCACCCACCCCGACGCCGTCATGGACAACCTGCGGTTCTGCATCGAGCACAGGCTGCACGCCGTGGTCGGCACCACGGGCTTCGACGAGGAGCGGCTCGCGACACTGCGGGAGTGGCTCGCCGATTCGCCCGCCACGGGGGTGCTGGTCGCACCCAACTTCTCCATCGGCGCGATCCTGATGATGCGGTTCGCCCAGGTCGCAGCCCCCTTCTACGAGTCGGTCGAGGTGGTCGAGCTGCACCACCCCGACAAGGCCGACGCGCCCTCCGGCACCGCCCGTCGTACGGCGGAGCTGATCGCGGCCGCGCGGCGGGACGCGGGCTCCGGCCCGGTGCCCGACGCGACCTCGACCTCGCTCGACGGCGCTCGCGGGGCAGCCGTCGACGACGTGCGGGTGCACTCGGTACGGCTGCGGGGACTGGTCGCCCACCAAGAGGTGCTGCTCGGCGGGCTCGGGGAGACCCTCACGATCCGTCACGACTCGCTCGACCGGGCCTCGTTCACACCCGGCGTCCTGGCCGGGCTGCGGGCGATCGCCGACCACCCGGGCCTGACGGTCGGCCTGGAACACTTCCTCGACCTGGAGTGAGCCGGACCGGTCAGCTCCAGAGCCGGATCAGAGCCGCGACCAGGGCCGCCCCGAACACCACGACCAGGAACGGCACTCTCACCAGCAACAGCACGAAGGCAGCCGCCAGCCCCGCCAGCCGGGCATCGACCCCCAGGGACTGCTCGCTCGCAAGCACCTGCACCGCGACCAGGGCGGCCAGCAGCGCGACGGGGATCAGGTCGGCGACCCGCTCGATGACCGGGTGCTCCAGCACCCGCGGCGGCAGCGACAGGCCGGCGAGCTTGAGCAGGTAGCAGCCGATCCCCGCGCCGATGACGGCCATCCAGATCGTCATCGATGGGACTCCGGGAACTCGGTGGGGTCGACGTGCTTCGACAGCAGGCCGACCAGGAGTGCCACCCCACCCGCGGCGAGCACCGGGACACCGGCGGCCGTGACCGGCACCAGGGCGAGTGCCAGCGCCGCGGCGGCCAGGGCCACCACCCGGTTGACCGAGTCGGACAGGCGCGGCCAGAGCAGCGCTAGGAAGGCCGCACCCACCGCGGCGTCGAGCCCGTAGGTCTCGGGGTCCCCGAGCGCCTCGCCGGCGACCGCGCCGAAGAGGGTGAACAGGTTCCAGAGCACGAAGATCGAGATCCCGGTCGCCAGGAACCCGACCCGCGCCGCCGAGCGGTCGGGCCGGTTCAGCGACATCGCGGTCGTCTCGTCGATCAGCAGCTGCGCCGCGGCCACCCGCCGGACGCCGCGCCAGCCGAGCAAGGGGCCGACGCGCAGGCCGTAGAGAGTGTTGCGTGATCCCAGCAGCAGCGCCGTGAGGGCCGACGCCAGCGGCGTACCTCCCGCGGCCAGGACGCCGACCAGCGCGAACTGGCTGGCCCCCGTGAACATCACGAGGGACAGGGCGCAGGTCTGGGCCACCGAGAGCCCGGACGCGACCGCGACCGCCCCGAAGGACGTGCCGTACAGACCGGTGGCGATGCCCACCCCGAGGCTGTCGCGGATCACCGCGCGGCGATCCGCCCCCGCCGTCGTCACCCAGCGACCCTAGACGAATCCGTCCGGCCGCCGGTGGCTCAGCGGCGTCGGGTCACCCGCACCGACCGTGACCGGTCGAAGTCGTGGACCAGCAGGTAGGCGATCAGGCATCCCAGGCCCAGACCGACGCCGAGACCGCCGAGCGGGAGGTCGTAGTAGCTGGCCAGCCACAGCCCGAGGCCCAGGCTGAGGAGCAGCACGATGGCTGCGATCAGAAAGCGGTGGAGCTGCGGCAACGGACCCATGGCCAACCCCTGTCTGGTGAGGGTTCCATGGTGACGCGCGCCGCCAAGAAATCAACCCATCCGCTCAGGTGAATTGCGTGTGCAGCCTGACCTGCTTCGCGGTGGTTGCGCCGGTGCCGTCGAGGTCGAGCTCACGGTGGGCACCGTCCGGCGCCCAGCCGGCCTCGGTGAGGAAGCGGCGTACGTCGTCGTCGGAGGCGCCCGCCCAGCACACCGCCCGGCCGAACCGGTCGGCGGCCATCGTGTCGACCGCAGCCTGGAGCAGCCGGGAGCCGTGGCCGCGCCCGCGCTCGTCGGGGTCGACGGTGAGCTCCATGAGCTCGGCGTCGACCACCGGATCGGCGTCGGGGTCGGAGGCGGGGGAGGTGATGGTGAAGCCGACCACCCGGTTGCGCTCCAGCGCGACCAGGACCCGGATCCGCGCGTCGGCCGGCCTTCCGAGCACCCGGCGCCAGGCCGCCTCGGCGACCGACGGGTCGGCCTCGAGCAGCTCGGCGGGCAGCAGCCCGCCGAGGTCGTGCTGCCGGGTGCGGAGCTGCAGCCGGGCGATCGCCGGTGCGTCGTCGGCCCACGCCACGCGGCAGGACACGTCCGCGGTGGGGGAGGTCATGCGGCCATCCTGGCACCAGCAACAACGTGTTACAGCACCACGTCGGCGATGTCGCTCTCTGTAACAAACCGTGCTACCGTGGTGGCGTGTACGGCAACGACTTCACCGCGCCCGAGGAGCAGCCCCGGCCCACCAGGGTCGCCGATCCCGACGAACCCGCGTCCTTCACCGCGCTGCTCGCCGAGGACGGCCGGATCGAGCCACGCGACGAGATGCCCGAGGGCTACCGCAAGACCCTGGTCCGGCAGATCGCCCAGCACGCGCACTCCGAGATCATCGGCATGCAGCCCGAGGGCAACTGGATCAGCCGCGCCCCCAGCCTGCGTCGCAAGGCCATCCTGATGGCAAAGGTCCAGGACGAGGCCGGCCACGGCCTCTACCTGTACGCCGCCGCCGAGACCCTCGGCGCCGACCGCCCCGACCTGCTCGACATGCTCCACGACGGCCGCCAGAAGTACTCCTCGATCTTCAACTACCCCACCCTCACCTGGGCCGACGTCGGCGCGATCGGCTGGCTCGTCGACGGCGCTGCGATCGTCAACCAGGTGCCGCTGTGCCGTTGCTCCTACGGCCCCTACGCCCGCGCGATGGTGCGGGTCTGCAAGGAGGAGTCGTTCCACCAGCGCCAGGGATTCGAGATCCTCCACACCCTGTCGCACGGCACCGAGGCCCAGAAGGCGATGGCGCAGGACGCCGTCGACCGCTACTGGTGGCCCTCGCTCATGATGTTCGGCCCACCCGACGACGACTCGCCCAACAGCGCCCGCTCCATGGGCTGGGGGATCAAGCGGTTCAGCAACGACGACCTCCGGCAGCGGTTCGTCGACATGACCGTGCCGCAGTCCGAGGCGCTCGGTCTCACACTGCCCGACCCCGAGATCCGGTGGAACGAGGAGCGGAGCCACTACGACTTCGGCGAGGTCGACTTCACCGAGCTGTTCGAGGTCATCAAGGGCAACGGCCCGTGCAACGAGGAACGGATGGCGCACCGGGTCGCCGCGCACGACGACGGCGCATGGGTGCGCGAGGCGGCCTCGGCGTACGCCGCGAAGCAAGCCGGACGACCAGCCCGGACAGAAGGTGCGGCATGAAGGACTGGCCGCTCTGGGAGGTGTTCGTGCGGTCCCGCCGAGGTCTCTCGCACGTCCACGCCGGGTCGCTGCACGCCCCCGACGCCGAGCTCGCGCTCCGCAACGCGCGCGACCTCTACACCCGCCGGCAGGAGGGCGTCTCGATCTGGGTCGTCCGGTCCTCCGACATCGAGGCCAGCACGCCAGACGAGCGAGACTCGTTCTTCGACCCGGCCGCCGACAAGATCTACCGCCACCCGACGTTCTACGACGTCCCCGAGGGGGTCGAGCACCTGTGACCACCCCCCGGTTCGCCTATGTGATCGCCCTCGCCGACGACGCCCTGATCTCGGCCCAACGGATGGGCTGGTGGATCAGCCGCGGGCCGCAGCTCGAGGAGGACGTCGCGCTCGCCAACATCGGGCTCGACCAGCTCGGCCAGGCCCGCACGCTCCTCGCCCACGCGGGCGAGGTCGAGGGTGATGGCCGGGGCGAGGACGACCTCGCCTACCTGCGCGACGAGCGCGAGTTCCGAAACGTCCATCTCGTCGAGCGCGACCAGTCCGACTTCGGGGTCGCCATGGCGCGGCTGCTGCTCTTCTCGGCGTACCAGGCCGAGCTGTACGCCGCGCTCCGCACCAGCAGCGACCAGACCGTTGCCGGCGTCGCCGGCAAGGCGGTCAAGGAGGTGGCCTACCACCTCGACCACGCCCGCCAGTGGGTGCTGCGGCTCGGCGACGGCACCGAGGAGTCGCACGGACGCATGCAGGCGGCGCTCGACGCGGAATGGCGCTACCTCGACGAGCTGTTCGACGCTTCCTGGGTCGCGCCCGAGCTGATCGACGAGGGTGTCGCGGTCGACCCCGCATCGCTCCGCGACCGGGCCCTCGCCCGGATCCTGCCGGTGCTGCGCGAGGCGACGCTCCACGTTCCCGAGGTCCTGCCCGCCGTCGGTGGGGGCCGCCACGGGCTCCACACCGAGCAGCTCGGCTACCTGCTGGCCGAGATGCAGCACCTCACCCGGTCGCACCCGGGGGCGACATGGTGACCACCCAGACCCGCACCCGCGCCGGTTTCGAGGCTCGCTCCGCTCGCACCTCAACCACCGGGGGACGCGCGAGCGCGTGGGAGCTGGCCGCGAGTGTCCTCGATCCTGAGCTGCCCGTGGTGACGATCGAGGACCTCGGCATCCTGCGCGACGTCACCGAGGACGACCAGGGCCGCGTCCACGTGCAGATCACCCCGACCTACTCCGGCTGCCCGGCCATGGAGACGATCCGCGCCGACCTCGAGCAGACCCTGACCGCGGCCGGCTACCAGCGGGTCGACGTCGAGTTCGTCCTCTCACCGGCGTGGACCACCGACTGGATGAGCGACGAGGGTCGCGCCAAGCTCACGGCGTACGGCGTCGCGCCACCGGCCGCGCGCGCGGCCCGCGACCGCGGTCCGATCCCGCTCACGCTCAGCGTCCGCTGCCCGCAGTGCGGCAGCCCCGACACCCGCGAGTCGAGCCGCTTCGGGTCGACCGCCTGCAAGTCGCTCTGGGTGTGCCAGGCCTGCCGCGAGCCCTTCGACCACTTCAAGACCCTGTGACGAAGCACGCCGAGCTCCACTCGCTGCCGGTCGCCGCGATCGACGAGCTCACCGACGACGCCGTCGCGATCACGTTCGAGGTGCCGCCGGAGCTGCGCGACGACTACGCCTTCCTGCACGGGCAGCACGTGTCCGTCCGCGGCGCCGACGACGTGCGCCGCAGCTTCTCGATCTGCACCCCGCCCTCGTCGGGCGTGCTGAGGATCGGCGTCAAGCGGCTGCCGGGCGGCGCGTTCTCCGACGGGATCGTCGGCTCGCTGCAGGTCGGAGACACGCTCGAGGTGATGACGCCGGCCGGCCGCTTCACCACCGAGCTCGACCCCGCCGCCGCGAAGCGGTACGTCGCCGTGGCCGCCGGGTCCGGCGTCACGCCGATCATGTCGATCATGGCCGCGGTGCTCGAGGGCGAGCCCGGCTCTCGGGCCACGCTGGTCTATGCCAACCGCACCTCCCGGTCGGTCATGTTCCTCGACGAGGTGCACGACCTGAAGGACCGCTTCCCCGACCGGTTCCAGATCATCCACGTGCTGTCGCGTGAGCAGCAGGACGTCGAGCTGCTCTCCGGCCGGCTCGACGCGAAGCGGTTCCGCGGGATCGTCGACGCGTTCGACCTCGCCGGGGCCGACGACTGGTTCCTGTGCGGCCCGCGCGAGATGGTGGTCGACCTGCGGCAGGAGCTGACCGACCTCGGGGAGAAGCGGATCCACACCGAGCTGTTCCACGCCGACCCAGCGCCGCGAGCTCCGGTCGCGGCCCTGGCCGACGGCACCGAAGGCGCGGCCGAGGTGACGATCCGGCTGGATGGCCGGGCCAGCGACTTCCCGCTGCGGCCGGACGGACCCCCGGTGCTCGAGGCGGCGCTCGACGTACGTGGCGATCTGCCGTTCGCGTGCAGGGGCGGGGTCTGCGGCACCTGCCGCGCCAAGCTCCTCGAGGGCACGGTGCAGATGGACGCCAACTACGCCCTCGAGCCCGACGAGGTCGAGCGCGGCTACGTGCTCACCTGCCAGTCGCACCCGACGTCGGCGAAGGTCGTGCTCGACTACGACGCGTGACGCGCGGCCCCTGCAGCCTCAGCGGTAGTGCTCGGGGAGCTTCATGCCGATCTTGACCTGCGGCTTCGGCAGCCGCATGAACTTCATCTGCATGGAGCGGCTGATGGCGTACCAGGTGGTGCCCTTGAGGTTCTCCTCCGGGAAGCGCCTCGCCAGCTCGCGGCGCACCCGGAACCGGACCGTGGCGATGTCGACGATGATCAGGATGAACATCCCGAACAGCATGAAGTTGCCGGTCTCCGCCATCGCCCGGTTTCCGGAGTAGCTGAGCACCAGCGTCACCAGCATGGCCGGGATCATCAGCTCGAGGAACGAGAACCGCGAGTCGACGAAGTCGCGGACGAACCGTCGCACCGGCCCCTTGTCGCGGGCCATGAAGTAGCGCTCGTCGCCGGTCTTCATCGCCTGCCGGACCTTGCGGCTCGACTCCGAGCGCTGCTGGCGCTGCTTGGCGGCCTGCTCCTTGCGGGTGCGCGGAGCCTTGGCGCGAGCCTTGGCCGCGGCCTCGGCCTCCTTGCGGGTCGGGGTGGCGCGACCCTTGCCGCCCGGCTTCGGGGCGACCTCGGGGCCTTCGGTCTCGGTCTTGCTACGGCGGAACAACGACTGGCCTTCGGACGGCGGACATGACGATCCGGACGATCAGGGACATCCCAACCCTACCGGGGTGCCCGGCAACCGTTCGCAACGCTTGCGTTGGACCTAGACGGCTCAGGCCAGAGGCTCGACCTGCGAGCGACGACAACGCAGCCAGGCGGGATGCGGGGCGGCGCGCAGCGGGTGAGCCTCTGGTCTGAGTCGTCTAGGGTTGCCCCATGAGCCTCATGAAGCGCATCAGCCTGATCTTCCGGTCGAAGGCCAACAAGGCCCTCGACCGGGCCGAGGACCCTCGGGAGACCCTCGACTACAGCTACCAGCGGCAGCAGGACCTGCTGGTCAAGGTACGTCGCGGCGTGGCTGACGTCGCGACCAGCCGCAAGCGGGTCGAGCTGCAGGTCAACCAGCTCGAGCAGCAGGCGACCAAGCTCCAGGGCCAGGCCGAGAAGGCGATCTCCGTGGGCCGCGAGGACCTCGCTCGCGAGGCGCTCACCCGCAAGTCGGGGCTCTCCCAGCAGATCGGCGACCTCAAGACCCAGCACGCCCAGCTCCAGGGTGAGGAGGAGAAGCTCACCCTTGCCCAGCAACGGTTGCAGGCGAAGGTCGAGGCGTTCCGGACCCGCAAGGAGACCATCAAGGCGACCTACACCGCCGCCGAGGCGCAGACCAAGATCAACGAAGCCATGTCCGGCATCGGCGAGGAGATGGGCGACGTCGGCATGGCGATCCAGCGCGCCGAGGACAAGACGGCTCAGATGCAGGCCCGGGCAGGCGCGATCGACGAGCTGTTGGCCTCGGGCGCGCTCGACGACGTGAGCCAGCCGGGCGGCAGCGACGACATCTCCCGCGAGCTCGACGCGCTCAGCAGCGACAGCGACGTCGAGGCCGAGCTGGCGCGACTCAAGGCCGGCTCGCAGCCGCAGGCGATCGAGGCGGCCGAGGACGGCGGCGACATCCTCAAGGCAGAGCCCGAGAAGGCCGCCGAGCCTGCCTCGGAGACCACCAACAACGACGAGGGTCGGGCGTGATCATCCGGATCCTCGGGGAAGGTCAGTTCGACGTTCCCGACGAGGCGGTGGCGACCCTGAACGACCTCGACGCAGCGGTGGAGTCCAGCGTCGAGGCGGGCGACGAGCCAGCCTTCCGTACCGCGCTCGACGCGCTGCTCACCGGCGTCCGCGAGGCTGCGGCGCCGCACGAGGAGGGCTCCCTCGACAGCTCCGACCTCATCCTCCCGCACGCCGACGCCACGCTCGACGAGGTCCGTGACCTCCTCAGTGGCGACGGCCTGATCCCCGGCTGACGGCGTAAGCGCGATCACGATGGCCTCCACACGATTCCTACCCGACAAGGGCCTCACGGTCCGGATGACCACGGTCCTGTTCCTGCTCGGTGCGCTGTTCGTCGCGCTGGTCGTCGCGGTGATGTTCGTGGCCTCCTCGCAGGGCGCCACATGGTGGCCGCTGATCGGGCTGGCCGGGATCGGTGTCGCGGTCTACCAGTGGTGGAACTCGGACAAGGTCGCGATGCGGGCGATGCGGGCCCGCGAGGTCACGCCCGAGGAGGCGCCCGAGCTGCACGGCATGATCGACCGGCTCTGCGCGCTCGCCGACATGCCCAAGCCGCGGGTCGGGATCGCCGACCTCGACCTGCCCAACGCGTTCGCCACCGGCCGCTCGCCCGAGCGGGCGGTGGTCTGCGTGACGACCGGGATCATGGGGAAGCTCACCCCCGAAGAGCTCGAGGCGGTGCTCGCCCACGAGCTCTCCCACGTCGCCCACCGTGACGTGCTGGTGATGACCGTGGCCTCGTCCGCTGGGATCGTGGCGGGGATGCTCACCCGCGGCGCGCAGTTCGGCGCCCTCACGCGCGACCGCAACAGCAACAACGGCATCGCGTTCCTCGTCGTACTCGCTGTGAGCCTGGTCGTGTACGCCGTGAGCTTCTTCCTGACCCGGCTCCTGTCGCGCTACCGGGAGCTGTCGGCCGACCGGGCCGGTGCCTACCTCACGATGAAGCCCGCGGCGCTGGCGTCCGCGCTGCAGAAGATCACCGGCGAGATCGCGGCGATCCCGCAGCGCGACCTGCGCGCCAGCAAGGCCATGAACGCCTTCTTCATCGCCCCCGCCATCAGCGGCGCGACCCTCAAGACCCTGACCTCGACCCACCCGTCGCTGGAGCAGCGGCTCGAGCAGCTGGCACGGATCCAGGCCGAGCTCGGCCGCCCGACATCCTGAGGCGGGCCGGAGACGCCGTGGGGTTCTGGAAGGCCGTCACCGGCCGCAGCGAACCCGCGCCCGCCCGCCTCGACTCCCTCTTCGAGGTGCCGAGCGCGGCCGTCATCCTGCAGACCGAGACCGGCCTCGTGCCGGTCGGCACCGGGTCGGTCTGCTATCGCGGCGCCGCAGGGGCGGCGTTCGCGCAGACCCAGCAGGACGTGCTCGACCTGCTCGAGGCCTCGTCCTCGGCACCCGAGGTGGAGGTCTCTCGGGACTCCTTCGGCTTCACCTGGCTCACCGTCACGGGCGACCCGGGCGACCCGAGCGGGCTGTGCACCGACCTCCACGCCGTGAACACCACGCTCGAGGCGGCCGGCTTCGGCCCGGGCCTGCTCTGCACGTTGATCCCCTTCCAGGACCGGGCCGGACGACGGTTGGGGCTGGTCTACCTCTACAAGCAGGGCACGTACTACGCGTTCGCGCCCACCGGCCCCCAGCAGCGCGACAACCTGCTCGAGCTGCAGCTCCGCGACGTGCTCGCCCAAGAGCTGCCGATGGAGCAGGACCTCCAACGCTGGCTCGCCGTGTGGGATGCTCCGGGGCTGTGACGACCCGCGAGCCGACTCCCGAGGCGAGTGCCGACTTCGCCCGCCGGGTCAGCCACGACCTGAAGAACCCGCTCTCGGCGATCCGGATGTCCCTCGAGCTCGCCCGCGAGGAGCTGGGAGAGGACGCCGACGAGATGGTGCTGGACCTGATCAGCCGCGCCGAGCGGAACGCCGTACGGCTCGAGGAGATGCTCGACGCGCTACGCGCCGAGGCGGGCGAGCCGCGCTCCGGGCCCTAGTCGCGGTGTGACTTGCCGGGCAGGTCGAGCATCCGCTCCAGCGCGACCTTCGCCCAGTGCTCGGTCTCGTCGTCCACGTCGATCCGGTTGACGACGTTCCCGGCGACCAGCGACTCCATCGCCCACACGAAGTGGGGGAGGTCGATCCGGTTCATCGTCGAGCAGTAGCAGACGTTCTTGTCGAGGAAGCCGATCTGCTTGTCGGGATGGGCGGCCGCCAGCCGCTTCACGAGGTTCAGCTCGGTGCCGATCGCCCACGCCGAGCCGGCCGGGGCCGCCTCGATCGTCTGGATGATGAACTCGGTCGACCCGATCAGGTCCGCCTTCAGTACGACGTCGTGCGTGCACTCCGGGTGCACGAGGATCTGTACGCCGGGGATCGTGGCGCGGAGCTCGTCGACGACGGCCGCCGAGAACCTGCCGTGCACCGAGCAGTGGCCGCGCCACAAGATCACCCGCGCGTCGCGCAATTCCTCGACGTCCAGGCCGCCGTTCGGCTGCCGCGGGTCCCACACGACACAGTCGTCGAGGGAGAAGCCCAGCTGCAGCACCGCGGTGTTGCGGCCGAGGTGCTGGTCGGGGAAGAAGAAGACCTTGGCGTCCGGATTCTGGTCGAACGCCCACTCCAGAGCGGTCTCGGCGTTGCTGGACGTGCACACGGTGCCGTCGTGACGGCCCACGAACGACTTGATGTCGGCCGAGGAGTTCATGTACGTGACCGGGACGACCGAGTCGGCCACCCCGGCCTCGACCAGGGCGTCCCACGCGTCCTCGACCTGGGGGAGTCGCGCCATGTCGGCCATCGAGCAGCCGGCGGCGAGGTCGGGGAGGATCACCTGCTGGTGGTCGGCGGTCAGGATGTCGGCCGACTCCGCCATGAAGTGGACGCCGCAGAAGACGATGAACTCGGCCTCGGGGCGGGCCGCAGCCTCGCGGGCCAGCTTGAAGGAGTCGCCGGTGACGTCTGCGAACTCGATCACCTCGTCGCGCTGGTAGTGGTGGCCGAGCACGAACACGCGCTCACCGAGCGCCTCCTTGGCGGCCCGGGCGCGGGCGACCAGGTCGGGGTCGGATGCCGCGGGCAGGTCGCCCGGACACTCCACGCCGCGCTCGGTGGTGAGGTCGCGGCCGCGTCCGAGCGGTAAGAGGGGCAGGTCGACTGTGGTCACGGACCAATTCTAGGACCGGGCACCCCGACACCCCTCATCAGAGCAGCGAACCGTGCGGGATGTACGGCGTGGGCTCCTTCATCCCCCGCAGTGCCAGGAAGCCGCTGGACCAGACGTCCAACCGGGCCGCCATCGCAAGGTCGACAGCCCAGTCGTTCGCCTGGGAGATGTGGCCGATCTCGACAGGTTCGTCGGGGTCGGTGCTCGCCAACGCCTCCCACATCAGTGCGGTGGCGGCTCTGCGGCTGCTCGCCGCCAGCACGATCGGCGCTCCCGTCGGGGTGACGTAGGCATAACCGGAACCGGCCGGCCGGTCGGTCACGAGCAGCCGCAGCTCCGTGGCCAGGTGCTCGTGGTCGGGGCCGTGCGCCGCGCCCCGGGTCCGGCGGTCGAGGGAGTCCAGCAGGTCCCGGTCGCCGTCGGTGCCCTCGCGGACGTGCTCGATGACCGGCAACAGGGAGCGGTCGACCCGCCCCCAGAGCAGCAGCTGCGGGTGGAGCCGGAACCCGGCCGTCGCATACAGGCGCACCGCCCGCGGGTCGGCGGACGCGTTCAGCATGCCGCGCAGGCAGCCGCGGCCGTGGTGCAGCGCCGCCTCGAGCAGGGCGCGGCCGATGCCCCGGTCCTGCAGTCCCGGCCGCACGGCGTACGACGCCAGGATCCACATCAGCTCCCGGGTCAGCGAGGTGGCGAACCCGACGACCACACCGTCCGCGTCGGCGACCCAGCAGCCACCGGGGTCTGTGCGCAGCAGGTGCTCGGTCCGGCGGTGCCACCGCGCGGCGCGTTCCGGTGACCGCGGCGACGGGTCCGGCCACCCCCGCTGGAAGGTCCGCAGGTCGAGCTCGTAGAACGCCGCCGAGCTGAGCCGCTCGGCGGCCGGGACGTCCGCGGCCGTCATCGGGCGGATCAGCGCGTCGGGCACCCGCGTGACGTTAGTCGGATCGGGTAAGGATGACGCCATGGGCACACCACGGAAGGTCGGGGTCGAGGAGGAGCTGTTGCTCGTGGACCCCGACACGGGCCAGTCGCGGGCAATCTCGCCACGGGTGCTCCACGAGCACCGGGTGTCGCCCGCCGGCCGGCGGAGCGAGGCCCACACGGATCTCGACCCTGAGCTCCAGCAGCACATGGTCGAGACCAGGACCGAGCCGGACCGCGACCTGAAGCGGATCGGCGACCAGGTCAGGGCGGGCCGGCGCACGGCGTTCGACGCGGCCACGTCCGCAGGTGCCTCGATCGCCGCGGTGGGCACCGCCCCGCTGATGCCGCCCGGCGACCCGCCGCTGACGGACCACCCGCGCTACCAGCGCATCGGCGAGCAGTTCGGGCGCCTGGGACGGACCGCTGGGACGTTCGGGATGCACGTGCACGTCGATATCGCCTCCGACGAGGAGGGGGTGCGGGTCCTTGACGGAGTGCGTCCCTGGTTGCCCGTGCTGGTGGCGCTGGCCGCCAACTCGCCGTACGCCGAGAACGCGGACACCGGGTACGCCAGCTGGCGGCAGCTGGTCTGGTCTCGGTGGCCGAGCGCCGGCCCCGCGGAGCCGTTCGGGTCGGTGGCGGAGTACCGCCGGGTTGCGGCCGCTCTCGTGGACACCGGAGCCGCCCTCGACGACGGAGGGCTCTACTTCGATGCTCGGCTGGCAGCGCGCTACCCGACGGTGGAGATCCGGGTAGCCGACGTGTGCACGGACGTCGACGACGGACTGCTCGTGGCCGCGCTCTGCCGGGGTCTGGTCGACACCGCGGCGCACCAGCAGGCTCCGCCCGACGTCCGCTCGGACGTGCTGAGAGCCGCGTACTGGCGGGCCGCCCGGTACGGCACCGACGGCGACCTCGTGGACCCGGTCACCGGGGACCTGGCATCCGCGGCGGAGGTGATCTCGACTCTGGTCCAGGCGGTCGAGCCCGCCCTGGACGCGGCCGGAGACCTCGACCTGGTCGTGGCAGGAGTCGAGCGGATCGCGACCGCCGGCACCGGGGCCCGCCGGCAGCGGCAGGCGTTCGAGATCGGCGGCGACCTGGCCGCGGTGGTGCGCGACGCCGTCGAACGGACCGGGGCCGCGGCCGGCTGACCACCCGGGCAGGATAGGCGCATGCGAGTCCTGGTCGCCCCCGACAAGTTCGCCGGCACGCTTACCGCGGTCGAGGCGGCCGAGGCGATCTCGGTCGGCTGGCGGCGGCAGGCACCCGGCGACGAGCTGGACCTGGCGCCGATGTCAGACGGCGGCCCGGGCTTCGTCGACGTGCTGCACGCCGAGCTCGGTGGCGAGATGCTGGCCGTGACGGTCGAGGCGCCGCACGGCGAGCGGGTCCCGGCGTCGGTGCTGTTCGTCGAGGACGTGGCGTATGTCGAGTCGGCGCAGGCCTGTGGGCTGCACCTGATCGACGGTGGCGCCGAGTTCGGCAGCACGGTCGGCGTGGGGCAGCTGGTACTGGCCGCGGTGGAGAGCGGCGCCTCCCGGGTGGTCGTCGGGCTGGGGGGGTCGGGCACCAACGACGGCGGTGCCGGGCTGCTGTCGGCGCTCGGTGCCACCAGCGACGGGATCCTGGACTCCGGGGCGATCGCCCTCGACACCGTGAAGACGGTCGACCTGGCGCCGGCCCGCGAGGCTCTGGCCGGGGTGGAGCTGGTCGCCGCGTCCGATGTCGACAACCCGTTGACCGGGATGTTCGGCGCGACCAAGACGTTCGGGCCGCAGAAGGGGATCAGCGAGGACCGGATCGTCGAGGTCGACGGCTGGTTGGAGTCGTTCGCGGCCGCGGCCGACAAGCGGGCCTCGCTCGAGAAGGGAGCGGGGGCGGCCGGCGGGTTGGGCTACGCGCTGCTGCTGCTGGGCGCCACCCGCGCCCCGGGCCTGGACCTGGTGGCGCAGGCCGTCGGCCTCGCCGAGCGCGCCCGCGCGTGTGATCTCGTGCTGACCGGCGAGGGGGCCTTCGACTTCTCCAGCCGCGCCGGGAAGGTGCCCTACGGTGTGGCGACGATCGCCGCGGACGCCCTCCGCCCATGCGTGGCGCTCGCAGGGCAGGTGCTGGTGGGGGCGCGAGAGATGCGGGCGCTGGGCATCGAGTCGGCGTACTCGCTGGTAGAGGCGGTGGGGGAGGAGCGGGCGTTCGCCGACCCCGCCGGGGCGCTCGCGGACCTCGCGGCGCGGGTCGCGCGCACCTGGTCCACCTGAGCGTGGGGATCGGGGGAATAACCGTTGGTGTGCGACCATTGACCAGAGAGACCGTCCGCACGACCAGGGAGCTATACGCCATGACCGAGCAGGTCGAGACCGAGCGCCGCACCGACCAGATCAACCTGAGCCCGGTGGCGGCCGCGAAGGTGAGCAGCCTCCTCGAGCAGGAGGGTCGCGACGACCTCCAGCTGCGGATCTCCGTGCAGCCCGGTGGCTGCTCAGGCCTTCGCTACCAGCTGTTCTTCGACGAGCGCACCCTTGACGGCGACGTCACCACCGACTTCGACAGCGTGACCGTCGTCGTCGACCGGATGAGCGTCCCGTACCTCAACGGCGCGATGATCGACTTCGTCGACTCCATCGAGAAGCAGGGGTTCACGATCGACAACCCGAACGCGACGGGCTCGTGCGCGTGCGGTGACTCGTTCCACTGATCGCTACGGCGAAGCCGGAGCGCTCGTCGGTGGTTGAGCAGCGACGGCGGCTGAGGAACGAAGCCGCGACGGAGCGTGTCGAAACCTCGTAAGGGGCCCTGCCAAGGCGCCCGCGAAAGCTGCTCAGTCGAGATGCAGGTGCAGCGCGCCGGCCAGCCGGGCGGCAGCGTCACTGATGGCGATGTCGCGCTTGGGGACCTCGCGCGGGTAGTCCTCGTAGTGGAGGCTCGGCGGCTCCGACACCGCCTTGCGCGCGGCGCGCTCGAGCCGCAGGTTGCGGCCGACCTCGGCGCAGTCGGCCCGCATCTGGGCCGGGTCGTAGGCGCTCATGCCATCGACGCTAGCTGCTACCGGAGGGTATCCCTAGGAATTCACGCTCGCCGAACCCGCAGGTAGTCTCCGGAGCGTGTCGCTGCTTATCGCTGGATCCATCGCCACCGACCACCTGATGAGGTTCCCCGGGAAGTTCTCGGACTCGCTGGTCGTGGACCACCTCGACAAGCTGTCGGTGTCGTTCCTCGTCGACGACCTCGACGTACGACGAGGCGGCTGCGCGGCCAACATCTGCTTCGGCCTCGGCAACCTCGGCCTCGCCCCCGTGCTGGTGGGCGCGGTCGGCGAGGACTTCGGTGAATACCGCTCGTGGCTGCAGCGGCACCGCGTCGACTGCGACTCGGTGCACGTCTCGCCGACCCGGCACACCGCCCGGTTCGTCTGCACCACCGACTCCTCCGACGCGCAGATCGCCAGCTTCTACGCCGGCGCCATGAGCGAGGCGCGAGAGATCGAGCTGAAGCCGATCGTCGACCGCGTGGGCGAGCCCGAGTACGTGCTGGTCGGCCCCGACGACCCGGAGGGGATGCTGCGCCACACCGAAGAGTGCCGGCAGCGCGGGTACCCGTTCGTCGCCGACCCGAGCCAGCAGCTCGCGTTCGGCGACGGCGACCTGATCCGCCCGCTGATCGACGGCGCCCACCTGCTGATCAGCAATGAGTACGAGTCGTCGTTGATCGTGCAGAAGACCGGCTGGAGCCATGAAGAGGTGCTCGGGCGGGTCGGCACCTGGGTCATCACCCTCGGCGCGATCGGCATCCGGATCGAGCGCGCCGGCGAGGAGGCGATCGAGGTCAAGGCGGTCCAGGCGGTCCGCAAGGCCGAACCCACCGGGGTCGGCGACGCCTTCCGGGCCGGCTACCTCGCCGGCCTCACCTGGGGGCTGGAGCCGGCGCGCGCCGCTGAGCTCGGCTGCCTGCTCGCGGTGTACGTCGTGGAGCAGGTCGGTACCCAGGAGTACTCCCTCTCGCGGTCAGCGTTCCTGGCCCGGTGCGCCTCGGCGTACGGCGAGGAGTCGGCCGCCGAGATCGGCGAGCACCTGCAGACCATCCGCCCCTGACGTCGTCCGCGGAGCGTCGTTGGGGCGCATACGACAGCGACACGCCGGAACTTCTTGCCGTTTGCGTCCACACGGCTGCCCGCGCCCGAGCCGGTCGCGCTAGCTCAGCCGGCGAACCACGAACCGGGGCACGCCGTCGGCGGCGACGTCCTCGCCGACGTACTCCTGGCTCCGCATCCGGCACCACGCGGGCACGTCCACCTGGGCGGCGACGTCGCGGGTCACCACGCCGATCGTCTGACCCACCTCGATGGCGGTCAGGTGCTTGCCCAGCTCGATGACGGGCATCGGGCAGCGTTGGTCGCGGCAGTCGAGCTCGAGGTCGACGCCGGTCACAGCCCGACCTCCGCCCGTAGGTCGCCGACGACGGTCGGGAGGAGGGTGAGGAGCCGGTCGACGTCCGCCTCGGCGGTGTCGCGGGTGAGCGAGAGCCGCACGTTGCCGTGGGTGAGGACCCGCATCGCCGCGAGCACCGCGCTCGGCTCCAGCGTCGACGCCGCGCACGCCGAGCCGCTGGCGACGCCGAACCCGTGCCGGTCGAGCGCGTGGACCAGCGCCTCGCCGTCGACGTACAGGAACGAGAACGTGACCAGGTGGGGGAGCCGGTCGACCGGGTCGCCCACCACCTGCGCGTCGGGGATTCCAGCCACGGCAGCCCGGATCCGGTCCACCAGCGCGTGCTGCCGCGGGTTCACCTCGTCGCGCTCTGCCACGACGGCCTGCAGGGCGGCGGCAGCCGCCAACGCGCCCGGCACGTTCTCGAACCCGGCCACCCGCTCGTCGATCCGGTCGTCGCCGGGGAACGGGTTGCGCCACCGGGCACCCTTGCGCACCAGCAGTACGCCGACGCCGGCCGGGCCGCCCCACTTGTGCGCCGAACCGGCGGCGGCCGACCAGCCGCTGGGAAGCGGCAGCCGCCCCATCGACGCGCACGCGTCCATGAACAGCGGTACGCCGTCGGGGAGCTCGAGCTCGCCGACCGGCTGGACCGTGCCCACCTCGTGGTTGGCGCTCTGGAGGGTGACCAGGCCCACGCCGGGAGCGATCGTGTGCTGGACGAGGTCGCCGTCGTCGCAGCGGCCGTACTCGTCCACGGTCAGCTCGACCGGCTCGCCGCCCCAGGCGACGGCGTGCCGGACCGCCGCGTGCTCGACCGGCGGGTAGACGACCCGGTCGCCGCGCTGCGAGCCGCGGAGCAGCCCCAGCAGGCCGCGGTGCACCGCCTCGGTGCCCGAGCCGGTGAAGCTGACCTCGTCCGGCCGCACCTCCAGGCACTCCGCCACCACGGCGCGCGCGTTGTCGAGCAGCAGCCGCGCGTGACGACCCGGCCGGTGGAGGCGTCGCGGGTCGGCGTACCCCTGGTCGAGAGCCGCCAGCAACGCCTCGCGTGCCGCGGGGTGGAGCGCCTCGGACGAGGCGGCGTCCAGCTCGCTCCGGGCGTCCGGGCCGGGCCCGGCCGACACGTTCGTCACGCCGCCAACGTACTCGGTGCCCCGCGGGGGGTGGGGGCGCTCGATCCGTTAGTCTGAGTGCGTCCTAGTCCGACCGTGACCGAAAGGCTCGTTCGTGGGTCAGCAACTCAAGCGGCGCCCGCGTCCGGCACTGCGCCGGGCGGCCGTGGTCGCCCTCCTGGGTGCACTCGTGTTCCTCGCCGGTTGCTCGGCGCAGACGCAGCAGGAGTGGAAGAACCTGGCGATGCCCGATCCGGCCACGGAGCAGGCCGATCACATCTTCTACCTGTGGCGCTACGCGTGGATCGCGGCGCTCATCACGGGCGTGATCGTGTGGGGGCTGATCTTCTGGGTCGTGGTGCGGTACCGCCGCAAGAGCGACGACGAGATCCCGGTCCAGACGCGCTACAACCTGCCACTCGAGATCTTCTACACGATCGCGCCGATCATCATGGTGATCGTGTTCTTCTACCACACGGTGGACGCGCAGAACGCCGTGCTGGAGGACACCGATCAGGACTACACGATCGACGTGGTCGGCCAGCAGTGGAGCTGGACCTTCAACCACATCCTCGACGGCGCGGACGACGGGCCGGTCGTCTACACCTACGGCACGGGAAGCGTCATCCCGACCTTGGTGCTCCCGGTGGACAAGACAGTCGAGTTCCGGCTCAACTCGCCCGACGTCATCCACTCCTTCGGGATCCCCGGGTTCCTCATGCGCATGGACGTCGTGCCCGGCCGCGTGAACTCCTACGAGGTCACGCCCGACACCGAGGGCCTGTTCGTCGGCAAGTGCTACGAGCTGTGCGGCACCTCCCACTCCCGCATGCTGTTCAACGTCGAGGTCGTGAGCGAGTCCGAGTACCTCGCTCACCTCGACGAGCTCGCGGCGCAAGGCAACTCGTCCGACGACTCCGTGCTCGGCGGCAACTTCGTGAACGAACAGGTCGGGCTCGACGCTGAGGAGGAGTCGGAGTGACCACCACGGCAGCAGCAGCCACCAGCCAGCAGCAGCCCCGCAAGTCGCTGGGTCAGCAGCTGGTGAAAGTCATCACCACGACCGACCACAAGGTGATCGGAAAGCTCTACCTCGGGACGTCGTTCGGCTGGTTCCTCATCGCCGGCCTGATGGCGCTGATGATGCGGGCGGAGCTGGCCAACCCAGGCATGCAGGTCGTCAACGACGAGCTCTACAACCAGCTCTTCACGATGCACGGCACGATCATGTTGCTGCTGTTCGCGACGCCCCTGTTCTTCGGCTTCGGCAACGTGGTGATGCCGCTGCAGATCGGCTCACCGGACGTCGCGTTCCCGCGTCTCAACATGTTCAGCTACTGGCTGTTCCTGTTCGGCAGCCTGATCGCCGGGTCGGGCTTCCTGACCCCCGGCGGCGCCGCGTCGTTCGGCTGGTTCGCCTACACGCCGCTCTCCGACGCCGTACGATCGCCCGGCCTCGGCGGCGACCTGTGGGTCATGGGTCTCTGGATGGCCGGTCTTGGCACGATCCTCGGTGCGGTCAACTTCATCACCACGATCATCTGCATGCGCGCGCCCGGCATGACGATGTTCCGGATGCCGATCTTCGTGTGGAACACGATGGTCACCTCGCTGCTGGTGTTGATCGCGTTCCCGATCCTGGCCGGCGCGCTGCTCTCGCTGGAGGCCGACCGACTACTCGGAGCCCACGTGTTCGACCCGTCGCACGGCGGCCCGATCCTGTGGCAACACCTCTTCTGGTTCTTCGGCCACCCCGAGGTCTACATCATCGCGCTGCCGTTCTTCGGCATCATCACCGAGATCCTGCCGGTGTTCAGCCGCAAGCCGATCTTCGGCTACATCGGACTGGTCGGCGCGACCCTCGGCATCGCGATCCTGTCGGTGGCCGTGTGGGCACACCACATGTTCGTCACCGGCGCCGTGAACCTGCCGTTCTTCTCCGGCATGACCTTCCTCATCGCCGTACCCACGGGTGTGAAGTTCTTCAACTGGATCGGCACCATGTGGGGCGGGTCGTTGTCCTTCGACACGCCCATGCTGTGGTCGATCGGCTTCCTGACGACGTTCCTCTTCGGTGGTCTGACCGGCGTCATCCTGGCGAGCCCACCGCTGGACTTCGCGGTGTCCGACTCCTACTTCGTGGTGGCCCACTTCCACTACGTGGTGTTCGGGACCGTGGTGTTCGCGATGTTCGCGGGCTTCTACTTCTGGTGGCCGAAGATGACCGGCCGAATGCTCGACGAGCGGCTCGGCAAGCTCCACTTCTGGCTGCTGTTCGTCGGCTTCCACACCACGTTCCTGGTGCAGCACTGGCTCGGTGTCGAGGGCATGCCCCGCCGGTACGCCGACTACCTGCCGGAAGACGGCTTTGCCGCCCTCAACCAGGTCTCGACGGTGGGTGCCTTCCTGCTGGGCCTCTCGACGCTGCCGTTCCTCTACAACGTCTACATCTCGCGCCGCTCCAAGCTGGTCGAGACCGACGACCCGTGGGGCTGGGGCCGTTCACTCGAGTGGGCCACGAGCAGCCCGCCGCCGCGCCACAACTTCGTGACCATCCCACGGATCCGCTCGGAGTCGCCGGCGTTCGACCTCCACCACCCGGAGGTCGCCGCGATCGAGCTCGAGCAGAACGACGCGGAGCGTGAGGGCCGGCTGGCCGACGCCCCGACCGTGGACGGACGTGCCGACATGCTGGACGAGCGCACCGACGGCGAGGGAGAGACCCGATGAGGGCCGAAGCGTGGCTGTTCGGGGTGACCACCGCGTTCTTCGTGCTGGTCAGCCCGTCGTACTGGTTGCTCACCGGTGACTGGACGGGTACCTCCGCGCTGGTCATGACCACGCTGCTCGCCGCGATGGTGACGCTCTACCTCGGGTTCCACGCCGCCCGGATGGATCCTCGCCCGGAGGACCGGAAGGAAGCTGAGATCGCCGACGGGGCCGGTGAGCTGGGGTTCTTCCCGCCGTACTCCTGGTGGCCGCTGTGGTGCGCCCTGACGCTCGCGGTGATCGTCTACGCCGTCGCGCTGGGCGCGTGGTGGCTGGCCATCATCGGCGGCACCCTGGGCGCTATCGCGCTGAGTGGCTGGATCTTCGAGTACTACCGGGGTGAGCACGCTCACTGATCGCCGATGCGGGTCTCGTCAGGGTCCGCAGTTACGCTGATCTGGTGTTGCGACTCGGAGCTGTTGCCCTCACGCTGAGCTGTGCCGCGCTGGCCGGCTGCAGTGCGGACACGCCTGCCGGAAGTGACGCACCCGAGGGCTCCGGGGTGGTTGCGGGTGAGCAGAGAGTCGAACCGGTCTGGGTCACGACCAGCCTGCGCGGCCGCGACGTCGCAGTCGACCAGCGCCTCGAGGTGGTCGCCAGCGGCGGCACCCTGCGCAAGGTGACCGTCACGTCGGCGGCTGGCCCGCTTGCCGGGTCGCTGACCGACGACGGCACCGGCTGGTTGGCCAGCGGCCGGCTCGAGCCCGGTACGTCGTACAACGTGAAGTCGGTGGCCGAGCGGAGCGACGGCCGCCGGGTCGTCAAGAAGTCCTCCTTCAGCACCGACGACCTCACACTCGACGAGCAGACCTACGCCTCGGTCGCGCCGCTGGACGGCGAGACCGTCGGCGTCGGCATGCCGGTCATCGTCACCTTCGACGTCCCCGTCACCGATCGCGCCTCGATGGAGCGGCACATGAAGGTGACCAGCGCGCCGAAGCAGCCGGGGTCCTGGCGCTGGCTCAGCGACACCGAGGCGCACTGGCGCCCGAAGTCGTACTGGAAGGCCGGCTCGCAGGTGAAGGTCGACCTCGACATCAACAGCGTCAACGCCGGTGGCGGCATCTACGGTCAGGAGAGCCGGCAGCTGCAGTTCGAGGTCGGCGACGCCCACGTCTACAAGGTCAACGCGCAGACCCACCAGATGCGGGTCTTCAACAACGGCTCGCTCCTGCGCACGATCCCGATCACGACGGGCAAGGCGGGCTTCACGACCCGCTCCGGCACCAAGGTCATCATCGAGAAGTTCCTCGAGAAGCGGATGAACTCCGAGACCGTCGGCATCGGCCGCAACAACCCGGAGTTCTACGACATCGATGACGTCGAGTACGCCATGCGAGTGACGTACTCCGGCGAGTTCATCCACGCTGCCCCGTGGTCGGTCGGCTCGCAGGGCTCGGCCAACGTCAGCCACGGCTGCACCGGCATGAGCACCGCCGACGCCGCCTGGCTCTACGACATGACGATGCGCGGCGACGTCGTCGAGTACACCGGCACCGACCGCTGGATGACCCTGGAGAACGGCTACGGCGACTGGAACCTCCCCTACGCCGACTACCGCACCGGCTCCGCCCTCAGCTGACCCCCCTCGTTGAGTCGTGCGTCCGCGGCAGTCGGTTCGCGGGTCCGCGGCAGTCGGTTCGCGGGTCCGCGGCAGTTGACTGGTGGGTTCGGTGGCGGGCGAACGGCAGCGTGTCCACAGGTTGGTGATTCGTAGGTGTCGAGCGTCTGCGGCCGGGGCAGAGACATGCCATGCCCGACCCAGGAATCCTCGAAGCTACGCCCTTCACGACCGCCAAGGCGGCCGCGCATGGCTTGGACCGCAAGACCCTGACCCGGCTGGTGCAGCGCGGCGCGCTGCTGCGGCTCTTCATGGGTGTGTACGTCGACTCGGACGTCCCACTGACGTTCGAGATCCGTGTCGAGGCGGCGCGGCTGGCCCTCAGTGGGGACATGGTGCTGTGTGATCGAACCGCCGCCTGGATCTGGGGCGTGGACGCGTTCGCCTTCGCAGAGCTAGACGGCGAGATGCCCCTGGAGTGCTGCACCCCCCGCGGCCGCCGCGCGACCGAACGGGCGGGGTGCGACGGCGGAAGCCGGGACCTGCGCCCGGAGGATTGGTGCACCATCGGCGGCGTACGCGTGACGACACCGCTCCGGACCGCCGCGGATCTCGCATGCAACCTGTGGGCACGAGACGCCCTCGCCGCGATGGACGCACTGGCTCGAGGTCACGGGTTCTCGGCCCAAGACCTCGCACGGCTACTGCCGCGCTACGTCCGCAGGCGCGGGGTCGTGCAGGCCCGCCGCCTGGTGCCGCTGGTGGACCCCCGGGCCGAGTCCGCACCGGAGTCGTGGACGCGCGAGACGATCGACCTCCACGGACTGCCGATGCCCGAGCTCCAGCACTGGGTGCTGGTCGACGGGGTCCAGACGTTCCGACTGGACCTCGCGTACGTCCGGGCCAAGATCGCCGTGGAGTACGACGGGGAGGAGTTCCACACCTCTCCAGCCGACCGGCAGCGGGACGCCGACCGACGTGCCTGGCTTCGCGCACATGGCTGGTACGTCATCGTGCTGACGAAGAACTCATTCAAGCCGGAGGCCATCGACCGGTGGGTGCGGGAGCTGCGCGAGGTGCTCAAGGAGCGCACTCGGTCGCGCAAGCGGTTCTGAACCGCCTCACCCCGCGACTCGACTGCCGCGGAAGCACGAATCGACCGCCGCACCCCCGCGACTCAAGCGCCGCGGAGGCACGACTCAACGGTCAGTGGCCGCGGAGGGACTCCTCGTCGACGGTGTGGTGGCCGTCGAACTGGTGGCCGTCGGCGGGGTGGTCGAGGCCCGTCTGCAGCTCGTGCTCGTGCTCGGCGTGGGCGTGGCCCTCGTCGAGCTCGGTCTTGGTCGGCTTCTGCACGTTGTGGCCGAACCAGCCCGCCGACAGCCGCGCGCGCATCGCGTTGATGCGGCCGCCGGGGGCGGCGACACCGTTGGCGTCGGTGGCACCGTCGGCGACGTACGCCTCGTCGCGGTCACGCGAGGTGAGGGTGAAGGCCCGGGACTCGGCGATCGGCAGGTGCCGCTCGGAGTAGCCGCCCTCGGTGGAGCGCATGATGATGCCGGTCTCGTAGCCATGCAGCAGCCGGTCGTTGTCGGACCGCTGGAGCGAGATGCACCAGCGTCGCGTGATGAAGAACGCGATGACCGGGCCGATGAAGACCGCCGCCCGCATGAAGTAGGTGATCTGGTTGATGCTGAGGTCGAAGGTGATGGCGAGGATGTCGTTGCCACCCGCGGCCCACATCAGACCGTAGAACGTCATGAGGGCGACCATCACCGCAGTGCGCGTCGGTGCGTTTCGCGGCCGCTGGAGCAGGTGGTGCTCCCGCTTGTCGCCGGTGATCCACTGCTCCACGAACGGCAGCAGCAGCAGGATCGTGAACGCCACGCCCGGCAGCACGATGATCGGTAGGAGGACGTTCCACGACAGCGTGTAGGGGCCGATCGTGCTCTCCCAGCCCGGCATGATCCGTAGTGCGCCGTCCGGCCAGCCCATGTACCAGTCGGGCTGGGACCCGGCTGTCACCTTCGACGGATCGTAGGGCCCGTACTTCCAGACCGGGTTGATCGACAGCAGGCCACCCATGAGGGCGGTGACGCCGAAGACGATGAAGAAGAAGCCGCCGGCCTTGGCCGCGTAGACGGGCATGAGCGGGTAGCCCACGACGTTCTTCTCGGTCCGGCCAGGGCCGGGCCACTGCGTGTGCTTGTGGTAGACGAGCAGCAGCATGTGGGCCGCGATCAAGGCCAGGAGGATGCCTGGGATCAGCAGGATGTGGACGACGTACAGCCGCGGGATGATCGACTCGCCCGGGAACTCCCCGTTGAACAGGAAGAACGACATGTACGTGCCCACGACCGGCTGCGACTTGATGAAGCCGTCGGCGGCCCGGATGCCGGTGCCGGAGAGCAGGTCGTCGGGCAGCGAGTAGCCGGTGAAGCCCTCGAGCGTGCCCAGCAGCAGGAGCAGGCAGCCGATCACCCAGTTGAGCTCGCGCGGCTTGCGGTGCGCGCCCGTGAAGAAGACCCGCATCAGGTGGACCATCATCGCGGCGATGAAGAGCATCGCCGACCAGTGGTGCATCTGCCGCATCAGCAGGCCGCCGCGGACGTCGAACGAGATGTTGAGGGTGGACGCGAACGCCTCGGACATGTGGATGCCGCGCAGCTGGTCGTAGGAGCCGTTGTACTGGACCTCGCCCATGCTGGGGTTGAACCACAGCGTCAGGAAGGTCCCCGTCAGCAGCAGTACGACGAAGCTCCACAGGGCGATCTCGCCGAGCATGAAGGACCAGTGCTCGGGGAAGACCTTGCGCACCATCTTCTTCTGGGAGGTGGCGAGGCCCAGCCGGTCGTCTGCCCAGGACGCGATCGCGCCGATCGGGTTGGGCTTCTTGGCGGTGGCAGCGGTGTCCGCGTTGGACGTGGCCACCTTGCTGGTGTCGATGCTCATCGCGAGTCACGCTCCCAGAAGCTCGGTCCGACTGGCTCGTCGAAGTCACTACGTGCTACGAGGTACCCCTCCGAGTCTACGTCGAGCGGCAGCTGGGGCAGCGGGCGCGCTGCGGGACCGAACATCACCCGCGCCGAGTCGGCGAGGTCGAAGGTCGACTGGTGGCACGGGCACAGCACGTGGTGGGTGGTGCGCTCGTACAGCGAGATCGGGCAACCGACGTGCGTGCAGATCTTGGAGTAGCACAGGATGCCGTCAACACCCCAGTCCTCGCGGCCCTCGCCGGGGGTGATGTCCTCCGGCTCGATCCGGACCAGGACCACCGCGCCTTTCGACTTCTCCGTCTGGAGCCGGGCGCCCTCGATCAGCGGCTCGCCCTCCTCGTCGACCTCGAAGAGCGCGGCCGGCTCGGCGTTGATCAGGTCGCCGAACTGCAGGTCGGAAGGGCGGATGGGGGTGCCGGTCACGTCGCGCACGACCCGCATGCCTTCATCCCAGATGGTGCTCTTCAGTGCGTCGCCGGGCAGCGGGCCGAGATCGCGCAGCAGCACCACCGGCACCGGCAGCGCGAGCACGCCGAGCGCACCGAGGAGCGAGTTGCGGATCAGTGGACGCCGGGTGATGCCAGACTCGTCGAGGCCGGTGTTGAACCCGGCCACGGTGACCTCGCGGTCCTCGGGCGGGGAGGCGATGGGGTGGCGCGCCTCGATGATCTCGCGGTCGGCCATCAGCTTGCGGGCCCAGTGGATCGCGCCGACGCCGCCGAACAGCAGGGCGCCGCCGAGCGTCAGTCCGAGCGCGAGGTTGGAGGCACCGAAGCCGCCGATGGTGGTGACCACCTCGCCGATGTCGAAGACGAAGTAGGAGACCACGAACAGCACGGAGCACAGACCGGACAGCGCGAAGAGGGCCGCCACCTGGCGCTCGGCACGCTTCTCGAGCCGCTCGTCGACGTCGGTGGGACGCCACGTGTGAGCGGGGTGGCCAGGGTCGGCGAGGGGCTCGGCGGTGTCCGGCGTGCGGTCGCCAGCCCGCTCGAGGGCGTACTCATCGTGGGGGCTCATGCGTCCACCTTCTGCTTCGTCGAGCGGGCGCCGTGGGCCGCGATCCAGACGGCGAAGCCGACCAGGACCCCGATCCCGACGATCCACGCGTACATGCCCTCGGCGACCGGACCCAGACCGCCCATGCCGAACCCGCCGTACTTGGGGTTGTCCTCGATGGACTGCAGGTAGGCGATGACGTCGCGCTTGGCCTCCGGCGTGAGGTTGCCGTCGGAGAACGTCGGCATCGTCTGCGGACCGGTCAGCATCGCCTGGTAGACGTAGCGAGGCTCGACGCCGAGGATCGGGGGCGCATAGCCACCGCGCGGCATCGCGCCACCTGCGCCGGTGAAGTTGTGGCAGGCGGTGCAGTTCGTGAGGAAGATCTGCCCGCCGCGGACGATCGCCTCCTGGCGCTCCTCGTCGCTGAGGCCCTCGAGGCTGTAGTCGGACGAGTCCGGGACGGCAGGACCGGCACCCAGCGAGGCGACGTACGCCGCCATCGCGTCGATCTCCTCCTGCGAGAACACCGGTGCCTTGCGGGGCAGCTGCTGGCCCGGTTGGGCGGCCGGCATCCGGCCGGTGCCGACCTGGAAGTCGACCGCGGCGGCGCCGACGCCGACGAGGGTGGGACCGAGCTGGTTGCCGTCGATGGACTTGACGCCCTCGCCGTTCTGGCCGTGGCAGAAGGAGCAGTTCACGATGAACAGCTCGCGACCCTCGGCGACGAGCTCCTCGGTGGTCTGCTCGCTCTGCGCCTGCGCCGGCGAGAACGCGGTGTAGAGACCGCCCATCATCAAGAGCCCGAGGACGAGCACCAGGAAGCCCGCGAGAGGGCCGCGGCGGTGGCGCGAGATCCGGCCTGCGGAAGCGTTCAGGAAGCGCACATCAGGTCCTTGGTCGGCGGGTCACTTGACGAGGTAGATCGTGGCGAACAGCCCGATCCAGACGACATCGACGAAGTGCCAGTAGTACGACACCACGATGGCGCTGACAGCTTGCTCATGGGTGAACTTGCGTGCGATGTAGGTGCGGCCGAGCACGAAGAGGAAGGCGATCAGACCGCCGGTGACGTGGAGGCCGTGGAAGCCGGTCGTGAGGTAGAACATCGTGCCGTACGCCGACGCCTGGATCGTGACGCCTTCCTGGATGAGCGTGGCGTACTCGATGGCCTGGCCGGCGATGAACACCGCACCCATGGCGTAGGTGAGGATGAACCACTCGCGCAGGCCCCACTTGCCGACCTGGAGCAGCGAGCCCGCGCGCCCGACCTGGCCGCGCTCCGCGGCGAAGACGCCGAGCTGGCAGGCGACCGAGGACAGCACCAGGACCGTGGTGTTCGCCGTCGCGAACGGGATGTCGAGCAGCGCGGTGTTCTGGGCCCACAGGTCCTCGGACACGGCCCGGATCGTGAAGTAGGACGCGAACAGCGCCGCGAAGAACATCAGCTCGCTCGAGAGCCAGATGATGGTGCCCACGCTGACCATGCTCGGCCGGTCGTGGTGCCCGTGTAGTCGGGAGGCCGGGATCGCTGCTGCAGTCGCCACGCGGCCATTATGTCGGTAGCGGCCCCTGAGGGCACCCCGACCCCCGGTTCGGCCGGGTCATATTGTTCGCAGCGTGGTGGGTGTCGCTGCTGGAGCTCCGATCGACCTTCCCGCGTTCACGTTCTCACGAGCGCTGACGGACTGGTCGCTGGTCCCGTTGCCCTTCGTGCTGACCGTCTGGGCGGTCGGGCTCTACGTGCTCGGAGTCGTCACGATGCGGCGTCGCGGCGACCGCTGGCCGTGGGGGCGGAGCCTGGCGTTCGGGGTCGGCATGGCCGCGTTCGCGTTCGCGACCATGTCGGGCCTCGCCGCGTATGACACGACCCTGCTGAGCGTCCACATGGTGCAGCACATGGTGCTGTCGATGATCGTGCCGCTCGCGCTCGCGCTGTCGGCGCCCGTGACACTGGCGCTGCGCACCCTGCCGGACCGCCCCCGCCGGTGGCTGCTCGCCGCGCTGCACTCCCGGGTCGCCAAGGTGCTGTCCTTCCCGCCGCTGACCCTGACGCTGTACGTCGTGTCGCCCTGGGCGCTCTACTTCTCCGGCTGGTACCGCGCGTCGCTGGAGTCGCCGTACGTCCACGAGATGATGCACGTCCACCTGGTGGTCGTCGGGGCGCTGTTCTTCTGGCCGCTGATGGGGGTCGACCCGGTCCCGGGCCGCGTCCCGCACTTCTTCCGCGTGCTGCTGGTCTTCCTGACGCTGCCGTTCCACGCGTTCCTCGGCGTCACGATCATGGGGCAGGACAGCCTGATCGGCGGCAACTGGTACCCCTCGCTCCACGACGGCCCCATGGGCGCGTGGCTGCCCGACCCGCGCGACGACCAGTACCTCGCCGGCGGGATCCTGTGGGGGAGCGGCGACCTGATCGGGCTGATGTTCTTCGCGGTGCTGTTCGCGCAGTGGGTGCGCTCCTCGATGCGGGAGGCGGTGCGCGAGGACCGGCGGCTGGATCTGCTGGAGGCACGCGGTCGGGGCACGGCTGACGACCGGTAGCATGCGGGCCGTGACGTCCCACGCTGCATCCGCCGACGCTCCGCCGCTGAAGGTGCTCGTCTACTCCGACGACGTCAACACCCGGCAGCAGGTGATCCTCGCGCTCGGACGGCGACCGCACCCCGACCTGCCCGAGCTGCAGTACGTCGAGGTCGCCACCGAGCCGGTCGTGATCCAGAACATGGACGCCGGCGGCATTGCGCTCGCCATCCTCGACGGCGAGGCCGTCCCTGCCGGCGGCATGGGGATCGCCAAGCAGCTCAAGGACGAGATCTACCAGTGCCCGCCGGTGCTGGTGCTGACCGGACGCGTGCAGGACGCGTGGCTCGCGACCTGGTCTCGCGCGGAGGCGGCCGTGCCGCACCCGATCGACCCGATCCAGCTGGCGGAGTCCGTCGTGGGCCTGCTGCGCCCGCGGGTCCCCGCCACGAGCTGATCCGGCAGCGGTCGGTCAGCCGATGACGCACACCTGGCCGGAGGTCATCTCCGCGCTGGTCGCGCGGCAGGACCTCGCGCCCAGCCAGACCGCGTGGGCCATGGGGCAGATCGTCGCGGGCGAGGCCACGCCAGCCCAGATCGCCGGGTTCGCCGTGGCGCTGCGCGCCAAGGGCGAGACGCCCGAGGAGGTGATCGGGCTGCTGGACGCGATGTACGAGGCGGCGACGCCGATCCACGTCGAGGGCCGGCTGCTCGACGTCGTGGGCACCGGCGGCGACCGGTCGATGTCGGTCAACATCTCGACGATGGCCGCGATCGTCGCGGCCGGCGCGGGCGCCCGGGTCGTCAAGCACGGCAACCGGTCGGCGTCGTCGATGGCCGGCTCCGCCGACGTGCTCGAGGCGCTCGGGATCAGGCTCGACCTGACACCGGCCCGGGTGGCCGCGCTCGCGTCCGAAGTGGGCATCACCTTCTGCTTCGCCGCCGCGTTCCACCCAGGTCTGCGACACACGGCGGTCCCGCGACGCGAGCTCGCGGTCGGCACCACGTTCAACTTCCTCGGGCCGCTCGCCAACCCGACCAAGCCGCAGGCACAGGCGATCGGATGCGCCGACCCGCGAGTGGCGCCGGTGATGGCCAGCGTCTTCGCCGCCCGAGGGGTCGACGCCTGGGTGTTCCGCGGTGACGACGGCCTCGACGAGCTGACCATCACGACCACGTCCACGGTCTGGCGGGTCCACGACGGCGAGGTCGAGACGGGCACGGTCGACCCCACGGCGTACGGGCTGGGGCTGGCGCCGCTCGACGCGCTGCGCGGTGGCGACGTGCAGCAGAACGCCGACGTCGTACGACGCCTGCTCGACGGCGAGCGGGGAGCGGTGCGTGAGGCGGTGCTGCTCAATGCGGGCGCCGCGCTGGCGGTGTACGACGCGCCGGCCGACCCGCCCGAGGAGGCGCTGGCCGCCGGGATCGCGCGCGCCGCCGAGGCGATCGACTCCGGCGCCGCCCGGGCGACCCTCGACCGCTGGGTCGCCGCCTCCGCGTCGCCCTGACGCTCACACTCAGACGAGGGCGGTCAGCCCGCGCTTGACCAGCTGCTCGGCCACGATCACCCGCTGCAGCTCGCTGGCTCCCTCCCAGATCCGCTCGACCCGCAGCTCGCGGTAGAACCGCTCGGCGACGTTCTCGCGCATGTAGCCGCGGCCGCCGAACACCTGCACCGCCCGGTCCGCGACCCGCCCGGCCATCTCGCTCGCGTACAGCTTGATCATCGAGCAGCGGGCGTGGAGCACCTTGCGGTCGGCGCCCTCGTCGATGCTGCGGGCGACGGCATAGACCATCGAGCGGGCCGCGAACAGCTCGGTGACGCTGTCGGCGAGCATCGCCTGCACCAGCTGCCGCTCGGCGAGCGGCTGGCCGCCGACGATCCGCTGCGCCGCGAACCTCGTGGTCTCCTCGACCAGCCGCTCGGCCGCGCCGACGCAACGGGCGGCCACCATCAGCCGCTCGAACCGGAACCACTCGTGCGCGAACGTCATGCCCTGCCCCTCGTCGCCGACCAGGTGCGAGGCCGGCACCCGGACGTCGGTGAACGACACGATCGGGTGGTGGTGGGCGAACGTGTGGGCGTACGTCGGGGTGTGTACAACCTCCATGCCGGAAGTCGGGTTGTCGACGACCAGCAGCACCTGCTCACCGGCGTGCGGGCCGTCGGTCAGGACGCCCTGGACGAAGACGTAGTCGGCCTCGTTGTACGACGTGACGTGCCACTTGGTGCCGTTGACGACGTAGTCGTCGCCGTCGCGGCGGACCGTGGTCGCGAGGGCGGAGACGTCGGAGCCGGCGTGCTCCTCGGTGATCGCGTAGCACTCGGCCAGCTCGCCGCGGGCCGACGGCTCGAGCCAGCGCTCGCGCTGCAGAGGCGTGGCCACCGACGGCCACCAGCCGGGTGGTGTGGCGAGCACCCAGCCGAGCGCGTTGGTGACGCGACCGCCTTGCTCCTGGACCAGGACCTGCTGGAGCGTGGTGCACTCCTGACCGCCGACGTCCTGGGGCAGGTTGGTGGCGTAGAGCCCGAGCGCGAGTGCGCGCTTGCGGTGCTCCTGGGCTACTCCGGGCGGGAGCTCGCCGTCGTGCTCCTCGGCGTACACCTCGTGTGGGATGAGCTCGTCGGCGAACGCGCGGGCGCGCGCCTGCAGGTCCAGGTCGGCATCGGACAGGCCGTACATCCGGGCTCCTCAGGGGCTCGATCGGCGTTCTGACTGTATTGACTGACTGTTCAGTCTATGCCAGCGTCGGGGTCGTGAACAGCACGCCGAACGCCGGCCTGAACGACGGCCTGCCCGACCGTGCAGACGTGGTCGTGGTCGGTGGCGGCACGCTCGGCGGCTGGTGCGCGTGGATGCTGCGCGACGCGGGTCTCTCCGTCGTCCTGGTCGAGCGGGAGACGCTCGGCAAGGGCGCCAGCTCCCGCGCGGCCGGGATGGTGCGCGCCCAGGGCGGGACGCCGCCGGCGGTGCACCTCGGGCTGTGGAGCGAGGAGTTCTATCGCACGCAGCAGGCCCGGCTCGGGATCGACTCCGGGTTCGTGGCGACCGGCTACTTCATGCCCTGTTTCACCGCCGAGGACGTCGCGGCCGCGCACGAACGGATCGCGATGCAGCAGGGCGAGGGGCTGGAGGTCGAGTGGGTCGAGCCCGACGACGTCGACCGCCGCAACCCCAACCTGGCGCCAGGCAAGACGCTCGGGGCGTCGTACGCCCCCGGTGACGGCTGGATCGACCCGCCCCGCAACGTGCAGGCCTACCTCGCGGCCTGCGTGCGCTCGGGTGTGACGATCGCCGAGCGGACCGCGTTCACCGGCCTGATCGAGGCCGACGGAGCCGTGGCAGGCGTGCGTACGACGCGCGGAGACGTGGCCGCGGGCGCGGTCGTGCTCACCGGCGGGCCGAGCCTCGCCGCGGTCGGCGACCTGGCCGGAGCGCGGATCTGGGCGGGCGGCGCGCGGCACCAGGTGGTCGTGACCGAGCCGCACCCCGATCTCGTGCCGGAGCGCGTCCCGATGGTGTTCGACGTCGGCTCCGGCATCTACTGGCGGCCCGAGGAGGGCGGCCTGCTCTGGGGCATGTCCAACCCCGACGAGGCGCCGGGCGAGGCCACCGAGTTCGACGACGACTACTTCGCGCGGATGCGGTCGCGGATGGCCGAGCTGGTCCCGGTCACGACCTCGCTCGGGGTGCGGAAGCGGTGGGCGGCCACCATCGACTACACGCCCGACCACCTGCCGATCATCGGACCGCTGCTGCGGCCCTCGGGGGCGGTCCGCGGCGCTTTCGTGTCCGCGGCCGGCGGCCACGGGATGATGTGGGGCCCCGGCGTCGCCCGAGCCACCGCCGACCTGGTGCTGCACGGTTCCACGGACGTGACGGACGTGAGTGACCTCGGGATGGATCGGTTCGACGAGTCCGGCCGGAGCCGGCTGGCGGCCGACCCGATCGCGCTGCCGTTCCCCGAGCACGCGCGCTGACTCAGCGGGGTTGGACCAGCGCGTCGACGGCCACGGGGCCGGCGTCGGTCAACACCAGCGGGTTGACGTCGAGGGCGGCCAGCCCTTCGCCGTACGCCGCCGCGATCCGGGCCACCGCCACGACCGCGTCGACGAGGGAGCCGATCAGGCTGGCCGCCACCGGCCCGTGCGCCGCGGCGTAGCGAGCCACCACCTGCTCAGCCTCGCCCTGGGTCGTGGGCGGCAGCGCGACCACCCGCTGGGCCAGCTCCTCGATCCGGCTGCCCCCTGTCGCCAGCACGAGCAGCGGGCCGAGGTGTGGGTCTCGCACCAGCCCGAGCGCGAGCTCGCCGGTCCCCGCGACCTGCGGCTGCACCACCACCCGCGGGCCGAGGCTCGCGGCCAGCTCGTCGTACGCACGCGTGAGACCGGCGGGTGAGTCGAGCCCGACCCGGACCCCGCCGACCCGGGCGCGGTGCTCGACGCCCGGTTCGTCGGTCTTGAGCACGATCGGCCAGCCGCACTCCTCGGCCGCGGCGAGCGCCTCCGCCCCGGTCCCGGCGGGGTACGTCGGAACGGTGGTGATCCCGAAGCCGGCGAGCAGCCGCAGCGACTCGGCGGCGTCGAGCCAGCCGGGCGGCAGGGTCGCGGGGTCGGTGGGTAGGAGCGGCACTCGCTGCTGGAGGCGGGTCGCGTGCGCCCGCAGGTGACCGAGCGCGCGCAGGCCGGAGCGAGCTCCCTCCAGCACCGGCACGCCGAGGTCGCGCAGCGGCCCGGCCTGGGCCTGGTCGACCGCCGCGGACACGCTGGAGAGCACTACGAGCGGCTTGTCGATCTCCGAGGCGACCGCCGCCACCGCGCGCGGGTAGGAGTCGTCGCCGTCGTACTCCTCGACCAGGTCGATCGCGAGCGCCACGGTGTCGACCGTCTCGTCGGCCGCGAGCGCTCGCAGGCAGTCGCCGAAGAGCTGCTCGGTGTCGGCGCCGCGGCCCCACACGTCGAGCGGGTTACCGGCCGTCAGCCCCTCGTCGAGCATTCCGGCCAGCCGGGTGAGGGTGCGATCGGTCAGCGGCGCGAACGGCACCCGCTCGTCCGCGGCGACGTCGGCGACCAGCACCCGTTCGGCGCCTGAGTCGTGCACGGTCGCGATCCCCGCGGCGGGCCGGACCCGGCGGCTGAGGGCGAAGAGCTCGAGGGTGTCGACGAGTTCCTCGACGTCCCGGGTCCGGTGCACGCCGTACGTCGAGAAGAGCGCCTCCCAGGCCGCATCGTCACCCGCGACGGCGCCGGAGTGGGCGGTCACCAGCGACCGACCGGTGGGGGAGCCGCCGACCGTGAGCGCCACGACCGGCACGTCACGCTCGGCCGCGAGGAGGAGGCCCGCCCGCAGGGCCGGCGCGTCGCGGATCGTCTCCAGGAAGAGTCCGACGACGCGGGTCGACTCCTGGGCCAGCGCCCACTGGAGGTAGTCGCCGGTGGTGGTCACGAGCTCCTGCCCGGACGACACCGCCAGCGTGTACTCGAGCCGCCGGTGGGTGCGCAGCAGCGCGGAGAACAGCGAGCCGGAGTGCGTGACCAGCGCGATCCCGCCGGGCGTCAGCGCCGACCGCTCGAGGTAGCCGAGCGCGCGCACTCCGCCGGTCACGTTGACGAACCCCATGCAGCCGGCGCCGACCAGCGGCATCCCCGCGGCCGCGCGCCGCACCGCGTCCGCCTGGCCGGCAGCGCTGCCGTAGGCCACCGCCCCGCCGGCACCGTGCGCGCGAGCGCGAGCGAGGTGCTCGGCCAGGTGCGCGTCGGGGACGCCGAGGACGACCAGGTCGACCGGCTCGTCGAGGTCGTCGAGCGAGGGAACGCACGGACGATCCAGCACGACGTCGTACGCCGGGTTCACCAGCTGGACGCGGGAGACCCCGGGGCTGCGGAGCGCCTCCATGGCGAGCCGCTCCCCGAACGAGCCGGTGCGGGCGCTGGCGCCCACCACCGCGATCGAGCGGGGCGCGAGCAGCCGGTCGAGGGTCACCCGACGCGGCTCCGGAGCCGCGCCAGCGGTGACCGCGCCCCGCGACCGGTGTCCCGGATCGCGGCGCGCGACGCCTGCAGGCCGGGGATGCCGCACACGCCGCCACCGGCGTGGGTCGCCGACGAGGCGTTGTAGTAGCCCTCGATCGGGGTGCGGTAGTCGGCGTACCCGGGGGCCGGGCGCATGTGGAACAGCTGCTCCACGCTGAGCTCGCCGTGGAAGATGTTGCCGCCCACGAGCCCGTACTCCTGCTCCATCTCGTGGGGCCCGACCACGTCGCGGGCGATGATCGAGTCCTTCAGGCCGGGCGCGAGCTCCTCGTAGAGGTCGATCAGCCGGTCGGCGTACGCGTCGAGCTCCTCGGAGTGCGGCTCCTCGGCCCAGTCGTGCGGCACCCACTGGGTGAACAGCGAGAACACGTGGGTGCCGTCGGGGTTGAGTGTCTTGTCGAGGGTGGTCGGGATGACGCCGTCCGCGAACGGCGCGAGCGCGGGCCGGCCCTCGCGGGCGTCGATGAACGCCTGCTCGATGAAGTCGATGGTCGGCGCCATCTCGACCGAGCCGGTGAGGTGCTCGGGCACGTCGCCGACGTTAGGCGTCGCGGTGAACTCGGGCAGCCGGTCGAGCGCGAGGTTGATCTTCACGACGCCCGAGCGGGTCTTCCACCGCTCGATGTCGGTCACGAAGTCGTCGGGCAGCTGCTTCTCCCCGACCTGGTCGAGGAAGGCGGTCCGCGGGTGCAGCGTCGTGACGACCACCGGTGCCGTGATCTCCTCGCCCGACGCCAGCACCACGCCGGTGACGCGGCCGCCGTCCACCGTGACCTGCTGCACGGGTGCGGAGGTGCGGACCTCTGCACCGAAGGACTCCGCCGACCGCCTGATCGCCGCCGAGACCCCGCCCATCCCTCCCTCGGGGAAGCCCCAGGAGCCGAGCTGGCCGTCGCCCACATCGCCGATGGAGTGGTGCGCCATGACGTACGCCGTGCCCGGCTCGCGCGGGCCGGCCCAGGTGCCGATGACGCCGTTGACCGCGAGCGCGCCCTTGATCTGCGGCGACTCGAACCAGTCGTCGAGCAGGTCGGAAATGCTCATCGTCATCAGCCGGGTGAGGTCGGCGATGGTGCGCCGGTCGACGCGGCGGTTCCGCCATGCGAGCTTGGCGAGGTCGGCGAGGTCGCCGGGGGAGTGCGACCCGATGTCGGGCGGCACCTGCATCAGCAGCGGTGCCATGACGTCCGCGAGCCCGGCCAGCCACTCGTTCCACTTCTCGTACGCGCGCGCGTCCTTGAGGGAGAACCGCGCGATCTCCTCGCGGCTGCGGACCGGGTCGTCCTCGTGCAACGTGAGCGCACCGCCCTCGGGGAACGCCTGGTAGTAGGGACCCATCGGGTGGACCTTGTAGCCGTGCCGCTCGAGGGAGAGGTCGCGCAGGATGGTGGGCGGCATCAGGCTCATGACGTACGACAGCCGGGTGACGCGCAGGTCGGGGTGCTCGGGCCAGGGGGCCTCGGTGGTGGCGGCGCCGCCGGTCGTCGCCCGCGCCTCGAGGATCAGCGTGCGCGCCCCGGCCCGGGCCAGGTACGCCCCTGCGACGAGCCCGTTGTGTCCGCCTCCGACGATCACCGCGTCGTACTGCTGTGCCACGTGTCCTCCTGCGGGCTGACTGACTGTTCAGTCGAGTACGCTGGTACGGTACCGCGAAACGCAGCCCGGCAGAACCCAGGACTTGGAGCCCGCCGTGACCACGACGTCCCCCGAAGGCCGACAGCAGTCCGACGTACGCCGCGACCAGATGCTGGCCGCCGCCGCGGAGCTGATCGCGGAGCGTGGCTTCGAGCGGACCCGGATCGCCGACGTCGCGAAGCGGATCGAGACCAGCCCGGCGCTCGTCATGTACTACTTCGCCACCAAGGACGAGCTGCTGACCGCCGCGCTGCGGCACTCCGAGGTGTCGTTCTACCGCGCGGCCGAGGAGCTCCTCGACAAGCCCTGGTCGCTCGACAAGCGGCTCTCGAAACTGGTCGACATGACGTTCGACTCCAAGACCAAGGAGGAGTTCGCGGGTGCCTGGGGGCTGTGGTTCGAGCTCTGGTGCCAGGCGTTCAAGCACCCGAAGGTCGCGCAGGACCGCCGTGAGCTCGACCAGCAGTGGCGCGACCTCATCATCCGCGTCGTCCAGACCGGCATCGACGAGGGCGAGCTGGGGAAGACCGACGTGGAGCAGTTCTCCGTCGAGTGGGCCGCCCTGCTGGACGGCCTGTCCGTCCAGGTCGCCCTCGACGACCCCCGCGTCGACGTGAAACGAGCCAAGCAGATCGCCATGGACTTCGCCCGCCGCGCCCTCAACACCAATTGAGTCGTGTCCCATTCGGCTCGAGTCGTGTCCCGTTCGGGTTGAGTCGTGTCCCGTTGGGCACTGAGCCACGACTCGACCAGAACAGGACACGACTCGACCAGAACAAGGCACGACTCGGCCGTTATTGCCGACTTGGGGGCATGACGCGCAGGGCGGTGGGGGAGAGGGTCACGCAGACGGTACGGCCGGGGTCGAGCCAGGCGGGGGGCTCGCCGTGGATGTTCGCGACCTCGGCCTCGAGCGTGAGGTCGTCGCAGTCGAGGGTCACCATCGTGCGGGCACCTCGGTAGGTGAGGCGGGCGACCGTGCCCGACAGAGCGTTCGGGCCGCTGTCGCTGTTCGTGCCGTGGACCGTCACCCGCTCCGGCCGGATCATGACCGTGACCGCGTCGCCCACCGCGCACGGCTCGGCGCCGGTCGCGACGAGCGGGTGCCCCAGGACGTCGCAGGTGACCTGGTCCCCGTTGGAGCCGGTCACCGTGGCGTCGTACAGGTTCGCGGAACCGAGGAACGCGGCGACGTACGGCGTCGCCGGCCGAGCGTAGATCTCGCTCGGGGTTCCGACCTGCTCGACCCGGCCGTCGACGATGACCGCGACCTGGTCGGACATGGTCATCGCCTCCTCCTGGTCGTGGGTGACGTAGACGAAGGTCGTCCGCACCGCCTGCTGGACCGCGCGCAGGTCGCGCTGGAGCTGGCGCCGCAGCCGGGCGTCGAGGGCGCCGAGCGGCTCGTCGAGGAGCAGCACCTTCGGCTCCAGCACGAGCGCGCGGGCCAGCGCCACCCGCTGCTGCTGGCCGCCGGAGAGCTGGCGCGGCTTGCGGCCGGCGAGCTGGCCGAGCTCGACGAGCGCGAGCGCGTCGTCGACCTTGCGCCGGGCGGCGGCCTTGTCGAGCGAGGTGTACTTCAGGCCGAAGGCTACGTTCTCGGCCACGGTGAGAAACGGGAAGAGGGCGTAGGACTGGAAGACGGTGTTGACCGGGCGCTTGTGTGCGGGGATCGACGCAAGGTCGCTGCCGTCGAGGAGGATCTCGCCGGCGTCGAGGTCCTCGAACCCGGCGATCATCCGCAGCGTGGTCGTCTTGCCGCAGCCCGACTCCCCGAGCAGCGAGAAGAACTGGCCCGCCTCGATCTGGAGGTCGAGGCCGTCGACGGCCCGGACGTCGTCGTAGTCCTTGACGAGTCCCCGGAGGGACAGCGCGCCCCCCGTCACGCGGCCCGTACCGCCCGGGCGAGCCGGTCCACGTTGGTCACGAAGCGCTCCACGTCATCGTCGGTGTGCTGGACGGAGATCAACCACTGCTCGATCTTGCCCCACGGCGGCAGGAACACGCCGCCGTTGTGCTGCACCAGCCAGTGCGCGTTGCCGAGCCGGTCGTCGACGTCGAGGAAGTCGCGGAAGTTGCGGATCGGTTCGCGGCGGAACGCGATGCACCCCTTCGCGCCGGCGGTGACCACGTGCCACGGCAGGTCGTGCCGCTCGATGATCTCCTCGACCCCGGCGCGCAGCGCCGCCGCCAGCCGCTCGATGTGGGCGTACGCCGCCTTGGTCATCACCTCGGTCAGCATCGCCCGGGTGGCGGCCATCGCGAGCGGGTTGCCGTTGAACGTGCCGACCTGCTCGTAGGTGCCGTCGGCGATCAGCCCCATCAGCTCCTCGGTGCCGCCGATCGCCGCGGCCGACACGCCACCGCCGATCGCCTTCGCGATGCAGACGATGTCGGGGGTGACGCCCTGGGCACGCGTGACGCCGCCGGGCCCGACCGTGAGCCCGGTCTTGACCTCGTCGAAGGTCAGCAGCGCGCCGTGGGCGTGCAGCAGCTCTTTGAGCCCCGCCAGGTAGCCGGGCTCGGGGTGGATGACGCCCGCGTTCATCATCAGGGGCTCGAGGATCATGCCGGCGACCTCGCCCCGGTGCGCCACCAGCGCCCGCTCGACGGCCGCGAGGTCGTTGAACGGCACGACCGTCACCAGGTCGACCATCGCCTGGGGTACGCCGGCGCCGGCCGGGGCCGAGTACGGCGCGTCGGCCGGCCCCATCTCGTCCTCCTCAGGCATGACCGAGACCTGCACCGCGTCGTGGTGGCCGTGGTAGCAGCCCTCGACCTTGAGCAGCCGGTCGCGGCCGGTCGCCACCCGCATCAGGTGTACGGCGTCCATGGTCGACTCGGTGCCGGAGTTGCCGAACCGCCACTGGGGGAGGCCCCACCGGCGGGTGAGCTCCTCGGCGACCACGATCGAGTCCTCGGTCGGCTGCGCGAAGTGGGTGCCGCGGCCGACCCGCTCGGTCACCGCGCGGACGATCGCCGGGTGGCCGTGACCGGCCAGCGAGACGCCGTACCCGCCGTGGAAGTCGGAGTACTCGGTGCCGTCGACGTCGAAGATCCGCGACCCGGCGCCGTGGCTCATCCACACGGCCTGCGGGTCGGCGATCTGCCAGTTGGACGTCGCGCCGCCGGCGAGGTGGCGGCGGGAGCGCTCGATCAGCGCGGCACTGCGGGGCTGGCGGGCGAGGAACCGGTCGGACTCCTCGCGGATCAGTCGGTCGATCGAGTCCTCGCCGCCGTCCTGACCTGCCGCCATCGTGGGACCTGGGGTGGGGTGGGACGTGGGCTGGGTGGCCGTCATGCGGCACTCCTTCGTCGTCATTGACTGACTGTTCAGTCTATGACAGCGTGTCGCGGGTCGGCAACGATGTGCCACGGGCGGGAGGTCTCATGAACCACCGATCACCGGACGTCACCCGGCGCGGGCTGATGCGCGCCGGCCTGCTGGCGGGCGCGGCCGTGTCCTCGTCGTCGCTGCTCACGGCGTGCGGCAAGCCGGAGGTCACCAGCACCCGGGGGTTGCAGATCGCCAGCCCCGACAACCCGGTGAAGTGGCCGCTCCACAGCGACGTGCCGATGATCGAGGCGGGCCTGACGCCCGAGAGGGGCAGCACCCTCAAGATCTACAACTACGCCGACTACCTCAGCCCGCGGGTCATCAAGGACTTCCAGGCCGAGTACGACGTCAAGGTCGAGCTCTCCACCTTCAACGACACCGAGGAGGCGCTGAGCAAGATCTCCTCCGGCGCCCTGAAGTACGACCTCTACTTCCCGTCCTACGACCAGATCGGGAAGATGGTGACGGCCAAGCTGGTGCGACCGCTCAACCAGGAGTACCTCCCGAACATCGTCAACTGCTGGCCGCAGTTCGAGAACCCCTGGTACGACCAGGGCTGGCAGTACAGCGTCCCCTACACGACGTACACGACCGGGATCGGCTGGCGGACCGACCTGGTGCCCGACGACATCGCGGCGCTCGACAACCCGTACGACGCCCTCTGGGACGCGAAGTTCCGCAACAACCTGGCGGTCATCGACGACTGGCACACCTGCATGGCGCTGCCGGTGCTCCGCGACGGGAGCCACGACGTCAACGCCGAGGACCCCGACGTGATCGACGGCATCCGCACCGCAATGCTGGACATGCGGCAGGCCACGCTGCCGAAGGTCACCGTCAACATGTACAACGACCTGCCGGCCGGCCAGTTCGGTCTCTCGCAGATGTGGTCCGGTGACATCATCAACGCTGTCTACTATCTGCCGCGGAACGAGTCGCCGGAGATCCTGCGCTACTGGTTCCCCGAGGACGGCCGCGGGCTGGTCGACAACGACCTGATGATGGTGCTCGCCCAGGGCGAGAACCCGGTCGCGGCCCACTTCTTCATGAACTACGTGCTCGACGAGGCTGTCTCGAAGACGAACTTCGGCTACACCGGGTACCAACCTCCGCAGCGGTCGATCAACCCGGACACCCTCGTGGAGGACGGCTTCATCCCCGAGAACCTGCGATCCGCGACCGTGCTGGAGGAGTGGTTCGACACCGCCGACCGGCTGCTCGGCATGCCGCTCGACGTCGAGCAGCAGTGGCTCCGCGTGTGGCAGGAGTTCAAGGCCGGTGGCTGAGCCCGGCACCCGCCGGGGCCGGCTCTGGCCGGTCCTGGCCGCACCGGGGACGCTCTGGCTGCTGATCTTCTTCGTCGCGCCGGCGTACGTCGTGCTGGCGATCCTCTTCGGGCAGGTCGACCCGGTGCTGCGCCGCTCGGTGCCGGCGTGGAACCCGGTCTACTGGGACGCCGGTCAGGTCACCTACGTCCTCTCGCACATCGTGGGGGAGGGCGGCTTCTTCGGCCCGGCGCTGCTGCGCACCGCTGTGTACGTCGGAGTCGCGTCGGTGCTGTGTCTCGCGATCGGCTACCCGGTGGCCTACTTCGCCGCGCGGATCGCGGTCCGCCGCAAGGGGCTGCTGCTCGCCGCCCTGATCGCGCCGTTCTGGATCTCCTACATGATGCGGATGCTGGCGTGGATCAATCTGCTTCAGAACGACGGGCTGGTGAACCAGCTGATCACGCTCGGCGGGCTGTGGGACACCGAGGTCGACTGGCTGGGCGGTCGCAGCGTGACGGTCGTGCTCGGCCTGGTCTACGGCTACGTGCCCTACATGATCCTGCCGCTGTACGCCGGCCTCGACCGGATCCCCGAGCACATGCTCGAGGCCGGCCGCGATCTCGGCGCGAGCCGCTTCCAGACGTGGCGGCGGGTGACCTGGCCGCTGTCGCGGCAGGCGGTCGTCACGTCGGTGATCTTGACCTGCCTGCCGATGCTGGGTGACTACTTCACCTCCGACCTGCTGTCCGGCAAGCCGGGCCAGGCAATGGTCGGGAACCTGATCAACAACGCCGTGCTCACCCCCGGCCAGGCCGGGCAGTCGGCCGCGTTCGTGATGATCGTGCTGATCGTGTCGCTGGTGCCGATGGCGCTCTACGTCTACTACACCCGCCAGGGCGAGGAGAGCCGGACATGAGCGTCGCCCGCCGCCGCGCCCCGTGGCTCGCCGGCCTGACCGGGCTCTACCTGGTCTGGTCGCTGGCGCCGGTCCTGATCGCGGTGCTGTTCTCGTTCAACGCGGGGCGCTCGCGCACGCAGTGGCAGGGATTCTCGTTCCAGTGGTACTACGGCGAGCCTGACCGCTCGGTGTGGGCCGACCAGGCCTTGCAAACGGCGCTCGTGCACACGTTCCGGCTGGGCGTGCTGGTCACCCTGATCGCCGTACCGCTGGGGACGCTGATGGCGCTTGGACTCGATCGATGGCGCGGCCGGCTGCCGACGGGTGCGAGCTTCCTGGTGATGCTGTCGTTCGTGCTGCCGGAGATCCTGCTCGCGATCGCCCTGCTCTTCGTGGCGACCGCGGTGAACGACGTGTTCACCACGCCGGTGCAGCTAGGGACGTGGGGGCAGGTGATCGGGCTGGTCACGTTCCAGCTGTCCTATCCGGTGATCATCGTGCGGGCGCGGCTGCTGACCATCGGCCGGCAGTACGAAGAGGCGGCCGTGGACCTCGGCGCCTCACCGGTCGAGTCGCTGCGCCGGGTGCTGCTGCCGATGGCGTGGCCTGCGATCCTCGCCAGCGCGGTGCTGGTGTTCGCGGACGTGATCGACGACTTCGTGCTGGTGCGCTACCTGTCCGGCGGCTCGGCGACCGAGCCGGTCTCGGTGAAGATCTACAACACCGCCCGCGCCGCCCCGACGCCGGCGCTCAACGCCGTTGCCACGCTGGTGCTGGTCGCCTCCCTGCTGGCGGTGCTGCTGGGCTATCTGGCCTATCGTCGGATGACGCGAGGCGAGGACCAGCGCACGGTCGGGATCGATGCGTTCACGGGCGAGACCTGACCCTCGACCCGGACCGGCCGTCCGCGGTACTGTTTGAACAGTCATTCAGGAGGTTGAAAGCATGGCTCTGCCGACTGCGTCCCTGCTCGCACCCGGCCGCGTCGTGCCGCCGGCCCCGCTGCCGCCCGACGAGGTCGCCCGCGCCGGTGCCCCGTTCGGGCAGAGCACGATGCTGCCGCGAGGTGCCTACCAGGACGATCAGGTGCTGGCCTGGGAGCGGGAGCACCTGCTCGACGGCTGGGTGTGCGTCGGCCGGTCCACCGAGATCCCGGCAACCGGGATGCGTGCGGAGTCGATCGGCCGCTCCGGCGTACTGCTCGTGCGTGACCCCGACGGCACGCTGCGGGCGTTCGAGAACGCTTGCCGGCACCGCGGCCACGAGCTGCTGCCATGCGGCAGCGGCAGCTCGAAGTCGCGCGCGATCGTCTGCCCCTACCACGCCTGGTCCTACCGGCACGACGGCTCGATGATCGGGGCGCCGGGCTTCCGCGACGTGCCCGGGTTCGACCCCTCGACCTACTCGCTGAAGCCGGTGCGCTCGCAGGAGTGGCACGGCTGGGTCTTCGTCGACGTCTCCGGCGCTGCCCCCGAGTTCAGCGGCCACGTGGGGCAGCTGGAGGACGTCGTGGAGCGGTACGACGCTGCTTCGCTCGTCACCCCGGTGATCCACGAGTACGACGTGGAGGCCAACTGGAAGGTGATCATCGAGAACTACCAGGAGTGCTACCACTGCGCGAGCATCCACCCCGAGCTCTGCCGGGTCTCACCGCCCGACAGCGGCGACAACATCGAGCTCGAGGGCAACTGGATCGGCGGCAACATGGACCTGCGCACCAGCGCCGCGACCATGTCGCTCGACGGGCACACCGAGGGCACCGTGATGGCGCGGCTCGACGAGGTCGAGAGCCGGAGCGTGATGTACATCGCGGTGATGCCGAACCTGCTGATCTCGCTGCATCCCGACTACATCATGAGCCACCTGCTCACTCCGATCACGCCTGACCGCACCCGGATCCGCTGTTCCTGGGCCTTCCCGCCCGAGGTCGCCGAGCGCGAGGGCTTCGACCCGTCGTACGCCGTCGACTTCTGGGACCTCACCAACCGGCAGGACTGGGCGGCGTGCGAGGCCGTGCAGCGCGGCATGAAGACCCCGGGCTACGAGCCCGGCCCGCTCGCGCCGAGCGAGGACGGCGTCTACCACTTCACCCAGCTGATGTCCCGCGCCTACCAGGGCCAGTAGGTCCCGGTGGTTGAGGAGGGCGCGCAGCGCCCGTCTCGAAACCCCGGTGGTTGAGGTGCGAGGGCGCCCCGGGGTCTCCGGTGGTTGAGGTGCGAGGGCGCCCCGGGGTCTCCGGTGGTTGAGGTGCGAGGGCGCCCCGGGGTCTCCGGTGGTTGAGGTGCGAGGGCGCCCCGGGGTCTCCGGTGGTTGAGGTGCGAGGGCGCCCCGGGGTCTCCGGTGGTTGAGGTGCGAGGGCGCCCCGGGGTCTCCGGTGGTTGAGGTGCGAGGGCGCCCCGGGGTCTCCGGTGGTTGAGGTGCGAGGGCGCCCCGCGCCCGAGCCTCGAAACCCCCGGAGCCTAGACGTCAAGCACGTACGACGACCCCTCACGCCGGAAGCCCAGGTCGAGCCTCTCGTAGTACGGCCCCACCATGTCCGGGGGCGTGACGACCTTTCGGAAGCCGCGATCGCGCAGCCCCGTGGTCGTCCGCCACACGAACTCACCAGGCTCGAAGTCGCGGAACCGCGGCGTGACGTAGTCGACGAGCACGCGGGCCACGTCGGCATCGCGCCGCAGGATGATCACGCCGACGGTCTCGTCGCCCTTGAGCACCTGGTAGGCCAGGTCGCCTGCCTCCACCGGCGGACTGCTCGGGTGGTGCTTCGCGATGTCCTCCGAATGAACGGCGAGGAAGTGATTCAGGTACGCGTCGGTCGCCGCCACCTCGATCACGGCGTACGTCGCGTCGTCGTGCCGGGTGCGCAACAGCCTCGCGATGAACGTGAGGTTGATGAGGCCCAACACGATGTTCATCGCGAACATCGGCCAGACCTCGATCAGGCCGTTGTAGGCGGTCAGCACGACACTGGCCGTGAAGTTGAGCACGCGGAACCTGAGCACGCGTGCCTGGAGCAGCGAGGTGACGAGGAGCGCGCTGCCTGCCCATCCGACCAGCTCGAGCACGGTGTCATTCACGGGCCGCAGGGTATCCCGGCGATTCGCCTGCAGGATCGCGTGGCCGCAGTCGACAATGGTCGGCGTTCCCGGAGGCAGGAGGATGCATGAACGGCGCGCACGAGCCGTACGTCCATGCCTCGGCGACCGTCGAACCGGGCGCTGAGATCGGCGCGGGCAGTAAAGTCTGGGCGCACAGTCAGGTTCGCACTGGTGCCCGCCTCGGCCGGAACTGCGTAGTCGGCGGCGGCGCGTTCATCGACATCGGGGTCACTGTGGGAGACAACTGCAAGGTCCAGAACCGAGCACTCGTGTACGCGCCGGCCGTGCTGGACGACGGTGTGTTCGTCGGTCCCGCCGCTGTGCTGACGAATGACCTCTATCCCCGTGCGGTCAACCCCGACGGCTCGGTGAAGAGCGCAGATCATTGGGAACCGGTGGGAGTGACTCTTCGGACCGGGGCGTCGGTCGGAGCCAGCGCCGTGGTTGTCGCACCAGCTGTGGTGGGGGAGTGGGCCACGGTTGCGGCGGGTGCTGTCGTCGTCCACGACGTTCCGTCCTTCGCTCTTGTCGCCGGAGTGCCTGCGCGCAGGATCGGCTGGGTGGGGCGCGCGGGCCGACCCCTGGTTGAGGAAGAGCCGGGCCGCTTCCGCTGTCCCGACACCGATGAGCGCTACACGGAGACCGGCGGCGTGCTGGTGCCGGTGGTGACCGACTGATGTATCGCGACCTGAAGGTGGCCGTCGTCGTCCCCGCCTACAACGAGAACAAGCTCATCGGACGGGTCATCGAGACCGCGCCCGAACTCGTCGACCACATCGTTGTCGTCGACGACTGCAGCCCGGACGACACCTCCGATGCGGCGCGTGCGGTCGGCGACCCCCGTCTCGACCTGATCCGTCACGAGGAGAACCAGGGGGTCGGCGGCTCGATCCTCACGGGCCACCAGCGTGCGCTCGAGCTGGGTGCCGACGTGATGGTCGTGATGGCCGGTGACGCGCAGATGGACCCGGCGTTCCTCCCGGCGCTGTTGGACCCGATCGCCGACGGTGATGCCCAGTTCACGAAGGCAAACCGCTTCTACGCCTACGGCTCCTTCACCGGCATGCCCAGGCACCGGATCTTCGGCAACATCCTGATGTCGTTCATGACCAAGGCGGCCTCCGGCTACTGGGGCCTCTTCGACCCGCTCAACGGGTACACCGCCGTGCACCGCTCGGCGCTGGAGCGTTTGGAGTTCGACCGGATCGCGCGCCGCTACGACTTCGAGAACGACCTGCTGGTGCACCTCAACATCCTGCGAGTACCTGCCCGCGATGTCCCCATCCCGGCCGTCTACGGCGACGAGGTGTCGGGCATCCGCATCGGGCGGGCCGGGTTCGGCATGATGCGCCGGCTGTGGCGGGGTTTCTGGCACCGGATCTGGCGCAAGTACGTCGTCCAGTCGTTCTCACCGGTCGCGCTGATGCTGTTCTCGGGCATGTTTCTGTTCGGGATCGGTCTCGCGGTCGGCGTCTTCATCATCGCGAACACCCTCGGACCGCCGGTCGCCAGTGCCGGCACGGTGCTGCTGTGCGTCGGTCCTCTGCTCAGCGGGCTTCATCTCCTGATCTTCGCCATGTTTCTCGACATCCAGGAAGGCACCCAATGACGACAAGTCAGGAGCGGCCGCTCGTGCATGGCTTGAGTTCAGGAAGGGCCAGGGATGTGACCAAGCGTCCTTTGAGGCTCCGCTGGGTCGGCGTGGGCCTGCTAATCCTTCAGCTTGGGTGGGTACTGGCGCTCCCTCCGTTCGCCGGGATGGACGAGTGGGATCACGCCTACCGTGCCTCCGCGGTGGCACACGGTCAGTGGGTGGCCCCTCCGAGCGACGCCACACGCGGCACTGGCGCCTTCGTGCGGGTGCCTACCGACATCGTGAGGGCCGCCGAGAGCGAATGTGAACGGCTGGACTACGCAGGTGCAGACGAGTGTGTGGGGACGGCGGAAGGTTCTTTCACGCAGGTTGCCTCGGGAGCCGGCCGATATCCGCCGCTGTACTACGCACTTGTCGGCTGGCCATCCTTGTTCCTCGATGGGGCCGCCGCGCTCTACGGAATGCGACTGGCTGGCTTGCTCCTGTGCTGGGGAGTCCTCATGGCGTCCTTCGCTTCGCTGAGGCGGTGGGCGAGCCCGCTAGCAGGCTACGTTGTGTGTCTTGGCCTCACACCGACTGTCCTCTATGCGAGCGCAATAGTTGCGCCGAACGGTCTCGAGATGGTCAGCGGACTCGCACTCTGGACGGCGCTGGGCGCAATCGCGCACGACGACCGGAGCGTGAAGGGCGACCGCTTGGCGGTGATGCTGGCAGTGGCTTCGGGGAGTCTGCTGCTTTCGCTGCGGTCGCTCGGCCCGCTGTGGGCGGCACTCATCCTGGCCCTGGCCCTGCTGGCCTGGCCGGCTCTCTGGAGCAGAATCGTGGACCTGGCCCGGACGCGCCTCGGGGCACTCGCCCTTGGGTGGCTGGTGGCTGTGGGCGCTGCCGCGGTCGGCTGGATCCTGAGCCAGGCTTCTCTCGAAGTGGGCAGACCGCAACTCAGCCCGATGGATACGACCGAAAAACTCTTGTATGCCTCAAAAGGGACGGTCGTCTGGACGTTCCAGTTCATGGGGGCGTTCCCGTACCGCAATCAGCAAGCCCATTCGGTGGTCTACGCCTGCCTGATTGCCGTGATCACCACAATCCTGGTGCTGGCGCTCCGCCGTGCCGCTCGTCGCGAGCGGTGGTCCTTGGTCCTGACCGTCACTGCTTGTTACGTCATACCCTTCGCGATCACCGTCGCGACGATCCAGAGCTACGGCAATGCGTGGCAGGGTCGGTACGCCTTGCCGTTGCTGCTCGGCACACTCGTGGTCGGGGGGCTTGTCCTCAGCCGGCGAGTCTTGAGACCACCGTGGTGGGCGCTTTGGGGGGCGGCCACGTTGGTCGCGATCGCACACACGGTCTCGGCGACAGGCGTTCTGCAACTCGAGCACGCGGCATACCGCGTCACTTCTACGCCGCCGTGGGCACTCGACCTCCACCCAGCAGTCCTGGCGGCTGTGGTCGTGGGCGGGTCGGTGGCGTTCACCGTTCCGTTCATCAGAAGCGTTTCTCAGGGGACAGAATGAGTCTGTTGTCGGTTCCGGCGACAACCGTGACGTTTGGCGCCCACGAGCGCGAGGCGGTCATGCGCGTCCTCAAGTCCGGCCGAGTCGTGCAAGGCGTCGAGGTCGCCCAGTTCGAGGACGAGTTCGCGGACCTAGTCGGTGGCCGAGAGTGCATCGCCGTGAACTCGGGGACCAGCGCCCTGCACCTCGCGCTGCTCGGCGCCGGGATCGGGCAAGGAGACGAGGTCATCGTCCCCTCCTTCTCCTTCGCGGCAACCGCGAACGCGGTCGCGATGTCGGGTGCGACGCCGGTCTTCGCCGACATCGACCGGGCGACCTTCTGCCTCGACCCGAAGTCGGTCGCGGACCGGGTCACCGATCGCACGGCGGCGATCATGCCCGTCCACCTGTATGGCCAGGTCGCCGACATGGTGGGGCTGCGCGAGATCGCTGACCGCGCCGGGCTGCTGCTCGTGGAGGACGCAGCCCAGGCTCACGGGGCGAGCCGCGACGGTGTTCCTGCCGGGGCATGGGGTGACCTCGCTGCGTTCAGCTTCTATGCCACCAAGAACATGACCACGGGGGAAGGCGGGATGGTCGTCAGCGCCGACCCTGCCGTGACGCGGCGGATCCGTCTCCTGCGAAACCAAGGCATGGAGCGTCAGTACGAGAACGAGATCCCCGGCCTCAACAACCGCATGACCGACATTGCGGCGGCGATCGGGCGTGTGCAGCTGGGCGGGCTCGACGTCAACAACGAGCGGCGGATCAAGGTCGCAGCTCGGTACTCGGCAGAGCTGGAGGGCGTGGAGGTGCCTCCAGTGGTCCCGAGAGCCCGCCACGTCTTCCACCAGTACACCGCTCGCAGTCATCACCGTGACCAGGTGCTCGCCGGCCTCACGGAGCGGGGTGTCGAGGCACGGGTCTTCTACCCGATCCCGATTCACCGGCTCCCGGCGTACGACACTGACGACGACCTGCCGGAGACCGACGCAGCCGTGGCGGAGGTGCTGTCGCTCCCGGTCCGGCCCAACTTGACCGACGAGGAGGTCGACCACGTGATCCACTCGGTGGCGGCGGTGAACTCTATGGCGGAGCATTGATGACCGACCTACGCGCGGCCGTGATCGGCTACGGCCAGATGGGACGCCACCACGCCCGGGTGTTGTCGGCCCTCCCCGGTGTCGAGCTCGTCGGGGTCGCCGAGCCCAGCCCGCCTGACCGGGTTCCGATGCGGTTCGTACCAGATGTCGACGTTCTCCTCAGCGAAGGGATCGACCTCGCGGTGGTCGCAGTCCCGACGGCGCTGCATGAGAACGTGGCGCTGCGGCTTGCGGAGGCGGGTGTGCACGCTTTGGTCGAGAAGCCGGTGGCGCCCGACGTCTCATCCAGCGAGCGGATGGCGGACGCATTCGAAGCGGCAGGGCTCGTCGGCTGCGTTGGTCACATCGAGCGCTACAACCCGGCGGTGCGGGAGCTCCGCCGCCGGATCACCGCTGGCGAGCTGGGCGACGTGTACCAGATCGCGACTCGGCGGCAGGGTCCCTTCCCGGAGCGGATCCAAGACGTCGGCGTGATCCTGGACCTCGCAACCCACGACATCGACCTCACATCGTTCGTCAGCCGATCGCCGTATGCCGACATCTCGGTGCGGACAACCTCCAAGTCGGGGCGGGAGTGCGAGGACCTGGTCGCGGCCGTCGGCCGGCTCGAGGATGGGACGGTCGTATCCCACCTGGTCAACTGGCTTTCTCCCTTCAAGGAGCGCGTCACGATCGTCGCGGGCGAGCGTGGATGCTTCGTGGCCGACACACTCACCGCCGACCTGACGTTCCACGCGAATGGGGTCGCGCCGGTGGTATGGGACACCATGGCGTCGTTCCGTGGCGTGGTAGTCGGTGACGTCACGCGCTACGCGATCGCCAAGCAGGAGCCCTTGCAGATCGAGCTCAGTGCGTTCCGGGACGCGGTGCTCGGCGAAGGAGAGGACGTAGTCGGGATCCGCGACGCCGCACAGACCGTCGCCGTGGCCGAGGCCATGATGCGGGGCGCCGAGTCGTCGGATAGGGAGTCGCCCGCCTGACCGGGCTCGGTGTTCAGTCCAGCCCGAGGGAGAAGGCCGACTCGAGGTCGTGACGCGAATAGGTGCGGAATGCGATGTGGGTCTCGGTGGCGTTGACGCCGGGCACCTTGTTGAGCCGGTCGGCCACGACCGAGGCGACCTCGTCGTGCTCGCGGACCCGGACCAGCGCGATCAAGTCGATCTGTCCGGTGACGGAGTAGACCTCGCTGACCCCGTCGAGCGCCGCGATCTGCTCGGCCACCTCCGGGATGCGTGCCACGTCGGCCTTCACGAACACGATGGCGGTGATCATGAGGCTCACCCTACTGAGGGGTCGCCCCGCGCCGCACTCGGCGGCGTCCTGCTGAGAGGACCGGGCAGTTCATCGCTAGCCTGCAGCCATGGCGCTTTCTCGCGGGACATCGCTGCGCATCAGAAACTTCTTGGACAACTGGTTGCCACCGGTTCTGAGGGACAGCCGCTTCACCATGGTGCCGCTCCTGCGGCTCGTGTTCGGCCGACAGTGGCGCACGTTTGCCGACTTCAAGGAGCATGGCTTCGCGTTGACCGAGGCTGAGTTCTCCGCGGTGTACGCCGGCACGCACGAGGTCGCTCAGGTCCAGGGCGAGACCGACCTCAACGAGGCCTGCACTTCAGAGATCCTCAGTAATGTCGTCGGAGACACGGTCCTGGACGTCGGCTGTGGCCGGGGGTATCTGGTGGAACAGCTCCGAAAAGTCGCCGCGAACGTCACTGGCTGCGACATCGTCGAGGACGATGCGTGGCCGTCGATCGACGCAACGTTCAGGGTAGGCAGCGTCGAAGCGCTGCCCTTCGACGATGCATCGATCGACACCGTCGTGTGCACGCATACCTTGGAGCACGTCCAACGGATCGACCTCGCCCTGGCTGAGCTACGGCGGGTGACGCGCCACCGGCTTGTCGTGGTGGTCCCCCGCGAACGGCCCTACCGGTACAGCTTCAACCTGCACCTTCACTTCTTCCCCTATCCATGGAACTGGCAAGCTGTCGCGGGCGCCGTTCCGGGATCGCGGCTGGAGGACCTCGGCGACTGGTTCTACGTGGAGGACAGGTCCGCGAGGTAGCCGCGCGAGCGCACTGGGACGACGGCACGGCGCTCAGGCCCTCGCCGGCTGATGGTCGGGAGTTAGATCCCGGCGCTCGTCGAACGGCACGAGCGAAACTCGGGAGCCGTCGGCGGCGTCGTGGAGAGCGAGGTGGCGGCCGGCGCCAGTGACCGGGCAGCTCCACTCACCTTCGACGTCGATCAGGCGCACGCCGGGTGACTCCAGCCAGCGCAGGATCCGCTCGGACTCCTCGGCTGTGGCTGTCGGCACCGGGCCCGGCGCCCCGCGGACGGTCTCGGCGTCGAGGCGAAGTGCTTCGACGTACACATGTGCGTCGCCCCCGCCTGGAATCACACCGGCTGCGGCCAGCCGTCCGAAGCGCACGACATGCACGCCCCACCGGCCGTCGGCCTCGCGGCGGGCGGCCACGATCTCGGGGCATCGGGTCAACGAGACCAGGCGTTGGGTGCGTGCGGTGGCCCGCACGAAGGCCGCCAGCCGGTCGCGGTGGACCCGTGCCTCCTCGAACCGCTCCGACTCCGCGAGCCGGCCCATCCTGCGGTTGATCGCGTCGACCACGTCGTTGGGGCGGCGGATCAGGCTGTCGCGCAGCTGGCGCACGACCGCGGCGTACGTCGAGAGGTCGGCCGTGCCGTCGCACGGGGAGAGGCACTTGCCCATCTCGGCCAGGACGCAGGCGGCGCGGCTGCCACGGGCGCCGAGCCGGTCTGAGCACTGGCGCACCGGGAACGTGTCGTGGAGGGCTGCCAGGCACCGCTCGGCGGTCTTCCGGGACGAGAAGGGTCCGACGTAGTCGGCGTCGTCGTCACGCACCTGGCGCACCAGCGACAGGCGCGGCCACGCCTCGCGGGTGAGCTTGAGGAAGTGGACCTTCTCCGGGAAACGGGACCGGCGGTTGTAGCGCGGCTTGTGCTCGGCGATCAGCCGCAGCTCGCGCACCTCGGCCTCGAGCGGCGTGGCGCACTCGACCGCGGTGACCTGGGTCGCGAGGTTGACCATCTCGCCCATGCGGGAACGGGTCTCGGAGGCCGTGAAGTAGGAGCGCACGCGGCTGCGCACGTCGCGGGAGGTGCCGACGTAGAGCACGCGCTGCTGGTCGTCCTTGAAGAGGTAGACCCCGGGGGCGTGGGGGAGACCTTCGGCGAGGTGGCGCTTGCGCCGCTGGGCGGCGGAGACCCGGGACGTGAACGTCTGGAGCTCCTCCAGGGTGTGGACGCCTAGCCCGCCCAGTCGCTCCATCATCCCGTGGAGGACGTCGACGGTGGCCCGGGCGTCGGAGAGCGCCCGGTGGTTGGGCGTAGTGCCGGAGTTGAAGACCCGTGCAAGCGACGAGAGCTTGCAGTTGGGCGCGTCGTCGCGCGTGATGACCCGCCGCGCGAGCCGGGCGGTGTCGACCACCTCGAACGTCGGCCACGCGCGGCCCTGGCGCTCCGCGAAGTGGCGGAGGAAGCCGACGTCGAACGGCGCGTTGTGGGCGACCAGCACGCACCCCTGCGCGAACTCGAGGAACGCCGGCAGCGCTGACTCGATGCGCGGCGCGTCGACCACCATCGAGTTGGTGATGCCCGTGAGCACGGCGATGAAGGCGGGGATCTCGGTCTGCGGGTTGACGAGCGTCTGGAACTCGCCCAGCACCTCGCCGCCTCGCACCTTGACCGCGCCGATCTCGGTGATCATGCAGCCGGCCGTCGGCGAGCCGCCGGTGGTCTCGAGGTCGACCACGCAGAACGTCACGTCGCGCAACGGGCGACCCAGCTCGTCGAAGCTGCGCTGGGCCTCCCATCGGGACGGGGTCGGGGTGGTCGTGCTCACGTCTCTGACGGTAGGTGTGGCCGCCGACACCGGACGGGAGGACGCGCGGCCCTACCCTGACCCGTGTGAGTCTCCCGATCCCAGGTCCGACTGAGCGTTGGCGCTGCGGTGGCTGCGGCAACCTGACGCGTTTCGACGTGAGCCGGGTGCGGCGTACGACGGAGTTCTGGCACTTCGACCTCGCCGGCGACCACGAGGTCGAGGACACCGAGGTGCACGACGAGACGGTCGAGTCCGTGACCTGCCGCTGGTGCGGCCGGTCGGACGCCGTCGAGCTGGTGGCGCGCGCCGAGTCGTGACGCCGTTCTGGCGCCCCGGGCGTGTCGCTAGCGGGTGGGTTGTCAGTGGGTCACTTCACACTCCTGCACATGGCGACACGAATCGATTGCGACACCTGTGTGGTGCGAGGGCTGGCGTGTCACGACTGTGTCGTGACCGTGCTGCTCGGGCCGCCCCCGGAGCTGACGTTCGACGACGAGGAGAAGCGGGCACTCGACGTGCTCGCCGAGGGCGGGCTGGTGCCGCCGCTGCGGCTGGTGCAGCCGGTCGCGGGGCCGGAGGTGGAGTCGGCCTGAGGGCCGGGGGTTTCGAGGCTCGCTGCGCTCGCACCTCAACCACCGGCGGCGGGGGTTTCGAGGCTCGCTGCGCTCGCACCTCAACCACCGGCGGCCCACCGGCGGCGGGGGTTTCGAGGCTCGCTGCGCTCGCACCTCAACCACCGGGGGTGGGCCGGGGGTTTCGAGGCTCGCTGCGCTCGCACCTCAATCACCGGGGGTGGGCCGGGGGTTTCGAGGCTCGCTGCGCTCGCACCTCAACCACCGGCGGCATTCGGTATACGAACACGATTTCACAGAGACACCCCGGGAGTTGGCGAGCGGGGGGATCCCTACTAGTGTCTCCTGCGGTGCTCGGGGACGTGGATCAGCCGGATCCGCACGGGCACCGCGCCGAGTCCAGGTCAGTCGGGGGAGTGGCCAGACGGAGCCGGGGAACCACCACTCTGGGGTGAATCTCCTGCGAGGCACCAGCGGCATCGTTGGTGAGGAGCATGAGTAGGGCACGTCGAGCCCGAACCCGTCAGCTCACCCGGTAGGCGTGACGACGTAGCAAAAGGAGACCGCACCTCCGTGTTCAACGGTCGGAAGCGACTCATCAGCGCCCTCGCAGGACTTGCCCTCGCCGCCTCCATCGGTCTCGTGCCCGGCGCCGCCTCGGCGGATCCGGACATCGACGACGTGGAGAAGCGGGTCGATGACCTCTACCACGAGGCTGAGGCAGCCCAGGAGCGCTACCACGACATCACGCTGGAGCTCGACGAGCTGAAGGCGGACCTCTCCTCCCTCGAGGCCGACCAGGCACGGCAGGGCCGCCGCATGGAGACCGCGCGCGAGCAGGTCCGCGACTCGGTCATCCGTCAGTACCAGGGCGAGAACCTCTCGGCCGTGGGCCAGGTCTTCGTCAGCGACGACCCCGGCGCCTTCCTCGACCAGCTCTCGACGATGACGTCGTACAACGACCTCCAGTCGCAGATGTTCGCCGCCTACACCCGCGAGGCCAAGGCCCTCGACATCCGCGCCGACGCCACGCAGGCCCGGCTCGACGAGATCGCGGCCGCCGAGAAGCGGCTCGCCTCGGAGAAGGCGCAGGTCGACAAGAAGCTCGCCGAGGCCAAGGAACTGCTGAGCCGGCTCGAGGCCGAGGAGCGCGAGCGGATGATGGCCTCGCGCAGCACCACCTCGCTGCCTGACGTCGAGGCCTCAGGCAGCGCCGGTACCGCCGTCCAGTTCGCCATGGCGCAGGTCGGCGACGCCTACGTGTACGGCGCCGCCGGACCGGACGCCTACGACTGCTCCGGCCTCACCATGGCCGCCTGGGGCGCCGCGGGCGTCGCGCTGCCGCACTCCTCGAGCGCCCAGTACGGGTCCGGTCCCCAGGTCTCCGCCAGCGCGCTCCAGCCCGGCGACCTGGTCTTCTACTACAGCCCGATCAGCCACGTCGGCATGTACATCGGCAACGGCATGATCGTCCACGCGGCCAACCCCAGCACCGGTGTCCAGGTCGCCGGCCTGTACTCGATGCCGTACTCCGGTGCGGTCCGCCCAGGCTGACCCCCCCGGCTCGAAGGCCGGTCGCCCACGATGGTGGGTGGCCGGCCTTTCGGCGTTCCTGGCCCTCGTCGTCGGAGCGACGCTCTGGCTGACACTCCGCGACGACCAGTACGTCGCGCCCACGCCCTCGGCGCCGTCGGCCCGGATCCAGCCCGCTGCGGCCGCAACGCTGCTCCAGGAGCTCACCACCGCGGTCCGAAGCGGCGACGGCGGGGCCGCGGCGGCTCTGGCGGACGCGGACGACCCGGCTGCGCAAGGGGCGCTGCGGGCGCTCGCGGAGAACGCCGAGGACATCCGGCTGCGCGACGTCACGCTCCGCTACCTCGACGCGCTCGGTGGCATCGACACGCAGGGCGTGTGGCGGGCCGCCGCCACACTCCGGTACCGGTTCTCCGAGGACCGCTCGGTCGCCACGACCGAGATCGAGGTCGGGTTCGCGACGTCCGGGGACAACGTCACGATCGCGGCCCTGGGCGGTGACCACGGCGCAACGCCGGTCTGGCTCGCCGAGCGGATCCGGACCCGCCGGACGCCGGACAGCCTGGTCGTGGCCGCGGTTGGCGCGCCGGCGTACTCGCGGATGGCGGAACGTGCGGTGCGTGCTGTTCGGCAGCTCGTCGAGGACTGGGAGGAGCCGCTGGTCGTGGAGGTCGTCGACGGTGCGGCCGCGCTCGACGCCGCGCTCGGCGCTGACGACGGCACGTACGCGAACATCGCCGGTGTGACGTCTCCGGTGCCCGGTGCGGGCGGGAGCGGGAAAGCCGTCCACGTGTTCATCAACCGCGAGAGCCTGGACGCTGCCGACGCAGTGGGCAGGCAGGTCGTCGTCAGCCACGAGGCTGCTCACGTGGCCCTCGACGCCGGCTCCACCGGGCTGCCGGTCTGGATGGGGGAGGGGCTGGCCGACTACATCGCGCTCCGGGAGGTGACCCTGCCGCTCTCGGTGACAGCCGCCGACATCGCCCGGCAGGTACGCCGCGAGGGTGTACCGGACTCGCTGCCCGGGGATGAGGAGTTCGACCAGGGTTCGGAGTACTTCGGGGCAGCGTACGAGGCCGCCTGGCTGGCCTGTCGGCTGCTCGCCGAGCGAGTGGGGGAGGACCGGTTGGTGCGCTTCTACACCGAGGCCGACCGGGTGTCGGGCTTCGACCGCGACTTCGAGCGCGCGTTCGGCCTGACCGTCGGGGAGTTCACCTCTCTGTGGCAGCGCGAGCTGCGCAGGCTGGCGCGATGAGCTGGTCCGCGCGGTCCGTGGCCGCTGCCGTCACGGTCGTGGGCGGCCTCGGGTTCGTGCTGGCCGCGTGGTGGCTCGTGCCGTGGGACCCGGTCCCCGGCGGCGCGGTGGCCCCCGTGGAGGCGACGGACGTCTTCAGCACAGCGGAGATCGCGCGGGCCGAGGCGTACTCCCGCTGGGCCCGCATCTGGGGCTTCGGCTCTCTGGGGTTGTCGTTGGTCGTGGCGTGCTGGTTGGGCTTCACGAGCGCGGGCGCCCGGCTGGTCGACCGGCTCCCGGGCCGCTGGTGGCTCCAGGTCGTGCTGGCGGTCGCCGCCTGTGAGCTGATCGGGCGGGTGGCGACGCTGCCGCTCTCGGCCGCAGCGCGTCAGCACCGGCTCGACGCCGGTCTGACGACCCAGACGTGGGGGAGCTGGGCGGTCGACGTCGTGCTCGGACTGCTCGTGGTGGTCGTGGTGACGTCTCTGGCGCTGTTGCTGCTCCTCGGCGCCGCCCGGCGCTGGCGCCGGGGCTGGCCGGCCGTGGCCGGCCTGTCACTGGCCGGGTTCGCGCTCCTGGCGTCCTTCGCCTACCCGCTCGTGGTCGAACCGCTCTTCAACCGATTCACGCCGCTCCCGGACGGGTCACTGCGGACGAGTGTGCTGGAGCTGGCGGAGCGTGAGGGGGTCGCCGTCGACGACGTGCTGGTGGCGGACGCGTCGCGGCGTACGACGACCCTCAACGCGTACGTGTCGGGCATCGGAGCGACCAAGCGGGTGGTGCTCTACGACAACCTGGTCGAGGACAGCCCGGAGGGGGAGACCCTCTCGGTCGTGGCCCATGAGCTGGCGCACGCGCGCCACGACGACGTGCTCGTGGGTTCGGCGTTGGGGGCCCTCGGGGTGCTGGCCGGGGTCGGCCTGCTCGGGCTGGTGATGACACCAGGACCGGGGGGACGGGAGGGGGTCCCGGACCCCGCCCGGGTCCCCCGGGTCCTGGCGCTGCTCGCGGTGGCGATGGTGCTGGTGAGTCCGGTGCAGTCCGGGATCAGCCGGGCCATCGAGACCCGTGCCGACGTGGATGCGCTGCGAGCGACGACCGACCCCGACTCGTTCGTTGCACTTCAACGTTCCCTTGCGACCAGGTCATTGAGCGACCCGACCCCGCCGGCTGTTGTTCAGTTCTGGTTCGGCACGCACCCGAACGTGCTGGAACGGGTCGCGCTTGCGCGCTCGCAGGTGGGCCGCAACTAGCCGCTGCAGCTAGCCGACGCCTGAGCGGCCGAGTCGAACCGCTCGCACGTGTCCGTGAACGCCCCACCCGTGACGGCTCCGAGAGCGTAGACCGCGAGGACGACGACGGCGGCGATGCCAACGATGAGAAGGCCGTACTCGACCGCGGAGGCGCCGCGGTCGTCACGCCTGGTGACGAGCTTGCGCAAGTAGCTCATGGGGGACGTCCTTCGGATATGCGTTGGGCCCTGGCCGCCCTGGAAGGCGGCCAGGGCCCGAACGGATGAGATCAGACGCAGCTGCCGGACAGGCTGGAGTTGCCCGACTTGATGGCCGAGCAGGTGTCGGTGAACGCGTCCTTGACGATCGGGCCGAGGGCGAACACGGCGAGAACGATCAGGGCGGCGATGCCGGCGATCAGCAGGCCGTACTCGACGGCCGACGCACCGCGCTCCTCCATCTTGGCGAGGCGGGCGTTGATCATGATCTTGAAGAGGTCGAACATTTCGGGGGGCTCCTTGTCCCTAGGATTCATGGTGGCTGGGAGCACGTGGCCCCACGAGGACAATCTTGGACGATCTCGGCCTTCGGCGGACCCGAATTTCGGATGTTCTCTCGTAGTCCTTTCGGACTATGCGATCCCTAGTCTGAACCCCTCGGATTGATGCTCGAGAGCAGCCCGATCCGCATCGCGGTGACCAGTGCCTGGGCCCGGTTGGACGCGCCCAGCTTCTGGTAGATCCGGGCGACGTGGGACTTGACGGTGGACTCCGACAGGTGGAGGCGCGGCGCGATCTCGGCGGAGCTCAGGCCCTCGGCCAGCAGCATCAGCACGTCGTGCTCCCGCTCCGACAGCCGGGTGCTCTCGCCGGACACCCGCCGCATCATCGCCTGGGCGAGGCCGGCACAGAGGAAGGAACGCGGCGAGACATGCTGCGTGACGCGCCGCCTTCACCACCTCCGTCGAAGGCGCGTCCTTGCCGACGAACGCCGACGCGCCGGCCTCCATGGCCGCGAAGATCTGGTCGTCGCCGGCGTGCATGGTCAGCACCACCAGCCCGACCTTGTCGGACTCCTTGCGCACCCGGCGGACCACGTCGAGGCCGGTCCCGTCGGGCAGCTGCAGGTCGGTCACGATCACGTCCGGCTCGTGCGCCTCGTACAGGTCGAACGCCTCGGCCACGGTCTTGGCGGCGCCGACCACCTCCATGTCCTCCTGGGCGGAGAACACGCCGGAGAGCCCGTCGCGGATCAGCTCGTGGTCATCGACCAGCAGCACGCGTGTCACGCTGACACTCTGTCAGGTCGGTCGCCCTCGACGCGGGAGGCGTGGCCGGTACGACGTGGGATGCGCACCCGCACGAGGGTCCCGGTCGGCTCGGCCGCCTCGATCGCCAGGTCGGCGTCGATCAGGCTCGCCCGCTCCTGCATGATCGCCAGCCCGTAGGAGTCCTCGCGCCCCGGACCCAGCCCGCGCCCGTCGTCGCGGACGGTGAGCTCCGCGCTCGGCGCGGCGACCCGGACGCTGACATCGATCGCGGTCGCACGCGCGTGCTTCACCGCGTTGTTCATCGCCTCCTGCGCGATCCGGAGCAGCTCCGACTCGATCTCCGGGCGCAGCCGCGCCGTCTTCTCGTCGATGATCACGCGGATCGGGATGCCGGCGCTCTCACTGAGGTGACGAGCCAGCCCGCTGACCGCCGCACCCAGGCTCTCGCTGGCAGCGACGTCGGTGCGCAGCGTCTGGACCGACCGGCGTACCTCCGAGACCACGGCGGTGATCCGCTCCCGGAGCTTGCGCAGCCCCTCTGCCTGCACGTCAGTGGTAGGGGTGGCCGACAGCGCATCGACCAGGTATCCGAGGGAGGCGATGTCCTGGGCCACGCCGTCGTGCATCTCGCGGGCCAGCCGGCGGCGCTCCTCCGTCGTGGCCGCATCGCGCAGCCGACGGAACAGCAGTGCGGTGTCGAGGTGGACCGCGGTGGCCGCCAGTCGCGGGCGGAGGGCTGAGAGCCGTCCGTCGAGCCCCAGCCGGGCGGGGTCGGTGCCCGGCGGCAGGATGCCGGAGACGATCGCGACGTTGCCCATGTCGGTGCGCAGCGGCACCGCGAACGACCTGTCCGTCGACCTGGGTGGTGCGCCGCTTCCAGGCGCGCACGACGACCGGCTCCAAGGCGGTCTGGTCGACCGAGGCCGCGCTCGCCCCGGACACCAGTGGGGTGAGCTCGTCACCGCGGGGCACGTGCACCGCCACTGCGACCAGCGGCAGCTCGTTGCGCGCCTCGACTGCGATCCGCGACCCCAGCGCGATCGGGTCCAGGCCGGAGCCGAGGTCGCCCGACAGCTCGAGGAGTCCGCGCAGGTGCCGTTGCGCGTCGCGGTAGGGCGCCAGCGGGTCGTCGGCGGCCATCTGCGCCTGCTGGAAGCTGGCGATCATGCCCAGCGCGACCCCGGTCATCAGCCAGGTCACCGCGTCGGTGGCCAGCTCGTCGCTGAACCGGGTGTGCAGCGCGACCACGGTCGCCATCAGCCCAAAGAGTGACGCGCCCAGGCTCAGTGCCAAACCACGGACGCCGGAGCGCAGGCCGCCGACGAACGGCGGGATCGCCAGGATCGCGAGCAGCATCGGGTGGGCGACCATGCCGAGCCCGGCGACCAGGCCGATCAGCGCCGACTCGGCCACCATGATCGGCAGGTCGGGGATGGGACGCCGGTCGGCGACCGCCGCCGCCAGCCACACCAGCGCCGCAGTCATCAGCGCCGTGATGGCGTCGGCGCCCTGGTCGACGAGGATCGGGACCCCGACGATCAGGACGGCGAGCAGCCGTCCCCCGTCCGCCAGCCGGTGGTAGGCCGGGTCGCGGAGGGACGGAGGAGTCACTACTTGAAGCTGTCCATGATGCTGATGGCGGCCGGCCCCATGACCGCGATGAACAGACACGGCAGGATCGTGAAGATCAGCGGGATCGTGATCTTCACGGGCACCTGCTGCGCCTTCTCCTCCGCCCGCTGTCGCCGCTTGATCCGGATCTCGCTGGACTGGACTCGCAGCACCTGCGCGATCGGGATGCCGAACGAGTCGGCTTGGATCATCGCACTGACGAAGGTCTGGAGCTCCGGGACGTTGCTGCGCGCGCCCATCGCCCGCAGCGAGTCGGAGCGGGACTGACCGATCTGCATCTCCCGGAGCACTCGGGCGAACTCGTCGGCCAGCGGACCCTCGGTGTTCTTGGCCACCTGCTGGACCGCGGCGTCGAAGCCGAGTCCGCTCTCGACGCTGATGGTCATCAGGTCGATGGCGTCGGGCAGCGCTCGCTGCATCCGGGCGGTGCGGTCGTAGGCGACCTGGTAGAGGTAGAGGTTGGGCGCCATGTACCCGACGACCAGCCCCCCGGCAGTTCCGAGCACGGTGATCGGGGCGCCGGCGCCGAGCAGCTGGGTGATCCCGAACCCGACGAGCAGCCCCACGGCTGCACCGAGCACCTTGAACGCGATGACCCGGTCGATGGTCCAGCCCGGAGGGTTGCCGGCCAGGTCGAGCTTGTGCCTGATCCGGTCCGACGTGTCGGCGCCGGAAAGGCGCTTCCCGATGCCCAGCGCGCGACCCTGCATCGGCGCGAGCACCCGCTCCGCGAAGGGTCGGTCGAGGTCCTGGGTCAGTTCGGAGGGTGCGGACGACATCGCCTCCAGCACTGCCAGAGAGCGGTGCATCCCTTGGGGCTGCGGTTTGCCGACCGCCATGGAGACCAGGACCAGGGCTGTGAGCACGAGCAGCACGCCCATGATGAAGATCAGCGTCACGTCACACCTCCACCTTCACGATCCGGCTCATCCAGAAGCCTCCGACGCTCAGCAGTATCGCCGCACCGCCGAGCATCAGCCACCCGATCGGCTCGGTGAACATCGGCATCACGTAGTCGCGCTTCGCGACCAGCAGATAGAGCATGAACGCCACGGGGAGAGCGCCCAACACCCACGCTGACAGCTTGCCCTCCGCGGCCAGCGCGGCCACCTGGCGCCGCATGTACTCCCGCTCGCGGATGGTGGCGGCCACGGTCTCGAGCAGCTCGGCGAGGTTGCCGCCGACCTGCCGCTGGATCCGGATCGCCATCACGATCCACGCGAAGTCCTGGCTCTCGAACCGGTCGGCGACGCCCTGGAGCGCCTCGTCCAGGTCGATGCCGAGCCGGGTCTCGACCAGCACCCGCTTGAACTCGCCGGCGATCGGCTCCTGGCCCTCCTTGACGACGGTGTCGATCGACTGGGCCAGCGAGAGCCCCGCAGACAGCGAGCCCGCGATCAGCTGCAGCGTGTCGGCAAGCGACGACTCGAACTTCTTCTTCCGGCGGGAGCGCTTGAAGCCGAGGTACATCCACGGACCGACCGCGCCGAGCGCAAGGAAGATCACGCCGAGCACCAGGCTGCCGCCGCCGAGCAGCAGTCCGATCAGGCCCATGAGGACGAACACGCCGACGTGCAGCAGCAGCCACTCGGCAGGCTTGAACGGGTTGCCGGCAGCCTCCAGCCGGTCGGCGATCCGGGACTCGAGCGACTTACTCGCTCCGAGCACCTTCTCGGCGGTGGCGGTCGCCTGGGCCATGGCCGCCTCGCCTGCCGGCTCGTCCTCGCCGTGGCCACCACCGCTGACCCGGCTGGCGTACGTCGACGCCAGCTCGGCGCCGGTCAGCGGCTTCGCCTTCTTGGGCGCGGCCATGATCAGCACGAGCAGCAGCCCGACGCCGAGCGCCGCGAGCCCGCCGTAGAAGTACGTGGAGTTCAGCATCATCGGCTCATCCGCCCCGGCGGCCTCGGGGCCTTCGGCAGAGCCCTCGCCGATCGGGGTGAACGCCTCGGCCTGCAGTTCGCCCTGGTCGGAGCCGAGCATCACCGCCACCGTGGCCTCGGAACCGGTCACCGAGGCCGGCACCTCCGCCGTGACCAGGATCTGGCGGGCGAGCACGTCAGCCTCGGCGCTGAACGCCTGGCTGAGGGCCTCGGGGTCGGCGTTGATCACCGCGCCGTGACCGGCTGCTGCCAGGTCGTTGAGGGCAGCGACGGCATCGGGTTGCCTCTGCTCGATGGCGACGACGTTGACCGCGAGGTCTGCGTCGCCGATGGCGGTCGTCACGTCCTCCAGTGCGGTGTCGCTCGTGTCGGCGCCGTCGGAGAGCACCAGCAGCTGTCGCTGCCCCTCGGTGCCGGCCATGTCGATGCCCGCCCGGACGCCGTCGTAGAGACGCGTTTCCGGCGCGAGCGCGAGCCCGTCGACGACGGTGCGCGCCTCCTCGCGGTCGAGGGTGGGCTGGAGGGCCGGTGTCACGTCGCTGTCGAAGGTGACGATGCCGACGTAGACGTCCGCCGGGACCGTGTCGAGAAACGTGATTGCCGCGGCCTTCGCCGCCGCGATCCGGTCGCCGCGCATCGAGTTGCTCGTGTCCATCACCAGGACGGCCGTGCGCCGCACCGTGGTGGTGTCGTCTGCTGGTGCAGCCGTGGCAGGAGCGGTGGTTCCGTCGATCGTGACGGCGACGTCAGCGACGTCGACCGAGGCGTCCGGCGGGACGGACACCAGGATCTGCAGTCCCGCGTCGGTCCGCTCGACGTAGGAGATCGACGTGCCGTCCGCGGCGAACGCCACCGCCGGCCCGAGGAGGACCGCGGCGACGCCCAGCAGGGCGCCAACGAAGCGCCTCATCACATCCTGCCCGTGGCGAACAGCAGCGGGTCGACCGTCACGTTGGAGTACTGCATCTTCTCGAGGAACTTCGGGCGCAGACCGGTGGCCTTCAGCGTGCCGAGGGCCTTGCCCTCGCTGTCGAAGCCGGCCTTGTTGTCGTAGGCGAAGATGTCCTGCAGCGTGATGACGTCGCCCTCCATCCGCTCCACCTCCGTGATGTGGGTGATGCGGCGCGAGCCGTCCCTGAACCGGGTCTGGTGCACGATCAGGTCGACCGCGGAGGCCACCTGCTCGCGGATCGCGCGGACCGGCAGGTCCATCCCCGCCATCAGCACCATGGTCTCCATCCGGGACAGCGTGTCGCGCGGACCGTTCGAGTGGAGGGTACAGATCGAGCCGTCGTGACCGGTGTTCATGGCCTGCAGCATGTCGAGCGCGGAAGCGTCACGGACCTCACCGACGATGATCCGGTCGGGACGCATACGGAGGCTGTTCTTCACCAGGTCGCGGATCGTGACCTCGCCGCGACCCTCGATGTTGGACGGCCGCGACTCGAGCCGCACCACGTGCTCCTGCTTGAGCTGGAGCTCGGCCGCGTCCTCGATGGTGACGATCCGCTCGTCGTGAGGGATGAACGACGACAGCACGTTGAGGGTGGTCGTCTTGCCGGCACCGGTGCTGCCGGAGACGATGACGTTGAGTCGGCCGCGCACGCACGCGTCGAGGAAGTCGGCGGTCTGCGGGCTCAATGAGCCGAACTTGATCAGGTCGTGGACCGTCAGCGGGTCGGTCGAGAACTTTCGGATGGTCAGCGCCGACCCGTCCACCGCGAGCGGCGGAATGACCGCGTTGACACGGCTTCCGTCGGGGAGCCGGGCGTCCACCATCGGGCTGGACTCGTCGACCCGTCGGCCGATCCGCGACACGATCTTGTCGATCGTCCGGCGTAGGTGCTGCTCGCTGCCGAAGTGCGCGTGCACCTCGCTGATCCGGCCGGACTTCTCCACCCAGATCGAGTCCGGTCCGTTGACCATGACCTCGGAGACGTCGGAGTCGCGCAGGAACGGCTCGATCGGGCCGTAGCCCATGATGTCGTCGCTGATCTCCTGCGTGATCTGCTGCCGGTCGCTGTTGCTGAGCGGCCGCTCCTGCTTGGCGAGCACGTCACCGAGCACGACCCGGACCTGCTTGTCGAGCTCGTCGACGTCCATCTCGCCGCCGTACAGCTTCGGGCCGAGCTGCTTGAGCAGCTCGGCGTGCACGATCTGCTTGAGGTCCTCGAGCCGGTCCTGCGCCGACACGGGCAGGGCCCGGCGGCCACCCTCGGGACGAGCCGCGGCGGGCTTGGGCGGGGGCGGGACGTCTGTGGGGCCGGCGTGGCGCGGTGTGAAGGAGGGAGGAGCGGGCTCGCTCGCGGCCGCGGCCTCCTCGGCCATCGCCTCCGCGAGGTCCTGGCCGGAGTACGCCTCGTCGTCGAAATCGATCTCGTCGGTCTCGGCGGCCTTGCGGGCGGCGGAGAGCCGGTCACCCAGACTGCTCATGACTTACTTCTTTCTCCGGAACCGGCGGCCGGAGCGGTCGGCCTCGCCGTCGTCGGCGGCCACATGTGCCACGGACGCCATCGGGGCCACCGGCTCGCCGGTCAGGCGGTTTGAGAACTCGGTCAGCGTCTTGCTGAACGAGTGGCTCGGGTTCTGGATCATGATCGGCTGTCCTGCGTTGGTCGCGGCGGCGATGTCCATCGACGTCTCGACCATCGAGGCGACCGGCATGCCGAGGATCGACTCGACCCGGTCGGCACCGAGCCCGACGTTGTCGTCGGCCCGGTTGAGGAGCAGGTGGCGGTGGTCGCGGGCGATGTCGAGCATCTCGAGGGTCTCGAGCGCGACCTTGACGTTCTTGAGCGTGGGCACGTCGAGCGTGGCGAGGATGACGATCTCGTCGGTCTCGTCGAGGGCCGTGAGGGTCTGCTCGTCGAACGCCGGCGCGGTGTCGACCACGATGTAGTCGAACGACTCGCGCAGCGCCTTGAGGACGCGCGAGACCAGCATCGGGCTGACTCGTTCGCGCACGTCGGGGTGGTTCGGCGCCGCCAGCACCATCACGGAGTCGGCGTGCCGGGTCAGGAGCGACTCGAGCAGCGGGGCGTCGATCGCGTCCTCGGAGCCGATCGCGTGCTCGATGGTGTGGCTGGGGAACAGCTGCAGCGTGATCGCGACGTCGCCGAACGCCAGGTCGAGGTCGACCAGGCACACCTTGCGGGCACCCTTGTCGGCCAGCGCGAGCGCCAGGTTGACCGACACCGTCGTCTTGCCGACCCCGCCCTTGGGCGAGAAGATCGTGACGATCCGGCCCTGATGCATCGCGCCGCCGGGACCGCGCAGCGCGACGTACAGCTGGTAGGACCGGTCGACGGCGGCCTTGATCAGGTCGGCCTCGTTGAACGGGAGGACGTCCCTCACCCCGGCGTGCATCGCCTCGCGGAGAGTCTGGGCGTCGACCTCGTCGCGCACCAGCACGACCCCCGTGGACGGCCGGGTCAGCCGCATCCCGTCGGCCAGCGACAGCGCATCCGTGAGCTCCACGTGTGGGCCCAGGACGACGACGTACTCCTCAGGCCGGTTGGCCAGCCAGGCCGGCAGGCGGTCGAGCTGATCGATGGCGTGGGCGCCCGCCGGCACCGTCGCCAGCAAGGCATTGACGGTGTCGGGCTTCGGATCAACGACGACAGGCATGGTGCCTCACTGGAAGAGGTCGGCGGCGGTGAGACCGGGACCTGGGTTGACTCTGCTGTTCTGGGTCAGTACGGCGAATGCGAGCTCGCCGGTGGTCTGGCTGAGGAGGACCTTCTCGGCGTCCCCCTGCGAGAGCGCGAGCGTCATGAGTGTCCGCGGGAGCTGCTCGGTGGTCTGGGTGCCCTCGGCGGTGGTGGTCGTGGTCTGCGTCGTGGTCGTCGAGCCGACCGCGATCACCTCGACCTCCTCGAGCAGCAGCCGCGTGAAGTTCCCACCGCCGTTCGGGTCGGTCGCGTTGAGGAAGATCGCGACCTGCGTGCCCGGGTTGACGAAGCCGGCGACGCGGCCGGTGTCGGTGAGGCTGACCGAGATGGCGAGCATCCCGTCCGGGATCACGAGTCCACCGGTCCCGGACTCGACCTCCGAGCCGAACTTGTCCGAGACGATCTGCTCACCGGGAAGGATGCGCACGGTGGCCACGCTACCGCTGAGCGCCTCGACCGAGGTCTGGTAGTTCGGGAGCAGGTAGTCCTCGGCCACGGGCTCGAGCGCGAGCTTGCCGTTGGCGGCAGCATCGTCGATCGTCTCGCCGGCCTCGATCGGAGCGACCGCGCGCAACACGTTCACGGTGTCGAAGCGATCGTTGGCCCGCGCGTCCGCGCCGCGGACGTACAGGTAGACCAGCGCTGTACCCAGCAGCGCGACGACGACTGCTACGACGAGCAGGATCCTTCTGCGGTCCATCGGTACCTCTCGAATGTCTGGACCGACCCGGGGGGGTCGGGGGGCACGTCCGTCCTGCTGTCGCGACGGCCTCGAGACGGTCTAGACGGGACGCAAAGGAGACTGTATTGCCGAACCCCGGCAGTCACAGGCGTTTCAGTAAAATCCGGCGAGGGTGTTTCGCGAACGTCCGGCCACGCTTCGGACTCAGCCCACGTACAGGGCCGCGACCTCGTCCCGTTCCTCGCGGAGCACCACGTTGCGCTTGAGCTTGAGGCTCGGCGTGAGCTGCCCGCCCTCCTCGGTCCAGTCGTGGTCGAGGACGACGAACTTGCGGATCGACTCGGCCTTGGAAACCGCCCCGTTCGCCTCGTCGACGGCGGACTGGATCTCGGCCAGCAGGGCAGGGTCCTTCGCGAGGTCGCCGGGCATGGTGCTGCCCATGCCGTGCGCCTCCGCCCACGGGCCGAGCGACTCCTCGTCCAACGTGACGAGGGCGGCGATGAACGGCTGCCCGTCGCCGACGACGAGGCACTGGCTGACCAGCGCGTGCGCCCGTACCCGGTCCTCGAGCACCGCGGGCGACACGTTCTTCCCGCCGGCGGTCACCAGGATCTCCTTCTTCCGGCCGGTGATCCGGACGAAGCCCTCGTCGTCGACCTCGCCCACGTCGCCGGTGTGGAACCAGCCGTCCGGCTCGAGGGTCTCGCGCGTGGCCTCCTCGTTGCCCCAGTAGCCGGCGAACACCTGCCCACCGGAGAACAGCAGCTCGCCGTCCTCGGCGACCCGCACCGCGGTGCCCGGCAGCGGCCGGCCGACGGTGCCGACCTTGTACGCCTCGGGCAGGTTCACGGTGAGCGCGGCCGTCGTCTCGGTGAGGCCGTAGCCCTCGAGAACGGTGAGGCCGATCCCGCGGTAGAAGTGGCCGAGCCGGTCACCGAGGGGAGCGCCGCCTGAGACGGCGTACCGGCAACGGCCACCGAGAGCCGCGAGCAGCCGCGGGTAGACGGTGCGGGCGAACAGTGCGTGCTGGGCGCGCACGGGCATCGGGACCCGGCCGCGGTCCTGGGCGCGCGACCACTCCATGGCGATCCGGGCGGCACGGTCGAAGAGCGGTCCGCGGCCGTCGGCGGTCGCCCGTTGGGAGGCGGTGTTGAAGACCTTCTCGAAGACCCGCGGGACGGCCAGCAGGAACGTCGGCTGGAACTCGCCGAGCCGGTCCACGAGGTGGGGTACGTCGCTGGTGTGGCCCAGCCGCACCCGACGCTTGACGCAGCCGATCTGGATGATCCTTGCGAAGACGTGCGCGAGCGGCAGGAACAGCAGGGTGGAGGAGTCCTCCCCGAACAGCTCCTCGAGCTCCTCGGTGGCCACGCCGAGCTCGAACATGAAGTTGCCGTGGGTGAGCATGCAGCCCTTGGGCGGGCCGGTCGTGCCGGAGGTGTAGATCAGGGTCGCCAGGTCCAGCGGCGTCGCGCCGGTTCGACGCTCCTCGAGCGTGTCGTCGGAGACGTCACCGCCGAGCCGGGTGAGCACCCCGATCGCGTTGTCGTCGAGCGACCAGACGTGGCGCAGCTCCTCGAGATCGCCACGGACCTCGGCGATCCGGGTGAGGTGCGCAGACCCTTCGGCCACCACCGCGCTGGCGCCGGAATCACGCAGGATCCACCCGAGCTGCTCCGCCGACGAGGTGTCGTAGACCGGGACCGTGACGCAGCCCGCGAACCAGATCGCGTAGTCGACGACCGTCCACTCGTAGCGGGTGCGTGAGATCAGGGCCACCCGGTCGCCGGGCTCGAGCCCGGCCGCCACCAGGCCCTTGGCGACGGCGGTGACCTCGGTCAGGAACTCGGCGGCGGTGACGTCGGCCCACGACCCGTCGAGGTGCCGGCTGAACACCACCTGCTCGGCGTACTCACGCCCGTTGACGACCACGTCGTCGGTGAGGTTCCCGGTGCCTGGGATCTCGGTCGAGAGCGGCGTGGAGTACTCGCGCACGGGACCTCCTGCTCGGTGCTCGTCGGTGCGAGTCGGGGCTAGCAGCGGCAGGCTACCGCTCCGAGCCCGCGAGCTCGGGCGGAGCCCGGGCTCGCGGTGAGCGAGGAGGGTTGAGGGTGCCGGCTCAGGGTCGAGCGAAGCGAGAGACTGAGCGGCACGTCTCGAAACCATCCCGGTCCGCTACGCTCGCAAGCCATGGCTGAGCAGACCACCTCATCGATCGTGATCGACGCGTCACCGGTCGCGGTGATGGAAGTCATCGGCGACTTCCCCGCCTACCCCGAGTGGGCCAAGGGCGTGCAGGAGGCCACGGTCGTCGCCGACGGTCCCGAGGGCTGGGCCGAGCGGGTCTTCTTCCGGCTCGACGTGTCGCCGATCAAGGACGAGTACACCCTCGCCTACGAGTGGGACGGGTACGACGAGGTGACCTGGACGCTCGTGGAGGGCAAGATGCTGCGCGCGCTCGACGGCGCCTACACCCTGCGCGACCTGGGCAACGGCAGCACCGAGGTCACCTACCGGCTCGCCCTGGACGTCTCCATCCCGCTGATCGGGATGCTCAAGCGCAAGGGCGAGAAGATCCTCATCGACACCGCCCTCAAGGGGCTCAAGAAGCGAGTTGAATCGCTCTCGTGAGGGTGCTGCTCTTCACCGGGAAGGGCGGGGTCGGCAAGTCCACCGTCGCGGCCGGGACCGCGGCGCTGGCTGCCGCGGCCGGCCACCGCACGCTCGTGCTGTCCACCGACGCCGCCCACTCGCTGTCGGACGCTTTCGACACCCGGGTCGGCTCCGAGCCGACCGAGGTCGCGGAGCGGCTGTACGTGCAGCAGGTCGACGCCCAGCTGCGGTTCGAGCAGTCGTGGGCGGAGATCCAGGGCTACCTGCTGTCGGTGCTGGACGTCGCCGGGGTCGACCCGGTGGCCGCCGAGGAGCTGACGGTCATCCCGGGCGCCGAGGAGGTGCTGGCGCTGCTCGAGCTGCGGCTCCAGGCGCGCTCGGGCCAGTGGGACGTGATCGTGGTCGACTGCGCGCCGACCGCCGAGACGCTCCGGCTGCTGGCGCTGCCCGAGGCGCTCGGCTGGTACATGACGAGGGTCTTCCCGATCGAGCGGCGGGTCGTGAAGACCCTCCGGCCGGTGCTGTCCCGCGCCGCCGGGGTGCCGATGCCCGAGGACACGGTCTTCGACGCGGTCGAGCGGCTGCACCGCGAGCTCGACGAGGTGCGGGCGCTGCTGTCAGGGGCCGAGGCGTCGGTGCGGCTGGTGCTGACACCGGAGCAGGTCGTGCTCGCCGAGGCCCGCCGCTCGTACACCACCCTGTCGCTGTTCGGGTATCGCGTGGACGGCGTGATCGCGAACCGGGTCTTCCCGGCCGAGGGCGCCGACGACTGGCGGGCCGGCTGGGTGGTCTCGCAGGACGCGGTGATGGAGCAGGTCAGCGAGTCGTTCGCAGGACTGCCCGTGTGGCGGTCGGTGTACCGGCCGACCGAGCCGGTCGGCGTACGTGACCTGACCGACCTCGCCACCACCGTGTACGCCGGCGCCGACCCGCTCGCGGCGCCCACCGGCGACGGGCCCTTCCACGTGTCGCGGACCGCCCGAGGCGCGGTACTCCATCTCGCGCTGCCGTTCGTGAGCCGCGCGGACGTCGACCTCGCCCGCAACGGGGACGAGCTGGTGATCACGCTCCGAGGAGCTGACCCGGGGGGCGGCGTGGGATCGTATCGTCGGCTGCTGACCCTGCCAGCCGTGCTCGCGAGGTACCGCACGGCGGGGGCGCGCGTCGAGGGTGGTGAGCTGCAGGTGAGGTTCGAGGAGAGGTCCGAGGAGACGGCAACGTGAGCAAGGATGCGGGACCCGGCGATCCGGCCGACACGGGTGAGGACAGCGTCGGGAGCGTCGGCGAGGAGGCGGCCAAGCTCTTCGGCGTGCTCGCCGGCTGGGCGAGCGACGTGAGCGACCACGTCGACACCGGCGCCGCTGAGTGCACCTACTGCCCGATCTGCCGGACGGTGCACGTCATCCGTCAGGCCAGTCCCGAGGTGCGCGACCACCTGGCGGTGGCCGCCGCGTCCTTGATGCAGGCCGCAGCGGGGGTGCTCGCCGCGACGGCGCGCGCCGGGTCCGACCCGTCGAGCGGTGTGGAGCACATCGACCTCGACGCAGACGCGGGCGAGTGGCCGGAGGAAGAGCGATGAATCACCCCATTCGAATGCTCACTACGCTCCGCTTCGGACGAGGACCCCGACAATGAGCCTCACCTGCGGCGTCGACATCGGTGGCACCAAGATCGCCGGCGGTGTCGTCGACGAGGACGGCACGGTGGTCGAGGAGCTCAAGGTGGAGTCTCCGGCCAGGGACGTCGAGGCGATCGAGGACGCGGTGGCCGGGCTCGTCGGCGAGCTGGCGACCCGCCACGACATCACCGCCGTGGGCGTGGGCGCCGCGGGCTACGTCGACAGCGCCCGATCCACGGTGATGTTCGCCCCGAACCTCGCGTGGCGCGACGTCGACCTCAAGGCCGAGCTGGAGGAGCGGGTCGAGGTCCCCGTCGTGATCGAGAACGACGCCAACGCCGCGGCGTGGGGAGAGTTCCGGTTCGGGGCCGGCCATGACGTCGACGACCTGCTCCTGATCACGCTCGGCACCGGCGTCGGCGGCGGCCTGGTCGTCGACGGGGAGCTGTACCGCGGCGGGTTCGGCGTGGCCGCCGAGATCGGTCACCTCCGGCTGGTGCCGGGCGGGGTGCGGTGCGGCTGTGGTCTGCGCGGCTGCTTCGAGCAGTACGCCAGCGGGTCCGCCCTCGAGCGGGACGTGCGGGAGCTGGCCGTCGGACAGTCGACCGGGTCCGACAGCCTGCTCGAGCGGGCCGGCGGCCGGGTGGAGGACATCGACGGCCCGATGATCACGCGGGCGGCCCAGGAGGGTGACCCGTTCGCCGTGGAGCGGCTGACCTCGGTCGGTCAATGGCTGGGTCAGGGCATCGCGTCCCTCGTGACCGTGCTCGACCCGGCGGTCGTCGCCATCGGCGGGGGACTGAGCGAGGCCGACGAGCTGCTGCTGGCGCCCGCCCGCGAAGCGTTCGTCCGCAGCCTTCCCGGGGGCGACCACCGGCCGCACGCGGAGATCCGCAAGGCCACGCTCGGCAACGGCGCCGGCCTGGTCGGTGCCGCCGACCTGGCCCGTCGCTAGGACTGCCGTGGGTCGCTGGGTCGGGGTCGACGTCGGTGGCACCAAGGTGCTCGCGGGCATCGTGACGCCGGGCGGCGAGGTGCTGCGCACGGTCCGGGGCACGACGCCGGGCCGGCTGACGCCGGTCGAGGACGTGGAGAACGCGGTGGTCGCCGCGGTGCAGGAGGTCGCCGACGGAGCCCCGACCGCAGTCGGCATCGCCGCGGCCGGCTTCGTCGACGTGACCGGCTCGCGGGTGATGTTCGCCCCCCACCTGCCGTGGCGCGGCGAGAACGTGCGTGAGCGGCTCGGGTCGCGACTCGGCGTACCTGTGGTGCTGGAGAACGACGCCACCTGCGCGGCCCACGCCGAGGCGACGTACGGCGCGGGGCGCGGCGCGTCGTCGGTGGTGCTCGTGACGCTCGGTACCGGCATCGGCGGCGGGCTGGTGCTCGGCGGCCGGGTGTGGCGCGGCGCGAGCGGCATGGCCGGGGAGTTCGGGCACATGCAGGTCGTGCCGGACGGCTCGCCGTGCGAGTGCGGCGGCCGGGGCTGCTGGGAGCAGTACTGCAGCGGCAACGCGCTGCTGCGCGACGCCCGCTCCCGGATCGGTGCCGAGCCCACCGTGCTCGCCGAGCTCTGCGACGGCGACCCGACCCGTCTCACCGGCCCGATGGTGAGCGCGGCCGCGGCCGACGGCGACTTGGTCGCGCGGGCGGCGTTCACCCGGATCGGCGAGTGGCTCGGGGTCGGGCTGGCCAACCTGGTGGCCGCCTTCGACCCGGAGGTGGTCGTCATCGGTGGTGGCGTCTCCGAGGCCGGCGACCGACTGCTGGAGCCGGCACGAGAAACGCTGGCGCGGACGCTGGTCGGCGTCGGGCACCGCGCCGTACCCCCGGTCCTCCGGGCCGCGCTGGGCCCCGAGGCCGGCCTGATCGGCGCCGCCCTCCTGGCCGCTGGACTGTCTGGGAGTCGGGATCAGGGGCGGCGGTAGTCCGGCACCAGCTCGCGCGCCAGCTGCTCGAGGAAGAGGCCGACGTCGGTCACGATGCCGCGCGCCTGCGACGAGCCGCGGTCGGCCAGCTTCGTGACCGTCGCCGGGTTGATGTCGACGCAGACCAGCGGGATGGACGCCGGGAGGATGTTGCCGGTCGCCACCGAGTGCAGCATGGTCGCGACCATCAGGCAGAAGCCGACGTCGGTGAGCTTCGCCCGCATCGCGCGCTGCCCCTCGATCACGTCGGTGTAGACGTCGGGCAGCGGGCCGTCGTCGCGCACCGAGCCGACGAGCACGAAGTCCTTCTCCTGCTGGACCAGCGCGTGCATGATGCCGCCGGTGAGGACGCCGTTGTCGACGGCGGCCTTGATCGAGCCTTCCTTGCGGATCGTGTTGAGCGCGCGAATGTGGTGCTCGTGACCGTGCTCGACACCGCGTCCGTGAGCGAGGTCGACGCCGAGCGAGGTGCCGTACAGCGAGGACTCGATGTCGTGGGTCGCCAGCGCGTTGCCAGCGAAGAGGACGTCGACGAAACCGGCCTCGACCATCGAGATCATCGCCGGCGAGGCGCCGGTGTGGACGACGCCGGGTCCGCCGACCCACAGCACCTTCTTGCCGTTCGCCTTCGCCACGCGCATGCCGTCGGCGACCTGGCGGACCAGCACTGCCTGCGGCTTCTCCGACGACACGTCGGACTCCATGAAGCCGAACGCGTCGGCGTCCTTCTCCGCTGCCGGGATGGCGACCCGGATCCCGGCCGCGCCCGTGACCACCCACATCCCGGTGCGGATGTCGGACATCGGCAACGTCACGATCCGCACCGGCGCCCCGGCGTCGTCCAGCGTGACAACGAGGCCGCAGTCCATCTCCGGGTTGTCGACGCTGATCCACCTGCCCTGCAGCCGGACCTTGGTCGCGAGGTTGGTCGTCGAGTAGAAGCCGTCGGGAAAGACCCCGTCGCGGTCGGCCTGAGCGATCGTGGCCTCGCCCGGATGGACCTGGTTGACACCGCGCGTCTGCAGCCGCATCAGCAGCCGTTGCAGCGCCTCGTCGTCCTCCGCCTCGAGGTCGATCGTGGCGGTCGACATGTCGCCTGCCTCGTGGCCGACGTCGATCTTGGTGATCACCCAGTCGCCGCCGTACTCGCGGATGTCGTCGAGGATGCGGCTCAGGATGCCGCTGTCCATCAGGTGGCCGGTGACTTCGACGGTCTCGCTCACACTCACGTCGTCGGACTCTAGCGAGCGAGCAGGACCGGCGAGGATCGAGCCGGTCCGGGTCAGGGTTTTCGAGACGGCCGGTGGGCGGTCCCTCGCTTCGCTCGGGTCTACCCCGGCCCCTCAACCTCTTCGCCCGACGTCGCCCTCGCTCCGCTCCGGCGAGGTCCGGGTCAGGGTTTCGAGACGGCCGGTGGGCAGTCCCTCGCTTCGCTCGGGTCTACCCCGGCCCCTCAACCTCTTCGCCCGACGTCGCCCTCGCTCCGCTCCGGCGACTGTGCTCAGACCTGGGCGCCGTCGTCCCAGGGGTCACGCCCACCGGGCTTCATCGTGAGCACCAGGTAGACGAAGCTGCCGACGAAGCCGCTGACCAGCAAGTAGCCGAGCCACGAGGGCAGGTCGACCCCGGCCAGCAGCAGCACCAGCAGCAGAACCGGGATGCCCAGCACCCCGAGCCACGGCAGGTGGTGGGGCAGCTCGAGCCGGGGTGCCGGGGGCGGCGTCGGGGGCACGAAGCGGTCCTGCGGCTCGACCCGGGCGTCGAGCTCGTCGTACGTCGGTTGGAACGGCTCGGCAGGCGCGGGATCGGGCGCCGCGACAGGCGGCGGATCCTCCACCTGCGGCCGCTCGCCGTAGTTCTCGACGATGGCCCGCCAGGCCTCGTCGTCCTCGCGACCGCTCACACCGCGACGATACGTCAGCGGGTGATGCGCTCCACGAACTCGGAGGACTCCCGGAAGATGCGCTCGGCGCCGTGGTCGAGGGTCGCCACGTGGTAGCAGTCGTCGAGCAGCCGTTCCTCGAGATCGCGCGAGCTGACCGCCTTCATCACGGTGGCGCTCGACGACGGGTCGATGACGTGGTCGACGCTGGATCGGAAGTAGAGCAACGGCTGGGTCACCTTGCGGCAGGTCCGGTACGACGACGTGCCACATCTCCACGACGGCGGCGAGACCGCGCAGCGGCAACCGGTCGTACGCGACCTCGTCCTGGCCGGACTTCAGGATGTCGTTCTTGACGCCCGCGAGCGAGGGGACGAACCGCTTCAGCAACGGCAGCGCCAGCAGCTCCTTGCGCTTGCTGGACACGAAGGCGTTCACCAGCACCAGTCCTGCGACGTCGTCCGGGCGCTCCTCCGCCAGGCGCAGCGCCACGGAGCCGCCCATCGAGAGCGCGCCGACCACGACCGCGTCGCAGGTGGCGGTCAGGCGGTCCAGGGCGGTCGAGGCCTCGTCGTACCAGTCCGTCCAGGAGACCCGGTTGAGGTCCTGCCAGCGGGTGCCGTGCCCGGGCAGCAGCGGCGCCTCCACGGCGTACCCCTGCTCGGCGAGGAACCGCCCCCACGGCTTCATGGCGGCGGGTGATCCGGTGTACCCGTGCAGCAGCAGGACGCCGATCGAGCGGCCTCCGGTGCGATCGGGGGTGGCCGGCAGCGAGAGGGGTGCGACGCGCTCGTCCAGGGGCACGCGCCCGATTGTGCACCACCCGGCCGGTTCCGGCCGATGGGTGAGTCCGTGTGCTCTGTGGCAGGGGAGCGACTTGGGTCTAGGCTGCCCAGCGTCAGGTGCAGCGTCGCGTGCACGTCGGGTGGTCCGTGGGCAGGCTGGGGAGGTCGGGTTGTTCTACTGGTTCCTGAAGTGGATCGCGATCGGGCCGGTGCTGCGGATGGTCTTCCGACCCGTCGTCCAGGGAGCCGAGCACGTCCCGGACGAGGGTCCGGCGATCCTGGCCAGCAACCATCTTTCGTACGCCGACTGGCTGTTCATGCCGCTGACGCTGCAGCGCCGCGTCACGTTCGTGGCGAAGGCGGAGTACTTCACCACCCCGGGCATCAAGGGCTGGTTCCAGCGGAAGTTCTTCTCCGGCGCCGGCCAGGTGCCGATCGACCGGTCGGGGGCCAGCGCCGCCGAGGGGGCGCTCGCGTCAGCCCGCAAGATCCTCGAGCAGGGTGACCTCTTCGGCATCTACCCCGAGGGCACCCGCTCTCACGACGGCAGGCTCTACCGGGGCAAGACCGGTGTCGCGCGCCTTGCGCTGGAGACCGGGGTGCCGGTGATCCCGGTCGCGGTGCTGGGCACCGACGTGGTCGCGCCTCCGGGCAAGAAGTTCGGCACGTTCACCCGGCCGGGGGTGCGCTTCGGCAAGCCGCTCGACTTCTCCCGCTACGACGGGATGGAGAACGACCGCTACATCCTGCGCAGCATCACCGACGAGATCATGTACGAGATCATGCGGCTCTCGGGCCAGGAGTACGTCGACAAGTACGCCGGCCGCGCCAAGGATGAGTCCAAGCGGCTCGAGCGTGAGGCCAAGGAGGCCGAGAACGCCGAGAACGCCACTCCCGCCGCGCCCACCGAGCACAAGCAGGCGTCCTGACGCGGCTGTGGTCCCACCCGGCGCTCGAGGTCGAGGACCGGCTGTTCCGGGCGCTGGCGATCCTGCGGGTCGTCGTGCTCGTCAACGCGGTCGCGCTCAACATCTACCGCGCCGACAACTTCGCCCACCCGGTGGCCGGGGTCGTCGCCGTGGCCGCGATGACCGCGTGGACGGGGTTCGTCACGTGGGCGTACGCGGCACCGGCGCGCCGTACGACGCTGGTGGTCGTGGCCGACCTGGCGGTCGCGCTGGCGCTGCTCCTCGCCTCGCCTCTGATCAAGGGCGAGGAGATGCAGGCGACCATTCCGGGGTTCTGGGTGATGGCGGCGCTGCTCGCCTGGGCGATCCACTGGCACTGGCGCGGCGGGCTCGCCGCGGGCGTGCTGCTCGCGGCCGCCGACCTGCTGGTCCGCTCCGACGTCAACCAGGGCAACTACGGCAACGTCTTCCTGCTGGTGATCGGCGGCCCGATCGTCGGCTTCATGTGTGAGTCGCTGGAGCTCATGGCGCGCGAGCGCGACGCCGCCCAACGGGAGGCGATCGCGTCTGAGGAACGGACCCGGCTCGCGCGCGCCGTGCACGACGGGGTGCTGCAGGTGCTGGCACTCGTCCAGCGGCGCGGTGGCGAGCTCGCCACCCTCGACCCCGAGTTCGGCGAGCTCGGACGCCTGGCGGGGGAGCAGGAGTCGACGCTGCGCTCGCTCATCCGCCAGCAGGACGCCACCACCGCGAGCCCGGACGTCGGTGACACCGATCTCGCTCTCGCCCTGGTGGAGCTGGCACGTGTCTCACCGCTCGCGGTCACCGTCGCCACCCCGGGCGCCCCGGTCGAGCTGCCGTCGGCCGTGGCCGCCGAGCTGGTGGCCGCGGTCCGAGCCTGCCTCGACAACGTCGCCGTCCACGTGGGACGGGACGCGAGCGTCTGGGTGCTCCTGGACGACGACGCCGCGCGGGTCACGGTGACGGTGCGCGACGAGGGACCGGGGGTCGCGCCCGACCGGCTGGCGGAGGCCGAGGCCGACGGCCGGCTGGGGGTGTCGCAGTCGATCGTGGGCCGGCTCGCCGAGATCGGCGGCACGGCCTCGCTCGAGACCGGCTCCCACGGCACGGAGTGGGAGCTCGTCGTGCCGCGCGACCGTACGCTCGAGCAGTGACGATCCACACCGGGCACCCGTTCGCAGACCCCTCGCCCGATCCGGTACGACGGCTGCGGGGCCGGCTCGGGGCGACCGTGTCGCTGTGGACCGCCGGCGGGGACGACGACCGGGCCGGGCTCACCGTCACCTCGCTGCTGGTGGCCGGCGGCGACCCGGGCCGGGTGCTCGGGCTGCTCGACCCCGATGCCGACCTGACGACCCGGCTCGAGGACACCGGCCGCGCGGTCGTGCAGCTGCTGTCGTGGCGGCACCGCCACCTGGCCGAGGCCTTCGCGGGCACGGCACCGGCCCCGGGAGGGGCGTTCCGGACCGGCGTCTTCACCGGCTCGGCGTACGGACCACGGCTGGAGGACGCGACCGCGTGGGCGTCGGTGTCGCTGGAGTCGGCGGTCGACGTGGGCTGGTCGCGGCTGGTGACGTGCGTCGTCAACGACGTCGAGATCGACGACGACGACGAGCCGCTGGGTCACCGACGGGGCCGGTGGGTGAGGTTAGGGTCTGCGCTGTGACTGAGCAGACGGGGGAGCAGCGGCAGACGGCGACGGGATCAGCCGATCCGCGTGATGGTGGTCGACGACCACCCGATGTGGCGCGATGCCGTCGAGCGCGACCTGCAGGCGGCCGGGTTCGACGTGGTGGCGGTGGCCGCCGACGGCAACCAGGCGCTGGCGCGCTTTCCGGCTGCGCGTCCCCAGGTCGTCGTGCTCGACCTCCAGATCCCCGGGCCCAACGGGGTCGAGGTGACCGGCAAGGTGCTGCAGCACGACCCGTCGGCGCGGGTCCTGATCCTGTCCGCGTCCGGCGAGCAGCCCGATGTGCTGGCCGCGGTGAAGGCGGGAGCAACCGGCTACCTCGTGAAGTCGGCGTCGCGCGACGAGCTGCTGGCCGCCGTACGCCGCGTCGCGGCCGGCGACACCGTGTTCACGCCGGGCCTCGCGGGGCTGGTGCTCGGCGAGTTCCGCCGGATGGCCGACGGTCCCGCCGAGCCGGAGGGCGACGGGCTCACCGAGCGCGAGACCGAGATCCTCAAGATGGTCGCGAAGGGGATGTCCTACAAGCAGATCGCCGAGCGGCTGGTCATCTCCCACCGCACCGTCCAGAACCACGTCCAGAACACGCTGCGCAAGCTGCAGATGCACAACCGGGTGCAGCTGACCCGCTACGCGATCGAGCAGGGGCTCGACGCCGACGAGGATGACTGAGCCGGCCGACGTCCGCCCGGCCACGCAGACCGACGTCCCCGCCCTGGCCGGGCTCGAGCGCGAGGCGAACCTGCTGGCGCTGGCCCACGTGTTCCCCGCCGACGAGCACCCGTTCCCGACCGCCGAGGTCGAGGACCGGTGGCGCCGTGTCCTCGCAGAGCCGGGCGTCACGGTCGAGGTCGTCGAGGGCCGCCGGGGCGAACTCCTCGCGTTCGTCGCGTACGACGAGCGGGTGCTGCGCCACCTCGGCATACACCCGACCAGGTGGCGACGCGGCTGGGGTCGTGCCCTGGTCGAACGGGCGGTGTCGCGCATGGGACCGCAGCCTCGGCTGTGGTGTCTGGTCGACAACGCAGGCGCCCGCGAGCTCTACGAGCGGCTCGGCTGGCGGCCGACCGGCCTCGAGCAGCCGGCCGAGTGGCCACCGCACCCCGTTGAGATCGAGTACGTCCGGGACGAACCCGATGTCCCTCTGACAGCGTCAGTGGAGTGAGAGCAACTCGAGGGGGTTGGACGGGCATGAGACCGGATCTCGAGGCGGAGTTCGAGGACTTCGTGGCCGGGGTGTCGCCGCGGCTGTTCCGGGCGGCGTACGCCATCACCCGCGACCACCACCTCGCCGAGGACGCCGTGCAGTCTGCGCTGGGCAAGGCCTACGCACGCTGGTCACGCGTCTCGCGCAGCGAGCAGCCGGAGGCCTACGTGCGCCGGATGGTGGTCAACGAGGTCCTGTCGTGGCGCCGGCGCAAGGCGTCGACCGAGGTGCCGACCGACGTACCGCCGGTCGACGACCCACGCCGGGCGCCCGCCCCGCACGACACGCTGCTGGCCGACTCCGACGCGATGTGGCAGGCGCTCGGCCGGCTCGCGCCACGGCAACGGGCCGTCGTGGTGCTGCGGTACTACGAGCACCTCAGTGAGGTCGAGATCGCCGAGACCCTCGGCGTCCGGCCCGGGACCGTGAAGTCGCAGTGTGCCGCCGCCCTCGCGCGGCTCCGGCTGTTGCTCGCCGATACCAGGACGGAAGGGGAGCGGGTATGAGCTTCGAGGACACGATCACGCGCAGCATCGAGGACCACGTCGACCGGGTCGACCTGCCGACCGTCGACGTGCAGTCGGTACGACGCAGCGGGCGGCGCCGACGGGCCGGGGCGACCGCGGTCGCCTCGCTGGGGGTGCTGGCCGTCGTCGCTGGTGGCTTCGCCCTCGCCACCGGTGGCGACGACCCCTCCAACACGCGGATCCAGCCGGCCGAGCTGCCGGCGATGGACTTCGATGAGGGCCTCCGCGCCTACTACGACGACATCAAGGGCCAGATCCACCTAGGTGGCCAGGTGTTCGCGCTCTCCGACGTGCCGCGCCTCGACACCAGCTCGTCCGCGACGCCCCACGGTGTCGTGTACGTCGTCGACGGCGACGTGCGGCTGCTCACCGAGGACGGCGACGTGCGGGTGCTGTCGCCGGAGGAGGACGGCAAGGCGGTCAACTCCACGGTGAAGTTCGACGCGGAGGAGCCGCGCGTGGCCTGGTTGGCGCGCGACGGCGACGGGGTGTCGCTCGTGGTGCACGAGTTCCGCGGTCCCGGCGACGAGACACAGGTCTGGAAGGACCTGTCGTGCACCGGGCGCGGCTGCGAGCAGTTCTCGGTCGCCGGCATCGATCACGGCCTGGTGTTCGTCCGGCGCCTCGACCGCGACGAGACACTGGTTCTCGACCTCGAAGGCAGGCAGGTGGCGACGCTCGACGGCTTCCGGATCGCCGACGTGCGCAACCGGGTCGTGCTCGGTGAAGGCACCCCGCCGACCGGTGACCCGCTCGGCGAGGGCTGGCGGTTCACCGAGGCGGAGGGGCCGGAGTCGCTGCTGACGTTCGACGGCGGTCACGAGCTCTACTGGAGCTCGACGCTGCAGAGCACCGACGGTGGAGACCCCCTCGTTCTCGACGTCCCCGCGAAGGGGCTCGAGTTCGTCAACCTGGACTCGGACGGATCGGTCCTGGTCGCCGTCGCCCCGGGCGCCAAGCCGCAGCGCTACTTCGACTGCGAGGTCCCGTCGGGCGCCTGTACGCCGATCGGCACGCTCGACCGGACGTCGGGCGACCCGATCTTCCTCGGCACCATGTGAGGCCCTTGCGCTTCAGATGCCGAGCACGCGGTCCAGCGTCTCGGCGTCGCGCGCGACCACGGCGGTGCCGTCGTCGAGCAGGATGATCGGCCGCTGGATCGCACGCGGGTGGCCCACCAGGCCAGCCACCCAGTCGTCGCGGTGCGCGGCGTCGCGAGGCAGGTCGCCGAACCCGGCGTCTGCGCTCTCTTGCTCACGTGCGATCTCCCACGGCTCGGCGCCGAGCCGCGCGAGGACCTCGTGCAGCTCCCCTGACGTCGGCGGCTCGTCGAGGCAGGAGCGCTTCTGGTACGGCTCGCCGGCCCGCTGCAACCCCTCGAGCGTGGCTCGCGTCTTGCTGCACGCCACGGTCACCCAGACCTCCACGGACCTCTGCCTCCTGTGCCGCCCCTACGTTCGTCCCACGACACATCCTAGGATCCGATGGTGACCGACGAGCTGCTGGGAATCGCCGACGAGATCTACGCGCTGCCGCTCGGTGAGTTCACGCCGGCGCGCGACGCCCGCGCCAAGGAGCTCAAGGGCACCGACCTGGCGGCGCCCGTCAAGGCCCTGAAGAAGCCGTCCCTGGCCGCGTGGGTGGTCAACCACCTCGTACGTCGCGACGCCGACCAGGTCGACCAGGTGCTCTCGCTCGGCGCCGCCCTGCGCGACGCGGCAGCGGGCATGGACGGCGACGAGCTGCGGAACCTCACCAAGCAGCGGCGCCAGCTCACGGCGGCCGTCACCACCGGTGCCCGGGCCCTGGCCGCCTCGGCCGGCGTGAAGGTCACCCAGGCGGTGGCCGACCAGGTCGAGGCCACGCTGTCCGCGGCGATGGTCGATCCGCGGTGCGCGGACGCGGTCCGCAGCGGGCTGCTCGTGACCGCCCTGGCGTCGACCGGCGTCGACGAGGTCGACCTGAGCGCGGCCGTCGCCACACCCGAGGCGCTCGGGTTCACCGCGACCCCGGTCGAGCCGGGGCCGCCCGACCTGCACGTCGTACCCGACCCGGACGCGGACGAGAAGGCCGTGGCCGTGGCCCAGGAGCGGGTCGAGACCGCGGCCGCCGCAGCGGCCAGCGCCGAGAAGGCGTTGGCGGCCGCCACCGCCGTCGTCGACGACCTCGAGGCCCGGACCATGCAGCTCCAGGCCGAGATCGACGAGCTCCGCGGCAAGCTGGCCGAGCGCGAGTCGGCGTACGAGGAGGTCGACGAGGAGCTCTCCGAGGCCGAGGAGGCCAGGTCCGAGGCGGAGGCCACCCTGGCCGAGGCGGCCCGTGACCGCGACGCGGCCGAGAAGGCGTTGGCGAAGCTCTGAAGCCGGCCTCAGTCGGTGGGCCGCACCTTCACGCAGCACCACCCGGCCTCGGGCTCCAGGCAGGCGGTCGCGTCGGCTCGCTCCAGCCCCTCCACGACCCCCTGCACGAAGGTCTGGTTGAGCCCGCAGACGAGCTCGGCGTGCTTGCGCGCGAGCTCGTCGAAGGGACAGTTCCGCAGGGTCACGACGTCGTCGTCCTCCCGCGGTTGGTACCCCTGGCCCGCCAGCACCTCGGCGACCGTCCGGAGCGTCGGCTCGTCCGACATCCCGGTGACCGCGCGGCCCAGGGCCACGCCTTCTTCGCGCGCACTGGCTGTCAGCGACTCGTCGAGCGGCGCACCGCCGGCCGCACGGCTGACCGCCTTCGCCAGGATGTCGCCCACCAGGTCGTAGCGGCGTGGTGGCAGCGACACCGCGAACGCGCGGTCGGCGCGCCGGTAGAGCTTGCTCGGGCGGCCCGCACCGGGGCCGGTGCGCCCCGTCAGCCGCCGGAACTCCACCTCGAGCAACCCCTCGGCCACGAGGCGGTCAAGGTGGAAGGTGGCGGTGTGGAGTGGGAGGTCGACAGCCGTCGCGGCCTGCTCGCGCCCGACCGGCTCAGGCTCGCCGACGACGTACTCGTAGAGCGCGCGACGGTTGCCGTCCGCGAGCGCGCCGATCGAGCCGGCGTGGCTGAGGTCCACGGACAGATTCTAAAACAGAAATCTCTTGACACAAGAGGGTGCGGCGGGGTTTTCTAAGACTGAAGAACACTCATTCTAGAAAGGGTGGCCCCCATGATGACCCCCAACCCCGCGACGCGGAGCGGCTCCTCCCACGCCCACGTTGCCAGGACTCTGCTGCGCACCCTCTTCACCGTGGCGCCGATCGCCTTCGGTCTCGACAAGTTCGTCGATGTGCTCGCGGACTGGGAGATGTACCTAGCTCCCTGGATCGACGACATCGTCCCCGGCAGCGCGCACGAAGCGATGCTCGCGGTCGGCGTGATCGAGGTCGTGGCCGGGATCACGGTCGCCGTCGCACCCAGGTGGGGCGCGCTGCTCGTGGCAGCCTGGCTGGGCGGGATCATCGTCAATCTGCTGACGATGGGCGACTTCTACGACGTGGCGCTGCGCGACTTCGGGCTGATGGTGTCCGCGTTGGCGCTCGCCGTCCTCGCCGCCCCCGACCGCGAGGACGCTGCGTGACCACCGAGACCCTCACCGAGCCGATCGCCGTCGGGCACTGGCGGCCGCGGATCGCGCCGTCCCCGGCCCCGGGCGTCGATCCCCAGGCTGCTGAGCGGGCTGCCGCCGACCTGCTGGTCGCGCTGGGCCTGGACCTCACCGACGATCACCTCGCCGACACCCCCGGCCGGATGGCCCGCGCCCTGCTGGAGATGACGACGGTCCCCGAGTTCGACCTGACGACGTTCCGCAACGACGAGGAGTACGACGAGCTGGTGCTCGTCCGCGACATCCCCGTGCAGTCCCTGTGCGAGCATCACATGCTGCCGTTCGTCGGGGTCGCGCACGTGGGCTACCTCCCCGCGGACCGGATCCTGGGGCTCTCGAAGTTCGCCCGGATGGTCACGTTCCACTCGCGCCGCCCGCAGACCCAGGAGCGGCTCACGAAGCGGATCGCCGACGACCTCCACGATCGACTCCGGCCGCGCGGCGTCGGCGTCGTGATCGAGGCCGAGCACACGTGCATGACTGTCCGGGGAGCCCGCGCGTCGGGGGCGACGACCCTGACCTCGAGCTTGTCCGGCGTGTTGAGAGACGATCCTCGTAGTCGGGCCGAGTTCCTCTCACTCACCAGGAGGCAGCCATGAACATCGTGATCGTCGGAGCCGGGCTGGCCGGCGCCAAGGCAGTGGACGAGCTGCGCGAGCAGGGGTACGACGGCGACGTCACCCTGATCGGCGCGGAGCACCACACGCCGTACGAGCGGCCGCCGCTCTCCAAGGGGCTGCTGCTCGGGACCGAGGAGCCGGACAAGCCGTTCGTCCACGAGGCGACGTGGTACGCCGACCACGGGGTCGAGCTGCTGACCGGCGACCCGGTGACCGACCTCGACCTCGACCGCGGCTCGGTCGCGGTGGGGGATCGGCGGGTCAACTATGACCGGCTGCTGCTCGCGACCGGCGCCCAGCCGCGGCGACTGGCGATGGTGGACGACTCGGGGCTGCCCGTCAGCTACTTGCGCACGCTCGAGGACTCGCTCGCGCTGAAGGAGCAGCTCTCGGGCCGGCTGCTGGTGATCGGCGCCGGCTGGATCGGGCTGGAGGTCGCGTCCGCCGTCCGCAACGCAGGCGGCGAGGTCACCGTCGTGGAGCAGGCCGACCTGCCGCTCGCGAGCGTGCTCGGCCGGGAGATCGGGACCAGCTTCGCCGAGCTGCACCGCGAGCACGGTGTCGACCTCCGGCTCGGGACCTCCGTCGACTCGATCGACGGCGGCACCGTCCGGCTCGGCGACGGCCACGAGGTCAGCCCGGACCTGGTCGTGGTCGGGATAGGCGCCGGCCCCGACGACCGGCTGGCCGCGTCGGCCGGGCTGACCACGGACAACGGGGTGCTCGTCGACGCCCGGCTGCGGGCCGAGGACCCGCACGTCTACGCCGCCGGCGACGTCGCCAACCACGACCACCCGGCCCTCGGCCGGATCCGGGTCGAGCACTGGGACAACGCCATCCATCAGGGCAAGCACGCCGCGCGCGTGATGCTCGGCGACGACGCGTCGTACGACCGGCAGCCGTACTTCTTCACCGACCAGTACGACCTCGGCATGGAGTACGTCGGCCACGTCGGCCCGGACGGCTACGACGAGGTCGTGGTCCGCGGTGACCTGTCGGGGTCGCGCGTCTTCAGTGCGCTGTGGCTCAAGGGCGGCCGGGTCGCGGCCGGGATGCACGCGAACGACTGGGACGCCATCGACCACCTGCGCGCCGTGGTCGGCACCGAGGCCACGGACCGGACCCGCGACCCGGCCGTCCCCCTGGCCGAAGTTTCTGGGTAACGGTGCCGTCCCTGCGCTTCCACCCCCTTGCAACGGGTGGGAAGCGCGGTCGAGGCACCGTTAGCCGGACTGTCAGCCGGCCCAGCCCTTCGACCGGCTGACGGCTTCCAGCCATCGGCGGTGTGAGGCATCTGCTGTGGACCGGTCACCCGACGGCTCGAAGCGCCGGTCGAGCGACCAGGTGTCGCGCAGCTCGTCGGTGGACGACCACACGCCGGTGCCGAGCCCCGCGAGGAAGGCAGCGCCGAGCGCGGTGGTCTCGACGATCTCCGGCCGCTCCACGGGTACACCGACCTGGTCGGCCTGGACCTGGCAGAGCAGGTCGTTCGCGGCGGCGCCGCCGTCGACCCGGAGCGACGCCAGGCCGGGCATCGTCTCGAGCACGTCGCGCACCTCGAAGGCGATCGCCTCCAGTGTGGCGCGGACGACGTGGGCACGAGTGGTGCCGCGGGTGAGGCCGATCAGCAGGCCGCGGGCGTGTGGGTCCCAGTGCGGTGCGCCGAGCCCGGTCAGGGCGGGGACGAAGACCACACCGTCGGAGGACTCGACGGTCGACGCGATCGCGGCGGTCTCAGCGGCCGAACCCACGATCTGCAGCCCGTCGCGCAGCCACTGCACCGCCGCGCCGGTCACGAAGATCGCGCCCTCCAGCGCGTAGGTCAGCTCACCGTCGGGGGAGCGCCAGGCCGCGGTCGACAGCAGCCCGGCGTCCGAGCGCCTGAGCGTGGCCCCGGTGTTCGTCAGGATGAACGACCCGGTGCCGTAGGTGCACTTGGAGTCGCCCTCGTCGAAGCAGGTCTGGCCGAAGAGCGCGGACTGCTGGTCGCCCGCGATCCCGGCGATCGGCAACGACAGCCCCACGAACGACCTCGGGTCGGTCGCTGCGACCTCGCCCCAGCTGGCCACGACGTCGGGCAGCGCGTCGCGCGGTACGCCGAAGAGCGAGCACAGCTCGCCGGACCAGCCGCCCTCGGTGAGGTCGAAGAGGAGCGTCCGCGACGCGTTCGACACGTCGGTGACGTGGTGGACACCGCGGGTCATCCGCGCGATCAGGTAGGAGTCGACCGTGCCCACGGCGTACCGGCCGGACTCCACGTGGGTCCAGGTGTGCGGCTCGTTCTCGGCCAGCCACACCAGCTTGGTGCCGGAGAAGTACGGGTCGAGTCGCAGCCCGGTCAGCTCGCTGACGCGGTCCTCGTGCCCCTCGTCGCGCAGCCGCCCGCAGATGTCGGCCGTACGCCGGTCCTGCCAGACGATCGCGCGGCGCGGTGACCCCAGGGTCTCCCGGTCCCAGAGGACGATCGTCTCGCGCTGGTTGGTGATGCCGACGGCGGTGAGCTCGGACGCGTCGACCCTGGTCAGCACCTCACGGGTGGCCTCCAGCGTGGCCTGCCAGATCTCCTCCGGCGCGTGCTCCACCCAGCCAGGCTGGGGGAAGTGCTGCGAGAACTCCTGGTAGCCCTTGGCCACGATGTCGCCGGCGGTGCCGACCACCACGGCGGTGACACCGGTGGTGCCGGCGTCGATCGCGAGCACGCTCACTGGGCGTCCGACTGCGTCGCGCGCACCTGCTCCAGGATCCTCCGGTCGACCCACTCCTCGCCGACCCGCATCTCGACGTTCTCGGCCCCGACCCAGGCGGCGAAGGACTCCTTGCCCTCGCGTCGCGCGAAGTCCTCGAGCTCGGCACGTACCTCGTCGGTCAGGGGCTCCTTGTCGGCGTCGTCCGGTGGGGTGAGGTACCACTCGTTGAGGTCGAGCAGCCGCGCCAGCTCGGCGCACGGGTCCTCGTGGTCGTCGACCCGGAGGTCGACCGCGACGTCGTCGCCGCCGTCGTACCCGGCACCCTGGGAGACCACGAACAGCGCCGCCGACTGCCGGCCGCGGCTGTCGCCGCCGGCCTCGTCGCCGGCCCGCAGCGCGGCGAGCAGTGCCCGGGCCAGGGTGACGCCCGGGTCACTGACGTCGTGCCACGCCGCCTCCATGGCGAGCACGACCTCCTCGCCGGTGAGGATGTTGCCCTGGATCGCGTACCCGTCGCCGGTGCGTCCCCCCGCCCACGCCAGGCACGACGTGCCGGTGTGGCTGGCCGCGCCGCCCTCGCCGTCGACCAGCCCGACCTGGCGGTGCTCGCGCCCCTCGTCCTCCTCCAGCAGCCGCTGGAGCGCGACGGAGGCGGTCGCCCCCTCGTCGAGCAGCGACAGCGCCTGGCCCTTGTAGGCGACGTTCGCCCAGGCCTGGGTTGCGATCGCGCCGACCTCGGCCACCGCGGCCGGCACCACCGACCCCACGGCGAGGAACTTCGACGCGACCGCCACCCCCCACGACTCGCCGTCTTCGGACCGGGCCACGATCGAGAACGTCATGCTCGGGAGACTAGTCATCCTGTGGCGGCCGGGGCGCGCTGGTCGTGGCCGGTCATCTCCGCTAGCGTCGTCCCGGCCGTATGAACGATCCAATCCAGGAGTGACGATGCGCGTCGGAGTGCTCACCGGTGGCGGCGACTGCCCCGGCCTGAACGCCGTGATCCGGGCCGTGGTCCGCAAGGGCGTGAAGGTCCACGGGTTCGACTTCGTGGGCTACCGCGACGGGTGGAAGGGGCCGCTCGAGGACCTGACCATGGAGCTCGGCGTACCCCAGGTCCGCGGCATCCTGCCCCGCGGCGGCACGATCCTCGGGTCCAGCCGCACCAACCCGTTCTCGATCGAGCGCGGCGTCGAGAAGATCCAGGAGAACCTCGCCCACGACGGTGTCGACGCCCTGGTCGCGATCGGCGGCGAGGACACGCTGGGCGTGGCGACCAAGCTCGCCGACCTCGGCGTGAACGTGGTCGGCGTCCCGAAGACCATCGACAACGACCTGTCCGGCACCGACTTCACCTTCGGCTTCGACACCGCCGTCAACATCGCGATCGGGGCCATCGACCGCCTCCACACGACGGCCGAGTCCCACCACCGGGTGCTGGTGGTCGAGGTGATGGGCCGGCACGCCGGCTGGATCGCGCTCCACTCGGGCATCGCGGGCGGCGCGAACATCGTGCTCATCCCCGAGCGGCCCTTCGACATCGAGGACGTCTGCGCGCTCGTCGAGTCGCGCTTCCAGTCACACTTCTCGCCGATCCTGGTGGTCGCCGAGGGTGCGGTGCCCCGCGAGGGCGGGCTGATGACGCTGGTGTCGGGGGAGAAGGACGCGTTCGGGCACGTCCGGCTCGGCGGCATCGGCGACCGGCTCGCCCACGAGATCGAGGGCCGTACCGGCAAGGAGGCGCGCGCCGTCGTGCTCGGCCATGTGCAGCGCGGCGGGACGCCCACGGCGTTCGACCGCTGGCTCGCGACCCGGTTCGGCCTGCAGGCGATCGACGCGGTCGCCGACGGTGACTACGGCACGATGATGGCCCTCCGCGGCACCCAGATCATCCGGGTCCCACTCATCGAGGGCACCGGTCAGCTCAAGCTCGTGACGCCCGAGGAGTACGCCGAGGCGGAGGTCTTCTTCGGCTGAGCTCGTCTGGCATGGGCGCCGGTTTCCCCGCCTGAGCGGGGAAACCATGACTTCGCGGGCGAACCATTGGCAGCGAAGTCATGGACTCGTGCGCGAAGTTCACGACCTTAAAGAGGCCGCCGTGCAGCCACGCCGCTGCGGTGCTGGCCCCGCCCTGTGATCTGCGCCACTATGGCGGGTACCGACCTCATCTCGGAAGGGAGAGCGCCATGAGTGCGACCGCGCCTGAGACCCGGGACGTCAACGGGCCAGAACCCGACCTGAAGCGGGTCATGGGGCCCAAGCTCCTGCTGCTGTTCATCGTCGGCGACATCCTCGGGGCGGGTGTCTACGCGGTCACCGGCCAGATGGCCGGCGTCGTCGGTGGCGTCGTCTGGCTGCCGTTCCTGGTCGCCTTCGCGGTCGCCACGCTGACCGCCCTCTCCTACCTCGAGCTGGTCACGAAGTACCCCCAGGCAGCGGGCGCCGCGCTCTACACGCACAAGGCGTTCGGCATCCACTTCGTCACCTTCCTGGTCGCCTTCGCTGTCATCTGCTCGGGCATCACCAGCGCGTCGACCTCGGCCAACGTGCTCGCCCAGAACTTCTTCGGCGGCCTCGACGTCAACGGGTGGATCGACGACGTCCCCGGCACCGGCGTGACCACCGCCGTGGCGATGGGCTTCATGCTCCTGCTCGCGCTGATCAACCTGCGTGGTGTCGGCGAGAGCGTGAAGTTCAACGTGGTCCTCACGCTGGTGGAGGTGGCCGCGCTGACCATCGTCATCGGCGTCGGCTTCTACGCGATGACCGCAGGTGACGGAGACCTCAGCCGGATCACCGTCTTCGAGTCACCCGAGGGCAAGGGCATGTTCCTGGCCGTCACCGCGGCGACCTCGATCGCGTTCTTCGCGATGGTCGGCTTCGAGGACTCGGTCAACATGGTCGAGGAGACCCACGAGCCCGAGCGGATCTTCCCGCGCACGATGCTGACCGGCCTCGGCATCGCGGTCATCATCTACATGCTGGTGGCGGTCTCGGTGGTGGCCGTACTCACGCCCGGAGAGCTCGCGGAGATCAACGAGGCCGAGGGCCGGGCGCTGCTCGAGGTCGTCAGCAAGGGAGCGCCGGACTTCCCGATCGACAAGGTCTTCCCGTTCCTGGCGATGTTCGCGGTCGCCAACACGTCCCTGATCAACATGATGATGGCGAGCCGACTCCTCTACGGGCTGGCCAACCAGGACGTGCTGCCCCGCACGCTCGGCAAGGTGTCGCCGAACTCGCGGGCGCCGTACGTCGGCATCCTGTTCTCCACGGTGCTCGCTCTGGGCCTGATCGCGTACGTCGCCAACCAGGCCGAGTCCGACATCGTGCTCAACCTCGCCAGCACCACGGCCCTGCTGCTGCTCGGGGTGTTCTCGGTCGTCAACGTCGCCTGCCTGGTGCTGCGTCGCGACGGCCGACAGGGCTTCTTCCGGTCGCCCGGCCCGACGCCTGCGATCGCCGCGCTCGCCTGCCTGTTCCTCATCGGCCCCTGGGTCGACCGTGACGTCATCGTCTACCAGATCGCGGGTGGTCTGCTGGTGCTCGGCATCGTGCTGTGGGTGCTCACCTGGATGACCAACCGCGGCATCCGCGCCAAGAAGACCGGGTTCCGCGACATCGAGCACATGGAGGACGACGTCCGCTGACGTGTCTCGGCCACAGATCCGGCGTACGTCCGGCGCCGCCGCCCCGCGTACGCTGGACCGGTGAGTCAGATCCCCTCGCTGGAGTCGCTGCACGCCCTGGGCGCGGCCCAGCAGCCGACCTACGCCGACCAGGCCGCGGTCGAGGCCGCCGTGGCGCGGCTGCGCACCCAGCCGCCGCTGGTGTTCGCGGGGGAGTGCGACGACCTCAAGACCAAGATCGGCGCCGTGGCGCGCGGCGAGGCGTTCTTGCTGCAGGGCGGTGACTGCGCCGAGACGTTCGACGGCGTCACGGCCGACAACGTGCGCAACAAGCTGCGGGTCCTGCTCCAGATGGCGGTGGTGCTGACGTACGCCGCCTCCGTCCCGGTCGTGAAGGTCGGCCGGATCGCCGGCCAGTACGCCAAGCCGCGCTCGTCGGACCTCGAGACCCGGGGCGGGGTCACCCTCCCGGCCTACCGGGGCGACGCGGTCAACGGCTACGAGTTCACGCCCGAGTCGCGGGCACACGACCCACGGCGGCTGGTCGACGTCTACCACGCGTCCGCGTCCACCCTGAACCTCGTGCGGGCTTTCGTGACCGGCGGCTACGCCGACCTGCGCCAGGTGCACACCTGGAACACCGACTTCGTCCGCGAGTCGGCCGCCGGCCAGCAGTACGAGGCGATGGCCAACGACATCGACCGCGCCCTCACGTTCATGAAGGCGATCGGGGCCGACCCCGACGAGTTCCACCGGGTCGACTTCCACTCCAGCCACGAGGCGCTGGTGCTGGAGTACGAGCACGCCATGACCAGGATCGACTCGCGCACCCAGACGCCGTACGACGTGTCGGGTCACTTCGTGTGGATCGGTGAACGCACCCGGCAGCTCGACGGTGCGCACGTCGAGCTGCTCCGGCACATCAGGAACCCGATCGGCGTGAAGCTCGGCCCGACCACGACCGCCGACGACGCCCTGGCGCTCGCGGACCGGCTCAACCCCGACAACGAGGCCGGCCGGCTGACGTTCATCACCCGCTTCGGCGCCGGTCGGATCCGCGACGGGCTGCCCCACCTGATCGAGAAGGTGACGGCCGCCGGCGTGCAGGTCGCCTGGGTGTGCGACCCGATGCACGGCAACACGTTCGAGGCGTCATCGGGCTACAAGACCCGCAACTTCGACGACGTGATCGAGGAGGTCCAGGGCTTCTTCGACGTGCACCGCTCGCTCGGCACCTGGCCCGGTGGCGTCCACGTCGAGCTCACCGGCGACGACGTGACCGAGTGCGTCGGAGGCGGCGAGCTGCTGAGCGAGGCGGGGCTGGCCGACCGCTACGAGTCGGTCTGCGACCCGCGGCTCAACCGGGTGCAGTCGCTGGAGCTGGCGTTCCTCGTCGCTCGGATGCTGCGGACCGTATGAGTGACGTGCCGATCGACCTCCGCAGCGACACCGTCACGAAGCCCACCGAGGCGATGCGTCGCGCCATGGCCGACGCCGAGGTCGGCGACGACGTGTACGGCGAGGACCCGACCGTCCGTGCGCTCGAGGAGCGGGTGGCGGAGATGTTCGGGCACCAGGCGGCGCTGTTCACGCCGACCGGCTCGATGGCCAACGTGCTCGCAGTCCGCAGCCTGGTCGCGCCAGGCCAGGAGGTGCTGTGCGAGGCGCGCGCGCACATCGCGCGGGCCGAGCTGGGAGCGCACGGCGCGCTGAGCGGGGTGACGATGCGGACCTGGCGCTCGCCGAGCGGCCGGATCGCGCAGGACGAGATCGAGGAGCTCTTCGCCCCCGACCTCGGGCCGTTCTTCGTCGCGACCGCCGCCATCTCGGTCGAGAACACCCACAACTTCGCGGGTGGCTCGGTCGTCCCGCTGCCGGAGCTGACCGCCCTCAAGGCATTCGCCGAGGGCGCGGGCACGCGAGTCCACCTCGACGGGGCCCGGATATGGAACGCGCACGTCGCCACCGGCGTACCACTTGCGGAGTACGGCGCCGCGGTCGACGTGCTCGCCGTGTGCCTGTCGAAGGGGCTCGGCGCCCCGGTCGGCTCCCTGATGGTCGGGTCCGCCGACGCGATCGCGGAGGCGCGGGTGTGGCGCAAACGGCTCGGGGGCGGCATGCGGCAGGCCGGCGTGCTCGCCGCGGCCGGGCTGCACGCCCTCGACCACCACCTGGAGCGGCTGGCCGAGGACCACGAACATGCCCGGCTGTTGGCCGACGCGCTCGACGTCGATCCCGAGACGGTCGACACGAACATCGTCGCCGTGCCGCACGAGGATGCAGCGGGCTTCGTGGCGCGGGCCGCCGAGGCCGGCGTACTGATGGGGACGGTCGGCCCCCGCGTCGCCCGGCTGGTGACGCATCTCGACGTCGACCGCGCCGCCGTCGAGCGGGCCGCGGCGCTGCTCGCTGCTCTCTGACCAGCCCCGATGTGGCCCACAGCGCGCTAGCGTGCCCGCGTGACGATCACCCTGCGGGAGATCACCGACGACAACGTGGAAGCCGTCCGCGCCCTGCGGACCACGTCTGAGCAGGAACAGTTCGTCAGCACGGTGCCGTACTCGCTGGCGGAGGCCGCCGCCCATCCGGAGGGGAAGCCGTGGTGCCGGGCCGTCTACACCGGCGAAGAGCCGGTCGGGTTCGTGATGCTGAGCTGGGACGTCCGGCCGCAGCCACCCGAGATCAACGGCCCCTGGTTCCTCTGGAAGCTGCTCATCGACCACCGCTACCAGGGCCGGGGTTACGGCCAGGAGGTCGTGCGACAGGTCATGGAACTGGTGCGGGACCAGGGCGGCACCGAGCTGCTCACCAGCTACGTGCCCGGTGAGGGCGGCCCCGCCGGCTTCTACGCCCGGCTCGGGTTCGTCCCGAGAGGGGACGTCGACCCAGAAGGAGAGATCATCCTGCGTCTCGTGGTCCAGGCGGCTGGTGCAGATGCGCCGTAACCGGACGTACTGAACGGCGGCGACCTGGCCGGGTCAGGAGTAGCGGTGGCTCTTGGCCGCGTGACCGTGTTCGCGGGTGCAGGTGCGCCCGCTGATGGCCCGATGGCCGCACAGCGTCACCTCAGCGTCCGCCGCGGGAGGCGTGGCAGCTGGCGTGGTGGCTGGTGGCTCCGCCGGCTTGGGCCCCCGGGGCCGAGCGGCGCCCCGGGCCACCGTTCGCTCATATCGGGCCTCGCGCAAGGCGCGCAGATCATCCATCTTGCTCATCGCCGATTCACCTGGCCGACCCTAGCTGTGTACGGGGACAGTTCCCGCCAGGCGCTCCGGATCGTGCGAGCCATGGTGCCGGGCGACCTCAGGGCGTGGTGCCGAGGAACGAGACCTCGCTGATCGCGGTGTAGTTCCGTGAGGCCCGGCCGGTGCCTGGTGGGGTGACGCGGAGCAGCCGCACCGTCACCGACTCCGTCTCCACCTTCTTGACCGGCACCATCTGGGTCAGGGTGGTGTCACTCAGGCGCTGGGTGACGACCGTTCCGTCGTCGAAGGTCCACTCGACGGCCAGGACCCGGCGGTTGCCGTGGTACCAGTCGAGGAGGCCGCGATTGTCGCGAGCGACCTTGGCGTACCCGTTGACCAGGCCCACCTCCGTCAGGGTGGCGGGTCGGTCGAAGCGGAATGTGATCGAGCTCCCGGTACCGTCGCCGGGCGTCCGCCAGCAGGTCTCGGGCACGCCGTCGACCATGTTCTCGGCGACGTACCGCACCACCTCGCCATCGGCGCCCTGACCGGGTGCGGCTGCGGGCGGGGCCGAGATCGAGGCGAACGGCGCGAGGTCACCGGCGAAGGGCTCGGGGTCGGCCGACCTGCTGGGGCTCGGCTCGGGTGACGACGGCTCCTCCTCGGGCGTGTCCTCGTCGAGTGGGCTGCTCGCCGGCGGCCGGTCCTGAGCGGTCTGCGGGTCGTCGCCGCCGCCGAAGAGCAGCCAGGCGCCGAAGCCCGCGACCAGCAGCATCAGCCCCGCGCCCACCACCCACGGGAGCCAGAGGGGCGACCCGCCCCGATGGGTCCTGGCCGGCCGGTCCGCCAGCGGCGGGGTAGGGGGCACTGGCGCGGGAAGGGGGTCGTCGGCGAACAGCCGGAACCGCGGCGGCTCGGGTCGCTCGGGCACCGGCGGCGGCTCGACCGGCTCCGCGACCCGCTGCCGCTCAGCGGTGTCGGTGCGCCACGTCTCGAGGTCCTCTACGGGGGCACCGCGCGACAAGGCGGCCGGGTGGCCGCAGTTGGTGCAGAACCGGCCGATGCCCAGCTCGTGACCACACTGGGTGCACACGTCCATGGCGTCTCCTCGCGAACAGACTAATCGGGCCGAGTCGTTCGCCGGGGGCGTGAGGTCAGGTCGCGCGGATCCGGTCGGCCGCGTCCACGCGGCCCACGGCACCGGGCAGCCGGCGTACGGCGGAGGCGAGCTCGCGCAGCGAGCTGCCCTGGAGCGCCTGCGGGCCGTCGCACAGCGCGGTCTCGGGATCGGGGTGCACGTCGACGATCACGCCGTCCGCGCCCACGGCGATCGCGGCTCGCGACAGCGGCACGACCAGGTCCTTGCGACCGGCGGCGTGCGACGGGTCGACGATCACCGGCAGGTGGCTGCTGGCCTGCACGATGGGCACGGCCGAGATGTCGAGGGTGTTGCGGGTGGTCGGCTCGAACGTCCGGATGCCGCGCTCGCACAGCACCACGTCGAGGTTGCCCCGCTGCGCGATGTACTCGGCCGCCATCAGCCACTCCTCGACCGTCGCGGTCATCCCGCGCTTGAGGAGCACCGGCTTGCCGGACTCGCCGACAGCTTGCAGCAGCCCGAAGTTCGCCATGTTCCGCGTGCCGACCTGGAGCATGTCGGCGTGCTGGGCGACCACGGCGACGTCGCGAGCGTCGACCACCTCGGTGACGATCGGCAGCCCGGTCGCGGAGCGGGCGTCGACCAGGATCTCGAGGCCGCGCAGCCCCAGGCCCTGGAAGGCGTACGGCGACGTCCGCGGCTTGAACGCCCCGCCGCGCAGGATCGTGGCGCCGGCCGAGGCCGCCATCCGGGCCGCTGCGAGCGTCTGCTCGTGGTTCTCGACGGCGCACGGGCCGGCGACCAGTGTGAACGTCTCGGGCCCGATCGGCACCTGGTGGCCCGGCTGCCCGACCCAGACGGTCGAGCGCTCCGGGTGGTGCTGCCGGCTGACCAGCTTGAACGGGTCCGAGATCCGGTGAACGTCTGCGACTCCCGGCAAGGTGCGCAGGTTGAGGTGGTGGAAGGAGTCGATGTCACCGACCAGCCCGATGATGGTGCGCACCACGCCCTTGGACACGAAGGCCTCACCACCGACGGCCTCCACCTTGTCGACGACGTTGGCGATCTGCTCATCGGTCGCGTCCGGGGACATCACGACCACCATGGCGACACCGTAGGGCGAAGCGGGGCCCGTGACCGCGGGCCACCGTGATGTGGACGGCGGGTGAGTGAGCGGTCTTGGGACTGATCATCGGCAACGGTCTCCGGTGGTGCGCACGTAGCTGCGCCACACGAACCGCCGCGGGATCACCGCCAGGATGACGACGAGGGCCAGGAACGACACGGCCGTCAGCAGGCAGAGCGTCACACCCTCGAAGAGCGGCAGGGCGTGGGCGTCCGGGAGCAGCGGCCACTACACGACCGCGAGGCCGACTCCCATCAGCAGGTAGCCCGCACGCATCAGGTTCAGGCGGGCGAGGGACAGGCCGGTCGAGCTTCGCGGTACGGCAGCTGCGGTCGCAGTGGTGGTCATGACTGTTCTCCTGTCGAGATCGAGATGAGGGCGGTGCCGAGGTCACGGACCTTGCCGAGCAAGCCGTGCAGCTCCGCCTGGTCCGCGACGACGCCGCTCAAGGTCGTGGTGCCGTCGTCCTCGTGGGTGATGGCGGTGCAGTCGAACCAGGTCGACCAGTGCTGGTCGAGGTGCCCCTCGATGCGGAGCTGGTAGCGCAGGGGACTCTCAGGCATGGCGGCGCACCGCCCACTCGGCGACGGCGGCGTTGATGACCCAGGCGGAGCTGAGAGAGAGGGCCCGGCTCAGGTCGCCGTCACCGAGCGCGGCGTCGCCGACGCCCTGCGTGAAGATCTGCGTGCCGGCGCCGACGGCGAGCGCGTATGCACGGATCATCCAGGCACGGTGTGCGGAGATGTCCCGGCGGCGGATCGCGCGGAAGCCCAGAACGATGAAGAGGAACATCGCCGAGCTGACCGTGATCCGGACCGCCCAGAGGAGGGCGCCTCCCGGTGCGCCGGAGTAGAACAGCGTCATCCAGAGTCCGGAGAGGGCGACCATCGAACCGGCCACCACCAGCACCCGGCCGGCCCGCCGGTGCCAGCCGGGCCGACGGCGCCGGATCCGGGCCGAGAACTGGAACGCGCCTACGAGGCCGTAGAAGGCGGCGCCCACGACGTGGAACACCAGTGGCAGGGGTGAGGCGTCGATGCGGGGGTTCTCCGGCATGACCTGGGGACCGCCGGCGATCTCAATCAGCCGCACGCCCCCGAAGACCACCGGGATGAGGCTGAGCGCGATCAGGGCGACCGGCAGCCGCCAGCTCGACCCGGCCCGGACACCCGACCGGCGCGGGGCCGGTCGGGTGTCCGGGGTGGCGTTCGGGGTCATCACGCACCGGCGCCGACGGCTGCGGCCTCGCTGGTCGGCGTGTGGGTCGCCCGGGCGACCCTCCACAGCGAGTAGCCGAGGCCGATCATGGCGATGGCGTTCGGGACGGCCAGCAGCCGGTAGAACGCGTCGGGCATCTGCGCAAGCACGATGGACGCGAGTCCGCCCACGGCGAGCAGTGCAGCGGCCCACCGGGCGAGCACGCGGGCGCGGAACAGGGCGATGCCGAACGCCAGGCCGCCGGCGAGGTAGAAGGCGCCTTGGAGCTGCAGGATGGGCTGCAGCAGTCCGATGTCGCCCGTGGGCGTGCCGCCGGTGGCGGCTGTGATCGCGTCGTTGACGTAGTCGGGGTTGGTGTCGGCGATGGCCGGTAGCGCGAAGCCGGTGGCGACGGTGGTCGCCGTGATGAGCAGGTAGCCGGCGCTGATCACGACGTACCCGACCAGCCCGAGCACTCCGGTCTTGGTGATCTGCCGCAGGTACATGCCGGTGAAGCCGACCAGGGCGAGCGCGGTCATCAGGACCTTGAACGACGTGCGGACCGCCACCTCCGTGGTCGTGACGGACTCCGCGTCCACGTGCGGGTGGCCGATCTGGACCCCGATGAAGATCAGCCCGGCGGCAACCGCCGAGACGCCGGCGGCCTTGGTGAGAGTGGTGGATGTGATGGTCATGTCCTGCTCCTGTGTGCGGCGGTCCGGGGCGGGTGCCTCGGGGTTGCTCGGAACGTAGGTCGCAGGAGAGGGCCGGGGCGTCACCACATCTGGTGACTGACGATGTGACTGTGCCGATTCGGCGCTACTCGGACAGGAGACCGAGCTCGCGCGCCCGACGTACCGCAGCCGCGCGGGTGTTGACGTCGAGCTTGGTGAAGATGCGCTTCGTGTGGGTCCGCAGCGTGTTCAGGGAGACGAAGAGGTGCTGGGCGATCTCCGGGCCGGTGAGACCGGTGTCGAGCTGCCGCAGCACTTCCAGCTCGCGGTCGCTGAGGGGATCGGGCAGCACGTCTTGGTGAACGGCCGACGGCGGCGAGGCGTCGGCGGCGTCGAGCAGGCGTCGGGCGTGCTCCTGCAGGACACCGTCCGCGAGAGCATCCTCGAGCAGGGTCAGCATCGGGGCACCTTCGTCGAGGAAGAGGCGCACGTAGCCCTCCGGTTCGGGCGCTCCCGTCATCGCTTCTGCCAGGCCGGCGAGTGCCTCCTCGCGATGCCCTGCTCCGTGTCGCGCGAGAGCCTTCAGCACGCCGATCTCGATCTGGCTCCCGGGGCGGCGAGCTCCGACGGCGGCATCGAGCCGGTCGAGCAGCGCGAGCGCCTCGTCGTGCCGGTGCTGGGCGAGCAGCAGCCGTACCACGGTGAGGTGCTCGTACTCGTGGAGGTACGCCGGCTCCTCGGCCGGGACGCCGTGGTCCTGCGCCCACGCCTCGGCCGCGGCGAGGTCACCGTGCGCGAGCTGGAGCCGGGCTCGCAGGGCAGAGATGGGGCGGAGGTCGGGGTAGAAGCCGCGCCGGTACAACGCCTCCCCCTCGTCGAGCAGGTCGAGGGTGGCGGCGACGTCGCCGAGCCGGGAGCGCAGCTGAGCCATGACGACGTACCAGCGATATCGGTTCTCGGTGATGGACGTCCGTTCCGCGAGCAATCGAGCCGCCTGGAGGTGCGTCTCGGCACTCGAGTAGTCGCCGAGCTCGCTGTCGAGCTCCGCCAGGCCCACGTGCAGGTCGGCGGTCGCCCGAGGGTACGGCTCACCGCCCGCGGTCGCGGTGCGGAGTGCCTCCTCGTAGAGGCGGCGCGCGCGGCTCGGTTGACCGGCCGCGATCCACATGTCCGCCAGGTTCACCGTGGTGTCGAGCTCGTCGACCAGGTTGCCCGCTGCGTGCAGGTGGCGCACGGCTTCGGAGAACGTGGTGAGCCCCTCCTGCACGTCGCCGGCGGCGAAGGCGGCGAGACCCAGATAGCCGGCTCCGCCGCCCCGGACGACGTGGTCCTCCGGACCAGCCAGCTCCAGGGCGCGGCGGGCGTGCCGGACCGTGTCCGCGACGTCACCGCGCGCCTGGGCGAGCGCCGCTCGGTAGACGGGGATCGTCGCACGAGCCGTACGGAGGTCCTCTGTGTCGGCCCACCTCGACGCGAGGTCCGGGTCGGCCGCGCCTGCTGCCAGGGCCGCCTCCGCTTCGTCGAGGCGGGACTCGACCGCATCGAGGTCACCGGCCATCAGCATCGACCAGGCCGCCACGATGCTGAGGACCGGGCTCCGACGTACGACCGGTCCCGGCAACGACCTCACCCAGCTCAGCAGCACGCTGTCCTGCCGGGTACGTCGCATCTCCGGCAACGCGGCTTCCATCAGCTGCCCCGCACCGTCGAAGTCCTCGGCCGCCAGCGAGTGCCGGATCGCATCGGTGGCCAGGCCGCGCGACGCGTACCAGGCGCTCGCTCGCCGGTGGAGGACCGGCACCTGCTCGGGCTGCTCGGCGAGCAGCCGTGCGCGCAGGACGTCGGCGAACAGGTGGTGGTAGCGGTACCAGCTGCGCTCGGTGTCCAGCGCGACCAGGAAGAGGTTCCCGCGCTCCAGGTCCTCCAACGTCCGCGCTCCGTCTGCGCGGTCGGTGACCGCGTCGCACAGGGAGCCGGTCAGCTGGTGGAGGACGGCGGTCCGCAGCAGGAAGTCCCGGACCTCCTCGGGCTGCCGAGCCAGCACCTCGTCGGCGAGGTAGTCGATCACGAACCGGCTGCTCCCGGTGAACGCGTCGATGAAGCCGAGGACCTGGCCGCGCTCCTCGACACCGCGCAGCGAGAGTGCGGCCAGCTGCAGGCCGGCGACCCAGCCTTCGGTGCGCTCGTCCAGTGCGTCCACGTCGTCCGTGGTCAGGTCGAGGCCCATCACCCCGTTGAGGAAGTCCCGCGCCTCGCCTCGCGTGAAGCGGAGGTCTGCGGCACGCACCTCGGTGAGCTGGCCGCGACTCCGGAGCCTCGCCAGCGCCAGTGGTGGGTCCGCCCGGGTGGCCAGCACGAGGTGGACGCGGGTGGGCAGGTGGTCGAGGAGGAACGCCGAGACCTCGTGCACCTCGGTCGACTGGAGGACGTGATAGTCGTCGAGCACCAGCACCCATCGGATCTCCGGCGCGTGCTCGCACGCCTCGGTCACGGTGTTGACGAGGACGGTCAGCTCGGCGGCGGTCGGCGGGGCAGCCAGGGCGTGGAGGAGTCCCTCTACTTCCTCCAGGCCTGCGCCCTGCAGGGCCGCCACGACATGGGCGAGGAAGCGTGTCGGGTCGTTGTCGCCGTCATCGAGCGACAGCCAGGCGACCCGGACCGAGTCATCCGCGCGACCGACGTGGCCCAACCAGTCGCCGAGGAGCGTGGTCTTGCCGAAGCCGGCCGGGGCCGAGACGACGGTCAGCCGGTGGTGTTCGTCCAGGGTGGCGTCCAGCTGCTCGACGAGGCGCTGGCGCGCCACCAGCTGCGGGCGCGGTGGCGGCACGAACAGCTTGGTCGCGAGCACCGGAGTCGACACGCTCGGATCATAAGAGGGCCGAGGCTTCGTCCGACGTCGTCAGATCAGGTACAGGGTGATCGTGCTGCCCTTGGGTGCCATCGTCCCCGACGGCGGATCGACCCGGAAGACGAACCCGAGGCCGATGTACTCGTCGGCGTTCTCCACCGCGACCACGAACCCGAGCGCCTCCAGCGTCGCCGTGGCGCTCTCGACGCCGGCCGCGACCAGCCCACCGGGCACCTCGACCAGCTCCGGTCCCTGGCTGACGACCAGCGTGACGGTGTCGCCGCGGAACAGCGTGCCGCTCGCGGGTGTCTGGCTGATGACGTTGCCCTCCGGCACGGTGTCGGAGAACTGCGGCTCATCCCGCTCGACGACCAGCCCGCGGTCGCCGAGCTCCTGCTCGGCCAGCTCGGCCGGCTTGCCGGTGTAGTCCTTCACGCGGATCGGCTTCGGGCCCTCGCTGATGTAGAGGTTGACGATCGAGTCGGGCTTCAGCGACGTACCGACATCGGGATCGCTGCCCAGGATCGTGCCCACGGGCACGGTCTGCGACCAGCGAGCGATCGACTCGCCGAACTGGAGGTTCTGTTCCGCGAGCGCGTCCTGCGCCTGGTCCTCGGTCATGCCGCGGACCTTCGGGACGTCGTAGCGCTCCTTGCCGAGCGACAGCACGAGGGTGACGGTCCCGCCGTCGAGCACCCGCTCGCCCGGACCCGGGTCAGTGGAAAGCACCCTGCCCGCCGCCACCGTCTCGCTGTACGTCGGGTCGCCGGTGCGGACCTCCAGCCCGGCCGCCTCCAGCTTCTCGACCGCGCCGGTCTCACGCAGGCCGAGCACGCTGGGTGTCTGCGTGTAGCGGGCCCAGCCGAACCACCACGCCCCGGCCCCCACGCCGACGGCGAGGAGCAGCGCGAGCAACATCAGCAGCAGGCCCTTGCGGGAGCGTCGCGGGCGGGCCGGCGTCACTGGCTGGTAGACCGCGGACGGCACGATCACTTCGCTCGGCGGCGCGGCGACCAGGCTGCTGGTGTGCTCCGTCTCGCCGGCCGCATCCGCGTACGCCGCGACCGCCTCGGCGGGCGCCAGCAGGGTGGCGAACTCGTCGGCATCGAACGGGTCGGGTTCGGTGTCGGTGCCCACCGGGGGTGGTGTGGGCATCAGGTCGGCGGTCAGCTCCTCGTCGTCGGTGACACCGGTGGCGACCGCTTGGGCGACCCGGTGCACCTGGTGGAGGAGCACGCCGGCGTCCGCCGGCCGCTGCCCGCGGTCGCGGGCGGTGGCGCGGGCGACCAGCGCGTCGACGTACGACGGCAGACCGGGCACGGTCGCGGACGGCGCGGGGACGTCCTCGTGCACGTGCTTGTACGCGACCTGGATCGGCGACTCGCCCTCGTGTGGCTTGTGACCGGTCAGCAGCTCGTAGAGGACGACCCCGACGGCGTACACGTCGGCGCGGGCGTCGGCCCGGCCGTCCACGACCAGCTCAGGGGCGAGGTAGGACACGGTGCCGATCAGCACCCCGCCGGTCGCGGTGTGCTGCGTGTCGGCACTGACCGCCTTGGCGAGTCCGAAGTCGGCCACCTTCACGCCGCCGTCGTCACCGATCAGCACGTTCTCGGGCTTGATGTCGCGGTGGATCAGGCCGTTGCGGTGCGCGTGGGCCAGCGCCGAGAGCACGGGGTCGATCAGCGCCAGCGCCCGGCCCGGCGTCATCGGGGCCTCCTTGCGGATCACGTCGCGCAGCGTGTGACCCGGCACCAGCTCCATCGCGAGGAAGACCGCACCCGCGTCGTCGCCCTGGTCGAAGACGCCCACCACGTGGGGGTGGCTCAGGCGGGCGGCGGCGCGGGCCTCGCGCACGAAGCGCGCCGCGAACTCGTCGTCGTCGCCGAGCCCCGGGTGCATGATCTTGACCGCGACCGTACGGTCGAGCCGGATGTCCATGGCCTCGTAGACACTGGCCATACCGCCGCGAGCGATCCGCGGTCCGATCCGGTAGCGCCGGTCGAGAAGGCGACCGACGAAGGGGTCGTTCGCTCCCGCGTCCTCGCCCGTGCGGGCGCGCTGGGCTGGCTGACCGGGCTGCACGTCGACCCTCCTGGGTGCCGGATGGGGAAGGATCCGGGGTTCCATGGTACGGACGCCTGCCGAGCGCCCCCGGTTGCCCACGCTCCGGCGTGGCGCGGGCCGGCTCGGTGGCCAGCGTCGACCACCCTCGCCGTACCTCCCAGCGAGGTGAAAGAGTGGGCCCATGAGCGGCACGCACGATGCTCTGCATCATGAAGAGACAACCGACCTCGGGAGCCTGGTCAGCGAGTGGCTGGACTGGCAGGCCGTGGCCGCCGATCTGGGAGTGACGCCCGCCAAGGTCCGCACCATGATTCGCGACCACGAGCTCGCGGCCGCCGTGCCCGTGCCCGGCGCCGGGCCCCGGGTGCCGGCCGAGTTCCTCCAGGACGGGTTCGTCGTGAAGGGGCTGCCGGGACTGCTGACGGTGCTGCACGACGCGGGGTTCGACGACCGCGCGTGCATCGAGTGGATCCTCACCGACGCGGACCTCCCGGGCCGCCCGATCGACGCGCTGCGGGAGAACCGCGGCGCGGAGGTCAAGCGGCGCGCCCAGGCGATGGGGTACTAGGCAACGATGAAGGACAGGCGCACCTGGCTCGGGCTGGTCGTCGCGCTCCTCACCGCCGTCGTCATCTGGTGGGTCCAGGGCGACGCGGGTACGACGACCGAGGACCCGCAGGCACAGCCGACCGCGTCGCAGTCGCCGTCGACAGAACCCACCGAAGGGGCCTCGGATCCGCCGAGCCTGCCGAGCCCGACCGACACCGGTCCGGCCTCGGAGCCACCGACGGGTGGTACCGACCCCGAGAGCGGGCTGCCGGTCGTGGCCGCGGCGGACCTGCCCGCCGAGGCCCGGGACACGCTGGCGCTGATCGACCAGGGCGGTCCCTACCCCTACGACCAGGACGACGAGACGTTCCGCAACGACGAAGAGCTCCTTCCCGACCATCCCGAGGGCTACTACCGGGAGTACACCGTCGAGACGCCCGGCGCAGATGACCGCGGCGCCCGGCGGATCGTGGCCGGGTCGGGCGGAGAGTTCTACTGGACCGACGACCACTACTCCTCGTTCTCGAGGATCGCGAGGTGACCCACCCATGAGCGGACTGGCGGCACTCCTCGCCGGGCGGAGCAAGCCCGGCATCTACACCTGGCACGGCGGCTTCGAGGTGGCCGACGTCCGCCATACCGTCGAGCACGCCGGCTGGACGTTCGCGTACGTCGACGGGCTGCGGGCGCAGACCAAGCCGGAGTTCCTGGCGCGGATCGGGGAGGCACTGCACTTCCCGGAGTGGTACGGCCAGAACTTCGACGCTCTCGCCGACTGCCTCACCGACGTCGACGAGGGAGACGGCACCGTGGTGCTCTGGGACGGCTGGGGCGCCCTCGCCCGGACCGAGCCGCGGGCGTTCTCGGTGGCGCTGAGCGTCCTCGGCACCCGCGTCAACGCCGACCGCGGCGGTCCGTTCAGCGTGCTGCTGCGTGGCGACGGGCCTGACGCTCCCGGCGTACCGAGCCTGGACTAGCCACGGGCCTGGGGTCAGACCACCCGGTCGGTCGCGGCCGCAGCCAGCTGGCGCAGCACGCCCCGCGCCTCGTCGCTGACCGGCGCGCGCTCCAGGGCGTCCAGCGACACCTGGACCAGCTCCTCGATCACGGACTCGACCTGGGTGTGGGCGCCGGCCGCGTCGATGATCCGCCGCAGCTCGGCGAGCAGCTCGTCGTCGAGCCGGGTGCCCAGGCTCGCGTCGAGGAGCGCTGCGTCCGCCTCGGGAGCCGCGTCGAGTGCCAGCGCCACCAGCACCGTGCGCTTGCCTTCCTCGAGGTCGTCGCCGGCCGGCTTGCCGGTCGTCTCGGCGTCGCCGAAGACGCCGAGGAGGTCGTCCCGCAGCTGGAACGCCTCGCCCAGCGGGAGCCCGTACGCCGAGAGGTCCGCAAGCTGGTCGTCGGTGGCGCCGGCCAGGGCGGCCCCGATGTGGAGCGGCCGCTCGATCGAGTACTTGGCGGACTTGTAGCGCAGCACGGTCATCGCGGCGTCGACGTCGGCGAGGCCGCGCGCCTGCACCGACACGTCGAGGAACTGGCCGGTGATGACCTCGGTACGGCACAGGTCGAAGAGCCCCATCGCCGCCGCCACCCGCTCCAGCGGGAGACCGCAGCGCCGCAGCAGCTCCTCGGACCAGGCGAGCAGCAGGTCGCCGAGCAGGATGGCCGCCGCGGCGCCGTACTGCTCCGGGTCGCCGCGCCAGCCATCCGCGCGGTGCTCGGCCTCGAAGCCGCGGTGGACGGCGGGGCGACCGCGCCGGGTGTCGGAGGCGTCCATGTAGTCGTCGTGCACAAGTGCGCTCGCGTGCAGCAGCTCCAGGGCGGCGCACGCGCGGAGCAGGGAACGCTCGTCGCCGTCGTCCGGCTGAAGGGCCCGGAAGCCCCAGTAGCAGAACGCCGCGCGGAACCGCTTCCCACCGCCGACCGCCGCCCGACCCGCTGCGAGCAGCCGCGCGGCGTCCGGCCCCAGCGGCACCAGCCGGTCGGACATCTCGTCGAGGAACTCATCCAGCACGTCCTGGACGCGCTCCCGGAAGGCGGTTCCGTCCCAGCTGGTCACGCGGCGAGACTAGCCAGTGGTCGGTGCCGGGATTGGAGGGACCCGCTGCCTACACTCGTGGGCATGCCCGACGATCGCGTGCCCAGCATCGCCGACCTGATCCGTCAAGGACGGAGGTCGCTGTCGTTCGAGTTCATGCCGCCCCGTGACGACGCCGGCGCCGAGCAGCTGTGGACCGCGATCAGCGAGCTCGAGCCCTACGCGCCGACCTTCGTCTCGGTGACGTACGGCGCCGGGGGGACCACCCGCGACACGACCGTGCACATCACCGGCCGGATCGCGCGCGAGACCTCGCTGGTGCCGATGGGGCACCTCACCTGCGTCGGCCACACCCGCGCCGAGCTGGAGCGGATCCTCGACGACTACGCGGCCGCCGGGGTCCACAACGTGCTCGCGCTGCGCGGCGACCCGAAGGACGGCCCACGGGCGGACTGGACGCCCACCGAGGGCGGCTTCACCCACGCCTGCGAGCTGGTGGCGCTCGCCAGCGGCCACGGGACGTTCTCGGTCGGGGTCGCGGCGTTCCCGGGCGGCGGGCATCCCGGTGCCGACTCGATCGAGCGCGACACCGAGGTGCTGCTGGAGAAGCAGCGGTCGGGCGCCGAGTTCGCGATCACCGACATGGTGTTCCGTGCGGCCGACTACGCCGAGCTGGTCGAGCGGTCGTCGGCCGCCGGGGTCGACATCCCGATCCTCCCGGGCATCATGCCGATCCTGAACCTCGGACAGGTCGCCCGGATGGCCGAGCTGTCGGGTCGCGAGATCCCGGCCGAGGTGCGGGCTCGGGTCGAGCAGTACGCCGACGACCCGGCCACGCTGCGCACCGAGGGCATCGCCATGGCGGCCGAGCTGTGCGACGAGCTGCTCACCGGAGGCGCGCCGGGGCTGCACTTCTACACGCTGAACCGGTCGAAGGCGACCCGGCAGATCTTCGAGGCGCTGCGCATCACGGTGTGAGGGCGTAGAACTCTCACCATGCGCACCCTGACCGTCGTCGGCCACGGCACCGCCTCCGCACCGGCGGACGTGGCGGACGTCCGGGTCGCGGTCGTCCACCAGGACTTCTCCGTCACCGCGGCGGTCGCCGGCGTCGACGAGGCGGGGCGGCAGGCGCGAGCCGTGGTCGCCGAGGTCACCTCGGAGTCAGTGCTGTCCCAGACCGACTTCTCGGTGTGGCCGCGGCAGGACCACCAGGGCGTGCCGTCGGGGTACGAGGCACGGCACTCGCTCACCGTCCGCTGCCCCGACCTCGCCACGGCCGGTCGGCTCGTCAGCGCGCTGGCGGAGCGGCTGGACGACCGACTCGTGGTCGAGCAGGTGTCGCCGGTGATCGCCGACCGCAGTCCGGTCGAGGACGAGGCCCGCGCGGCCGCCTTCGAGGACGCCAAGCGCCGGGCGACCCACGTGGCCGGGCTGGCCAACGACACCCTGGGAGCAGTGCAGTCGATCGTGGAGGGGGTGCCGGCCGGGCCCGTCCCGATGCTCCAGGCCGCCGGGGAGACCGCGATGGACCTGTCCTTCGGGGAGAGCCAGCAGACGGTCGCGGTGAGCCTGACGGTGACGTTCGCGCTGACGTTCGGGGAGTAGGTCGGCTCAGGCGGGCCCGACCAGCTGCGCGACCAGGGCCGCGGACAGCCCCACGAACGGCACCTGGCTCCCCGGGGTCGCGTGCGCCCCCACGGCGTACACGCCGGGGACGGGGGTGGTCGGGCCGAGCCGCTGCCGGACCGTGCCGCGACCCTGCCAGAGCATGCCCATCGCGGAACCGTGCCCCTCTACTTGGTCGCGGGGCGAGCGGTCGACCCGTACCACCACGCGCTGCCGGACGTCGATGTGGTGGCGGGCCAGCGCGGTCACGACGTCCTCGGCGAGCTTTCCGCGGCCGTGCAGCGTCCACGCCACATGGCCCTCCGGTGCCCGGCCGCCGCGGCGCACGACGATCATCGGGTCGCCGTGCAGCACCAGCTCGTGGCCGACATCGGGGACGTCCGCGGTCAGGCCGAGGTGCGCGACGACCGGCGGGATGGCCGGCATGGTGCGCTCGACGTACGCCGCGAGCGTCGGGACCAGTCGCGGGTCGACCGCGCAGACGACGACCTCGGCGTCGAGCGGACCGGCCGCGGTCATCACGCCGGCAACGCGGCCCTCGCGGACCACGAGGTCGTGGACGGCCGTGCCGGTGTGCACTGTCACGCCGCGGGTCGCCAGTCGCCCGGCCAGTACCTCGCTCAGCCGCGCGAAGCCGCCCGGAACCGTCCACGCCCCGAACCGCTGCTCCAGGTAGGTGTGCACCCCCAGCCACGCGGGAACGTTGCGCAGGTCGTGCCCCTCGGCGACGAACCGGTGCCCGGCGACCAGCCGCAGCCGCGGGTCCCGGAACGCCTTCTTGAGCCGTCGCTGCAGCACGTCGCGGCTGTCGAGCTGCGCGGCCACGTCCCGCGGGAGGGCGTCCGGCGTCCACGGCACCTCGAGGTAGTGGCGCCGCAGCGTGTCCCACACGTCCGTGTACGACGCCACGTGGTCGACCCAGGCCCGGCCGAGGCCGGGGCCGAGCTCGTCGAACGCCTCGATCTGCCGGCCGCGCGAGCCGCCGGGCAGCCGGACCTCCGAGCCGTCCTCGAACCGGTGGTGGCGGATCACCTCGACCGGCTCGAGGTCGAGCTCCTTCTCCAGCGGCCGCCCCGACTTCCGGAACAGGTCGCGCAGCACGGCCGGCAGCAGCGTCGAGTGCGCGCCGCGGTCCCAGACGAAGCCCTCGGCGGTCTCGAACGAGATCGCGCCGCCGAGGGCGTCGTCCCGCTCCACCAGGGTGACCGCATGACCGAGCTTGGCGAGCCGCGCGGCCGCCGCCAGACCGCCGAGCCCACCCCCGACCACCACTACCTGCATGAGCGAGCAGGCTAGCCGCGTCCGTGCGGCTGACTTCACCGGCCCGCGGCCTGCAGGATGCGCACCGCGTTCAACGTGATCATCCGGCTCGGCTCGCCGGTCCGGCCCCAGTCCACGACCTCCGGGGTGGTCGGGCTCCCGCCCGGCTTCCACCACTGACGGCCCGCGCTCCAGCGGCCGTCGGGGTCGCGCCGATGCTCGAGCTGGTCGAGCGCCTCGGCGGCGCGCGGATCGGCCGCGAGTCCCATGCGGGACAGCACGAGCAGCGCCTGCAGCACGTCGTAGTGCCAGTACGACGGATAGCACAGCCGCAGCCATCGCCGATCCACGATCTCGCCCGTCCGCAGGCTCCGGAAGAGTCGATGTTCCAAGAACAGCTCCGCTGCCCGCCGTGCGGCCTCGGCTGCGTGCACGTCACCGGTGGCGGCGGCGTACTCGTGCAGTCCCCAGGACGTCGCCAGCGTCTCGTGGAATGAGGAGCGTCGCCCGGTCGCTGCCCGGTCGCAGTTCCAACCGCCGTCGGGCCACTGCCACTCCAGCAGCCATTCCACGAGCCGCCCGACGCGCGGATCTTCGGCGAGGCCGAGGCGACACGCGACCGCGAGTGCGTTTCCCTCGACGCTGGCGCACACCCGCGGCAGGCCGTCGACCACGGAGACCCGGCGCTGCGGGCTGGTGAGCGGTCCCAGCACGGTGTCGGCGGCTGCCAGTGCGCGCGGCTCCCCGGCAGGCACGCCGAGCTCGACGAGCTGGACCAACCGCCAGTGGGCGCCGGTCCACTTGCGGTACCAGTGGACGCCGAAGCCGCCGTCGGCCTCCTGCCCCGACAGCAGCGCGCGCACCCAGCCGCCTTCGAGGACGTCCTCGCCGTCGGCCGGTTCGCCCAGGACGTCGCGACGGGTGAGCATCCGAACGGCTGGCTCTCCGCTGCCCAGCAGCCAGTCCACCGCGGTCGACGTACGCGCCTCCATGTCGGCCGATTCTTCTCGTTACTGGGCCGACCCACCAGCAGGCATCACAGGCGTACTTCGGGAGCCGCGGTCAGCCGTCCGAAGCCGGCGCCGTACTCGCGGTCGAGGAAGTCCATCAGCGCGACGTTGAGGGGAGCGAGCCGGGTGCCGGGGCGCAGCTCGGAGCACGGCTGCAGCTTGGCGAAGAACCCGGACGTGGTGTCCGACAGCACCACCCGGTTGCCGGTCGGCTCGGTCGCCCGCTCCAGTCGCCCGCCGAGACCGTCGGGATCGAGCGTGACGGTGACCGGGACGTCGTCGGGCTCGCCCACAGAGTGCCCGTCGGCCACGGCGACCGGGACGCCGTCGCGGTGCTCGTCGAGCAGCGGCAGCAGCGACTCGACCTCGGCGACCGTCAGTCCGGTGTCGACCTCGGCGAGCAGGTTCACCTGGAGCAGCGACAGCAGCCGCAGCTCCACGCCCGCGACCGTGTTCAGGCCGGCGGGCTGCCGGGTGTTGATCTCGGTCGGCCGGAACCCGTCTGGGGTGAGCACGCCGTCGACACCGAACGCGCCGCGGTACCCGTACGCCGTGCGCAGATGCTCGCCCACCCGGCGGGCGACGTCGCGCATCTCCTCGCGGTCGGTGGGCGCCGGGTCCCACCAGCTCGACAGACCGCCGTACACGAACCGACGACGGTCGCGATCGCGCAGGGTGGCGATCTCCACCGGCCGCAGCACCGCCGTGCCGTCGGGCAGCACGAACCCGTGGATCGAGCAGGGGACCCCGTCGAGGAACGGCATCACCCGCACCCGGTCGCAGCGCGGCAGGAAGAACCCGCGGGCCGTCTCGCGGTCGGTGGCGTCGAGCACCCAGCGGACGTAGTTGCCGCCACCGTTGAAGCCGTCGCGGGCGTCGCCGGACCAGACGACACCGAGTTCCGTGGCGAGGTCCTCGCTCGCGTGCGCGAGCGCCTCGTGCTCCACGGGCACGATGCTGCTCGGCACGGCGGTGACGCCGGCCGCCACCCAGATGTCCTCGGCGACCAGCTTGTCCTCGAGGTCGAGGAACGCGCGCGGCCGGCCGCCGTGGACGGTCCGGCCGAGGATCGGCTGGTCGCTGAGGACGAACGGGCCGCACCACCACACCCCGCGGCGCTCGGGGTCGAACGCCTCGATCGCGGCCACGGCCGCGGGCGGCAGGTCGCGGGCGACCCGGTCGAGCAGCCGGAACTCCTCGGTGACCGACCTGGTCCGGGGCAGCTCGATCTCGACCTGCTCGAACTCGTCGTCGCCCGGGACCGGTCCGGCGCCGCGCATGGTCGACACCACGAGCACCCGGCAGCCGAGGACACCGAGCCACCGCACCACGCGGGTGTAGCCAGCCAGGACACCGGGTCCGAGGATCACCGGACGGCCGGCGAACACCTCGCCCAATCGGCGCACCACCTCGTCGCGGGTGTCGTGGTCCGCGAGATCGGTCATCGGACTGCTCAACCGGTCGCCGGCGTCGGGTCGCGTTTGCCCTTCCAGCGCCGCCAGCCGCGGCGGATCAGCCTCGCGGCGAGATAGAGCACGACCAGCCCGACCGCGAGCAGCACCCCCGCGATCGCGGCAGCGGCGCGTGGGTTCTCGATCGCGAACCACACGACGCCGAGTACCGCGATGTCCTCGGCGACGCTGGCGACGACGTTGGACACGGGCTCCGGTGAGGAGTTGATCGCCAGCCTGCTGCCCGCCTTGACCGTGTGCGACAGCAGGGCGGTCCCGCCACCGACCACGCCGAGGATCGCCTGGTCGAGCGTGGTCGCGTCGCCCGCGAGCAGCACGCCGATGACAGCGCCCGCGGTCGGGCGGATGGCGGTGGAGATGGCGTCCCAGGTGGAGTCGATGTAGGGGATCTTGTCGGCGACGAACTCGATCGCGAAGAGGACCGAGGCGACCGTGAGGACGTCCCACCGGCCGAGTGCATCGGGGATCTGCTCGAGGTTGTTCACCCGATCGGCGATCCCGAGCACGAGCACGACCAGGTAGGCGTTGACGCCGCTGGCCCAGCCGCTCGAGAACGCCAGCGCGAGTCCCTCCACGCGCCGATCATAGGGCTCAGCCGGTGCTCCGAAGCCCGGGCTTGATGTCGGCGTTGCGTGCGTCCTGCTCCCGGTCGGCCAGCATCCGCTGGCACAGGTCCTGCCCCAGCTCGCGGTAGGCCTCGAAGTCCCATTCGTCGAAGAACTGCCGGCTGGTCGAGCGGCGTGGGAAGTCGGGGTTCTCGCGGGCGTAGTGCTCGACGTCCCAGGGGAGCCGCGGGACCAGCTGCGCCTTGAGGAAGACGATCTCGGTAACGTCGTCGGAGTCGTCGTACGTCGCCACGCCGGTCGCCCACGCCTTCGCTGCGCGCCGATCGCCGGACGACTGGAGCGGCGAGACGTCGACGCTCACCTCGACGCCGAGGTCCATCCGCGCGGTCGCGATCGCCTCTGCGAGCGCGCCGAACGAGTTGGCGGCATCGTTGCTCGCGTCGATCACGATCACCTGCCGTGGCCGGCGGCGCAGCGCCTCGAGCAGCCCGAGGTTGTCGTAGTGGCCGCCGTCGGTGACGTACAGCTTGCGGTCGGACAGCGAGGGGCGGCCGAACGCCTCGCGCAGCAGCCGGTATGGACCGGGCTTGCCGGCCACACTCACCACGCGGGCAGCGGCCTCCCACGCGAGCACCTTCGAGCGCCGCGGCCGGGCCCGGCCAGCGGCGTCGTACTGGCGACGGAGCAGCAGCGCCCGTCGGACGACGCGTGGCGGCTGGCCGTACGGGTTGGGCAGCCACACGCCGAGGCGGGCGTTCAGCACCGTCAGCAGGACCCGCACTGGCCGAGTGCGGGAGCTGGCGCGGCCGGCCAGCGGGCTCACCGCGGCGCCGCTGATCGCCATCGCGGCCGGGACCGTGAGGTCGCGTCGCCCGAAGTCGGCGAAGGCCTCGTAGTCGCGGGTCTTGGCCCGTCCACCCGTCGGCAGCGAGCGGTCGCCGATGACGCCCGTGTTCGAGGAGTCGATGATGAACGGGACGCAGCCGCGGCCCGTGGGCACGAACTCCTCGTCCGCGACGTTGGCGACCGCTGCCATCACCAGCTCGGGCCCGTCGACGCCGTCCGGCCGGGCGCCGGCGTACTCCGACACCGGCAGCGGCCGGTTGCCGGGCATGGCTTGGGCGGTGCGCTCGTCGACCCGTTCGACGAGGTACGCCGTCGCGAGCCGTTCCCGGTAGAACTGGTGCAGCGAGGTCCGGTTGGCGTCGGTCAGCAGTCGCACGCCGCAGACGACCGCGAGCAGGTACAGCGCGTTGGCCCACTCAGTCCGCCAGTCCGGATTCGTCGCGTACTCGTTGGTCAGGCGGAGCAGTGCGACGTAGCCGGCCGCGACGATGATCACCGTGCCGAGCCACGGCGCGACCCGCACCCGGACCAGGGCGAGCAGCCGCTCGACGCGGCTGGTCTCCTGGCCGATCCGGCCGAGGCCGGTGAGCACCGAACGGCCGAGGGTCAGCAGTGAGGTGGCGACCACGCCGACCATGCCGAGGGTCACCGGGATCTCCGCGGCCGCGCGGGGCTCGACCAGCCGGTGCAGCGCGGTGCCGATCGCTCCGAGGTCGTCGGCATGAGACACCCAGGCGATCGACCACGGCACCACGACCATCAGCACCACCGAGGCGCTGCCGGCGACCATCGTGGTGCGGGTGATGGTACGGGTCTCGCGCCGCCAGTCGGCCATGGAGAAGAACCGGTCGCCGATCTTCTCGACGAGCACGAAGACGAGCACGGCGATCGCCCAGGGCGCCAGCGCCAAGGCCCACCACCACGTGGCGGGGTCGAACTGGCGTCCGGTCCCGTCGCTTGGCAGCACGTCGTACTCGTCGAGGTACCAGCCGAGCACCCACGCCAGCACCCAGAGGGCGACCGCGATGTTGACGATGTTGACGGCCACGCCGTACAGCACCGACATCACACCGCGGAAGACCTCGACGCCGCGCGGCAGCAGGTAGCGGGTGCTCCGGCGCAGCAGCGCGAGCTCGGGCGTGCCCTGCGCGAAGGGCGGCGGTGCGTCGGCCGGCAGCCCGCGGCCGACCATGTGGAACGCCGCGGCGAGGTAGCCGCCGCCGCTGACGCCGATCACGGCCGCCGCCTTCTGGTAGATGCCGCTCGACATCAGCGTCTGCAGGGCGCCGAGGCAGAAGCTCGCCGAGCGGATGCCGCCGCCGGAGCAGGCGATGATCGTGCCGGGCCGCTCGTCGACGGCGGTACCGCGCAGCGTCGCGTAGCGGAGCGGGTCGACCGCGCGCTCGCCGTAGTCGCACCGCGAGTGCCAGGTGGCGAGGATCAGCACGATCAGGCCGAGGCCCGCGAGCCCCCAGCCGGCGTAGGTGAGGTACGGCGTGGTGGCGGCCGGACACGCGTCAGGCCAGGTGCCCGCGCTGCGCTGCCACACGAGAACGTCGTCGACCAGCTTGAGGACGGCGCCGAGGCTCAGGCCGATGCCGGCCCAGCGGCCGGCGGTGCGGCAGCGCCGACCGGGGCAGTTCGCGCTGAGGTACTCGGCGAAGCGCATCGCGGACACCAGCAGCGCGAGGCAGAGCCCGACGTCGACCAGCAGCGCGAGTCGTAGCGGGCCGACACAGTCGCCCGGCTCGACCGCGAGCCGCATGGGCACCTGCAGCGCCACCAGAACGAGCACGGTGCGCAGGCAGCGGAACGCAGACGCACCCAGCACCTTGTGCTCGATCACCGAGAGTCCACGCGGCATGTCGGCCACCTCCTGGTGCTAGGAGTGCGGAGACCGTCACGCGATACATCCGTATCAGCAGCGGCTCGTCGTACCTCCTTGAGGAGTGCACCCGCTCGGCGAGATGTGCTCGCCTCCCGCGGGTCAGGAGGGAATACGTCATGAACGATCACGAGCTCTTCGAGAGCGACGCCTTCGGGCTGCCCAGCGAGCTGGCGGGGCTGACCGGGGCACTGGCCGCGGCCGAGGACCGGTTCCTCGACCGTGCGAACGTCGTCGGGGTCGGCCTCGGCCACAAGATCAAGGACGGTGAGCAGTCCGCGACGCCCAGCGTCATGGTGCTGGTGAGCGAGAAGCTGCCCGAGCAGCTGCTCGACTCGCGCGACAAGGTGTCCAAGACCGTCGAGAGCACGCCGACCGACGTGCTCGAGGTGGGTCACCTGTTCGCCGGTGGCGGCGGGGGAGACCTGGCCGCGGCGCCGGTCGAGCCGCTGCAGGCGGTGGACGCGCAGACCCTGGCGCGCCGGATCCGTCCGGTCCGTCCGGGCTACAGCGTCGGCCACCCGAAGGTCACCGCGGGCACGATCGGCGCCGGCTGCTACGACCTGCGACCGCTGCCGGGCAAGCCGCCGAAGTACTACATCCTCAGCAACAACCACGTGCTCGCCAACAGCAACGACGCGAGCCTCGGCGACCCGATCTACCAGCCGGGCACGTTCGACGGCGGTGGCCCGGCGGACGCGATCGGTCGGTTGGCGAGGTACGTGCCGATCAAGTTCGACGGCACCGACAACCACGTCGACGCCGCGATCGCGGAGGTCCCGTTCGACACGATCGACCGTGACATCTATTGGAACGGCTACCCGACGACCGCGGCCGCGGCCGCCGCGGTCGGGATGCTGGTGAAGAAGACCGGGCGGACGACCCACTTCACGACCGGCCGGGTGACCGCCCTGAACGCGACCGTGAACGTCGGGTACGGCGGAGGCAAGGTGGCGAAGTTCGTCAACCAGATCATCACGACCGACATGTCCGCCGGCGGTGACAGCGGGTCGATCGTGCTCGACTGGGGGAATCGGCCGATCGGCCTGCTGTTCGCGGGCTCGTCGGTGGCGACGATCCTCAACCCGATCGCGACCGTGCAGCTCTCGCTCGGGGTGCGGGTCTGGCCCTGATCAGCCCTCGTCCTCGTCGAGCGCCAGGATCGGGTCGGTGATCACGACCCGGACCGGCAGGCCGGCCACCTCGGTCGGGAGGTCGGTTGCCTGGGCGCTCGCGTAGACGACCACGCACGGGTCTCCGTCGTCGGTGCTGCCGAGCCCGACGGCGGAGACCTCACCACCCACCAGGCCCGCCGCCTCGGCCAGGGCGGCGGCCTCCTGGTCGGTGATGGTCTCGGCGGGCTCGCTGAGGCCGTCGTCGCTGAGGCCGTCGTCGCTGAGGCCATCGGAGAAGGGGTCGGTCACGCTGCCGAGACTACGCCGGGCCGCCGACCAGGTGGGGTGAGGCAGACCGCACACGCAGGCCGACGCTCTCACCTTCCACGGTGAGGGTGCCCGGGATCTCCTGCCACGAGTCGCCGTTGACGCGGTACCTGCCGGTGTACGTCGTGTCGACGCTGGGCTCGACCCGGCCGGGATCCTGGTAGTCGTGGGTGACGTCGAGGTCCGGGTACTTCGCGCCGGGGCTCGTCGTGGTCGTGGCCCCGCCGTCTCCGAAGAGCCAGGTGTACTCGCTCGGCCTCGCCTCGATCGTTACCCGCTGACCGAGCAGCACCACGGTCTGGGTGGTGGGCCGGGTGTTGGTGGTGAAGAAGTTGGTGTCGAAGTTGATCAGGGTCTGCCCGTCCGGCGGCTGGATCTCCAGCTCTGCCTGGGGCCATTCGAGTCGTTGCATCTCGCGCCTGACCATGGCTGGGGTGATGGCGCCCAATGATCTGAACTCGCTCGGCGTGAGGCAGGCGGTGCCGACTCGGCTTCGCGCCCCGGTGTCGTCGTCGTAGCGCCAGATGATGTAAATGGTGCCTTCGGCTCCGTCGGCCGTCGTGCAGCTGGCGAACACCTGGCAGTTCTCGTTCCCATTGCCGGGCTTGCAGCGGGGGTCGAGCTCGTAGGTGTAGCCGTCGTCGGCCGCCTGGCCGTACAAGGAGCGGACTTGTTCGGCGTCTCGGTGACATTCGGTTTGGGTGTCCTGCAGGTCGGTTTGAGTACCGCAGTTCCCGCTCGCGGCGAACGCTGGAGCGCCCCACGCGAGGCTTGCGAAGACCACCCATACAGCAAGGCTCCTTCGGATCAAGAATCTGACACCTCGACTTCGTCCGTGAGGCGCCATTCGCCGTCGAACTTCTTCAGCGTGACTCTGTATGTAGTGACCCCCCCGGGAAACGTTTCCACGGGTCCTCCCTCACGCCGTTTGTACTCCGTTGGTGCAGACCGAACGCGCACGTCGTAGACCCGATCCTCCTTCAACTGGGAAATGTCGAGGATGGCGCGGCCCTCGGTGCGCACGAACCCGCCATTTGCGTAGTACTCCTCAATGAGGTTGGCGGTCTCTCTGCACGACCGGCAACCCGGCGATGCGGCGAGAAAGCTTGCTGTTTCGCCGGTGTTCTGCATGTCCCGCTGGAGCCCGACCCACTTCTCGATGAACTCCTCAGCCGTCTGCGCCTCGGGTGCCTCGCTCGACTCTGACTCGCTGGGCGACTCCGTCGGCGTGGGGTCGAACTCCGGCTCGGGCTCGTCCTGGCAGCCGGCCAGCAGCACGGCGGCGGCGAGCACCAGCGCGGCGCTGCGGCGTACGGACATCGTCGGCCCTTCCCGAGAGGCTTGACGCGAATCTAACGAGGCAGCGGGCTCGACGACACCCCCGAGCACCGAGCTGTGGACACACAGAGGGGTGCTGATGCGTCATACGCACCGTGACTTTGAGGGCTCCATCCGTATGACGCATCAAGCCGGGGGCGTCGGCTCGAACTGGCTGATCGTGAAGGCGCCCCCCTGTGGGTCGCGGACCACGGCGTGGCGTGTCCACTCGGTGTCCTCGGACGTGAGGACGGCACCGCCCAGCCGCTCGCGTCCGCGAATCCGGGTGGTGCCTGGACCTGCTCCTGGCGTTCGTGGATGCCCGGGTCCACGGTCTCGGCCAGGTGGTCGCCGTACCCCGGCTGGCGGATCATCGCGCCGTACCCGACGTCGTCGATCTGCCAACCGAAGTCTCCACGTAGAACGCGGCGGCAACGTCGGGCTGCTCGACGTCGATCCACGACGTGACCCCCTCGGGGTAGGTCCTCGCCCGGTTCATGTCCATGATCGGCACGCTACGCGCGCCGGATGCAGGTGGCAGGAGTCAGTCGACGTCGACCTCGGCCGCGCCGGTCATGGCCAGCAGCTCGTCGTACGTCGTGGAGAACACGGCCGCCGGGTGGCCGGCGGCGGCCCAGATGACGTCGTAGCGCCGCAGCCACCGGTCGACGTAGGTCGGGACGGGCGTGGGGTGGCCGATGGGGGAGACGCCCCCGATCACCTGCCCGGTGTGGCGGCGCACGAACTCGGCGTCGGCGCGGGCGAGCTTGCCGGCGTCGACCCGCGAGGCGGTCGCGGACACATCGACGCGGTGCGCTCCCGAGGTCAGGATGAGGACCGGACTACCGTGGTCGTCGAAGACCAGGCTGTTGGCGATCGCGCCGACCTCGCAACCGAGTGCTTCGGCGGCAAGAGCGGCGGTGTGGACCGACTCGGGCAGGACCACGATCTCACCGGTGCCACCTCGGCGTGCGTGCTCGTCCCTAAACCGGGTGATGCCAGGGTGTTCGCTCGACATACTGCGAGACCCTAGCCACGTGGCAGGGCGAGACGGGGAGAGGGAGAGCCGATGGTACGGCAGCGGCCGAGTGCGGTGACGAGGGCGATCCGCACCCAGTGGGTGCTGGTGGCGGTGAGCGGGGTGGCGACCCTGGTCGCCTACCTGATGCGCGACGACCTGCTCCGCGCCTGGGCCGAGTCGAACTCCGCAGCCCGGGAGATCCTCGAGCAGGGCGGCCTCGCGGCGCTCGAGGAGAGCGCGATCTCGCTGCCGGCGTTCGTGCCGGTGGCGGTGGTGACGTTCGTCGTCTACGCCTCCCTGGCGTGGGTGCTGGTCGCGATGTTCCAGCACGGGCACGGCTGGGCGCGCTGGGCGCTGGTGGCGCTGGCGGCCGGTTTCCTCTTCGCGGTGTTCGTCATCCTCCTGGCCTCCCCGCCGACGCCGTTCGTGGTGCTCGGTGTCGTCGCCGCGCTGCTCGACCTCGCGCTGGTGTGGTTCCTCCTGCGACGCGAGTGCGGGGACTGGATCCGTGCCGCCGAGCTCGCCGAGAGGCGCGAGCACGCCGGCTGACGATGGTTGCTGAAACGGCCTTGACGGGCTGTCGGCGGTGGGGTGTACCGTTGGTCTTGTTCGAACACCTGTTCGATCAAGGTTCGGCGGGGGCGACCTCGACCCCCGCCCCCGCCGAACCCTCGCGCAACCGTCCAGCCGGGGGTCGAGGGGTCGACACCAACAACGCACCAGGGCGAGAGGAGCACGACGGTGAGGAGGTACGACGACCCCGTGGAGGTACGCCGTGGCTGGGTGGAGGGCCCCGGTCACCGTGGCCCGGCCGATCGAGTGGAGGGACCCGAGCAGTTCTTGTGGCACGGCCGGCTGTGGAAGGTCCGCGCGGTGCTCGCCCACTGGGTGGAGACCGGACCGTGGTGGCAGGCACCCGGCGTGCAGGCGGTGATCGGCACCGACGACCCTGAGCCCGCGCAGACCGGCCAGGTCGGTCGGGCCGGTGGCGACCTGCTCGTCGAGCGCGAGCTGTGGCGGGTCGAAGCCGGCCGCGGCGGCCATCAAGACACCGACACTGACACCGACACTGGCAACGGCGGGGTCTTCGACCTCGCCTTCGACTGGTCGGGCGGCCACTGGCAGCTCGTCGGCTGTGTCGACTAGGAGGCGACGATGACCACGAGGATCACCCCGCACTCCCTGCCCGCGACCACCCACTCCTACCTCTCTCGCGCGGCCGCCTCGCTGTCCGACGCGGTCACCGCCCACGACGTCCCCACCCGCTACGCCTGCGCCCACGTCGCCGCGCTCCGGGCGGCCGCCGCGCTGCTCGCCGCGCGAGCCAGGCCGACCGCTCCGAGACGACGACAGCAGCGCAACGCCTGGGTGCTGCTGGCCGAGGTGGCACCCGAGCTGGAGGAGTGGGCACGCTTCTTCGCCGCCGGCGCCGCCAAGCGGGCGGCGGCCGAGGCCGGCTCGACCCGGGCGGTCACCGAGCGGGAGGCCGACGACCTGGTCCGCGACGCCGACCGATTCCTCGGCGTGGTCGAGTCCTCGCTCGGGCTGGTGCCGCACTCCGCGGTGGAGGCCCGGATCGCAGTCCCCGGCCGGACCGGTGTCGCCTGACCCGTTCGTCCATCTCCACGTCGCGTCGGGCTACTCCCTCCAGTACGGCGCGTCCCACCCCCACACGCTGGTCGAGCGGGCCGCGGAGCAGGAGATGGACACCCTCGCGCTCACCGATCGCGACGGCACCTACGGCGCGGTGAAGTTCGTCAGCGCCTGCCAGTCCGCCGGGATCCGCCCGGTCCTCGGCGTCGACCTCGCCCTGGGTGTGGAGCCGGAGCCGGTGCCGGCCAGGAAGCGGCGTACGCCGGTGCGGGGCGGGGCGTTCCGCGACCTGCCCTCCGACCGCGGCGGCCCGAACCGGGTCCGGCTGCTCGCCCACGCCGGCGGCCCCGGTGGCGGTGGGGCCGGCTGGGCGGCGATCTGCCGACTGGTCTCGCAGGTCCACCTGGCCGGTGAGCGCGGTCGGCCGGTCGCCACCCTCGACCTGCTCGCGCCCTACCTCGAGGGCGGCGACGTCGTGGTGCTGCTCGGCCCCGACTCCCCGGTCGGGACCGCCGTCACCCGGCGCCGCGACGACCTCGCGCTGGCCGCGCTCGCCCCCTGGCGGGAGGTGGTGCCGGCCGAGAACCTCGTGCTCGAGCTGGTCACCCACCGGCTCGCCGGCCGCGGCGGCACCTGGGGTCCGGGCACCACCGTCCACGCCGCCCGGATGGCGGGGGTGGCCCGGCAGGCGGGGCTCGGCGCCGTCCTCACCAACGCCGTGCGGTACGCCGACCGGCTCGACGCCCCGACCGTCGACGTGCTCGACGCCGCCCGTCGGCTGGTGGCGCTCGACCGGCGCCACCTCGACCGTGGCAACGCCGAGGGCTTCCTCAAGTCGGGCAAGCAGATGGCCGAGGTCGCCGAGGAGATCTGCCGACTCTCCGGGCTGGCCGCCGACCCCGAGCGGGAGGCGCGGCGGCTGATCACCGACACCCGCAACCTCGCCGACCGCTGCGCGCTCGACCCGCGCGGCGACCTCGGGATCGGTCGCGTACACCTGCCGGAGCTGGAGTTCGCCGCCGGCGACCGCGGCGATCGCGACGCCGACCGGTTGCTGCGCGGGCGCTGCGAGGCCGGCATCGGCCGCCGCTACGGCTCGGCGCCCCGGCAGCGGATCTGGAAGCGGCTCGACGACGAGCTCGAGATCGTTCGCGGCCTCGGCTACGCGTCGTACTTCCTCACCGTCGGCGACATCACCGACCTGATCCGCGAGCGTGGCGTCCGCTGCGCGGCCCGCGGCTCCGGCGCCGGCAGCCTGGTCAACTACCTGCTCGGCGTCTCCGGGGTCGACCCGATCCGCCACGACCTGCTGGTCGAGCGGTTCCTCTCGCCGCTGCGCCACTCGCTGCCCGACATCGACATCGACGTGGAGTCCGCCCGCCGGCTGGAGATCTACGAGGCGATCCTCGACCGGTACGGCGGCGAGCGCTGCGTCTGCGTGTCGATGATGGACACCTACCGGGTCCGCCACGCCGTGCGCGACGTCGGCGGCGCGCTCGGGATGCCGCCCGGTGAGATCGACGCGATCGCCAAGGCGTTCCCCCACATCCGCGCCCGCGACGCCCGGATGGCGCTGCGCGACCTGCCCGAGCTCGCCGCCAGCGGCCTCACCGACGAGCGGCTCGACCTGTTCTTCGGCCTCGTCGAGCGGCTCGACGGGCTGCCGCGCCACATCGCGATGCACCCCTGCGGCGTCCTGCTCTCCGACGCCACCCTGCTCGACCGCACCCCGGTCGAGGCGTCGTACGCCGGCTTCCCGATGAGCCAGTTCGACAAGGACGACGTCGAGGAGCTCGGGCTGCTCAAGCTCGACGTGCTCGGCATCCGGATGCAGTCGGCGATGGCCCATGCGGTCGCCGAGATCGCACGGGTCGACGGCGTCGGGATCGACCTCGACGACGAGGCCGACGTGCCGTTCGACGACCCCGACACCTACGCCATGATCAGCGCCGCCAAGACCCTCGGGGTGTTCCAGATCGAGTCGCCGGGGCAGCGAGAACTGGTCGGCAAGTCCGGCATCGACTCCATCGCAGACATCATCACCGACATCTCGCTGTTCCGGCCCGGCCCGGTCAAGAGCGACATGATCACGCCGTACCTCGAGGTCAAGCAGGGGTGGAAGGGCGCCCGGTACCTCCACGACGACCTGCGGCCGATCCTCGAGGACACCTACGGCGTGGTCGTCTTCCACGAGCAGGTGATCGAGATGATCGCCTGCTTCGCCGGCATCACCCGCGCCGAGGCCGACGAGAAGCGACGCGCACTCGGCGACGTCGAGGGGATGGCCGAGACGAGGCTCTGGTTCTTCCCGCGGGCGCTCGGCCGCGGCTACCCGCTGCCGGTGGTGGGGAAGATCTGGGAGGTGCTGGCGGCGTTCGCCAGCTTCGGGTTCTGCAAGGCCCACGCCGCGGCGTTCGCGCTGCCGACGTTCCAGTCGGCCTGGCTCAAGGCGCACTGGCCGGCCCACTTCCTGGCCGGCGTGCTCACCCACGACCCCGGCATGTACCCCAAGCGGCTGATCCTCGACGACGCCCGGCAGTGCGGCATCACCGTGCTCGGGCTCGACGTCAACGTCAGTCAGAAGGCGTACGCCGTCGAGCGGCTGCCCGACGACCTGGTCGGCGAGGGGGAGCCCTACGCGATCCGGCTCGCGCTGGCCGAGCTGAAGGGGATCAACGACACCGAGGTGGAGCGGATCCTCGCCAGCCGTCCCTACCACTCGCTCACCGACTTCTGGCACCGCGCGCGGGTGTCCCGGCCGGTGGTCGAGCGGCTCGTGCTCACCGGCGCCTTCGACCGGCTCTACGACATCACCGCCGACCCCGAGCCCGGGAGCACGACCCGGCGCGACCTGCTGCTGCAGGTGATGGAGCTCGACCGCTACGCCCGCTCCCTCGACCGCGCCACCCGCGGCCGCGGACTGGGCTCGCGCCGACGTACGACGCCGTCTCGCCAGGAACCGGTGTCGCGGGCAGCCGCCCGCAACAGCACCGACCCGCTCGACCGGGAGGCCGCGCCGCCGGTCGAGCGGCACGCGCTCGCCGAGGCAGGGGTGTGGGCGCGCGCCAGCGCCCAGTCGCGGGCGACCCCGCAGGCCGGGGCGATCGAGTCGGTCCAGCTCACCCTCGACCTCGGCGACCGGCCGGGGGAGGGCGAGGTGTCCGGGCTGCCGGAGATGAACGCCGAGGAGCGGATGCGCGCCGAGCTGGAGATCCTCGGGCTCGACGTCAGCAGCCACGTCGTCGACCGGTACGCCGAGTTCCTCGACGAGCTCGGCATCACCCGCAGTCGCGACCTGCTCCAACGCCGCAGCAAGGCCGACCTGCTGGTCGCCGGCGTCAAGGTCGCCACCCAGACCCCGCCGGTCCGCTCCGGGCGCCGGGTCATCTTCTTGACCCTCGACGACGCCACCGGCCCGGTCGATGCCACGTTCTTCGAGGACGCCCAGGGCCCCTACGCCGCCACCGTGTTCGGCTCCTGGTTGCTGGTGGTCCGCGGCGAGCTGCGCCGGACCGGCTACCGCGGGGTGTCGCTACGCGCGACCGGCGCCTGGGAGCTGCCCGCGCTCCACGACCTCTGGCAGCGCGAGGGGATGGCGGCGGTCCACGAGGCGATCGAGACCGTGCCCGAGGGCTTCGTCGCGCCGGCCCAGCAGCGGGTCCTCACCCACTCCAGCGGCTTCCAGATGTCGCCGTACGCCGACATCAAGCCGGCCGGCGAGGCGGTCAAGGATGTCGCGCGGAAGCTGTGGCACCGCAGCCCCGGGAGCCCGGGATGACTCACGCCCTAGGCTTGGCACCATGCCGACCGGATCCGCGAGCGAACGACGCGGCGCGGCCCGCACCGCCGTGGTGTGGTCGGGTCTGCAGCCGGTCTGGGACCGCGCAGCCGGCCAGGACGTGCTCGACATCGGCGGCGGCACCGGCGGGTTCGCGGTCCGGGTCGCCGAGCTCGGGCACCGGGTCCGGGTCGTCGACCCCAGCCCCGACGCCCTGGCGGCGCTCGACCGTCGGGCGCGGGAGAGCGGGGTCGTGGTCGCCGGCCAGCAGGGCGACCTGTCCTCGCTGCTCGACGTCGCCGACCCCGGCAGCGCCGACGTGGTGCTCTGCCACGGCGTCCTCGAGGTCGTCGACGACCCCGCCGCCGCGCTCGCCACGATCGCCGAGGTGCTCCGCCCGGGTGGGGTGCTCAGCCTGCTGGTCGCCCAGCGCCACGCGGCGGTGGTCGCCCGCGCGATGGCCGGCCATTTCGAGCAGGCCCGGACGATCCTCGACGGTGCCGAGCCGGGCCGCTCGGGTCGCCGGTTCACCCACGACGAGCTCACCGCACTGCTGTCCGCGGCCGGGTTCGCGGTCACCACGACCCACGCGGTCCGGGTCTTCTCCGATCTGGTCCCCGGCTCGCTGCTCGACCTGGAGCCCGGGGCGACCGGCGCCCTGCTCGAGCTGGAGAAGGCGGTCTCCGAGCGCGCCGAGTACCGCCCGCTCGCCGCACAGCTGCACGTCGTCGCCTCCCGCTGACCCATCCGCTGACCCATGCGACCGGGGGTGGCCCGGTGCATGACGACTCCTGGGACTGCCCGCTCCTCCACGTCGACATGGATGCGTTCTACGCCTCCGTGGCGACCCGCGAGCGGCCCGACCTCGCCGGCCAGCCGGTCGTGGTCGGCGGGGGAGGGCGTGGGGTGGTGCTGTCGGCCAACTACGCAGCGAGGCAGTACGGCGTGCGCTCGGCCATGCCGATGACGCGGGCCCGCCGGCTCTGCCCGCGGGCGGTGATCGTCGCCCCCGACTTCGACACCTTCTCCTCGGTCTCGACCTCGGTGATCGAGACGTTCCGCCGGGTCACCCCGCTGGTCGAGGTGCTCTCGCTCGACGAGGCGTTCCTCGACGTACGCGGCGCCACGCGACGGCTCGGGTCGCCGCTGCAGATCGCCGAGCAGCTGCGCGCGGTCGTCCACGACGAGCAGGGCATCACCTGCTCGGTCGGGGTGGCGGCCGCGCCGTCGGTCGCCAAGCTCGGCAGCAAGCTGGCCAAGCCCGACGGGGTCGTGGTGGTGCCGCCAGCCCAGGTCGCCACGTTCCTCCACCCGCTCGACGTCGGTGAGCTGTACGGCGTGGGAGAGAAGACCCAGGCGATGCTCCACCGGCTCGGACTGGTCACGGTCGGCGACGTCGCACGTACCCCGCTGCGCACCCTGCGCCGTGCGGTCGGCCACCACCTCGGCGAGCACCTCCACGAGCTGGCGTGGGGCACCGACCGGCGGCCGATCGTGTCGCGCCACGCCCCGGCGTTCTTCGGCGGCGACCCCGACAAGTCGATGGGGGCGCAGGAGACGTTCGGGCGCGACACCGACGACCGGGAGGTCATGGTGCGCGAGCTGTTGCGGCTGGCGGCGAAGGTCGGCCGCCGGATGCGGGTCGCGGGGGTCGCCGGTCGCACCGTCACGATCACCGTCCGGTTCGCCGACTTCACCACCATCACCCGCTCCCGCACGCTGCCGGAGGCCACCGACGTGACCGTCGAGATCCACCAGGCCGCGACCCGGCTCTACGACGCGCTCGGTCTCCAACGCGCCCGGGTCCGGCTGGTCGGGGTGCGGGTCGAGGGACTGCTGCCGCGCGAGCGGGTCCACCGGCAGCTGCTCCTCGGGGAGCGGGAGCACGGCTGGCACGAGGCCGACCGCGCCGCCGACCGTGCCGTCCACCGGTTCGGAAGCGCCGCGGTCCGGCCCGCCAGCCTGCTGGCCGAACGCTGAGACCACCCTTCCGAAGTAAGGTGCGTCGGGCGGGAATAAAATGACCGGACAGGTGTACCCACCTCACCACCACCTGCCTAGACTTGATGTACACGCCCCGACCCCGGGAGGAACCCGTGCCTCTCTCCGAGGAAGAGTTGCGACTGCTCGAGCAGATGGAGCGCGCGCTCGTCGAGGAGGACCCCAAGTTCGCCTCAACCTTGCGAGGCACCTCGCTGCGCAGCATCGCTCGCCGCCGGGCGGTCATCGCCGGAGTCGTGTTCGTGATCGGCGTCGCGGTCATGATGACCGGGCTCGTCATGCAGTGGATCCCGATCGGCATCGGCGGCTTCGTCGTGATGCTCGCCTCGGCGACCGTCGCACTCAGCGCGCTGCGCGGTCAGCGTGGGGCCCCGGCCGACGCCCCGGCGCCGGAGGGCGACCCCAAGAGCGGTCTCACGCTTCTGCAGGGCGGTCGCCGCGAACGTCGTCCGCGCCGCCCCAAGAGCAGCGACTCCTTCATGGAGCGCATGGAGGAGCGCTGGCGCCGTCGCAGGGAGTCCGGCGGCTTCTGAGTTCCTGCGGGACTCACCCGGTCAGCCGACGTGGTCGACCACGCCTGACCGCTCCGTGGTCGACGGCGCAGCCAGCTCGCCGACCCGGCTCCGCCACGGCAGCACCGACGCGGGCCACCAGGTCGCCCGCCGTTGCGCGCGCTGGGTGGCGCCGGCGTACAGCGCGGCCTGCACGGTGCCGGTGTCCTCGACCACCTGCGGGTCGATCGGCCCGTCGCCGACGGTGTCCTCCGAGTAGCCTGGGACACCGTCCGGCCGGGCGTAGCGCAGCAGCTCGAGGGTGAGCACCATCCGGTCGAGCGCCTCGACCGCTTCGGGGGCGACCCGCTCACCGCGCACCGGTCGCTCCAGACCGTCGCCGGAGCGGGAGGCACCGAGAAACCGCACCAGCTGGTCGCGGGTCTCCTGCGGGGAACGGGATTCCGGCCACGGCAGGCCGAGGTCGATCGCAGTCGCGCGGAGCTCGACCCAGGCCGGCTCGACGGCTCCGTACAACCGCTGCCGGGAGCGGGCTCGCCGAACCAGGCGCGGCCCCAGGGCCACCAGGGCGAGCAGCACGAGGATCGCGAGTGCCACCAGGACGTTGTCCCAGATCCCGCGGCCGCCCTCACTACCGTCGGCGTCCGCGCCCGAGATGTCGCCCGGGTCGAGCGTCTGCCCGGGGCCGAGCGAGTTGGTGGCGGTGGGGTCCTCGGTCGGTCCGGTGGTCTCCTCGGAGGGCGGGTTGGCCACGCCGATGCCCTGGGCGTACGACGGAACGTTCTCGGCACGGTCGCTGGGGGTCGGCTCGAAGCGGACCCAGCCGGCGCCGGCGAAGTAGAGCTCGGGCCACGCGTGGAAGTCGTGGGTGGAGTAGACCCACGACCCGTCGTCTTGCCGCGTGGGATTGAGGAAGCCCACCGCCACCCGGGCGGGGATGCCCAGCGAACGCGCCATCGCGGCCATCGCCGACGCGAACTGCTCGCAGTACCCGACCCGGCCGCCCTCGCCCTCGGTCAGGAATGCGACCAGCTCGTCGACGCCGTTGCCACCCTCGACGTTCTCGATGTCGTACTCGAACCCGCCGTCCTCGCGGAACCAGTCCTGGAGCGCGACCGCCTTCTCGTAGCGGGACGGGTAATCGCGGGTGACGTCCTGCGCGAGGTTCCGGACGAAGGGCGGGAAGTCGTCGGGGAGCTCGATGTAGTCGCGGCTCACCTTGCCCGACCACGACGGCGCGTCGCGCAGCAGCTCGGGTCGGATGTCGAGCTCGAGCTCGGTGAACTGGTAGGCCAGCCCGGCCAGGTCCAGCCCGTCGGGCACCGCCATGAAGTCAAGGGTGTCGGTGTCGTAGCGCCAGTCGCCCGGCGCCGAGACCCGGTCGACCGGGAACGCGAGCACGAGGAAGTCGGACTCGAAGCTCATGCTGGCGGTCGCGGAGTACTCGTAGCGGATCCGGTCGACCGCGGGGTCGAGCTCGTCCGTGGGGACCGGGCCCTCGGCGCCCTGGTCGTCGGGGATGTCGCGCTGGCCCGTGCTCCACTCGTTCTCGTTGAACGCCGTCAGTGCGGCGAGCCGGAGGTACGACGGGGCGGGGTCCTGGGTCTCGAAGCGGAGCACCGGCTCGTCCTCGCCGCGCAGCAGGTCGCGCCGCAGGTCGGTCATCGGGTTCTCGACCGTGATGTCCCCGCCCGACCCGCTGCCGGGCCCGAACCCGAACACGCTCAGCGAGAGGGTGGGGACGAACTGCGGCACGAGCACGGCGAGCACGAGTGCCGATCCGGCGAGGGCGCCCGCGGAGGTGCGGACCGCGGAGCTGCTGATCGAGACGGTGGATCCGGTGGTGCCGTCCTCGCCGATCCCGCGCCCCCAGCGGGTGGTCTGCTCGCGGTGCTGGAGGAACAGCAGCAGCAGGAACCCGCCGGCGGTGAGCGCGAAGCTCCACCAGGCCACGCCACCGGAGATCATGCTGATCGGGATGCTGTAGATCGTCAGCAGCGGCAGCCCGGCCACGGACACCCGCCGCAGTCCGCCGACGCAGTAGTCGACGACGACCATGCACAGGAACCCGCCGAGGATCAGCAGCGACTCGATTCCGGGCGCTTCGGCCGGGACGGGAGCCTGGTAGCGCTCGGCGGTGTCGAGCGCACCGCTGATCGCCGACCCGAACGTGAGCCAACCGTCGCGGGTCAGCACCAGGGCGCCGCCCGCCAGGCTGGCCGCGACGACCAGACCGACCACGAGCTGGACCACCAGCACCAGCGCCGGCGGCCACCGGAGGTGCCGGAGGCCGGCACCGATCCCCGCGACGAGCAGCGCCATGAGCAACAGCGGCCAGAGGAAGCGGCCCGGAGCCTCGGTGAAGCCACGCCATGACGTGGTCGCCAGCCAGCTGGTGCCCGCGGCGGCCGCGGTCAGCGCGACGCTGTCGGCGAGTGCGCGTCGTCGGCTGCTCATCGGACCACCCCCGTTCGCGGGTCACCCGGACCGCGGGCGGCTCGGGCGTTGCTGACTCCGAGGTCCTGCCACACGGCCGCCAACCGGTCACGCGGACCGAGCGTCACGGCCCGCCAGCCCTGGCCGGTCAGGATCGGGGTGGCGGGGCCCGACCCCGGACGGCCTCCCCACGCCTCGACGTCCAGCACCACGGCGAGGGCCGGCATCGAGTGGTGCAGCATCCTGCGGAAGACCGGCGCGTCGATCTCGCTCACCGCGCCGATCACCGCCACCAGCAGGCCGCCCTGCTGGGGGTCGGCCAGCCAGTTGGTCTCCAGCCACGACTGGTCGACGGCCTCCACGACAGCCAGCGACTCCAGCAGCGGGCCGGTGTTCAGCTCGGCGTCGCGGAAGTGCCACGTGGTGGTCGGGTCGTCACCGGTGGCAGTGACCAGCCGCACCGTGAAGCCACGCTGGCTCAGGTGGACGGCGATCGAGGCGGTCGCCGAGACCGCGGCTTCCAGCGACGAGGCGATGCCCTGGCCACGGTGGGCCCGGGCGCGGTTGTCGAGGAAGAGCGTCGCGCGGCTCTGCCACGGCTGCTCCTCGCGTCGCACCATCAGCTCGCCGACGCGCGCCGAGCTGCGCCAGTGGACGCGGCGCAGGTCGTCGCCCTGGCGGTACTCGCGCACGGTGACGTCCTCGGCGCTGCCCGCCGCGAACGCCCTCGGACGGTTGTCTCCGGTCCCGGTCCACGCGCCGCCGAGCGGCACCTGGGGGAGGGGGACGGTGCGCGGCACCACGGTGATCGGCACCGTCGTGCGGAACGAGCGCCCGAGCTCCACCAGGCCGAACGGGTCGCTGACGCGGACCGACATCGGGCCGATCTGGTAGTGGCCGCGTACGTCGGAGCGGATCTGGTACTTCACGTCGCGACGCCACCCGTGGCCGATGCCCTCGAGCACGAAGCGGGGCCGGGTGCCGAGCACGTACGGCACCTGGTCCTCCAGCATCAGGACCCCGCTCGGGGTCCGGCCCTCGTTGGTCAGCGCGAGCGACACCTGCGCCGCCGAGCCGGCCGTCACCAGCTGCGGGTTGACCGTGCGCACCAGCGACAGCCGGTAGCGGCTGCGGCCGATCACGAACGCCGCCAGCAGTGGCAGCACCGCGATCAGGATCCCGACCCGGGTCAGCTGCGGCTGTCCCATGACGATCGCGCAGACGATCGCCGTCACCCCTGCGGCGAGGAACGCCCTGCCGCGCAGGGTGAGTCCGGACAGTGCCTCACGCACGGTCGGTACCCATCACGACGTGGGAGCGCCACCCGGGACCGGGACCGCGGCCACGATGGCGTCGAGGATGTCGGTGGTCGCGCGACCGCTCATGGCGGCCTCCACGCTCGGCAGCAGCCGGTGCGCGAGCACCGGCTGGGCGAGCGTCCGCAGGTCGTCGGGGAGCACGTAGTCGCGGCCGGCCATCGCTGCCCGGGCCTTCGCCGCTCGCACGAGGTGCAGGGTGGCTCGCGGCGAGGCGCCCAGCGTCAGGTCGCTGCTCCGGCGGGTCGCCGCAGTCAGCGCCACGGCGTACTTCTGCACCGCGTCCGCGACGTACACCTGTCCGACGATGCCGGTCAGCTTGCGGAGCTCGGTCGCGTCGGTGACCGGCTCGAGGTCGTCGAGCGGGTTGGTCCTGGTGTGGGAGGCCAGCATCGCCATCTCGGCGGCCTCGACCGGGTAGCCCACGGACACCCGCGCCATGAAGCGGTCGCGCTGCGCCTCGGGGAGGGCGTAGGTGCCTTCCATCTCGATCGGGTTCTGGGTCGCGATCACCATGAACGGGCTGTCGAGCTGGTAGGTCGTGTTGTCGACGGTGACCTGCCGCTCCTCCATGCACTCGAGCAGCGCGGACTGGGTCTTGGGCGACGCCCGGTTGATCTCGTCGCCGACCACGATGTTGGCGAAGATGCCGCCGGGCCGGAACTCGAACTCACGGGTGTTCTGGTTGAACACCGACACGCCCGTCACGTCCGACGGCAGCAGGTCAGGCGTGAACTGGATCCGCCGCACGGAGCAGTCGATGCTGCGGGCCAGCGCCTTGCTCAGCTGCGTCTTGCCGACGCCGGGCACGTCCTCGATCAACAGGTGGCCCTCGGCCAGCAGCACCACCAGTGCCGACGAGACGACGTCCGGCTTGCCCTCGATGACGCGCTCCACGTTGGTGCGGACCTGCCCGACCACCCGTCCGAGCGTCTCCAGGTCCGCAGCCGTGTGACTGCTCGTCCCCGTCTCCTGCATCTCCACCGATCGTCCCTCCACCCGTCGCGCGGCCATGTCGTCTCGTCTACCTCGTGGTGTGACTCAGCAACCTATGACGAGGCCTGCGTCGACGTTCAGCCCGCTACGTCACGAAATGGTTGCGATCACCATTGTCACCCCGGCACGCCAGCGCGCTCCACCGCGCTCCACCTCCTCGGGGCCGCCCCTTCACGTCGCTCCACCGGCCGTCGCGCTGTCCTGGCGGGAGAACGCAGCGGAAACACGCGGGGGAAACAGGTGAAAGATGGTTGACCGTGGAGCGAAGTGGCGTATGGTGGAGCGCAGTGGAGGATGAGTCCGGTGAGCGGACTCCCGGGGAGTGGAGGTCCATCGATGCTGATGGGCACCTACACCCCGCGGCTCGACGACAAGGGCCGGCTCTTCCTCCCGGCGAAGTTCAGGGACCAGCTGACGGAGGGGCTCGTGGTCACGAGGGGACAGGAACGGTGTCTCACCGTCTGGCCGCGTCCCGCCTTCGACGAGCTGGCCACCAGGGCCCAGGCGGCGCCGGTCACAGACCGCGGCGTCCGCGACTACACGCGGCTCCTGTTCGCAGGCGCCTCTGACGACCAGCCCGACAAGCAGGGTCGGCTCACCATCCCCCCGATGCTCCGCGAGTACGCCGCGCTCACCCGTGACGTCGTCGTGATCGGGGTCGTGAACCGGCTGGAGATCTGGGACGCCGGCCGCTGGCAGACGTACTCGGACGCGCACGAGGACGAGTTCTCCGACCTGGGCGAAGAGGTCTTCCCGACGGCCTGAGCAACCCGATCAGCACCCCCGCACCAACAGCTCGGCAGCACCGACAACAGCACAACGGATCGCACGGCGAGGTCTCGGGCCCGCTCCTCTCGGCTTCTGGGGCAACTTCCCCGGCACCAGACGTCGACTTCCCGCAAGCACATTTCCACTGGGGGAGCGGGCAGGGACCTGGCCGTGCGATCCGGAGTACCAGCACACCTCCTGAACCACCGCCTGAACAACCAGCAGCAATTCACACCACTGTGGGGTCGAGACAGATGAGCATCACGTCAGCCGCCGACGTCGGGTCGCCCGGCGTCCCGGGAGCAGCTGTGCCGCGAGTACGGCACCTGGCCCGCGAGGCGATCGTGCTGATGGCCTTCTCGGCCGGGGCGTCCACGGCACTCGCCGGCTGCCTCCTGTTGCTGACCGCCCTGGGTCGTCGAGGCTGACCATGACGACCCCCTCCCACGTCCCGGTCCTGCTCGACCGGGTCGTCGCCCTCCTGACGCCCGCACTCGAGCACGACGGCGCGGTCCTGGTCGACGCCACGCTCGGCCTCGGCGGCCACACCGAGGCGGTCCTCACGAGCTGCTCCCTCGCACGGGTGATCGGGATCGACCGCGACGAGTCGGCGCTGACGATGGCACGCGAGCGGCTCGCTTCCTTCGGCGACCGCTTCACCGGCGTGCACGCCCGGTACGACGCGCTGCCCGAGGTCCTCGAGGCGCAGGGCCTCGACGTCGTCGACGCGGTGCTCTTCGACCTCGGCGTCTCCTCCCTCCAGCTCGACGTGGCCGAACGCGGCTTCGCCTACCGCGTGGACGCGCCGCTCGACATGCGGATGGACTCCAGTGCCGGCCCGACCGCCGCAGACGTCCTCAACACCTACGCGGAAGGCGACCTCGCCCGGATCCTCAAGGAGTACGGCGAGGAGAGGTTCGCCCGCCGGATCGCCGCGGCGGTGGTGCGGGAGCGTGCGCGGTCGCCGTTCACGACGTCGGCCCGGCTCGTCGAGCTCCTCTACGAGACCATCCCCGCCCCGGCCCGTCGCACCGGCGGCCATCCCGCCAAGCGCACGTTCCAGGCGCTGCGGATGGAGGTCAACGACGAGCTCGCCGGGCTGCGGCGGGCGTTGCCGGCCGCGGTCGACGCGATCCGGGTCGGCGGCCGCGTGGTCGTCGAGTCCTACCAGTCGCTGGAGGACCGGCTCGTCAAGCAGACCTTCGCCGCCGCGACCCGCAGCGACGTGCCGCCCGACCTGCCGTTCGTGCCCGAGGGCCACGAGCCGGCGCTGCGCCTGGTGACGCGCGGCGCCGAACAGGCGGGGCCTGCGGAGATCGAGCACAACCCTCGCGCGGCCTCCGTCCGGCTGCGCGCCATCGAGCGGATCAGAGGAGTCGCGTCATGAGCAGTCCGGCCGCCCAGCTGCGCACCCGGGTGCCACGCATCGCCGAGGCCGCCGTGGAGCGCGCCCGGCTGCGCGTGGTGCCGCGGCGCCGTACCAAGGCCGCGCGGGTGCCGTTCGTGGCGCTGGTCAGCCTGCTCCTGCTTGGCGGCGTGATCGGGCTGCTCCTCTTCAACACCTCGATGCAGCAGGCGGCGTTCGCGACCACCGCACTGGAGCAGCAGGCCGGCACCCTCTCCGCCCGGCAGCAGACCCTCGAGATGGAGCTCGACGTCCTGCGCAACCCGCAGCGGGTGGCCGAGCGGGCGCAGGCGATGGGGATGGTGCCGAGCGGCACGCCGGCGTACCTGCTGCTCGAGAACGGCAAGGTGCTCGGCAAGCCGACTCCTGCGACCCCCGCGAACAACCTCCGGCTCCGCGCCCGCCCGCCGGTGAAGCCCGCCGTCCTCGACCCCGACCCGATCGTGAACCACGTCGTGGCCGAGGGCCCGACCGCCGCGGCCCTCACCGGCCGCGGCAACGAGGGCCGCCCGACCGTCGGACATGCGGGCCGCGTCGCCGCCAACCGAGCCGACTGAGAGGCAGACCACCCGTGCGCACCTCCGCCCGTCCGGCGTCCCGCCTGCGCGGCACTCTGCGTGGGTCGCCGTTGTTCCGGCTGCGCCTCGGGTTCCTGCTGATCGCGCTGGTGCTGTCGGTGTTCGGCGCGCGGCTGGTCCAGCTGCAAGGCGTCGACCCGAAGGCGTACGCCGAGATGGCGGCCGCCACCGGAACCGTGGAGGTGTCGCTGCCGGCCACGCGCGGGGACATTCTCGACCGCAACGGCGAGCCGTTCGCCCGTTCCGTCGAGGGTCTGATGGTGGTGGCCGACCCGTTGCTGACCGCCGACCAGGCTCCTGAGATCGCCAAGTTCTTGGCCAACCGGCTCGGCGTCGACTACTTCGTGATCCTGCCGCGGCTGCGGGAGGAGGGCAGCCGGTTCGAGTACCTCGCGCGACGGGTCCCGTCCACGCTGGCGACCAAGGTCGTCCAGGAGGCCGAGGAGCGCGGGCTCGAGGGGTTGGACACCCGTCGCGACCCGGTGCGCGACTACCCGGCCGACGACGTCGGCGCCAACCTGGTCGGCTTCGTGGGCACCGATGAGGCACTGGCGGGCTTCGAGCGCACCTTCGACGCGCAGCTCGCCGGCACCGACGGGTCCGCGCGCTACCAGGTGGGCGGCGGCAACCGGATCCCGCTCGGCGAGAGCACCGTCGTCGAGTCGCGCGACGGCGCGGACCTCCGCACCACGCTCGACCTCGACCTGCAGTGGTACACGCAGCGGGTGCTCCGCCAGACCGTGGAGGACGCCGGGGCCGAGTCCGGGTTCGCGGTCGTGATGGACACCAAGACCGGGGAGATCCTGTCGCTGGCCGACCACCCGACCTTCGACGCGAGCAATCCGTTGGTCGCCGAGAAGGCGGACCTCGGCTCGCGGGCCCTGAACGACGTGTACGAGCCGGGTTCGGTGGAGAAGGTGCTGACGGTGGCCGGCCTGCTCGATGCCGGCAAGGTCACCCCGCGCACCCGGATCGTGGTGAAGCCGGAGCTGCGGCGTGACGGACGGACGATCGGTGACTGGTTCGACCACGGCCTGCTGCATCTGACGATGGCCGGGGTCATCGCCAAGTCGTCCAACATCGGCACGGTGCGCGCGGCGGATGAGTTCGACCGCGGCCAGCTGCGTCGTTACCTCACCAGGTTCGGCCTCGGCCAGGCGACCGACATCGGCGTGCGGGGCGAGTCCGCGGGCATCTTGCCCCCGCAGTCGATCTGGAGCAGCCTGGTCGGCGACCGGGTGGCTTTCGGCCAGTCGTTGTCGGTCAACGCCGTGCAGCTGGCGGCCGCGATCAACGCCGTCGCCAACGGCGGCGTGCGGGTCGACCCCTCGCTGATCTCCGGAAGCGCCACCACCGACGACGGCACCGTGGTCGGCACCGACGAGACCACCACCCGGCGCGTCGTGAGCCGCAAGGCGGCGTACCAGACCGCGATGATGATGGAGCGGGTGACCGATCCCGACGAGGGCACCGCGCCCGCCGCGGCCGTGCCGGGCTACCGGGTCGCCGGCAAGACCGGCACCGCGCAGCGGGTCGGCTCCGAGTGCGGCTGCTACGACGGCACGTTCACGGTCTCGTTCGCCGGCTTCGCACCCGCCGACGACCCGCGGTTCACGATCTACGTGGTGGTGCAGGACCCGTCCAACGGCGGCGGTGGCGGCTCGGTCGCCGGCCCGGCGTTCGCCAAGATCATGGGGTACGCGCTGCGCCGGTACGCCGTCCCACCCACCGGCACCAAGCCGTCGCAGCTGCCGCTGGAGTGGTAGGAGCGACGAGAGGGGACGAGCTCATGAACAGGTACGGCACCACCCATCTCATGCTGCGCGTGGCGCTGATGGGGACCGCACTCGCCATCGTCGCCTCGGTCATGTACGAGTACTTCGCGCGTGACTGTTGGCTGACGTCGATCAGCGCATACTGGTACACGGATGCGCGCGCTGTGTTCGCAGGTGGCTTGGTGGCCCTGGGCATCAGCCTCGTGGTCTACGCAGGTGGGACCTGGACCGAGAATCTGTTGCTCAACCTGGCGGGCATGCTGGCACCGATCGTGGCGTTCGCCCCGACGCGAGTCGCCAAGGACCACGACGTCGACTGTCTCGGGTTCAAGCCCACGTACGACATGGCGGCCACCGACAACGGGCTCACCGTCTACTTCATCTGCTTGATCGGCGGTGTCGTCGTGGCGGCCGTGGCGTCGCGAGGCCAGCGCCAACGTCTCAAGGACCTCACGCCGACCCAACGCCGGGCCGGGAGGATCGGCATCGGCATCGGCGTCGCCATTCCTCTGGGCATCCTCGTGTGGCGCCTGGCGGACCCAGACTTCGCGAGGCACGTGCACTTCCCGGCAGCGGTCGTGATGTTCGTCTTCCTCACCGGCGTGGTGGCCCTGCGCATCGACAGCGTGTCGGCTTGGAGCCGGGTGTGGGACCTCTATCGCGACGACCCCTTGCGGGACACGGTCAATGACGTCCGTACCGCGAATTACTCCCTCGCATACGGAGCCGTCGCGGTCGGGATGGCCTTGGCGCTGGGTCTCGCGGGACTGTCAGTCTGGTTGGGGTGGTGGCAGTTCACGGTCATCGTGGCCGAGTTCGCCCTGCTCATCCTCTTCCTCACGTTCTGGCTCCTCCAGACGGTTCAGCTGAGGGGCGTCTTGCGCACTGGGGAGCGGGCAACTCCTGAGACCTCGGGCCGTTCCCTTGCATGAACGCGTCGAGCAGTGACGGAGGCTGCCCCCACGAACGATCAGTTCGTGCCCGGACCGGCTCCCAACACGCTGAGAGCGTCGCGCTGGCGGTGAACGCATCGTTCGTGGAGGGCTGAGCCTGCCGCGGGGGCGGCCCAGGGGCCGTCCCCGGACCAAGTAGCCTCGCGGGCGTGGTGAGCGACGACCTGCTGGCACGGACCCGTCCGTCGCAGCCGACGCCGGTCCCGCTCGCCGACCTCGCCGAATGGCTTGCCCGGCACGGAGGGATCAGCACCGAGGGCGACCTGTCGGTCGCGGTCACCGGTCTGTCGCTGAGCTCACGCAGGATTCGTCCCGGCGACCTGTACGCCGCGCTGCCCGGCCAGCGCGCCCACGGCATCGACTTCGCGGCCGATGCGGTCGCGGCCGGCGCGGTGGCGGTGCTCACCGACGAGGCCGGAGCAGACCGCGTGCCCGGCGTGCCGGCCCTGGTCGTCGACAACCCCCGGCAGCTGCTCGGCGGGCTCGCGGCCCAGGTGTACGGCGACCCCGCGTCGGCGCTGCGGCTGGTCGGCGTCACCGGGACCCAGGGCAAGACCACCGCTACCCGGCTCGCCGAGGGCGGCCTCCAGGCCGCGGGCGTTCCCGCCGCGGTGGTCGGCACGGTCGGCACCCGGATTTCCGGCGAGGACGTCAAGACCGACCTGACCACACCCGAGGCGCCCGACCTGCACGGGCTCTTCGCCCTGATGGTCGAGCGCGGCGTGGAGGCGTGCGCGATGGAGGTGTCGAGCCACGCCCTCGTCATGGGACGCGTCGACGGCGTGGTCTTCGACGTCGCCGTCTTCACCAACCTCGGCCGCGACCACCTCGACTTCCACCACGACCTCGAGGACTACTACGCCGCCAAGGCCTCGCTCTTCACGCCGGAGCGCGCCCGCCGGGCGCTGGTCAACATCGACGACCCCTACGGCCGCCGGCTGGCCGAGGAGACCTCGCTGCCGGTGCGGACGTTCTCGTCAGCCGGTGCTGACGCGGACTGGCGGGCGACCGACGTCGACCTCGCCGCCACCGGCAGCGCGTTCGTGGTGCGCGGTCCCGACGGGGTCCGGGTCGAGGCCGGGGTCCCGCTGCCCGGCGACTTCAACGTCTCCAACGCACTGGCCGCCGTCGCTGCTTGCGCCGAGGCCGGGTTCGCGGCGGAGGCGGTGGCCTCGGGCATCGCGTCGGCCGGCGGCGTTCCTGGCCGGCTGGAGCGGATCGAGGCGGGCCAGGACTTCGTCGTGGTCGTCGACTATGCCCACAAGCCCGACGCGGTCGACTCGGCGCTGCGCAGCCTGCGGCCCCTGACGGCCGGCCGGCTGATCGTCGTCCTGGGCGCGGGTGGTGATCGCGATCCGGGCAAGCGGCCGCTCATGGGCGAGATCGCGGCCCGGCTCGCCGACGTCGTGGTCGTGACCGACGACAACCCGCGCAGCGAAGACCCGGCCGCGATCCGGGCAGCCATCCTGGACGGCACCGCCCTGGCCGGCACCGCCGACGAGTCCGCCGAGGTGGTCGAGGTCGGCGACCGGCGGCAGGCGATCCGCGAGGCGCTGGGCCGGGCCGGGCGCGGCGACATCGTGCTGGTCGCGGGCAAGGGCCACGAGACCGGCCAGGAGGTGGCCGGCGAGCTGCACCCGTTCGACGACCGCGCCGTCGCGCGCGAGGAGCTGCGTGCTCTGGACCACAAGGAGCCCCTCCCGTGATCCCGATGACCCTGGGCCTGCTCGCGTCCGTCACCGGCGCCAGACTCGTGGGCGGCGACGAAGGTTTGGTCGTGGACGCCACGGTCACGACCGACTCCCGCGAGTGCGTCCCGGGCAGTCTTTACGTCGCCCGACAGGGGGAGCACGCCGACGGCCACGACTTCGCGCCTGCGGCCGCTGCCGCTGGCGCGGTCGCCGTGCTCGGCGAACGGCCGGTGGAGGGGCTTCCCACGTTGGTGGTCGAGGACGTGCAGACAGCGTTCGGCAGGGTGGCGCGGGCGGTGGTCGACCAGGCGCCCGGCCTGACCGTCGTCGGGGTCACCGGATCCTCTGGCAAGACCACGGTCAAGGACTTGCTGGCCACGGTGCTCTCCACCAGCGGGCCCACGATCGCGCCCGTGAACTCCTTGAACGGCGAGATCGGGGTCCCTCTCACGGTGTGCCGAGTTGAGGAGACGACCCGGTTCCTGGTGGCGGAGATGGGGGCGCGCGGCATCGGTCACATCGCCTACCTCACGTCCATCGCGCCACCACAGGTGGCGGTCGTGCTCAACGTGGGCCTCGCCCACGTCGGGGAGTTCGGGTCGATCGACAACATCGCGCTCGCCAAGTCCGAGCTGCCGCGCGCCGTACCCGCTGACGGCGTGGCTGTCCTCAACCGCGACGACCCCGCGGTGACCGCCATGGCCGAGGGGCTGGCGTGCGGTGTCGTCTTCGTCGGCGAGCACGAGGAGGCGGACCTACGCGCGGGCGACATCACTCTCGACGCGCGCGGGCGGGCGTCGTACACGCTGGTGCGAGGGGAGACATCCGTCGAGCGGATCACTCTGGCGCAGACCGGTCGGCACCAGGTCGGCAACTCGCTGTCGGTGATCGCGGCCGCGCTCGAGCTGGGGGTTCCGCTGAAGCAGATAGTCGCGACACTCGCCACAGCGGGGCCGGTGAGCCGGTGGCGGATGGAGGTCTCCGAGCGCGCCGATGGGGTGACGGTGGTCAACGACGCGTACAACGCCAACCCCGACTCGGTGAGGGCTGCCCTGAAGGCGTTGGCTGACATGGACGTGCCCGGGCGCCGGATTGCCGTCCTCGGCGGGATGCTGGAGCTCGGCCATGCTTCCATGGAGCAGCACCGGGCGATCGGCAGTGTGGCCGCCGAACTCGGAGTCGACCTGGTGGTGGGGGTGGGGGACCTCGCCCGCGACGTGGTGATGGCGTTCGATGCGGCCGGGGCGGGCGAGGCCCATTGGGTGGGCGACAACGACGCCGCACACGACCTGCTGGAGTCCCTGCTGCGTCCGGGCGATGTCGTCCTGCTCAAGTCAAGCCGCGATGCCGGGCTGCGTTGGCTGGGCGACCGACTCGCGGGAGTGGGCCCGGAGGCGCACCCGGTGCGAGCACTGCGACACAATGATCCGACCGTGCTCGACGAGGGAGCGCACGACGTACCGGGCCGCTCGAGCCAGGAGGGGAACAGCAGCGCATGAGAGCGATCCTGCTCGGAGGCGGCCTGGCGCTGCTGATCTCGCTGCTCGGCACCCGCTGGGCGATCCGAGGGTTCACCCGGCTCGGCTACGGGCAGGAGATCCGCGACGACGGCCCGACGAGCCACCACACCAAGCGTGGTACGCCGACCATGGGCGGCGTCGTCATCATCGCGGCCACCGTGATCGGCTACTTCCTCGCCAAGCTGATCACGCTCGACGCGCCGTCGGCCTCCGCACTGCTGCTGCTGTTCCTCTTCGTGGGCTGCGGCCTGGTCGGCTTCCTCGACGACTTCATCAAGATCGTCAAGCAGCGCAGCCTCGGGCTGCGGAGCAAGGCCAAGATGATCGGGCTGACCGTCGTCGCCCTCACCTTCGGGATCGTCTCGCTGCTGCCTGCCCTCGAGGACCACCGCGAGCTCACGCCCGCGAGCCGCCACCTGTCGTTCATCCGAGACTTCGAGGCGTTCACGCTCCCGGCCGTGGTCGTGGTGCTGCTGATCTGGCTCATCGTGGCCGGGACCAGCAACGCAGTGAACCTCACAGACGGCCTCGACGGCCTCGCGACCGGCGCCTCGGTGATGGTGTTCGGCGCCTACATGCTGGTGAACATCTGGCAGAACAACCAGTCCTGCGACCTCACCCCCGGCCGTACCTGCTACGACGTGCGCGACCCGCTCGACCTCGCGGTGATCGCGGCTGCGATCACCGGCGCCTGCTTCGGCTTCCTGTGGTGGAACGCCTCGCCGGCGCAGATCATCATGGGCGACACCGGCTCTCTGGCGCTGGGTGGCGTGTTGGCCGGTTTCGCGGTCCTGACCCGCACCGAGCTGCTGATGGCGATCCTGGGCGGACTCTTCGTGGCCATCACCTTGTCGGTGATGATGCAGGTGACCTGGTTCAAGGCCAGCAGGCGCTTCACCGGGACGGGCAAACGGATCTTCCGGATGGCCCCGCTCCAGCACCACTTCGAGCTGCTCGGCTGGGCCGAGGTGACCATCGTGATCCGGTTCTGGATCATCACCGGACTCAGCGTGGCCGTCGGCCTCGGCATCTTCTACGCCGAGTGGGTCGTCGGCTACTAGGACGCCATGACCGACATCTCCGGCTATCACCGCACGAGCGACTGGTCCCGGGTCCGGGCGACGGTGGCCGGCTTCGGCGTGAGCGGGTTCGCCGCGGCCGACAACCTGACCCACCTCGGGGCTGCCGTCACCGCCCTCGACGAGACCCCCAACGACACCAAGGCAGAGCAGGCCCAGCTGCTGGAGGTGCTCGGCGCGAGGGTCCGGTTGGGGGAGGGCGTCACCGCCACGCTGCCCGACGACACCGAGCTGCTCGTCGTGAGCCCGGGCTGGCGACCCGACCACCCGCTGCTGCGGCAGGCGGCGAACCGTGGCGTGCCGGTGTGGGGCGAGGTCGAGCTCGCTTGGCGACTGCGCGACCCCGAGCGCTCGGTGCCGTGGCTGGCGGTGACGGGGACGAACGGCAAGACCACGACCGTTCAGATGCTCGACCACATCCTCCGGGCAGCCGGCCTCAACAGCGCGTTGGTCGGCAACGTCGGGCGGCCGGTCGTCGAGGCGGTGATGGACCCGGCGCCGTACGACGTCTTCGCGGTGGAGCTGTCGAGCTTCCAGCTCCACTACTCCCATTCGCTCAGCTGCGAGTCCGCAGCCGTCCTCAATGTCGCCCAGGACCATCTCGACTGGTACTCCTCCATGGCCGACTACGCCGCCGACAAGGGCCGGATCTACGAGCGCGTGCAGCGCGCGTGCGTCTACAACGCGGCCGACCCGACGACCGAGGAGCTGGTCCGCGAGGCCGACGTGGTCGAGGGCGCCCGAGCCATCGGGTTCACCCTGGGGATGCCGGCCGTCGGCATGGTCGGGCTGGTCGAGGAGATCCTCGCCGACCGGGCGTTCGTCGAGGAGCGACGCACGTCAGCGGCCGAGCTCTGCACACTCGACGACCTCGCGTCGCGGGCACCGCACTTCGTCGCCAACGCGCTGGCGGCTGCGGCCCTCGCCCGGGCACACGGGGTGTCGCAGGCGGCCGTCCGCGACGGGCTGCGGGCCTTCCGGCCCGACGGCCACCGGATTGAAGATGTCGCCGAGTTCGACGGCGTCACCTGGATCGACGACTCCAAGGCGACCAACCCGCACGCGGCTCAGTCGTCGATCTCGGCGTACGACCCCGTGGTCTGGGTGGCGGGCGGGCTCGCCAAGGGTGCCCGGTTCGACGAGCTGGTGCAGGCCGTCCGCGGCCGGCTGCGTGGCGTGGTGCTGCTCGGCCGCGACCGCCACGTCATCGCGGAGGCCCTTTCGCGACACGCGCCCGATGTGCCCGTGATCGATGTGGGGGGCGGAGAGACTGATTCCGAGCATGACCCCATGACGCGGGTCGTCGCGGCCGCCGCCGACCTGGCACGGCCTGGTGACACGGTGCTGCTGGCGCCGGGCTGCGCGTCCATGGACATGTTCGCGAACTACGGAGAGCGCGGCGACGCGTTCGCCGCCGAGGTGAGACGCAGGGCAGCACAGGGCTAGCCGGACCGGACCGACGGAGGGGAGGCCACCACCGCCGTGACGACCACCGCAGACCCGGGCCTCGGTTCCGCCGCCGACTCCCCGAAGCGCTCGCGCCGCCCCGGTTGGTTCGGGGCGGCCCGCCACGCGCTCGACCGGCCGCTCACGTCGTACTACCTGTTGCTCGGCGCGACCGCGCTGCTCCTCACCATCGGCCTGATCATGGTGCTGTCGGCCTCGAGCGTGTACTCCTACGAGGTCCACGACGGCGACTCCTACGCGATCGTGAAGAGGCAGCTGCTGTGGGTCGCGATCGGTATCCCGTGCGCGTGGATCGCGTCGCGGCTGCCGTACCAGGCGATCCGCCAGATCTCGTGGCTCGCGATCCTGGTCTCGGTGGTGCTGCTCGCGTTGACGGCCAAGATGGGCGTGGTCGTCAACGGCAACAAGAACTGGCTGGCGTTCGGCCCGGTCCAGATCCAGCCCTCGGAGATCGCCAAGCTGGCGATCGTGCTGTGGGCGGCTCACGTCTACGCGCAGAAGGACCGTCGGCTCGGCAGCATCCACCAGGTGATGGTGCCGGTCGTGCCGGTGCTTCTCGGCATCACGCTGCTGGTGATCGTGGGCCGCGACCTCGGCACGGCGCTGGTGCTGGTCGCGATCCTGATGGCGTTCCTCTGGGTGGTCGGCGCCCCCGCACGCATCTTCACTCTGGCGCTGTCGGTGGTCGGCGTCGCGGCGGTCTGGCTCGCCACGACCAGTTCCGAGCGCCGCGAGCGCCTCACCAACTTCGTCGATCCGTTCAAGGACTACCATGACGCCGGCTGGCAGCCGGCCCACGGACTCTTCGCACTGTCGTCGGGCGGGGTGTTCGGCGAGGGCATCGGCGCGAGTCAGCAGAAGTGGGGCGACCTGCCCGAGGCACACACCGACTTCATCTTCGCCGTTCTCGGCGAGGAGCTCGGCCTGGTCGGGACGATGCTCGTGATCGCGCTGTTCCTGACCATCGCGTACGCCGCGATCAAGGTCGCGTCGCAGACCGACGACCCGTTCGTGCGCTACATGTCCTTCGGCATCGTCGCCTGGCTGCTCGGCCAGATGATGGTGAACGTCGGGATGGTGCTCGCGCTCCTGCCGGTCATCGGCATCCCGCTGCCGCTGATCTCCTACGGTGGGTCGGCGTTGCTGCCGACCCTCGTGGCGCTCGGCCTGCTCATCGGCTTCGCCCGTCGCGAGCCCGAGGCCGCCCGCGCGCTGGCCCAGCGGCGACGGCAGCGGTCGGCGGGGCTGACCGCCGGACGCACCCGCGGCCGCGATCTCTAGGCTGGCTCCCGATATGCGCGTCCTCCTCGCCGGCGGCGGCACCGCCGGCCACACTTCGCCCCTCATCGCCACCGCCGACGCCCTGCGTCGTCTCGATCCCGAGGCCGAGATCACCTGCCTCGGGACGCCCCGCGGCCTGGAGAACCGGGTCGTTCCCGAGGCCGGCTACCCGCTGGAGCTGATTCCCCCGGTGCCGCTACCGCGCAAGCCCGGCGCCGACCTGCTCCGGGTCCCGGCGCGGCTGCGCGGCGCGGTCAGGGCGACATACGACGTGCTCGACCGGGTCAAGCCCGACGTGGTGGTGGGCTACGGCGGCTACGTCTCGATGCCGGCGTACCTCGCCGCCCGACGCCGGTCGTTGCCGGTCGTGGTCCACGAGCAGAACGCGCTGCCCGGCCTCGCCAACAAGGCCGGTGCCAGGATCGCCCGGCGGGTCGCCGTGAGCTTCCCGGACACACCGCTGCGCGGTGCCGAGTACGTCGGGCTGCCGATCCGTCGGATGATCTCGACCCTCGACCGGTCGGCCCTCCGCGCGGAGGCGAGGGCTTCGTTCGGCCTCGACCCCGACCGCCCGACGCTGCTGGTCACCGGCGGGTCGCAGGGCGCAAGGCGGCTCAACCAGTCGGTGGCCGGCGCCGCCCGGGCGCTCGCGGAGGCGGGGGTCCAGGTGCTGCACGTGGTCGGCCCCCAGGGCGAGGCGAGCCCTGAGCAAACCGACGTCCCCTACCTCACCGTGCCGTTCGTCGACCGGATGGACCTCGCCTACGCCGCCGCCGACCTCGTCGTGTGCCGGGCCGGGGCGTCCAGCGTCACCGAGGCCGCTGCGGTCGGTCTGCCAGCTGTCTTCGTGCCCCTCCCGATCGGCAACGGCGAGCAGGAGCACAACGCGCGCCCGGTCGTCGAAGCCGGCGGCGGCCTGCTCGTCGCGGACGCCGCCCTCACCCCGGAGTGGGTGGCCGCGACCGTGCCGGCGCTCGCCGCCGACGCCGAGCGGCTCGCGACCATGGGCGCTGCGGCCGCCGCCCTCATCCCGCGCGACGCTGACGAGCAGCTCGCGCGGATCGTGCTCGAGACCGCCGGGCAGGCGCGGTGAGGATCCCCGTCCCCGACGAGCTGCTCCCCGCCCGCGACCTCGGGCGGGTCCACTTCGTCGGCATCGGCGGCGCCGCACTCTCCGGGATCGCCCGGATCATGGCGCGGCTCGGTCTGCCGGTGACCGGGAGCGACAACAACGAGACGCCGTTCCTGGCCGGGCTGCGCGAGCTCGGGGTCCCGATCACCATCGGCTACGCCGCCGCGAACGTCGGCGATGCCGACACCCTGGTGGTCACGACGGCCGCCCGTGAGGACAACCCGGAGGTCGTCGAGGGCCAGGCCCGCGGGCTCCGGCTGCTGCCACGGTCGGCCGGGCTCGCGTCGGTGATGACCGACCACGACGTGCTCGCCGTCGCCGGCACCCACGGAAAGACCACCACCACCGCGCTTCTGACTGTGGCGCTGCTGGAGGCGGGCGCCGATCCGACGTACGCCGTCGGTGGGGTGCTGCGCGCGACCGGACACAATGCGGACGCGGGCAAGTCCCGCTGGTTCGTGGCCGAGGCCGACGAGTCCGACGGCGCCTTCCTCGTCTACTCGCCGAGGGCTGCCATCGTCACCAATGTCGAGGCCGACCACCTCGACCAGTGGGGGACCGTGGAGGCCTACCGCGCCGCGTTCCTCCGGTTCCTCGACCGGATCGAGCGCGGCGGGCTGCTCGTGCTGTGCGCCGACGACGAGGGCGCCGCGGCGCTCGCGGGTCCGGCACGCGACCGCGGCCTCGACGTGGTGACCGTCGGCACAAAGGAGGGTGTCGACTACCGCGCCACCCACCTGCACTTCGAAGGCACCAGCTCCACCTTCACCATCGAGCACGCCGGCTCTGCGCTGACCGACGTGGCGCTCCAGATCCCCGGCCGCCACTACGTGCTCGACGCGCTGGCGGCGTTCGCGCTCGGCAACCGGCTGGGCTTCGACGCAGACGGGCTGGTTCGTGGCCTGGGCGCCTTCACCGGCAGCGGCCGCCGGATGGAGCCCAAGGGCGAGGTCGGGGGAGTGCGCGTCTTCGACTCCTATGCCCACATGCCGCAGGAGATCGCGGCCGACCTGGCCGCGGCCCGGGGCGTCGCGGGAGACGGCCGCGTGGTCGTCGCGTTCCAGCCGCACCTGGTGTCGCGCACCCGGGCGTACGGCGCCCGGATGGGCGAGGCACTCGGCGCCGCGGACGAGGTCGTCGTCACCGACGTCTACCTCGCCCGCGAGGACGCCGACGCCGTGGTGACCGGGGCGCTCGTGGCCGACGCGGTCCCGCTGCCCGCCGATCGGGTCGTGTTCGTGCCGGCGCTCGCCGACGTACCCGCTGCCCTGGTGTCGCGCGCCCGGCCCGGCGACCTGGTGCTCACCCTCGGGGCCGGTGACGTGACCGACCTGGCCCCGGCCGTGCTCGCTCTCCTGGCGGAGGGCGCCGATGGCTGAGCGCACGGGGGAGCGGTCCGGCCCCGCGCTGGCCGACCAGCGAAGCCGGCGGGCTTTCGCCCGGCGCCAGTGGCGACGGCGCTGGCTGACGTGGAAGTACGTCCTCGCGGCCGTCCTGCTGGTGGTGGTCGTCATCGGCGGCATCTGGCTGGTGGTCTTCTCGCAGGCGCTCGCGGTCAAGCAGGTGCAGGTGACCGGCGCGGAGCAGCTGTCGGCCGACGCGGTGCGCGCCGCCGCCGGTGACCTCGAGGGCGAACCGCTCGCCCGGCTCGACCTCGGCGGGATCGAGAACCGGATCGAGTCCGTGGCCGAGGTGCGCGATGCCGAGGTGACCCGGCGCTGGCCGGACACGATCCGGATCGAGATCGAGGAGCGGGTGGCGATCGCGGTCGTCGAGATCGGCGACGAGCTGCGGGGCCTCGACTCCGAGGGTGTCGTCTTCGACCGCTTCCGGCGTGCTCCCGACGGCCTGCCGCGCGTGGAGACGTCCGTCGACGCGCGCAGCGACGCGCTGCGGGAGGCCGCGGCCGTGGTGGACGCGCTGCCGCCGGACCTGGCGAGGAAGGTCGACCACGTCGAGGTCGCGACGGTCGACCAGATCTCCTTCGTGCTGCGCGACGAGCGGACCGTGGTGTGGGGGAGCGCGGACGAGTCCGAGCTCAAGGCCGAGGTGCTGGTTCCGCTGCTGTCGCGGCCCGGCCAGACCTACGACGTCACCGTTCCCGGCCAGGCCACCGTCCGTCCCTGAACACGGCTGGGAATCCGACGGAATCAACCAGGACACCGGCGTGTCTGCCACGTTCCGGAGCCAGGTCGGCCTACGTTCTCTGACCAGGACGAGGTTGACATAACTATAACCCTCAGGCTCAGGGTTACGGTTTTCAGCACACCCACCAGCGAGAAGCGAGAGGCGAAAGCGCCATGGCGGCAGCACAGAACTACCTGGCGATCATCAAGGTCGTGGGCATCGGCGGTGGCGGTGTCAACGCCGTCAACCGGATGATCGAGGTCGGGCTCAGGGGCGTTGAGTTCATCGCGATCAACACCGACGCGCAGGCGCTCCTGATGAGCGACGCCGACGTCAAGCTGGACATCGGCCGGGAGCTGACCCGCGGTCTCGGTGCCGGCGCCAACCCCGATGTCGGGACGCAGGCGGCCGAGGACCACTCCGACGAGATCGAAGAGGTCATCAAGGGCGCCGACATGGTGTTCGTCACCGCCGGCGAGGGCGGCGGCACCGGCACCGGCGGCGCGCCGGTCGTGGCACGGATCGCCCGCTCGCTGGGCGCGCTGACGATCGGCGTGGTGACCCGGCCCTTCGCGTTCGAGGGGCGTCGTCGCGCCAACGCCGCCGAGGAGGGCATCTCGCAGCTGCGTGAGGAGGTCGACACCCTCATCGTGATCCCGAACGACCGGCTGCTGTCGATCAGCGACCGCAACGTCTCGGTGCTCGACGCGTTCAAGCAGGCCGACCAGGTGCTGCTGCAGGGTGTCTCCGGCATCACCGACCTGATCACGACCCCGGGTCTGATCAACCTCGACTTCGCCGACGTGAAGTCGGTCATGGCCAACGCCGGCTCGGCCCTGATGGGCATCGGCTCGGCCCGCGGCGAGGATCGCGCCGTGGCCGCCGCCGAGATGGCCGTCTCCTCGCCGCTGCTGGAGGCGAGCATCGAGGGTGCCCACGGCGTGCTGCTGTCCATAGCGGGTGGGTCCGACCTGGGCCTCTTCGAGATCAACGAGGCCGCCGCCCTCGTGTCCGAGTCCGCCCACAACGAGGCCAACATCATCTTCGGAGCCACCATCGACGACGCTCTCGGCGACGAGGTGCGCGTCACCGTGATCGCCGCCGGCTTCGACGGCGGGATGCCCAAGCGTCGCCACGAGGGCACGGTCCTCCGCTCGCAGGCGCAGCAGTCGCAAGCCGAGACCCGAGCCGCGGCCGAGGCGCTGGCCACCAGCCGGTCCTCGAGCAGCCCGCCCCAACCCGCCCAGTCGCCGGCTCCGTCGACGTCGCAACGGCCCGCGCGCGAGTCCTCGAGCAGCCAGCCGGCTCCCGCCAAGCCGCAGCCGCGGCAGGTCCAGTTCGACGACGACGACCTGGACGTCCCAGACTTCTTGAAGTGACGTTCCTCTTCCGCGACACCGTGTCGACCTCGGTCGGCACGGTGTCGATCGGGTTCACCGAGCGCCGGCTCGACGTGGGCGACCACGCCGAGCCGTCGGTTCGCGCTGCTTCACTCGCCGAGCTGGCCGAGGTCACTGGCGCCCGGCCGGCCCTGATGCGCCAGGTGCACGGTGCCGAGGTCGCCGTCATCGACGCTCCGTCGTCGGGCGGCGAGCGGCCACGTGCCGACGCCCTGGTCACCGAGCGGGCGGGGCTCGCGCTGCTGGCGCGCGCCGCGGACTGCGTCCCAGTGCTGCTGGTCGGTGACGACGGCCTCGTGGGCGCCGTCCACTGCGGGCGTCCCGGTCTGGCGGCCGGCGTCGTCCCTGCCGCGGTCGGCCGGATGCGCGAGCTCGACAGCACCGGCCTGGTCGCGTTCGTCGGCCCGCACGTGTGCGGCGCCTGCTACGAGGTGCCCGAGGAGATGCGCGACGAGGTCGCGGCCCTGGTGCCGACGGCCCGTTCCACCACGAGCTGGGGGACCCCCGCCCTCGACCTCGGTGCCGGGGTACGGGCGCAGCTCGACAGCGTGGGGGTCACCGACGTGCGAGCCCTCGACCGATGCACGCGCGAGGACGAGGCGTGGCCGTCGTATCGCCGCGACGGCGCGGCGGCGACCCGGTTCGCAGGCGTGGTGTGGAGGCAGCAGTGAGCCGCACGGACGACGTCGCCGCCGGCCTCGCGCGCGTGCGCGCGCGGATCGAGACTGCCTGCCGCGACGTCGACCGTGAACCAGACCAGGTCACCCTGGTCGTGGTCACCAAGTTCTTCCCACCGAGCGACGTCCGGCTCCTCGCCGACCTGGGCGTCACCGACGTCGGCGAGAACCGCCACCAGGAAGCCGTCGCCAAGGTCGCCGAGTGCGTCGACGTCGCCGTGCGGTGGCACTTCATCGGCGGACTGCAGAGCAACAAGGCGGCCGCCGTGGCGTCGTACGCCGACGTGGTCGAGTCGGTCGACCGGGCCAAGCTCCTGAGCGGGCTGCAGCGTGGTGCCCACGACCGCGGCCACGGGCTCGACGTGCTGCTGCAGGTGAGCCTCGACCCACCCGGTGCCGCCGGCCGGTCGGGCGCGGAACCAGCCGACCTCTCAGACCTCGCAGCGCGGGTGGCCGAGCACGGTGCGCTCCGGCTGTGCGGGCTGATGGCCGTCGCGCACCCGGCAGACGACCCGGCTGCGGCGTTCGCCCGGCTCGCCGAGATCCGCGGGGCCTTCCTCGCCGACCATCCCGGCGCCACGACACTCTCGGCGGGCATGTCCGGTGACCTCGAGCACGCCGTCCGGGCTGGCGCGACACACGTACGCGTCGGCTCCGCAATCCTCGGTCCGAGGCCGCAGGACAAGTAATGTCACACACACCAACAGCGCCCTGCCGGGCGCCGGGAACCCGGAGGAATACGACGTCATGAGCGGCGCGATGCGCAAGATCGGCGAGTACCTCGGCCTGCTCGAGGACACCGGCCGGTACGACGAGTACGACAGCGACTACGACACCGCCGACACCCCGGCAGTCTCCGGCCGTAGCCCCGCCCGCGAGTCGCGCCCTGCGCCCGTGGCCGACCTCGCTGAGCGCCGGCGCCCGTCGTCCGGCCCGACCGGGGTCGTCGCGGAGCTCTCGCGGATCACGACGTTGCACCCGCGGACCTACAACGAGGCCCGCACCGTCGGGGAGAACTTCCGCGAGGGCACGCCAGTGATCATGAACCTCTCGGAGATGGACGACAACGACGCCAAGCGGCTCGTCGACTTCGCGGCTGGGCTTGTGTTTGCCACGCGTGGCAGCATCGAGCGCGTGACCAACAAGGTGTTCCTGCTCTCGCCGCCCAACGTGACCGTCGCTGCTGAGGACAAGCAGCGGCTTGCCGAGGGCGGATTCTTCAACCAGAGCTGAGGGTCGGTGCAACTCGTCGGCCTGACGCTCTTCGCGTTCCTCTGGATCTTCATCGCACTGCTGTGGGTGCGGTTCGTCGTGGGCTGGGTGCAGGTGTTCGCCCGGTCCTGGACCCCGCGGGGTCCGCTGCTCGTGGTGCTCGAGGGTGTCTACTCGGCCACCGACCCACCGATCCTCGCGCTGCGACGGGTGATCCCGCCGCTGCGGCTGGGGTCGATCGCGCTGGACCTCAGCTTCTTCATCGTGATCGTGGGGGCGTACCTGATGCTCAACGTCGTGGACCGGGTCTTCGGTCTGTGATGAGCCGCGCGGTTCCCGTGTCGCCCAGTCCCACCGCATCGCTGACCGCAGTCGGCGCAGGCGCTATTGTTCCCGAGACAGATCTTCCGCACTTTCGATGATGAATGGGTGAGGTCATGCCGTTGACGCCAGAGGACGTGAGTAACAAGCGCTTCACTCCCGTCCGCCTCCGTGAGGGTTACGACATGGGGGAGGTGGACCAGTTCCTCGACGAGGTCGAGGCCGAGCTCGGACGCCTCACCAAGGAGAACGACGACCTGCGCTCGAAGTTGTCGACGGCCCAGGCCGGCGGCACCGTCGCCTTCGAGCCGCCGGCCCCCGTGCAGCAGGCCGAGCCGGAGCCCGAGCCCGAGCCGGAGCCCGAGCCCGAGCCGACCCCGGAGCCCGAGCCGGTCGCACAGCCGTTCGCCGCGGCCGCGCCGGCCGAGACGCTGAAGGTCGAGACCGTGCCGGAGGCATCCAGTGCCGCCGCGAGGCTGCTGGAGATCGCCACCCGCAACGCCGACGAGCTCGTCGACGAAGCCAAGAACGAGGCCGACCGGATCGTCGGCGAGGCGCGCACCAAGGCCGAGCGGATGGACGCCGAGTCCAAGGGCAAAGCCGACCGGCTCGAGGCAGATGCGCGGCGCCGGGCAGAGATGCTCGACAGCGAGACCGCCGAGCGTCGCCAGCAGATGTTCGGTGAGCTCGAGCAGGAGCGCGACAAGCTCAACGGCGAGGTGGAGAACCTCCGCTCGTTCGAGCGCGAGTACCGCGCCCGGCTCAAGTCCTACTTCACCCAGCAGCTCGAGTCGCTCGAGTCGCCGAGCGACGCGGGCCCGGGCGGTTCCCAGAACCCCGCCCCGAAGCGGCTCCGCTCGATCCTCGGCGACGAGGAGGGCTGAGTCTCCCGACTCACCGGCAAGACCTGTCCACGGGCCCGGTTCACCCCACGGGGTGAACCGGGCCCGGTCGTCTTGCCCGACCAGTCGGGAACCGGTCCGTCCACGCCTGCGCGCGCCGCTTGAAGCGCCCCAGACGGCGGGCTACCCTTCCGCCGACGCGATGCTGACAACTGGTGGTCACCACGTGTCGTTCCGGGACGAGGAGGCCCCTGCTCATGGCTCGCAGCACACGGAAGTCGCTCGCCAAATCGGCGGTGACGGCGGCGCGCACGGCGATCCGCCGTAAGCCTGCCGACCAGGCCGCGGCTCCGGCCGCGAAGAAGGCCGCCAAGAAGTCCCCGGCGAAGCAGGCCGCGGCGAAGCAGGCCGCGGCGAAGAAGGCCGCCCCCGCAAAGAAGGCGAACGCCAAGAAGGCTGCCCCGAAGAAGGCCGCGGCGAAGAAGGCACCGGCCAAGAAGACCGCGGCCGAGAAGTCTCCCGCCAAGAAGACCGCGGCCAAGAAGGCGGCGCCGGCGAAGAAGACCGCCACGGCCAAGGCCGCGCCGGCCAAGAAGGCGGCCGCGAAGAAGACGGCACCTGTGAAGAAGACGGCGGCCAAGAAGGCGGCCCCGAAGAAGACGGCCACAAAGAAGGCTCCCGCGAAGAAGGCTCCCGCGAAGAAGGCCACCAAGCGGGTCAGTCCGCTGGTGGTGAAGGAGGGGGAGACCGCCTGGACCAAGACCGAGATCAAGGAGGTTCGCTCCGAGCTCACGGAGATCCGCGACAAGGTTGCCGCCACCTTGGCTGCGCAGGAGGAGGAGCTCGCGGGGCTGATGCGCGACGCCGGTGACGGTGCCGGCCAGGACCAGGCCGACATGGGTGCCACCAGCTTCGAGCGCGACCACGAGCTCATGGTCGCGAACAACGAGCGGGAGAAGCTCGCCCAGATCGACCGTGCTCTGGCTCGGATCGCCGACGGCAGCTACGGCATCTGCGAGTCGTGCGGGAACCCGATCGGCAAGATGCGGGTGATGGCATTCCCGCGTGCGACACTCTGCATGACATGCAAGCAGCGCGAGGAACGTCGCTGAGCGACGACGCCCACGACACCAGCCCCGCTCGCACCACCTCGACGCGGTACCGCTGGTTGTTCGCCGCGGTCGCGCTCACGGCGTACGCCGTCGACGTCGTCAGCAAGCAGCTCGCGGTCACTCGGCTGACCGACGGCGACGTGTCGGTGCTCGGCGACTGGTTCGTTCTGCACCTGACCCGCAACCCTGGCGCGGCCTTCAGCACCGGGACCGACTTCACCTTGTACCTGAGCCTGGTGGCGATCGCCGCCACCTGCGTGGTGCTGTGGTTCGCACGCAAGCTGGGGAACGCAGGGTGGGCCGTCGGGCTCGGGCTGCTGCTCGGCGGTGTGGTCGGCAACCTGACCGACCGGCTCCTCCGTGAGCCCGAGCCGCTGCACGGCCATGTGGTCGACCTGTTCATGGTCCCGAACTTCCCGGTGTTCAACGTGGCCGACATCTGCATCAACGCCGCGGCCGGGCTGATCGTGTTGCAGACCTTCCGTGGCATCACGATCGACGGCGCCCGGGCCAAGGACCACCGGTGACGCAGGCCGACCACCGGACGCTGTCGATCCCGGAGGGGCTGGACGGCGAGCGTGTGGACGCCGCGCTGGCCCGGCTGTTCGGTCTCTCACGCACGCGCGCTGCGGACCTGATCGCGACCGGGCAGGTGCACGTCGACGGCGAGACGGTCCCGAAGAGCCACCGGGTCGAGCACGGCGCGGTGCTCGAGGTGAGCATCCCGGTCCAGGCCGATCCGCTCGAGGTCGTCCCCGAGATCGTCGAGGGGATCAAGATCGTCCACGACGACGACTCGATCGTCGTGATCGACAAGCCGGTCGGCGTCGCTGTCCACCCGTCGCCGGGTTGGCGTGGGCCGACGGTGGTCGGTCACCTGGCGGGCGCCGGCTTCCGGATCGCCACCGGCGGAGCGTCCGAACGGCAGGGGATCGTGCAACGCCTCGACGTCGGCACCTCGGGCGTGATGGTGATCTGCAAGTCCGAGCACGCATACTCGTTCCTGAAGAACGCCTTCCGCCGTCGGGCGGTCGCCAAGACCTACCACGCCCTCGTGCAGGGCCACCCCGACCCGCTCGAGGGCACGATCGACGCCCCGATCGGCCGGCACCCGCGCCACGACCACCGCTTCGGCGTGATGGCCGACGGGCGCCACAGCATCACGCACTACGAGACGCTCGAGGCCCACCGGTTCGCCAGCCTGCTCGAGGTGACGCTCGAGACCGGGCGAACCCACCAGATCCGCGTGCACATGCAGGCCCTGAAGCACCCGTGCGTCGGTGACCTGACCTACGGGGCGGACCCGGTGCTCGCGAAACGGCTCGGCCTGACACGTCAGTGGCTGCACGCCGTCCGACTGGGATTCGAGCACCCGGACTCCCGCGAGTACGTCGAGTACGAGTCGACCTACCCTGACGACCTCCAGCGCGCCCTCGACGTGATCCGTGATGAGCACTGACCTGGTCGTTCGGCCGGCGACAGCTGACGACGCCCAGACCCTGGCCGACCTGCACGTCGGCTCGCGCCTGGCCAACATCGGCAGCATGCCCGACCTGGTGCACGACCGCGCGACCGCGGTCAGGTGGATGCGGTCACGACTCGAGGGCGCCAGCGAGGGGTGGCTGGCCGAGCGAGACTCGCGCCCGGTGGGGTATCTGGTCCTCACGCGCGAATGGGTGGACGACCTGTTCCTCGCGCCGGGGGAGACCGGACAGGGGATCGGTGCCGTGCTGCTCGACCTTGCCAAGACGCAGCGGCCGGAGGGCCTGTGCCTCTGGGTCTTCGAGTCCAACCAGGGCGCCCGCCGCTTCTATCGCCGGCACGGCTTCATCGAGCTCGAGGCCACCGACGGGTCGGGCAACGAGGAAAGCGCGCCCGACGTACGGATGGCGTGGCCCGGCGCGGACCCGCTGACGTTCCTGCGCCGGCTGATCGACGACGTCGACGACCAGTTCGGCGACCTGCTGGCCCGCCGCGTCGCCCTCACCCGGGCGGTGCAGGACCTCAAGGACGACCGCTCCCGTGACCCCGGCCGGGAGCGCGAGATCGTCGCGCGGCTCGCCGCGCGAGTCCCCGAGCTCGGCGAAGACCGGATCGCTCGGATCGTGCACGCGATCATCACCGAGAGCCTCGACGCGGCACCCTGACGCCCGAGGATGAGGTGCTGGCCGCCGCCTGCCCGCCGGTCCCGCGCCGTCCGAACCTGTAGTGGATCCGGTCCACCGGCTGGACCTGATCCACCACGCGTCGGCGACCGTCAAGGCGTGACACGAGGGCGGAGCCGCCTCGTCACGCCTTCGGGGTCTCCCAGAGCCCGATCAGGTTGCCCTCGGTGTCGGTGAAGTAGCCGGTGAAGCCCATGTCGCCGACCGCCATCCGCTCGGTCACGACTTGACCGCCCGCCGAGGTGACCTTCTTCAGCGTGTCGTCGATGCTGTCGACGTCGATCACTAGGTTGGGTGCCTTGCCGGGAAACTGGGCGCTGCGCTCGAAGAGTCCGCCGTTGATGAAGCCCGGCTCGGTGGGCCCGGCCTGCTCGTCGGTGGGTCCGGTCATCACGATGGTGTAGTCCATCTCCGGCACCGGCATCAGCTGCCAGCCGAAGGCGTCGCCGTAGAACGCGCGGGCGCGGTCGCCGTCGTCGAACGGGATCTCGAAGTGCACAACTCTGCCGCTCATTTCAGCCTCCCTCATGGGTACGGCGCCACGCCGTCTCCCACCCGCCAAACTCCCATGCGGCTGCCGTAGGCTGCAATCCTTCCCCAGCACCACTGCGAGGCCGCGTCCGTTCGACCCCTGAGGGGAGCCCCACACCATCCATGGCGTCAGACTCCTTCGCACATCTCCATGTGCACACCGAGTACTCCATGCTCGACGGTGCCGCCCGGCTCGACGACCTCTTCGCGCGCACCGCCGAGCTGGGCATGGACGCCATCGCGATGACCGACCACGGCAACGTGTTCGGCGCCTACGACTTCTGGTCCAAGGCGCGCCAGCACGGCGTGAAGCCGATCATCGGCATGGAGGCCTACTTCACGCCCAACACCTCGCGCTACGAGAAGAAGCGGGTGCGGTGGAACGACGGCGGCGACGACGACGTCTCCGGCTCGGGCTCCTACACCCACATGACGCTGCTCGCCGAGAGCACCGCCGGCATGCACAACCTGTTCCGCCTCAGCAGCAGGGCCAGCATGGAGGGCTTCTTCTACCAGCCGCGCGCCGACCGCGAGCTCCTCGGTGAGTACGCCGAGGGGCTGATCGCGACCACCGGCTGCCCGTCCGGCGAGGTGCAGACCTGGCTCCGGATCGGCGACTACGGCAAGGCCCGGCAGGCGGCGGCCGACTTCCAGGACATCCTCGGCAGGGACAACTACTTCCTCGAGCTGATGGACCACGGCCTCACCATCGAGCGCCGGGTCCGCGACGACCTGCTCAAGCTCAGCCGCGACCTCGGGATCCCTCCGATCGCGACCAACGACTCCCACTACGTGCTGCGCGAGGACGCGCCCTCGCAGGAGCACCTGCTGTGCGTCTCCTCGGGCAGCGTCATGAGCGACCCGAAGCGCTTCAAGTTCGACGGCGACGGCTACTACATCAAGTCCGCCGCCGAGATGCGCGACCTGTGGCGCGACCTGCCCGAGGCGTGCGACAACACGCTGCTGATCGCCGAGCGGTGCGACGTCCAGTTCACGGAGGGCAACGGCACCTACATGCCAGTGTTCCCGGTGCCGGAGGGTGAGACCGAGGAGACCTGGCTTCTCAAGGAGGTCGACCGCGGGCTGGCCGTGCGCTACCCGGGTGGCGTCACGGCCGAGGTGCGCGAGCGCGCCGACTTCGAGATGGGCGTCATCCTCGAGATGGGCTTCCCCGGCTACTTCCTCGTCGTGGCCGACTTCATCAACTGGGCCAAGGAGAACGGCATCCGCGTCGGCCCCGGCCGCGGGTCCGGTGCGGGCTCGATCGTGGCCTACGCGTTGCGGATCACCGACCTCGATCCACTGGTGCACGGACTGCTGTTCGAGCGGTTCCTCAACCCCGAGCGGGTCTCGATGCCCGACTTCGACATCGACTTCGACGAGCGCCGGCGCAGCGAGGTGATCCGCTACGTCTCGGACAAGTACGGCGAGGACCGGGTGTCGATGATCGTCACCTACGGCACCATCAAGGCCAAGCAGGCAGTCAAGGACTCCTCGCGGATCCTGGGCTACCCGTTCGCGATGGGCGACCGGATCACCAAGGCGATGCCCCCGAGCGTGATGGGCAAGGACGTCCCGCTCGCCGGCATCTTCGACCCCAGCCACAGCAGGTACGGCGACGCCGGCGAGTTCCGCAGCCTCTACGACTCCGACAACGACGTCAAGACGGTCGTCGACACCGCGATCGGCATCGAGGGGCTCAAGCGTCAGTGGGGCGTGCACGCGGCCGGCGTGATCATGTCCCGCGCCCCGCTCATCGACGTCATCCCGCTGATGAAGCGCCCCCAGGACGGCGCCGTCATCACCCAGTTCGACTACCCGACCTGCGAGCGGCTCGGCCTGATCAAGATGGACTTCCTGGGGCTGCGGAACCTCACCGTCCTCGACGACGCGCTCCACAACATCGAGATCAACCGGGGAGAGACGCTGGTCCTCGAGGACCTCCCGCTGGACGACGTCGACTCCTACAAGCTGCTCGGCACCGGCAACACCCTTGGCATCTTCCAGCTCGACGGTGGTCCGATGCGCAGCCTGCTCCGGCTGATGCGACCCGACAGCTTCGCGGACATCTCGGCCGTGCTGGCCCTCTACCGCCCGGGGCCGATGGGCGCCGACAGCCACACCAACTACGCCCTACGCAAGAACGGCAAGCAGGACATCACGCCGATCCACCACGAGCTGGCCGAGCCGCTGGCCGAGATCCTGGAGCCGACGTACGGCCTGATCGTCTACCAGGAGCAGATCCTCGCCATCGCCCAGAAGCTAGCCGGCTACACGCTCGGCCAGGCCGACCTGCTGCGCAAGGCGATGGGCAAGAAGAAGAAGGAGATCCTCGACGCCGAGTACGTCCCCTTCTCCGAGGGCATGCGCAGCAACGGGTACTCCGAACGCGCGGTCAAGGCGCTCTGGGACGTGCTGGTCCCGTTCTCCGACTACGCGTTCAACAAGGCGCACACCGCGGCCTACGGGCTGATCTCCTACTGGACCGCCTACCTCAAGACGCACTACAAGGCCGAGTACATGGCCGCGCTCCTGACGTCCGTCAAGGACGACAAGGACAAGATGGCGATCTACCTCAACGAGTGCCGCCGGATGAAGATCCAGGTGCTGCCGCCCGACGTCAACGAGTCGCAGGCGACCTTCACGCCGGTCGGCACCGACATCCGGTTCGGCCTCACCGCGATCCGCAACGTCGGCGCCAACGTCGTCTCGGCGATCGTGGCCGCGCGCGAGGAGCACGGCCGGTACGTCGACTTCAACGACTTCATGGGCAAGGTACCTGCCCTGGTCTGCAACAAGCGGATGATCGAGTCGCTCATCAAGGCCGGTGCCTTCGACGACATGAAGCACTTCCGCCGCGCTCTCGTGCAGGTCCACGAGATCGCCGTCGACCAGTACGTCGACATCAAGCGCAACGAGGCGATCGGCCAGGACTCGCTGTTCGACGGGCTCGCCGACGACGGTGGCAGTGGCTTCGGCATCTCGGTCGCGATCCCCGACGTCGCCGAGTGGGACAAGATGACGCTGCTTGGCCACGAGCGGGAGATGCTCGGTCTCTACGTCTCCGACCACCCGCTGCTCGGCCTCGAGCACCTGCTCTCCCGCGGCACCGACTGCAGCATCGGCCAGCTGATCCTCGACGAGGAGCGGGCCGACGGCTCGCCGATCACGATCAGCGGTCTGGTGACGTCGGTGCAGCGCAAGATCACCAAGCGTGGTGACACCTGGGCGATGGTGACGCTGGAGGACCTCGACGGCGCGATCGACGTGCTGCTGTTCCCCAGCAGCTACCAGCTGGCCAGCACCTACCTGAACGAGGACGCGATCATCACCGTCCGCGGCCGGCTGTCGCGCAGCAAGGACCAGCCGGAGGTGCACGGCCAGGAGATCACCGTCCCCGACCTCACCGACGGCCCGAGCGGCCCGGTCGTGGTCTCGCTGCCGTCGACGCGATGCACGGCGCCGGTCATCGACCAGCTCAAGGAGGTCCTCGGCACCCACCCGGGCGTCACCGAAGTGCAGCTCAAGCTGCTCTCGCGCGACTCCACGAAGGTGCTGCGGCTCGCCGACGGACTCCGGGTCACAACCTCGCCCGCCCTCTTCGCCGACCTCAAGCAGCTGTTGGGGCCCGGGTGTCTGCAGGGCTGACCAGCGCCGACCCCCCGACCCGCCACCTCTCGACCTGGTGGGTCGTGCGCGACGTACTCGTGGTGCTGGCCGCCTGTGCCGCCGCCGGCGCCCTGGCCGGGGTGGTGTGGGAAGCCTGGTGGACACCGCCGATCGGCGTCGTGCGCGACCACGGCTGGTACCTCGAGTTCTTCCAGAGTCGCGAGCTGTTCTCCGCCACCGCCCAGTACGTCGTGGTCGGCGTCCTCGGCGGTGGGCTGGTGGGTGCCGCGAGCGCCTTCTTCGTCGACCGGGTCGAGCTGATCACGCTCGCCACCGTGGTCGTGGGGTCCGTGCTGGCCGCCTGGCTGATGGTGCAGGTGGGCTCCGCGCTCGCGCCGGCGGACCCCGCGGTGCTGGCCCGGACCGCTGCCGACGACACGCAGCTGCCGGGCACGCTCGAGGTGTCGGGGACGTGGCCGCTGGGGGCCTTCCCGGCCGGGGCGCTGCTGGGCGTCGCTGTGATTTATATCGGTCTGACATCGACACGCAGGTCGCACGCGTAGCCTTGGGAACCGCTGGGTAGGGTCCCTCTGCGGAACCGGCGCGGGCCGGTGCCCGTCTCAGCAACACGAACTCAACGGGGAGACCTCATGTCCACCACCACTCCGCCGCCGGCTGACCCGGGCGGTCCCGAGTACCTCGAGCAGGGCGGCGGCGAGCCGCTCGGCCCGTCCGGCGACAACGGCTCGGGCGGCGGCCGTCGTACCGCACTGATCGCGGGCGGCGCGGTCGCCGGCCTGCTCGCCGTAGGCGGCGGCGTCTGGGCCGCGATGTCGTTCTTCGCCAGCGGCCCCCAGCCCGCGGAGATGCTGCCGGCCTCGACGCTCGGCTATGCCAGCGTCGACCTCGACCCGAGCGGCGGCCAGAAGATCGAGGCGTTCCAGATGATCGAGAAGTTCCCGGCGATCAAGAAGGAGCTCGACGGCCTCGACGCCGACGACGACCTGCTCGAGAAGCTGTTCGGGAAGCTGGAGGACGAGTGTGACGGCATCAGCTACGCCGACGACGTCAAGCCGTGGCTCGGCTACCGGTTCGCGGTCGCCGCGGTCGACCTCGGCGAGGAGATGCCGACCCCGGTCGGCGTCCTCCAGGTGAAGGACGCCGCAGCGGCCGAGGACGGCCTCGCGAAGCTGCGTGAATGCGAGTCCGCCGACACCGGTGGCTGGGCGATCGAGGGCGACTGGGCGGTGATCGCAGAGACCGACAAGCTTGCCGAGCAGGTCGTCGACGCCACCGCCGACGGCACGCTGGCCGACGACGAGACGTTCCAGAAGTGGAACGGCGAGCTCGGTGAGGCGGGCGTGATGAGCATGTACGCGTCGCCGGACGCCGGGAAGTACCTGCTCCAGATGATGGAGTCCTTCCCGATGGGCATGTCTCCGATGGCGATGTCCTCGACCGGCTCGACGGACGAGATGCCCGAGCCCGAGCTGCCCGAGGAGATGACCAGGGCTCTCGAGGAGTTCGAAGGCATGGCCGCCACACTGCGCTTCGCCGACGGCGCTCTCGAGTTCGAGGCCGTAGGTGCTGCAGGCAGCGACCAGATGGCGAACCTGGCGACCGACCGCGGCGACGACGTCGTCAGCACGCTGCCCGACGACACCGCGGTCGCCATCGGCTTCGGGTTCCCCGAGGGCTGGATGGACCGGATGCTCGATCAGGCCGCCGCGATGTCGGGCGGTGAGATGACCGCCGAGGACCTCGCTGCAGAGTTCGAGACGATGACGGGCATGACCGTCGACGACATCGAGACCCTCCTGGGCGAGTCCGCGGCCCTGTCCCTCAGCAGCAGCATCGATTTGGACGCCATGTTCAGCTCGTCCGACGGCAGCGACATCCCGGTCGGGGCGAAGGTGCGGGGCGATGCCGAAGCGATCCAGGACGTCGTGTCCCGGCTCGTGGGGGCCCTCGGCGGCCCGCCGGAGGCGTTCGGCACCGACGCCGACGGCGACCTGGTCGCGATCGGTCCCGACGCCGACTACCGCGGCGAGCTGCTGAAGGACGGCGGCCTCGGTGACACAGACGCCTTCCAGAACGTCGTGCGGGAGGCCGAACAGGCCAGCGCTGTCGTGTTCGTCAACTTCGACGCCGGCGACTGGCTGACCTCCCTGGCCGAGGGCGACAAGGAGGCCGAGGAGAACCTCGAGCCGCTCCAGGGCCTCGGGTTCAGTACCTGGACCACGGACGAGGGCGCGCACGCCATCTTCCGGCTCACCACCGACTAAGTCGGTCCAGCCCGTCAGTCCCGGCCGGGTTTCGAGACGGCCGGTGGTCCGACCTTCGCTCCGCTCAGGTCTGCCCCGGCCCCTCAACCTCCTCGCCCGACGCCGGGGCGGCACGCCGCCCCGGCTGGGCTCGGACCCGGTCCGTGATCGCCTCGGTGATCGCGACCAGGTCGGCCGGGTCCATTTCGAGGTCGAGCCCGCGACGCCCAGCGCGACCGTCGCCGGCGTCCCTCCCGGAGCGCCGCTTGGCCATCCTCAGTTCGGGGACCAGCGGGTGCGGGCCACCTCGGTCGCCGGCAGCGACGGGATCACGTTCATCGCGCGCAGCTCGGTGTGGAGCAGGTCGGTGACGAGGATCAGCCGGTCTGACGGGTCCTCCGCCTCGAGCAGCGCCTGCCGGTCGGGGAGGGGGAGTGGCGCGAGCGCGGCCAGGGTCCAGGACAGGTACGTCGGGTCCTTCGGCAGCCGTGCCGGGTAGGGGTCGCCGCGGATCTCCGCGAGCGCGACCCGGTACGCCGTGAACATGGCGCGCGCCCGCTCCACCAGCTCCGCGGGCACCGGCGGACCGGTCTCCGGCCGCTCGTGGACGTCGCCCAGCGGGAAGGGCCCGCTGGCGTCGAGCCGCTCGAGCTCGATCCGGTCCAGGCCGACGGCCACCAGGTCGAAGGTGCCGTCTGCGTGCGACTCGACGTCGGTCATCCGGACCCGACACCCGACCCGGTACAGCGACTGCGCCCCGTGGTCGCCGACCTCGTAGCCCTCCCGGATCGCGACCGACCCGAACACCCGGTCGGTGGGGTCGGGGACCCGCAGCAGGTGGTGGACCAGCGCCCGGTAGCGGTCCTCGAAGACGTGCAGCGGGACGCTCACGCCGGGGAACAGCACGACGTTCAGGGGGAACATCGGCAGGGCGTCGCTCACGATCCCGACAATAGACTCCGTGTCGGGAGGATCGATGCAGGTCGACGTGAACGGGACACGGCTGTGGTTCGACGTCGACGGGCCGGGGCTGGTGACTGACGGCCCGGTCCTCCGGCAGCGGCCGACCTTGGTGCTCGTGCACGGCGGCCCCGGCAGCTTCGACCACTCCTACCTGAAGCCCGACTTCGGTGTGCTTGCCGAGGATGCCCAGGTCGTGTACCTGGACCTGCGTGGGCACGGGCGCTCGAGCTGGAACGGGACGGACACCTGGACCCTCGAGGCGTGCGCGGACGACGTACGGGCGTTCTGCGACGCGGTCGGGATCGAGGCGCCGTTCGTCCTGGGGCACTCGATGGGCGGCCCGATCGCGCTGCTGTACGGCGCCCGCCACCCCGGCCACGCGGCCGGAATCATCGTCCAGTCCGGCTTCGCGCGGTGGGACGCGGCACGGATGGTCGAGGGCTTCCGCCGCGCCGCCGGGGACGTCGTCGCCGAGATCGCGCGACGGAGCTACGCGGGGGAGGACGTCCCCGACCCGGAGTGGGACCGGGTGTACGCCGCGTTCGGACCGCACCTGCCAGACAAGGAGCTCAGGGCGAAGGTCCCGGTCAACGAAGGCCTCAACGTGCGTGGCATGGAGCTCATCCGCGCGCTGGACCTCGTCGACCAGCTCGGCCGGGTGCGGTCACCCGTGCTCGTGGTGGTAGGCGAGCTCGATCCGGTCACACCAGTGGCCGCGGCCGAAGAGGTCGTCGCGGCACTCCCGGCGGAAGGAGCGCGGCTCGAGGTCGTTCCAGGTGCCGGCCACTTCACGTGGCTCGACGCTCCCGACCTGGTGTGGGACGCGTACCGCCGTTTCATCCGTGAAGTGACGGATGGGTCCACGTCCGAGCACGCGTGACGGCGCGGCGACGAGCCCTCCCTAGAATCGAGGGGTGATCCGCCGTATCGACCTCCGCGGGACCGCCGGTCCCGTCGACTACCGCGCGGTCGTGCCGCGCGCCGAGCTCGACGTCGAGACCGCGAGTCACGCGATCCGGCCGGTGCTGGAGGCGATCCGTACCCGGGGCGTCGAGGCGGTGCTGGAGTACGGCCGACAGTTCGACGGGGTGGACCTCGACGACGTCGCGGTGCCGCCCGCGGCGCTGCGCACGGCTCTCGACAGGCTCGACCCGGCCGTCCGCGCCGGGCTCGAGGAGTCCATCCGGCGGCTTCGCGCCACCTGCGAGGCCGAGCTCGAGCACGACGTCACCACCCAGGTCGCGGCCGGCGCGGTCGTGACCCACCGCAAGGTGCCGATGGGTCGGGTCGGTCTCTACGTGCCCGGCGGGCTCGCGCCCCTCGTCTCCAGCGTCGTGATGAACGTGGTCCCCGCGCAGGTGGCGGGCGTCGGCTCGATCGCGCTCGCCAGCCCACCACAGCAGTCACACGGCGGCCTCCCGGCGCCCACGATCCTGGCCGCGTGCGCACTGCTCGGCATCGACGAGGTGTACGCCGTGGGGGGTGCCCAGGCGATCGGCATGTTCGCCTACGGGGCCGGCCCCTGCCGGCCGGTCGACCTCGTCACCGGGCCGGGCAACGTCTACGTCGCCGCGGCGAAGCGGCTGGTGCGCGGCGTGGTCGGGATCGACTCCGAGGCCGGCACCACGGAGATCGCGATCCTGGCCGACGACACCGCCGACCCGGCGTACGTCGCCGCCGACCTGATCAGCCAGGCCGAGCACGACCCGGCCGCTGCGAGCGTGCTGGTCACCGACGCGGAGCGGCTGGCCGACGACGTGGTCGTCGAGCTCGAGAAGCAGGTGCACGCGACCCGCCACGTCGAGCGGATCACGACCGCACTCGGCGGACCGCAGTCGGGCATCGTGCTGGTCGACGACCTGGAGCAGGGGCTCGACGTCGTCAACGCCTACGCCGCCGAGCACCTCGAGGTCCACACCCGCGACGCCGCAGCGGTCGCCGGCCGGGTCCGCAACGCCGGCGCCGTCTTCGTCGGCCCGTTCGCGCCGGTCAGCCTGGGCGACTACACCGCCGGGTCCAACCACGTGCTCCCGACCGGCGGCTGCGCGTGCCACTCCTCGGGACTGAGCGTGCGCGCGTTCCTCAGGTCGATGCACGTCGTTGAGTACACACGCGAAGCGCTCGCCGAGGTCGCCGAACACGTGGTCACGCTGGCCGAGGCCGAGGACCTGCCCGGCCACGGCCAGGCGGTCTCGGTCCGGCTGGACGACCGCCCATGACGGCCGGCGCCTGGCCCCCGCTGCGTGAGGAGCTGCGGGGGATCGAGCCGTACGGCGCGCCGCAGCTCTCCCGGGAACAGGCACCGGTGCAGCTCAACGTCAACGAGAATCCTTACGGCCCGAGCCCGGAGTGCGCCGCCGACATCGCGCGCGCGGTGGGCGAGGCGGCCGCCTCCCTCAACCGGTACCCAGACCGCGAGCTCGTCGCGCTGCGCGAGGCGCTGGCGGCGTACCTCAACCGGTCGGGCGGGTCGGGCATCACGCCGGACATGGTGTGGGCGGCCAACGGCTCCAACGAGGTGATGCTGCAGCTGCTGCAGGCGTTCGGCGGGCCGGGTCGGGTGGCGCTGAGCTTCGCGCCGACGTACTCGATGTACCCGGAGTACGCGCGCGACTCGGTCACCGGCTGGGTCGTCGGGCACCGCGAGGAGGACTTCACCCTCGACCTGGACCACGCCCGGGCGCTCGTGGTCGAGCAGCGGCCGAGCGTCGTGCTGCTGCCGAGCCCGAACAACCCGACCGGGACCGCCCTGCCACCCGAGGCGGTGTCGGCCCTGTGCGAGGCCGCGAGCAGCGGGATCGTCGTCGTCGACGAGGCGTACGGCGAGTTCCGCCGGGCCGGTACGCCGAGCGCGCTCGAGCTGCTGCCGTCGTACCGGAACCTGGTCGTGACCCGCACCATGAGCAAGGCGTTCGCGCTCGCGGGCGCCCGGCTCGGCTACCTCGCGGCCGACCCGGCGATCTGCGACGCGATCCGGGTGGTGCGGCTGCCGTACCACCTCTCCGCCGTCACCCAGGCCGCCGCGCTCGCCGCGCTCGGGCACGCCGACGAGCTGCTGGCCCGGGTCGACGATCTGCGGGCGGAGCGTGACCGCACTGTCGAGTGGCTCCGGGCGCAGGGCCTCGCCGTGGCGGAGAGCGACGCCAACTTCGTGCTGTTCGGGACGTTCGTGGACCGGCACGCCGTGTGGCAGGCGTTGGTGGACCGCGGGGTGTTGATCCGGGAGACCGGACCGTCCGGATGGCTGCGCGTGTCGGTCGGTACCCCCGCGGAGATGCGATCATTTCGAACGGCACTCACCGACGTGCTGGGAAATGTGTCGACGAAGGAGGGGCCATGAGCCGCACCGCGAGCCTGGACCGGCAGACCACGGAGTCGAAGGTCCACGTCGAGGTCGACCTCGACGGCAGCGGCCGCCACGACGTCTCGACCGGCGTCGGGTTCTACGACCACATGCTCACCGCGTTCGCGCGGCACGCGCTGGTCGACCTGGTCGTCCACACCTCCGGCGACACCCACATCGACGCCCACCACACCGTCGAGGACACCGCGATCGTGCTCGGCCAGGCGATCCGCGAAGCGCTCGGCGACAAGGCCGGGATCCGCCGCTTCGGCGACGCCACCGTGCCGCTCGACGAGGCACTGGTGCAGGCCGTGGTCGACGTGTCGGGCCGGCCCTACTGCGTCCACACCGGCGAGCCGGACGGACAGGCGTACGTCGTGATCGGCGGCGACTCCGGTCCGGGCTTCTCCGGCTCCCTGACGCGCCACGTCTTCGAGACCCTCGCGTTCCACGCCCACCTGGCGCTCCACGTCCGGGTGCTGGCCGGCCGCGACCCTCACCACCTGGTCGAGGCGCAGTTCAAGGCGTTCGCCCGGGCGTTCCGCGACGCCGTCGCGATCGACCCGCGCGAGACCGGGGTGCCCTCCACGAAGGGATCGCTCTGAGCTCCGTCGTCGTCCTCGACTACGGGTCGGGCAACCTCCGCTCCGCCGTACGCGCCCTCGAGCGGGCCGGTGCCGACGTCACCCTGACGGCCGACGCCGAGACCGCACTGGAGGCCGACGGGCTGGTCGTCCCGGGCGTCGGGGCGTACGCCGCGTGCATGGCGGGGCTCCGGGCAGTCAGGGGCGACCGGCTGATCGGGACCCGGCTGGCTGGTGGGAGGCCGGTGCTCGGCATCTGCGTCGGCATGCAGGTGCTGTTCGAGCACGGCGTGGAGCACGGAGTGACGTCAGAAGGCACGGGCGAGTGGCCGGGTTCTGTGACGCGGCTCGAAGCACCGGTCGTTCCGCACATGGGCTGGAACACCGTCGAGGTACCGGAGGGCTCTTCGCTGTTCGCGGGGGTCGAGAGCGAGCGCTTCTACTTCGTGCACTCCTACGCCGCACGCACATGGGACCTGGTGACGCTCGGTCGCACGAGGGCGCCGCTGGTGACCTGGGCCGAGCACGGTGGCGACCGGTTCGTGGCCGCCGTCGAGAACGGACCGCTGTGTGCCACCCAGTTCCACCCCGAGAAGTCAGGCGACGCCGGCGCCCGCCTGCTGCGCAACTGGGCCGACTCCCTCCCACGCTGAGTCGTGTCCCGTTCCGGTCGAGTCGTGTCCCGTTCGGGTCGAGTCGTGTCCCGTTTCGGTCGAGTCGTGTCTGGGCCGTGAACAATCCACGACTCGATCCGAACCAGGCACGACTCAACGCGGTCACTACCCTCGACGCGTGAGCGACTACCTGGAGCTGTTGCCCGCCGTCGACATCGCTGGCGGGCAGGCGGTGCAGCTCGTCCAGGGGGTCGCCGGGTCGGAGAAGCGGTTCGGTGACCCGGTCGAGGCGGCCCTGCGGTGGCAGGACGCCGGGGCGGAGTGGATCCACCTCGTCGACCTCGACGCCGCGTTCGGCCGCGGCCACAACCGGGAGCTGCAGGCCGAGATCGTCGGCCGGCTCGACATCGACGTGGAGATGAGTGGCGGGATCCGCGACGACGACTCGCTGAAGGCCGCGATGGCCAGCGGCTGCCGTCGCGTCAACATCGGAACCGCCGCCCTCGAGCAGCCGGAGTGGTGCGCCGCCGCGATCAGGGAGTACGGCGACCGGGTGGCGGTCGGGCTCGACGTACGCGGCCGGACGCTGGCGGCGCGCGGCTGGACCCGCGAGGGCGGCGACCTCTACGAGGTCCTGGCGCGGCTCGACGGCGAGGGGTGTGCGCGCTACGTGGTCACCGACGTCCACAAGGACGGCATGCTCCAGGGTCCCAACGTGCAGCTGCTGCGCGACGTGTGCGCCGCCACCGACCGGCCGGTGGTCGCGAGCGGCGGCATCACTGAGCTCGACGACCTGGCAGCGCTGTCGGGGTTGGTCGACGACGGCCTGGAGGGCGCCATCATCGGCACCGCCCTCTACGAGGGCCGCTTCACGCTCGAGGACGCCCTGTCCCTGACCCGCCCCGACGGTGGACCGGCATGAGCCTCGCGGTCCGGGTCATCCCGTGCCTCGACGTCGACGCCGGCCGGGTGGTCAAGGGCGTCAACTTCCAGAAGCTGCGTGACGCCGGTGACCCCGTGGAGTTCGCGCGGGCGTACGACGCCGAGGGCGCCGACGAGCTGACGTTCCTCGACATCTCCGCCTCGCACGAGGGCCGTGCCACCATCCTCGAGGTCGTGTCGCGGTGCGCCGAGGAGGTCTTCATCCCGTTGACCGTCGGCGGCGGGGTCGGCAGCGCCGAGGACGTCGACCGGCTGCTGCGCGCCGGTGCCGACAAGGTCGCGGTCAACACCGCCGCCATCCAGCGCCCCGATCTGGTCGCCGAGATCGCGGACCGGTTCGGCAACCAGGTGCTGGTGCTGTCGGTCGACGCGCGTCGGGCTGCCGGGACCGACTCCGGCTTCGAGGTCACGACCCACGGCGGCCGCGAGTCCGCCGGGCTGGACGCTGTCGCCTGGGCCGCCCGGGCGGTGGAGCTCGGCGCGGGCGAGATCCTGCTCAATGCGATGGACGCCGACGGCACCACCGAAGGCTTCGACCTCGAGCTGATCGCGGCCGTACGCCGTGCGGTCAGCGTGCCCGTCATCGCCTCTGGCGGCGCCGGCCGACTCGAGCACTTCGCGCCGGCGGTCGACGCGGGTGCCGACGCCGTGCTCGCCGCCACGGTCTTCCACTTCGGCACGCTGCGGATCGGGGACGTGAAGCAGGCGCTGGCCGAGCGCGGGCACCCGGTTCGGGCCTAGCTGATTGGGCGATGTCGGCACCGAGGAATAGCCTGACCGGGCGCCCCGGTTGGGGCAGAGCTGGATCGAGACGGCTGGACGAGGGGAGCGCGGGGCAGCAGTGACGGACGAGTGGGGCGAGCACCGCGGGTCGACGACCCGGGAGGGCTTCGCCGTACTCGGGGTCGCGATCAAGCGGGAGCGCGGCATCTTCGTTCTCTCGACGCTCGGCAGCTTCCTGTTCGGAGCGATGACCGTCGCCGACGCCTGGGTGCTCGGCTGGTCCACCGACCACGTGATCGTGCCGGCGTTCCGCACCGGCGAGATCGGCGCGGACATGCTCTGGGCGGTGCTGGCCCTGTTCTTCGGCGTCGCGCTCCTGCGCGCGGTCGGGATCGTCGCCCGGCGGCTCGGAGCGGGCGTCATGCAGTACCGGATGCAGGCCCACACCCGGCGAGCCGTCACCCGCCAGTACCTCCGGCTCCCGATGGAGTGGCACCAGCGCCACCCGACCGGCCAGCTGCTCTCCAACGCCTACTCCGACGTCGAGGCGGCCTGGGGACCGATCGCGCCGCTGCCGATGGCTGTCGGCACGGTCGTGATGATGGTGATCGCCATCGCGCAGATGCTGGTGGCCGACGTCGTGATGGCGATCGTCGGGCTGCTGGTCTTCCCCGCGGTCGTGGTGGCCAACCTCTTCTACCAGAAGTTGTCCTCGCCGCTGATGACGCGCGCACAGGGGCTGCGTGCCGAGGTCAGCGAGATCGCCCACGAGTCCTTCGACGGGGCGCTCGTCGTCAAGACGCTGGGCCGCGAGGGTGAGGAGACCGACCGGTTCACCGCCAAGGCCCACGAGCTGCGCGACGTCAACGTCCGGGCCGGCCGGATCCGGGCGGCCTTCGACCCGACCCTGGCGTCGCTGCCGAACCTCGGCGTGCTCGTCGTGCTCGCCGTCGGCGTACAGCGCGTGCTCAGCGGTGCGACCGACCCAGGAGATGTCGTCACCGTCGCCTACCTGCTCACGATCGTGTCCTTCCCGATCCGCTCGATCGGCTGGCTGCTCGGCGAGTTCCCGCGCAGCGTCGTGGGCTTCCACCGCACCAAGCGGGTGATCGAGGCGACCGGCGCGATGCCGTACGGCAGCGCCGAGCTCGCAGACAAGGGCACCGGCGCCCACCTCGAGGTCGAGGGCGTCGGATATGCCTACGACGCCGACGTGCCTGTGCTCGAGGAGGTCACGTTCGACATCGCTCCCGGGCGCACGGTGGCGATCGTGGGCGCCACCGCATCCGGCAAGAGCACCCTGACGTCGCTGCTCACGCGTCTGGTCGACCCCGACTCCGGCCGGATCCTGGTCGACGGCGTCGACCTGCGCGACCTGGCGCGCGGCGCGCTCGCCGACTCGGTCTCGGTCGTGGGCCAGACCGCGTTCCTCTTCGACGACACCGTCCGGGGCAACGTCACCCTGGGCGCCGAGGTCCCCGACGAGGACGTCTGGGCGGCGCTGCGCGCGGCCGAGGCCGACGGCTTCGTGGCCGCGTTGCCCCACGGCCTCGACTCGACCCTCGGTGAGCGCGGCACCTCGCTCTCCGGCGGCCAGCGGCAGCGGATCTCCCTGGCCCGCGCCCTGGTGCGCCGGCCGCGGCTCCTGATCCTCGACGACGCCACTTCCGCGGTCGACCCCGAGGTCGAGGCCCGGATCCTCGCCACCCTGCGCGGCGACCGGAGCGGCGGAACCGTCGCGGTGGTGGCCTACCGCAAGGCGACGATCGCGCTCGCCGACGAGGTGGTGCACCTCGCCGAGGGGCGGATCGCAGACCGTGGCACCCATGCGGAGCTGATCGGGCGCAGCTCGGCGTACGCGAGGCTCGTCAACGCCTACGAGCAGGCGGCCCACGACGACGCCACCGAGGCGGGGGAGCGCCGATGAGCACCGTGCGCGACGACCGCACTGCCGGCACCCGCCTCGACACGGGTGATGACCTCGCCCCGATGGAGACGATCCGCCGTGGCGTGGCGGTCAGCCCCGAGCTGAAGGAGGGGATCGGGCTCACCCTTGTGTTCGCGGTGATCGCCTCGTGCGGACAAGTGGTCGTGCCGATCGCCGTGCAACAGACCCTCGACCGAGGCATCAACAACCCCGACGGCCCCAACGTCTCGTTCGTGGTGTGGATGGGCGTCCTGGCCGCAGCCGCGATCGGCGTGACCAGCCTCGCGTCGTACTTCATGACGAGCCGACTGTTCCGCACCTCCGAGCGCGGACTCGCCACCCTCCGGATCAAGGCGTTCCGCCACGTGCACGACCTGCCGCTGCTCACCCAGAACACCGAGCGGCGCGGCGCTCTGGTCTCGCGCGTCACCAGCGACGTCGACCAGGTCAGCCAGTTCCTCGTCTTCGGGGGCCTGCTGTTCGTGGTCAGCGTCGGCCAGATGCTCGTGGCGACCGTCATCATGGTCGTCTACAGCTGGGAGCTGGCGGCGGTCGTGTGGGTCGCGTTCGCGCCGCTGTTCCTGTCCATCCGCTGGTTCCAGCGCAAGCTGACCGCGGCGTACGCCGTGGTGCGCCATCAGGTGGGCGTGCTGCTCTCGGCGGTCTCCGAACCGGTCGTGGGTGCCGAGGTGGTCCGGTCCTACGCCGTCGAGGACCGTACCCAGGATCGGATCGACACCGCGATCGACGATTTCAAGGCCGCCAGCGTCAAGGCGCAGCAGTACACCGTCGTGTCGTTCTCGCTGGGCGGCCTGTCCGCGGGGCTCGCCAACGCGGGCGTCCTGATCATCGGCGTGCTGCTCGGTATCGCCGGCGGCATGTCGGCCGGCACGGTCCTGGCGTTCGCGTTCCTGGTGACGCTGTTCGTCGGCCCGGTCCAGATGGGTACCCAGATCCTCACCGATGCCCAGAACGCGATCGCGAGCTGGCGTCGAGTGATCGGGATCCTTGAGACGCCCGCCGACCTCGTCGACCCAGGCCCCGACGGGCAGGTGCTGCCGCGCGGCCCGATCGACGTGACGTTCGACGACGTCAGCTTCGCCTACCCCGGCGGGCCGCCGGTGCTGCGCGAGGTCTCGATGACGATCGACTCCGGCACGCGAATGGCGATCGTCGGCGAGACCGGGTCGGGCAAGTCGACGTTCGCCAAGCTGCTCACCCGGCTGATGGACCCGAGCGAGGGGCGGGTGCTGCTCGACGGGATCGACGTCCGCGACATCGCCGCCCACAGCCTGCGGTCGAGCGTGGTGCTGGTCCCGCAGGAGGGCTTCCTCTTCGACGACACCATCACCGCCAACGTCCGCTACGGCAAGCTCGACGCGACCGAGGACGACATCCTGGCGAGCGCCGCCGAGCTCGGGATGGCCGACTGGGTCGCCGGTCTGCCGCGGGGTCTGCGCACCAAGGTCGGTCAACGCGGCGAGTCGCTCTCGGCCGGCGAGCGGCAGCTGGTCGCGCTGCTGCGGGCCCACCTCGCCGACCCCGACCTGCTGGTCCTCGACGAGGCCACCAGCGCGGTCGACCCCCAGCTCGAGATGCGGATCGGCCGGGCCCTGGAACGGCTGATGACCGGCCGGACCTCAGTCACGATCGCCCACCGGCTCTCCACCGCCGAGAACGCCGACGAGGTGGTGGTCGTCGATCGCGGCCGGATCGTGCAGCGCGGCCCCCACTCCGAGCTGGTCCGCCAGGAGGGCACCGTCTACGCCGGCCTCCACCAGTCCTGGGTGTCTCAACTCTCCCACTGAGTCGTGTCCCATTCGGGTCGAATCGTGTCCCGTTCGGGTCGAGTCGTGGCGCGTTCCAGAATCGGGCACGATTCGACGGCAACAAGGCACGACTCGGCCGGAACGAGGCACGAATCGACGCGTGGGATCATCGAGAGCATGAGTGAGACGTCCCTCGACCGGGAGATCGAGTCGCAGGTGCACTGGAACGCCGAGGGCCTCGTGCCGGCCGTCGTGCAGCAGCACAACACTGGCGAGGTGCTGATGCTCGCGTGGGTCGACGACGTGGCGCTGGCCCGGATGATCGAGACCGGGCGGGGTACCTACTGGTCACGTTCGCGCCAGGAGTACTGGGTCAAGGGCGAGACGTCCGGGCACACCCAGGACGTGCGTGAGATCCGGCTCGACTGCGACGGCGACACGCTCCTGGTGAAGGTCGACCAGCACGGCGCGGCCTGCCACACCGGCGAGCGAACCTGCTTCGACGCCCACGTGGTGCTCTCTCCGTGACCGAGCGACGCCGCACGTTCGGCCCGGTCGTCGGAGTCGGGGTCGCCGCAGCGGCCCTCGCGGCGGTCGCCGCCACCCGACCGTGGGTGCGGCTCGCGCAACCCGACGGCACTCCGGGGACGCTGGCTCCGATCGCAGCCCAGGACGGCGAGATGGCGTTGGCCGCGGCCGTCAGCCTGGTCCTGCTCGCCAGCTGGGGTGTGGTGCTGGTGACCCGCGGCGTCGTACGCCGGGCGGTGGCCGGCCTCGGACTGCTGTCGGCCCTCGGACTGGCGGTGGTGGCCTACGCCGGGTGGAGCGGGCTGCCGGACTCGCTGGTCGAGTCCCTGCGGCAGGCCGGCGTCGCGTCGCCCGGCACCGAGATCACCGGCTGGTTCTGGGCAGCGGTGCTCGCGACCCTGATGTCGATCGCGGCGACCGCGATGGCGGTCGCCTGGTGCCCTGACTGGCCCGAGATGGGCCGGCGCTACGACGCCCCGGGGGCCAACCGCGGCGAGCCGCCGCCGGAGGACCGGAACAGTCTCGACCTCTGGAAATCCATGGACGAGGGGCGCGACCCCACCGCATGATTCCGGGGCTCGATCGCTTCACTACACTGGCCCCGCACCGCACACCCGCCTCGAGGAGCTCGCATGTCTGACAGCCACGGCAACACCCCGGCCGCCTGGACCGGCGTCACGGTGGCGATGCTCGGGTTCATCATCGGCGGCATCGCGCTCATGCTCGACCCGGTCAACATGCCGATGTTCTGGATCGGCTGCGCGGTCGGGGCGGCGTCGCTGGTCGTGTTCGGCGTGATGTCCAAGCTGGGCATGAACAGCTCCGATCACTGAGCCGCGTCCCGTGTCCGTGCTCGACGACATCGTCGCCGGGGTCCGGATCGACCTCGAACGCCGGCGGACCGCCACCCCGGTCGCCGACCTGACGGCGGCGCTGGCCGACGTAGACCCGGCGCGCGACCCGATGCCGCACTTCCGCGCCGCCGGCTCCAGCGTGATCGCCGAGGTCAAGCGCCGCAGTCCCAGCAAGGGTGACCTCGCGGACATCCCCGATCCGGCCGAGCTCGCGCGGCGGTACGCCGCCGGCGGAGCCGCCGCGATCAGCGTGCTGACCGAGGAGCGCCGGTTCGGCGGCAGCCTGGGGGACCTGCGGGCGGTGCGGGCCGCGGTCGACGCACCGATCCTCCGCAAGGACTTCATCGTCGACAGCTACCAGCTGCTCGAGGCCCGGGCCGCCGGCGCCGACCTCGCGCTGCTGATCGTCGCCTCGCTCGACGACGACCTGCTCAGGCGGCTCCACGACGAGGCCCGCGAGCTCGGCCTCACCGTGCTGGTCGAGGTCCACAATGAGGCCGAGACAGACCGGACGGTCGCGCTCGGCGCCGACCTGATCGGCGTCAACGCCCGCGACCTCAAGACGCTCGCCGTCGACGACACGACGTTCGGGCGGCTCGCGCCGCGAGTCCCGGACGACCGGGTGCTGGTCGCCGAGTCCGGCATCAGCGGGCCGGCCGACGTCTCGCGGTACGTCGGCGAGGGGGCCCGGGTTGTGCTCGTGGGAGAGGCTCTGGTGAAGGACGGCGACCCCGAGGGCGCCGTACGCGCGATGACGGGAGTCACGGCATGACCGGCCCGACGAGCCACTGGGACGCCGACGAGCACGGCTGGTTCGGAGCCCCTGGAAATGAGCGCTGGGGCGGCCGCTACATGCCCGAGGCGCTGGTCGCGGCGCTCGACGAGCTCACGTTCGCCTACCAGGAGGCCTGGGCCGACCCCGCGTTCCGCGAGGCCTTCGACCGGATCCTGCGTGAGTACGCGAACACTCCGAGCCCGCTGTACGACGCCGCCCGGCTGAGCGAGGAGGTCGGCGGCGCCCGGATCCTGCTCAAGCGCGAGGACCTCAACCACACCGGCGCCCACAAGGTGCGCAACGTGCTCGGCCAGGCGCTGCTGACCCAGCGGATGGGCAAGACACGGGTGATCGCGGAGACCGGTGCCGGGCAGCACGGGGTCGCCGCGGCGACCGCGGCCGCCTACTTCGGTCTCGACTGCACCGTTTACATGGGCTCGGTCGACACCCGGCGGCAGGCCCTGAACGTGGCCCGGATGCAGCTGCTCGGCGCGAAGGTCGTGCCGGTCGACTCCGGTAGCGCGACCCTGAAGGACGCCATCAACGAGGCGCTGCGCGACTGGGTGGCCACGGTCGAGCACACGGCGTACCTCTTCGGGACCGCAGCCGGACCGCACCCGTTCCCGAGCATGGTGCGCGACTTCACCCGGGGGATCGGCGACGAGGCCCGGGCACAGTGCCTCGACCAAGTGGGTCGGCTCCCCGACGCGGTCACGGCGTGCGTGGGCGGGGGCTCGAACGCAATCGGGCTGTTCACCGCGTTCCTCGACGACCGAGAGGTGGCGATCTACGGCTTCGAGGCCGGGGGCGAGGGCATCGAGACCGGCCGCCACGCGGCCACGATCGCGGCGGGGGAGAGCGGCGTGCTCCACGGCGCCCGGACGTTCGTGCTCCAGGACGAGGACGGCCAGACGATCGAGTCCCACTCGATCTCGGCCGGCCTCGACTACCCGGGCGTCGGGCCGCAGCACGCCCACCTGGCGAAGTCCGGTCGTGCCGACTACCTGCCCGTGACCGACCGCGAGGCGATGGACGCGCTAGCCCTGCTAGCCCGCACCGAGGGCATCATCGCGGCCGTCGAGTCGGCCCACGCGCTGTCCGGCTCCTTCGAGGTAGCCCGCCGGCTCGGCCCCGAAGGGCTGGTGCTCGTCAACCTGTCCGGTCGCGGCGACAAGGACATGGAGACCGCCATCTCCTGGTTCGGGCTCGCCGACCAGGAGGCCGAGCGGTGAGCGTCCGCCCTGCCTTCGACCGCGCCCGCGAGGAGGGCCGCTCGGCGCTCGTCGGCTACCTGCCCGCCGGCTTTCCCGACGTCGAAGGCGGGATCGATGCGCTCCGGACGATGGTCGACGCCGGCTGCGACGTGATCGAGGTGGGCCTGCCTTACAGCGACCCGGTGATGGACGGCCCCACGATCCAGGCGGCGGCCCAGCAGGCCCTCGACGGCGGCGTCCGCACCGCGGACGTGCTGCGCACCGTCGAGGCGGTGGCGGCGACCGGGACGCCCACCGTGATCATGACCTACTGGAACCCCGTCGACCGGTACGGCGTCGAACGGTTCGCCCGCGACCTGGCGGCGGCCGGCGGGTCCGGCCTGATCACGCCGGACCTGACGCCCGACAGCGACCCGCAGTGGACCGAGGCCGCCGACGCCCACGACCTCGACAAGATCTTCCTGGTCGCGCCGAGCTCGACCGACGAGCGGATCGCAATGACGACCGCTGCCTGCCGCGGGTTCGTCTACGCGACCGCGGTCATGGGTGTGACCGGGGCCCGCGACACCACCAGCGACCTCGCCGAGCCGCTGGTCGCTCGCACCCGTCGCGCCACTGACCTCCCCGTGGCCGTCGGCGTGGGCGTCGGCAACGGCCGCCAGGCAGCCTCCGTGGCGGCGTACGCCGACGGCGTGATCGTCGGCTCGGCGTTCGTCCGGACGCTGCTCGACCACCCCGACGACCGGGCCGCGGGACTGGCCGCGCTCGCCGCGCTGACCGCCGACCTCGCGAAGGGTGTGCGCGGTGGCTAGGTTGCTGGCCGCCTCGGTGGCGGCTGTTCTCATGGCACTCATGGGCGGGTGCGGCGGTGGCCCCGAGGAGGGCGACTACTCCGGCACCATCCTCACCGACCCCTACACCGCGCCCGACGCGTCGCTCACCGACACCGACGGCCAGCCGTTCTCGCTCGCCGCGGACACCGACGACCGGCTGACTCTGGTGTTCTTCGGGTACACGCACTGCCCCGACATCTGCCAGGCCGTGATGTCGAGCCTCGCCTCGGCGCTGACCCGGCTCGACGACTCGCTTCGCGACCAGGTCGAGGTGGTGTTCGTGACCACCGACCCTTCCCGCGACGACGAACAGGTGCTGCGTGAGTACCTCGACCGCTTCGACCCGACGTTCGTCGGCCTCACCGGCGACCTGCCCACGATCATCGACGTCGGGCTCGAGCTCGGGGTCGCCGTCGAGAAGGGCGAGCAGCTCCCCAGCGGCGGGTACGAGGTGACGCACGGCACCCAAGTGGTCGCGATCGACGGCTCCGACCGCGCCCCGATCGTCTGGACCCACGGCACCTCGCCGGCCGAGTTCGCCGACGACATCACCCTGTTGCTGACCGGAGACGCCTGATGACGACCCTGATCACGCTCTGGAGCATCCCGAGTCCCTCGCAGGGGGTCTGGTACCTCGGACCGGTCCCGCTGCGCGGGTACGCACTCGCGATCATCCTCGGCATCGTCGCCGCGATCTGGATCGGTGAACGACGGTGGATCGCTCGCGGTGGCGAGGCCGGCGAGGTCTCCGACCTCGCGCTCTGGGCGGTCCCGTTCGGGCTGATCGGTGGCCGGCTCTACCACGTGGCCACCGACTGGCAGCTCTACCTCGGGGAGGACCGCAACCCGATCACGGCCCTCTACGTGTGGCGCGGCGGGCTCGGGGTGTGGGGCGCGATCGTATTCGGCGCCCTCGGCATCGTCGTGGGCGCCAAGGTCAAGGGACTGAAGGTGGCGCCGGTGCTCGACGCGCTGGCGCCGGGCGTGCTGGTGGCGCAGGCGATCGGCCGGTGGGGCAACTGGTTCAACCAGGAGCTCTACGGCCGCCCTACCGACCTGCCGTGGGGGCTGGAGATCGACCGCGACCACCGCCCGGTCGAGTACCTGGACGTCGAGACGTTCCACCCGACGTTCCTCTACGAGTTCCTCTGGTGCCTCGCCGGCTTCGCTTTCATCGTCTGGGCCGACCGCCGCTTCGAGATCGGCCACGGCCGCGTGCTCGCGCTCTACGTCATGGTCTACACGCTCGGCCGCGGCTGGATCGAGATGCTCCGGATCGACGACGTCCAGCTGGCGGACGTGCTGGGACTCAGGCTCAACGTCTGGACCTCGATCGTGCTGTTCCTGCTGGCTGCGGCGTACTTCGTCGTCTCCGCCCGCCGCAACCCGGGCAGGGAGTCGGTCGTTCGACAGGACGTCCAGACCGACGACCAAGGGGCGAGAGACGAGGCGGAGCCGTCCTCGGCTGAGTGATAGCGTGGGCGCGCCGCTCGGGCCAACGTCGTCCCCTGCTTCGCACTCAGCGCTGATCCGGTCCCACTCCCCGTGAGTGGTGATCGCCGACGACGACGGGAGAATGCCTGGTGTCCACGTCGCACGCGTTCCCCCCGCCCGCTCCTGGTGCCCAGCCACCGGCACAGGGCCTCTACGACCCGCGCTTCGAGCATGACGCCTGCGGCGTCGCGTTCGTGGCCACGCTGACCGGTGAGCCGAGCCACGACATCCTGGCCAAGGCGCTCGCCGCCCTGCGCAACCTCGACCACCGCGGCGCTGCAGGTGCGGAGCCCAACTCGGGGGACGGTGCCGGGATCCTGTTGCAGGTCCCCGACGCCTTCCTGCGGGACGTCGCCGGCTTCGACCTCCCGCCGGTGGGCTCGTACGCCGTCGGCTCCGGGTTCCTGCCCGGTGACGACGAGAACGTTGCCAAGACCCGTCGCCGGATCGAGGAGCTCGCGGCCGAGGAGGGACTCGCCGTGCTCGGCTGGCGCGACGTACCCACCAGCCCCGACGTGCTCGGCGCGACCGCCCGCAGCGTGATGCCGTCGTTCAGCCAGCTCTTCGTCGCCGGCGCGGGGTCCCGCGTCGCGGGCATGGCGCTGGAGCGGCAGGCGTTCTGCCTGCGCAAGCGGACCGAGCAGGAGACCGACGCGTACTTCCCGTCGCTCTCCAGCCGCACCCTGATCTACAAGGGCATGCTCACGACCGACCAGCTCGCCCACTTCTTCCCCGACCTGGTGGACGAGCGGATGGCCTCGGCGCTGGCGGTCGTTCACTCCCGGTTCTCGACGAACACGTTCCCGAGCTGGCCGTTGGCCCACCCGTTCCGGTTCATCGCCCACAACGGCGAGATCAACACCGTGATGGGCAACCGCAACTGGATGCGTGCCCGCGAGGCGCTGCTGGAGTCCGACCTCATCCCAGGCGACCTCGAGCGGCTCTACCCGATCTGCACGACCGGCGCGTCCGACTCGGCGTCGTTCGATGAGGTCCTCGAGCTGCTCCACATGGGCGGCCGCTCGCTGCCGCACTCGGTGCTGATGATGATCCCCGAGGCGTGGGAGAACCACGGCGAGATGGACGACAAGCGCCGGGCCTTCTATGAGTTCCACGCCTCCCTGATGGAGCCGTGGGACGGGCCGGCGTGCGTCGTCTTCACCGACGGCACGCAGATCGGGGCGGTCCTCGACCGCAACGGGCTGCGCCCCTCGCGCTACTGGGTCACCGACGACGGTCTCGTCGTGCTGGCCTCGGAGGTCGGCGTGCTCGACCTCGACCCGGCCAGCGTGGTCCGCAAGGGCCGGCTCCAGCCGGGCCGGATGTTCCTCGTCGACACCGACGAGCACCGGGTCATCGAGGACGAGGAGATCAAGGCCGAGCTCGCCGCGGAGCACCCGTACGGCGAGTGGCTGCACGCCGGGCAGATCCACCTCGACGACATCCCCGAGCGCGAGCACATCATCCACACCCACGCGTCGGTCACGCGGCGGCAGCAGGTCTTCGGCTACACCGAGGAGGAGCTCCGGGTGCTGCTCACGCCGATGGCGAACGCCGGCGTCGAACCGCTCGGCTCCATGGGCACCGACACCCCGATCGCAGCGTTGAGCGAGAAGCCGCGGCTGATCTTCGACTACTTCAGCCAGCTGTTCGCACAGGTGACCAACCCGCCCCTCGACGCGATCCGCGAGGAGCTCGTCACCTCACTGAGCGGCACTATCGGCCCCGAGGCCAACCTGCTCGAGCCGGCGCCGGCGTCCTGCCGCCAGGTAGTGCTGCCGTTCCCGGTCATCTCCAACGACGACCTCGCCAAGATCCGCCACATCAACCGTGACGGCGACATGCCGGGCTTCATCACCCACGTGTCCCGCGGCCTGTACGACGTGGAGGGCGGCGGGGCCGCGATGGCGAGCCGGATCGATGAGATCTGTGCGGAGGTGTCGGCGGCAATCGCCGGCGGCGCCCGGATCATCGTGCTCTCCGACCGGCACTCCACGCAGGAGCTGGCTCCGATCCCGTCGCTGCTGCTGACCGGCGCGGTCCACCACCACCTGGTGCGCGAGAAGACGCGCACCCAGGTCGGGCTGCTGATCGAGGCCGGCGACGTCCGCGAGGTCCACCACGTCGCGCTGCTCATCGGGTACGGCGCCGCCGCGGTCAACCCGTACCTCGCGATGGAGTCGGTGGAGGACCTCGCCCGCGACGGCTACTACGTGAAGGTCGAGCCGGAGCAGGCAGTCGCCCAGCTCATCAGGGGGCTGGGCAAGGGCGTGCTGAAGGTGATGTCCAAGATGGGCGTCTCCACCGTCGCGTCGTACACCGGCGCCCAGATCTTCGAGGCGGTCGGCCTCTCGCAGGCGGTCGTCGACAAGTACTTCACCGGCACCACCTCCAAGCTCGGGGGCGTCGAGCTCGACACGATCGCCGAGGAGGTGGCACGACGGCACGCCACGGCGTACCCGCGGGCGGGCATCGCGCCGTCGCACAGGTCGCTCGCCATCGGTGGCGAGTACCAGTGGCGCCGGGAGGGCGAGCCGCACCTGTTCGACCCGGACACGGTCTTCCGGCTGCAGCATTCGACCCGGTCGGGTCGCTACGACATCTTCAAGCAGTACACGCGGCAGGTCGACGAGCAGTCCGAGCGGCTGATGACGCTGCGCGGTCTCTTCCGCTTCAAGGACGGCGAGCGGGAGCCGGTGCCGATCGAGGAGGTCGAGCCGGTCTCAGAGATCGTGAAGCGGTTCTCGACCGGCGCCATGTCCTACGGCTCGATCAGCCGCGAGGCGCACGAGACGCTCGCGATCGCGATGAACCGGCTGGGCGCGAAGTCCAACACCGGCGAGGGCGGCGAGGACTCCGACCGCCTCCACGACCCCGAGCGACGCAGCGCGATCAAGCAGGTCGCGTCGGGGCGCTTCGGCGTGACGTCGGAGTACCTCACCAACTCCGACGACATCCAGATCAAGATGGCGCAGGGAGCCAAGCCGGGTGAGGGCGGGCAGCTGCCCGGCAACAAGGTCTACCCATGGGTGGCCAAGACCCGGCACTCGACGCCGGGCGTGGGGCTCATCAGCCCGCCGCCCCACCACGACATCTACTCGATCGAGGACCTCGCGCAGCTGATCCACGACCTCAAGAACGCCAACCCGTCGGCTCGGATCCACGTGAAGCTGGTGTCGGAGGTCGGGGTCGGCACGGTCGCGGCGGGCGTCTCCAAGGCGCACGCCGACGTGGTGCTGATCTCCGGCCACGACGGCGGCACCGGCGCCTCGCCGCTGACCTCGCTCAAGCACGCCGGCGGCCCGTGGGAGCTCGGCCTCGCCGAGACCCAGCAGACGCTGCTGCTCAACGGGCTGCGCGACCGGATCGTGGTGCAGACCGACGGCCAGCTGAAGACCGGTCGCGACGTCGTGATCGCCGCGCTGCTCGGTGCCGAGGAGTTCGGCTTCGCCACCGCGCCGCTGGTGGTCTCGGGCTGCATCATGATGCGGGTCTGTCACCTCGACACCTGCCCGGTGGGGGTCGCCACCCAGAACCCGGTGCTGCGCGAGCGCTACACCGGCAAGCCGGAGTTCGTCGTGACGTTCTTCGAGTACGTCGCCGAGGAGGTCCGCGAGCTACTCGCGGAGCTCGGCTTCCGCACGCTCGACGAGGCGATCGGCCGGGTCGACGCGCTCGACGTCGAGGCCGCGGTCGACCACTGGAAGGCGGCCGGGCTCGACCTCGCGCCGATCCTCTACGAGGCGTCGCGGCACGGGGAGTTCGGCCAGTTCGGCGACCAGGACCTGCGGTGCACGAAGGAGCAGGACCACGGCCTCGACCGGGCGCTCGACAACGAGCTGATCGCGATCGCGGCCCCGGCGCTGGAGTCGCGCGAGCCGGTACGGGCACAGCTCGACGTACGCAACGTGAACCGGACCGTCGGGACCATGCTCGGCCACGAGGTGACCAGGCGCTACCGCGGCGAGGGCCTGCCCGAGGGCACCATCGACCTGACCCTGCTCGGCTCGGCCGGGCAGTCGTTCGGGGCGTTCCTGCCGGCCGGCGTCACGCTGCGGCTCGAGGGCGACGCCAACGACTACGTCGGCAAGGGTCTCTCGGGTGGCCGGCTGGTGATCCGGCCCGATCGCGCGGCGACCTTCCGCTCCGAGGAACAGATCATCGCCGGCAATACCATCGCCTACGGCGCCACCTCGGGCGAGATCTTCGTCCGCGGCGGCGTGGGGGAGCGGTGCTGCGTACGCAACAGCGGCGCCACCGTCGTGACCGAGGGCGTGGGCGACCACGGTTGTGAGTACATGACCGGCGGCCGGGTCGTGGTGCTCGGCAAGACCGGCCGCAACTTCGCGGCCGGCATGTCGGGGGGTTACGCGTTCGTCCACGACCTCAAGGACTTCCGCGTCAACGGCGAGCTGGTCGACCTGCTCCCGGTCGGCGAGAAGGCCGAGGAGCTCGAGGACCTGGTCCGGCGCTTCGGCGAGGAGACCGACTCGGAGGTCGCCGCGGCGCTGCTGGCCGACTGGCCGGCGGCGCTGGAGCGGTTCACGGTCGTGATGCCGCGCGACTTTGCCCGGGTGCTCTCCGTCCGTGACGAGGCCGCGAAGGAAGGACTCGACGAGAAGCAGACCGACGCGCGGATCATGGAGGTGCTGCATGGCTGACCCCAAGGGATTCCTGAAGCACGGCCGCGAGGTCGCGACCCGCCGTCCCGTCGAGGAGCGCGTGGGGGACTGGAACGAGGTCTACCCCGACGGCATCGGGCGCGCGCTGCTGCCGATCATCAGCACCCAGGCGGGCCGCTGCATGGACTGCGGCATCCCGTTCTGCCACCAGGGCTGCCCGCTCGGCAACATCATCCCCGAGTGGAACGACCTGGTCTGGCGCGACGACTGGGACGGCGCGATCGAGCGACTGCACGCCACCAACAACTTCCCGGAGTTCACCGGGCGGCTGTGCCCGGCGCCGTGCGAGACCTCGTGCGTGCTGGGCATCAACCAGGACCCGGTCACCATCAAGAACGTCGAGGTCGCGATCATCGATCGCGCCTGGGAGTCGCGCGCGGTGCGGCCGCAGCCCCCCGAGTGGCTGTCGGGCAAGACGGTGGCGGTGATCGGATCGGGGCCGGCCGGGCTTGCCGCGGCCCAGCAGCTCACCCGGGCCGGTCACACGGTGGCGGTCTACGAGCGGGCCGACAAGATCGGCGGCCTGCTGCGCTACGGCATCCCCGAGTTCAAGATGGAGAAGCAGCACCTCGACCGGCGGCTGGACCAAATGCGCCGCGAGGGGACGATCTTCCGAGCGGGAGTGGACGTCGGGTCCGACGACCTGACGACCGAGCGGCTGCTCGACCGGTACGACGCGGTGGTGCTCGCCATGGGGTCCCCCACTTCCCGAGACCTGCCGATCCCGGGACGCGAGCTCGAAGGCGTGCACCACGCGATGGAGTACCTCCCCCAGTCCAACCGGGCCTCGCTCGGCGAGGACGTGCCTGACCAGATCTCGGCCGAGGGCAAGCACGTCGTGATCATCGGTGGCGGCGACACCGGCGCCGACTGCCTGGGCACCGCGACCCGGCAGGGGGCGGCCTCGATCACGCAGCTGGAGATCCTCCAGCAGCCGCCCGTAGCACGTCCCGAGGGCCAGCCGTGGCCGACGTACCCGATGACGTTCCGCGTGTCGTCGGCACACGAGGAGGGGGGCGACCGCGTCTACGCGTCGTCCACCCAGGAGTTCCTGGCCGACGACGACGGCCGAGTGCGGGCACTGCGCCTGGTCGAGGTGGACGCGTCGTTCCAGCCGATCGAGGGCACCGAGCGAGAGATCCCGGGCGAGCTGGTGCTCCTGGCGATGGGCTTCACGGGTCCCGAGCGGGCCGGCCTGGTCGAGGAGCTCGGCGTGGACCTCGACGAGCGCGGCAACGTCGCGCGTGACCGGACCTATGCCACCTCCCTCGACGGCGTGTTCGTGGCCGGCGACGCCGGTCGCGGCCAGTCGCTGATCGTGTGGGCGATCGCGGAGGGGAGGGCGGCCGCGGCGGCGGTCGACCGGTTCCTGACCGGGTCGACGAACCTGCCGGTGCCGATCCCGCCGACCGAGCGCCCGATCTCCGTCTGAGACACCGGCGTGCCCGCGTTGTTGGATCGATCCAACGACCGGTAGGCTCGAGCCGTGGCGAAAGCGAAGATCGTCTGCACCCTGGGGCCAGCAACGAGCACGCCGGAGATGATCCGGGACCTCATCGAGGCGGGAATGGACGTGGCCCGGCTCAACATGAGCCACGGCACGCACGCCGACCACGAGAAGGCCTACCGGATGGTGCGTGACGCCGCCGACGAGACCGGCCACGGCGTGGCCGTCCTCGCGGACCTGCAGGGCCCGAAGATCCGGCTCGGCACCTTCGCCGACGGGTCGGTGGAGCTCGAGGAAGGCGCCCGGTTCACCATCACCACGCGTGACGTCGAGGGCGATCAGACGATCTGCGGTACGACGTACGACGGACTCCCGGGCGACGTTGGCGCCGGCGACCAGGTGCTGATCGACGACGGCAAGATCCACCTCCGGGTGATCGAGGTCGACGGCGACGACGTCCACACCGAGGTCGAGGTGGGCGGCGCGGTCAGCAACAACAAGGGCATCAACCTGCCCGGCGTCGCGGTGAGCGTGCCCGCCCTCTCGGAGAAGGACGAGGAGGACCTGCGCTGGGCACTGCGGATCTCCGTCGACTTCATGGCGCTGTCCTTCGTCCGCACCGGGCACGACGTCGACCGGGTGCGCGAGATCATGCGTGAGGAGGGCGTGATGCTGCCCGTCATCGCGAAGATCGAGAAGCCGCAGGCGATCGAGAACCTCGATGCGGTCATCGGTGCGTTCGACGGCTTCATGGTGGCGCGCGGCGACCTCGGCGTGGAGATGCCGCTCGAGCAGGTGCCGCTGCTGCAGAAGCGGGTCGTCGAGATGGCCCGTCGCAACGCCAAGCCCGTGATCGTGGCGACCCAGATGCTGGAGTCGATGATCACCAACCCGCGGCCGACCCGGGCCGAGGCGTCGGACGTCGCCAACGCGGTGCTGGACGGCGCCGACGCGGTGATGCTCTCCGGCGAGACCAGCGTGGGGGAGTACCCCCTCGAGGCCGTGGAGACGATGGAGCGGATCGCCGCGAACGTCGAGCAGCACGGATCGGTCGTCGCCCGCATCGACTGGCAGCCCCGGACCCGCGGCGGCGTGATCGCCAAGGCGGCCGCCGAGGTGGCCGAGCGGGTCGGCGCGGCGTACCTGGTCGCCTTCACCCAGTCCGGGGACTCGGCGCGCCGCCTCTCCCGGCTGCGCGCCCACGTCCCCATCCTCGCGTTCACCCCTGAGGACAAGGTCCGCTGCCAGCTGGCGATGACCTGGGGGGTCGAGACCTTCAAGACCGACCCGGTCGAGCACACCGACGAGATGGTCCGTCAGGTCGACGACCAGCTGCTCAAGATCGGCCGGGTCAAGGAGGGCGATCTGGTGGTCATCATCGCCGGCAGCCCGCCCGGCATCGCCGGCTCCACCAACGCGCTGCGGATCCACAAGATGGGCGACGCCATCAACGAGGTGGCCCCGGCCTACCGCAGCCCGGGGTGAGCCCGTTACAGCGGGTGCCCCGGGTGAGATTCGAACTCACACTGAATGGTGTTTGAGACCATCGCCTCTGCCGTTGGGCTACCGGGGCGGCGGAGGACACGGTAGCGAGGGCTTGCACTCCGCCTCAAAGCGACTAAAGTCTAGTGAAATATATGACTTTGACTGTGGGAGGCACGGATGACCTGGCTGTGGCGGTGGGCGGTGTCGAGCAACGAGCGGGCGGTCGAGAACGCCCGGCGGGCGAGCACGGCGCTCAGCCGCGGGCGGGTGGAGCGCGAGGAGGTCGAGCTCTTCCTGCGGGAGAGGTACGCCGAGCCGGTGGCCCTCGCCGCCCCCGCGACCCTCGGCCACGGCACGGTCCGCGCCGCTCGCTAACCTGACGGGGTGCCCGCACCCGCCTCGACCGAGCCCGCGCAGCCGGCTCTCCGGCGGGTCGTCATCGCCGAGGACGAGGCCCTGATCCGGATGGACCTCGCCGAGATGCTCGGCGAGCAGGGTTATGAGGTGGTGGGCGAGACCGGGGACGGCGCCAAGGCGGTGTCCCTGGCCGAGGAGCTGCGCCCCGACCTGGTCATCCTCGACGTCAGGATGCCGGTGCTCGACGGGATCGCGGCCGCGGAACGGATCGCCGCGCAGCGGATCGCGCCGGTTGTGATCCTCACCGCGTTCTCCCAGCGCGAGCTGGTGGAGCGGGCACGCGACGCCGGCGCCATGGCCTATCTCGTGAAGCCTTTCTCCGCCTCCGACCTCGTCCCCGCCATCGAGATGGCCATCAGCCGGTTCGCGGAGCTCGACGCGCTCGAGCGAGAGGTCGCCGACCTGACCGACCGGCTCGAGACCCGCAAGCTCGTCGACCGGGCCAAGGCCGTGCTCCAGACCCGGCTCGACCTCGCAGAGCCGGACGCGTTCCGATGGATCCAGAAGACCGCCATGGACCTGCGGTTGTCCATGCGGCAGGTCGCCCAGGGCGTAGTCGACCACGGTCCCGACCTGGGGCGGCACTGAGCCGAATTTGCCACAGGAAGGTCACGAATCGGCAACGACCCCGACCGTTACCTGCAAGACGTTCGAAAAGTGACATTACGAGCGATACCTTCGGGCGCGCAGCACCTATGTTCCGGGCGGCGACGCCTGGAGTTCTCTAGTGAGCCGGAGGCCTCATGATCCGCACCACCCGAGCCAGCCGCATCGGCGCGGTCCTCGCCACAGCCGCGCTCGTCCTCACCGCCTGTGGCGGTGACGGCGACGACGACCCGGCTGCCAACCCCACCAACGAAGACACCAGTGAGCCGTCGGCGCCTGAGGGTGACGGTGTCCTGACCGTCGGCAACCTGCTCCCGTCCACCGGCGACCTCGCCTTCCTCGGCCCGCCGGAGTTCGCAGGCGTCAAGCTCGCCGTCGAGGAGATCAACGCCGCTGGGGGTGTCCTCGACCAGGATGTCGTCAACATCGACGCCGACTCTGGCGACGGCACGCCCGACATCGCGGGTTCCGAGGTCGACAAGCTCTTCAACCAGGACGTCGACGCGATCATCGGCGCCGCCGCCTCCGGCGTGTCCGTGAGCGTGATCGACAAGATCACGGGCGCAGGCGTCGTTCACTTCTCGCCGGCCAACACCGCCGCCGGATTCGACACCTACGACGACAACGGTCTGTACTTCCGGACCTCGCCGTCCGACCGGCTCCAAGGCCAGGTGCTCGCGAACCTCGCGGCCGAGGACGGCTTCCAGAACGTCGCGATCATGGCGCGTCAGGACTTCTACGGCGAGGGTCTCGCGGAGCAGGTCCAGACCACGCTGCAGGAGCGCGGCGTGGGTGTGGCCGACTTCGTCCTGTACTCGGCGGACGCGCAGAACTACACCGCCGAGGTGAACCAGATCGCGGCCGCTCAGCCGGACGCCCTGGTCCTGATCGCCTTCGAGGAGACCACGAAGATCATCCCGCAGCTGATCGCCAAGGGGATCGGGCCGGAGGACATCCAGCTCTACTTCGTGGACGGCAACCTGGCCGACTACTCCGACGAGACGTTCGACCTGACGGGCGTCAAGGGCACCCTTCCGGTGTCCGGCAACCCCGACCCGGCGTTCAACGACCGGCTGCTGTCGATCGACCCGAAGCTGAAGGACTTCAGCTACGGTCCGCAGTCGTACGACGCCATGATGATCATCGCCCTCGCGGCGATCGCGGCGGGCTCCGACAACGGTGAGGCGATCGGTGGCGAGATCATCAACGTCACCCGTGAGGGCACGCAGTGCGCGACGTTCGAGGAGTGCGCGACGCTGCTCGCGGACGGCGAGGACATCGACTATGAAGGTGCCAGCGGTCCGACCGACATGAACGACACCGGTAGCCCGGCGTCCGGCACGATCGGCATCAACGAGTACACCGGCAACAAGTACGAGCAGATCGACACGGTCTCTGGCCTGGTCGAGTGATCTGACTCAGCACCACGAAAGAACCCCCCGGCCGTGAGGCCGGGGGGTTCCTTTCGCGTCGTTGGGCGTGGGCGAGACGGGTCGGTCAGTCCTTGCCGAGGGTGCCGAGGTAGAGCTCGATCACCTTCGGGTCCTTCGCCAGGTCCTTGCCGGTTCCTGTGTAGGCGTTGCGGCCCTGGTCGAGGACGTAGCCGCGGTCGCTGATCTGCAAGCAGCGGCTGGCGTTCTGCTCGACCATGATGACCGAGACCCCGGCCCGGTTGATCTTGCGGGTCTGGACGAACACCTCGTCCTGCATCACGGGAGACAGCCCGGCCGACGGCTCGTCGAGCAACAGCACGGACGGCTCCATCATCAGCGCCCGACCCATGGCGACCATCTGCCGCTCACCACCCGACAACGAGCCGGCCCGCTGGCTGCGGCGGTCGTGGAGGGGCGGGAACAGGTCCCCGACGAACTCGAAGCGCTTCTTGAAGGAGCTTGGGCGCTGGTAGACGCCCATCTCGAGGTTCTCCTGGATGGTGAGCGAGGGGAACACGTTGTTGTTCTGTGGGACGAAGCCGATGCCCTTGCTGACCAGCCGGTCAGCGCGTTGGTTGGTGATGTCGTCGCCCTTGAGCGTGACGGTCCCGGAAGTGATCGTCACCAGCCCGAAGAGCGCCTTGAGCAGGGTGGACTTCCCGGCCCCGTTGGGGCCGATGATCCCGACCAGCTCGCCCTCCTGGCAGTACAGGTCGGATCCGTTGAGGATGTTGACACCCGGCAGGTAGCCGGCCACCAGGTCGTCGGCGCGCAGCACCGCGCCCTCGGCGGCGGAGAGGTGTGCGCTCCGGTCGACGGTGGGCGTCTCGGTCTCAGCCACGGTTCTCCTCCTCGACGGCAGTGTCGGCTTCGGTGTCGGCCTCGTCGGCGTGCTCGGCCTCGAGCTCGGCCTGGGCCGCGGCGAGGATCTCCGCTTCCACGTCCTCGCTGAGGTCGACGTCGTGGTGGGAGCCGAGGTAGGCGTCGATGACCGCAGGGTTGCTCATCACCGCGTCGGGCGGCCCTTCGGCCACGATCTGGCCCTGCGCCATCACGATCACCCAGTCGGAGATGTCACGCACCATGTCCATGTCGTGCTCGACGAACAGCACGGTCCGCCCCTCGTCACGCAGCGACTTCACGTGGCCGAGCAGCGACTGCTTGAGCGCCGGGTTCACACCCGCCATCGGCTCGTCGAGCATCACCAGCTCGGGCTCGGCCATCAGTGCACGCGCCATCTCGAGCAGCTTGCGCTGGCCGCCGGACAGTGAGCCGGCGAAGTCCTCACGCTTCTTGATGAGCAAGAAGCGCTCGAGCAGGTCGTCGGCCTTGGACGTGTTGGACGCCTCCTGGCCTGCCCACAGCGGTCGGAACATCGCACTCAGCAGGCTCTCGCCCTTCTGGCCGGTGGCGCCGACCCGCATGTTCTCGATCACGGTCAGTTTGGAGAGCACCTTGGTGAGCTGGAAGGTGCGCACCATGCCCATCCGGGAGACCTTGTACGCCGGCACGTTGTTCAGCGAGGTGCCGTTGAACGACCAGCTGCCCTCGTTGGGGCGGTCGAACCCGGTCAGCAGGTTGAAGAACGTCGTCTTGCCGGCGCCGTTGGGGCCGATCAGGGCGGTGATGACACCTCGCTGGACCTCGACGTGCTGGACGTCGACGGCGGTCAGGCCGCCGAACTGTCGCACGATGCCGTCGGCGACCACGATCGGATCGGGCTTGGATGCCCCCGGCTCGCGGTCGACGTCCTGGAGCGCCCTCCGGGCGGCCGAGATGTCGACGCCTGTCACGTTCTCGGTCGGGGTGGTGGTGGTCACGTCAGCGGGCATCGAGCGCCAGCTCCCTTCGGTCTCCGAAGATCCCTTGTGGTCGGAAGATCATCAACAGCATCAACCCGAGACCGAGGAAGATGAACCGCATCAGGCTCGCCTGCTGCGAGTCCATGATCGCCGGTGGGATGAGTGGGTTCTCCCCGCGCGTGGCTTGGCTGAAGAACGTGCCGAGGCCGGTGATGAGGAACCAGAAGATCACCGCACCGGCGACCGGGCCGAGCACCCGGGCCGCTCCGCCGATCAGCAGCACTGTGTAGGCGAAGAACGTCACGTCGGTCGCGAAGAACGACGGGCCGACGGCGGCGGAGCGAAGGGCGACCATGAAGCCCGCCAGCGCCCCGAACAGGCCGCCGATGACCAGCGACTGCATCTTGTAGGCGTAGACGTTCTTGCCGAGCGAGCGGACCGCGTCCTCGTCCTCACGGATCGACTTCAGCACCCGGCCCCACGGGCTGCGCATCAGCAACCAGACCACAAGGCACGACAGGATGACCATCGCCCAGCCGACCGTCATCACCCAGGTGTCGTACGCGCTCCACTCCACGATCCCGAGGTCCAGGGAGCTCGAGTAGGGGTTGGCGGCGCGGAAGCCGCTGATGAAGTCGGTGACGCCGTCCTGCCCGCCGAACGTGTCGGAGAACTTGGCAGCACTGATGGTCTGCCGGATGATCTCGGCGGCCGCGATGGTCACGATCGCGAGGTAGTCGGCGCGCAGTCGCAGCGTGGGCACACCGAGCAGCAGCGCCAACACCACCGTCAGAAGCAGGCCGACGACCACGCCGAGCCACAGCGAGGTGGAGAAGATGGTCACCGCCGAGGCGATGGAGTAGCCGGCGATCATCATGAAGCCGGCCTGGCCGAAGTTCAGCAGTCCGGTGTAGCCGAAGTGAACGTTGAGCCCGATTGCGGCGAGGCAGTAGATGATTGCCGTGGGGCCGAGAGCCTGCTGGAGCGAGTCGCCCAGGATGGTCACGAAGTCCATGTCTTCCGTCCTTCCTCAGCCGACTCGCTGGGCCCGGCCGAGCAGACCCTGTGGTCGGATGAGCAGCACCACGATCAGAACGAGCAGTGCGCCCACGAACTTGAACTCGGCCGGCACGAAGAGCGTCGTGAGCTCGGTGAACAGGCCGATGATGAACGCGCCGACGATCGCGCCCCAGATGGTTCCGAGACCGCCGAGCACGACGGCCGCGAACACGAGGAGCAGGATCTTGAACCCGATCTGATAGTCGAAGCCTTGTGTGAGGCCTAGCAGCGCGCCGGCCAGGCCGGCCAGGGCGGCGCCGCCGATCCAGACGATCGAGATCACCCGCTCGACGTTGATGCCGGTGGCGGAGGAGAGCGCCGGGTTGTCGGCGACCGCCCGGGTCGCCTTCCCGATCCGGGTGTACTGCAGGAGGGCGGTCGTCGCAAACAGCGCTGACATCGCGAGCAGGAACACGACCACCTCCTTGGGCGTCACCAGCAGCGGCCCGATCTCCCACGGGGTGACCGCGGAGTACTGCGAGTAGTTGCGGCTCTGCGCGCCCGAGAAGTACTGGTAGATGCTGCGTAGGAAGATCGAGAGTCCGATGCTCACGATCATCATCGCGATGACGCCGGTGCCCCTGCTGCGCAGCGGATGCCACAGCGCCGCGTCGTTCAACCACCCGAATGCCGCCGAGAGTGCGAACGCGAACAGGACGCCGACGATGACGGTGATGTTGGCGCCGCCGATCGACACCTCTCCCGGCAACTGGTCGAAGGCGAACGCCATGATCGCCCCGAACGTGACCAGCTCACCGTGCGCGAAGTTAGTCAGCCCCGTAGTGCCGAAGATCATCGACAGGCCGAGGGCTGCCATCGCCAGCAATGACGAGAACACCAGGCCGCCGACCGTCAGCTGCAGCGCCTGCGTCAGCTTGCCGGAGCCACCGCCGGTGAGGTCGCCGACCGGGAACGTCACGGACTGGTCGTTGTCGAGGTTGACCGGCACGCTGCGGGAGAGGACCTCGGGCTCGGTGTCCTCCGGCAGGGTCTCCTCGTCGAGCGTCACGGTGAAGGTCGACCCGAGCAGCTCCACCGGCGCACCCGGGAGGTCGACCACGAAGGTGCCGTCAGCGGCGCTGGTGCCCTCGCCGACCACCTCACCGGCTTCGTCCTCGACGGTGACGGTGACTCCTTCGACGCCCACTGCGGGCGTCTCGCGGCGGTCACAGATCCGGCCGAGGATCGAGATCGTGTCGTCGTCCGTCGCCTCGGGGAGTGCGCATGCCGTCCCGGTGCCGGATGCCGGTGCTGCGACGGCCGGGGACGCGACCGCAACCGCCGTCCAGCCCGACACGATCAGAGCGGCCAAGAGCGCGAGCAGTGCCCTGGCGGCACGCGCACGTGGAGGTCGTGGTGTGTGCCCAGATGAATGCAATGGTCCTCCGTTCCGACGCCCGAGTGGCGTAGGTGGTGCCAGGACAATACCGAGTGATGGGGGTCACGCGGGATAGGTAGCGTCGCGTTACCGAGGCGTTACCCCACGGCCGCCGCCAGAGCCACCAGGAACGGGGCCACGACGAGCGCCGGCAGGAGGTCCGCGACCGGGATCTGACGCACCCGCAGCAGCCGCAGAGCGACCCCGACCAGCAGCAGGCCGCCGACGGCCGTGAGCGCGGCGACGTGCGCGTCGGGGAGCACGTCGCCGAGCAGCACACCCACGACGGTGAGCCCGCCCTGGACCACGATCACGGTCAGCGCGCTGGCCGCGACGCCCCAGCCGAAGGACGCCGCGAACGCCATCGCCGCGAACCCGTCCAGCGCGGATTTCAGGAAGAGCTCCTCGGCCCCGCGACCGAGCCCGTCGTTCAGGGATCCCAGGATCGTCAGCGGTCCGGTGCAGAAGAGGAGGGACGCCGCGACGAAGCCCTCCACGAACCGGTGCCGCTCGGCCGAGCCGGTGTCGGCCGTGAGGCGTCGCTGCAGCCAGCCCCCGATCGACTCGACCCGCTCCTCGAGCCGGAGCAGCGAACCCACGATCCCGCCGACCAGTAGAGACCCCAGGACGACCAGCATCGGGGCGCTGCTGCCGATGTGCGCGACCAGCTCCGGGTCGGTCACCGCGAGCGCCGAGAGGATGGCGATGAGCAGCGTCACCAGGCCCAGACCATCCGTCACGACATCCCGCGTGCGCTCCGAGAGACGGTGCCCGAGGAGGACCCCGAGCCCGGCTCCGAGCAGCACGGTGGCGACGTTCACGACGGTTCCGATACCCGGGAACACAGGACTCCTCTGACAAGTCGGGACGCCTGAGCGTAGTCTCGGCTCACGAACCGGGTTCGGGGGACACGAGATCCGGCGGACATGAGGGGTCCAGATGCGGGCTCAGGTCCTGCTGCGACCGGCGCTGGCTGCCGACGCGCATGCCTTGGTGGACGTCTGGACCGACGTCTTGAGGCGCGTGGAGCGCGACCAGCAGCTCGAGGACGTCCGGCAGGTGATCGACCGTGTCGAGGCGGTGCCGGGGGAGCGGATCACGGTCGCCGAGGTCGACGGCCAGGTGGTCGGCGCCGTGCACCTGCGCGCGACCACGGTTAGCCCGATCAACCTCGACCCGGTGGTCCAGGCCATCTCCCCGCACGTGCTGCCGGAGTTCCGGCGGCACGGGATCGGGACCGCGCTCGTGGAGGCCGCGGTCGCCTTCGCCGAGGAGCTCGGGATCGGTCACATCGCCACGGCCGTCAGTGCCGCCGCCCGCGATTCCAACCGGTTCATGGCCCGGCTGGCCCTCGGGCCAGTCGCGACGCTGCGGGTCGCGCCGGTGGGCGCGGTCAAGGGACGGCTCCAGGCGCAGCGCCCGATGCTGGGGCGCGCCACCGGCCGGCAGCTCCCGAAGGTCCTCGCCGCCCGGCGCTCGATGCGGCGTCAGGGCGTCACGCCCTCGCGCTGAGATTGTCCCCGGCGGCCGTTAGAGTCGCGTCGTGCCCGAGCCCCAGCCCACTGCGCCGCGCCTGTTGCTGCTCGACGGTCACTCGATGGCCTACCGCGCCTTCTTCGCGCTGCCGGTCGAGAACTTCTCCACCACCTCCGGCCAGCACACCAACGCCGTCTACGGCTTCACCTCGATGCTCGTCAACGTGCTGCGCGACGAGCAGCCCACCCACATCGCGGTGGCTTTCGACAAGTCCCGTCACACGTTCCGGCTGCAGGAGTACGCCGACTACAAGGCCGGCCGCAACAAGACGCCCAGCGAGTTCTCCTCGCAGCTCCCGCTGATCCAGGAGCTTCTCGACGCACTGCGGATCCCTTACCTGGAGCAGGAGGGGTACGAAGCCGACGACATCATCGCGACGCTGGCCACCGAGGCCGGGCGCGAGGGGCTCCAGGTGCTGATCGTCTCCGGCGACCGTGACTCGTTCCAGCTGGTCACCGACACGTGCACCGTGCTCTACCCGATGCGCGGCGTCTCCGAGCTGGCCCGGATGACGCCGGAGGCTGTCGAGGCGAAGTACGGCGTGCCCCCGACCCGCTATCCCGAGCTCGCGGCGCTGGTGGGGGAGACGTCCGACAACCTGCCGGGCGTCCCCGGTGTCGGCCAGGGCTACGCGGCGAAATGGCTGAACCAGTACGACGGTCTCGACAACGTGATCGAGCACGCCGACGAGGTCACCGGCAAGAAAGGCGAGGCGCTGCGCGCCCACCTGTCCGACGTCATGCGCAACCGCCGGCTCAACGAGCTGGTCCGCGACCTCGACCTCGACCTCTCGCCGGACGACCTGCTGCACCGGGGCTGGGACCGTCATCGCGCCTTGGAGCTGTTCGACGAGCTCGAGTTCCGCGGCGAGCTGCGCACGCGCACCGTCGACGCGCTGGGGGAGGAGGAGCCGCTCGAGGAGGGCGGCTTCGAGCTCGACGGCCGCACCCTCGCCGCCGACGAGGTCGGTCCTTTCCTCGACGGGCTATCCGACCAGGTCGTGGGCGTCTATGTCCGCGGCAGCTGGGGTGCGGGCACCGGCTCCGTCGACGGGGTCGCGGTCGCCGCCGCGACCGGAAGCGCGGCGTACGCCGACGTCGCCGAGCTCACGCCGGACGACGAGAAGGCACTCGCCGACTGGCTCGCGGACCCGCGGCGGCCCAAGGTGCTCCACGACGCCAAGGGCCCGACGCTGGCCCTGGCGGCCCAGGGGTGGGAGCTGGCGGGCGTCGTGAGCGACACGGCGCTGACCGCCTACCTCGCCCAGCCGGAGCAGCGCTCCTACGCCCTGGCCGACCTGACACTGCGCTACCTGCGTCGCGAGCTGAAGGAGGAGGCCGACGACGACCAGGGCGAGCTGTTCGAGGCCGGCCCCGACGTCGGCGCCACGGCCATGCTCCATGCGCGGGCGGTGATCGACCTGGCCGAGGCGCTGGACGGCGAGGTGGAGCGGGCCGGCGGCAAGCGCCTCATCACCGAGGTGGAGCTACCGCTGGTCGACGTCCTGGCCCGGATGGAGCGGATCGGCATCGCGGTGGATCATGACCACCTCGAGTCCCTCGAGTCCCACTTCGCCGACGAGGTCAGGCGCGCCGCCGACGATGCATTCGCCGTGATCGGCAAGGAGATCAACCTCGGGTCGCCCAAGCAGCTGCAGGTGGTGCTGTTCGACGAGCTCGACATGCCCAAGACCAAGCGCACCAAGACCGGCTACACGACCGACGCCGATGCGCTGCAGTCCCTGTACGAGAAGACCGAGCACCCGTTCCTGACCGCGCTGCTGCGCCACCGCGACGTGGCCCGGCTCCGGCAGACGATCGAGGGGCTGCTCAAGACGGTCGCGTCCGACGGCCGGATCCACACGACGTTCAACCAGACGATCGCCGCGACCGGCCGGCTGTCGAGCACCGACCCGAACCTCCAGAACATCCCGATCCGCACCGAGGAGGGTCGCCGGATCCGCGAAGGCTTCGTGGTGGGCGCCGGGTCCGACTGCCTGCTGACTGCCGACTACAGCCAGATCGAGATGCGGATCATGGCGCACCTGTCCGAGGACGAGCTGTTGATCGAGGCGTTCCGCAGCGGCCGCGACTTCCACGCCGTGACCGCGGCGCGGGTGTTCGGGGTCGAGCCCTCCGACGTCAACACCGAGATGCGCGCCAAGATCAAGGCGATGAACTACGGCCTCGCCTACGGCCTGTCCGCGTTCGGACTGAGCCAGCAGCTGCGGATCGATCCGGGCGAGGCGCGCGGCCTGATGGACGAGTACTTCGAGACCTTCGGCGGGGTGCGCGACTACCTCGCGGGGGTGGTCGAAGAGGCCCGTCGCAGCGGCTTCACCGAGACCATCTGGGGGCGGCGGCGCTACCTGCCCGACCTGACCAGCGACAACCGGCAACGGCGCGAGATGGCCGAGCGGATGGCGCTGAACGCACCCATCCAGGGCTCCGCCGCCGACCTGATCAAGGTCGCCATGCTCAACGTCGACCGAGGAATCCGCGACGCCGGCCTCGCGTCGCGCATGCTGCTGCAGGTGCACGACGAGCTCGTGTTCGAGGTCGCTCAGGGCGAGCGCGGCCAGCTCGACGCGCTCGTCCGTGAGCAGATGGGCGCCGCGGCCGACCTCCGGGTCCCGCTCGACGTCTCGGTCGGCACCGGCCGCAGCTGGCACGACGCCGCACACTGACCGAGGACGTATCTCCCAATCCCGGGCGGTGCCAGCGACGCCCGCTGGCATCCACCTGGGATCGGGAGAAAACGCCCTCACAGAAGCTTGGGAGACCTCAGGACGTCCAGGAGATAGTCGCCGTAGCCGCTCGCGGTGAGCTCGGCGGCACAGCTGCGGAGCTGGTCGTCGTCGATGAAGCCCATCCGCCATGCGACCTCCTCGGGGCACCCGAGCTTGGTCCCCTGCCGCCGTTCTACGTGGCGCACGAAGCGGCTGGCGTCGTTGAGGTCGTCGAAGGTCCCCGTGTCGAGCCACGCCGTTCCGCGCGGGAGCTTCTCGACGAGCAGCCGGCCCTCGGCCAGGTACAGGCGGTTGAGATCGGTGATCTCGAGCTCGCCGCGGGCCGACGGCGTGAGCGTCCTGGCTCGTTCGACGACGTCGGTGCCGTAGAAGTAGAGCCCGGGAACGGCGTACCGGCTGCGAGGGTGCTCCGGCTTCTCCTCGAGCGAGATCGCGACACCGTCGTCCCCGAACTCGACGACGCCGTAAGCGGACGGGTCGGAGACGCGGTAGCCGAAGACCGCCGCTCCGTCGATGTCTTGGAACCGCCGCAGGTGGTTGCCCAGCCCACGCCCGTGGAAGATGTTGTCGCCGAGGACCAGGGCGACCCGGTCGCCGGCGATGTGCTCCTCGCCGATCAGGAACGCCTGCGCGAGCCCCAGTGGCTCGGGCTGCACGGCGTAGGTGATCCGTACGCCCAGCGGCGCGCCGTCCCCGAGCAACCTGCGGAATTGCTCGTTCTCGTGCGGGGTGGTGATCACGAGGATGTCCCGGATCCCTGCGAGCATCAGGGTGGAGAGCGGGTAGTAGATCATCGGCTTGTCGTAGACCGGCGCCAGCTGCTTGCTGACGGCCCGCGTGATCGGGTGGAGCCGGCTGCCGGTGCCACCGGCGAGGATGATGCCGCGCATGCTTCGATACTTCCAGACGTCGAACGGGTCGACGCTGTGAGCCGGCCGAGAGGAGACCATGAGCGAGTTGACGGTCGAGACCACCGACATTCCCGGCATGATCGTGCTGCGGCTGCCAATGCACCACGACTCGCGAGGCTGGTTCAAGGAGAGCTGGCAGCGCGAGAAGATGCTGGCGCTCGGCCTCCCTGACTTCGGTCCCGTGCAGCAGAACATCTCCTTCAACGAGCGCCGCGGTGTCACGCGCGGCATCCACGCCGAGCCGTGGGACAAGCTCGTGTCCCTGGCCACCGGACGCGGGTTCGGCGCTTGGGTCGACCTGCGTGAGGGTCCGCAGTTCGGCACCCTCGTCACGATCGAGCTGGACCCGTCCGTGGCCGTGTTCGTCCCGCGCGGGGTGGGGAACAGCTACCAGGCACTCGAGGACGGCACGGCCTACAGCTACCTGGTCAACGACCACTGGTCGGAGAACGGGCAGTACGTCGCGGTCGACCTGGGCGATCCCGCCGTCGGCGTCCCGTGGCCCATCCCGCTGGCGGAGGCCGACGTCTCCGACAAGGACCGCCAGAACCCGCGGCTGTCGCACGCCTCGCCCGTGCCACTCCCGGGTGTCTTGATCCTGGGCTCGGGGGGCCAGCTGGCACGGGCCCTGTCGCAGGTCTTCCCCGAGGCGCGCACGGCCGGCGTACGAGACCTCGACATCACGGACCGGGATGCGCTGGAGGCCTGGAACTGGCCCGACTACGACGTTGTCATCAACGCTGCCGCATGGACCGACGTCGACGGCGCGGAGTCGCTGTCCGGTCGGCAGCAGGCGTGGCAGACCAACGCGCAGGGACCGGCCCACCTGGCCCGGCTGGCCACGAAGCACCGCTTCACGTTGGTCCACTACTCCACCGACTACGTGTTCGACGGCGCCCAGGATGACCACACCGAGGACGAGCCCCTGTCACCGCTCGGCGTCTATGCCCAGAGCAAGGCGGCTGGTGACCTGGCCGTGTTGACGACGCCGCGTCACCTCCTGCTGCGCACCAGCTGGCTGGTGGGGGAGGGCAAGAACTTCGTGGCAACGATGAGTGCGCTCGCCCGGCGCGGGATCAGCCCGCAGGTCGTCGATGACCAGCATGGGCGGCTGACCTTCAGCCTCGAGCTCGCCCGCGCGACCAAGCACCTGCTCGACGTCAGCGCTCCGTTCGGGACCTACAACGTCACGAACGCAGGTCCCGTGATGTCGTGGGCGGAGGTTGCCCGCCAGGTGTTCGCACTCTGTGGACGTGACCCGGGCGACGTGGTTCCCATCAGCACCGAGCAGTACGCGTCAGGACGGTCCCCTGCCCCACGGCCGCGTCGCGGCGGTCTCCACCTCGCGAAGCTCCGCAGGACCGGGTTCGAGCCTGAGTCGGCCGCGACCGCGCTCGAGCGCTACCTGTCCACGTGAGGTGCGGGGCCACTCCACCCGGATGGGTCGGACGACCCTCAGCCCAGCTGAGGCGGAGCCACAGGGGTCGTCGCGGGAGCCCGGCGCAGCATCCGGACTGCCACCAGCAGCAGAACCATGAGCAGCGCCAGGTCTGTGAGCACCACGACCGTGAGCAGCCCGGTCACGGTGCTGCTGAGGAGCGCTCCGCCGACGAGGGCGGCGACTCCGATCCAGACCAGCAGGGACCAGGCCTGCTCCCGACGTGCGAGCACCGTGTAGACCAGCAGCTGAAGCATCCCGAGGACAGTGCCCAGCACGGCGTACGCCCACAAGTAAGGCTCCACCGCCGCGTACTGGCGGTCGCCGATGAAGTCCAGGGCGAGCCCGGAGAACAGCCACGCCCCAGTGGCGACACCACCGCCGACGAACGTGATCAGGGCCAGTCCGGTGGCGAGCGCTCGGGGGGCACGGCCACCGCTGGTCAGCGCTGGATAGGCCACGACGACCACGAACTGAGGGAGGAAGAGCACCGCCTTCGCGAGGATCAGGCCAGCGGCGTACAGGCCTGCATCGTGCTGACTCAAGACGTTGCGCGCAACGATCACGTCGGCGTTCGTCAGGGCGAAGAATGCGAGCAGGGCCGAGGCGTTGTGGAACGTCTCGATGAGCACCGAGCGGGCGGCCGGCGCGTCCAAGTCGGCCGCTTGGGCCGGCGGTGTGGCGTCGCGGTGCCCACGCCGCAGGGCCCACGTGCCGACGAGAACCGGGACCCAGGCTGTCAGGGCCACGGCGGCGATCCCGGTGACCGCCTCGGGTTGCCACGCCATCAGCGGCAAGCCGACGAACACGCGCGGCACCCCGGTGGCGACGTAGATGAGGGACAGGTGCCACCAGCGCCGTTCGCCCTGGAGGATCCCTGCCTGGCCGCCGGAGATGGTGATCGGGATCACCGCCGCTGCCACGAGGAGCGCTGACGGGAACGCCTGCACCCGCAACACCCAAGCGAGCAAGGGGCTCAGCACGACCATGGCGGCGCCGAGCCCGAGAGCGCACCACAGAGTCACGCGGAGCACCGTGGCCTCGACGTCCCGCGCCTGCCCCGGGTTGGTGGCCACGCGCCGCGCAGCGTTCGCCTGCATCCCGAGCTGGATCACGCTCAGGATCATCAGCGCCGCCATCATGCCGGCAAGTGCGCCGTACTCACGGGGACCGAGCAGCCGGACGGCGAGCACCGTGAACCCGTAGGTGCCGAGGTGCATGACCATCGTGGAGGCGGCCAGGAACGTCGGGCTGGCGAGGAAGGCAGGCCGCATCGCCTGGTTCACTCCGCCGCTCGACACGGCTCGGAGTGTGTCACAGGGCCGGCATCTGGCAGAGGTCCTGCGAGGGGGTGATGAGCGACACTCCTGCCACGAATTGTCTGGGTTTGTTACTGCACGGTAGAGTCCGGCGACCCCCGGTCGGGGGTCCGTGGTCGGAGGGACCGCGATCCGTGGAGGGACTCTTCTTCATCATGCGTACAACCATGATCTCAGGGCTGCTGCTGACCATCGCAGCGGCCCTCACCATGTTGCTCAGTTCGTGGCTTGACCTCGAGCTCGAGCCAACCGTGCTGCTCGGGGTGACCACGGGTGCCGTTCTCGCCCTGGTACCGGACCTCAGCGCAGCACGTCGGGTCGCCGGTTTCGTGCTGGGCGTTCTCGCCTCGCTCGTGGCGTACCTGGTTCGGGCGGGCTACACGCCCGACACCGCCGCTGGCCGGACCGTGTACGTGGTCCTGGCCATCGCGCTGTGTGTCGTGGTCGCCGTCGTGAGCGCCAGCCGGCTGCCGCTGTGGTCGGTCCTCCTCGGGGCCGGCACCTTCGCCGGCGCGTTCGAGGCGACCTACTCCGCGGCACCGCCACGTGTCCTCGACAACGCCGTGGGTGGCGTCACGACGCTGCTGATGTGCGTCGCGATCGGATTCCTCGCCGCTGCGCTTGCAGACGGTGCCCGCGGTCAGGGCGCCACGCGCCGCGAGGAATCGGACCACGACGACACCACGACTGACGAGCAGATGGAGACCGCGAAGTGAAGACCATCCCCCTGGGCCCAGGTGCCGCCCTCCTTGCACTTGCATTCGTGGCCACCGGGCCCGCCGCGTACGCCGCTGAGGGCGACGTCGAGGTCGTCAACACCGAGACCATCCAGGTCTACATCAGCTCCGAGGGTGACATCGAGAGCCAGCGCGTCTACGAGCAGCTGTCACTCACAGGTTCAGGCTCCGTCGAGCTCGCCAACCCGATCGAGGAGAGCGGACTGCGCAACCTTGACGGCTTCTCGGGCCTCTCCGTCGAGGATGGCGTCCAGAACGTCGCGGTGGACGTCGATGGCGTGGAGCGCCTGCGATCAGTCTCCGACTACGAGGGCGAGCTGCCGCTCGACATCTCCGTCGAGTACCGACTCGACGGCGCCAGGGTGAACCCCTCCGACGTCGTCGGAGCCGAGGGCGAGCTCGAGGTCCTCTACACCGTCAAGAACGTCACCGCCAAGCCGCAGGAGGTCACCTTCACCGATGGCAACGGCGGCACCGTCACCGAGACGGTGGACGTTCCGATTCCGATGGTCGGGTCCCTCTCCACCGTGGCTCCGCCCTCCTTCACCGACGTCCGTTCGGAGCAGGCCAACATGGCAGGCGACGGCAAGGGCGGCACGCGTATGAGCTTCACCATGACCCTGTTCCCGCCGCTGGGGTCCGACGAGGTCCAGTTCGGCTACACCGCAACTGTGGAGGACGCAGTTGTTCCACCGTCCTCCGTCTCGGCGCTGCCGGTCAACCCGCTGGAGAGCACGTCGTTCAAGACCGCCGGCGAGAGTTACAAGTCCGGGTCGGACACAGGTGTGCGCCTAGCGGAGGGCGCGACCGAGATCGACGCCAATCTTCTGAAGCTTCAAGATGGTGCGGCAAAGCTCCTGGCGGGCTTGATCCAATTGTCCGACGGCGCCGACCAGCTCAACGCCGGTCTCGCAGGTGAGGCCGCCCCTGGTGCCGTGCAGCTCGCTGACGGTGCCGTCGTTCTGAAGGACGGCCTCGGTCAGATCGATGATGGCGCCGGCCGGCTGGCCGACGGGGCCGGGCGCCTCAAGGCCGGTTCCGGCGACGCGCTCAGCGGTAGCCAGCAGCTTGAGGCGGGGCTGGGGCAGATCAGCGGCGGTCTCGACCAATTGGCAGCGACCGACGGACTCCCTGCGGCGCAGGTGGGCATCAAGCGGCTTCGTGCTGGCATCGACCTCGTCCTCGCAGGGCTGGGTAGCACCACTCAGCAGGACACCTTGATCGGTGGACTGCATGCGCTTGAAGTCGGTCTTGGCGACGCTGAGGCCGGAACTGGCCGCCTTGCCGGCGGGATGGATCAGCTACGAGGTCCTACTGGTCTCGGAGCGGCGCGGGGTGGCGTCGACACCATCAAGTCGCGCCTCGACAGCGAGACCCTGGCAGCCGGTGGAAGCCTCGACCAGCTGGTGGGTGGACTGGCCGCAATCAAGGCGAACTTCTGCGCCACGCACCCGGCCAAGAACGCGTGCGACGATCTGGTCGACCGGCTAGTGGCGGGAGTTGAGCATCCCGTAGAGGGCAGTCGCAAGAAGCTGACTGACGCGTCGAATGGTCTCGGAGATGTCTCCTCCGGGCTTGGCAACGCGATCGCGACACTCACGCCGCTCACGCCCGAGCAGTGCGCCGGTCTTGCACAGCCGACTCTTCGCTGTGGATTGATGAGCCTGGCGGCTGGGATCACCCGCGCCAAGGACGGTGCGGGCGAGCTCGGGCAGGGCGCCAAGGACCTGAAGGCGGGTGTCCTCGAGATCGATGGCGGCCTTGGTGAGCTCCAGGCCGGGATCACGAGTGCCGTCTCCGGGGTACTTCAACTGTCCACCGGGGCCAATGACGCACACGCGGGGTCCGGAGAGCTGGCGGGCGGCTTGGGGCTGATCGCCGACGGAGCCGGCGAGCTGTCCGACGGCGCCAACCGGCTGGCCGACGGGACGGGCGAGGCGAGCGACGGCTCGCAGCGCCTGGCTGACGGTGCCGGCGAACTCTCAGACGGTCTCGGTGACGCGGCCGACGGCTCCAGCCGCCTGGCCGACGGGATGGCGGAGGCCGCCGACGGTGCACCGCAGATCGTCGACGGTGCCGGGCGTCTGTCCGAGGAGGGCATGTCGCAGCTGATCGGTGCGGGTCAGGACACTGCTCAGGACTACGGCAAGCTCTACGCGACTATCGCAGCCGGTGGTGAGCGTGCGGATGCCGAGAAGATGGCCTACGGCGCGCCCGCTGATGCCACGGGAGTCACGGCCTACACCTACGAGCTGCTTGGCGACGACGGCGAGGGTGGTCGGAACCTCAAGCGAGGCCTGGGCGGGCTGGCGCTCCTCGGCCTGGGAGGCTTGGCCTTCGGGCTCCGGCGACGGTTCGTCTGACCCAAATCACGGCGCCGCCTCCCAATGGGGGCGGCGCCGTGGCGTCTGCCGTCAGGCCGCCAGGCCCAGCCGGCGGGTGCCGGTGTGATCGACGAGGTAGTAGGCGCCGTGGGGGTCGCGCCAGATGTAGATGCCGGCGTAGGGCTGTTGGACGTCCCAGTTGCCGTGGGTCTTGACCCGGTGATGGAAGCCGGTCATCGGTCCGTAGTTCCCGATCCTCGACTGCCCAGCACCGGCGACCGCCCCGGGTTCGTACTCCTCGGTGTGGTCGATCTGCTGGTGGCGAGGATCGAGGCTGCTCGCGAACGGGAACGTGTCGGCCGGCGTCATGAGATGCACGGCCTGCCTATGTCGGTCTGGGATCTCGTAGCTGTCGACCGGCGCTTGGCCCTCGAGGTCGAGCACCGGCGTGATGGTGACGTTGGCGGCCTGGCCCAGGTGGCGGCGGAGGTACGCCTCGGTCACCGGGCCGACACCCTCGACCCTGGCGACACCCTCCGAAGGCGCCTCGGGCGTGCTGCGGTACATGTGCACCAAGATGGTGACCGCCGGCAGCAGCTTGGACCAGTCCAGGTCCTGCCCCTGTTCTTGAGCCTGCCGGTGTCCGGCCAGCAGCTGGACCGCGGCTGCCGGGTTGGCCAGGAGCAGGATCGCCTTGACCCGGCGGTGATCGTTGTCGGCTGTGTCGCCCTGGTCGGCCAGCAGGTCGGCGAGCTGTTGCACGGTGGCGTCCAGCCGGGCGATGACGGCGAAGGGGGCGCGGATGTAGAAGCCACGCATCCCGTTCTCGGTGGACCGGGACGGGGTGGCGAACTGTCGCTTGGCCTCCTCGTCCTCGCGTCGCATGGCCGACCACCGGTCGGCGGCGACGATCGCGGCAGCGACCAGCTCCTCGAACCGCGACCACGGGATCCGCCCGTCGGCGGACTCCACCACCCGCTCATCGACGTGGGCGGCCTGCTCGAGATTGAGGTCGCGGGTGCGGCGGGCGACGTAGCGCGCGTAGGAGACCTTCACCTCGAGCGACTCGACCCGGGCCCACAGCCGCGGCAGCCGGATCACCAGGTCCAACGCATCGGCCATCAGCGAGTGCGCCGTCCACGGCGAGACCCCGAGGCGGGCGCCGAGCTCGGCCGAGGCGAACTCCGCCACCGCCTCGGTGCCTACGCCACCGAACCGCCTGGCCCGCACACGCCCGGGCAGCTTGGCCAGCTGCGGATCGAGCGTGTCGGGGTTGTTGATCACCGCGTGCTGGAGGGCCGCCCTGAGGATTCCCACCTCACACCGCCGCTGCGTCGTGGCCAGGTCATCGACGTGGTCGAGCAGCTCACTTCCCGACATCTCCTCGATCGACCTAACCGCTTCCATGCCTCAACCCAAGCACTGGCCACCGACACCTCCGGACCTCAGAACCCCTTGTCCACAAGGGATTCCGGCATCGTGACCCAACCGTGACCGGGTCACGCGCGGTCGGCCGGCCCGTCCTATGCTCGGCGGATGAAGGATGCACTATCCCGGCGGCTGCGCGATCCCATGTTCTGGAGCGATGTCTTGCAGCTGTTCAAGACCGCGCTGGCTGCGGTGGTGGCGTGGGTCCTGGCGGATGCGGTGCTGGAGCTGAGTCAACCTTTCCTGGCTCCATGGGCGGCACTGCTCGTGGTCCACGCGACCGTCTACCGGACCTTCTCCGAGGGTGCCCGGCAGGTGGCGGCGACTGTCATCGCGGTGCTGCTGGCTGCCGGGGTCGGACACGCCCTCGGGCTCGACACCGCCGCGGTGGCAGTCCTGATCGTGGTTGCCCTGGTGCTCGGGTCGTTTCCGTGGTTCGGCACGGAGGTGACCCTGATCGCCACGACCGGCGTCGTGGTGCTGACCACCGGGTTCACCGATGACCTGCTTTTGCTGCAGCGGCTTGCCGGCACCGCCATCGGAGTCGGGGTGGGGCTGCTGATCAACCTGGTCGTATGGCCGCCGTTGCTCCGTCGTACGGCGATCACCGCGTTGAACCGCATCTACGAGGGGATCGGTGACCTCCTCGCGGACATCGCCGCCGGGCTCGAGGACGACTCCACGAACGCCGATGCCGACTGGTGGGTCGACCGGAGCCGCGACCTGGACGCGGAGCTCGACCACGCCTGGGCCCTGGTCCGACAAGCGCGCGAAAGCGCCTGGATGAACCCTCGGCGCACGGCAGACGAGTTTCGTAACCCCAAGCAGTGGCACGCGTCGCTGCGACAGATGGAGCAGGCGGTCGCCGAGACCCGCAGCATGGCCCACACGCTCTGGGCAGGGTCGAACCCGCGCCAGGACCCCGACGCGGCGTTCGCAGCGGATTGGACGTCCGTGCTCAAGGCCACGGCGCGGGTGATCGCCGGCTCCGACGCCGATGAGTTCGACGGGGTCCGGCAGCGGCTGGACACGCTGGTGCGCGAGCTCGGCTCCGGTAGCCCGCTCTCCCCGAGGTGGCCGGTCCACGGGGCGCTGATCGTCAACCTGCGCAACATCCTCGACGCGATGGACGACGTGGCGGTGGCCCACCCATTTGCCGAGCCGCCGCGACCGCTGGCGCAGGTGAGGGGCGTGCGGCGACGGGGTTGACCTCTGTGTACGTCAGCCGAGGTCGGCCATGAAGATCGCGGTGCCGGGGGTGTGCCGGCCGCGGATCGCGGACCAGCCGCCCCAGACGCGGTCGTGACCCTCGGGCCACTCCGGCTCGAGCAGCCGGCGCAGCCGGAAGCCGTGGGTGTCGAGCACGTCGACCCAATCACCGAGGGTGCGGTGGTGCTCGACGTAGGAGACCTCTCCGGTGGCGTCGTCGATCTCGACGTACGGCGTGCGGTCCCAGTAGGACTGGCTCGCGGTGAGGCCCGGCTCGCCCGGGTCGTCGGGGAACATCCAGCGGGTCGGGTGGGTGATGGAGAACGCGTAGCGGCCGCCGGGGCGGAGCACCCGCGCGGTCTCGGCCACGGCTCGGTCGAGGTCGCTGACGAACTGGAGTGCCCCGAACGAGCAGAAGACGACGTCGAAGCTGCGGTCGGTGAAGGGGAGGTGGGTGGCCGTGCCAAGGACAGCCGGCACCGGGATCCCGGACTCGTCGTCGATCCGGCGCGAGTGCTGCAGCTGGCGGTGTGACAGGTCGAGGCCGACCGCGCGACCGCCCTCGGCGATCACCCATCTGGAGCACTGGCCGGCACCGGAGCCCACCTCGAGCACGTCACGGTCCCGCACCGAACCGAGCGCACCCGCGTCGGTCTCGGTGAGCCCCTCCGGCCCCCACACGAACCCCACGTCGCCGAGGAAGGGACCGTGGGTCGCCTGGTACTCATCGGCGTACCGGTCCCAGTCCGGTCCGTTCGCCTGCCGCGACTCCGCCTCGTCGACCGCCCGCCGTTCCACCCGCACCGCCGGGTGCGGCCACGCCTGTTCCACGTCATGAGCCTAGTCCGACGGCGCTAGCCCTTGACATGGTGGACCGCGACTCAACTATTGTCCCCGAAATCGGCGCCGGCGCCCGCCGGCGCCCTACGGGGGGTTCCAGATGAGTCGACGGCTTCACTCCTTCGCGTGCATCGCACTGGCTCTGGCGGCGGGACTGCTCGCCGTCCCGGCACCCGCCTCCGCCGCTCCGGCGGAGCGACCGGCGCCCCGGTTCCGCCACCTCGATCCCGGTGGGCAGCCCGACCTGGACGAGCGGGTGCCGGTCAACGTCGTGTTCGTCGGGCACGAGCAAGCCGACGTGCGCAGCACCGCGTTCCGCTCCGACCTGCCCCGGCGGGCTGAACCGCTCGTGAGGTCCCGCCTCTGGTACGGCGTGGTCGAGAAGATCGGCATCGACTATCGATACCAGTACGACCTGACGTTCACCAAGCGGTCCTACGAGAACCGGCTCTTCCGGTTCCTGTCCAGGATCGCCACCGACAAGCCGGTCACGACCTTCCAGCAGGACTACAACGCCCAGGCGGGCACGCTCGACGTCACCGACAACTCTTGGATCGACGCGACCCGAGTGGAGCGGTGGCTCGCCGCAAACGCACCACGGGGCGTAGACACCCGGCAGAACACGGTCTACCTGATCAACTGGTTCGGCCGGCCCGACTTCCAGTTCCACGTCTACACCAAGACCGACGAGCCCGAGCCGGACACGGGATACAACTTCGGCGAGCTTCGCGACAGCCGCAAGCTCACCGCGTGGGGCGGCACCACGGCCGCTGACGAGGAGAGCGGTCTGGGCCGCACCCGCCGGGTGTGGTTCCACGACCTGTCCGCGGGGCCTGAGGCGTTCGCCGGCAGCTACGACATCTCGAACGCCGATCTCGACGGGGACGACGAGCCCGATTACCGGATCCCGCCGGCGTGGGAGTACGCCGACGACGGCTACCGCTCACCCGCCGCGCTCACTGGCGACCTGGCCAAGCTGGTCCGCTACGTGGCCCTCGACGCACTGATGACCACCTCGCCGATCTACCCGGTCGAGCTGCCCACGACCGAGCCGCCGACCTCCATCGACCTCGACAGCAACACCTACGAGGCCTGGGCCGGCGTCGACGCCAGCAGCACCTACATCAAGCCCAGGCTGCTGAGGACGGAGCTGTCCGAGCTGCTGCTCGGCCGCAAGAACCTCAGCTACGACAACCAGGACTTCCCGCTCACCGGCCGTGCCCGCACGTGCTACCGGGGCTGGCTGGCGGGTGTGTCGTGCGATCCGTCAAGCGGACTGCCGGCCGATGCCAACCTCTTCCTCCAGAACCTGGAGGACCTGGCCCGCACCAAGGACGACGGCAACCGGGTCGACTACGAGCTGCCGATGTTCAACTACGCCGTCAGCACCGACGACCCCACTCCGCTGGGGTTCGCCGACGACAACTGGAGTGACGGCACCGCGAGCTTCGTCTTCAACTTCATCAACCCGTTCATCGTGGAGGCCGGGTATGGCCTGACCACGACCCAGATCCACGAGGTCGGGCACCACGTGGGGTTGTCGCACCCGCACGACGGCTATGACCCCGAGAGCGGCACCGACTTCGATCCCACGGGCGAGTTCTACTTCACCTGGCTCGGGACGTCGGTGAACTCGATCATGAGCTACATCGACCTCAACTGGGACTTCTCGCAGTTCGACCAGGACAACATGGCGCGGTTCCAGGCGGCGGCGTACGTCGAAGGGGCCAACCGGCTCGCCGGCGAAGCCCTGGCGGGCCCCACTCCGAGGCGGGCACTCGACGAGCTCCGTCGGGCCGATGCCCTGGTCGGTGCGACCGAGAGGGCGTTCGCGCGGCACCGCTACCCCCAGGCATGGCGGCTGGCCGGTCGCGCGTACGCGCAGGCCGCAGAGGGTGCCGAGGAGGCGGGCGTCGACGTCGACCTGTCGGTCCAGCGGGCTCTCCGGGCTGCGCGGACCTCGCCGGTGCCGCAGAATGACGAGGTCGAGGGCGCCACTGTCGACACCCTGGAGCCGGGCGACCCGAGGCTGCTGCCCTGATCCGTGGTGGTGCAGGCGTGAGCGCCGGTTGGACTCTCACGCTCGCGCAGGCGTAATCTTGCACACTGCGCCATCAGGTCTGCCCGTCCCACAGGAGCGGACCGGGCTCGCTATCCATCTTCACCGGTAGTGAAACCGACCTGCTGCGCGTGCCCGACGACATCTGACCACCGAGGAATTCATTCCCTTATGACGAGCAGCACCTACCTCTCCGCCCCTTCGACCGAACTTGGCGACGCGCCCCAGGTGGCGGTCAACGACATCGGCTCGGCGGAGGACTTCCTCGCCGCGATCGACGCGACCATCAAGTACTTCAACGACGGTGACATCGTGGATGGCACCATCGTCAAGGTCGATCGGGACGAGGTCCTGCTCGACATCGGCTACAAGACCGAGGGCGTGATCCCGAGCCGCGAGCTCTCGATCAAGCACGACGTCGACCCCAACGAGGTCGTCGAGGTCGGCGACAAGGTCGAGGCCCTGGTCCTCCAGAAGGAGGACAAGGAAGGCCGCCTGATCCTGTCCAAGAAGCGCGCCCAGTACGAGCGCGCCTGGGGCACCATCGAGCAGGTCAAGGAGGAGGACGGCGTCGTCGAGGGCACCGTCATCGAGGTCGTCAAGGGCGGCCTGATCCTCGACATCGGCCTGCGCGGCTTCCTGCCGGCCTCCCTGGTGGAGATGCGTCGCGTCCGCGACCTGCAGCCGTACGTCGGCCAGACGCTCGAGGCGAAGATCATCGAGCTCGACAAGAACCGCAACAACGTGGTGCTGTCGCGTCGCGCCTGGCTGGAGCAGACCCAGTCCGAGGTGCGTCACGGGTTCCTCACGCAGCTGCAGAAGGGCCAGATCCGCAAGGGTGTCGTGTCCTCGATCGTCAACTTCGGTGCGTTCGTCGACCTCGGCGGCGTCGACGGCCTGGTCCACGTGTCCGAGCTGTCGTGGAAGCACATCGACCACCCCTCCGAGGTGGTCACCGTCGGTGACGAGGTCACCGTCGAGGTGCTCGACGTCGACATGGACCGCGAGCGGGTCTCGCTGTCGCTCAAGGCGACGCAGGAGGACCCCTGGCAACACTTCGCCCGCACCCACCAGATCGGTCAGATCGTGCCGGGCAAGGTCACCAAGCTGGTGCCGTTCGGCTCGTTCGTGCGGGTCGAAGAGGGCATCGAGGGCCTGGTCCACATCTCCGAGCTGGCCGAGCGCCACGTGGAGATCCCGGAGCAGGTCGTCCAGGTCAACGACGATGTCATGGTCAAGATCATCGACATCGACCTCGAGCGTCGCCGGATCTCGCTGTCCCTCAAGCAGGCCAACGAGACCGCGACCGCGGCCGACGTGGAGGAGTTCGACCCCACGCTGTACGGCATGACCGCGTCGTACGACGACCAGGGCAACTACATCTACCCGGAGGGCTTCGACCCGGAGACCGGCGAGTGGCTCGAGGGCTTCGACGAGCAACGCGCCGTCTGGGAGGAGCAGTACGCCAAGGCGCACACTCGCTGGGAGGCCCACGTCAAGCAGCAGGCCGAGGCCGCCCAGGCCGAGGTCGAGGCCGGCGAGGCCACGTCGTACTCCTCCGGGAGCACCGACGAGACCGCCCCCGCCGCCGCCCCCGAGAGTGGTGGCGACACGGGCGGTTCGCTCGCCAGCGACGAGGCGCTGCAGGCGCTCCGCGAGAAACTCACCGGCGGGGGCAACTGACCCGCACCTGAGTCACGCCGAACGGCCCGCCCGGATCACCCGGGGCGGGCCGTTCCGCGTCCGGCACGCCACGGCCCTGGCGAGGTCGACGTCGGGAAGCGCGTCCCACGTGGGCCGGTCCTCGTCGGGCGATGGTAGGGCCCGGCTCACCGTGATGGTGAGCCGGGCCCGGGGACGTGTCAGGCGCTGGGTATCAGCGGTAGGCGGGGCCGATGAACTGAGGGTCGACGGCGTGGGAGGGCGGCGGGGGCGTGGAGCCCCGGTCGTCGTGTCGGGTCACGAGGAGGGTCTCGACGGCCACCGCAGCGACCGCGATCACCAGCAGGATGATCATTACGGTGTTCATGGCAGTAATTCTGCGCCCGTGCTATTCCTGCCACCAGTGGCAGTAATGACACCCTGCATTGATTTTCTGCCATACCTGGGGCAGAGTGTGCTGCGTGAAGAAAGTCGCGGTGCTCGTGCAAGACGGCGTGGAGCCGTTCGGTCTCGGTGCGATGTGCGAGGTGTGGGCCGAGCCCTACCATCCCGAAGACGACAACCCGGTCTTCGACTTCGTGGTCGCGACGCCCCGACCGGGCCGGGTCAGTGGCCCGTCGAGCTACGACCTGCAGGTCGAGCACGGGCTCGACGCCGCCGCGGACGCCGACCTCCTCTGCGTGACTCCGAAGCGGGGGTACCGCGACCCGTCGCCGGAGGTGGTGGAGCTGCTCCGTGACGCACACGATCGCGGTGCCCACGTCTTCGCCCACTGCACGGCCGCATTCATCCTCGGCGAGGCCGGGCTGCTCGACGGCCGGCGCGCCACGACCCACTGGCGACACGTCGACGAGCTCCGCGACGCCTACCCGCAGGCGCTGGTGGACGGCAACGTGCTCTACGTGCAGGACGGCACCATCGTCACGGGGGCCGGGTCTGCTGCCGGGCTCGATGCGGCGCTTCACCTGATGCGGCAGCAGTTCGGGGCCAAGACCGCGGCCGACGCCGCACGCCGGATGGTCGTCCCACCCCACCGGGACGGAGGGCAGGCGCAGTACATCGCGCGCGCGGTGCCCGACTGCGACGCCGAGACTCTCGGACCGCTCCTCACGTGGATCACCGAGAACCTCGCCGACGACCTCGGCGTCGACGCGCTGGCGAGACGCAACCACATGTCCCCGCGCACGTTCGCCCGACGTTTCCGCGACGAGACCGGCACCACGCCGCACGCCTGGGTCACCCGGCAGCGGTTGCAGGCGGCCGAGGAGCTGCTCGAGCGCACCGACCACTCCGTCGACTGGATCGCCGGCGAGGTCGGGTTCGGCAACGGTGCCGCGCTGCGCCACCACTTCAGCCGCGCGCGAGGCGTCTCGCCGCAGCAGTACCGCCGTACCTTCGCGGCGATGGAGAGCGCCTGACGTGACCGGCGTCCACACGTCGGGTTCGGAGTCATCTCTCCACCGGGCTCACGACCCCGCGACTACCGCGTCAAGTACCTCCCCAACGGCGAAGTCCTACCGACGGGGGACTTGAGGACCAGGCGCGTCCGGCTGCGCGGGCTCCGGCAACCGGCCACGGATCACCTTTCCGGTCGCGGTGCGCGGCAGGTCGTCGACGAACCGCCAGGACTTGGGCCGCTTGGGCGGGGAGAGCCGCTGCCGTGCGTACGCCGTGAGCTCCGCCTCGGTCGCGGAGCCGACAACGGCCGCGCAGACCCGCTGGCCCCAGTCGACGTCCGGGACGCCGTAGACAGCCACGTCGTCGACCCCGGGGTGCTCGCGGAGGGCGTTCTCGACCTCGACCGGGTAGACGTTGACTCCTCCGCTGATGACGAGGTCCTCGCGACGGCCGTCGAGGGTCAGGTAGCCGTCGTCGTCGAGCCGCCCGAGGTCCCCGACGGTGAACGCCGGCCCGTCGAGCGTCTCTCGCCAGGCGGCCGCGGTCTTCTCCGGCGCCCCGAAGTAGGAGAAACGCGCGTGCTCCGGCACGCGGCACCAGATCGTGCCGTCCTCGTCGACGGCCAGAGCGCGCCCCGGGCGAGCCCGCCCGACGGTGCCGGGGCGCGCCAGCCACTCCTCGGACCGGCAGGCGGTGAACTGGCCCTCGGTCGACCCGTAGAACTCCCAGGTGGTGCCGGCTGGAAACAGGTCGAGCAGCCGGCGCTTGACGTCGGGCGGGCACGCGGCGCCGGCGTGCGCCACCAGCCGGAAGCTGCTCAGGTCGGGCACGTCCGCGTCGTCCCAGCGGGCGAACAGCCGCTGGAGGTGGGTCGGCACGCAGAACATCGTCGTCGGCCGCTCGGCTGCGATCAGCCTGGTGACCCGACCGGGATCGAAGCGGCCGCCGAAGATCAGCCGCCCGCCCGCCAGCAGCGTCCCCATCGCGAACCGGAGCGGCGCCGAGTGGTGGATCGGACTCAGCACGAGGTTCACGTCGTCGGACCGGAAACCCCACAGGTCCCGCTCCTCGGCGACCAGCGCCTCGGCCGCGCCGGGCTCGAGCAGCCCGGAGAACACCGACTTCGGGCGACCGGTGGTGCCGCTGGTGACATGCATGGGGCGTCCGAGCGGCAGCCCGACCGGGTACGCCGAGTGGAGCCGCTCGAGCTCGGCGGGGTCGTCGACGACGAGCCGCGGCGCTACGTCCGCAAGGATCGGCTCGAGCTCGGCGGCCGTCAGCCGCGGGTCCAGTGGCACCGGGAACACGCCGCCCGCCAGCAGCCCGGTCACCACCTCGACGTACGCCGTCGAGCCGGGGAGCCGCAGCGCGACCCGGTCGCCGGGCCGGAGGTCGGCGGGCTCGGTCACGGGACTGACGCTACTGTCCTGCGCATGCGCGTCGGGCTGACGGGGGGAGTCGCCTCGGGGAAGAGCACGGTGTCTGCGATCCTGGGCGAGCTCGGCGCGGTCGTCATCGATGCCGACCTGCTGGCGCGGGAGGCGGTGGCGCCAGAAACCGATGGGCTAGCCGCGGTCGTGGCGGCGTTCGGGGAGGGCGTGCTCGCCGCGGACGGCAGCCTGGACCGCGCGGCGGTGGGTGCGATCGTCTTCGCGGACGAGGGTCAGCGGCGGACGCTGGAGGGCATCATCCACCCGCGGGTGCGCGCCCGGGCGGCGGAGATCGAGGCGGAGGCGCCGCCGGATGGGGTCGTAGTCCACGACATCCCGCTGCTCACCGAGACCGGCCAGGCAGGCTCGTTCGACGCGGTGGTCGTCGTCGACGTGCCGGTGGAGACCCAGCTGGACCGGATGGTCGAGCTGCGCGGCATGAGCAGGCAGGAGGCCGAGTCGCGGGTCGCGGCGCAGGCGTCGCGCGAGGAGCGGCTCGCGATTGCGACGTACGTCGTCGACAACACCGGCACGATCGAGGAGCTGCGGGACCGGGTCGCCGAGGTCTATGCCGACCTGGCACGCGACGCTGGGTGAATCGTCACCTCGGGGGGACCTCAGAAACCGGCCCTGGCATGCCCAGTTCGCAGGTGTCCGGGTACCGTCCCCTGACGTGCGTCGCCTGCTCCTCCCGCTCCTGACCCCGCTGCTGCTGCTCGCGTTCGCGGCCTGTGGCAGCAGCCCCGAGCCCGGCGCGGACCGGACGCCCGACTCGGCGCCGACGGTGTCCGCGGAGCGACCCGACTCCGACGCCCCGACCTCCTGGGGCCCGACCGAGGGCGAGCTGGCGCGCGCGGCCGAGGTAGTGGCGGCGTGGGGCCCGGACCGGCTCGCCGGCCAGGTGATCGTCGGGCGCTACCACGGGACCGACCCGGCGGTTCCCGCCGCGCTGGTGCGCGACCTGCACCTGGCGGGCGTGAGCGTCACGACCGAGAACGTTGTCGACGCCGACCAGGTGCGGGCCACGACCGACGCCATCGAACAGGCCCACGCCGCCGACGGCCGGGAGTGGCCGGCGATCGTCGGCGTCGACCAGGAGGGGGGCGTGGTCGCGCACCTGCGGGGCGTCGCCACCGACTTCCCGGCCTTCGCCACTGCCGGGGCGGCCGTGGCGAACCAGGGTGAGGCGGGGGAGCGACTGGTGACCGCCGCCGCCCGGACCACCGCGATGGAGCTGCGCGGGCTCGGGTTCACGTGGGTCTTCGCACCGGTCGCCGACGTCACGATCGGTGCGGCCGACCCCACGATCGGCACCCGGTCGCCGTCGACCGACCCCGACCTGGCCGCCCGAGCGGTGGGTGCCGCGGTCAGGGGGTACGACGAGGCCGGAGTCGTGTCGACGACCAAGCATTTCCCGGGCCACGGCAGCGTGACCGCGGACAGCCACGAGGTGCTGCCCGTGCTCGGTACGTCGCTGCCCGACCTCCGGGCGCGCGACCTGCCGCCGTTCGCAGCCGCGATCGAGGCGCAGGCGCCGGCGGTGATGATGGGTCATCTCGACGTGACCGCACTGGCGCCGGGGGTGCCGTCCAGCCAGGCGCCCGCGGTCTACGAATTCCTCCGTGACGACCTCGGCTTCGAGGGGGTCACGATCACCGACTCGCTCGGGATGGGGGCCGCGCTCACCCAGAGCTACCCGTCGGTGCGGGCGCTCCAGGCGGGCGCCGACCTGCTGCTGATGCCGGTCGACCCGCGCGAGACACACCGGCTGGTGGTGGCCGCGATCCGCTCCGGCGAGGTGGAGCGCCAGCGGATCGAGGAGGCCGCCACCCGGGTCGTCGCGTTGCAGCTGTGGCAGCAGCGAGTCGCCGCCGACGTACCGGTGCCGGAGGACGTCGTCGCGCGGGCACAGCAAGCCGCGGCGGCACTCATGGCGGCGGGGAGCTAGCAACGGCAACGAGCACCGGGAAAAAATGGCCGTCGAACGGGCGATGAAATCGAGGAGCTTCGCCGGTCTGATCGGGGGAAACCCTGATGCCGCCTGTCCCCACCTTGTGATGGAGTTGCCCCCATGCATCGTCAGATCGCCGGCCGGCTGACCGGCCCAGTCACCAAATGGTTCGTCTTCGCCGCCGTTCTCGGCATCACGGTCCTGATGGCCGGCCTCAACTCCAAGCTGATCGACGTCCAGAACAACGAGGCCTCGTCCTGGCTGCCTGGCTCCGCCGAGTCCACGAAAGTGGTCGAGGAGCTCTCGGGGACGATCGATCCCAACGACATCCCGACCTTGGTCGTCTACCACAGCAGCTCCGGTCTGACCGACGACGACTTCGCGGCGATGGACGAGCAGGCACAGGAGATCGCGGCGATCGACGGGGTCACCGACGAGGGTGTGATCTCCCCGAATGCCGCGGCCGAGCTGGAGGCTCAGGGTCAGCCGGTGCCACCGCTCGTCTCCGAGGACGGCGAGGTCGCCTATCTCGCGCTCACGTTCAACTTCGGTGAGAACGGCTGGAACGACATCCCGGCCGCTGCCGACCAGATCCGCGAGATCGCGCAGATCGACGGCGTCACGGTGCACCTGGCCGGCTTCGGCGGCCAGGCGGCCGACGCGGCTGAAGCGTTCGAGGGCATCGACACCAACCTGATCATGATCACGCTGCTCGTGGTGATCGTGATCCTGTTGTTCACCTATCGCAGCCCGATCCTCTGGCTGCTGCCGATCATCTCGGCCGTCGTCGCCTACACGATCTCGGGTGGTGTGGTCTACCTGCTGGCGAGGTACGCCGATCTCACCGTGAACGGGCAGAGCCAGGCGATCCTGGGCATCCTGGTGATCGGCGCCGGCACCGACTACGCCCTCCTGCTCGTGGCCCGATATCGCGAGGAGCTGCGCCGCCACGAGGATCGGCATGAGGCGATGGCGTTCGCCCTCCACCGGGCCGCCCCGGCGATCATGGCCAGCGCCGCGACCGTCGTGGTCGGCATGCTGTGCCTGAGCTTCGCCGAGCTCAACTCGACCGCCGGCCTCGGACCGGTCCTCGCCGTGGGCGTCAGCGTCACCTTCCTGGTGATGGTGACCCTGCTCCCGGCCATGCTCGTGATCTGCGGCCGCTGGATCTTCTGGCCGAAGCGGCCGGCGTTCGGCTCGCCGGAGCCGACCAGCTCGGGTTTCTGGTCCAGGGTCGGCGGCCGGATCGCGCCTCGTCCGCGCTTCGTGTGGTCGGTGACGGCAGGTCTGTTGCTGGTGGCCTGCCTCGGCCTGTTCAAGCTCGACCCGTCCGGGCTCGCGACCGAGGAGTCCTACACGAAGGAGTTCGACTCGATCCAAGGTCAGGCCCTGCTGGCCGACCACGGGCTCGACGACACCTCCAACACCGTCCAGGTGGTCGCCAACTCCGATCAGGTCACCGCCGTGCAGGAGGCGATGACCGGCATCGAGGGCCTGGGCGAGGCCAGGCCGGTGCAGGAGATCGGCGACGGTCGCTCGTTCTTCGAGGCGACGATCAGAGCGGACATCTCGTCCACTGCGGCGTTCGAAATCGTCGAGTCGACCCGCGACGCCGTCCACGACGTCGACGGTGCTGATGCCCTGGTCGGCGGTGGGTCGGCCTTCTACCTGGACACCAAGATCGCTTCCGAGCGCGACAACCGGGTCATCATGCCGATCGTGCTGGTCGTGGTGTTCTTGATCCTGATCCTCCTGCTGCGGGCGCTGGCCGCGCCCCTGATCCTGATGGGGACGGTGGTCCTGTCGTTCGGAGCCGCGCTCGGCATCGCCACCTTGCTGTTCACCGAGGTGTTCACCCGGGCGCCGTTCTTCGAGGTCAACGAGGGGTTCGCGCACACCGATCCAGGGTTCCCGCTGTTCACGTTCGTGTTCCTGGTCGCTCTCGGCATCGACTACAACATCTTCCTGATGACTCGCGTCCGCGAGGAGACGGCGACCCGTGGCACCCGAGAGGGCTCGCTCGTGGCGCTGTCCTCGACCGGGGGTGTGATCACCTCGGCCGGCCTGGTCCTGGCGGCCACGTTCCTGGTGCTGGGCTCGCTGCCGCTGGTGTTCCTGGCCCAGCTCGGGGTGGCGGTGGCGCTCGGGGTGCTGCTCGACACGATGATCGTGCGGTCCGTGCTGGTCACCGCGATCAACCTCGACCTGGGCGGGAAGATCTGGTGGCCGAGCAAGCTCGACCGTGGCGAGCCGCGGAAGGAGGCTCCGGCTCCCGAGGAGGAGTGGGCCCCGGCCTGACCGGGGTCACGGCACCGCGAGCAGGTCCTCGTGGTGGACGGTCACCCGGAGGGTGCCGGCCTGCGCCTGCGCCAGGCGTCGACGCGCGTACGGCGCGGCGACCGGTGCGAGCTCGGGTCGCTGCTCGACGGCGGCGCCGACCCAGCCGGTGACCCACGCCGCCGCCAGTGCGTGCTCGTCGGGACCGAGCCGCCACGGACTCGGGAGTGTGGTCACGGCGAGCCCGGCCGCGTCGAGCTGAGCGACGGCCGCGGCCGGGGCGTCAGGCCCGAGCAGCGTTCCTGAACCGGTCGCCCGCCGCTGGTGGGCGTTGAACGCGTCCATCACGTCCCCGTCGAGCTCGTCCGACGGCGCGAGCTCGGCGCGGCCGACCACCGAGAGCGTCACCAGCACCGGGCACCCGGCCACGAGGCATTCCGCGACCAGCCGTTCGAGCTCCGGAGCGGTCAGCATGTCGAGCAGCGCCGACGCCGTCACCAGATCGGCGTCGCTCAGCGACTCCGGGGGGAGCCGGGTGATGTCGTCCAGACGGCGCTCGATCGTGGCAGCGCTGCCGTCGGCGGCCGCCGGCGGTGGGTACGCCGCCGCCCGGTCGAGCAGGTCGCGGTCCCGGTCGTGCAGTACCCACCGCTGGGGACCCGGCAGCCTCGGCGCGAGCCACCGCGCCATCGAACCGGTGCCGGAACCCAGGTCGTGGACCACCAGGCCGCCGTCGGCCGGCAGGACGCGGCGGAGCGCGTCGACGAGCCCACCGGCCCTGGCCGCCGCGTCGGCGGGCTCGCGGAGGGCGAGCCAGTCGCCGTCGGCACGGACCACCTCGGACCCCATGCCACCTCCCTCATCGTCGGACGTCGTCACGCTAGTGGAGCGCGGCCGCGGCCAGCGAGGGGGACGAATTCAAGAGCTCAGACGCCTGAGACTGGCGAGGACGTTGATCTCGCCGGCGTGTCCCACTCGGCCGGTCAGCGTGGCTTCACCGTCGAGCGGTGAGCCCAACACCCGTGCGACGGCGAGCTCGAGGTCTCCGGCCCTGACCAGCGTGACCATGCCCTCGTCGGTCACCGAGTCGACCGAGGTCACGTCCGGAGCCTCGCCGGAGGTGCCGCTTCCGCGCACCTGCATCCGGGGTGGGATGTCGACGCGCTCGCCATCTTGCTCGAAGTACATCTGCGCCTGCGTGCCGCCGGTCAGGATCGCGGCGGCCAGGGTGGCCGCCCAGACCGGGTCGCCACAGCCGTCGTACACCCATCGATCCCCCAGCACGGAGTGCTCACTGGTCCCGATCAGGTGGGTCTCAGCCCCCGCGAGCGGAGTCGCACGGTAGGTGAGCGGGGTCTGCAGCACGGCGCCGCCTTCGGACAGCCAGAGGATCGTCTCGACGCCCACCTCGCCGGCGGGATCGTCGAAGCGGTACTCGGCGAGCTTTTCCGCCACGGTGCGATCTGAGGCCCAGGACCGCGTCGGGAGCCACGACTCGACAAGCTCCTGCTTCGAGGGAGAGAGCGTGGCTCGGTGGACAATGCCCATGACCGGACCCTACGCGGCTCTGACTTCGTGGCAGCTCCACAGGTGAACCCAGAACCAGCCGCGCCCGTTCCTCCTAACGGCGGCGGCCCAGCCGCCGCAGGGAGGTGGTCGTGGTGCCGGTCGGCCGGGCGCTCGCGGCTGGGCTCGTCGCGCTGTCCGCCCTGCTCGCCGGGCTGACGGCGAACCCCGGCCTGACTGTCCCGGCCTGGGGCACCGGGCTGGTGTGCGGCGGGCTGGTGGCGGTGGCGGTCGTCCGGGGCCTCGCTCGGGACGACGCAGATCACCTGACGCCGGCCGATGTGGTCACGCTGACCCGGGCCATGATCGCCTGCGCGGTCGCGGCCCTGATGGTGGAGTCGTGGCTCGGCCACACCGCGACGGCACTGCTCGTCGGGCTCGCGGTGATCGCCCTGGTGCTCGACTCGGTCGACGGCCGGGTGGCGCGGGTGACCCGGCGGTCGACCGGGTTCGGGGCGCGCTTCGACGGCGAGGCCGACGCGTTCCTCCTGCTCGTGCTCAGTGCCCACGTGGCGGCGTCGCACGGTGTCTGGGTGCTGGCGATCGGCGCCGCCCGCTACGCCTTCTGGGCGGTGGGGTCCGTCTGGCCGTGGCTGCGCAGTCCGCTCCCACGGCGCGACTGGCGCAAGGTCGTCACGGCCGTCCAGGGGATCGTGCTCGTCGCCGCCGCCGCGGACGTGGCGCCGCGGCCCGCGGTCACGCTGGCCCTGGTAGCGGCCCTGGTCCTGCTCACGGAGTCGTTCGGCCGAGACGTCCTCTGGCTGGTGCGGCGCCGGCCCCGGGCACGGCTCGTCGGAGCGTCCGCGCCGTGACCACCACCGACGACCGCGCCGCGTACGGGCTCGCCCTGGAGCAGGCACGGCAGGCGGCGTACCCGCCCGGTGAGTACGTCGGGCAGGAGAGCTTCATGACGGCCTCCGAGATCCGCGCGCTGGCGGGGGGCGCGCGTATCGGCCGGGCGGACCGGGTGCTCGACGTCTGCTGCGGGGTCGCCGGGCCGGGCCGTCTCGTGGCAGCCGAGACGGGATGTCGCTACCTCGGCGTCGACCTCGACCCGGGCGCTGTCGCGGCGGCCCGGCTGGCCGCGGCCGACCTGCCGTGCCGGTTCGAGGTACGCCGGGTGCCGCCCCTCCCGCCGGGAACCTTCGACGTCGTGCTGCTGCTCGAGACGTTGCTGGCCTTCCACGAGAAGCGGCCGCTGCTGGCGGCGGTCGCGGCAGCGCTGCGGCCCGGCGGCCGGTTCGCCCTGACGGTCGAGGAGGGGGCGCCGCTGACCGCGCCGGAGCGAGCGAGGATGCCGGCGTCCGACACGGTGTTTCCGGTGCCGCTGCCCGACCTGGTCGACCTGCTGGAACAGGAGGGCTTCGGGGTCGACTCGATCGAGGAGTGCAGTGATGCCCACCGGGACACGGCGGCGGCGCTGGCGGACGCGTTCGAGGCCGACGGGGTCTCGATCGGCGCCCAGATCGGGCTGGGCACGCTCGACGACCTGGTCGCGGCACACCGGCTCTGGGCCGAGTGGCTGGGTGCCGGCCGGATCCGCAAGCTGTCCCTCATTGCCGTCCGGTGAACCGCCGTCCGGTGAACCGCGGGGCGGCACCGCCCGTTCTCCCGGGTGACATCGCTCCGCGACCGTCGCGGGAGCGATCCCGACGAAGGGAGTGGCTCATGGGCACGCGCGTGCTGGCGGCGCTGGCGGTGCTGGTGTCGGCGGGGGTGCACCTCTACCTCTGGGACGACGGCTACAAGGACCTCGACAAGATCGGGCCCGCGTTCCTTCTCAACGCGGCCGGTGGGGTGGTGATCGCGGTGCTCCTGCTCGCCTGGTCCCACTGGATCCCGGCGTTCCTGGCACTCGGGTTCGGGGTGTCGACGCTCGGCGCCTTCATCATCTCGACCACTGTGGGGCTCTTCGGACTGGAGGAGTCGTGGGAGGGCTGGTACGTGTGGACGGCGGCGGGTTCGGAGGTGGCCGCGATCCTGCTGGGTGGGATGCTCCTGCTCCGCAACAACCCGCTGCGCCCAGGTGGCTCAGGTGGCGAGTCGCAGCACCACGCGGCCGTCCGTCGTCCGGACCTCCACTGAGGCGAGCTCGGCGGGCGTACGCGCGGTGGCGGCCATGATCGTCATCTCGCGGCCGCCCACCGACCGCCAGCTGCCGACCTGCTCCATGCGCCCGGTCCGAGTCCGCACGAACAGCTCGTAGTCGGCCTCCGGAGGCAGGTCGTAGGGGACCGCGTCCGGGTCGTAGGTGCACGTGAGCCCGACCCGGGTTCCCCAGGTGACCTCCTCCAGGCTCACGGTGGCCCGGACCGGCACCTCGCCGACCGGTGCCATCTGCAGCTCCGGCACCGGTTCCTCCGACACGTCGGCCGTGGGCTGCCCGGGCGGCGGTGCGGGGTCCTCGCCGAGCTGCGCGAGGCCCACGGGTACGACGACGAGCAGCGCCGAGGCGGCAGCGATCCCGGCCGTGAGCAGCGTGCGGCGGCGCCGGCTGCGTCGTACCTCGCCCATCAGCGCGGGCAGCAGTGTCGGCGGCGGCTCGTGCACCGGCCCGGCCATCGGCTCCTCGAGCACCGTGGCGTCGACGCGTCCGAGCAGGCCGGGGAGCCCCGCCAGCGCGGCAACCGACCGGGTGCAGACCGCGCACGTGGCCAGGTGCTGCTTGAAGGCCACCCGCTCGGCCGGGGAGAGCGCTCCCAGCACGTAGGCGCCGTCGTCGTGCACGAACTCGCAGCTCATGGGGGTGTTCATGCCTCCACCCCCAGTTCCTCGAGCGCCAGCCGCAGCGCGCGCAGCGCGTAGTGCGTACGTGACTTCACCGTGCCCTCGGGGACCTCCAGGCGCCGGGCCGCCTCGGCGACCGGCCGGCCACGGTAGTAGCACTCGAGCAGCACGTCGCGGTGCTCGCGTGACAGGCGGGTGAGTGCCTCGGCCACGACCCACGACAGCAGCAGCTGGTCACTCTCGTCGGCCACCCCGTCGTCGGGCAGCTCGGCGAGCGGCGTCTCGCGGTGGGAGCGGCTGCTCCGCCACTGGTCGATCACGATGTTGCGGGCGACGGTGAAGAGCCACGCCCGCACCGCCTGCGGCGGACTCTCCAGGATGGTGCGGTGCCGCCAAGCGCGCAGCAGCGTCTCCTGGGCCACGTCCTCGGCCCGACCCTGGTCGGTGGGCACGAGCCGTCGGCAGTAGCGCCACAGGGCGACCGCGTGGTCGTCGTGCAGCTGCTGCATGAGCATGACGTCGGGATCGGGCACTGGATTGGACACCTGCTTCCTCACCCCTACACACGGTCCGCGATCCGCGCGGGTTCACCGCGGTCCGGTCGGCCGGTCCCCATTGTGGCTGCCACCGGCGTACGCCGCGACGAAACGGTCCCGGAACGCGTCCATCCGCCACACCGGGGCGTCCGGCTCCGGTCGCAGGCCGGCGTCCCAGCCCCAGCCGGCGATCCGGTCGAGCACGGCCGGGTCGCGCGCGATCACCGCGACCGGCACGTCGTTCCCGGCATCGGACCCGGACACGATCGTGGCCGGCTGGTGGTCGCCCAGCACGACCACCACGAGGTCGTCGTCGCCATAGGTCGTCACGAACCGGACGAACGCCCGCAGTGAGTAGGTGACGGCGTCGAAGTAGGCCTGCCGCACCCGCTCGCGGTCGGGCCAGATGTCCGCCTCGGACGGGAGTGTCTGCGGCATCCCGTCGAAGACCGAGCCGTCGCCGACGTCGGCCTGGTCGATCAGCCGGGGGACCCGCGACCAGGGCGCGTGGCTGGTGATCAGGTCGATCTCCGCCATCACCGGCCGGCGCGGGTGCGGCGCGAGCTCGAGCCGGTGGAACGCGTCGAGGGTGTACTGGTCGGGCATCGTGGGGTAGCCGAACCGTGGGCCCTCGTAGCCGACGTTGCGCGAGTCGTAGACGTGGTCGAAGTCGTAGAACTCACCCTGCGGCCAGTCCCGGTTGTTGGCGGGGACGGAGGCCACCGTGCGCCAACCGGCCCGGCCGAACAGCCGCGTGAGGGTCAGCCGGGGGCTGGTCACCAGCACGTCGTACCGCGGCTGGCTGTCGATCCAGAGGCCCGACTGGAGCGTGGCGTGGGCCAGCCAGCTGAGTGCGCCGAAGGTCGGCGAGGTGAGGTAGGCGCTCCGGCTCTCGAAACCGGCCTCTTCCAGCTGCTCGTTGCCGGCGTCCATCGTGTACGTGACCCGCGGGGAGAGATCCGGATCCTCCAGCGCCACCCGGCCCAGGCTCTCGACGAAGACGATCAGCACGTCCTTGCCGCGCAGGCCCTCGAGCAGGTCCTCGCCGGGCACGTCTCCCAGCGGATCGGAGCGGGAGGCCACCAGGAACTCGCGGCGGTCCGCCAGCTGCCCCGGGATCCGGGTGACCTGGCCCTGCACGTAGGTGGCGGTGTCGTGGCTGGCGATCGGACCGGCCGGGCCGCGTACGTCGAGCAGCGTGAGCACCAGCCAGAGCGCCGTCAGTACGGCCACCGCCGGCAGCGCCACGGCGCGGTGACGCGACGCCACCCGGGCTACCCGCAGCACCGCGAGCGGCAGCAGCACGAGCAGCGCGACCACGGCCACCCCACCCCCGACCACGAGGAGGGTGCCCAGCCGCGGCCCGAAGGAGTCGCGGACGGTCTCGACCAGGGAGGCGGCGTACCGCCAGTCGATCAGGGGGTCGAAGGGCCGGTTCAGCGCCTCGACGAACCCGATGTCGAACAGCTTGAACACCGCGGCCAGACCGAGGACCACCCCCGCGGTCATCGCCAGCGCCGAACGCAGCCACGCCGGCCGCGCCGGGACGAGCAGCACGGCAGCGACCAGGAGCACTGCTTCGACGGGCAGCCGGAGGAACGCCGAGGGACGCAGGTCCTCGAGGCTCGTCGGGGCGGTCATTGCCGCGACCACCAGGGCGAGCGCGAGCACCGACCGGACTACGGAGCCGACGCGTGTCCACCACGGGACGGAACCGGGTTGAACCGAGCGCACGGCCACTCCGTTCACACGACCGACGAGGGAACACGAGAAGGAACGAGCAGGTCGCCGCTCCGGTTCACCGGCGCGGGGATGGCCCGGGAGTTGGTGGTCCGATGCAGCGGGAGGCGTGGGCGTTCTGGTTGCGCGAGCCGGGCGCGGGAGAGATCCGGCCTGCCCGGCTCACACCACCTGGGCCCGACGACGTGCTGGTCCGCACCGTGTGCTCCGGGGTGAGCCGTGGCACCGAGTCGCTGGTCTTCAGCGGGAGGGTCCCGACCGGGCAGCGCGCCGTCATGCGCGCGCCGTTCCAGGAGGGGGAGTTCCCGGCGCCGGTGAAGTACGGCTACCTCAACGTGGGAGTCGTCGAGGTCGGGCCGTCCGGGCTGCTGGGACGCACCGTCTTCTGTCTGCACCCCCACCAGACGGCGTACGTCGTCCCCGCCTCGGCGGTGACCCTGGTGCCCGACGACGTCCCGGCGCGCCGGGCGGTCCTGGCCGGACTGGTCGAGACCGCGGTCAACGCGCTCTGGGACGCCGGCCCGCTGCTCGGTGACCGGGTGGCCGTGGTGGGCGCCGGAGCCCTGGGCTGCTGCGTCGCCCGGCTGCTGGTCGCGATCCCCGGGGTCTCGGTGACGTTGGTCGACGTCGACCCCGGCCGAGCCGCGGTCGCGGCGGCCCTGGGCGTCGGCTTCTCGCTGCCCGGTGACGCGCCGGGCGACCTGGACCTCGTGATGCACACGAGTGCCACGTCGAAGGGGCTGCAACGGTCCCTGGAGCTGCTCGCGCCGGAGGGCACCGTCGTCGAGCTCAGCTGGTACGGCGACGCCGAGACGACCCTGTCGCTGGGAAGTGGCTTCCACTCCGGCCGGCTGACGATCCGCGGCAGCCAGGTCGGGTCGATCGCGGCGGCACGTCGTGTGCGGTGGACCACGGCCGACCGGCTCCGGCTCGCGCTCGACCTCCTGCGTGACCCGGCTTTCGACGTACTTCTGACCGGCCGATCCCGTTTCGCCGACCTCCCCGCGGTGCTGCCCAGGCTGGTGAGCGGCGAGCTCCCCGCCCTGTGCCACTCGGTGTCCTACGAGGACGGTGACCTGCCGTGTTCAGCGTGAGCGTGCGCGACCACATGATGGTCGCCCACAGCCTGCGCGGCGACGTCTTCGGCCCGGCGCAGGCGCTGCACGGTGCGACGTTCGTGGTGGACGCGACGTTCGCCGGGCCGGCCGTGGACGACGACGGGATCCTGGTCGACATCGGCCGGGCCGCCGGCGCGCTGCGGGTGGTGGTCGCAGACCTGGGCTACCGCAACCTCGACGAGGACGACCGGTTCGTCGGTCGCAACACCACGACCGAGGTGCTGGCCCAGCACGTGGCCGACCGGTTGGCCGAGCAGGTCGGCGGCGAGGGACTGGGCGACGGCCGCGTGACCCGCCTGACGGTCACCCTGCACGAGTCGCACGTCGCGCGGGCGAGCTACGAGAGAGGGGTATGAGTGTGACCCCGATCGTGACGATGGTCGCCCCGGACGGGGTCGGTGACCCGCTCCGGCCGAGCGGTGGCAACACCTACGACCGTCGGCTGTGCCAGGAGCTGGCGGCCGCCGGGTGGGCTGTCGACCTGCAGCTGGTCCCAGGTGGCTGGCCGCGGGCCGACGCGGAGTCACGTCTCCACCTGGCGGCCGTCCTGGCCCGGCCACCCGCCGGCGCCTCGGTGCTGCTCGACGGGCTGGTCGCGCTCGCCGCACCCGACGTGGTGGTGCCGGAGGGCCGGCGCCTCCGGACGGTGGTGATCGTGCACATGCCGCTCGGCTACGCAGGCGAAGGAGCCGTGCTGCGCTCGGCGACCGCCGTCGTCGCCACCAGTCACTGGACCCGCCGCTGGCTGCTCTCCCGCCACCGGCTCGACCCGGCCCGCGTGCACGTCGCCGCACCGGGCGTCGATCCCGCACCGCCGGCAGCTGGGAGCCCCGAAGGCGGCTCCCTCCTGTGCGTCGGCGCGGTGGTGCCGGCGAAGGGGCACGACCTGCTCGTCGCCGCGCTGGCCTCGGTCGCCGACCTGCCCTGGCGGTGCGTGTGCGTGGGCCCGCTGGACCGCGATCCGACGTACGTCGCCCGGCTCCGCGCCGACATCGCGGCGGCCGGCCTCGGCGACCGGGTCGAGCTCACCGGGCCGCTCACCGGGGGGCGCCTCGCCGCGGCCTACGCGGCGGCCGACGTCCTGGTGCACGCCAGCCGGGCCGAGACCTACGGGATGGTCGTCACCGAGGCGTTGGCCCGAGGTCTGCCGGTGGTCGCGTGTGCGGCGGGTGGGGTGCCGGAAGCGCTGGGGGCCGCACCCGACGGCGGCACGCCGGGTGTGCTCACCCCCGTCGACGACGTCGACGCCCTGGCACGCGCCCTGCGCGGCTGGATCACGGACGCCGGACTGCGCAGACGGTTGCGGGCCGCCGCACGGAGCCGACGGCCGCAGCTGGCCGACTGGCTGGCCACGGGCCACCGGGTGGCCCGGGTGCTCGAGGACGTGGCGGCATGAGTCCCCGGTGGGGGTGGCTCCTGGGTTCCGCCGTGCTCGTTGCCGTGGTGTGGTGGCTCGGTACCGACCCGTTCGTGAGCGGCGTACGCGCCCTCGACGTCGAGACCTTGGCGGTGGGCGCGGCGCTGGGCGTGCCGATCACCGTGGCGAGTGCGTGGCGCTGGCGACTGGTGGCGCGTGGACTGGGCGTCGACCTGCCGGTGGGCCGGGCGACGGCGGCCTGCTACCGGTCCCAGCTCCTCAACTCGGTGCTCCCCGGTGGGGTCCTCGGTGACGTGCACCGAGGCCTCGACCACGGACGCGCCGCCGGTGACTCGGCCCGCGGGCTGCGCTCGGTCGCCTGGGAGCGGACGGCGGGCCAGATCGTGCAGGCGTCGGTCGCCGTCCTCGTCCTGGTGCTGATGCCGTCACCGGCGCGGTCGTCGCTGCCGGGGATGCTCACGATCCTGGTCGTCGGCGTGGTGCTGCTCGCGGTCCTCGTGCGCCGCTGGTCGACGCTGCGAGCCGACCTCGCAATGCTGCTCGAGCGGCGGATCTGGCCCGGCGTGGTGCTGGCCTCGACCGTGGTCGTGGCCGGCCTGGTGGCGACCTTCGTCGTCGCCGCCCGTGCGGTCGGCGTCACCGCACCGCTGCCGACCCTGGTGCCGCTGGCAGTGCTGGTGCTGGTCGCGGCGGCCGTGCCCTCGAACCTGGCGGGGTGGGGGCCCCGCGAGGGCATGGCCGCCTGGGCGTTCGCCGCAGCCGGCCTGGGCGCGGAGCAGGGCCTGGCCACGTCGGTCGCGTTCGGCGTCATGGTGGTGGTGGCCGTGCTGCCGGGCGTCGCGGTGCTCGTCGTCGGGACGCGTGCGCGGGAAAGAGCGGAGGAGCCGGTCCATGGCTGAGCGCCCGTACACGATCCTCAGCTGCGGGGTCTCGATCGACGGCTATCTCGACGCCGCGACCCCCGAGCGGCTGGTGCTCTCGAACGACGACGACCTGCGGCGGGTTGACGCCGTCCGGGCGGACGTCGACGCGATCCTGGTCGGCGCCGAGACCGTACGCCACGACAACCCCCGGCTGCTCGTGCGCGACGCCCGGCTGCGCGAGTGCCGGCGGGCCCGCGGGCTGGGCGAGCACCCGATGAAGGTGACGGTGACGCGAGGTGGTCGGCTCGACCCGACGGCGTGCTTCTTCGCGACCGGCGACTGCGAGAAGGTCGTCTACTGCGAACGAGGGAGCGTCGAGGCGGCCCGTGCCCGCCTGGGCTCGGTCGCGACCGTGGTCGACGGAGGTGACCCGGTAGCCATCCGCAGCCTGAGCGAGGACCTCTGGGGGCGCGGCGTACGACGGTTGATGGTCGAGGGGGGCGGGCAGATCCACACGCAGTTCCTCACCGCCGGGCTCGCCGACGAGCTGCACCTGGTGGTGGCGCCGTTCTTCGTCGGCGACCCGCGGGCCCGCCGCTTCGTGGGGGCCGGCGCCTTCCCGTGGCACCCGGGGCACCGGGCGCACCTCGCGGAGACCCGTCAGATGGGCGACGTGGTGCTGCTGCGCTACGCCTTCGCTCCGGACCGGGAGGCCGTGTCGTGAGGCGCGCGACGGTACGCCGCTCGGTGCGGATGCCGCTGCGCATGGGCGGGGGAGAGGTCGTCGACGGCGTGGTGCACACCTTCGACGGCCTGGTGGACGACGCCGAGCACCTCGTGGTGGGGCTCGGTGTCGTCCAGGCGGGCAGGGTGCCGCTGGTGCGGCTGCACAGCGAGTGCCTGACCGGGGACGCACTGGGCAGCGCCCGCTGCGACTGCGGCCCGCAGCTGGCCGAGGCGGTCGAGCGGCTGTCCGAAGTCGGCGGCTACCTCGTGTACCTGCGGCAGGAGGGGCGGGGGATCGGGCTGTACAACAAGATCGACGCCTACGCACTGCAGGATCGCGGGCTCGACACGTTCGAGGCGAACCGAGCGCTGGGTTTCGGCGACGACGAGCGCTCGTACGGCGTGGCGGCGCAGATGCTCCTCGCGCTCGGGGTCGACCGGGTCACTCTGCTCACGAACAACCCCGACAAGGTCGGCCAGCTGCACGCCGCGGGCGTGACCGTCGAGGACTTCCTGACCACCGGGCTGCACCTCTCGCCGGTCAACCGGCGCTACCTGTCGGCCAAGGCCGGCCACGGCCACCGGTTGCTCGGCCTGCTCGCGACGCACGCCGATCCGGCGTGAGGCCTCACGCCGTATCGGTGGGCCTCGGCGTCAGGCCGCCAGGTCGGGGTCACCCAGCCGGCGCAGCCGGTTGAGGGCCTCGCGCTCGAGCTGGCGTACCCGCTCGGCGGAGATGCCGTGCGTGGTCCCGATGTCGGCGAGCTTGTGCTGGCGGCCGTCGACCAGGCCGTAGCGCGACCGGATGATGTCGGCCGACCGGTCGTCGAGCTGGCCGACCAGTGCGTTGAGCCGCTCGCGCGCCTCGTGGTCGAGCACGTCGAGGTCAGGCCCCGGGGTGCTCTCCTGCGCGATCAGGTCACCCAGCGAGGTGTCGCCGTCCTCATCGACCGGCGAGTCGAGGCTGACGTGCTCGCGACCCCACGAGAGGAGGTCGAGGACGCGCTCGAAGTCCATCCCGAGCTCGGCGGCGATCTCCTCCGGCTCCGGGTCGCGGCCGAGCTGGCGCTCCAGGGTGCGGCGGGCGCCGCCGACCTGGTTGAGCTCCTCGACGACGTGCACGGGGAGGCGTACGACGCGAGCCTGCTGCGCGATGCCGCGGGTGATCGCCTGACGCACCCACCAGGTCGCGTAGGTGGAGAACTTGTAACCCTTCGCGTAGTCGAACTTCTCGACAGCGCGGATCAGGCCGGTATTGCCCTCCTGGATCAGGTCCAGCATGGGCATCTGGGCGCGGCCGTACTTGCGGGCGATCGAGACGACCAGCCGCAGGTTGGCGTTGATGAACGTGTTGATGGCGCGCTGGCCCTCTTCGGCCAGCCATTCCAGCTCTTCGCGGCTGGCGCGCATCGGGGCGCCGCCCTTGGCGCGGGCGATCCGGCCGGTGTCGAGCAGGTGCTGGGCCATCAGGCCTGCCTCGATCGTCTTGGCCAGCTCCACCTCGGTGGCGGCGTCGAGCAGCGGGTTGCGCGCGATCTCGTCGAGGTACAGCCCTACGCTGTCGCGACCCTCGATCTCGCGGGCCCGGGCGGTCGTGGTGCGTGTCGCCATGGTGCAGCCCCCTTCCTTACGTCTCTCCAACGCTCACGAAACCCTGTGGATTCCCACCGGGGGTTCGGAACTCTTGCCTGGAACGACGGGTGAGGAGGGCCAGAAGTTGCCTTCCGGCGCAACTCTCAGGGAGTTCTCAGGGGTGCCGGTCCTGCGCCTCGGTGCACACCCCCGTACCCGTTCAGCCGGTAGCCACTCGGGCCGGGACCCATTCAGGCCAGGCCCATCCGGTCCAGCACCCACGCCAGCGTGAACGCGCGATCGTGCCAGGCCTTGTAGCGCCCGGACACGCCGCCGTGGCCGGCTGCCATCTCGGTCTTGAGCAGGAAGTGCCGCCGGCCGGTCGCGGTGGCCCGCAGCCGGGAGACCCACTTCGCCGCCTCCACGTACAGCACCCGGGTGTCGTGCAGCGAGCACTCGGCGAGGATCGGCGGGTAGTCGACCGCCGCGACGTTGTCGTAGGGCGCGTACGACGCGATGTAGTCGTAGGTCTCCTGGTCCGCCTCGGGGTTGCCCCACTCGTCGTACTCGATGACGGTCAGCGGCAGCGACGAGTCCAGCATCGTGGTGAGGTTGTCGACGAACGGCACGCCCGCGACCACGCCGGCGAACGCCTCGGGCGCCAGGTTGGCCACCGCGCCGGCGAGCAGCCCGCCCGCGCTCGCACCCTCGGCAACCAGCACGTCCGGACGGGTGAGCCCCGCGGCGACCAGGTGGCGGGCGCACGCGACGAAGTCGGTGAAGGTCGTGCGCTTGTGAAGCAGCTTGCCGTCGTCGTACCAGCGGCGCCCCATCTCACCGCCGCCCCGCACGTGGGCGATGGCGAAGCCGGCGCCGCGGTCGAGCAGCGACAGCCGGGCGATCGCGAAGTAGGGGTCCATGGAGGCCTCGTAGGCGCCGTAGGCGTAGAGCAGCACCGGGATCGGGCCGCCGCCGGTCGCGCCGCGGCGGCACACGAAGGAGATCGGGATCCGCTCGCCGTCCTCGGCCTCCGCCCACAGCCGGTGCTCCTCGTAGTCGGCCGGGTCGTAGCCGCCGAGCACGGGGAGCCGTCGCAACAGGGTCAGGCGACGCGAGGCGACCTCGTAGTCGTAGATCGACGACGGCACCGTCATCGAGGTGTAGCCGAGCCGGACCACCGGGGCGTCGAAGTCGGGGTTGCCGGACGACCCGACGGTGTAGATCTCCTGGTCGAACTCGACCAGGAAGTCCTCGGCCACCCCGTCGGCCCCGAGCGTGAGCAGCCGGAGCTGGGTGAGGCCGGCGTTGCGCTGGTGGACCACCAGGTGGCCGGCGAACGCGTCGACGTCCTCGAGCCGGACCGCGGGATCGTGGGCGATCAGCGGTCGCCAGGCCTCGCCCGGGGTCGCCGCGACCGGTGCGACGCCGAGCTCGAAGTCGGGACCGGTGCGGTTGTGGAGCACGAGCAGCACGTCCTCGCCGGCGATCACGGCGTGCTCGACGCCGTACTCCACGCCGTCCTCGCGCTCGGCGAACACCCAGAGCCCGGCGTCCGGGTCCTCGGTGTCGAGGAGCCGCACCTCGGAGGTGATCTTGGAGGTGGAGACGACCTGCACGAACCGGTCGCTGCGGCTGCGGCCGACCCCGGTCCAGAACCGTTGATCGGTCTCGTGGTGGACCAGCTCGTCGTCGGTCTGGTCGGTGCCGAGCCGGTGACGCCACACCTTGTCGGGCCGCCAGGTCTCATCGACGGTCGCGTAGTAGAACGACTCGCTGTCGGGGTGCCAGGTGGCGCCTCCGAGCACGCCGGTGATCGTGTCGTGCAGCAGCTCGCCGGTGTCGAGGTCCTTCACGCGCACCGTGTACCGCTCGTCGCCCGTGGTGTCGGTGGCATAGGCGAGCAACTGCGTGCTCGGGCTCACCGACGAGCCGCCCAGGGAGAAGAAGTCGTGGCCCTCGGCGAGCCGGTCGAGGTCGAGCAGCACCTCTTCGCCGGGCAGTGCGGGCTGGTCGGGGGCGCAGTCCTGGTCGGGCTGCGGGGGAGTCCAGTCAGCTGGGTGGGTGACCGGGACCCGGCAGCTGGCGCCGTACTCGCGCCCCTCGAAGGAACGGCCGTAGTACCAGTAGCCGCGGCTGCGTGTCGGGACCGACAGGTCGGTCTCCAGCGTCCGGGCCTTGATCTCCTCGAAGATGGTCTGCCGCAGGTCCGCGAGGTGGGCCGTGACCGCCTGCGTGTGCTCGTTCTCCGCCTCGAGCAGGGCGAGCACCGCCGGGCTGTCCTTGTCGCGCAGCCACTCGTACTCGTCGACGCGGGCGCGGCCGTGGTGGGAGGTGGTGACCGGCCGGCGGTCCGCGACCGGTGGGGAGAGCAGGGGCTGCGACATGTGAGCCAATCTAGTGTGGCGACGGTGAGCAGCCTCCGACAGGACCAGGTCACCGATCCGGACGATCCGCTGGTCGCCGAGCTCGCCGAACGCCAGTGGCGCTGGCGGATCCGGCACCGGTACGCCGACGAGGCGACGGGGCGGGACGCGGCGGCTGCGCTGGTGCGCGAGCTGTTCGAGCACTCGCGGCTGGTGCGCACCCCGATCGGGTTCGTGTGGCTCGGACCCGACGGCGAGCACACCTTCGTCCACGACGTACGGGCAGAGGGCGGGGACCCGCGGCACGTGGCGGCGCTGCGCGCCCTGGCCACGGACCTCGCCGGCTCGCCGCTCGCCGCCGGCGCCCCGCCGGGGGAGCCGAGCCGCGAGGCGTTCGTCGGCGACGGGACGTTCCGGCTCACGGCGACCTCGATGCGGCTCGACGTCACGGGGCCGGTGCCGGGGGAGGAGCTGGCCGCCCGGGCCGACGTCACTGCGATGACCGTGGCGGAGGTGCGGGCCTACCGGGACGGCGCCGTGCTGTCCTACGCGCAGTCGCGGACGGAGGCAGGGGAGTCGCCGGAGCTGGCCCGCACGAGCTCCGAGGCGGCCTTCGACGAGCTGCTGCCGAGCGCGCGGCCCGGCCCGGACCAGCACCTGTTCACCATCCGTCACGCCGGCGAGCGCGCGGGCGTGCTGTGGGTCTGCCGGCGCTGGCCGGCTCAGGCGTGGGTGTACGACGTGGAGGTCGACCCGGCCTGGCGCGGCCACGGGCTGGGCGCGGCGGCGATGGTGCACGCCGCCCGGTGGACGCGCGCGGCCGGCCTGCCCTGGCTGGGACTCAACGTCTTCGGCCCCAACGTCCACGCCCGCTCGCTCTACGAGCGACTCGGCTACGTCGTCGAGGAGGAGCACTTCGCCCGCGAACCGTCCACAGCCGAGGCATGAACCTGTGGAAAACGGCTTCTTCCTGTGGACGCGCGGCGTCCGGCTGTGGACAGGTGAGAAAAGTCCGAAATACTTGGCCGAACCCCTTGCGTACCCCCTTCGAGGCCCCGTAGAACTCTCCGTACCAACTCGCCGCTTGCGGAGGGTTGGGGATCGAATCGGAGAGAAGATCCGTACGGCGAGCTTGCTCGCCGCGTCGGCCCGGTGACGGGGGCGGCGGGATCGGACGGCCGGAACGGTCGACCGGGCGTCACAAACCGGTCAAACCCGAGGGGCCCCTGATGCTCATACCATCAAGGGCCCCTCACCTATTTCCTCCTACTCCCGATCCGGGGGTTGCCACACGTGCAGCGCGGGGTCGTCGACCGGGTATGACCTGACCGGCCCGGGAGCGGTGAGGGCGGTCTCGAACCGCACCGTCACCACGCCCCGGCCCGAGCCCCACACCCAGCCGCGCCCGAGTTCGTCGTGCTCGACGTCCATGCCGGGCGCCCAGGACGACCGTCGCAGGGTCGGCGCCTCGACCTCGGCCGTCGGCTCGTCGTCCTCGCCGTCGTCGCCGAAGAGGTCCTCCTGGATCCAGTCGGCGAGCCCGGAGACGCCCACCCCGAGCAGCCTCACGCCGCCGGAGGTGTCGAGCTCCGCGAGCAGTCCGCGCGCCAGCCGGCCGACCACGCTGGCCCGGTCGGTGGGCGAGGCGAGGGTCGAGGACCGGTTGAGGGTGGTGAAGTCGTGGAGCCGGACCTTGATGGTCACGGTGCGCCCGGACAGCCCGTGCTTGCGCAGCCGCTCGGCGACCTGCCCCGCCTGCCGGGTCAGCAGGCCCTCCATCAGCTTCCGGTCGGTGAGGTCGACGTCGTAGGTGCCCTCGACCGACACCGACTTGGTCTCGCGCTCGGGGACCACCGGCCGGTCGTCCTCGGCCCGTGCCAGGGCGTGCAGACCGGTCCCGTGGGAGCGCCCGAGCAGCCGCACCAGCTCCTCGACGGTGACGGTCTCGAGCTCGGCCACGGTGTGGATGCCGGCGCGCCGGAGCCGCTCGACGGTGGCGGGGCCGACCCCGGGGATGACGCTGACGTGCATGGGGCGCAGCAGCTCCTGCTCGCCGCCGGGAGGGACGATGACCAGTCCGTCAGGCTTGCCCAGGTCGCTGGCCACCTTGGCGATGAACTTGGACGACCCGATCCCGACCGATGCGGTGAGCCCGCCGGTGACGACCACGACGCGCGAGCGCAGCTCCTCCGCGAACGCACGGACCGTCGCCACCTCGACGTCGGGCAGTCCGGCGGCGGCCAGGTCGACGAACGCCTCGTCCAGCGACAGCGGCTCGACCAGGGGTGACACCTCGCCCAGCAGGTCCATCACGGCCCGGCTGGTGTCGCGGTAGGCATGGAACCGTCCGCTCAGGAAGGCGGCGTGCGGGCACCGCGACCGCGCCTCGCGCGTCGACATCGCGGACCGGATGCCGTAGCGGCGGGCCTCGTACGACGCCGTGGCGACCACGCCGCGGCCGCCGACGCCTCCCACGACGACCGGCTTGCCCCGGAGCGAGGGCTTGTCGCGCTGCTCGACCGCGGCGAAGAACGCGTCGAGGTCGAGGTGGAGCACCGAGGCGTCCGGCCGCATGCCCTGCAAACTACTGGGCCACGTGCGCGGGGCCGCTGACCATCCACACGACCCGCCCGGGACCCGCTCTCCACAGGCCTGCCCGGCTGGTCGTTCCCCCGTCGGCGGTCGCGGGGACCGTAGCCGCATGACCACTCCCGCCACTCCGCCCGATGGGCGACCCGCCCTGCCACCCGCGCTCCCACCGGCGGGGCCGATGACCCTCCGTTCCGCCGACGACGTGCTGGCCGCGGTCCGCGTCGTGCTCGGCTTCGAGCCGCACGACTCGCTGGTGCTGATCACCGCCGGCGGGCAGCATCCGCTGCAGGCCCGGGTCGACCTCCCCCGCGACACCTCGCACGCCGACTTCGAGCAGACCTTGGACGAGCTCGCCGCCCAGCTGCTCGAGCCGGTCAGCCGGCTCGACGCCCGGTGTGTGCTGCTGGTCGCCTACACCCCACACGAGCGACTGGGTCGACGCTGCCTGCGTGGCCTGGTGCGTCGCCTGACCGCGGCCGGCACCAGCGTGGCCGACGCGCTGCGCGCCGACGGCCGGCGGTGGTACCCCCTCGACCACGACCGGTCCGGTCTCACCGTCTCCGGCGTGCCGTACGACGTGGACGCCCACCCGTTCCTGGTCGCGGCCGTGGTCGAGGGCCGGGTCGTGCACGGCAGCCGCGACGAGCTTGCGGCGACCATGCGACCCGACCCCGCGATGGTCGCCGAGGTCGAGGGAGCCAGGCCCCAGCCTTCTGCGGAAGCACGTTGGGTGCAGGCACAGGCCGCCCGGCACGCCGGGTCCGGCACGACGCCATCCTCCGCCGAGGCCGCTCGGCTGCTCGAAGGCATCGCGGAGGCCGAGGTGCGAGAAGCGGTCTGGACGGGCGCCGACCGGACCGCGGCCCCGGCGGCGGTGGGGTTCTGGACCGAGCTGGTGCGACGGGCGCCCGCCGACCTGGTCGCCGACGCCGCAGCGGTGCTCGCGTTCCAGAGCTGGCTCAGCGGCGACGGCGCCCGGGCGTGGTGCGCGGTCGATCGAGCGCTGGCGGCCGACCCCGACCAGGGGTTGGCGCGGCTCGTCGGCGACCTGCTCGAGGCGGCGTTCCCACCCCATGAGTGGGAGTCGACCCGCGACGCTCTCGGGTTCGCGTCGTGAGTCGGGCCGCATCCGGGGGACCGAGGGGGGTCGCCCGCTGGGCGAAACGTCCCTAATGTCGGCTCATGGGCGAAGAGGTAGCCGCACAAGAGTTCTCCCGCGCCGACCGCACCCGGCACCGGGAGAAGGTCCGGCGCTGCCTCGACGTGTTCGCGCGGATGCTGCGCGAGGCCCGCTTCGACACCGACGACCCGATGACCGGGCTCGAGGTCGAGCTGAACCTCGTCGACGACTTCGGCGACCCAGCGCTGAAGAACGCCGAGGCGCTCGCCGCGATCGCCGACCCCGGGTTCGTCACCGAGCTCGGCCAGTTCAACATCGAGATCAACGTGCCGCCGGTCCTTCTCCGCGAGGGCGGGCTCTCGACGTTCGAGGAGACGCTGCGGCAGAGCCTGAACTCGGCCGAGCAGAAGTCCTCCGAGGTCGGCGCGCACATGGTGATGATCGGCATCCTGCCCACGCTCGCCGAGGGGCACTTCTCGCTCGACAGCATCACGCCCAACCCGCGCTACCGACTGCTGAGCGAGCAGATCATGTCGGCGCGGGGTGAGGACATCTCGATCGCGATCTCGGGCAGCGAGCGGTTGGTCACGACCGCCGACTCGATCGTCCCGGAAGCGGCCTGCACCAGCACCCAGTTCCACGTGCAGACCTCGCCCGACCAGTTCGCGGAGTACTGGAACGCGTCGCAGGCCGTCAGCGCGATCCAGATCGCGGTCGGCGCCAACTCGCCGTACCTGCTTGGCCGCGAGCTGTGGCGTGAGACCCGGATCCCGCTGTTCGAGCAGGCCACCGACACTCGCAGCGAGGAGCTGAAGGCGCAGGGCGTCCGGCCGCGGGTGTGGTTCGGGGAGCGGTGGATCACCTCGGTGTTCGACCTGTTCGAGGAGAACGTCCGCTTCTTCCCGGCGCTGCTGCCGATCACCGATGACGAGGACCCGCTCGAGGTGCTCGAGGGCGGCGGAACCCCACAGCTGCATGAGCTGCGCCTCCACAACGGCACGGTCTACCGCTGGAACCGGCCGGTCTACGACACCGTCGACGGGGTCCCGCACCTGCGGGTGGAGAACCGCTGTCTGGGGGCCGGGCCGACCGTGGTCGACCTGGTCGCCAACGCCGCGTTCTACTTCGGCCTGGTGCGCGCCCTCGCGGAGAGCGAGCGGCCGCTGTGGTCACAGATGTCGTTCTCCGCCGCCGAGGAGAACTTCCACGCCGCGGCCGAGCACGGCATCGACACCCAGGTCTACTGGCCCGGCGTCGGTCAGGTTCCCGCCACCGAACTGGTGCTGCGGCGGCTGCTCCCGATGGCCCACGACGGCCTGGCGCAGTGGGGGGTGCCGACCGAGGAGGCAGACCGGCTGTTGGGGATCATCGAGCAGCGGTGCCTCACCGGCAGCAACGGGGCGGAGTGGTTCGTCGGTCGGATGCGCGACCGTTCCGACCTGGACCGGTACGACGCGCTGCGGGCGACCCTCGAGGAGTACCGCACCAACATGCACACCAACGAGCCGGTGCACACCTGGACCTGACCGACAGTGACTGCCGGGCATCAGAGCAGGCCACCCGTCACCGGATCCGCTGCCAGTACCGCCGCAGCCCGCTGCGCGGATCCCACCAGCCGTGCCGGGTGACGACCACCCACGTGAGGTCGCGGCCGGCCTCGGCGTAGGCGCTGCGCGCCGCGGCGAGCCAGGCCAGGTCGATGTCCTGCGGGACCAGCTCGCCCGGTCGCGTCAGCCACACCAGGTGCGGCACCGACCCGGCGCGGGCCAGCAGCGCGGCGCAGACATCGGAGCGCAGGGCGTGGTCGGTCCCGCTGAGGGCAGCTGCGGCGCTGACCTCCTGGCCGCCGGGACGGCCCACGTGCAGCACCGGTGCGAACCGTCGGCGCCGCTCGCTGGCCGCGTGCCGGCGTACCGCCTCGCGCAGCACCAGGGCGGCGGGACGCGGCAGCGGGTTCTCGAAGAGCGGCACGCCGATCAGCCTGCCCGATCGGGCGCACCCGCCCGCCGGTCCTCCACAGGCTCCCGGTGGGGCCGCCGATTCGGTAGCGTGCCCGCGAGGGCCTGTGTCAGGCCGCAGCCGAGCTGAGGAGGGTCAATGGGGACCGTCGTGGTGGGTTACGTGCCGAAGCCGGAGGGTGAGGCAGCCCTCAACAGCGGAATCGCCGAGGCGAAACTGCGCGGAGCCAAGATCGTGGTGGTCAACTCGCACCGCGGCGGGAGCGAGTTCGACCAGGAGGCCTCCGTGAAGGCCGAGAAGGAGATGGAGCGGATCGGGACCCTACTGGACGAGTCCGGCGTCGAGCACGAGCTGCGCCAGCTGGTGCGTGGCTTCGAGCCCGCCGAGGACCTGATCAGCATCGCCGAGGCGGCCGACGCTGAGCTGATCGTGATCGGGCTGCGCCGTCGGTCGCCGGTCGGCAAGCTGATCCTGGGCAGCAACGCGCAGCGGATCCTGCTCGACGCCAAGTGCCCGGTGCTCGCGGTCAAGGCCGACTCCTGACAGGTGGCAAGATGGCCCAATGGCGATCCACATCACCGGTGACGAGCACGCCGACCAGGTACTGACCGACTCGTCGTTCGCACTGCTGGTCGGGATGATGCTCGACCAGCAGTACCCGATGGAGCACGCGTTCCGCGGCCCTGCCAAGGTGCTGGACCGGTTCGGCTCGATCGAGCCGGGCGACATCGCGGCGGCCGACCCCGAGCGGTTCGCGGAGCTCAGCTCCACGCCGCCGGCGATCCACCGCTTCCCGGGCTCGATGGCGGCCCGGCTGCAGGAGCTGGCCAGGATCGTCGTCGAGCAGTACGACGGCGACGCGGCGCGGATCTGGTCCGGTGCGACCGACGGCAAGGACCTCCTGAAGCGGGTCCAGGCGCTGCCGGGGTTCGGCAAGCAGAAGTCGCAGATCTTCGTGGCGCTGCTCGCCAAGCAGCTCGGCGTACGCCCGGACGGGTGGGAGGAAGTGGTCGGCACCTACGCCGAGGACGGCTACCGGTCGGTGGCCGACGTGGTCGACGAGGCCTCGCTGCAGAAGGTCCGCGACCACAAGAAGGAGATGAAGGCGGCGGCCCGCGCGTCCCAGTGAGCGAGCCAGTGACACGGGTGATCGCGCCGCGTGTGCCGGTTCGGTTCCGGCTTCGGCCGCGTGGCACAATGGCGGACGCGGCTCTTGACGACACCGGGCTTTGCCGCGCCCATTGCCCCTGACGAGAGGTGTTCGTGTCCTCGAACGCGCGCAAGCAGCTTCCCGCCGAGGTGCTGGCACACCCCGCAGTGCTGGCTCTCATCGAGCGAGGTCGACCGACCGGCAGCATCACCCCCGACGAGGTCAGGCAGGCAAGTGAGGACGCCGACGTCGAGCCACGCCACCTCAAGGCGCTGTTGGCGCACCTGAGCAGCCTGGGGATCTCGGTGAGCATGCCGGTGGCAACGCGCGTCGTGGCGGCGACCAGCACCCGGTCGAAGACCACGGCGGCGACCAAGAAGGCCACCGCGAAGAAGCCGGCTGAGAAGCCGGCCGCCAAGAAGGCACCCGCGAAGAAGGCCGACGCCACCTCGACCAAGGAGGCTGCCGACAAGCCAGCAGCGAAGAAGGCTGCAGCCAAGAAGGGCGAGGCGAAGCCGGCGGCGAAGAAGGCCGCCGACAAGAAGCCGGCGGCGAAGAAGCCCGCCGCCAAGACAGCTGCCAAGACAGCCGCGAAGACGGCCGCCAAGCCTGCCGGCAAGAAGGCCTCGGCGAAGGCCACCACCGAGGACGTCGAGCCGGTCGCGATCGGTCCCGACGGCAAGAAGATCCTGCCCGACCTGCCCGACGAGCAGTTCGAGAAGGACGTCGCCACCGACCCCTCCATCAAGGAGGACGAGAAGGAAGCGTCGTTCGTCGTCTCCGACGCCGACGAGTCCGGTGAGCCCGAGCAGCAGGTGACCGTCGCCGGCGCGACCGCCGACCCGGTCAAGGACTACCTGAAGCAGATCGGCAAGGTGCCGCTGCTGAACGCCGAGATGGAGGTCGAGCTCGCCAAGCGGATCGAGGCCGGCCTCTTCTCGGAGGAGAAGCTCGGCAAGGGCGGGAAGGTCAGCGCCAAGCTGCTCGAGGAGCTCGAGTGGATCGCCGAGGACGGCCGCCGCGCCAAGAACCACCTGCTCGAGGCGAACCTCCGGCTGGTGGTGTCGCTGGCCAAGCGCTACACCGGTCGCGGCATGCTCTTCCTCGACCTGATCCAGGAGGGCAACCTCGGCCTGATCCGCGCGGTCGAGAAGTTCGACTACACCAAGGGCTACAAGTTCTCGACGTACGCGACGTGGTGGATCCGGCAGGCGATCACGCGCGCCATGGCCGACCAGGCCCGCACCATCCGAATCCCGGTCCATATGGTCGAAGTCATCAACAAGCTGGCCCGGGTCCAGCGGCAGATGCTGCAGGACCTCGGCCGTGAGCCCACTCCCGAGGAGCTGGCCCACGAGCTCGACATGACCCCCGAGAAGGTCATCGAGGTGCAGAAGTACGGCCGTGAGCCGATCTCGCTGCACACCCCCCTGGGTGAGGACGGCGACTCCGAGTTCGGCGACCTGATCGAGGACTCCGAGGCGATCGTGCCGGCCGACGCCGTGTCGTTCACGCTCCTCCAGGAGCAGCTGCACGCCGTGCTCGACACGCTCTCCGAGCGCGAGGCGGGGGTGGTGTCGATGCGCTTCGGGCTGACCGACGGTCAGCCCAAGACGCTCGACGAGATCGGCAAGGTCTACGGCGTCACGCGCGAGCGGATCCGGCAGATCGAGTCCAAGACCATGTCGAAGCTGCGCCACCCCAGTCGTTCCCAGGTCCTGCGGGACTACCTCGACTGACCCACCCGGGTGGGTGTGGCCTGGTCCTTCCGGACCGGAGGGCTGGACCACTCGCACATTTTGCGCTCGGGTGCCCGCCCGGCGGCCCTACCCTTCGAGCAGTACGACGGCACGGGGGGTGTCGTCGTCCGGGGGGAGGGGCCATGGTGCCCGTACTTGTGTTCTTCTCAGGCCTGTTGGTCGTCATGCTCGTCGCCGTCTGGGTCCACCAGCGTCGCGAGAGTCGACCGCACGGACGCCACGTCGCCGGTCCACCGGTCCGCGACCTGCGTCGCGACCGACGGGTGCCCAAGCACGCGGCGTAGGCGACGGCTGGGCGCCGGGCGGGGAGCGGATCGGCTGAGGCCGGTCGCTCACGCCGTACCCTGGGCGCGTGCCCAGCTTCATCAAGACCGTGACCTTCGACTGCGGTGACCCGCTCGCGGCAGCGGGCTTCTGGGCCGAGGCCCTGGGCTCGGACGTCGACGAGGACTCCACCGAGGACCGGGCCTTCGTCGAGGCACCTGGCTGGGGCGGGCCGAACCTCTGGTTCGTGCGCGTGCCCGAAGCCAAGAGCGCCAAGAACCGGATGCACTTCGACCTGCGATCGCCGGGGACCATCCCCGAGGAGGTGGCCAGGCTCGAGGCGCTGGGCGCCACGGTCCTGACGCCGGGGGAGGAGCTGGTGGTCATGCAGGACCCGGAGGGCAACGAGTTCTGCGTCGAGTGACCCGGCCCCGCGCTTCGCTGGTCGCTGCCGTGGCGGTCGCCGCGGTCATGGCCGGATGCAGCGCCGATGAGCCGGCCGGTCCGGCCGGCTCCCCGACGAGTCCCTCGTCGTCGACGGCCGACGCGACCGAGGATCCGGCCACAGGCCTACCCACGGGCTCGACCACGCCGACCACGCCGACCACGCCGACCACGGAGCCCGAGCCGGCGCCGGTCCGGCCGGCTGACTTCGACGTACGCCGGGCGCGGGCGGCCGTGCGGCATCTGGCCGGTCGGATCGGGCCCCGGCACGGCACCAGCCCGGCATTCGCCCGGGCGGTCGAATGGTTCTCGGGCGAGCTCGAGGGCCTCGGCTACCGGGTGCGACGGCAGGGGTTCGACGCCCCGGCCGGCGTCTCATGGGGCGCGCCCGTGCCCGCAGGACGCTCCGTCAACGTGATCGCAACGCCGCCCGGACTGGATCCGACGTCCCCCCACGTGGTGATCGGCGCGCATCTAGACACGGTCCCGCAGGCTCCGGGGGCCGAGGACAACGGCTCCGGCGTTGGGGTGGTGCTGGCGGCTGCTGCCGCCGCGGCCGATCGCGACACCCGGCTGCCCGTCGTGTGGGTGGCGTTCGGCGCCGAGGAGCCGCGCGGCCCCAGCGACGCCGACCACCACTACGGATCGCGCGCGTACGTCGCCTCCCTGGGCCCAGCGGAGCGGCAGGCGGTGCGGGGAATGGTGTCGCTCGACCGGGTAGGCGTGGGCGAGCGGGTGCCGGTGGGTTCGGCCCAGGAGTCCGACCCCCTGCAGCGCTCCCTGCTCGCGGCCGCCGAGCGGGCCCGGGTCCCCGCGACGCCCGACCCGTTCCAGCGCAGCAGCGACCACTGGTCGTTCGTGCTGGAAGGGATGCCGGGCGCCCGGCTCGGCAGCGCGCCGTACGCCGAGTACCACTCAGCCGGCGACATCCCGTCCGTCGTCGACCCGGCCCAGCTCGAACGGGTCGGGAGACTCCTCCTTGCCTGGCTGACGCCGTCAGGGTGAGCCGGTGCGCACGTCGCCCAGTATCTCCTCGGCGGCCGCTCCGCGGACCGGCCGCGGCGCGAAGTCTGGCCCCATCCGGTACGGCTCGAGCCGGACGTCCGCGAGCCGGTCACCCCGGAACGTTGCCACCAGCATCACGCCCTCCATCGTCTGCTCCATGAAGTCCATGTCGAAGACGAAGTTGCCGAGGGAGTGCGCGATGACAGCGTCTCCGACCCGCTCCATGCCCTGCACCCAGTGGGGGTGACCGCCGACGACCAGGTCGGCGCCGGCGCGGACCAGCGCCCGCCCGACCTGCGACTGGATCGGCTCCGGCGTGTGCGTGTACTGATCGCCCCAGTGGGGGAGCACGACCACGACGTCGACCCGGTCGGCGAGGCGCCGCACCACGCCGGTCACGTGGTCGAGGTCGGGCTGCTGCAGCGGCCCGGTGCGCGGCGGCATCCGGACCGAGAGCGCGCCTGGGGAGCCCAGCGTGGCCATCGGGGTCTCGCCGATCGCGTTGAAGCCCACGAAGCCGAACGTGACGCCGTTGCGCCGTACGACGGCGGCGCGACTGGCCTGGGCGAGGTCTCGGCCGGCGCCGAAGGACTGGATCCGACGGCCTCCGAACGCCCGCAGGGTCTCATCGAGAGCGACCGGCCCGAAGTCGCCGGTGTGGTTGTTGGCGAGCGAGAGCGCGTCGAAGCCGAGCCGCTCGAGCCCCGCCAGCGACCCCGGCGGCGCGAAGAACGAGTCGTCGTTCGGCTGCCGCGGCTCGCCGTTGTCGGACAGCGTGCTCTCGAGGGTGCCGACCGCGATGTCTGCCCGGTCGATCCGGTCGGCGAGGAACCGCAGGGGGCGCGCCGGCTCCTCGGGGCTGGCGACGCCGCGCCCGAGCATGATGTCCCCGACGACCAGCACCCGCGTGACCGGTGGCGGCTCGGGACTCGCGGTCGGCGACGAGGACGGGCCGGGGGAGTCCGTCGAAGGCTCGGACGCGGAGGCGGTCGAGCGCTCGGGGGCCGGCCGCGGCGCGGCGTCCACGCTGCAGCCGGCGGCCAGCCCGGCGATCGCCAGCGCCGCGGGGGCGCCGTACCACCGACCGAACATGGCCCCACGGTACGGACTGCAACCCTTTCCCAGCCGTTAGCGTCTTCGCAGGACCACCATCGAAGCTCGGGAGGGAGCAACGCCATGAGGAACGTTCGCCACGCACTCGCCATCGCGGCCGCCGCCGCACTGACCACCACGCTCTTCGCCGCACCGGCCCACGCCCAAGGCGTCCGGACCGACGACGGCGCCGACGCCACCGCGTCGCTCACCGACATCCGGATCGTCCGGGTCCGGCACACCGACGACCGGTTGACCGTCAAGGTCAACTTCCCGGACCTGCGGAAGAACGCCTCCGCGAGCATGAACATCTACGTCGACACCGACTTGGGCGCGAGGGGCCCCGAGTACGTCCTCGGCACGCCGCTGTTCAGCGGCAGCGACTACGCGCTGTGGCGTATGGAGGACTGGAAGTTCACCGGGACCAGGCCGGTCGACTGCCGCTACGGCATGACCTACAAGTGGCGCCGCGACTTCGTGGTCTTCTCCGCGCGCCGCGGCTGCTTCGACCGGCCGAACGAGCTCCGGATCGGGCTGCGGATGCACGACACGGCCGACGCGTCCCACCCGGTGACCGACTGGCTGAGGGGCCGCCGCCTGTTCACCCGCTGGCTGGACGCCGCCGCCCCGAACGCCTGACCGACCCGGTCACAGCCGATCCCGGCGGACCCGCCGCCGCAGCTGCCAGATGCGCAGCGTGCCGGCGACCGCCGCGAGCACCAGGCCCGCGACGCTGGCGATCAGGAGCGCCACCGCCAGGGGAGTCTCGCCCTCCCAGCCCAGGAACGTCACATCGACCGGGTCGGTGTTCTGCGCGATGAAGACGATCAGCAGCACGAGGACGATCGCGCTCCCGACCACCGCGATCCACAGTCCGCTGGTGCGGGAGCCGCGCAGCGGGTTCGGCTCCGGGCGTGTCTCGCTGTCGGTCATGGAGCGACCCTAACCGGCTGCGGGCCCGGGGACGTCGTTGCAACTCAGGGGTTGCATGTCGCGACGAGAGATGCAACCATCGAGTTGCAATAGACCGCGACCCGAGAGGACCCAGCGATGACCACGCACGAGAACCTGGACGCCGACCTCATCGACCGGATCGACCGGCAGATCGAGATCGACGCGACCGCCGAGACGGTGTGGCAGCTGGTCTCCCGCCCCGGCTGGTGGATCAACGAGGGGGAGGTCGCCCCGGACCCAGCCATCCGCCGCGAGGACGACCTGCACGTTGTCGTCCACCCGACGTACGGCGAGTTCCGACTGCAGACGCTGCAGGAGGACCGGCCGCGTTACGTCGCGTTCCGCTGGCTCGACCAGGACGCACCCGAGAGCGGGACGACGGTCGAGTTCTGGATCGACGAGCGGGCCGGCGGGGTCACCCTGCGGGTCGCGGAGAGCGGCTTCACCCATCTCCCCAAGGACCGTGCGGCGATCGCGACCCAGGTCACCGAGAACACGCGGGGCTGGGAGCTCGAGCTCGAGGCGGCCCGCCGCTACGTGTTGGCTGTGGGCGGGCCAGCGTGACCGGCGGGACTCTCACGCCGGTGTTTGCGGCGTTGGGCGACGACACGCGTTGGGCGATCCTGGCGCGGCTGGGGGAGGCGCCGGGCTCGGCGTCGGCCCTCGCCCGTGAGCTGCCGGTCAGTAGGCAGGCGATCGTGAAGCACCTCGAGGTGCTGCGGGCCGCCGGGCTGGTGGAGTCCGAGACCCGCGGTCGCGAGGTGGTCCACCGCGCGATCGGCGGCCGGCTCAACGACGTGGCTCGGCGGCTCGAGGAGATCGGCAGCGCCTGGGACGCCCGGCTCGCGGGCATCAAGCGGCTCGCCGAGGGCGGGTGAGGTCTCAACCGGCGGCGACCAGGGCCACGGCGGCTCCGCACAGCACCAGGCCGATCGCCTGCCAGCGGTGGACGTGCTCACGGAGCACGGTCGCTGCGAGCAGCACCGTGAACGCGGGGTACAACGACGCCAGCACCGCCGTGACCGTCAGGAAGCCCTGCTGGGTGGCCACCAGGAACGCCCCCGTGGCCGTCGCGCCGAGAACGCCGGTCGCTGCTCCGGCGTACGCCGCGCGGGAGCGGGGCACCCAGGCGGCGCGGGCCAGGCTGGCCGCGACCACGATGACCACCGCCGCGACGAGCTGGTTGAGCGCGAGCGGGGCGAAGCCGGCCGACTCGGGGATCTGGGCGAGTGACGCGAAGAGCGTGCCGAACCCGAGCCCGGCCAGCACCCCGTCGAGCATGCCCGACCCGGCCGGGCTCGCGCCGGTGACGTCCTCGCCTGCCGGTTCCCTCGCCACGAGCCAGATGCCGGGCATGGCCGCGAGGATGCCCAGCCACACCAGGACCGCGGGCCGCTCTCCGGAGATCAGTCCGACCGCGACGGGGAGCAGCGCGGCGCCGACCCCTGAGACGGGGGCGACGACGCCCATCCGGCCCGAGGAGAGTCCCCGGTAGAGGAACACCGTGCCGAGGCCGTTGCCGGCACCGGCGAGCACCGCCCAGCCGTAGTCGCCGCCGACGGGGTCGCCCGCCACGACCAGCGAGACCCCGACCATGACCACCCCACCGGCCGCCTGGCCGACCAGCGCCACGGCCCACGGGCTGGCCCGCTTGGAGAACACGCCACCGATGAAGTCCGACAGCCCGTACGCCACGGCCGAGCCGAGCGCGAGCAGGATCGCGATCACGTGAGGACCACGCCCACGACCCAGCACCCGGCCGCGAGCGTGCCGGCCGCGAGCTCGATCAGGATGCTGAGGCCGACCGCGCGCAGGGCCGCCTTGGTGGTGGGGCCGGCCGCGGCCGCGCCGAGGCGGCGTCTCTCCGCGAGGTACACACCGAGCACGAAGCCCAGGAACAGTCCGATCACCGGTACGACGAAGAAGCCGACCAGGCCGAGCGCCACCCCGGTCCACTGCGTGGACGACGGGATCCCGATCTCCTTGAGCCGCCGGCCGGGCACGGCGTACTTGGCCAGCGCACCGAGCAGGGTGAGGCATGCGGCGACACCGAGGACGATCCAGGCGGTGCGCTCGCCGAGCTCGGTGGCCCAGACGAGGATCGCCCCGAGGATGAGCAGCCCACCGGGGAGGATCGGGACCAGGATGCCGAGCAGCCCGATCGCGATGGCGACCGCGACCGCGAACTCCAGCCAGCTCACCGCGACACCTTCCCACAGGGTCTTCCCGGGGACGGCGAAGGCCCCGGACCGATGGTCCGGGGCCTTCGCAGACGTCTACGTCGTGGGCTCAGAGCTCCGCGTCGGGTGCAATGGCCGGGATGTCGCCGAGCTTGTGGGTCTCGTCGTGGAACGCAACCGCGACGTCGCGCAGGGCGTCGCCGTGCTCACGCGCGTGGTGGGCGCAGAAGTGCAGCTCACCACCGGACTGGAGCTCGACCCGGAGGTAGGCCTGTGCCCCGCAGCGGTCGCAGCGGTCTGCAGCGCTCAGCGCGGATGCACCAGGGGCAACGGCGGTGTTCACATCGGCCTCATTTCTGCTTTCTCGGGGTGTCTGGTGAACGTAGTGGCGGTACCCAAAGATTCCCGCCGGGACGTGTCGCCCGACACCTCAATCCAACCACGGCACCTAAATCGACCTGCGAGGGATTCCATGTGCTGAACCTCCCTCTCGACTCAGTGGCTACGGTGAGTGTGACGCGGTGGCGGGCCATCTCGTTGCCAAATGCGGAACCTTGTAGACGAATATTTTCTCCCACGTGATCTGACCCACAGGTGCTGCCTGTGCGACCCACGGTAGACCCGGCCCCGGCTATCCATCGGCAGGCGAGCCTGCGTCGGCGTACGGCGTGTCGTGGGTAGATTCGGAGTCGACAACACCATCGATGGCCGACCCAACGACACGGATCAGACACGGAGCAGCACCATCGCCGACCACACCTACAACGCCGCCCACCTCCTCGTCCTGGAGGGGCTGGAGGCGGTGCGCAAGCGCCCTGGCATGTACATCGGGTCCACCGACACCCGCGGCCTCATGCACTGCCTCTGGGAGATCATCGACAACGGCGTCGACGAGGCGCTCGCCGGTTCCGCGCAGACGGTCGAGGTGACGCTCCACCCCGACGACTCCGTCGAGGTGTACGACGACGGCCGGGGCATCCCGACCGACAAGGAACCCAAGACCGGGCTGCCGGGCGTCGAGGTGGTCGCGACCAAGCTCCACGCCGGCGGCAAGTTCGGCGGCGGCTCGTACGTCGCGACCGGCGGCCTGCACGGCGTGGGCCTCTCGGTCGTCAACGCGCTGTCGTCGCGGATGGACATCGACGTCGACCGCTCGCCCTCCCAGCAGGGGCTCAGCTTCCAGCGCGGCGTTCCCGGCGTCTTCGACAAGGACGGCCCCGGCGGCGCGTTCACCCCCAAGTCGGGCCTGACCCGGAAGGGCAAGCGAGTCGCCCAGGGCAAGACCGGTACCCGGATCCGTTTCTGGCCCGACCGCCAGATCTTCACCAAGGACGCCCGGTTCGAGTTCGAGGGGCTGCTGGGCCGGGCCCGGCAGACGTCGTTCATCGTCCCCGGCCTCGAGCTGGTGATCCGCGACCTGCGCGGCACCGACGACGTGGGGGGCCCGGTCGAGGAGAAGTTCCGCCACGACGGCGGGATCGCGGAGTTCGTCGAGTTCCTGTCGCACGACGAGCCCGTCACGGAGGTGCGGCGGCTCCAGGGCAAGGACAACTTCACCGAGACCGTCCCGATGCTCGACGACGAGGGGCACATGACGCCGCAGGAGGTGGAGCGTGAGCTGACCGTCGACGTGGCGGTCCGATGGGGCACCGGTTACGACACCGAGATGAAGTCATTCGTGAACGTGATCGCCACCCCCAAGGGTGGCACCCACGTGAGCGGCTACGAGGCGGCGCTGACCAAGACGTTCAACGAGGCGATGCGGGCGTCGAAAGCGCTCAAGGTCAACGACGACGACGTGATCAAGGACGACGTCCTCGAGGGCATGACGGCGGTCGTGACGGTCCGGCTGGCCGAGCCGCAGTTCGAGGGGCAGACCAAGGAGATCCTCGGGACGCCGGCGGTGCGCGCCGTTGTCCGCAAGATCGTCAGCGGCGAGCTCAAGAAGTTCCTCACCTCCACGAAGCGGACCGACAAGGCCCAGGCCAAGCTGCTCATGGAGAAGGTGGTGTCGGCGTCCAAGACCCGGATCGCCGCACGCCAGCACAAGGAGACCCAGCGCCGTAAGAACGCCCTCGAGTCCTCCGCTCTCCCGTCGAAGCTCGCCGACTGCCGCGCCACCGACAACGAGCGCACCGAGCTCTTCATCGTCGAGGGCGACTCCGCGCTCGGCACCGCCAAGCTGGCCCGCGACTCCGAGTTCCAGGCCCTGCTGCCGATCCGCGGCAAGATCCTGAACGTCCAGAAGGCGTCGGTGGGCGACATGTTCAAGAACGCCGAGTGCGCCTCGATCCTGCAGGTCGTCGGCGCCGGGTCCGGCCGCACGTTCGAGCTCGACTCGGTGCGCTACGGGCGGATCATCTTCATGGCGGACGCGGACTCTGACGGCGCCCACATCCGGACCCTGCTCGCGACCCTGTTCTTCAAGTACATGGAGGACCTGGTCGCGGCCGGCCGCGTGTTCTCCGCCGTACCCCCGCTGCACCGGATCGAGCTCTCCAACCCCAAGAAGGGGATGGACAAGTACGTCTACACCTACTCCGACGACGAGCTGCAGCGGAAGCTGGCCGAGCTGTCGAAGAAGGGCGTCCGCTGGAAGGACCCCGTGCAGCGCTACAAGGGCCTCGGCGAGATGGACGCCGACCAGCTGGCCGAGACCACCATGGACCCCCGCCGCCGCACCCTGCGGCGGCTCACCCTCGACGATGCCGACGAGGCCGCCCGCGTCTTCGACCTCCTGATGGGCTCCGACGTCGCCCCGCGCAAGGAGTTCATCGTGCAGGGTGCCTATGAGGTCGACATCGAGGCGCTGGACGCGTGAACCTCGACAGGCAGGTCCGCTGGTCGCTCGGCTGACGCGGCTCCTCGAGGTGACAACGGCTCGCCTCTTCCCTCGGAGCACAGCGACGTGGACGATGGATCGACGAGCGTCAGCTCGTTCGCGTCGACCGGAGGGGGAGCTGTGGGGTTCATCCAGATCATCGAGTACCAGACTTCGCGCAACGAGGAGATCGAGGCTCTCGGCAAGGAGTTCCGAGAGCAATCGGCCGAAGCGACGGGGGCGGCGAAACCGCTGCGCGGAACCGTCACCGCCGACCAGGACAGGCCCGGCTTCTTCCTCAGTCTCATCGAGTTCGAGTCGGCCGAAGCCGCCATGGAAGCCTCGAGCCGTCCTGAGACCCAAGCGTTCTTCGGTCGCCTCAGCGAGCTCATGGATGGCCCCCCGAAGTTCTACAACCTGGCCGTGGTCGACACCTGGGAGATGGGGTAGGTCAGGCAGGGCGTGCGCCCAGCACGCTGATCGCCTGAGCGGCGGCACGGGCACCCGCCGCCAGCGCGGCAGCCGGGTCGCGGTCTGCCGTCCAGACGCTCAGGAACCCGGCCGCGAACGCGTCCCCCGCCCCGGTCGTGTCCACGACCGTGGCTGGTACCGGGTCGACCCGGGTCGACGTCCCGCCCGTGGTCAGCGACGCGCCGTCGGCGCCCAGGGTCAGGACCACGGCCGGGAACGGCTGCGCCAGTGCGGCGGCGACCTCGTCCGGGTCCTCGAGTGCGGTCAGGAACCGGCCCTCGAGGAGGTTCGGGAGCAGCACGTCGGCCCCGGCGACCCAGCCGAGGAAGGCGTCTGCCCCGGAGTGGGCGAGGAAGCCCGCCGAGCTGGGGTCGACCGACACCCCGCAACCCGCCGCTCGCGCTCGCGCCAGCAGGTCGAGCACGACGGGGCGCACGGCGTCGTCGAAGAACGAGTACCCGGTCAGGTGCAGCCACCCCACTCCGTCGAGCACGTCAGCCGGAAGGTCGTCGGACGAGAGCCGGGCGTTCGCGGCACGGTCGACGAACATGGTCCGCTCGCCCGCCGGGTCGAGGTTCAGGACGATCGTGGCCGTCTCCGCGTCGGGGTCGGCGCCCACGCGGGCGTCCACGCCGTACGCCGTAAGCGCTTCCCGGTGCCGCGCCGCACCTTCGACCCCGGCGCGCCCGACGAACCGGACGTCGGCTCCGAGGTGACCCAGCCACGCCGCGACGTTGGCGGCCGACCCGCCGGCAGTCCGGCGGATCTCGGCGTCGGTGTCGCTCGCGGTGTTCACCGAGCCGAGGGGGCGGACCACGATGTCGTCGACCACGTCGCCGACGACGAGCAGACGTGTCATCCGCGGGCGGCCCAGGCGCGGGCGATGTCGGCGGCGACTCGGATGTTGTTGGCCGCGATCTCGAGGTTCACCTCCAGGCTCGTGCCGCCGGTGATCTCCACGATCCGCTGCAGCAGGAACGGCGTCACCTCCTTGCCAGTGAGCCCCTCGGCCTCAGCGAGTGCCTGCGCGAGGGCGGCGTCGTGGACACCCGGCTCGAGCTGACGCTCCGGCGGCAGCGGGTTCGCGACCAGCACGGCCGAGCGCCGGCCGAGAGCGTCGTTCGCGGCCATCACCTCGGCCACCGCGGGCCCGTCGGGCACCGACCAGTCGAGCTGCTCGCCCGAGGTCGTCAGCCAGAAGCTGGGGAACTCGGTGGTTCCGTAGCCGACGACGGTCACGCTCAGGGTCTCGAGTCGCTCCAGGGTCGCGGGGATGTCGAGGATCGACTTCACGCCGGCCGACACCACCGTGATCGGCACCTGGGCCAGCACCGGCAGGTCGGCCGACTCGTCGAACGTGGTCGCCGCGCCGCGGTGGACCCCACCCAGCCCACCGGTGGCGAAGACCCGGACCCCCGCGAGTGAGGCGATGAAGGCCGTCCCCGCGACGGTGGTGGCCCCGCTGTCACCGCGGGCGACGACCACGGGCAGGTCGCGCACGGACACCTTGACGATGTCCTCCTCGGCGACGCGACGCAGCTCGGCGTCGGTGAGCCCGACCTTGAGCGAGCCGTCAAGGACCGCGACCGTCGCCGGCGTGACCTGGCGCTCCCGGAGGATCTCCTCGAAGTCGCGCGCGGCGTCGAAGTTGCGGGGCCGCGGAAGTCCGTGGCTGATGATGGTGGACTCCAGCGCGACCACCGGGTCGCCGGCCTCGAGGGCCCGCGCGACATCCGGTGACACGCTCAGCGGCAACGACATCTCTCGTCACACCCGCCGTTCGAGCAGTCCGGTGTCGACGTCGTAGACGAACCCGCCGACCAGCACGGTGTCGGGGATCAGCGGGTGGGAGCAGACCTTGGCGACGTCCTCGTCGAGTGTGGCCAGCTGGTCCTCGACCACGCCGAAGTGCTGCCACGACGCGTCGGCACCCGCGGACTCGCCGACCCGGCGCCGGAGCTCGGCCTCGCTGTGGGTCGCCATCGCGCAGCGGGTGTGGGGGACCACGAGGATCCGCTCGACGCCGAGCAGGTGCACCCCGAGCACGAGCGCCTCCAGGGCCTGCGGGGTGACCCGGCCGCCGGGGTTGCGGAAGATCTTGGCGTCGCCCTGGTGGAGGCCCAGCATCCGCAGCGGGTCGATCCGTGAGTCCATGCAGGTGACGATCGCGATACCGGCGTGGGCCACGCCGTCGTACCCACCGAGGTCGAAGTCGTCCGCGAAGGCGCGGTTGGCGGCGATCAGGTCGTCGAAGTCGGCCACGGGCTGACGTTAGCGGCTCGGGTGGGCGCGGCACGGAACAGGACGAGGGCCAAGATGCCGGCGGCGACCGCGCACCACGCGGCGCCGAGGAACACGACATGCTCCTGGGCGATGCCCGCCTCCTTGAGCAGCAGCGTGAACTCTGTGCACCGACTCTTGCCGTCGCACACGTCGCGCACGTTCGGCAGGTCGGCCTGCTCGGCGTAGTAGCGCCGCAGCCCGACCGTGGTCAGTGCCGAGATGCCGACGAGCATCCCGACCATCCGGGCGACCACGACGAACGCCGAGGCGAGGCCGTGCACCTCGTCATCGGTCGTCGCGAGGACCGACGCGTTGACCGGCGCCAGGGCCAGGCCGAAGCCGAACCCGCCCAGCACCAGCGGCACGGTGGCGGTCCAGCTCTCCAGTGCGGTGAGGTCCCAGCGACTCATCCCCACGAACCCGGCCGCCGCGCACGCCATGCCGGCCGCGGTGACCACGCCGGCGGGGAGGCTGCGGGTCAGGTAGCCGCCGATCACCGCGCCGACCGGCAGTGCGACCAGGAAGCGGACGAGCACAAGCGCGGCCATCAGCTGGCTGTCGCCGTAGATCGTGGTGCGCGCGAAGATCGGGATGTCGATCAGCGCCGCGATCAGCGAGGCGCCGAGGAAGACGCTCACGAGCATGGACCCCCAGGCCGGCGTACGCCGGAGCGCGCCGCGCGGCACCAGCGGCGCCTCGGCGCGGGCCAGATGGATCGCGAACCCGACGGCGGCCACCGCGCCGCCGACGAGGTACCAGACGCCCTGGTCGGAGAAGACCTGGATGCGTGGGTCGGCGGTCGCGAACGCCAAGATCACGCCGGCCAGCGCCACCGCGAGGAGCAGGGCGCCGGTCAGGTCGGCCTCGCGCATCGACGCCCACCACCCCCTGAGGTCGACCAGTGGCCGGCGCGCTGTCAGGCAGCGCGCCAGCAGCAGCACCGCCGCGCCGATCGCGACCAGCCCGACCGGAGCGAGCCACCGCCCGTCACCCGCGACGGGGATGAACACCTGGCCCCACGTGAGGTCCCGCAGCAGCTGTGCGGGCTGGACGAAGACCAACGTGCCGGCGGCCAGGATGACGACGAGCAGGAGCATGCCTGGGAGGTCCGGGGGGTTCGAGGCTCGCGGAGATGGGGGCTGAGGAGGGCGCTCAGCGCCCGTCTCGAAACCTCGCACCTCAACCACCGGACGGTCCTGAGCGGCGGCGATCGCCGCCGCGAGCACCAGCGCCACCGCCAGGTTGATCGCGAAGATCGCCCGCCAGTCACCGACGGCGAGCACGACCGCCCCGAAGAGCGGGCCGAGCACGCTGCCCAGCTCCTGGACGGCCGAGACGATGCCGAGCGGCACCCCGCGCCGCTCGACGGGGTAGAGGTCGGCGACCAGAGCGAGCGTGGCGGGCACGAGTCCGCCGCCGCCGACGCCTTGGAGGAACCGGCCGCCGACCATCGACGGCATGTCGTAGGCGAGCGTGGTGACGAGGGAGCCGATGGCGAACAGCACCAGGGCCGCCACGAGCACCGGCACCCGGCCGCGCAGGTCCGCGATCCGCCCGATGAGGGGCAGCATCGCGACGTACCCGAGCAGGAAGCCGGACACGATCGGGGCGGCGCGCTGCAGCTGGTCGATCGGCACCCCGACCGCCGCCATCATGTCCGGCAGCGCGAGCACCACGACGTAGGTGTCAGCGGCGGCGAACGCGACGGCCACCGAGGCCAGCGCGAGGAGGAGCCGGGTGCGGCCGTCGACGTTGCCGGCCACCGGCTCGCTCATGGGGCGGTGATGTCCGGCTCGATGCCGTAGCCGTCGAACCCGATCGTGTAGGTGATCGGATCGGTCTCGGGGTAGAAGACGCCGGTGAGCTCGACGGTCCGCAGCTCACCCTCGGCGCTGATGGTGTACGTCGCGTCGAAGTCGCCCGAGGCGCTCGGGATCACGTTGCTCACGACGGAGGCGGGGAGCATCCCGGTGTACTCGGTGAGCACCTCTTCGTTGTTCTCGCCGCCGCGGACGCTCTCGCCCTCCTCGAGCTCGGTGGTGCCGGTGAGCAGCGAGGAGAATCCGGCGTCGGTCGACATCAGCTGCAGCGGGTCGGGCGCCCCGTAGTCGGCGGGATCGACGTCCGACCAGCCAGGCGTGAGCGGGATCTGGGCCCAGACGGTGTCGTCGACGGCGATCACGGGCACCTCGAACGGCTGGCCGGCGAGGATGACCGTAAGGGTGCCGTCGAAGGCGGGCGCGTGGGTGCCGACGCCGGTCGCGGCGGAGATCCCGGTGACTCCGGTCGGTACCTCGTCGGTCCGGAGGTCGAGCCGGACGCCGCTGGTCTCATCGAGGGTCGTCTTGGCCAGCGCCATGACTTCTTCGGGCGTGGTGTCCTCGCCGACCGGGGTCTCCTCGCCGCTGCAGCCCACCAGGGCGAGCACCGACAGGGTCAGCAGCACCAGCAGGGACTGCCGGAAGAGTCGACGCGTGAGCACTGACTCAGCCTTCCACACCGGCGACGCCGCGGCGGGCCGCGACCGGCCCGGCGCAGGCCGCGATCGGCTGGCTCCCCGGCACTCCGGAGCCGTCCCGTCTCCCGGTGGCCTCCGGCAGCTCCACGGGGGCGCCGCTGGCGGCCGCGGCCCGCGCCGGGGCGGTGCCGGCCCACGCGAACACCAGCGCGTCCTCGCCCTTGAGGAACCGGTGGCAACGGACGCCGCCGGTCGCGCGGCCCTTGGCGGGGTACTCGGAGAACGGGGTGACCTTGACCGACCCGGGCTCGGTGCCCGGCAGGGCGGTGGCGGAGCCGGAGGCGGTCACCACCACGGAGCCGTCGGGCTCGCCCGGGTCGACCGGACCGAACCACACCACCCGGTCGTCGGTACCGAGCTTGACGCCGGCCATCCCGCCTCCGCTCCGGCCCTGCGGCCGGACCAGGGAGGCGGCGTAGTGGAGGAGCTGTCCCTCGGCCGTGACGAAGCACAGCGCCTCTTCGCCGCTGGCGAGCTCGGCGGCCCCGACGACCTCGTCGCCGTCCTTGAGGGAGATCACCTCCCACTCGTCGCGCGAGAGGACCTCGGGGTTGACCCGCTTGACGACCCCCTGCTTGGTGCCGAGCGCGAGGCCGGGGCCGTCGGTCGGCAGCGACGTCAGCGCCAGCACCCGTTCGCCCGGCTCGAGAGACACGAACTCACTGACGGGGTTGGAGCCCGACAGGTGGGGGTCGTTGGCCGAGGCGGGGAGCGTCGGGAGCTCCAGGGCGCCGAGCTTGACGACCCGGCCGCGGTTCGTGATGAGCCCGATCGTGCCGCGGGCGGTGGTGCGGACTGCGGACACCACCACGTCGTGCTTGGTGCGGCTGCCTCCCGAGCCCGGCGGGTCGACCGACGTGGTGCGGGCCAGCAGCCCGCTGGAGGAGAGGTAGGCGAAGCACGGGTCGTCGGCGACCTCGAGGGGCGCCGCCGCTGCGGTGACGGCAGCGGTGCCCGCGGACTCGAGGAGGACGGTCCGGCGCGGGGTGCCGAACGTCTTCGCGACGTCCGCCAGCTCCTGGGAGACGACGGTCCGCAGCAGCTCGCGGTCGGCGAGGATCGCGTCGAGCTCCTCGATCTCGCGGCGCAGCGTCTCCTGCTCCTTCTCCAGCTCGATCCGGCTGAACTTGGTGAGCCGGCGCAGCTGCATCTCGAGGATGTAGTCGGCCTGCGCCTGCGACAGGTCGAACACCGACATCAGCCGTGACCGCGCGGCGGCGGTGTCGTCGGAGCCGCGGATCACCTGGATGACCTCGTCGATGTCGAGCAGCGCGATCAGCAGGCCCTCGACCAGGTGCAGCCGCTCGGCCTTCTTGTCGCGGCGGAACTGTGAGCGGCGGCGGACCACGTCGTACCGATGGCCGAGGAAGACGTCGAGCAGCTCCTTGAGCCCCAGCGTCCGCGGCTGCCCGTCGACCAGCGCGACGGTGTTGATGCCGAAGCTGTCCTCCATCGGGGTCTGCCGGTAGAGCTGCTCGAGCAGGGTCTCGGGCACGAATCCGTTCTTGACCTCGATCACGAGGCGCAGCCCCTTCTCACGGTCTGTGAGGTCCTTGATGTCGGCGATGCCCTGCAGCTTCTTGCCCTGCACCAACGTCTTGATCCGCTCGACGACCTTCTCGGTGCCGACGCCGTACGGCAGCTCGGTCACCACGATGCCCTTGCGGCGACCGACCGACTCGATCCGCACGGTGGCCCGCATCTTGAAGCTGCCCCGGCCGGACTCGTACGCGTCGCGGATGCCCTCGAGCCCGACGATCTTGCCGCCGGTGGGGAGGTCGGGACCGGGGATGAACCGCATCAGGTCGTCGAGCGTGGCGTCGGGGTGGATGATCAGGTGGCGCAGCGCCTGCACCACCTCGACCAGGTTGTGCGGCGGGATGTTGGTGGCCATCCCGACCGCGATCCCGGTGGTGCCGTTGACCACGAGATTGGGGATCGCGGACGGCAGCACGACCGGCTCGGTCTCTCGGCTGTCGTAGTTGGGCTTGAAGTCGACCGTGTTCTCGTCGATCGAGTCGGTCATCGCCACCGCGGGCGGCGCCATCCGGCATTCGGTGTAGCGCATCGCCGCGGGGGAGTCGTCGGGAGAGCCGAAGTTCCCGTGGCCGTCGATCATGGGCAGCCGCATCGACCAGGGCTGAGAGAGCCGGACCAGGGCGTCGTAGATGGCACCGTCGCCGTGCGGGTGGAGCCGACCCATGACCTCGCCGACCACGCGGGCCGACTTCACGTGGCCCCGTTCGGGCCGCAGACCCATGTCGTTCATCGTGTAGAGGATCCGTCGCTGGACCGGCTTGAGGCCGTCGCGGGCGTCCGGCAGCGCGCGGGAGTAGATGACCGAGTACGCGTACTCGAGGAACGAGGTCTGCATCTCGTCCCGGATGTCGGTGTCGAGGATGTGCTCCTCGAAGTCGTCTGCGGGTGGGGTCTTCGTCGTACGCCGTGCCATACCTCTCATTCTGTCCCGTGGCACCCCCTGGCCCGTGACGCCACCCGGGGTGGGGCGGATAGATTCGTGTCGTGCCCGCCGTTGACGAGCAGACGCCCCAGGCTCCCCGCCACTGGGAGGCCGACGTGCTGCTCCGTGACGGCCGGACCGCGCACCTGCGCCCGATCCGGCCGGAGGACGCCGAGCTGATGGTCGACTTCTACGGCCGGGTGTCGGACGAGTCGAAGTACTTCCGGTTCTTCAGCCCGATGCCGACCCTGTCCGACAAGGACGTCGAGCGATTCACCCACGTCGACCACCACGACCGGGTGGCGTTCGTGGTCGAGCTCGGCGGGCTCATGATCGCGGTGGGGCGCTACGACGTCGTGCGGGACGGCGAGGCCGAGGTGGCGTTCCTCGTGGAGGACAAGCACCAGGGGCGCGGGATCGCGCAGCTGCTGCTGGAGCACCTGGCGCAGGCCGGCCGCGAGCGCGGTGTGGAGCGGTTCGTCGCCGAGGTGCTCCCCGACAACCAGAAGATGATCGGCACGTTCCGCGACGCCGGCTACCGGCTGTGCAGCGGCTACGAGGACGGCGTGATGGCGCTGGAGTTCTCGATCGACCCGACCGACACCTCGATGGGCGTCATGGTCGCCCGTGAGCACCGGGCCGAGGCGGCGTCGATCGAGCGGTTCCTGCACCCGCGTTCGGTCGCGGTGGTCGGTGCGAGCCGGCGGCAGGACACGATCGGCCAGGCGCTGGTCCGCAACCTCGTCACGGGCAACTTCACGGGCCGTGTGTACGCCGTGAACCCGTCGTCCGAGGCGGTGTCCGGCCTGCCGGCGTACCCGTCGGTCAACGACATCCCCGGCGACGTCGACGTCGCCATCGTGGCCGTGCCCGCAGAGGCGGTGCAGGACGTCGTGCTCGACTGCGCGGCCAAGGGCGTCCACGGCCTGGTCGTGATCTCCTCGGGCTTCGCCGAGACCGGCGAGGAGGGCCGACAGCGGCAGCGGCGGCTGGTGGGCCTGGCCCGGTCGTACGGCCTGCGCCTGATCGGCCCGAACGCGCTCGGCGTCATCAACACCGACAAGGCCACCTCGCTCAACGCGTCGCTCTCGACGCTGATGCCACCGGGCGGGCGCGCCGGGTTCTTCTGCCAGTCCGGTGCGCTGGGGTCCGCGATCCTCGAGAAGGTCAACAACCGGGGCCTGGGCCTGTCGACGTTCGTCAGTGCCGGGAACCGGGCCGACGTGTCCGGCAACGACCTGCTGCAGTACTGGGAGGAGGACGACGCCACCGAGGTCGTCCTGCTCTACCTGGAGTCCATCGGCAACCCGCGCAAGTTCTCCCGGATCGCCCGCAAGGTGTCGCTGCGCAAGCCGATCATCGCGGTGCGCTCGGGCCGGACGACGCAGGGGGTCCCGATGGGTCACGCGGTCCGCAAGATCGCCGCGCCACAACAGGCGGTCGACGCGATGTTCCGCCAGGCGGGCGTGATCCAGGTCGACACCCTCGACGAGATGTTCGACGTGGCCCAGCTGCTTGCCCATCAGCCGCTGCCGCGCGGCCGCCGGGTCGCCGTGGTCGGCAACTCCGATGCGCTCGGGCTGCTGGCTGCCGACGCGGCTGCGGCCGTCGGGCTGGTCGTCAACAAGTCCGTCGCGCTGGGCGCCGACGCAGGCGCCGACGACTTCGAGGACGCGCTCGACGCGGCGATCGACGACCCGGACGTCGACGCGGTGGTGGCGGTCTACATCCCGCCGCTCAACGTCTCCGGCGAAGACGTCGCGAACGTGCTCGCCGCAGTGGGCGAGCAGTCCGACAAGCCGCTGGTGTCCACGTTCCTCGGCGCCGAGGGAGTGCCGGAGCTGCTGCGGGTCCCGGACGTGGCGGGCCGCTCGGCCGGCCGCGGCTCGGTGCCGTCGTACCCCGCCGTGGAGGCGGCGGTGCGAGCACTCGCCCGCGTGGTCGGGTACGCCGTGTGGCTGCGCACCCCCGACGGCGCGGCGCTCGATCCGTCCGACCTCGACATCGCGGGCGCCCGCAAGCTCGTGAACGACGTGCTGCGCGAGCACCCGGAGGGGGCCGAGCTCGACGACGATCAGACGGTGCGGCTGCTGGCGGCGTACGGCATCGAGAGCTGGCCGGAGCGGCCGGTCGCCGACCTCCGGGAGGCGCAGAAGGCGGGCCGCGAGCTGGGCTGGGACGTGGTGCTCAAGGCGACCGCCAGCCATCTGCGCGAGCGCCCGGACCTCGCGCACGTCTGGCGCAACATCGACTCATCCGCCGAGATGCGCGACGCGTGGGAGTCGCTGAACGCCTTGATCACGAGCACGGACGACGCCGGGTTCGTGGTCCAGAGGAACGCGCCGCCCGGGGTGCCGGTCGCGATCAGCAGCCTGGAGGACCCGCTCTTCGGCCCGGTCGTGTCGTTCGGGATCGCGGGGCTGGCGATCGAGCTGCTCCAGGACCGGTCGTACCGGATCCCGCCGATCGGCGAGCACGATGCGGCGGCGATGGTCCGCGAGATCAAGTCCTCGCCGCTGCTCTTCGGCTACCGCGGCTCGGAGGTGGTCGACGTCGCGCTGGTCGAGCAGCTGATCCTGCGGGTCGCCCAGCTCCAGCACGACCTGCCGCAGGTGAGCGCGCTCGACCTGCCCCTGGTGCTGGCCGGGCCCGAGGGTGCCTCGGCGCTGCGTGCGACGGTCCGGATCGACCCGGTGGCCAACGCCCGCTCCGACTGGTTCGCCCGTCGGCTGCCCAGCCAGGCAGGGGACACCAACCCGGGCTGACCGTGCTCTCGCTCGCTCCGACCGCGTGACAGACTTCCGCCCATGCGCACCCGCAGCAACGATCGCGATGCCGCAGCGGACCTCAGGCGCGCCATCGAACGGACCGGCTACTACCCCGAGGTCGTGGCTGAGGGTGTGGCCGCCGCGGTGTCCGGGGAGGACGTGGTCTCGTTCTACGTCCACCACGAGCCGACCTTCGAGCGCGACGAGGTACGACGCCACCTGACCGTCGTCGTGGTGACGCCGAGCCGGCTGATCCTGGCCCACACCGACGAGCACGACGGCGACGACCTGCTGCCCGAGCCCTACACGTCGACCTCCACCGAGGCCGTCGCGCTGGCGTCGGTGACGTCGGTGGTCGTGACCCGGATGGTCACCAACCCCGCCGCGGGCGCCGGCCGGCCCGCCGAGGCCGTCGTCACGCTGGGCTGGGGCGGAGCGGGCCGGCTCGACCTCGAGCCGGCGGCCTGTTCGGACCCACAGTGCGATGCCGACCACGGCTACACCGGCACCTTCTCCTCCGACGACTTCTCGCTCCGGGTCTCCGCCGCCGCCGAGGGCGCCGACGCGGTCGCGCGACTGCTGGACTTCGCCGAGTCGCTCTCGGCGCTGACCCGGCCGGCCTGAGCGCGTGGACCCCGCAGGTTTCGTCGAGCCCGCCTACGGCTCCCGGTCCCTGGCCGACGTCATCCCGGCGGTGGCGGGCGCGCTGGGCCAGCCGCTGGGCCACCCGCTGGAGGAGCCGGCCGGGCTGACGCTCCCGCCCGCCTCGTCGTACGTCGTCTTCCTGGTCGACGGGCTCGGCTCGGAGCTGTTGCACCGGTACGCGCACGCGGCGCCGTTCTTGTCCACGCTCGCCGCGGGGGAGCCGGCCACCGCCGCTGTGCCGTCGACCACCGCGACCAGCCTCACCTCGCTGGGCACCGGGCTGCCGCCCGGCGCGCACGGGCTGGTCGGATTCACCTCGCGGGTGCCCGGCACCGACACCCTCCTCAACGCCTTGCAGTGGGACGCCGCCGTCGACCCCGTGGAGTGGCAGCCGCACCCGACGGCGTTCGGGCGGTTGTCGGGCCTCGGAGTGACGGTGACGTGCGTCAACAAGCGCGAGTTCCGCAGCAGCGGGCTGACGATCGCGTCCCAGCGCGGCGCCGAGTACGTCGGAGCCGACCGGGTCGGGGAGCGGATCGCCGCCGTGGTCGCGGCGTCGACCCCACGGCCCTCGCTCACCTATGTCTACGACGGCGACCTCGACTGGACCGGCCACCGGTTCGGGGTCGCGTCCAGCCAGTGGCTCCAGCAGCTCGCGATGGTGGACGCCGAGGCCGAGCAGCTGCGCGAGGCGCTGCCGGCCCACACCCGGCTGCTCGTGATCGCCGACCACGGCATGGTCGACTCGCCCCCGGAGAGTCGGGTCGAGGTCGACGACTACGCCGAGCTGCGGGAGGGGCTGGTGCTGCTCGGCGGCGAGGCCCGGTTCCGTCACCTGTACGTCTCGCGGGGCGCCGCAGACGACGTCGCCGCGGCGTGGCGCGCCACCTTGGGCCCTCGTGCCGCCGTGCTGCTGCGCGACGAAGCCATCGCCCGCGGCTGGTTCGGCGCGGTCGACGCTGGCGTACGTCCCCGGCTCGGCGATGTCGTCGTCGCCTGCACCGGCGATACCGCGGTGCTGTCGACATCCGCGTTCCCCTACGAGGCGTCCCTGGTCGGCCTGCACGGATCGTTGACACCGGCCGAGATGCTGATCCCGGTCGTCGTCGCCTGACCCGTCACTCGGGGTGGTTGCCGTGGTCGCCACCCACGGCGTACGACGAGCTGACCCCGTCGTACATCAGGTGGGCCACCAGGCCTTCTCTGGCGTGGGGCAGGTTGTGGCAGTGGTCCATCCAGACGCCCGGGTTGTCGGCGAGCACGGCGACCTCGTAGGTCTCGCCCACCGCGACCTCGAGCGAGTCGACCCACCACGGGCTGCCGGTGGCTGGCTCACCGTCGCGGCTGAGCACCAGCGCGTGGTGGCCGTGGAGGTGCATCGGGTGCGCGTCGCCGCTGTTGTTGGTGAACTCGAAGACCACCACGTCGCCCTCGGAGACCATGTACATCGGCACGTCGGGGAAGATCCCGCCGTTGACCGTCCACCACAGCCCGGGCCGGCCGTCGAGGAAGCCGGGCTTGCGGTCGATGACGTACTCGAAGCGGCGGTCGGGGTCCTCGACGTCGAACGGCGGCGCCTCGGGCTCGCCGTAGGTGAGCAGGTCGACCACCTCGTCGGGCGGCGTCGTGCGGCTTCCGGCCGCGTCGGCGGCGAACCCGAGCGCGGGGCCACCTGAGAAGTCGACCCGGACCCCCTCCTCGGGGACCGTGAAGCCCAGGTCGACCCGGCCGCCGGCGGGGAGCGGGATTGCGACATCGGTCAGGTCGCCCGGCCGGTTGACGTCGGTTCCGTCGACCGCGAGCACCCGAAACGTCGCCCCCGGCAGCCAGACGGTCGCGAGCCCGTTGTCGGTGTTGACGAGCCGGAGCCGGACCTCGTCGCCGGGCTCCGCGTCGACCTCCGAGAAGCCCTCGACACCGTTGAGGCTGCCCGCGGCCGTGTACCGGTGGACGAGGAAGGTCTCGTCGACGTCGGCCGGCTCCGCCTCCGCCGGCTCCACGACCATGGCGCCGAGCAGCCCTCGCTGGACCTGCTCGTGAGAAACCTGGTGCGAGTGGTACCAGTAGGTGCCCACGTCCTCGGCCACGAACCGGTACACGTGCTCCTCGCCCGGCATCACGGCGTCCTGCGTCACGCCGGCCACGCCGTCGACCGCGTTGGGCACGTCGACGCCGTGCCAGTGGAGGGTCGTCCCGTCGGCCAGGTTGTCGTTGACGAGGGTGACCTCGACCAGGTCGCCCTCCCGGGCGCGGATCATCGGGCCCGGGGTGCTCCCGTTGACCGTGATCCGGCGGCCGGCGTCGTGCACCGTCAGCGTCTCGCGTACGTCGGCTGCCCGGTCGGGGTCGGCGGTCAGTTCGGCGACCGGGGTGCCGTGGTGGGTACCAGCCATCCCCGCGTGCTCGCCCCGAGGGCCGCCACCCCAGTCGGCGTACCCCATCTGTGCCATGTCGTACTCGCCCGGCAGCAGGCTGCCGTACCACAGCCAGCCGAGGGGCAGCACGACGGCGGCGGCGGCGGTTCCGGCCGCCCACCGCCGCCAGTGTGTGGCGAGTCGCACCCTCGGCGTCAGGCTGAGAGGGGCTCGCGCGCGCTGTGTGTCTCGGCGCGCGTCGGTGTCGACGCGCGACGACCGGCTCCGGCCGCGGCGCCGAGCAGGATCAGCGCGTTGATGCCGTGCAGTGCGCCGAAGCCCGGGTCGATCTCACGCGACAGCATCGGCAGCACAATGACCTGGAGCACGACCAGCAGCACGATCGTGAGCGCCAGCTTCACCCCGCTCTCGACCTTCGCGAAGAACGACACCAGCAGCAGGATCAGCGACAGCAGCGGGATCAGCACCAGCCCGTTGAAGAACATGTGGATGGCGAAGCCCCACTCGGCGACGCCGATCGACTCACAGTCGTCGCACTCGAGGTACGCCTTGTCGATCACCCCGTTGTCATTGGTGATCCAGTCGGTGACGCCGAAGAACGCCCAGGCGATGGCGCCCGCCTGCACTACGACCAGCACCGCGATGGCGTAGGCCAGGAACTTGTACGTGCTTCTCATGTCTCCCCCTTACGGGCCACCCCTCGCGCGCCCGGTCAGGGCTCAGAATCCACTGACCGCGGTAGTCGCGGAAGCGACTTTCGTCGGTGGTCTAGACCGTTCCCGGTCAGCCGAAGGGCAGCGGCTCGGGCGCGAGCGAGACGGCCTTGGCCCGTGCGGCAGTGAGCCGCCGGCGGTGGTGCTGGCGGCAGAGGACCTCGTAGGCGACCTCCGCAGGCTGCTCGTCGGCGGCTTCGACGTCGCCGACGACGATCACCTCGCCCTCGGTCACCATCACCCCGTTCTCGGTACGTGCGTTGTGGGTGGCGCGCTTGCCGCACCAGCACAGCGCCTCCACCTGGAGCGTGTGTACCCGGTCGGCGAGCTCCACGAGCCGCGAGCTGCCGTCGAACAGCAGGCTGCGGAAGTCGGTGAGGATGCCGAACGCGAAGACGTCGATCTGCAGCTCGTCGACCACCTTGGCGAGCTGGTCGATCTGGCGGCGCGTGTAGAACTGCGCCTCGTCGCAGATGAGGTAGTCGATCCGGCCGCCCTGCGTGAGGTTGTCGACGACGTACCCCCAGAAGTCGAAGTCGGACTCGACCTCGATCGCCTCGTGGGTCAGTCCCAGCCGGCTCGAGAGGGTCGCCTCGCCGGCGCGGTCGTGCGTGGTGAAGATCCGGCCCACGCGGCCGCGGGCGGCGTGGTTGTGGTTGGTCTGCAGGGCCAACGTGCTCTTGCCCGAGTCCATGGTTCCGGTGAAGAAAGACAGTTCCGCCACGGGGGGCGATCCTGTCACACCCGCACCCCGGGCGACGGGCGACCTGCGCTGCGGCAGGATGGCGGCATGGCGTCTCCGCTGATCTCGACCGAGGAGCTGCACGAGCGGCTGGGCGAGGTGACCCTGCTCGACGTGCGCTGGCGGCTGGGCGGGCCGCCCGGCTCCGGCGAGTACGCCGCCGGGCACCTGCCGGGTGCGGTCTTCGTCGACCTGGAGGCCGACCTTGCCGACCCGCCCGGCGCCGGTGGCCGGCACCCGCTGCCCAGTCCGGGGCGGTTCGAGGAGGCGATGGCGCGAGCCGGGGTCTCGGCGTCCCGTCCGGTCGTGGTGTACGACGACTCCGCCGGCCGGGCCGCCGCGCGGTGCTGGTGGCTGCTGCGGCACCACGGACACCCCGACGTCCGGCTGCTCGACGGCGGGCTGGCCGCGTGGCGTGCCGCGGGCGGGCCCGAGACGACCGAGGTGCCGCGTCCGGCGCTCGGCGACTTCGCCGGCGGCCCCGGGGTGATGCGCGTGGTCACGGCCGCGGACGTCCCGCACGTCGACGTGCTGGTCGACGTCCGGGTCGTGGAGCGCTACCGCGGCGAGACCGAGCCGATCGACCCGGTCGCGGGCCGGATCCCCGGCGCCGTCAACGTGCCGGTCGCCCGCACCCTCGACAACCACGGCCACTTCCGCGACCCACACGAGCTGCGCGACGTGTTCGAGCGGGCCAGGGTCGCCGGCGACCAGTCCGTCGCGGCGTACTGCGGCAGCGGGGTCAACGCCTGTCACTCCGTGCTCGCGATGGAGGTGGCCGGGATCGACGCCGCCCTCTATCCGGGCAGCTTCAGCGGCTGGATCACCGACCCGGACCGGCCGGTGGAGACGGGCTGAGCCCCGAGCCAGCACTACCAGTGAACGCCCCTGAACACCTTCGCGAGCATGATCTGCTCCGACTCGCGGGTGCCCTGCGAGGTGTCCTGCCCCTTGGCGGCGGCGGAGTCGGGGAACACGTGGTAGGCCATGTTGAGGATCCGGAACGCCAGCTTCGGGGCCACGGTGTGGAGCACCGCGCCCGCGTTGCCGAGCACGGTGTTGATCTCGTGCGGGCGCTCGACCATCGCCTTGATGACGAGGTCGGCCGCCTGGGCCGGTGAGATCGTCGGGAACTTGTCGTAGAGCTTGGTCGGGGCGATCATCGGCGTCCGCACGAGCGGCATGTGGATGCCGGTGAACGTGATGCCGTCGCCGACCAGCTCGGAGGCGACCACGTTGCTCCAGGAGTCGAGCGCCGCCTTGGAGGCGACGTAGGCGGAGAACCGCGGCGGGTTCGTCTGCACGCCGATCGACGAGATGTTGACGATGTGACCGCGCCGCTGCTCGCGCATCGCTGGGACCAGCCCCATCACCAGCCGGATTGCGCCGAAGTAGTTGAGCTGCATGGTGCGCTCGAAGTCGTGGAAGCGGTCGTGGGAGAGCTTCAGCGACCGGCGGATCGAGCGGCCGGCGTTGTTGACGACGAAGTCGACCGAGGGGAGCTCGCTGGTGATCTCCTTGCAGAGGGCGTCGATCGCGTCGAGGTCGGAGAGGTCGCAGGGGAAGACGTACGCCGTGCCGCCGCGTGCCTCGATCTGTGCCTTGGTGTCCTCGAGCTTGTCGCGGCCGCGCGCCACGAGCACCGGCACGCCGCCGGCCTGGGCGACCTTGAGCGCGGTGACCTGGCCGATCCCTGACGAGGCGCCGGTGATCACGACGTACTTGCCCTGGAGGGCGGCGCGGGTCGCCGGGTGGCGGCCGGTCGACGTGTCGAGGTGGTCCTCCCAGTAGCTCCACAGGGTCCGGGCGTAGGACTCGAGGTCGGGTACGGCGATGCCCGACCCGGCCAGCGCCTGCTCGGTCCGTCGCGAGTCGAACGTCGCGGCGAAGCTGGTGTGCGCGAGCACCTCGGCGGGCACGCCGAGCCGGCCGACGGTCTGGTCGAGCACGACCTGCCCGGGCGAGGACGCCACGAGCGACGTCAGCAGCGACGACGGCCGCAACGCCCGCGGGACCAGCCCCAGCACGCCGGCGCCGGTGACAGTGCGGTCGATCGGGGTCGCGAACGTGGGGCCGCCCGCTGCGGCGCTGAACAGGTTGACGACCTCGGCGACCGGCTGCGGCTCCGGGTTGACGAGGTGGAACGCCTCGCCATCGCGGTCGGGCAGGTGCGCGAGCTGGTCCATCGCCTTGGCGACGTAGTCGACCGGCACGGTGTTGGTGTCGCCGAGGTCGACGCCGACCAGCGGCAGCCACCCCGGGAGCGAGTCGCGGAGCCGCTTGAGCAGCGGGAAGAAGTAGTAGGGCCCGTCGACCTTGTCGATGGCGCCGGTCTGGCTGTCACCGACGACGACCGCCGGGCGGTAGACCCGCCAGGGCACGGCAGTCTGCTCGCGGACCAGCTTCTCGGACTCGAACTTCGTGCGGTGGTACGGCGACGGGAGGCCCTGACCCTCGTCGAACATCGACTCGTCGAAGTGACCGCGGTAGTCGCCGGCGGCGGCCACCGAAGAGACCTGGTGGAAACAGCCGACCTGGAGGGCACCGGCGAGCTGGAGGGCGTGGCGCGTGCCGCCGACGTTCATCGCCTCGTTCGCGGCGTCGCCGGTCGTCATGTCGTAGATCGCCGCGATGTGGAAGAAGTGGTCGATGCCCTCGCGGTGCTCCGCCACCCACGCAGGGTCGACGCCGAGCCCGTCCGCCGCGAGGTCGCCGACGACGGGGATGATGCGGTCGGTATCCCACTGCTCGATCAGCCGCTGCATCCGGGGAAGCGAGGACTCCCGGACCAGGACGAACACATCGCCCTGACGGTGGTCGAGCAGCTCGCTGACCAGGAAGCGACCGATGAAGCCGGTGGCGCCGGTGACGAAGTACGACATGACCCGGAGACTACCGTTGGGTAGCCCCCTCCTCGACAGCCGAATCGTGCCTGGTTCGCGTCGAGTAGTGCCCTATTCGCGTCGAGTCGTGCCTTGTTCGCGAACGAGCGCCGATTCAACCCGAATGAGGCACGACTCGACCTGATTCAGGCACGACTCGGCCTCAGGCCCGGTCGGAGCCGCTCGAACCGCCGAACATGATCTCGTCCCAGCTCGGGACCGAGGCGCGGCCGCGCTTCTTGGCGGGCTTGCGGCGGGCAGGCTCTGAGGTCTCGTCGCCGGAGGGATCCTCGGACGAGTCGGTCTCGCCCTGCTCCGCGGCGTCGAGCTCGGCGACCACGTCACCGTCCTCGACGGCGTCGGTCGAGTCGCTCGGCTCGGGCTGGGCCGGCAGGTCGTCGAGGAACGCCTCCACCGGCTGCTCCGCGCCGAGCGACGCCTCGTCGCGAATCATCGAGATCGCGTCGTCGCCGAGCGGAAGCTCCTGCTCGCCGCCGGTCGCCTGCCGGCGGGCGCGCGCCCGCTCGAGGTCGTTGGACGGAGTGGCTGCGGCGGGCGCGTCGGCGGCTCCGTCTCCGAGCAGCCAGGTTGCATCGTCGTTGTCGGCCACCACGTAGTTGCCCGGGGCGTCGAAGGTGAACCGGGCGATGCCGCTCCGGGCGGCCGTGGTGAACTCGCCGGAGAGGTTCCACTTGCCGTCCTCGCGACGGGCGGAGTCCCAGGAGACGATGTCGGGGTCGATGTTGCGGCCGCGGAGGTGGGCGCCGATCGCCTCGCCCAGGGTGCGCGCGCCGCCTGGCTGTCCGGGCTGTCCGGTACGTCGTACCGACGAGCGCTGCGCCCGCTCGGCGACGTGCTGCCGCTCGGCGAGCACCGGCGCGGCGAACGGCATGATCGCGTCGACGGTGGTCTGTGCCGCCTGCGCCACCGCTTCGGGCGTCTCGCCGGCCCGGATCCGGGCCTGGATGTCACGGGGGCGAAGAGCGCTGTCCATCTTGATCTCCAACTGGCCGAGGCGTGCGTGGTCGCCGCGGAGCGCGGCCCGGAGGCGTTCGTCGACGTCGACGGTGAACTCGACGCCCTTGTCGCTGACCAGGAGCAGGCGCTTGCCGTCACCGCTCAGTCCAGCGAGCGTGAGGTGGGCCATCGCGCGTGTCGTTCTTCCTGGTCGGGTTGCTTCTCGGGTGTCTCTGGGGTGTCGGTCGGGTGTGTCGTGGTGGTGCTCCGGATGGATGCGAGCCTACGCCAGCGCGGAGCGGCCGCAGGCGATCGTCACCCGGCGCGCCCCGGTAACCTCCGGCCGTGGACTCACCGACCCTGATCGCCCTGGACCTGGTCGGGATCTTCGTGTTCGCGATCTCGGGCGCGCTGGTGGCCGTGCGCAAGGACCTCGACATCTTCGGGGTACTGGTGCTGGCCGGGGCGACCGGTCTGGGTGGCGGGTTCCTGCGCGACGTGCTGATCGACGCGACGCCTCCCGCCGCGCTGGCCGATTGGCGCTACCTGATGGTCCCGGTCGCGGCCGGACTGGTGACGTTTCGCTTCCACCCCGCGGTGGGGCGCATGGAACGCGGCGTCAACGTCTTCGACGCGTTCGGGCTCGCCCTGTTCTGCGTCACCGGCGCCCTGAAGGCGGCCGAGTACGGACTCGGTCCGGTTCCCGCCGCGCTGATGGGCATGGTCACCGCGATCGGTGGCGGGATCGTCCGCGACCTGCTGACCGACCGGGTGCCGGCTGTTTTCCGCGGCGAGCTCTACGCGACCCCGGCGCTGACGGGTGCCGCGATCGCGGTCGTCGGCGACCGGCTCGACCAGCCGGTCCTCCTCAGCGCCCTGGTCGGCGCCGGCGTCTGCCTCTGCTGGCGGCTGCTGGCGATGCGGCGCAACTGGCAGGCGCCGATGCCGCGCGGCCCGGCGAGCGTCTGACCGCCCTCATCAGGGACACAGCGTCAGGGGCCCAGCACCCGGCGCAGGTAGGCGTTGTCGAAGACCCGGTCGGGGTCGAGCCGGTCGCGCAGCGCCAGGAACTCGTCGAACAGCGGGTACGCCGGCGCCAGGTCCTCGACGGTCCGGGTGTGCACCTTGCCCCAGTGTGGCCGGCCGCCGTGGTCGCGCAGGATCGGCTCGATCCCGGTGAAGTAGGGCAGGTGATCGACGCCGACCCAGGTGTGGAACGCGAGGTAGATGCTGTCGCGGCCGTAGCCGGTCGACAGCGGGATGTCGTCGGCGGGCACGACCCGGATCTCGACCGGGAAGCTGATCCGCCAGTCCGAGGCCTCGATCGCCCGGCGCGCCTCGCGCAGCGCGTCGAGACCGGCCGCGCGCGGCAGCGCGTACTCCATCTCCTTGAACACGACGTGTCGCGGGGTGGTGAAGACGCGGTGGGCGACGTCGGCGTACGTCCGCTCGGTGAGCGCCCGCGCCGAGACCTGGTTGATCGTCGGCACCGCGGCGGGGACCGCCGCCCCGAATCGGTTGAGGGCCGAGTAGAGGCGGTTGGCGAGCAGGTCGTCGTCAAGGAGGGCGCGCCAGCGGGGGAGCGGGTCGGAGCTGTCGACCCGGTCGTTCGTCTTCACCTGCATCCGGTCCGTGTGGGGGAACCAGTAGGCGTCGACGTGCTCGTGCTCCTCCGCGAGGCCCAGCAGCGACCCGACGCCCTCGTCCCACGTGACCGGCCGCTCGTGCGCCTGGAGCACGAAGCTCGGCTCCACCTCGAACGTGAGGCTGGTCAGGACGCCGAGCGCGCCGAGGCCCACGCGCCCGATGTCGAACACGTCGGCGTTCTCCACGGCCGAGGCGCGCACCACCTCACCGGTACCGGTGACCAGCTCCAACCCCGCGACCTGCGCGGCCAGCGACGCCGCCCGGCCGCCGCTGCCGTGGGTGCCGGTCGAGACGGCGCCCGCGAGCGTCTGCTCCGCGATGTCGCCCATGTTGTGCAGCGACAGCCCCAGCCGCTCCAGCTCCTCGTTGAGGACGTGCAGCGGGGTGCCGGCGCGGGCGGTCACAGTCATCGCGTCACGGTCGACGGCCAGGATCCCGGTGAGCTCGTGGGGCAGCAGGTGGGTGTGCTCGGGCACCGCGATCGCGGTGAAGCTGTGGCCGGTGCCCGCCATCTTCAGGGTGGTCCCGGCGGCGCGCGCAACCTCGACCGCGGTGACGACGTCCTCGACAGCCCGCGGGGCGTAGACGGCCTGCGGCCGCGCCGACTCCAGGCCGGACCAGTTGCGCCACTCGCCGGGAAGGACCATGCCGGGAATCTACTGACCGGACGCGCGGGCGCGTGGCACCAGCAGCGCCGCGAGAGCGGCGAGCAGTCCCGCGCCCACAGACACCAGGTACGCCGAGGACGGCCCGGCCTGGTCGACCACCACGCCGGCGAGGGCGGCACCGGGGGCGACGCCCGCGACGATCCCGGTGTGCAGGAAGGACATGCCCTCGGTGAGCCGGGACGGCGGCACGGTCTGCTCGACCAGCGACGTGCTCGCGATCAGGGTCGGCGCGATCGCGAAGCCACCGAGCAGCAGCACGACGGCCATGAGCGGCACCGAGCCCACGAACGGCAGCGGCACCATCGCCGCGAACATGCCTAGCGCCCCGAACCGGAGCCGGTCGACGACCTGGTTGCGCCACCGGACCGCGCCGGTGATCACTCCCGCAGTGAGGCTGCCGAGCGCCCACAGCGCCAGCAGCGGCCCGGCGTACACCTGGCTGCCCTGCTCCTCCGAGAACGCCACCGTCACGACCTCGGCGGCGCCGAACAGCGCCCCCAGTGCCAGCGTGACCACGCTGAGCGGCGCCAGCGTCCGCCACGGCAACCGGCCCTGCGGGCTCGACCGGTCGGTCGCGAGCACTGGCGGCTCGGTGCGCCGCTGGGCCGCGAGGAGCAGCGTGCCGGCGAGCCCGGCGGCGACCGCGGTGCCGAGCCCCGCGACCGGGTGGATCGCGGTGGCGAGCACCGTGACCAGGATCGGGCCGAGGATGAAGACGCTCTCGTCGACCACCGCCTCCAGCGCGAACGCCGTCTGCAGGTCGGCCGGCCGGCCCCTCAGCGCGTGGGACCAGCGGGCCCGGACGCAGGACCCGGCCGCCGGGAGCGTCGCGCCGCCCACCGCCGCGAACAGGTACGTCGAGGCGCCCGGCCAGTCCGCCTGCACCGACACCACCAGCAGCACGACCGCGGTGGCGAAGACTGTGACCACCGGCACCAGCACCTGCGCCTGGCCCAGCCGGTCCAACAGTCGGCCCTGGAGGATCGTGAACGCGGCACCGGCTGCGACGTAGACCGCCGATACCGCGCCTGCCAGCCCGTAAGAGCCGGTCGCGTGCTCGACCAGCAGCACGATGCCGAGCCCGACCATCGAGATCGGCAGCCGTGCGACCATCCCGGCCGCCGAGAACAGCCGCGCTCCCGGGACGACCAGGATCCTGCGGTAGGTGTCGAGCATGGCGTGGGAAGCCTAGGGGCGAGACGGGCGGCCGACGCAACCGAGATCCGGCCAAATAGGATCGCCCCATGACCGTCGACGTGCAGCCGTACGACGCCCTCCTGCTCGTCTCCTTCGGCGGCCCCGAGAAGCCCGACGACGTCCTCCCGTTCCTGGAGAACGTGACCCGCGGCAGGAACGTCCCGCGGGAGCGACTGGCGGAGGTGGGCCGGCACTACCACGGTTTCGGTGGCCGGTCGCCGATCAACGACCAGAACCGGGCCCTGCTGTCGGCTCTGCGCGAGGACCTCGCAGGCGCCGGGATCGGGCTGCCGGTCTACTGGGGCAACCGGAACTGGGCGCCCTACCTCGCGGACGCGCTGCGGGAGATGGCGGCCGACGGCGTGACCCGGGCCGCCTGCTTCGTCACGAGCGCGTACTCGTCGTACTCCGGCTGCCGGCAGTACCGCGAGAACCTCGCAGGGGCCGCGGCCGCGGTGCCGGGCGCGCCGCGGCTGGACCGGCTGCGCCACTACTTCAACCATCCGGGGTTCGTGGAGCCGGTCGTCGACGCCACCCTCGCCGCCCTCGCCGAGCTGCCCGACGGCACCCGCGACGAGGCGCACGTGGCGTTCGTGACCCACTCGATCCCGGGCCCGATGAACGCCAGCAGTGGCCCCGACGGCGGCTGGTACCTGCGGCAGCACGACGCCGCCGCGGCCGTGGTCGTCGAGCGGGTGCGGCAGGAGACCGGGCACCGGTTCCCGCACGAGCTCGTGTTCTGCTCCCGGTCGGGCCCGCCGTCGGTGCCGTGGCTCGAGCCGGACGTCAACGACCACCTGGAACGGCTGGCGAAGCGCGGCGCGAGCGGCGTGGTGCTGGTGCCCATCGGGTTCGTCTCCGACCACATGGAGGTCGCCTACGACCTCGACACCGAGGCACTCACCACGGCGGGCGACCTCGGGCTGCCCGCGGTGCGGGCGTCGACACCGGGCATCGACCCCCGGTTCGTCGCCATGGTCCGGGACCTGCTGGTCGAGCGGGCCGCCGCCGAGCGGGGCGAGGCACCGGTCCGTCACCACGTCGGTGGGCTCGCGCCGTCCTGGGACCGGTGCGCGGCGCGCTGCTGCCCCAACCCGCGCGAGGCGCTCGAGACCGTCGGTGGCGAGACCGCATGAGCACGCCCGACCCGGCCGCGCTGCGCGAACTCGCGCTCGAGGTGGCCCGGGCCGCCGCCGCCCTGGTGCGCGAACGCCGCACCGCCGGCGCGACCGTCGCCGACACCAAGAGCAGCGCGGTGGACGTGGTCACCGAGGCCGACCGGGCGAGCGAGGAGCTGATCCGGCGACTGCTGCTCGAGGCGCGACCGGACGACTCGGTGCGGGGCGAGGAGGGCGACGACCACGTCGGACCCAGCGGGGTGCACTGGGTGGTCGACCCGATCGACGGCACCGTCAACTACCTCTACGGCCTGCCGGAGTACGCCGTGTCAGTGGCCGCCGAGGTGGCCGGCGAGGTCGTGGCCGGCGCCGTGGTCAACGTCCCCACGGGTGTGGAGTACGCCGCCGCGCGCGGGCACGGCTCGACCCGCGACGGGACCCCGCTGCGGGTGCGGCCGAGCCCGCCGGTCGCGCAGCGGCTGGTGCTGACCGGCTTCGGCTACCGCGCCGACGTCCGGGCCGGGCAGGCGGCGCGGGTTGCCCGGCTGCTGCCGAGGGTGCGCGACATCCGCCGGATGGGATCGTGCGCACTGGACCTGTGCCACGTGGCCGAGGGCACAGCAGACGGTTACGTCGAGGAGGGGCCCAACGCGTGGGACTGGTCGGCCGGTTCACTGGTAGCCACGGAGGCGGGGGCCACGTTCGGCCTGCTGCCCGGCACGCTCGCCGCGGAGCTGGGGGAGCCGGGCCGGGTCGTCGTCGCGGCCGCCCCGGCCGACGGCTGGGACGACTTCGTCACCCTGCTCGAGGAGTGCGGGTTCGTGCTCCGCCAGCCGATGTGATCTCCACCCCCAGGGGTGGAATAGCGACCGGTCACGCGACGTTCATGGGACACGTCGTGGAACCGGTGTGCACGTGGGACCCCGCATGGTGCACACTTTGGCGCCGACGTACTGACGTGAGCACTGGACGAGAACGGGCGAGCATCCGGTGGCACCTGCCGCGACGGCAGGCCGACCGGGGAGTGGGAGAGAGATGGCGACCGATTACGACGCACCTCGGAAGAACGAGGAAGACCAGTCCGAGGAGAGCATCGAAGAGCTCAAGGCGCGTCGCCACGACAAGAACTCCGGCAAGGTCGATGAGGACGAGGCGGAGGCGGCCGAGTCGTTCGAGCTGCCCGGAGCCGACCTCTCCCATGAGGAGCTGGCGGTCGAGGTCAAGCCGAAGCAGGAGGACGAGTTCACCTGCATGAGCTGCTTCCTGGTGCACCACCGCAGCCAGCTGGCCGACGAGAAGAAGATGATCTGCAAGGACTGCGCCTGACCCTCAGCCCGCGGGGCCGCTCCGGGCCGCTCAGGTGGTCGGGGTCGGCGCGTCCGGGTCCTGCCGGTCCTTCTGCAGGTCCGGCGGCAGGTGGCCGGTCGACTTCGCGTAATAGCCGGCCGCCCGGCGCGCCGCGAACATCCGGGCCAGCCCGATCAGGGCGCCGCTGACGGCCGCCCACGCCACCGCCTCCTTGACGTCGACGTCGGGGTCGGCCGGGTTGGCCGGCGGCGTCTTGCCGGTGGCGGCCTTCCACCCGGTGTTGAGCGCCTTCTTGGCCACCACCGCCGCCCCGAGCACGCTCACGAGCGAGAACGCCGACCAGACCTTCGAGCCTTCAGATGCCATGACCCGAGCCTAACCGGAGGCTCATCCGGTGGGCGGGTCGGCAGTCAGCGCCCGGACTGCCGCCGCGAGCTCGTCGGGCCGCCGCGTGCTCAGGAGCCAGTACGGCGCCGGGTCGGCCGGGTCGGTGATGTCGACCCGGACGGCGCGCTTCAGGTACGGCCGGAGCAGCAGGTACGCCCGGGCGTCGGCCTCGGGGCCGGCCAGCCGCCGGGTCGCGTCGGCATCGAGCGGCACGGCGTCGCCGAGGTGCTCGGCACCGATCCGCGCCCGGCCCGCGGCCAGCTGTCCGCCGCCGACCCGGATCCGGACCGACCCGAAGCCGGCCAGCAGCGCCGTCATGAGCCCGAGCGCCACGCCGGCGACGACCCACGCCGCGACCGGGGGCAGCGCCACGACCGTCGCCAGCCACAGGCTGGCCACCATCATCGTGCCCTGGACCCACCACCGCAGCGGGACGGCCAAGCGTTCGGCGTACTCCACGGGCTGCATCGTAGGAGGGAGGAGCCAGCGGTAGTCTCACCGCCCGTGCCTCAGGAACCCCAACCCGACCAGCAGCCCGACGTGCAGCTCGAGATCCAGATCGTCCGGCTCGACCCGGACGTCCCCGCGCCCGGTTACGCCCACCCCGGCGACGCCGGCGCCGACCTCACCACGACCGTCGACCTCACCCTGGCGCCGGGTGAGCGGGCGATGGTGCCGACCGGGATCGCGGTCGCGCTTCCCGACGGCTACGTCGCGCTCGTGCACCCGCGGTCCGGGCTGGCAGCGCGGCACGGGCTGTCGATCGTCAACACCCCCGGCACGATCGACGCCGGTTATCGGGGCGAGATCAAGGTGATGCTGATCAACCACGACCCGGAGACCCCGGTCGAGCTCCGTCGGGGCGACCGGATCGCGCAGCTGGTGATCCAGCGCTTCGAGCGCGCCCGCTTCGTGGAGGTGGCCGAACTCCCCGACTCGGTCCGTGGGCCGGGGGGCTACGGTTCTACCGGAGGGTTCGGCCGCACCTGAGCGCCCGGACCCAGAGGAGATGACGACGTGAAGTTCGGCCGCAAGTCCACCCCCACGCCCGACCCGGCGGAGACCGTCGGGCCGGAGGAGACGCCGCAGGTCGCCGAGCCGCGCACCGGCCCGTTCGACGCCGACGAGGTCCCCGACGACGGGGTCCCCCGGGTCGACCTCGGGTCCATGCTGGTGGCGCCGGTGCCCGGCAGCGAGCTGCGGCTCCAGGTCGACGAGCGCACCCAGCAGGTGCAGTCGGTCCTGCTCGCCGGCGCCGAGGGCGCACTCGAGCTGCGCGCCTTCGCGGCCCCGCGCCACGGTGACCTGTGGAGCGAGATCCGGCCGCAGCTGGCGGCCGACATGGCCCGCCGCGGCGGGACCGCCACCGAGCGTCAGGGACGGTTCGGCCCGGAGCTGGTCTGCCAGCTCACCGTGAAGACCCCCGACGGACGCACCGGCCAGCAGCCGTCGCGGATCGTCGGGATCAACGGCTCCCGGTGGCTGCTCCGCGCGACCTTCCTGGGCAAGCCGGCCACCGACGAGGAGACCGCCGCCTCGTGGGAGGACGCGCTCACCCAGATCGCCGTACGCCGCGGCGACCAGGCGATGCCGGTCGGCGACCCGTTGCCGGTGACACTGCCGGACGAGGCGCGCCGGGTCGCCCCCGACGGGCCGGTTCAGGACTCCGACCAGGGATCGTGACGTGGCCGAGAAGAGTGGGCTGCGGGCGCGCCTGGGCCGATGGGCGAGCAGCAGCACCGACCTGCACGCGGAGCAGCTGCGGCGCGACATGGGGGAGCAGGCGGAGCACACGATCGCCGATGCCCCCGACCGCGCGCATGTGACGGTTCAGGGTCAGCTGCGCACCGTCACGCTCCGCCCGCGCGGCGGGGTCCCGGCGCTCGAGGCCGAGCTGTACGACGGCTCCGCCGTGCTCGTGGTGGTGTGGCTCGGGCGTCGGCAGATCACCGGCATCGTGCCCGGACGCAACCTGCGGATCACTGGCCGGATCGGCGTCTTCGAGGGCACCCGCTCGATGTACAACCCGCGTTACGAGCTGCTGCCGTGACCGAACCGTCACCGGCCGCATCGGCCGACGTCGAGACCGTCGAGCAGGTCGTCCGGGCCCAGCTGGCCAAGGCGCTCGGCGGGCGCCGCGGCATGCTCGAGGCGGCCGTCCCCACCATCCTCTTCACCGTCACGTGGCTGACCGCCGATGACCTGCGGACCGCCCTGGTCGTCAGCCTGGCCGCCGCGTTGCTGCTGCTGGGCATCCGGCTCGTGCAGCGCTCGAGCGTGCAGTTCGTCGTCAACGCCCTCGTCGGGATCGGGATCGGGTGGCTCTTCGTCACCATGTCCGCCCGCGGCGGCGCCACCGAGGACGAGCAGGCACTCGCGTACTTCCTGCCCGGCATCCTCTACAACAGCGGGTACGCCGTGCTCATGGCACTGACGTGCCTGATCGGCTGGCCGCTGGTCGGCTTCATGGTCGGCAGCGTGACCGGTGACCCGACCGCGTGGCACGACGACAAGCAGATCGTGCGGCTGTGCACTCGACTCACCTGGCTGCTGGTGCTGCCCTGCGTCTTGCGAGCCGGCGTCCAGGGCCCGATCTGGCTCGCCGGCAACGGGGGAGCACTCGACCCGCAGACCGCGGTGGCGCTGCTCGGGGTGCTCAAGATCGCCCTCGGCTGGCCGCTCCAGATCGCCGCGCTCGGGGCGATGGCCTGGCTGCTCGGCCGCAACCACACACCCATCCGAGCGGACGGTTCAGCCGCCGTGGAGTGAGGGGGCGAGCAGCCGCTCCAGCGCGTTCTCGACGTCCGCACTGACGACGAACAGCAGCTCGTCGTGCGCCTCGATCGGCTGCTCGTTGTCCGGGGTGTAGACCTGTCCGTCGCGCAGGATCGTGACCAGCGCGCAGTTCTCGGGGAACGGGATCAGGCCGGCCGGCTTGCCGACGTAGGGCGAGTCCTCGGGCAGCGTGAGCTCGACCAGGTTGGCGTTCCCCTGGCGGAACGTGAACAGCCGCACCAGGTCGCCGATCGTGACCGCCTCCTCGACGAGTGCGGACATGATCCGCGGCGTCGACACGTTGACGTCGACGCCCCAGGCCTCGGTGAAGAGCCACTCGTTGTTGGGGTGGTTGACCCGGCCGACGGTGCGCGGCACCCCGAACTCGGTCTTCGCCAGCAGCGACGTCACCAGGTTGACCTTGTCGTCACCCGTGGCGGCGATCACGACGTCGCACAGGTCGACCCGCGCCTCCTCGAGCGAGGACAGCTCGCACGAGTCGGCGAGCAGCCACTCGGCGTCGGGCACCCGCTCGGGCTTGATGGAGCGGGGGCTCTTGTCGATCAGCAGCACCTGGTGGCCGTTGTCGATCAGCTCGCGCGCGATGGAGCGGCCCACGGCTCCCGCTCCGGCGATGGCGACCTTCATGTCCCAGCCTCCATGGTCACTGCTCCTCGGGGCCTCGGTCGAGGACGTCGTAGGCGTGCGCTGCGTTCTCCTCGCGGATCACCAGATGGAGGAGGTCGCCCTCTTGGATCACGGTGTCGCGACCGGGCAGCATGCCCTCACCGAGCCGGTCGATCCAGGCGATCCGGGCCTTGCTCTGCTCCTGCAGGTGGACGGTCCGCTGCCCGATCCAGGCGGAGGGCACGGGGATCTGGTCGACCCGGATCGTCCCGGACGGGTCGCGGAAGTCCGGCTCGGCGCCGGCCGGCAGCATCCGGCGCAGCACCTGGTCGGCGGTCCACTTCACGGTGGCGACGGTCGTGATGCCGAGCCGCTGGTAGACCTCGGCGCGGCCGGGATCGTAGATCCGGGCCACGACCTGCTCGATCCCGAAGGTCTCGCGCGCGACCCGCGCCGCGATGATGTTGGAGTTGTCTCCGCTGGACACCGCGGCGAACGCGTCGGCCCGACGGATGCCGGCCTTCTCCAGGACCTCCTGGTCGAACCCGAAGCCGGTGACCTTGTCGCCGTTGAACGACGGTCCGAGCCGCCGGAACGAGTCGGGCTCGCTGTCGATCACGGACACCGTGTGGTTGCGGTCCTCGAGACTGCGGGCGAGCGTCGAGCCGACGCGGCCGCAGCCCATGATCACGACGTGCACGACACGAACGGTATCCCAGGGGATACCACCGCACCGGGCGCGAGGGTCTAACGTTTCCCGTCGTGGGTGTCGGCGACGTCTCTAAGCGGATCCTGCTGGGCCGCAAGCTCCGTAGCTCGCAGCTCGGCGAGACGCTGCTCCCCAAGAAGATCGCGCTCCCGGTGTTCGCCAGCGACGCGCTGTCATCGGTGGCCTACGCCCCCGACGAGATCTTCATCATGCTGTCGGCCGCGGGCGTGTCGGCCTACACGTGGTCGTGGAAGGTCGGCATCGTCGTCGCCCTCGTGATGACCGCGGTGATCGCGTCGTACCGGCAGAACGTCCACGCGTATCCCAGCGGCGGCGGCGACTACGAGGTGGCGACCGTCAATCTCGGCCGCACTGCCGGCATGACCGTAGCGAGTGCGCTGCTGGTCGACTACGTCCTCACGGTTGCGGTCTCGATCTCCTCGGCTGCGCAGTACGCCGCAGCGGCGTTCGACCCGCTGGTAGGCCACGAGGCGACGTTCGCTGCGGCTCTCGTGGTCGCGCTGACCGCGATGAACCTGCGAGGCATCCGCGAGTCCGGGTCGATCTTCGCGATCCCGACGTACCTCTTCATGGTCGGCATGGCCGCCATGTGCGGGACCGGTCTCTACCTGATGCTGGTGGGCCGGCTGCCCGACGTGGAAAGCGCGTCGCTGCAGATCGAGGCGGCGCCCGGGTACGAGGGCGAGCTCACCACGATCGGCCTGATGATTCTGCTCGCCCGGGCATTCTCGTCGGGCTGTGCGGCGCTGACCGGCGTCGAGGCGATCTCCAACGGCGTGCCCGCCTTCCGCCGGCCCAAGAGCCGCAACGCCGCCACCACGCTGCTGCTGCTCGGCCTGATCGCGATCACGATGATGCTGAGCGTCATCACGCTCGCCCGCCAGATGGGGGTGCGGTACGTCGACCCGCACGACCTCGACCGGCTGACCCAGGCCGACGGGACCCCGGTGCCCGAGGGGTACGACCAGCACACGTTGATCGCGCAGATCGCCGACGCCGTCTTCGAGGGGTTCCCGCCCGGCTTCTACTTCGTCGTCATCGTCACCGGCGTGATCCTGGTGCTGGCCGCCAACACCGCGTTCAACGGCTTCCCGGTGCTCGGCTCGATCCTCGCCGAGGACGGACTGCTGCCGCGGGCGCTCGGCTCGCGCGGCGACCGGCTCGCCTACAGCAACGGCATCGTCTTCCTGGCGGCGATGGCGATCGTCCTGATCCTGGCGTTCGACGCCCAGGTGACCCGGCTGATCCAGCTCTACATCGTCGGCGTCTTCGTGTCGTTCACCCTCAGCCAGCTCGGCATGATCCGGCACTGGACGCGGCACCTGAAGACCGAGAAGGACCCCGCTGTCCGGCGGCGGATGCAGCGCTCGCGGCTGATCAACACGATCGGCCTCACGTTCACGTCGGTGGTGCTGGTGGTCGTGCTGGTCACCAAGTTCCTGGCCGGGGCCTGGATCGCCATCTTGGCAATGGCCTCGTTCTTCCTGATCATGCAGGCGATCAACCGCCACTACCGGAACGTCGCGCTCGAGCTCGCCGCCGACGAGGAGGACAAGGTGCTCCCGACCCGGGTGCACGCCGTGGTCCTCGTCTCCAAGCTGCACAAGCCGACGCTGCGGGCGCTGGCTTTCGCGAAAGCATCGCGCCCGAACGTCCTCGAGGGCGTGTACGTCGGCACCGACACCGGGGCCACCACCCGCCTGCTCGCCGAGTGGGAGGAGCGCAACCTCGGTGTACCGCTCAAGGTGCTCTACTCGCCGTACCGCGAGATCGTGCGGCCGATCTCCGACTACGCCCAGGAGATCCGCAGGGCCAACCCCCGTGGCGTCGTAGCCGTCTACATCCCGGAGTACGTCGTCGGCCGGTGGTGGGAGCAGTTCCTGCACAACCAGACCGCGCTGCGGCTCAAGGGCCGGTTGCTGTTCAGCCCCGGCGTGATGGTGATCTCGGTGCCCTACCAGCTGCGCTCGTCGCAGATCGCGGCCGAGCGCGAGCGGCAGAACGACACCCGGATCCGGTCCGGTGACCTGCGCCGCGGCAACGTCCGCGACGACGGCGGCACGGGCCGCCAAGTACAGCGGTGACCCGGCGATGACTCGGCGGCAGCGGCGCGGGACCGCACGGACCCGGACCCAGCGCGGAACCTCGAGGGTGGGGGAGCGGTTCACCGTCGAGATCGGCCAGGTCGCGCACGGCGGCCACTGTGTCGCGCGCGCCGAGGGCCGGGTGGTGTTCGTGCGCCACGCCCTCCCCGGCGAGACCGTGGAGGTGGTGGTCACCGAGGGCGGCGACGGTGACCGGTTCTGGCGGGCCGACGCGGTCGGGGTCCTGGAGCCGTCGGACGACCGGGTGCCGGCGCCGTGCCCCTACGCGGGGCCGGACGCGTGTGGCGGCTGCGACTTCCAGCACGTCGCCCTGCCCGCGCAACGCGAGCTCAAGGCCGCGGTCGTGCGGGAGCAGCTGTCGCGCCTCGCCGGGCTCGACGTCGCCGTGACGGTCGAGCCCGTCCCCGGCGACGACGACGGACTCCACTGGCGCACCCGGCAGCGGTACGTCGAGCTCCCCGACGGCCGGCGGGGCATGCGCAAGCACCGGTCTCACGACGTCGTGCCGATCGACGAGTGCCTGCTCGAGGCGCCGGAGCCGCCCCGCCACACCGTCCACGACCGCGCCTTCTCGGTGGCCCAGGGCGGGTTCTGGCAGGTGCACCCCGCGGCGCCGACGGTGCTCGTCGACACGGTCCTGTCGTTGCTCGAGCCGGCACCGGGGGAGTCGGTGCTCGACCTCTACGCCGGGGTCGGGCTGTTCGCGGCCTTCCTGGGCGAGGCTGTCGGGCCGGCCGCCCGCTTGGTCGCGGTCGAGGGTGACCGCGAGGCCTGCCGCCACGCGCAGCGCAACCTCGGCCGGTCCGCCGAGGTCGCGACCGGGCCGGTCGACCGAGTGCTCGCCTCGGCGTACGACGAACCGTTCGACCTGGTCGTGCTCGACCCGCCGCGCGAGGGAGCGAAGCGCAAGGTCGTCGAGCAGGTCGTGGACCGGGCGCCGCGGGCGGTCGCCTACGTCGCGTGCGACCCGGCGGCGCTGGCGCGGGACGTCGCGATCTTCGCTGAGGCCGGCTACTCGCTGACGCGGCTCCGCGCGTTCGACCTGTTCCCGATTACGCATCACGTCGAATGCGTCGCGCTGCTGGAGAAAACCGGCTCTGACCTGCGGTGACGCGTTTCGCGATTCGCGCGCTGACGTTGAAGAACCCGCCTTGGGGCGCACTTTGGGCGCAATGTGTACCGACCGGTGGACGCCGCAGACACCGATCAACACCGCGGTGGCCGGGCCGGGGACCGGTCGGCTATGAACAGCCAATGCCCATGCCCACGAACGCAGCGACGCCACCGTGCGTCGACATCGCCCGAGCCCGCCCGAGACATCCAGGAAGACGCCGCTGACTTGGCTGCGGTGATCCCGTGGCTGACCGGGCCGCCGATTCGGCCCGTTCGGGACTGACCGGCCGGGACCTGGAGCGGATCACCCTCGCTGGACCAATGGCACAGGGAGTTCCCTGGTCCCATGTGTATCGTTCGGATGCTGTTCAACCGCCCGCGGTCTGGGGCCGCTGGTCTGGACCCACCCCCGAACCGACACGACTGGAGGAACCGCCGTGACCACAGACCAGCGAAGCACCGCAATCACCGCAGGCAGCGACCGCGCCGAGGACGGCGTGGGTCGCAGATCCTTCTTGCGGGGTGCGACCGTCGCAGCCGGTGGAGTCGCCGCGGCGAGCGTGCCTTTCGAGGCCCTCGCTGCGCGGCACGCGGCCGCCCGGCCGGCGAAGGTTGAGACCGCCCCCGGGTACGGCCCGCTGCGGCCCGTGCGCGACCAGACGACCGGACTGGAGCTGCTCGCCCTCCCGAAGGGCTTCGAGTACGTCTCCTACGGCTGGACCAACGACCAGATGACCGACGGCGTCCCCACGCCGAACGCCCACGACGGCATGGCCGCGTTCCGCCATGGCGACCTGGTCCACATCGTCCGCAACCACGAGCGCAACCCCGGCCCGGCGTTCGCCCAGCCCGCCTACAACCCCGCCGCGGGCGGCGGGACGACCACCATGGTCTTCGACCCCGGCGCCGGCGAGTTCGGTGAGTCCTACGGCTCGCTGGGCGGCACCATCCGCAACTGCGCGGGCGGACCGACCCCGTGGGGCACCTGGCTCACCTGCGAGGAGACATTCAGCGAGACCGCCGGCATGCGGCACGGCTACGTGTTCGAGGTCCCCTCCGAGGGGTCGGGCAACGCGACGCCGTACACGGCGATGGGGCGGTTCAACCACGAGGCCGCCGCAGTCGATCCGGCCACCGGGATCGTCTATGAGACCGAGGACCGCGGCGACGCGTGCCTGTACCGGTTCGTCCCGAACGTGCCCGGCGACCTGGCCCGGGGCGGGGAGCTGCAGGCGATGAAGATCGGGGAGACCACCACCGACACACGTCAGGACGGGAGCCGGGTCTACGGCAAGGTCAGCTGGGTCACCGTGGAGGACCCCGACCCGGCCGAGGACACGGTCCGGAGCCAGGCGCAGGGCAGGGGCGCGGCTATCTTCGGCCGGCTCGAGGGCGCCTGGTACGGCAACGACCGGATCTACGTGCTCACCACCAATGGCGGCCCCGCCGGCGAGGGCCAGGTCTTCGAGCTCGACCCGGCGACCGACACGTTCAAGGTCCTCTACGCCTCGCCCGGCGCCGAGGTGCTCAACGCCCCGGACAACATGTGCGTCAGCCCGCGCGGCGGGCTCGTCCTGTGCGAGGACGGCGGCGGCATCGAGTACGTCCACGGCCTCACCACCGACGGCGAGATCTTCCGGTTCGCCCAGAACATCGCCGACCTCCGGGCAGGCACCGGCGGCAAGAACGTGCCACCGAGCGACTACCGCGGATCGGAGTGGGCCGGCTCGGTCTTCGAACCGAAGAGCGGAAGCTGGCTCTTCGTCAACCTGCAGAGCCCCGGCATCACCTTCGCAATCACCGGACCCTGGCGGCGCGGCGCACTCTGACCCCGCACTGTCAGCGCCGACGCCGACGGGCAAAAGCGACCGACACGAGTCCGCGTTCAGAGCGACGTGACGGCTACCGGTTAACCATTCGCGGAGGGACGGAAAGGTGCGGCCGAGCGGGTCATCAAGGCAGCGGGGTCTTGGTCACCTTCCGCCACGCACTTTCGGCTTGTCCCTCGTAGCGCTCCGCGTCGCGGCTCTCGCGCTCGACGAGTGCCCCGGCGAGCAGCGCTGCACTGGGCGTGAGAACTGGCTTGGAGCGTGTGACATCCAGCAGGTGCGCCCGGGTGACGACGGTGTCCTGGTGGAGCCCGAGCACGGACTGGAGGCCCTTGAGTCGCTTGACCAGCTTCTCGGCGTGGGCGCCGTAGATCGGTCGCAGCGGCTCGACAGCGTAACGGGCTCGCTTGGTTGCCTTCCGCGCCTCGTGGAGGGCATGAGCACGCTCGTCGGCCGTGAGGTCCGCGTCGAGGGCGGCCTGCATGCGCTCATGGACGCGATCCAGCTCGTGGTCCACGCGTCGTCGGTAGGCGCCGCGGATCTTCTTGGTCGAGCTGTCGCGCCAGGGCGGGTCGGCGACGATCTCGCGGAGCGTGTCCACCAACCCGGAGTAGCGCTGACTGGTGAGCACGTCGTCGAGTGTGGCCAGTGCCCGGTCGTGGCGCTCGACGAGGGACGACCACAGGGCCGGGCGGGCGGACTCCTCGTCCCACTCGATGTCCGGGTGCTCAGCGACGAGGTTGTCGATCGCGTCGTCCAAACGTTCGTGACGCACTTCTGCGTCACGGGCATCGCCGAGGGCGTCGGCAACCCACTTGAGCTCGACGCGAATCGGGTCCGTGACCGAGCGGTCGAGGAAGGGCCGAGAGGTCGCCAAGGCGGAGCGGAGTCGCCGGATGGCGACCCGCATCGTGTGAACCCCCTCAGGGAGATTCTCGCGAGCCAACGGATCCCTGCGTCGCATCACCTCGAGCTGCGTACTGAGTCGATGGAGCACGAGTGCCTGGACTCGGTCCTTGCCCCGCGTCGGACCGATCGGCTCCGACTCGGGACCGCCCACGAGCTCGCTGAGCTTCAATGGGCGGGCACTAGGCTCGGCACCGGCTTTGATCAATCGCCTGCCGACGCGAGCCAGGATCTCCGCGTCACCTTCGATGAGCTCTACCTCGATCTCTCGCCACGACGTGGAGTCGACCTCCGTGGCGGAGGGTGATGCCTCGACCCGATCGTCTGCGACCTCGGCGAGCACAACCCCCTGGCCGTCGATCAGCTGTCGCAGTGTGCGCTCGGTGACGATGACCGCGATCGGCGCCATCGCCTGTCCGCCAACGAGGCCCGAGACGGTGTCGCGCAACCGTTTCGGCACCGTTCGCACAGCACGACCCAGCCCCACGTGCAGCTCATGTCGGGCATGGGTCTCAACGGCAGAGGGCAACTTCAGGTGCCACCCCTCATCGTCGCCACCGGTCCGACGCCTGATCACGACGCCAGCTGACGCGAGACGATGGTCTGGTGTGTCGAAGTAGGTCGCCTCAAGCGTCTGCACGACTGCTTCACCGACCTGGGCGATGCCCTTGACCCCGGTCAGATCCGGAAGCATGAAGTCCGCGTCGACCTCGAACTTGTGCTCGCGCTCCAGCATCCTCCAGACCTACACGACCAAGGTGAACACAGCGCACATCCGCCAGGCTGAGCGAGCGGGGAAAACGGCCCCGACTCCCGGCGCCGGGGCCGTCCATCGCCCCGACGGGCGCGGGACATTGCCATGTGCGTGGTCCGACGCTCGGAGGGGCTTCGTGAACTTGGAACCGGGCTCGCTCGCGCCCCTGCTGGGAGAGCTGCGTCACCGGCCGGCGTCGTAATTCCTCGGTTCCCAGGCAGGGTTAGCGGATCCCTCCGCAGGACGCGGTTGGCTTCTAGGTTGAGCCGCCACGTCCCAACTTGACGACGTGGGTCCCGGCAAACGGTAGGTGATGCTTCAACTATTGTTCCAGGGCGACGACCGAGGCCCTTGGGATGGGCTGGGTGGGTAGACGCCGGCATGTCGTCACGGATCGGTCGGCCGGCTGGTCAGCAAGGGTGGGAATAGCCCACCAGACCTCGGCCGCGGGGCCCATGACGTTAACGAGCAGCGGCCAACCCAGGACGGTCCTGCAGAGCTCGTCCGGACGTGTGGCTGGAACCCCTGAGGCCAGGCACGCACTCCGGTGTTCGCCGTCGATGTCTCGACCACCGCCCGGTTCATTCGTCCGGCGCCTCCTTGAAGAGGTCGAAGCGGAGGTGGCTGGTGGGCCCGGCGAGCAGGGGGACGGTGCGGCGTTGGCGCCAGAGCACCGGGCGGCCGTCGGTGCCGCGCGCGAGCTGATAGCGACGCTCGAGGCGCAGCCCCTGGTACGGCACGGCCTGGGTCTCGAGCACGTGGCTGGCCGAACCCGGCGTCGCCGCGATCAGCTCCGACGCCGGGCCGGGGCGGACCCGCTCCTGGGCCTGGTTCAGGTCGGCGACTCGGCCCTGCTCGAAGACCTGGCGGGCCGGGCCGGCGAGGGCGGCGACGGTCTTGTACGGGAACCAGCTCGGTGGCAGCGTGGTGGACGGCTGCCAGGAGAACTCGCGGGTGCCGGACCGGGCTGCGTCGGCGAGGGCCTGGACGGCGTCGACGCCGACGTTCAGCTCGCGTCCGTCGACCCGCATCTCCACGGCCCACATCAGGTTCGCGTCCTCGTCGACGCCGAAGGCGACCTCGTCGAGCAGCGGCCCGGTGACCGGCAGGGCGACCGGCCAGACGACCAGGCTGGAGTCGTCGAGCCCGGTCGTGCGGAATAGCGACCACGGCCCAATCGGCAGGTCCGGGTCGGCCGGCGGAGGCGGCGTGCCCGTGGGCACGAACACCTGGTGCTCCTCGTCGAAGGTGTTGCGCACGATGACGTTCGACAGGGTGACGACGGCGCCGGTGCCGGGGGCGGACGAGGCGCCGTACGGCGCGGGAACCGGCGCCAAGAACCAGTCGCTGCTGTGGCTGCTGACCAGCTCGATGAGCAGGGCGGTGGCCAGGTGCGAGCGGTCTGGCGGGTAGCCGCCGATGTCCACCGCGTGGTCCTCGATCTGGAAGACCCGCGGCAGCGGCGCGCCCGGGTACTGCAGCCGCACCGGGACGACCTCCGACGACGGGTGGTCGGGCACCGTGACGAGCGGCCTGTCCCCGTCGACGGTGTACCAGTCGACGTCGCCGCCGGTGTGGTGGCTGACCGTGAGCGTCGCCGAGCCGGCCGACAGCGTCAGGTCGTGGTCGAGGGTGTGCGGATCCCAGCTGTCGCGCAGTTCCGCAGGGAGGTCGGCCAGCAGCGGGTGGTCCTCCGGCACCAGCCCGCGGCGCCAGCCGGCCAGTCCGTCCACTTCACCCTTGAAGTCGTCGTCGTACGGCGTCGGCAGCGGCTTCTTGAACCGGCACTTCTTCCGCTGGGCGGCCGTCAGCGACCCGGCGACCGCGCGGCCGATCCGGATCCGGCGGCCGGGCGTCCACCAGTCCGCGGCCGTGCCCTCGATGATCGCCTCGATCGGGACCACGGTCGGGTCGAGGCCGTCGACCGACTCGATCGGGGTGTGCGCGACCGTCATCCGCACCGCCACCGGCGCGCCCGCGTCCTCGCCTGCGTGCTCGCCGAGCCGCCACTGCCGGCCGAGCATCCACAACGGGTCGGCCACCTCAGTGGCGAAGCCGCGCTGGAGGTCGCCGTACGGCGGCAGCGGCTCCAGCCGGCGCAGCCACTCGATGCCCAGCGTCACAGCGGCACCTCCGACAGGGTGCACGCCGCCGAGCCGACCGCCTCGACGACGCCGGTCGGGATGCCGACAGAGAGCCGGTCAGGGGTGGCGCTGACGGACCGGGCGCGGACCATGTCGCGGGCGGTCAGCACGGCGCGCCTAGTCTCGGCGACGTCGACGCCGCCGGACAGGAAGCTCGGCACAACGAGCAGCACCGCCTGCGGCGCCCGGGCCCGGGGTGCGTCGTAGCCGAACGCGCTCCACGTCGTGTGCCGCGCTGCCGGCACGGTCTCGCCCCAGGAGTCGAGGCGGACGATCCCGCGGCCATCCGCCCTTCCGGCGGCGGGGCCGATGGCCACGGTGGCGACCATGTCGCCGGAGATCCCGTCCGGTGTCGGCTCCGGTGCCCGCCAGGGCCGGGAGTCGGACCCGGCGGCCCGCCAGGTTCTGGAGGTCCGGAGCAGGGCGGCCTCCACCTTGGCCAGGGCCGGCCGGACGGCCGCGGTGACCGGCAGCCAGTCGTCCAGCCAGCGGTTCCCATCGGCGGTCGAGCCTGTCGAGACCCCCGGCGCCTCGTCCGGGCAGACCAACGGCAGGGACAGCTGCGTGGGCACCAGGACCCGGATGCGATCGGCGAGGGTGTCGGCGTCCACCGACGCGTCGGTGTTCTCGGCGCCGACCCGGTCCAGCCTGGCCTGCAGGGTGACGGCCGCCGCGGCCGGATCCTCGTCCAGTCCCCACCGGCGCAAGCCCTGCGGCGTCGCGGTGGTGATAGCAGCGCCCAGGTCGCCGGCCATCGTGCGCAGCCGGCCCAGCCTGGCCCGGAGGACGTCGGCGGCTCCCGGGTTGAGGGCGTAGGGCTGGCCCAGCATCGAGGCCAGCCGGGCTACCGTCCTCAGGGCGACCGGCCCGCTCCCCTTCGCGCCACCGCCGATCCGCTCGCGCACCATCGCGGTCACCACCGACGACGGCGTGACGAGGAGGTCGACGACCTTCAGGCCGAGGTCGCGCAGCGAGACCGCGTCGTCCGCGGTCGTCCAGGTGACGTTCTTGGCGGCGCCGACCTCGGCGCGGAGGAACCGGGCAAATGCCGGGTCGGCCACCTCGACCGGATGGGTCCCGGTGGTCTCCCACGCGTCGTCGTACCGGATCACGAACGCCACGTCGGTGCGGACCGTGCCGCCCTCTCGCGGGGTGCGCAGCAGCCGCAGCTCCGGTGGCGCGCCGAGACCGGCGGCCGCCTCGAGCGCCTCCGCCGCGGCGTCGGGCCGGCCGGCGACGACGTCGTGCACCGCGTCAGTGACGAGGAGGTCGGCGTACGCGTCGAGCGCGGCTCGCAGGTCGTCGAGGTCGTCGGCCGGGAGCCACGCCGGCAGGGTGGCCGCGTCGAGGACCTGCTGGCCGTCGCAGACCCGGCGGCCCGCCCACTCTGGCCGGGCCCGGAACTGGTTGCGCAGCTCCAGGACGTGGTTGGGCTCGGGGAAGCGGCGTTCGATCTCGCGGCCCAGCGCCTCGCCCAGCGGGATGCCGGTGCGGACCTGGTCGGCCAGCTCGGCGGCGGCCCGGACGGTCGTGGACGACAGTGTCATCTGCCAGCGCGGGTCGGTGTCGTCGTGGACGACGTGGTCGCGCAGCACGGCGGCGGTGAGCGCCTGGGTGTACGACGGGGCGTGCACCAGCCCGGCCCGGGTCGGCGGCGTCGGGTCGTCCGAGGGCGCGAGCGAGTCGACCCAGCCGTAGGCGCCCAGGATCGGCTCCGCACCGACCGAGGTGAGTTGGCGCAGTCGCCGGGTCGCCGCCGCGGTGAGCCACACGTCGGGCCGGTGGCCGGCCGCGTCGAGCACTCCGGTGAGCACCGGGTCGGTCACGGCGGAGTCGGTGCCGATCAGCTGGCCCACGGCCTCGCGGACGTCCTCGAACTGGCGCACCACGGCGTCGTACCGCGGCAGCTGCGGCTGGGTGTTCCCGTTGACCAGGTCGACGGCCGCCTCGGGCAGGTCACGGACCCGGAGCAGGCCGAGCCCCTCGAGCTCGGTGGCGTCGTTGAACATCCGCTGCGGGTCGTCGAGCGGCAGCAGGTACGACGTGGGCCGCGGGTCGGGGACCTGGTCGGAGAACAGCCGGCAGATCTCGATGTTGGTGAGCAGCAGGCTCTGCCGGACCAGCCGGGCCAGCGGGTGTGGCGACCGGTCGTCGATCAGCCAGAGGCGGCCGAGGTCGTTCACCTCCGCCAGCTGCAACCACGTGCTCTCGAGGTAGCGGCCCAGCGCCTGCTGGTAGTCCGGGTGCACGTCCTCGGGCCACGGCTCGATGAAGAGCAGCGGGGAGTAGCGACGTCGCGGGGCATGCCCCAGCTCGTTGAGCAGCAGGTCCGCCTGGGCGTCCCAGCGGGCCACCACCTCGGCCGGGTCGATGCCCTCGATGACCGCTTGGAACGCCGCCCAGAGGGCGGTCGGCGGGAGGTGTCGGGACCCGTACTCGCGCGCGGTCGGCGTCTGTGCAAGCACCCGCAGCAGCCGCTCGGCGTCGGCGTCCTTCGCGGTCAGCTCGTCACCGGCGGTAGAGGCGAGCAGGTCGACGTGGTCGATGCCGACGCCGACCTGGGTGCCCTCGAAGGGCGGGTCGTCGGCGGCATGGGTCCACTGCCGGTAGAAGCTGACCGGCAGCACGCCGTACGGCAGGTCGCCCACGCGCAGCACCGGGAAGGGCCCGAACGGGTGCAGGTGTCTGCCGGCGTACTCCCCGAGGCGGTACACCCCCTCGCCGAGGTCGCCGATGTCCTTCAGCGACCGCTGCCAGAGCACCGGCCAGAGCGCCCGGACCAGTGCGCCGGCGGTGTCGTGCCGGATCGTGTCGGGGGCGGGCATACCCTCGAGCAGCGGCGTACCGGTCAGCGCGGTGAGCCCGGCGACGTCGCCGAGCGGCTGCCTGGCCACGCCGAGCCAGGGCGCGGGGTCGCGGCCCAGGTCGACCGTGGGCTGGCCGTCGACGGTGTTGGTCGGGGTCAGCGGCGCCAGGGTGCCGAGCGTGCCGGCAGCGGCGTGTGCCTCGAACACCTGTCGGGTGAGCGGTTCCTGGTCGCGCTGGTTGAGCCCGACGCATAGCAGCGTGGCGAAGAACGGCCTGGTCTCGCCGAGCACGATCTCGCAGGCCAACCCGACGGTCTCGGCTTCGCTGTAGGAGTTCCACCAGGTGCGCGGGATGGTGCCGTCGGCGTCGGGCCGCACCGCCGCGAGGTCGAAGGTGCCGCGGATCTCGTCGTGCCGCGGCTGGAGTGTGGCCAGCTTGACCCCGTCGCCCCAGATCTCCAGCTGGTGGGGGAGGCCGAGGACCGGGGGTACGACGCCGGGCCCGGCATCCGGATCGACGGCGAACCCGCCGTTCTCACGATCGACGGCCACCGTCCGCAGCAGGCACGCAGCCCGGGCGGCGCCGACTCGGCCGGCCAGCGACGCGAACGCCGCCTCCGCCTCGGGGGTGGACAGGTCGCCGTTGCAGGTGGTCCAGAAGTCGGCCACCTGGTGGGCCTCGTGCTCGGTCGCGGCGCGTCCGCCGGCCGGGAGCGAGACCGGGTCCGGCTCCACCCGGAGCCGCAACCGCCACTTGGCGTCGTCGGTGCCGGGGGCGGCGCCCTCGGCCGGACGCACGAACCGGGTCTCCAGGCGCACCGGCAGCAGCACGCCGTACACCGGGTGGACTGGCAGCGGCTGGACCGGGACCGGCGACAGGACCTGGTCGAGCAGTTGGAGGGCACGGCCCAGCTCGAAGGTCTGGTCCTGCAGCTCGCCGGCGAGGTCGTCGGCCGTGCGTGCCGCCTCCCGGTCGCCCTCCTCGGCGAACCGCTCGGGGTGGCCGACCTTGAGCCAGGCGGGGATGGCCTCGAGCTGGGCCGCGAGGTCGGCGATGGCGGCCCGGGTCTCCTCGACCCGCCTGCGGATCTCGGTGCCCTCGCCGACGATCGCGCTGCGACTCGAGTTGGGGCTCACAGGAGGTTCCCGAAGAAGGCGCGGACGGGCTCATAGAGGGTGTCGTGGGCGTACTGCGCGCCGTCGTCCGTGTCGGCCTCCGTCGGGGTGGGCTCGCGGAATCGGTAGCCGGATGGTGGCTCCTCGAGCACCAGCCAGTGGTCGGAGACCGCCGCCGGCGGCTTGGGGAAGCCGAAGAAGACCAGCTCGGGGGTCAGATTGCCGGTGAGCACGGGGTCCACCCGGTTCGCCGGGACGGTGACGTCGGGCGGCGTGGTCCAGCGGACCGCCTCCGCGACCACCGGGGCGAGGTAGACCTGGGTGTGTGGGTACTCCCGGAACAGCTCGGTGTGCAGCAGCAGCACCAGCATCGGGCCGGTCGTGCCCCGCTGGTGCGACGCGTGACCCAGCGGCGACCCCTCCACCCAGTTCGGTGTGAGGCTCGGGTCGCGCACCGAGACGATGTCCAGGTCGGCCGGCTTCGTCCCGTCGTCGCTGATGCGCTGCCAGAACCGGCGGAGCGGCGTCCAGCCCGCCATGACCGGGATGTTGCGACGCCGCAGCTCGCCCAGGGACTGCTGGTTCGCGCCGACGAGGAAGGCGTCGAGGAACGCGGGGTTGGTGGCCAGCGCGAGGACCCGGTCGACGGGCACATCGGCGGCGCCGGGGAGCAGCCAGTCGGGCGCGTGGTCGCGAAGGAACGACCAGAACGGGATGTCCAGCTCGGGCGCCAGGTCCGGCGGTGCGAGGCGCGGCTCGCGCAGCCCGGTGAAGGGTCCGAGAACCCGGTCGACGACGACCGGGTTCAGGTGCGGGTCGACGCCGTCGACGATGGTGCGGGAGGCGTCGCCGATGCCGACTGGACGGCAGTCGACGTACGGCCGGCTGCCGCCGATCAGGTCGACGATCTCGGTGGCGCCGCCCGAGATGATGCCGACGATGCCCTCACCGGTGCGGCCGTCCGGCGGCTCACCGACGTGGCCGCCGTGTTCCTCGTCGCTCTGCGCGATGGCCTGGAAGGCCCGGTCCAGGACGTCCAAGGGGAAGTCGGCGAACCGGCCGACGATGTCGGGGTTCTCCGCGACGGCGTCCGGGACGCCCTCCTGGCCGGGTGGCGGTTCGGGGGCCGGCGGGCAGGTCGTGCCGGCGACTCGGATCAGGCCAGCAAGCCCGGTGGCGCCGTCCTCGGCCGCCCTCGCCACCGGGCCGCGCGGCCGGAGCATCCGCTTGGCGGCGGAGGAGAACAGCGCGGGCACCAGTCCGGGGGTGCGGCCGCCGAGCTGGCCCAGGACGGTGCCGCCCGGGGTCGGCAGCCTGCCGAGCATCGGGGAGAGCACGGCCAGCGCGGCGATCGGCTCCTTGGGAACCCGGCGGTCCCACTGTGACCGTACGGCGCGCAGCCCCAAGCCGAGGTGCCGGATGCGCGCCGCCGCCGTCGTGATGGCCCCGCCCTGTGCCCTGGCGCCCTCGCTGATCCGGTCCTGCCAGGCGATCGCGGCCCAGGCGCCGAGACCCGCGATGCCGCGGTGCCGCGGGTCCTCGTGCAGCTGCCGACGCCAGCCCGTGAGGCCGGTGGGGGTGGGCTCGGCGCCCGGTACGGCGGTCCACGGGTCGTCGTACCGCGGGAGGCCGAGCACCCACGGGTCGCCCGCCTGCCAGGGCAGCCTGGCGCGGGCGCCGACTTCCGCGGCGACGGGGCCGTCGAGGACGTTCTCGGCCGGTGGCGTCGGCCTGGTCAGAGCGCCGCCCAGGGTGAGCACCTGCGGCCCGGCCGGGCCGGCGGCCACGGCGGCGACGCCGAAGGCCTTCTGGTTCAGCTCCGTCAGCTCGGCGGTCGACAGCGGCGCCAACCGCTGGGCAATCGCCTTGAAGTCGTCCGGGTCCTTCTTGGTGCGGAAGCTCCACGAGTCGTAGCAGGGCAGGTCGAGGTCCCCGGGGTTGCCAGTCCACGCCTGCACCGGGGTGCCGCCGTCGACGCGGAAGGCGGGCACCAGGGCGGCGGTGTACTGGGTGTCCTCCTTCAGCCCGTGCGGGCTCAGGATGCGGCCCACGTGTGTGCCGTCGGGGAGCTCGTGTACGTGCGCCCAGGCGGCCGATTTGCCGAGCCGGTGCTTCTCCAGGAGCTCGCCGGCGACCCGCACCCGGTCGCCGTGCACAGCCACCTCGGCGGCGGTGACGCCCACGACGAGCACCAGCCAGGGGCGCAGCCCCTTGGCGCCGACGGCGGGGTTCACGTCGGGCGTGTATCGCCAGGGCAAGTCCGGGTCGCCGAGCTCGACGAAGGCGACGGTGGTGCTCTCGGCGTTGGTGTAGCCGGGGCTCGGGGTGCGCACGCGGACCGCTCCGCCAGCCAGGCCGCGGACGTCGCCGGGTCCGCTCAGCGCGAACTCGGCGGTGCGTGACTGTGTCACCGCGCCGTCGGACAGGGCCAGCGGCAGGCCGGCCGTGAGCCGGCCGTTGGAGAAGGACGCCGTGGTGGCGAGGCTGGTCATGCCGGGACGTCGCCAGGAGCGGAACTGCTCGACGGCCATGACGCGTCCTCTCTCAGATCCCGGCCAGCGTGATCGACTTGTCGAAGTCGGCCTTGGCGAGCACCGCGCCGCCCCCCACCTTGGCCGCCTGGAACGCCTGCGTCTGGGTGTCGTGCTGGGCGCTGCCGGCCATCCAGCTCGCCGGAGTGATGGTCACCTGGGCGTCGCGGGTGGCGACGGCCGCCGCCTGGTCGCGCTGTTGGACCATCGTCAGCGCACCGCTGCTGAACGCGAACGCCGTGGCGCCGGCCAGGGGGGTGAACAACGGCAGGGTCTCCCGCCGGACCTTGACCAGGACCTGGATCTGGTTGTCGGCCGGCACGTCGTTGCCGTCGACGGAGGTGCCGGTGACCTTCAGGCCGGCGGGCAGGTCGTCGTACGTCGGCCCGTTGAGTGCCTCGGCCGCGGTGAGGGTGATGAACGACCCGGGAGCGAACCGGTCGAGGACGTCCTGCCCGGAGAGCACCGGCGAGGTCAGCGCGGCGGTCACCGTCTGCGTGGAGCCGGTCGGCGTGCCATTGACCCGGTCGATCGGTGTCTCCAGCGGGACCAGGTGCTGGCGCCACTCGACGCCGTTGCGTGCGGTGACGACGGCGAGCCCGCCCTCGGCCTCGACCGGGGCGAGCAGCACCATCGGGTCCGCGCCGCCGAGGCTGCGCAGGTTGCGGGCGGCGACCTCGCCGGCGACCACGTCGACCGCGCGCAGGGGCGGGATGGCGGGCAGCGGCGTGGGGCTGCCGAAGGTCCAGGTGTCGTTGAAGTGGAAGTCCTTGAGGAACGTCTCGACGGTCAGCCGGCCGGCGATCGTCATGGGCCCGGGGGCGTCCAGGGTGCCGCTGAAGTTCACGCCGACGAACGTCTGGCCGAGGAACCGCACGTCGAGGCCGGCGGCCAGGTCGGCGTGGAAGTGGAACGGAGTGAACTGCACGAGGGCGTCCACGCCGATGAAGCCGGACAGGGAGGCGATGCCCGCGTCGTACCCGACGTCGAGGCGACCGCCGAGCTGGAGCGTGTTGGACGTGGCCGCCACGTAGCCCTCGGCCTTCAGGCGCAGACCGGGGAGCGGGTTGTCGAGCGCCAGGCCGAGCCGCTTGAGCGGCCGCAGCTGGGCTGGCTCGGGGCGGAAGCCCGGGTAGAAGCCGCCCATGCTGAGCACGGTGTAACTGACCGGACCCCAGCAGGTCGCGAACGCGAGGTCGCCGTACACGGTGAAGATGCCGAGCGCCCCGCTGTCGACGAGTGCGGCGTCGATGGTGGCCCGCTCCTGGACGAAGTCGAGGACGCCGGCGACGTTGGCGTTCAGCCGGATCACCGGGTCGATGCCCGCCTTGACCACGCCGACGATCGCGATGCGCCGCGGACCGGGCAGCTCGACGAGCACGCCCATGTCAGCGGCGATGAATCCCTTGCCGGCCACCTCCAGCCAGCTGAGCCGGAACGTCGGCCCGGCGACGATGCTGCCCACCGACGGCCGGAACAGGTCCTCCGCCGCGCGTAGGGTCGCGACGGCGTCCTTGCCGATGTCGAGCGGGAACAGCACTTTGGCGGCGCTGCCGTCGGCGATCCGGAGCGACAGCGCGTCGGTCGAAAGGCTCCGGTTGATCCCGACCACCCCGCCCACGCGGCCGAGCTGGAAGCCGAATCCGAGCTGGACGCCAGGGGTGAACCCGGCCGCCAGCACAGCGAGGAACGACGGCTCGCCGTTCACCTCGCGCAGGCTCGCCAGTGCCGCCGCCTGGGCGAACCCGAGGTCCGCCGTGAGCACCCCGGACAGCCCGTCCGGGAGCCTGACCAGTGTGCCGCCGCCCTCGACAGGGGTCGCGTCGAGCGCCGCGACGAACGCGTTGGGCGGAAGCGGCCCGAGCACCACCAGGCTGCCGTCATGAGGGTCGACGAGCGTGACGCTGGGGGAGCGGACCTCGACGTGCAGCGGCCCGACGTCCGCGACCAGCTCGAGCCCCTGCGGCCCGACCAGGTCGGCGTCCTCGAGCAGGTCGGCGATGGCCGGGATCGGCACCGCGTCCGCGATCGCGGCCTCGATGTCGTCGGCCAACGCGGTCAGCGCACTCCTGAGCTGTTGCTTCGCGTCCTCGAGCGCCGGCCCGGCCGGTCCGCCCAGCAGCGTGTCGAGGTTCTTGGCCTTCTGCACGACGTCGGCCGCCTCCGCTGGCGGCGCCGGGAGCGCACGCTGGAGCAGTCGCTGGACCTCGACGGCATAGTCCTGTGCCCTCACAGACGCAACACTGTCCCCGCCGGTCGACCTTGTCGAGACCCAGGCGGTCGTGAGGAGATGGCTCATCGACCGTTACGGAACCAGCGGTACCGGACCGTCCGACCGCCACCACGCGTCGGTCGAGCCTGTCGAGAGCCGCCATGCCTGGCCGGCGTGACCCCGAGCAGGCACCGGGTCCCCAGGACCGCTATTTGGGTGCCCACCCAGTTGGCCTCCAGTCGGTGGGCAGCGTGTCGTCGGCGGTGACCATGCCGGCAACCCGGCAGGAGCGTGCGTCTCCGAGCGCACCAGGGCGGCAAATAGGAGCGTCCACGGCGCGGCGGTGACTTGGCTTAGCCACCGTTCCCGGGCACGAACCGGTGGCTCACACACCGCCGTGTCGGTAGCGCTCATCGGATGAGCGGATGGGTTCGGTTCAGCAGCAACGATGGGGGAAGGCTGACGTCTGCGCGCTCAGCTCCTTGGGTCGCTGAGAACGCAATGACGTCGCCGGTCAAGCCAGAGCCCCCATCGTCCTAACGCAGAGTGCGAGCACTGTGTGTACAAGTGCTTGGTGTCGTACATCAGTTCGAACCGGCTACCTGCAGTCTGGTTAGCCCGTGCGCCCTGCTGTGTCTTGTGAACCTCGGAGCCGATTGTTCAAGGGCGCGGTATGGGCGCCCCTTTGAATCGCGGAGGGTCGCAGAGGGGAGCCGACGCAATCGGCCTGCCAGGCGACGAAGCCGCAGGCGCTGCTCAGTCGATGAGGGAGCCAGGTGGGTCGTACTCTCACCGGCATGGAGCTGGTCGACCTGTCCCACGTCATCGAGCACGGAATGATCACCTACCCGGGGCTGCCGGGGCCGGAGGTGGGCGTCCACCTCGCCTTCGACGAGTCGCATGCGACGTACGCCGAGGGCACCGAGTTCACGATCGGCCGGATCACGATGGTCGCCAACACCGGCACCTACCTCGATACGCCTGCCCACCGGCACCGCGGCGGCTGGGACACCACCGGGCTGCGGCTCGAGCAGTGCGTCGACCTGCCGGCGGTCGTGGTCGACGGCGACCGGTTCGGCCCGGGCTCGTTCGACGGCCTCGACGTCGCGGGAGCGGCCGTGCTGCTGCGAAGCGGCTGGGACCGGCACTGGCGCACCGACCGCTATGGCGACCCGGAGCACCCGTTCCTCGACGAGGCCGGCGCCGCGCACCTGGTCGACGCCGGCGCGGCGCTGGTCGGCATCGACAGCGTCAACATCGACGACACCCGCGGCCGCGAGCGGCCCGCCCACACCCGGCTGTTGGCGGCCGACATCCCGATCGTGGAGCACCTCACCGGGCTCGACCGGCTCCCGGCCACCGGGGCGACGTTCACCGCCGTCCCGGTCAAGGTGGCGGGCATGGCGACGCTCCCGGTGCGTGCGTTCGCACGGTTGCCCTGACACACACGGTCAGGCAGCCCGGCTGATGGCGCAGTCGGTACCGCACGAAGACCGACACCCGGTCCACCCGTTGCCGGCAAGCAGGGCAGCGACCCGTTCGGCGGTCCGGCACGGCCGGCCGAAGACCTGACCCCACCCCATCCGCACAGCAGCCTGTCCGGGCACGGCCGCGTCGAGGTCACGGTCGAGATCGAGATCCCGTTGGCGGGCGTTCTCGTGGTGACGCGCCCGTCCAGCTCGAGGCCGACGAGGTACGCCCGGTACTCGACGTCGGGGTACTCCCGGCCACGGTCGTTGCGGATCGTCACCTGCCGCTCGGCTTTCGGCAGCAGGTGTGGCCGCTCGACCAGTCGGAGCCCTGTTCGAGCACTGAGCAGGCGCCGCTGTCCAGGTCGACCAACACCTCGTGCAGGAATTGGCGACGTCTCACCCGGGTCAGGGCATCGGTCGCGGCCAGCAGCCGGGCAGCGGTCGTACGCCGGCTAGCGCAAGCATCGGTCAAGACTCCGATGGCGTGCCACTCCGACTTCTGATCGGCCGCAACCTGCAGGATCGCGTCCTCGAGTCGAACCCGTGGCGGGCTGGTGCTCCACTGCACTCGCGCCTCGAACTGGGTCAGGTGCCGCAGCCGGCAGCGGTTGTGGGCGACCAGCGTGCGATTGCGGGCCACGGCGAGCTCGATCGGACCGAGGTCGTCGTGGCCGCGCCAGCCGGGCCTGACCACCGACCTGATCGCGCTGGCCCCGCTCAGGGCGGCCGGCCACCGGTGCCGCCCCGCAGCCGAGGAGCTGTGTGCGCGGTCTAAGTCACCTGTGGACGACGTGGGGTGGATCCGGTCCACCAGAGCGACCGGATCCACCACTTGTCTCCGGGCCAGCCCAGGCCGATTCGTGTGTGGCAGGCTGGCCGCGTGGCGACGTACGACGTCAACCCGGACGCGGTCTCGCGCGCGCGGTCCCTGATCGAGGCCCGGCAGTACGTCCTCGACAGCGATTGGGGTGAGGTGCAGCCCGGTGCGGAGGCGCAGAACGCCTACCTCGAGCGGCACTCGTGGACGGAGTACGCCGCCTGGCACCTCGGCCTGACCGAGGGCGCCAACGACGAGACCAAGGCACGGCACGCCTTCGTGTACGGCGACTTCCGCCGGGTCCACCGCACCGCCCTGATCGCCTGCGTCTACCGCGCGTCGGAGTGGCGCCACAAGGAGGTCGAGCTGGCCGCGCACGACCTGCTCCAGCACCTCGACCGGGTCAGCGACTGACGCCTGCAAGCCAGCCGGCCATCCGAGTCACCCGCTGACCCAGATCGCCGGCCATCGTCTCGGGCCACCCAGCCGGTAGTTCGTGTGATATCTTGATATCAAGAGACTTTCCTGCCGGATAAGGCTGCCCTCACTTCCAGCGGGGCGGGTCACGGCGGCAAGATGGAACGAGACGACCCGGCACCGATCAGAGCCGACCGAGGAGACGCAATGGCCAGCCAAGACAGCTTCGGCGCGAAGAGTACCCTCAGCGTGGGGGACCGCGACTACGAGATCTTCCGACTCGACGCGGTGACCGGCGAGGGTCTCGACGTCGGGTCGCTGCCGTTCTCCCTCAAGGTGCTGCTCGAGAACCTGCTGCGCACCGAGGACGGCGCCGACATCACCGCCGACGACATCAAGGCACTGGCCGGCTGGGACGAGACCGCCGATCCCGACAAGGAGATCCAGTTCACCCCCGCGCGGGTGATCATGCAGGACTTCACCGGCGTCCCCTGCGTGGTCGACCTCGCGACCATGCGCGAGGCCGTGGAGGAGCTCGGCGGCGACGCGTCCAGGGTCAACCCGCTCGCGCCGGCCGAGATGGTCATCGACCACTCCGTCATCGCCGACGTCTTCGGCAGCGCCGACGCGTTCGAGCGCAACGTCGAGATCGAGTACGAGCGCAACCGCGAGCGCTACCAGTTCCTCCGCTGGGGACAGGGCGCCTTCGACGACTTCAAGGTCGTGCCGCCGGGCACCGGGATCGTCCACCAGGTCAACATCGAGCACCTCGCGCGCGTGGTCTTCACCCGCGACACCGACGGCGCCACCGTTGCCTACCCGGACACCTGCGTCGGGACCGACTCCCACACCACGATGGTCAACGGCATCGGCGTGGTCGGCTGGGGCGTCGGCGGCATCGAGGCCGAGGCCGCGATGCTCGGCCAGCCGGTCAGCATGCTGATCCCGCGGGTCGTCGGCTTCAAGCTCTCCGGCGACCTGCCCGAGGGCTCCACCGCCACCGACCTCGTCCTGACGATCACCGAGATGCTGCGCAAGCACGGCGTCGTCGGGAAGTTCGTGGAGTTCTACGGCCCCGGCGTCTCGGTGCTCCCGCTCGCCAACCGCGCCACCATCGGCAACATGAGCCCGGAGTTCGGCTCGACCATCGCGGTCTTCCCGATCGACGAGGAGACCATCAAGTACCTCGAGCTGACCGGCCGGCCGGCCGAGCAGCTCGCCCTGGTCGAGACCTACGCCAAGGAGCAGGGCCTCTGGCACGACCCCGACGCCGAGCCCCGCTACTCCGAGAAGCTCGAGCTCGACCTCGCCACCGTCGTCCCGAGCCTGGCCGGCCCGAAGCGACCGCAGGACCGGGTCTCGGTCACCGAGGCCGCCACGGAGTTCGAGAAGGCACTGGCCGACTACACCGAGGACAAGGACGCCACCGCGACCGTCAGCCTCGACGGCCAGGAGGTCGAGATCGGCCACGGGGCGGTCACGATCGCCGCGATCACATCCTGCACCAACACCTCGAACCCGAGCGTGATGATCGGCGCCGCACTGCTCGCCAAGAACGCCGTCGACAAGGGGCTGTCGCGCAAGCCGTGGGTCAAGACCACGCTCGCACCCGGGTCGAAGGTCGTCAGCGACTACTACGAACGGTCCGGCCTCACGCCGTACCTCGACAAGCTCGGCTTCAACCTCGTCGGCTACGGATGCACGACCTGCATCGGCAACTCCGGCCCACTGATCCCCGAGGTCTCCGCGGCCGTCAACGAGGCGGACCTGGCTGTCACCAGCGTGCTGTCCGGCAACCGCAACTTCGAGGGCCGGATCAACCCCGACGTGAAGATGAACTACCTCGCGTCGCCGCCGCTCGTGGTCGCCTACGCGCTGGCCGGGTCGATGACGGTCGACCTCTTCAACGACCCGCTGGGCCAGGACCCGGACGGGAAGGACGTGTTCCTCAAGGACATCTGGCCCTCGCCCGACGAGGTCGAGCGCGTGATCGCCGAGGCGATCAACTCCGAGATGTTCGGCTCGTCGTACGTCGACGTCTTCGCCGGCGACGACCGGTGGCGGTCGCTGTCCACACCTGAGGGCGACACGTTCTCGTGGGACGCGGACTCGACCTACGTCCGGAAGCCTCCGTACTTCGAGGGCATGCCGGAGGAGCCGCAGCCGGTCGAGGACATCGCCGGTGCCCGGGTGCTGCTCAAGCTGGGGGACTCGGTGACCACCGACCACATCAGCCCGGCCGGTGCCATCAAGAAGGACAGCCCGGCGGGCCGCTACCTCCAGGAGCACGGCGTCGAGCAGCGCGACTTCAACTCCTACGGCTCGCGCCGCGGCAACCACGAGGTGATGATCCGCGGCACGTTCGCGAACATCCGCCTCCGCAACCAGCTCGCCCCCGGCACCGAGGGCGGCGTCACGCGCGACTTCACCAGCGACGGCGCCGAGACCACCGTGTTCGAGGCGAGCGAGAACTACCTCGCCGCCGGGACGCCGCTCGTGGTGCTCGCGGGCAAGGAGTACGGCTCCGGGTCCTCGCGCGACTGGGCCGCCAAGGGCACCGCGCTGCTGGGCGTGAAGGCCGTGATCGCCGAGTCGTACGAGCGGATCCACCGCTCGAACCTGATCGGCATGGGCGTGCTGCCCCTGCAGTACCCCGAGGGCGAGACCGCCGAGAGCCTCGGCGTCACCGGCGAGGAGGAGTTCTCGATCACCGGCGTCACCGAGCTCAACGACGGCACGACGCCGCGGACCGTGAAGGTCAAGGCAGGGTCGACCGAGTTCGACGCGGTGGTCCGGATCGACACCCCGGGCGAGGCGAACTACTACCGCAACGGCGGCATCATGCAGTACGTGCTGCGCAGCCTGCTGCGCGGGTGATCCTGGGCGTCGACACCGGCGTCGTCGCGATCCTGGCGGCCGCTGTGCTCGTGGGCGCCGTCGTCCAGGGAACGGTCGGCCTCGGGCTCGGCCTGGTCGCGGCGCCGGTCGCGGCGCTGGTCGCCCCTAGCCTGATGCCCGAGCTGATGTTGTGGCTCGCGTTCGTGATGGCGTCACAGACGATGGTGACTGAGCACCGCGGCACCGACTGGCGTGGTCTCGGTTGGGCGCTGCCTCCGCGCGTGGTCGGCACGGCCGTCGGCGTCTGGGTGGTCGCCATCGCATCCGACCGGCTGATCGGTCTCGCAGTGGGCGGCATGGTGCTGCTGAGCGTGCTGCTGACAGTGCGAACCGTGACGCTGCCGGTGAACCGGATGACGCTTCCGGCCGCGGGCTTCGTCTCGGGCATCACCGGCACCGCGACCTCGATCGGCGGTCCGCCGCTCGCGATCCTCTACCAGCACCACCCGCCGCGCGTCCTGCGACCGACGCTGGCGGCCTACTTCGTGGCGGGCGCCGCGCTCAGCCTGGTCGGGCTTGGCCTGGCAGGCGAGCTGCGGCTCGACGTACTCCTGCTGGCGCTGCTGCTCTGCCCGCTCCTGCTCGTGGGCATCACCCTGTCGGTACCGGTCCGGCGGCGACTGCCGGGCGAGGCGGTGCGCACGGCGGTGCTCGTGGTCTGCGCTGCCTCGGCGCTGGCGCTGCTCGTGCGCTCGCTGGTCGGCTAGACCCACGCCCCGGAATCAGGGGGTCAGGTTCTGCAGCCGCACCTGGCCGCGCGCGACCAGCCGCCCATCGGCGTCAGTTGTCTCCACCGCCCAGACCTGCTGCGAGCGGCCGCGATGGACGGGACGCGTGGTCGACGTCAGCCGGCCGTCGGTGACGCCCCGGTAGAAGTCGGTGTTGTTGTTGACGCCGACCACGCGGCCGGCCTCGCCCAGCCACAGGGCAGCGGCCAGGCTGCACAGGCCCTCGTTGACCAGCGAGTGCACGCCGCCGTGGAGGAGGCCGTAGGGCTGATGGGCCGCGGGCGTCACCGACCAGGTGGCGTCGATCCCGTCGCCGTCGACCTTCGCGAACTCCATCGCCATCGACTCACGGAGCGGCTCGATGACCACGAACGAGGGGTCGAGCGGTGGCTGACTCGGGCTGGCATCGGTCACCGCTCGAACCTACCCGAGCAGCCTGCGGGCCAGCGCCCGGTGGAACCGCACGGACAGCCCGATGTCGTCGACGTGCACCCGCTCGTCTGCGTTGTGGTAGCCGGCGGCCAGCACCTCTGCCGGCGTCGCGCGGAACGGGCTGAAGCCGTACGCCGCCGTGCCGGCCGCGGCGCGCAGGAACGACGAGTCCGTGTAGCCGGGGCACAGCACCGGCAGCACGAACGCCTCGTCACCGGCCTCGGCGAGCACGGCCGCGACCGCGTCGGGGAGGGCACCGGTGGCTGGTGAGCTGGTGCCCGGCACCAACGCGTCGGCGTACTCCAGCTCGTAGCGGACGTCCTCGCCGAGCCGGCTCCGGACCGCCGCCAGCACGTCCTCGCCAGTCGTTCCGGGCAGGATCCGGCAGTCGAGCTCGACCGAGGCCCGTTCGGGCATCACGTTGCGGGCCAGCGAGGCCGCCAGCATGGTCGGCGCCATCGTGGTGCCGGGCGTCGGCGGAAGCGAGTGGCCGATCGCGGGGTGGAGGGCCGCGGCCTCGGCGACGTCCGCGGCCAGGTCGCCGACCGGCCGGCCGAGCAGTGCCTCGAGGGTGGCGTCGACCTCGGGGGAGTGCACCAGGTCCGGCATGCCGCTCCCGACCCGGCGGATCAGCTCGGCGAGGTGCGGCACGGCGTTGTCGCCGACCTCCGGCATGGAGGCGTGGCCGGCCACGCCGACCGCCACCACCCGCACCGGGCAGGTCCCCTTCTCGCCGATCGCGAACGTCAGGGCGACCCGGCCGTCGGCCAGCGGCAGCCGCTCGCCGGCGCCCTCGTTGATCGCCATCGTGGGGCGGATGTCGGGCCGGTGCTCGAGCAGCCAGCGCATGCCGACGTCGGCGGTCCCGTTCTCCTCGTCGGCGACTGCGATGAACCACAGGTCGCCGCGCGGCCGGAAGCCGTCACGGGCAAGGTGCGCCATGGCGACCGCCCGGGCACCGACCTCGTTCTTCATGTCGATCGCACCGCGACCGTAGAGGAAGCCGTCGTCGTCGACGACCGCCTCGAACGGCGGATGGGTCCAGTCCTGGCCCTCGGTGGGCACGACGTCGGTGTGGCCGACGAATGCGAGCGAGGGCGCGTCCGGGTCGGTGCCGGGGATCTTGGCCACGATGTTGGCACGATCGGACTCGCGGGCCACCAGCGCGGCGTCGACGCCGGCGTCGGTGAGGTAGTCGCGGAGGTACGCCGCGGCGAGGGTCTCAGACCCCCGCTCCCCGTAGTTGGTGGTGTCCAGCCGGATCAGCGCGCGCGTGACCTCGACGGCCTCGTCCTCGATCCCGTTCATCGGTCGAGTCCCAGCCGCTCGAGCAGCCACGCGGCGACCTCGGCCTCGTAGGCGAGGTGACCGAACCGACCCGACGGCCCGACGTGCGCACCAGCGCCCAGCTCGCAGCGGAACAGGCACCGCGGCGACCACTCGGGGTCGGTGGCACGCAGCGCCGCCACCCACTTCGCCGGCTCCCGCACCATCACCCGCGAGTCGTGCACCGCGCCGGTCACGAGCAGGTCCGGCCGGGTGCCCGCCGGTGGCAGGTTCTCGTACGGCGAGTACGCGAGCAGCCAGTCGAACTGCTCCCGGATCCGAGGGTCGCCCCACTCGTCCCACTCCGTGATCGTGAGCGGCGTCGCCTCGTCGAACATCGTGGTGACGACGTCGACGAAGGGCACCTCCGCGACCACGGCCCGCCACCGGTCCGGGCGCTGGCTGAAGACCACGCCCTGGAGGAGCCCACCGGCACTGAGGCCGCGGCTGGCGATCCGGTCCGGGTCGACCAGGCCGCCCGCGGCGAGGCCGTCGGCGACCGCGATGTGGTCGTCGAACGTGTGCTGCTTGGCGGCCAGCTTTCCGTCGAGGTACCAGGCACGCCCGCCCTCGCCGCCGCCTCGGACGTGGACGCGCGCGTAGACCACGCCGCGGTCCAGCAGCGAGGGCAGGGCCGGGTCCCACTCGGGGTCCCACGGCTCGCCGTAGGCGCCGTAGCCGTACAGCAGCGCGGGCGCGGTGCCGTCCAGCGGGGTGTCGCCGTGCCGCATCACCGTCGCCGGCACCGGCGTCCCGTCGACCGACGGGAACACGTGCCGCTCCACGACATACCTCTCGGATTCGTGCGTGGGAGCCTCGCGCCGGAGCACCTCGGTCCACGCGCCGGTGCACAGGTCCACCTCGCTCCAGACCGGAGGCGACAGCCACGACTCGTCCACGACCATGATCGCGACGGTGTCGTAGTCCGTGGTGCGCGCGAGGCGCAGGCCGCCGCCCGGCGAGGAACCCGTCAGGTCCCGCCCGGGTCCGGCCAGGTCGGCGTGGTCGAGCACCCGCAACACGTGGCGCCCTCCGGCCATGAGGGAGAGCACCACCCCTTCGGCGAACGCGTCCGCCCGCCGCAGGTGCTCGCGCGGGTTCTCGGGTCTGGCCTCGGTCCAGGTGGTCCAGTCCTGCCCCTCGGGGCCGGGAGCCGGAGCCAGCATCAGTCGGCACTCGACCCGGTCCTCGACCACGATCAGCACGTCCTGGCCCGAACCGGTACGTCGAGGGTCGACCCGGTAGCGCACGCCGTCGCGTCGACCGCCGACCGACCGCGGCGCCGACTCCGCGTCGCGGGCGTCGATCAGCCAGGCCTCCGAGGTCGTGTTGCTCTCGGACGAAATGACCACCCAGTCCCCGGAGCGGCTCGCCCGGGGTAGCAGCTCGAAGCGCTCATCGGGCTCCGCCAGGACCAGCACGTCGTCGGACACCGCGGTCCCCAGCCGGTGTCGCCACACCTGGAACGCCCGGTAGGCCGCGTCGTGGACCGAGTAGAAGAACCACTGGGAGTCGGCGCTCCAGGCGCCGCCGTAGTAGCTGCGCGGCACGACCTCGGCCAGGTCCTCACCGGTGGCCAGGTCCCGGAAGCGCAGCACGTAGACCTCGTCACCGTCGTGGTCGACCGAGTAGGCGAGCACGGTCTCGTCGGGGCTCACCACGGTGACTCCGAGCTCGCAGTAGTCGGTGCCTGCGGCCAGCTCGGCGACGTCGAGCAGGGTCTCCGCCGCGTCCTCAGAATCGCTACGGAAATCGTTGCCGGAGCCGTCGTCCTGTGTAGAAATCGTTGCCTCTGACACCGAATCGTGACGGATTGTTCGGCGAATCCGCGGGTACTCTCTTCCCGTCGGGGTCTCGGTGTAGTAGGAAAAACGCCGACGGTTCCACCGCGGGGACCGTTCGGTGGCGGGTAGGCGGCGGACCATCTCGGTCCGGAGGTCGTCAGTCAGGGAGTCCAGATGAGCAACCGCAGCGTCGTACCAGGCCCGCTCGGCGGCGAGGTGCGCCAGCACCGCCGCCGACTCGGCATCGGCCAACCACGCGAAGGGGTCGACCCGCTCGACCCCGTGCTCGCGGCGCGTCAGGGGTTCCTGCGGCGCCGCCGGCGGCCCAGAAGGAGCGGCGGGCACGGTGGGCGGCTGTTCGGTCGTCACGGCGGACAACGTAGCGCCGCAGGGCTGCTCGCGCTCGGGGGATTTCTGCTGGCATCGCTGGCGCCGGGGCTGGCGATCGCGCCCGCCCAGGCGCAGGACGACGAGCCGGTGACGTTCACGGTGGCCTATCTCAACGAGGTCGACTCGTTCAACCCGTTCCTCGGCATCGAGGCGTCGTCGTTCGAGATGTGGTCGCTGATGTACGACTCGCTCACCGGCTACGCCATGGAGGACATGCAGCCGACACCGGCCCTGGCCTCCGAGTGGGAGACGTCGGAGGACGGTCTCACCTGGACGTTCACCATCCGCGACGACGTGACCTGGTCCGACGGCGAGCCGCTGACGGCGCAGGACGTCGTCTACACCTACGAACGGATCCGCGACGGCGGGCCGGAGGGGGCGACCTGGGGCGTCTACCTGCGCGGGGTCGAGTCGGTGACCGCACCCGACGACACGACGATCGTGCTGGAGCTCGAGCGCCCGAGCGCGTTGCTCCCGCTGCTCCCGATCCCGATCGTGCCGGAGCACGTGTGGACCGAGGTCTCCGACGACGAGATGAAGGCCTATGGCAACGAGCCTTCCGACGGCGAGCCGGTGGTCGGGTCCGGGCCGTTCCGGCTGGTGGAGGGAACCGCGGGTGGCGCGACGTACCGGTTCGAGGTCAACCCCGACTACTGGGGCGGCGCGCCGCACCTCGACGAGGTCGTCTTCCGTGTCTTCAAGTCCGAGGACCCGGCGATCCAGGCGCTCATCACGGGCGAGGTGGACTTCGTGGAGGGCATCAACGCGCTCCAGGTCCAGTCGCTCGAGGGCAGGGACGGGATCAGTGCCCAGATGGGCGACTCGCCGGGCTTCGACGAATTCGCGTTCAACACCGGGTCGATCGACACCAAGACCGGTGAGCCGATCGGCGACCCGAACCCGGCGGTGCTGGACCCGGCCTTCCGGTGGGCGCTGAACTTCGCGATCGACCGGGAGCAGATCATCGAGACGGCCTACCAGGGCGCGGGCATCGCGGGCGACACCATCATCCCGCCCGCCTACGACGGTTACCGGTGGGAGCCGCCGGACGAGGACGCGGCCACCTACGACCCGGAGCGGGCTGCGGAGCTGCTCGACGAGGCCGGCTACACGGTCGGCGACGACGGCTTCCGGACGTTGCCGAACGGCGACCCGATCGGCGCCCTGCGGCTGTACGCCCGCAGCGAGTCGACGACGTCGGTGGACGCGGTGGAGCTCTTCTCGGAGTGGCTCGCGGACCTCGACATCGACACCCAGGTGCGGGCCTACGAGAGCAGCAAGCTGACCGACATCATCTACGCGGGAACCTTCGACGTCTTCGAGTGGGGCTGGTACGTCGAGCCCGACCCGTCCTCGATGCTGTCGTACATGACCTGCGGCGAGCGCGGCAACTGGTCGGACTCCTGGTACTGCAACGAGGAGTACGACGCGCTCTTCGAACAGCAGCGAGTGGAGCAGGACGACGCCACGCGCGAGGAGCAGGTCCAGCAGATGCAGGAGATCCTCTACTACGACGCCCCGTACCTCGTGACGGCGTACAGCACGGTCGGCGAGGCCTGGCGCAGTGACCGCTTCGCCTGCCTGCGACAGCAGCCCGATCCCGGCGGCGTCTACCTGATCCAGTACGGCGTCTACAACTACGTCAACATGCGCCCGGCCTCCGAGGCGGACGAGTGCGCGGGTGAGGAGGGCACGACCCAGCTCAATGAGGACGTCGGCGGCGAAGGCGGTGTCAGCACCGGGTTCCTCGTCGGCGGCGGGGCCGTCCTGGTGGGCCTGCTGGCCGCCGGTGGTGTGGTCGCCGCGCGGCGGCGCGGGACGGTGGGAGACCGCGAGTGACGATCGGGGCGGTGACGGAGGCGCCGGCGCCGCCCCGGATCCGCCGCCGTTCGTACGGACGGTACGCCGCAGGCAAGGCGCTCGGCTCGCTCGGGAGCCTCGGCTTCATGCTGGTCTTCAACTTCTTCCTGTTCCGGGTTCTGCCGGGCGATCCAGCCCGGACCCTGGGCCGTGGCCGGTTCACGACCCAGGAGCAGCTGGAGGAGTTCAACCGGACCTACGGCCTCGACCAGTCGGTGCCGCAGCAGTTCGTGACCTATCTGCAGAACACCCTCACCGGTGACCTTGGGATCTCGCTCCGCTACCGGGTCCCGGTCTCTGACCTGATCATCGATCGGATGTGGCCCACCCTGCTGCTGGTCGGGATCTCCACCGTGCTCGCCGCGGTGATCGGGATCTGGCTCGGCATCAACAGCGGCTGGCGGCGCGGCAGCAGATTCGACCGGGCCTCGACCGGCACCTCCCTCACGCTCTACTCCATGCCCGAGTGGTGGCTCGGCCTGCTGCTCATCTTCGCGCTCGCGGTCGGGCCGGGCCCGCTCCCCGGGCTCTTCCCAACCGGTGGCCTCCACTCACCTGCCGTCGACCCCACGTCGTGGGCCGGCGTGCCCGACGTGGCGTGGCACCTCGCGCTGCCGGTCCTGACGCTCACGGCGGCCTACCTGGCCGACTACGCGCTGATCATGCGCAGCTCCCTGCTCGACGAGATCGGCGAGGACTACGTCACGACCGCGCGCGCGAAGGGCCTGCGCGACGTCCAGGTCCGCAACCGGCACGCCGTCCGCAACGCGCTGTTGCCCACGACCACCGTGACCGCCCTCAGCTTCGGGTTCGTCGTCACCGGGGCGATCACCGTCGAGACCGTGTTCTCCATCCCGGGTCTCGGCCTGTTGACGACCGAGGCCCTGTCGGTGCCCGACTACTGGGTGCTGCAGGGCACCCTGCTGGTGTCCACGGCCGCGGTCATCGTCGCCAACCTGGCCGCGAACCTCCTGTACGGCCTGCTCGATCCGCGGGTGCGGACATGAGCGCGGTGGGCGGGCACGTCCCCGTGCGGCTTACGGCCCGGCAGGTCTCGCGGCAGCGTCGCCGCGCGGCGTGGCGCCGGAACTGGGCGGACTTCCGCTCGCACCGCTCCGGCATGGCCGGGCTGGTCATCCTCGGCTTCTTCGTCGTCCTCGCCCTGGCAGCACCGCTGATCACGGACGCCGAGGGTCTGAAGCTCAGCGGCGCCACCGGCGGCGTGCTCGAGTCGCCGTCCGGCGAGTTCTGGCTGGGCACGGACGACAAGGGCCGGTCGGTGCTGACGCTGCTGATCTGGGGCGCCCGGGTCTCGCTGCTGGTCGGACTGCTCGCCACCGTGATCTCGATGGTCATCGGCACCATGGTCGGACTGCTGTCCGGCTACTTCGGGGGCCGCGTCGGCGCCGTGCTGTTCCGGCTCACGGAGTGGTTCCTCGTGATCCCGTTCCTCCCCCTCGCGATCGTGCTGGCGACCGTGCTCGGTGCCTCTCTGTTCACGATCGTGCTCGTCATCGGCGTGACCTCGTGGCCGGGTACGAGTCTCCTCATCCGCAGCCAGACGCTCTCGATCAAGGAACGGCCCTACCTCGAGCGCGCCCGCGTGCTGGGGGCCGGCAGGTGGCACCAGATCAGCCGCCACATCCTCCCCAACGTGATGCCGATGGTGTTCGCCAACACCACCCTCACCGTGTCGATCGCGATCCTGACCGAGACGACCCTCAGCTTCCTCGGGCTCGGCGACCCGACTCGGATCTCGTGGGGGTCGATGCTCGACGACGCCTACGGCATCGGAGCGATCACCACCGGCTCCTGGTGGTACATCATCCCGCCGGGTGTCTGCGTGGTGCTGGTCGTGCTGAGCTTCACGCTGGTCGGCCAGGCTCTCGAGGACGTCCTGGACCCTCGGCTGAAGGAGCGCCGATGAGCGAACCACTGCTGAGGATCGAGGGGCTGTCGGTCACGTACCGGACCGGTGAGGGCGACGTGCCCGCCGTCCGCGACGTCGACCTTTCGCTCGACCGGGGCGAGATCGTCGGGGTCGCCGGTGAGTCGGGCTGCGGGAAGTCGACACTGGCTTCGACCGTGCTCCGGCTGCAGCCGCCCAGCGCCCGGGTCGAGGGCCGGGTGCTGGTGCGGGGCGAGGACGCGCTCACGATGCGCTGGGGTGACCTCCGGGCGCTGCGGTGGGCCGGTGCCTCGATCGTGTTCCAGGGGGCGCTCCACTCGCTGAACCCCGTGCAGCGGGTCGGTGCACAGATCGCGGAGCCGATCGTGCTGCACGAACCCGAGCTCTCCGAGGCCGACGTCGATCGCCGGATCGGTGAGCTGCTCGAGCAGGTCGGGATGCCCGCCGAGCGAGCGAGGTCCTACCCCCACCAGCTCAGCGGCGGCCAGCGGCAGCGCGTGATGATCGCGATGGCGCTCGCCTGCCGACCTGACCTGGTGATCGCCGACGAGCCCACCACGGCGCTCGACGTGATGGTCCAGAGCCAGGTGCTCGACGTACTGTCCGCGCTGGTCAACGACCTGGGGGTCGGGATGATGATCATCAGCCACGACCTGTCGGTGCTGGCGGACCTGTGCGACAAGATCGCCGTCATGTACGCCGGGCGGGTCGTCGAGTTCGGAAGCGCCGACGACGTCTTCAGCCGGCCGTTGCACCCCTACGCGAAAGCCCTGTCCGCGGCGTTCCCGCGGATCGGTGACCCCGCGGCCCGCTACGCCCCGGCCGGCCTCGGCGGCGACCCACCCGACCTGCGGCTGCTGCCGCCCGGCTGCTCGTTCGAGCCGCGGTGCCCGCGGGCGATCGAGGCCTGCCGCGCCACCGACCCACGGCTGGAGGAGCACGGCGCCGGCCGGCTCGCCGCGTGCATCAGGGTGGGCCAGGGGGTCGGCCAGGGGATGGTGGAGTCATGAGGGACGCGCTGCTCACGGGTCACGGGCTGGCTGTGGAGTTCGCCGCCCGCGGCGGGGCGATCGCGCGGGCACTCGACGGCGCCGATGTCCAGCTCGCGCCCGGCGAGGTGATGGCGCTCGTCGGCGAGTCCGGGTCGGGCAAGACGACCCTCGCTCGCACCCTGGTCGGTCTCGAGCGGCCGGCCGCGGGGGAGGTCCGGTTCGACGGGAAGCCGCTGGACTACTCCATCCGCGGGCTGCGCGCCGTTCGCCGCCGGGTCCAGCTGGTGCTGCAGGACCCGGCGGGCGCGCTCAATCCCCGGCAAACGGTCTACGAGTCAGTGGCCGAGGGGCTGCGGATCCACCGCCTGGTCGAGCGCGACCCGGAGCGCCGCTCGGAGTCCGAGATGGTGGCCGCCGCGCTGGCCTCAGCAGGTCTGCGACCGCCCGAGGGGCTGTTCCTGCGCTATCCGCACGAGCTGTCCGGCGGACAGCGACAACGTGTGCTGATCGCCGGCGCGCTCGCGATGGGTCCCGAGCTGCTGGTCGCCGACGAGCCGGTCTCCTCGCTCGACGCGTCGATCCGCGGCGAGATCCTGGCGTTGCTGCTCAAGCTGCGCCACGACCTGGGTCTCGGTGTCCTCGTCGTCACCCACGACCTCGGCCTCGCGTGGAACATCGCCGACCGGATCGCCGTGATGTACCTCGGCCGGGTCGTGGAGTCCGGACCCACCGAGGAGGTGCTCGCGCGCCCGCGTCACCCGTACACACGCGCGCTGCTCTCGGTGGTCCCCGAGATCGACGAGATGGAGCCGATCGTGCTGCGGGGCGAGATCCCCGACCCGACCCGGGTGCCCGGGGGGTGCCGCTTCCACCCACGGTGCCCGGCGCTGGCCGACGGCTCGGCCGCGGCGGCGGGTGTCGACGACGACTGCCGCCAGGCCACGCTGCCCGTCCTGGCCGGCGACCCGTCCGGGCACCACGTCGCCTGCCACCTGGCGACCGCTCTGAAGCTGAGAGGGGTGAACCCGTGACCCTGGAGCCCGCCCTGCCGCGCGACTGGTACGTCGATCCCGAGTCGTGGCGCACCGAGCGCGAACGAGTGCTGCTGCGCGAGTGGACCTGCGTCGGGCGGCGCGAAGACCTCGGTCTCAGCGACGCGCGGCGACTGGTCGTCGTCGACGTGCTGGGGGAGTCGGTGCTGCTCACGTCCGACGAGGACCGTGCCCTGCATGCGGCGTACAACGTCTGCCGCCACCGGGGTTCGCAGATCGTGCCCACGCTGCCGGGCAGCCCGCCGGCCTGCTCGGAGGTAGGGGCGCTGCGCTGCCCCTACCACTCCTGGACGTATTCGCTCGACGGTCGGCTACTGCGCGCGCCGCACACCGAGGACGGCGACGTCGAGCCGTCCGAGTTCTCCCTGCACCCGGTCGGTGTCGAGGAGTGGGGCGGCTTCGTGTTCGTGCACCTCACGCCGACCGACGCGGCGCCGTTCGCCGGGTCCGTCGCCCGGCCGGCGGAGACCCTCGCTCACTACGCGCTGGCCGACCTGGTGACCGGTCTCCGGTTCGAGTACGACGTGGCGGCCAACTGGAAGGTGCTCGCGGAGAACTACAACGAGTGCTACCACTGCGGGCCGGTGCATCCCGAGCTGTCGCGGCTGGTGCCGGCGTTCGGGTCGGGAGGCGGCGGCCTCGACTGGGACCACGGGGTGCCGCACCGCGAGGGCGCCTGGACGTTCACGATGACCGGCACGACCGAGCGGTCGCCGCTGCGGGGCCTGGACGAGACCGAGCGCACCCACCACAAGGGCGAGCTCGTCTACCCGAACCTGATGCTCTCGTGCTCCGCCGACCACGTGGCCGCGTTCGTGCTCCGGCCGCAGGGTGTCGACCGCACCACGATCGAGTGCGTGCTGCTCTTCGCCGCCGACGCGGCGGCGGACCCGGGCTTCGACCCGAGCGACGCCGGCGACCTCTGGGACCTGGTCAACCGCCAGGACTGGGCGATCTGCGAGTCCGTGCAGCGCGGGATGTCGTCGCGGGCCTACACGCACGGATGGTTCGCTCCGATGGAGGACGACAGCGCCGACATCCGCCGCTGGCTGGTGCCGCGACTCGAGGGCGGCTCGTGAGCACCTTCCTGAGCGAGGAGCGCGTCGGGTACGTCGTGGTCGGGCTCGGCGCGCTGGGCAGCGCGACCGCCTGGCACCTCGCCGAGGCCGGCCACCAGGTCGTCGGACTGGAGCGGTTCGAGCTCGGCCACAGCCGCGGCGCATCGCACGACACGTCACGGATCCTGCGGCACAGCTACCACACCCCGGCGTACGTCGAGCTGACCCGTCAGGCCTACGACGACTGGGCCCGTCTGGAGGTGACGTCGGGGGAGCCGCTGGTCACCGTGGTCGGCGGCCTCGACCTCTTCCCGGCCCAGGGCGCGATCCCGCTGGACGACTACGTCTCCTCACTCACCGCGTGCAACGTCGGGTTCGAGCTGCTGGAGGCCGACGAGGTCACCCGGCGGTGGCCGCAGTTCTCCCTGCCCGCCGGCACCGTCGGGCTGTTCCAGGAACGCGGGGCGATCGTGCCGGCGGGCCTCGGGACCTCGGTCATGCAGCGGCTCGCGTCGGCTGCCGGGGCGCGACTGCTCGACTCGACGCCGGTGCTCGACATCTCCGACGCGCCCGGTGGAGTGCGCGTCTCGACCGCCGGCTCGACGTACCTCGCCGAGGGGGTGGTGATCTGCGCCGACGCGTGGACCAACGACGTGCTGGTCGGCCTCGACGTCTCGCTCCCGCTGACGACGACGCTGGAGCAGGTCACCTACTTCGAGCCAGCGGTGCCCGCGCGGTTCGCACCAGGGGCGCTGCCGCTCTGGATCTGGATGGACGACCCGTCGTACTACGGCTTCCCCTGCTACGGCGAGGACACGATCAAGGTAGCCGAGGACTGCGGTGGACCGGCGGTGTCGCCCGACGCGCGCACCAGCGCCCCGGATGTGGACATGCTGGGGAGGTTGTCGTCGTTCGTGGGGTCGCTGCTGCCGGGGTCGGGGCCGACGGTCCGGTCGCTGCGCTGCCAGTACACCCTGACTCCGGACCGGGACTTCGTGATCGCGCCGGTGCCCGGTCACGAGCGGGTCGCCGTCGGCCTCGGCGCCGCTCACGGCTTCAAGTTCGCGCCCACGTTCGGTCGGCTGCTCGCGGAGCTGGCAACCACCGGTACGTCGGCGACGGACCTGTCGCCGTTCCGGTTCGACCGGCCGGCACTCACCGACCCGTCGTACGTGGCGAACTGGATGGTGTGATCCGCCAGAGCAAGGAAGGTCGTCTCCCGGGCGCATGCTTGATCGTCGATCGGGCACGGGTGATCGTGGCCGAGGAGGAGCGTGACCTGCCGACGACCAACCATCCCTTGCATGGACCCCGGCGTCCGCTGGCCAAGCCGATCGTGGCTGTGATCGCGCTGGTCGTGGTCGTGGTCGTCGTGGTGCTGCTCCTGACCTGGTTGCGCTACAACACGTGACGCCGGCAGGCAGCCACCCGCCTCCCGTTCAGGGCCGCAGCAGGTAGAAACGCCACAGCCCGAACTCACCGGTGGGCAGTACCTCGAGGGTGCTGAAGCCGGCCTCGATCGCGTACGTCTCTAGCGTCGAGCGGCGCATGACGGTGCCGGTCCCGACGCTGGGCGGGTCGGACAACCCGTCCGGCAGGCAGATGAACACGCTGAAGCCGTACATCAGCCGCTCGAGCTCGTCGCCGTCCGGGCCGAACTCGTCGGCGACCGCCTCGTCCATCACGACCATGAAGCCGTCGTCGACCAGCGACTCGCGGGCGGCGCGCAGCACCTCGACCGGACGGGGCATGTCGTGGATGCACTCGAAGGCGAAGACGGCGTCGTGGTTCCGCTCGGGCTGCGTCCTTGCGTCGACGTGCGTGAAGGTGACGCGGTCGTCGAGCCCCGCCTGGGCGGCATTCTCGCGGGCCATCGCGATGGATGGTTCGTCCACGTCGAGGCCGCGGACCGCCGCGGACGGGTACGCGCGGGCGAGCGCGATCGTCGACCAGCCGGCGCCGCACCCGACGTCGGCGATCACGGCGTCGGCCGCACCGAGCCGGTCGTGCAACTCCGGGCATCGGGCGAGGGCAGGGGCGAGCTCGTGCTCGTACCACGGCCGGTTCATGTCGGCCTGGCCCTCGCGGGCGTCCGCCCCCAGCCGCTCCCAGCTCACGCCACCGCCGTCGCGGAAGGCCGCGAGCAGCTCCGGTAGCGCTCCGGCTGCCGCCGCGAACAGTCGGGGCAGCGGTGCCAGGTAGTTGAGGCTGGCGGGGTCGGTGAGCACTTCGGCCGCGGCGGGGGAGAGCGAGAAGCGCCGCCGCTCCGGGTCCTGGTCCGCGGTGACGTCGAGCCAGCCCGACACCGCCTGCTGCTCCAGCCACTCACGCGCGTAGCGCGGCTGCGTCGACGTCCGGGTGGCCAGCTCGGCCGCCGTCGCCGGGCCGTCATCAGCGAGGCTGCGGTACCAGCCGAGCCGGTCACCGAGGTAGATCGCGAGCGTGTCGACCAGCCCGAGCGTGCTGACGAGGAGCCGTTCGGCGATCGCGTCGGCGGACGCTGGGGATTCGGTCATGGGCGCATTGTGCTCCGGTCGCGGGCACGTGTCGCCCTCGACGTACGGCGGCCACGGTGGGACCGGGCGGCGTCGAACGTCAGGTGCCGCGGCCACGTGAAGGTGAGCGCTCCGGCCATGGGGAGGTCGCGCCACCGGTCGGCGACCTCGGCCATCCTGAGCACCGCCGTCCGGAGCTCGTCCGGGTCGACGTCGACCCAGACCGGCAGGTCCTGGTGCCTGGACCGACCCACGGTGCGCTCCCAAGCGGCCACGGTCGCGACCACCAGCTGCTCGGATCTCGCCATGTCGCCGCGGCCGACCGCGGCGATCCGCTGCGCGCGGCGCTGGTTGCGCAGGTCGTCGTCCTCGGGTGCCGGGGTGAAGATCCCGCCGCCTCCTGCAGCCAGCTGCCCCCAGACGCCCAGCTCGATCCCGTAGTGCTCCTCCACGATGTAGTGCGCGACGTCGTGCGGCATCAGGTCGTCGTACCCCGGCGCGAACCGCGGCACCAGTGCCGGGCCGTGCTCGCGCTGGATCGTGACCCGGTAGCGCTTGCCGCCGACCTTCGTGAACGTCACCTGCATCCGCCGACGGTAGAGCGCGGGCCGTCGCCGAGTCATCGGCTTTTCGTGCTGCTACGTGGGGGGCCACATGACAAGAGGCGGGGTGCAACACCCTCGCCTCACTTCCAAGGTATAGCGCACCGGGGGTCTTGCGGCAAGGCCCCCCTCGTGCCGCAGAATCGCCGATCCTGCACCCCTTCCTCGCTATCACCTCGGACCGGAGCTGATCCTTGACCCACCTGACGACTAGTGCGTTCCAGCTGCCCGAGCACCTCTCCCCGAAAGCAGACCCGGCGTTGATCGCCGCCGACGAGCGGCACTTCGCCGCCATCGCCGAGAGCCTCGAGCATGCGGTCGCCGACCTGTCCGACCGACTCGATGACGCGCGCAGATCACCCGGGGGCAGCGGCCAGCAGGCCCTCGACCGGGACCAGGAGATCCACCGGCTGACCGCTCGGCTGCGCGCCCTGCGTCGTTTCAGCCTGGACCTGTGCCTGGGTCGGATGGTCGGCGACGACGGAGCCGAGCCGGTGTACGTCGGACGCCTCGGCCTCACCGATCGGGCTGGCAGACGGCTGCTGGTCGACTGGCGCTCTCCCGCGGCCGAGCCCTTCTTCGGGGCGACGCATGCCAACCCCATGGGGCTGGCGAGCCGTCGGCGGTACCGCTGGACCCAGGGCAGGATCAACGACTACTGGGACGAGGTGTTCACCCCCGACGTGCTCGAGGGTCACGCCGCCCTCGACGACCAGTCGGCGTTCGTCGCCACCCTCGGCGGCAGCCGGTCCGGTCGAATGCGCGACGTGCTCGGCACGATCCAGGCCGACCAGGACGCCATCATCCGAGCCGGGTCCCGCGGCACCCTCGTGGTCGACGGAGGTCCCGGGACGGGTAAGACCGTCGTCGCCCTGCACCGCTCGGCCTACCTCCTGTACGCCGACCCGCGGCTCGGGCACCGCCGCGGCGGCATCCTCTTCGTCGGCCCCCATCGGCCCTACCTGGCGTACGTGGCCGACGTACTTCCCAGCCTGGGGGAGGAGGGGGTGCAGACCTGCACCGTGCGCGACCTGGTCCCCGAGGGAGCCGACGCCCGGCCCGAGACCGACCCCGACGTGGCCAGACTGAAGTCGTCCGCCGACCTGGTGGGGGCGATCGAGCCGGCCGTCGCGCTGTACGAGGAGCCACCCAGCGAGGGTATGGCGGTCGAGACCCCGTGGGTCGACCTCTGGCTCAGCACCGCCGACTGGGCCGAGGCGTTCCAGGCACCGGACCCCGGGACGCCGCACAACGAGGCGCGGGACGAGATCCTGGACTCGCTCCTCGACATCTTGGTCGACAAGGTCGAGGACGAGGAGGTCCCGGCCGATCTGCTGCGGCGCTCGCTGCTCCAGAACCAGGAGCTGATCACGGCTCTCGACAAGGCGTGGACGCTGCTCGAGCCGACCGACCTGGTGGGCGACCTGTGGTCCGTGCCGGCGTACCTGCGTAGGTGTGCTCCGTGGCTGGAGCCGGACCAGGTCCGACTGCTGCAGCGCCCCGATCCCCAGGCGTGGACTGTGTCAGACGTGCCGCTCCTGGACGCAGCACGGCAGCGGCTCGGCGACCCGCAGGCATCCCGCCGCAGGCGCCGGCACGAGACTGCCGTGGCCGCCGAGCGGGAGCAGATGGCCGACGTCGTCGACCACCTGGTCGCGACCGACGACTCCGAGATGCAGGTGATGTCGATGCTGCGCGTGGCGGACGCGCAGAGCATCATCGTCGACGAGGCCGCCCTGTCGAGCGCCGACCCGGACCTGCTCGCCGGGCCGTTCGCCCACATCGTGGTCGACGAGGCCCAGGAGCTCACGGACGCGGAGTGGCAGATGCTGCTGCAGCGCTGCCCGTCGCGGAGCTTCACCGTCGTGGGCGACCGCGCCCAGGCCCGCCACGGCTTCACCGAGTCGTGGGCCGAACGCCTCGAGCGGGTCGGCCTGGACCGGATCGACCTGGCCTCGCTGAGTATCAACTACCGGACGCCGGAGGAGGTCATGGCGGAGGCCGAGCCGGTCATCCTGGCTGCCCTCCCCGACGCCAACGTGCCGACCTCGATCCGCAGCACCGGTGTCCCGGTCGGGCGCGGATCCGCCATCGACCTCGAGTCGATCGTGGACTCCTGGCTCGCCGCGAACCCCGACGGGATCGGCTGCGTCATCGGCGCTCCGACCTTCGAGGCGCCGTCCCGCGTCCGGGACCTGACCCCGGAGCTGTCCAAGGGCCTCGAGTTCGACCTGGTCGTCCTCGTCGACCCGGAGTCCTTCGGCGAAGGCATCGAGGGAGCCGTCGACCGGTACGTCGCGATGACTCGGGCGACCCAGCAGCTGGTGGTCCTCACCAGCGGCTGAGCGGCGTCCTGGTGCTCGTCAGAAGTATCGGGTCAACCCGGCCAGCACCGTCAGCGCCCCGCCGGCGACGGCCACCACGCCCAGCACCTGCGGCCGAACTGCCGCGGGCGGCGGGTTCCGTGTGGGTCACTGGATGGGCAGGCCCGCCAACCCGGCGGCCAGGCCGAGCAGGGCGCAGACGCCGAGGGTACGAAGGACTGGCCACTTGAGCTGGAACAGGAGGACGGCCGCCAGGACTCCGATGGCGAGGGCGACCCAGCTGATCGAGTCGAGGACCGGGAGCTCGAGCGAGACGATGCCGGTGGACACCCGTCTCGTCTCGAAGAAGAGCGTGTGGAGGGCGAAGAACACGGCGAGATTGGCGATCACACCGACCACGGCTGCGGTGATGCCGCTCAACGCTGCGGAGAGATTCTTGTTGCCCCGCAGCCGCTCGACGTAGGGGGCTCCGAGGAAGATGAAGACGAAGCAGGGGACGAAGGTCACCCAGGTCGTGAGCAGGGCGGCCAGCACGGCTGCCACCCACGGGTTGAGGGATCCCGGGTCGCGGTAGGCACCGACGAAGGCCACGAACTGGACGACCATGATCAAGGGGCCAGGAGTCGACTCCGCCAGGGCCAGGCCGCGCACCATCTCGCCCGGAGCCAGCCAGCCGTACACCTCGACGGCGTTCTGTGCGACGTACGCCAGGACGGCGTACGCACCGCCGAACGTCACCAGCGCGGCACCGGAGAAGAACAGGGCCTGGTCGGTGAACACGCTGTGTGTGCCCACCAGGATCGCGACGAGGCCGACGGGAACACCCCAGGCGAGGCCCCCGACCACCAGCACCTTGACGGCGTGCGAGCGCGAGGGCCGTTCCTGGTGCAACGCGTCATCTGCGATGAGCGGCGCGGGCCCGCTGTCGTCGCCGTCGTTGTCGCTCCTGACGTGCATCGTGTGTGGTGCCCACCTGCCGAGTGCCCAGCCGATCAGCGCTGCGGCCGCGACGACGACCGGGAACGCAACCGAGAATACGGTCAGCGCGAGGAACGCGGCGACCGCGAGTCCGACCAGGGCGGGGTGACCGAGCGCCTTCCTGCCCACCCGGACCACGGCCTGGGCCACGATCGCAAGCACCGCTGGAGCCAGCCCGGCGAACAGTGCCTCGACGGCCGTCGTGTCGCCGAAGCCGACGTAGAGGAAGGACAGCCCCATCAGGGCGACCACGCCTGGAAGCACGAACAGGGTGCCGGCGACGAGGCCACCGCGAAGCCCGTTGAGGAGCCAGCCGACGTAGATCGCCAGCTGTTGCGCCTCCGGACCGGGCAGCAGCGTGCAGAACGAGAGTGCATGCAAGAACCTGCGCTGGCCGATCCAGCGGCGCTCCTCGACCAGCTCGCGCTGCATGACCGCGATCTGTCCCGCCGGGCCGCCGAAGGTCTGGAGCGAGATGGCGAACCACGCCTTGACGGCCTCCCGGAAGGGGACGACGTCCGGATCACCGGTCATGGCGGGCGCCCCCTTTCCCACCCAGGTCGCGTGGGGGCAGCCTATTGTCTACCTCTGCGGGGGACAATCATTGGCTGTCCCCCGCGCGCCACGGCTCAGCGGCAGGGGTTGTCGAGGGTGGCGGACGCAACCTTGAGGCCAGCAGGGTTGGCCCCCTCCTTGCCGGTCCACAGCTCGACGCTGACGGTCTCGCCGGGGGTGTAGTCGCAGCCAGGGCCGGGCGCGAGCAGCGCGCGGGGACTGCTGGTGCCTCCGGGTGGGCGCCGCGTCGTACGTGGCCCTGGCGGTCCTTCGGTCTGTCCGCGCGGCCAGGTTCTCGATTCTCGCCGCACGGAGCGCGTCTCGGGCGGCGTCGAGCTGGCCTAGCAACGTGACGCATTCCGCGGGAGGGGCTGCTTCAGCGTGGGCGGAGGTGGTCGGCGCGAGGAAGGTGGCGGTGACAACGCCTGCGGCAACGATGCCGGTCAGGAGCCGCGTCAGACGGCGAGGGGGAGTTGCTGCGGTCGATCCGGCCGCTCTGTTCTGTGACAGAACCGCCCCCGGCTTTCGAGAAGCCCGGGGCGGTTCGCCGCCTAGGTGCTCGCCGTACCCCCCAGTCGGCGTGCCTTCGGCAGGATCCGGCCCCGATGCTCCCTCGATCGCCGGGGACGATTCTCCGAGGCTCCTGTCTATCCCGGGCGTGCGCGCCGGCGCCGCCACTTTGGACGATCGTTGGTAGGTCGTGGATGCGTCAGGTACCTATGTGCGCCTGTCCTTACCAATGTGTGTCTCGGGACGGCCTGTCATCGGCGAAGGGCGAGGGTCAGACCGCCGAGAACGAGTGCCAACGGCGCAACGAGCGCGGACAGGATGCGCACCGAGGTGGGAGCATCCTCACCCCTCGACGCCCACTTGGCGGCGTTCTCCACAGGGTTGTCGAGGTCCTTCCGGGTGTCGGTGGCGACCGGTAGGATCGAACACATGTTCGAGGCTGTGCCGGACGCCGACGCCCTGGCCGGGTGGCGGCAGGCGTTGGCGCGTGCCCTCGACCCCGACACCGGCACTGCTTGCGGGGGCGGGTTGGACGATGCGGGGCGGGTCGATGCGATCCGGGCGTTGGAGGAGCTGGTGTGCACCGCGACCGCGGCCCAGGCGAAGCTGGCGGCGGACCTCGATGCCTCCCAGCGGGCCGAGCAGGCCCGCCGCGGGGTGCCGGCGGCGCGGCGGGGGCGCGGGGTGGCCGCGCAGGTCGGGTTGGCGCGGCGGGAGTCCCACCACCGCGGGCAGCGCCACCTGGCCCTGGCCAAGATCGTGGTCTCCGAGCTGCCACACACGTGGGCGGCGTGGCGGGCAGGCCGGATCACGGAGTGGACCGCGACCCTGATCGCCCGGGAGACCGCCTGCCTGAGCCGCGAGGACCGCACCACCCTCGATGCGACGGTGGCCGGTGACCCGGCGAGGCTGGAGACGCTGGGCCTGCGGGAGGTGGTCGCGGCGTGTCAGGCCGAGGCCGCCCGGCTCGACGTCGCCTCGGTGTTGAAGCGGCGGCGCCGGGCCGAGGCCGATCGCCACGTCAGCCTGCGGCCGGCCCCGGACTCGATGACCTGGCTGAGCGCGCTGCTCCCGGTCAAGGACGGCGTCGCCGTGCTCGCCGCGCTGACCAAGGCCGCCGGCACCGCCCGCGCCGCCGGCGACCCCCGCCGCAAGGGGCAGGTGATGGCCGACACCCTGGTCGACTCCGTCCTGGGCGAGCGGGAAGGGACCTCCGCCGGCGCCGGGGTCGCGGTCAACCTGGTGATGACCGACGACATGCTGTTCGGTGACAGCGACCAGCCGGCACACGCAGACGGCTACGGCCCCATCCCGGCCGAGCTGGCCCGTGAGATCGTGGTCGGTGCCTGCAGCCGCCACGAGAAGGTGTGGCTGCGCCGCCTGTACACCCACCCCGTCACCGGGGAGCTGGTCACCATGGATGCCCGCTCCCGGCTCTTCCGCAACAGCCTGGCCCGGTTCATCCGGCTCCGAGACCGGGTCTGTCGCACCCCGTGGTGCGACGCCCCGGTCCGCCACACCGACCACCCCATCCCCGACCGGGCCGGCGGCCCCACCTCCCTGCTCAACAGTCAGGGACTGTGCGAGGCCTGCAACTACGCGAAGGAAGCGCCTGGCTGGCAGGCGAGACCGTCACCCGGCAGGGGCGGGCACCAGGTCGAGACCACCACCCCCACCGGACACATCCACCGCACCCGACCACCCCGCCTCGCCACCATCCGCGAAGTCCCCCTCCGGATCGACTACGTGCTGACCTGCTGATGCGTCCGATCGCTCACGACCACACCGTTCTCCGTGACGACGGTGTGGGACGTGGCGTGCACCTTGCCGTCGTCGAACCGGATCGTCAGGGTCGAGACCACCTCGATGTCGCTGCCCGGCCACGACAGCCGGTATCGCGTCGCCGCGTCCGCACCCTGGTCGAACGTCTCCCGGTTCACCCAGACCTCGCCGCGGTAGTCCTCGGTGGCGCTGCCGTCGTACGGGGTGTCGTACGTCGACTCCGACCCGGTCCGCGCCCGCGTGACCCCCGCGAGCACGTCGTCGGTCACGGTCCAGGTGACACCCTCCGACGATTCCGAGGAGTGCTCGGCCCCGGGCCCGAAGGTGGGTGCGGGATGGGAGCCGGTCAGGACCGGCAGCTCGAGCGAGCCCGAGTGGACCGTGAGCGTGACGGGCGCCGGTGGAGCGACGGTGTTCGGCCAGTCGGCACCGGCGACGCTCACCCGGAGCTGCTGGCCCGGCGCCCACTCGAAGGCGCAGGCGTCGAGCACGACCTCGACGTCGTACACCTCGCCCGGGGCCAGCGGCGCGGGAGCGCCGTGCACGCCATCGCGGAACGCCAGGTCGACGCTGCCGCGGCTGACCAGCGCCGAGGTGCCGTCGGGGAAGACGTCGCACAACTTCACAGACAGCGACGCCGTCGGCGCCGAGGCCGAGACCTGCAACCGCGCCACGGGATGGCCGACGACCGGAGCGGACGGCGGCTCCGAGTCCCACGTCAGCGACCGGACGTCGTCGGCGCGCTGGTCGAGCGAGAGCCCCCAGGGAAGGTGACCGGCACAGTCGATCCACGCCGTGGTCCCGACCGAGGGGTCGACCGCCAACGAGCGCGGACCGGCCAGCGGCACCGAGACGGGGGAGACCGGCGGCACGCTCGGCAACGAGACCCAGTGGCCCTCGTGCAGGTCCAGCGCGGCCGCAGGGCGGGTGCTCGAGCGTACGAAGACGTCGCACCGGTCGGTGTGCGTCCCACGACCCCTCAGGTGGGTGTCGAACCATCCCGCGACCTCGGCCTCGAAGTCGATCCGCGGCCCCGGCATGGCGGTGGTCGCGTCGGCGTGCGCCCACGGCCCTGCGAGCAGCCGGTGCGGGACCCCATGCTCACGAAGGGCCGCGATCGTGCGGAACGAGTTGTTGCGGTAGCCGTCGGCCCAGCCCGCCACGATCAGGGTCGGCACCTCGATCCGCGAGTAGCCCGCCGTGGTCCCGCCCAGCCGCACCGACCCGTGGTCCCAGTAAGCACCGTGTCGGCTCTCGCGCAGCCAGGCGTGCAGCCACGGCTCGTTGGTCTCCAGCCGCCGCAGCCACTCCTCCCGCCAGCCCTCGCCCCACACAGCCGGGACGGGCGGCAGCACGCACATCGGCGTCATGTAGTGGCAGTAGTCGACGAGATCGATCAGCCGCAGCGCCCCGCCCCGCCAGTGGACGTCGTCGGTCCAACGGTCGTCGGTCGCGTAGATCGCGCAGATCGCGGCCAGCCCGGGCGGCCGCTCGCACGCCATCTGCAGCGAGTTGAAGCCCGAGTACGACGTGCCGAACATCCCGACCTGCCCGTCGCACCACTCCTGCGCCGCCAGCCACGCGATCACCGCGGCCAGATCGCGCTGCTCCGCCTCGGGGTACTCGTCAGTCGCGTCGCCCGGCGACGACCCGGTGCCGCGCAGGTCGACCCGACACACGGCGTACCCGTGCCGGTCACGCAGCCCAAGGTAGGTCGAGGCGTACGACGAGGTGAGGTCGTCCTTGCGGTAGGGGAGCGCCTCCAGCAAACACGGCTGCGGACCGTCAGCGGCGTCGGGCAGGTACAGCGACGCGGCCAGCCACAGCCCGTCGTCGACGGGGATACGCACCTCCTCGACCGACGCGCTCATGACTGCTCCAGCAACGCGAGAACCTGCTCGTCGTGAAGCGACTCGCTGGTGTTGCCGTCGCGGCCGACCGTGGTCGGCGCACCGAACATCGAGTTGAGCACGGCCTCCTCTGCGGCTTCGACGGTGGCCCCGAACAGCGGGTCGAGCGCCCGGCCAGTGGTCAGGTCGGTCCGGTCGTGGCGGCCGTCGCGGTCCAGGCGCATCCCGGTCCCGAACCCGAGGAAGATCTCACCGCTGCCGTGATGGGCGACCGACCCGGCCCGTGCCAGACCCAGCCCGATCCGGCGCGCGAGCCGCGCGCAGCCTGCGCCGTCGACCGCTGCGTCGGTGATCACGACGCCGATGCACGAGCCGGCCGGCGCATCCGCGCGGGAGGACGCCGGCCCGAGCAACCGGCCGACCGGGACCCCTCCCACGACGCACTCCTCGCGCGCCCCGAAGTTGGTCAGCAGCAGCACCGCGAGCGTGTGGTCCCCGATCACCCGCGAGGCGGTGCCGATCCCACCCTTGAAGTCGAAGCACGACATCCCGGTCCCGGCACCGACCGCGCCCTCCGACGGTGGCGACGTCCCGCCCCGTGAGTCGAGCGCAGCACGCCACGAGGCACGCACGTCGTCACCGCAGACCTGCATCCGGCGGCAGTCGTTGAGGAACGAGTCGTCGCACTCGCCGACGACCGGGATCACCACGTCGTCGGCCACCGACGGGTGCTGCTCGAGCGCGATCTCGCACGCCGCGTCGTACACCCGCCCGAGCTGCATCGTCGAGGTCAGGTAGACCGGCGTCTCGGCCGCGCCCCCCTCGGTGGCGGTGATGAAGCCGGTGCACTCGCCGGCTCCGTTGAGCACCGCGCCGCCGGCCGGCACCGGGCGCACGTACGCGTCCTCGGCAAGCAGCAGCGTGGTGACCCCCGTCCGCGCGGTCCCGCGTCCAGTCGGCGGTGGCGGCTCGTCGCGGTGCACGGTGGCGTGCCCCAGGCCCACGCCGGGCACGTCCAGCACCGAGTTGGTCGGTCCGGGCTCCAGGGCGCCGATGACCACCCCCAGGTCGCGCGCTCGTGGCATGCCCGCATCCTGCCTGAACCGCGACCCCGGTGGGTGGGATGCTGGCTCCGTGAGCGCCGACCCCGTCAGCAGCATGCCCGTCGTCTGGTCACCCGACACCCGCCGGCACGACCCCAAGCACGAGATCTGGGTCGGCGTCCCCACACCCGGCACTGAGGTCTCCGCCCGCGTCGACGCGATCCTCGACGCCGTGGCCGGACACCCGCTGGTCGAGGCGCAGCCGCACCCTGCGGAGTCGCTGCACCGCGTCCACGATCCAGAGCTGGTCGCGTTCCTGGCGTCGGTCCACGACCGCTGGCTGGCGGGGGAGTACGTCGAGCTGGTCGGCCAGGACCGGGTAGTGCCCTACTTCTTCCCGACCCCGGCGATGAGCGCCGGCTTGCCGCTCCGGGACGCTCCGGCGGTGCACGCGCTGGCCGGCCGGTTCGCCTACGACACCATGACCACAGTCGGCCCCGGCACCTGGCCGGCGGTCGCAGCCGCCGCTGACTGCGCCCTGACCGCGGCCGCACTGGTGGCCGCGGGCACACCGTCGGCGTACGCGCTCTCCCGGCCGCCCGGTCACCACGCCACGCCGGCCGGGTACGGCGGCTCGTGCTACCTCAACAACGCGGCGCTGGCCGCGCAGGCACTGCGCGATGCGGGCCGCGAGCGGGTCGCGGTGGTCGACGTCGACGCGCACCACGGGAACGGCACGCAGGCGATCTTCTGGCAGCGCGGCGACGTGCTCTACGGCTCGCTCCACGTCGACCCGGGTGCGGGCTGGTTCCCCCACGTCCTCGGGTACGCCGACGAGACGGGCTCGGGCGCCGGCAGCGGTGCCACCCGCAACCTTCCGCTCGCGCCCGGAACCGGGGACGACGCGTGGCTCGACGCCGTGTCAGCACTTCGCGACTGGGTGGCCGACGCTGGATGCGACGCGCTGGTGGTCTCGTTGGGCGTCGATGCCGCCGCCGACGACCCGGAGAGCCCGCTGCAGGTCACCGAGGAGGCTTACCACGGCGCCGGCTCGCTCCTGGGCGGGCTCGGCCTGCCGTCGGTGCTCGTGCAGGAGGGTGGGTACCACCTGCCCAGCCTCGGCGGCCTCGTGGCCGCCCACCTGGGCGGCCACGAGCAGGGTCAGGTCAGCGGCACCAGCGGCGCACGGTCCGCCGGGAATTGTCGGTCTGCATCAGGTTGATCCCGACCCTCTGGGCGAGGCGTACGTGGCGCTTCCGGGTGAGCTGGTTCGTCGCCGTCCAGATCCCCGCGGCCCGGAGCTTCCTGACCAGCCTGCGGCTGTAGTTGCGCACCGGGATCCCGACCAGGTCGACGTCGTTGGCGGTGGCCCGCTGCAGGATCCTGTCGCCCGGCTGGTACCGGTGGAAGGTGCTGGCATTCGGGAACAGCTCGTGCATCTTCTTCTCGGCGCCCGCACCGCCGAAGAAGACCCTGGCCGGGCGCGGGTGGTTTCGCGCGGCGGCCCACAGGGCGGCGAGCCCGCCGTTGTCCCATTGGTCCTTGTAGCGCTTGTAGGAGTTGATCGTCACCATGATCGGGCTGCGCTCCCTGGCCGCGATCCTGATCAGGCGACGAGTCGTCTCGACCCGGCGGCCCAGCACGTACTTGATGTTGCGGATCTGGCGCAGGGTGAGCGAGCCGACGGCCGCGTTCGACCGGCCGCCCGAGGGCCGGGTCATGTTGAAGTCGTGCAGCGCGACGATCTTGTTGTCTTTGGTGATCCGCGCATCGATCTCGGTGAACCCCCACCGGGCGTTCTCACGGACGCCGCGGACCTGCTCCTCGGTGCCCTCGTACATGGCGCGGTGCGCGATGTTCCGGCACTTCTTGCCCGCTGCCTCGGCCGGGCCGGAGAGCACGGTGACGACAGCGACAGCCAGCATCAGCGCGACGAAGGCGCTGGAGATCCTCTTGACCCGCATATTCCTAGTCCCCCAATTTGTTTCGAGCCGATTCGGCCCGGGCGATCCCACGTCGCTGGGTGCACGGTAAGTCGAGACTCCCAGTGTTGTCGAAGGCAGTCGGACCGTGTTGATCGTTTGGGGGAGTGTCGTGCACCTCTTGTTTCTCGGGGGCCGTGACACTTCACCCGTTCGGGTGGCCGAAGGGTCGTCTGCGAGGCTGGACGCATGATCGTCGCCTTCAGCATCAGCCCCACCGCCGTCGACGAGTCGGGGTCAGTCGGCTTGGCGGTCGCGCGCGCCGTCCGGGTAGTGCGCGAGTCCGGCCTCCCGTGCGAGACCAACGCCATGTTCACCAACATCGAGGGCGAGTGGGACGAGGTGATGGACGTCGTGAAGCGGGCCGTCGAGGTGGTCTCCGCGGCGTCGCCCCGCGTCGGGCTGGTGCTCAAGGCCGACATCCGGCCGGGGTACGACGGCCAGCTCACCGCCAAGGTGGAGCGGGTCGAGCAGGCGCTCGGCGACCTCAGCCGCTGACTTCCGACAGGTCCGACAGGTCCGACAGGTCCGGTAGCAGCGTCGCCTCCGCGTGCGGCGCGCCGTCGGAGAACCCGAGCGACCGGTAGATCCGGATCGCGTCGTAGTCCGGGTCGGCCACCATCACGAGCCGGCGGGCGCCCACCCGGATGAACGGGTCGGTCGCCGCTGCGTGCACGAGGGTGGCAGCCATGCCCTTCCGACGATGGTCGGGGTGGGTCTTGACGTGCTGGAAGCGGGCCAGCCCGTCGCCGGTACGGATGATGCCGAGCGAGGCGGCGAGCACCCCGTCCACGAAGGCTCCCCACCAGTGGCCGTGGCCGCTCTCGACCATCCGGCGGTACGACGCGTCCTTGCGCGAGGAGAACTCGCGGGTGAAGTGCGGATCGGTCTCGCCGGCGAGCGACAGCTCGACCTGCTGTGCCCAGTCTTCGTCACCCTCCAGCGTCCGGACCTCGGCGGTCGTCGGGTGGCTCGGGCTGCGCACCGCGGTGGCCGACATCACCATCACGACGTCCACCCGCCAGCCCGCCTGCCGCAGCGAGACCAGGCTCCCGCGGTGCGGGCGGTCGATGCCGAGCGCGGCATGCCTCGCGTCGGGGAACTCCCGGCGGCACACCGCGAGCCATTCCTCGACCTCCTCCTTGCTGGGCGGAGCGTCGATCAGCACGAAGTTGCCCCAGTAGTACGACGGGTTTTCAGGTGTCCGCACCGTCAGGTGGTCGCCGTGGTCGGTCACCTCGCTGCCGTCGAGCTTGAGCAGCGCCAAGTCGGTCCTGAACCCGAGAGAGGAGACGTCCACCTGCCCACCCAACCAGCAATGGCACGATCGTCGGGTGGATTCACAGACCCGGACCTACCGCACCGGTGGCGCCGAGCGGGTGCTCGACCTGACGCAGGACTGCGCGTCGTACGTCGCAGACCGCGGCGACGGGCTGCTGCACGTCTTCGTCCCGCACGCCACCGCCGGGATCGCGATCATCGAGACCGGTGCGGGCAGCGACGACGACCTGCTGGCAGCGCTGGGCGACCTGCTGCCGGCCGACGACCGCTGGCGGCACCGTCACGGGACTCCCGGGCACGGTCGTAGCCACGTGATGCCCGCACTGGTCCCGCCGTACGCCTCCGTGCCGGTCCTCGGCGGCCGACTCGCGCTCGGGACCTGGCAGAGCGTCTGCCTGGTCGACCTCAACGTCGACAACGACGAGCGAGAAGTGCGCTTCTCGTTCCTGACGGGATAGGACGGATGGAGATCAGGGACGCCGGTCCGCTCGACCACCCCGGGATCGATGCCGTCGTGCTCGACGCCTTCGCCGACCACGGAACGGTCGCCGCGCTCGTCGCCGACCTGCGCGCGGCTGGGTCGACGCGGAGGAGTCGCTGGCCGAGGTGCTGGTCCTCAGCCCCCTCAGCGTGGCGGGGGCGCGGCAGGGCCGCGGGCTCGGCGGCCGGCTGGTGGCAGCGGCCCTCGATGCCGGCCGCCAGCGCTCGGAGCACTACGTCTTCCTGGAGGGCTCCCCGGACTTCTACTCCGAGCACGGCTTCGAGCCGGCCGTGCCCCGGGGCTTCCTGCGGCCCTCCGACCGGATCCCCGGACCGGCCTTCCAGGTTGCGGTCCTCGATGACCAGGGCGTGACCGGGCGACTGGTCTACCCGGACGCGTTCTGGCGCCACGACGCGGTGGGACTGCGTGGCGAGGTGCTCGCCCAGGTCCGCGAGCAGCTCGGCGACTGAGGGGTCAGACGTCGAAGCGGGCCGTGAAGATGCTGCGGCCCGACGGGAGCAGCTCCGCGTCGACCTGGATGCCGACCTCCACCTCGGAGCCGTCGCGGCGCCGGGCCGGCACCGTGACCCGGCGGCCGATCAGCGGGCGCCGGCCCCTGACGAGGTGGAGCGTGAAGCCGGCGATGTGCGCCTGGTGGAAACGCTCCGGGATGATCGACAGCAGCCGCTGACCGACGAGCTCGCCGGGCTCGTCGAAACCGAGCAGGTCGAGCGCCGACCGGCTGACCGCCAGGATCCGGTTCGAGTCGTCGGCGGCCATGACCGCCTCGGCCGAGTCGCGCACCGGGCCGGCATCCCAGTCCACGTCGTCGTGGTCGGGGCTGCGGCGGGGCGCGGTGAAGTACGACGACCACGCCACCGACGGCTCCCCGGCCGCCTGGGAGCCCACCTGGTGGCAGATCCAGCGCCGCATCGCCTGGATCTCCGGCTGGGTGGGAGGCCACATCAGCTCGCCCTGCTCGGCGAGGCGGAGGGCCTCGTCGAGCAAGACGTCGAGCGCGGCGAAGTTGGGGACCGAGGTCCGCGGCACCAGCAGCTGCAGGTGCGGCGCGGAGACTTCCGGGCCGGTGGCGGACGACATCACGGTGTCCGGGTCCAGGCCGACGTCGGGGGAGGGGACCTGGGCGGCCAGCAGCCCCAACGCGTCGCTGGCGCTCGCGTGCTCCTCCAGGGCACTGAGGTCGGCGTCGAGCCGCACCAGCAGCAGCTCGCGCAGCAGGTTCGACGCGTGCTCCTGCCACGCGTGGTGCATCAGCAGCGGCATGTGCGGCAGGTCGACGACCACGATGGCGGAGTCGGCGGTCCCCCCGGCGTCGGGCACGTCCCAGGCGCGCTCGTCGTCGCCGATCTCGAACCACACGACCTTGCCCTCGCCGGCCGGGTAGGCGCCCCACCGGGAGGCGAGCTCGTCCACCAGGTGCAGTCCGCGGCCGGTGGCGGCCGCGGCCCCGAACTCGCGACGCGCCGGCATCCGCTGGCTGCCGTCGGCCAGCTCGACCCGGAGGCCGTGCGGTGCCAGCAGGATCCGCAGGCGCATCGGGGTGCCGGCGTGGACCAGCGCGTTCGTGACGATCTCGCTCATGGCGAGCTGCGCGGGGTCGAGTGCGTCCTCACGGTCGTGGCCGGACAGCACGCGCCGGAGCAGGGCACGGGCGCGGCCCGCGCTCGTGGCTTCCGGTGCGAGGTCCTCCTCGGCGGCGACCTCTGGCGTCACCACTGCATGATGACCCCGACTCGGGCAGCTCACCATGTTCGACACCCCTCCCCCTAGACAAGAAGGAGACGGTCCAGTCCACCAGGCATGACGCGGCCTGTTGCTCGAACACCTGTTCGACTACGCTGGACGGATGACGCGACCGCTCGTTCCGCCCGGATGGCCGCCGCAGGTCCGCCCACCCGACGCCCCCGACTGGGAGCGAACCGCCGCTTCGTGGCTGCTCGACCTGTGCCCGCCCGACTACCGGCGCTACGGCGGGCTGCGCCGTCACGTGGTGGTGCTGGCCCGGTTCGCGGTGCTGCACGTGGAGGCCAACCAGGCCGCCTGCCGACGTGGGCTCAGCGAGGCCCGCGCCGACCTCGGTCAGGTCGCCGAGCCGGCGGTGGTCGACGCCGCCGTCCAGACCTTCCAGCTCGAGGAGGCCCGGCTGCTCGCCGTGCGACGTGCGGTCGGGCTGGTCGAGGAGGCACTGCGGGGCCGCCGCTACGTCGCCCGGTTGTAACGTCCGAGGCATGAGCAGACCCGTGATCGTCATCGTCGGCGCCGGGCCGGGAGTGAGCGGCTCGCTCGCGCGGCGGTACGCCGACGACGGCCACGACCTCGGCCTCGTCGGGATCGACGAGGAGCAGCTGACAACGCTGGCGGCCGACCTCGAGTCACGCGGCGCGGCGGTGGCGCACACGGTCGCCGACATCACCGACGACGCCGCGGCCCGCACCGCGGTGACCGGTCTCGGTGAGCGGTTCGGTCGGATCGACGTGCTCCACTTCAACCCGAGCGCATTCCGCGAGGAGGACCCGCTCACGCTGAGCGTCGACCACCTGCTCGCCGACGTCAGGCTGGGCGTGGGTGCCCTCCTCACGGCCCTGCAGGCCGCCCGACCATTCATGTCCGACGGCGGACGGGTCACGGCGACCGGCAGCATGGCGGCCGACAAGCCGTGGTACCGGGCTCCATCGCTCGGCGTGCAGAAGGCGGGGTTGCGCAACCTCGTGCACAGCATCGACGCGACGCTCGAGCCCGACGGCATCCGGGCGGTGTCGGTCACCGTACGCGGCACCCTGTCCGACGAGGGCCCGTTCACGCCGGACCGCGTCGCCGAGGCCCTCCACGCCGCCGCCGGGCAGGACCCGAGTGAGTGGCGCACCGAGATCCCGTACACCGGTCGATGATCCGCTTCGCCAGCGTGGTGCTGGTCGACCCGGCCGGCCGGGTGCTGCTCCAGGAGCGCGACGAGCACGCCCCGATCGACCCCGAGAAGTGGGGCTTCTGCGGCGGCCACCTCGAGCCCGGCGAGGACTTCCTCGCCGGCGCCCACCGCGAGCTCGAGGAGGAGACCGGGCTGCGGCTGGCCGACCTCGGAGTCGAGCTGGAGCTTGTGGGTGAGTTCGAGGTCTTCCACACCCACACAGGGACCGACGACGTGGTGCGCCTCTTCGCGGCGCGGTGCGACCTCTCCGACGCGGACGTGGAGTGCCACGAGGGCCGCCGGATCGTGTTCGTCGACGCCGAACGGGCCCGCGGGCTCGACCTCACCGCCGCCGCGGCGGCGACGATGCCGGGATTCCTGGCCTCGGAGAGGTACGCCGCGTGGGCCGCCGGTGAGGACGGGCCGTGCGTATGAGCTGGGCACGACCCGTCTGTAGGCTGGGCCATCATGGGCTTGCTGGACCAGATCACGACGCCGCGCGACCTGCGCGACCTCACGTCCGCCGAGCTCGAGATGCTGGCGGCGGAGGTCCGTGACTTCCTGGTCCAGACCTGCTCGCGTACCGGTGGGCACCTGGGCCCCAACCTCGGCGTGGTCGAGCTGACGATGGCGATCCACCGGGTGTTCGACAGCCCGACGGACCGGATCGTCTTCGACACCGGCCATCAGACCTATGTGCACAAGCTGCTCACCGGCCGCAGGGCCGGCTTCGAGAAGCTGCGTCAGGAAGGTGGCCTCAGCGGCTATCCGAGCCAGGCCGAGTCCGAGCACGACATCGTCGAGAACTCCCATGCCTCGACCTCGCTGTCCTACGCCGACGGGCTCGCCAAGGCCTACACGGTGCGTGGCGAGGACCGGCACGTGGTCGCCGTGATCGGAGACGGCGCGCTGACCGGAGGGATGGCCTGGGAGGCGCTCAACAACATCGCGATCGCCCAGCAGAGCCGGCTGGTGATCGTTGTCAACGACAACGAGCGCTCCTACACGCCCACCGTCGGCGGCCTGGCGACCGCGCTCGCCACGCTGCGCACCAACCCGCGCTACGAGCAGGTCCTCGACCAGGTGAAGCGGCGACTGACCGCAGTCCGTGGCGTCGGGCCGGCGGCGTACGACGTGCTCCACGCCATGAAGAAGGGCATGAAGGACGCGCTGGCTCCGCAGGGACTCTTCGAGGACCTCGGCCTGAAGTACGTCGGACCGGTCGACGGCCACGACCTGGTCGCCGTCGAGAAGGCACTGACGCAGGCCAAGCGCTTCAACGGGCCGGTCATCGTCCACGCCCTCACCCGCAAGGGCTTCGGGTACGACGCCGCCGAGCAGCACGTGGCCGACCAGTTCCACTCGCCGCGGCCGTTCGACGTCGAGACCGGCGAGGAGCACCCGACCGGCGGGATCTGGACCGATGTCTTCGGCGAGGAGATGGTGCGGATCGGCGAGCGCCGCCCCGACGTGGTCGCGATCACCGCCGCGATGATGCACCCCGTGGGGCTCCACCACTTCGAGGCCCGTTTCCCCAAGCGGACCTTCGACGTGGGGATCGCAGAGCAGCACGCCGCGACCAGCGCGGCAGGACTCGCGATGGGCGGCCTGCACCCGGTGGTCGCCGTCTACGCGACGTTCCTCAACCGCGCGTTCGACCAGGTCCTCATGGACTGCGCCCTCCACCGGTGCGGAGTCACGTTCGTGCTCGACCGCGCGGGTGTCACCGGCGACGACGGCGCCAGCCACAACGGCATGTGGGACATGTCGGTGCTCCAGGTGGTGCCCGGGCTCCGGCTCGCCGCGCCTCGCGACGCCACCCGGCTGCGCGAGCAGCTGGGTGAGGCGCTGGACGTCTCCGACGCCCCCACCGTGGTCCGGTTCCCGAAGGGGCCCCCGCCCGAGGACGTCGAGGCGATCGACCGGGTCGGTGGTGTCGACGTGCTGGTGCGCGACGGGACCCGCGACGTGCTGATCGTGGGCGTCGGGGCGATGGCGACCACGGCGGTCGAGGTCGGGCAGCGACTGGTCGACCAGGGGATCGGCGTCACTGTCGTCGACCCCCGGTGGGTCAAGCCGGTCGACCCCGCGCTGGTCGACCTCGCGCGCGAGCACCGGCTCGTCGTACACCTCGAGGACAACGGGGTGGCGGGTGGCTGCGGGGCGACCCTGCTGCAGACCCTCAACGAGGCCGGTGTCGCCACGCCGGTCCGGTTGCACGGCATCCCGCAGGAGTTCCTCGGCCACGCGAAGCGCGCGGTGATCCTGGAGCGGATCGGCCTCGACGCCCAGACCGTGGCCCGCGGCATCGTGGAGGAGGTCTCGACCGGCGCGTCCGACGTAACGGCGGGGTCCGCGACTCGTTCTCCTGTTGATGCCGACCGACCCAGCTGAGCCGTCCGGACCCGTCCACCGGGTCAGGCTGCTGGGCCTGCTGCTGCCGCTCGTCCTGGTCGCGACCGGGTGCACCTCCTCTCCGCCCGACGAGCCCGCCCAGGAGCAGGATCCCGGCCCGATCGCGGCGTCGGAACGCGACGTGAAGCGGTTGCTCGCCCGACGCGAGCGCGCCATCGAGCACGGCCGGCGAGCGATCTTCGCGGAAACCGTGGGCGGGCGCGACCGCGACGGCCAGCTGGCGTGGTTCGGCATCCTCGACCGGCTCCCCGTCGCCGACGTCGAGCACGACGTGTCGGGCATCCGGCTGCTGCCCCACACCGAGGTCACCGAGGTCTCGCTCCAGATGACGGTGCGGCTGCGTGGCTTCGACCTGAAGCCGGTCGCGGCGAGCCACGTTCTCGAGCTGGTGCGCGCCGGCCGCGGGTGGCGGGTCGCGCGCGACCGGTTCGCCAAGTCCCAGGTGATGAGCGCCCCGTGGACGATGGCGGACGCCCGGGTCCGCGTCACCGATGACGTGGTCCTGCTGCTGGACGGCGCCTCCGAGGAGCAGGCCGACCGGCTCGTGCGGCTGGCCGAGGAGGCGCTCACCGCGACGCGCGACCAGGTGCCGTTCGACTGGCACGACCGGGTCGTCGTGCTCGCGCCGTCGTCGATCACCCCCCTGCGCGACGAGGGCTATCAGGTCGAGCAGATCAAGCGGCTCGGCGGCATCGCCGTCGAGGTCGACAACCTGGCGGGCAAGCCGGTCGGGCGGCGGGTGCTCGTCGTACCCCAGATGCTCGACGAGTCGGACGACGCACTGCGGACCCTGCTCCGCCACGAGTTCGCCCACGTCGCGATCGGTGAGCGCGACCGCGCCCTGCCGCTGTGGGTCTCCGAGGGGATGGCGGAGTGGAGCTCGTGGGATGGACAGGTCTCGTTCCGGATCGCGACCTCGGCAGTCAACGCCGCCGAGCGGGGCATCCAGGCGATGCCCGCGGACGCGGCGTTCCGCGGTACCGACCCCGGCCGCGCCTACGGCATCGCGTGGTTCGCGCTGCGGTGGCTGGAGGAGGAGCACGGCGACGGGACGCCGTGGGAGGTGCTCGAGCTCGCCCGGCGGCACCGCAAGTCCGACGAGCGGGCCCTCTCGAGGGCGCTGGAGAAGCGGTGGGGTGTCTCCACCGACGAGCTCGCGCAGCGCTCGGGCGACCTGATCGACGACACCTTCGAGTGAGCCGGACGGGACGTCGGCGGCTCGGCGGCGCCCCGTAGGCTCACGGCATGGCGAGGGAACCCCTGGTGCACATCGTCGACGAGGTGCCGGAGCTCGCGGGGGCAGACCGGCTGCCGCTGGTGATGGCCCTCGACGGGTTCCTCGACGCGGGCAGCGCGGCTGCGCGCGCGGCCCAGCACCTGGTCGACCTGACCGAGGCCCGGGTCGTCGCGACGTTCGACGTCGACCAGTTCCACGACTACCGCGCCCGCCGGCCCCCGATGTCCTTCGTGCGCGACCACTACGAGGCCTACGACGCGCCCCGGCTGGTCGTGCGCCTGGTGCACGACACCGGCGGCACGCCGTACCTGCTGCTCCACGGGCCTGAGCCGGACAACCGCTGGGAGGCGTTCACAGACGCGGTGCGGCAGGTGGTCGAAAGGTTCGGGGTCACCCGAGTGGTCTCGATGGGGTCGGTGCCGATGGCGGTGCCGCACACCCGCCCGATCGCGATCACGCACCACGCCAACAACGCCGAGCTGCTCACCGGCGAGAGCCCGTGGCGCGGCGAGCTCCGGATCCCGTCGTCTGCGCAGGCGCTCCTGGAACTGCGGCTGGGGGAGTGGGGCCACGACGCGATGGGCTTCGTCGCCCACATCCCCCACTACCTGGCGCAGCTGGAGTACCCCGCCGCCTCGATCGCGCTGCTCGCTCAGGTCGAGCGCGCCGCGTGGCTGACCGTCGACATGACTGGGCTCCAGGCCGAGGCGGAGGACCGGGAGGCGGAGATCGCCCGCTACCTCTCGGCCAACGAGGAGGTCGGCGACGTCGTCACCGCGCTCGAGCAGCAGTACGACGCGTTCGCGCGTGCCGAGAGCTCCGGCTCCAGCCTGCTCGCCGGCGACCAGCCGCTGCCCACGGGCGAGGAGATCGGGCAGCAGTTCGAGCAGTTCCTCGCGGGACTCGATGGCCCCGACCCGGACCAACCGGGCGAGCCGGGGGAGACCCGGTGACCGTCTCGGCGGCGTCCCTGGTCGAGCTGTTGGACCTGGAGCGGATCGACACCACCCTGTTCCGCGGCCGGCAGCCCGACACCGACCGGCAGCGCGTGTTCGGCGGCCAGGTGGCCGCCCAGGCGCTCGTCGCCGGCATCCGCACCGTCGCCCCCGAGTTCGGTGTGCATTCGCTGCACTCCTACTTCCTGCTGCCCGGCGACACCGCGGTCCCGATCGTGTACGACGTCGAGCAGCTCCGCGACGGGCGCTCGTTCGCGACCCGGCGGGTCGTGGCGCGCCAGCACGGGCGCCCGATCTACTTCCAGACCGCCAGCTTCCACCGTGCGGAGGAGGGGCTCGAGCACCAGGACCGGATGCCCGAGGTGCCCGAGCCGGAACAGGGCCTCGACATGGCCGACCTGATGCGCCGCAGCGGCAACCGCGAGTCGGACGCGCTCGCCAAGGAGTGGGCCTCGCTGGAGGCCCGCTACGTCGGTCACTCCCGCTACAACCTGCCGGACGACGGCGACCACCCCTCCCGGGCCCGGATGTGGATCCGGGTCGGCGACGGGCTCGGCGACGAGCCGCAGATCCACCTCGCGGCGTTCACCTACGCCAGCGACATCGGGCTGCTCGGCGCCAGCCTCGCCGCGCACGACGTCACCCCGACCGACGTCCAGATGGCCTCGCTCGACCACACGCTGTGGTTCCACCAGCCTTTCCGGGCCGACGACTGGTGGCTCTACGACATGCAGTCACCGGTCGCCCACGGCGCCCGGGGCCTGGCCTGGGCGCGGGTGTTCACGCCCGACGGCCGGCTGGTGGCGAGCGCCGCGCAGGAGGGGCTGATCCGCCCCTTGCGCGAACGCTGACCGACGGCCGCGGTCGCTCGCTCAATCACACAGCTGTAGTTCTCGAACTGTCCGGACAGCCTGCCGCAACCGCTCGTACGGTGGTCGCGTCCCTGTGGCGCCTGAGCCCCTGTGAGGTTGCTGTGACTGTCGTGACTCGTGTGATCCTGCCGTGCCTGACGGCGGGCGCGCTGCTGGCCGGTATGAGCGTGGCCGGCCCGGCCGCCGCCGGCGACGTCCGCGACGTCCGCGACCTCCGAGACGCCCGCGCCACGGCCGCCCCGGAGACCCGGTTCCAGATGCCGTTCCCGTGCGGCCAGGCGTGGACCGGGACGACCCGTGCGAGCCACAGCCCGAGCCGGTGGTCGATCGACTGGAACCGGACCGACGACGCCGGCGACCCGGTTGTCGCGGCCGCCCCCGGCGAGGTGGTGCGGGCCGAGCCCAGGAGCAGCAGCGGCTACGGGCACTGGGTCATGCTCGAGCACGCGAATGGCGAGCGCACTACCTATGCCCACCTCGACCAGGTCACGGTCGCCCTCGGCCAGACCGTCGACCAGGCCGCGCAGCTCGGCACCGTGGGCAACACCGGCAACTCGTTCGGCGCCCACCTGCACTTCGAGGAGCGCAGCGGCAACACCGTGCTCCCGCCGTACTTCGCCGGCACGGCCTTCACGTTCGGCTCCACCCTCGTCTCGCAGAACTGCGTCGACGTCCCGCTCGCGGGCGACTTCGTGGACGGCCCCGGGGCCGAGGTCGCGGTGTTCCGCCGCGAGCAGCGGGGTCGGTTCGTCGTCCAGCGCACCGGCCAGGCACCGCTGGAGATCACGTTCGGCAACGGGACCGACCAGCCCGTCGTCGGGGACTGGGACGGCGACGGGAAGGCGAACCCGGGCGTGCGGGTCCCGGCACGCTCGCTGCTCCGGCTGAAGACGCCCGCCGGCGTCACGCGGGTCAAGCTGGGACGCCCACGCGACCTGCCGCTCGCCGGGGACTGGGACGGCGACGGCCGCTGGGAGGTCGGCGTCCGCCGGTCGGCCACGGGCGTCTTCGTGCTGCGCGCAGCCGACGGCAGCCGGACCAGGGTCGCGCTGGGAGACCCGGACGACCTCCCCGTCACCGGGGACTGGGACGGCGACGGCCGCACGGACCTCGGCGTCTACGACCAGGCGACGGCGACCTTCACGCTGCGGATCGTCGATGTCGACGGCCTGAGCTGGACCGCCCAGGTGCCGTTCGGCGTGGCCGGTGACCTGCCCGTGACCGGTGACTGGGACGGCAACGGCCGCACGGACGTCGGTGTCTGGAGCCCGACGATCGCGGCGTTCTCGCAGCGCCGTGCCACACGGCCGACCGCGGCCCGGGCGACCGTCACGCAGACGGTGTTCGGGAACCCGCGCTGACCCACGGTCCGGATCAGCCGGTTCTGCCGCTGGCGAACGCGCTTCCCAGCGATGGCCGCCGACGGCGAGCATGACCGGCATGAAGCTGCTGGTGCTCGGAGGAACCCACCACGTCGGCCGGGCGGTCGTCGAGACCGCGCTGGAGCGCGGGCACGACGTCGTCACCCTGAACCGCGGCGTCAGCGGTGTGACGTCACCCGACGTGGACGCCCGCCGTGCCGACCGACTCGACCCGGCCGCGGTGGCGGCGGCGCTCGGCGACGACGAGTTCGACGCGGTGGTGGACACGTGGTCGCACGCACCGGTGGCGGTCCGTGACAGCGCGCGACTGCTGTCGCACCGGGCGGGCTACTACGGCTATGTCTCGTCCCGGTCCGTGTACGAGTGGCCGCCGCCGCACGGCTTGGACGAGTCGGCCGCCGTGGTCGAGGCCGACCCCGCCTCCACCGACCCCGTCGACTACGCCGCCGCGAAGCGGGGTGGCGGAGCTCGCGGTGGAGGAGGAGTTCGAGGGTCCGTCGGGCTTCCTGCGCGCGGGTCTGATCCTCGGCCCCTACGAGAACGTCGGGCGGCTGCCCTTCTGGCTCACGCGGATCGCCCGCGGTGGCCGGGTGCCGGTACCCGGCCCGCCCGACCGGCCGCTGCAGCTGATCGACGCACGCGACCTGGCGTCCTGGGTGATCGACCACCGGCCGACCGGTGCGTTCAACACCGTGAGCGTGCCGGGCCACACCACGATCGGCGAGGTCCTCGAGGAATGCGTCCGGGTGACCGGGTCCGACGCCGAGCTGGTGTGGCTCTCGCCCGAGGTGGTCGAGGCGTCCGGCGTGGCCGCATGGACCGAGCTTCCGATCTGGACCCCACCGAGCGGCGAGCTGGCGGCTCTCCACGACTGCGACGTCTCCGCGGCGTACGCCGCGGGGCTGGTGTGCCGGCCGGCGAGCGAGACGGTGGTCGACACCTGGGCCTGGCTGGAGCGGGAGGGCACGCCCGACCCCGCGACGACGCGCGCCGGCACCGGGATGGACGATGCGGCCGAGCAGCGGCTCTGGGACGCGGCTGGCCGCTAGCCGCGGCTCGCTCGCCCCACCAGGTGGGGCGCACCATCCTTCGGACTGGTCAGCCCGAAGGCCTGCCCGTCCGGGGTGGGGTCGTGGCCGAACCCGACCGTGCCCGGCAGCAGGATCGGCTTCTTGAAGGCGACCCCGACCGTGACCGCGTCCGGGAGCCGGTTCTCCAGCGCCGCCACGCAGCGCGCCAGGCTCCACATGCCGTGCGCGATCTGCCGCGGGAAGCCGAGCGCCTTCGCGGTCACCGGGTGCAGGTGGATCGGGTTGCGGTCGCCGGAGACCGCGGCGTACCGCCGTCCGAGGTCGCCGGGCAGCCGCCACTGGACGGTCGGGTCGGGCGTGCGCTCGAACATCGGCCCGCCGGCCGCGGCGTCGTCGCCACGGCCCCGTCGCAGGTACGTCGACGTCGACTCCCAGACCACTTCGTCGCCGGTCCGGACCTCTGCCAGGAAGTCGACCACCGTGCCCTTCGCGTGCGCCCGAGTCGCCGACACCCTGACCGCCACATCGATGACCTCGCCCGGCCGGAGCGGCCGGTGACTGCTGATCGTGTTCTCGAGGTGGAGGGTGCCGATCGCCGGGAACGGGAACTGCCGGCTGGTCAGCGCCTCCATGTGGAGCGGGAAGGCCAGGACGTGCGGGTAGGGAAGCGGCACGGTGTCACGGGGCTCGAAGCCGCAGACGCGCGCGTACGCCGCCGCGTGGCTCCGCTCGATCGTGAGCCCGGTCCGGGTGAACGTCAGCATGCTCGGGTCGGCCCCCGGGTCCTTGCGGATGCCGGGGAGCTGGTTGACGACGGGGATCGACGGGAGTGCCGCCTTGAGGATGGTCGGGACCGGCATCAGGCACCCAGCATCATCTGGCCGCAGACCCGGACCACGTTGCCGTTGACGGCGGTGGAGCGGGGGTCGGCGTACCACGCGATCGTCTCGGCGACGTCGACCGGGAGCCCGCCTTGCGACATCGCGTTGAGCCGTTGCCCGACCTCGCGGGTCGCGAACGGCACCGCCGCCGTCATCTGGGTGATGATGAAGCCCGGCGCGACCGCGTTGACCGTGATCCCGTTCTTCAGCTCGTCGGCGAGGGAGTCGACCAGGCCGATCACGCCGGCCTTGGAGGCGGCGTAGTTCGTCTGCCCGACGTTTCCGGCGATCCCCGCGATCGACGCGACGCCGACGATCCGGCCGTTGTCGCGGATCACGCCCTGGTCGAGCAGCTCGCGGCTGATCCGCTCCGGCGCGACGAGGTTGACGTTCAGGACGGCGCTCCACCGGGCGTCGTCCATGTTGGCGAGCTTCTTGTCCTTGGTGATGCCGGCGTTGTGCACGACGACGTCGACCCCGCCGTGCTTCTCCGACAGGTGCCGGGCGATCCGCTGTGGCGCGTCCTTGGCCGTGATGTCGAGGGTCAGGTGGTCGCCGTCGAGCTCGCGCATCAGGGCCTGCAGCTCGCTGGCCGCCTGCGGGACGTCGAGGCCGACGACGGTGGCGCCGTCGCGGTGGAGCACGCGCGCGATCTGCTCTCCGATGCCACGGCTGGCGCCGGTCACGAGGGCGACCCGGCCGGCGAGCGGCTGCTCGGGGTCGTCGACGTCCTCGGCGCTGCTCGTGTGGGTCCCGATCCGCACGACCTGGCCGGACACGTAGGCGGACTTGGGGGAGAGCAGGAAGGCCAGGGTCGAGGACACGGCGTCCTCGGCCCCGTCGGCGACGTAGACGAGCTGCGCCGTCCCGCCGCGTCCGACCTCCTTGCCGAGTGACCGGGTGAACCCCTCGAGCGCTCGCTGCGCAACCCGCATCGCCGCCCTTCACGAGCTCCGGTGGCGTGCCGAGGACCACCACGCGCGGGCAGGTCTGCAGGCTGCGGAGCAGCGGGGTGAAGAAGTCGCGGAGGGCGCCGAGCTGCCCGGCGTCGGTGAGGCCGGTCGCGTCGAAGACGAGGCCGGCGTACTTCTCGGCAGCGTCGGGGGTGGTCGTGCTCGCGATCCCGAGCTGGTCGAGCAGCCCGGGCAGCGACTCGGCGAGCCGGCCGGTGCCGCCGACGACCACGGTGCCGTCGACCAGGGGGTCGCCGGGCTCGTACCGCTTCAGCGGAGTGGGGTTCGGCAGCCCGAGGTTCTTCACCAGCAGCTGGCCGACGGGGGTGCTCACGAAGCCTTGGTAGCGATCGCTCATGACGAAGTTGTAACTCCCTGTGTCACGCGACGTCCACATTTCGTGACGTGCGACTCAGTCCGTTTCGGCTGAGGCTACTCGCGGGTCAGAATGGGTGGCATGCAGACCAAGACTCGTCGGGTCGCCGTCATCGGCGGCAACCGGACTTCCGTTCGCCCGTTCCAACACCGCCTACGCCGACGCCTCCAACCAGGAGATGCTCACCGCCGCGATCGACGGTCTGGTCACGCGCTACGGGCTGGAGGGCGAACGGCTCGGCGAGGTCGTCGCCGGGGCCGTGCTCAAGCACGCCCGCGACTTCAACCTCACGCGCGAGGCGGTGCTCGGCTCCAAGCTGTCCGCCGAGACGCCCGCCACCGACATCCAGCAGGCCTGCGGCACCGGCCTCCAGGCGGCGATCCAGATCGCCAACAAGATCGCGCTCGGCCAGATCGAGGTCGGCATCGCGGGCGGCGCCGACACCACCTCCGACGCCCCGGTCGCGATCAGCGACAAGCTCCGCAAGAAGCTGATGAAGGTCAACGCGGCGCGTGACAACGTCGGCCGGCTCAAGGCGCTCGGTGCGATCCGGCCCACTGACATCGGGCTGGAGATCCCGCAGAACGGCGAGCCGCGCACCAAGCTGTCGATGGGCGAGCACGCGGCGCTCACGGCCCTGGAGTGGCAGATCGGGCGCCAGGAGCAGGACGAGCTCGCCGCCACGTCCCACCAGCGGCTCGCTGCGGCGTACGACGCCGGGTTCCTCGAGGACCAGATCACGCCGTTCCGCGGGCTCGAGCGCGACAACAACCTGCGCCCGGACTCGTCGGTCGAGAAGCTGGCGAAGCTCAAGCCGGTCTTCGGCAAGGGCGAGGCCGCGACCATGACGGCCGGCAACTCGACGCCCTTGACCGACGGCGCCTCCGTCGTGCTGCTCGCCTCCGAGGAGTGGGCCGAGGAGCGGGGGCTCCCGGTGCTCGCGTACCTCACGGCGTACGAGACCGCGGCCGTCGACTACGTGCACGGCGCCGAGGGGCTGCTGATGGCTCCGGCGTACGCCGTGGCGCGGATGCTTCACCGTGAGGGCCTCTCGCTCCAGGACTTCGACTACTACGAGATCCACGAGGCGTTCGCGTCGCAGGTGCTCTCGACGCTCAAGGCGTGGGAGGACCCGATCTTCTGCAAGGAGCGGCTCGGCCTCGACGCTCCCCTGGGGTCGATCGACCGTGCCCGGCTCAACGTCAACGGCTCCTCGCTGGCGGCGGGCCACCCGTTCGCCGCGACCGGTGGCCGGATCGTGGCGACGCTCGCCAAGCTGCTCGACCAGGCCGCCAGTACTGGTGGGCAGAGCGGCCGCGGCCTGATCTCCATCTGCGCCGCCGGCGGCCAGGGCGTCGTCGCCATCCTCGAGAAGTGACCCATCCGCCGAGTCGTGCCTCATGCGCGTCGAGTCGTGCCTTGTTCAGATCGAGTCGTGGCTTATGCCGAAATCCACTTGAATGGGACACGACTCGACCCGCACGGGACACGTGTCGGAACGAATAGGGCACGACTCGGCGTCAGCGGGTGGCGAGGGCCAGGGCGCTGGTGACGAGGTGGCGGCGTACCTGGTCGTGGGAGATCTCGCCGACGGCGGGGACGCCGGGGGAGGACTCCTTGACGAGGATCCCGACGCGGGCGAGCTGCAGCGCGCCGAGGCCGCTCGCGTAGAGCAGGTTGGCCAGCAGCGTCGGGTCCTTGACCGTGAAGTCGCCGCCCTCGTTCCCGGCCTGGAGCGTGTGCTCGAGCACCGCGAGGCAGTTCGAGATCGCGCGGCCGAGCCGGAACACGGCCGACTCCGACATCTCCTCGAGCAGCTCGGGACCGGTACGGCGCATCAGGGTCTGGGCGACGTCGACGAAGGCCGGGTGACTCAGGCCGTAGTCGACGAACGCCTCGGTGATCCGGCCCAGCCGGTCGCTCGGCGAGCCGCCGGCTGCGTCGGCCGCGACGAGTGACTCGCGCAGCTCGTCGAGGTACTCGACCAGCGTGAGGGCGAACAGCTCCTCCTTGCCGGTGAAGTGCCGGTAGACGATCGCGCGGTTGATCCCGACCGCCTGCGCGACCTGGTCGACCTGTGCGTCCCGGACGCCGTTCTGGTCGAACAGCCGCCGCGCGGCGCTGATGATCTCCGCCTCGCGCTTGCGCCGGCGCGCGGCCGCAGCCGTCCGCCGGCCGTCGGTCTCCGGCGCCTTGGACATGGGCTCCAGATTAGTGCAACACCGTGTTGCACGCCTGTGACAAAGTTCCTCAGCGAGCCATCGACCGAACGGTCTCGATCGTGTCTGCTTCCGCTGCGGTCTTGTCGTCGCGGTAGCGCACGACCCGGGCGAACCGCAGCGCCAGGCCGCCGGGATAGCGGGTCGACCGCTGCAGCCCGTCGAAGGCGATCTCGACCACCTGCTCGGGCCGGACCTCCACGACGTACGCCGAGCCGTCGGCCGGCGTGGTCGCGAGCTCGGTGAACCGCTCGGTCTGCCAGGCGAGCATCTCGTCGGTCATGCCCTTGAACGTCTTGCACCATCGCGGGTTACTGAATGTGTCGCGTCCGCTCACGGCGTGCGTGCGATCTCGGGTCCGACTACTCCATCAGTCGGTAGAAATCCCGAACGGTGATGTGCAAACGGGTCACCTCGTCCTCGGCAAGGACGGTGCAGTGTGCAATCGGCCCGCGGAGGAGGTTGAGGGCCGCCATGACCTTCTCGACCCCCCGCTTCGTGCTGAAGGTGGCTCCGAAGATGTCCCAGTTGCTCTTGATGATCTCACTGAGTTCGCCGAAGGTCGTGTAGTCGACTGGATGCGCGGAACGGAGGGTGACGCCGTTGTCCTGCTCCCGCTGCTTGTTGGCCTTCACCGCCGACTTGATGTTGTCGAGGACGTGCTCGTCCCACCAGTTCTCGCCGTGCGCCTCCTCCATCTGTGACTCGACGAGGTCACGGATGAAGTTCTCGAGGCAGTAGAAGATGCGGTAGTACTGCGCCATCTCTTGTGCCTGACGGCGCGTCTCCGCCGAGAATTGGAGGTAGTAGCCCTCCTCCTGGGTAGTCCGTTCGACCAGCGGCGAGATCGGGTCAAGATCGAAACGGCTCTCGACGTCCTGGAGGTCGGCCCGAAGTAGTTGGCGCGAGACATGCATCAACTGGAGGCGTTCGGGGGAGTTGGTCACAGAAGGTGTTCTTTCATGCTCTTGAAGATGGCGTTGAAGACCGCGATGTCGTTGGTGTCGGGCAGGTTGATGTTGATCGTGTAGCCGAATCGCATCGGCAGGCCGTCCGGGCCACCGTCACCGCCGCCGGTTCCGTTGCCACCCCCGACGCTGTCGTCTGCAACGTTGTCGCCGGTATCCCCGGAACCTGAGCCTGTGCCCGCCGGGGCGTCGAAGTCGGCGTACTTCTTGAGAGCCTCAAACGTGCCCGTGATGGCGCGGAGGACGCTGCTGCCCTCCTCCATACCGGTGATCTCCCGGATCAGCCCTTCGAGCTTCTTCTTGTCAAGGTCGTGGGCGTACTCGTTCCGCTTGTACAGAGGTGCGTAGCCCTTCCGGATCGCCTCGGCCATGGCCGCCTTGGACTCGTCCTCGCTTCCACGGAAGCGGTGATACAGGGGGGACGGAGTGCCGTCGGAGTTGATCAGACCGATCCGCTTCGCCAACGAGATGAACGGCTTGGCACTCCCGCTCGAGTAGCCGAGCACGGTGCCCAGGAAGTCCTGTGAGAACCGCTCCGGGGTCTTCGCCTCCTTGATCTTGTCGAGAATCTTGGAGACCAAACCGGTCGAGTTCATGTACGGCAGTGTTTCTGCCACGGCTCCTCCTGTGCTACCTGGATCACACAAGTGTAATAAGCGCACGGTCGAAGCGCGAGCGGCAATTCCCAAGCGCTCATGGCTCTAGTGCTTGAGTACCTCGGAGTCGGCGCCACCTGCCGAAGCGGCCGAGGTCGCGTCCGAAGACTTGAGCCGCTACGTGCCGTTCAACATCGAGCGACAGGTTTCGATCGTGTCCGCTTCGCTAGGGGCCTTGTCGTCGCGGTAGCGCACGACTCGTGCGAAGCGCAGGGCCACGCCCCCCGGGTAGCGTCTTGATCGCTGCAGCTCCATCAAAGGCGATCTCGACGACTTGCTCCGGGCCGGAGGTAGACCACTGACGTGCGCCGAGCCTTCGAGGAAGCGCTTGGTCTGCCAAGCCAACTCGTCGGAATCCCTTGAGGTCTGCCATGCCAGCATCTCGTCGGTCATGCCCTTGAACGTCTTGCCCAGCATCACGAAGCCTTCACCGTCGGGATCGCGGGCCCCGAGGTGGATGTTGGACAGCCAGCCCTTCCGGCGGCCGGAGCCCCACTCGACGGCGAGCACGACCAGGTCGAGGGTATGGACCGGCTTGACCTTCACCCACGTCGCACCGCGCCGGCCGGCGGCGTACGGCGCGGCGAGGCTCTTGACGACCACGCCCTCGTGACCGGCGGCGAGGGCGGCGTCGGTGAACTTCTGAGCCGTCTCGAGGTCGTCGGTCACGACGCGCGGAACCAGCGACTCCGGTGGCACCAGCCCGGTGAGGGCTGCGTGCCGATCGGCGCCGGGTGCGTCGAGCAGGTCACGGCCGTCGAGCCGCAGCAGGTCGAAGAAGTACGCCGTGACGGCTACACCAGCGTCCATCGCGGTGCGTGACGCGGTCTCCTGGAAGGGCCGCGGCCGGCCGTGGTCGTCGAGGGCGAGCGCTTCGCCGTCGAGCACGAAGTCGGTGGCCGGGAGCGACCGCGCCAGTGCGACCACCTCGGGGAGCCGGTGCGTGATGTCGTCGAGGCTGCGGGTCGCGATGACCACGTCGTCGCCGGAGCGATGGACCTGGATCCGGATCCCGTCGAGCTTGGTGTCGACCGACACCGTGGCGCCGTCCGGCCCCGCCTTCGCCATCGCTGCCTCGAGGTCGGGCGCGCTGGACGCGAGCATCGGCGACACCGGCCGGCCCACCTCCAGCCCGAACTCCGCCAGGGCGTCCTCGCCCTCGAACGCCGCCACCGCGATCGCCACCGTCGAGCCGGCCAGCATCGCGGCCCGGCGGACGGCCGTCAGCGGCACCTCGGCCGCCGCCGCCAGCGCCTCCTGGACGAGCGCGTCGAGCGCGCCCTGCCGGACCTCGCCGGTCACCAGCCCGCGCAGCCAGCGCTGCTCGTCGGCGGTCGCCCGGCCGAACAGCTCGGCCACGGCCTGTGCCCGCGCCTGCTGGGATCCCGAACCCGCCAGGCCCGCCAGGTGGTCGAACGCCTCGTGGACCTCGCGCACGGTCAGGGAGGGCGTGGCCGACGCCGGCTCCGGCATCGTCTGCAGCCCCCGCCACCCGAGGCCGGTACGTCGCTGCAGCAGCGAGCCGGCGAGGTAGGACGTGACCAGCGGCAGCTCGTCGCGCTCGGCCCGGGCGAGCGTGGCCGCGAGGGCCGCCTTCTTCGCCTTCCGCGACCGGGTCGCGGCGACCGCCGTCGACGTCTCGACCAGCTCGGCGATCAGCACGCTCAGCCCCCGATCCGGGTCCGCACCTCGTAGAGCTCCGGGAAGAAGGTGAGGTCGAGGGCGCGCCGCAGGAAGTCGACGCCGGACGAGCCGCCGGTGCCGGTCTTGTGGCCGATCGTGCGTTGCACGACCTGCAGGTGCCGGAACCGCCACTCCTGGAACGCGTCCTCGATGTCGACGAGCTCCTCGCAGGTCTCGTAGACGCCCCAGTGCTCGTGCGGCGTGGCGTAGACCGTCGCGAAGACGTCGACGAGCCCGGGGTGGGACGTGTGGCGTCGGGACCAGTCCCGGTCGAGCAGGCCGGCCGGTACGGCGTACCCCTCGCGGGCGAGGTAGCGCAGGAACTCGTCGTACAGAGACGGCTCGTCGAGGAGCTGCTTGAGCTCGGCCTGTTCCGCGGGGTCGTGGGCGTGCACGCGCACCATCTCGGCGTCCTTGTTGCCGAGCAGGAACTCCACCTCGCGGTACTGCGCCGACTGGAAGCCGGACGACGTCGCGAGGAACGGCCGGATCTCGGCGTACTCGCTCGGGGTGAGGGTGGCGAGCACCGACCACTGGTCGGTGAGCACGCGCTGCACGTGCTTGACCCGGGCCAGCCGCTTCAGCGCGGGCGCGAGGTCGTCGGCGGCGAGCAGCGAACGAGCGGAGCGCAGCTCGTGGACCAGCAGCTTGAGCCAGAGCTCGGACGTCTGGTGCTGGATGATGAAGAGCAGCTCGTCGTGCTGTGGCGGGTCGCTCTGGGGCCGCTGCGCCGACAGCAGCCGGTCGAGGCACAGGTAGTCGCCGTAGGACATCTGCTGCCGGAAGTCGGTCTCGATCCCGGGCTCGAGGTCGCGACGGGAATCAGGGCCGGAATCAGGAGTGGAGTCGGGCACGCGCCCAACTTAGTACCGCCCGCCCGGGTGGATTGCACGTGTCGCTGCGTCGGCTGGCCTACGCTCGGCGCGTGACCTCGCCCCCCGATCCCGAGTCCAGCCGCAACACGCGGCTGTGGGTTCCTCACTGGCCGGTACCGGTCAACGAGATCATGGGCCAGCAACGGCGGGGCGGCTCCGACCCGACGTACAAGGTCGACTTCCAGGGCCGGCACTGGCGCGGGATCCGGACTCCTGAGGGCGTGGCCACGCTGATGGTCGAGACCCGGCCGCGCGAAGGTCGCGTCTACGCCGCCGCGTGGGGCGAGGGCTCCGACTGGGCGCTGGAGTCGGTGCCTGCGCTGCTGGGGGCCGACGACGACCCCAGCGGCTTCGAGCCGAAGCACCAGATCCTCGCCGACGTCTGGCGGCACCATCGGCACTGGCGGATCGGGCGCACCGGACTGGTGATGGAGGCGCTGGTGCCGTCGATCATCGAGCAGAAGGTGACGGGTCAGGAGGCGTTCGCCGGATTCCGGAACCTGGTGCACCGCTGGGGCAACCGGGCGCCCGGCCCCGGGCACGACCTGGGCGTGTGGGTGCAACCGGACGAGGAGACGCTGCGAACCATCCCGTCCTGGGAGTGGCTCAAGCTGCATGTCGACCCGGCTCGCTCCAAGACCGTCGTCACCGCTGCCCGGGTCGCCCACGCGGTCGAGCGGACCGCGGCCCTCCCGCCTGCGGAGGCGGGCCGGGCGCTCCGGTCGCTCCCCGGCATCGGGGTGTGGACCAGCGCGGAGGTCCAGCAGCGGGCGTTCGGCGACGCGGACGCCGTCTCGTTCGGCGACTACCACGTCTCGAAGGACATCGGCTGGGCGCTGACGGGCACCGCGTTCGACGACGACGAGCTCGCAGAGTTCCTGGAGGCCTACCGCCCGCACCGGTACCGGGTGCAGGCGCTGGTCGGCCTGGCCGGGCTGCACCGACCGCGGCTCGGCCCTCGGATGCCGCCCCGCACGCATCTGCCGGGGTGAGCCTCCGACGTCGATAACCCCTCGCCGGTTGGCTCGAGCGCGGGTAGTTTGTCGCTCATTCAGGGTTCGCCAGGGAGGGTGCGGCCGTGGACGTGACGGCTCCGGTACTGCTGCTGGCCACCACCGATCCGACCTCGCGAGAGGTCCTGGGGTCGGAGCTGCGCCGGCGGTACGGCGCGGACTACGAGGTCGTGGTCTGCGCCGACTACCAGCACGCCCGCGCCGTGCTCGAGGGGCTGCGCCGGTGGGAGCGCACGGTCGCGCTGGTGCTCGGCTACTACGGACCCGACGACCGGGGTGGCCTGGAGTTCCTCCGCCGCGCCTACAGCCTGCAGCCGGCGGCCAAGCGCGCGGTGTGCGTCACCTGGGGCGACTTCGCGAGCGCGCCGACCGTCTTCGCCGCGATCGGCCACGGGCACGCCGAGCTGCTGCTGGTCCGACCGGAACGGCCGCGCGACGAGGAGTTCCACGGCGCGGTCACCGACGCGCTGGACGACTGGCACCTCACCCAGGGGGTGGGGTTCTCCGCCGTCCGGCTGATCGGCGAGCAGCGCGACGAGCGCACCCACTCGCTGCGAGATTCCTTCGGGCGAAACCACATCCCGGTCGCCTTCCACCCGGTTGGCACCGAAGCCACCGACCGGATCATCGCCGGTCTCGGCCTGGACGACCCCGACCTGCCGGTGGTGGTGCTGTCGTTCACCTCGCCCCCGACCGTGCTGGTGAACCCGACCGACCTCGAGATCGGCGACGCGTTCGGGCTGATGGCGCCGCTGCCGGCCGACAGCCTGTACGACGTCGTGGTCGTCGGCGCCGGGCCCTCCGGACTCGCCGCCGCGGTCTATGCCTCCTCCGAAGGACTGTCGACGCTGGTCGTGGAGCAGCAGGCCGTCGGTGGCCAGGCAGGCACCAGCTCGCTGATCCGCAACTACCCCGGCTTCTCGCGCGGGGTGAGCGGAGCCCACCTCGCTGCCCGCTCGTTCCAGCAGGCGTGGAGCTTCGGCACCGAGTACTCCTTCATGCGGCAGGTCGACGGTCTCGGCGTGGACGGTGATCTGCGGACGGTGACTCTGTCCGACGGCAGCGTCGTGCGTGGGCGCAGTGTGGTCGTCGCCACGGGCGTGGACTACCGCCGGCTCGACGTACCCGAGCTCGAGGAGCTGGTGGGCCGCGGTGTCTTCTACGGCGCCGCGGTCTCCGAGGCGCCGTCGATGACGGGCGAGCAGGTGTGCGTCGTGGGCGGCGGCAACTCGGCGGGCCAGGCCGCGCTGCACCTCGCGCGCTACGCCAAGCACGTCACGCTGCTCGTCCGCGGGCCGTCGCTGGCGGCGAGCATGTCGGAGTACCTCATCGCGCAGCTCGACGCCACCCGCAACATCACCATCCGCTACCGGACCGCCGTGCACGGCGGCCGCGCGGTCGACGGGTGCCTCGCGGCCGTCACCGTCGGCGAACCCGGGGGTGAGGCGATCGAGGAGCTCGAGGCCATCGGGCTGTTCGTCCTCATCGGGTCGGTGCCCCGCACCTCGTGGCTGCCGGAGTCGGTGCAGCGCGACGAGGCCGGTTTCGTGCGCACGGGGCCCGACAAGGACGGTGACACCGATGCCATGCTGCGCCGCCCGCTGGAGACCACGCTGTCCGGCGTGTTCGCGATCGGCGACGTCCGCGCCGGTTCCGTCAAGCGGGTCGCGACCGCGGTCGGCGACGGCGCCACCGTGATCGCGCTCATCCACGGTTACCTCGCCGAGCACCCCCGGAGCACGGTGGGCCAGTGAGCGGGCCCGACCACGCGGCGCCGCTGAGCCCAGCCATGCGTCGCCTGCTCCTCGTTGCCGCGGTGCTGGTGTTCCTGGCAGGCCTGCAGCTGTTCGTGTTCCCGCTGCGGACCGCCGACTGGTTCGCGTGGACGATCGACGTGCCCATGACAGCGGTGTTCCTCGGCGCGTCGTACTGGTCCAGCGCGGTGCTCGAGGTGGCCGGGGCGCGGTCGGCCAGCTGGAGCCGGGCGCGGCTCGCGGTCTGGACGGTGCTGGTCTTCACGACCCTCACGCTGGTCGTGACACTCGTGCACCTCGACAAGTTCCACCTCGGCGCCGAGAACCCGTCGAACGCCCGGGCGATCACCGTCGGCTGGCTCGCGGTGTACGCCGTGGTGCCGGTCGCGATGGTGACCCTCATCTGGCTGCAGTCCCGGAGTGCGGGCAGCGCGGTCAGCTCGCGTGCGCCTGAGCGGCCGCACCCGGCACTCCGATGGCTGCTGGTGGTGCTCGCGGTCGTGCTGCTGGGCCTCGGCGTCGCGCTGTTGGTTGCGCCCCTCGAGGCGGCCCGGCTGTGGCCGTGGCCCCTCACCGAGCTGACCGGCCGCGCGGTCGGCGCGTGGCTCGTGGGGCTCGGATGGGCCGCCGTCCACGCCCGGCAGATCGACGACCTCCCGTCGATCCGGCCGCTCGGGCTCACCGGCGCGACCTTCGCGCTGCTCCAGGCGGTCGCCCTGGTCCGCTACGGAGACGATCTCACCTGGTCGAGCCCGACCGCCACCGGCTACGTCGTCGGGCTGGCCGCGATCGGACTGGTGTCCGGTTGGATCCTCGTCGCCACCGGCCGGCGCTCCGCCTGACGCCACCTCACCGGCCATCCCTCCGGTGAGGTCCAGCGGTACGTCGTCACGGTCCGCGACGGCACCGCGACCGTCACACCCGGCGATGCGGGGGAGGGCACGCGCGACGCGACGGTGACCTGCGAGGGACACGACTTCCTGCGGCTCGCGACCGGCCACCTCAACCCCGTGTTCGGCGTGCTGCGCGGCCACCTCAAGGTCAAGGGCGACCAGGCCAAGGCGCTGCAGCTCAGCAGCGTGATCGACATCCCCAAGCGAGCTGACGTCACGCACGCTTGGCGACCCGCTCGGCCAGAGCAGCGATGTCCGCCGGGGCCGTGCCGCAGCAGCCGCCGACGTACCGGACGCCGGCGGCGAGCCACGAGGAGACCAGGTCGAGGTCGAGCGGGTCGCCGTAGGCCCACTGCTTGGCCTCGGTGTCCCAGGTGCCGCCGCGGTTGGGGTAGGCGACGGCGGGGAGGCCGGTGGCCGCGACTGCCGCACGCACCGCGCCGAGCACGTCGGACTGCTCGGAGCAGTTGACGCCGGCCGCCACGAGCGTGGGATGGCCGTGCAGGAGTGCGTAGGCGTCGGTCAGCGGCTGGCCGGCCGCCGTGGCCTCGCTACGGACGGAGTAGCTGAACCAGGCCGGGACGTCGATCTCGTCGAGCAGGTTCACCAGGACCTCGGCCTCCTCGACGTCCGGGATCGTCTCGACGGCGAGCAGGTCCGGCCCCGCCTCGGCGAGCAGCTCGAGCCGCGGCCCGTGGAATTCACGCAGCCGAGCGGCCGGGACGCCGTAGCGGCCGGTGTACTCCGAGCCGTCGGCCAGGTAGGCGCCGTACGGCCCGACGGACGCCGCGACCAGCAGCCCCGCCCGGTCCGATGCCAGCGAGTCCCGGACGTCGCGCGCGACGGTGACGCTGAGCCGGATCAGGCCCCGGGCCGCCCGTTCGTCGTACCCGGCGGCGACCATGCCCTCGACGCTGCTCTGGTAGCTGGCCGTGGTCGCCACCTGTGCGCCCGCGAGGTAGTACGCGCGGTGCGCGTCGGCGATCCGCTGTGGCTCGTCGCCGAGCAGCCGGGCCGTCCACAGCGACCCGGACAGGTCGGCGCCCTGCTCCTCGAGCGCCGTCGAGAGGCCGCCGTCGAGCACGACCGTGCCGGACTCGGCGGCGCTCACAGCAGCGGCCGCAGCGGGTTCAGGAGGCCCTCGGTGAAGCGGCGGTGGAGGTCACGCGCCTCCCACTCCGAGAGCGTGAGCTCCAGGCAGTTCTCCTGGTCGGTCTCGAAGATCGACTCCAGCGCCGTCGCGAGGGCCGGATCGATCACCTCGACGTTGATCTCGTAGTTGCCCTGGAGGCTGAGACGGTCGATGTTGGCGGTGCCGACGGTCGACCACGAGCCGTCGACGGTGGCGGTCTTGGCGTGCACCATCGCGCCCTGGAACCGCAGGATCCGGACTCCGCCGCGCAGCAGCTGGTCGTAGTAGCCGCGCGAGATCCAGTCGGCCACGACGTGGTTGGACTTCAGCGGCACCAGCAGCCGGACGTCGACCCCGCGCTGCGCCGCGGCGACCATCTCGTCGACGAAGTCCTGGTCGGGCAGGAAGTAGGCCTGGGTCAGCCACACGTTGCGGCCGGCCCGGTTGATCGCCTCGAGGAACATCCCGCGGATCGGGAACATCCAGAGCCGCGGCACGTTGCGGTGCACCCGGATCCGCGGCTCCCAGACCGGCGACGTCTCGAGCAGCAGCGGCCGCTCGCTGGTGCCGATGATCCGTCGTCGGTGGAGGTTCCAGAAGTCGGCGAAGGCGCGCTTGAGGTCCCACACCGCCGGCCCGGTCAGCCGGATGTGGGTGTCGCGCCACTCCGTGGCGTAGGCGGTGCCGATGTTGTAGCCGCCGACGAACCCGACCGCGTCGTCCACGACCAGGATCTTGCGGTGGTCGCGGCCGTAGCGGCGCAGGTCGAGCACCCGCCAGCCGGCGTTGTAGACGGGGTACGGCAGCACCTTCATCGACGACGGGAACCGCTTGAACCGCGGGGAGACGACGAGGTTCGCGAAGCTGTCGTAGATGCAGTAGACCTCGACGCCCCGGGCGGCGGCGTCGGCCAGGGCCTGCTTGAACAGCTCGCCGACCTCGTCGCCCTTCCAGATGTAGGTCTCGAAGAGGATCTGGCGCTGGGCGCCGGCGATCGCGGCCAGCATCGCGTCGTACAGGTCCTGCCCGTAGGTGTACGTCGTGACGGCGCCACCGCTCTCACCGACATCGACGGTGCGCGGCGGGGTGACCGGGAACGGCTTGGCCAACTTGTGACGCCGGCGGTAGGAGTCGACCAGGGACATGCCGATCGCAAGCGCGAGCTGGACGCCCAGCAGCGTGAGGAGCGCCCGGCGCACCGCCCGGAACACCCGTTCCGCGGTCGGGGTCGTCAACGCAGGCACGCCGCCATCTTGCCAGCGGCCGGAACCGATCGCCCGCCGGTTCCGTCCCACCCCGCATGAGGAAGCCGTGGCTCGTGCTCGTGGTCGTGGCTCTGCTCGCGTCCGGCTGCGCCCGGGCGACCGGTGAGGCACCGGCGCCCGAAGCCGGGGGCGAGGTCCTGGCCGGGTCGGGATGGCAGCGCCTTCCGGACCCGCCGCTGAGCGGCCGCGTCGGCTCGGTCGTGACCGCTGTCGGCGAGCAGATGCTGGTGGTGGGTGGCTGGGAGTGGTTGTGTCCGCCGAACGCCGACTGCGCCTTCCCCGACCTGCCGCCCCTTGGCGACGGCGCCCTCCTCGACGTCGCGACGGGGGAGTGGCGGACGATCGCCGAGGCGCCGTTCGGTTTCCACAACGGCCGCGCGGTCACGATCGGAGACGACGTGTACGTGCTCACCGGCTGTCGCGACTCCGTCGGCTGCGACGCGCCCCTGGAGCTGTTGCACTACGACAGCCGCGCCGACCGCTGGGCCGAGCTCGGGCAGGTGCCGCAGCAGGCGCCGCCGTACGCCGCGCTCGTCCGCGTCGGGCAGCGACTGCTGGTGTTCGCCGACTCCGACGAGAACGGCGAGCGCCCGGACTTCCTGTACGAGCCGGCCACGGGTCGCTGGGAGGAGCTGGCCGACGACCCGCTACCCGAGGTCTACGACCGATGGTCGGTCGTCGACGGCGGGCGGCTCCTCGTCTTCGGCTCGTCCATGGCGCCCGACCAGGAGGCGAAGCTGGCAGCGGCGTACGACCTCGCGACCGGCGCCTGGACCCGACTGCCTGACTCGCCCGGCGGTGGCTACCAGGTGTGGCGGAGCGGTGACGAGGCGTGGTTGAACCCGCACTTCGGCAGCGCCGGCGGCGGTGTCCTCGACCTCGGGTCCGACACCTGGGCGGCCTTCCCGGACCCGCCGCCGGGTCTCGGCGCTGATGCGCTCGACCTGGCCGGGATCATCGGGCGGGACGGCGCGACGTACGAGTACGCCGAAGGCCTGATCCGCGACACCCAGCACGACCGGTGGCTGCGGATCCCGGCGCGGCCACACCCGACGTCCGAGGGTCACGGCGTCACCGCGCTCGGTGACGCGCTGGTCGTCTTCGGGGGTCAGCGGTGGGACGGTTCGGGCGGCGAGCTGGTCGCCGAGACCTGGATCTGGCGATCCTGACGGGTGGACGGGGTCAGCGGGCGACGGCGACGTCGCCGGTCAGCCGCTCCAGGGCGTACTCGGTGATCCGCACCAGGGCCCGCTTCGCGGACTCCCGCTCGCGGGCGTCGATGCCGATCAGCGGCACGTGGGGTGACAGCGCCAGCGCTCCGGCCACTTCCTCGAGGGAGTACTCGTGGGTGCCCTCGAACTGGTTGACCGCGACGATGAACGGGATTCCCTTGGCCTCGAAGTAGTCGAGGGGGGAGAAGGCCTCGTCGAGCCGGTCGGTGTCGACCACCACGATCGCGCCGATCGCACCCACGCAGAGGTCGTCCCACATGAACCAGAATCGCTTCTGGCCGGGTGTGCCGAACAGGTAGAGCACCAGGTCCGGGGCCAGCGTGATCCGCCCGAAGTCCATCGCGACCGTGGTCGTCGACTTGGAAGGCACCGAGGCGAGGTCGTCGACGCCCTCGGACTCGTTGGTCACCAGCGCCTCGGTCCGCAGCGGCATGATCTCGGAGACCGAGCCGACGAGGGTGGTCTTGCCGACGCCGAAACCGCCGGCGATGACGATCTTGGTCGAGGTGACGGAGCGGGTGCCGTCAGAGCGCGCGGAGTCCACGAAGGGTCCTTTCGATCAGCTCACGTCGTTCGTCCTGCGACGACGTGTCGGACAAGGTGGCCTGGACGCGCACCTTTCCTTCCTGGACGAGGTCACCCAGCAGCACCCGGACGACGCCGATCGGCATCTTCACCAGCGCCGCGACCTCCGCGACGGACTGCGAGTCGCAGACCCGCAGGATCCGCTGACGGGGTCCGTCACCGGGCTCGTCGTCGAACCCCTGACGGCGCAGCGTCGCCTCCATCGGGAGGTCCACGTCGGCCTTGGTGCGGCCCGAGGTGATCGTGTAGGAGCGCACTAGTCGGGCTGGGGAAGCGTCGTCCTCCAGCTCGGGGCGGCGCGGGTCGGTGGGTGTCACGGGGACCTCCTCAGCTGCCCGACAGGGGAGTCCGGGCCTGGGCCTGGACCATCTGGCCGACCCGCTCGACGAGCAGGGCCATCTCGTAGCCGATCTGGCCGATGTCGGCGGACTCCTGTGTGAGGACGGCGAGGTGCGACCCGTCGCCCACGCTCATCAGCAGCAGGTAGCCGCGCTGCATCTCCACGACGGTCTGCATGACCGGTCCGCCGTCGAAGAGCCGCGAGGCGCCGACCGCGAGACTGGCGAGCCCGGACGCCACGGCCGCCACCTGCTCGGCGCGGTCGGGCGGCAGGTGTGCGCTCGCCGCGGTGAGCAGGCCGTCGGCCGACACCAGGACCGCGTGCGCCGTGCCCGGCACGTCGTCGATGAACCTGCCCACCACCCAGTCGAGCTCACGCGGCTCGGTCTGCGTGGAGGAGGTCGAGAAGGTCTCGCTCATCAGGGGGTCACGTCCTCAGTGGTCTCGACGGTGGAACCGTTCATGGCGGGGGTGTTCGTGGCCTGACGGCCCCGGGCCACGCCGGCGGCGTGGGCAGCGAGCCTCGCACGGATCGCCTCCGGGTCGCGGCGCACGGCGTTGGCGGCGGTGTTGACGCCGCCCGGGACGAGCCGGTTGCCCGGGTCGCGCACCGGCAGGCCGGAGCGCGACAGGCGCGACGGTGCGGTGTCGTTCGCCCGGTCGGCGGCCTCCCAGCCCCGGTCGGCCTCGCCGCTGTCCCAGCCCTTGCTCTCGCCGTCCGCGGTGAACCAGCTCGAGCGGAGCATCCGGTACAGCGGCGTGGAGTCCTCGCCGGTGTCCGGCACCGACGCCATCGGTGCCGACAGCGTGTCGAACTTGGGCTCGGCCCGGGTCGGCCCGTTCACACCGTTGCGGTGCTCCGGCTCGCGTTCAGGGACTGTCGACATCGGGCGGAAGGAGGAGAACGCCGAGCGGCGGATCGGGTCGACGACAGGCTCCGCGAGGGTCTCGGCCTGCTCGTCGGCCTGCTCGTCGACCTGCTCGTCGACCTGCTCGTCGACCTGCTCGTCGACCTGCTCGTCGACCTGGACAGCCGGCTCCGCGACGAGATCGTCCACCAGCTCCTCGACCAGCTCCTCGACCGGCTCGTCCGCCTGTGCTCCGACCGGCTCGATCGGCTCGGGCGGCAGCGGTGTGCGCGGCGTGTCCACCGACAGCACCGGGGTCAGGTCGGACGGCTGCTCCGCCGTGCCGGGCTGGCGCTGGGGCAGCCGGATGTTCGCATTGATCACCGCAGAGAGCGCGTCGCCCGCACCGCCCGACGGGGCGGCCGGCGACTGGTTGAGCGCCACTACCTCGGTCGGCTCGTCCGAGGGAGCGGCCGGCTCGTCGTCGGGGCGGCGGAAGGACGTGTCCCCCAGCACCGAGACCGGGGCCACGTCCCCCTCGCTGGCGAGCGGGTCGTCGACGACCGCCGTGGCGGCCGAGGCCAGCAACGTCCGCGGGATGAACACCTTGGCCGTCGTACCGCCGTCGACGTTGCGCTCGAGGGTGACGGTCATCCCGTGGCGCCGGGCCAACCGGCTGACCACGAAGACACCCATCCGACGGGCGGTGTCGGCCGTGACCTCGGCGCCGGTGCGCAGCGTCTCGTTCAGCTCCAGCAGCGAGGCCTGGTCGATGCCGAGCCCCTTGTCCTGGATCTCCACCAGGACCAGTCCGGCCGGGGTCTCGGTGGTGACCGTGACCTCCGACATCGGCGGCGAGAAGGCCAGTGCGTTGTCGACCAGCTCGGTGAACAAGTGCACGAGGTCGGGCGCCGCCGTACCGGTCAGCCGCAGCTCGGGAGCCGGGCCCAGCCGCACCCGCTGGTACTCCTGCACACCGGCGGTCGCCGCCTGGAGCGCCTCGGCCACCGACAGCGAGTCCTGCTCGCTGTTCTGGGTCGGCGCGTCGGCGAGCACGACCAGGCTCTCCGCCGTGCGGCGCATGCGGGAGGCGAGGTGGTCGAGCTTGAAGAGGCTCTCCAGTCGCTGCGGGTCCTCCTCGTCGGTCTCGAGCCGCTCGATCAGGCGCAGCTGCTGGTTGACGAGGGAGGTGTTGCGTCGGGACAGCGTGACGAACATGTCGGCGACGCGGGACCGCAGCTCGGCTTCACCCTGTGCGAGGCGCACCGCCGTGCCGTGCAGGTCGTCGACCGCCCGGGCCAGCTGGCCCATCTCCTCGTGGGTCGTGACCGGGATCGGCTCGATCTCGCCCGGGTCGTGGCCGGCCCGGATCCGGCGCACCGTCTCCGGCAGCTGCTCGTGCGCCACCGCGAGGGCGCCGTCGCGCACCTTCTGGATCGGCCCGACGAGGAACCGGGACACCACGATCGCCAGCGCGATCGCGAGCAGCAGCGCCAGGCCGGTCAGTGTCGCCACCAAGAGCGCCTCGCGCTGCGATGCCGAAGCGGCGTCGGCGAGCCCCTCCTCGATCTGGGTGAGCAGGCTGGCGGTCAGATTGTCGTACAGACGAAGTGGCGCCGAGCCCTTGAGGTCCGGGGTGCCGATGCCGAGGAGGCCGGTGTTGCTGTCGTTGTACTCGCGCAGCAGCGCGACGTTCTCGTTGCCCGGCAGCTGCAGCTCGATGTTCCCGATCGCGGCGGACTCGACGCCCAGGTGCCCGTACAGCTCGTTCTTGGGGATCAGCTCGGGCGTGGGCAGCACCAGCAGCTGCTGGTGGGTCACCGACAGCCGGCCCTCGTTGAGCTGGCCGACCAGCCTGATCTGCGACTCGGTGCGCGAGCCGGTGTCGGTCATGCCGGCGATGCCGAGCGTGACGTCGGCCTCGAGCTTGGTCAGCGCGTTCGCCGCGGTGGAGACGAGGGTGTACGACGAGCCGTCGCGCAGCCCCTGGGTGCTGGTCAGCAGCGCCCGGACCTGGTCGCGCTCGGCGTCCGAGAGGTCGGCGGAGGCCCAGGCGGACTCGAGCTCGGCAGCGGCCTCGTTGACCTTCTTCAGCGCCGCGTCGCGCTGGGCCTCGTCGTCGGTCTCGCGGAACACCATCGCGGCGTCCTCGGCCGCCGACAGGTACTCGACGGACGGCCCCAGCACCGTCACCTGGCTCGCCGTAGCCGTCGCGTCGGACGACGCGGCGAGGGCGGACTGCACGCGCAGCCCACCGAGGACGGCGGCGAGCAGCAGCGGAACGGCCAGCACCAGCGCCACCTTGCGGCGGACGGGCCACTCGGATACGTCGGTCGCGCGATGGGTGCGCTCGACGCGGGACTCCAGCGTCTCGCTCATGGTGCCTCGGTCTTCTGCTCGGGGGGTCGAGCCGTCGGCGCGGAATGGGGGTGCCGAGGCTCCGAGACCCAGCCTAAGGAGTCGGAGCGCAGTCGTCCCGAGAACGGAGGAAAACCCCTTGTCGGTGCTCGCACGTAGGCTCTGGCCATGCGGCCAGTGACCGACCTCGAGCGCAGGGTAGCGCCCTTCAAAGTGGTCTCCGAATACCAGCCGTCCGGCGACCAGCCGGCGGCGATCGCGGAGATCACCCAGCGGATCCAGGGTGGCGTGCAGGACATCGTGCTCCTCGGCGCGACCGGCACGGGCAAGACCGCGACGGTCGCCTGGGTGGCCGAGCAGGTGCAGCGGCCGGTGCTGGTGATGCAGCCGAACAAGACGCTCGCGGCCCAGTTCGCCAACGAGCTGCGCCAGCTCTTCCCCGACAACGCGGTCGAGTACTTCGTCTCCTACTACGACTACTACCAGCCCGAGGCCTACGTCCCGCAGACCGACACCTACATCGAGAAGGACTCCTCGATCAACGAGGAGGTTGAGCGGCTGCGGCACTCAGCGACCAACTCGCTGCTCACCCGGCGCGACGTGATCGTGGTGTCGACCGTGTCGTGCATCTACGGCCTCGGCACGCCGCAGGAGTACGTCGACCGGATGCTGCGACTGCGGGTGGGGGAGGAGCACGACCGTGACTCCGTGCTCCGGCGGCTGGTCGAGATCCAGTACACCCGCAACGACCTGACGTTCACCCGCGGCACGTTCCGGGTGCGCGGCGACACCCTCGAGGTCTTTCCGGTCTACGAGGAGATGGCGATCCGGATCGAGTTCTTCGGCGACGAGATCGAGCGGATGATGACCCTCCATCCCGTGACCGGGGAGGTCCTCACCGAGGACCAGGAGCTCTACATCTTCCCGGCGAGCCACTACGTCGCCGGCCCGCAGCGGATGGAGCGCGCCATCGCGGGCATCGAGGCCGAGCTCGCCGGCCAGCTCGAGACGTTCGAGCGGCAGGGCAAGATGCTCGAGGCGCAGCGGCTCCGGATGCGCACGACCTACGACATCGAGATGATGCGCCAGGTCGGGTCCTGCTCGGGAATCGAGAACTACTCGATGCACATCGACGGCCGCTCGCGGGGCTCGGCGCCCAACTGCCTGCTCGACTACTTCCCCGAGGACTTCGTGCTCGTGGTCGACGAGTCGCACGTCGCCGTACCGCAGATCGGCGGCATGTACGAAGGCGACATGTCGCGTAAGCGCAACCTGGTCGACCACGGCTTCCGGCTGCCGAGCGCGATGGACAACCGGCCACTGCGGTGGGAGGAGTTCCTCGACCGGATCGGCCAGACCATCTACCTCTCGGCGACCCCGGGCGACTACGAGCTCGACAAGGTCGGCGGCGACGCGGTGGAGCAGATCATCCGGCCGACCGGGCTGATCGACCCCGAAGTGGTCGTGAAGTCCACGAAGGGCCAGATCGACGACCTGATCAGCGAGATCAACGCCCGGGTGGAGAAGAACGAGCGAGTGCTGGTCACCACGTTGACGAAGAAGATGTCGGAGGACCTCACCGACTACCTGCTCGACGCGGGCGTCCGCACCCGCTACCTCCACTCCGAGGTCGACACGCTGAAGCGGATCGAGCTGCTGCGCGACCTGCGTCTGGGTGACTACGACGTGCTGGTCGGCATCAACCTGCTCCGTGAGGGCCTCGACCTGCCCGAGGTCTCGCTGGTGTCGATCCTCGACGCCGACAAGGAGGGGTTCCTGCGCTCCGACAAGTCGCTGATCCAGACGATCGGCCGCGCCGCGCGCAACGTCTCCGGCCAGGTGCACATGTACGCCGACCGCATCACCCCGTCGATGGCGTCCGCGATCGACGAGACGAACCGCCGCCGGGAGAAGCAGGTCGCCTACAACACCGCGCACGGCCTCGACCCGCAGCCGCTGCGCAAGAAGATCGCCGACATCACCGAGATGCTCGCGCGCGAGGACGAGAACACCCAGGCACTGCTGGAGACCTGGCAGAACCTCGACCCGAAGGTGCTGGCCGGCGCCCGCAAGACCGCGCCGGTGCCGGGGCTGTCGAAGCTGCGCGAGGACGGTCACCACCCCGATCTGGCCGGCCTCCCGAGCACCGAGCTGGCCGAGCTCATCCAGGAGCTGACCGAGCAGATGCGGTCCGCGGCCGCGGAGCTCCAGTTCGAGGTCGCCGCCCGGCTCCGCGACGAGATCGGCGATCTCAAGAAGGAGCTCCGCCAGATGATGGAGGCAACGAGGTAGCGCGCCGTGTGCCTGAGAGTGCGCCATGGCGCACTCTCAGCACGCGCGGCCGGGGTGGTGGATAGGGTCGACGCATGACGACGATCGACCTCGGGCGTCCCCAGCAGGGCGATGTCATCGACCTGATCCTCGACGACCACCGCCGGTTCGAGGCGCTGTTGCGTGAGCTCCGCGACAGCAGCAACGATCGGGACGCGGTTCGGCAGGCCTTCTCCGCGCTGCACGTCGCGCACGCACTCGCCGAGGAGAAGCTGGTCTACCCCAAGCTGCGGCGCAAGGGCGCGGTCGGGGAGCACGAGGCCGAGCACGGCGAGGAGGAGCATGCCGAAGGGCACCAGGCGCTGCTCGCGGTGCTCGAGCTGAAAGGGACCGACACCCAGGCGTTCGACGACGCGGTCGAGGACCTCGCGACGGCTGTCAACCACCACCTGACCGAGGAGGAGCTGACGATCCTCAACCCGGCGCGGGAGGAGGTCGGCGAGCAGGTGCGTGCCGAGCTGGGCGAGAAGTTCGCTGCCGAGCGCAACCGCCAGCTCGAAGACGGCTGTGGGTCACTCACCAACGTGCGCCGGATCGTGGCCGAGGCCCGTCGCGAGGGTCTCCTGGACGATGAGGACGAAGGCTAGGTCTGGTCCCGCCGACCCTCGATCTCGCGGCGCTTCTGCTGCTCGAGCGCCCGCCGCTTCGCCTCCTTCGCCGCTGCTTTCTCGTGCCTGGCGATGATCTTGCGGCGGTTGGACGCGATCATGTCCTTGCGCTGGATCGCGGTACCGAGGAGCGGGAGCGACGTGCCCAGCATCGGGTAGACCGGCCAGGGGTGACCCGGGAAGCTCGTGGCGAAGTAGATCACCCAGCAGACCACCGAGACGAACACCCACATCGTGAAGGCCTCACGCCGGCTCTTCTCCCAGCGCGCCACCGCCTCGGCGTCGATCCGCTCCGGTATGAGCGGCGGGATGCTCGAGGCTGGGCTTGTCGAGTAGGGGGCAGGCGGGTGCGGAGCCGCGTTCGACGGCGGCACCAGGTCGTTGAGGAACGCAGGCAGCTCGCCGAGGGTGCGGGCCGCCTGCACGGCCGAGGTGCGCTCGTCGAACTCGGCGGCGTCGATCCGCCCCTCGGCGTACGCCTCTCCGAGGGCGCCCAGGACGACGTCGCGGTCGGCGTCCGAGGCGCGCATCGACGCGTACGCCGGGGAGCGCGGGTCGTGCGCGAAGTGACGCCAGATCTCGGGTGAGGCCACCGGAGCATCGTAGGCTGCCGCCCGTGGACGTCGAGCGGATGCAGGAGCACTGCGCGGCGAAGCCCGGCGCGTGGCCCGACAACCCGTGGGACCACGAGCACCCGGTGTTCAAGGTCGGCGCGGGCGAGCGGGGCAAGATATTCGCGTTCCTCGCACGCGACGGAGTCGGGATCAAGGCCGGCCGCACCCGTGAGGAGGCGGACGAGTGGCTGGCCCGGTTCCCCGACGACGCGTCCGTCATGGCCTACATCGGGCGTTCGGGCTGGAACGACCTCGCATTCGGCGGCGCCATCCCCGACGACGAGCTGCTCGCGGCGGTGGACGAGTCCTACCTGCGGGTGGTGTCCGGGTTGCCGAAGCGGGACCGCCCCGACGGCTGGGAGGCCTGACGATGCGTCGACGGATCGTCGTGTCAGCACTGCTCATGCTGCTGCTTCCGAGTCTGGCCGGGTGCAGCGGGTCCGACGGCGGACCACCGGAGGCCGATGCGGAATCGACGCCGACGTCCGAGCAGCCGGTCGAGTTCGACCAGGCGCTGGCCGACGAGCTGATCGCGATGCAGGCGGCCGACCAGGAAGGCTCCGGGCTCCACGAGGACCGGCAAGCACGACTGGCCGAGATCTTCGACGAGCACGGCTGGCCCGGGCACGACCTCGTGGGCGAGGAGGGCTCGACGGCGGCGTGGGTGATCGCGCAGCACTCCGACCTCGATCTGGCGTTCCAGGAGCGGGCGCTCGAGCTGATCACCGAGGCGGTGGCGCAGGACGACGCCTCGCCGGGCGACCTCGCCTACCTCACCGACCGGGTGGCGGTGGCGAAGGGCGAGCCGCAGACCTACGGCACCCAGATCCGCTGTGACGGCAAGAAGCCGGTGCCGCCCACGCCGATCGCCGACCCGGGTGCGGTCGAGGGGCTGCGGGCCGAGGCCGGGCTCGAGCCGCTGACGGCGTACCTCAAGGAGATGAAGAAGGTCTGCAAGCAGGTCTGATCCGCGGCTCAGCCGTTGCGCCGTTTCGCCTGCCTGACGACGGTGAGCCCGACCAACCGGGCGACCACCAGCGCGACGTACAGCACGCCGGCCACCTGCTCGACGATCACGAGCGAGCGCGCATGCGGCAGCACCGGCACGATGTCGGAGAGGCCGACACTGGTCAGGGTGGTGAACGACAGGTAGAGGAGCTCGAAGAACGAGCGCTCGACCCCGGCGCCGTACGACCCAGGCCAGAGCACCTGCACGGCGAGGTGCAGGTAGGCGAACCCCCAGGCCACCACCGTGAACGCGGCGCCGGTCGCGTAGAGCTCGTCCCGCGTCACCCGGTCGTCGTGGAAGAGGTACCGGATCATCCCGTACGAGACGTAGAAGTAGAACGGCGCGTGCAGCAGCGCCGAGCCCAGCAAGATCGCGTCGCTGTTCGGCCAGACGACCTCGAGTGCGTTGAACACCACCGCCGGGGCGCCGAGGATCAGCGCGACCCACGCGAGGGCCGGCGTACGCCGCACGGCGTACAGCGCCACCAGCACCAGCACCGTGCTCATCGCGCCGAGTGCCGCCCTGCCGGGGATCGAGGTGCCGATGAAGGGGTAGGCGATCACGGCGAGCAGCTGGCCCACGAGCAGCACTCCCGAGGGGTGTCGTCGCAGGGCTGCCACGACGCTCATGTCGGGCTCTCAGCGCTCGGGTGGGGCTCAGGCCGCGGGCTCGTCTCCACGGTCGGCATCGTAGGCGCCGGAGAACGCGACTCGCCGAACGGTTGAGTCGGCCGCGTCGGCGGGACAGGATCACCTCGTGGCCCACGAGACCGACGTCCTGATCATCGGAGCAGGCCCGACCGGCCTCTTCGCCGCCTACTACGCGGGATTCCGCGGCCTGCGGGTCGCGGTTGTCGACTCGCTGCCCGAGCTGGGCGGGCAGATCACGGCCATGTACCCCGAGAAGGCGATCCTCGACGTCGCGGGCTTTCCCAGCATCAAGGGCCGCGACCTCGTGGAGGGACTGGTGGCGCAGGCCTCGACGGCGAAACCGGAGTACTTCCTCGACCGCACCGCTCGAACCCTGCACCACGGGGGCGAGTCGGTGACGATCGGGCTCGACGACGGCACCGAGGTCACGGCCGGAGCGGTCATCATCACCGCCGGTATCGGCAAGTTCAGCCCTCGGCCGCTGCCCGCGGGCGACGGCTGGCTCGGCCGCGGCATGGAGTTCTTCGTCCCGTCCTTCCAGCCGTACGCCGGCAAGGACGTCGTCATCGTCGGCGGCGGCGACAGCGCGTTCGACTGGGCCCAGCACCTCGAACCGGTGGCCCGGTCCGTGACGCTCGTCCACCGGCGCGACGCGTTCCGTGCCCACGAGCGGACCGTCCAGGCGGTCAGGGACAGCTCGGTCGACATCGTGACCCGTGCCCAGGTCACGGCACTGCGGGGCGAGGAGACGCTGTCCGAGGTCGAGATCACCGTCGACGGCCAGGAGCCGGACGTGAGGCCGGCCCAAGCACTCGTGGCCGCCCTCGGGTTCCTCGCCGACCTCGGGCCGCTCCAGGAGTGGGGCATCGAGGTCGAGAAGCGCCACGTGGTCGTGTCGGCGTCGATGCAGACGTCGATGCCACGGGTGTTCGCGGCCGGCGACATCACGGAGTACGCCGGCAAGGTGCGGCTGATCGCCGTGGGCTTCGGCGAGGCTGCGACCGCGGTCAACAACGCCGCCGTGGCGATCGACCCGTCGGCGCACGTGTTCCCCGGCCACTCCAGCGAGGGGAGCTGACCATGAAGGTGCAGGTCGACTACGACCTCTGCGAGTCCAACGGCCTCTGCGAAGCGCTGGCTCCGGAGGTCTTCTGGCTGGACGACAACGACGACCTCCAGCTCCACCAGGAGGAGATCGGGCCCGACGAGGAGGCGCACGTACGCCGAGCGGTCGCCGCGTGCCCGACCCAGGCGATCAGCCTGCTGGAGGACGACTGACACTCTGCTGGACGACGACTGACGTCGGGGCGGCGGTGTGCCCTTGGACACCCTGACCACCATCCGCGGCGCGGCTGCCTCAGAATGGGGCACCGCCGCAGGGAGATTCACTGGGAGAAGGGGGCGCCGCGTGCGAGTCGCACTGCTGTCCTACCGCAGCAAGCCGCACTGCGGCGGCCAGGGCGTCTATGTCCGGCACCTCAGCCGTGAGCTGGTACGGCTCGGTCACACCGTCGAGGTGTTCTCCGGGCAGCCGTACCCGGAGCTCGACGACGGCGTACTGCTGACCCGCGTACCCAGCCTCGACCTCTACCGGGAGCCCGACCCCTTCCGGATCCCGAAGCTCCGCGAGTTCCGCGACCTGGTCGACGTCGAGGAGTTCCTGACCATGTGCACGGCCGGGTTCCCGGAGCCGAAGACGTTCAGCACCCGCGTCGCGCGGGTGCTGGCCGAGCGGGCCGGGGACTTCGACGTCGTCCACGACAACCAGGTGCTGGGCTACGGGATCCTCGACATCGAGCGGAAGCTCGGGCTGCCGGTGGTGACCACCATCCATCACCCGATCACCTTCGATCGCCGGATCGAGCTGGCGGCCGCCCCGACCTGGCGGAAGCGGCTGACCCTGCGCCGCTGGTACGGCTTCCTCAGGATGCAGGGCACGGTGGCCCGGCACGCGCGTCTGATCCTCACGCCCTCCGATGCCTCTCGCCGCGACATCGCCACCGAATTCCGGGTCGACCCCAGGCGGATGCGGACCATCCGGCTCGGCGTCGACGACGGCTTCGTCCCGCCCGCCGAGCCACGCGTCCCGGGCAGGATCCTCGCGATGGCCAGCGCCGACGCTCCCATGAAGGGGATCGCGACACTGCTCGAGGCGTTCGCCAAGCTGCGGGTCGAGTGGCCGCACCTCGAGCTCGTGCTGGTCACCAAGCCGGTGGGCGGTGGCCGGACCGAGCAGCTGATCGAGCAGCTCGGGCTCGAGGGTGCGGTGCGGTTCGTCGACGGCCTGACCGAAGCCGAGCTGGTCGGGTTGATGGGGTCGGCCGAACTGGCGTGCGTGCCGTCGCTGTACGAGGGCTTCAGCCTCCCGACCGCCGAGCTGATGGCGTGCGAGACACCGCTGGTCGTCTCGCGCGCGGGTGCGATCCCCGAGGTGGTGGGCGCCGACGGCGAGTGCGCCGACCTGGTCGAGCCCGGCGACGTCGGCGAGCTCGCCCATGCGATCGAGGCGCTGCTCGACGACCCGGAGCGCCGGGCGCGGATGGGCGCCGCCGGCCGCCGCCGGGTGCTCGACCACTTCAGCTGGCGCGCGGTCGCACAGGCGACGGCCGCGGCCTACGAGGACACCGTGAAGGACTTCCATGCTGACCGTTGACTTCGACCGGCTCGGGCTGCGACCCGGGGAGCGGGTGCTGGACCTCGGGTGCGGTGCCGGCCGCCACGCGTTCGAGATGTACCGCCGCGGCGCGGACGTGATCGCGTTCGACCAGGACGCCGACGAGCTGGCCGGCGTCCGCGACCTGTTCGCCGCGATGCGCGACGCGGCCGAGGTACCGGACGGGGCCGAGGCCGACGTCAAGGAGGGCGACGCCCTGGCGCTGCCTTTCGCCGACGGCGAGTTCGACCGGGTGGTCGCCGCCGAGATCCTCGAGCACATCCCCGACGACCTCGGGGCGATCGCGGAGCTGGTGCGCGTGACCCGGCCTGGAGGGACGGTGGTGCTCACGGTGCCGCGCTGGTTCCCCGAGGTCGTCAACTGGAAGCTCTCGAGCGAGTACCACGACGTGCCGGGCGGCCACATCCGGATCTACACCGACGCGGAGCTGATCGCGAAGGCCCAGGCCGCCGGTCTGGTGCCGACGGGTCGCGACTACGCCCACGGGCTGCACTCGCCGTACTGGTGGATCAAGTGCGCCGTCGGTGTCACCAACGACGACCACCCGCTCGTGAAGGCGTACCACCGGCTGCTGGTCTGGGAGATCATGAAGCAGCCCCGGGTGCTGCGGTGGGCAGGCCGGGCGCTCGACCCCCTGATCGGCAAGTCGCTCGTCCTGTACTTCCGTCGGCCCGAGCGTCAGGGGCCCGATGCCGGTTGATGTCCCGAGCCTCGAGGGGCTGCTGACGGCTTCCGACGTCCGCGCGACCGCCCGAGCGATCGTCGTCGAGCAGGAGCCTTCGGGCGCGATCCCGTGGCGGGCGGGCGAGCACACGGACGTGTGGAACCACGTCGAGTCGGCGATGGCGCTGCTGGCCGCGGGCGAGGTCGAGGCCGCCGAGCGCGGCTACGCCTGGATGCCGACGGTGCAGCGCGAGGACGGGTCGGTGCCGCTCAAGATCGTGCAGGGCGCGGTCGAGGACCCCAGCGGCGAGACCAACATGTCGTCGTACCTCGCGGTCGGCATGTGGCACCACTGGCTGGTGCGTCGCGACCTGGGGTTCGTACGCCGCCTCTGGCCGGTGGTCCGGCGCGGGCTCGACTACGCCGTCTCGATGCAGCTCCCGTGGGGCGGGGTCGCCTGGTCCCAGGAGTGGCATGGCGGCCGTCCGGCGACGGTGAACCGCGAGGCACTGCTCGCGGGCTCGTCGAGCATCCACCACGCGCTGCAGGCGGGGGTCGCGCTCGCCGACCTGCTCGGCGACCCGCAGCCGGAGTGGGAGCTGGCCGGTGGTCGGCTCGCGCACGCGATCCGCGAGCACCCGGATCGGTTCCTCGACAAGTCCGAGTTCTCGATGGACTGGTACTACCCGGTTCTGGGCGGCGTGGTCCGTGGCGAGGCGGGACGGGCGATGGTCGACGGCCGGTGGGGCACGTTCGTGGAGCCAGGACTCGGCATCCGCTGCGTCAGCCGGAACCCGTGGGTGACGGGGGCGGAGACGTGTGAGCTGGTGCTGGCGCTCGACGCGCTCGGCGACCGCGAGCGGGCCGTGCGGCTGCTCGCGGAGGTCCAGCACCTGCGACACGAGGACGGGTCGTACTGGACAGGGTTCGTGTTCCCCGAGAACGTCAACTGGCCCGACGAGCGCACGACGTACACCGCGGCGGCGATCATCCTCGCCGTCGACGCGCTGTCGCTCAGCACCCCGGGCGCGTCGATCATGCGAGGCAGCACGCTAGGGGCGCCGTTCGCGGAGATCGGACTCGAGTGCGGCTGCGACTCAGCCGACCGGATCTCCGGCCGCGCCTGATGTCCGTTCGAGCACGCGCATCGAGCCGAGCGCCTCGACCTCGGTGAAGGCACCACCGGCCAGCGCCCGGAGGTACACCTCATACGGCGGTCGGCCACCGTCGGCGGGGTCCGGGAACACGTCGTGGATCACGAGCAGGCCGCCCGGCATCACCCACGGTGCCCACCCCGCGTAGTCGGCGTGGGCGGGCTCATCACCGTGCCCGCCGTCGATGAAGAGCAGCGACAGCGGGGTGTGCCAGTGCCGACTTACCGTCGTGGAGCCGCCGACGACCGCCACCACGACGTCCTCGAGGCCGGCGTCGTGGATCGTCCGCCGGAAGACCGGCAGCGTGTCCATCAGTCCGGTGCTCGGATCGACAAGGGTCGGGTCGTGGTGCTCCCAGCCCGGCTGGTTCTCCTCGCTGCCGCGGTGGTGGTCCACGGTGAAGACCGTGCCGTCGACCGCCCGGGCGGCGGCGCCGAGGTAGATCGCGGACTTGCCGCAGTAGGTCCCGACCTCCAGCCCCGGCCCGAGGGGGAGCCGTTCGAGCGCCCGCCGGTGGAGCAGCAGGCCTTCGCCGTCGGGCATGAACCCCTTGGCCGCCCAGGCCAGGGCGAGCAGGTCGTCCGACATTCAGCTCTCGAGCGCCGCGTCCAGGGTGATGTCGATCGCCGCGAGTGCCTTGCTGATCGGGCAGGTCGCCTTGGCCCCCTCGGCCGCTTCCAGGAAGCCGGCCTCGTCGAGGCCCTCGACCTCGCCGCGGACGGTGATCTTGATGCCGGTGAGCCTCAGGCCGCCGGCCGGGTCCTTGTCGACCGACACGTCCGCGCGGACGTCGAGCGCCCGCGTCGTACCGCCGGCCTTGCCGATCAGGCCGGACAGCTGCATGGAGTAGCAGGACGCATGGGCCGCGGCCACCAGCTCCTCGGGGCTGGTCGTGCCGTCGGCGTCTTCGGCGGTGCGCTTGGGGAAGGAGACGTCGAACGTGCCGGCGCCGGAGCTGGTGAGCTCGACCTGGCCGGAGCCGTCCATGAGGCCGCCGTTCCAGGCGGTGCGTGCGGTACGGGTCGCCATGAGGGGTCCTTTCGTAGGTGGTCCCAACCTAGTCGGGATCCCTGGGGTGGCTCCCGCCGGCCGCGGGGAATGCGGTTGCCGGTGTCGGGGGTGGCTGACACGGTGACGGCATGGCCTCCCGAACTTCGAACTTCTGCATCGACGCCCACGACCCCGCTGCCCAGGCGCGGTGGTGGGGGCAGGTACTCACGGACTTCACGCTCCCGTCTGCCGAAGACCAGGCGGAGTGGGACGACGAGTGCTGGCTCGAGGGTCCCGACGACCGGGAGATGATCTTCCTCAAGGTGCCGGAGCCGAAGACGATGAAGAACCGGATGCATGTCTGCGTCAGGCCGACCGACCGCTCGCGCGAGGAGGAGGTCGACCGGCTGATCGCCCTCGGCGCGACGATCGTCGACGACCGGCGCGCGCCCGATCGTGGCTGGGCGGTCCTGGCCGACCCCGAGGGCAACGAGTTCTGCGTGCTCATGCCCTACCAGCCGGGGGAGTGACCGTGGCCGAGACCCAGAAGGAGGTTCTGGTCCGCTACCTCCAGGCGGCACGCGAGGCGTTGCTCTGGAAGCTCGACGGCCTCAGTGAGTACGACGTCCGCCGACCGATCACGCCCACCGGCACCAACCTGCTGGGGCTGGTGAAGCACGTCGCCAGCGTCGAGCTCGGCTACTTCGTCGCCTGCTTCGGGCGCGAGCTACCCGTTCCGCTGCCGTGGCACGAGGACGACGCCGAGGACAATGCCGACATGTGGGCGACGCCCGACGAGTCACGCGAAGACATCGTCGGGCTCTACCACCTGTCGTGGGAGGCGTCACAGCGGACGTTCGACGAGCTCGGGCTCGAGAGCGAGGGTGCGGTGCCTTGGTGGCCGCCCGAGCGACGCACGGTGACACTCCAGCAGCTGCTGGTCCACATGATCGCCGAGACCAACCGGCACGCCGGCCACGCCGACATCGTGCGCGAGACGATCGACGGCGCCGCCGGGCTGCGGGCAGGGGTGAGCAACCTGCCCGACGACGGCTTCGACTGGCCGGCGTACGTCGAGCGACTCGAGGGAGCGGCCCGGACGTTCCGGACGACCGACCACCTCGGCGTCGTCCGCGGCGACCTGATCGCGGAGCACGACCCGGTCGTCGACAGCATCGTGGTCGTGCGCGACGAGGTGCGCGGCGACGAGGCCGCGGTCGCGGTGACGTTCGAGCGCAAGGACGGCGTTCGGCGCCAGGGCATGCTCGGCGCCACCCGCCGCGACGACGGGGTCTGGCACTCCTCGGGCGGGTTCATGTCCACTCCGCAAGAGCCTGACGCCGACGCCGTGTTCGTCTCACGCGGCGGGTGGGGGAACGAACGCCGCGAGGTCTACGGCGGCTGGGTTGCTGATCCGGCCGGGGTGTCCGTGCGGCTCGTCGACGACCGCTCCGACGAGGTGCTGCTCGAAGACCGGGTGCGCGATGGAGTGGTCATCTTCATCGGCGACGGGGGCCTACCGATGCGGTACGCCCGGGCCGACCTCCTCGACGAGGCCGGCCACGTGCTGCGGTCGCAGCAGCTGTTGGGGTCGCACCGCTGATCGTTACTCCGCGAGCACCTGCTCGAGCATCCGTACCCCACGTTCGGCGAACTCCGGCCGGGTCTCGCGGTAGTAGCTGATCCCGGCCGCCGCGAGGGCCACGACCCACGCACGCGCACGGGCCCACTCCGCGTCGTCGGCACCCAGCTCGCGCCGGAACACTTGCCGCGCCTCGGCGTCCAGCAGCAGGTAGGTCGCGTGCAGCTCGACCGCCGGATCGCCCACGCCGCACGGGCCCCAGTCGAGGACACCGCTGAGCCGCCCGTCCCGGACCAACAGGTTGCCCTCGATCAGGTCGCCGTGGAACCACGTCGGAGGGCCGGCGTGCGCCGGTGCGGCACACCCTTCGTCCCACACGGCCAGCGCGGCGTCCGTGTCGATGACGTCCCGTGCTGCGGCGAGTCCGGTCCGGGTGCCGCGGTCCCGCTCGGGGTCGGACAACGGTCCGCCACGCCAGCCGAACCGGCCGGCGCCGGTGGTGTCGCACGACCGCAAGGCACGGACGAATCCGGCCAGGTCGCGCGCAAGCTCGACCGCCACCACCGACGCCGGGTCCAGCCGGTTACCGGTCAACCACGGGTGGACCGACCACCGGAACGGGTAGCCGAGACCCGGGTCGCCGAGCGCCTTCGGGACCGACACCTCCAGCGGCAGGTGCGGTGCCAACCTCGGCAACCACTCCGCCTCCAGAGCCGCCTGCCCGTCCGCCCAGCCGATCACCGGCATCCGCACCACCAGCCCCGTCCCCAGCCGGAACAGTGCGTGGTCGGTGCCCTGCTCGGCGACCGGCATGAGCGGCAGCCCGGCCCAGTCGGGCATCTGCTCGGCGAGCAGCCGGCGTACCAGCCCCTCGTCGACGTCCACCTGGTCCTCGTGCATCCGGGCGCTCATCGCGGCAGACGGTACGAGCCGCGGGGGCTCTTCCACCACCGAATATCGGCCGCCGAAAATCGGTGTCGCGTCGGCCGAGGGCAGGTCATCCTGAGCAGATGGTCACGCTCCAGCGGGTCGACCCCGACGACGCGGCCGCCATCGCGTCGTACGTCAACGCGCACGAGGCCGCGCGGCAGGTCGATGCGCCCTGGACGCCGGCTAAGACGCCCTACCGGCTCGAGATGGACCTCCGGCACGGCTGGGAGGAGCATCCGGACCGCTTCTACCTCGTGTGGGACGGTGAGTCGGCCTTGGGCTACGCGTGGCTGGAGACCTTCGAGTGGGACAACCCCGACCTTGCCTGGATCCACGTCGCGATCCGGCCCGACCTGCGCCGGCGCGGTCACGGGACGGCCACGGCCGGGCTGCTGCTCGACGAGTGCCGCGGTCTCGGTCGGAGCCTGATCGGCCTTGACTCCTGGGAGAGCGACGGGGCTCACGCGTTCGCGCTCGCACTGGGATTCGAGAGGAAGTCGCGCTCGGTTCAACGGCGGCAGTCGATGCGCGCCGTTCCCGCGCTGGTGGACGAGGTGTTCGCCGAGGCGGCCCGCCACGCCGGCGACTACGAGCTGACCCGGATGGAAGGCGCCATCCCCGAGAACATGATCGAGGAGCTTGTGGCGGTCGCGGCCTCGATCAACGACGCCCCGATCGACGACCTCGAGCTCGACGACGACGTGTACGTCCCCGAGCGGTTGCGGGCCTTCGAGCGAGCGCACCACGCCAGCCGGAAGCGGATCCTGCGGGTGGTGGCCCGGCATGGCGGCAGCGAGGCGTTGGCCGGCCACACGGTCGTGATCGTGGACGACGAGCGGCCGGCATACGCCGCCCAGGAGGACACCGCGGTGGCCCGCGAGCACCGCGGCCACCGGCTGGGCCTGCTGCTCAAGGCCGACATGTGTCGTTGGTTGCGCGAGAGCGAGCCGGCCGTGGAGTTCGTCGACACGTGGAACACCGCGTCGAACGACCACATGGTCGGGGTCAATGAGCGGCTGGGCTACGAGGTCGTCGGCCACGGGAGGGAGTACCAGCGGCGGATCTGACAGGCTGGCGGCATGCCTGCGACTCGGGAACGTCCTGCCTTCGACGCCGACAGCCGAACGGCCCTGCTGGGCTGGTACGACCTCCAGCGCGGCATCATCAAGCTCAAGTGCGAGGGGCTGTCGGACGAGGACGCACACCGATCGGTGATCCCGACGTCGCCACTGATGACCGTCGGCGGCATCCTCGGCCACCTCATCTGGGCCGAGCAGCTCTGGTTCGAGCACGCGTTCCTCGGTCGCGAGCTCACCGGGCCCGGCTGGGACGGTGTCGACGACTCCGAGTTCATGGTCGAGGGCCGCTCGCTGGCCGAGCTCCTGGCGGCGTACGACGAGCAGTGTGCCCGATCGGACGAGGTGATCACCGCGCACGCGTTGTCCGACCGCGGCGTGGGCGGGCAGTTCCCGTCGGCTTCCTCGACGCTGGAGTGGATGCTGCTACACATGCTCGAGGAGCTGGCGCGGCATGCCGGTCACCTCGACCTGATCCGCGAGCTGCTCGACGGCGAGAAGGTCTACTACTAGCCGGTCCGTAGGGTGACCGCATGGCGTTGCGGACCGGACCGGACGGCTACGGCCTGGTCACCAAGGTCCTGCACTGGCTCACCGTGGCCGTGATCGCCGGCCAGTTCGCGGTGGGGTACACGATGGACCTCGACGCGGCCTGCGACCCGCCGGGGGAGGACCGCAGCGGTGGCGACACGTCAGACGCGCAGGAGGACCGGCTCGACCGCCTCGAGGATCGGTGCGAGGCGCGCGCCGACGGGCTCGACCTGCTCGACGGCCCGGTCGACCTGCCCGAGGTGCACCTGCTGCTCGGCCTGACGATCCTGACCCTCGCCGTCGTGCGGCTCGCCTGGCGCCGACACGACGGCTTCCCGAGCTGGTCGGAGCACCTGTCCGAGGGCGAGCGACGACTCGTCCACTGGACCGAGCGGGTGCTGCTGGCGTTGCTGTTCGTGGTGCCGCTCAGCGGACTGGTGCTGGTGGCCACGGGCGACGACGGCGTGCTCTGGCTGCACGTCGGCGCGCACGTCGCGTTCTTCGTGACGCTGGCGGCCCACCTGTTCACGAACCTCCGACCGCGGATCCTGGCCCGGATGCTCTGACCTGGGACGGCGTTCACTCAGTGAACCACTCAGGTGGAATCGCACTCTCATGGCCATCAGCTCGAAAAGCCGAACCAGCTCATCGCGTTGGCGGCGTCGATGCGACGCGGCTCGGAGACGCCATCACTGGGGTCCAGATACAGCCAGCGGCACTGTGGGCACCGGAGTAGGACGCCCCGGTCCTCGTTCGAGGCGACTTGCTCAACGTGGCCGTAGTGCATGTTGTGGTCGTCGCGACAGTAGTCGCAGCCTCGATCATCCATGCTCCCGACGGTAGCCTCATGGACATCCGAACATGCCACGTTTCGCGCAGCCCGAGAACGGGGCCCGGCGCCAGCGGTGGACCGTGGGCCGTCCGCTGCGGCCAGGACAGGGGGAACCCGGGCAGCGAGCGGGGCGTCCGGGCAGAATCGCCTCCGTGACCGCGCCGACCGAGCCGTCGTACCTCCTCACCGTTGCCGACGTACGCCGTGAGACGGCCGACGCCGTGTCGGTGACGTTCGACGTGCCGGACGACCTCGCGGAGGTGTTCGCGTTCTCCCCGGGCCAGTTCCTGACGCTGGGTGTGCCCTCGGACCGCACCGGCCTCGTGGCGCGCTGCTACTCGATCAACGTGCCGCCGGGGGAGCCGCTCAACGTCACCGTCAAGCGGACCGTGGACGGGTACGCGTCGAACTGGATCAACGACCACGTCACGCCCGGCGTCGAGATCCGGGTGCAGCCACCGAGCGGCATCTTCGTCCCGAAGGACCTGTCGGAGAACCTGCTGCTCTACGCCGGCGGTTCGGGCATCACGCCGATCATGTCGATCACGCGCACCGCCCTGCGCGACGGCACCGGCCGGCTGTTCCTGCTCTATGCCAACCGTGACGAGCGCTCGGTGATCTTCGCCGAACCGCTCCTCGAGCTGGCCGCCGCCCACCCGGACCGGCTGCAGGTCGTCCACTGGCTGGAGACCGTGCAGGGCATCCCGACCCCCGACCAGCTCAAGGCGTTCGCGGCCGAGCGGCTCGAGTGGAATGCGTTCGTCTGCGGCCCCGCGCCGTTCATGAAGGCCACGATCGACTCGCTCAAGGAGCTGGGCTTCCCCCGGCCGCGCCGGCACCAGGAGAAGTTCGTGTCGCTCGGCGGCAACCCCTTCGGCGATGTGGACGAGGTGCTCGCTGCCCAGGCGACGCTGGCGGACGCGGACGACCCGGTGTCTGGCTAACTCAGCGTCGCTGACGCTGGAGGTGACGTTAGCCGCGCATCATCACCAGCCCCGCTCCCGCCACTCGGGCAGCGACGCCCGCTCCGCGCCGAGCGTCGAGTCGGCCCCGTGGCCGGGGTAGAACCAGGTGTCGTCGGGCAACGTCCCGAACAGCTTGGTCTCCACGTCGTCGATCAGCTGCCGGAACGCCGCGTCGTCGCCGCGTGTCGCCCCGACGCCGCCCGGGAAGAGAGAGTCGCCGGTGAACAGGTGCGGCCGACCGCCAGGCTCGTCGTACACCAGGCAGATGGAACCGGGCGTGTGGCCGGCGACCGCGATGACACGCAGCTCGCAGTCGCCCACGGTGACGGTGTCGTCGTCGCCGACAGTGCGGTCGATCGGTACGCCGGTCTGCTCGGTGATCGCTTCGGCGTCGGGCGCACCGGCGACGGTGGTTGCCCCGGTGATCGAGACGAGCTCGGCCAGCGCCCGGTGGTGGTCCCAGTGCTGGTGGGTGGTGACGATCGTCGCGAGCTCGCCGTCGGCGAGCTGGATCAGGCTCTCGGCGCCGTCGGCGGCGTCGATCAGCAACTGCTCACCGGTCGCGCGGCACCGGAGGAGAAAGCAGTTGTTGGCCATCTGTGGGTCGACGGCGTACTTCGTGATCGTGAGGTGCTCGAGCTCGCGGACGTCCGCGACCCCGCGCGGTGTCACGTCTCCGGTGTAGGACATCACCAACCGCCGATCGTCGGCAGGTCCCCGCTGCTGGCACTGACCTGGGCGCTGGGGGTCCGACCCGTGAGCCACCACGCCAGGTGCGCCACCGGGCCGGTCACGACCATGGCCTCGTCGCCGACCGCACCCACGTCCCAGGTGCGCTCCGTGTCGAGGGGCCTGACGCGGAAGCCTGGCTCGGGCTCGAGCCGGCGCACCATGCTCCCGACCACCACTTCGGCGAACGCAAGGGGCCAGTCGTCCGCCGTGTAGTCCAGGCCGAGGTCGGCGTGGTGGATCTCGATCTCCCGGACCCGCATCAGCGGGACCGCGTCGAGCGGGAACGTCGGACCGCCCGGGGTGCGCTCGAACCGGCCGCCCCACACCTCGTCGGGGACGGAGCGGACCGCATCGGCGAACGTCGTCAGCGACCCGAGCAGCCGCTTGCGCAGCACCGGGGCCTGCGCCTGTGACAGCTTCTCGATGTCCGTGTCGCGCGCCTCCTGCGAGGCGTACATCGGCACCTGCTCGTGGTCCACGGCACCCCGGAGCACGTCGCCCAGTGCCTCGCCGTTCAGTGCGAGATGGGCCACGACGTGCGCCCGGGTCCAGCCCGGCAGCAGCGAGTCGGCGCCCCAGTCGTCAGCGTGAAGGCCGTCCACGGTCCGGGTGAGACGTTGGCCGGCTTCGCCGAGGTGGTCGAGGTCGATCGGGTGCTCCACGGAAGCCATCATGAAGCCATCGTGCCGCACCGGTTGTCAGGGGTGGGTCTTAGTCTTGGGCACGTCGGCGTGCCGGGTTGCGGCCCGCGGGTCGGCATACGAACATGTGTTCGACAAGCAACGACGACACAGCACGAAGCACCACGACGACGGGACCGCAGTGGCCGACCAGCTCATCATCCGGGGTGCCCGGGAGCACAACCTCAAGGACATCTCCCTCGACCTGCCCCGCGACGCCCTCATCGTCTTCACCGGGCTGTCGGGCTCCGGCAAGTCGAGCCTGGCGTTCGACACCATCTTCGCGGAGGGCCAGCGGCGCTACGTCGAGTCGTTGTCGGCGTACGCGCGGCAGTTCCTCGGTCAGATGGACAAGCCCGACGTCGACTTCATCGAGGGCCTTTCGCCGGCGGTCTCGATCGACCAGAAGTCGACGTCCAAGAACCCACGCTCCACGGTCGGCACCATCACCGAGGTCTACGACTACCTGCGGCTGCTGTTCGCCCGCATCGGCCACCCCCACTGCCCGACGTGCGGCGCCGCCATCGAGCGGCAGACGCCACAGCAGATCGTCGACCGGGTGCTCGCGCTCGAGGAGGGCCGCCGCTTCCAGGTGCTGGCTCCGATGATCCGCGGCCGCAAGGGGGAGTACGTCGAGCTCTTCAAGCAGCTGCAGACGCAGGGATTCTCCCGGGCGCGCGTCGACGGCGAGACGTACTCACTCGACGACGCACCCAAGCTCGACAAGCAGCGCAAGCACACCATCGAGGTGGTCGTCGACCGGCTGGCGGTCAAGGGGTCTGCTAAGCGACGGCTGACCGATTCGGTCGAGACCGCGCTCAACCTCGCGGGCGGCCTGGTGGTGCTCGACTTCGTCGATCTCGACGCCAAGGACCCCGGCCGCGAGCTGCGCTTCTCCGAGAAGATGTCTTGCCCCAACGACCACGCGATCGACACCGACGAGCTCGAGCCGCGGTCTTTCTCGTTCAACAGCCCGTTCGGTGCCTGCCCGGAGTGCCACGGCCTCGGAACCCGGCTCGAGGTCGACCCCGAGCTGGTCGTCCCCGACCCGTCCGCGCCCCTGGGTGAGGGTGCGATCCAGCCGTGGAGCCAGGCCCACATCGCCGACTACTTCCAGCGGCTGATGGAAGCCCTGGGCAACGAGCTCGGCTTCGACCTCGACACCCCGTGGGAGAGCCTCACGCCCTCGCAGCAGAAGTCGCTGCTGTGGGGCCACCCGACCAAGGTCCACGTCGTCACCCGCAACCGGTACGGCCGTGAGCGGTCCTACTACGCGCAGTTCGAGGGCGTGCAGAGCTACATCGAGCGGCGCCACCGCGAGGCGGAGTCCGACACCAGCCGCGAGCGCTTCGAGGGATTCATGCGCGAGGTCCCGTGCCCCGCCTGCGAAGGGTCGCGCCTCAAGCCCGTCTCGGTGTCGGTCACCGTCGGTGGACGCAACATCGCCGAGGTCTGCGCGCTACCCATCAATGAGTCCGCCGACTTCCTGCGCGGCCTCGACCTGAGCCCTCGCGAGAAGCAGATCGGCGAGCGGGTGCTCAAGGAAATCCAGGAGCGGCTCAACTTCCTGCTCGACGTCGGCCTCGACTACCTCTCGCTCAACCGTCCGTCCGGTTCTCTCTCCGGTGGCGAGGCGCAGCGGATCCGGCTGGCCACGCAGATCGGAGCCGGCCTGGTGGGAGTCCTCTACGTCCTCGACGAGCCGTCGATCGGCCTCCACCAGCGCGACAACCACCGGCTGATCGAGACCCTCAAGCGGCTCCAGGACCTCGGCAACACGCTGATCGTGGTCGAGCACGACGAGGACACCATTCGCACCGCAGACTGGGTCGTCGACATCGGACCCGGCGCGGGCGAGCACGGCGGCCAGGTGGTGCACTCCGGCAGCGTCGCCGGACTGCTCGGCCACCCCGACTCGATCACCGGCCAGTACCTCTCCGGCCGGCGCGAGATCCCGGTGCCGGCCGTCCGCCGGCCGCGGACCAAGGGCCGCGAGCTGGTCGTGAAGGGCGCCCACGAGCACAACCTGCGCGACATCGACGTCGCGTTCCCGCTGGGGCTGTTCGTCGCGGTCACCGGCGTTTCCGGCTCGGGCAAGTCGACGCTGGTCAACGACATCCTCTACACCTCGCTGGCCAAGCAGCTCTACCGGGCTCGGACGGTCCCCGGCCGGCACCAGCGGATCACCGGCGTCGACGAGGTCGACAAGGTGATCCACGTCGACCAGTCGCCGATCGGCCGCACGCCGCGGAGCAACCCGGCGACGTACACCGGCGTCTTCGACCACGTCCGCAAGCTGTTCGCCTCCACCCCGGAGGCCAAGATGCGGGGGTACCTCCAGGGCCGGTTCTCGTTCAACGTCAAGGGGGGCCGCTGCGAGGCGTGCTCCGGCGACGGGACCATCAAGATCGAGATGAACTTCCTGCCGGACGTCTACGTCCCTTGCGAGGTGTGCCACGGGGCGCGCTACAACCGCGAGACGCTGGAGGTCCACTACAAGGGCAAGACCATCGCCGAGGTCCTCGACATGCCGATCGAGGAGGCGGCCGAATTCTTCGCGGCGGTGCCAGCGATCTCCCGTCACATGAAGACCCTGGGCGAGGTGGGCCTCGGGTATGTCCGGCTCGGACAGCCGGCCACCACGCTGTCCGGCGGCGAGGCGCAGCGGGTCAAGCTCGCCAGCGAGCTGCAGAAGCGATCGACCGGCCGCACCGTCTACGTGCTCGACGAGCCGACGACCGGGCTGCACTTCGAGGACATCCGCAAGCTGCTGGGCGTTCTCTCCAGCCTGGTCGACAAGGGCAACACCGTGCTCGTCATCGAGCACAACCTCGACGTCATCAAGACCGCCGACTGGATCGTCGACATGGGACCCGAAGGCGGTTCCCGCGGTGGGCTGGTCGTCGCCGAGGGCACGCCCGAGGCGATCGCGGCCCACCCCGACTCCTACACCGGCACGTTCCTCGCGCCACTGCTGGACGGCCGAGCGGCCGCGCAGCCGAAGCGGCGCTCGACGGCCAAGACGACCGCGGCCCCGCACAACGCCAAGAACGCCGCGGCGAAGAAGACCGCCAAGAAGACCGTGGCGAAGAAGACCGCCAAGACCGCGGCGAAGAAGACTGCCCGGTACTGACGACCGGCTCTCAGGGACATCTCAGCCGGCTGGGTAGGGTCTGACTTCCAGCACCCAGCCGAGGAGAGCCGTATGAGCGTGACCGACCCCCGCCAGTCGAGCGTCGACCTCGTCGACCGTCGCCGGCTGCTGCGGTGCATCGGCGCGTGTGGGGCGGCGGTCCCGGTCCTGGCGGCGTGCGGCTCCGACGGCGACAGCCCGCCGGAGGGCTCCGCAGGCGAGTCGGTCGGATCGCCGGGCGACTCGCTGGTGGCGACTGCCGAGGTCCCGGTCGGCGGCGGAGTGATCCTCGACGACGTCATCGTCGTCCAGCCCACCGAGGGCGAGTTCCTCGCCTACACGGCGGTGTGCACCCACCAGGGAGCCAAGATCGCGGACGTGAACGACGGAGTCATGACGTGCAGCCTCCACGGCAGCCAGTTCGCGATCGAGGACGGCGAGAACCTTCGCGGTCCCAACGGCTCCGCGGCCGGGTCGACGGCGGACCTGCCGCAAGTCGACGTCGAGCTGGACGGCGACCAGATCGTGCTCGCCTGACCCGACACTGTCCGACCCCGCCCGTAGGGTGGGAGACGTGGCCAGCCCCGCGTCGTACCGCCCGAAACCCGGGTCGATCCCGACCCAGCCGGGCGTCTACCGATTCCGCGACGCACGGGGCCGGGTCATCTACGTCGGCAAGGCCGTCAACCTCCGGCAGCGGTTGTCGTCGTACTTCCAGGACGTCTCGAACCTCCACGCGCGCACCGCGACCATGGTGGCGACCGGCGCCTCCGTGGAGTGGACCGTGGTCAAGACCGAGGTCGAGGCCCTGCAGCTGGAGTACTCCTGGATCAAGGAGTTCGACCCGCGGTTCAACATCAAGTACCGCGACGACAAGTCCTACCCCTGGCTGGCCGTCACGATGAGCGATGAGTTCCCACGGGTGATGGTCGGCCGGGGCGCCAAGAAGCGCGGCACCCGCTACTTCGGTCCCTACTCCCACGCGTGGGCGATCCGCGAGACCGTCGACCAGCTGCTGCGGGTGTTTCCGATGCGCTCGTGCACCAACGGCGTGTTCAAGCGCCACTCGCAGATCGGCCGGCCCTGCCTGCTCGGCTACATCGGCAAGTGCTCCGCGCCGTGCGTGGGACGAGTGACGGCCGAGGAGCACCGCGAGATCGTCGACGACCTGTGCGACTTCATGGCTGGTCGCACCGCGGCGTTCATCAAGCGGATCCAGAAGGAGATGTACGCCGCCTCGGCGGCCGAGGACTACGAGCGGGCCGCCCGGCTGCGCGACGACCTCGGGGCGCTTGAGAAGGCGCTGGAAAAGCAGGCGGTCGTGCTCGGCGACGGCACCGACGCCGACGTGGTGGCCCTCGCCGAGGACCCGCTCGAGGTCGCCGTCCAGATCTTCTACGTGCGCGGCGGACGGGTCCGGGGCCAGCGGGGGTGGGTGGCCGATCGGGTCGACGAGGGCGGCACTGCCGAGCTGGTCCAGGACTTCCTGCTCCAGCTCTACGGCGGCGCGGAGGCCGAGCTCGATCCGGGCGACACGATTCCCCGCGAGGTGCTGGTGCCGGCGCTGCCGCCCGACCACGAGACGCTCGAGGAGCTGCTGTCCGACCAGCGGGGGAGCCGGGTCCGGATCCGGGTGCCGCAGCGGGGCGACAAGCGCAACCTGCAGCAGACCGTCGCCCGCAACGCCGCCGAGGCGCTGGCGCTCCACAAGACCAAGCGGGCCAGCGACCTCACCACCCGCAACCGGGCGCTGGAAGAGATCCAGCTCGCGCTCGACCTGGCCGAGGTGCCGCTGCGGATCGAGTGCTACGACGTCTCGAACCTCCAGGGCACCGAGGTGGTGGCCTCGATGGTGGTCTTCGAGGACGGGCTGGCCCGCAAGAGCGAGTACCGCCGGTTCGTGATCCGCTCCGTCGACGGACAGAACGACGTCGCCTCCATGCACGAGGTGATCAGCCGGCGGTTCAAGCGGCTGGTCGACGAGGCCCCGCCGGCCGACGCCCCCGAGACCGGTGTCACGTCCGGGCCGATGTTGGTCGACCCCGAGACCGGGAGGCCGCGGTCGTTCTCGTACGCACCTGGCTTGGTCGTGGTCGACGGCGGCCCGCCCCAGGTCGCGGTGGCCCGCGAGGCGATGACCGAGCTGGGCTTCGCCGACATCCCGGTGTGCGGGCTCGCGAAGCGGCTCGAGGAGGTCTGGGTCCCCGAGGAGGAGGATCCCGTGATCTTCCCGCGGACCTCCGAGGGGCTCTACCTGCTGCAGCGGGTGCGCGACGAGGCCCACCGGTTCGCGATCACGCACCACCGGTCCCGGCGGTCGAAGTCGATGGTGGAGAGCCTGCTCGACGACGTGCCCGGGCTGGGTGAGGTGCGTCGCAAGACCCTGCTCAAGCACTTCGGCTCGCTCAAGAAGCTGCGGGCGGCAACGGTCGAGGAGATCTCGCAGGTGCCCGGCATCGGCGAGCGCACCGCGACCGCCATCAAGGATGCGGTCGCGACCACCGGCCGCCAGAATGTGCAGGTCAACACCGCCACGGGCGAGATCGCGGAGGAAGGTTGATGGAGGAGCAGACCACGGGCGAGCTCGTCGTCGTCACCGGCATGACCGGTGCCGGCCGCAGCACCGCGGCCAAGGAGCTCGAGGACCTCGGTTACTACGTCGTCGACAACCTGCCGCCGTCGCTGCTGCGTGACGTCGTCCGACTGGTCGACGAGAACCGCGGCGTCCAGCAGCCGATCGCCGTGGTGGTCGACGTCCGGTCGGGCTCGTTCTTCCAGTCGCTGACCGCCAACCTCGCCCAGGGCGCCACCGGCCGCAAGGCGACCCTGGTGTTCCTCGAGGCGACCGACGACGTCCTCGTACGACGCCAGGAGGCCGCCCGTAGGCCGCACCCGCTCCAGGGCGCCGGCCGGCTCCTCGACGGCCTGCAACGCGAGCGCGTGGTGCTGGGCGACGTCCGCAGCAACGCCGACCTCGTCATCGACACCTCCGACCTCAACGTCCACCAGCTCACCGACCGGATCACCGAGGCGTTCGGCACCGCAGACTCGATCCGGCTGAAGGTGACGACCATCAGCTTCGGCTTCAAGTACGGCATCCCGGTCGACGCCGACTTCGTGGCCGACATGCGGTTCCTCCCCAACCCCCACTGGGTGCCCGAGCTGCGGCCGCTCACCGGCCGCGACGAGCCGGTCGCCCACTACGTGAAGAGCCAGCCCGGTGCCGCGGAGTTCCTCGACGGCTACCTCCCGGTGCTGCAGCAGGTCGCCGACGGCTACCTCAACGAGGGCAAGCGGTTCATGACCGTCGCCATCGGCTGCACCGGGGGAAAGCACCGCAGCGTCGCGATGAGCGAGGAGATCGCAGCCCGGCTCACGCTGCTCGGGTACGACGTCCGCGCCACCCACCGCGACCTCGGGCGGGAGTGACGTGAGGCCGACTGCGCAGTCGGCCGTCGCCCTCGGGGGAGGGCACGGCCTGCACGCGTCCCTGAGCGCGCTGCGACTGCTCCACGACGACCTCACCCTCGACCAGGTGACGGCCGTGGTCACGGTCGCCGACAACGGCGGCTCGTCGGGTCGGCTCCGGGGTGAGTTCGGCGTGCTGCCGCCCGGCGACCTGCGGATGGCGCTCGCGGCGCTCTGCGGCTCCGACGAGTGGGGGCGCACGTGGGCCGACCTGGTCCAGCACCGGTTCGCCGGCGACGGAGACATGCGCGGTCACGTGATCGGCAACCTGCTGATCGTCGGCCTGTGGGAGCGGTTCGGCGACCATGTGCGCGCCCTCGACTGGGTCGGCCGGCTGCTGGGAGCCGAGGGGCGGGTGCTCCCGATGGCCCTGACTCCGATGGACATCACGGCCGAGGTCCGCGGGCTGGACGCCGCCGACCCCGCGGCCACGCGCACCGTGCGCGGGCAGGTCGAGGTCGCCACCACTGACGGCGAGATCGTGTCTGTGGCCCTCGATCCGCCCGACCCGGAGGGGTGCCCCGAAGCGGTCGCCGCGATCAAGGACGCCGACTGGGTGGTGCTCGGTCCGGGCTCGTGGTTCACCTCGGTGATCCCGCACCTGATGGTCCCGGCGCTGCGCGACGCTCTCGAGCACACTGCGGCCCGGCTGGTGGTGGTGCTCAACCTCGAGCCGCAGGCGGGGGAGACCCACGGGTACGGACCGGAGGACCATCTCGGGGCGCTGTTCGAGCACGCCCCCGACCTGCGGATCCACACCGTGATCGCCGAGCGCCGCAGCGTGGCCGACCCCGTCACTCTGGGGGCGGCGGTCGCGTCAGCGGGCAGCCGGCTGGTGGTGGCCGACCTCGCCGCCCTCGACGAGGCGGGGCGGCCGCTGGCGCGGCACGACCCGGAGCTGCTCGCCTCGGCGTACCGCTCCGTGTTCGAGGCCCTGCTCGACCATCAGCACGAGCACTGAGTGCCGTCACCACCGGCCGAGGGTTGTTGACGTGCATGGCAGGATCGGCCGCATGGCGATGACGGCTCAGGTGAAGGCGGAACTGGCCAACACCCCGATCACGAAGACCTGCTGCCGCAAGGCCGAAGTCGCATCCATGCTCCGGTTCGCGGGGGGCCTCCACATCGTCAGCGGCAAGATCGTCGTGGAGGCCGAGCTCGACACCGGGGCCGCCGCCCGCCGGCTGCGCAAGGACATCGCGGAGGTCTACGGCCACCAGTCCGACGTCGTGATGGTGCAGGGCAACGGCCTCCGGAAGGGGAGCCGCTACCTGGTCCGGATCGTCAAGGACGGCGAGGCGCTGGCCCGCCAGACGGGGCTCCTCGACCAGCGCGGCAGGCCCGTGCGTGGCCTGCCGCCGGCGGTGGTCTCGGGCGGCAGCTGCGACGCCGTCGCCGCCTGGCGTGGGGCGTTCCTGGCACACGGCTCGCTGACCGAACCCGGCCGCTCCTCGTCGCTGGAGGTCACCTGCCCCGGGCCCGAGGCTGCGCTCGCGCTGGTCGGCGTCGCCCGAAGACTCGGCGGCATCTCCGCGAAGGCCCGCGAGGTACGTGGGGTCGACCGGGTCGTGATCCGGGACGGCGACGCGATCGGCGCGCTCCTGACGCGCCTCGGCGCGCACGAGTCGCTGATGGCCTGGGAGGAACGCCGGATGCGGCGTGAGGTGCGTGCCACCGCCAACCGGCTCGCCAACTTCGACGACGCCAACCTGCGTCGCTCCGCGCGCGCCGCCGTCGCGGCCGGCGCCCGGGTCGAGCGGGCGCTGGAGATCCTCGGCGACGAGGTGCCCGACCACCTCAAGCTGGCCGGCCACCTGCGGCTGGAGCACAAGCAGGCCTCCCTGGAGGAGCTCGGCGCCCTGCACGAGCCGGCGCTGACCAAGGACGCGATCGCCGGCCGGATCCGCCGGCTGCTGGCGATGGCCGACAAGCGGGCCGAGGAGCTCGGCATCCCCGACACCGAGGCGTCGCTCACGCCCGAGATGCTCGCCGAGGACGCCTGAGCTTCGGGTGCGTACCACACCTTGGATCGATCCAAGGTTACCCGTTCGTACCGGGGGACGCGGGTGAGCGGGCGAGGCCGGGAACGATAGGGTCGGCGGCGTACCGACCCATCCACACAGGAGTCCAGCTGTGACCGTTCGCGTAGGGATCAACGGCTTCGGCCGGATCGGCCGAAACTTCTTCCGCGCCGTGCGTGCGTCGGGTGCCGACATCGAGATCGTCGGCGTCAACGACCTCACCGACAACGCCTCGCTCGCCCACCTGCTCAAGTACGACTCGATCCTGGGGCGGCTCGACGCCGACGTGACGAGCACCGACACCGCGATCAGGGTCGGCGACCAGGAGATCGCCGCCTTCGCGGAGCGCGAACCCGCGAGCCTCAAGTGGGGTGACATCGGTGCCGACGTGGTGGTCGAGTCCACCGGCTTCTTCACTGACGCGACCAAGGCGAGGGCCCATATCGACGGCGGTGCCAAGAAGGTCATCATCTCCGCGCCGGCGTCCAACGACGACATCACCATCGTGATGGGCGTCAACGACGGCCTCTACGACCCGGCCGTGCACACCGTGATCTCCAACGCGTCGTGCACGACCAACTGTCTGGCTCCCATGGCGAAGGCGCTCAACGACGGGCTCGGCATCAACAAGGGCCTGATGACGACGATCCACGCCTATACGGCCGACCAGAACCTGCAGGACAACATCCACAAGGACCCGCGTCGCGCCCGCGCCGCCGCGATCAACGTCGTGCCGACCTCGACCGGCGCCGCCAAGGCGATCGGTCTCGTGCTCCCGGAGCTCAAGGGCAAGCTCGACGGCTATGCGCTCCGGGTCCCTGTGCCCACCGGCTCGCTGACCGACCTGTCGTTCGAGGCTTCCCGCGAGACGACGGTCGAGGAGGTCAACGAGATCGTGAAGGCGGCGGCCGACGGGCGCTACCTCCGGTACTCCACCGATCCGATCGTGTCCTCCGACATCGTCACCGACCCGGCGTCCTGCATCTTCGACGCCCCGCTCACCAAGGTGATCGGCAACCAGGTCAAAGTCGCCGGCTGGTACGACAACGAGTGGGGCTACTCCAACCGCCTCGCCGACCTGATCGTCCACATCGGCGCCACGCTCTGACGTGGGCGAGTACGGCGAGCTCGGCGAGGTCCAGGGCAAGCGGGTCCTCGTCCGCTCCGACCTGAACGTGCCGCTCGACGGCCCGGCTGACGGCAGAGTCATCACCGACGACGGCCGGATCCGCGCCAGCGTGCCGACCGTCAAGGCGCTCGCCGCGGCCGGTGCCCGGGTGGTCGTCGCTGCGCACCTCGGCCGGCCGGAGGGGGAGCCCGACCCGGCGTACTCCCTGGCACCGGTCGCGGCGCGGCTGGGCGAGCTGTTGGGCCAGGACGTGGCGTTCGCGACCGACACGATCGGTGAGAGCGCCACAGCAACCGTGGCCGGGCTCGAGGACGGTCAGGTGGCGGTGCTCGAGAACGTGCGCTTCAACGACGGCGAGACCAGCAAGGACGACGACGTGCGTGGCTCCTTCGCCGACCATCTCGCCCAGCTTGCCGACGCGTTCGTGAGCGACGGGTTCGGCGTCGTCCATCGCAAGCAGGCGTCGGTCTACGACGTGGCGCTGCGGCTGCCCGCCGCGATGGGCGGGCTGGTGTCGGCGGAGATCGACGTGCTGCGCCGGCTGACCCACGAGCCCGAGCGGCCTTACATCGTCGTGCTCGGCGGGGCGAAGATCTCCGACAAGCTCGGGGTGATCGACAACCTGCTCGGCAAGGCCGACGGGTTGTTGATCGGCGGCGGCATGGTGTTCACGTTCCTCGCGGCCCAGGGTCACGAGGTCGGGAAGAGCCTGCTGGAGGACGACCAGCTCGACACCTGCCGTGAGTACCTCGCCCGCGCCGAGCAGTCCGGGGTCGAGATCCTGCTGCCGACCGACATCGTCGTCGACATCGCCTTCCCGTCGGACGACCGCGAGCCGGAGCCGAGGGTCGTGGCGGCCGACGCGATCCCGGCGGACTCGCTCGGCCTCGACATCGGGCCGGAGTCCGCCGCGCTGTTCGCCGAAGTGGTCGCCGGTGCCCGCACTGTGTTCTGGAACGGCCCGATGGGTGTCTTCGAGACCGACGCGTTCGCGGCCGGCACCCGCGCGGTCGCCGAGGCGCTGACGAAGGTCGCCGGGCTGTCGGTCGTCGGCGGCGGCGACTCCGCGGCCGCCGTCCGGCAGTTGGGCTTCGACGAGGCGGCCTTCGGCCACATCTCCACCGGCGGTGGCGCCAGCCTGGAGTACCTCGAGGGCAAGGAGCTGCCCGGCATCTCCGTCCTCGAGCGCTGACGCCGCTCCGCACACCCACTTCACCCACGAGGAGCCCACATGTCCCGCACGCCGCTGATGGCCGGCAACTGGAAGAGCAACAAGAACCACCAGGAAGCCGTGGTGCTGGTCCAGAAGCTCGCCTGGACGCTGGCCGACAAGAAGCACGACTACGGCCGCGCCGAGGTCGTGGTGGTCCCGCCGTTCACCGACCTGCGGTCCGTGCAGACCCTGGTCGACGGCGACCAGCTCCTGGTGAAGTACGGGGCGCAAGACGTCTCCACCCACGACGGCGGCGCCTACACCGGCGAGATCTCGGCGGCGATGCTCGCCAAGCTCGGCTGTTCCTTTGTGGTGGTCGGGCACTCCGAACGACGGGAGCACCACGCGGAGACCGACGAGGTCGTCAACGCCAAGGCCCGCCGGGTGCTGGCTGCCGGCATGACCCCGATCGTCTGCGTCGGTGAGGGGCTCGACGTACGGCAGGGGGGAGAGCACGTCCCGTACACACTGGCCCAGCTCGACGGGTCGCTCGCCGGCTTCTCCGCGGAGGAGGTCGCCGACCTGGTGATCGCCTACGAGCCGGTGTGGGCGATCGGGACCGGAGAGGTCGCCACACCTGACGACGCGCAGGAGGTCTGCGCCGCCGTCCGCGAGCGGATCCGGGAGGTCCACGGCGACACTGCCGCCGACGGCGTACGGGTGCTCTACGGCGGCTCGGTGAAGGCCGCGAACGTCGCCGGGATCATGGACAAGAACGACGTGGACGGCTGTCTGGTCGGCGGCGCGAGCCTCGAACCGGACGAGTTCGGGGGCATCTGCCGCTTCTATGACATGCCGCTGCTGTGACAGCGCGACTGTGACGTAGGATTCTCGACCGTGACTCTGCTCTTCACCATCCTGCTCGTCATCACGAGCTTGCTCCTGATCGCACTGGTGCTGCTCCACAAGGGCCGCGGCGGTGGTCTCTCCGACATGTTCGGTGGAGGCGTCTCGAGCTCCTTGGGCGGTTCCTCGGTCGCAGAGCGCAACTTGGACCGGATCACGATCGGCATCGGTCTGATCTGGTTCGCGTGCATCGTTGCTTTGGGCCTGATGCTGGCCTACCAGAGCTGAGAGGAGCCCGCTCGTGGCTGGAGGTGGAAACGCAATACGTGGGAGCCGGGTCGGTGCCGGTCCCATGGGAGAGGCGGAGCGGGGCGAGGCTGCCCCGCGCCAGGCAGTGGCCTACTACTGCTCTCATCGGCACCGTTCGGTCGTGACGTTCTCGGTCGAGGCGGCCGTGCCCGACTCGTGGGACTGCCCCAAGTGCGGGCTGCCCGCGAGCATGGACTCGGACAACCCGCCGCCGGCGCCGAAGATCGAGCCGTACAAGACACACCTGGCCTACGTGAAGGAGCGCCGCTCCGACGCCGAGGCCGCCGACATCCTCGACGAGGCGCTGCAGCTGCTGCGCTCCCGCCGCAAGTCAGGCGACCTCATCTTCTGAGCCGAACCGTCACTTGTGCAGGTCCCAACTGGGCTGAGCCGTCACTTGTGCAGGTGCCGTTGGGTCCTGTGGATGACGGGTCCCGCCGGCCTCGCTCTCGGGCGAGAGTGGGGGCATGTCGCAGCGCGTCTCCTGGCTCCCACGTGACCTACCGTTCCTCGACGAGCGGTGTCCGCTACCGCTGACGGGTCCGTTCACGGCGATCCAAGCCGCAAACCTCGGCGTGTCCCGCACGCGACTCGGGACCCTGACGAGACGCGGGCTGGTCCGACCCGTGCTCCGCGGCGTGTACGCCGCAGCGCAGGTCGTGGACAGCATCGAGTTCAGGGCCGAGGCGCTGTCGCTCGTCGTTCCCCCGAGCGCGATTGTCACCGACCGCACGGCCGCATGGCTGCACCAGATCGATGTGCTGCACCCTTCGGCCATCCACGAGATGCCGCCTGTCGAGATCTACTCGCGGGCGGGCAGTCGGCTGCGCCGGCCCGGGGTCGCCAGCGGGGAGCGACGAATGCGGGACGAGGACGTCATGGTGGTCAGCGGTGTACTCGTGACGACGAAGCTCCGCACGGCCTTCGACCTCGGGCGGCACCTCAACCGATTCCACGCCCTCGCTGCGCTCGACGCTCTGCTTCGCGCCGGGGTGCAGCGCGAGGAACTCCTCGCCGGGGTGGAGCGATTCCGTGGCGAGCGCGGCGTTGTGCAGCTGCGCCACCTCGCACCTCTGGCCGACCCGCGCGCCGAGTCACCGCCGGAGTCGGTGCTGCGGCTGCACTGGCTTGAGGCGAGCGGGATGCCGCCGCCCGAGCCGCAGGTCTGGGTGCTCGACGGCGGCTACGCCCGGTTTCGCGTGGACGTGGGAAATGAGGAGCTGCGGTACGGCGCGGAGTACAACGGCGTCGCGTTCCACGAGGACGAGTCGGCCGACTGCGAACGTCGCGAGTGGCTGGACGAAACAGGCGGCTGGGTCATCGGCGCCTTCGTAGCGGCGGACATATACCCCCGCGGTGACCCCACCACGCGCCTCCAGCACGGGGTGTACCTGGCGCGCCGCAAGTCGGGTCTGTGGGTTCCCCAGGGCGGGTACCTGCATCAGTGACGGATCGGCGGGTTCTGAACCTGCACAAGTGACGGGTCAGCGGGTTCTGAACCTGCACGAGTGACGGGTCGCGCTAGAGGGCGGATGCGGCGGGGGGGTCGAGGAACCAGGTGACGGTGGTGGCGGGCTGGTCGTCGGAGGCGGGGAGACCGGTGATGCCGCGGGCGGGAGTCTCCTCGACCGAGCCGTCGGCGGCGAGTGCCCGCGCGACGGCCTCGGCCTTCTCGTCGCCGGTCGCGACGAACCAGATCGCCCGCGAGCGGTTGAGGGCGGCGAAGGTGAGGCTGATCCGGTCCGGGGGCGGCTTGGGGGAGTCGTGGACGGCGACGGCGACCGCGTCGTCGACGCCGAGAGCGGGGTGACCGGGGAAGAGCGAGGCGACGTGGCCGTCCGGGCCGATCCCCAGCAGCAGGACCTCGAAGGAGTCGGAGCCGTGCTCCCGCAGCTCCTGGCCGTACGCCGCCGCGGCCTCCTTCAGCGACCTGCCGGAGTCGGTGGCCGGTGCCTCGTGGATGTTCACCGGGTCGGCACCGACGGCGTCGAGGAAGGCGGTCCGGGCCTGGTGGGCGTTCCGGTCGTCGCTGTCGGCGGCGACGTACCGCTCGTCACCCCACCAGAACACGACGCGCGACCAGTCGACGTCGGAGGCGGCGCCACGGCGACCGAGCTCCCCATGGATCCGCTGCGCGATGCTGCCACCGGTCAGCCCGACCTGCGGCACCTCGCCGCGCGCCTGGGCGTCGGCCAAGCGACGCAGCAGCTCGCCGGCGACCGCGGTCGCGAGTCGGGCGGCGTCGCCGTGGACCTCGATGTCCGGCTCGTGCATCAGGCCGGATCCATCGTCAGCAGCCGCTTGGCGGTCGCGGCGTAGATGTCGTCCTCGTCGCTCCAGCGCAGCTCCTCGCCGAGCAGCTCGGGCAGGTCCCGCCGCTTGAGCGCGACGGGGCGGTCGGGGCGGTCGGGAGACGTGAAGACCGCCAGCTTGCCGTCGGCCCGGCTGATCCGGATGTCACCCTCCGCGGTCTCCATCACCACCTCCGTGATCCCAGGCCCCTTCGAGGTGCGGCGGTCGGCGGGCACCCGCAGCCGGTCGTGCAGCCAGGCGAGGAGCAGGTCCGCGCTGGGGCTGATCCGCTCCGCCGACACGCTGACCCGCTTCACGGTGAGCGGCTGCTGCTCGAGGGCGGCGGCGAGCAGCGCCCGCCACGGCGTGATCCGGGTCCATGCCAGGTCGGTGTTGCCGGGGGAGTACGTAGCGCACTGCTCGCGCAGCGCCTTGAGCTTGCCGCGGGACACGAACGCCGCGTCGGTGATCCGACGCTGCGCCAGTCGTCCGAGCGGGTCGGTCGCGGGATCGTCGGGGTGGTCGGCCGGCCACCACACGACGACGGGTGAGTCGGGCAGCAGCAGCGGCAGCACGACCGACTCGGGATGCTTCACGACCTCCCCCTTGAGCCGGATGAGGGCGGTCTCACCGGTCCAGCCCTGACCGATCCCCACCTGCGCGTTGACCTGCGCCGCGCCCCGGCCGTCGCCCAGGATCACGCCCAGCACCCGCGCCGGGTGCTCGTGAGACGCCTGCCTGGCGGCGCCCATCGCGGTCTCGGCGTCCTCCTCGGCCACGACCACGACCAGGGTCATGACCATGCCCATCGCGGGGCTGCCGGCCCGGGTCCTGCCGCGGACGAACTCCGCGGCGATCGCGCTCGCGTTGGTGTCGGTCAGCTCGATCATCGGGTGCCCTCCCGCTCGGGAACGGTCATGGTCGCCGCCAGCTGCGTCCGTCGCGGGACAGCATCGCGGCCGCCGACGGGGGGCCCCACGTGCCTGCGTCGTAGGCCTCCGGCCGGCCCTTCCCCCGCTCGTCCTGCCGTGCCCAGTGCTCGAGGATCGGGTCGAGGATCTTCCAGGACAGCTCGACCTCCTCGTGCCGCGGGAAGAGCGGCGGGTCGCCCAGCAGCACGTCGAGGATCAGTCGCTCGTAGGCCTCCGGCGAGGACTCGGTGAACGTCCCGCCGTACGCGAAGTCCATCGTCACGTCGCGGATCTCCATCGACGTCCCGGGCACCTTCGAGCCGAAGCGCAACGTCAGGCCCTCGTCCGGTTGCACACGTACGACGAGCGCGTTCTGCGTCAGCTCCTCCGTGGCGCTCGCGTGGAACGGCAGGTGTGGCGCGCGCTTGAAGACCACCGCCACCTCGGTGACCCGGCGGCCGAGGCGCTTGCCGTGCCGCAGGTAGAAGGGGACGCCCGCCCAGCGCCGGTTGTCGATCTCGAGCTTGATCGCGGCGAACGTCTCGGTCGTGGAGCGCTTGCCGATGCCTTCCTCGTCGTGGAACCCGGCCACCTTCACGCCGCCCGACCAGCCGGCGGCGTACTGCCCGCGGGCGGTGGTGAGGTCGAGCCGCCGCGGGAGCGTGACCGCGGCCAGCACCTTCTGCTTCTCGATCCGCAGGCTGCTGGCATCGAAGTCGGTCGGCTCCTCCATCGCCACCAGGGCCATCAGCTGCAGCAGGTGGTTCTGGATCACGTCCCGGGCGGCGCCAATGCCGTCGTAGTAGCCGGCGCGGCCGCCGATGCCGATGTCCTCGGCCATCGTGATCTGCACGTGGTCGACGTAGTGCGAGTTCCAGATCGGCTCGAACATGGCGTTGGCGAAGCGCATCGCCAGGATGTTCTGCACGGTCTCCTTGCCGAGGTAGTGGTCGATCCGGAAGACCGACTCGGCCGGGAAGACCGCTGCCAGGGTGTCGTTGAGCTCGCGGGCGGAGGTGAGGTCGTGGCCGAACGGCTTCTCGACGACCACCCGGCGCCAGCTGTCGGCCCCCTGCTCGGCCAGGCCGTGCTCCTCGAGCTGCTGGACGACGTCCCCGAAGAACTTCGGCGGGATCGACAGGTAGAACGCGTGGTTGCCATCGGTACCGCGCACCCGGTCGAGCTCCTCGGTGGTGCGGCGGAGCTGGTCGAAGGCGACGTCGTCGGAGAAGTCGCCCGGGACGAACCGGAAGCCCTCCGACAGCTGCCGCCACACCTCCTCGCGGAACTCGGTCCGCGCATACTGCTTGACCGCGTCGTGGACGATCTGTGCGAAGTCCTGGTCGGCCCAGTCACGCCGGGCGAACCCGACCAGGCTGAAGCCGGGCGGGAGCAGGCCGCGGTTGGCGAGGTCGTAGATCGCCGGCATCACCTTCTTGCGCGACAGGTCACCGGTGACGCCGAAGATCACCATCCCGCACGGGCCGGCGATCCGCGGCAGCCGCCGGTCCTGCGGATCACGGAGCGGGTTGGCGCGCGGCTTCGCGGGGGCGGGTCCGGTCATCGCGGGCGGGCCCTTCGGTAGTAGTCGATGAGGGACCGCGTCGAGGCGTCCTGCTCCGCCAGGGCGTCGGCATCGCCGGCCACCGCGGGGGTGACCTCTTGTGCGAGCTGCTTGCCGAGCTCGACGCCCCACTGGTCGAAGCTGTCGATGCCCCACACGACGCCCTGGGTGAACGTGATGTGCTCGTAGAGCGCGACCAGCTGGCCCAGCACCGAGGGGCTGAGCTCGGGCGCCATGATCGAGGTGGTGGGCCGGTTGCCGGTGAAGACCCGGGCGGGGACGAGCTCGTCCACGGTGCCCTCGGCCCTCACTTCGTCGGCGGTCTTGCCGAACGCCAGCGCCTTGGTCTGCGCGAAGAAGTTCGCGAGGAACAGGTCGTGCACGTCCGTACGCTGCCCGTCCTCGGTCGCGTCCTCGAGCGGGTACGCCGGTCGCGCGACCGCGATGAAGTCGGCCGGGACGACCCGGGTGCCCTGGTGGATCAGCTGGTAGAAGGCGTGCTGCCCGTTGGTGCCGGGCTCCCCCCAGAACACCTCGCCGGTGTCGGTGGTGACCGGACTCCCGTCCCAACGCACCCCCTTGCCGTTCGACTCCATCGTCAGCTGCTGGAGGTACGCCGGGAAGCGGTGCAGCAGCTGGGCGTACGGCAGCACCGCGTGGGTCTGGGCGCCGAGGAAGTTGGTGTACCAGACGTTCAGGAGGCCCATCAGCGCCGGCACGTTGCGCGCGAGCTTGGTGTTCCGGAAGTGCTCGTCCATCGCGTGCATCCCGGCCAGCAGCTCCGCGAACCGGGCCGGCCCGATCGCCACGACCAGAGACGTGCCGATGGCGGAGTCCAAGGAGTAGCGGCCACCGACCCAGTCCCAGAAGCCGAAGGCGTTCTCGGGGTCGATCCCGAACTCGGCGACCTTGTCGAGCGCGGTCGAGACCGCGACGAAGTGCTTCGCGACCGCCTGCCCCTCGTCGGGACCGGCGTCGGAGCCGGCCAGGCCGTCGAGCAGCCACGCCCGGCACAGCCGAGCGTTGGTGAGAGTCTCCAGCGTCCCGAACGTCTTGCTGGACACGACGAACAGCGTCGTCGCCGGGTCGAGCCCCGCCAGCGTCGTGGCGCAGTCGGTGGGGTCGATGTTGCTGATGAACCGGCACTCCAGGCCGTCCTGCACGTACGGCGCGAGCGCCTCGTACGCCATCACGGGCCCGAGGTCGGAGCCGCCGATCCCGATGTTGACCACGGTCCGGATCCGCTCGCCGGTGAGGCCGGTCCAGGCGCCGGACCGCACCCGGTCCGCGAAGTCGTAGACCCGCCGCAGCACCTCGTGCACGTCGGCCACGACGTCGTGCCCGTCGACGTCAAGCCGGGCGTCGGCGGGCAGCCGCAGCGCGGTGTGGAGGACCGAGCGGTCCTCGGAGACGTTGATCCGGGCCCCCTCGAACATCGCGTCGCGCCGCTCCGTGAGCCCGACGGACGCACCGAGCTCGAGCAGCGCCTCGAGCACGTCGTCGTCGAGCAGGTTCTTGGACAGGTCGACCCGCAGGTCGACGGCATTGAGGGTGAGCCGCTCGACCCGGTCGGGATCGTCGGAGAACCACGTCCGGAGGTCGGGGTCGAAGTCGGCCGCGATCTCTGTGAGCCGGGACCAGGCCTTCGTGCTGGCGGGGTCGACCGGTGCCCCGGACGTGCCTGCCGTCATGAACGAGCAGCTTCGAGCGACTCCTCGAGCGCGGCGAGCAGCCCGTCCCACGCAGTGACGAACTTCTCGACGCCCTCCTCGATCACGACCCGGATCACGTCGTCGTAGTCGATCCCGGCGGCGGCGAGCGCCTTCATGTGTGCGTCGGCGTCGTCGTAGAACGGCCGCACCCGGTCACCGCGCACCTCGCCGTGGTCGGCCACGGCGTCGAGCGTCTTCTCCGGCATGGTGTTGACGGTGTCCTCGACGACCAGGTCGACGACGTACATCGTGTCGTCGTAGTCGGGGTTCTTGACGCCTGTGGACGCCCACAGCGGCCGCTGCTTACGAGCGCCCTGCGCCTCGAGCGACTCCCAGCGCTCGCCGGCGAAGAACTCCTCGAACATCCGGAAGGCCAGCCGGGCGTTCGCGACGCCCGCCTTTCCCCGCAGGTCGGGGTCGGTGCCGGGGCCGGACGTGGCCGCCTCGAGCCGCTTGTCGATCTCCGTGTCGACCCGGGAGACGAAGAACGACGCCACCGAGTGGAGCCGGCTGAGGTCGTGGCCGTTGGCGGCGGCCTGCTCCAGGCCGGCGACGTATGCCTCCATGACCTCGCGATACTGGTCGAGCCCGAAGATCAGCGTGACGTTAACGCAGATCCCGTTGGCCAGGGTCTCGGTGATGGCCGGCCACCCCTCGGGGGTGCCGGGAATCTTGACGTACAGGTTGGGCTCGCCGACCTCCTGCCAGAGCTCGGCCGCCTCCTTGACCGTCCCCTTCGTGTCGTGGGCGAAGCCGGGGGACACCTCGATCGAGACCCGACCGTCGACGCCGTCGGTGGCGTCGAACACCGGCCGCATGACGCGGCAGGCGTCGCGGACGTCGTCGGTCGTGATCTGGCGGGCCGCGGTGTCGCGGTCAGCGCCGGCTGCCGCAAGCTCGCGGATCTGCTCGTCGTACCGCTCACCCTCGCTGAGCGCAGACTGGAAGATCGAGGGGTTGCTGGTCACGCCGACCACGAAGCTGTGCTTCATCAGGTCGGCGAGGTTGCCGGTCTCGAGGCGTTCGCGGGAGAGGTCGTCGAGCCAGATCGAGACGCCGGCCTCGGTGAGCTGCTGCAGTGGGTTGGTGGACATCGTGTTTCCTCCCTCTCGTGTGACGGCCGGTGAGCGACGGATGGTGACCGTCAGCGGCCGGCGGCCCGGATGCTGTCGTCAGCCGCGTCGGCGACGGCCTCGGCGGTGACGCCGTACTCGCGGTAGATGCGTGCGTAGTCGGCCGACGCGCCGTACTGCTCGATCGAGACGATCCGGCCGTGGTCGCCGACCACCTCGCGCCAGCCCTGGGCGATGCCGGCCTCCACGGAGACCCGAGCCTTCACCGAGGGCGGGATGACCGTCTCGCGGTACGACGCCTCCTGTGCGTCGAACCACTCGCGGCAGGGCATCGACACCACGCGGGCCCGGACGCCACGCTCGGCCAGCATGGTGCGGGCCTCGACCGCGAGCTGCACCTCCGAGCCGGTGCCGACGAGCACCACGTCGGGAAGTCCGCTGCGATCGTCGACGTCGGGTGCCTCGAGGAGCACGTAGCCGCCGCGATGGACGTTGCTGGTGTCTGAGAAACCGTCCTCATCGCGGGGGAAGACCGGCACGTTCTGACGGGTGAGGACCAACCCGGCCGGACGGTCGGTGTGGGACAGGATGGTGCGCCACGCGGCGGCGGTCTCGTTGGCGTCGGCGGGCCGCACCACGTCGAGGCCGGGGATCGCGCGCAGCGCGGCCAGGTGCTCGATCGGCTGGTGGGTCGGCCCGTCCTCACCGAGCCCGATGGAGTCGTGGGTCCAGACGTAGGTGACAGGCAGTCCCATGATGGAGGCCAGCCGCACGGAGGGCCGCATGTAGTCGGAGAACGTGAGGAAGGTGGCGCCGAACGGCCTGCTGCCGCCATGGGCGGCGATCCCGTTGAGGATCGCCCCCATGCCGTGCTCTCGGATGCCGAAGTGCAGCACCCGGCCGGCGTACGGGTCGGCCTTCCACATCCCGGTGGAGCGCTCTGCCGGTGCGAACGACGGTGCCGTCTCGATGGTGGAGTTGTTCGACTCGGCGAGGTCGGCCGAGCCTCCCCACAGCTCGGGCACCCGGGCGGCGAGCGCGTTCAGGACCTGGCCCGAGGCCTTCCGGGTGGCCACCCCCTTGGGGTCGGCGTCGAATGTGGGGAGGTCGCTGTCCCAGCCCTCAGGGAGCGTGCGAGTCTGCAGCCGCTCGTAGAGCGCGAGGTCGGCGGAGGGCTTGCGAGCCCACGCCTGGAACCGCTTTTCCCACTCCGCCTGCGCGGCCTTCCCCCGCTCGACGGCCAGCCGGGTGTGGGCGAGCACGGCGGGGTCGACGTCGAAGGTCCGGTCAGGGTCGAAGCCGAGCAACTCCTTGGTGGCGGCGACCTCCTCTTCGCCGAGCGCGCTGCCGTGGGCCTTGCCGGTGTTCTGGGCGTTGGGGGCAGGCCAGGCGATGATCGTCTTGAGCACGATCAGGCTGGGCTGGTCGGTGACTCGGCCGGCCTTCTCGATCGCCCGGTGGAGGGCGGGGACGTCCTCCTCGTACTTCTCCCCGTCGTTGGTCCAGTCGACCGTCTGGACGTGCCAACCGTAGGCCTCGTACCGCTTCGCCACGTCCTCGGAGAGGGCGATGTCGGTGTCGTCCTCGATCGAGATCTTGTTCTCGTCGTAGATCAGGGTGAGGTTGCCGAGCTTCTGGGTCCCGGCAAGCGAGGACGCCTCGGACGCGACCCCCTCCTGGATGTCGCCGTCGCTCGCGAACGCGTAGACGTGGTGGTCGAAGACTGACTCGCCCGGCGCTGCGTTCGGGTCGAGCAGGCCGTGCTCGCGGCGGGCGGCCATGGCCATGCCCACAGCGTTGCCGACGCCCTGGCCCAGCGGGCCGGTGGTCGTCTCGACCCCGGCCGTGTGCCCGTACTCCGGGTGACCCGGGGTCTTGCTGCCCCAGGTCCGCAGCGCCTGCAGGTCGTCGAGCTCGAGGCCCCAGCCGCCGAGGTAGAGCTGGATGTAGAGCGTGAGACTGGTGTGTCCGCAGGAGAGGACGAACCGGTCGCGCCCGTGCCAGTCGGGGTCGGCGGGGTTGTGCCGCATCACCTTCTGGAAGAGGAGGTACGCCGCGGGCGCCAGGCTCATCGCGGTGCCCGGGTGGCCGTTGCCGACCTTCTGCACCGCGTCCATCGCGAGCACCCGCACCGTGTCCACGGCCTTCGCGTCGAGATCGGTCCAGTCGAGTGTGGTCACAGGTGTCCTCTTCGTGACGGTCGGATGCGCTCTTTGCAACGGTCTGCGAGGGGAAGCCTCACGTGCGAGCCTACTCATGCGTGGCGATAGACTGCGAGGCGCATCCGCGCCACCAGCCGGCCGCCAGGCGGCCACCAGTCGGCCACCATCCGGCTCCGTACCCGAGGACTCCCGTTGACATTCGTCGGCCATTCGGCCTCTGCGCAGGCAGCCGCTCAGGGGGCTCAGCCGCGGCCGACGCCGTCGACCGTCAAGGACGTCGTCGCGGCGTACGTCGGGCTGATGAAGCCGCGGGTCATCGAGCTGCTCCTCCTGACCACCGTCCCGGTCATGTTCTTCGCCGCCGGGGGCGTGCCGGACCTGGGTCTCGTGGTGGCGACCGTCGTCGGCGGGACCCTCTCCTCGGGCTCCGCGTCCGCCCTCAACTGCGTCTATGACCGCGACATCGACGAGCAGATGCGGCGGACCCGTCGTCGGGCGCTGCCGAGGCACATCGTGACGCCGGTCGCCGCGACGGTGTTCGGGGTGCTGCTCGGGGTGCTCGCGACCGTGGTGCTGGCGACCTGGGTCAACTGGCTCTCTGCCGGGCTGGCGCTCGCGGCCGAGCTGTTCTACCTCGTCGTCTACACCGTGCTGCTGAAGCGTCGCACCACCCAGAACATCGTGTGGGGCGGGCTCGCGGGCTGCTTCCCGGCGCTGATCGGCTGGACGGCAGTCACCGGTGAGCTGGCGTGGCCGCCGGTGGTGCTCTTCCTCGTCGTCTTCTTCTGGACCCCGCCCCACACGTGGGCGCTGGCGCTGCGCTACCGCGAGGACTACGCGGCGGTCGACGTGCCGATGCTGCCGGTCGTGGCCCGCGCCGAGGTCGTCGGACGCCAGATCGTCCTGTACGCCTGGGCGATGGTCGCCACGTCGCTGCTGCTGTGGCCGGTGGCCGGGACGGGCTGGATCTACCCGGTCGCCGCCGCCGGGCTCGGCGCAGTCTTCCTGGTCGAGGCGCACCGGATGTGGAGTCGCACCCGCGGCACCGAGGACCTCACCTTGATCCAGCCGATGCGGCTGTTCCACTCCTCGAACCTCTACCTCTCGCTGTTGTTCGTCGCGGTCGCGCTCGACCCGCTGCTCACCCGTTGACGAAGACTTCGAGAAAGTTTCGGGAACACGGCAACCGTTTCCGGCGCTGCGACGTCGTAGGTGGTGACAGCGTCTCTGTCCGGCCACGGGGGGTCCGGATCAGGGCGCTGTCGCCATTTCCGGCCGTTCGACATGGGCGGGCTCCCGGATCGCGAGCAGCGTCCAGGTCATCGCCGCGGAGATCAGGGCCGCGCCGAGCAGGTGGAACCCCACCAGCACGATCGGCAGGTCGGTGAAGTACTGCACGAACCCGATCAGCCCTTGGCCGAGCTCCAGCCCCAGCAGGGCCAGGGCCGCACGACGCGCGGCAGGTGGAGCCACGACGGCCAGCCCGACCGTCAGCCCGACGAACAGGAACACCGCGTCGGCGTGAAGCTGGCTCAGCTGCAGCGGGTCGAGCCCGTTGCGGGGTACCTCGAGGTCGCCGGCGTGCGGCCCCGAGCCGGTGACGACGGTGCCCACGTACAGCACCAGCCAGCCGGCGGCGAAGACCAGCCAGGCCAGCGTCACCAGGCGGCCCCGGACCGGTGTGGGGTCCGGGCGGTCCAGCCGCCACAGGAACAGCACCGCGAGCCCGATGATCGCCAGCGAGCACAGCAGGTGGAACGACACCACCCACGGGTTGAGGTCGGTGAGGACCGTGACCCCGCCGATCACCGCCTGTGCCGGGATCCCGACGCCGAGCACGAACGCCAGCAACCGCAGGTCGCGACGCAGGGTCTGCCAGGCGGCGATGAACGTGAGGATCGCGATCGCGGCCAGCACGAAGGTCAGCAGCCGGTTGCCGAACTCGATCGCGGAGTGCATGTCCAGCTCTCCGTGGGGCGTGAACGAGTCCTCCGTGCACCGAGGCCAGGTGGGGCAGCCCAGCCCGGAGGCCGTGAGCCGGACGGCCCCGCCGGTCACTACGAGGCCGAGGTTGGCGACCAGGGTCGCCCAGCCGAGCCGTCGCACCTGGGAGGACAGGTCGAGGTCTCTCACTCCCACCGGAACGTCCTCGCCGTCAGGGCGGTGCCGAGCGCGCCATAGGCCAGCAGCACGAGGAGGTGGATCGCTGGGACGTCACCGGCGCGCAGTGCCTCACGCATCGCTCCGCCGAGCGCTCCGGACGGCAGCCACCGGGCGACCGCGCCGAAGTCGCCGTACGCCGAGGCGGGCAGCACGACGGCGCCGCCGGCGAGCAGCAGCAGGTAGACCAGGTTGGCGGCAGCGAGCGTCGCCTCGGCTCGCAGCGCCCCGGCCAGGAACAGCCCGAGCGCCGCGAACGCGAAGGTCCCGAACAACACGGCCAGCACGAACCCGACCAGGCCGGCCACGCCGGGAGCGGGCTGCCACCCCAGCGCCAGGCCCACGCCGCCGATCAGGGCCAGCTGCCCCAGCTCGACCAGCAGCAGGGCGCCGACCTTGCCGAGCAGCAGCCCGGAGCGTGGGAGCGGCGAGCTGCCCAGCCGCTTGAGCACGCCGTAGCGGCGCTCGAAGCCGGTGGCGATCGCCAGCGACGTGAAGGACGTCGACATCACCGCCAGGGCGAGCACGCCCGGGGTGAGCACGTCGACCGGGCGGCTGCCGAGGTCGAGCCCGAGCCGGTCCGCGCCGACGACCGCGCCGACCAGCACGATCACCGGGATCACGATCGCCAGCAGCAGCTGCTCGCCGTTGCGCACGAGCAGGCGCGACTCCATGGACGCCTGCGCGAGCACCATCCGGCCGAGGGGAGCGGCGCCGGGCTGGGGCGCGAAGCGGTGGTCGAGGCTCACGGGACCAGCTCTCGGCCCGTCAGCTCGAGGAACACGTCCTCGAGGGTGCGCTGTCCCAGCGACAGGGTCTCCGGCAGCACCCCGTGCTCCTCGCACCACGCCGACACCTTGCCCAGCGTGGTCGAGTCGGCCGGGCCGGTGATCACCAGGCTGACGTCGTCGAGCTGGGTCACCTCTGTGCCGTCGCCGAGCCGCTGTCGAAGCGACTCAGGGGCGCCCGCCGGGAACGGCTTGGTCACGACCAGCCGGATCGTCGACACGGTCCCGCCGCGCGTGAGCTCCAGCGGCGTACCACTGACGACGAGGTGTCCGCGGTCGATGATGTGCACCCGGTCGGCCAGCCGCTCGGCCTCCTCCATGTAGTGCGTGGTCAGCACGACCGTGACGCCGTCGGCGCGCAGCTCCGCCAGCAGCTCCCAGGTCGTACGCCGTGCTTGCGGGTCCATCCCAGCAGTGGGCTCGTCCACGAACACCAGCTCGGGCCGCCCGACCAGCGCCATAGCGAGACCGAGCCGCTGCTGCTGGCCGCCGGACAGTCGCCGGTACGGCGTGCGTCCGCAGTCACCGAGCCCCAGCCGCTCCCCGAGCAGGTCGGTGTCGAGCGGATGGGCGTGCAGCCGGGCGACGTGGTCGAGCATCTCCCGGGCTCGCACGCCGGACCACGCTCCGCCGGACTGCAGCATCACGCCGATCCGTGGCAGCAGTGCTCGCCGGTCGCGGCGAGGGTCGAGGCCGAGCACCCGGACCGTGCCCTGCTGCGGGCGGCGGTAGCCCTCGCAGGTCTCGAGCGTGGTGGTCTTGCCGGCGCCGTTCGGACCGAGTACGGCGGTGATCGAGCCCCGCTCGACGCTCAGCGACAGGCCGTCGACGGCAAGGGTGTCGCCGTACCGCATCACCAGGCCATCGATCTCGACGGCGGAAGCGGCGGCGGGCACGGGTGAAGTGTAGGAACGCGGTTCAGACCTCGACGTCGTCGGGTGCCTCCTCGTCGACGACTGTTGTGTCTGAGAACGCGGCCGGCGGTTCGCGCCACGGGTCGGCGTCACCGATGGCCGCCGCCCGGATGGCGGCGTGGACCCGCATCGGCGTGCACGGGATGTCGACGTGCCGCACCCCGAGGTGGGAGAGGGCGTCGACGACCGCGTTCTGCACCGCCGGGGTCGCGCCGATCGTCGCGGCCTCGCCGATTCCCTTCACCCCAAGCTCGTTGTAGGGCGTCGGAGTCTCGGTGCTGTGCGCCTCGATCATCGTGGTGTCGGCCGCGGTGGGCATGGCGTAGTCGGCGAACGTGGAGGTCAGGGGGATGCCCTCGTCGTCGTAGACGAACTCCTCCCAGAGCGCCTGGCTGATGCCCTGGACCGAGCCGCCGTGCTGCTGGCCGGCGACCAGCAGCGGGTTGACCACCCGGCCGCAGTCGTCGACGGCGACGTGCCGCAGCGGCGTGACGAGCCCGGTCTCGGTGTCCACCTCGACGATCGCGACGTGGGTGCCGAACGGGAACGTCGCGTGCTGCTGCTTGAAGTCGGAGCTGACGACGAGAGGCTCACCGCGCTCGGCAGCCCTGGCGGCCAGGTCGCCCCAGCCGACCGAGCTCGTCGGCACACCCCGGACCGCCAGCCCGCCGTCGGCGACCTCCACGTCGTCGGCGGCGGCCTCGAGCAGCTCAGCGGCCAGCTCGCGGGCACGCTCCAGCAGCTCGCCCGCGGCCTGGGAGACCGCCTGCCCGCCCATCTGGAGGGACCGGGCGCCACCCGTGCCCCCGCCACTGGGCACGATTGCGGTGTCTGCCTGCTCGTAGGTGATCCGGTCGAGGTCGAGCCCGAGCCGCTCCGCCACGATCATCGAGAACGCCGTCGCGTGCCCCTGCCCGTGCGCCGACGTGCCGGACCTGACCGTCGCCGAGCCGTCGCCATGGATCTCGACGTAGCCCATCTCCTGGCCGCCGAAGCCGGTGATCTCGACGTACGACGCGATGCCGACGCCGAGCTGCCGGGCGTCCCCCGTCTCGCGCCGGCGCGCCTGCTCGCCGCGGGCGCCGTCGACGTCGGCCAGCCGCAGCGCCTCGGTGAGCGCCAGGTCGTAGTCACCGGAGTCGTACGTCGCACCGGCGTGCGTCTTCCAGGGGAAGTCCTCCGGGGCGATGAAGTTGCGCCGCCGGATCTCCTCGGGGGCGAGGCCGAGGTCGTCGGCCGCCAGGTCGAGCAGCCGCTCCAGCAGCGCCGCCGCCTCGGGGCGGCCCGCCCCGCGGAAGGCGCCGACCGGCGCGGTGTTGGTGACCACGCTCAGCCCGTCCCAGCGGACCCGCGGGATCCGGTAGGGGCCCTGCCCCATGGTGCGGGTCGAACCCGCGGCGAAGCTACCGCCGAACCCGGCGTAGGCGCCGCAGTCGCCGACGACGCGTGCCCGCAGACCGGTGATGGTGCCCTCGCGGGTCAGTCCCAGCTCGGCGTACTGAACCTGACCACGCCCGTGCATCGAGAGCATCGCCTCGCTGCGGGTCTCGGTCCAGGCGACCGGCCGGCCCAGGGCGAGCGCCGCGCCGACCACCGCCGCGTGGTCGGGGGAGACGCCGGCCTTGCCGCCGAACGCGCCGCCGACGTGGGGCGCGACGACCCGGATCTCCGAGGTGTCGAGTCCCGTGAACGTCGAGAACAACTGCCGCCCGAGGTGGGGGTGCTGGCTGGACACCCAGACGGTGAGCCGGTGGCCGGCGTCGTCGGGCGTCGGGTCGGCCAGGATCGCGTTGCCCTCGATCGGCGCGGTGGCGAGCCGGTTGTTCTCGAGCCGGGCTCGCACGACAAGCTCAGCGTCGTCGAGCGGGTCGCCGTCGCCGAGCCGGCGGATCGCGATGTTGCGGGGGAGCTCCCGGTGTACCTCGGGGGCGCCCGGCTCCGCCGCCGCCTCCGGGTCGACGACCGCCGGCAGCGGCTCGTAGTCGACGTCGACCAGCTCGACGGCGTCGACCGCCTGGGCGCGGGTCTCGGCGACCACGAGGGCCACCGGGTCTCCGACGTACCGCACCCGGCCCCGGGCCAACGCATACCGGGGCACGGCATCGCTCGCCTGCGCGAACAGCGGCACCGGCTGCTCGCCGAGGTCGTCGGCCGTGTACACCCCGACGACGCCGGGGGAGGCGGCGGCAGCGCTGGCGTCGATCGCTGTGATCTTGGCGTGCGCGAACGTGCTGCGGACGAACACGGCATGGAGGGCGTCGCTGCGGCCGCGCGCGAGGTTGTCGACGAAGGTGCCCCGGCCGCGCAGCAGCTCGGGGTCCTCCACGCGGCGGACGGCAGTGCCGAGGATCGATCCAGCCATGGGCGTCAGACTAGGGGTGGGCCCGCGGACGGGCACTGGGGGTTTCGAGGCTCGCGGCGCTCGCACCTCAGCCACCGGTCGGGTAAGGCCACCCTTACTTGAACCACTCCAGTCAATAACGGCACACTGTTGTTGTGGAAATCATCGAGGACCAGCCGACCAAGGACCGCGTGGCACGCGCGATCCTGGTGAGCGGACCCTCGACGGCCGCCACGCTGGCCGAGCAGCTGGCGCTGACGCCGGCCGCGGTCCGCCGTCATCTCGACCATCTGGTGACGGAGGGCGTCGTGGAGCCGCGCGACCAGCGGGTCTACGGCCACCGCGGGCGTGGCCGACCGGCCAAGGTGTTCGCACTCACCGACGCTGGCCGCGACGCGTTCGACCAGGCCTACGACGACCTCGCCGTCGACGCGCTCCGGTTCCTGGCCGAGACCGCTGGCGACGACGCCGTCATGGAGTTCGCACGGCGCCGGATGGCGTTCATCGAGCGCGACTACGAGCGGGTCGTGGCCGACGACCCGGGCCTTTCGCCCGCCGAGGCGCTCGCGAAGGTCTTCAGCGACGAGGGGTACGCCGCCAACGTGCGCCAGCTGCCCCTGGTCGATCAGCGCAGTGTGGGGGAGCAGCTGTGCCAGCAGCACTGCCCGGTCGCCCACGTCGCGCAGGAATTCCCCCAGCTGTGCGAGGCCGAGACCGAGGCCATCGGCCGGATCCTCGGCACCCATGTCCAACGACTGGCGACGATCGCCCACGGCGACGGCGTGTGCACCACCTGCATCCCGGACGTCTCCAATGAGAGGAAGACGCAGTGACCTCCATCGAAGAGCTCAACCCCGAACTCAAGGGTCTGCGCGAGCGGTACCAGTTCGGCTGGGCCGACAGCGACGACGCTGGGGCCACCGCTACGCGTGGTCTCAACGAGGACATCGTGCGCGACATCTCGGGCAAGAAGTCCGAGCCGCAGTGGATGCTCGACCTGCGCCTGAAGGGCCTCAAGCTCTTCGACCGCAAGCCGATGCCGACCTGGGGCTCTGACCTCTCCGCCATCGACTTCGACAACATCAAGTACTTCGTGCGCTCCAGCGAGAAGCAGGCGCAGTCGTGGGAGGACCTCCCCGAGGACATCAAGAACACCTACGACCGGCTCGGCATCCCCGAGGCGGAGAAGCAGCGCCTCGTCGCGGGCGTCGCGGCGCAGTACGAGTCGGAGGTCGTCTACCACTCGATCCGCGAGGACCTCGAGGAGAAGGGCGTTCTCTTCCTCGACACCGACACCGCCCTCAAGGAGCAGCCCGAGCTGTTCCAGGAGTACTTCGGCACCGTGATCCCGGTCGGCGACAACAAGTTCGCCGCGCTCAACACCTCGGTGTGGTCGGGCGGCTCGTTCATCTACGTGCCGCCGGGGGTCCACGTCGACATCCCGCTGCAGGCCTACTTCCGGATCAACACCGAGAACATGGGCCAGTTCGAGCGCACCCTGATCATCGTCGACGAGGACGCCTACGTTCACTACGTCGAGGGCTGCACCGCGCCGATCTACTCGTCCGACTCGCTGCACTCGGCGGTCGTCGAGATCATCGTGAAGAAGGGCGGCCGCTGCCGCTACACGACCATCCAGAACTGGTCGAACAACGTCTACAACCTCGTCACCAAGCGGGCGACCTGCGAGGCCGGCGCGACCATGGAGTGGGTCGACGGCAACATCGGCTCCAAGGTCACGATGAAGTACCCCGCCGTCTACCTGATGGGCGAGCACGCCAAGGGCGAGACGCTGTCGATCGCCTTCGCGGGCGAGGGCCAGCACCAGGACGCCGGCGCCAAGATGGTGCACGCGGCGCCCCACACCTCCAGCTCGATCCTGAGCAAGTCCGTGGCGCGCGGCGGAGGTCGTACGTCGTACCGCGGGCTGATCCAGATCAACGAGGGCGCCCACGGCTCGAAGTCCAACGTGCTGTGCGACGCGCTGCTGGTCGACCAGATCAGCCGCTCCGACACCTACCCCTACGTCGACATCCGCGAGGACGACGTGTCGATGGGTCACGAGGCGAGCGTCTCGAAGGTCTCCGAGGACCAGCTCTTCTACCTCATGTCGCGCGGCATGACGGAGGAAGAGGCGATGGCGATGATCGTCCGCGGCTTCGTGGAGCCGATCGCCAAGGAACTGCCCATGGAGTACGCGCTCGAGCTCAACCGACTGATCGAGCTGCAAATGGAGGGCGCCGTCGGCTGACGCCGACCGGCCCCTGCCCGAACGAACGTAGAAAGCGACTCTGTGACTGTCACCGACACGCTGCACGACGCCCTGGAGATCCAGCGCGTCGAGAGCCACCTGAACCCGCCGGCGTCGTACGACCTGGCGGACCACCCGACCCCGACCGGTCGCGAGGAGACCTGGCGCTTCACGCCGCTCAAGCGGCTGCGCGGGATGCTCGAGGGCGAGGAGTCCGAGGCGAGCCTGTCGTGGGAGACCACCCTGCCCGACGGCATCACCGCTCCGGTGATCTCCTCGGTGGACGCGCGCGCGCAGCACCTGCCCCCCAACGAGCTGCCGGCGGCCCTGGCTGTCGAGCGCTCGGGGGCGTGCCGCGTGATCGACATCCCGGCCGAGTGGAGCTCCGACGAGCCGATCCTGGTCCGGCTGCACGGCGACGACGCCGACACGCTGGTGTGGAGCCAGCTGCTGGTCCGCGTCGGCAACCACGCCCGGGCCACGCTCGTGCTCGAGCACACCGGGTCGGCCCGTTACTCGGCCTGCACGTCCGTCATCGTCGGCGACGGCGCCGACCTGACGATGGTGTCCATCCAGGACTGGGACGACGACGCGGTCCACCTGGGTCGCGACGCGATCCGGGTCGGCCGCGACGCGTTCGTGAAGCACGCGGCGCTGTCGTTCGGCGGCGACCTGGTCCGGATGCACACCAACGTCGAGTACGCCGGTCCCGGCGGCTCCGCGGAGCTGCTCGGCCTCTACTTCGCCGACGAGGGCCAGCACATCGAGCACCGGCTCTTCGCCGACCACACGGCGCCGCGCACTCGCAGCCGCGTCACCTACAAGGGTGCTCTGCAGGGCCAGGGCGCTCACACCGTCTGGGTCGGCAACGTGCTGATCCGCAAGGTCGCCGAGAGCATCGACACCTTCGAGGAGAACCGCAACCTGGTCCTCACCGACGGCTGCCAGGCCGACTCGATCCCGAACCTGGAGATCGAGACCGGCGAGATCGAGGGCGCCGGCCACGCGTCGGCGACCGGCCGGTTCGACGACGAGCAGCTGTTCTACCTTCGTTCGCGCGGCATCGACGAGAAGGAGGCGCGCCGACTCGTCGTGCACGGCTTCTTCAACGACCTGATCCGCAAGGTCGGCGTACCCGCCATCGAGGAGCGCCTCGTGCGGATCGTCGAGGCCGAGCTGTCCAAGAACGTCAGCGGAAAGGTGCTGTGATGGCTTTCGAGCGAGCCTGCGAGCTCGACGAGGTCCCCGACGACGAGGCCGTCGCGGTGACGGTCGGCGCCTACGACGTGGCCGTGGCCCGCGACGGCGACGAGGTGTTCGCCGTCGAGAACCAGTGCTCCCACGCGGCGGTCGCGCTCAGCGAGGGCGAGGTCGCCGCCGGGACCGTCGAGTGCTGGCTGCACGGTTCGTGCTTCGACCTGCGCACCGGCAAGCCCACCCACCTTCCGGCAACCGAACCGGTCGCCACCTTCCCCGTCGACGTCCGCCAGGGCCCCGATGGACCTGTCGTGTACGTCGACACCGAGACCACCCTGAACGGAGTCACCCCAGCATGAGCACCCTGGAGATCAAGGACCTGCACGTCAGCGTCAGCACTGAAGACGGCCCGAAGGAGATCCTCACGGGGGTCACCCTCACCATCCGGGCCGGCGAGGTGCACGCGATCATGGGGCCGAACGGGTCCGGCAAGTCGACCCTGGCCTACTCGATCGCCGGCCACCCGAAGTACGACATCACCAGCGGTACGGTGGCCCTCGATGGTCAGGACGTGCTGTCGATGAGCGTCGACGAGCGGGCGCGGGCCGGGCTGTTCTTGGCCATGCAGTACCCCGTCGAGGTGCCGGGCGTGTCCGTCGCCAACTTCCTGCGGACGGCCAAGACCGCGATCGACGGCGAGGCGCCGAAGCTGCGGACCTGGATCAAGGACGTCAACGCCGCCATGGAGCAGGCCGACCTCGATCCGTCGTTCTCCCAGCGCAACGTCAACGAGGGCTTCTCGGGCGGCGAGAAGAAGCGCCACGAGATCGCGCAGCTCGAGCTGCTCGACCCCAAGGTCGCGATCCTCGACGAGACCGACTCCGGCCTCGACATCGACGCGCTGAAGGTCGTGGCCGACGGCGTCAACCGGTTCGCCGAGGACGACGACAAGGCGGTGCTCCTGATCACGCACTACACGCGGATCCTGCGCTACATCAAGCCCGACTACGTCCACGTCTTCGTCGCCGGCAAGATCGCCGACGAGGGTGGCCCCGAGCTCGCCGACCAGCTCGAGGCCGAGGGCTACGACAAGTACGTCAAGGCGGCGGCCGTCTGATGGCGACTCCCGGCCTGCTCCCCGATCTGGAGGTCCTGCGCAAGGACTTCCCGATCCTCGCGCGCACGGTCGCGGGTGGGCAGCCGCTGGTCTACCTCGACAGCGCCAACACCTCGCAGAAGCCGCAGGTGGTGATCGACACCATGGTCGACCACCTCGAGCGCCACAACGCCAACATCGCCCGCGCCATGCACACCCTGGGGTCCGAGGCGACCGAGGCGTTCGAGGCCGCCCGCGACAAAGTGGCAGGGTTCATCGGCGCGCCGTCGCGTGACGAGGTGATCTTCACCAAGAACGTCACCGAGGCGCTCAACCTGCTGTCGAACACGTTCGCTTGGGCCGAGGGCGACCTGCGCGTGGGGCCGGGCGACGAGGTCGTCATCACCGAGATGGAGCACCACTCCAACATCGTGCCGTGGCAGCTCCTCACCGAGCGGACCGGCGCGACGCTGCGATGGTTCGGCATCACCGACGACGGGCTGCTCGACCTCTCGAACATCGACGACCTGATCACCGAGCGCACCAAGGTGGTCTCGCTGGCGTGGGTGTCGAACATGCTCGGCACCATCAACCCGATCCGGCAGATCGCCGACCGCGCCCACCAGGTGGGTGCGGTGGTGATCGTGGACGCCGCCCAGGCGGTCCCGCACCTGCCGGTCGACGTCGTCGCGAGCGGCGCCGACTTCGTGGCCTTCACCGGCCACAAGTGCGTCGGGCCGACCGGGATCGGCGTCCTGTGGGGGAAGGCCGACCTGCTCGACGGGCTGCCCCCCTTCCACGGCGGCGGCGAGATGATCGAGACCGTCACGATGGAGCGCTCGACGTACGCCAAGGCGCCCCACAAGTTCGAGGCCGGCACCCCTCCGATCGTCGAGGCGGTCGGGCTCGGTGCCGCCGTCGAGTACCTCGGACACGTCGGGATGGACGCGATCCACGCCCACGAGCGGGCCATCACCGGCTACGCGCTCGAGGGCATGGCGTCCGTGCCGGGACTCACCGTCCTCGGACCGCTCGACCTGACCCTGCGCGGCGGTGCGATCAGCTTCGAGATCGATGGCGTCCACCCGCACGACGTGGCGCAGGTGCTCGACTCCCGCGGGATCGCGGTCCGTGCCGGGCACAGCTGTGCCAAACCGGCGCACGCCCGGTTCGGGGTCCAGAGCTCCACCCGGATGTCGTCGTACCTCTACACCACCCCGGCCGAGATCGACGCCTTCGTCGAGGGGCTGGAATATGTCCGGTCCTACTTCAGGTTGGGGTGATCCCATGAGTACTGAGCTGGACTCGCTGTACCAGGAGATCATCCTGGACCACTACAAGAACCCCCACCACGCGGGCCTGCGCGAGCCGTTCGAGGCCGAGGTGCACCACGTGAACCCGACCTGCGGCGACGAGGTCACCCTGCGCGTGCACGTGAGCGAAGGGGTGGTGGAGGACGTGTCGTACGACGCCGTCGGCTGCTCCATCTCGCAGGCCTCGGCCTCGGTGCTGGCCGACCTGGTGATCGGCAAGTCCGTCGCCGACGCGTTGGGCGTGCACGAGACGTTCCAGACCCTGATGCAGGGCAAGGGCCAGGTCGAGCCCGACGAGGACGTGCTCGAGGACGGCATCGCCTTCGCCGGTGTCGCCAAGTTCCCGGCCCGTATCAAGTGCGCACTACTGTCGTGGATGGCGTGGAAGGACGCGACCGCGCAGGCATTGGAGGAGAAGGCATGACCACGAACCCTCAGCACCCCGTCGATCACAGTGACCTGCCGGAGGTCCCCGAGGCCGCTGGTGGCGCTACGACGACGGTGACCGCCGACGACGTGACCGAGGCGATGAAGGACGTCGTCGACCCCGAGCTCGGCATCAACGTGGTCGACCTCGGTCTGGTCTACGGCGTCCATCTCGACGAGGACACCAACTGCGTCCTCGACATGACGCTCACCTCGGCCGCCTGCCCGCTCACCGACGTCATCCAGGACCAGACCAACAGCGCCCTCGAGGGACTCGTCGGCGACGTGCTCATCAACTGGGTCTGGATGCCGCCCTGGGGTCCGGACAAGATCACGGACGACGGCCGCGAGCAGCTGCGCGCGCTGGGGTTCAATGTCTGACCTCGCATGAACACCGACCCTGAGCCGCCGACCGACGTCGAAGCGTTCTGGAACCTCGCCCGGTTCCATGCGAAGTTCAACGCGGCCCCGACGTACTTCGGCCCCACGACGCTGGAGGTCGTGCCGCCCCCGGCGTGGTCGTTCGGGGCGACGCCGGAGCATGCCGACGAGCTGCTGCGGCTGGTGCTCGAGGGCATCAAGACCGCCACCGCAACGGCGCTCTGGGACTTCGAGGCGGAGGGCGAGGAGCTGCCGAAGGCCGACACGCTCAGCATCATCCTCGACGGTTCCGGGCATCCGCGGGCACTGATCGAGAGCACGGACATCCGCGTGGTGCCGTTCGACGAGGTCGACGAGCAGCACGCCTGGCTCGAGGGAGAGGGCGACCGCTCCCTGGCGCACTGGCGTGACGTGCACGAGCGTTTCTTCACGGAGCACGCCGTACACGAGCGCGGCTTCGCTCGCGACATGCCCGTCGTGCTGGAGCGGTTCAAGGTTGTCTACCAGGACTGACGTCCTCGTCCCGCCCGAGCGGTGGGAGCGCTGGGTCGAGAACTTCGCATCACGGCACGGGGGCGCCTCGCTCACCGCTGACGACGCGCTCCGCGGGTCGGCCCCGGACGGGTCGACCTTCCTCGCTCGGCTGCCTTTCGGCCGGGCGTACGCCGGGGAGGCCGATCCGGTCGCGTTCGCGGCCGCAGCGGCGCCACCGGCGGACTGGGGCGTGCTGCTGGTCCGGAAGGGCGGCTTCGCCGTGGCCCGGCTCGCCGCGACCGACCTGGCCGAGCACAAGGTCGGGCAGCGGCACGTGCAGGGGCGCACGAAGGCCGGCGGTCAGAGCCAGCAGCGGTTCGCCCGGCGCCGCGACAACCAGTCGCGGGCGGCGTACGAGGCAGCGGCGGAGCACGCGGCCCGGATCCTGCGCCCGGGCCCGCTCGTCACTGGCGGTGACCACGTCGCGGTCGACGCGGTGCTGGCCGACCCGCGGCTGCGCGAGCTCGAGGTCGTCGGTCCGTGGCTGCCGGTGCCCGACCCTCGGCGGCGCGAGCTGGACGCGGCGATCACCGACGCGCAGGCGGTCGCCGTTGAGGTGCGCAACGCGTGAATCAGGGCCGACTCGGGGTTTCGCCGAAGGCGAGGGGTTCGCGCGTGGCGCGGTAGCTGGCCCAGTTGAGCTTGACCGGCGTCCCGCCGTCGTCGCGGGTGACCAGCAGCAGCTCGCCCCGCTCGCGGCCGCTGACCGTGCGGTAGCGGTCGTCGCCGATCCGCTCGAACACCGACGGTGGGCTCGCAGCTGGCGCGTCCTGCGGGCGCGCCTCCAGCCGCCCGCCGGCGACCGAGAACAGCACGGGCGACCCCTCGAGGAACCACACGCCGCGGATCCCCACCAGCTCGTCCGGAAGCTCGGTGCCGGGGCTCCACGGCTCCGGCTCGGCGGGGTCGTGCGTGAGGACGTGCTCGCCCAGCTCGACGGCGAACAGGTCGGGCGCGGGCGTGACGGACGCGTTCATGAGCACCACGGCGCCGGTGCCGGACTCCCGGTGCGTGAAGACGCCGGTGATGTGGCCGGGCATGCCGCCGGTGTGGCCGACCCAGGTCCGGCCGGCGGGGGAGCGGGCCAGGAAGAAGCCGAGCCCCATGCCCGCCGACCAGCCCTCCACGTCCCGCAGTGCTTGCGGCTGGCACATCTCCTCGATCGTGTCGGGTGAGAGCACGTCCGCGTCGGGGTCGGCGACGAACGCCGACCACCGCACCAGGTCGTGCGCGGTGCTGGCCAGGCCGCCGCACGGGGCCATCGCCTTCAGGTCGATCACCGGCTCCAGGCGGGGGACGTCGTCGTACGGCGCCACGTAGTAGCCGGTCGCCCGGTCGCCGTCGTCGAACCCGACGGACGTGCGCCGCAGCTCGAGCGGCTCGAGCAGGCGGGCGCGCAGCGATTCCTCCCACGTGCGCCCGTCGAGCCGCGCCACGAGCTCGCCGAGGACGGCGTAGACGACGTTGGAGTAGTGCCACCGGTCGTGCGCGCGGCCGACCGCCTCGACCTCGGCGAAGCCGGTCAGCAGCTCCTCGGTCGTCGGCTGCTGCAGCGTCTCCCAGATGTTGCCCACCGGCTCGCGCTGGAGACCGGAGACGTGGGCGAGCCCCTGTCGGACCGTGGTCGGGTGGGTGATCTCGGGGACGTGGTCGGCGATCCGGTCGTCGAGAGTCAGTCGCCCCTCGTCGCGCAGCTGCATCACCATCACGGCGGTGAACGTCTTCGAGTTGGAGGCGATCAGGAACTGGTCGTCGGGACCGGGGGAGCGCCCCGCGCCGAGCTCGACGACGCCGACTCCGTCGCCCCAGAGCAGCTCGCCGCGACGATGGACGGCGGCGTACAGACCCGGGACGCGGCCGGTGCGCTGCCGGTCGAGGGCGGTACGACGGAGGGAGCGGACGGTCTGGTCGAGGAGCGGCGCGGTCACGGGACCGACGCTAGCGCTGCTCGTACTCTCGGACGTGTGAGCGCATCGATCGAGATCGCAGGGCTGAGCAAGAGCTTCGGGAGGACGCAGGCGCTCGACGGCCTGGACCTGACCGTCGACCACGGGGAGGTCCACGGCTTCCTCGGACCCAACGGGGCGGGCAAGTCGACCACCATCCGGGTGCTGCTCGGGCTGCTCCGCAAGGACGGCGGCGAGGTCCGGCTGCTCGGCGGCGACCCCTGGAGCGACGCCGCCGCGCTGCACCGCCGGCTGGCGTACGTGCCCGGCGACGTCACGCTCTGGCCGAACCTCACCGGCGGCGAGGTGATCGACCTGCTCGGCCGGTTGCGAGGTGGTGTCGACACCCGGCGACGCGACGAGCTGGTCCAGCGGTTCGAGCTCGACCCGACGAAGCGGTCGCGCAGCTACTCCAAGGGCAACCGGCAGAAGGTCGCTCTCGTGGCGGCCCTTGCCTCCGACGTCGAGCTGCTGCTGCTCGACGAGCCCACGTCGGGCCTCGACCCGCTGATGGAGGCGGTGTTCCAGGACTGCGTCGACGAGTTCAAGGACCGTGGCAGGACTGTGCTGCTGTCGAGCCACATCCTCGCGGAGGTGGAGCGGCTCTGCGACCGGGTGAGCATCATCCGGACCGGACGCAACGTCGAGACCGGGACCCTCGCCGAGCTCCGGCACCTGACGCGTACGTCGGTCGCCGCCGAGCTCGCCGGTCCCGCCGCGGACCTGGCATCGCTCTCCGGGGTCCACGACCTCGTGTCAGAGGGGCACCGGGTGCGGTTCGAGGTCGACACCGCGGCGCTCGACGAGGCGATCGGAGTGCTGCACCGCGCCGGCGTCCGCGCGCTGACCGCGACGCCGCCGACGCTGGAGGAGCTCTTCCTGCGTCACTACGGGGACGAGCTCCCGCAGGCCGCCGAGCCGACGCCGGCATGACCGGGACCGGGGTGCTGGTGCGGGCGTTCCTGCGACGCGACCGCTGGCTGTTGCTGTGGTGGGCGCTCGGCGGCACGCTCCTCTACTGGAGCCAGGCCGTCAGCGTGAAGGGGCTCTACGCCACCCAGGCGGAGTTCGACCGGGCCGCCACCATGATGGAGTCGAACCCGGCGCTGATCGCGATGGCCGGACCGGCCCGCGCGCTCGACACCGTCGGCGGGCAGGTGACGTGGCAGGCGGCCGCGTTCGGGGCGATCGTGGTCGGCCTGATGAGCATGTTCATCATCGGACGGCACACCCGCGGTGAGGAGGAGAGCGGACGGGACGAGCTGCTCAGGGCTGGTGTGGTCGGGCGGCGCGCGCCGATGACCGCGGCGCTGGTGGTCGCTGCGATCGCCAACGTTCTGGTCGGCGCACTGGTCGCCCTCAGCCTGATCTCGGTGCCGCTCGCGGTCGCCGACTCGGTGGCGCTCGGCGTCGGGTTGACGCTGTGCGGCCTGGTGTTCACCGGGGTCGCGCTGGTCGCGGCGCAGCTCACGGCCGGCACCCGCACGATGTACGGCCTCACCGGCCTCGTGATCGCGGCCTCGTACGCGCTCCGGGCGGTGGGTGACGTGGGCAACGAGGCGCTGAGCTGGCTGAGCCCGATCGGCTGGTACCAGCAGATGTACGCCTTCTCGGGCCTGCGCTGGTGGCCGGCACTGCTGCTCGCCGGTGCCGCATTCGTCACGGTGCTGGTGGCGTACGCCGTGTTCGATCGGCGCGACATCGGAGCTGGCGTCCTCGCAGCGCGGCCGGGACCGGCCCGGGCGCACCGGTCGTTGAGCAGCTCGTGGGGACTGGCCTGGCGGCTCCAGCGAGGCTCGGTGATCGGCTGGTCCCTCGGCTTGCTGGCGACCGGCCTGGCCTACGGCTCGATCGGCAACGACGCCGGTGACCTGATGGGCGACAGCGAGGCGGCGCGAGACCTGATGGTGGCTGCCGGCGGCGACCTCGTCGACGGGTTCTTCGCGATGGCGATGACGATCCTGGCGCTCCTCACGGCCGGCTTCGCGATCTCCTCGGCGCTGCGTCCCCGGGGCGAGGAGGACGCCGGCCATGCGGAGGTCGTGCTCGCGACCGGGCAGTCGCGCACCCGATGGTTGCTGAGCCAGGTCGGCGTGACGGTGGTCGGGAGCGCGGTGGTACTCGGCGCGGGCGGCCTGGGGCTCGGGGTTGCCGACGCGCTCGTGACCGGTGACCGGGGCGTGGTCGGCGCCTTCACGTGGCAGACGCTGACCTGGCTCCCGGCGGTGCTGGTGCTCGCTGGACTGACCCGGTTGTTGTACGGCGTCGCCCCACGGCTCGCCACCCTCGGTTGGCTGGGGCTGGCGTACGCCGTGGTGGTGCTGATGTTCGCCGAGATCCTGCGCTTCCCCGACTGGCTGAATTCGGTCTCCCCGTTCGAGCACCTGGCGTCCGTCCCGGTCGAGTCGTTCGACCTCGGCGGGTTCGCGACGGTACTGGCGGCCGCCACGCTGTTGAGCGCCGGTGGCTGGTTCGCGCTCACGGGGCGCGACGTCGGCTAACGTCCCCATCATGTGGGAGCCGGAGCCGCACTGGCATCCGCTGCCCGGCGGGACCGGGACGTCGACCGTCGGGGTCTGGCGCGCCGCCCTGGGCGAGCAGCCGGTCGTCATCAAGCGGCTCGCACGACCCGAGTCTCACGACCCGGCCGAGTTCAGCGACCCCGAGCACTTCGCGTTCTGGCGGCGCGAGGCCGACGTGCTCTCCACCGGCATCATCGGGGGCACCTCCGGGCTCCGGGCGGTGCCCGCCGCGGTCGACGAGGACGCCGATGGCATCACGATCACCCGCGAGTGGGTCGAGGACGCGGCCAGCAGCGGGCTCTTCGTGGCGATGGCGCTGGCCCGGTTCGCCGGCAGCCTCACCGCCCGACCGCGGTTCCTGGCCCGCCACCAGCTGCGCGACCGGCTGGCCCGCGTCGATCGACGCGGCGGCTGGCCCACGCTGGCCCGGACCGCGATCGCCGACGTCGCCGACCACCTGTGGGGGCGGCGTACCGGCTTCGTCGAGCGGGTCGAGGCCCTCCCGCAGGTGGCCCAGCACGGCGACGCGACCCCGGTGAACCTGCCCGGCCGGGTGGCCGACGAGGTGGTCGCCATCGACTGGGCGACGCTGGGCGTCGGACCCGTCGGCAGCGACCTCGGCCAGTACGCGCTGGCCGCCCGCGAGGAGTTCGACCCGTTGCTCGACGCCTACCTGATGGGACTCGACCCGGAGCTGGCCGGCCGGGACGAGGTGCTGCTGGGCGCGCGGGTCACCGCCGTCTACACCGCCCTGAACCGCGCGGAGTGGGCGCTGGAGCGAATCGCCGGCGGTGAGGGCGCGTTGGCCGCCAAGTTCCGCCACCCGGCGGTCGCACCGCACCTGCGGACGCTGCAGCGGCAGTACCCGCAGATCGAGGCGCTCGTGGAGGGCTGAGGCTCGACGTTCCTGGTTGCCGTATGCGTCCAAACGGCACACCGGCTCAACCCTCGCGCGATCCGGCACCTCTCACAGCTGCGATGCGGCGAACGTGTCGCAGGCCTGCAAGGACCCATCCTGGTAGCCGATCATGAACCAGCGCTGGCGCTGCTCGGCCGAGCCGTGGGTCCACTCCGCGGGGTTCACCCGGCCCGTGGTCTGGTCCTGGATCCGGTCGTCGCCCACGGACTTCGCTGCCGCGATCGCCTGGTTGATGTCCTCCTCGGACAGCTCGAGGATCAGGGCCTCGCCCGACTCGTCATCGGTGCCAGTGGCGTTGCGGGTCCACATCCCGGCGTAGCAGTCGGCCTGGAGCTCCAGCCGGACGGCGTCGCTCTGCGGGCCCTGCTGGGTGCGGACCTGGCCCATCGTGCCCATCACGTTCTGGATGTGGTGGCCGTACTCGTGGGCAAGCACGTAGGGCTCGACGAACTCGCCGGCCGGACCGCCGAGCTGCTGCTGGAGCACCTGGTCGAAGAACGTGGTGTCGAGGTAGATGCCCTCGTCGGGCGGGCAGTAGAACGGGCCGACCTGCGACGAAGCCTGGCCGCACCCGGTGCTGACCGCACCGGTGAAGGTCTGCATCACCTGCTGGGGGCGGAACTGGACGTCGGACTGTGCGGGCAACGCCTCGCTCCAGTAGTCCGTCAGGGAGTTCTCGACCGCGACCCGGGCGCAGTCGACGTCGGTCTCGGCGTCGGCGCCGGTCTTGCAGTTGGCGTAGCGCTCGCGGTCTGCCTCGGCGACACGGGACGTGTCGAGCCCGGTGTCGGGGAGCGGGAGCCCGCCCTGCCCGTTGCCGACGCACTGCGTCAGCACCAGGAACAGGATCAGCACCAGCAGACCACCCAGGCTGCTGCCGCCCTTGGCACCGCCGGGGATGGGGATCCGCATGCCGCCGCCGCCCATGCCGCCGCCCGTGCCCCCGCCCCGCCCGCTGTCACGTACCCGCGACGTGTCCAGCCTGGCCTTCGGGTTGAAGCGCATCGGTGTCCCCTCGTCGTTCGCCGGTCCGGCCGTAGGCGGCCAGATCCGCGGCCCTACACTAACCACCCTCATGATCACCGCCCAGCACCTTGAAGTACGGGTCGGTGCCCGACTCCTGATGGCCGATGTCGGCTTCCGGGTGGCCGCGGGGGACAAGGTCGGTTTGGTCGGCCGCAACGGGGCCGGGAAGACTACCCTGACCAGGATCCTCGCCGGGGACGCGCTCCCGGCCGCGGGTCAGGTGCTGCGCACCGGCGACGTCGGCTACCTCCCGCAGGACCCGCGCACCGGCGACCCCGAGGTGCTCGCGCTGAACCGGATCCTCTCCGCGCGCGGACTCGATGACGTCGTACGCCGGATGCGTGAGTCCGAGGAACAGATGACCAGCGACGACCCGTCGGTACGGGAGCGCGCGATGCGCCGCTACGCCCGCGCCGACGCCGAGCTGCACGCCGGCGGCGGGTACGCCGCGGAGTCCGAAGCGGCCCAGATCGCGCACAGCCTCGGCATCGAAGACCGAATCCTCCAGCAGCCCCTCCGCACGCTGTCGGGAGGTCAACGGCGGCGGGTCGAGCTGGCGCGGATCCTCTTCTCCGGTGCCGACACGCTGCTCCTCGACGAGCCCACCAACCACCTCGACGCCGACTCCATCATCTGGCTTCGCGACTTCCTCAAGTCCCACCGGGGTGGGCTGGTGGTGATCAGCCACGACACCGCGCTGCTCGAGCAGACGGTCACCCGCGTGCTCCACCTCGACGCGAACCGGGCCGAGATCGACATCTACAACATGGGCTGGCACGCCTACCTCCAGCAGCGCGAGACCGACGAGAAGCGCCGCAAGCGGGAGCGCGCCAACGCGGAGAACAAGGCGAAGGCACTGACTGACCAGGCCAACCGGATGCGCGCGAAGGCCACCAAGGCGCAGGCGGCGCAGAGCATGCTCAAGCGGGCAGACCGACTGATGGCCGGGCTCGAGGGCGAGCGGCGGGCCGACCGCGTGGCACGGATCGCGTTCCCGGCACCCGCCCCGTGTGGCAAGACGCCGCTCACCGCGGGCGAGCTGTCCAAGTCATACGGGTCGCTCGAGGTCTTCACCGACGTCGACCTGGCGATCGACCGCGGGAGCCGGGTGGTGATCCTCGGCCTCAACGGCGCCGGCAAGACGACCCTGCTGCGGATCCTGGCCGGCGTCGACGCGCCCGATACCGGGGCCGTGACCCCGGGCCACGGGCTCAAGCTCGGCTACTACGCGCAGGAGCACGAGACCCTGGACGTCGGGCGGACCGTGCTGGAGAACCTGCACGCGGCCGCGCCACAGCTCACCGACACCGAGGCGCGCTCGGTCCTCGGGTCGTTCTTGTTCTCGGGCGACGACGCCCACAAGCCCGCCGCGGTGCTCTCCGGCGGGGAGAAGACGCGACTGGCGCTCGCGATCCTGGTCGTCTCGTCGGCCAACGTGCTGCTGCTCGACGAGCCGACCAACAACCTCGACCCGGCGTCGCGGGAGGAGGTGCTGGCCGCGATCCGCGAGTACGCCGGCGCCATCATCCTGGTCACCCACGACGAGGGCGCGGTCACCGCGCTCCAGCCGGACCGAGTGCTGATCCTCCCCGACGGCGTCGAGGATCTGTGGTCGGCCGACTACGCCGACCTGATCTCGCTCGCCTGATTCTGCCCGCCCGACCTCCCTGCGAGGATGCTGGGCATGACGCCAGACGAACTGAGCTCGGTCGGTCTCCGCTACGACCTCGAGGGTCCGGTCGCCACGATCGTGCTCGACCGGCCGCACGTCCGCAACGCGCAGACGCCGTCGATGTGGCGGGCCCTCGCACGGCTGGGCGACGGGATCACCGACGACGTACACGTCGTCGTCGTCCGCGGCGAGGGCCACTCGTTCTCGGCCGGCCTCGACCGCGCGATGCTCGAGCCGGGCGGGGCCGACGGTGAGGAGACCGTTGCCGGACTCCTCGCGAAGAGCGACGAGCAGATCTCGGCGACCATCGACGAGTACCAGCGGGGCTTCACGTTCCTCCGCGACACGCGCTTCGTCTCCATCGCGGCGATCCAGGGATACGCGATCGGCGCCGGCTTCCAGCTCGCTCTCTCGTGCGACCTGCGGATCCTCGCCGACGACGCACAGCTGTCGATGAAGGAGTCGACCCTGGGCCTGGTACCGGACCTGACGGGAACAAAACCGCTGGTGGACAGCGTTGGTTACGCCAGGGCGTTGGAGATCTGTGCGACCGCACGGATGATCGGCGCCACCGAGGCGGTCGACCTCGGACTCGCACTGATGACGGTGGGGGCCGAGGAGCTCGACGCCACGGTGGCCGACCTCGCTGGCGCCCTGGCCGCTCCGATGGCCGGGGTGGTGCCGGAGACCAAGGCGCTGCTGCTCGCGGCGGCGGGGCGGACCCTGGAGGACCAGCGCCGGTTCGAGCGCGAGGCTCAGATCCGGAGGTTCCGGGAGCTCGCCCGGTCCCTAGGCTGACAACTGGGCGGATAAGGAGGCGCGCGTGTCGCTGTCGATGGGGATGGGGCCGGCCTGGCGGCACATGCGGACCGACCGGGACTCGGTGAAGAGCCGCGTCGAGAAGGGCACGGTCCGCCGGGTCATGGGCTTCGCCGTACCTCATCGCCGCACGATCGGCGGCTTCCTCGCGATCACCGTCATCGACTCGCTGCTCGTGGTGGTGACTCCGCTGCTGGTGCAGCGGATCGTCGACGACGGCATCCTCGGCAAGGACCCCGGGCTGGTCACCTGGCTCGCGCTCGCGATGGCGGCGACCGCCTTGGTCGGAGCCGGGTTGTCGGTGGTCGGCGGGTTCCTGTCCTCCCGAATCGGTGAGGGCCTGATCTTCGACCTGCGCACGCGGGTGTTCGCGCACGTGCAGCGGCAGTCGCTGGCGTTCTTCACCCGGACCCAGACCGGCGCCCTCGTGTCCCGGCTCAACAACGACGTGATCGGCGCCCAGCGGGCGTTCACGTCCACCCTGTCCAACACCGTCTCGAGCGTGATCTCGGTGGTCGTCGTCGGCGTCACGATGGTGGCGCTCAGCTGGCAGGTGACGCTGCTGTGTCTCGCGCTCTTCCCGATCCTGCTGCTGACCTCCCGCTGGGTGAGCGGTCGGCTCGCCGCCCTCACCCGCGAGCAGATGGACGGCAACGCCGACATGGGCAACGCGATGACCGAGCGCTTCAACGTCGGCGGCGCGATGCTCCTCAGGCTGTTCGGCCACCGCGACACCGAGGACTGCCTGTTCGCCGACAAGGCTGGCAACGTCCGCGACCTCGGCATCCGGATCGCGCTCATCACCCGGATCTTCATGGCCGCGGTCCTCACCGTGCCGGCGCTCGCACTCGCGGTCGTTTACGGCGTCGGCGGGCACCTCGCCATCGACGGCACTCTCACGGTCGGAACCCTGCTCGCGCTCGGCACGCTGCTGGTCCGCCTCCTCGGGCCGATGCAGAGCCTGTCGAACGTCCGGATCGACGTGATGACGGCGCTGGTCAGCTTCGAGCGGGTCTTCGAGGTGCTCGACCTGCCCTCGCTCATCGAGGAGGCGCCCGACGCGGTCGCCGTTCCGCGCACGGCGGCCAGGCTCGAGTTCGACCACGTGGGCTTCCACTACCCGCGACCCGACGACTTCTCGCTGGCCTCCCTCGAGACCGTGGTCCGCACCGAGAGCCGCGACACCGGCCAGGTGCTCCACGACATCTCCTTCCGCGCCGAGCCCGGCCAGATGGTCGCCCTGGTCGGCCCGTCCGGCGCCGGCAAGACCACCGTCACCCACCTCGTGGCCCGGCTCTACGACGCCACCGAGGGCGTCGTGCGGGTGGGCGGCCACGACGTACGCGACGTGACACTGGAGTCGCTCGAGGACGTGGTCGGCTACGTCACCCAGGACGCCCACATGTTCCACGACACGATCGGCGCCAACCTGCGCTACGCGCGGCCCGCCGCGTCCGACGACGACCTCTGGGCGGCGCTGGAGGCCGCGCAGATCGCCGGCCTGGTGCACGGCCTGCCCGACGGTCTCGACACGGTCGTCGGCGACCGCGGCTACCGGTTGTCCGGTGGCGAGCGGCAGCGGCTCGCGATCGCGCGGCTGCTGCTGAAGGCACCGTCGATCGTGGTGCTCGACGAGGCGACCGCCCATCTCGACAGCGAGTCCGAAGCCGCCGTGCAGCGGGCGCTGGACGCCGCCCTGGCCGAGCGCACCAGCCTGGTCATCGCGCACCGGCTCTCGACGGTCCGCAACGCCGACCTGATACTCGTCCTCGACGAGGGCCGGATCGTCCAGCACGGCACCCACGCCGACCTGCTGGCGCGCGGTGGCCTGTACGCCGACCTGTACCGCACCCAGTTCCTCGAGGACGCTCCGACGCCGATCTAGGGTTTCGCTTCCCGCTCGGCGCGCATCCGGCGCCACTCGTCGCGGGCGAGGTAGCCGAAGCCGAACACCGCCAGCAGCCCGAAGAACCACCACTGCAGGCCGTAGAAGAAGTGCGGTCCGTTGTCGAGCTCCGGGAGCTCCACCGGCGAGAGGGGCTCGTCTGGTGCCGGGTCCTCCGACCGGAGCTCCACGAAGCCTCGCAGCACCTCGCGGTCGAGCGCTTCGCCGATCTCGACGCTGGAGATCGCCCGGGTCGACTGGTCCGACACGCCGGTGCTGTCGCCGGTCGCGTCGACCCGGGCCCAGCCGGTGACCGTGACCTCGCCCTCCGGCGGAGCCGGGATGTCGGCGGCGGTCGCTCCGCTCGCTTCGGTCGGCAGCCAGCCGCGGTCCACCAGCACCGCTCGGCCATCGTCGAGCACCAGGGGAACGACGACGTCGATGCCCGACGCTCCGTCGCGGGTCCGGTACCTCACGATCACGGTGTCCGCCACGTCGTAGTCGCCGGTGGCGGTGACGACCCGCCACTCATCGGTTTCCGCGACATCACGGTCGGCCGGGAGGACGTCTGCCGCGGGAGCGGGAGGCATGGTCTCGTTGCGCTCGATGATCGCGTTGCGGTCCTTGCGCTCCTCGAGCCGGTCGAACTGCCACTCGCCGAGCCACCAGGCGCCCCAGGCCATCAGGAGCACGACCACCGCGAAGCCGACCCAGCGCCGGCTCAGCAGGAACCCCCACGCACGCACCCGGCGAGGCTATCCGGGTGCCGGTCGCCGTCCGGCAGTGACCACCGGCGCCCTAGACTCAGTGGGATGGAGCCGACTGTGCTGGCGGATACCTACGGGCGGGTCGCGACCGACCTCCGGGTGTCGTTGACCGACCGCTGCAACCTGCGTTGCTCCTACTGCATGCCGGCCGAGGGACTGGACTGGCTTCCGGGCGAGGAGATCCTCACCGACGACGAGGTCGTACGACTGGTGGGCGTCGGCATCCGGCTGCTGGGGATCCGCGAGGTCCGCTTCACCGGCGGCGAGCCGCTCGTCCGGCGCGGGCTGGTCGACATCGTGCGGCGTACCAAAGAGATCGACCCGACCGTCGACGTCAGCCTCACCACCAATGCGCTCGGCCTCGAGCGCACCGCGCAGGCTCTCGCCGACGCCGGTCTCGACCGGGTCAACGTCAGCCTCGACACGGTGCGCGGCGAGACCTTTCACACGATCACCCGCCGCGACCGCTTCGACGACGTCATCGCCGGTCTCGCGGCCGCCCGGGCCGCGGGCCTGACACCCGTCAAGATCAACGCGGTGCTGCTCCGCGGCACCAACGACGACCAGGCACCCGAACTGTTGCGCTGGGCGCTGGGCGAGGGCTACGCGCTGCGGTTCATCGAGCAGATGCCGCTGGACGCCCAGCACGACTGGAGCCGGACCGAGATGGTGACGGCCGAGGAGATCCTGACCAGTCTCGAGCAGGAGTTCACGCTCGCGCCCGCGTCCGAGCCGCGGGGGAGCGCGCCGGCCGAGCTGTTCACCGTTGACGGCGGACCGGCCACGGTGGGCGTCATCGCGTCGGTGACCCGCCCGTTCTGCGGTGACTGCGACCGGGTGCGGCTGACGGCCGACGGTCAGGTGCGCAACTGCCTGTTCGCACGTGAGGAGTCCGACCTTCGTGCCGCGTTGCGAGCCGGCGCCGGCGACGAGGACCTCGCCGAGCGCTGGGTGGTCGCGATGCGTGGCAAGCGGCCCGGGCACGGCATCGACGACCCGACGTTCCTCCAGCCCGACCGCCCGATGTCCGCCATCGGCGGGTAGGGCGTCGGACCCGCTACCCCGCGTCGTCCGGGATCTCGGCGAGCGGCACCGTGTCGCGCAGGAACTGCCGCGCGGTCAGGAAGTCGCCCAGCGACGAGCGGTGGTCGTCGCAGGCCAGCCAGACCTTCCGGCGGTCGGGCGTGTGGAGCCGCGGGTTGTTCCACAGCAGCCCCCAGGTCGCAGGCTGCTGGCAGCGCCTGGCGCTGCAGGTCGGAGCGTCCTCGGGGACCATCCCCGCATCGTCGCAGCACCACGCCGCGGGCCGTGCGACCGGGCGGCGACCGCCCTTGAGACGGGCGCGGTGCCGAACGCAACGAGGGCGTCCGACACCGCGGTGAACTGCGACGGGGGAGACACAGTTCACTTGAAGTTTCCGGCCTCCGGGTCAGGAAGTCAAATACTGTCCTACCGCCTCGGGCCTTCTGAATCCGTGGGATCCGGCAACTCATTTCGTGCCGTGGGGCTATGGGTCAGCGCGAACCCGTCGGACTTCGAGGCGACCGCGTTGGCCATCACCACGGCGACGTACGGGAGCATCACCGCACCGGCGACCAGCACCCATCGGAGCCACCCTTCGGCCAGCACCGCGCCGATGAAGCACGCCGTGCGCAGCGACATCGACAGCAGGTAGCGCCGCTGCCGCTGGGCGATCTCGTCCTGGCGGCTCATCGACGCGGTCGTGATGCGGATGGCCCGGTCGTGGGCCTCGCGCTCGCGCGTCATGCCTCGATCGTACGTCGCTACGATCGAGGCTCCAGGGCCGCCACCGGGGGCCCGGCCGGAGCTGGAGGCATCCATGTCCAACCGCACCTACCGCGTCACCGAAATCGTGGGCACGTCGCCGGACGGGGTCGATCAGGCCATCCGCAACGGCATCGAGCGCGCGACGCAGACCTTGCGCCACCTCGACTGGTTCGAGGTCACCCAGATCCGCGGGCAGGTCAAGGACGGTGGCGTCGAGCACGTGCAGGTCGGGATGAAGATCGGGTTCCGCCTGGAAGACGAGTAGGTCGGGCGGGCCACGACGTCGATGAGACGGATTGGCGCCTACGCGTCGGTAATCACTAGCGTCGATGACCGTGAGTGACCAGGAACCCAGATCCGTGCTCGTCACCGGTGGCAACCGTGGCATCGGCCACGCGATCGCCTCGGCCTTCCTTGCTCGGGGCGACCGGGTGGCGGTCACCAGCCGGAGCGGCGGCGGGCCCGACGGTGCCCTCGCCCTGACGTGCGACATCACCGAACCGGCAGCGGTCGAGGCCGCCTTCACGGAGATCGAGGAGGCGCACGGGCCGGTGGAGGTGCTGGTCGCGAACGCCGGCGTCACCGCCGACACGCTGCTGCTGCGGATGAGCGAGGAGGACTGGTCACGGGTCATCGACACCAACCTGACCGGGTCCTTCCGGCTCGCCAAGCGCGCTGCCAAGGGCATGCTGCGGATGCGGAAGGGGCGGATCGTGCTCATCTCCTCGGTGGTCGGCCTCACGGGCCAGGCGGGGCAGGCCAACTACGCCGCGTCCAAGGCCGGCCTGGTGGGACTGGCGCGGTCGCTGTCGCGTGAGCTCGGCTCCCGCTCGATCACCACCAACGTGGTGGCGCCCGGATTCGTCGACACCGACATGACCGCGGTGCTCTCCGACGACCAGAAGCAGTCGATCATGGGCCAGGTGCCACTCGGGCGCTACGGCACCGTCGATGAGGTCGCGTCGGCCGTGCTGTGGCTGACCGGCGAGGGTGGCGGCTACGTGACCGGAGCCGTGATCCCGGTCGACGGCGGACTCGGAATGGGGCACTGAACGATGGGCATTCTCGACGGCAAGCGGATCCTGGTCGCGGGGGTCACGATGGACTCCTCGATCGGGTTCGCGGTGGCCCGCGTGGCGCAGGAGCAGGGCGCGACCGTGCTGATCTCCAACTTCGGACGGGCGCTCGGCATCACCCGCCGGATCGCCAAGAGACTGCCGAGCGAGCCGCCGGTGCTCGAGCTCGACGTCACCGACCAGACGCACCTCGACGGGCTCGAGGCCGCGGTCCGGGAGCACGTCGACGGCCTCGACGGCGTCGTCCACTCCATCGCCTACGGCAATCCCGAGACCCTCCTGGGCGGGAAGTTCCTCGACGGGCCCTGGGAGGACGTCGCGCAGGCGGTCCAGGTCTCGGCGTACTCGCTGAAGGCGCTGGCGGTCGCGAGCAAGCCCCTCATGCAGTCCGGCGGCTCGATCGTCGGCCTGACGTTCGACGCCACCACCGCCTGGCCGGCGTACGACTGGATGGGTGTGGCCAAGGCCGGCCTCGAGTCGACCTCGCGTTATCTCGCCCGCGACCTCGGCCAGGACGGCATCCGCTGCAACCTGGTGTCGGCGGGGCCGCTGAAGACCCTGGCCGCCAAGGCGATCCCCGGCTTCGAGGAGCTGGAGTCGCTGTGGAAGGACCGGGCCCCGCTCGGCTGGGACGAGGGTGACCACGACCCGACCGCCCGAGCGGTGTGCGCGCTGCTGAGCGACTTCTTCCCCGCCACCACGGGCGAGATCGTGCACGTCGACGGCGGCTTCCACGCGATGGGGGCCTGACCCTCGGCGGTGCTGCCCGAGTGGCGGTGAGTCCTGCACCGTCTCGGGCAACGGCCGACGGGTGTACCACTCACCGCCAGGGGGGACTCGGTCTTCGGTAACGTCCGGCGCGTGACGTCCCTGGTCGAGCTGCGGGTCCTGGAAGGCCCCAACCTCTACTTCCCGCGCGCCGCCGTGAAGCTGACGCTTGACATCTCGCCGCTGGCATCCGTCCCCACCGAGACGGCGGCCCGGTTCGCGCGCCGGATCGGGCTGGCCGAGGCGCGACCGGGCGAGCCGGACAGCGGCTTCCGGCAGCGGTTCGCGGCCCGCGCTCTCGCCCGGCTGGTGCGGACCGTCGCCGCCGAGAGCGGCACGGCTCGGCTCGCCGTACGCGTGCGTCCGACGAGCGACCCGCGCCGGCTCGTCGTCGCCTATCCGTGGCGGCACCGCGAGCGGGCGCAGGTGATGGGACGTGCGGTGGCCGACGTGCTCGATGCCGTGCCCAGCGCGGACATCGAGGAGGTCGTGGCCCTGGCAGCAGCGCTCGTGGCCGCCGCCGAGCCCGGGGAGGGGCCGCGCACGATCACGCCGACGGTCCCGGTCGTGGCGGTCACCGGCACCAACGGCAAGACCACCACCAGCCGGCTGATCGCCCACATCGGCAGGACCGACGGCCGACTCGTGGGCTGGTCCAACACGGACGGGATCTACGTCGACGGCGTCCTGGTCGAGGCGGGTGACTACTCCGGCCCCAGCGGCGCCGGTCGCGTGCTGGCTCACGAGGGCGTGGAGCTCGCCGTCACCGAGACGGCCCGCGGCGGCATCCTGCTGAAGGGGATCGGCCTGACCCGCAACGACGTCTCGGTCGTCACCAACGTCTCCGCCGACCACCTCGGCCTGCAGGGCATCGACACCGTCGACCAGCTGGCCGAGGTCAAGGCGGTGGTGCCGCGGATCACCCGCAAGGACGGGTGGGCGGTGCTCAACGCCGACGATCCGCGGGTGTTCGCGATGCGCTCGGTCGTGAAGGCGCAGCCGTGGGTGTTCTCCCGCGACGCCGACTCCCCGGCGATCCGCGAGGTCCTGTCGCATGGAGGCCGGGCCACGACGGTCATCGATGGCTGGGTGTCGGTGCTGCTCCCGAGCGGTGACCCCGACCCGCTCGTGGAGCTGGTCGACGTTCCCATGACCCTGGCCGGACTGTCACGCTTCAACGTCGAGAACGCGTTGGCCGGGGCTTCCGCGGCCTTGGCCGTCGGCGTCCCACGGGACGTGGTGGTCGAGGGCCTGCGGACGTTCCGTACGGACGCGGAGCAGAACCCGGGCCGCATGAACATCTTCAGCCTCACTGCGGAGCACGAGCAGACGGTGACTGTGGTCGTCGACCTGGCCCACAACGAGGCCGGGCTCGAGGCGCTGCTCGAGGTGATGGCAGGCGTACGCCGGGTCGGCGGCCGGTCGCTGCTCGGGCTCGGCGCGGTCGGCGACCGGCAGGACGACCTGATCGAGCGGCTGGGCGAGATCGGCGCGATGGGCAGCGACGTGGTGGCGATCTGCCACAAGCACCACTACCTCCGCGGGCGGACCGTCGAGGAGCTGGACGCCCTGCTGCGCGCCGGGGCGGAGCGGGTGGGCGTCGCCGACGTGCCGTCGTACCCGACCGAGGTCGACGGGCTCGCGGCGCTGGTCGCGCAGACCGAGCCCGGCGACGTGGTGGGCCTGATGTGCCACGCGGAGCGGGAGGCGGTCTACACCTGGCTCGCGGAGCACGGCGGCACGCCCGACGGCCCCGAGGAGCTGGCCGCCAAGGTCCGCGCGGCGGGGCACGCGTGAAGGACCACCGCGGCCCGCTCGTCGTCGGGACGTTGATCGACGGTGAGCGCCACCTCGACCTGCGCGGGCCGGAGTCGTTCCCACCCGACCAGCTGTTCCAGATCGGCTCGGTGACCAAGACGTTCACGGCGCTGCTGCTGGCACGCCGCCTCGTCACCGGTGATCTGACCCTCGACACACCGGTCGCCGACCTGCTCCCGACCGCCTCGGCCGTCCGGGGCGACGGGCCCGTGACCGTCGGCGAACTGGCGACCCATCGGTCCGGCCTGCCCCGGATCCCGCGCAGCATGTGGCGCAAGGCGCTGAGCTTCGACGACAACCCCTACCAGGCCTACGGCGACGAGCAGCTGGCCGACGACCTGGCGAGGGTCCGGCTGCGCGGTCGCGGGCGCGTCCGGTACTCCAACCTGGGGATGGGGATGCTGGGGCACGCGCTGGCCCGGGCCGCCGGTACGACGTACGACCGCCTGGTCCGCTCCGAGATCGGCGAGCCGCTCGGGCTGACCGACACCACCGCCGTGCCCGCCGCCGACCAGCGGGCGCGGCTGGCCACCGGGCACAAGCGCCGAGGCAGGCCACGCGCTGTGGCCTGGGAGTTCGACGCGCTCGCCGGCGCAGGTGCGCTGTGGTCGACCGGCAGTGACCTCCTCGGCTACCTCGGGGCGCACCTGGATCCACCCGATGGACCGCTGGGCGCGGCGCTGCGACGGGTGCTGGAGGAACCGGCCCTCGCGTGGCAGGCCATCCCGAAGGGCCGGTCCGCCGGACTCTGGTGGCACAACGGCGGCACCGCCGGGTTCCGCAGCATGGTGGTGCTGGACCCTGCCAGGCACCGCGCTGCGCTGGCCCTGGCGGCTGTGGACCGTGGGGTCGAGGCCGTGGCGTTGAAAGCCCTCGGGTAGCACTGAGCGCCGACCGCTCCCCCCAAACCGGCCGGCGCTCAGTAGTCCTCAGTAGCTCCCAGCATCCGCCCACGTGAGTCGAGGGTCAATCCTCAAAAGAGGCAAGGAACGGCAACGCCGTGGTGAGGGTCTAGACCGGCTTAGCGAGCCTCTGCCGTCAGCCGGACTTAGCGCATCAACCGTCGACGCTGGTGGGTGCGTAGTCCGGGTCGGCGGCGGGCGCATCCTCGCTCGCGCCGGCGCCGGCGTAGGCCTGGTTCGACCAGTTCTCCAACTCGCTCATGACAGCCGCGTGCCGGTCGACGCAGACGACGAGCAGGTCGCCCTTGTTGGCGCGGCTCATCGCGTGCCGGACCGCCTCGATCTCCTCGAGCACGACCTCGACCTGCTTGCAGCGCGCGCCGGCGGCGATCGCGTCCTCGACTCCTCGGCGGACCAGCCCGGCGACGTTGCCACGCTCGCGCCCCCGGAGCGCCTCGTCCTCCCGCACGATCACGACGTCGAAGTGTGCGGCAGCGATCTCGCCAAGCTCCATCATGTCCTCGTCCCGCCGGTCTCCCGCGGTCGCGATGACGCCGATCCGGGAGGGCCGGGCCAGGTCGTGGGACGAGGAGAGCGAGTCGCCGACCCGGTCGACGAAGTCGCCGAGCATCCTCATGCCGGGCGCGTTGTGGCAGTAGTCGACGATGACGTTGACGCCGTTGACCTCGACCTCGTTGAGGCGGCCGGGTGAGAGGTAGTAGTTCGTCGAGAACGTCCGCAGACCCTGGCGGATGTCGTGCAGTGGAGCGTTGGCGGCGAACGCCGCGGCGGCAGCAGCCAGCGTGTTCTGCACGTTCATCCGGGCGCGGCCGCTGAACGTCGCGGGCAGCAGGTGGGTCCAGGCCAGCTGCATCTCGCGCCGCCCGTGCTTGACGACGATCATCTCGCCGCGCTCGGACGGGTTGAGGACCAGCGCCTTGCCGCCGCGGCGGCAGTGCGCCTCGATCATCTCGCGGGTCTCGCTGCTGGGGTCCCCCATCGAGAACCACACGACCTCGCCGCTGCACTTGCGGCGCATCTCGCGCACCAACGGGTCATCGGCGTTCAGGACGGCGGCACCGGTCCGGGGCACCGCCTCCACGATCACGGCCTTGACGTCGGCGAGCTGCTCGACGGTGTCGATGCCACGCAGCCCGAGGTGGTCGGGCTGGACGTTGAGGACCACTGCGACGTCGTTGCGCTCGTAGCCGAGGCCCTCGCGGAGGATCCCGCCGCGTGCGACCTCGAAGACGGCGAAGTCGACGCGGGGGTTCTGGAGGACCATCCGTGCCGACCGCGGGCCGGACGCATCGGCACGGATCAGCAGCCGTTCGTCGATGACGACGCCGTCCGTCGACGTCATGCCGACCTTGCGGCCCATCCCCTTGAAGATGTGGGAGATCATTCGCGACGTCGTGGTCTTTCCGTTGGTGCCGGTGACCGCGACGATCGGGATCCGTGACGTGGCGCCCGGTGGGAAGAGCATGTCGACGACCGGCTTGGCGATGAACTGCGGCTCGCCGATCGTCGGGTGGGTGTGCATCCGGAAACCCGGGGCGGCGTTGACCTCGCAGATCGCGCCGCCGGTCTCGCGCACGGGCTCGGTGATGTCGGGGCAGATGAAGTCGATGCCCGCGATGTCGAGGCCCACCATCTGGGCGGCCTCCTCGGCGATCTCGACGTTCTCCGGGTGGGCCTCGAAGGTCCGGTCGATGGAGATGCCACCGGTGGACATGTTGCCGGTGAGAGCGAGCCTGACCGTCTCGCCCTGCTCGGGGACCGATTCGAGCGAGTGGCCCTGTCCGGCCAGCACCTCCTCGGCGGCCGCGTCGACCTTGATCCGTGTGAGCACCTTCTCGTGCCCGACGCCGCGGCGCGGGTCGGCGTTCGTGAGCTCGACGAGCTCCTCGACAGTCGAGGTGCCGTCACCGACGACGTGGGCCGGCACCCGCTCGGCGATGGCCACCATCCGGCCGTCGATGATCAGGCAGCGGTAGTCCTTGCCGGTCACGAAGCTCTCGACGATCACCCAGCCGCGTCGCGACTGGTCCTCGGCGATCGGGAACGCCTCCCGTACGGCCGCCTCGTCCTGGAGGTCGAGGCACACGCCGCGGCCGTGGTTGCCGTCGAGCGGCTTGACGACGACCGGGTAGCCGATCCGGTTCGCGACCGACACCGCCTGGTCGACAGTGCGCACGGAGTCCTGCTTGGGAACGGGCAGGCCCGCGGCTCCGAGCAGCCGGGTCGTCAGGTCCTTGTCGGAGGCGACGTCGACTGCGATCGAGGACGTCTCGGACGTCATGGTCGCGCGGATCCGCTTGGCGTGGACGCCCTGACCGAGCTGCACCAGGGAGTACTGGTTGAGCCGGATCCACGGGATGTCGCGCGAGACCGCCTCGTCGACGATCGCCTGCGTCGAAGGTCCGAACGCCGTCCGCTCGGCGCGCTTGATGAACGCCTCGAGCTCGGTGTCCCAATCGAGCTCCGGGTCGCCCTCGACGAGGTGGTTGACAAGCCGTACGGCGAGCCGGCCGGCCGCCAGGGCGACCTGCTCGTCGACGTACCCGTAAACGACGTTGTAGACGCCGGTTCGTCCCTTCACGCCGCGGGTCTTGCCCCGGCGGATGTCGTGGCCGACGACCTGCTGGAGCGACAGCGCGACGTGCTCGGCCACGTGGCCGAGCCAGGTGCCTTCGTTGAGCCGCTCGACGAACCCGCCGCGCCGGCCGCGGGAGCAGGAGTGCTCGCGGAGCCCGGGCAGAAGCTGGAGCAGGTGCTCGGTGAAGCCGGGCAGCGCACTGGTCGGGAAGTCCTCGAGGGAGCCGAGGTCCACGACCAGGTGGATCGCCTTCTCGTAGGACCAGACGTTGGCGCCGCGGTAGACGCGGGTCTCCTCGATCGTGAGGTCCGGCTTGGGACGTGTGGTCATCGGCGAGTTTCCTCCTGGTGGGACTGGGAGCGGGAACGGCGGGCCAGCCTGCGTCGGAGCGTCCCCGGCGAGACGTCCTCGGCCGCGATGTCGCGCGCCATCCGTCTCATGTCACGTTGCGCCTCGGCCAGCTCGGCGGCGTCCTCGGGGTCGATCGCCGGCTCCTGCGGGACGAGCGTCCGCTCGCCCAGGTCGAACACTGACCCGGCCGGCAGCACGTGGAGCACCACTCCGCTGGCCAGCAGCGGGCTGGAACGCTTGGCCTGGTAGGCGTTGGTGACCATCTGGGCGGGGTCGAAGACGGTGACCGCCCCTTTGCCCATCACGCTCATCAGCCGCCGGCCGTCCTCCTCGGTGACCACCGCCGCGGTGTCCTCGTCGACACCGAGACCGAGCAGCTGCGGCGACTGGGACACGATCATGAGCAGCCTGCCGTAGCGGTTGCGCTGGTCGAAGTGCTGGTCGATCACGGCGTCCTGGAGCAGACCGAGTCCGGCCGCGACCTGGGTCATCCGCTGTTTCGGCGTGGCCCCCGGCCCTCCGAACGCGACCATGTGGGACGACTGGATGCTGGCGCCGGCCGAGGTGCCCGCCACCACCACGCCGCGGGCGTGCGCGTCGCGGATCGCGTCGCCGAGCGGCGTACCGCTGACGACCGAGGAGAGCTTGAGCTGGTTGCCGCCGGTCATGAAGATGCCGGTGGCAGAGCCCAGCCGAGCCAGCAGCGCCTCGTCGTGAGCATCCTCGCGAGACTCCGGTCGCACCGGCACGACCTCGGCCGCGCCCAGTGACCGGAACAGGGCGTCGTACACCTCGACCACCGCGTCCCCGAGCGAGGAGGCCGTGGGGATCACTGCGATCCTTGCCTGCTCGCCGCCTGCCGCGTGCACGAGCTCCTTGAGGATGGCGCGTTTGCGGAGCTTGTCCTCTGCGCCGCCGATGATCATGAGGGGTCCCGGCATGACAGCGAGGCTAGCGGCTGAAAGAGTGAGCCCGTGCAGGAGTCACGTCGCCTCGTCATCGTCCGGCACGCCAAGGCGGAGGCACAGGGGTCGCCCGACCACGAGCGAGGCCTGGCGGCCCGGGGGCACGGCGACGCCGTCGCGGGTGGTGCGTGGCTCGCGTCCTCCGGCGTCCACCCCGACCACGCCCTGGTCTCGTCGGCCCGCCGGGCGAAGGAGACCTACCTGGCGCTCTGCGAGGGGGCGGGCTGGGAGCCGGACTCCGACGACTCCCGGGCGCTGTACGCAGCCGAGCCCGAGACCGCGCTCGACCTGGTGCGTGAGGTGCCCGCCGAGGCGACCACCGTGCTCGTCGTGGGCCACAACCCCACGATGGGGACCCTCGCGCAGCTGCTCGACGACGGCGAGGGCGACGACGTCGCGTCAGACGAGCTGGTCTCCGGCGGGTTTCCCACCTGCTCGCTCGCCGTGTTCGACGTGCCGGTCGCCTGGGCCGATCTCGGGCTCACGGGCGCCACTCTCACTGCGTTCCACGTGGGGCGGGGCTGACCCGCTGTCACACCACCTGTCACACCACGGCCGGCTGTCTCGTCCACTCGGTATCAGGGCACCCGTCGACGAGGAGGCTGACGTGAACCGGATCGAGCAGTTCGAGGAGCTGCGACCCCTGCTCTTCTCCATCGCCTACCGGATCCTCGGGAGCGTGACCGAGGCGGAGGACGCGGTCCAGGAGGCCTGGCTGCGCTACGAGCGGTCGTCGGACGAGCCCGACTCCCCGAAGGCGTTCCTGTCCACCGTGGTCACCCGGATCTCGATCGACGTGCTCCGCTCGGCCCGGGTTCGCCGCGAGGAGTACGTCGGCGAGTGGTTCCCGGAGCCGCTCCTGACCGACCCCTACGAAGACCCGGAGCGGTCCGCCGAGCTGGCCGACTCGGTGTCGATGGCGGCGCTGCTGCTGCTCGAGCGGCTGACCCCGTTGGAGCGGGCGGTGTTCGTGCTCCGCGAGGTGTTCGGCTTCGGATTCGCCGAGATCGCCACTGCGGTGGAGCGGTCGGAGGACGCCTGCCGCCAGCTCGCCGTACGCGCCCGGCGGCACATGGACGCCGGTCGACCCCGGTTCGAGGCCGACCGCCGCGAGCGCGAGGAGCTGGCCGCGCGGTTCTTCGACGCCATGCGCGAGGGCACGCTCGACGGTCTGCGGGACCTGCTGGCTGCCGATGTCCAGATGGTCGCCGACGGCGGCGGCAAGGCACCGCAGCTGGCGCGGGGCCTGATCGGCGCAGACAACGTCGCGCGGGTGCTGTTGGTGATGTTCCCGGCCTTGGTCGACCTCGGCGTCGTCGTCGAGCGACATGAGGTGAACGGCCACCCGGGGGCGATCCTGCGCGACCGCGACGGGAACGTGCTGACGATCTGGACGATCGACGTGCTCGACGGCCGGATCCAGGCGATCCGTGCCGTCCTCAACCCCGACAAGCTCGCGCACGTGGGGCCGGTGGCGGACGCGTGGGCCTTGCACTACGCCGCGCAGGACGCTCGGCGGCGGACGCGCTGAGGTCGATCGCCGGCGTCAGATCGCCCTCTAGACGGGTGGGGCCGGGGTGACGATGCCTGCTTCGGCGTCGGCCGCCTCGATCTCCTCGCGGGAGATCCCCAGCAGGTACATGATCGTGTCGAGGTAGGGCACGTTCACCGTGGTGTCCGCCGCTCGCTGCACGACCGCCTTGGCGTTGAACGCGATGCCGAGCCCGGCCGCGTTGAGCATGTCGAGGTCGTTGGCGCCGTCCCCGATCGCGATCACCGCCTCGAGTGGAACGCCGACGGCGTCGGCGAACTCGCGCAGTGCCCGCGCCTTGCCGGCCCGGTCGACCACGTCTCCGACGATCCGTCCGGTGAGCAGGCCGTCGACGACCTCGAGCTCGTTGGCCCGCGAGTAGTGGATGCCGAGGTCGTCGGCGAGCCGGTCGGTGATCTGGGAGAACCCGCCCGAGACGAGCGCGAACCGGTAGCCGAGCCGGCGCAGGGTCCGGACCATCGTCCGGGCTCCGGGCGACAGCACCAGCTCGTCGTACACGTCACCGATGGCCGAGGCCGGGACGCCCTCGAGCTGAGCCACCCGGTGGCGCAGCGCCTCCTCGAAGTCGAGCTCGCCGGCCATGGCGGCCGTCGTGACCCGGGCGACGGCGTCCTGCTGGCCGGCGTGCGCCGCGAGCAGCTCGATCACCTCGCCCTGGATGAGCGTGGAGTCGACGTCGAGCACGATCAGGCGCATCCCGCGACGCAGCAGGTTGGCCGGCTGCACTGCGATGTCGATGCTGTGGGTCGCGGCCTCGCCAGCGAGCAGGGTGCGCAGCTTGTCGGTGTCGGCACCGGACACGAACAGGTCGATGGCGGTGACGGGGTAGCGAGCCATCCGCTCGATCCGGTCGATGTTCGCGCCGCAGTCGGCGATCCGGCCGGCGACGGCCGCCATGTGGGCTGCCTTGAGGGGGCTGCCGATCACGGTCACGTGGGAGCGACCCTCGGCGCGCGCCTTGTTGTCACCGACCCCCCGGTCGACGTCGACGGACATGTCCAGGGCGGCTGCCGTCTCCTCGACCGCGGCGCGCAGCTTCTTCCAGTCGCGCGGCGCCGTGACCAGGACACCGAGCACGAGTCGGCGGCGGAGCACGATCTGCTCGACGTCGAGGACCTCGACGCCGGCTCCGGTCAGCGTGGAGAACACCGCCGACGTCACGCCTGGTCGGTCCTTGCCGCTCAGCGTGATGAGCAGGGTCTTCGGCGCCTCGTCTTTCATGTCGGCACGAGGCTATCCGCTTCGTTACGTGGCCGTGATTGACCCGCTGCTGCGTGGACACGCACTTTGGTCCCGTGCGCTGCACTGCCGTCGTGATCGTGGGTGCGCTCGCCCTCGCCGGCTGCGATGCCGGCGACCCGGCCGAGCCGGAGCCGACCAGCGTCCCCAGCGAGTCGCCCGCGGCCGAGGCCCCCGTGCTCGGGGCCTCGCACGAGCTGGTGCCCGACCCGGGCGGCGACGGGCTGCTGCTCCTGTCAGGCCCGCCCGAGCTGGAACCGGCGGGTGACCCGCTGCAGCTGTGGCGGTGGGACGGCGGCGCCTGGACGGCGGTGCCCGCGGAGGGCGACGTACCGCCGGAGCGCAGCTACTTCGCGTCCGCCTACGACGCCGAGCGGGACGTGGTCTTGCTGTACGGCGGCGAGCTGCCGGGCGACGAGCCGGCCACCGTCTGGGAGTGGGACGGGCAGGCCTGGACCGCCCACGACGCACCTGGCCCGGGGCCGCGACGCTCGAGCGCCATGGCCTACGACGCCGACTCCGGTCTCGCGGTCCTGTACGGCGGCGACGACACGCGCGGGTTCCACAACGACACCTGGGGCTGGGACGGCGAGAGGTGGGCCCGGCTCGCGCGGAACGGTCCGGAGCCGGCCCGGTGGCCGGGTGCGTTCGTCGATGTCGACGGGGCGGGGCTGTTGCTCGTCGGCGGTCACCAGGTGGAGGACGAGGACCTGCCCGCCGCCCTCGGCGACACGTGGGCGTGGAACGCCGGTTGGCGGGAGGTCGGCGATGCCGCCGCGCCGCCGCGGCTGGTGAACGCGAAGGCTCTCGTCCACCCCGACCACGGGACGCTGCTGGTGGGTGGCGCCGACCTCGCGGCCGCCAGCGGCGACGTGCTCCGGTGGACCGGGACCACCTGGGAGATGCTGGCCGAGGACGTCTTCCCCGAGCGGCAGGCGTTCGGGCTGGCCTACGACGCAGGGCGGGACGCCGTGGTGCTGACCGGGGGAGTGGTGGAGCCGGGCAGCACCGACCGGCACCAGGACCTGTGGGAGTGGTCGGGAGACCCGGCCGAGCCGGCCGAGCGGGTTGTCGGTGGCTCCCCCTAGCGTGACTCCCATGGAGTCCACACATCACACCATCTCCTACATCGAGCTGGCCGCCGACGACCTCGCTGCGTCCAAGGCCTTCTACGAGGCCGCGTTCGGCTGGCAGTTCAACGACTACGGCCCGACGTACGCCGGGATCCGCACAGCGTCCGGCGACGGCGAGGTCGGCGGGCTCAACACCGGCAGCGAGGGCGGTCCCGGCGGACCGCTCGTGCTGCTGGTGTCGGAGGACGTCGATGCCTCCCTCGCGGCGGTCGAGGCCGCGGGTGGCCGGATGGTGACGCCGGTCGAGGCCTACCCGGGCGGTCGTCGGTTCACGTTCGCCGACCCGGCCGGGACCGTGCTGGGGGTCTTCCAGAGCGACTAGGGAGTCAGGCAGGGGGCCAGACGTCGGCCGAGCAGGCGGCCACCAGCCCACGGCGGGCGGCCCGCTCCAGCGCCACCAGGATGTCGCGGCGCGCTGTCATCTGGGCCAGGCCGGCGGTTCCGCCGTCGTCCGCGAGGCCGAGCTCGGCGATCCGGAGGGCGCGACCCGCCCGGCCGGCGAGCGCAACCGCGGCCCCGGGGATCCCCGCCGGACCGCTCAGCTCCGCTGGACGCGCCAGGTCGAGGAACTCGTCGGCGAGCGCCGGCTGCCACTGTGCGACGTCGAGCCGTGCCAGAGTCTCGGCTGCCGCCAGGGTCTCAGCGCGCAGCACCCGGTCGGCCTCGCCGAGGTCCGGGACCTGACGCGGCGCGGCGTCGTACTGCTCCCACCACAGCGCCGACCCCTGGTACTGCGGCACCAGTGACACGCCCCGTCCCACCACCGCTTCGCCGGCCTCGAGCGCGGCGGCGTTCAGCTCGGCCGGACCACCCAGCCCGAGCGGGTCGCCGGCACGCGGCAGGGCCAGCCCGACGCCGTCGGTGCCGGTGCGCCGCAACGCCGCCAGCTGGTCGAGGGTCAGGCCGAAGGCCGACGTCAGCTCGTCGGTCGACGCGTGGCCGCGGAGCCACGACGTCAGGTGCCAGGCGAGGCTGGCCGAAACCGGCAAGGAAGTCGTCACGGCGCGCGACGATACGCGCCGGAGCACCGCGCGGCGGTCGATAGGGTGGCCGCCATGTCCGCCGTCCTCGAGTTCGCAGGTGTCACGGTGCGCCGAGACGGAGCGACACTCATCGACTCGATCGACTGGTCGGTCACCGAGGAGCAGCGCTGGGTCGTGCTCGGACCCAACGGCGCGGGCAAGACCACGCTGCTGCAGGTCGCGGCGGCGCAGATCCACCCGACGGCCGGGGTCGCGGGGATCCTCGACGAGGTCCTCGGCACCGTCGACGTCTTCGAGCTGCGGCCGCGGATCGGCCTGACCAGCGCTGCGCTGGCCGAGCGGATCCCGCGCGACGAGCGGGTGCGCGACGTGGTCGTGTCCGCGTCGTACGGCGTGCTCGGCCGCTGGCGCGAGGAGTACGACGAGCTCGACCACGAGCGCGCCCAGGAGCTGTTGGTCGAGGTCGGGGTCGATCGGCTCGCCGAGCGCACCTTCGGCACTCTCAGCGAAGGTGAGCGCAAGCGCGTGCAGATCGCGAGGGCCCTGATGACCGACCCCGAGCTGTTGCTGCTCGACGAGCCCGCCGCCGGTCTCGACCTCGGCGGCCGCGAGGACCTCGTCAACACGCTCTCGGTGCTAGCCCACGACGACGCGTCACCGGCGACCGTGCTGGTGTCGCACCATGTCGAGGAGATCCCGCCGGGCTTCACGCACGCCCTGCTGATGCGCGAGGGGGCGGTGGTCGCCTCGGGCCCGGTACGGGAGGTCATCACCGAGGAGCACCTCTCCGCGACGTTCGGCCTGCCCCTCGTGCTGCGGTACGAGGCCGGCCGTTTCAGCGCCCGGCGCCGGGCGCGACGACACGCCGGATAGGGACACGCCGGATAGGCTCGATGCATGGAGGAGTTCGAGGCGTGGCTCCGCGACTATGCGTGGGGCGGCTGGCTCGGCCTGACGGTGCTGCTGGGCGTCGCCGAGATGTTCAGTCTCGACCTGGTGCTGGCGATGCTCGCCGCGGGCGCCCTGGGTGGCTTGGTCACGAGCCTCATCACCGACTTCGTGCTCGTCCAGTTCCTGGTGGCGATCGTGGTCTCGGTGGGGATGTTGGCCGTCGTCCGGCCGGGGTTGGTCAACCGGCTCCACCACGGCCCCGAGCTCCGGCTGGGCCACGGCAAGCTGCTCGGTGCCCAGGGTCTGGTCACCGAGCAGGTCACCTCGCTCGCGCCCGGCCGGGTGCGGCTGGCGGGTGAGATCTGGTCTGCGCAACCGTACGACGAGACCTTGACCATCGAAGCGGGGGAGACCGTCGAGGTGCTCGACATCAGGGGCGCCACGGCGTACGTCCATCCCGTTCCCCGACTCGAGGCCTGAGGGCCTTCGACCGACAGGAGGACCCATGATCGTTCTGATCGTCGTCGCGCTGCTGGCGCTGTTCGCCATCGTGATGCTGGCCAAGACGGTGAAGATCATCCCGCAGGCGCGTGCTGGGATCGTCGAGCGTTTCGGCAAGTACCAGCAGACCCTGGATCCTGGCCTGAAGCTGATCGTCCCGTTCATCGACAGGGTGCGCTATCTGATCGACCTCCGCGAGCAGGTCGTGAGCTTCCCACCGCAGCCGGTGATCACCGAGGACAACCTCGTGGTCTCCATCGACACGGTCATCTACTTCCAGGTCACCGAACCGGTCGCGGCGACGTACGAGATCGCCAACTACATCCAGGCCGTCGAGCAGCTCACCATGACCACGCTGCGCAACATCGTCGGTGGCATGGACCTCGAGGAGACCCTCACGAGCCGCGACGCGATCAACAGCCGGCTGCGCGGGGTTCTCGACGAGGCGACCGGCAAGTGGGGGATCCGGGTCAACCGGGTGGAGCTCAAGGGCATCGACCCGCCGCCGTCGATCAAGGACTCCATGGAGAAGCAGATGCGCGCCGACCGCGAGAAGCGGGCCGTCATCCTCACCGCGGAGGGCCAGCGGCAGGCCGCGATCCTCACCGCGGAGGGGTCCAAGCAGTCCGCGATCCTCAACGCCGAGGGCGACCGGGAGTCGCTGATCCTGCGGGCCCAGGCCGACCGGGAGTCGCAGATCCTGCGGGCGCAGGGTGAGGGTCAGGCGATCCAGACGGTCTTCCAGTCGATCCACGACGGGCAGCCGGACCAGGCCCTGCTGGCCTACCAGTACCTCCAGATGATGCCGAAGATCGCCGAGGGCGACGCCAACAAGGTGTGGGTCATCCCCTCGGAGATCACCAAGGCGCTGGAGGGGCTCGGCTCGTCGATCCACGAGATCGCGGGTATTCCGAAGGACGCCACGCCGCGCACGCGGGTCGACATGGGACCGACCGAGCCCGAGCTGCCGTCGTCGGGGGACCGGGGCGTCAGTGGCGCGAGCAAGGCCGTGGAGGAGGCAATCGCGGCAGCCGAGAGCGCCGCGGTCGCCGGCCGGGGCGCAGCACCGGCGGTCCCGCCGAGTCCGGTGGCCGAGCCGGACGCGCCGCCGCCCTCGGGCCCGCCCTCGCCCGGGGAGCCGCCCACCGCGTGAGCGGACTGGAGATCGCAGCCATCCTGCTGGCCGGGATGGCCGCCGGCACCATCAACACCGTGGTGGGGTCGGGAACGCTGATCACGTTCCCGACCCTGCTCGCGTTCGGCGTCTCGCCGGTCACGGCCAACGTCAGCAACACGGTCGGGCTGGTCCCCGGCAACGTGTCCGGTGCGATCGGGTACCGCGCCGAGCTCGCGGGACAGCGGACCCGGCTGCTGCGGCTGGGGTCGGCGTCGCTGGTGGGCGGGGTGGCCGGCGCAGTCCTGCTGCTGTGGCTGCCGTCGGAGGCCTTCTCCACGATCGTGCCGGCTCTGGTCGGGCTCGGCGTGCTGCTGGTGATCCTCGGCCCTGCCATCTCACGCCGGGTCGCCGCCCGAGCTGCACACGAGGTGCCGCCGGAGCACGGGGCGCCATGGGTGTGGCCCGCGGTACTGCTGGCAGGCGTGTACGGCGGCTACTTCGGCGCCGCCCAGGGCGTGCTGCTCGTGGCGATCCTCGGGATCGGGGTCGCCGACAACCTGCAGCGGCACACCGCCACCAAGAACGTCCTCGCGGGGATCGTCACCGCGGTCGCGGCGGTGGTCTTCGTCGTGGTCGCCGACGTCGACTGGGCGATCGCCGGCCTGATCGCGGCCGGGTCCATCGTCGGTGGCCAGCTCGGTGCCACCGTGGGCCGCCGGCTACCCGCGCCGGTGCTGCGGGCGGTGATCGTGGTGGTCGGTGTGACCGCGCTGCTCGTCTTCCTGCTGTCCGAGTGAGCCACGCCGGGCATCAACCCGCGGCGGTCTCGCCGTTGCGCCGGAGCCGGTCGTCGAGCCAGACCTTGGCCGGCTGCGCGGTCACGCGCAGAACTGTCGCATCGCAACCGCGATCCCGCGGCGATATCGGCGAGATGGCACTCGCTCAGGCGGTCGTGCGCCGCCGCGCCGTCACCTCGCATGCCGCCATGGACGGGCAGCGGACGGTGGCCGTCGCCGGCTAGTTGACGGAACGTGGTCAGGGGTGACGGTCCGCCAGGACGCAGAACTCGTTCCCCTCCGGGTCGGCCAGAGTGACCCAGCTCTCTTTGCCGGTTTGGCCGACATCGGCATGTCGAGCACCGAGGTCGAGCAGGCGACGTACCTCGCTGTCTTGATCAGTGCCGGTGGGATTGACGTCGAGGTGGAGCCGGTTCTTGACGGTCTTGCCCTCCGGCACGCGTGCGAAGGTCAACGCCGGCGGAACCGGGCCGGGGTGGTGCTTGCCCTCGGGTACCACGGGGGAGCCGATGGTGACGAGTCCGTCCTCTTCGTCCTGCACCTCGTAGCCGAGGACCGAGCACCAGAACCGGGCGAGCCCGTGCGGGTCCGTACAGTCGATCGCCAGCTCGGTGAACTTGCTGGTCATGTCAGGACCTCTCAGTCAGGTGGTGGGTCCGCCACGAACCACACGCTAACCGGATGTGTCCTCGCGCTCCGCCGATGACAGTGCCGTGGGGCGCGGGCGTCGCGCCAACCTTGAACGGCCGTTCAAACTCGTGGGAGGATGCGGCCCCCGTCTACCCGGAGGCCAGAGTGAACGAGCACGAAGCGATCAAGAGCGCGTTCTACGGGGTGACCGCCGCGCAGGGCGGTTCGCACGTCGAGGACGGCGGGTGGATGTGGCTCGAGGGGTTCGGCGACGTAGCGAAGGAGTACGCGGCGATCCGCGACGACGTGGCGGTGTGGGACGTCTCGCCGCTGAACAAGTGGGAGTTCCGCGGACCCGACGCCCTGAGGGGCGCCCAGGGGGTGTTCAGCAACGACGCGCTCGGGCTCGAGGTCGGGCAGGTGCGGTACGGCGCGTTCCTCGACGCCGATGGGCTCATGGTGGACGACGGGACCGTGTTCAACACCGCGCGGGAGGACCACTGCTGGGTGATGACCAACGGCCGGGACCACGACGAGCGCTTCGGGGAGCTGCTGCAGGACCTCGACGCGGAGTTCGAGTGGATCACCCCGTCGATGCCGCATCTCGGCGTGATCGGTCCGCGTGCGCGCGACGTCGTCCAGAAGCTCACGGACGTGGACATCGGGCCGCTGCGGTACTTCCGGTTCATCCCGCGGCCGATCCAGGTCGCCGGCGTGGACGTGCACCTGTCGCGGACCGGATACGGCGGCGAGCTCGGGTACGAGCTGTTCCTGCTCGATCCGGCCGACGCCGACACCCTCTGGAACGCGGTCGTCGGCGCGGGCGTGACGCCGATCGGCACCGACGCCATCGAGGTCGCGCGGGTCGAGGCCGGACTGATCGTGACCGACTACGACTACGAGCCGCACCAGCGCACGCCGTACGACTTCAACCTCGACCGGATGGTGCGGGGAGACCTCGGGCTCGGTTTCGCCGGCGAGGACGCGCTGCGCGGCGTCGCCGCAACCCCGCCCCACCGCTTCGTCACGCTGCGCTACGAGGCCGACGAGCTCCCCGAGTACGGAGCGGCGGTCACGAAGGACGGCGAGGAGGTGGGAGTCCTTACGAGCCCGACGGACAGCCCAAGGTTCGGCAAGATCGGGCTCGCCGTGATCGCGAGCGAGCAGGCGAGTGTGGGGAACGTGCTGGGAGTGGCCGTCGGCGGCGGGATCGTCTCCGCAACGGTCGACGTGCTGCCGATCTATGACACGGAGAAGAAGCGCCCCCGCTTGTAGCGTCCGGTGTCCGCGTTGAGCTCACCAGCGGGCAAGGTCGCGCTTGGGGTCACCGCCCCGATCAGCTGGCGGCGTGAGTCAGGTAGACCAGCGGTGAGCAGCCGCCGCCCCGTCTCCTGGCGGTGAGCACGGCACCGAACGGACCTGGGATCGGTGGCTCAGCCAACCCCGGGTCGGGCGCGCTGGCTGCGACGTGACCCGTAGAACGAGCAGGAGACGCCCGCACGAGGGGATGCCGATGCACCGCGCTGTCCCGGCATGCCTGACGGACGGGCTGACCGCGGAGTCCCTGGGGCCGCTCGTGGTCCGCGCGCAGTCGTAGTCAGCGACGTCGGGCGAGGGTCACGCCATCGGCGACCGGCAGGAGGCACAGGGTGACGCGGTCGTCGTCCGCGAGCTTCGCGTTGAGAGCCCGGAGCGCCTGGGTGTCCTCGTCGTCGGTGTCAGCGTCGAGCACCTTGCCGCTCCACAACGTGTTGTCCAACGCAATCAGCCCGCCCGGCCGCACCAGTCGGAGCAACTGCTCGTAGTACCCGTCGTACCCGGCCTTGTCGGCATCGATGAATGCGAAGTCGAAGGCGCCCTCCTCGCCGGCAGCGAGCAGCTGGTCGAGGGTCTCGGCGGCGGGTGCGATGCGAAGGTCGATCTTGTCCGCGACCCCCGCCTCGCTCCAGTACTTCCGCGCCAGCGCGGTCCACTCCTCGGAGACGTCGCAACAGACGATCTGCCCGTCATCCGGGAGCGCGAGCGCGACGGCCGTGGAGGAGTACCCCGTGAAGGTGCCGACCTCGACGCACCGTCGCGCACCGATGAGCTCGACAAGCATGGCGAGGAATGCGCCTTGCTCAGGAGCGATCTGCATGCCGTGCTGCGGAAGGGCTGCGGTCTCCTCCCGCAACCGGGCGAGGACATCGGGTTCCCGCGTGCCGACCTGGAGCACGTACTCCGCGAGCTCGTCAGAGATGCCGATCGTCTTGTTGGCCATGGCCCGACTCTAGGTGCCAACGGCTTGTCCGAGGCACGTGACGGGGTCAGACTGGTGGGAGGCGGTCTGGCGACCGCACGGGCGTCAGACACGACCCTCTCGAGGTGAGTGTGATGTCGCACGGAGAATCCCTGGCGCTGACGATCGAGGCGACCCAACGGTCGCTGGACGAGCGACTGCGCGAAGCCTTGCTGCCTCACAGTGACCCGCGCCGGCCGCGAGACAACTACGCAGCCACCGACACGTTCATGGCAGCGACCAGCCGGCACCTGGCTGCTGTCGAGGCCGTGGTGCTGGCGCCGGTGCGCCACGCCGTTCCCGAGGGAGGGGAGATCGTCCACGAGTACCTCCAGATAGCTCGGGAGCTCGAGCACACGCTCGCCCTGATCAAGGGGCGGCTGTACGGCGAGGCGTACGCGATCCACCTGACGTGGTCGACGCTGTGGGAGCGGGCTCGGGCACAGCTCGAGGAGCACAACCGGATCGAGCGCACGATGGTGGAGGAGCTGATCGAGCACGGCGATCCCACGGAGGTCGACGGGATGGCACGCAGGCTCTTCGACGCGGAGACCCATGGCCCCACCCGGCCGCACCCGCTGCTTCCGCACACCGGCATCCTCGGGCTGGTGGCGCGCCGCGTCTGGGCACTCGCGGATCGGTTCTGGGACAGCGCGGAGGGGCGCGTCATTCCCGAGCCCGTCCATCCCGCTCATCACCGGCACGACAGCCTGATGGCGCAGTACCTCGTCGCGGATCCCCACTTCGACGCCGACGCCACGATCATGGAGCACAAGCACCCGCGCCACCCCCGCAAGGCGGGGTAGCGTCCGCTAGCGAAGATGGGCGAGCAACTGGGCCGGCGCGTCCTCCTGGAGGAGGTGCCCGGCCCCGTCGATCCACGACAGCTCGGAGTGCGGAATGCGGTCGTGCAGCCACGCGGCGTACTCCGGGGGAAGGATCCGATCCTCTCGACCCCAGACGATCTGTACCGGTATCTCCACGCTGCCCAGCAGGTGCTCGTAGTCGAACGTGTCCGCTTGCCTGATCTGGTGGTACTGGCGGTAGAACGCGGCCTGGCCGCTGGCGCCGCGCCAGGCTGCGAGGTGGGCCTGGAGAACACCGGTGCGGAAACCGACGTGCGTGGCATGCCGTAGGTGGCTGGCGACCAACGCCTCGTGGGCATAGGCGGGCAGCTGACCGAAGACCTCCGCGTTCTCCAGGATGAGGCGGAAGAGCCCGCGCTCCCACTCACCCCCGCTGACCGCGTCGATCAACGTGAGGTCGTGGTAGGTGGCTCCCTCCAGGAGCAGCGCTCGGAGAGCCACGGCTCCGCCGATATCGTGGGCGACGACGCTGGGGTCGGAGAGGCCCCAGTGCTCGAGCAGCCCGGTGAAGCGTCTCGCATGGGCCGCGATGCTGAGGTCCTGGCCGTCGCGCTGGTCCGACTGGCCGAACCCGAGGTGGTCGAGGACGTACACCTCACGAGTGCTGGCGAGGGCCGGCGCGATGTCGCGCCAGAGGTACGACGAATAGGGCGTGCCGTGGACGAGCACGATCGGATCGCCGCTACCGAGCCGTGCCCACCGCATCGTTCCTCCAGGGGTCGAGAACTCCTGGTCCAAGCGCCACCCCACCGTGGTCTGCTCGTCGGTCGTCACCGTCTGACCCTACGTCGCCTGAGGCTCGACCAGCCTCCGAGTCTGAGTCAGACCCGAGCCGCGCCTCGGCGTCCTCAGGCCTCCGCCACGACGCTCTCGTCGACGTACGCCGACACCCACCGAGCCAGCTCGTCGTACACCTGGGCGCGGACGTCCGGACGCGACAGCACCACGTCGTGCCGTGCGCCCGGGACTGCGACATAGGTGACGTGGGGTCCGATCGCGGTCGCCCAGCGCCGGATCTGCTCGACGTCGAGGACGATGTCGGTGGTGTGGACGTCCTCGCCCATCTCCTTGGGCCAGGTCGTGCGGTCGGAGGACAGGACCAGCACGGGGACCCGGACGTCGAGCCCCGCCTGGAGCTTCGCGTGGGCCTGGCGTACGGCGGCCAGCCAGCCGACGTACACCGGGAACGAGTCGATCGGCTTCCAGGTCAGGTCGAAGGTCCACTCGCCTCCGTGCTCGAGGTGGAGACTGCGGGCGTAGAAGCCTTCGATGGTGCGCGGGACGACTCTTCGGGGCGCCCGCGTGGCTACGCGCTTGAGGGCGACCGTGCCGACCGTGCGCATGAGGGCGCTGCCCTGGAGGTCGAGCCACGGCGAGTTGAGGACCATCGCCATGAGCTCGGGCGGGCGACGGTGATCGGCCCAGAGCGAGGACGTGAGCCCGCCCGTCGAGTGGGCGCTGACGAGCACCCGGTCGTGGCCGTCGCGGATCGTGATCCGGTGCCAGGCGGCGTCCAGCTCGGCGTAGTGGGCGGTCAGGTCGGTCACGTAGTTCGGGAGCTGGTGGGGGAGCAGCGAGCGGCCGTACTTGCGGAGGTCGAGCGCGTAGAAGTCGTAGCCCCGGTCGAGCCACCACTGAGCGAAGTCGGTCTGGAAGAAGTAGTCGCAGAACCCGTGGACGTAGAGCACGGCCCTGCCGGTCGGCTCGGGAGCCCTCCGGGACACCAGCGTGGCGACGACCGGGCCCTCGTCGTCGGGCGGGAAGTGGATCGTCTCGGCGGTCCACGGCTCGCCGAGGACGTCGGTGGTCACCGCGTTCGATGGAGCCATGGGGTGATCGTAGGGGGATCGTCAGCCCGCCGCGGACTCGACCAGCCCGCGCACGAGGGCCAGCTCGGTCCGCATCTCCGGGTGCCACTGGACGCCGACCCGGAACGTGCCGGTGGTCGCCTCCATCGCCTCGACCGTCCCGTCGTCGGCGCGGGCGGTGAATCTGAAGCCGGGTGCATTGCGCACCGACTGGTGGTGGTGGCAGGCGACCTCGACCTCCGCGCCCACGAGGGCGGCCAGCCGAGAGCCGGGCTCCGTGGTCACGGTGATGTCGCCGAACTCGTCGCCGCCGGGGGAGTGGCGCTCGTGGCCCACCAGGTCGGGCGTGTGCTGGTCGAGCTGCCCGCCGGCGTGGACCGCCATCAGCTGCATCCCGCGACAGACCCCGAGCACCGGGAGCCCCGCCGCCGCGGCTGCGTCGAGCAGCGCCAGCTCCCACGCGTCCCGGTCGGGCCGCCAACCCGCAGTCCGGCCGTGAGGCACGGCGTCGTAGCGGGTCGGGTCGACATCGGCGCCGCCGCACACGACCAGCCCGTCGAGCCGGGCGACGACCGCCGCGGCCGCGTCCGGCGCGTCCGTGGCCGGTGGCAGCAGCAGGGGTACGGCCCCGGCCGCCACCACCGTGTCGGCGTACTCCGTCTGAAGCACGTCGGCGCGCTGCTGCCAGACGCCCCAGGCGGCTTCCTCGCGGTAGGTCGTGAGGCCGATGACCGGCCGAGTCATAGCAGCCACTTCCCAGCACCCATGTCACAGGGGGGTCACGTACGCCGCGTGGATGCCCCCGTCGACGAGGAAGGTGCTCGCGGTGATGAACGAGGACTCGTCGGAGGCCAGGAAGAGCACGGCGTTTGCCATCTCGCGGGGCTCGCCGAACCGACCCATCGGGACATGGACCAGCCGCCGGGCCGCGCGCTCGGCGTCCTTGGCGAACAGCTCCTGGAGCAGCGGCGTGTTCACCGGCCCGGGGCACAGCGCGTTGACGCGGATCCCCTGTCGTGCGAACTGCACGCCGAGCTCGCGGGTCATCGAGAGCACCCCGCCCTTGCTGGCGGAGTAGGAGATCTGCGAGGTCGCGGCCCCCATCACGGCTACGAAGGACGCCGTGTTGATGATCGAGCCGCTGCCCTGCTCGACCATGTGCGTCAGGGCGGCCTTGCTGCACAGGTACACGCTCGTGAGGTTGACCTCCTGCACCCGCCGCCACGCGTCGAGCTCGGTGTCCAGGATCGAGTCGTCGTCGGGCGGGCTGATGCCGGCGTTGTTGAACGCGATGTCGACCGAGCCGTACGCGTCCTTCGCCGTCGAGAACAGCGCGTCCACCTGCTCCTTGCTCGTCACGTCGACGTGGACGTACGTCGCGACATCCTCGCCCCCGAGCCGCTCGACGAGGTCGCGTCCGCGTTCGTCGTCGATGTCGCCGATGACGACCTTCGCGCCCTCCTCCACGAACCGCTCGACGGTGGCCAGTCCGATGCCCGAGCAGCCACCGGTCACCACGGCGGCCTTGCCCTCGATCCGCCCAGCCATCGGCTACTCCTCGTCCCGGTCGGTGGCGATGAACACGTTCTTCTCCTCGGTGAAGGCCGCGGGGGCGTCCGGCCCCAGCTCGCGACCCAGGCCGGACTGCTTGTAGCCACCGAAGGGTGTCCAGTAGCGGACCGAGGCGTGGGAGTTCACGGACAGGTTGCCGGCCTCGACGCCGCGCGCGACCCGGAGCGCGCGCCCGAGGTCGCGGGTGTAGATCGAGCCCGACAGCCCGTACTCGGTGTCGTTGGCGAGCGCGACCGCGTGGTCCTCGTCCTCGAACGGCATCACCGCCACCACCGGGCCGAACACCTCCTCGCGCCACACCGGCTCGTCGGTGGAGCGGGACTCGACCACGGTGGGTGGCAGCCACCAGCCGGGGCCGTCCGGCGCGCCCCCGGTGAAGGCGACGGTCGCGCCGTCGATGTAGTGCTGCACGGAGTCGCGCTGGGCGGCCGACACCATCGGCCCCATCTCGCTCGCATCGCCGGTCGGGTCCTCGACCCGGAGGGCGGCGACCGCTCGCTCGAACCGACCGACGAACTCGTCGTAGGCGTTGCGCTGCACGAGGATCCGCGACCGGGCACAGCAGTCCTGGCCGGCGTTGTCGAACACGGCGTACGGCGCGGCGGCGGCCGCCTTCGCGACGTCGGCGTCGGCGAAGACGATGTTGGCGCTCTTGCCACCGAGCTCGAGGGTCACCCGCTTCACCTGCTGAGCGCAGCCGGCCATGATCTGCTGCCCCACCTCCGTGGAGCCGGTGAAGCAGACCTTGCGCACCAGCGGGTGCGAGACGAACCGCTGACCGACGACCGAGCCCTTGCCGGGCACCACCGTGAACACACCGTCCGGCAGACCCGCCTCGCGGCCCAGCTCCGCCAACCGGATCGCCGTCAGGGGAGTGATCTCCGCCGGCTTGAGGACGACCGTGTTGCCGGCCGCGAGCGCCGGCGCGAAGCCCCAGCCCGCGATCGGCATCGGGAAGTTCCAGGGCACGATGATGCCGACCACGCCGAGCGGCTCGTGGAACGTGACGTCGACACCTCCGGCCACCGGGATCTGCTTGCCCATCAGGCGCTCGGGCGCACCGGCGTAGTAGTTCAGGCAGTCGCGGACATTGCCGGCCTCCCAGCGGGCGTTCCCGATCGTGTGGCCGGCGTTCGCCACCTCGGTCCGCGCCAGCTCCTCGAGGTGCGCCTCGACGTTCGCGGCGAACGCACGCAGCAGCCGGGCACGCTCGCCCGGCGCGACCGTGCGCCAGGACGTGAACGCCTCCTGTGCGCGCTCGATAGCGACGTCGGTCTCCCGCTCGTCGAGCGACGGGACGTCGACGTCGAGCGGTACCTCGGTGGCAGGGTTGATCAGCAGCGTCATGTGGGGCGTCACATCCTCTCGAAGCCGCGCACGAGCTCCCAGTCGGTCACGGCGGCGTCGAAGGCCGCGAGCTCGACGTCGGCCATGTTGGTGTAGTGGTCGACGACCTCGTCGCCGAACGCGGCGCGGGCCAGGGCGGACGACGCGAAGGCGTCACGGGCCTCCCGCAGCGTCGACGGCACGTGCTCCTTGTCGGAGGTGTAGGCGTTGCCGACCAGCTCCTCCTCCAGGTCCAGCTCCTGCTCGATGCCGTGCAGGCCTCCGGCGAGCATCGCCGCCAGCGAGAGATGCGGGTTGACGTCGGCGCCGGGCACCCGGTTCTCCATCCGCGCGGACGGGCCGTGGCCGACGAGCCGTACGGCGCAGGTGCGGTTGTCGTTGCCCCAGGCGATCGCCGTCGGGGCGAAGGACCCGGGCGCGAACCGCTTGTAGGAGTTGACGTTCGGCGCGTACAGCAGGGTGAAGTCCCGCATCGTCGCCAGCACCCCCGCGACGAAGGAGTCGTACAGCGCCGTGCGCCGGTCGCCGTCCCAGAACACCGTCGAGCCGTCGAGCCCGCGCAGCGACAGGTGGATGTGGCAGGACGACCCCTCGCGCTCGTTGAACTTCGCGAGGAACGTGATCGACTTGCCGTGCTGGGACGCGATCTCCTTGGCGGAGGTCTTGTAGACGCTGTGGTTGTCGGCGGTGACCAGCGCATCGGCGTACAGGAATCCGATCTCGTGCTGGCCGAAGTTGCACTCGCCCTTCGCCCCCTCCACGTCGAGGCCCGCGAGGTACATGTAGTTGCGGATGTCGCGCAGCAGCGGCTCCACCCGAGACGTGCCCAACAGCGAGTAGTCGACGTTGTACTGGTTGGAAGGCACCAGGTCGCGGTAGCGCTGGTTCCAGGCCTGCTCGTACGGCGTGTCGAACGCGATGAACTCCAGCTCGGTGCCGGCCAGCGCCTGCCATCCGCCCGAGTGCGCCCGCTCGAGCTGTGCCTTCAGCACGGTGCGGGGCGACTGGAGCACCGGCGCGTGGTCGAGCCACACCAGGTCGCACTGCACCATGGCCGTGCCCGGCAGGTGGGGGAGCACCCGGAGCGTGTCGTAGTCGGGCACGAACTCCATGTCGCCGTACCCCTTGTCCCACGAAGAGATGGCGTAGCCGTCGACGGTGTTCATGTCGATGTCGACCGCAAGGAGGTAGTTGCAGCCCTCGGTGCCGTGCTCGAGCGCCACGTCGAGGAAGTACGACGCGTGCAGCCGCTTGCCCTGGAGCCGCCCCTGCATGTCGGTGAAGGCCAGCACGACGGTGTCGACCTCGCCCGCGGCGATCTTGCCCCGCAGGTCGTCCAGCGTGAGGAACCGGTTGTTGGGTGGGCTCATCTCGTCTCCGCTCGATCGGTCCGGCTCATCCCACGAACCCACGGAGCAGTGCGGCCGTGTCGTCGCAGTGCTCCTCCATCACCTGGCGGGCGCGGTCGACCCGCCCCTTCAGGATGGCGGTGGTCAGGTCGCGGTGCTGGCGGTGGCTGTGGTTGATGTTCGCTCCGAGGAACGGGATCGACAGCAGCATCTCGTGCAGCGACGCCTGCACGGAGGTGACCGCCTCGGTCGTGCGGGCCGATCCCGACAGCGCAGCAACGGTCAGGTGGAAACGGGAGTCGGCCTGCCGGTGGGCTCCCGAGCTCTTGGCCCTCGCGACGGCGTCGTGCGCGGTCTGCAGGCTCGCCCGCTGGTCGTCGTCGAGATCCGCGCGCGCGGCCAGGGCGGCAGCGGCCGGTTCCACGACCCGTCGGAACTCCAGGGCGTCGAGCCAGTCGTGGCGCTGCTCCGGAGTGATGTTCGCCGTCCGGCGGGCGAACGTGCCGCGACCCCGCCGGGTGACGACCGTCCCGCCGGTCCGGCCGCGGGTTGTCTCGACGAGTCCGGCCTGCCGCAGCGCCGCCATCGCCTCGCGGAGCGTCGCCCGGCTCACGCCGAAGCGGGCGGCGAGATCACGTTCGGGCGGCAGCGTGCTCCCCGTGGGGTAGACCCCCAGCCGGATCGCCGTGGCGAGCTGCTCGACGCACGCCTCGAAGGCGTGATGCCCGCGCACCGGGCGCAGCACTGCCCCGGTCAGCTGCTCGAGCGGCTGGGCGGTCACGGCGTCAGTCTCCGGATCAGGGGCCCGGGGTGTCAATGGTCGGAGTTCATACCAATTTTGCATATGGCTCTGGACTACGGAAACCCTAGGGGTCTAGCCTCCGAACGATCGCATCCCGTCGCGCCCGGAGGGTTTCATGGCTGAAATCGACAAGCTGACCGACGACGAGAAGCACCTCGCGAAGCTCGGGTACAGCCAGGAGCTGAACCGTTCGTGGTCCGGATTTTCCAACTTCGCCATCTCGTTCTCGATCATCTCGATCCTGGCGGGATGCTTCACGAACTTCGGCGCCGGCTTCAACAACGGCGGCCCGATCTCCATCTCGTGGTCCTGGCCGATCCTGGGGCTTTTCATCCTGCTGATCGGCTTCACGATGAGTGAGCTCGTGTCGGCGTACCCGACATCCGGCGGCATCTACTGGTGGGCCTCCAAGCTCGGCGGCCCGGCCGCCGGCTTCTTCACGGGCTGGCTCAACCTGATCGGCCTGGTCGCGGTGACCGCGGGTGTGTCCTACGGCTGCGCGACGTTCATCGACCTGACACTCAGCACCTACTCGGCGTCGCTTCGCCGACGGCTACTCGCTGACCCGGGTGTTCATCATCTTCGTGATCGTGCTCGGGCTGGCCGCGGTGCTGAACATCTTCAGCAGCCACCTGATGGCGATCATGAACAACGTCTCGGTGTGGTGGCACGTGGCCGGCGCCTCGATCATCGTGGCGATCCTGATCTTCGTCCCCGACCAGCACCAGTAGTTCAGCTACGTCTTCACCGAACGCTTCAACAACTCGGGCTACAGCCGACGGCAGCCACCAGCAGCCTGGCGTTCTGGTTCGCGATCGTGCCGTTCGGCTTCCTGCTGACCCAGTACACGATCACCGGGTTCGACGCCTGCGCCCACCTGTCCGAGGAGACCGCCGAGGCGTCCAAGGCAGCCGCGAAGGGCATCTGGCGCTCGATCTTCTACTCGGTCATCGGCGGCTACATCCTGCTGCTGTGCGTGGTGTTCGCCATCCCGAACAACGCGGAAGGTCAGCCCGACAACGCACTGGCCGGTGCCGGTGTGGCCGAGCATCTTCGTGCAGGCCCTCGGCACGAACTGGGCGACGATCGTTCTGCTCATCTCGGCGTCGGCCCAGTTCTTCTGCGCCACCTCGTGCATGACCTCGGCGTCCCGGATGACGTTCGCGTTCAGCCGCGACGGCGCGATCCCGGGCTCGCGACTGGCTCAAGAAGCTCACGTCGCTGCGGGTGCCCGCGAACGCCGTGATGATGGTCGGCGTGTCCGCCGCCCTGATCACGCTGCCGGCTCTGATCGAGGTCGACGTCGGCGGTACGCCGGTGCCGCTGGCCTTCTACGCGGTCACGTCGATCGCGGTGATCGGTCTCTACGCCTCGCTTCGCGATCCCGATCTTCCTGCGTTGGCGGCACGGCGACCGGTTCGAGGTCGGGTCCTGGAACAACGGGTCCAAGTACAAGTGGATGAACCCGATCGCGGTGGCCGAGATCGTCATCGTGTCGCTGTATCCTGATGATGCCGACTACGCCGGCGGCCAACCCGTTCCGTGACGAGTTCGAGTGGAAGTTCGTCAACTACGCCCCGATCGTGACGCTCGGCGCGCTCGTGATCCTGACGATCTGGTGGAACGTGTCCGCCAAGCACTGGTTCAAGGGCCCGAAGCACACCATCGACGAAGCCGTGATCGAGGCATTCGAGGGGTGAGCCCCGAGGGGCTCGACGAGCTCCTCGACCAGGTCCCGCGCCTCACCGGCCGGCTCCGGGTCGAGGAGCTGTCGGGCGGCCTCACGAACCGCAACTACCGCGTCGTGACCGGCGACGGTGACTATGTCGTCCGGTGCAGCGGCAGCGACGCCGCGCTGCTGGGCATCGACCGCGACGCCGAGCACGTCAACACCCGGGCCGCTCACGAGGCCGGCGTCGGAGCGCCGGTGCACGACTACCGGCCGGAGCTCGGCGTCCTCGTGATCGGCTACCTGTCCGGCACCTCGCTGGAGAACGACGACTTCGCGGACCAGGGAGTCCTCGCACGGGCCGCGGACGCGTGCCGCCGACTCCACGCTGGCCCGCGGTTCACCGGGGAGTTCGACATGTTCGCCCGCCAGGCGTCGTACCTGCGGACCGTGCGAGAGCAGGGTTTCCCACTCCCGCCCGGGTACGACGACCACGCGGACAGCTGGGCGCAGGTGCGGCGCGTGGTGGAGTCGCGGCCGCGGGTGACGGTCCCCTGCAACAACGACCTGCTGGCCGGCAACTTCATCGACGACGGTGAGCGGGTCTGGCTGATCGACTACGAGTACTCCGGTAACAACGACGTCGCGTTCGAGCTCGGGAACACCTGCACCGAGTGCGACTTCCCGCCCGAGCTGGTGGAGGCGTACGCCGAGGCCTACTACGGCTCGCCGACCCGCGGCGACCTCGCGCGGGTTCGGCTCGGGTCGCTGCGCAGCGAGTACGGCTGGACGCTGTGGGGCTCCATCCAGGCTGCGTCCAGCCCCCTCGACTACGACTTCCACGAATTCGAGATGCGCCGGCTCGAGAAGGCGGTCCGGACCTTCACGTCCGACCACTTCGGACGGCTGCTCGAGGAGGCGGCCGGTGACTGAGCTGCCCACCAGGGCCCACGTGGTCGTGATCGGTGGGGGTGTGATCGGCTGCTCGACGGCGTACCACCTGACGAAGGCGGGCATCACCGACGTGCTCCTGCTCGAGCAGGGGCGGCTGTCGGGCGGCTCGACGTGGCACGCCGCCGGCCTGGTCGGGCCGCTGCGGGCGACGGAGAGTGGCACGCGGCTGGTGCAGTACTCCGCCGAGCTGTACGACGGGCTCGAGTCCGAGACCGGCCTGGCCACGGGCTACCGCAACGTCGGGGGACTGGTCGTCGCTCGGAGCGAGGACCGGCTGGTCGCGCTCCGGCGTACTGCGGCGAACGCCGCGGCCTACGACCTGCCTTGCCGGCTACTGTCGCCCGACGAGGCCGGTGAGCTGTGGCCGCCGATGCGGGTCGACGACCTGCTCGGCGCCCTTCACCTGCCCGGCGACGGCAAGGTGAACCCGACCGACCTCACGCAGTCGCTGGCCAAGGGCGCCCGGCTGGGTGGGGCGCGGACCGTCGAAGGGGTGCGGGTCACCGGGTTCACCGCGGCCGACGGGTCCTCCGGGCCGCGCGTCACCGGCGTCCGCACCGACCAGGGCGACGTCGAGGCCGACCTGGTGGTCAACTGCGGAGGCATGTGGGCCCACGCCCTCGGCCGGCAGGTTGGCGTCACCGTGCCGCTCCACGCGGCCGAGCACTTCTACGTGGTGACCGAGGCAGTCCCGGGCGTGCATCCCGACCTGGCGGTGATGCGCGACCCCGACGGATGGACCTACTTCAAGGAGGAGGTCGGCGGGTTGGTGGTCGGCGGCTTCGAGCCGGACGCCAAGCCGTGGAAGGGCCCGAACGCGGTCCCGTACCCGTTCGAGTTCCAGCTGCTCGACGAGGACTGGGACCACTTCTCACCGCTCATGGACGAGGCAATGCGGCGAGTCCCGGCGCTCGAGGAGACCGGCATCAGGAAGTTCTACAACGGACCGGAGTCCTTCACGCCGGACAACCAGTTCCTGCTCGGGGAGGCACCCGGCCTGCGGGGCTACTTCGTCGGCGCCGGCTTCAACTCGGTCGGGATCGCCTCGGCCGGCGGGGCCGGGCGAGCCCTGGCCGAGTGGATCGTGGCAGGCGAGCCACAGGACGACCTGGTGGCGGTCGACGTCCGGAGGTTCGCGCCGTTCCAGAACGACGTCGACTGGCTGCGGTCCCGCGTCGCCGAGGTGCTCGGTCTGCACTACGCGGTGCCATGGCCGAACCGCGAGATGACGTCGGGACGCGACCAGCGCCGATCACCCCTGCACGAGCGGCTCGCCGACCGGGACGCGTGGTTCGGGACCCGGATGGGCTGGGAACGGCCCAACGTATTCACGCGGGACGATCCCGGCTCGTCGTACACGTGGGGGAAGCCGGCCTGGCTGGACGACTGCGTGCGTGAGCAGCGCGCCTGCCGCACGGAGACTGCGGTCTTCGACCAGACGTCGTTCTCGAAGTACGGCGTGTCCGGCCCCGGGGCGCTGGCCTCGCTGCAGTGGGTCTGCGCGGCGGACGTGAACGTGGCCGTGGGTCGGTGCGTCTACACGCCCTGGCTCAACCACCGCGGGACCTACGAGGCCGACCTGACCGTCACCCGGACCGCACCGGATGAGTTCCTGGTCATCAGCTCCTCGGCGTCCACCGTGCGCGACCTGGACTGGCTGCGACGCCACAGCCGGCCTGAGACGGAGATCGACGACCTCACCGAGGAGTTCTCCGTGATCGGCCTGATGGGGCCGGGCGCCCGCGACCTGCTGGGTGGCCTGACCGACGCCGACCTGAGCGACGAAGGGTTCCCGTTCGCGACGTCGCGGACGCTGGTCCTCGGCGGCGAGCAGGCCCGCGCCACCCGCATGACCTACGTCGGCGAGGTGGGTTGGGAGCTGCTGGTCCCGCGTGGGGTCCGCGGCCCGGGTCTACGACGCGATCCGCGGCACCGGATTGGCCACGGACGCGGGCTACTACGCCATCGAGGGACTCCGGCTCGAGAAGGGCTACCGCGCATTCGGCCGGGAGCTCACTCCCGACCACACCCCGCTTGAGGCCGGGCTGCTGTTCGCCACGGCGTTGAAGGGCACCAAGGACTTCCTCGGCCGGACCGCGCTCGAGGCTCACCGGCGGGAGCTCGCCGACGGGGGCGCGCGACGGCGCATCGTCAGCCTCGTCGTCGCGGACCCGCGGCCGATGCTGTGGGGCGGGGAACTGCTGTTGCGCGACGGGGAACCGTTCGGGCAGGTCACGAGTGCGGCGTGGGGCGCGTCGGTGGGCAGCACCGTCGGGCTCGGCCTGGTGCGGGCGCCGGGGCCGGTCGACAGGGAGTGGCTGGCAGTTGGAGAGCACGAGGTGGACGTCGCGGGGACGACGTACCCGGTCTCCTTGTCGTTGCGCGCTCCGTTGTGACCGAGTGGGGTCTGCGCCACGCGGCGGAGAGCGGTCGTCCACAGAGGTCCGACCGTTCGTCAACAGGTCTCCCACGGGGACCCTAAACAGCCGTTCAGTCGCCCTCCGGGTTCGTACGTTTCTCCTGCATCAACCGATGCCGGCCAAGTGGGGACTCGGCCGTAATCGTGGGCGATGACACCGGAGGCCACTGGCTGCCGGGTCAGGGGGAATCATGCGATCCGCATTCCGTCTACTGTGCAACGCGCTGACCGCGTTCGCCGTGGTCATGCTGGGCGTCGTGGTCGTTTCGGCACCTGCCGTTGCCGCTGACTCGACGCTGCCGGCCGGCTTCTCGCTGTGCCACGCCACCGGAAGCGCAAGCACGGTCGAGGGCGTGAGGAACTGGGTCCGCAACAATCCCAACGACTCGGGTCAGGCCTCGGGTCACGCAGGAGCCGGTCACCAGAACGGCCTGGACATCATCCCGCCGATCCCCGGCGTGCTTCCCCACGGTCAGAACTGGAGCACCTACGGCCAGCAGGTGCACGCCAACGGGTGCAACATCCCGACCTACGTCGACGTCAACGCCACGTTCACCGACCAACACTGCCAGGCGAAAGGGTACGTGCCTGCGGCCTTCAGCGCCCCGGCGTACAACGGCATCACTCGCACCGTCTCGGGTCTGGGCGCCAACGGCGCCGCTGACCCCGGCGAGACCGTGAGCGTGAGCTACACCGGCACCGCGGCGACGATCATCAACGGGGCCTCGTCCAACGCCAAGAGCTTCACCCACACCTTCCCGGCGCAGCCGTCGGGGCTGCGTGACTGCGTGGCGCAGCCGCCTGCGGAGACCCGCAGCGTGCCGCGTAGCGAGCCGAGCTGTGCGCTCGATGGCGTCAGCTCGTGGGTCGACGTCTACACCACGCCGTACGTCTGGAGTGACGCACAGCAGCAATGGGTGCTCGGTCAGGAGAGCGGCCCGGTCCGCACGAACGAGTCGGTCACGCCCTACGGCGACGACGAGTACTTCGAGCTGTGCGCGCCGGACAGGCCTGCGGCAGAGGTCCGTAGCGTCCCCCAGAGCACCCCGTCCTGCGACCTGGCCGGTGTGACGTCGTGGAACGACGTCTACGCCACCGAGTACGTGTGGAGCGCCGGGCAGCGTGCCTGGGTGCTGGGCCAGGAGACCGGTCCGGTGAAGGCGGACGAGACGTTCGCGGCGTTCACCGACGAGGAGTTCTTCGAGGCCTGCGCCGAGCCGCAGCCGCCGTCGGAGACCCGCAGCGTGCCCGAGTCCTCGACGTCGTGCGACCCGGCCGGTGTGACGTCGTGGAACGACGTCTACGTCACCGAGTACGTGTGGAGCGCCGGGCAGCGTGCCTGGGTGCTGGGCCAGGAGACCGGCCCGGTGAAGACGGACGAGACGTTCACGGCGTACACCGACGAGGAGTTCTTCGAGGCCTGCGCCCCTGCGCAGCCGCCGGCCGAGACGCGCGGCGTCCCGCAGGGCGAGCCGTCCTGCGCGCTCGGCGGTGTGACCCGCTGGAACGACGTCTACACCACCGAGTACGTGTGGAACGCCGACGAGCGCGCGTGGGTGCTGGGTCAAGAGACCGGCCCGGTCCGCAGCGGCGTGACCTTCTCGCCCTACACGGACGGGGAGTACTTCGAGCTCTGCGCGCCCGCTCAGCCGGCAGCCGAGGAGCGCCGGGTGCCGCAGAACCAGCCCTCGTGCGAGCTCGGCGGCACCAGAGCTGGGTCGACGTCTACACGACCGAGTACATGTGGAACGCCGATGAGCGTGCCTGGGAGACGGCCGACGAGACCGGCCCGGTCCGCACCGACGAGTCCTTCGACGCGTACACCGACGACGAGTACTACGAGCTCTGCGCGGACTACCAGCCAGCGGCGGAGACCCGCAGCGAGCCGCAGACCTGGGCGTCGTGCGACCCGGCGGGCGTGACGAGCTGGGACGACGTGTACACGACCGAGTACGTGTGGGACGGGGGCCAGCGACGGTGGGTGCTGGGTCAAGAGACCGGCCCGGTCCGCAGCGGCGTGACCTTCTCGCCCTACACGGACGGGGAGTACTTCGAGCTCTGCGCGCCGGCTCAGCCGGCAGCCGAGGAGCGCAGGGTGCCGGAGAACCAGCCCTCGTGCGAGCTCGGCGGCATCCAGAGCTGGGTCGACGTCTACACGACCGAGTACGTGTGGGACGCGGTTGCCCGGGCGTGGGAGCCGGGCGCGGAGACCGGCCCGGTGGTGGCGGCGCAGGACTTCACGCCGTACACCGATGCGGAGTACTTCAACTACTGCTCGGAGCGCCAGCCGGCTTCGGAGCGGCGCGAGGTGCCCCGGTCCGACCCGAGCTGCCACGCCGGCGGCGTCACCAGCTGGACCGACGTCTTCACGACGCCGCACGTCTGGAACGCTGGCACGCGTGCCTGGGAGCCGGGCGAGGAGTCCGGCCCGGTGAAGTCGGACGAGACGTTCACCGCGTACACCGATGACGAGTTCTACGAGCTCTGCGCCGGGGAGCAGCCGGCCGCCGTGCAGCGACAGGCAGCTCAGTCGGTCCCCTCCTGCGACCTCGCGGGAGTGGCGCGTTGGATCGACGTCTACACGACCGAGCACCTGTGGAACAGCGAGGCCCGTGCCTGGGCGCTGGGCGAGGAGACCGGTCCGGTCCGGGACGGCGAGCAGTTCACGCCGTACACCGACGCGGAGTACTTCGAGCTCTGCGCACCCGCGCGGCCCGCCCCGATCGTCGTGGAGGTCGCCGGGGTGCAGGCCTCCTGCAAGATCCGCGGGAGCCGGACCTGGGTGGACGTCTACACGACCGAGCACGTGTGGAACGCCGAAAGCCGCGCCTGGGAGCCGGGCGAGGAGTCAGGCCCAGTCCGCACCGACGAGACGTTCGTCGAGTACACCGACCAGGAGCTCGCCAAGGCCTGCACCGAGGTCGAGGCCGGGGAACCCCCCGCCGATCCGGCCGTCGACGACCCGGCAGCACCGTCGGTCCCGACCGTCGTCAATGCCGGTCTCGGCCCGAAGTACGACCCCTCAGCCCAGAGTCGTCACCCGCTGTGGTTCCTGGCCATGGTCGGTGGGCTCGGCCTGATGGGCTCCGCCGGCTTGCGCCGGCGGAGCGACGGCGAACCGGTTGCCCACGACCGGCGCGCCGCAGTGAGTCAGTAGCCCACGACCGGCTCACTCAGGGGGTGGTCACCGCACGGCGGTGGCCGCCCCCTTCGCGTGCAGGAACGGCGCGGCGGATCGGTGTCACCCACTGGCACCGATGCGCCACGCCGTTCCCGGGTCTGGATGGCCGGCTACGTCGGATCGCCGAAGTTCAGGACGCCGATGACGCGCCCCTCGCCGTCGATCCGGACGCCGACGCCGGCCCAGCGGGCTCGCTTCTTCATGATCACTGCGTAGTGGGGCGGGGAGTTCAGCCAGGCGGCCACCGCCGCCTTGGGAGTCAGGCCGGTGCCGCGCACCAGCGTCTCGCCGGTCCACCTCAGGTCGCAGCCGTCGAGGACCTTCATCTGGTCCCGGTGGGCGAACGCGCCGGTCTTCTTGATGTGCCTGGCCCATCGCTCGGAGTAGCCGTCGACGCACGAGTGGAACACCCGCACCCGCTTGAGCCCGGCACCGACGCGGGCCTTGTTGATCCCGGCGAGGATCCGGTTCTCGAACTCGTCGAGGTCCTCGAGCGGGTCGACCTTTGGGTCGGCCCCGGGGCCGACCCAGGTCTTGGCCTCCGCTGGTGCGGTCGCCAGCGCGGTGCCGCCTGCGGTGAGGCCGACGGACAGGACCGCGACCGCCATCGCTCGCGCGAGTTGTCGCATGGTGGTCCGCTCCGTCGTCGGGGCCACCGGGGGATGGCCGTCTGCAGTGTGCGACCGGGGGGCGGCCGCGGTGACCGACGGGGGGATCGGTCACCTGGGGGCACGTCTACCGAAGAAGAACGTGGCACCCACAGTTTGGTAACAACGGCGGCCGCCCGCAATGGCCCGAAATGACTAACTTGTGGATGCCACGAGAACCACCTCGCGGCGTCGGGTCGTCCCGGATACTGGGGTCGTGGACACCGACGACCGGTCCGGAGGGCGGGCTCCGGCGGGCAGCCGCTGGCTCGCTCCGGCCCTGCTCGCCGCAGGCGTCGTGCTCCTCGTTGCCGGCCTCGTCGCCTGGGCGCAACAGTCGGGGGACCCGGCTCCGGCGGCCACCGACCGTCCCACCACCTCGCCGACCGGCGGGGAGGTCGTCGGGTCGTCGGATCTCCCGACTGCGAAGCCCGCTCAGTGGAAGCCGGGCGCTCCGCGGCGTCTGATCGTTCCCACACTGGGGATCGATGCCCCGGTGGTGCCGATCGAGGCTCCCGGGGGCGTGCTGACGCCGCCGGCGGACCCACAGGTCCTGGGCTGGTGGGCGGCGGGCGCCAAGCCGGGAGCACGCCAGGGCTCTGCGCTCGTGACGGGTCACACGGTGCACGCCGGAGGTGGCGCGATGGACGACCTGGAGGAGCTCGCCGAGGGCGACCGCGTGTGGATGCGGACCGACCGCGGCCGCGTCGGCTACGACGTACGCTCGGTCGTCGTCCTCGGCAAGGGCGAGCTCGCCGCGCGAGCCGAGCGCCTCTTCAGCCAGCAGGTGCCCGGAAGGCTGGTGCTCATCACCTGTGAGGACTGGAACGGCGCCGAGTACCTCAGCAACGTCGTGGTGACCGCAAGCCCTCAGTAGCGCCCGCGTAACCCCTGCTGCCACCGGTCGTTGCACGGCTAGCGGGTTCGTGCTGCCCGCGAAAAAGGCGCCGAGCGCCGGATCGCAGCACCAGGGGGGCGGAGCACTCCGCCAGGCGGCGGTCCGGGGCTCGGCGCTGCTGCGGTTCAGTGCCGGGTCAGAGCTGCGTCAGTGCGGTGTCAGTGCTGGTAGGTGCCGTGCAGGATGGCGCGGCCCAAGGTCTTGAAGGCCAGGTTGAAGCTCATCACGGCGTTCGAGGCGTCGGCGTCGATGCCCAGCGTGCCCTCGCCCACCGCATGCACCACGAAGAAGTAGCGGTGCGGCTGGTCGTTCGGCGGGGGAGCGGCGCCCATGAAGGCCGCCTCGCCACCGTCGTTGCGCAGCATGAACGCGTTCCCGGGGAGGGCGGCTCCGGCCGCGCCTGCGCCGGCCTCGAGCGAGGTGACGTCGGCGGGCAGGTCCACCAGCGACCAGTGCCAGAACCCGCTCGGAGTGGGGGCGTCCGGGTCGAAGCAGGTCACGACGTACGACTGGGTGCCCTCGGGTGCGCCGGACCAGGACAGCTGGGGGGAGGTGTTGCCCTCGGCTGCCACCTGCGCCGCAGCGAGCGCCTGACCATCGGTCACGTCCTCGCTGGTCACGGTGAAGGACGGCCGCGGTGGCAGCAGGTCGTAGGGGTTCGGGCTGACTGGCCGCTCGATGGTGGTGTCCACGCTCATGCCGCCGACCCTACCCACGTGCCGGTTCGGGGGAGAATGCCACGCGTGACAGACGCACAGGAGCTGCCGCCGTACCCGGTCGGCCTGCGGCTCGGCGGTCGCCGGGTCCTGGTCGTGGGCGGGGGGCACGTGGCCCAGCGCCGGGTACCCGCGCTGGTCGCGGCCGGTGCGGACGTCGTCGTGGTCTCGCCGGAGATGACACCCGCCCTCGAGGGCATGGCCGGCGAGGTCACGCTGGTGTGGCGCGACTTCGACGACGCGGACCTCGAGGACGCGTGGTACGCCATCGCCGCGACCGACGACGCCGAGGTCAACGCGCGGGTGCTGGCCGAGGCCGACCGGCGCCGGATCTTCTGCGTCCGCAGCGATGACGCCCGCGAGGCCTCGGCCTGGACCGCGGCATCGGGCCGCCACGGGCGGGTCACGGTGTCGGTCCTCGGCAACCGGGAGCCCCGCCAGAGCGCCGCGCTGCGCGACGACATCCTGGGCGCCCTGGCCGACGGCCGCCTGACGACCACCGGCGCGCTCGACCACACGCCCGGTGTGGTGCTGGTCGGCGGTGGACCGGGGGACCCGCAGCTGGTCACCGTGGCTGCGCGGCAGGCGCTCGCGTCCGCCGACGTCGTCGTGGCCGACCGGCTCGCCCCGCGCGAGCTGCTGGACGAGCTGGGGTCCCACGTGGAGCTGGTCGACGTGGCCAAGCTGCCCCGCGGCCGGGCCGCGCAGCAGGAGGAGATCAACCGGGTCCTGGTCGACCGGGCCCGGGCGGGGAAGCGCGTGGTGCGGTTCAAGGGCGGGGACGCGTTCGTCTTCGGCCGCGGGTACGAGGAGGTCCTGGCCTGCCGCGATGCCGGTGTGCCGATCACAGTGATCCCGGGGTTGCCGAGCCCGGTGGCGGTGCCCGGAGCGGCCGGCATCCCCGTCACTCATCGCGGCGTCGCCCACTCGTTCACCGTCGTGTCCGGGCACCTGCCGCCCGGACACGACGAGTCCCTCGTGGACTGGGCGGCCGCGGCCCGGGTGGGCGGAACGCTGGTCCTGATGATGGCGGTCGAGAACGCACCCACCATCGCCTCGGAGCTGCTCGCGAACGGCCGCGCGGCCGACACACCGGTGGCCGTCGTGTGCGAAGGGACGATGGCGACCGAGCGCACCGTGCTCGCCACGCTCGGCACCCTGGCCGAGCGGCTCACCTCCGAGGGGGTGCGGCCGCCCGCGATCATCGTGGTCGGCGAGGTGGTGGCGGTGGCCGAGCCGGCGTACTTCGGGCGCGGCTGATGGCAAGCTGATGGTCACGTACGTCGAGATCGACGACCCGGCCGACCCGCGGCTGGCCGACTACCGCGACCTGCGGGACGTGGAGCTGCGCAAGCACCTGGAGACCGAGCGCGGGCTGTTCCTCGCCGAAGGGGAGAAGGTGGTCCGCCGCGCTCTCGAGGCCGGCTTCGCGCCTCGCTCCTTCCTGATGGCCCAGCGTTGGCTGTCCGGGCTGTCCGACGTGATGTCCGACTCCGACGTCCCCTGCTACGTCGTCAGCGAGCAGCTCGCAGAGGACGTCACCGGCTTCCACGTGCACCGAGGGGCGCTGGCGTCACTGCACCGCCGGCCGCTGCCCTCGCTCGACGAGGTGCTCGACGGTGCGCGCACCGTCCTGGTCCTCGAGGACGTCGTCGACCACACGAACGTCGGCGCCATCCTGCGCAGCGGTGCCGCGCTCGGCATCGACTCGGTGCTCCTGTCGCCGCGATGCGCCGACCCGCTCTACCGGCGGGCGGTGAAGGTCGCGATGGGCGCGGTCTTCTCGCTCGCCTGGACCCGGCTCCCGGACTGGTACGACGCCCTGCCCGAGCTGGCAGCCCGCGGCTTCACGACGGTAGCTCTGACGCTGTCCGACGACGCGGTGCCGATCGACCAGGCGGTCGCGGGGGTCGGCCGGCTCGCGCTCGTGCTCGGCTCCGAGGGACACGGGCTCTCGGAGCGGTGGCAGGGGTCGGCCGACTGCCGGGCCGTGATCCCGATGCATGCCGGGATCGACTCGCTCAACGTGGCGGCGGCCTCCGCCGTCGCGTGCTACGTCGCGGCTCGCAGACCGTCCTGAGCGACGGACCGCTGGTCACGAAAGGGTCACGAACCCGCGTGGTGGACCCGTGGCTCCATTGACTTTCCATCCCCGGTTCGCTTATGAATCGCACAGCCGTTGCCATCGTGGGGCACGTCAAACAGTGCAGTCCGGGTCTGCCTCACGCACATCATCCGTGGGGAGACCAGACGTGATCCGTCGTTCCATCGCGGTGTCAGCCATCGTTGCGCTGACACTCGGCCTGATTCCGACCGCTACCGCGGCCGACCGGGCCGCCGACAAGACGCCGAAGCTGACGCCAGCACCTGCCGCCACCGTGGCCAAGTCCCTCGACAAGGGCACGGTCCTCTCCCTTGGGGAGGGCTCGGGCCGCCAGCTGTACATCGTGCAGCTCGAGGACGCCGCGGTCCCGAGCTACGCCGGGGGTGTCAAGAACCTGAGACCGGTCCAGACCGAGGGCCGCACCTACGCGCCCGACGCCGCCCCGGAGAGGGCCTACCGCCGCCACGTGCTCGCCGAGCAGGACGCGCTGCGCGCCGACATCGCCGACCTGACGGGTCGGCCCACCGAGGTCCGGTTCAGCTATACCGACGCCGTCAACGGCATCGCGATCCGCCTGACCCGCGCCGAGGCGCTGAAGGTCAGCGACCTCGACGGCGTGGGAGCCGTCCAGGTCGACGAGGTCCGCCGGCTGCAGACCGACCGCGGTCCCGAGTGGATCGGCGCCCCGAGCATCTGGAGCGGCGAGGCCACTCCGACCGGGGTCGGCACCAAGGGCGAGGGCATCGTCGCCGGCGTCCTCGACTCCGGCCTCAACGCCGCCAACCCCTCCTTCGCCGACGTCGTCAGCGTGGAGGACGGCGGAGACGGCTACGACCACGACAACCCGCTCGGGGACGACGTCTACCGGGGGGTCTGCGACCCCGCCAACACGACGATCTTCATCGCCGGCTGGGGCTGCAACGACAAGCTGATCGGTGCCTGGGACTTCGCGCCCGCTGACGGCACCAATCCGTACGACGAGAACGGCCACGGCACGCACACCGCGTCGACCACGGCCGGCAACCAGGTTGCGGCGACCACCTTCAGCGCCGAGGAGAACCCTGACGAGCGGTTCGAGGCCACCCGCACCATCAAGGGTGTCGCGCCGCACGCCAACCTCATCGCGTACGACGTGTGCTCCGGTGGCTGCCCGATCTCGGCGATCCTGGCCGGCATCGACCAGGCGATCGACGACGAGGTCGACGTCATCAACTACTCGATCGGCAGCTCCGCCGCGTCGAACCCGTGGACCGACCCCGACGCGGTCGGCTTCCTGAACGCTCGTGCCGCCGGCATCCACGTCGCGACGTCGGCCGGCAACGCCGGCCCCGGCGCGGCCACGCTCGGCTCGCCCGGCGACGTCCCGTGGATGACCACGGTCGGCGCCACCCAGCACGACCGTCAGTGGCAGGCCTCCGTGCAGGACATCACCGCGGACGGCGGCCAGACCCTGCCCGACATCGCAGGCCTCGCGTTCGCCAACGCGACCGAGGGCGCCTTCCCCCTGGTGTACGCGGGCGACGAGACGTACAACAACCCGCTCTGCGGTATCGACGGCGGGACCGCCGGCGACGGCACGTTCCCTGCCGGCACCGATCTGACCGGACTGATCATCGTGTGCGATCGCGGCGGGGGTGGTCGCGTGGAGAAGGGGCACAACGTCGCCGGGCTCGGTGCCGAGGGCATGATCCTGGTCAACGACGCGGCGAGCGGCGACTCGATCAACGCCGACCCGCACGCCCTGCCCGCGGTCCACGTCACCTTTGACGACGGCACCGCCCTGAAGGACTGGATGGAGACGGTCGAGGGTGAGCAGGCCTCGCTGTCGGGCGCGCAGGAGTTCATCGGCCCGGAGGTGGCCGACATCATGGCCGGCTTCTCGAGTCGTGGTCCGAACCGCGCGGTCGAGATGATCAGTCCGAGCCTCTCGGCCCCCGGCGTCGACATCCTCGCGGGCAACGGCGTCAACAACGAGGTCAGCTGGGGCTTCATCTCGGGCACCTCGATGGCCAGCCCGCACATCGCGGGTTCGCTCGCGCTGCTGGCGTCGGCCAACCCCGACTGGACCCCAGCCGAGGCGCAGTCGGCCCTGATGACCACCTCGGTCACCGAGATCACCGACAACGACGGCACGCCCGCCGACTGGTTCGACATGGGATCGGGCCGGGTCGACCTGAACGACGCGTCCAACGCGGGCCTGGTGCTCGACGTGACGGAGGCCGACTATCTGGCGGCCGACCCGACCGTGGGTGGCGACGTCAAGGCGCTCAACACCGCGAACATGGCCAGCGCCCAGTGCCTCGAGACGTGCACCTGGACCAGGACCGTGGAGGCGACCGAAACCGGTGCCGGAACCTGGACCGCCGCCGGCACCGCCGTGAGCGACGGTATCGAGGTGACGGTCGAGCCGGCGACGTTCGATCTCGCAGCCGGTGAGACCCAGGAGATCACGGTCACCGCCGAGGTCGCCGGGGCCTCGACCGAGGATACCAGTTCGGCAACGTCGTCCTGACCCCGGCGGCGGGCTCCGAGGCATCTCCGGCGCACCTGCCGGTCGCCGCTCTGCCGTCGACCGGCGTCTTCCAGGACGAGATCGAGATCGACACGCGGCGTGACGCGGGTTCGCAGGAGTCCGAGCCGATCGAGGCCGTGGAGATCACCGATCTGGACATCTCGGCCAACGGCCTGGTGCCCGCCGACGTACAGGAGCTGGAGATCCCCGAGGACGGGACCAACACCGACCCGTACGACGGCAACGGCACCGAGACCGTGCTGCTGACGGTGCCCGAGGGCGCGACGCGCATGATCGTCAATCTCCGGAACGCCACCGCACCCGACTTCGACCTCTACGTCGGGAAGGGATCGGAGCCAAGCGCTGCGACCGAGGTGGCGTTCAGCGCCTCCGGCGGCTCAGCGGAGAGCGTCGACATCCCGCTCGAGAGCGGCGACGCCGGCGAGTGGTGGATCCTGGTGCAGAACTGGGAAGCCAGCGCTCCGGGAGGCACCGACACCGTCGACCTCGAGACTGCCGTGGTCGCTGGTGACGCGGGCAACCTGAGCGCGGAGGGGCCGGCGACCAACCCCCAGGGCGAGCCGTTCACGATTCGCACGTTCTGGGACGAGAGCCGGATGCGCGCAGGCCAGACCTGGTACGGCTCGCTGACGCTCGACGCGGCGCCGGGCGGGACCCGGATCGGCACCATCCCGGTGACGGTCAACCGGGTCCAGGACGATGTCACCAAGTCCGCCGACCGTGACCAGGCCGCGCCGCGCGAGACCATCACCTACACGGTGGAGGTGCAGCCCAACGTGACGCCGGAGGACCAGACGTACACGTTCCGCGACCAGCTGCCCGAGGGCACGACGTACGTCGAGGGCTCCGGGCCAGAGGGCTCGACCCTCGAGGACGGGGTCCTGACCTGGGAGGCGGAGATGCCCACCGTGGTCGGCGTGGACGGCGCGTACGAGTGGTCGACGAGCGCGACCGACGAGAGCTGTGCGAACCCCTTCAACGGCGGCGGCTACGTCGACCTGGCCGGGTTCGGCATTCCCCCGCAGCCGGCGGTGGTCGGCGACGGCGTGCTGTTCACGGCGTTGCCCACCCGCTCGTACGGCTTCTACGAGTCGAACCAGATGGGCCTGGCCTTCTCCGACGACGGGTTCCTGCAGTATGGCGGTCCGGACTTCTACACCGGTGAGGTCGAGACCCCGCAGGTGCTTCCCGACGCTGCGGAGCCGAACAACCTGGCCGCGATGCTGTGGCAGGACATGCAGCTGGTGTACGACCAGGCCGCCGGCTCCGGTGTCAGCATCGCGACCGCGGGTGCCGGCTTGGCCATCATCGAGTTCGACGACCTCCGCCTGGCGGACGATCCGTCCGGGGCGCAGGGCACCACCGACATGCAGGTGTTCGCCGAGACGGGCAGCCGCGACCTGGTCTTCGCCTACGACAACGTCGGTGGTCCGGTGGGCGCCGTCACGATCGGGGCAGAGAACGCCGACGCCAGCCAGGGTTCCGCTCTGGTGAACGCCGGAGACGCCTCGGCCGTCATCGGTGACGACGTGGTGGTCTGCGGTACGTACACCAAGGACGACGGCCCGAGGGCGTTCACCTACCAGGTGACCGTCGACGACGACGTGCTCGATGGTCAGGTGTTGCGCAACCGGTTGACGCACACGGTCGACAACCCGGGTGCCGAGCCGGTCCGGCTCGAGCAGTTCGTCACGGTCGTCGAGGGCGCCGAGCCCCCGGAGGTGACGGTCGAGACCGAGCGGGATGCGAAGGAGCCTCACCGCGACGGCATCGTGGTCTTCACGCGGCCCGACTCGGCAGTCGGCTCGCGGCTGACGGTCGAGTACGACGTGGGTGGCGACGCCGTCCGCGGTGTCGACTACCTCGGCCTCGACGGCACGGTGACCTTCCAGGCGGACGAGGACCGCGCGACCGAGTTCGTCCAGGTGATCGACCGGAAGCGCAAGCAGCCGGTGCGCCGGGTCCTGATCACGCTGAGCGAGGGCGAGGGCTACACGGTCGGCGATCCGTTCGAAGCGATCGTGCGGATCCTGGACCGGTCGGCCCGCGGCTGACCCGACACCACACGACCCGGCCGACCACCCGTGACAGGTGGTCGGCCGGGTCGCGTGTGGAACCCTGAGGTCCGCGGAGACGTCCTACCGACGTCCGCCGATCTCGGGAGGAATCGTGAACCTGACAGCTCGAGCGTCCCGCCTCGTCGTCGTAGCCTGTGTCGTGGCTGCCCTGGGTGCGTGCGGTCAGTCGGAGACCGCCGAGCCGGAGCCTGAGCAGGAGGGGACCACGATGCCGTCCGAGGAGACGCCGGGTGCCGCGAACCCGGCCGCCCGCGAAGCGGTGGCAGACCTGGCCCAACGCCTCGGGGTCTCGGAGGACGAGGTCCGCGTGGTGTCGATGGAGGAGGTCACCTGGCGTGACGGCAGCCTCGGTTGCGCCCAGGAAGGGATGATGTACACCCAGGCGCTCGTGAACGGGAGCCGGATCGTGCTCGACGTCGACGCGAAGACGTACGAGTACCACCAGGGTCAGGGCCGCGTGTTCTGGTGCGAGAAGCCCACCCAGTGACCGGCACCTAGGGTGTCCGGGTGACCGACGAGCAGACGCACCAGGCCGACTCGCCGTACCACCGCCGGCTGCCCATCGGGCAGCGGCTGGACGCCCGCCCGCTGACCGAGGGAGAGCTCTCGTCGTTCGAGGCGGTCACGCTCCGGCCGCTGGCCGAGATGCTCGTGCCGGAGCAGCCGCGGGTGGGGACGCTCGATCGCGCCGCCTGCGCACACTGCCGACCCTCGGAGCACACCATCTGGCACGACGAGCAATGGCAGGTGCGCGCCGGATGGGACCGGATGGGAATCCCATTCGTCGGCGGCATCGCGGCGCGTGAGCACGTGCTGCTCGAGGACGCGCCGGTCGAGCTGCTCACGACGCTGGGACCGCTGCTGCAGCGGATGAGCGCCGCGGTCAAGTCGATTCCGGGCGTCGCGCGCTGCCACTTCTCGCGGTGGGGCGACGGGTCCGAGCACTTCCACCTCTGGGCGCTCGCGCGTCCAGCCGGGATGATGCAGGGCCGCGGCGCGATGCTGGCGTTCTGGGACGACGTGCTCCCGGCCTTGCCGGAGGAGATGGTCCACGAGCACCTGCACCTGGTGGCCGAGTCGCTAGCATCGGGGGGAGGGAGCGCGTTCCCTGGGCATGACCTGCGGAGGTCCGGGTACGAGCAGCTCATGACCACCACACCTCAAGAGCCGGGCCAGGACCCGGACGTCGTGCCCAGTGGCGACCCCGACCCCATTCCTACGGAGCCGCAGCCCGGCCAGGACCCGCACGAGGATCCGCAGACGCAGCCCGCCCCGTGAGTCAGGCGGGCCACTCCGGCGGGTAGTCGTCGGCGTTCTTCTCGTGCTCCTTCCGGAGCTTCTTCTGCAGCTTGGTCGGCAACCGGTCGCCGAACACCGTGCCGCGCGTGTGGTCGGTCTCGTGCTGGAAGCAGCGCGCCAGCAACCCGTCGCCGCTGAACGTCACAGGCTCGCCCTCGAGCCCGGTGCCGGTCACGGTCGCCCGGTCCGGCCGACCGCACTCGACGTAGGCGCCGGGTAGTGACAGGCAGCCCTCGTCGGCCACGTCGAGCCGACGATCCACGCCCTCTGGTGTCGTCACCTGCGGGTTGCAGACGACGCCGACCGTGCGCATGCCGTCCTCGTCGGGGCAGTCGAAGACGAAGACCGCCTGGTCGACCCCGATCTGGCAGGCGGCGAGGCCGACCCCCTCGGCGGCGTACATGGTGGCGACCATGTCCGACACCAGGGTGCGCAGCGCGCCGTCGTAGGCCGTGACGGGCTGCTGCGGACGGTGCATGACCGGCGTCCCCCAGCGGGTGACCGGGCGGACCGTGCCGCCCTCGGGCAACGGTCCGTACGGCGCGTGGACGGTCTCCTCGGGCTGGTCCGGCATGGCGCAGATCCTACGAATGCGTCTCGGGGCCGGTGTGAGCGGGGACACGACCCGCACCGTGGCGGAAGGTGTAACTCAGAGTTACATTATCTGCATGGCCCTCACGAGGAACCTCGGTCCAGGCGGGAAGCACGGGCTCGCGTCCGGGGAGTCGCGCGACCCGATCGGCTACGCCGTCGCCGCCCTCAGCCGGATGGCGCAGAGCGACCTGCTCGACCGGGTCGGGCTGCGGCGCCAAGCCGAGCAGGCGGTGTTCACGGTCACGCGCAGCGGATTCCGCGGCGCGACGGCCGCCGGTCGGGCGTTCACGCGCTCGGGCTCGAGCCGCACCGAGGGCGTGCGGGTCCCGCCCGCCACCTCGCGCGGAGTCTTCGACCTGACGCCGACCGAGGACGAGCAGATGCTGGTCGACGTCGTCCGCGAGTACGCCGAGGAGGTGCTGCGACCCGCCGCAGCACAGGCCGACGCCGACTGCGCGGCTCCGGGGGCGGCCTTGAAGGCCGGGCAGGAGATCGGGCTGTCGATCCTCGGCGTCCCCGAGTCGCTCGGTGGCATCTCGGAGGAGCGCTCCGCGATGGCCGGGACCCTCGTGGCCGAGGCGCTGGCCCACGGCGACATGGGGCTGGCGGTCTCGGTGCTGGCGCCCGGTGCGGTCGCGACCGCCCTCGGGCTGTGGGGGACCGAGCAGCAGCAGGCGACGTACCTGCCGGCGTTCACCGGCGACGACGCGCCCGCTGCCGCTCTCGCGCTCAACGAGCCGACCGTGCTCTTCGACGTTCTCGAGCCGGCGACCACGGCGGTCCGCGACGGCGACGAGCTGGTCCTCGACGGCACGAAGTCGCTGGTGGTCCGTGGTGCCGACGCCGAGCTGTTCGTGGTGGGGGCCCGGCTCGACGATCGGCCGGTCCTGGTGCTGGTCGAGTCGGGTGCCGACGGCCTCACCGTCGACGGCGACCCGCCGATGGGCGTCCGCGCCTCGTCGGCGACCCGGCTGGAGCTCCGCGGCGTCCGGGCCCCGGCCGACTCCGTCCTCGGGGAGACCGACGGATCGACGTACGCCGAGTGCGTGCAGCTCTCGCGGCTCGCCTGGTGCGCGCTCGCGGTCGGGACCGGTCAGGCGGTCCTCGACTACGTGACGCCGTACGTGAAGGAGCGTGAGGCGTTCGGCGAGCCGATCGCGCACCGGCAGTCGGTGGCGTTCATGGTCGCCGACATCGCCATCGAGCTGCAGGCGATGCGGCTGGTCACCTACAAGGCGGCCTCCCGGGCGGCGGCGGGCAAGTCCTTCGGTCGCGAAGTGGCGCTCGCTCGCTCCCTCTGCGCCGACAAGGGCATGAGGATCGGCCTCGACGGCGTGCAGCTGCTCGGCGGCCACGGCTACGTGAAGGAGCATCCCGTGGAGCGCTGGTACCGCGACCTGCGGGCGATCGGCGTCATGGAAGGGAGCGTGTTGGTCTGATGAAACACCCCACGATGTTGATCCCCCCACTCGCTCCTTCCACAACACGGAGGGGACCCCGAAAAGCATGATCCACCTCGATGACCCGAAGCGGCTGCGGACGCTGCGCGACCAGGCACACCAGGTCGCGATGAACATGCTGCGACCGGTGTCGCGCAAGTACGACCGCTCGGAGCACGAGTACCCCAAGGAGCTCGACATGCTCGCCGCGATGATCGACGGGCTCGCCGAGTCCGGAGCCGGCGAGGGCGCCGGCGCCAGCGGCGTACGCCGAGACGAGGAAACCGAGGAACGGACCGGGGTCAAGAACGGCGCCAACATGGCCTCGGTCATGTCGATCGCCGAGATGTGCTGGGGCGACGTGGGGCTGCTGCTCTCGATGCCGCGGCAGGGTCTCGGCAACTCCGCGATCGCATCAGTCGCCGACCAGGAGCAGATCGAACGGTTTGCGGACACCTGGGCCGCGATGGCGATCACCGAGCCCGGCGTCGGCTCCGACTCCGCCAACATCCAGACCACCGCCGTCCTCGACGGCGACCACTACGTCATCAACGGCGAGAAGATCTACGTCACCTCCGGTGAGCGGGCCGACAGCGTGGTCGTGTGGGCGACCCTGGACAAGAGCCTCGGTCGCGCGGCGATCAAGTCGTTCGTGGTCGAGAAGGGCACGCCCGGCATGACGGTCGAGCGGCTCGAGCACAAGCTCGGGATCCGCGCCTCCGACACGGCCGCGATCACCTTCACCGACTGCCGGGTGCCGAAGCAGAACCTGCTCGGGTCGCCGGAGGTCGACGCGAAGCAGGGCTTCGCCGGCGCCATGGCCACATTCGACAACACCCGCCCGCTGGTCGCCGCGATGGCGGTGGGGTGCGCCCGGGCTGCCCTGGACCTCACCACGGACCTGCTGGCGCAGGCCGGAGTGGTCGTCGACTACACGCGGCCGGCGCAGGTCCAGCACGCGGCCGCGGCCCGGCTGCTGGCGCTCGAGGCCGAGTGGGAGGGAGCCCGGCTGCTCACGCTCCAGGCGGCCTGGCTCGCCGACAACCGCAAGCCCAACTCGCTCGAGGCTTCGATGGCCAAGGCGAAGGCCGGCCGGGTCGGCTCGGAGATCACGCTTGGCTGCGTCCAGCTCGCGTCCTCGGTCGGGTACTCCGAGGGCGAGCTGCTGGAGAAGTGGTCTCGCGACTCGAAGATCCTCGACATCTTCGAGGGCACCCAGCAGATCCAGCAGCTGATCGTGGCGCGCCGGCTGCTCGGACTCTCCAGCTCCGAGCTCAAGTAGCTGGCCCCGAAACTACGGTGCAAGCGACCGGTCAGCGGGTCCCGATGCACTGGTAACCGGCGAGCCGACCCGCGGCCGCCACGATCCAGGAGCGACCGACATGACCGTGCACTTCGACCACCACATCCTCCCGAGCACCGACAAGGACCGCGCCGTCCGCTTCTACGCCGACATCCTCGGCCTCCCGAAGCCGCGTGAGGAGGGCCCGTTTGCCGCGCTCGACCTCGGCAACGACGTCGCGCTGTACGTCGCCGGCTGGGAGGAGGAGGTCGTGCCCCAGCACTACGCGTTCCTCGTCAGCGAGGCCGAGTTCGACGCGATCTACGCCCGCGTGCTCGAACGTGGACTGGAGCACTGGGCCGACCCACACCGCCGGCAGCCGCAGCAGATCAACCACGACGACGGCGGCCGCGGTACCTACTTCCACGACACCGACGGTCACTTCGTGGAGATCCTCACCGTCAGGTACGGCGGCCGGCCGACCACCGTCCGTCCGCTCGACACGGCTATGTGAGGCCCAAGGAGGCCCGCGACCGGCGCGTGCGGCGGCTAGGTTGGGCGTCCGAAGGGACCGGCTCGAACAGACCGCGAGGACACCATGCGCTACCGGGTGCTCGGCGAGGTGGTGGTGCTGCCCGAGGCCGGTGCCCCGAGGCCGCTGACGCGACGTCGGGAGCGGTCCGTGCTCGGCGTACTCCTGGCCGCGCGTGGCACACCGGTCACGGCGGAGCGGTTGCTCGCCGACGCCTGGACGGACGTCGACGCCGCCAGCCTGGGCTCGCTCCAGGTAGCGGTCTCGCGGCTGCGGACCGAGCTGGAGCCGGATCGTCCGCCTCGCACTCCGCCAAGCCACCTGGTGAGCGGCGGTGGCGGGTACGCACTGCTCGCCGAGCCCGGCGCGGTGGACGCCTGGGAGTTCGAGTCCCTGGCCCAGCAGGCGCTCCAGACCGACCGGGCCGCGGAGTCGCTCCGGCTCGGTGAGCAGGCGACCCGGCTGTGGGCAGGTACGCCGTACCCGGACTGCGACGGCGAGCTGCTGCTCCGCGAGCGCGACCGGCTGACCGAGCTCCACGCCTCGCTGCTCGAGCGTCGCGCGGAGAACCTGCTCGCCCTGGGCCGTCACGGCGACGCGCTCACGCTCGCGATGGACGCGGTGGGCGAGCACCCCTTTCGCGAGCGGCTGTGGGCGGCCCTGGCGCTGGCGCAGTACCGCGGTGGGCGCCAGGCGGAGGCGCTCGAGACGCTGCGCCGCCTTCGCGCGCGGCTGGCCGACGAGCTCGGGGTCGACCCGACGCCGCACGTCCAGGAGCTCGAGCGGCGGCTGCTGCAGCAGGACCCGGGCCTGTTGACCGTCGAGCTCGGGCCTCCGGAGGCCGCGGACGGTGCGTCCGAGAGACGGCTGACGAACCGTCCGAAACGCCCACGGTCCGCTCGCCCGGGAGCCCGACGGTCGGGCGCGACGACGTACTGGCGCACGCTGCCGCCGTGCTGGACGACCTCCCGTCGGCGGCCAGCGCGCGCTACCTGACCATCGCGGGCGAGCCGGGCATCGGCAAGACCCGCTTCGTCCAGGACCTCGGCCTGCTCGCGGCGGCGCGCGGGCTGCGGGTGCAGGTCGGGCGCAGCCCCGAGGGGGAGCTCCTCCCGCCGCTGTGGCCCTGGCTGTCGGTCGTCAGAGCGCTGGCGGCGACCGCCCCCACGCATGCGCCCCAGCTCGCACCCCTCCTCCAGGACGCCGAGGTCACCGTGGACCGTGGGTCGGGCACGACGCTGCGGCTGTACGACGCGGTCGTCGACCTGCTGGCGCAGTCGGCGACCGCCGCCGGCGGACTGGTCGTGGTTCTCGAGGACGTCCACCGCGCCGACGTCTCCTCGCTCCAGCTGCTCGCCCACGTCGCGGCCGTTGCCCCGGCGGCGCCGCTGCTGGTCGTGGCGACCCGTCGCTCGACGGACCCGGCGGCCGCGGAGGAGCCGCTGCTGGCGGCGCTGGCGGCGCTGGCCCGCGCCGGCGCCGACCGGCTCCGGCTCGAGGGCCTCGGGCCGGCCGCGGTGGGCGAGCTGCTGTCCGGCGTCCTGGGTGACCACGACCCGCGGTTGGACCAACGCGTGGCCGAGGCGACCGCCGGCAACCCGTTCTACGTCGCCGAGTACGCGCGGCTGGTGTCCACGCGGCCCGACCTCCGCACCGTCGACCTCGATGAGCTCCCGGTCCCCGACGGTGTCCGGGACGTCCTCCGGCAGCGGCTCGCGCGGCTCCCTGACGCGTCGCGCACGCTGCTCGGGCAGGCGGCGGTGCTGGGGCAGGTCGTCGAGCCTGGCCTGGTCGCGAGCGTGACCGGTCTCGGCGAGGAGGACGTGCTCGACACCCTCGACCTCGGCGTGGCCACGGGCCTGCTCATGGAGCAGGGTGCCGGCTACGCGTTCGCCCACGCGCTCACGCGCGAGACGCTGCTGGGCGAGCTGAGTGCTGCCCGCCGGATGCGGCTGCACGCGCGGGCCGTCGTCGCACTGGAGCAGCGACACCCCCAGCCGAGCGGTGACGTCGTGGCCACCCTGGCCGGCCACGCCCTGGCCGCCGCGCCACTGGGTGGCGAGTCGCGGGTCGCCGCGCAGCGGTGGCTGCCGCGGGCAGCAGCGCTTGCGGTCGCCCGGCAGGCGCCCGCCGAGGCGCTCGGCCTGTGGCGGGCAGCCGCGCGGGAGGCCGAACCGTTCGGACCCGACCACGTCAGGGCGCGGCAGGGGGAGGCGCAGGCGCTGCTGCGCCTGGGAGACGCCCCGGCGAGCCGCGCGGTCGTCCAGGAGCTGGTCTCGCACGCGATGGAGCACATGGACTGGGGCACCGTGGCGGACAGCGCCACGATCGCCACCGAGGCCGGGGTATGGGCCTCGCGCGAGCACGGGAGCGATGACGAGACGTTCATCGCGGACCTGACGAGAGCGTTGGAGCACGTCGACGGGGCGGAGGAGGCGAAGCTCTGCGCGACGTTGATGGTCGAGCACTTCCTCGGCTTCGACCGTGAGCTGACCACGGCGTACGGCGACCGGGCGGCGGCGGCCAGCCGACGCACCGGCGACGAGGCGCTCGTGAACCAGGTGCTGTACCTCCAGGTGCTGTGCCGGACCGGGCGCCGCCGTCACGGCGACCGCGAGGAGCGACTGGCGCTGCTCGAGGAGCTCCTGGGCCGGCGACCCGGAGGCGAGATCGAGGTGGCGGGCCTCTTCCACCTCGGATGGACCTTGTTCGAGCTCGGCCGGTTCGAGGAGTCCGACGAGTGCATGTCCCGGTGCGCGGCGGCAGCCGCCGACCTGCGCCACGCGGGGTTCGACGTACCCATGGCGTGGTGGTTCGCGGCACGGGCACGCGACGCCGACGACCCCGATGCGCCGACCTTGACCGACGAGGCGCTCCGACTGCACCGGGAGAGCGGGCTGATCGGCATCGACGAGGCCAGGTGCGTGCATGCCGTGGCGAGCCGCGCCATCGGCACCAGCCTCGACGAGGAGATCGTCGACCTGGCCCGCGGCCGTGGCCTCCCGACTCGCGCGGTGGTGGCGTGGGGCCTGGTCGAGTCCGGGGAGCCGGACCGCGTCGACGACCTGGTGGAGGAGCTGATCCCCGCAGACGTCGAGGACTATGCCGCGCTGGCCGGCAACTGCCTCCAGCTCGGCGTGCTCGCCGCGCTGGGCGACGTCGACCGCGTGCAGGTCCTGGTCGACCGACTCATGCCCAACGCGGAGGATGTCGTGGTGTACGGCTCGCTCGACCACCTCGGGGTCGTCGACGAGTTCCTCGCCCTGGGCCTGACCTGTCTCGGCCGACACGAGGACGCCCTGACTCACGCACGTCGGACGGTGGCTCGGCTCTCCACCCTGGGCATCCAGCCGGCGCTGCGACGCGGCACTCGGCTGCTGATGCGGCTCGAGTCGGGCGAGGAAGCCGGCGGGTAAGCGGCCGGTAAGCCTGGGGCAAGCACCGCGGGCCACCGTTGAACCAGCCCGGAGACTCCGGGCGGCTCACGGACAGGAACCCGCGATGACCACCACCACCTTCACCACCACCGCCCCGGTGCGCCCGCGGTTCTCCGCCCGTCGCCGTGGGGCCGCCGCACTCGGCCGGAGCGCACGCTCGACGCGTGACGGTGCCCGGGTCACGACTGCCGGCAGCCGGACCGAGTTCCGGCCGCAGGCGGTCCTCGAGGCCGTTGCCGCGCAGCGCATCCCGTACGCACTCCGGTAGCCGAGACCGATCAGAACTGCCCCACAGCCACGCCTTCGAGAGGACACCCCATGACCAGCACTACTACTCCCACCGTCCAGCAGCTGCGCGAGCCGCTCGCCGACCTCCGCCGACGCGTCGCCGGCGTCGTCCACGTTCCCGACGACGAGACCTGGGACGCGGCACGCGCCGCTTGGGTCGTCACTGTCGACCAGCGCCCGTTGGCCGTGCTCGAGGCACGTGACGCACAGGACGTCGTGACCGCCGTCCGGTGGGCCCGCGACCACGAGGTCCACGTCTCCCCGCAGCCGACCGGGCACGGCACCACCGGTGCCTTCGAGGACGTGCTGATCCTGCGCACCGGGGCGCTCGACGACATCGACGTCGACCCTGCCGCCAGGAGGGTCACCATCGGCGCCGGCGTCCGCGCCGGCCAGCTGCTGGCCGCCCTGGACGGCACCGGCCTCACGTTCCTGGCCGGCTCCAACCCCGATCCGTCGGTCGTGGGCATGACGGTCACCGGAGGGCTCAGCTGGTTCGGACGCGCCTTCGGTGCGGGAGCCGACAGCGTGGAGGCGGTCGAGCTGGTCGACGGACTCGGCCGGCTGCGCACCGTCACGGCCTCCGATGACGACCCCGACCTGTTCTGGGCCGTCCGGGGCGGGGGCGGGGACTTCGGGATCGTCACCCGGATGACGCTGCGGCTGTACCCCGCCCCACAGGTGTACGGCGGCCGGCTGTTCTGGCCGATCGAGCAGACGCGGGCGGTGCTGGAGGCCTTCCGCAGCGTGACCGCGGCCGCTCCCGACTCCCTCACCGTGTGGTTCCACTGCTACCGCTTCCCGCCGTTCCCGGAGATCCCGGAACCGCTGCGCGGGCAGGCGATGGCCTCGGTGGCCGTGGCGCACCTCGGCAGCGGCGAGGAGGCCGAGCAACTGCTCGCACCGTTCCGCGCCGTACCCGGGATCGTGCTCGACCTGCTCGGCGACGTGCCGATCGCCGCCCTGGACAGCATCGCCGGGGAGCCCACCGAACCCTCGCCGGGTCGCGACTGGGCAGTTCTCCTGGTCGACCTCGACGACCAGGCCGTCGAGGCCCTGGTCGACGCGGCCGGGCCGGCCGCCGAGCACCCGCTGGCCATGGTGCAGATCCGTCACCTGGGCGGGGCGCTGGCCCGCCACCACGGCGGGGGAGGCAGCTTCGGCCCGGTCTCCGAGCCCTACCTCGTCGGCGCCATCGGGATCCCGTTCGGACCCGGTGGGGAGCCCGGGGTCGAGGCCGGGTTCGCCGACATCGAGGCGGCCGTCTCGTTCGTGAGCGCAGGAAGGACGCCGCTCGCCTTCCTGGGGCGGCGCAGCACGGACGCCTGGTGGTCGCCGGAGACGCGCGCCCGGCTGGTCACCGCCAAACGCAGCGCCGACCCGCTCGGCGTGATCCGGAGCAACCGGCCCGTCGACGCGAGCTGAGCCCGAACGCACCGGAGCCCCGCACCTGATCGGTGCGGGGCTCCGTTCCGGGTCGTCGGGGTGGGTCAGGAGACGGCCTTGAAGGGGTCGTGCTCGGAGAGGATCCGGTCGACGCGGGCCTGGTCGAGCCGGACGTGGACCGCCTGGTTCTCCTGAGCGTCGCGGACGCACTTGGCGAGCGTGAACGCGGAGGTCGTGAGGTACATGATCCCCAGGCCCAGGAACGCTCGAACCCAGGTGTCGACGGGAAGATAGAAGACCGAGAAGATCATCGTCAGCAGCGCCACGCCGAAGGAGATGGCGGCCTGCAGGTAGAAGGCGTTGGTGTTCTTGTGTGCGATCGGAGTGTCCATGCCGAGCATCGTCGTCGCGGAGCAGGCGTCGTCGTACCCGCGCCGCTACCCGACCGTGCGTGAGTACCCGCGCCTATCCCTAAGGTGGGCGGGTGCCGACCTCTGACGACCGTCGCGACCTGATCGCCGGCGTGCTCGATGACGCGTTCGCCCCGCTGATGAAGGCGGACCCGCAGGCCTTCCGCGTGAAGTTCCGCAAGATGGCCAGTGACCCGCACTCGTTCTACCGGGGAAGCGCCTGCCTGTTCTACGCCGACGTGACCCAGGAGGACGACCCCTACGCCGACGACCGGTCCGGTGCGATCTGGATCCACGGGGACCTGCACGTCGAGAACTTCGGCACCTACCTGAACTCCGATGGGCGCCTCGTGTTCGACATCAACGACTTCGACGAGGCCTACCTCGGCCACTTCACCTGGGACCTGCAGCGGTTCGCCGCGTCGCTGGCCCTCATCGGCTGGCAGAAGGCGCTGCCCGAGGACGACGTCCGCCGGCTGATCGGCCGCTACGTCCGTTCCTACCTGTCCCAGGTGGACGAGTACCGGCACAGCGATGACGACGACGACTTCGCGCTCCACCTCGACAACACCTCCGGCCCGATCCATGGCGCCCTCGTGGCGGCGCGGTGCAACCGCCGTGCGGACCTGCTCGACAAGACCACCCTGCTCGATGCCGGGGTGCGCACGTTCCGGAGGGACGGGTCGGTGCGGACGCTGGCGAAGACCGAGAAGAAGTTGGTCGTGGCGGCGTTCGAGCGCTATCTCGACACGATCCCCCATGACAAGCGGTTCGACCGGGAGCTGTTCTACGAGCTGCGCGACGTGGTGGGGAAGTCCGGGTTCGGGATCGGGAGCGCGGGACTGCCGGCATACAACCTGCTCGTCGAGGGCTACAGCCAGGCGCTCGACAACGACGTGGTGCTCTCGATGAAGCAGGCCAACATCCCGGCCGTCAGCAGGTTCGTCGACACCTCCGCCATCAGCGGCTACTTCGACACGGAGGGGCAGCGCACCGTCGTGAGCCAGCGGGCACTGCAGGTCCACACCGACCCGCTGCTCGGCTACACCACCCTCGACGGGGTCGGGTTCGTCGTGAGCGAGGTGTCGCCGTACGAGGTCGACCTCGACTGGTCGGACCTCACCGAGCCCGACGAGATCGCGGAGGTCGTGGACCTGCTCGGACGGGCCACCGCGAAGATCCACTGCGCCTCCGACGAGGACAGCGAGCAGGACCTGGTGGACTTCCAGGTGGAGCAGGCGATCGCGGACTCCCTCGACCGACGCCGCCGGGAGTTCACCGGTTGGCTCACCGACTGGGGGATGGCGTACGCCGACCGGGTGCGCGAGGACCACGCACTCTTCGTAGACACCTTCCGGGACGGCGCGATCGGGGTCTCCGCCACCTGAGCCGTGACCTCCGGGCCCGGGCGCCGTTGTTACTGGCACGTATCCCGTGACCCCAGGAGGGACATCCCCATGCGTCGTGCCCCACGACTCGCCGCCGCCGCAGCACTCGCGGTGGTCGCTCTCACCCCGGCTCTGCCGACGACCAGCGCGGACGCGCTGCCGCTGCCGAAGGCCAACGTCTCCGACTTCCTCGCCCAGCAGCTCCGGACGCTCGGGCTGGGGGAGCGGACCACCGTCCTGGTGCACGGCACCGATCTCGCCGCGGCCAAGCGGGCGGTGGCGGTCACCGGGCTGACCCGCACCATGAGCTTCGACAAGATCGGCGTGGTCGTCGCTCGCGGCACCGCGACCCAGATCGCGCTCGTCCGGGCGCAGCGCGGCGTGACGTACGTCGAGGGCAACCAGCCGATCGAGTTCAGCCAGTACACGTCCCACACCGCCACCCGCGGCGCCGAGGCGATGGAGACCCTGACCGGGGCCGACGGCACCGCGCTGACCGGCACCGGTATCAGCGTCGGCGTGATCGATTCCGGCGTCGACCCGACCCATCCCTTCCTCACCGAGGCGGACGGCACCTCGGCGGTCATCAGCAACAACAAGACCGTCTGCGACCCGCTGGAGGCGAACTGTTCGGTCGTCAACCTCCCGAACACGGTCGACACCGACACCCTGTCGGTCGGCGGTCACGGCACCCACGTCTCCGGCATCGTCGCGGGCCGGCCGACCACCCTGTCCGACGGTCGCACGCTCCACGGCGCCGCCCCCGGCGCCAAGCTGGTGTCGCTGTCGACCGGTGCCGGCCTTTTCATCATCGGCGCCGACACCGCCCTCAACTGGGTCTTGGAGAACCACGCGGCGCCGTGCGGCGAGGGCGTGCCAGCCTCGGAGTGCCCGCCGATCAAGGTCACCAACAACTCTTACGGACCCAGCGGTGGAGGTGCGTTCGACCCCGAGTCCGCGACCGTGAAGCTGCAGCGGGCGCTGGCCGCCGAGGGCGTGGTGACCGTGTGGGCCGCCGGCAACGACGGCGGTGACGGCTCGGAGAGCCTCACCAACCCGCCGGGACAGGACCCGACCGGTGGCATCCTCAGCGTCGCGTCGTACAGCGACCTCGAGACCGGCACCCGCGACGGTGAGCTCAGCGAGTTCTCCTCGCGCGGCCTCGAGAGCGACCCCTCGACCTGGCCGGACGTCTCGGCGCCGGGCGACACCATCACCAGCTCGTGCCGGATCTACCTGCCGATCTGCACTACCGGCCTCGACTTCGTCGAGGGCGGCGACTACAACACGATCAGCGGCACCTCGATGGCCGCGCCGCACGTCGCCGGCATCGTCGCGCAGCTGTTCCAGAAGTCGCCGGGGGCCACGCCGGCCCAGATCGAGGACGCCATCGCCTCGACCGCCCACCAGTACACCTTCGGGGCGCCGTACGCCGGCGGCTCCTCCTTCGACAAGGGCCACGGCCTGGTCGATGTCGTGGCGGCGGCGAACGCTCTGCCCTAGGCAGACATCGCGGACCGTCCCCCAAGGTCACGCCGGGCGCTGAGGGCGCCCGGCGTGATCTCTGTCGAGGTGGCATCGCCGTTTGCGCGGGCTCATCGAGAGGTGTTCGCCGTGCGGCCCTTGACGATCCCCACGAACGCCTGGGTGTCCTCGTCGTCACGTTCGACCAGCCACGCGAGTGCGATCGTCGTCGGCTCGAGGTCCGTGACCGGCCGGGTGGCGACGTCCTTGCGGGCGTACAGCCGCGCCACCGACATCGGGACGATCGCGATGCCGCTCCCTGAGGCGACCGCCTCGATCGCCTCCCGCCACGACATCGACGGCCAGTCGAGCTGGGTCGCCTGCGGCGTCCAGCCCGACGGGTGTGGCAGGACGAGCTGCTCGTCGCCGAGGTCGGCTGTGGTGACCTCGTCGCCAGCGGTCGCGAAGTGGTCCCGCGGCACGGCGACGACCGGCACCTCGTCGTACAGCCGGACCCGGTGGAGGCCTTCGGCGTCGAGCAGCGGCAGTCTCACCAGGCACAGGTCGAGCGACCCGTCGCGCAGCCCGGCGTCGGCGGCGGCCGCGCCGTCGACCGGCACCAGCTCGAGAGGTTCCCGCCGCCGGTCGCGCCACGCCCGGGCCCACGTGTCAGGCGTCGTGCCGGTGTCGAAGCCGAGCCGCATCAGGCGTCCCGGAACCCGAGCCCACGCTCAGCGAGCGCCTCACCGAGCCGCTCGATGGCCACCGGGCCGACGCCGTGCAGCGCCAGCAGCTCCGCCGCGCGCCATTCGGTCACCTGTTCCAGGGACGTGACGCCCTCGACGCGGAGGGCACGGGTCGCGGGTGCGCCGATGGTGCGGGGGAGCGGTGTGCCGGCCGGGCGCGGCCCGCGATCGCGCGGCGGACCACCATGGTCCAGGACGGCCTCGCCCCGCGGTGAGAGCCGGTAGCCGATGGCCAGCGACTCGGTGAGGCCCTGCTCCTTGAGCTTGCGCACGTCGGTCTTGAACTCGGCGGTCTCGCGCCCGAGCTCGGCCGCCAGGTCAGGTGCGCGCACGCCGGGGGAGCGGTCGATGATCTCCAGGGTGGCGCGGGTCCACGGTCCGCCCCGTGCAGCCGCGTCGAGCCGGTCGAGCCGGGCCCGGATCTCGTGGATCTCCGCGTCGGTCGGCACCTGCTCGCGCAGCGCCTCGCGCGGGTCGGCGCCGGCGTACCGCAGACCGACCCGGTAGACCGTGCGGTCCGGCCGGTGGCTGAGCGCGTCCTTGAGTGCCGACAGCGACGCTGCCCCCGCGCGGCGGGCGTCCTCGGCGCGCAACCGAGAGACCGCTGTCGGCTTGACGGACACGACCTCGATGAGCCCGACGCCGGTCCGCATCCGGGTGCCCACCTTCACCCGCGGGCGGTCCCATCGCCGGAACGCGAGGTCGAGCTCGCCGTTCTTGATCGCGATCAGCTCCGCCGGACGGATCATCATGAGTCGGTCCGCGAGCCGGCTCAGTCGAGGTCGAAGCGGTCGAGCTCCATGACCTTGACCCACGCGGCCACGAAGTCGCGGACGAACTTCGTCTCCGCGTCAGCGCTCGCGTAGACCTCGGAGATCGCCCGCAGCTGGGAGTTCGCACCGAACACCAGATCGACGGCGGTCGCGGTCCACGCCGGACCGCCACCGGACGGGTCGCGGATCTCGAAGACGTGCTCACGCTCCTCCGACACCTTCCACTGCGCACCGGTGGCGAGCAGGTTGACGAAGAAGTCGTTCGTGAGGACACCTGGCCGGTCGGTGAGCACGCCGTGCTCGGTCCCGCCGGCATTGGCACCCAACGCGCGCAGGCCACCGACGAGGACCGTCATCTCGGGTGCGCTCAGGTCGAGCATGTAGGCGCGCTCGAGGAGCAACGTCTCGGGCTGCAGCTTCTCGTCGGGCCTGAGGTAGTTGCGGAAACCGTCGGCCCGCGGCTCGAGGACGGCGAAGGCGTCCACGTCGGTCTGGTCCTGGCTCGCGTCGGTGCGTCCCGGGTGGAACGGCACGGTGACGTCGTGGCCGGCGTCGCTCGCGGCCTTCTCGATCCCGACCCCGCCGGCGAGGACGATCAGGTCGGCGAGGGAGATCTGCGCCCCTCCGGCCGCGTTGAACTGCTGCTGGACGCGCTCGAGGGCTTCGAGCGCGGTGGCGAGCTCGGCGGGCTGGTTCACCTCCCAGCTGCGCTGCGGTTCGAGGCGGATGCGCGCGCCGTTCGCCCCGCCGCGCTTGTCCGTGTTCCGGAAGCTCGCGGCCGATGCCCACGCGGTCGAGACCAGTTGCGCGACCGACAGACCCGAGTCCCGCACCGTGGCCTTCAAGGCAGCGACATCGGCGTCGCCCACGAGCTCATGGTCGACCTCCGGCACGGGGTCCTGCCACAGCTGCGGCTCGGCCACCCAGGGTCCGAGGAACCGGGAGACGGGGCCCATGTCACGGTGGAGCAGCTTGTACCAGGCCTTCGCGAAGGCTAGGGCGAACTCGTCGGGGTTCTCCAGGAAGCGGCGCGAGATCTTCTCGTACGTCGGGTCCATGCGCAGCGACAGGTCTGTCGTGAGCATGGTCGGCTTGTGCTTCTTCACGGGGTCGTAAGCGTCAGGGATGACCGCCTCGGCGTCCTTGGCCACCCACTGCTTCGCGCCTCCGGGGCTGGTGGTGAGCTCCCACTCGTGGCCGAACAGGATCTCGAAGAAGCGGTTGCTCCACTGCGTGGGTCGGTCGGTCCAGGTGACCTCCAGCCCGCTGGTGATGGTGTCGGCTCCCTTGCCGCTGCCATGGGTGCTCAGCCAGCCGAGACCCTGGGTCTCCAGGGGAGCACCCTCCGGCTCCGGGCCGACATGGTCGTCGGCGATGCCGGCGCCGTGGGTCTTGCCGAAGGTGTGGCCGCCGGCGATGAGGGCGACCGTCTCCTCGTCGTTCATCGCCATCCGCGCGAACGTCTCGCGGATGAAGTGGGCCGCGGCCACCGGGTCGGCGTTGCCGCGGGGGCCCTCGGGGTTGACGTAGATCAGGCCCATCTCGGTCGCACCCACCTCGGGCGCCATCTCTGTCTCGCTGAGGTAGCGGGCGTCACCGAGCCAGTCCTCTTCTGGGCCCCAGATGATCTCCTCCGGCTCCCACACGTCCTCGCGGCCGAAGCCGAAGCCGAAGGTCTTGAATCCCATCGATTCCATGGCGACGTTGCCGGCCAGCACCAGGAGGTCGGCCCACGAGATCTGCTGCCCGTACTTCTGCTTCACCGGCCAGAGCAGCCGCCGGGCCTTGTCGAGGTTCGCGTTGTCCGGCCAGCTGTTCAGTGGGGCGAAACGCTGGCTGCCTTCACCGGCCCCACCGCGTCCGTCGTGGATGCGGTAGGTGCCTGCGGCGTGCCAGCTCATCCGGATCATCAGACCGCCGTAGTGACCGAAGTCGGCCGGCCACCACTCCTGCGAGGTGGTCAGCGTGTCGACGATGTCGTGCTTGAGAGCCTCGACGTCGAGCTTCGAGAACGCCTCCGCGTAGCTGAAGTCCTCCCCGAGTGGGTTGCCCGCAGGTGAGTGGGCGTGCAGCACGGAGAGGTCCAGCTGGTTGGGCCACCAGTCGTGGTTGGTCCGCGGACGGCCGCCGGTCTGGGGCGTCGGCGAGTCGATCGCGGGGTTCTCACTCTCGCTGCCCTGCTTCGTCGCGCCGTCGGGCGCGACCGGGCATCCCTCTGCAGCGCCGGTGCTCGGGTTGTCCTGGCTCTCGGTCATGATCGTGTTCTTCCTTCCACGGGATGTTCAGGGCGGAGTCGGGTCTCTGAGCAATCGGGGCAGATGCCCCAGTAGACGACCTCGGCCTCGTCGATGGCGTAGCCGTGGTCCTCCGAGGCGGTCAGGCAGGGTACGTCGCCGACGGCACAGTCGACGTCGGCCACGGTGCCGCAGGAACGGCACACGACGTGGTGGTGGTTGTCACCGACCCGCGCCTCGTAGCGGGCCACCGAGCCGGTTGGCTGGATCCGGCGTACCAGGCCCGCGATGGTGAGGGCCCGCAGCACGTCGTACACCGCCTGGTGCGAGACCTCGCCCAGGTCGGCGCGCACGGCGCCGATGAGGGTGTCGGTGTCGGCGTGCGGGTCGGCGTGCACGGCGCGGAGGACGGCCAGCCTGGGGCGGGTGACGCGCAGCGCGGCGTCGCGCAGCAGCTGCTCGTGGTCGGCGGTCGTGCTCATCGGGGCCCAGCATGTCGACTTCTCTTGAATGATTCAAGTGTGAAGTCGAGGCGACGCGGCAGAAACTTCTCGGTGCACGATCGCGTCACACAGGTACGGACCGACACCGGCGAAGTGGGCGACCGGGTCGTATCTCGGGCTCAGCGAAGTGGGTGATCAACGTGGACGTCTTGGGACGGTACGCAGAGTGGGTGGACTTCACCGCGGACCTCATGACTCGGCCGTCGGGGCGGTTCCCCCGAGCACGTGTGAGGTCCCTGTTGGTGGAGACGTTCCAGACCCGCGCGTCCTGGAACTGGCAGGACGCCGACGGGGCGTTCGGGTTCGAGCTCAGCCACCCGGTGCCCGGGTGGCCCACCGAGTCCGAGCTGGTCGTGTGGGAGCAGAACATGGCCAAGCATCCGCTCCTGTGCTGGTTCCGCACGACGTGCGACCCTCGGCCTTGGTCGGTCGGCCGCGTGCCTCGGGGGATCGTGCCCATCGCCGGCTTCGAGATCCTGCGGGACGTGTGCCGGCCGGTCGGGTTGGACGAACAACTGGCCATTCCGTACCAGCTCTCGGGGGTTACCCACCGCTCGTTCCTGCTCTCGCGAACCGGGGAGGACTTCTCCGAGGAGGACCTCGACCTCGCCCGGCGGATCCAGCCGCTGATCGCCGCGGTGGGGAGGCAGTGCGCGATGCTGCAGGGATCAGACGCTGTGTCCGCCCCGGCCGGACTCACCGGGCGGGAGCTGACGGTGCTGCACCAGCTGCGGGACGGCAGGACCGCTCACGCGATCGCGCACCGACTCGGCATCTCTCCGCGCACCGTCCACTCCCACCTCGCTAACCTGTATCGCAAGCTCGGCGTGAACGACCGGCTGCAAGCGGTGCTGGTGGCCCAGGAGCTCGGGGTGCCGAACACCTCGTCCGAGGTGCCCGATCCGCCGATCGGAATCGCGTACCTGCCGGCGGCGACGGCTACGAACAACCCGTACGCCGAGGCGCACGTCGTGGCTGCCGCCGCCGGTTGAGCGACCACTAGCGACGGACCTTGCCCGTCGGATTGACGGTGACGGGCAGGTTGGCCTCGACTGTCGTGGTCACGACGCTGAAGCCGTCGTACCCCGCCGCGTACGCGTCGGCGGCCACCGTGCCGCCTGAGCCGCCGCGGCCGGCGCGGCCGGCGCGAACACCACGACCGTGAGGGCCGCGCTCGTCGCGGCCATGACTCGCACTGAGAATCGCTTGCGCGTGTGTGACATCGGAACCCTCCCCGTTGGTCGAATGACTCCAGGGTGGGCGCAGCAGGAGGGCAGCGGTATCGGCACAAATGCCGACGATCTGGTGTCCGAGGGGGGACTTGAACCCCCACGCCCTAATACGGGCACTAGCACCTCAAGCTAGCGCGTCTGCCAATTCCGCCACCCGGACGAGTGCGCAGGAACCTTAGCAAAGCAGCGGGTCGAAACCCGCATCGGGAGGCGTGCGGAAACGGTGTCAGGATGGGGTCATGGCGGACCGACGAGAGGACGCAGCAGCGGACCCGAAGCACGACCCCACGACGGAGGTTGTCGAGCTGTGCCGCGACCTGATCCGGATCGACACGTCGAACTACGGAGACCAGTCCGGCCCGGGGGAGCGGAAGGCGGCGGAGTACGTCGCGACGCTGCTCGACGAGGTCGGGATCGAGTCGACCGTGGTGGAGGAGACGCCCGGTCGGACCAGCCTGATCGCCCACTGGGGCAACCCGTCGTCCGACCGGCCCGGCCTGCTGCTGCACGCGCACCTCGACGTCGTACCGGCGGCGGCCGAGGACTGGCAGGTCGACCCGTTCTCGGGCGAGATCCAGGACGGCTACGTGTGGGGCCGCGGCGCGGTCGACATGAAGGACTTCGACGCGATGCTGCTGGCTGCGGTCCGCGCCCGCACCCTGGCTGGTCGGCTGCCCAACCGGCCGATCGTGCTCGCCTTCACCGCCGACGAGGAGGCCGGCGGCCACCACGGTGCCCAGATCATGGTCGAGCGGCACGCCGACCACTTCGCCGGCGTCACCGAGGCCGTGGGCGAGGTGGGCGGCTTCAGCGCCACGGTCCGCGGCCGCCGGATCTACCTGGTCGAGGCGGCTGAGAAGGGTATGGCCTGGATGAAGCTCACCGCCCGCGGGCGGGCCGGGCACGGGTCGATGATCAACCGCGAGAACGCCGTCGCCCGGATCGCCACCGCCGTCGCCCGGATCGGCGCTCACGAGTGGCCGGTCCGGCTGACACCGGCGATGGAGGTGCTGCTCGCGACGGTGGCCGACCTCGCCGGCACCGAGGCCACGCCGGAGAACGCCGACGCATTGGTCGAGGAGTTCGGCGGTGCGGCCCGGATGCTCGGTGCGGTCATCCGCAACACCGCCAACCCCACGATGCTGGGCGCCGGCTACAAGGCGAACGTGATCCCCACCGAGGCAACCGCCCACGTCGACGGCCGCTCGCTGCCGGGCTACGAGGACGAGTTCTTCGCGACGCTGGCTGAGCTGGTGGGGGACGGCATCGAGGTGGAGTACCTCTCGAACCAGGCACCGTGGGAGACGCCGTACGACGGTGCGCTGGTCGACGCCATGCACCGCTCGCTGCTCGCCGAGGACCCCGACGCGCTGGTCGCACCGTTCCTGATGAGCGGCGGCACCGACGCCAAGCACTTCCGGAAGCTCGGGATGCGGTCCTACGGCTTCACGCCGCTGCAGCTGCCCGCCGGCCTGGACTTCACCGCGCTGTTCCACGGCGTCGACGAGCGGGTTCCGGTGAGTGCGCTGGAGTTCGGGGCGCGGGTCTTCGACCGGTTCCTCGACGAGGTCTGAGCCGGCCCCACCTGTGGTGGCGCCGGGGGTTTCGAGGCTCAGGCCTTGCAGGCCTTCGCACCTCAACCACCGACGGGGGGCCTGCGCAACTTCAGCCACCGGCGGCCGGTGGTTGAGGTGCGAGGAGCGTCAGCGACGAGCCTCGAAACCCCGGGCTGCCACGAACGGCGCCGGCTCAGACGAGCGTGCCGAAGTAGACGGTCGGCCGCTGCCGGATGATCTTGCGGCGCAGGACGACCCGGCGGGTGCCGTCCGGCGACAGCCGCAGCCGGTCCAGCTCCCAGCCGCCGTGCTCGGCCCGGTCGACCAGCATCCGGGTGACGGCGTTGCGCGAGAAGTCGCGGGGGATGACCAGCTTCTCGAACTGCCACTCCACACCCGGGCTCAGGGGCCGCTCGGTGACCCGGGTCGACACGGTCACTCCCCGGAGACGTCGTCGAGCGCGGCGACGATCGCGTCCGGAAGGGTGAGGTCCTCGGTGCTGAGGGCTGCCTTGAGCTGGACTGCGGTCCGGGCGCCGACGATCGGGGCGGTGACGTGCGGCCGGTCGCGCAGCCAGACCAACGCCACCTGCATCGGCGTCCAGTCGAGGCCCTCGGCCGCCCGGGCGACCGCCTCGACGACCGCGCGGCCGTGCTCGTCGAGGTAGCGCTCGACGTTCGCGGCCAGTCGGCCGGCGCCCCGGGAGTCGGCGGGCGTACCGGAGCGGTACTTCCCGGTGAGGACGCCGCCGGCGAGGGGGGAGTAGGCGAGCAGCCCGACCCCGGTGGCGGCTGCGGCCGGGAGCACGTCGCGCTCGACCTCACGGTTGAGGAGGGAGTACTCCTCCTGGGTGCTGGCCAGCGGGACCCGGGTCGGGACGGCGCGCTGCCACGTGGCCGCCTGGGCGAGCTGCCAGCCGGCGTAGTTCGACACCCCGACGTACCGCGCCCGGCCGGACGACACGGCCTGGTCGAGGGCGGCCATGGTCTCCTCGACCGGCGCCGTGTTTGACCAGACGTGGACCTGCCAGAGGTCGACGTGGTCGGTGGCCAGCCGCTGGAGCGAGGTGTCGAGGTTCTGGAGCAGGGTCCGGCGCGACGCGTCACGGACCGGCCGGTCGCCGTCGGTCCGGAAGCCGCCCTTGGTGGCGAGCACGACCTGGTCCCGGCGTACGACGTCGCCGAGCAAGCGGCCCAGGAGGTCCTCGGAGGCGCCGAGGCCGTACATCAAGGCGGTGTCGACCAGCGTGCCGCCCGCGTCGAGGAAGGCAGTGAGCTGGTCTCGCGCCTCGTGCTCGTCGACGTCCGTGCCCCACATGGCGGTGCCGAGACCCAGTCGCGAGACCTTGAGCCCGGTGTCCCCGACGGTGCGTTGCTGCATGGCGTGAAGGCTATCCGTAGGGTTGCCCACCGTGTGGGATCTCCTGAAGGCCGTCGTGCTCGGCACCCTCCAGGGCCTGACCGAGTTCCTCCCGATCTCCAGCAGCGCGCACCTGCGAATCTTCCCCGAGCTCTTCGGCTGGGGCGACCCGGGCGCGGCGTTCACCGCCGTGATCCAGATCGGCACCGAGCTCGCGGTGCTGATCTACTTCCGCCAGGACATCTGGCGGATCGGCTCGACCTGGGTGCGCTCCTTGTTCCGCCCGGAGTACCGCGGGCACCTCGACTCGCGGATGGGCTGGTTCATCATCATCGGCTCGCTGCCGATCGTGGTCCTCGGGGTCATCTTCAAGGACACCATCGAGAACGACTTCCGCAACCTCTGGATCATCGGCACCACCTTGATCGTGCTCGGAATCATCCTGGGCATCGCCGACCACTTCAGCGCGAACGACAAGCAGATCAAGCACCTGACCCTGCGGCACGCGATCCTGATGGGCGCTGCCCAGGCGTGCGCGCTGGTGCCCGGCGTCTCCCGCTCTGGGGCCACGATCTCGATGGGCCGGTTCCTCGGGTACGAGCGGGAGGCGGCGACGCGGTACGCGTTCCTGCTCGCGATCCCGGCGGTGGTCGGCGCCGGCCTGTTCGAGCTGCAGGAGATCCCGCACGGCGACAACGCCTACGGCTGGGGTCCCACGATCGTGGCGACCGTGGTCGCCTTCGTCGTCGGGTACGCCGCGATCGCCTGGCTGCTGCGCTACGTCTCGACCCGCTCGTACACCCCGTTCGTGATCTACCGGGTGGCGCTGGGCGGCGCGACGCTGATCTTGCTGTCGACCGGCGTGCTCACCCCGTGAGCCGGTGTCGACGGGTCAGAGCCAGCCCGACTTCTTGAAGAACCACAGCAGCCCGGACGACACGCCGACCATGAGGAAGAGCGCCCACAGGTAGCCGAACTGCCAGTGCAGCTCGGGCATGTGGTCGAAGTTCATGCCGTAGATGCCGGCGATCAGGGTCGGCACGACGACGAGCGCGGCGCCGGCCGAGATCTTGCGCATGTCCTCGTTCTGCTGCACCGAGATCCGTGCGAGATGCGCCTCGAACGCGGTCGAGAGCAGGCCGTCGAGCTCGTCGACGGTCTCTGCGGTCCGGCTCAGGTGGTCGCCGACGTCGCGGAAGTAGGGAGCCGCCTCGCGGTCGATGCCGTTGACGGTGCCGTTGGCGAACCGGTTGATCGGGTCGCGCAGCGGGAGCACCGCGCGGCGCACCTCGGCCAGCTCGCGTTTGAGCACGTAGATCCGGGCCGAGTCGTCGGTGCGGTCCTCCGAGAACACCGAGAGCTCGACCTCGTCGACGTCCTCGACAAGGGCGGCCGCCACCCGCTCGTAGCCGTCGACGACCTGGTCGGACACGGCGTACACGACGGCCGACGGCCCGTGCGCCAGGACCGCCTGCCGGGCCTCGAGGTCGAGCCGCGCCTGGTGCAGGCCGCCGCCCTCACCGTGGCGCACGCTGATCACGAAGTCGGAGCCGACGAACAGCGAGATCTCGCCGGTCTCGACCGCGTCCTCCTCATCGACGTACCAGAGCGTCTTGAGCACGAGGAACAACGTGTCGTCGTACCGCTCGAGCTTGGGGCGCTGATGGGCGGAAACGGCGTCCTCCACTGCCAGCGGGTGCAGCGCGAAGGCCCCCGCCACCTCCTCGAGCTCCTCGGTGGTCGGGGCGTGCATTCCCACCCACACGAACTCGCCGGCCCCGCAGCGTGCTCGCATGGCGGCGAGGTCGGCGACCTCGACGTCGACCGGCATTCGGGTACCGGCGCGGTACACCGCACTGTCGACGATCACGCACCGAGGTTAGCGCCAGTACAGTCCCCGGCATGGCAACGCTCGTGCTCGTCCGACACGCCCGGTCGACGGCCAACGTCAGCGGCGTCCTGACCGGGCGGCAGCCGGGCGTGCACCTCGACGACATCGGTCGTGAGCAGGCGGTCAGGGCTGGGGAGAGGCTGGCGGCGGTCCCCCTGGCCGCGGTCGTCAGCAGTCCGCTCGAGCGCTGCCGAGAGACGGCGAGAGCACTGGTCGCCGCGAGGGCCGAGCGGCAGCGGGTCACGACCGAGCGCGGGCTCGTCGAGTGCGACTACGGCGACTGGCAGGGCCGCAAGCTCAGCGAGCTGGCGCGGCTCAAGCTCTGGAAGTCCGTGCAGCGCCACCCGGCCGGCGTGACGTTCCCGGGCGGCGAGTCGATGGCCGACATGTCGGCCCGGGCCGTCGCCGCCGTACGCCGGCACGACGCTCGGGTCGAGGACGCCGCGGGCTCGAACGCGGTGTGGGCGGCGGTGACCCACGGCGACCTCGTCAAGGCGATCCTGGCCGACGCGCTGGGCCTCCATCTCGACCAGTTCCAGCGGATCCACGTCGACCCTGCCTCGATCTCGGTGGTCTGTTACACGCCCGAGGCGGCGTTCGTCCTCCAGACCAACACGCATGCGGGGGACCTGGCGTGGCTGGCTCCCCGCGGCAAGGCCAAGGCACCGCGGGCCGGCGTCGTCGGGGGCGGCGGGGGCCCGGGCGCCGCGGCTCGGCGGGCGACTGGAGGGGCCATCTAGGGTGGAGAACGTGCCGATCGTCCATACCTTCGACCCCCCAGAGCGCTTCGTTGCGGGCACCGTCGGCGAGCCCGGCGACCGCACCTTCTTCCTCCAGGCCCGCGAAGGTGGCCGGGTGATCAGCGTGGCGCTGGAGAAGCAGCAGGTCGAGGCACTGGCCGAGCGGATGGACCAGCTGCTCGACGAGCTGATGCGTGCCGACACGCGCGGCGTCGTGCCGGCCGTTCCGCCGGTCGCGATGGAGGACGCCGATCCGCTGGAGCAGCCGATCGTGGAGGAGTTCCGCGCGGGCACCATGACGCTGTCGTGGGACCCGGACGACGAGCGGATCGTGGTCGAGGTCTTCCCCTACACCGAGGCTGCCGTGGTCGCGCCCGACCAGGTCGACGAGGACCTCGAGGAGCCCGAGCCCGAGGAGCTGCTGGTGGTCCGGCTCCCCGCAGCGGCGGCCCGGTCGTTCGTGCAGCGCGCCGAGCTCGTGGTCGAGGCGGGGCGGCCGTCCTGCCCGTTCTGCGGTGGTCCGGTGGACCCCGACGGCCACCTGTGCGTGAGGGCCAACGGGTTCAAGCGCCGCGATCCGTGAGCATCACCCACGGCGAGCTGACGCTCCACGGGCGGATCATGCCCGCGTCGAACGCCACGTTCGTGGGGGAGATCGAGAGCACCACCGTCGTCTACAAGCCGATCCGCGGCGAGCGACCGCTGTGGGACTTCCCGGACGGGTCGCTGGCGCACCGGGAGGTGGCGGCGTACCTGGTCTCCGAGGCGCTCGGCTGGGACCTGGTGCCGCTCACGTTCCTCCGGGAGGGTCCGCACGGGCGCGGCATGGTGCAGCTGTGGCGGGAGCCCGACGACCAGCAGGCGGCGGTGACGATCGTGCCGGAGGGTGCGGTTCCGCCGGGCTTCCGACACGTGTTCGACGGCGTCGACCAGCACGACGAGCCGATCTCGCTCGTGCACGAGGACTCGGCGGCGTTGCGGCGGATGGCCGCCTTCGACGTGGTCGTCAACAACGCCGACCGCAAGGGCGGACACGTGCTGGAGATGACCGACGGACACCGGTACGGCGTCGACCACGGCGTCACGTTCCACACCGAGCCGAAGCTGCGGACGGTCCTCTGGGGGTGGGCGGGGGAGCCGCTCGCCGACGACGAGCGGGCCGGCCTCGAGCGGCTGCAGGCGGCGCTCGCGAGCGATCTCGGCGACGCCCTCGGAGAGCACCTCACCCCCCTCGAGATCGAGCGGACCACGGGCCGGTGCGCCCGCCTCACGCGCGAGGCCCGGTTCCCGCAGCCGTACGGTGACTGGCCCTCGATCCCCTGGCCGCCGTTCTAGACAGACGGGATGCCGGGCGGCGCGCAGTGGGTGATCCCTTGGACTTGGCCGTCTGGTGACACGGTTACCCTTTCGGCCATGCACTCGTGGACCGCGCCGGAGGTGCCTGGGCTGCCCGTCGCGGGCCCGCCCGTCCGGATCCGCGACACATCCTCCGGCAACCTGGTGGCTGTCGCCCCCGATTCCGGTCCCGCCCGGATGTACGTCTGCGGGATCACGCCGTACGACGCCACTCACCTCGGCCACGCCGCCACCTACATCGCTTTCGACCTGCTCAACCGAGCCTGGCGCGCGGCCGGGCACGACGTCATCTACGTCCAGAACGTCACCGACGTCGACGACCCGTTGCTCGAGCGCGCCACGAAGGTGGGCGTCGACTGGGTCGCACTCGCCGAGCGCGAGACGGAGCTCTTCCGGCAGGACATGGCCGCGCTGCGGGTCATCCCGCCGGACCACTACGTCGGTGCGGTGGAGTCGATCCAGCTGGTGGTCGACCTGGTCCAGCGACTCGACGCGGCGGGCTCGGTCTACCGGGTCGAGGACGACCTCTACTTCTCGGTGACCGCCGACGCCGCGTTCGGCGAGGTCTCCGGGTGGGACCGCGAGCAGATGCTGGCCGTCTTCGGCGACCGGGGCGGCGACCCGGAGCGGCCCGGCAAGAAGGACCCCCTCGACTGCGTGCTGTGGCGCGCCGAGCGGCCCGGCGAGCCGGCCTGGGACAGCGTGCTCGGCCGCGGCCGGCCCGGGTGGCACATCGAGTGCACCGCGATCGCACTCCAGCTCCTCGGCACCACCTTCGACGTCCAGGGTGGCGGCAGCGACCTGGTCTTCCCGCACCACGAGATGTGCGCGTCCGAGGCGCAGGTGGCCGAGCCCGGCCAGCGGTTCGCCCGCGCCTACGTCCACGCCGGGATGGTCGGGTACGACGGCGAGAAGATGTCGAAGTCGCGAGGCAACCTGGTCTTCGTCAGCGCCCTTCGCAACAGCGACATCGACCCGGTGGCGATCCGGCTCGCGCTGCTGCGCCACCACTACCGCGCCGACTGGGAATGGGCCGACGCCGAGCTGTGGGCGGCGGTCGACACGCTGGCCGACTGGCGGCGGGCGCTGGCCCTGGGAGCGGGCGCGCCCGCCGAGCCGGTCGTGACCGTCGTCCTCCGGGCGCTGGCGGACGACCTGGACGCGCCCGCCGCGCTGGAGGCCGTGGACGGCTGGGTGGCCGCCACCCTCGGGCAGGGAGGACTGGCCGACACCAGCGACCCGGACGCCGGGGCGGCGGTCTACCGCGTCCTGGACGCCGCGCTCGGCCTCGCGCTCTGACGAGGCGCGCGGTCAAGCCTCGTCGGGGCGGTTCCGCTTCAGGTACCGCTCGAACTCGCGGGCGATCGCCTCACCTGAGGCCTCCGGCAGGTCCGTCGTGTCCCGGGTCTCCTCGAGCGCCCGCACGTAGTCGGCGACGTCGTCGTCCTCCTCGGCGAGCTCGTCGACGCCGCGCTCCCACGCCCGGGCCTCCTCGGGCAGGTCGTCGAGCGGGATGCTGGTCTGCAGCAGGTCCTCGAGCTGGCCGAGCAGCGCCAGCGTGGCCTTCGGGCACGGCGGCTGTGCGACGTAGTGGGGGACCGCGGCCCAGTACGACACGGCCGGGATGTCGAGCTTGGTGCACGCGTCCTGGAGGACGCCGACGATCCCGGTCGGTCCCTCGTAGTTGGACGGGTCGAGCTTGAGCCGGTCGACCAGGTCGGGCTCGGTCGCCGTACCGGTCACGGGGATCGGGCGGGTGTGCGGGATGTCGGCCAGCAGTGCGCCCAGGGTGACCACGAGGTGGCCGCCCAGCTCGTCGCACGCAGCCAGCACCTCGGCAGCGAACTGCCGCCACCGCATGTTGGGCTCGATGCCGCGGACCAGGATCAGGTCACGGTCGAGATCGGGCGGGGAGGCGACCGCGATCCGGGTGCTCGGCCAGGTCAGCCGACGGTGCCCGAGGTCGTCGGTGCCGACCATCGGGCGGTTGACCTGGAAGTCGTAGAAGTCCTCGGGATCGACCGCCCCCACGACCCGTGCGTCCCACACCCGCATCAGGTGGTCGACCGCGGCTGAGGCGGACTCCGCCGCGTCGTTCCAGCCCTCGAACGCCGCGATGACGATCGGGTCGATCAGGTCGGGGGCGTCGTCGATCTCGATCACTCAGTCAGCCTAGCCAGGGGGGCTCGGCCCCGTGGCGATAGCGCGGCGATTTCGCGACGTGCGCGCGCAGTGCCACGATCGACCGCAGGTAGCGGTGTCACCATCCGGGAGCCCCGTCCACACCTCGGACAGCGTCCCTAGGCTGGAACACCCGCCAGCGACCTCGTGGCCCCGAAGGAGACCCGTGCCGGCACCCGTCCACCGACCCGACGCGACAGAGACTCTCACCGCTGCGATGCGGGAACGCATCCTGGTGGTCGACGGCGCCATGGGCACCCTGATCCAGGGCCACCAGCTGGACGAGGCCGGCTACCGGGGTTCGGCGTACGCCGATCACGACCACGACCTCAAGGGCAACTCAGACGTCCTCTCGCTGACCCAGCCGGAGATCATCCGCGACATCCATCGCGCGTACCTGACGGCAGGCGCCGACCTGGTCTGCACCAACACGTTCACCGCGTCGAGCATCTCTCAGGCCGACTACGGGCTCCAGGACGACTGCTACGAGCTCAACCGGGCCGCCGCGGCCCTGGCCAGGGAGGCCGCGGACGAGCTCGCCACGGCGGAGCGACCACGCTACGTCGTCGGCTCGCTCGGTCCGACCAACCGCACCGCCTCGATCTCGCCGGACGTCAACGACCCGGGGGCGCGCAACGTCACCTTCGACGAGCTGGCGGCGGCGTACCTCGAGGAGGCCCGCGGCCTGGTCGACGGCGGCGTCGACCTGCTGTTGGTCGAGACCATCTTCGACACCCTCAACGCGAAGGCCGCGATCTTCGCCCTCGAGACCCTCTTCGAGGAGGCGGGTCGCCGCTGGCCGGTGTGGATCTCCGGCACCATCACCGACGCCAGTGGGCGCACGCTCTCCGGGCAGACGACCGAGGCGTTCTGGAACAGCGTGCGGCATGTGCGACCGCTCCTGGTGGGCCTCAACTGCGCCCTGGGTGCCTCGGACCTGCGGCCCTACGTCTCCGAGCTGTCACGGATCGCCGACTGCTTCGTGGCCGCCCACCCCAACGCGGGCCTGCCCAACGAGTTCGGGGAGTACGACGAGACGCCGGACCAGATGGCGGGCGTGCTCGGCGACTTCGCGACCAGCGGCCTGGTCAACCTGCTCGGTGGGTGCTGCGGCACCACGCCGGAGCACATCGCGGCGATCGCCACCGCCGCCAAGGGGGCCGAGCCGCGGGTGCCGGCGGAGCCACGGCGTGCCATGCGGCTGTCCGGGCTGGAGCCGTTCACGATCGACGAGGACAGCCTCTTCGTGAACGTGGGGGAGCGGACCAACATCACCGGCTCGGCCCGGTTCCGCACGCTGATCAAGGACGGCGACTACGACACCGCCCTCACGGTCGCGGCCCAGCAGGTCGACAACGGCGCGCAGGTCATCGACGTCAACATGGACGAGGGCATGATCGACGGCGTCGCCGCGATGGACCGGTTCCTGAAGCTGATCGCCAGCGAGCCCGACATCTGCCGGGTCCCGGTGATGGTCGACTCCTCGAAGTGGGAGGTCATCGAGGCCGGCCTCAAGTGCGTGCAGGGCAAGCCGATCGTGAACTCGATCTCGCTCAAGGAGGGCGAGGAGCAGTTCGTCGAGCACGCCCGGTTGTGCCTGAGGTACGGTGCCGCGGCGGTCGTGATGGCCTTCGACGAGGACGGCCAGGCAGACTCCCTGGAGCGGCGGAAGGCGATCCTGCAGCGCGCCTACGGGATCCTCACCGAGCAGGTGGGGTTCCCGCCGGAGGACATCATCTTCGACCCCAACGTGTTCGCGGTCGCGACCGGGATCGAGGAGCACGCGGCGTACGGCAGCGACTTCATCGAGGCCACCCGCTGGATCAAGCAGAACCTGCCCGGAGCGCTGGTCTCGGGCGGTATCTCGAACGTGAGCTTCTCCTTCCGCGGCAACAACCCCGTGCGCGAGGCGATCCATGCGGTCTTCCTCTTCCACGCCATCGAGGCGGGGCTCGATCTCGGCATCGTCAACGCCGGGGCGCTGGTCGTGTACGACCAGGTCGACGCCGAGCTGCGCGAGCGGGTCGAAGACGTCGTCCTCAACCGGCGTCCCGATGCCGGCGAGCGGCTGCTCGAGGTGGCCGAGCGCTACAACCAAGGGCCCGCCGAGGCCGAGGCCGCCGTCGAGGAGTGGCGTGAGCTCCCGGTGGCTGAGCGGATCACCCACGCCCTCGTGAAGGGCATCGACAGCCACGTCGAGAGCGACACGGAGGAGCTGCGCGCCGAGATCCAGGGCCGCGGCGGCCGTCCGATCGAGGTCATCGAGGGGCCGCTGATGGACGGCATGAACGTCGTCGGCGACCTGTTCGGCGCCGGCAAGATGTTCCTGCCCCAGGTAGTGAAGAGCGCCCGCGTCATGAAGAAGGCGGTCGCCTATCTCATTCCGTTCATCGAGGAGGAGAAGGCGAAGGACCCCGAGCTGGCGAAGCAGAAGGACACCAACGGCACGATCGTGATGGCGACTGTCAAGGGCGACGTCCACGACATCGGCAAGAACATCGTCGGCGTCGTCCTTCAGTGCAACAACTACGAGGTGATCGACCTTGGCGTGATGGTGCCGCCCCAGAAGATCCTCGACGCGGCGCGCGATGCGGACGCTGACGTGATCGGCCTGTCCGGACTGATCACACCGTCGCTCGACGAGATGGTCACGATGGCGGGCGAGATGCAGCGGCAGGGATTCGACATCCCGTTGCTCGTCGGCGGGGCGACGACGTCGCGAGCCCACACTGCGGTGAAGGTCGACGGCAAGTACGACGGCCCGGTCGTGTGGGTCAAGGACGCATCCCGGTCGGTGCCGACCGTGGCCGCACTGCTCCACTCCGAGCAGCGGCCCCGGCTGCTCGCCGACGTCCAGGCCGACTACGACAGCCTCCGGGCCCGGCACGCGGCCAAGCACGAGCGGCCGATGGTGTCGCTGGCGGACGCGCGCGCCAACGCGACGCCGATCGACTGGACCGGCTACCGGGCGCCACGGCCGCACCTGCTGCTTCAGCAGGAGCGGGACGTGTCGACGGCCATCGGCCGGCGCGGAGAGACCCAGCACCTGCGGGTCTTCCGGGGCTACGACCTGACCGAGCTGCGCCGCTACATCGACTGGCAGCCGTTCTTCAACGCCTGGGAGATGAAGGGGTCGTTCCCTGACATCCTGAACAACCCGGCCAGCGGCCCGACGGCGCGGAAGCTGTACGACGACGCCCAGAAGATGCTGGACCGGCTCTCGGAGGAGCGCTGGCTGACCGCCAACGGGACGATCGGCCTGTTCCCGGCCAACAGCGTCGGCGACGACATCCACGTCTACCTCACCGAGGAGCGTGGCGAGCCCGAGGCGGTGCTGCCGATGCTGCGACAGCAGGGACAGCACCGCGACGGCGTACCGAACCGGGCGCTGTCGGACTTCGTGGCACCACGCGAGACGGGCATCCGTGACTACGTCGGCGGGTTCGCCGTGACCGCCGGCATCGGGACGGAGGGCAAGATCGCCGAGTTCAAGGCGGCGCTCAACGACTACGACGCGATCCTGCTCGAGTCGCTGGCCGACCGGCTGGCCGAGGCGTTCGCCGAGCGGCTGCACCAGCGGGTCCGCAAGGAACTGTGGGGGTACGCGCCCGACGAGCGGTTCGACAGCACCGAGCTGATCAAGGAGCCCTACCGAGGCATCCGGCCGGCACCCGGCTACCCGGCCTGTCCCGACCACACCGAGAAGCAGACGATGTGGCGGCTGCTCGACGTCGAGAACGCCACCGGGATCGAGCTCACCGAGTCGATGGCGATGTGGCCGGGTGCGTCGGTGTCGGGGTGGTACTTCTCCCACCCGCAGTCGCAGTACTTCGTCGTGGGCCGGCTCGCCCGCGACCAGGTCGCGGACTACGCCGAGCGCAAGGGCTGGACCTTGGCGGAGGCGGAGCGGTGGCTCTCTCCGAACCTCGGCTACGACCCGGAAGACTGAGCGTGCGGGGCGCACCGTGGCCGGGCGCCGTCCTCTGGGACATGGACGGCACCGACCGTGCACTAGGACCCATCCGGGTGCATTGAGCTTGACGTTACCGCAGGTCAGGCACCATTTCGAGGCGCAAGAGGCACATCGGCCCGGATCGCGATGCATTGAGATTCCGGGTGCCTCGTCGCATGGAACGTCGCATCGCCCCGCGGTCGGCTCCAAGCACGCTTCGCTCTTGAAACCGTGCCAAGAACTGGTCTCACGACGAGCGGCCTGTCCGAACTTGCCGTGCCGGTCAGAGGTGAGGGCTATCGGCAGTCCCGCCACGTATCGGGCGGTGGATCAATGCGGAGTGGAGGTCGACGCGGCACGGTCCCGACGTGGCTGATGGCCCCCACGATCGCGCCCCGCCGGACGTCGGGGTGACTTTCGGGGGGAGAGGCACTCTACGTCGCCGGGTCACGGGTGGACGTGCCGCCGGCGCCGAGGTGAACACGAGGACGAATGTTGGTGTCCTCAAGGGCGGCGGGTCGGTGTCAGGCGGCGGTGCTGCCTTGGCCGTCGGTCGGCGGCTGCGAGCGCGTGCTCGGGAGAAGTCCTGTTCGTTCAGCCACCTTGATGGATGAGTCCGCTGGGGCCGGGCTCTCGTGTGAGACCCGAAGGCTCCACTTTCGTGGACGGTGCCATCGGATGATGTCGGCGGCGGAGAGCATGCCGATCGTCAGGATGGCGGCAGTCGCGATGGCCATGCCAACGAACCACACCATCAACCCAACGACTGTCATGATCTCGAACCTTGACTCTTTGCAGTCGATCGCCGGATGGCAATCAGGACGAAGTCGAGAGCGCGGGGTGACGCAGCCACGGGTCGCGCCAAATCCCGTCCTCCTTCGGGCCGCAGGGCAACCTGCCGCGAGAACGAACTCGACTGAGCCCAAACGATGCCGCAGTGGTCACGGAGCATGAGTCCCTCCTTCGGGAGTCACCTCAGTCTCCGGCTTGCGAGTCCGTTGAGGTAGGTGGCTGCTCGGCGGACTTCTGGCGCGTGAACTGCCAGACGTCGGCAAGAAGCCTTGACGGCCGGCGGAATGCTGACCCGACCGGCTGGTCTTCGTGCGCCCTGCTGAGGTGGCAAGGAAGGAACCAAGGACGATCAGGGCTGGGTGAGCAAGCCGAGGGCAACGCGCCGAATCGCGGCCACTCGTCCCGCCCCGAGCCACCAGCGTGATCTCCACTTCGTCGACCGCTCTCAGGGCTACCAAGAAGTGCGGGGCCTCCGACCACACGTACGAGCGACGCAAGCAGTGAAGACAGTCATCCTGTGCTGCGGGTTCAGCGTCGCCTCGCTCCTTACGGTTGCCGGCCCGTCCGGCGGCGCGGCGGGTGGAGTGGGGGCCGGCGGAACGGATTCTGACTTCGGACCCCGCAAACGCTGAACCCAGAGCTCGACCCGCGTCCCCGGGCCTGCCGACCGACAGGCCGGATGGTCTTGGGACGTCAGCGGTCGTCCTCCTTGGCACGCCCATGAGGTGTGGAGACCGCAGCGGCCGGCGCCGTCAGGTCTTCGACTCGTGATGTTGAGCGAGTTCCTCGGCGGTGACGCGTTTCAGCTCCTCAGCGGGGAAGGAGGCCAGCAGCTGCCATCCCAGTTCGAGGGTGTCGGTCAAGGTGCGGCGATCGGCGCCCTGCTGGAGGTAGGTGCTCTCGAAGGCAGCGGCGAAGGCGAGATAGCGTCGGTCCGCTGGGGGTAGGCCGCTTTCGCCCACGATGGACATGAGGCGCCGGACCTCGCGACCGCGGGCATAGCAGGCGTAGAGCTGGTCAGCCAGGCCTCGGTGGTCCTCCCGTGTCTTGCCGACACCGATGCCCGCGTTCATCAGGCGTGAGAGGGAGGGCAGTACGTCGATCGGGGGCGCGATGCCTTGCCGGTCGAGCTCACGGGACAACACGATCTGGCCTTCGGTGATGTAGCCGGTGAGGTCGGGAATCGGGTGGGTGATGTCGTCGTCGGGCATGGTGAGGATCATCAACTGGGTCAGCGATCCGGTACCGTCGCGGACCCGGCCGGCCCGTTCGTACAGCGAAGCCAGTTCGGTGTACATGTAGCCGGGGTAGCCGCGTCGGCCGGGCATCTCCTCACGCGCGGCGGAGATCTCCCGCAACGCCTCGCAGTAGGCGGTCATGTCGGTCATCACGACCAGGACGTGCCGGCCCTGCTCGAAGGCGAGGTACTCGGCCATGGTCAGCGCGACCCGGGGCATGAGTAGCCGCTCGATGGTCGGGTCGTCGGCAAGATTGAGCAGCAGGACGCTGCGCGCCGCGGCCCCGCCGGTGAGGAACGCTTCGCGGAAGAACTCCGCCTCCCGGCGGGTGACGCCCATGGCGGCGAAGATGACAACGACCTCGGCGTCGTCGCCTGGCACCCGGGCCTGAGCCGCGATCCGCGCTGCGAGGCCGTTCGCGGGCAGCCCGGCGCCGGAGAAGATGGGCAGCTTCTGGCCGCGGACGAGGGTGACGAGTCCGTCGATCGCCGACACACCGGTCTCGATGAACTGGTCCGGGTGAGCGCGCGTGATCGGATTGAGTGGCAGGCCGTTGACGTGGCGGTAGGCGTGCGGGACCGGTTCGGGGCCGCCGTCACGCGGCCTACCTGCGCCGTCGAGCACCCGTCCGAAATAGTCGGCCCCCACGCCGGTCCTAGTCGCACGACCGCGCGTGAGCACAGAAGTCTCGGCGCGACCGATGCCAACAGTTCCGCCGAACACCTGTACGACGGCGAGCGAACCGTCGAGTTCGAGCACTTGACCTTCCCGAAGAGCCCCGTCACCGGTCTCGACCTCGACCAGCTCGCCGTACCCGACCCCGGACATGCCGTCCACGACGATCAGTGGTCCGGCGACCCGGGTCACCGCGCGGTGCCCAGTGGTGAAGGCGGACGGCACTTCGTCGCTGGCGGTCACAGCAAGCTCATCTCCTCGGTCAGGCGCTGGGTCAGGCGGGCGGCGCACTCGTCGACCTGGTCGGAGGGCCAGCCGCGCATCCGGCCGAGCTCGGCCAACACGCTCGCTGCGGTGATGTCGGCGACGCCGACGCCTCGCTCGAGCGCGGCGCTCATGGCAGCGCCGGCAGCGTGCACGACGCGGAGCATGGCCAGTGCCCGGGTTGGTGGACACGACGCATCGAGGTCGTCGAACGATGACTGCTGTAGCAGGTCCTCGCGCAGGGCCTGCCCGATCCGGAGGCCGATCCGTTGCTCGGCGGCCAATGCTTCGACGCCGAGCAGGGACACCACCTCCTGCAGGGCGCCCTCGTCCTGCAGGGTCGCGGACGCCCAGCGTCGCAGCGATGACCAGTCCTCGGCCACCTCCCGATCGAACCAGTCGTCCAGGGAGTACTGCGAGAAGCTGCGCAGCCAGTTCACCGCGGGGAAGTGCCGCTGGCGCGACAGAGCGGTGTCGAGGGCCCAGAAGCAGCCGGCGAGCCGCAGACTGTTCTGGGTGATGGGCTCGGAGAAGTCACCGCCGGCCGGTGAGACGGCGCCGATGATCGTCACCGATCCGGTGCGCTCTGGGGTGCCGAGGCACCGGACGGCCCCGGCCCGTTCGTAGAAGCCGGCCAGCCGGGTGGCCAGGTAGGCGGGGTAGCCGTCCTCGGCGGGCATCTCCTCCAGCCGGCTGGACACCTCGCGCAGGGCCTCGCCCCATCGGCTCGTTGAGTCGGCCATCAGGGCGACGTCGTATCCCTGGTCGCGGTAGTACTCCGCGATCGTGATGCCGGTGTAGATGCTGGCCTCACGCGCGGCCACCGGCATGTTGGACGTGTTCGCGATCAGCACGGTGCGTTCCATCAGCGGGGCGCCGGTGCGCGGATCCATCAGCTGGGGGAACTCCTCGAGAACCTCGGTCAGCTCGTTCCCACGCTCCCCGCAGCCGACGTAGACCACGATGTCGGCCGTCGAGAACTTGGCGAGGGCCTGCTCCAGCACGGTCTTTCCGGTCCCGAAACCGCCCGGGATAATGGCGCTACCGCCATGGGCGACGGGAAAGAGTAGGTCGAGGACCCGCTGGCCGGTGACCAGCGGCACGGTGAGCCGAAGTTGGCTCGCGACCGGACGCGCGCGGCGGAGCGGCCATCGGCGCAGCATCGCCACCGGGTGCCCGTCGATGTCGGCGACCGGGCCGAGCACGGTGGCCGGCCCCGGACGGACCGCGGTGATGGTGCCGGCCAGACCGGCGGGCACCAGGATCCGGTGCTCGATGGCGCGTCCCTCCGGAACGGTTCCGAGCAGGTCACCGGGTCCGACCCGGTCCCCGAGCTCGACGACGGGCCGGAAGTCCCACCGACGGTCGCGGTCGAGCCGCGGCGCGTCGAGACCCCTGGCGATGTACAGGTTGTCGTCGCTGCTCAGGTTCTCCAGCGGTCGCTGGGTGCCGTCGAGGATGCTGCCGAGGAGGCCGGGCCCGAGCTCGGCGTACAGCGGCTCGCCGGTCGCCTCGACGGGCTCCCCGACGCGCAGGCCGGTGGTGTCCTCGAAGACCTGCATCACCACGAGGTCGCCGTCGATCTTGATGACCTCACCCAGGAGCCGTTCCGCACCAACCCGTACCACGTCGAACAGTCGGGTGTGCGACAGGTCCGTGCCGCTGATCACCGGCCCGGAGACCTTGACCACCCGACCATCGTCGGCGGGCACCTGCCGGAACACCCCCCGGCGTTCCCCGGCTGCGGACCCGGTGTGAAGTCTCGTCGTGGTCATCACGTGCCTCCGCCGGGGGTGAAGGTGATCTGGTAACCGATCGCACGGGCCAGCAGGTCGCGCAGCGCGGCGTCCCGAGCCGCGGAGACGTCACCGTCCTCGTCCGGGAGGCTGAGGATGAGCGGTGTCACCTGCCGGGTCCAGGTCGCGCGGATCGACGGGGGGACCACGGTCCAGAGTTCCCCATGGACGGCGATGACCGCCGCCTTCCCGTCCTCGATCGCCGCGCCGACTGCGGCAACGGCCTGGTCCGCGTTGGCGGCGGTGATGGTGCGGGCACCGCCGAGGCGGAATCCCGTGGCGGTCGCGGGTGTGGCCACGACGAGTGCGTCGGTCATCGCATCGCTCCTCCTTGCCCTGGGCCCGTCTCATCCGACGAGCAGATCCTTCACGTCGTACGCCGGTGCGAGGCCCGCGAGCAACAGCCGGACGGTGCGCGCCTCGCACTCGGCGGCGAGGACGTAGCCGACCGGCACGTCCGCGCCGAGGGGGTCACCGCGCCGCAGACCGCGCACGGCTCGACGCCAGAGCGCCGCAGCCAACTCCCATTCCAGCGCGGGGAGTTCCCCATCGCGGGAGTGCTGCTCGAGGGCAGATCGCCAGCCGGGTCGCGCGGCCAGAACGGGCGTCGGATCGCCTCGCCGAGCAGCCAGCAACGCCGACTCGGTGAGCAGACCGCCGGGGAGAAGCTTGGGGGGAGGCGTTGCGGGGTCGCGGAGCACCGCGAGCACGTTGGCCCGGTCGCACTCGGCCTGAATGAGCTCCAGCACCGGGCGGGCGCTCGGGCCGACCTGCTCCAGCCTAGCGATCCAGCCCTCGACGGCGGTCGCCGCGACCGCGGTCTCGAACTCGTCCGGGTCCGCGTTGAGCTCATAGCGATCCCACGTCTCCGGAAGCGCCCGCGCGGTCAATGGATCCGGGAGCCGGTGGGCAACCAGCCGGAGGACCGCCGTCGCGCCATCCGGCGCTGCGACCAGGTCGGCGGTGGACTGTGGGTCGAACGCCCCGACACCCATCACCGCGGCCAGCCGATTCGACGCCGACTGGCCGGTGCGTGCCCCGCGCAACAGCGCGAGAACGTCCTGCAGATCGTGCCGGGACAGTAGTACTCCGACCACTGTGCCGGCGGGCCCGACATAGAGCCCCCGCACGGCGCGCAGCAGGTCGCGCAACCGCCGACCGACCGCGTCGAGGAGCGGCCTGTCGTCAACGTGGTCACCGCCCAGGTAGGGCCGATAGACCGACGTGGAGAGCCGCTCGGCGGCCGCCTCGCGGGAGAGCCGGGCGAGCTGATCGAACTCGAAGGGACTGAGAAGATAGCGCAGCCGCGCCCGCAGACGCGTGTTGCCCGCGATGAAGTCGGCGTGGGACGTCATGAGTCTTCATCCCAGGAACGGCTGAGTCCGACGCGAAGCTCCGGCCAGGTGTTCGCAAGCCGGGTGAGGAACGTGTTGTCGACATAGCGGCCCTCGTCGTCCTCGGCGATGGCGCCGCCGGTTTCGAGATTGGCCTCCAGCCGCACGGACACGGGGGCTGCCAGCGACGCCGCGTCGGCCGGGTGCACGCGCACCGTTGAGGCACCTGGCAGCGCGCGCAGCGCCTCGGCCACGCAGCCACTGGTTGCCGCAGCGCCGCCACTGGTGCCCGGCAGCTCGGTCAGCCGTTCGCGAACCCGTGTCAGCACCTCCGCCAAGGCGTCATCGCGTGCGGTCCGGACCGCCCGGCGGGCGCCGAAACGCGCAGTGACGAACAGGTCCTGCGCCTCCTGCTGAGCGTCGGCCTCTGCCGCCGCCACGATGGCGGCCCGGGTCTTCGCCCCGCGTTCGCGGGCCTCGGCAAGGATCCGGGCCGCCTCGCGACGCCGGTCCTGCTCGGCCCTTTCGTGCTCGGCCGCTCCCTCTTCCTCAAGCGCCTCAAGCAGGTCTCTCAGGGCCATCAGGCGCCTCCCAGCAGGAGGATGATCATGGCCGCGACCGCGAAGCCGAGGATGACGAGGGTCTCCGGGATCGCGACGAGGAGGATCGCCCGGCCGATCAGCTCAGGCTTCTCCGCCACCGCGCCCATCGCCGCGGCGCCGATTCGTGCTTGTGCGTAGCCGGTGGCCAATGCAGCGAGACCGACGGAGAGGCCGGCGCCGAGGGCGATCAGTCCGAGTTCCATGACAGTGTCCTTTCAGGCGGGTGACCCGGCCAGGACCGGCTCGGGCGTCGTACGGGCGGGGTCGGGGAAGGCCGCAACGCTGCCGGCCTCGACGTCGGGGGGAGCCCCGCCGAGCGGCGAGAAGAGACGCCCGCCGCCGTCGTGGAACTGTCCGAAGAACTCGACGTAGTGCAGCCGGAGCCCCTGGATCGTCGGGCTGAAGGTGGCCAGGGCGAGGTTCAGGGCATGGAACAGGCAGGCGACCACGATGCCGAGCAGGAGCGGTCCCCGGGAGCCCAGCTCGTTGGCGACCTCGGCCAGGTACGTCGACGCGAGGCCCACCGCGGCGAGCCGCAGATAGGACAGGACGTTGCCGATGGTGCCCAGCAGCTCGAGCGGGCCGAGAAGCAGCCCCATCGCGCCTTGCGAGACGCAGGCCACGACCACTCCGACGGTGAGAGCGGCCATGGCAGGAGTCAGCAGAGCCGGGGGAACCTTCGAGGCGGCGATTCCGGCCAGTCCGAAGAGTCCGGCCAGAACGAGCAGGGTCGCGGCCTTCGACGCCAGCTGCTGACCGTGATGTGCCCGCGCGGCGGTCCAAACGCCGAGCAGCAGCCCCAGGGCGACGTGTACGAGACCGATGGCCAGGGCGAAGAGAAGTAGGGGTTCCAGTGCCGAGGGTCCGCCGCGGTAGAACCAGAGTGCGGGCATGCCGAGCCCGTGGCCCAGGCTGCCCAGCGCCTCGCCGTACAGGAGGCCGAACAGCACCGTCCACCAGCCACCGAGCGCTAGCACCCTGCCGGCCTGGGCGACCGTGCTGGTCTGCGGCCAGCGGGTTCTGAGCCACCACGAGGCGGCCAGCAGGAGAGCGCCGTACACGAGGTCGCCGACCATGGCGCCGAAGAAGATCGGCAACACGATGGCCATCAGGCCGGTCGGGTCCAGTCCGTCGCGCGCCGGCCAGGACAAGAAGCCGACCATTTTCTGGAAGGGCTGCCAGCCGACCCTGTTCCTCAGCAGCACCGGTCGTTCGTCGGCCGGTCCATCGTTGGCGAGGCGCTCGACGGAAACCGCCCGGCCGAGCCGGTCCTTCAGCACCCGCTCGACCAGCTCGGTCCGCGCGGCCGGGACCCACAGCCTGAGCATGAACGTGCGCGAGGAGAGGGCTGCCTGGTCGGCCGCGGCATTTCGTTCGGCCCGCGTCCGCAGCGCTGCGTCGGTCGCGCGCAGCGAACCGAGGATCGGCGCGACGGTGTCGATGAGCAGGCGCTGGACGCGATCCCGCTCGGCGGGTAGCGCGCGCAGGCGTTCGCGCATCGCATCAACCGTCGCGCGCAGTGACAGTCCGGCGTAGGCCGCGGGTACGCCGACCTGCACGATGCGTTCGGTGCCGAGCAGGGCCTCGACATCGGGAAGGTTGCGGCGGCGAAGGACCAGCAGGCAACCTATGGGGCTGCCGGGCATCGGTGTCGAGGTGACCAGCAGGTGCCCGCGTCCCAGCAGGTCGGCGAGCTGCCGGGTCAGCTCGGGGAGGATCCGTAGGTCCGGGTCATCGAGCACCAGCGCCATGCTGGCCAGGCCCAGGTTCGCGAGATGGCGGTCGTCCAGGCGACCGAGCTCGGGGACGAGGGGCTGGAGTTCGTCCAGGGCGGCGATGGAGGCGGGCAGGGCTTCGGCCTCGCCGCGCAGCGCTTCTGCCTGTTCCTGGAGTTCCGCCACCGGCGGTTCGACGGTGTCCAGCGTGGTCTGCAGGTCGGCATCGTCCAACACGATGCCGTCCAGGGCCGGGGTCGGCTGGTCGACGATCGCGCAGGCAGCGTTGATCCTTGCGATCAGGTCAGCCAGGTCCGAGGGCGTCCCGCCGGGCTCGACCACCTTCACGATCTCCGCGAGGTGCAATTCCTGCAGGGCGGTCAAGGCGTCATCGAGCCTGGGCCTTAAGCCGGTGACCTCGAGCTGAGTGAGCGGGACCATCATCGTCGGTTCGCCTCTCCCTGCGAGGACGGGACCGTGGCCGGCAGGACGGAGGCCACCACCGCGGCCACGTCCGCGTCGCGTCGCCGGGCCGCGGCTGCGGTCAGGTCGGCGGCCCTGCGGATGCCGGCCTCGCGCAGTCGAGTGGTCTCGGCGCGGGCGGAGGAGAGGATGGCAGCTCTCCGTCGCTGCGCTTCCTCGCGCGCCTGCGTCTCGGCCTCGACGATGAGGTGATCCGCCTGCAGTTGAGCCTGTGCGACCTCGTCGCCGGCTCGTTCCGCAGCGGCCAGTCGGGCTGCGATCGAGGCCTCGAACTCCAGCACCAGCTCGTGCGCCCTGGTGTGGTCTGCTCCGTTGCCAACGTGCGCGCGGCTCATCCGACCCTCCGAGCGTGGTCTTGCCCATCGGAGATGGTGTCGCGGGCCGCCCGTCGCGAGCGGGCCCGCCTGAGCCGGGCGTGCTCCTCGCGCTCACGTTCGTCCAGCGTCAACGCAATCTGGCGTGCCTCGTCGTGCAGTTTGGGGAGCACGACGTTCTCCAACGCGTTCACCTGCTTGGTGGTGCGTGCGATCTCGGTGGCAAGTCGGCGGACGCTGATCTCTACCGCGCACAGATCCAGCAGTCTCTCCAGCTGCTCCTCGTAGGCCAGCGCGACGGTGTCGAGGTGGGCCGAGGCCAGGGCAGGGGCCCAGCCGCGGGTGCCCGCGCTGCGGCGTACCGGATCGTGGCGAAGATCGAAGACACGAACGCCTGCCACCGTCCGGGACCCCACCTCGACGCGGATACCGGTCGCGGCGGCCAAGGCGCCCGACTCGAGCGGCTCCGGACCGCAGACGGCGATGGCCTCGTTGAGGCGTTGCCGGGCTGCGACCGCGAGGCTCCGAAGCTGGTCCAGCCCGTTCAGGAGCTCGGTCTGGTGGTCACGGAACTCGCCCACCAGCGCCGTCCGCTTGTCCTTGAGCAGATCTCGACCCTGCGCCACGAAGACAGCACGGCGGCGGCGATCCAGGAACTCACTGCGGGTGGCGACGAGGGACTGCATGGCACTCTCCCGGGTGGTCGATCACGTGTCTCTCACTGTGCCGTTGCGCCGCCCTGGTGGGGTAGTGATCCAGTCGGCGACGTTCGGATCGCACTGGTTGCCGACGACGGGCAAGCTGCGCCGGGACGAATGGCTGGTCTGAGGCGTGCGCGCGTCACGCTGGTCGCACGCGTCGGCAGGGAGGCCAGCTCGCTGCGCACGCCCTGCTGGTGGTGTTCGCCTACGAGTCCTGGCCTGATGGTCCCGTGACGCCAGATGCCCGCGGACCTAGGAATCCCAACCCGTTTGCGGCGGCACCACCCTCGGCTCCGTTGGCTTTAGCGGTATGGGCGGACCACCGCGACGGGGCACTCGGCATGCTGCAGCACGGCCTGGCTCACCGACCCCAGCAGCAGTCCCTGGAAGCCACCCCGCCCGCGCGATCCCACCACTACCAGTTCGGCGTTGCTGGACTCTTCGACCAGGGCCCGGCCGGCGTGGTCTTCCACCAGCTTTACCTCGACCTCGACCTCGGGGGACAGCTGCTGGTCCACCGCGAGCGCCTTGAGCACGAGTCGTCGCTCATCTCGCTTGACCACCACCTCCGGAAAGATCGAGGCCGGCGCGGACCAGGCGCGCACGGCGGTGAGCCTGGCGCCGCGTCGCGCTGCCGCCTGGAACGCGAACCTGATCGCTGGTGCCGAGAGGTCTGAGCCGTCTACCCCGACCACGACGCCCCGCGCCGCGGGCCGGGTCTTCGGGCGCGGATGTACGACGATGACCGGACAGGGTGCGTGAGCGGCCAATGCCACGCCCACCGACCCCACGAGCAGGCCGGAGAATCCACCGAGGCCGCGGCTGCCCACCACGACCATCTCGGCGTCGTTCGCCTGTGCGAGCAACGCCTGCCCTGCCGCGCCGACCACGAGCTCGGTGGTGATCTTCACCTCGGGCGCACGCAGGCGTGCGCGCGTCTCGGCGTCGACGAGCACACGTTCGGCCGCTGCCTGCAGACCTCCGTCCGCGGGTCCCACGGGTGAAGGTCCGAGGTGCACTCCCATCAACGGCCAAATGAAGCCATGCACGAGGCGCAGTGGGCGCTGCATTGTCGAGGCCTCCGCAGCGGCCCAGTCCAGCGCATCCTGTCCGGACCGCGATCCGTCCACGCCGACGACGATCGCGGCGTGGTCGCCTCGGGCGGGAACCTCGGTGTTCTCCGTCATGTAGCACGCTCCATTCGGTGTGGTGTGCCGCCCACGCGGGCGGCGTACGTTCGACGGTGCCGTTCGGGTGCCATGCGTGGGTAGGCACGGGGTCGGCGAACCTCCGGTCGGGCTGATTGCCCGCCACCGGCAACCCCAAGCACGACGATGAGCCGTAGACGACGCCCCGGAGAGCCGGCGACGTGAGAGCGGGAGCCGACGCGAACGTGGGTTGTCATCGCTCCGGTACGTTCCTCGGTTGTTCCTGGCTGTGGCCGACGTCGGTGGGGGCACCCACGCCGTCCTCGTCGTGTGGTGGGGTGCCTGACACCGTCTGAGGTCGGCTGCTGGGGCTGGCCAGGGAAGCAACGGTGGTTGCGACCAGGACGCCGATGATCACGCTCAACGACACACCGGTTCCGACCTCGGGGACGTCGAGAGGCCCGCCGCTGTTGATCAACGGCAGCTCGTTCTCGTGCAGCGCGTGCAGGATGAGCTTCACTCCGATGAAGCCGAGGATGGCGGCCAGGCCGTAGGACAGGTAGATCAGGCGGTCCAGCAGTCCGTCGATGAGGAAGTACAGCTGGCGCAGGCCAAGGAGGGAGAACGCGGTCGCGGTGAGTACGAGGTACACGTTTTGGGTCAGACCGAAGATGGCCGGGATGGAGTCCAGCGCGAACAGAATGTCCGTTCCGCCGATGGCGACCATCACCAGCAGCATCGGTGTCATCACCCGCTTGCCGTCGCTGTCGAAGGTGAGCAGCTTGTCGTCATCGAAGTCCGCCGAGGTGCGGAAGAGCCGCTTAGCGAGGCGGATCATGACGTTGTCTGCCGGGCGGGCGTCGGCGTCCTCGGGCTTGAGCAGATTGGCGGCCGTGATGAGCAGCACCAGGCCGAAGATGTAGAAGACCCAGGCGAAGGTGTTGACCAGCGCGGCACCGAGGAAGATGAAGCCGGTGCGGGCGAGAAGCGAGAAGACGATGCCGAACAGCAGCACCTTCTGCTGGTCTTCGCGGGGAACGTTGAAGCTGGACATGATGATGAGGAACACGAAGAGGTTGTCGACCGAGAGCGCCTTCTCCGTCACGTAGCCGGCGAAGTACTCGCTGCCCATGGTGGCACCGCCGAGTACCCAGACGCCGACGCCGAACACGATAGCGATGCCGACATAGATCGCCGACCAGACTGCGGCTTCGGTGAGGGTTGGGGAGTGCGCCTTGCGGACGTGGAAGACGAAGTCGAACAGCAGCAGTCCGATGATCGCGATGATCGTGAGCGACCAGACCGGGCCGGGGACGTCCATTCAGGCCCCACTTCCCGGCTATGCGAGGCGTCACGAACCCAGGCCTCAGCGGCTCACCGAGTCGCCGATGTACAGCGCGCCGACACGTCGTCGCGGTGGCGACGATCATGGAAGGGATAGTCCGAAGACGCCGTTTCGGATGGTTGATCGTGTGTGTTCGACTTTGCCGTCCACCACTGCTGGCCGGTAGGCGCACGGTCGGCGAAGGTGGAACCGGCCTTGTTGCTGGCGACCGGCAAGACATGCCTGGTCCGCGCCTGGGATGCGGGCTCACCGATCTACGGAAGGTCTGGGTCAGGTCGTCAGGAGCTGGACACCCGTAGCGAGGAGACCGATGACCTTGACGACTTCGAGCCCGACGTACCAGTAGTGCGCCCTGGAGCGGGGGACATCCTCGCCGGCGAGGACTCGATCGGATCCCCGGGACAGGAGTGGCCGGACAAACCCGATCTGGACTACCAGCGCCGCGACCGGCACCGCACCGCTGAAGCTGATGCGCGCGGTCGGCATCTCCGTGAGCAATCCGATGGCCAAGATGACGGCGAGGAGGAGTTCGGCGATGTGGAGGGCGCGGAAGACCAACCGTCCGATGCCCAGTCCGATCGGGAGCGTGACGCCGGGTGCCCTGAACTTCAGCGGTGCTTCAAGGAATGAGATCGCGATGACCATTCCGAGCCACACGAACGTCACAGCGGTCGCGAGTGCCAGCGACGGGCTCATGGCCAGCATCTCGTTCTCAGTGGTGGATTCCGGGCTCGGGTCGGTATCGCGTTGCGGCCTCCCGGGCCCTTGCCGGGTCGAGGAGACGCAGGTGCGCCAGGCGTTGGAGTACTCGCAGCGTGATGGAGCGCGCGTCGACGTCGAAGTGGTGGCGCAGGACGGCGCGGGTGTCGGACAAACCGAAACCGTCGGTACCCAGCGACGACCAGTCCCCTGGCACGTAGGGCGCGACCTGGTCGGGCACAGCTCGCATCCAGTCCGAGACGGCCACGACCGGCCCACGCTGGTCCTGGAGTCGAGCGGTGACATAGGGGGTCCGTTGCGGCTCATCGGTGTGCCGGTGGTTCCAGTCCTGGCTGGCGAGCGCTTCTCGACGCAGCTCCGTCCAGGAGGTGACGGACCACACGTCTGCCTGCACCCCCCATTCGTCGCGCAGTATGTCCTGAGCCTCGAGTGCCCAGGGCACAGCGATTCCGGAGGCCAGGATCTGCGCGCCGGTGTCCCCCGGTGTCTCTGCCGGCGAGTACAGGTGCATTCCGGCGAGGATTCCTTCGACGTCCACCCCATGGGGCTGGGCGGGCTGTGCGATGGGCTCGTTGTAGAGGGTGAGGTAGTAGAAGACGTTCGGGTCCACCCCTGGGGCCGGTTCGCCGTACATCCTGCGCAGGGCGTCTCGCACGATGTGGCCGAGCTCGAAGCCGAAGGCCGGGTCGTAGGCGACGCAGGCTGGGTTCGTCGAGGCCAGGAGAAGCGAGTGGCCGTCCTGGTGCTGCAGGCCCTCCCCGTTGAGCGTCGTGCGGCCGGCGGTGGCGCCGAGCAGGAATCCACGGGTCAGCTGGTCGGCTGCGGCCCAGAACTGGTCGCCGGTGCGTTGGAATCCAAACATGGAGTAGAAGATGTAGATCGGTATCATCGACTCGCCGTGGGTCGCGTAGGAGGTTCCGGCGGCGGTCCATGAGGCGGCGCAGCCGGCTTCGGTGATCCCTTCGTGCAGCAGCACACCCGCTGTGTCTTCCTGGTAGCTGAGCATCAGGTCTCGGTCCACCGAGAGGTAGTGCTGGCCCTTGGGGGAGTAGATCTTCTTGGTGGGGAAGAAGGCATCCAGGCCGAAGGTGCGGGCCTCGTCGGGGATGATGGGGACGAACCGGTGTCCGATCTCAGGGTGCCTCATGAGGCTCTTGAGCAGGCGGACGAACGCCATGGTGGTGGCCACAGGCTGCCGGCCTGCACCTCGTGCCATGACTTCGTACGCCGCGTCGTCAGGCAGCCGAAGGGGCGCGGACGAGACGGATCGGCGGGGCAGGTCCCCGCCGAGTTCGCGGCGTCGCTCGTGCAGGTACTCCAGTTCCCTGGAGCCGGACGGCAGCGGGAGGTAGGGAGGGAGGTCCGCGTCGAGGTCGCTGTCGCGGAGCGGCAGCTCGAGGCGGTTCCGGAACGCCCAGAGGTCATCATGGGTGAGCTTCTTCATCTGGTGGGTGGAGTTGCGACTCTCGAAGTGGGAGCCAAGTGTCCAGCCCTTGATGGTCTGGGCCAGCACGACGGTCGGTTGGCCTCGGTGCCGCAGGGCCGCGTCGTAGGCGGCGTAGACCTTGCGGCTGTCGTGCCCGCCACGTTTGAGGCCCCAGACCTCCGCGTCGGTCATGCCGTCGACCATCGCCATGGTGCGAGGGTCGCGGCCGAAGAAGTGCTCGCGCACGAAGCCGCCCGACTCGGACTTGTAGGTCTGGAAGTCACCATCGGGGGTCGAGTTGAGCAGGTCGAGGAGGGCTCCGTCCTGGTCCGCGTCCAGGAGCCGGTCCCATTCGCGTCCCCAGACGACCTTGATGACGTTCCAGCCTGCGCCTCGGAAGTAGGCCTCGAGCTCCTGGATGATCTTGCCGTTGCCGCGTACCGGTCCGTCGAGACGCTGGAGGTTGCAGTTGACGACAAAGGTGAGGTTGTCCAGCCCTTCCCGGGCGGCGACGCCGAGTGCCCCCAGTGCTTCTGGCTCGTCCATCTCGCCGTCGCCGATGAACGCCCAGACGCGTTGGTGGCTGGTGTCCTTGATGCCGCGGTCGTGAAGATAGCGGTTGAACCTGGCTTGGTAGATGGCGCTGATCGGGCCCAGGCCCATCGAGACGGTGGTGAACTCCCAGAAGTCCGGCATCAGCCGAGGGTGCGGGTACGACGACAGGCCTCCACCCGCGCCGGCGTGCGAGACCTCCCGACGGAAGCCGTCCAACTGGCTCTCGCTCAGGCGCCCCTCCAGGAAAGCGCGAGCGTAGACGCCTGGTGATGCGTGGCCCTGGAAGTAGATCTGGTCCCCGCCGCCTTCGACGTCATGGCCGCGGAAGAAGTGGTTGAAGCCCACCTCGTACAACGTCGCGGTGGAGGCGTACGTCGAGATGTGCCCGCCGACACCGAGACCCGGCCGCTGCGCGCGATGGACCATGATGGCCGCGTTCCACCGGGCGTAGGACCGGATCCGGCGCTCGATGTCCTCGTCGCCGGGGAAGGCCGGCTCGGCCGTGGCGGGAATCGTGTTTACGTAGTCAGTGACGGCGTACCCCGGCGGGATCACGTGGCGCTGCTGGGCCCGCTTCAGGACGCTCAGCATGAGTTCGCCGGCCCGGACACGACCGGCGTGGTCGACCACCGCGTCGACGGAGTCAAGCCACTCCTGTGTCTCGGAAGGATCGGTGTCAGGCGCCTGGACGCCAACGGCGCCAGCAGCCTGAGGGCTGCGTTCCGGGTGCATGGCCACAGTGGTGGTCTCCTCTCACGGATTCTTGCGGTGACGGCGGACGATCGGGTCTCGTGGGATCACGCCCCTACGCGGGGCGTGTGGCTGTGGCGCGCTGGCATCGTCCACACAGGGGTGCCATCGGGAGCGCGCGGAGGCGCTCAATGGAGATCGTCTCGCCGCATCGGGGACAGCGCCCGTAGGTGCCCTGCTGGATCCTGAACAGTGCTGCCTCGGTTTCGCCAAGCGTGGAACGTGCCGCCTCCCGCAAGGCGCGGTGGACCTCGTTCCGCGCGTGATCGGTCGTCGGGTCCGGGCGGACCTCGTCCAGCCGCTGCAGCTGGTGGATCCGGAAACCGCGCTGGGCCGTCCGGGCCGACTTGGCGGCTGCGGTGAACTCGACCATGTCGCTGCGGGCGAACCGACTCGTTGCACGCGGATTCCTCCGGCCATGATGGCCGGAGGAACCCGCGTCTGACCCTCCGCGGCTGCGTGAGCGCGGAAGGGACTCCGGGGACCGCGCTGTGGCGGTCGAGGAGGCGGTCATGGGATCACTTCATCCGCTGTCGAAAGGGGGTGGGTTGACTGTGATGTCGGTCGGTTCGCCCTACCTGCTTTTGGACCACTGTGTCGCCGCGACAAGAGGCTTGCTAGGCGGCGGGTCGGTCGCGTTCGCCGTCGATCTTTGCCGATGGTCAGCAAGGACGATGGGCCCGGTGGCGGCGTCCCGCGCCGGGCAACCTCACGCGTAGAGGTGAGCCCCCACGACGGCGCGCGGACGTTTCTCTGGGCTCGGGTGGGCCACCAGGATCCGGATGCCATCGGGGTCGCGGGCTGACAGGAAGGACACGCCGCCGCTGGTGTAGGTGTCGGTGCGTCCGACACGGTCCCGGAGGATCTCTTCCACCCTTTGCAGCTCGGCGTCGCTGTCCACGGCCCAAATGAGGTACTGGAGCCCGATTCCGCCCGAGGCATGCTCGGCTCTGCTGCCCCGTGCGATCAGGTAGATCTGGAATCCGTTCGGGGTGAGCAGCAGGGCCGCGTCACGTTCGTGAATGGACACCGTGCAGGAGAAGGCCTCGCGGTAGAAGTCGATGGAGGGGTTCAGCCGCGAGACGAACAGGACAGAGGAGGTCACTCGGGCCGCTGGGCGTTCACTCTTCATCGGTGCTGCCTTCCTCGTCGATGTCAGAGGAGCAGAAGCGTCATGAACGATTCACCAGTTCGCGGGCGGGTCGCTGGCCGGGAACGACTGCAGGCCCCACTCCTCGACGATGTCCCAGCCCGAACCTTCCCCAGCGTCGGGTGACACTGTCGAGGTCAGCGCGCCGACTCGCGGCCACTTACACGAGAGCGCGACCAAGACCTGGGGGAACACTCGGATATCTGATCCCGTCACGGGCTCCGAACGGTCCGCGGTGGGCGACGGTGCGGGTTCGGGCGTCACAGCGTGTGCCAGTTCCACGGGAGGCTCCCTTCGAAGTGGTCGGTCGAACCCGCTTGTGTGCGGGCATACCCCAAGTTCGTTTCAGCCTGACCCGGAACCGTGTGGCTCGGACATGGCCGGTACCGGCGAACTTCGGCTGTGGCCTCTTGCCCGGGGTCGGCAACCTGGCGCACGACCCTCGCTGCCGCGTCGTGCGATGTGCTGCCAGGTCTGCCGACTGCCGACCTCGCCGACCGGATTGAAACTACGAGCTCGTCACCGAATCAGGGAGGTGTCGCTCGGGCCAGTCGAGCAGCTTCGCGCCGAGGACCGCGGCCTGCAAGGTGAACCGATGAGCCGGATCGAACGGGTCGAACCCGGTGAGGGAGTTGACTCGCCCGAGGCGGTAGGTCACGGCCCGCACTGAGAGGTGGAGCCGGGCTGCGGCGGCGGTCGCAACACAACCGCAGTCGAAGTAGGCCGCCAGGGTCTCGACCAGTGGGCCGGCACCGCCGCGCGCCTGTTGGAGCGGGTGGAGGACGGAGTAGACGAGGTCGGTCAGCGCGGGTTGGTCTCGGGCTAGCACTCGGTAGGTCAGCAGGTCGCGTGTCTCCACGATGGGCCTGTCGAGGTGCAGGCGGGTCGCCATGGTCAGCCCCTCGCGAGCCTCCTCGTATGACCGGGCGATCCCGTAGGCACCCGGGTGCGCACGTCCGACCGCGACTCGCCACGGGGAGCCGCGGCGGACTCGGCTGAGCTCGCTGTGGATCGTCTTGCCGAGGCTCCCCGTCGTGGCCTGCCCCATCGAGGTGGCCGGGGCTCCCGTCGCCTCCGCGAGGGCCAGGACCACGACCAGGCCGTCCTTGGTGGCAACCAGGACATCGCGGTCACCGAAGCGATCCAGCACGACGCGCTCGAGAGCGCTGGTAGCGGCCGCGATCGAGGGCAGCCTCCGGGCTGGCTGCGCGAGGGCGATCTGATGCGCGCGGGTCAGATCGAGACCGAAGGGTTCGGCCCGCTCCACGAGCTCGCTTAGGTGGGAATCGCCTCGAAGCAGGTCATCGACGAGCTCTCGTCGCAGGGCCTCCTCCCTCCGGACGAGTTCGCGGACCGCCTCAGCATGGCCTTCCGCAAAGGCCGCCACGGCCTCGTCCACGACCTGCAGCACCGCTTCGGCGGCGGCCCGCACGGCCCGGTTGTCGCGCTGCCGAATCACCGCGGGAAGCTCGGCCCAGACACGGCGAGCCGCGGACAAGTAGAGGTCCACGCAACGCCCCACGGGCACCCCACGCTCCGCAGCATGACGGCCCTGCAGTCGGACCGCCTTGATCTCCGCCCGCTTGGGGGCCTGGCCGATTGTTGCTGCGTCGGCGAGCAACGACAGGTAGCCGGCAAGGAACTCGGTCGACACGCCGCCGGCGTCGTCGCCGGCGGCGTCGGCAACGCGCACCAGCCACGCCTCATCCGGGACGGGGGCCCGACCGGCCGACGCCGGGTGAGAGTGCTTGGATCCGACCTTGCTCACGCGCACGTCCGTTCATTGGCTCCTGTGCGCCCATTGATACACCTGAGGTCCTCGTTCGTAAGGGTCGGGCCTCCGCAGTTGCTCAGCCGCACTGCCCCGGCATGAAACCGAGCGGAGCACGCTCAGGGCTCAGTCTCTGTTCAGGTAGGCGTACCGCGCTCACCATGGGCTTGGGTGCCACGATGGGGCCGGCCACGAGATCGGTCGGTGGCTCGTCGCTCGGCGGGTCCTCGGTCCGGGCCTGCTGGGACGGGGTGGCTCTCTCCAGGAAGCGAAGCAGCTCGACCGGGAACGGAAGCACGAGCGTGGAGTTCCGCTCGGCGGCAACCTCGACGACCGTCTGAAGCAGCCGCAGTTGCAAGGCGGCCGGGTGCTCGGCCATGACCTCGGCGGCCTGCGCGAGCTTCTCGGAGGCCTGCAGCTCGCCGTCGGCGGTGATGACGCGAGCGCGGCGCTCACGCTCGGCCTCGGCCTGTCGCGACATCGAGCGCTTCATCCCGTCGGGAAGCGAGACGTCCTTGATCTCGACACGGTCGATGTGGATGCCCCAGCCGAGAGCCGGGCTGTCGATCATGAGCTCCATGCCTTGATTGAGCTTCTCTCGGTCGCACAACAAGTCGTCGAGGTCGCTCTTGCCGATGATGGACCGCAGTGAGGTTTGTGCGACCTGCCCGATGGCGGCGCTGTAGTCCTGGACGTCGACGGCCGCACGCACCGGGTCCATCACGTTGAAGTAGATGACGGCATCTACCCGGACTGTGATGTTGTCCCGGGTGATCCCGTCCTGGGCCGGAACCGGCAGGGTGATGATCTGCATGTTGACTTTCTGCAGACGGTCAACCATCGGAACCAGGACGGCGAGGCCCGGGCGCAGAGGCTTTGCGCGTACCCGCCCGAATCGGTACACAATACCCCGTTCATACTCCTTGACCACGCGAAGACTCAACGCTGCACCGGCGATTCCCAGCGCACCGAGGACCGCAAGAAGTCCAAGCATGAAGGTCATTTCTCTCTCCGTTCCACTGCCGCCGACGCCGGTCCGGAAGACGCGAAGCAGTCGGCAACGACGTCGACGACCTTGGCGTCGACGTCCACCTTGCTGGCGGATCGAGCGGAACTCTGCCGCGCGACGAGCGTCGAAGGGATGCCCGTGACCGGTCACTGTTCATCACCTGGTCCTGCCGGACCCCGGCAAGATCACTCAGGGTCGCTAGCGCTCAGCAACTCGCCGAGGATCGCCGCCTGGCTCAGCTCGAGGTGCTTGGTTGCGGTGAGCAGCGTGAGACGGTCGTGCGCTGCCATGATCCGCAGATGCCGTAGCGCCGTAGCCCGGTCGGGCTCATCGAGCTCCTCGCGGTAGCGGGACCGGAACTCATCGAACTTGGCGGGATCGTGTCTGTACCACGTGCGCAGCGCATCCGACGGGGCCACCTGGATGCACCATTCGTCCAGTTCGGCGCGAGCCTTGCTGACTCCCCGCGGCCATCGTCGATCGACCAGCACCCTGATGCCATCGTCGACGGCCGGGTCGTCGTAGATCCTTCGCAACCGCACGTCTGGTGTCGGTATCACCACTCGCCTCCCATGGTGGGCTTGTCGGGCCTGTGACTCGGGGCATGCCGAGACGGCCGCCTCCAGGCAGGATGCCGAGTCATCGCCGGACCGTCAGGGTTCCTCGCCGGTCGACAAGCGGCGCGTCGGGCTGCCGACCGTCAGCAACGCGCGTCGCGATTGCCGGTGACCGGCAAGAGACTTCGCGCGATGTCGGCCGATTACCGACGGTGACGGCGCCCTGGCCACTGCGGCAGCGTGGGACCACGTTTCGGTCGTCGAGCGGCCGGCTCGATCGACTGGTTGATCCTGATCGCGGAGGAGGTGGATCCGATGAACGCGTATCGGATCCTGTGGCTGAGCATCTGCCTCCCGTTGGGTCTGATCGGCGCACTGGTTGCGTTTGCGGCGACTCCGACAGCCGTGGTGACCACGTGTGTCGTCTTCGGGCTCGTCGGCAGCCTGCTGACGATGTGCTTGGTGAAGGCTTACTGGGAGCGCGGCATGGGAGGTCGGCTGCGGCTGTTGGCCGGCGGCGCACTGGTGGGAGGGATCAGCGTCTGCGCCTTCTTCGGGTACGCGTCCCTCCTGGGCCCCGGCGTCCTCCTGCTCGCAGCCGGAGCCTTGGCCAGCTCGCCCTACGCCGTGACCACCTCCCGCCGCTGGCTGCGTTCGGTCCGCACCCCCTCGGCCGCCGAGCTGGACGCCGTGGCACGTGCCTTTGCTTACGGCAGTGCCGAATCCGCGCAATTCCGGCCACCACCGGAGTTGCGCGACCTCACCGACGAGCAGCTGTGCAAACGGTGGCGAGCCAGCTATAGGTCAACTCGACGACGCACGTCAGCGGTCAGGCTGATCGCTGCCGTCGCGGAGCGTCAGATGTACCTCGACGAGCTCGAGCACCGGAACGCGAGTGGGTTCGCGGCGTGGCTGGCCGTGGGCCCCGAGGCGGCAGAGGATCCCCTGCCGTACCTCGCCAGTGCCCACATCGACCCCCCGGCCGTCGACTGGGACGAGTTGACTCGCGGCCACGGCTAGTGCCGCCGCTTCCGGGCCCCCGGCGTCTAACAGACACAAGCATTGACGCAACAAGCTACCCAGTCTAACGTCTACATAACTCTCTTTTAGAAAGGCCCAGGTCCCATGACCCTCACCCGCTTCTTCACCGCCCCCGCCGCCCACAGCGAGGCAAGCCCATCCGGCGCCCGGCAGGCCTACTTGATGCTGCGCACCGTCTTCACGATCGCGCCCATCGCCTTCGGCCTGGACAAGTTCTTCGACCTCCTCACCCACTGGGAGCAGTACCTGGCTCCGTGGATCAACGACCTCGTCCCCGGGTCCGCGCATCAGGCCATGCTGGCCGTCGGCGTGGTCGAGATCATCGCCGGCGTGCTGGTGGCAGTACGACCCAGCATCGGGGCCTACGTGGTGGCAGCGTGGCTGCTGGGCATCATCGTCAACCTCGTCAGCATCGGTGACTACTACGACATCGCCCTGCGCGACTTCGGCCTCCTGGTCGCTGCCCTTGCGCTCGCCCGACTGGCCGCCCCCGCCCGCACCGCAGCCGGGGTTCCGACACCGGTCTCTGACCGCGTCCATGACAGGGACGTCCGGTGAGCCAGCAGCGCGTCTTGGAGGACCCGACCGCAGACGCCTCGGCCACCGTGTTGGCCTGGCGTGCGCCGGTTATTCCCGAGGTGCCGCCCATCGACCTGGTGGCGGCCGAGTTGGCTGCCGCCGACCTGCTCCGTGCCCTCGGTCAACCGATCGGTTCCCCCGGCATGAGCGAGACGCCCCGCCGGATGGTCCACGCCTATGCCGAGATGCTCACCGCGGGCAGCTTCGACTTCACCACCTTCGCCAACGCCGAGGGGTACGACGAGCTGGTGGTGGTGGAGGACATCCCGGTCCGATCGATGTGTGAGCACCACATGCTGCCGTTCGTCGGGGTGGCCCACGTGGGTTACCTGCCCGCGGATCGGATCCTCGGCCTGTCCAAGTTCGCCCGGCTGGTGGAGTTCTACGGCCACCGGGCCCAGACGCAGGAGCGGCTGACCCAGCAGGTCGCCGAGCATCTCGAGCGCCAGCTCGCCCCACGAGGGGTCGGTGTCGTGATCGAGGCCGAGCACACCTGCATGAGCCTGCGTGGGGTCCGCGCTGCCGGGACCCGCACGGTCACCTCCGCGCTGTTGGGCACGCTGCGGACCGACCCGTCTTCACGAGCCGAGTTCCTCGCCCTGACCCGCAGGCCCGGACGGGCGCGCTGACCGTGACGGCCAGAGAGACCTTCGTCGTCGTCGGCGCCGGGCTGGCCGCCGGCAGGGCCGTGCAGGAGTTGCGGGAGAGCGGTTTCGACGGTCACCTCGTGCTGTACGGCGCCGAGCCGCACCCGCCTTATGAGCGGCCGCCGCTGTCCAAGGCGTACCTGATGGGAGACGACCGCTTCGAGGCTGCCCTCGTCCAGCCCATCGGGTGGTACGACACGCACGGAGTCGACCTTCGGCTGAGCACCCGGGTCACCACGGTCGACCCCGTCGACCGCACGGTGACCGTCGGCGGTGTCCCGCAGGGCTACGACAAGCTGCTGCTCGCCACCGGTGCCCGACCTCGTCACCTGGCGATGGCCGACGACTGCGGTGCGCCCGTCGCCTATCTGCGCACGGTCGAGGACTCCGACCTGATCAGGTCGAGGCTGCGAGTCGGTCGACGGCTGGTGATCATCGGCGGCGGATGGATCGGTCTGGAGGTCGCCGCGGCCGCCCGCCGCGCGGGCGCCCACGTCACCATCCTGGAGGCCCTGGACCTGCCCCTGGGACGCGTCCTGGGACCGGAGGTCGCCGGCACCTTCGCTACGCTCCATCGGGAACACGGCGTCGACCTGCGTGTCAACGCCGAGGTCTCCGCCATCCAGAGCGACGGCGGTCTGGCGATCGTCACCCTGGCAGACGGGTCGTCGCTCGAAGCCGATCTGCTCGTGGTCGGCATCGGCGTGACGCCGGACACCGCCCTCGCCGTGGCCGCCGGCCTACGTACCGAGAACGGCATCGTGGTCGACGATCAGCTGCGCACCTCCGCGCCCGACGTCTTCGCGGCCGGCGACGTGGCCAACGCCTACCACCCGCTGCTGGGCCGCCAGTTACGCGTCGAGCACTGGGACAACGCCATCGGCCAGGGCGTGGTCGCCGCGCAGAACATGCTGGGCAAGACCGTGTCCTACGACCGGCTGCCCTACTTCTTCTCCGACCAGTACGACCTCGGCATGGAGTACCTCGGCAACGTCGGGCCGGACGGCTACGACCAGGTGGTCCTGCGCGGCACGCCCGAGAAGAGGAACTTCACGGCCTTCTGGCTGCGCGAGGGTCGAGTTCTGGCCGGGATGCACGTCAACGACTGGGACGCCATGGACCCGATCCGACAGATCGTCGGACAGCGGGCGGTGGCAGGCCTCGACGACGAGTCCGTGGCATTGGCACAGGTGGCGGGGAACCTCGGCTGAGAGCAGCCCGCAACCGCCCGCGAACACCGTGCCCGGGCACCACCAGCGCGTGAAGGAACAGGAGCCGCACCGATGACGAAACTGATCCGCCTCTACGAAGACCACGGCCAGAGTCCTTGGCTGGACAACCTCACCCGGCGCTCCCTGCAGGACGGCACCATGGCGGGCCTCATCGCCCGCGGTGTGCGGGGGGTGACCGCCAACCCCACGATCGTCGCCAGGGCCATCGAGTCCTCCGGCGCCTACGACCACCAGCTCCACGAACTCGCCGCGGCCGGGCACACCCTGGAGGACGCCTACTGGGAGCTCGCGATCGCCGACGTCGTCGACGCGCTGAAGTTGTTGCGGCCGACCTACGACGTCACCGAGGGCGCCGACGGGTTCGTCTCGATCGAGGTGGCGCCCTACCTCGCGAACGACACCCAGTCGACCGTGCATGCCGCCCGCTACCTGCACGAACGCATCAACGCACCGAACCTGCTGGTCAAGATCCCCGCCACCACCGCAGGCGTGCCCGCCATCGAGGCCATGGTCGCCGAGGGCCGCAGCATCAACGTGACCCTGATCTTCTCCCTGGCCCGCTACCGCCAGGTGCTCGAGGCCTACCTGTCGGGCCTGGAGACCCTGGCCCGACGCGGCAGGGACCTCTCCACGGTGCGCGGTGCGGCATCGTTCTTCGTGAGCCGAGTGGACACCGAGGTCGACCGTCGTCTGGAGGAGATCGGCACCGACGAGGCACTCGCCTTGCGGGGCCGAGCGGCGATTGCGCAAGCCAAGCTCGCGTTCCAGCTCTTCCGCGAGGCCCACGCCGGCCCACGATGGGAACGGCTGGCCGACCGGGGTGCCCGGGTGCAACGGCCGCTGTGGGCGTCCACGTCGACCAAGAACCCTCGCTACCCAGACACCCTCTACGTCGACAACCTCATCGGCCCCGACACGGTGAACACCCTGCCGGAGAGCACCCTGCAGGCCTTCGAGGACCACGGCACCCTCGCCCGCATGATCGACGTCGGGGTCGAGGCTGCTGAACTGGTTATGCACACTCTCGCGCGGACCGGCGTCGACATGGACGACGTCGGCCGCACCCTCGAAAGCGAAGGCATCGCCGCGTTCCAGGCATCGTTCAGCCACGTCCTCGGCGCGCTGGAACCGAAGACGCACGCCCGATCACCGGCCCCGTCGCACACACCGTCGCGCGGCTGAGGCGGACCGACGTGGACTGGGTCGGATGGGCGGTCTTCGGGTTGCTGGCCACAGCGGTCCTCACCGGCCTGATGATCGCCGCTCAGCTGAGCGGGCTGAGCCGGCTGGACCTGCCCCTGATCCTGGGGACCATCGTCACCCCGGACCCCGATCGGGCCCGCGTGGCCGGTTCCCTGATCCATCTTCTGCTCGGCCAGTGCTTTGCCCTCGGGTATGCCGCCACCTTCGCCCTCCTGGGCCAGGCGGCCTGGTGGATCGGCGGCCTGCTCGGGGTCCTCCACGGCGCGGTCGCCCTGACGGTCCTCATCCCCATGCTGGTGGGCGTCCATCCGCGGATGGCGTCCGAGCGCGCCGGCCCCGTCTCGACCGCGGTGCTGGAGCCGCCCGGTCTCCTCGCCCTGAACTACGGAAGGCAGACACCCCTCGTCGCCCTCGCCGCCCATCTCGCCTACGGCGCCGCCCTGGGTCTGCTCCTGGGCGCCCGGTGAGGCGGCGCTGCGATGACGGTTGCGATCGAAGACTACGGGCTGCTGGGGGATACCCGCACGGCGGCGCTGGTCGGCTCCGACGGTTCCGTCGACTGGCTGTGCATCCCTCGCTTCGACGGTGCTCCAGTGTTCGGCCGGTTGGTCGGCGGTGCGACCGCCGGCAGCTTCCGTCTTGCCCCCGGCGGCCCCGCCGAGGTGGTCTCCCGCCGCTACCGGCGTGATTCGGCGACCCTTGAGACGACCTGGCGTACCGCGAGCGGCCGGCTGACTCTTACCGAGGGCATGGTGGCCGAGGTTGGCGGCCGGCTGCTCCCCGCCACGATGTTGGTGCGCCGGCTCAGTTCCCCGGACGGTCCGGTCGAGGCCGTCATCGACTTCGACCCACGACTAGGAGAGGCGCGTCGGCCACCGCGGATCGAGCACCGAGGTGAGGTGCTGGTCTGCAGCTGGTCGACCCTGGCCGTAGGGCTGCGCACGTCCCCCGCCGTGGCCCTCCAGCCCGCGGAACCTCAGGTGTTGACCATCACACCCGACCAGCCGTTCACCTGCGTGATGTCCGTGGCCGATCGGGAACCGCTCGTGTACGTCGACCCCGAGGCGGCCTGGGCAGCACTCCAGGGAGACGAGGCACGATGGCAGGCCTGGTGCGATGGCATCGATCCGGAGCTGCCTCACCGGGAGGCGGTGGTCCGCAGCCTGCTCACCCTCCGCCTGTTGACCTACTCTCCCTCCGGGGCGCCGGTGGCCGCGCCGACGACGTCGCTTCCCGAGGTGCTCGGCGGAGTGCGGAACTGGGACTACCGCTACGCGTGGCCGCGCGACGCCAGCATCGGCATCGACGCCTTTCTGGGGGTCGGCAAGCAGGAAGAGGCCCGCGCCTTCATGGCCTGGCTGCTCAGCGCCACCCGGCTCGACCGTCCCCGGCTCCCGGTGCTGCTCACCCTGCACGGCAAGCACCCGAGGTCCGAACGCGAGCTGGCGGGCTGGCCCGGTTACGCCGGCAGCGCCCCGGTCCGCTGGGGCAACGCGGCAGCCGACCAGCACCAGCTGGATGGCTACGGCTGGGTCCTCGACGCGGCCTGGCGGCTCAGCGAAGCCGGACACCGGCTGTATTCCGAGACCTGGCGGACCATGGCTGGTTTCGCCGACCAAGTGGCGGACCGATGGAGGGAGCCGGATGCCGGCATCTGGGAGGTCCGCTCCGACGACACCCACCACGTGCACTCCAAGCTGATGGCCTGGCTCGCCCTGGACCGCGCCCTGCGGATCGCCGTACACCATCGGACCCCGGCCCGACGCACCCGGCGCTGGGAGATCGAGCGGGCGGCGCTGCGCAGCGAGATCGAACAGCAAGGCTTCGACGAGGATGCAGGCACCTATACGCGAAGTTACGGATCTACAGACACCGACGCCGCTCTGCTGATCCTGCCGCAGCTGGGCTTCCACCCGCCCGGGTCGTCACGGATCCGCGGCACCATCGACGCGGTCGCCCGCGAGCTAGGCACCGGAGCGGTGTTGATGTACCGCTACCCGCCCGGACGCGACGGCCTCCCCGGCACCGAGGGTGCCTTCCTGCCCTGCTCGTTCTGGCTCGTCCAGGCCCTCGCACGCAGCGGACGCGCCCGCGAAGCGGACGCACTGTTCCAGCGACTACTGGCACTGGCCAGTCCACTTGGGCTGTACGCCGAGGAGATGGACCCCGCCACCCAATTGCACCTGGGCAACTACCCACAGTCCCTGACGCACGCCGCCCTGGTCCAGGCGGCCCTCGCTCTACGCGGAGCAAACCAAGAACAGGTCGTCGAGCCACCCCACGCAGCCCCTATCCCGGAGTGAGCGATATGACGTCACGCTCGGTTCGGAGTCGAGGCTCTCCGACGTCGCAGGGCAGGCCCCTTTCGGCGTTCGCCGTCGCTGCCCTCCTGGCGGTGGTGGTGCAGGGCAAGGAACCGCTCCGGGTCGGGGAGATCGATGTCGCCGGAGCCGATCCACTCCAGACTGGTACGCCGAGCGCGAGCAACGAGCTCAGCGGCGTGGCGGAAGTCCGCGGCCGAGACTGCCAGCGGGCACAACGGCGGCAGGACTTTGATCGTGGCGGCTCCCTGCAGGCCGGCGATGTCGTGGATGAGTCGTTGTGCGATGAGCAGGGTCAACGAATGCAGCGCCACCGCGACCGCCGAACCCGGAGGCCTTGGCAACGCGCACGGCGCCCCGGTGGGGAGAACATAGATGAGCGTGGCGCCCAGGTCGACGGCCTGGGCGACGCCCGCGTGCAGCGCCACCGATCCGTCGACGAGGTAGCGGCCATCACGTTCGACAGGCGACAGGATCCCGGGAATCGCCGCGCTGGCCAGCACCGCGTCGACCAGGTCTCCGGTGGAGATCAGCACGTCGTCTCCGCTGAGCAGGTCGGCGGCTACCAGGTGAGTCGGTACCCGTGCCTGGGTCAAGTCCTCGATGCTGGCGTGCGCCCTGATGAGCCGCCGGAGCCCGTTCTCGGAAGCCACGCCCGGGCTGCGCCCCAGCAGCCCGCGCAGCAACTGACGCGGCTCGACGGGGAAGATGTCGCCGCGACGCAGCCCGGTCCACACGTCGGCGAGCTCGGTCAACGAGTCGGGGGACATGCCGTGGCCGGCGACCCACGCGGCGTTGACGGCCCCGGCGGAGGTGCCGACCAGCAGGTCGGGCTGGACGTCGTGCGCGGCGAGCGCCTGCAGCATGCCAACCTGCACCGCCCCGAGGCTGCCGCCTCCGGACAGGACGAATGCGGTGGTGACCATGTCGTCTCCTCGATCACGCCGGTGCGCGAGGCCAGGCCCCCACGGGGGTGTGGTGACCTGGCCGGCGCGGAGGGTCTCCGCTCAGCGGGAGCGGAACCGGTTCGGGAAGCTGCGGATGATGCCGTCGCTGAGCACGTCGGCCATCTCCAGGATGTGGTGGTGGATCTCGTCGTAGTCGGCGACGCTAGCGGCGTACTGGCCGTTCAGTTCGTGCGCCGCCTCGGCGAGGGTCTGGTCGAGATGCGCCGTCATCGCGGCCCGCATCGCGTCCTGGGGCCAGTACTCCGGATTGGCGGCAGCGAGGAAGTCGGCGATCTCGTCGGAGTTGTCGTACCACGCGTCACGTGCCTGCTCGAACGCCATGTCGTCACTGGCCTGGGCGGCCTGCAGCAGCTCCACGGCGATGCCGATGTGGCCGTTCAGCAAAGCGGTGAGCTGGTTGCCGGCGTCCTTTCCGTAGAACGGCTTGATCGCGTCGCCGATGTCCACCTGGTTGGCCAGCAAGCGTGCTGCAGTGGCGTCGAAGCCGCCGGACCCGTCAGCGAACGTGACGATCGCGAGTCGGGTCCAGGTGACGTGGTCCTCCCAGAGCTTGCGCATCTCGTCGTGGAAGGCCGCCCGGGCCGCCGTGCGACGAGCCGGGGCCGATGTCGAGTCGGCATGGGCGGCGGTGACGTGGGCGTGGGTGTGGCCGGGAACCGTCGCCAACGCATCGTGATCGGAACCGACCGAGACGGTGGTCAGAGCGGTGGCCAGGGCAACCGCGCCCAGCAGCGACAGGAACCAGCCGCGTCGGGCGGCCAGCAGATGGTGGGTCATGAGGAGCTCCTTCGGATCAGTGGCCGCACCAGCGCGCAGGCAGCCGCGAGCTCTAGGCAGGAGACCACGGTGCCAAATGCGTCGAGAGGCTCAGGGTGAACAGTCAGACCGGGGATCCCGGTGGTGCGCGAGAGCGCATAAGCAGTAGCCACCCCGACCAAGAGCAGAGCAACCACCGTCGTGACGGTCTGGCCGGAGTCCAGCGCCAGCGCGACCGCGCCCACCCCCAACGCGACAGCCGAGACTGCGAACGCGGCAGCCAGGCCGGCCGATTCGTGGGAGTGCGGCAGCACCAGCGCTGCATGGACCCCGGCCGAGCCCGCGCAGACCGCGGCGCCGAAGACGAGCGCGCGGGAGTCCGCCCCCGGAGCGAGCGCCTGGACCGGCGCTGGGGGGGTGGAGGTGGTGGAATGGGTCACGCCAACGTTGGTGTCACGTCGCGACCGGTTCTTACCCCGTACTGCCGAGAAGGTAAGACCTCCCATGCTCAGCGACACCAACAAGACGTGACCACGGACCACCTCCAAGACCTAGGCCGCCTACGTTGTAGCGACAGAACACCGCTCGACGTCCAGAGCTGGCGTGCCTGCCGCCTGCTCGAAGCCGGCTTCCCAGCCGAGACCGCGCAGAGGCTGGCCGCAGATCGCAGGTTCGACCTGCACGCCCTGCTCGACCTCGTCGACCGCGGATGCCCGCCGTTGCTGGCTGTCCGCATCGTCGCCCCCCTGGACACGGACCTCGCCCCATGACGCTCGACACCCAGGTGGTCGGAGTCGTGGCCCCCACGTACGAGGACGAGGGTTGGGTGGCGGACCTCGCCGTCGATGGGCCTGCCCAGTTGTTCGCACACAGGCGACTCCACACGTTGCTGCTCGGGGCAGCGCGCCGGCAGGTGTGGCGTCTGCGCGACCTGCTGCCCGGAGCCGGCCCGGGGGACCTGGAGGATCTGGCCCAGCAGGCCGCAGACGAGGCGCTGGTGACAGTGCTGCGTAAGCTGGACGACTTCCAGGGACGAAGCAAGTTCAGTACCTGGGCCTACAAGTTCGGCGTCTTCCAGGCCGGCCTCGAGGTCCGCCGCCAGGCGTGGCGCACCCGCGAGGTCACCCTTCCCGACCAGCTTGCTGCGCTCGACCGGGCCCCGTCACCCGCCGACGTGGCGGAGGCATCCGACCTCGCCCGCGCGCTGGAGGACGCCATCGCGACCAGCCTCAGCCCGCACCAACGCAGGGTCGTGCTCGCGCTACTGGTCGACGACGTGCCCATCGACGTACTGGCCGAACGGCTCGGCTCGACACGCAACGCCTTGTACAAGACCCTCCACGATGCCCGTGCCCGCCTGCGCCGACTGATGGTGACCCAGGGGTATCTCAACGCTTCCGAACACGGAAGGTCCACCTCGTCATGACCAGCACCACGCGCCGCTTGTCCGCCGACACGGTGGTCCGACTCCTCCTTGACACCGGCCCGTACCTCTCCTGCGATGACTGCTTCGCCCGGATGGACGAGTACGTCGAACGACGCGTCCTCGAGCCGGCATACGACGAACCCCGGATGCGAACCCATCTAGAAGGATGCGGGGCGTGCGCCGAGGAGGCCGAGTCCCTGCTGAGTCTGCTCCTCGACCCACCGCCCTAGGCGGCCGTCCAAGTCGCGAGAGAGCTGGGCAAGGCTCTCAGTCCTCGCTGGTCCTCCGCTCGTCCACGATCGCCAGCAGCTGCTCGTCGGCCGAGGTGAACCGGTCCATCTCCTCACCGGCGTCACAGGTGAACAGCCCCATCGTCACCTCGTCCGCGTCACGGCCCAGCACTCGCCACACGCCTCCCGCCAGCTCCCAACGGAGCAGCGCCGCAACCGACTCGGTCAGATCCGACGGGTCGGTCGGGACAGTGGCCCGGACTCGCTCCATGATGAATCACCTGCACCTCTAACAGGGTACTCTGTTTACGTTAGAAACAGTGCGACGTCAGGGGTCGACGGTCGGGAGGGTGAGAGTCGTGGAGGACCTGCACGCACGGGTGACCAGCATCGGCGCCCTCGCCGAGCCCACCCGTCTCGCCCTCTACCGCTACGTCGCCGCCGCCACCGCACCGGTCAGCCGCGAGCAGGCCGCTGACGATATGAGCATTCCGGTGCACTCGGTGAAGTTCCACCTGGACCGGCTCGTCGAGGAAGGCCTGCTCGAGGTCGAGTACCGGCGGCTCACGGGCCGCACCGGCCCCGGAGCCGGGCGACCCTCGAAGCTCTACCGCCGCTCGTCCCGCAATCTATCGGTCTCCCTGCCAGAACGGCGCTACGACCTCGCCGGAGAGGTCCTCGCCGCAGCCGTCGACCAGTCGGCACGCGAAGGAACCCCGATTGCGGAGGTGGTGCAACAAGTAGCGCACGCTACGGGGTCAGGGATCGCCAGCGAGCGCACGCCGCCTCGTGGGGCAGGCCGGGCGGCCATGACCGCGCGCCTGGTCGAGGTGCTCGCCGACCACGGGTACGAGCCGCGGCAGATGGACGACGACGTGTGCCTGACGAACTGCCCCTTCGACAGGCTCGCCACCGGACACACCGAACTGGTCTGCGGCATGAACCTCGCGCTCGTGGAAGGCGTCATCGACGGCCTGCACATCGAGTGCATGTCGGCTCGCCTGGAACCCCAACCCGGGTTCTGCTGCGTCAAGGTCGCTCCGCTGCCCAGATCCTGACGAGTTGTCCCGGGTGTGATGTCCAGTCATGGAGGGAACCAGGCGGTGGAGAGGCCTACCATCCCGTCTCCGACCACGGCGATGCGCTGAGGCATGAGACTCAACCTTCTGCCGCGCGGATCTGGCACTCTAGGGGCGGTCGGTCGACGCACACCCCGTGCAGGTGATCAACCAGGGCCGCAGCTCGAGCCGTTCGGGGTGGATCCCCGTTCCGCAGCCGGCGCAGAGGCCGTACACGCCGTCACTGAGGCGGCGCTGAGCAGCTCGGACCTGCTCGAGGATCCGCGCCACGGTACTGCGGTGCGCGGCCGCGACCACGTCGCCTGGCGTGATCTGCGGGAGCGCGTCGAGCTGTGCCTGGCGGGCTGCCTCGAGAAGGGACAGGCGATCTTCCACGCCGGCGGGTGTCGTCACATGTCCCTCCCGGGGCTGGGGCAGGGTCACCAGCCGGGCAGTGGGACCCCCGGCCAGTGACAGATTCGCTTCCGGCTCCTCGATCGGTGCAGACAGGGGCTCAGGTGTGGGGTGGGTGGCCTTGCGGGCAGTGTTGGTGGTCATGGCTCAGTCCTTGAGGAACGTCACGCAGCCGGGGCCTCCGGGGTGCGTGAAGGAACGGGTCCGCCGCTACGCGGCACACCCAGGGAAATTCAGCTCAGGACTGGGCCGGCGGGGCGCGGTCGACGCTGCGACGCAGCACGTCGAGACCACGGATGCCGCGGGCCTCTTCGCCCAGCTCCACGGCGAGCAGCGCAGCACCAGACGGCACGTGGGAGGGCAGGTAGCAGCAGTCGGACGTCATCGCCGACAGCAGCACCACGTTCCCCTCCATGGCCGTGACCATAGCAACGTTCCCGCGGAAAGACACTCGGTATGAGTACGCCTCGACTTTGTCTCGCCTGCCTATGACAGACGTCCGTTGCAGGATTCCTGGAGGATCAGCCAGTCCCTCGCGTGCCCACGACGCCGCCGACGGCGGTGGACGCCTGCATTCGCCCCGCCGCGAGAGCGAACACCCGCTTGACCGCGTGGCCAACAGATCTGGCGAGGAGGTGGCCGAGCCCGAACTTATGACGGAAATAGCAGAACCCCTGACCCCGCACGGTGTCGAGAAGTGGCCGCGGCCGACCAAGCCGTCGCGCTCGCGAATGACTCGTCCATCGGCTCGACGAGTTCTCAAACAAGAAGCTCGTGAGACAGCCTTGAGCCTGACGCTCCAGGCGGTCGGCGTCCTTCGGTCACAGAGGATCCAACTCTCTGTGGCTGGGAGGCAATGGCAAAATCAGCACCGCAGGGAGCCGCGCGGTGGCGACTCAATCTCATCAGAACAATGCGATGCACAGCGTGGGACGTTACTCCCGGGGGCACTCGGCGGTCATCGCCATCCACACCAGGTCCAGCACGCTTTCGCTGAAGCCTGAATCCACCCGACCCCGACGAACGAGCTCGCCGAGGTAGGCGCCGATGAACAGGCTCACCACCGTCTCCGGTTGCAGATCGGGACGCAGCTTGCCGGCCGCCATGTCGGAGCGCATCAGGTCGACCAGCGCATCGCTGTAGGGACTCAGGGCGCTGCGGAAGAGATCGGTGAACCGCGGGTCCGAGTCCTGCAGGATCGCGGACAGCCCGCCCCGACCGAGCACCTCGGCCATCTGGTACCAAGCCTGGCCCAGTGCCCACTGGATCCTTTCTCGCGGCGTGGTCCCCGTCGGCTCACCGGGCGTGCCGATCGCCGCCCCGAGCGCCGCGCGCAGCACTGCCTCGCGATCGGCGTACCGGCGGTAGATGGTCGTCTTCGCCACCCCGGACTCTGCGGCCACCGCCTCGACGGTCACGGCAGCCGGCCCCCGCTCGCGGAGCAGGGACAGCGCGGCCTCGCGGATGCTGCGGTCGGTCTCCTGCCGGCGTGGTCGGCCCGGGCCCGGGGCGAGGCTCTCGCCCGTGGACGTGCCTGACGGCATGTGACCCACCTCTCGGAATGACTACGCTACACGTAGCGTTCCGTTATAGACAGACGACGGAAAGGTCCATCATGACAGTCAACGAGCATGTCCTCGGTCTGGTCGCCATGGCGGTGGCCATCCTCGCGATCCTCACCGTCGGCACCCTCATCGGCGCCGACATCATCCGCCTCGGAGCCCATCGGGCCGTGCCCGCCCCAGAAGCACAGGGCGATCGACCCCGGCCCACGAAGCGCTCCGACGTCCCTCCCGGTCCAACAACGCGGCCGGCGAACCAGCGAACCGGCGGCCCTCGCACGCCGGCGTGACAACAGTCATTTCTAGGTCAATCACAAGGCCGCCGGTTGTACCGGCGGCAGAGAAGGAGGGTGGACGACGTGATCGTCTACAACGAGTTGGTGGCCATCACGGCAGGTGCCGGGCTGGTGGGATTCGCGTGGTTCCTCGCAGACCTCATCCGTAGCAAGCGAATCGATAGTGAAGGCTGGGCGGCATTCTTCGGACTGACCGGCCTGCTCCTGCTGGCTCTGGGACTACACACCACGGTGACCTGGCCCTTCGGCGGCGGCGGCTTCGAGTACGCCAACATCGCCTTCGGACAGCCGGCGGCAGGATTCGGCGCCCTGCTGCTCCTTGCCGCTGTGTACCTGTGGCGCAACAGGACGCTCTTCGCCGGCGACGTCGAGGCGGCCCGGACAAGCGCCCTCGCAGCGCTGAAGCCGATCAGCATCTTCGTCGGCGCCCTGGGTCTGGCCATGGCGGCCCTGGCCGTCACGTTCGTCCGGTTCCAGCTCGGTGCCGCCCCGCCCGAGGAGCCCATCAGTGGTCGGTTCGGCCACCTGCCCATCATCGAGGCCCTGTTCCTCGGCGGTCTGTGGGGCGTGGTCGCCGTCGGCGCGCTGCTCTTCGCAATCGCGCTGCTGACAAACCGGCCCCAGCTGCTGCGCTGGGTTGTCCGCGCCTGGGTCGTCGGCGGTGTGGTCTTCCTGCTCTTCGGCGCGATGAACTTCTACACGCACATCGGCATGTACGACAACATCGCCAACGGGACCATGCACAAGTGGTGACCCGCATAGCGTCCGGTTCAAGCGTCGATCCGGCGCGGGCGGCTAGGCGCACCGCGGACCCTGATCCGCTAATTCCTGATCACGCACGGCGGCGTCTCACCAGTGAGGCGCCGTCGGTTCCAGGCCAGAGAGCCGCCTGGCGTTCGTTTCGAGAGGAGACATCGATGCTCACCACCCAGAGGCTTGGCCTCGATTCCGGCGCAATCGTTTTCAACGGCGAACAGTTCACGACGAATGTCGACGGCACCGAACCCAGACATGCGCCCCTGGCACAGCCAACAGAACAATCGACCACCCGCGACGACGGCACCGTCCCTGTGAAACAGCTACTGCGGTGGCAGGACGACGGCGGTGCCATCCCCCCGGGAGTTGATCTCCACCCTGGATGAGGCCGAACCGCGGTTGCGACGCACGGACACTAGGACGCGGCGACGATTCGTGACCGCTGCCCTTCTCCTTGCGGCTTCCCCTCCCGGGCAGGTCGGACGCCGCACCCCTTGGCCGGCCCGTGTCGTGACTCGTGAGTGCCGACGGACATCGGCCCTGTCACTCCGCACTCCCGAGGTCGTGTGCGGCGCATGACCATTCGAAATCTGCAGCTAACGCACCGCCGCCGAAAGGCGGTAGCGCCCGGTTAGATCTCGATCGGACATACGCACTGAAAGTGGCTCTGACCAGCGTAAACGCTGCATAAGGCCCCTCGTGCGTGTTCGGCTGTGTCCACCGCGGAGCGCCGATCTTCGGGTGGTTGTGCCCTATGCGTGCCAGAGCTTCGGCTGTCTTCTCCGAGGAGATGACGGCCTGACGGACATGGGCACGCTGCCCATGTTGGCGGGCGCAACGCACGGGAGCTGAAGGCAGGTCCGCAAGGGATTGGAGGATCCGCGTCGATCGCCAGCTCTTGTGGCGGTCGACAGGCAGGAAGGGAAAGTGGCGCCAGCAAATATCGCGGCTCCAGGCAGTGACCGCTCGTGGATACGTTGGCGCCGAGGGAGCCGCGGCCTATGCCACGATGGCGTGATGAAGGACAGCCGCGCACGTGTGCTCAGTGAAGGGGGGACTGGCAGGTTTGTCGAGACCTTCGGCTGGAGGCGCTGCGCGAGTCCCCCGACAGTTTTGTCGCCAAGTACGACGAGGAGGTGCAATACAACGAGCCATTTTGGCGGGAGCGGATGCGTCGAGAGCGGTGGCTCATGGCAGAGCGTGAGGGGACGACGGCTGGACTAGTCGGCCTGGGCATCCACGACAAGGATCCTCAGGACGGCGAGATCTTCGGTCTATGGGTGCCCCCTCAGGCTCGGAGGAGCCGCGTCGGGTGGGGTCTCGTGCGGGCCGCGGCAGAGGAGGCGGTCGCCGAAGGACGCAGACGACTGTACTTCTGGGTGGGCTCGGACAACGGCCCCGCGGTCGCGTTCGCCAGCGCGTTTGGGTTCCGGCCGACATCCGAACGCCGGCTGGCTCGTGCTGCCAACGAAGGGAACGGCGCCGGGGAGGTCGCGATGGTGCTGCCGCTCGCGCCCGACCCCACGTCGGTTGTGAATCCGCAGCTTCCCTGACTGTTCTCAGGGGCGGTAGGACACTCCTCGTTCCGGGTGCGATTCCGCCCGCCTTCGGCAACCTCCCGGACCTCGATGGTGCAGGCGCCCTTCGCGAGTGCCTCTCGAGGTGTTCGCGCCTGAGCGGACCACGCTTGCGCGGTTCTTGGGTGCTCGCCCATTTCGATCCGGGTGACGCTCCGTTCCTCTTGCAACCCTGCCGTGCCCAAGTGATGATGCCGAGGACATCACAGTCTGCGTTGTGCAGCTGGTTCGCCGTCAGTTTCGGACCCAGAAGTTGAATGGTCCGGTGGGTCGTCGGCGGTAAGTCTCTCGGGCTCGACGTTGGCTGTCACGGCGAGTTGGGAAGAGTCATGGACGGATCGCATCTGACGTCACGAGTCCCCAGCGCGCGAGCGGCGCGCGCGATGTTGGCGTTGTTGGTGGTCGCGTGCCTGGCGGCGGTGCTCGGTTCAGCCCCGCGAACCGGAGCAGCGCCTGTCACGAACGCCTCGGCAGCGTCCGAACGGGACGTGTCCGCTGTCATTGCTCGGGCCAGGGATCGCGCGGAGGCCAGAGCCGCCGCCGCGGCGAAAGCCCCGGCCCAGGTCGTCGTGGACGGCCCCGGCATCGACACGGAGGGTGAGCTCAGGCGCGCTTGGAGCAACCCCACCAGGACCCGGATCGACCTGACGGGCGACATCTTCTTGCGGAACTGTCGGTTGGGAGATCCGATGCGGGAGTCGCCGTATCCCATGGTGGTCGATGGTCACGGTCATTTCGTGCGGCAGGTCTGCTTTGAGAAGCGGCTGCTTCGCCAGGACGGCACCGGCTACCTCGAGCTACGCGACATCTCCCTGAGCCGGGGCGGCAGCGACGGGCCGGGGGCAGCGGTGACCACCCGCGGTGAGATCAAGGTGGTCGGCTCGACGATCACGCAGAACCTGGCGGAGGAACCCGGTGGCGGGGTCTTCTCGATGCGCCGGGCCACGGTCATCGACTCCCGGATCACGGGCAACCTGGCCAACGACGACGGCGGTGGCGTGTACGCCCGCCGGGGCGGGGTTGAGGTCTACGACTCGGTACTCAGCAACAACCTAGTCGACGGCTCAGGCGGTGCCATCGGGTCGACCGGCGACATACTCGCGGTCCGAACCCGCCTCGACGGAAACACCACCGACGGCGACGGCGGCGCGCTGTACACCGATGAAGCCGGTGACGTGACCGTGATTGACAGCACGGTCGACGGCAGTGCTGCTGATGGACCGGGCGGTGCGATCTTCACCCTGGAGGGCGACGTCGCGATCGTGCGCTCCACCTTCAGAGGGAACCGGGCTGATGACCGCGGTGGCGCCGTATCTGGGGAGGCGGATGTGTTGGTCGTCAACTCGACCATCGGGCACAACGCGGCTGTTGCCCACGTCGGCGGCGGCGTGTGGGCACGGGGCAACCTGTTCGTGGTCAACTCCACGATCGCCGAGAACTACTCCGAGGGCGAGGGTGGCGGGATCGACGCGGCTGGGCACGTCACTCTCTTCAACTCCACGCTCAGCACCAACAGCGCCTCGGTGGCAGCCAACCTCGGCCTCGGTGGCCGGCTCACCTCCTTCGGCTCGATCATCGGCCCAGCGGGCGGGCTCGAACCGGAGACGGGCCACACTCCGCGGACTTCTATCAATTGCCGGGTCTACGACGCGGTATCCATGGGCTTCAACTTCGTGACCGACACCTCTTGCCGGATGGACGGGGACGACGACCTCATCGACGAGGCGGGGCCTCGCTTGGCGCCGCTCGGGGAAGAGCTGCCCTTCCTGGTCATGTGGCCGCTGCCTGGCAGCCCGGTTCTGGCACAGATCCCGTCCGGTCAGTGTGCTCCGCCGCTGCCGGCTGCGGTGCCGGCAGGACAGCTTCTCGACGACTTGGACTGGGACGAGGTACTCGCACGCGACCAACTCGGAAACCTGCGCGACACCGGGGTTCCGTGTGACATCGGCGCCGTACAGGTCGGGGTCCAGCCGTGAACCGCCGGTGGGTCGCCGCGGCGGCGACGGTCATCATGGTCGGCGCCTTGGTGCAGGGTGCAAGAGCCTCAAACGTCGCGGACGCCATCCCTGCCGGCGAAGTACGCGCGCCGACGGCGCTCCCGTCCCCGCGACCGCCGGCCAGCAGTGTTCGCGCTGTACCAACGGAGGAACGCCTGTCCGCGCGAGCCGGCAGCCTCGGGGCGCTCCGGAACCGCATCGCGCGCCTGGAGCGGAAGGTCCGCGCCCACCAGCGCACCATGAACCGGATGAACAGGTGGTTCGAGTGCATCTCCCACGTCGGCGTCGACCAGATCGGTGACCGCCAGCACAGGTGGGGATTCCACTACGACGAACGCGACGGCACCGGGCTGGACACCCGTACCGCCTTGGTGCGCCACGTCGAGTCGGGACGACCCGACCTGGTGATGCTCCGTCTCTCACGTGCCCGTCGGTGCCTGAGCAGAGCGCCCGATCCGACGGGTACCGGCGCGGACGCCCGCGTCGTGCCCACCCCGCCGTCGGCGGCCGATCGGGTCTCGCGGCCCGCCCTGCGCCGGCTCGAGCGGAGACTCCGGAAGCTCGAGAGGAGGATCGGCCGTGTCGAAGCGGGTACCGAACGGTTCGATGAGTGGGAGTCCTGCCTCTCCTGGCTACCTGTCACCGAGTACGGCCACGACCACCAGGATCTGGGCTATCTGGTCGACGACGCGAACGGAGGCCAGCTGGCCGAGGAGCCAGACCGCTACCTCTCTGCGCTCGATATCGACACCTCCGAGTGGGACGACCCCGACTACCAGGTGCTGGCATTCACGGGACGCAACCGGCCGTTCGGTCAACGCGAGTGCGAGAACGAGCCCGGTGAGAGCGTCGACCGCCCGGTCACAGGCGAGCCGACGCCGACGACCCACAGCCGTCTGTCGGCGCGCGCCGGAAAGCGGGAACGGTTGCGCGAGCTGCGAATGGGTGTTCGCGCCGCCGCAGAGGACGTGGAGGATCTCTTCGAGCCGGTTTTCGAGTTCGTGACGTTCGATGAGTGCATGTTCACCGTGGGGGTCCAGTCACGGTCTGGCTATCGCTACCGCACGGCGGCGGGGAACGAGACGCACAAGTCGGCGTTGTCTTTCGACATGACCGGCCACAAGCTTCCCGAGTTCGACGTGATGGCGTTCCCCGGGGAGGAGCCACCGCAGATCGAGTGCAACGAGGACGCCGGCGGACAGAACACAGACGAGTGATCTCGAGGCCTCACGTGCCCGTCGGTGCCTGAGCAGAGCGCCCGATCCGACGGGTACCGGCGCGGACGCCCGCGTCGTGCCCACCCCGCCGTCGGCGGCCGATCGGGTCTCGCGGCCCGCCCTGCGCCGGCTCGAGCGGAGACTCCGGAAGCTCGAGAGGAGGATCGGCCGTGTCGAAGCGGGTACCGAACGGTTCGATGAGTGGGAGTCCTGCCTCTCCTGGCTACCTGTCACCGAGTACGGCCACGACCACCAGGATCTGGGCTATCTGGTCGACGACGCGAACGGAGGCCAGCTGGCCGAGGAGCCAGACCGCTACCTCTCTGCGCTCGATATCGACACCTCCGAGTGGGACGACCCCGACTACCAGGTGCTGGCATTCACGGGACGCAACCGGCCGTTCGGTCAACGCGAGTGCGAGAACGAGCCCGGTGAGAGCGTCGACCGCCCGGTCACAGGCGAGCCGACGCCGACGACCCACAGCCGTCTGTCGGCGCGCGCCGGAAAGCGGGAACGGTTGCGCGAGCTGCGAATGGGTGTTCGCGCCGCCGCAGAGGACGTGGAGGATCTCTTCGAGCCGGTTTTCGAGTTCGTGACGTTCGATGAGTGCATGTTCACCGTGGGGGTCCAGTCACGGTCTGGCTATCGCTACCGCACGGCGGCGGGGAACGAGACGCACAAGTCGGCGTTGTCTTTCGACATGACCGGCCACAAGCTTCCCGAGTTCGACGTGATGGCGTTCCCCGGGGAGGAGCCACCGCAGATCGAGTGCAACGAGGACGCCGGCGGACAGAACACAGACGAGTGATCTCGAGGCAGTGGGAAGACAGGGGCGCCGCCTGGAGAGGTCGGCCCGACACACGTGCCAGGCCGACCACCTCGCGCCTGTACGCACCGCCAACGAGTCCGGAGCCAGACTCAGGGCCAGTCGAGCCTAGGGCCACCAACCAAGAGCCGGCTGCCCAACCTGACGGACACCACATCAAAGGATGCGGCATGAGGAAACGTAGCTTGCGACTGCTGGTCGCCATGTGCCAGCGCAGGCCGTCTAAACGGAGCGACGCGGTCAAGACGAACGGAGGACAGAGCTGTCGGGTGGTCCGCGTCTGCGCAGGTCAGAGAACACAGCGGCTAAGCGACCAAAGAAGTCAGCGAGGGACAGCACACACGCCGGAGGTCTCGAAGGTCAGTCGCAGGAGTGCTCGGGTGATCGCCGGGCGTTGTCTGAGGAGAAGCAGAGTACGCAGTCATGGGCGACGGGTGCCGTCGGCGAAGAGCGCCTTGGAGCACAGCTCGACTCGCTCGTGCCAGATTCGATCGCGGTCCGACACGACCGACGAATCCCAGGCACTAAGGCCAACATCGACCACATCGCAATCACCCAGGCCGGAATCTGGGTAACCGACGCGAAGCAATGCAAGGGCCGACCAGAATTGAAGATCGAGGGTGGCCCGCTGCGACCGCGGGTCGAGAGAGTCCTCGTCGGACGACGCGACTGCATCGCGCCGCTCAGCCCGATCGGCCCGGCGAACACGTCGCCGAGGAAGACAGTGACAACCTCGCCCATGTTCGGCGACAAGAAGTAGCGCAGGAACTTCTTACGAGATCCATCGCGACGCGACGACCCTCTCGTCGCGATCCGGCTCTGCGTCATCGAGGCAGACGGCATCCTGCTGACACAGCCACTGGGTGAGCCCGGCGTGCGTTCGCTGCGGGTGCTCGCAACCGCGTGACGTTGCCCCCTCGCGCCCTCCGGCATGCCCGATTGGCTACGGGAACCCAGTCCGGAGCGGCCAACGCAACGGTTCCAAGTTTCGCCAGCTGACTACGACGTCTGGTGATCTGGAGCTGCGAGTGCCATGAGTGAGCAGATGGTCCTTCATCAGCCTGCCCGACCTCTCGACGCCGAGTGGCAAGCTTGGTTCGGGGTGAGCATCGAGGCCCCCCTGTACGCCGGAGGCCGCGGACGTCACCAGCCATGCGCTCGGCGCAGGCGGTGGCGCACACCGCCCACGGACGCGAATGGCGTGTATGAGGGCGATTCGTGGGCCAGCCATTGATTGCCGGTCAGCGGCAATCTAGGTGCACCTACTTGTTTGGCCGGCGCCCCTGCACCTTCGTCTGTCGGGAGTCAGGATCGGATATGCGCAATCCGCGTTCGAACCAGCTTCCACGTGGCGAGTGCCCGGGAGGGCCCCGATGACTGAGACCGTGTACCACGCAACCACGCCCGCGCTGGCCGCCCGCCGCAGGGAACTCGCGCCGGCAACACATAGGGCGTTCGAGGAGTTTGGTCGCGCGGTGTTCGCAGACGGCGCGCTCGATCGCAAGACGAAACAGCTCATCGCTGTTGCGGTTGCCCACGTCACGCAATGTCCCTACTGCATCAAGGGGCACACCAAACTGGCCAGCCGGGAAGGTGCGGATGCGCAGGAGATCATGGAGTCGATCTGGGTGGCCGTCGAAATGCGCGCCGGCGGCGCCTATGCGCACTCGACCCTGGCCTTGCATGCGCTCGCTGCTGACGAGTCCGCCGACAAACCAACGGAGCACCACACGGGCTCAGGAGCGCCATCCTCCTCACCGAGTGTCGAGAGGCCATCCCCAGCACAAGCTTGATCAGCGGCTGGAGGGAAGTTGAGCCGACGAGTGGGCGAATTCCAGAAGGAGCACGACATGTCAACTTCGGCGAAGTGGGATCACCAGACTCTCGCCCTGGAGGTCAATGGCGCCTCCTTGGAACTCGACACCCTCGTGAGCCACGGGCGGAAGGCCCCTGTGCTGTTCCTACACGGCTTTGGTTCGACCAAGGAGGACTACGCCGACTTCGCGCACATCCCGAACTTCGCCGCTGGGGGGTTCATCGCTTTCGATGCGCCCGGCTTCGGACGTTCAATGAGCAGCGATCTTTCGCGCGTCTCGATTGAGTTTCTCGTCGACGTCGCGGACGCCGTGCTGCAGCGGCTGGCGATCGAGGAGTTCCACGTCGTCGGTCACTCAATGGGCGGACTCACGGCGCTCATGCTGGCGCAGCGCGCCCCAGACCGGGTGCTGAGCTTCGTGAACATCGAAGGCAACCTAGCTCTTGAGGACTGCTTCCTCAGTCGCCAGATCATCGACAACCCGGCCGACGACCCAGCTGTCTTCCTGGAGGAGTTCGCTGCCCGGACGCATCCCGCCCCGGAGTTCTCAAGCGCCTTGTATGCCTCGAACGTGCGGTCGAGGGTGCGTCCCGATGTGGTCCGCAGCGTCTTCGAGTCCATGGTCGACCTCTCCAATCACGGCGACCTACTCTCCCGCTTCACGGCCCTGGCGTTGCCCCGGCTGTTCATGTACGGCGAACAGAACGCGGGACTTTCCTACCTGCCCCTCCTGAGGGAGCACGGCGTGGAGCTGGCCAAGATCCCCTTCAGCGGGCACTGGCCCATGTACTCCAATCCCGTTGCAATGTGGGCGGAAATCGCTGGCTTCTACGACCTACATTTCGACCGGGGCCGAAGACGCGCCTTCCCAACTAGCCGGTGGCGTCGGTGGGCAGCCGACGCACGACGTACCGCATGACGCCGCCGAGGCGGAAGTAGAAAAAGCGTCGCGATCGGTGTCCACAGGACCTGGAGAGTCGCCTCGCCGGGTGCCTCGTCGTCACGCCGACCAGGTAGTCCCGGCCGAGCCGCTGGCCCGTACCTGGGACTACCGGCTCGGCGAGTCCGCCGCCCCGGCGTCGAACGGAAGGGTGCCGTAGAGGATCGCGCCGCCCGCGAGCCGTACGTCGCCACGACCGGCGGCGCGAACGTGGTCACGCCCGGTCCCCGGGGACGAGCTCGGCGGCGGTGCGGACGCCGCCCCAACGGGTGACCTCATCGGAGAGGTCGAGGCGCTCGACAGGTGCGGCGTTCTCGTACTCTCCCCAATGCGCCTTCGGGAGCATCCACATCACCTCGAACTCGTTGCGGTCGGGGTCGTGGGCGTAGACGCTCTTGGTCGCGCCGTGGCTGGACTCACCGGTGAGCGCGCCGAGGTCGGCCAGCGTGCGCCGCGCCTCCTCGAGCTCTTCGATTGTGTCGACCTGCCACGCCAGGTGGTAGAGCCCGAGCGATCCGCGCGGGCGGGGCTGCTGTGCCGCGACACCGAAGAGTCCGAGGTCGTGGTGGTTGCCGGAGCGAGGCAGGCGCAGAAACGCCGCGTTGGCGCGGGGCTCTCGCGCGACGACCACCATGTCGAAGGCCGCCTCGTAGAACGCCAGGCTGCGCTCGAGGTCTGCGACGAAGAGCACCGCGTGGTTGAGGCGGACGGCGTTGATTGTCATGCGCGTGGTCCTTTCGGTGAGTGGAGCGGGGAGTGATGCGTCAGGCGGCGATGCCGAAACCGCCGGTCCAGGACACCTTCTCGTTGACGGCGAGGGTGAGCTGGAGGAAGCCGACCGCCTCGAGCTCGCGGGCCCGCTTGAGCGACCCGGCGTCGATGACGTCCAGGCCCCCGGAGGTGAACACACCCGCCAGGGTCGACTTCGCGTCGGCGTCGTCGCCGGCAATGAGAACGGTGGTGGTCAGCGGGCCTACGGTGCCGGCCGCCAGCGTCGCGGCGAAGGTGGTGTTGAAGGCCTTGACCACGCTCGACTGAGGGAGAGCGGCCGCGATCTGCGCGGCGGCGGAGCTGTCGGCGGGCACGACCAGGGAGTCGAAGGTCTCGAAGTTCAGCGGGTTGGTGATGTCGACGACGATCTTGCCGGCCAGGCTCTCGCCACGCTGGGCGATGACTTCGGGGATGGCCGGGTAAGGGACGGCGAGGACGACGATGTCGCCGGCGACGGGGGCGGCGATGTCGTCGGCGCCGAGCAGCTGGACGGTGTGGCCGCCCTTGGCGGCGACAGCGGCGATGGCTTGGCCCATGTTGCCGGTGCCGAGGATTGAGAGGTGTGCCATGAGGTGCTCCTTGGTGTAGGCGGGAATCCCGCATTTGATTGTTGCTTCAAGTAACACTCTACATCCTTTAGTTGTTGCGTCAACTAATCGGCTACGCTGGGCCCATGGATACCGAATGGCTGACGGAGGACGAGCAGGCCTCGTGGCTGCGGCTGATCGCGGTCGTCGAGCTGCTGCCGGCGGTGCTGGACTCACAGTTGCGCGCCGACTCCGGCCTGACCCACTTCGAGTACTTCGTCCTCGCGATGCTCTCTGAGGCGCCCGAGCGCACGCTGCGGATGACCTCCCTGGCCCAGCGCACCAACGCCACGCTGTCCCGTCTCTCACACGTCGTGAACCGGCTCGAGCGGCGCGGCCTCGTGGAGCGCTTCCCATGCCCGGAGGACGGCCGTGCCACCAACGCCCGGCTCACTCCGGCGGGATGGGATGCCGTCGTTGCCGCCGCGCCGGGACACGTCGAGACCGTCCGCCGCAGCGTCGTCGACGCTCTCACTCCCACTCAGCTCAAGCAGCTGCGCAGCATCGGCGACGCACTGTTGACCCGCCTCGACCCCGACCGGCGGCTGACAGGGCTCTACGATCCAGTAAGAGAGCCTCCGGTAATCGCCACCCACATCAGCTCCACGCAGCGTTCGGCGAACCCGTCGTCGACGCGGCCGCGCCGAACCAGCTCCGCCAGGTAGACCCCAGCAGGAGGCTCACGGAAGCGTCGGCGTCGAGGTCTTGGCGGAGGTCGCCCGCCGCCATGTCGGCACGGATCAGGCTGACAAGAGCCTCCGCCATGAGCTGGTAGCGCGCCGGCAACTCGTCCCGCACGGCGAGCACCCGATCGCGGGACCAAGGCACGACCTTGTGCTGACCCCGGTTCGGGCGCCGCACGGAGCGTGCTCGACAGACAACCGCCGCTCCTTCCCTCGGCGTGGAGCGGGTAGAGACGCCTTCGCGCTAGAGACCTGGGACATCGGACTGCGCTCCCTTCTCGGGTGGACGGTGGATGAAGGCGGCATGGAGATCGACCCGACTCGCACCCGGCGACCCCACGACAGGTTCTGCCAGAGGCCGCAGATGCTCACGTGCGGTTCTGATGACCTCGAGGCCGGCCGCGCGGGCGACTGGCACGAAGCGCTCGCGAACCGGGTGGACCAACCGTCCGTCGCCGCTCACCAGTCGGGGGACGGTCACACACTGGACGAATGCCCCGCGCTCGACACCGGCTTCGAGGACATCGCTGACGCGTTTATCGATGCGGCGGAAGAGGGTCTGGAGGCCACCGAGCATCCGCGGCTCGATCACGGTGTCGGACGGCAACGCCTTCATTCGGCTGACCGCGTTTGCGGCCTCTGCTGTGGCGCCGGCGCCATTGCCGAATGTTCCCCCGACGTTGCGGAGCTCGCGCTGGATCCGCGAGTACGTCGCGGTGCGGGCTCGCCATTGCTCGGCCAGCTCGGGGTCGATCCGCTCTGCGTACGGAATGAGTTGCGAGGTGAGCAGGCGCTGGGAGTCGACGATCAGGCGCAGGTTCATGGCGTTCGTGAACGACTTCAGTCGGACCAGGAGGTTGTGCTCGGCCTGGAGCACTCCGAGGACTCCCGGCTTGGCCGATCCACGGATCGGGTTGGTCCGCGGGCGCCAGCCGGTCTGGTCGACGCTGTAGTCGGGCTGCCCGAGGCTGACGTCGAGCGCCGTAGCGAGTGCCGCCCAACCGAGCCGATCGCAGCCACCGAGCGACTCCCAGTCGGGGGTGTTCCGGTGGCGCCGATCGAGCACGACCAGTGCCTGGCTGACCGCCGCAACGTCACCTGCAATGGTTCGGGCTTGGCGACCATGTCGTGGAAGGTCGGGTCGAGCTTCGTGAAGCTCCCGTCGACCTCCTTGCGCCACTGCTCGATGCCGACTCGCATGCGGCAGCACTCGGCGCCGGCCTTGGTGAAGTGCAGTTCGGGTGCTGACGCGACGAAGTCGACCAGGCTCATTAGGGTGGGCATGGACATGATTACTCCCGATTCCGGGCGCCCGGTGCGCCGCCCTTAGGAGATAGGTGCTCTGGCCGCGACAGCAGACTGCCGCTGTGTCCTCTGCGGCGCTATGACTGTGAGGAGCGGTCGAGACGGGGTTCGGTGTCTAGGTTGGGCTCATGACGCGCCCCTGCAAGGTCGGTGTCCAGCTGCCCGAGGTGGAGAGGTTCGTGCCGTGGCCGGAGTACCTCGACCTTGCGCGGCGAGCAGAGTCGGCCGGTTACGACTCGATCTGGGTGGGGGACCACCTCGTCTACGACCTGCCGGACGGGTCGACACGGGGTCCGTACGAGGCGTGGACAACCCTCGCCGCGATCGCGGCGGCGACCGAACGGGTGGAGATCGGGCCGCTCGTGGCGTCGACGGGCTTCCACGCTCCCGCGATGCTGGCCAAGCAGGCCGCGACGGTCGACGCGATCTCGCGGGGCAGGCTGATCCTGGGACTCGGCGCGGGCTGGAACCGACGTGAGTTCGACGCCTTCGGCTTCCCCTACGACCGGCGCGTCTCGCGCTTCGAGGAGGCGCTGGCGATCATCGCGCCGCTGTTGCGCGAGGGTCGGACGACGTTCCACGGCCAGTTCTACGATGCCGACGACTGCGTGCTGGACCCACGCCCGGTCCGAGAGGGCGGGCCGCCGATCATGCTGGGGTCGAACAGTCCTCGCATGCTGAGCATCGGGCTGCCGGTCGTCGACTGCTGGAACGTCTGGTGGAGCGTCTTCGACAACTCAGTCGAAAAGTTCGCCCAGGTGAAGGCCGAGGTCGACGCGTTCATTCCGGAGGGGCGGACCGTCGATGGGACCGCCGCGGTCCTGGTCACGCTTCCTGGCGGTCGCGGCCGGTTGATGGGTGAGACGTACGACGCCAGCGTCACCACCGTTACCCCCGACGACCTCGGGCAGCACATCCGGGGGCTGGCTGCCGCGGGCGCGAAGCACCTGCAGCTCGTGCTGGACCCGATCGCCGCCGAGGGCATCGACACGATCGGGGCGGTACTGGCCGACCTCGACCGCTGAACGTCGCTTCCGTCGTGGCCGACACGCGGCGGTAAGCCACACCTTCGCGGCTATCCACACGCGGCTCCGTGCCGCGGCTCTGCCAGTTCAGCGCAGCTTCGACGGGGTCGCCGAAGGCCTGCTCGAACCGGCAACTCCTTGGACGAGCTGGACGGCGCGGCCGCCCTGGACGTCGACGGCGGGGAGGAGCTCGAGGTCGTCGGCCCTGGCGAAAACCCTAGGGCACGGCGGCGGAGCTGCCCGACGAGCACCGGCAGCCTGAGAACGATCCCGAGGCCCGCGACGGCGACAAGCCCGCCGCGTGGCCCCGCCACCGCCGAGAGCGGACCGGCCAGCAGCGAGCCCAGCGCGATGGCTCCCACGTTGAGCTGGTCGTAGATCCCGAACACCCGGGCCAGCATCCCGCTGTCGGCCCCGCGCTGGAGCAGCGTAACCGCAGCCACCTCCGCCACCAGAGTCGTGCCACCGGCGACCGCGACGAGCGCAACGCCGAGCGCGGTGGCGCCGACCGCTCCTAGGACGACGAGGGTGGCGCAGAAGCCGAGGAGGGTCACGTCCAGGACCGCGGAGGTCCGGTCGCCGCGGGTGAACCGGTTGACGACCAGCATCGACGCCAGGGCCCCCGCGGTCAGGGTGGCGTTGAGCAGACCGAGCGGGCTGTCGCCCTCCGGCGCCGCGTCGGCGAGCAGCACGATCGCCACGACCAGGTAGCCGTAGAGGAAGTTGTCGAGGGCGGCGAGGCTCATGGGTCGGCGGATCTCAGGTCGACGGGCCACGGCGGCCACCCCGGCGACGAGGTCGCCCAGCCAACCGGTCGGCTGAGGCCGCACTGGTCGGTGGAGTCGCACGGGCGCGGCGACGGTGCCAGCGACGACGAACAGGACAGCGGCGACGAGCACCGTCCCTTCCGTCCCTGCCCCGGCCAGGACGAGCAGCCCGAACACTCCAGGCCCGCCGATCCAGGTGACGTTCTCCACGCAGGTGACGAGCGCGTTCGCCGGCGGCAGGTCGCGGTCCGGCACGCACTCCGGCGTGGCAGCGGCGAGCGAGGGGAACGACGGCGTCGCGGCCACCGCGACCAGGGCGGTGACACCGACCATGACGGCGACCGGCCAACCGACGGCCGTCCCGATGACGAGCCCGAGTGCGAGGGCCGCTCGCACCCACGCGGCGCCGGCCAGCACGGCACTGCGCGAGAGGCGGTCGGCCAGGACACCAGCGAGCGCGGAGCAGAGGGCGTACGGCGCGAACGCCAGCGCGACCGTGACGGAGACCCAGACGCCTGACCGGGTCTCCACCAGCACGTGGACCCCCACCGCGAGGGTGAGGACGAGCTGCCCGACCGTGGCCACCCCGTGAGCGAGGCAGAGCCGGCGAAGCGCCCTGCTCGCCAGTGCCGACCGGAAGCCCGGGGGGTTCACCGATGGACCTCGCGGAGGGGCGCGAACCCGTTGAACCCGACGGAGGAGTACGTCGTGGTGTAGGCGCCGGCCGCATGGATGCGCAGCCGGTCGCCCACCCGCAGGTCGAGTGGCAGCTGGGGACGGTGGTGCTGGTAGAGGACGTCGACGCTGTCGCAGGTCGGTCCGGCCAGGACTACGTCTGCGGTCCGTCCTTGGAGCGGGCGCCCGTCGCGGTGCGCAGTGATCCGGTAGCGGATCGCCTCGCCCATCGTCTCGGCCAGCCCGGAGAACAGCCCCACGTCGACGTACACCCAGCGTCGGTCGGCGCGTTCGGAGACGAGGACCACTTCGGTCTCGAGGGTGCCGGCGTCGGCGACGAGCACACGACCCGGCTCGGCCATGAGCGACGGCACGTCCGGACCGAGGTAGCGCCCGACCGCCGCCATGATCGCGCTGCCGAACGACGGCACTTCCGGCGTCGGATCGGCGGCGTGCGCCGGGAAGCCTCCGCCGAGGTCGACGACGGCGAGGTCGGAGCCGTGGGCTCGGACGACGGCGCGGAGCCGGGTGGTCGTCGCCAGCGGCTCGTCCCACGCCGTGACGTCGTGCTGCTGGCTTCCGACGTGGAAGCAGATGCCCACCGGGTGGCCGTACGCGACCGCCCGGGCGAGCAACCGGCCGGCCGTCACCTCGTCGCAGCCGAACTTCTGACCGAGTGCCCACTCGGCGCCGGCTCCGCTGGTGGTGATCCGTACCAGCAGCGTGGCGCCAGGTGCCAGGTCGATCAACTTGTCCAGCTCGGCGTCGCAGTCGACGGAGAACTGGCGCACGCCGCGGGCGTGGGCGTGGGCGATGTCGACGGGCTTCTTCACGGTGTTGCCGTAGGAGATCCGCGCCGGATCGGGGTCGACGGCGAGGACGGCGTCGATCTCGCCGGGGCTGGCAACGTCCCAGCCAGCGCCCTCGTCGAGGAGCGCGTCGAGCACCGGCTGTGACGGGTTTGCCTTGACCGCGTAGTGCAGGTCGACGTCAGGTAGCGCGGCATGCAGCTGCCGGTAGGAGCCGCGGACCGTCGCCAGGTCGACGGTGAGCATCGGCGTCGTCGGAGCGCTCGTCGGGCCGACGAACGGCTCGGCGTGACGCCGCTGCCGCGGGATCGGCGAGAGGGCCGGGGAGATCGTCACCTTTGGCTCCTTTGGTCCGTCGGCAGCCGCGCACGGGGAGCCGTCCTGCCCCAAAGGAGTCGGCGGATCAGGCGGTGATACCGCCGCCCAGCGGAACGGGCGCCGTCAGCGGCGCGAACGTGATCGAGGACCTGATTCCTGCCGCACGGCATGACACCGGCAAGTACCAGAACAACCGAGAATGTGACCCCGGCCGGCTAAGGCCAGGTTGAGACCGATGCGCCGTCATTCTGGAATGGCGCGTCTTCGAATCCCCGCACGGATCCCGGGCGATCGGATGGGGAGTCCGATCATCCTCAATCCGGCAGTAGGCCGGTGACGCGCTGGCGTACACGCCACCCGCAGTTGAGTATCGCGGATCCGGCGGTGCTCGCTCGTGAGACCGGTTAGTTTGCCAACCCCTCGACATAGTGAGGGGGGTCGGCTGGCACTCTGGCGCTGCTGACTTTGGTCACGGGCCGCAGCGTGGCGGCTCAGCGTCCCCGCATCCGTCCCCCCGGACTGTCGAATGGCGGGGGGACGTGGCGCCCCGCGCCGCGTTCACGCAGGTCAGGCAGCGCCCCCCCGAAACTCAAGGAGATTCCAGAGCCGGTGGCTCGAGTGGTGGAGGAGGAGTCCCGCAAGCGGATCGGGGAGTCGGACGCTGGGCCCATTGTGAGCGCGCGTCCGCCAACCGTCATGTGACACACCGCACATTTCTTCTCCTTCCTGCTATGCACTTCGTTCGTTGACCCCCGGATCCGACCGGCGCGAGATTGGCACATCGACACGTGGGCGGCCGCGACGGAGCCACCCCGAGGGCTTTAGGAGACCGGTCGGATGGACCTCACCGCAGCGCACTGGATCTACCTGCTCGGCATGGTTGTCATCATCGCGGTGATGATCTTCCGGAAGAATGTCGTGGTTCCGGCCGTCGCCGCCACATTCCTTACGGCCTGGGTCTACACGGAGAGCCTGGCAACCGGGCTCTCGTCGGTCTTCAATGCGAGCCTGGTGGCGGCCCAGGAACTGTTCAGCATCTTTCTCATCATCGCGCTGGTCACCGCCCTGCTGGGCGGGCTGCGCGCGATGGGGGCCGACGAGCGGATGGTCGTCCCGTTCCAGCGCATGATGCGCAACGGCACGATCGCCTTCGGCGTCATCTTTGGCGTTACCTACGTGATCAGCCTGTTCTTCTGGCCCACGCCCGCCGTGCCGTTGATCGGCGCGATCCTGCTGCCTGCCGCGATCCGGGCGGGATTGCCCGCGATGGCGGGCGCGATGGCGATCGCGATCGCCGGGCAGGGCATGGCCTTGTCTAGCGATTACGTGATCCAGGTGGCCCCCGGGCTCTCCGCGGTTTCGGCCGGCGTCGACACAGGCACGGTGGCCGACCGGGCGCTGGTCCTGTCCCTGATCACGGGCGCCGTGGCGATCACGATCGTGTTCCTCCAGATCCGCAAGCAGATCGTGGCCCCGGACCCGCGGCTGCTCGACCACTGGGAGCGGGTGGGCGAGGACGGCTCGCTGGTGCAGGAATTCGCCGAGGCGAAGGTCGAGGTGGGTTTCGCCGATGGAGACGACCGGCGGTCCGGCGTGCCGGCGAGCGGCCGGCCCGGAGCCCCGACGATCAACTTCGGGGACGAGGTGGAGAACGGCGTGCCGGTGAAGCGGTCGAAGGCCTTTGCGATCATTGTGCCTGTGGTCTTCGGGGCCCTTGTGGCGTACATGGCCCTCGGCAAGTTCACCGACGTGGTCCCGGAGACGAGCGGCGGCGACGCGGCTGGCCTGGTCGGCGGTACGGCGGCCGTGCTGCTCCTGGCCTGCACCCTGGTCCTGGATGGGCGCAATGCGCTCGAGACCTGCGCCACGCACGTGGTCGACGGGCTGGTGTTCGCGTTTAAGGCGATGGGTGTGGTGATTCCGATCGCCGGCTTCTTCTTCATCGGCAACGCCGACTTCGCCGGCCGGATCATGTCGCTGGGCGAGGGCGAAACGGCTCCGGGCTTCCTGTTCGACCTGGTGGCCGGTGTCCAGGACGCGATCCCGAACTCGCCGGTCGTGGTGGGCTTCGGAATGCTGCTGATCGGGATGGCCACCGGGCTGGACGGCTCGGGCTTCTCGGGCCTCCCTCTGACCGGCTCCTTGTCCGGGGCGTTGGGGCCAGCGGCGAACGTCGACATTGAGACCCTTGCGGCGATCGGCCAGATGGGTGCGATCTGGACGGGTGGCGGCACCCTGATCGCCTGGTCGTCGTTGCTGGCGGTCGCGGGCTTCTGCCGGGTGCCAGTGCTCGATCTGGTCAGGCACCTGTTCCTGCCGGTGGTCGCGGGCCTCGTGGTCTCCACGATCGCCGCAGTGATCATCTTCTGACAGGTGGATCTCGGGCTGAAGGGCGCCAGGGCCCTGGTGCTGGGCTCCACGTCCGGTCTGGGGCAGGCCGTCGCGGCAGGGCTGATCGCCGAGGACGCCGAGGTCGCGGTGTCTGGCCGGGATCAGGCCCGTGCCGACGGTGTCGCGGCCCGGCTGGGTGCTCGGGCGGCGGTGGCCGCCGACCTCACCGAGCCGGGTGCGGGCGCCAGGATCGTCGATCTCGCGCTGGCGTCCCTTGGTGGCCTTGACATCTGCATAGTCAACACCGGGGGAGGCCGTCCGGGTGGGCTGATGGACGCGGGCGAGGCGATCGACCGGGCGTATCGGTCCATGTTGCTGCCGGCCCTCGAGGTCGGCCGCTTCGCCGCGCCGCACCTTGCCCGTGGCGGTCGGGGCCGGCTGGTGTTCCTCACCGCGCGGTCGGTCCTGGAAGCGACTCCCGAGCTAGCGCTGTCGTCGGTGATGCGCAGCGGGGTAGCCGCCGCGGCCAGATCGCTCGCCCTCGAGCTGGCACCGAAGACATTGGTGAATGTCGTGGCCACGGGCCAGTTCGACACCCCCGCCCTGGAACGCTTCGAGGAGGCCAGGGCGGCCGCCGAGGGTCGCGGCGCCGCCGAGGTCCGACAGCAGCACGCGCGCGCGATCCCACTGGGTCGCCTCGGTGAGGCCGAGGAGCTCGCGGATGTCGTCACATTCCTGTGCTCGGCGCGGGCGTCGTTCGTCACCGGGTCGGTCGTCCGCGTCGACGGCGGTGCCGTCCGAGGCTTCTGAGCCCGACGGCCCGACTACCCTGCAGCCGTGGTTTCGTTGGGCTCGCCAGAGGGAGCGTCGGTGGGCTCCCTGGCAAAGTACTCGCTGCTGGGAGTCACGGTCCTCGGCACGATGTCGAACAACATCATTAACGTGCCCCTGTACGCGGTTGCCGACGACTTCGACCGATCCATCTCCGCGACCGTGCTCACCGTCAGCGCCTTCGTGCTCGTGCTGGCCGTCTCGATGCCGCTGACCGGCTGGGTGGGGGACCGACTGGGCCGCAAGCGCACCCTGGTCGGGGCGCTGGTCCTGATGCTGGGGGCCCAGTTCGCAGCCGCGGCCGCGCCCACGCTCGAGGTGCTCATCGGTACCCGTGCGGTGCAGGGGCTGGCCTGCTCGGCGATCCCGCCGCTGGTCATGGGGATGCTCGTCGTGCTGTACCCGGAGCGGCGATTTCGGATGATGGCCGCGTGGGCCGCGGCCAACGGCATCGGCCAGGCAGTCGGCCCCCCGGTCGGGGGAGTGGTCAGCGACGTCGCGGGTTGGCGGTCGATCTTCGTTGTGATGGCCGTCGCGACCACCTTGGTGCTGCTGGGCGTTCTTCGTTCGGTCCCCGGTCTTCCCAGCAGGGCCTCGGCACTGCACGTGCCCGGGATGGTGATGCTTACCGCGGGGACTGGGCTATTGCTGGTTGCGCTCACGGCGGCCTCCCAGCCTGGCGTCCCGTTTGCCCTGGTGGCGGGGGCGGCGGGGGGCGGGGTCGTCCTGCTCCTGGGTTTCGTGCTGGTATCGCGCGGCAACCCACGGGCGATGATCCCCCTCCACCTGATCGTGGAGACGAGGTTCCTGCGAAGCTGCGTGGCGGCCTTCTCGCAGATGTTCGTCCTGGGCACCCTGCTGGTGGTGACTCCGCTCTACCTCACCGAGACCATGGGCTTCGGATCGGCGGAGGCCGGGCTGCTCTTCTTCGCGCTTCCGTTCTCGATGGCCGCGATGGCGCCTTTGGTCGGCCGCCTGGTCGACCATGCAAGCCCTCGCATGGTGCTGCGCTGCGGCCTAGGGGTGCTGATCCTCGGATCTCTGGTCATCGGCGCGGTCGCAACCGACGACCTCTCCGCGAGCCGGGTGGCGGCGGTCCTCGGCCTGCTTGTACTCATGGGGGCAGGGGTGGCCTTGGTTCAGACCCCGGCGGCCGCTGGCGCCACCCGTTCCCCGGCTGGCCAGCGGGGCGCTGCGCTGGGGCTCTTCAACATGCTGCGCTTCTCCGGCTCGACGGCGGGAACGGCCTGGGTGGCGTTGAGCTTCGCCCGTGTCGACATGCTGGTCGTCTTCGCCGGGTGCGCGGTGGTCGCCGCGCTCGGCCTGGTAGTCAGCTTCGTCGGCCCGGAACCCCCTGAGGTCAGCCCGGCTGACTCATCGACCCGCTGAACGCGGCCAGCACCAGCACGCGGCTCACTGAGATGAGCTGGAGCGCCGGCACCGCGGGCCGTGCGAACTCGAGCAGGGCCGTGGCCGCGCCCGCGCCGACCACCAGCCCAGCAGGATGACCAGCGAGTGGCCTTAGGCGCGCAGCCCTTTGCCCCGGGACAGCCGGATCACCACAGTCGTCCGCGTGCCGGTCAGGTACGTGGTGGACAGCCCTGAGACACCGAACCGCTGGATGGCGCTGCTCCGCACGCCTAGGGGGCCGGCGCTCAGGGGCCAGCAGTGGCGGCAGCATCTCTCGCCCAAAGGTCCGAGCGAGGGGCTACCACCAGACCCCGAACGCGGCCAACAAGCCGACCTCTACGGCCAGCGCGACGGCCACAGCCCGCGGCCAGACCAGGTCGTCGTCGCGGATCTGCCCAGCCGTCCGGGCACCGACGGCGGTGCCGGTCCTGAAGCTCGCGATGGCTACACAGACGAGCGTCACCGCCTCGAGTCGCAGTCCGCAGCGCCGACGCCGAGCAGCACCATGTTGCCGATCATCAGCTCGTGAAGGCGTTCCCCAGCGCCAGGAACCCAATGGCGTCAGTGGCTCCGCTGGTCACCGCGAGCACGACGACCAGTCGGGCACGCTGGCGTCGGCTGGCGCCAGCGGTGGTGGGGACGGCGCTTCCGGGGGTTCGTTGTCACGGTTCCAAAGTGGAGGCGGGTCGCGGCGCTTCGTCCCATCTGCACGATGAATCGTCCGAAGCATGTGCATTGTGTCCGTGGAGGGGTGGTGACCTGGCGCACAAGATTGAAGTAGCTCATCCAGATCACACGAGAGGGCAATCAGATGACCGAGCTCCTGCACCGCGACGACTTCCGCACCGCACTCGAGGACGCCATCAAGGGCCGGGAGGCCTCCACCGCGTCGTTCAGCCAAGCGTGGGCCGACGGCAAACTGCAGCGGCACCACTTCGCCCGCTGGGCCGAGAACCACTACAACTACGTCGGCCCGTTCGCGGACTACCTCGGCTACATCTACGGCAGCACCCCTGACCACCTGACCGACGCCAAGGACTTCCTGCTCCAGAACATGTACGAGGAGGAGCTCGCGGACATCCGGCACACCGACCTGCTGATCCGCTTCGCCGAGGCCTGCGGTACCACTCGCGAGGCGGTCGAGGACCCGAACACGTGCAACGCCGTGACCCGCGGCCTGCAGGCGTGGTGCTACGCGACCGCGATGCGCGAGCACTACGTCGTCGCGACCGCCGCGCTGATCGTGGGCCTGGAGTCGCAGGTGCCGCAGATCTACAAGAAGCAGATCGTGCCGCTGCGCGAGACCTACGGCTTCACCGAGGACGAGATCGAGTTCTTCGACCTGCACATCACGTCCGACGAGGTGCACGGCGAGCGCGGCTACCAGATCGTGCTCGACGGGGCGGACACGCCGGAGCTGCAGCAGCGCTGCCTCCAGTTCGTCCGCTGGGGCGCCGAGATGCGGTTCAGCTACACCAAGGCGCTCTACGACAACTACGTCGCGCCCGACCTCGAGACCGCGGTCGCCTGACCCGGTCCCCCCGCACCCCGACGACCCACCCACACCCTGGCAGGGAGGAGGCGCCGTCATGTCCGACTGGCACGCCGTCGCCAGCCTGAGCGACCTACGCGCCCGGAAGAAGAAGGCCGTCGACGTCGCCGGCACCACCGTGGCGCTCTTCTACATCAATGACGAGGTGTACGCCCTCAACGACACCTGCATCCACGAGCAGCGGCAGCTCAGCAAGGGCGCGCTGCTGTTCGGCAAGGTGATCTGCCCGGGCCACCAGTGGAAATTTGACCCGGCCACCGGGGAGCCCGAGGGCCAGGACGGCTGCCAGCCGACGTACGCCGTGAAGATCGATGACGACGGCACCGTGCACGTGTCGCTCGAGCGCGCGAGGGCCGACGCGTGAGCGCCGGAGTGGTGATCGTGGGTGCGGGACAGGCCAGCGCAGTGGCGACCCGTACGCTCCGGCGGCGCGGGTACGACGGCCGCATCACCATCCTCGGCGACGAGGCGGAACGCCCCTACCAGCGGCCGCCGCTGTCCAAGGAGTTCCTGGTCAAGGGTGACGACGCCGGGCTGTACCTGCTGCCGGAGGACTGGACGTCCGGCCAGGACGTCGAGGTGCGTACCGGCGTCCGGGCCGTGGCAATCAGTTCTGCGGACGGCGCGGTCCGGCTCGCGGACGACTCGGATGTGCCAGCGGACTCGGTGCTGATCGCGACCGGGGGTACGCCGCGGCGGTTCCCGGGAGCGGAAGGCGATCGGATCCGGTACCTGCGGACCAAGGCCGACTCGGAGGCGCTCCGCGCCGAGCTCCGGCCGGGCGTGCGGCTCGTCGTGGTCGGCGCCGGCTTCATCGGCGCCGAAGTGGCGTGCAGCGCCCGGAAGCTCGGGGCGCAGGTCACCCTGCTGGAGGCGGCTCCCGCGCCGCTCCAGGGACTGCTCGGCGCCGAGCTCGCCACCACCTGCGCGCGCCGGCACACCGAGGCCGGCGTCGACCTGCACTGCGGGGCCACTGTCTCCTCGATCGCCCAGCACGGCCACGAGGTGGTCATCGAGACCGATGCCGGACGCCACGTGGGTGACCTGGCGGTCGTGGGGATCGGGATCGTCCCGAACGACCAGGTGGCGGTCAAGTCTGGGATCGACGTCGCCAACGGCGTGCTGGTCGACGAGTACTGCCGCAGCAGCATGCCGAACGTCTACGCCGCCGGGGACGTCGCCAACCACTTCCACCCGCTGTTCGAGACCCGGATGCGGGTCGAGCACTTCGACAACGCGAACAAGCAGGCGGCCGCCGCGGCCAACAACATGCTCGGCCGGGAGACCGTGTACGACGACCCGCACTGGTTTTGGTCGGACCAGTACGACGTCAACCTGCAGTACGTCGGCCACGCCGGAGGCACCGACCGGGTGCTGGTCCGCGGCAGCATCGAAGAGCCGGAGTGGTCGGCCTTCTTCCTCCGTGACGGGCTGGTGCGCGCGGCGTTCGCGGTCGACCGCGCTGAGGACATCATGGTGGCCCGCGAACTGATCGCGGCGCGCCATCCGGTGCCGGCCGACGTACTCACGGATACGTCCGTGGATCTCACCGAAATTCTGGAGCAGGGATGACCATCACCGTCAGGAACTACGTCGGCGGCGAGTGGGTCGAAGGCTCGCAACGCGAGTTCGAACGGCGCAACCCGGCCGATCTCTCCGAGGTGGTCGCCACCGCCCCCGACTCGACCGCTGCGGACGTCGAGCAAGCGGTCGCCCATGTCGCCGAGCACCGGCACGAGTGGGCGGCGCTCGCGCCGGAGACGCGCGCGGACGTGCTGATCCGGGCCGCTGACATCCTGCAGTCACGTGCGGAGTCGCTGACCGAGGAGCTGGTGCGTGAGGAGGGCAAGACCCGTGGCGAGGCGCGGGTGGAGACCGGGCGGACCCCGCAGAACCTCAGGTTCTACGCCGGCGAGTCGCTCCGGCTGTCCGGTGAGACGTTCCCGACCGCGGACGGCAGCCTCGTCTACACGTCGCGGCATCCGGTCGGCGTGGTCGCCGCCATCACGCCCTGGAACTTCCCGCTGAATATCCCCTCCCGCAAGCTCGGTCCGGCGCTGGCGGCGGGCAATGGCGTGGTGTTCAAGCCCAGCGAGCTCACGCCGGTCTCCGCCCAGCGGCTGGTCGAGGCGCTCCTCGATGCTGGCGTGCCCGGCGGCGCCCTGGCGCTCGTGCACGGACACGCCGAAGCCGGCCGGGCGCTGGTCGCCGACCCGCGCGTCGACGCGGTGACCTTCACCGGCTCGACGGCCGTGGGCGAGGCGATCCACGGGGCCGTCCCGGTGCGTGTGCGCTGCCAGCTCGAGATGGGCGGCAAGAACGCCATGGTGGTCATGCCCGACGCCGACCTCGACCGGACCGCGGACATCGTTGCCAAGGGCGCCTTCGGGCTCAGCGGCCAGGCCTGCACCGGCACGTCGCGGGTGATCGTCCACGAGAGCGTCCAGCTCGCCCTGCTGGACCGGGTGATGGAGCGTGCGCGGGCCGCGGTCGTCGGCAACGGGCTCACGGACGGGGTCACGATGGGGCCGCTCGCCAATGACGCTCAGTGGGCCAAGTACGCGGAGTTCCTCAAGGAGGGCGACAACTCACAGGCCCGGCTCGAGACCCCGCTGAAGGACCAGCTGCTCGACGGCGGCTACTTCGCCAGGCCGGCGATCTTCACCGACGTCCGGTCGCAGGACCGGATGGCGCAGGAGGAGATCTTCTGTCCGATCCTGGCGTTCCTCACCGTGTCGTCGTACGACGAGGCGGTCGCCGTTGCCAACGACACCGCCTTCGGGTTGTCTGCCGGCATCGCCACCACCGACATCACGACCGCGCTGGCCTTCGGCCGCGACATCGACGCGGGGGTGGTCAAGGTCAACCAGGCAACTAACGGAATGGCCATGAACGCGCCATTCGGCGGGACCAAGATGTCGAGCACGCAGACCTACAAAGAACAGGCCGGAAGCACGATGATGCACTTCTACACCACTGATAAGACCGTCTACTTCAGCTGAGGGGTTCGCCCATGTCCGAAGCACAGACCACCCCGGAGGGGCAGGGGTCCTCGACCGAGGTGGAGTTCCACCGGGTCGCCCGGTCCGGGCAGGTGCCCGAGGGCTACGTCCGCCGGTTCTACGTCGGCGAGCTCGAGTGCGCGCTGGCCCGGCTCGGCGGGAAGGCCTACGCCACCAGCAACTACTGCACCCACCTCGACTGCCTGCTCAGCAGCGGCAAGCTCGTCGACGACGGTCTCGGCTGCTCCTGCCACGGCAGCGTGTTCGACCTGGAGACCGGTGATCCGGTCTACCCGCCCGCGACCGAGCCGATCCAGGTCTACCCGGTGCGCGAGGAGGGCGGCGAGGTGTACGTCGGCGTCAGCGAGGCCGATGTGCAATCCGGCGGACCGCGCCGCCGCAGGCCGCGCAAGGACTGACATCTCTGTGATCACCGGGCCGACCGGCCGGGCCGAGGTACTCGGATCTCGGGCGGCGGTCAGCGCCAGCAGCCCGTTCGTCTCGCTGGTCGGCGCCCGCGTGCTGGCGGAGGGCGGGAACGCCGTCGACGCCACGCTGGCGATGGCCGCGGTCGCCTGGCTGGCGCTTCCCGGCCAGTGCGGGATCGGCGGCGACGCCTTCGCGCTGGTGCGCGAACCCGACGGGCGGGTCTGGGCGATCTGCGGCAGCGGGTTCGGTCCCGACGGCGGGGAACCGGAGTTCTACCGGTCCGGCGGCCACCAGGCAGTGCCAGTAACAGGTGCGCTTGCCGTCGCCGTCCCCGGGGCGTTGGCCGCGATCCGCACCCTGCACTCGGCGGGAGCGAGCTGCGGCCTCGACGAGTTGTGGCAACCCGCGGTCGCCCTGGCCGTCGACGGCATCCCCTGCACCGCCAAGACCCGCGGCGACATCGCGGAGCACGCCGAGGCGCTGGCCCGGGACCCCGGTGCCGCAGCCTGCTTCCTGCCCGGCGGTGCGTTGCCGCAGGTCGGGCAGCTCCTACACCAGCGCGACCTCGGCGAGTTCCTCCGCACCGTCGCGGCCGGGAAGGACGGCTTCTACGAAGGCGAGTTCGCTGACCGTGCGGTCGAGGCGCTGGTCGCCGCCGGAGCGCCGTTCAGCGGCGACGAGTGGGCGGCCGGAGCCTCGGCGCCGGCGGTCGACGCGATCTCCACGGCGTACGGCGACACGGTCCTGCACCAGACCCCCGTTCCTTCGGCTGGGTGGATGGTGCTGCAGCAGGCCGCGATCTGTAACGGCGTGCTTCCAACCCTCGGCCGGCTGGACGCTGGGGCCGTGCACTGGCTCGCTTCGGCGGCGCGCCGCGGCTTCCGCGACCGGTTCGCGTCGTGCGGCTCTGACACCGACGCGTGGGCGCGTACGCTCACGCCGACCGCGGTCGCTGACGCCCGCGCGGAGATCGCGTCCGGCCTCCTCGGTTGGGGAGCTGCGCCGCAGCGGGTCGTCGGCGACACCACGTCGACGGTGGCCGTCGACGAGGAGGGTCGCGCCGTGAGCTTCATCCACTCGCTGGCCTTCACGTTCGGCGCGCGGGTCACGGTGCCCGGCACCGGGGTCGTGCTCAACAACCGGCTGGGACGGGGCGCCTACCTGATCGACGGTCATCCCAACGAGGTGCGGCCCCGCCGTAAGCCCCTGCATACCCTGAACGCCTGGATCGCCGACGACCCGCGCGGCCTGCGGCACGTCGGCAACTGCCCCGGCGGCGACGGACAGGTGCAATGGAACATGCAGGTGGTCAGCCACCTGCTCGACCACGACGCCGATCCGCAGACGGCCGTCTCACTACCGCGGTTCACGGTGTTCCCCGGGTCGGACGCTGACGTCATCGACCAGCCCGACGAGCTGCGCTGTGAGCCCGGTCTCCCGGAGGGCACCGTAGTGCGACTCCGCGAGTGGGGGCACAACGTGCGTGAGGTGCCGCCGCAGTTGGGCGGCCCCGGTGGCTCCGCCCTCGCGATCAGCGTCGACCACGACCACGGGGTGCTGCGCGCCGGCGCGGACCCACGCATGGAAGGAGTGGCTCTTGCCCTCTGAAGAGATCCTGCCCCGCCCGCCACAGGCGCAGGGGCACTACCAGCCCGCGGTCACTGTCGAGTCCCTGGTGCTGACCGCAGGGATGACCCCGCGCGTCGACGGCAAGATCCGGTACGCAGGCCGGCTGGGCGCCGAGTTGACCGTCGAGGACGGCCGGGCGGCGGCCGCGATCGCGGCCGCGAACGCGCTGGCGGCCGCGGCCGAGGAGGTCGGCGGGCTCGGGTCGATCCGGCGGGTGCTCCGGATGACCGTCTACGTGAGCGCCGTCGAGGGGTTCATCGAGCACACCCGGGTCGCGGACGGCGCCTCGGAACGGCTCGCCGAGCTGATCGGCGACCGGGCGGCCGCCGTGCGCAGCGCGGTCGGGGTGGCCTCGCTGCCCGGCGGGGCGTGCGTCGAGGTGGAGTTGACCTGCCTGCGCTGACCGTTACTCGGAAGGCGGGTTTTCGGCGACGTGCTTCGCGAACGCCTCGATAGCGGCGGCGCCGACCGCCTTGTCCTGCTCCCCGTTGCCGCCGGACACCCCGATCGCGCCGACGATCTGGCCGTCGTACTCCAGCGGGAAGCCGCCGACGAAGATGGCGAACTTGCCGGGCAGCATGTGGCTGATCCCGAACGCCTCGTTGCCGGGCAGGGCAGGGCCCGTGGGCGGCTCGTTGAACTTGTGGGTGGCCCGCTCGTGGCCGGCGGCCGTGAACGCCTTGGCGATGGAGATGTCCACGCCGGTCAGCCGGGCACCGGGGATCCGGTGCAGCGCGATCACCTGGCCGGACTCGTCCACGACGCAGAGCGTCTGCTTCACGCCGATCTCGTCTGCCTTGGCGCGGGCTGCGGCGAGGACCGGGAGGGCGTCGTCGAGAGTGATGCGGAAGATCTTGTGCATGGCCCGAGCATGGCAAGCCGTCCGGTGGTGAACCAGAGTCACTGTGTCCGTCAGCGACCCGGATTGTTGTGCCTGGTGCACAAGCTTGATCCTCAGCGCGGCGGGGTGAGCTCCTCGTCGAGCTGTTCCACGATGTCGCTGAGCGCGGTGATGTGGTGGGCCAGCCAGATCATGAACTGGGCCTCGGTGGTGCGGATATCCATCCGCAGCGCGCGCGACACCCGCTCGAGCTTGTACAGCATCGTGTTGCGGTGCAGGTGCAGCCGGCGGGCGGCTGCGTTGAGGTTGCCGGCCTCGGCGATGTAGGCGAGCACCACGCTCTCCAGGTTGCCGGTCTGGCCGTCGCTCTGCTGGAGGGGCTCCAGGATCTCCCGGGCGAACGCGAGCCCGGCGGGGCTGCGGGCCGACTCCTGCAGTGCCGCGAAGACCCGCAGGTCCTCGAAGGCACTGACCGATCCCGAGCCCACCCGCTTGCCGAGGGCCTCCGCCGTACGTGCCTCGCGATAACTGCGGGCCACACCGGTGGCCCCGTCGCAGGCCCGGCCGAACGTCACCCGGACGTCCTCGCCGAGGCGCCGGCTCGCGGTGCGCAGCAGTTGTTCTCCGTAGTGGCGGATCCTGGCGGACTCGTCGGCGTCGCCGCTGCTGTCGCCGTCGGGCACGTGCTTGACCACCACGATCATCGAGCCGATCAGTGCGCTGAGTGCCACCGAGTCGCCGTCGGTACGGCGCGCGGCCCGGGCGACGTCGACGGCGCGGCGTCGTCCCGCCGCGTCGTCGGGCCGGACCTCGGGCGAGGCGACGATGTAGACGGCGAACCGGCCGTCGAGCGGGAAGCGGTAGTGCTCGGCTCGGGCCGCCAGCTCGAACTGGTCGGTGAACCGGTTGTGCAGAAGAGCGTGCACGAAGTCGTTGCGGGCGCGCTCCTCGGCCTCGCGGACCGACTGCTGCCGGAGCAGCTCGCTGCCAGTGAGGCTTACCCCCTGCTCGGCCATCACCCGGTGCTGGGCCAGGTCGTGGCCGACGGCGGGGTACTCCGGCTCCACCAGCACCAGGAGGCCGTAGGCCAGGCCGGCCACCAGCACCCGCGTCACCACCAGCTGCCGGCGCTCACCGCCGAGCTCGAGGGTAACGACCCGCGCCGCCCGGTCGCCATCCGCCGCGACATCGTCGTCAAGGAACCCTTGATCGGTAAGCCGCTCGATGGCCTCCTCGATCAGTTCAGCAGTCACGCCCTCGTGTTCCGGGTCGCGGCTCTGGGCGAGCAGTTCACCGGCACGGTTCAACACCAACACGTCGGTGCCGGAGATCCGGGCCATGGTGTCGGCCAGGGCTGTGAGTCCGGCGCCACGGGCGAAGACGTCGCCGAGCGTCCGGTGCACCCGCGTGCCGTACTCCAGCACGTGGGTCGACTGGGCCAGCACCTTCGTGGCGATCAGCTGGCTGGTGTCGCGGAAGGCGGCCCCGCTCGGCAGTCGCAACAGGGGCAGCCCGACCGCGTCGGCCACCTCGACGGCGGTGTCGAGGTCGGGGTGTTCCTGTCCCACTCCGGGCCAGGCCAGCACCGCGGACGCCTGCCCGTCGGCCAGTCGGGGGATGAGGTCCTTCGCGCACCCGGCCAGATCGTGAGATGAGACAAAAACGGCGGCGCCGCGGACGTCCTGAAGGTCGGCCTCGGTGCCGGTGTCCGGCCCTCCGGGGACGCACCAGGCCACCAGCCGATCGATCCCTTCCTCGCCGGCGACAAGGGAATCGCGGAAGAGTTCCTCGGCGATCAACTGGCCGACGCTGACGGCGACACACGTCGTGGGATCGTGCTCGGCCACCACCCGGCTCGCCCTCCTCGGCCTCGTGCTCCCCGAGACCCCTTGAATCTGTCCGCCAGCGTAGCTACTTCTTACAGTAGTGTAAAGAGTAAGTGGTCTGGGTGCAGGGAGGCGAAGGTGGCGGAGTCGACCGTGGTGGCGGGAGATTTCGAGGGCGGCCTGCAGGCGGAGGTGCGGACCCTTCCTGTGGCCGGCCACGCGCCGCCGCTGAGTCATCTGGCGGCGTTCGCCCGAGGGGTGATGGATGCCGCTCAAGGCTGAGCATGCCGACCTCTCCGGCCCGGAGCACCGGCGCTCCGATGCCCGGCGCACCCACGCGCGGATCCTGCGCGCCGCTACCGAACTGATCCTGTCGCGGCAGCAACTGAGCATGAGCGGCCTGGCCCGGGCCGCGGGGGTGAGCCGCCCCACACTCTACGACCACTTTGCGTCCGTAGAGGACGTGGTCGAGGCAGCGGTGGAGCGGGCCGTGGCCCTGGGGCTGCAGGCGCCAGAGCTCGACCACGACGACGGCGCAAACCCTCCCGAGCGGATGGCCCAGCTGCTGCGGACCCGGTGGCAGAGCCTCGCCGACCACACCGAACTCTACCGCCTGGCGTCCGAGGTCCTCCCACCCGGGCGTATGCAGGCCGTGCACCAAAACACCGTCGGCAACGTCACGGAGCTGATCGACATCGGGAAGCGCACCGGCGACTTCCGTGACGACCTCCCGACCGAGTGGCTGGTCGCCGTCGTCTACGGGCTGCTCCATCAGGCCGCCGAGGAGGTGCTCGCCGGGCGACTCCGCCAGGACCGGGCGGGAGAGCTGCTGTCGCGCACCGTGCTCTCCACCCTGGGTCATCGTGACTGACGGAGGAGCGTCAGGGCAGGGTGCACAGAGAGGGTGGATCTTCGTGGGCCGGATGCCCGTGGTCTCGGCCTACGTTGCGGGGCAATACTCGAATCCCCGTCCAGTGGTCGCCGAGGAGGAACCCATGTCCCAGGACCAGTCGATGCAGCAGTACACGATCGCCGCCGACGAGCTCGAGAAGTCCGTGGCCCACTACCGCGAGGCCGCGCGCCACTCAGAGCGCGGGGAGCACGTGAAGGCGGCGCACCACGCGCACATCGCGCGCGGTCACTTCCTGATCGCGCAGGGCAACGCGCACGAGGCCGCTAAGTGGCACGCCGCCCAGTTCAGCGAGGCCGTGATGGAGGAGCACCCGGTCGCGACGTAGCCGACAGAATCGGTAGACAGGCAGAACAGGCAGGCAGATCGGGTACCCGGCCGGGTCGAGAAAGACCATAGCGTGGTGTCCGGCAAGTGCTCGTGTCGTGTCGCGCCGAACTTCAGCTCAGCGGTCTCACCGGCGTCGAGGTCGTCGACCACCAAGTCGCGGTGCATCTGTAAGCGGTGTATCTGGAAGGGGACGTCCTGCTCCGTCCCAGACCAACGGCCGGAAGTCATAGACCCGGGGGCTGAAGATCGTGAAGCCGCGGACACTGACACGTTTGACCTTCAGCAGGTGCGCCTTCCGGTAGTGCCGCAGAACGCGCAGGAACGCGCCGTGGAGTCCGGATTGCGTGGCCAAGCGTCCGGGCAGTGAGGGAAAGACGGGGTCGCTGGAGCGCAACCCGTGGAGAGCCGTCACGTTCTCCCCTCTGCCAGAAAGCGCCGCGGGAAGCTCCTTCCGCCAGTCCTGCAACAGCGCGGCACAGGTCTTGTCGAAAGCGACAGTTCGAGGCCGGCCGCCCTTGACCGAGCCGATCACGTAGCGCTCGCCGGCCGGCAGTGTCGCGTCGTAATGCAGCACGCGCTCGATGCGCATCTCCCGCTTGTTGAAGTCGAGGTCGCCCCAGCGGAGCGCCAAGAGCTCACCCGACCGAAGACCGGTGCGGGAGAACAACACCCAGGCACGTGACCAAGGCTCGTCCACGGCGATCGCCCAGTCGCAGAACCGGGTGAGCTGCTCGCACGTTCCAGATCGAGAACGGCTTCACCCGCTTGGCGGTCTCGCCCTTGGGTCGGCCGGCGTGCTTGGAGTTGGCCGGGTTCTTGACGATGAGTCCTTCGTCGAGCGCGGCGAGGAAGATCGTGTTGACCCAGTTCGCGTACCGCGCGACGGTGGAAATCGCCAGGCCCTTGCGTGGCCGCTTGTTGGACGGCACCTGTTTCGTGCCCTTCTCGAGCCCTCGGTACGTCGCTGCCAGATCGGTCGCCCTGACGTCAGCCAGCCTGACCGTGCCGATGTAGGGATCCATGGCGTCGAGAACGCGCTGGATGTACATCCGCGTACCGTTGCCACACGCGTGGCCGTCGAGCCAGCGTTGTCCGTAGGCGCGGAACGTGTCGCGGCCGACCGACTGCGGAATCTTCCGGATCAAATCCCCGCGCAGGAGGGTGAGCTCGGCGTCGGCATCGTCGTAGCTCGTGAATCCGCCTCGGGAGATGTCCCGGTTGCCCTCCTCGGGGCGGCCGGGTCGATGGGCGCTGGAATCTCGAAGCGCCATCGAAGCCCGGCCTTCGTCCGGTAGGAGGTGATCGAGCCGGTTCCGTGCTCGCGCGCCGCGCGACCGACGGCCGGCGCCCTGCGCCGGGTCGTCATGTCGGAGCCTCGTCGTCGACGCCGAACGCGCGCAGGAACCGACGCCGCAGGATAAGGACGCGGCGACCGACGTGGACCGCCGGGATGGTTCCGTCCTCGATCGCGTGGTCGACGGTGCGCGGATCGAGCGTCAGGAGCGCGGCGACATCGGTTCGATTGAGGACCTGGCGGTCGCTGCCGCGCAGCTCCGCCCAGGTGGTGATCGGGGTGGCGATGATGTGGTTGCTCATGTCGGTCAGGTGCGGAGGCGGCGCCACTGAACGGAGCTGTCCGGATCTGGATGCTGTGGGTTCGCCGTGAGGATGGCGAATGCGGCGCACCTCGGATTTAGGGTGGAACGTCGCATGGTGAGTTTCGGAGGGCATTCTGAGTACCGCGCTTTCTCGAGAACCTGCAGGTCAGCGCCCAGATGGGGGAGCGCGGTGGCCGGCGGCCGTCCTCTGGGACATGGACGGCACGCTGGTCGACACCGAGCCCTACTGGATCGACGCGGAGTTCGCGCTCGCCGCGGAGCACGGCGGCAACTGGTCGGCCGAGCATGCGCTCAACCTCGTGGGCCGCGACCTGCTCGACTCCGGTCGGTACATCCGCGAGCACATGGGGATCGAGCTCGAGCCGTCCGAGATCGTCGAGAAGCTCCTTGACGGTGTCGTGGCGCGGATCGCCGAGACCGTCCCGTGGTGTCCGGGGGCCCGGGAGCTGCTGGTTGGGCTCGCTGACGCCGGGATCCCGCGGGCACTGGTCACCATGTCGTACCGGCGGTTCGTGGCACCGGTGCTCGCCGCGCTGCCCGAGGGTACGTTCGACGTCGTCGTGACCGGGGACGCCGTCAGCCACGGGAAGCCGCATCCCGAGCCCTACCTGAAGGCCGCCAGGGAGCTGCGCGTCGACCCGGCCGACTGCCTGGCGATCGAGGACTCCAACACCGGTGCCCGTTCGGCGGAGTCCGCTGGCTGCCTTGTGCTCGTGGTAGCGAACCACGTGCCCGTCCTCGACGGCGAACGGCGGGTCTTCCGCGACTCGCTCGCCGGCCTTGCGGTCGAGGATCTCGGGGCCATCGGCTGATCGGCCCACCCGGACTGCAGGTGTCCGATGGGCCACGTTCGGCTCATCGCAATCCGACGCGCGCAGGCGTATCGTCCGCCCCAAGACGGTCGCCGTCCTTCTCGGGAGGAACACCATGCGCACCACTCGTCCCATTGCCCGCATTGGCCTCAGTGCCATCCTCGCCGGCTTCGTGCTCGTCGGCGTGGCCGATTCCGCAGTGGCCACCGACCAGGAGGCAGACAGCCAACCGAACGGCGACTTCTATGTCGGCGTGTTCGCACGCTCGGAGACTGACAGGGATCACGACGGCAACTCAGACACGGCCACCAAGCCCGATCGGCTGGACACCCTCGTGGCGGTGTGCAGCAACTTCGAGCGAGTACAGATCGTCGACTACACGGTCACGGTGGACGCGCCCGGGCCCGAGTTCGACCGCCAGCTCAGCGTGTCAGCGGACTTCGTGACCAACCCCGTCGGCTGCGACAACCTCGTCATGCGGGACAAGATCGGCAGCAAGTGGCCGGCCGGCCAGTACTCCGTCACGGTGGACGCCACCAACGGCGCCGATCAAGCCAGTGTCACCGGCACGGTCATGATCTCCGCCCGGTAGACGCCATAGGCAGAGGTGCCCTGACGAGCCGATCGCGGCTTAGTCGACGTCCTCGGCCGTGAGTTCGCCGGGATCGGCGGGTGGGCGCTCGGGGAGCGGAGGTGGTGTGCCACCGAACTCCGGGCAGATCTCCTGGAAGGTGCACCAGTCGCACAGGCGAGAACGGTGCGGCCGCCAGTCGCCGGACTCCGTGGCGCGCGCGATCGCACTCCAGATCGCCTCGACCTTGCGCTCGGTGGCGAGCAGGTCCTGCTCGTCGGGGACGTACCGGAGCAGCTCGCCGCTGCCGAGGTAGACCAGCTGCAGCATCGCCGGGACCGCGCCGCGGGTGCGCCACAGCACCAGCGCGTAGAACTTCATCTGGAAGAGCGCCTTGGCCTCCCATCCCTCGCCAGGCGCTGATCCCGACTTGTAGTCGACCACTCTCATCCGCCCGTCGGGCGCGACGTCGAGCCGGTCGACGAAGCCGCGGAGCAGCAGCTTGCTGTCGAGCAGCGCCTCGACGTACAGCTCCCGCTCGGCCGGCTCCAGGAGCCTCGGGTCCTCCAGCGAGAAGTAGCGTTCCAGGACGTCGCGGCTGGACGCCAGCCAGGCAGTGACGTCGGGCCCCTCACCGGTGAACATCTCGGCGAGGTCGGGCTCGGCCTCCAGCAGCGCCTGCCACGTCGGGACCAGCATCGCGGCCGCCTGATCGGGCGTGCGGTCGCCGGCGGGCAGGTCGAAGAGGTCCTCGAGCACCTTGTGGATGAGCGTGCCGCGCACGGCGTCGGGGCTGAAGGGCTCCGGCAACCGGTCGACGGTGCGGAACCGGTACTTCAGCGGGCACGCCATGAAGTCGCCGGCCCGGCTGGGAGAGATCGCGCCGAGTACGTCCACGCCGTCCACCGGGGTGGAGAGCGGGATCGACGGTGACTCCCCTACGGTCATGCGGTCACCCTAGGCGCGCCTACCGACACAGGGACATCGGGCAGGTGCGGCGAGGTCGGATAGCCTCGGCGACGTGCCAGACCCCGACCCATCCCCGCCCGGTTCCCACACCGGTGCTCGCCCCCGGGGGACGATCCGGCTCGGCACCATCGGCGGCAGCGACGTGCTCGTGACGACCTCGTGGTTCCTGGTCGCCGGGCTGATCGCGTTCGTCCTGGCCCCGGTCGTCGAGGAGGCCCAGCCCGGGCTCGGCGGCCTCAAGTACGTCGCGGGCTTTGCGTTCGCCATCATCCTCTACGCCTCGGTGCTGCTGCACGAGATCTCGCACGCGCTGATGGCCCGCCGGTTCGGGTTCGTGGTCAGCTCCATCACCCTCCATTTCCTCGGCGGCATGACCGCGATCGAGGGGGAGGCGCGGCGCCCGAAGGAGGAGTTCCTGATCGCCGTGGTCGGGCCGATCACCTCGCTCGCGGTCGGCGTCGTCGGCCTCGGGCTCCTCGTCGTCGCGCCCGGCGGCCTGATCGAGCTCGCCGCTGGCGGGCTGGTGCTGGCCAACCTGCTGGTGGGCGCCCTCAACCTGGTGCCGGGACTGCCGCTGGACGGCGGCCGGGTGCTCCGCGCGGGCGTGTGGCGCCTCACCGGCAGTATGCACACCGGCACCATCGTCGCCGGGTGGTGCGGCCGGCTGACGGCAGCCGCCGTCCTCTTCTACCCGCTGCTGCTCGAGCGGATCAGCGACCGCCCTGCCGACCTGCTCGACTTCGCGCTGGCGTTCGTCATCGCGCTCTTCCTGTGGAGTGGGGCCACGTCGGCGATGACCTCCGCGAAGCTCCGGCGCCGGCTGCCGTCCCTGGTCGCCCGCAACCTGGCGCGCCGCACGATCACGGTCCCAGACGACCTGCCGCTCGCCGAAGCCGTCCGGCGGGCCAACGACGCCCACGCGGGCAGCATCGTCACCGTCACCACCAACGGCCACCCGGTCGGCGTGGTCAGCGAGGCCGCCGTGCTCGCGACGCCGGAGGATCGCCGGCCCTGGGTCGCGGTGTCGACCGTCAGCCGCACCCTCGACGCGGGGCTGCAGCTGCCCGTCACGATCACCGGCGAGGACCTGGTCCTGGCGATCAGCCGGACCCCGGCCGAGGAGTACCTGCTGGTCGAGGCCGACGGCGCCATCTACGGCGTGCTCACGACCGCCGACGTCGACCGCGCGTTCCGCGAGGGCGGCTCGCGTGGCTGAGGAGGCCATGCCGCCCGACGTCCCGCCGCAGGCGTGGTCCGGCGTGCACCGCGGCCCGCTCCGGGCGGGTGAGTGGGTCCGGGTGACCGACTCCAAGGGCCGTCGCCACAACCTGTGTCTCGAGCACGGCAAGCGGTTCTTCTCCAACAAGGGCCACCTCGACCACGACGAGCTGATCGGCCGCGAGGAGGGTTTCGCTGTCACGTCGTCGGCCGGTGGTCAGTACCTCGTGTTCCGGCCGCTGCTTTCGGAGTTCGTGGTCTCGATGCCTCGCGGGGCCGCGGTCGTCTACCCGAAGGACGCGGCCCAGATCGTCGCCATGGCCGACATCTTTCCGGGCGCGGACGTCGTCGAGGCGGGCGTCGGCTCCGGCGCCCTCACCTGCTCACTGCTCCGAGCGGTCGGCCCGCACGGGTCGCTGACGTCGTACGAGCGGCGCGAGGAGTTCGCGGAGGTCGCCCGGCGCAACGTGACTCAGTTCTTCGCCGCTCCGGACGGCGAGACCCATCCCGCCTGGCGGCTTGAGCTGGGCGACCTCGCCGAGGCGCTGCCCCGGGCCGGGCTGCGGACGGACCGGGTGATCCTCGACATGCTGGCGCCGTGGGAGTGCGTCGACGCGGTGGCTGGCGCGCTGCGCCCCGGTGGGATCGTCTGCGGGTACGTCGCGACGACGACCCAGCTATCGCGCTACGTCGAGACGCTGCGCGCCCACGGCGGGTTCACGGAGCCGGCTGTGTGGGAGGCGCTGGTCCGCGACTGGCACGTCGAGGGGCTAGCGGTTCGTCCCGGACACACGATGATCGGCCACACTGCCTTCCTCGTGACCGCCAGGCGGATGGCTCCGGGGGAGCGGGCACCGGCGAAGAAGCGCCGTCCGGCGCCGGGCGCCTACGGCCCCGACTACACCGGGCCACGGCCGGCGGACTTGCCGCCGCAGGTGCTCGACGAGCCGTTCGCGGACTGAGACGTCCGGCAGGTCGTCCAAATCGTGATCCCGGCACGCGGCCGAACACCTCCGGTGGCGCGGTTGCGCGGGTAGGGTCACAGGCGGGAGGTGACACCGATGTCGTCCACCGAAGGACAGCCACCGAGCACGTCCGGCCGGTCGCCCGACGAGCTCGTCCAACAGGTGCGTTTCCTCGAGGCCGAGGTGACGGACCTCCGCCGGAGGCTGGGAGACGCCCCCGGGCACTCTCGTGCCCTCGAGCTCCGGCTCGCCGACACCCAACGTTCGCTCTCCGCCGTCACTGCCCAGAACGAGCGCCTCGCCCAGACCTTGCGCGAGGCCCGCGACCAGATCACGAAGCTCAAGGAGGAGGTCGACCGGCTCGCGCAGCCGCCGGCCGGCTTCGGCACGTTCCTCGGCCGCAACGAGGACGACTCCGTCGACGTGTTCACCGGCGGCCGCAAGCTGCGGGTCAGCGCCAGCCCGAACGTCGAGCTCGACACGCTCGTGCGCGGCCAGGAGGTCATGCTCAACGAGGCCCTCAACGTGGTCGCCGCCCTCGAGTTCGAGGAGGTCGGCGAGGTCGTCATGTTCAAGGAGATGCTGGCCGACGGCGAGCGTGCCCTGGTCATCGCCAACGCCGACGAGGAGCGTGTGGTCCGGCTCGCCGAGCCGCTGCGGGGCAGCACCCTGCGCGCAGGCGACTCGCTGCTCCTCGACAGCCGCGCCGGCTACGTCTACGAGCGGGTCCCGAAGTCCGAGGTCGAGGAGCTGGTGCTCGAGGAGGTCCCCGACATCGCGTACGACGTGATCGGTGGCCTCGTCAACCAGATCGAGCAGATCCGCGACGCGGTGGAGCTACCGTACCTGCACCCCGAGCTGTTCCTCGAGCACGAGCTGAAGCCGCCCAAGGGCGTCCTCCTCTACGGCCCGCCGGGCTGCGGCAAGACCCTGATCGCGAAGGCGGTCGCCAACTCCCTGGCCAAGAAGGTGGCGGCGCGGCACTCACAGGACCTGGTCGGCCAGGAGGGAAAGTCCTACTTCCTGAACATCAAGGGCCCGGAGCTGCTCAACAAGTACGTCGGCGAGACCGAGCGGCACATCCGGCTGGTGTTCCAGCGGGCGCGTGAGAAGGCCAGCCACGGCACCCCCGTGATCGTGTTCTTCGACGAGATGGACTCGCTGTTCCGCACCCGCGGGTCGGGCGTCTCCTCCGACGTCGAGAACACGATCGTCCCGCAGCTGCTGAGCGAGATCGACGGCGTCGAGGCACTGGAGAACGTGCTGGTGATCGGGGCCACGAACCGGCCCGACATGATCGACCCCGCGATCCTGCGCCCGGGCCGGCTCGACGTGAAGATCAAGATCGAGCGACCCGACGCCGAGGGCGCGCGCGACATCTTCACCAAGTACCTCACGGCCAACCTGCCCCTGCATCCCGACGACCTCGCGGAGTTCGGGGGCGACACCAAGGCCACGGCGGCCGGCATGGTGCAGCGGACGGTCGAGCGGATCTACACCGAGTCCGAGGAGAACCAGTTCCTCGAGGTCACCTATGCCAACGGTGACAAGGAGGTCCTGTACTTCAAGGACTTCAACTCCGGCGCGATGATCCAGAACATCGTCGACCGCGCCAAGAAGATGGCCATCAAGGACTTCCTCGAGCACGACCAGCGCGGGATCCGGGTCCAGCACCTGATGCAGGCCTGCCTCGATGAGTTCAAGGAGAACGAGGACCTCCCGAACACCACCAACCCCGACGACTGGGCGCAGATCGCGGGCAAGAAGGGCGAGCGGATCGTGTTCATCCGCACGCTCATCACGGGAAAGCAGGGCACCGAGCCAGGTCGCTCGATCGACACGGTCTCCAACACCGGTCAGTACCTGTAGCCGATGGCCCTGCAGGATCAGCCCGAGGGCCTCGAGCGCACCGAGATGGAGGCCGTCCTCGCGACCCGGCGCGAGCTAGGGTCGGCGTACGACGCCGCTCTCGTCGAGTCGTTCGCCGACCGGATCGAGGCGGCCGTCGAGCAGCGGGCGCGCGCGCAGGTGCAGCAGCACGGTGCGGCACAGCGAGGCGACGAGGGCAGCCGGATCCGGCAGTTCGTGCTCGGCATCATCTCGCTCGGAGTCGGCGTACCGGTGACCGTCGTGCCGATCACCGCGACCGACAACGGGCTGCCTGCTGTGGTCGTCGCGTGGCTCGGGATCACCGGTGTCAACCTCGCCCACGCGCTCTCCGCCCGGCGCAGGTAGGCCGGACGGCAGCCCGACCAGGTAGGTTCCGAGCATGAAATGGGTCATGCTCGTCGTCGTCGTGGTGCTGGTGCTGCTCTTCGTGGTGCCGAAGCTCCGCAAGCGCTGAGGCCGCGTACGCTCGACCCATGAGCGTGCGGCGTGTCATGGGCACCGAGGTCGAGTACGGCATCTCGGTTCCCGGCCAGCCGCTGGCCAACCCGATGGTCGCCTCGTCGCAGGTGGTCAACGCCTACGCGTCTGCGACGGTGAAGGCCCGCCGCGCCCGCTGGGACTTCGAGGAGGAGTCGCCGTTGCGCGACGCCCGCGGCTTCGACATGTCGCGCCAGGTCGCGGACCCCAGCCAGCTCACCGACGAGGACCTCGGGCTCGCGAACGTCATCTTGACCAACGGGGCGCGGCTCTACGTCGACCACGCCCACCCGGAGTACTCCACGCCCGAGGTCACGACGCCGCTCGACGTGGTGCGCTGGGACAAGGCGGGCGAGCTGGTGATGCTCGACGCGTCCCGGCGGGCCTCTCAGCTGCCCGGCGGCGGACCCGTGAACCTGTACAAGAACACCACCGACAACAAGGGTGCGTCGTACGGCGCCCACGAGAACTACCTCATGCGGCGCAGCACGCCGTTCGGCGAGATCGTCCGTCACCTGACGCCGTTCTTCGTCTCCCGTCAGGTGATCTGCGGGGCAGGCCGGGTCGGGATCGGCCAGGACGGGCGCGAGCACGGCTTCCAGATCAGCCAGCGCGCCGACTTCTTCGAGGTCGAGGTCGGCCTCGAGACCACGCTCAAGCGACCCATCATCAACACCCGCGACGAGCCGCACGCCGACCCGGAGAAGTACCGCCGGCTCCACGTGATCCTCGGCGACGCGAACCTGGCGGAGATCTCGACGTACCTCAAGGTCGGCATGACCGCACTGGTGCTGTCGATGATCGAGGACCGTTTCATCGGGCAGGAACTGACGGTCGACGGCGCGGTGGCCGGACTGCGGGCGATCTCGCACGACCCCACGCTGCAGCAGCGGGTGACGCTCACGGACGGCCGCAGCCTGACCGGCGTGCAGCTGCAGCTCGAGTACCTCGACCTCGCCAAGAAGTACGTCGAGGACCGGCTCGGCTCCGACGCCGACCCGCAGACCCTCGACGTGCTGGCCCGCTGGGAGTCGATGCTCGACCGGCTCGAGCGCGACCCGATGCTGTGTGCGAGTGAGCTCGACTGGGTCGCCAAGCTCGCGCTCCTCGAGCACTACCGCGAGCGCGACGGTCTCGCCTGGAACGACGCCAAGCTCCAGCTGATCGACTACCAGTACTCCGACATCCGGCCCGAGAAGGGGCTCTATCACAAGCTCGTCGCGCTCGGCCGGATCGAGCGGCTGCTCGACGACGCCGTGATCGAGACAGCGATGCACGACCCGCCGGAGGACACTCGCGCCTACTTCCGCGGCCGCTGCCTGGAGAAGTACGCCGAACACGTCGCCGCGGCCTCCTGGGACTCGGTGATCTTCGACCTGCCTGGACGGGAGTCCCTGCAGCGGGTCCCGACGATCGACCCGCTCCGGGGGAGCCGTGCCAGCGTGGGCGACCTGATCGATCGCTGCGAGACCGCCGAGGAACTCGTCCGCGCACTGACGCGATAGCAGCGCACCGGCTGGCCCGACTGGATAGGGTCAGGGGTATGGCACAGGAGCAGAAGCAGCCTCGTAAGGCCTCGGAGAGCGAGACTGCTCCCGAAGTCGACATCGACAGCGACGTCACCGAGCGCAAGGAGGCTCTCGACGACGACGTCGACGCGATCCTCGACGAGATCGACGACGTGCTTGAGAGCAATGCGGAGGACTTCGTGAAGTCCTTCATCCAGAAGGGCGGCCAGTGAGCCTCGAGCCACGTCTCCCTGCTGCCTACCTCCAGCCGGGCTCGTCCTCGTTCGCGGACTTCCTGGGCGGCGCGGCGCCTGACCTGCTGCCCTCGCGCCGTTCGGTACCGCAGGGCCACGCGGGCGACCTGGCCCCTCACGCGACCACGATCGTGTCCGCGACGTACCCGGGCGGGGTCGTGATGGCCGGTGACCGCCGCGCCACCATGGGCACGGTCATCGCCCAGCGCGACATCGAGAAGGTCTTCCCGGCCGACGAGTTCTCCTGCGTCGGCATCGCCGGGACGGCGGGCATCGCGGTCGAGCTGGTGCGGTTGTTCCAGACCGAGCTCGAGCACTACGAGAAGATCGAGGGCATCACGCTGTCGATGGACGGCAAGGCCAACCGGCTCGCCGCGCTGATCCGCGCCAACCTCGCGCTCGCGATGCAGGGTCTCGCCGCCGTCCCGCTCTTCGCCGGCTACGACCACACCCAGACCCAGGGACGGATCTTCAGCTACGACGTGACCGGCGGCCGGTACGAGGAGACCGCGTTCCACTCCGTCGGGTCGGGCTCGCTGTTCGCGCGGGGGGCCCTCAAGAAGCTCTACCGCGAGGACCTGACGCAGATCCAGGCCGTGGAGGTCGTCGTCCAGGCCCTCTACGACGCCGCCGACGACGACTCCGCCACCGGCGGTCCCGACCTGACCCGCCGGATCTTCCCGGTGGTGCACGTGATCACCGCCGAGGGCGGCGAGCGGCTCCCGGACGCGACGGTCGCCGAGACCGCCGACCGGGTGATCGCGGGCCGGATGACCCGACCGGACGGCCCCAACGCGGCGCTGACCGGGGGTGACCAGGCATGAGCATGCCGTTCTACGTGTCGCCCGAGCAGCTGATGAAGGACCGGGCCGACTTCGCGCGCAAGGGGATCGCGAAGGGCCGATCCGTGGTCGCGGTGCAGTACGCCGACGGCATCCTGTTCGCGTGCGAGAACCCCTCGCGGGCGTTGCACAAGGTCTCCGAGATCTACGACCGGATCGCGTTCGCGGCCGTCGGCCGCTCCAATGAGTTCGAGAACCTCCGGATCGCGGGCGTCAGGCTTGCCGACATGCGCGGCTACGCCTACGACCGGCGGGACGTCACGGCCAGGGGGCTGGCGACGGCGTACGCCCAGACGCTGGGCACCATCTTCTCGAGCGGCGGCGAGAAGCCCTACGAGGTCGAGATCTTCGTCGCCGAGGTCGGCGACGTCGAGGCCGACGACCAGATCTACCGGCTCACCTACGACGGCCAGGTGGCCGACGCCCAGGGGTACGCCGCGATGGGCGGCGCGGTCGACACGGTGGCCGGCTTCCTGGAGACCGGCTACCAGGAGGGGCTGTCGCTCGAGGACGCGCTCCGACTGGCCGTGGCCGCTCTGGGACACTCCGACACCAGCGACCGGGTGATCCCCGAGAGCGATCTCGAGGTGGCGGTCCTCGACCGCACCCGCACCCAGCCTCGGAAGTTTCGCCGGATCCGCCCCGACGCCGTCGGCCGGATGCTCGGCGACCGCGGTCCGACATCCCCCACTCCCGACGACGACCGGGCCGCCGCGGTCGGCCCCAGCGGTGTCGACGATCCCGCCGATCCCACGGACCAGACCAGCGGGGGGATCCCTCCGCTGGAGAATCCAGTGTCCGGCGAGCCGACCCCGCCTCCGTCCGACCCGGTCGCTCCCGAGGAGCCGCCGGTGGCGCCCCCGATCGACCCCAACGACCCGCTCGGCTGACGCTGCCACAGCGCGCCGTCACCCAACTCGCACCCAAACACACACCAGCGGCCTAGGCTGACCACGTGGACCGGCGGATCTTCGGCATCGAGAACGAGTACGGCGTCACGTGCACGTTCCGGGGACAGCGCCGCCTGAGCCCCGACGAGGTCGCCCGATACCTCTTCCGCAAGGTCGTCAGCTGGGGCCGGTCGAGCAACGTGTTCCTCCGCAACGGTGCCCGGCTCTACCTCGACGTCGGCAGCCACCCGGAGTACGCCACGCCCGAGTGTGACGACGTCACCGAGCTGGTGGCCCACGACAAGGCGGGGGAGCGGGTCCTCGAGGGCTTGCTCCTCGACGCCGAGCAGCGACTGCACGACGAGGGCATCGCCGGCGAGATCTACCTGTTCAAGAACAACACCGACTCCGCCGGCAACTCCTACGGCTGTCACGAGAACTACCTCGTCAGCCGGGCGGGGGAGTTCAGCCGTCTGGCCGACGTCTTGATCCCGTTCCTCGTGACCCGGCAGATCATGGTCGGGGCCGGGAAGGTGACGCAGACGCCGCGCGGCGCGTCGTACTCCGTCAGCCAACGCGCGGAGCACATCTGGGAGGGCGTCAGCAGCGCCACGACCCGGAGCCGCCCGATCATCAACACCCGTGACGAGCCCCACGCCGACGCCGAGCGCTACCGCCGGCTCCACGTGATCGTCGGCGACTCCAACATGAGCGAGACGACCACCCTGCTCAAGGTGGCCAGCTGCGACCTCGTCCTGCGGATGATCGAGGACGGCGTGGTGATGCGGGACCTCACCATGGAGAACCCGATCCGCGCCATCCGCGAGATCTCCCACGACGTGTCCGGCCGCCGCAAGATCCGGCTCGCCAACGGCCGGGAGGCGAGCGCCCTCGACATCCAGCAGGAGTACCTCGGCAAGGCCCGCGACTTCGTGGACCGGCGCCAGCTGCACAGCCCGGTCATCGAGCAGTGCCTCGACCTGTGGGAGCGCAGCCTCAAGGCGGTCGAGTCCGACGACCTCGGCCTGATCGAGCGCGAGATCGACTGGGTCATCAAGTGGAAGCTGATCGAGCGCTACCGCGCCAAGCACGGGCTGCCGCTGGGTCACCCCCGCATCGCCCAGCTCGACCTCGCCTACCACGACATCCATCGCGGACGCGGCCTGTACTACCTGCTGGAGAAGCGCGGGGCGGTCGCCCGGGTGACCACCGACCTCAAGATCTTCGAGGCCAAGTCGGTCCCACCGCAGACCACGCGAGCACGGCTGCGGGGCGAGTTCATCCGCAAGGCGCAAGAGCGGCGACGCGACTTCACCGTCGACTGGGTGCACCTCAAGCTCAACGACCAGGCGCAGCGCACCGTGCTCTGCAAGGACCCGTTCCGGGCCCACGACGAGCGGGTGCAGCGCCTGATCGACGGCATGTGACGCTCTGCCTGATCCCGGTCCGCTCCCTCTCAGGGTTCCCTTGGCATGGCGGGATAGGGTGAGCCGTCGCAGCCCAGACCACCCAAACGAAGGTTCCAGATCCGTGATTCGTCGTGCCCTGACCCTGCTCCTCGCGCTGATGCTCGGCGTCGCGCTCGCCGCCTGCGGCGACGACTCGGGCGAGCCCGAGGGCGAGACCTCGGGCGGCGGCTCGTCGCTCGAGGCGATCGCGATCGAGGGTGACCTGGGCAGCGACCCGAAGGTCACCTGGGACGGTGAGCTCAGCGCGAGCGACGTCGAGTCGAAGCTGATCTCCGAGGGTGATGGTGACGAGGTGGAGAGCGGCGACCAGGTGTTCGCCCACATCTGGATCGGCAACGGCACCACCCAGGAGAAGGCCTACAGCACCTACGACGGATCGATGCCGCAGCTCCTGACGGTCGACGAGAAGTCGCTCAGCCCGCTCTTCCTCGAGGGCGTCGAGGGCCGGACGATCGGCTCCCGGGTCGCGCTGACCGCGTCCGCCGAGACGGCGTTCGGCCCGGAGGGCAACACCTCGCTGGGCATCGGCAACAAGGACTCCATCCTGACGGTGATCGACATCGTCAGCGCGATCGGCGACGGTGCCGAAGGCACGGAGAACAAGGCCCCTGGCTGGGTGCCGGGCTTCCAAGGCGATGCGGCCGCGCCCACCGGGCTCGACTTCGCCGGCGTCCCCGAGCCGACCGCCAAGCTCCAGCAGGCGACCCTGATCGAGGGGGAGGGCCCGGTCGTCGAGCAGGGCCAGACCATCGCAGTCGACTACCTCGGCCAGGTCTTCGAGGGCGAGAAGCCCTTCGACGAGAGCTACACGGCCAACCCCGCGTCGTTCGCGATCGGTACCGGTGGCGTGATCAAGGGCTGGGACCAGGCGCTGGTCGGCAAGAACGTCGGCAGCCGAGTCGTCCTGGCGATCCCGCCGGCGCTCGGCTACGGCAAGGAGGGCAACAAGCAGGCCGGGATCAAGGGCACCGACACCCTCTACTTCGTGGTCGACATCCTCGGCGCAGCCTGAGCCGGGAGCAGGACGTGGCGGTGGAGAAGAGTGAGCGTCTGCTCAACCTTCTCATCATGCTGCTCATGCAGCGGCGCTACATCGCCAAGGACCGGGTCCGCGAGCTGCTCTACCCGGGCTCGACCGACGAGGCGTTCGAGCGGATGTTCGAGCGCGACAAGGACGACCTGCGCTCGCTCGGCGTCCCGATCGAGGTCGGGCAGCTCGATGCCTACTTCGACGACGAGCCCGGGTACCGGATCCGGGCCGACGAGGCCCAGCTGCCGCAGATCGAGCTGACCGGCGACGAGGCTCAGGTCGTCGGGCTTGCCACGAAGGTTTGGGAGCACGCCCGGCTCGCCGAGGCGACCAGTGGCGCGGTCCGGAAGCTGACCGCCGCCGGGGTGCCGGTCGACGTGGGCGCCCTCGACGTGGTCAGCCCGCGGCTCGGCGCCGACGAGCCCGCGTTCGACGTCTTCTGGGAGGCGGCGCGCGACCGGCGGGTCGTCGAGTTCGACTACCAGCGACCCGGCCAGGAAACGACGACCCGGCGGCTCGAGCCGTGGGGTGTCGTCCGCTACTCCGGGCGCTGGTACGCCGTGGGCCACGACCTCCACCGTGGCGAGGAGCGGGTCTTCCGGCTGTCCCGGGTCCGTGGCACGGCCCGCGCGGAGGGCCAGCCCGGCTCCTACGAGGTCCCGGCCGGGGTGGACATCCGCGCCGTGGCGCGGCGGCTCGCGCCGGCGCCCAGCGCCGTGTCGGCCACCCTCCTCATCCGCCAGGGCGCCGGCCACGCGTTCCGCCGCTCCGCCAGCAGCGTCGAGTCCGGGGTCTCCGGGCCCGACGGCACCGACAGGTGGGACCGGGTGCGGCTCGACCGCGGCGGCGCCGACCTCGCCGGCGAGGTGCTGGCCCACGCGGTCGATGTGTACGTCGAGGCGCCGGACTCGCTCCGCCAGAGCGTGGTCGCCCGACTGGGCGCCATGGCGCGACCCGGGGAGGCGTCGTGAACGGCCTAGGAGGTGCCCGCGAGCAGGTGGCACGGCTGCTGACGCTCGTGCCGTACCTCCACGCCCGCGGCCAGGTCCGGGTCGAGGACGCCGCCATCGCGCTCGGCGTACCTCCCGACCAGGTGGTGAAGGACCTGAAGGTCCTCTTCATGTGCGGGCTCCCCGGCGGCTACCCCGACGACCTGATCGACGTCGACCTGGACTCGCTCGAGGGTCCAGAGGCCGACGGCGTGATCCGGGTGTCGAACGCCGACTACCTCGCCCGCCCGCTGCGGCTCACTGCGACCGAGGCGACCGCCGTGATGGTTGCGCTGCTGGCGCTGCGCAACGGAGCGCACGAGGAGACGCGAGAGATCGTCGACCGGGTGCTGGCCAAGCTGCAGGAGGCGACGTCCGGGGCGGTGCCGATCGACCCCGGTGTCGAGCCGCGCGAGGGCTACCTGGCCCGGCTGCAGGCCGACCTCGAGCGAGCAGTGCGCGATGGTCGGCAGGTGCGGCTCACCTACTGGGTCCCGGCGCGCGACGAGGAGACCGAGCGGGTCGTCGACCCCCGCGGGGTCGTCACGTCCGGCGGCGCGTCCTACCTGGCCGCCTGGTGCCACAGCGCCGAGGACGACCGGATGTTCCGGCTCGACCGGATCCACGCCGCGACCGTGCTCGACCAGCCGGTCAGCCACCCGGCCGACGCGCCAGACCTCAACGCGGTGCTCTTCGGCTTCGACGAGGAGGGCGAGCGGGTCACGCTGCGGCTTGCGCCCGAGGCCGGCTGGGTGGTCGAGTACTACCAGGTCGAGGACGTACGCCGGCAGCCCGACGGCGCCCTCGAGGTCGACCTGATGGTGGCCGACCGCCGCTGGCTGGAGCGGCTCGTGCTGCGGCTGGCGCCCCACGCGGAGGTGCTCCGGCCCGAGGCCTGGGGCGACACGGTCAGGACCACTGCCCAGGAGGCGCTGAGCCTCTACACACCCCCCGGCGTAGGATGGACGGAGTCCGATGTCTGATGTGAGGAACACACCATGAACGCACTCGTCGCCATCCCGGGCGGCTGGGAACTCATCCTCGTCGTTCTCGTGATCCTGCTGCTCTTCGGCGCGAAGAAGCTCCCCGAGCTGGCCCGCGGGAGCGGCCGGGCGCTGCGCATCTTCAAGGCCGAGACGAAGGGGCTCGTCGACGACGACGACGATGCTGTCGACGAGGACCAGAAGACGCCCGAGCAGAAGGCGATCGAGGCACACAACGCCGAGCCGGCTGCCGACGACCCGATCGTTCGCGAGCAGCGCGACGGCACGACCAGCTGACAGCCGCCGGTGTCCATCTCCGGCGTCCTCGGCCTCTACTCGGGCAAGCCTCGCCACCCGGTCGGACCCGACGGCCGGATGGCCCTCTCCGACCACCTGCGTGAGCTGCGCGCTCGCGTCCTGAAGATCGTCTCGATCGTCTTCGTCGGGATGATCGTCGCCCTGTTCTTCTTCGACCCGATCTTCGAGATGGTCCTGGGGCCGTACGAGAGCGCCGTCGCGAAGCTGCCCGACGACATCAACAGCGTGGCCACCATCGGCGGGGTGGGCGGCCCGTTGATGCTGTACCTGAAGCTCTGCGGCACGACCTCGGTGATCCTCACCAGCCCGCTGTGGCTCTACCAGATCTGGGCGTTCATCCTCCCCGGGCTCCACGACAAGGAGCGCAAGTGGACCCGGGTCTTCGCCGCCATCGCCGGGCCGTTGTTCCTCACGGGCGTCGCGGTGGGCTACCTCACCCTTCCGAAGGGTCTGGAGATCCTGATCGGGCTCACCCAGGCCGACCTGACCAACCTGGTCGAGTTCGGCGACTACCTGAGCTTCCTGATCCGGACCCTGCTGGTGTTCGGGATCGCGTTCGAGATCCCGGTGTTCGTAGTGCTGCTGAACCTCGCGGGTGTGCTGCCCGGGAAGGCGCTGGGCGCCCACCGTGCCTGGATCATCATCGGGACGTTCGCCTTCGCCGCCATCGCCACCCCGTCCACCGACCCGTTCACGATGCTCTTCCTCGCGGTCCCGATGGTGTTCCTCTTCCTGATCTCGGAGTTGATCGCGCGGTTCCTGGACCGCCGCCGCGCAGCTGCCGATTCCGAGCTCGCGTTGGACGACGACCAGGCGTCTCCGCTGTGACGGATGTCGAACTGGCGGCCGACGTCGACCCGTTCGACCTGCCGGAGTGGCTCGGTGGTGCCGACGTCGTATGGGAGTCCGACGAAGGGCTGCGCGGCCACCTCGTCACCGGCATGCTGCTGAACGCGGCCGAGGACCACCTGCCCTGCACGCTGCTCGCGGTCGACGAGGCCTATCCGGCGCCGGTCGTCTCCGACGACGTACGCACGAGGGCGCATCAGTCCTGGCGCCACGGCCAGGTGCTGCTCGTCGAACGCTCGGAGACACTCACCGTGGCCGTGCCCGGCCGCCGGTTCGACGCCGAGCTGGTGCTGGAGGCCATGAGCCGGCTGGCCAAGGCAGTGGGGGCGACTCCCGACGCGTGGGCCGTCCTGATCCGGCTCGGTTCTGCCCGACGCTAGTCGTCTAGGCTCGCGACGTGGCCCGCGAGATCGCCCTGCTGACCAACCCCACGTCCGGCAAGGGCAGGGGCGCGATTGCGCGCGCCGCGGCGCTGCCCCGGCTGCGGGCGGCAGGGTTCGAGGTGCGCGACCTGCAGGGAGCCGACGCCGACGAGGCGCTCGTCCTCGCGCGGGCCGCGGTCGCCGACGGCGTCTGGGCGCTGGTGGTGTGCGGTGGCGACGGGATGGTGCACCTCGGCGCGCAGGCCGCGGCCGGGACCGACACCCACCTCGGCATGATCCCGGCCGGGAGTGGCAACGACGTCGCGCGCTACCTCGACCTCCCTCGCCGTGACCCGGCGACCGCCGCTGACCGGGTGATCGCCTCGACCCCACGCCGGATCGACCTGGCCCGCAGCGGGGACCGCTACTTCGTGACCGTCCTGGCGGCCGGGTTCGACGCCATCGTCAACGAGCGCGCCAACCGCATGACCTGGCCGCGCGGGCAGATGCGCTACAACCTGGCGACGCTCGCCGAGCTCCGCACGTTCGAGCCGATCCCGTACACGCTGGACCTCGACGGCACGAGCACGCGGCTCGACGCCATGCTGGTCGCGGTCGGCAACGGCCCGTCGTTCGGCGGAGGCTTGCGGATCACCGAGGGGGCCGTGCTCGACGACGGCCTTCTCGACGTCGTGGTCATCAAGCCGATGAGCAAGTCGGGACTCGTCCGCACCTACCCGAAGCTGTTCAAGGGCACCCACGTCACCCATCCGCAGTACGAGCACCACCGGGTCCGGTCGGTCACGGTCGCAGCCCCCGGCATCGTGTCGTACGCCGACGGCGAGCGGTTCGGCCCGCTCCCGATCACGGTCGAGTGCGCACCGGGAGCGCTGAGCATCCTTGGCTGAACACGAGAGCTACCCGGTCTTCACCGACTTCACGGGCCACTACCTCTTCAAGCTCGACGACTTTCAGGTGCGCGCGTGCCACGAGATCGAGGACGGTCGCGGTGTGCTGGTCGCCGCGCCGACCGGGTCGGGCAAGACCATCGTCGGCGAGTTCGCGATCCATCTCGCGCTCGCGACCGGCCGCAAGGCGTTCTACACGACGCCGATCAAGGCCCTCTCGAACCAGAAGTTCCACGACCTCGTGGCGCGGTACGGCGAGGCGCAGGTCGGCCTGCTGACCGGCGACAACACGGTCAATGGGGAGGCGCCGATCGTCGTGATGACGACCGAGGTGCTCCGCAACATGCTCTACGCCGGCTCGCGGACCCTGCTCGGCCTAGGGTTCGTGGTGATGGACGAGGTGCACTACCTCGCCGACCGCGACCGGGGCGCGGTGTGGGAGGAGGTCATCATCCACCTGCCCGAGTCCGTGGCGCTGGTGTCGCTCTCCGCGACCGTCTCGAACGCGGAGGAGTTCGGCGAGTGGCTGGCCACGGTCCGCGGCGAGGTCACCACGATCGTCGAGGAGAGGCGGCCGGTCCCGCTCTACCAGCACGTCATGGTGGGCCGGCGGCTCCACGACCTGTTCGCCGTGTCCGACGTCGACGCCGCCGCGGGGTTCGTCTCGGAGGGTGCGCCGGTCAACCGGGAGCTGGAGCGGATCGCCCGCGACGACTTCGCGAGCAGCCGGCTGATGCGCGACCGTCGCTCGCCCCGGAAGGGCCGCCCGGGGTCGTCGAAGAACCCGCGCTCGGTCGGGAACGGCCGCCGGGTCTGGATCCCGAGCCGGGTCGACGTGATCGACCGGCTCGACCGCGAGGCATTGCTCCCGGCGATCGTGTTCGTCTTCAGTCGGGTCGGGTGCGACGCGGCAGTCATGCAGTGCCTGTCCGCCAACGTGCGGCTGACCACGCCAGACGAGCGCGACGCGATCTACGAGTACGTCGAGAAGAGCTGCCAGCACCTGCCCGAGGACGACCGCCACGTGCTGGGGTACCACGACTTCCTCGACGGGCTCACCCGTGGCGTCGCGGCCCACCACGCCGGCATGCTGCCGGCGTTCAAGGAGGTCGTCGAGCAGCTGTTCGTCCGTGGCTTCTGCAAGGTCGTGTTCGCGACCGAGACCCTCGCGCTCGGCATCAACATGCCGGCCCGCACGGTCGTGATCGAGAAGCTCACCAAGTGGAACGGCGAGACGCACGCGGACATCACGCCGGGGGAGTACACCCAGCTCACCGGCCGTGCCGGCCGGCGGGGACTCGACGTCGAGGGGCACGGCGTCGTGCTGTGGCAACCCGGGATGAACCCGCGGGAGCTTGCCGGCCTCGCCTCGACCCGAACCTACCCGCTCCGGTCGAGCTTCCGCCCGTCGTACAACATGGCGGTCAACCTGGTGCACCAGTTCGGCCGGGAGCGCTCGCGAGGGCTGCTCGAGCAGTCGTTCGCCCAGTTCCAGGCCGACCGGGCCGTGGTCGGGCTGGCCCGGCAGCTGCGCAAGAGCGACGACGCGCTCGCCGGCTACGCCGAGGCCGCCACCTGCGAGCTCGGCGACTTCATGGAGTACGCCGGGTTGCGCCGCGCGATCACCGACCTGGAGAAGTCGGCCTCCCGGCAGCGCCGCTCGGACCAGCGCCAGGAGGCGACCGAGTCCCTCAAGCGACTCAAGCACGGCGACGTCATCATGGTGCCGGCCGGCAAGTTCTCGGGGTACGCCGTGGTGGTCGACCCCGGTCACAGCAGCGACGAGCCGCGGCCGTTCGTCGTCACCGCCGAGCGGCAGGCCAGACGGCTGGCCCCGATCGACTTCCCGACGCCGGTCGAGGCGCTGACACGGCTCAAGGTCCCGAAGGGCTTCAACGCCCGGAACGCCCAGCAGCGCCGCGACCTCGCCTCGGCGCTGCGCAGCCGCACCCACGACCTCACTCCGCCACCGCGTGGGCGCCGGGCGGAGCGCCAGAGCGGCGGTTCCGCCGAGGTCGACACGCTCCGGCAGCGGATGAACGAACACCCGTGCCACCAGTGCCCCGACCGCGAGGACCACGCTCGCTGGGCCGAGCGGTGGTTCAAGCTCGACCGCGACGCCGCCACGCTGCGACGCAGGATCGAGCAGCGCACCAACACCGTGGCGCGCCAGTTCGACCGGGTCTGCGACGTGCTCACCGCGCTGGACTACCTCGACGGCGACACGGTCACCGCCCGCGGCGCTCACCTTCGACGGCTGTACTCCGAGATGGACCTGGTGGCCGCGGAGTCGCTGCGGCAAGGGCTCTGGGACGGGCTCAGTCCGTCCGAGCTGGCCTCGGTGCTGTCGATCCTGGTGTTCGAGGCGCGGCGCCCGGACGACGCGTCGTCACCGCGGCTGCCCGGAGGCCAGATCAGGGACGTCATCGGCCGGATGGTCCGGCTCTGGGGCGAGCTCGACGCGTTGGAGCGCGACCATCGCCTCGCCTTCCTCCGCCAGCCCGATCTCGGCTTCGCGTGGGCGGCCTACCGCTGGGCGGAGGGCGACGACCTCGACGACGTCCTCACCGCCACCGACCTGGCGGCGGGCGACTTCGTGCGCTGGATCAAGCAGCTGCTCGACCTCACCGGCCAGGTCGCCGATGCCGCCGGCGCGGGCGACCTGCGCGAGACCGCCCGCGACGCTGTGCGCAGCCTCAGGCGCGGAGTCGTCGCGTACTCCTCGCTCAACGAGTAGCGTCCGCTCATGCGGACCGACCTCCTGGTTGTCGGGGCCGGGCCCTACGCCTACGCGGCGGCCGCCTACGCGCGGACCAGGGGTATCGCCACCCATGTCCTGGGGCACCCGATGTCCTTCTGGCGCGAGCACATGCCGCCCGACATGTACCTGCGCTCCGGGCCCGACTGGCACCTCGACGTGCTGGGGGAGCACACCTTCGAGGCGTACTTCGAGGACCGCGGGCTCGACCCCGCCGACCACGACCCGATCCCGATCGGGGTCTTCCTCGACCACACCGACTGGTTCGGCGAGCAGAAGGGCCTCGTGGCCGACCAGCGGCTGGTGACCGAGCTGACTACGCCCAACGGTCGCTTCGTCGCAACCCTCGAGGACGAGGACACGATCGAGGCCGACCGGGTGCTGGCCGTGCCCGGCATCAAGCACTTCGCCAACCTGCCCGCGTGGGCCGGCACCATGCCGCGCCACCTCCGGTCGCACACGTGCGACCGCGTCACGTTCGACGACCTGGCCGGCGCGCGGGTCGCCGTGATCGGTGGCCGGCAGAGCGCGTATGAGTGGGCGGCCTTGCTGTGCGACCACGGGGCCGAACGGGTCGACGTGGTGCACCGGCACGACACCCCGCGCTTCGAGAAGGTCAGCTGGGCGTTCGTCGACCCGTACGTCGAACAGACCCTCGCCAGGCGCGGCTGGTGGCGCGGGCTCACCACCGAGGAGCAGCAGGGGATCACCCGGCAGTTCTGGGAGGTCGGCCGGCTCACGCTGGAGCACTGGCTGGTGCCCCGGCTCGATCCTGCCGTCGTGACCAGCCGACCGGGGTGTGAGGTGGTCGCCGTGGCGGGGAAGGGGCCGGTGACCCTGACCCTGTCGGACGGCTCCCTGCTGGAGGTCGACGAGGTGGTCCTGGCGTCCGGGTACGTAGCCGACCTGGCCCGGGTGCCCTACCTCGCAGGGGTCCTCGACCTGGTGTCGGTGACCGACGGCTTCCCCGACCTCTCGCCGGGCTTCGAGACGACGCTGCCGGGTCTGTCCGTCGTCGGGTTCGCGTCCACCCGCGACTTCGGGCCGTTCTACGGGTTCACCAAGGGCTGTGCGTCGGCCGCGCGGATCGCGGTCGACGAGATGCTCCGCTAGCGCAGTCCGACGCGCGGCGCCGCTGGCACCGTGCGGCCCTCGGGCGGACGCGCAGGCGCGCAGCCGACGAGCGAGCCGCGGAACAGGGCCGGCATGACACATGACACCGAGTCGCGCGGGTCGTGCCGGCGGCACGGATCGGGCTGGAGGCCGCCCGCGGGCACGACGCACGAGAGCGGCTCGCGGGGTGGCTGGTACGGGCCCACCGGATCGGACGGCAGGCCGAGCACCCCGGCGAGAGCTCCTACCACGAGCGCCCACATGGCCGCATTCTAAGTCGCCGCGGCCACCGCGTCGCGGACATCCAGGTCGCCGCCGACCACGTTCCACTGGTGGCCGACCGACCCCGCGTCGTCCAGCACCGCCACGACCGTCTCCGCGACGTCGGCGCGCGGCACCTCACCTCGCGGCACGTCGCCGAGCGCGATCCGGCCGGTCCCGGGGACGTCCGTGAGCCGCCCCGGACGCAGGATCGTCCAGTCCAACCCGCTCTCGCGCAGGGCGGCGTCGGCGTCCCGCTTGGCCTCGACGTACGCCTTCCAGACGGGGGAGGCGTCCTCGGCGACGGGTTCGTCCACGTTGATCGCCGACACCTGCACGAAGCGCCGGATCCCCACCTGCTGGGCGGCCTCGATGGACTTCAGTGAGCCCTCCAGGTCGACCGTGCGCTTGCGGTCGACGTTGCCGTCCGGGCCCCCTCCGGCGGCGAACACGACCGCCTCGCAGCCCTCGAACGCGCTCGCGAAGGCCGCCGCGTCGCTCGCCTCGATGTCCAGCAGCCGGGCTGTCACGCCGGCGGCCTCGAGCCCGGCGGCCTGTTCCTGCGAGCGCACCAACGCCACCGGCTCGTGCCCGGCCCCGAGCAGCATCGGGTGCAGCAGCCGGGCAATCTGTCCGTGTCCTCCGACGATCGCGATACGAGTCATGCCGTCCACCGTACGAGGTGGACGAGTCGCTCATAGAGCGGCCAGCGTCGCGCGAAGCCGCCCGGTGGGCCCGGCCAGGTTGAACTCGCTGGCCAGGGCCTCGACCAGGTCGGGGTCGCGCGGCTGGTGGGGGAGCGTGGTGTCGGGCTTGCCGAGGTCGATGTCGCGGGCGACCGCCACGACCTGCGGGGCGACCGCGAGGTAGTCGACGGCTCCCTTGATCTTGCTGCGTGGGTTGGGGCCGAGGTCGGAGTCGGGATCGCTGGCCGCGGCCAGGATGCCGGCCATGTCGCCGAAGCGCTGGAGCAGCGTGGCGGCCGTCTTGTCGCCCACGCCCTTGACGCCGGGCAGCCCGTCGGAGGCGTCACCCCGCAGGGTGGCGAAGTCGGCGTACTGGCCCGGCTCCACGTCGTACTTCTCCCGGACGACGGATGCGGTCACGCGTTCGTGCTTGCTGACGCCGCGCGCGATGTAGAGAATCCGCACGTCGGCGTCGTCGTCGACGAGCTGGAACAGGTCGCGGTCACCGGTGACGATGTCGACGGGCATACCGGCCCCGGTCGCGAGCGTCCCGATCACGTCGTCGGCCTCGTACCCGTCGGCGCCGACCACAGCGATCCCGAAAGCGTCCAGCACTGCCCGGATGACCGGTACCTGCACCTCGAGCGGGTCGGGCACTTCCTCGATGTCCGGCTGGCCCTGCCGGACCGCCACGACCCGGTGGGACTTGTACGACGGGATCAGGTCGACCCGCCACTGCGGTCGCCAGTCGTTGTCCCAGCAGCAGACCAGGTCGGTCGGCTCGTACTCGCCGACCATCCGGTTGATGAAGTCGACCATTCCTCGCACCGCGTTGACCGGCGTCCCGTTGTCGGCCTTGACCTCCGGGATGCCGAAGAAGGCCCGGAAGTACATCGAGGCGGTGTCCAGCAGCATCAGGCGCTTCGTCACGTCGGGCATCCTGCCACGCCAGCACACGTGTTCCGTACGGCTGAACGGGTAAGTCCAAGAGGGTGCCCAGCAAGCGTCGTCCGGGCCCGGCTGGCAACGCGGAGAAGCGACGGTGTCGTTGGTTCCCCTGCGAGGAGACAACGCAGTCAGGCGGGATGCCGGGCGGCGCGTAGCGGGTGATCCCGTGGACTGAGTCGTCTACTGTGTCCGCCGTGACGACCACGGAGCTGGAGGCGACCGACCGCCGCATCCTCGAGCTGCTCGCCGTCGACGGGCGGATGTCCTTCACCGACCTCGGCAAGTCGACCGGCCTCTCCACCTCGGCGGTCCACCAGCGCGTGAAGCGACTGGAGCAGCGCGGCCTGATCACCGGCTACGGCGCGACCATCAACCACGACGGGATCGGCCTGCCCCTCACGGCGTTCATCTCGATGACCCCGATCGACCCGGCCCAGCCCGACGACTACCCCCAGCGGGTCCGCGACGTCCTCGAGATCGAGTCGTGCTGGTCGGTCGCCGGCGACGAGTCGTACATCCTCAAGGTCCGGGTCGCGACGCCCGCCGACCTCGAGGACCTCCTCGCCCGGATCCGCGCCGCCGCCAACGTCTCCACCCGGACCACCATCGTGCTGTCCACCCCCTTCGAGAACCGTCCTGTCACATAGCCCGGATTCCCCGGATATCCGGGGAAACCGTGACCTGTTGACCGAAGTTTCGCTCTGGAACTCCCAGACTCGCCCGGGGGGTTAGGCGCCGAGCGGGCGTCGGCGGCTGTCCAGGATGCGGCGGATGCGCCGGGCAGTTCGCTCGCGGGTTCTCCAAGTCCGCCCACGCGATCCGGATGCACACCCACCCGGTTAGCTGGCAGATCTGCTCCTCGCGCCGCTTCTCGCGGAGGAGGTACTCGGCCAGGGTCTCGTTCTCGCGTCGGAAGAGCTCGTACTTGAGGCGGCCGTCGAATTCAAGGAAGACCCCTTCGTCCTCCCACCCGAAGTCCACGTAGGCGAAGACCCAGCCGCGCTCGTCGCGAATGGGGATCTGAGGTTCCGGACGCGGCAGATGCTGTGACCAGCACAAGTGCAGGGTCCGAGACTCGGCGACTGATGGGATGCGCCCGTCGCACAGTCGCTCCACGAGGGTCGCGGTCAACGTGTCCGGCCAGTGCTTCAGCCGGGCGACCTCGGCTGCGAACTCCTGCTTGTTGAATAGCTTGTCGTGCAGCATGCCATTGATCGTGACCAGGGCCGGCTCGACCGTCGTGATGGTCGTGACCTCCACAGCAGTGCGGGCCGCCTTCGTCACGGGCATGCCGTTGACGTATTCGATCTCAGACCGGTCGAGCCGGCCAGCGTGATGTCGGATCCCTGCTTCGTTGCGTCCGGGACGCCCGTCGGAGCGCGTGACGTGGACGACGTCGAGGGGTATGCCCCACACGGGTGCTCCTCTCTCGACTGCGGCGGAAACGTGGGAAACGACGGTCGATGGATGTGCCCGTCGCAGGACGGCGCGCACGAGCACTCGGTGACGTTCCGCCGCGGAGAGCGAGTCCCACAGCGCACGGGCGACGTAGCTTCCGTGTCGAACCCGGTGCAGTTCGCCCGCGCGTACGCGGGCTCGGATCTGTGCGTCGTCGTAACCCTCTGCGATCAGCTCTCGGCGCAGCACCACGACGTCGCTGAGATCCATCTGCGCCGTTTCCATGCGGGGCAGCCTGCCCGGAGAGTGCCGACTGCGAAACCGGACTGACGTCGGGCTGTGGATAAGCCCGGGGCGGACACCCACTGGGTAGCCGCGTGGACTTCCCGGGCGAGTCTGCGACCTGCCGAGTGACACTTCGGTCGGTAAGTCCCGGTTTCCCCGGATATCCGGGGAAACCGCCGTCACCCGAGTCCTCAGTGAGCCTGCAGCGCAGCGGTACGACGAGAGGCCTCGGCCACCTCGGCGGCACGAAGCGCCGACTCGTCGAGCCGACCATGCTCGTTCCACCAGGCCTGGCCCTCGGCGGGGAGGGTGTGGATCGGGTCGTAGTACTCGTAGGTCCGCTCGAGGGCCTCGGGATCGGCGGCTTCGATCGAGGTGCGGTAGTTCTTGGTCCAGTAGGAGATGCCGCGCACCTGGTCGTAGTCGGCGAGCTGGTGGACCCAGCGCTTGCCGACGAACGGCACGTCGCAGACGATCCGTGGGGTGGCGAAGCCCGGGAGGTAACCCATGATGTGGTGCTGCAGCCGCTGCGCGTCGGCGACCGAGACCCGCCAGTGCTCCGAGTACGGGATCATGTCGCACATGTAGAAGTAGTACGGCATGATCTGCGCGCCATCGAGCAGCCGGAAGCACAGGTCGAGCAGTGCGTGCGGGTCGGCGTTGACGCCGTTGAGCAGCACGCCCTGGTTGCGGACGTCGCGAATGCCGGTGTCGAGCATCGTCCGGGTCGCCTTCGCGACCAGGGGGGTCACGGAGTTGGCGTGGTTGACGTGGGTGTGGATCGCGATGGAGACGCCGCGCTCGCGCGCGATGCTCGCGACGCGGCCCATGCCGTCGACGACGTCGCTCTGCAACCAGTGCTGGGGGAGACCCATCAGCGCCTTCGTCGCCAGGCGTACGTCGCGGATGTTCTCGATCTCGAGCAGGTCGGTCAGGAACGACTCGAGGCGAGGCCACGGCATGTTGGCCACGTCGCCGCCGGAGACCACGACGTCGCGCACCGCGGGAGTACGTCGCAGGTAGTCCATCATCTCGCCGAGTCGGTCGTTCGGCTTCCCGATGAACTTGAGCTTGTCGATGACCGCGGTGGAGTTGCCCACCAGGTCCATCCGGGTGCAGTGGCCGCAGTACTGCGGGCAGGTCGGGAGCAGCTCGGCCAGGACCTTGGTGGGGTAGCGGTGGGTCAGGCCCTCGGCGACCCACATGTCGTGCTCGTGGAGCGAGTCGCGGGTCGCGTGCGGGTGCGATGACCAGTCGGTCCGGCGGTCGCTGAAGACCGGGATCATGTAGTGGCGGATCGGGTCGGCGTAGAACGCTTCGGTCATCGACCCGGCACCGGCGGGCTCGAAGGCCGGCACCATGGTGTTCATCATCTGCGGCGGCACCAGCATCGACATCGTCGCCCGCTCGGCCTGGTCGCGCTCGAGGTCGGCGTAGAACCGCTCGTCGACCAGGTCGCCGAGCAGGTCACGCAGCTGCTTGACGTTCTTGACGCAGTGGGCCCGCTGCCACTGGACTGACTCCCACTCCTCGGTCGTCACGTCGCGCCAGCCGGGGAACCGAGTCCAGTCGGGCTCGACCAGCTCGACGCGCCGGTACGGGTAGGGCTGGCCGGTCTCGAAGTCGAGGGCGGTGTCGATGCTCACAAGACCAGGGTAGGCGGCAATAATCCGGGATGTCGAATGCAACGCCGCAAGATCTCTCGTTAGGCTGACGTTGTGGCTACAGATGTTCTCAGCGACCCGACCGGGCTGCACCGAGTGCTCGACGAGCGGGTAGTGCTGCCCCAAGCCGCTCTGCGGCTCGACACCCGGCCCGAGCTGTGGGCTGACGAGGTGCGGATCCGCGTGGAGCGGCTCAACCTCGACGCGGCGTCGTTCCGCCAGCTCGAGCGCAAGCACGGCGGGTCAGGCGACGCCGTCCGCGCCGAGGTCCTCGAGATCGTCGCCTCGCGCGGCAAGATGCAGAACCCCGAGACCGGCTCCGGCGGCATGCTGGTCGGCACCGTCGAGGAGGTGGGGGAGGCCTCCCCGCTCGGCCTGCGGGTCGGCGACCGGGTCGCCACCCTGGTGTCGCTCACGCTCACGCCGCTGGTGATCGAGGACGGCCTCGCCCGGTGGGACGGACTCAGCGAGCAGGTGCCCTGCGACGGGTACGCCGTGCTGTTCGGTCGCTCCATCGCCGCGGTCATCCCCGACGACCTGGCCCCCGAGCTCAGCCTGGCCGTGATGGACGTCTGCGGCGCGCCAGCCCTCACGTCCCGCGTGGTCGGTCAGTACACAGCGTCGATGGCAGGGGGCCCGACCGTGGCCGTCATCGGCGGCGCCGGCAAGTCCGGCTCGCTGAGCCTGGCCGCTGCCCGTGCCGAGGGCGCCGCGCAGGTCATCGGCGTCGTACCCCACCAGGCCGAGGCAGACCTGCTCACCCGCGCCGGGCTCGCCGACCACGTGGTGATCGCCGACGCCCGCGACCCGGTCGCGCTGCGCGAGGCGGTCACCACGGCAGCCGGCAGGCCGGCCGACGTGACCGTCGTGTGCGTCGACGTCCCCGGCTGCGAGGGCGGAGCGATCCTGTCGACGGCCGAGCGCGGCACCGTCATCTTCTTCTCCATGGCCACGTCGTTCTCGGCCGCGGCGCTCGGCGCGGAGGGCCTGGCCGCCGACGTCACCATGCTGGTCGGCAACGGCTACGTGCCCGGCCATGCGGCGTACGCCCTCGAGCTGCTCCGTGCCCACGACGGCGTGCGATCGCTCTTCGAGGGGCGTGCCAGGGGATGACGCGAGTACTGCTGCGCAACGGCTCCGTGCTGGGCGACCGGCCGGACGAGCGGGCGACCGCTGTGGCCTGGGAGGACGACCGGATCACCTTCGTCGGTGACGAGGACCGGGCTGAGGCCTGGACCGGCGCGGACGAGGTGGTCGACCTCGGCGGTGCCCTGGTGACGGCCGCGTTCACCGATGCTCACGTCCACACCGTGCGGACCGGGCTGACCAGCTCGGGCCTGGACCTCACCGGCCTCCTCACCCTGGCCGCCTGCCTCGACGCACTGGCGCAGCACGCAAGGGCCCAACACGCCGGCGCCGCCGCCGACCGGGTCATCATGGGCCAGGGCTGGGACGAGACCGACTGGCCCGAGCAGCGACATCCCACGGCCGCCGAGCTCGAGCGCGCCGCGCCCGGCCGGCGCACCTACCTCACACGGGTCGACGGGCACTCCTCAGTCATCTCCCCGGCCCTGGCCGCCGCGGTGCCCGGCCTCGCCGACCTCGAGGGCTGGACCCCGGACGGCCGGGTGGAGCGGGCGGCCCACCACGCGGTCCGCGACGTCCTCGCCGACCTCGTCGGACCCGAGGAGCGGCTCGCGGCCGCCCGCGCGGCGTGCGCGGCCATGGCTGCCCACGGCTTCGCCGGTTTCCACGAGAACGCCGCTCCGCACATCGGTCCCGAGTACGAGCTCGAACTCGTTCGGCAGGCGGCCTCCGAGACCGGCCTCCGCGCCACCCTCTACTGGGGCGAGCTGCTGGCCGTCGACAAGGCGGTGCGGCTCGGCGTCGCCGGGCTGGCCGGCGACCTGGTCGCCGACGGCGCGTTCGGCTCCCGCACGGCCGCGCTCTCCGAGCCGTACGCCGACCGCGGCGACTCCTGCGGCCACGCCTACGTGACCGCCGACCAGGTGCGCGACCACGTCGTGGCGTGCACCGAGGCCGGTCTCCAGGCCGGCTTCCACGCGATCGGGGACGCCGCCCTCGCCAACATCCACGAGGGCCTCCTCGCGGCCGAGCGCGACCTCGGCACCGACCGGCTGGCCGCGGCCCGGCACCGGATCGAGCACGTCGAGATGCCCGCGCCCGGCATGCTGCACACCATGGCCAGGCTCGGCGTGGTCGCGAGCGTGCAGCCGGTGTTCGACGCGCTCTGGGGCGGCTCCGGTGGGATGTACGCCGCCCGGCTGGCCGACCGCTGGCGCGACACCAACCCCTTCCGGTCGATGGCGGGCGCCGGCGTCCGCCTCGCCTTCGGTTCCGACTCACCTGTCACCCCGCTCGGCCCCTGGGCCGCCGTAAGGGCGGCGGTGCACCACCACGCCGAAGCCCAGCGGCTCGACGCCTGGACGGCCTACCAGGCCCACACGCGCGGCAGCGCCGAGGCAGGGGAGCCACCGCCCGAGCACCGCGCCGACCTGGTCGTCTGGGACCTGCCCGCCGGCACCGACCAGGACCGGCTGCCCGACCTGACGCCCGGCGTCCCGCTGCCGGAGGCGGTTCGCACCGTCGTCGGCGGACGAACCATCCACACCCGCGAGGAAGCACTCTCATGACCCGCACCATCGGCCGCCTCGAGCTCGATCCCGCCCGCGTGAAACAGGCTCGCACCCTCGCGCGCCGGGTCGGCCGGCCCGTCGTCACGCTGGCCAAGAAGCACACCACCGTCTCCGTGGAGCGCGCCACGCTCCGCCTCGCGGGCCTGGCCGGTGCCGACCCGGACGGTACGCCGTGGGTCAACCGGCTGGTCGACGCCGTACGCGCCGACGTCGGGCTCGAGCACGGCGTCGCGCTCCCGGTGTGGGACGCGCTGGCCCGCGCGGCGAGGCCGACGACCTCGCCGGACTTGCGCAGCGCGCGGGTGCGGGGTCGGTCCGCTTCCGGGTCCCGGAGGGTCGCGACGCCACCCGCGCCACGAGTGCCTCGCGCAAGGCGGTCGGCGCCGGCCTGCGGCGGCTCGACGCCCGTCGCAAGGAGCGCGAGCGGATGGTGGCCAAGGTGGGCGACGCCCCTCGGACCCCGTGGATCTACCTGATCGTCGCGACCGGCGACATCTACGAGGACATCCCGCAGGCGCAGGCCGCCGCCCGCGAGGGCGCGGACGTGATCGCGGTGATCCGGTCGACCGGTCAGTCGCTGCTCGACTTCGTGCCCGAGGGCGCGACCCGCGAGGGCTTCGCCGGCACCTACGCCACCCAGGAGAACTTCCGGCTGATGCGGGCGGCGCTCGACGAGACGTCGAAGGAGCTCGGCAGGTACGTCCGGCTGACCAACTACGCCTCCGGGCTCTGCATGCCGGAGATCGCAACCCTGGCCGGCCTCGAGCGCCTCGACATGATGCTCAACGACTCGATGTACGGCATCCTCTTCCGCGACATCAACCCGATCCGGACATTCGTCGACCAACGCTTCAGCCGCCAGATCCACGCCCGCGCGGGCATCATCATCAACACGGGCGAGGACAACTACCTCACCACCGCCGACGCGGTCGAGGCCGCGCACACCGTCACCACCAGCCAGCTCCTCAACGAGTACTTCGCGAAGGAGGCCGGGCTGGCCGATTGGCAGCTCGGCCTCGGCCACGCGTTCGAGATCGACCCGGACGTGCCCGACTCGTTCCGGCTCGAGCTGGCCCACGCGATGCTGGCCCGCGACCTGTTCCCGAAGGCGCCCCTGAAGTGGATGCCGCCGACCCGTCACATGACCGGCGACGTGTTCCGCGGCTACCTGCTCGACGGCTTCTTCAACCTGGTGGGCGCGCTGACCGGGCAGAGCATCCTGCTGGTCGGGATGATGACGGAGGCCGTGGTGACGCCGTGGCTCTCCGACCGCGACCTGGCCCTCCAGAACGTCCGCTACGTCATGAACGCCGCCGGCAACCTGCACGAGGACTTCCGTCCAGCACCGGGTGGCTTCATCGAGAAGCGCGCCCACCACGTGCTCGACGAGTCGATCCGGCTGCTCGACGACATCGCCCACGACAGCGACGACACCGGCCTTCCGCCGCTGCTGTCCGCGATCGCCGACGGCACCTTCGGTCTCATGAAGCGGCCGGCCGACAGCGGCCGCGGCCTCGAGGGCGTGGCCCGCAAGGCCCGCGACTACTACAACCCAGCCAGCGAGCTGCTCGAAGAGGGAGCGACCCGATGAGCGTCATCCGGCCGTACGGCGACACCACCGGGGACGGGATGGTGCAGCTGTCCTTCACGCTGCCGATGCCGCACTCGAAGGTCGCCGACGGTGCGGCCCTCCAGCTCGCGACCAAGATGGGCATGGACCCGGCGCTGGTCGTTCACTCCAAGCCGATGGGTCCCGACTACACGTTCTTCGTCGTCTACGGCCGCGTCAACCACCTCGTCGACCCGAGCCAGGTGCAGGTGGTGGAGCGCGACTTCCCGCTGCTCACGCCCAAGGAGGCGAACGCCGCGATCAAGAGCTCGCTGCGGCGTCGGATGGTCGTCGTGGGCGCGTGCATCGGCACCGACGCCCACACCGTCGGGATCGACGCGATCCTCAACATCAAGGGGTTCGCGGGCGAGAAGGGGCTGGAGTACTACCGGGAGCTCAAGGTCGTGAACCTCGGCGCTCAGGTGTCCGTGCCGCAGCTCGTCGACCGGGCGCTCGCGGAGAAGGCAGACGCCGTCCTGATCTCGCAGGTCGTCACCCAGCGCGACGCCCATCTCCTCAACACCCGCGAGATGTCCGCGGCATTCCGCGAGGCCTATCCCGCCGGCAAACGGCCGTTACTGGTCGTCGGCGGCCCGCGGTTCGACGAGGCGATGGCCGACGAGCTCGGCGTCGACCGGGTGTTCACCCGCGGCGCCACGCCCGGCGAGGTCGCGTCGTTCCTCGTCCACCAGATCACCACCGCGTCCTCACGGAAGGCCTCCTGATGACCGACACCCCACAGACGTCCCGGCCCGGGGGCGGCGCCGAGGTCGGCCGCCGCGTCCTCCACCGCCGCTACGTGCCCTATGCCCATGCCCACTACGCGGGCGACCTGGTCGACGGCGCCTACAGCCTCGGCCTGTTCGGGGACGTCGCCACCGAGATGTGCATCGTGACCGACGGCGACGAGGGCCTCTTCGCGTCGTACGACGACGTGCAGTTCCTGGCCCCGGTGCGTGCCGGCGACGTGCTCGAGATCAGCTGCGAGCTGACCAGGGTCGGTACCCGCTCGCGTCAGCTCTCGTTCGCCGTGCACGTCGTCGCGCGCGGCGCGGCGACCGCCGATCGCCCAGGAGCGGCAGAGGTCCTCGATCCGCCGATCGTCGCGACCACGGCCACCGGCACGGTCGTCGTCCCGGGCTGACCTGCGCGCCGTCGCACGGACGGAAAGGGCGCGGCCGCGCGTTGTCGGCGACACGCCGCAGCCGGTGAGATTTTCCTTTCGATTTCGGGGCCCGCGGCGCCGCCCTGACCTGCGCCTATGCGCGTTGTCGCAGGTCGCGGGACGGTTGACAGGAGCGGTTGGGCGCACAAAGGTGCCGTCTTGTTCGCCCCCGCAGTTCGCGGCCGGCGGACCGGCGTCCGAGTGGTCGCGTGACGGGGGTCCAGCCAACTCTCGCCTCCCGTGATCCGCGCAGGCCGGTCCACGGCCGCGAGGGCGAGAGCGGAAGGGTCCCAGGTTCCCTAGACAACTTCTCGTGATCGGCAGCCGGTCGGTCCCGGGTCGGCCCGAAGGACGATGGGGCCCTTCCGCTCCTGCACGTCCGGGGGAGGAACCACCCAGTTCTCTCCCGTCTCACTCCCAGGCCACCGGTACCTTTGCCCCCGTGCTCCTGCGGACCGGTCTCGCACTGATCGCCGGCGCCGTGCTGGCCCAGGCGTTCGAGCCGATCGGTCTCGCGATCCTGTTGCCAGTCGGCGTGGCCGGCTTCGTGCTGTGCGTCGACGGTCTTCCGGCACGCCGGGCCTGGTTGCCAGGTCTCGCGTTCGGAATCGGCTTCCAGTTCGTGCTGCTCTTCTGGATGCGCGTGGTCGGGTACGACGCGTGGCTGGCACTCGCTGCGCTCCAGGCCTCGTTCTTCGGGCCGCTCGGGGCGGCGGTTCCGTGGCTCCAGCGACTCCGCTTCGGTCCGGTGTGGGTGGCGACCGCCTGGGTCGCCGTCGAGAGCATCCGGTCGAGCTGGCCGCTCAGCGGCATGCCCTGGGGGCGGCTGCCGTTCGCCACCGCCGGGACCCCGTGGCAACAGGCCCTTCCGTACCTCGGCATGACGCTGGTCTCGTTCGTGCTCGCGCTGCTGGGAGTACTGCTCGCACGCGTCATGACCAACCGGGGCAGCCGCTTCCGGTCGGCTGCGGCGCTGGCGGCGGTGGGGGCGGTCTCGCTGCTGTTCGCGCTGGTCCCGTACGAGCCGACCATCGTCGACCACAAGACGGTGGCCGTGGTCCAGGGCAACGTGCCCGGCGACGGCACCAACGTGCTGCTCGACCACCGCGCCGTCACGCGCAACCACGTCGAGGCCACCGAGGAGCTCGCTCGGCAGATCGGCAGCGGGGACGTACCACGGCCCGACTTCGTGATCTGGCCGGAGAACTCGACGGCCGTCGACCCCTTCGCCGATGCCGAGGTCGCGGGCGGGATCGAGGACGCGAGCGCGGCGCTCGACGTACCGCTGCTCGTGGGAGCGATGGTCGACGCCGGCAGCGAGCACGTCCTCAACCAGAGCATCGTCTGGGCGCCGGAGACGGGGGCAGGGGATCGGTACAGCAAGCGGCACCCGGTGCCGTTCGGGGAGTACATCCCGTGGCGGGGGCTGTTCGACGCGAACTTCGGCCGGCTCGCACTGATCCCGCGCGACATGCTCAGCGGAACCCGGGTGACGCCGCTGACGATCGACGGCGCCCGGGTGGCGGCCGCGATCTGCTTCGACGTCGCCTACGACGACGGCATCCACGACCAGGTCAGCGAGGGTGGCCAGCTGGTCACGGTGCAGACGAGCAACGCGCTGTTCTCCCGCACCAACCAGATCGAGCAGCAGTTCGAGATCAGCCGGCTGCGAGCGCTGGAGACCGGGCGGTACGTCGCCGTGGCCGCGATCAACGGGGTGTCCGGGATCATCGCGCCCGACGGGACCATCCTGGAACGGGCCGGGATCCGCACCCAGTCGGTGATGACAGCCGAGGTGGGGCTGGTCGACGACGTCACTCCCGGGGTGTGGCTCGGGCAGTGGCCGGGGCGCGCCGCGGCGGTGCTCACCCTGCTCGGGCTGGTCTGGTCGGTGCTCACGTATCGTCGACAGCGGACGAAGGAGGCCACGACGTGACCGAGGAGTGGCGCGCTGACCGCGTGGTCATGGTGGTGCCGACGTACAACGAGCGCGACAATCTCGCGTGGATCCTCGGTCGGCTCCACGACGCCGCACCCGATGTCGACGTGCTCGTGGTCGACGACTCCTCCCCGGACGGCACCGGCGACCTCGCCGACGAGCTCGCGGCGGCGGACCCCCGGGTGAACGTGCTGCACCGCGAGCGCAAGGGCGGCCTGGGTGCTGCCTACATCGACGGCTTCCGGTGGGCGCTGGACGCCGGCTACGACGTGATCGGCGAGATGGACGCCGACGGGTCTCACCAGCCCGAGCAGCTGCATCGGTTGCGCGAGGTGCTGCCCGAGGCCGATCTGGTGATCGGGTCCCGGTGGGTCCCCGGGGGCTCGGTCGTGAACTGGCCCTGGCACCGCGAGGCTCTCTCGCGCGGCGGCAACCTCTACGTGCGGCTGCTCCTCGGGCTCCCCGTGCGAGACGCCACCGCCGGGTACCGGCTGTTCCGGCGCCAGACCCTCGAGAAGCTCGAGCTGGAGAACGTGCGCTCCACGGGCTACGTGTTCCAGACCGACCTGGCCGCGCGCACCGCGCGGGCAGGGCTGCTGGTGAGGGAGGTGCCGATCGAGTTCGTGGAGCGGATCCGGGGAGACTCCAAGATGAGCGGCGCGGTCGCCGTCGAGTCGCTTTGCCGGATCACCGGCTGGGGAGCTCGCGAGCGGGTCGCACAGCTCCGCCGGGCAGCCGACCGGGCAGTCCGCCGGGATGGGGGGGCTCGATGAGGCGCGGGCGGCTGCTGCGGCTGCTCCTCGTGATCGGCTTCGTCGGCGTACCGCTGCTGGAGATCTTCGTCTTGGTCCAGGTCGGGCAGGCGATCGGACCCTGGTGGACCATCCTGCTGCTGATCGTGGCCAGCGTCCTCGGGACCTGGCTGATCCGGCGCGAGGGGAGTCGTGCCTGGCGCGCTCTCACCGAGGCACTGCAGACCGGGCGGATGCCGGCCCGGGAGATCGCCGACGGTGCACTGATCCTGATCGGCGGCACGCTGATGCTGGCGCCCGGCTTCGTGACCGATGCGTTCGGCGTGTTCCTGATCCTGCCCTTCACGCGCCCCCTGGCGCGCACTGCGCTCACCAGGGTCGTCACCCGGCGGCTGCTCGGTGCCGGGTTCCCGACCGCCGGGCCGGCCGGTGGCGGAGGTACGACGAAACGCCCCGGATCCGGTGGTGGCACCGTGATCCAGGGCGAAGTCGTCGACGACCCACCGCGCGACCAGCCGCGCGGCGATCAGTCGGGCTCTGCCTGACCTCGGGTCAGCTGACCTTCCGCTTGCGGGCGGAGGCCCGGTGCAGGTGGGCGGGACCGATCTCCCCGCCGCGCAGCAGCTCGAGGCGCTCCTTCAGGATGTCTTCGAGCTCCTTCTCGGAGCGACGCTCCAGCAGCATGTCCCAGTGGGTTCGGGCCGGCTTCTCGACCTTGACCTCGGGCACGATGCCGGCGACGCTCAGCGACTCCGCGCCGCAGCGCGGGCACTCCCACATCGCAGGGATGTCCGCCTCGACCGACATGGTGATCTCGAACTCGTGGCCCCGCTCGCAGCGGTAGCCGACCTGCTGCCGCGCGGCGAACTCTATGCCGCGCTCATCCTCGAAACTCTGGCCCCCGAGTCGGGCACCACGCAATGTGCGCTCCGCCATGAGCCACCTCCTCAACGCCTGTTGGTCCCCCGTTGGACCCCGTCACCACCTAAGACGCACGAACCGATGACGTGGTTGCCTGGAACGCTGTCCAGCTATCTTCCTGCTCAACGGTAGAGGGCGGACCAAGATTCCCCGAATCCATTCACCCAGACAGGTGACTCGCCGCACACCGGCCACTTGGGCCACACCGCTTACACCCGGCTGGGGACCTCGTTGCCCGCATCCCGGATCCCGCGCTCGGTGTCGACGCGCATGAGGAGCAGGCCGCCGAGGACGAAGAAGATGATCAGCGCGAAGATGGCGGGTCGGTACGAGTCGGTCGCGATGTAGACCAGGCCGAACACCAAGGTGCCGAACCACGACGTCCCACGATCCATGGCGTGGTACAGGCCGAAGTACTCCGCTTCCTTCCCACGCGGGATGAACAGCGAGAAGTACGACCGGGCGAGCGCCTGGGTGCCGCCCAGCACGATGCCGATGGCCACGCCGAGCAGCAGGAACGGCACCAACGCCCGCTCGGGCACCCACAAGGCCGACGTGACGATCGCCATCCAGCCGACCAACCCGCCGAGAATGGTGTTCTTGGTGCCGAACCGCCCGGCGGCCCGCCCGAACCCGAGCGCGCCGAAGATCGCGACGAACTGAACGAGGAGATAGGTGGCGAGGACGGTGCCGGTGGCGAAGTCGAGCTCCTCCACGCCGTACACGGAGGCCTGACTGATGACGGTCTGGATGCCGTCGTTGAAGAACAGGTACGCGAGCAGGAAGGTCAGCGCGACGGGGTAGTGGCGCAGGTCCTTCAGCGTCGACCACAGCTGCCCGAAGGAGCGTGCGAAGATCCCGCCCTCCACCTGCGCGACGTCGGCCGGCGGGTGGTTCTTCAAGCCCAGGAAGGGGATCAGAGTGAAGCCCGCCCACCACACCGCGGCGGACAGCAGGCTGAGCCGGACCGCCATCCCCTCGGTGATCCCGAACGTGTCGTAGAAGCTCACGACCACGAAGTTGAGCGCGAGCAGCAGCCCGCCACCGGCGTAGCCGAAGGCCCAGCCGCGCGAGGACACCCGGTCGCGCTCGGCCTCGGTCGAGATCAGGGGGAGGATTGCGTCGTTGAAGACGGCCGCGGCCGCGAAGCACAGGTTGGCGGCGATGAAGGTGAGCGCGCCGAGCTGCCAGTTGTCGCCGGTCATGAAGAACAGCAGCGCGGCGAAGACCGCACCGACCCACGCGAAACCGGCCAGCAGGTCCTTCTTGCGCTCGGTCCGGTCTGCCACGGCGCCGAGCAGCGGAAGCAGCACCGCGGAGATGATCGTCGAGGCGGTGATGACGAACGCCGGCAACGCGCCGGGATCGACCCCGATGCCGAAGACCGAGACCTCGTCGTTGACCGCCGCTTCTTCAGCGATAGCGATCAGGTAGGGGCCGAAGAGAACGCCGGCGACGGTGGTCGCGAACGCACTGTTTGCCCAGTCGTACCAGTACCAGGACTTCTGCTCGCGAGACCGGTTGAGCGGGCCGAGGTCGGCGACTCCGGAAGCACTCATGGCTGCACCTTCACTGTCTTGGCACTGTTCTGGGCACTGTTCTGGGCACTGTTCTAGGCACTGTTCTAGGCACTGTTCTAGGTCCACTGGCCGCGCTGCGCGAGCACGTCCCTGAGTATGTCGGTGCGGTCGGTCATGAGGCCGTCGACACCACGATCCAGCAGGATGATCATCTCGGCCGGGTCGTCGACGGTCCATGAGTGGACGTGCTTACCCACGGCGTGCGCGCGGCGGACCAACCCCGCGGTCGTCACGGTCAGGCCATGTTGCCGGTGGGGGATCTGGAGTGCCGACACCCGGCCGCGGGTGACCAGGTCGGCGAGCCGCCCCGACGGCAGGAACCGGAACGCGATCACTTCCAGCGGGTGGGCGGACGTCGCCACCCGTCCGCGAGTGATTCTGCGGAAGTGGCGCAGCCGCCGCGGCGAGAACGAGCCGACCAGGACCCGGTCGTGGGCGTCGCGCTCGTCCAGGAAGCTGGCGAGCAGAGGTACGGCGGCCTCGGACTTGAGGTCGATGTTGAACCGGACGTCCGCGAGCTCGTCGAACAGCTGGGCGAGGGTCGGGATGCCCTCGCGGCCGCCGATCCGGAACGCCTCGACCTGCTCGTGCGTCAGCGCGCCCAGTGCGCCCTCGCCGTCCGTCACCCGGTCGAGCACGTCGTCGTGGAATGCCAGCAGGACGCCGTCGACCGTCGCGTGGACGTCGGTCTCGAGGTAGCGATAGCCGAGCGACACCGCGTGCCGGAACGCGGCCATCGTGTTCTCCAGGCCTGGCAGGTCCGGGTGCAGGGCGCCGCCGCGGTGCGCGAACGCGAGTGGCGACGACTCGTCGTCGAGATAGGCGAAGCCGGTCCGTGGTGCGGTCACCCGCGCAGTATCCACTCTGCCGGCCGTCCCGAGTCCGCACGCGTCCGTGCGCCGCGAGCCACCCGCGCCGGTTCCGCCCGGGGGAGTACCGTCGCGACATGGACGCGTTGACCTGCCCTCGTTGCGACTCCGAGATGGAGATCCGGACCCTCGGGACCGGCCGGGTGAGCCAGTGCCCGGAGGGCCACGGCGTGTTCCTCGAGCGCGCCGAGCTCGGCAACCTGATCGAGGCCGAGACCGACTGGCACCGCAACGCCGGTCAGCACACCGCGCCGCTGCCGCGGATCACCCCCGACATGACGGCGCCGCCGGCGTCCAAGTCGCCGGCCCGCGCCTGGGTGGAGACGCTGTTCCGCTAGATGTCTCGGAAGGTCTCGATGTTGGCGCCGAGCTGGTTGAGGCGCTCGGCGAGGTCTTCATAGCCCCGGTGGATGACGTACGTCGAGCGCAGCACTGACGTGCCCTTGGCGGCGAGCATCGCCAGCAGCAGCACCACGGCCGGCCGAAGGGCGGGCGGGCACATCATCTCGGTGCCGGAGAAGCTGCTCGGGCCCTCGACCATCACCCGGTGCGGGTCGAGGAGGGTGACCTTGCCGCCGAGCTTGTTGAGGTCGGTGAGGTAGATCGCGCGGTTCTCGTAGACCCAGTCATGGATCAGGGTCTGGCCCTGCGCGACCGCAGCGATGACCGCGAAGAACGGCAGGTTGTCGATGTTCAGGCCGGGGAACGGCATCGGGTGGACCTTGTCCAGCGGCGCGTGCAGCACGCTGGGGTGGGTGGTGAGGTCGACCAGCCGGGTGTGACCGTTGCGGGCGACGTACTCCTCGGAGCGGCTGTACTGCAGCCCCATCTCCTCCAGCAGGGCGAGCTCGATCTCGAGGAACTCGATCGGCACCCGCTCGATCGTGAGCGATGAGCTGGTCACGATCGCGGCCGCCAGGAGTGACATGGCCTCGATCGGGTCCTCGCTGGGGGCGTAGTCGACGTCGAGGTCGATCTGGTCGCAGCCGGTGACGGTCAGGGTGGTGGTGCCGACGCCCTGCACGTCGACGCCGAGCCGCTGCAGGAAGAAGCAGAGGTCCTGGACCATGTAGTTGGACGAGGCGTTGCGGATGATGGTGGAGCCTGGGTGGAGGGCGGCGGCCATCAGTGCGTTCTCGGTGACGGTGTCGCCGCGTTCGGTCAGCACGATGGCCCTGCCCGGAGTCACCCCGTTGTCAACCCGTGCGTGGTAGCTGCCCTCGGTCGCCTTCACCTCGAGGCCGAAGGGCCGCAGCGCCGCCATGTGCGGCTCGACGGTGCGGGTGCCGAGGTTGCAGCCGCCGGCGTACGGGAGCTCGAACGTCTCGGCGCGGTGGAGCAGCGGACCGAGGAACATGATCACCGAGCGGGTCCGGCGGGCGGCGTCCTGGTCGATGTTCCCTAGGTCGAGCTCGGCCGGCGGGACGATCTCGAGGTCGTTGTCGTCGTTGAGCCAGCGGCACTGGACGCCGAGGCTGGTGAGCACCTCGAGCAGCCGGTTGACCTCCTCGATCCGGGCCACCTTGCGCAGCGTGGTGCGACCGCGGTTGAGCAGCGAGGCGCAGAGCAGCGCCACCCCGGCGTTCTTCGACGTCTTGACCGCGATGCTCCCGGACAGCGTCGTGGGGCCGGTGACGCGCAGGTGGGTCGGACCGGCGCCGAGCGCCACGATCTCGGAGTCGAGGGCCGACCCGATCCGCGCCAGCATCTCCAGGGACAGGTTCTGGTGACCCTTCTCGATCCGGTTGATGGCGCTCTGGCTGGTGGAGAGGCGTTCGGCGAGCTGTTGCTGGGTCATCCCGCGGTGCTTGCGCGCGTCGCGGATGAGGTTGCCGATCCGGCCCTTGTAGTCCTCAGTCATGCCGACCACGGTATCTCAGATATGAGATAGCACCACCACCCACCGGGGTGGCCGTGTCGAGTGCTTGGATGGCGGGCATGGCTGGGTTGGTGGTGGGACCGTTGCTGCGCTACGTCGACACCGACTCCGCGACCGTCTGGGTGGAGACCGAGCGCGCCGCCGAGGTGTCGGTGCGTGCCGGCGACCAGGTGGCCACCGCGCGGACGTTCGCCGCGCACGGCCACCATTACGCACTGGTCGAGGTCACCGGACTGGGGGAGGGGAGCCGGACGGACTACCGGCTCGACGTCGACGGCGAGCAGGCGTGGCCGGAGCCCGGCTCGCCGTACCCGGCGCCGGTGATCGCGACCCTCGACCGCGAGCGGCCGCTGCGGATGGGCTTCGGTTCGTGCCGCGTGAGTGTGCCGCACGACGAGGAGGGGATCGAGGCGTTCGGGGTCGACGCGCTGCGCGCCTACGCCCTCGACCTGGCGCGCGACGGGGGAGAGGGGTGGCCCGACCTGGTGCTCTTCCTGGGCGACCAGGTCTACGCCGACGAGACCAGCGTCGCGATGCGGGAGTTCATCGCGTCCCGGCGCAGCCTCGATGAGCCTCCCGGCGAGGAGCTCCGGGACTTCGAGGAGTACGCGCACCTCTACAAGCTGGCCTGGAGCGATCCTGCGAACCGGTGGCTGCTGTCGACGGTGCCGTCGGCGATGATCTTCGACGACCACGACATCCGGGACGACTGGAACACGAGCTGGACGTGGAAGGAGGAGATGGCCGACACGTCATGGTGGCGGCTGCGGATCGTGTCCGGGCTGGCGTCGTACTGGATCTACCAGCACTTGGGGAACCTGTCGGCGGCCAACCGCGCCTCGGACCCGCTGTGGCAGCGGATCGCGGCCCACGCCGGTGACGAAGAGCTGGACCTGACCGAGGCGCTGGACGCGCTGGCGGATCGGGCCGACCGCGAGCCCGACAGCTACCGGTGGAGCCACGCGCGGGACTTCGGCAGCGAGGTGCGGCTGGTCGTGGTGGACTCGCGGGCCGCCCGCGTGCTCGAGCCCGACCGTCGCTCGATCCTCGACCCGTCGGAGATGGCCTGGCTCGACGACCAGATGCAGGGCGGATTCGACCACGTCGTCGTCGGCACGTCGCTGCCGTTCCTGCTCGCGCCGGGGCTGCACCACGTCGAGGCGTTCAACGAGGGCATCTGCAGCGGTGCCTGGGGCAGGGTGGCGGCCCGGGTGGGTGAGCACGTCCGCCAGGCCGTGGACCTGGAGCACTGGGCGGCGTTCCAGGAGAGCTTTCGAAAGGTGGCTGAGATGACCTTGGAGGTCGCCTCCGGAGCGCGCGGGTCGGCGCCACAGTCGGTGGTCTTCCTGTCGGGGGACGTCCACCACAGCTACGTGAGCTCGGCATGGCCGGACCCCGACGTCACCGACAGCGTCATCGAGGGCCGGATCCTGCAGGCGACCTGTTCACCGATCCGCAACCCGCTGCCGGGCTTCATGGAGCGCCTGACGACCTGGGCGACCCGTCGACGGGTCGGCCGCGGCGTACGACGCATCGCCCGGTCGGCGAAGGTCCCGGTGTCGCCGTTGGGCTGGCAGGTCGACCGCGGGCCCTGGTACGACAACAACCTCGCCGTGCTGGAGGTGCGGGCCGAGGGCGGCCTGGTCATGCGGTGGGTGGCGGGCGACGTGACCGGTCGCGCGCCGGACGACCCGGTGCTGCGCGAGGTGGCCGCGGTGGAGGTACCGCCGCCGGTCAGCCGGCCAGCGCCTGGAGCCCTCCCGGCATGACGGAGGGCGTGCAGTCACAGGTGTCGGAGCAGGCCAGGAACGTGTGCATGGCGTGACCGCAGCGCGCGCACAGCAGGTCGTGTGACAGGGGCTCGGCCCGGCGGTCGTCGGCGGCGGTGTCCCACATGGCTTGCTTCCTCTGTCCTGGCCCGAGCGATCTGGTGTGGCGCGAGTCACCGTAGGGCGGGAGAGAGACCGGGCGTGGGAAGACCCGGGAAAGTTGGCCCGAGGTGACCAGCCCGCCCTAGTCACTCGGGATGAGGGCACTCAGCAAACGGTGGACGTCTTCGTCGTCGGTGTACGGCGCGAGACCGACCCGCACCGCTCCGGTGGGACCGAGACCGAGCCGGTGGCACGGCTCCCATGCGTAGCAGTGGCCGGAGGAGACGCTGATGCCGTGCCGCCCGAGCTCGGCGTGGACGTCGGCGGGCGCCCGTCCGGCCACGCTGAAGTAGAGGGTCGACGTCCGCCGCTTGGAGCGTGACCAGAGGGTGATGTCCGGTCGCGCCAGCAGCGCGTGCTCGACTCGGTCGCGCAGCGCGTCCTCGTGCGCACCGATCGCGTCCCAGGCGCCGACGACGCGTTCCCGGCGGCTGCCGGCGCCGGCCGGGCCGAGCGAGGCGAGGAAGTCGATCGCGGCGGTCGTGCCCGCCATCAGCTCGTAGGGCAGCGTGCCGAGCTCGAACCGCTCCGGGACCGCGTCACTCGACGGCACCAGCTTGTCGGGGCGCAGCGTCTCCAGCAGCGCCGGGTCGGCCGCGACCACACCACAGTGCGGGCCGCCGAACTTGTACGGCGAGCACACGAAGAGGTCCGCGCCGAGTGCAGCGACGTCGACCGCCTCGTGGGCCGTGTAGTGGACCCCGTCGACGTACACCAGCGCGCCGGCGTCGTGGGCCCGCTCCGCGAGGGCGGCGACGTCCGGCATCGTGCCGAGGACGTTGGAAGCCGCCGTCACCGCGACCAGCCGGGTGCGGTCGCTCAGGACCGCCTCCAGGTCGGCGGCGCCCAGCTCGGCGGTCTCGGGGTCGAAGTCGACCCAGCGCACGGCGGCACCCCGCGCCTCCGCGGCCTGCACCCACGGCCTGATGTTGCCGTCGTGGTCGAGCCGGCTCACCACGACCTCGTCCCCGGGACCCCACGCCCGCGCGAGCACGCGGGAGAGGTCGTAGGTCAGCGCGGTCATGCTGCGCCCGAACACGATGCCGCGGGGATCGGCCGCCAGCAGGTCACCGAGCGCGGTACGGCACCCATGCACTATCTCGTCGGCCGCGCGCTGCGGCGCCGAGTGCGGACCGCGGTTGGACACGGGACTACCGAGCGTCCCGGCGACGGCGTCGACCACTGGCCGGGGCACCTGGGTGCCGCCGGGACCGTCGAAGAACGCCTCGCCGCCCGCGAGGGAGGGGTAGTGGGACCGGACGGCTGCCACGTCGTACGTCATGGTCCGTTTCCTAGCAGACCCCGGCTAATCTCGGCGTGCGTGACCTCCCTCGACCTGGCCGACGGGATCTCGGCTCGACAACGGGCACTGCTCTCTGGCTGGCTCCCGGGCGCTCGCGTCGTCCGGGACCACAGCTGGGGACTCGTGGCGCGGACCGTGCTGGAGGTCGAGCACCACGGCACGACGTACGTCGTGAAGGCCGGCGGACCGGACGACCATCACATGGTGAGGGAGCTGCGCGCCCACCTGGAGTGGCTGTCGCCCTGGACGTCACGCGGCCGGGCGCCCGCGCTGCTGCACCACGACGAGGAGGCGTTGCTGGTGGTGACCCGGTTCCTGCCGGGGCAGCTCGTCGAGGGCAGCCCGGCCGCGGACGACCCGGACGCCTACCGGCAGGCGGGCATCCTGCTGGCCCTGCTGCACGACCAGCCCGGACTCGTCGACGAGCGCTACGAGGCCCGCGAGAACCAGAAGATGATCGGCTGGCTCGACCGCGAGCACCGGATCGAGCGGGGCACCGTGCGGCGGCTGCGTGCCGAGATCGCCGCCTGGCCCGCGCCGCCGGCGACGCTGGTGCCCACCCACGGCGACTGGCAGCCCCGCAACTGGCTGCACCACGACGAGATGGTCAGTGTCATCGACTTCGGCCGGGCGGACCTGCGTCCTGCCTACACCGACCTGGCTCGACTCGCAGCCCAGGACTTCCGGCGTGACCCGGCTCTCGAGCGCGCCTTCCTCGACGGCTACGACGCGGACCCGCGCGAGCCGGCTGCGTGGCACCGGCAGCAGGTCCGCGAGGCCATCGGCACCGCCGTGTGGGCCCATTCGGTCGGAGACGAGCGGTTCGAGGCGCAGGGCCATCGGATGATCGCCGAGGCGCTGTCGCCGTAGGGTCGGGACATGGCGGCGCGAGGAGAAGCCCTGGGGGTCGACCGGGTCGTGCAGCTCCCGGCCGGGCCGCTGCGCTACTGGGATCGCGGCGAGGGGTCGCCGGTCGTGTTCGTCCACGGCCTCCTGGTGAACGCCGACCTCTGGCGCCACGTGCTGCCGGTCGTCGCGGAGGCCGGCCACCGATGCCTGGCGCCCGACTGGCCGCTCGGCGCGCACGAGCTGCCGATGCCCGCCGCCGACCTGACACCGCCCGGCCTCGCGGCGATGATCGCGTCGTTCCTCGAGGAGCTCGACCTGCGCGACGTGACGATCGTCGCGAACGACACCGGGGGAGCGCTGACCCAGATCCTGCTGGCGAACCACCCCGAACGGGTCGGCCGCGTCGTCCTGACGCCGAGTGACAGCTTCGAACGGTTCTTCCCACCTGTCTTCGCCTTCCTGCCGTGGCTGGCCCGGGTGCCCGGCGCGGTGACGGTGTTGAGCCAGGTGCTGCGGCTGCGCGCCCTGCACCGGCTGCCGTTCACGTTCGGATGGGTGTCGAAGCGGCCGATCCCGCGGGCGTACGTCGACTCCTACCTCGGCCCCAGCCGCCGCGACGCCGCCGTACGCCGTGACCTTGCCCGGTTCCTGCGCGGGGTGCACCGGCGTCACACGATCGCGGCCGCCGAGCGGCTGCCGGCGTTCGGCCGGCCGGTGCTGCTCGCCTGGGCGGAGGAGGACCGACTGTTCCCGCTCTCGCTGGCCCATCGGCTCGCCGAGGTGCTGCCGAACGCACGACTGGTCGCGATCTCCGACTCGTACACGTTCGTGCCCGAGGACCAGCCTCACGTCCTGGCCGAACTGATCGTGGCGGAGCTCGGCTCCTCTCCGTGACGCGAGGAGCGGTGGCACGATTCAATGCATGCCGGACGTCGAGATCAGCGCCCTCGCCATCAACGTGTCGATCCCTGAGGCCCTGCGCTGGCGGGACACCCGGCGCGGGGAGGTGTTCGAGCTGCGGACCTTGAACGTGCGCCTCAAGCCAGACGGCCACCTCGCTGCCAAGGCGTACGGCAGGCCGGTCGCGGGCGGGCGCGGCGCCTACGTGTCGTTCGCTGTTCCTGACCGTCCCGAGCTCGCGACCCTGATGGCGGCCGCCGCGGAGCGCGCGGGGTCACTGTGGGCGGAGCACCGCGGCCTGGGATGAGGCCACCTCAGGGCGGTCACTGCAGCGACGTGTAGGCCCGGTCCAGCAGCCGTTGCACGAGGAGTCCACGCTCCGCGTCGATCCGGGCCGGGCGTGACTCGCGGACGGCGGCGACCAGCTCGTCGAGCACCGCTGACCGGGTCGCGGCGTCATCGGAGTCGCGGTAGCCGTCGAACTCGCGGACCTCGCCCCCGGCGTACACCTCGCACCGGGACACGCCGCGGGGGAGGGGAGTGGTGATGGAGAGGGCCGCGTGCCCGACCGCGCCGGAGCGGTGCCGGGTGGTCACGGCGACCCAGTCGCGGGGGTCGCCGGTCGCGGTCACCTCCTCCACGGGGCCGAGCAGCGCGTCGAGCAGGTCCAGTGCGTGCGGGCCGAGGTCGTCGAGGGCGCCGCGCTCCTGTCGCCAGGGTGTCGCAAACGGCTCGCCGGGGATGGCCCCGCCAGACACCATCGTCACGGTCGCGGCGACCGGTGTCGAGCGGGCGCACCACGCCTCCAGCTCGAGCATGGCCGGCTCGAACCGGGTCCGCAGGAACACCAGCGACGTCACGTCACGGGCGGCCTCGGCGACCCGCTCCGCACCCCGTACGTCGAACGCCAGCGGCTTCTCCAGGAACAGGTGGCGCCCCCTGGCCGCCGCCTCCGGCGCCAGCTCGGCCTGGACATCGGGCGGGACGCAGAAGACGACCGCCTCGACCTCGTCCAGCAGCTCGTCGTAACGACTCACGGTGCGATCGGACCCCACGAGGACGGCCATCGCGTCCGGCCGGCGGGCCCAGCCGGCCACGAGCCGGATGTCGGGATGTCCCTCGAGCATCGGCACCTGGCTGAGCTCCGCCCACGGCCCGGCCCCGACGAGTCCCACGCGCAACGGTTCCACCCCGTGAGGGTAGGGGAGGATGGCTGCTGTGACGGACGACCACGAGCTGCCGCGCGTCACCGCGTGGCGGGGACGCGACGTCCGGTGGGATGTCTTCGGCAGCGGACCCGACGTGGTGTTCCTGCACGGGACACCGTGGTCCTCGGCACTGTGGCGGCCGATCGCCGACGCGCTGTCGACCAGCTACACCGTGCACCTGTGGGACATGCCCGGCTACGGCACCTCGTCGAAGGTCGCAGAGCACGACGTCGACCTCGGGACCCAGGCCGAGCTGTTCGCAGACCTGACGCGCGAGTGGGGTCTCACCCGCCCGCACGTGGTCGCCCACGACATCGGCGGCGCGGTCGCGCTGCGCGCCCGGCTGCTGCACGAGACGGCGTACGCGTCCCTGTGCCTGGTCGATGTCGTCGCGCTCCGGCCGTGGGGCTCACCGTTCTTCCGACTGGTCCAGGAGCACGCGGACGTGTTCATGCAGCTGCCTCCGGCCGTGCACCGGGGCCTGGTCGAGGCCTACGTGAGCGGTGCAGCCCACCGCGACCTCGCGGCAGACGACCTATCACTCCTGGTCGACCCGTGGGGTACGGCGGAGGGTCTGCCGGCCTTCTACCGCCAGATCGCCCAGGCCGACGAGAGGTTCACTGAGGAGCTCGAGCCGTTGCTGGGCGGCCTGACCGAGCCCACGCACGTGATCTGGGGTGCGGAGGACACCTGGATCCCGGTCGACCGGGCGCACCGGTTGCAGTCGATGATCCCCGGCGCGACCGTCCGCGTCGTCGCCGACGCCGGCCACCTCATCCAGCTCGACGCTCCCGAGGCGCTCACCGCGGAGCTCGCGACGTGGCTTGCTGACGTGGCACGATCCGACGTGTGACCAGCACCGACTCGGCCCGGCTGGCCGACCTCGCGCGGCTGCGCCGGGTGCGCGACCGGATCGACCGGGAGCACGCCCAACCACTCGACGTGGAAGAGCTCGCGCGGGGCGCCCACATGTCGGCCGGACACCTGAGCCGGGAGTTCAAGCGCGTGTACGGCGAGTCGCCGTACAGCTACCTGATGACGCGACGCGTCGAGCGGGCGATGGCCCTGTTGCGCCGGGGCGACCTCAGCGTCACGGAGGTGTGCTTCGAGGTCGGCTGCTCTTCGCTCGGCACGTTCAGCACCCGCTTCACCGAGCTGGTCGGGATGCCCCCCAGCACCTACCGCGAACGGGCCGCGGACGGCAGCGCCGAGATCCCGTCGTGCCTCGCCAAGCAGGTGATGCGCCCGATCAGGAATCGAGAAGCGCCCGGGACGGGGCCACAACTAGCGTGAGCGCCATGGAGATCACGATTCACTACGCGTTCCTGCCACAGACCGATCCCGACGCCACCTTGGCCTTCTACCGCGACATTCTCGGCTTCGAGGTCCGCAACGACGTGGGCTACGAGGGCATGCGGTGGCTCACCGTCGGTCCGCCGAACCAGCCGGACACCGGCATCGTGCTGCATCCGCCGGCGATCGACCCGGGGCTCACCGACGACGAGCGCCAGACCGTGCTCGACCTGATCGCCAAGGGCAGCTACGGCGCGATCACGTTGGCCACCGACGACCTCGGCGGACTCTTCGAGAAGCTGGAGGCGAGCGGCGCCGAGGTGCTGCAGGAGCCGACCGACCAGCCGTACGGCGTACGCGACTGTGCCTTCCGCGACCCGTCCGGCAACCTGCTGCGCATCAACGAGAAGCGCTGACGAATGACGAGGGAGAGACGATGAGCAAGGCCACCAAGCAGCCGGACAACGGGGGCATTGGCAGCACGGCGCGGCTGGCTGACAGCCACGACCTGATCCGGGTGCAGGGAGCGCGCGAGAACAACCTGAAGGACGTCAGCGTCGATCTTCCGAAGCGCCGGCTCACCGTCTTCACCGGGATCTCGGGGTCGGGCAAGAGCTCGTTGGTCTTCGCCACGATCGCCGCCGAGTCACAGCGGATGATCAACGAGACCTACAGCGCATTCGTCCAGGGCTTCATGCCGTCGCTGGCGCGACCCGACGTAGACCGCCTCGAGGGCCTGACCACTGCCATCATCGTCGACCAGGAGCGGATGGGCGCCAACCCACGCTCCACCGTCGGCACCGCGACGGACGCCAACGCGATGCTGCGGATCCTGTTCAGCCGGGTCGGCAAGCCGCACATCGGTCCGCCCACGGCGTTCGCGTTCAACGTCCCGACGCGGACGGCGAGCGGCGTGATGAAGACCGAGAAGTCCGGCGGCCGCGAGGAGAAGCAGGTCGTCCAGAACGCCGTCTACCAGGGCGGCATGTGCCCTCGCTGCGAAGGCATGGGCAACGTCAGCGACTTCGACCTGACCGCCCTGTACGACGAGTCCAAGACGCTCGCCGAGGGTGCGCTGACGGTGCCGGGCTACAGCATGGACGGCTGGTACGGCCGGATCTTCGCCGGCGCCGGCCTGCCGATGGACAAGCCGATCGAGAAGTTCACCAAGAAGGAGCACGAGAAGCTCCTCTACTCCGGGCCGGTGAAGATCAAGGTGGAGGGCATCAACCTCACCTACGAGGGCTTGATCCCCAAGATCCAGAAGTCGATGCTCTCGAAGGACGTCGAGGCGATGCAGCCGCACGTGCGTCGGTTCGTGGAGCGCGCGATCACGTTCACGACCTGCCCCGACTGCGAGGGCACCCGGCTCACCCAAGAAGCGCTGTCGTCGAAGATCAACGGCAAGAACATCGCCGAGCTGTGCCAGATGCAGATCAGCGACCTGGCCGAGTGGATGCGCGGTCTCGACGAGCCCGGGGTCGCCCCGCTGGTCGGCGGCCTGCAGCACCTGCTCGACTCGTTCGCCGAGATCGGCCTCGGTTACCTGTCGCTCGACCGGCCGGCCGGCACGCTGTCCGGGGGAGAGGCGCAGCGGACCAAGATGATCCGCCACCTCGGCTCCTCGCTCACGGACGTCACCTACGTGTTCGACGAACCCACGATCGGGCTGCACCCGCACGACATCGAGCGGATGAACAACCTGCTGCTCCAGCTGCGAGACAAGGGCAACACGGTGCTGGTCGTCGAGCACAAGCCCGAGACGATCTCGATCGCCGACCACGTGGTCGACCTCGGTCCCGGCGCCGGTGTCGGCGGCGGCACGATCTGCTTCGAAGGCAGCGTCGACGCCCTTCGTACGAGCGACACCGTCACCGGCCACCACCTCGACGACCGGGCGACTCTCAAGGATGCCGTGCGGGAGTCGACTGAGGCGCTCGAGATTCGGGGCGCCTCGAACCACAACCTGCGGGACGTCGACGTAGACGTGCCGCTCGGGGTGCTGTGTGTCGTCACGGGCGTGGCCGGTTCCGGCAAGAGCTCGCTGATCCACGGATCGCTGGAGGGCCGGGACGGCGTGGTCGTCATCGACCAGGCGGCGATCCGCGGGTCGCGCCGCAGCAACCCGGCGACGTACACCGGACTGCTGGACCCGATCCGCAAGGCGTTCGCCAAGGCGAACGGCGTGAAGCCGGCGCTGTTCAGCTCCAACTCCGAGGGCGCCTGCCCGGCGTGCAAGGGCGCGGGCGTGATCTTCACCGAGCTCGGCGTGATGGCGACCGTCGAGTCACCGTGCGAGGAGTGCGAGGGCCGTCGGTTCCAGGCGTCGGTGCTGGAGTACACGTTCGGAGGACGCAACATCGCCGAGGTGCTGGCGATGTCGGTGGAAGAGGCGGAAGGGTTCTTCGCCGACGGCGACGCCAAGACCCCCGCCGCCCACAAGGTCCTCGACCGGCTGGCGGACGTCGGTCTCGGGTACCTCACGCTCGGCCAGCCGCTGACGACGCTGTCCGGCGGCGAACGGCAGCGGCTGAAGCTCGCCGCCCAGATGTCCGAGAAAGGCGACGTCTACATCCTCGACGAGCCGACCACCGGGCTGCACCTGGCCGACGTCGAGCAGCTGCTCGCGCTGCTGGACCGGCTGGTCGACTCCGGCAAGTCGGCGATCGTGATCGAGCACCACCAGGCCGTCATGGCCCACGCCGACTGGCTCATCGACCTCGGACCGGGCGCCGGTCACGACGGTGGCCAGGTGGTGTTCGAGGGGACACCAACCGAACTGGTGGCCCTGGCTCCGACCCTCACGGGCAAGCATCTTGCGGACTACGTCGGTTAGGGGCAGGGGCGCGCCTTAGGCCGGGGCGTAGGTCAGGCAGTCGGCCGGGTCCGCACCCGGACCGACCTCGACCCCGTCGGCCGCGCACTCGAGGTGGTCGTTGTGCACGCAGTCGGCCCGGTGGCACGCGCCGACCAGGCCGCCGGTGTCGTCGACGCCGCCCTTGCCGTCGCTGTGGACGAACGTCCCGCAGGCGGCCGAGGCGCCGGTGACCGTGATGGCGCCGGCGTGGCAGTCGTGGTCGTGGTTGTACGAGCACCCGTCGACGCTGCAGGTGCTCACGATCGGAAGGCTCATGGTGGTCATGACTCGACGGTGCCCCGGGTGGACACGGCAGTCCAGCCAGGTGAGGCTTGCCTTGCCCGTCACCGCGGGCCAACGGGAAGGAAGCCGATGCGCAACGAGGCCATGCAGGAACTGGACGTCCTGGTCGGGTCGTGGCGGACGACGCTGCAGAACGCGTGGTTCCTGGAGTCGGCAGACCAGGAGGTGCCGGGATCGGCCACCGTCGAGTGGCTCGGTGACGCGTTCGTGGTCTTCAGGTGGACGATGCGAGGCGATGTCGGAGAGGCCACGAGCGAGATGGTGCTGGTTCTCGGCCGCAGCGACGCGCAGGACGCCTACACAGCGCTCTACCATGACGAACGAGGGGTGTGCCGGGTCTTCGCCATGACTTTCGAAGACTCGCGGTGGATCCTGACTCGGGAGGACCCCGACATGTTCCAGCGATTCGTCGCCGATGTCGGGCCGGACCGGATCGCGGGCCGCTGGGAGGCGTCGGAGGATCAGGGAGCGACCTGGCGCAAGGACTTCGACCTCGGCTTCGACCGGGCCTGACGGAGACTGGTGGAGAGACGCGGAACTCAGCGCCTGGTCTCATGCCTGGTGAGGACCACGCCACCGGGGAACGTCCGGCTCTCCACGAGGTTCAGGTTCACCCAGTTGTCCAGGGCCGTGAAGAAGGGTGACGTTAGCCGCGCTTGACGCGTGACGGCGGCGTTCGTCCACAGCCCCCCGGCTCCGGAAGCCGGCGGTTCGTTGCGTGGTCACCCAAACGGAGGATCGCACAGTCCGGCAACCACGACCTAGCGTTGACGGAGGGAATCGCGGCCCTGCACTTTTGAACCCCGATTCCCAGGTGCAGGTCGCGTTCTCTGGCCCCCGTCGCCGTCCTCCCGAGAGGTGGCGCCGGGGGCACTCTGCACGGGACCGCGCCCGAGTACGGAAGTAGGCGGAGATCCAGTTGGTGCTGTCGTCAGGCGCAGCGCATCATGCGCCGCCGGAAGCGCACGCTCCGGCCAGCCGGAGACAATTCGTTTGCCGCAGACTCCGCACTCTTTGAGGTGCTTAGGAAGTTCGTAGTCCCAGATCTGGCGGTAGCGGTGAATACCGAGCTTGCACCGCAGCCGACCCCTGACATCGCTCTGATGGCGTACGACGGTCCTGCGACCGCCCCCGGCTGTGCGGAAGTCGGGTCGACGAACGCTCCGGTGCCTTCGCAAGCCTGGACCCTCCTCCCGTGGATCTGGTATCCCCCTGCTATACACGAGCGGCCCCCTACACCCGTGGGGCGTCGAGGGCCGCTCGCTGAACGGCGCGGCGTGGGCTCCGGCCGTTCTCTGCGCGAGGTCCGCTGCGTCGGCTGGGGGCACTTGCGTGTAGCCGCCGCGCCCCCGCGCGCATCTCGAAGGTACTCGCCGCCCGGGCCCCCTAGACCAACGTGCCGGTAACAGTTGGCGGGTACTCGAACCAACAGACCCAGAGGTCAGTTTCCTGGCGGCGTGTAGTCGACCGTCATGTTTGATGCCTCGTCAAGTTGCGCCGGCGTCAACAGAACGACGGTCTCGTACTTACTGACCGCACCGGTCTGACCGACCGTGCCGGCGATAGCTGCCATCGCCTCATGGCTTGGCGCATCGACGATGGCGTAAAGGTCATCAGAACCGAACGAGAAGTAGACACTTTCCACCGAGCCGCCAACGCCCGAGGCCAACTTCTCGATGGCTTCCGCGCGAGCGGAGCCGCCCTTCGCCATGACGCCTTTGATTCCTTCGGGCGAGTACGAAGCTTTGATCATGTACTTGGCCATGGTGTGCTCTCTCTGTGGATGGCGGGCGATGGTGGAACACCCGAGAGGGTGTCTCCTCCGAGCCATCAAGAGCCGAGTCCTCGACGACGGTCACACGGACCGGGAGCGAGCCCTGTCGACCGTACGCTCCCGGAGGTGAGTGCGGAAGGTGCAGGCCCGCTCATCGGTGCGGGTTCAGGCGGTCATCGCGGACTGTCTGGGCGTTCTCGTCGCGCAACCCTTCGCGGCGGCACGACGCGGCGGGATAACGCCGCCGTCCAGCCGTGCAGCCACCAAGGTCCTCGGGCCGGAACGTTGGGGTGTCTGGCGCCGTCGCAAGAGTCTCAACGACGCTCGTGGTGAGCGACCGGGTCAGTACTGGATGGACTCGACCTCCTCGAAGATCTCGATGCGCGGGGCGCCTTTGACTCCCGCTTCGCCCATGGCGCCCTTGAGGTCAGGATTGTCGCGGAACTGCAGCGCGGCGTCGGCGCTGTCAAAACCGGCGACGATGGTGACGTTGTTGGCGTTGTCGATGTTTCGGTTGACCCGGTGGAAGCGCGCGCCGCCACGCGCCGGTGGGAATTCGTCGAAGACCTTCTTCCACTGCTCGTAGTCCTCGACATCGTGGTTGATAGCCATCACGTACATGAACGATCCTTCGGTTGATTCCGGTTTCGCTGTGCCGGACCCCGAGGTCTTGTCGCTGGTTACCCGCCGACAACTCGCGATCGGGAGGTCTCCAGGCCGCGGAATCCGCATCCGGGCAACGACCGGTGATCGGCTGAGGGTCGCCGGCGCACCCCGTCCAGAAGAGGGTTGCTGAGCGAACTCATCCTCATCATCTGGCCTGAAATCCGGTACGGCAAGCCCTCGGCGCTAGTGCTCGCTCATCGGCTGAGCGGACGTCGGACCCCCGGCCTGTGACACGGGGGTTGTACCACAGGCTGAGTGCCTAGTCTCCGGTGTCACGGGGTTGCTTGGGGGCCCCGCGTTCCTGCGGGCACCGGCCACTGAGGATGCCCCGAGAATGCCGGCGACTCGTTGGAACGTCTCGCGCGATGCCCGCTCCGCAGGCGCGTTGTCCATCCGGTTCGTCTGGAGTGGCCGCTGATGGCTCCCCGTCATTCACGGCTGGCTCCTTCCGATCGCCCCTCGCAACCTACCCCGGGCGCACACTCAACGGGTGCCACTACGGGATGCGTCGTGGTTACGGACAGCCGCGCCGCCCGCGAAGTGGCGTCGGGGGACGCCACATCTTCACCTGGCGGTCTACGCCCCCGACTCCTGGGAGTCGCCGATAAGTGACATTATGTCAAACTGTCTGGGCGTGAGCCGGCCCTCGACCGGGGTGATCGCCACTACCCCGGTATCTCGCCCGGCTAGCGTCGCGACCCATGGAGTCAGCCGCCCGCCGCCTGCACCGGCTCGTGGAGCCGATCTGCCTCGTCACGTTCTTCTCCGAAGAGCCGAACGACGCGCTGATGGCGCTCGGCTTCCGGAACTACTGGGACGGCTACTTCGCGGCACGCGCTGCACCGCTGGGTCTCGTCCCGGCCGAGGTGGTTCATGCTGCCTTCTACAACTTCGCCGAGGGTGAGGTCGCCCGGCACATCCCGCGCGTCTGGGACACGGCCACGCCCGAGGCGGCGTTCGCCGCGCGTGAGCGTGGCTGCGTAGCGGCGCTCAGGCGGATCCTCGGCGACCTCGCCGACGCCCCCGGTCTCGTGCGCGCCGCCGACCTCGCCACGAAGGCGGCGTCCAGTGCGCCGACAGAAGGGCGGATCATGTACGCCGGGCTCAGGACGCTCCCTGTACCCGACGAACCAGTGGCCCGGCTCTACCACGCGGCCACCATGCTCCGCGAGTACCGCGGTGATGGCCACGTCGCCGCCCTGGTCGCCGCGGGGATCGGCGGTACGGAGGCACATGTGCTCCACGCCCTTTCTGAGGGCATGCCCGCGGATAAGTTCGGCAGGGTCCACCACCTCCCTGCGAGCCGGCTGAGGGCGGTCGTGGAAGGGATGCGTGCACGCGGCCTCGTCGACACCTCCGGCTGGCTCACCGACGTCGGCTGGGAGACCAAACGACGGATCGAGTCGCTCACCGACGACCTCGCCGCCCCGGCGTACGAAATCCTGGAGCCGAGCGAGCTCGATCAACTGATCGCGGAGCTCGAACCCATCTCCGCGGCGCTCGACGCCGTCGGCTCCCGGTAGGGATGTCACAGGGCGAGGGGCTTGCCTCGTCCCCTGGGTGAAGCCACGAACCGCCCAGCACTCCAGGAGGAGACATGAGCAGCAACGTCCGCATCCCGTCCGCCGAGATCACCGGTCTGTACGGCGGCATGGTGAAGATGTTCGCCCGCAAGATGTTCGGCCAGGTCCCGGAGTCCCTGGGCTACGTGTGGCATAACACCAGGGTGCTGAAGGACACGATGGGGTTCGGCCAGAAGGTCCACAAGTGGGATCGGCTCGACCCCGACCTGGCGTCGTACGCCACCATCGCGACCGCCGCATTCATCGGGTGCAGCTTCTGCGTCGACCTCAACTACTTCATGGCCCACAACGAGGGCCTCGACACCGCCAAGGCGCGCGAGGTGCCTCGCTGGCGCGAGTCCGACGTCTTCACGCCGCTCGAGCGCCGCGTCATGGAGTACGCCGAGGCGATGAGCCAGACCCCGTCCGCGGTCACCGACGAGCTCGTCGAGGCGCTGCTCGAGGACCTCGACCCGGCGTCCCTGCTGGAGCTGACGTCGAGGGTCGGGTTCATGAACGCCACGGCCCGGGGCAACATCGCCCTGGGCATCCGCTCCCAAGAGTTCGCGGCCGCCTGCGGCCTCGAGCCGATGGCCACGCCGAGCTCCGCCACGGTGTGACCGCGCCCGGGCTGGCGCCGCCCGCTCCCCTACGATCGAGGGCATGTCGACGCGCTCGCTCGCCCTCCTCGCCGCGCCCGTCCTCGCACTCGCCCTGCTCGGCTGCAGCAGCGACGAGCCGCAGACCGCCGCCGACCCCAACACGGAGCCGACGGTCGAGACGGTCGACTGCACCTACACCGAGACGGGTGTCGAGCCGCCCAAGGAGGTCGACGCACCCGACTCCGAAGCCGTGGCCGAGGGAGAGATCCCGGTGACCCTCGAGACCAGCGTCGGTGCGCTGGAGCTCACCCTCGACGCAAAGCAGGCGCCGTGCGCCGCGCACTCGTTCGCCTCGCTGGCCGAGCAGGGCTGGTTCGACGACACCGCATGCCACCGGCTCACGACACAGGGCATCTACGTGCTCCAGTGCGGCGACCCGTCCGCGACCGGTTCGGGCGGCCCCGGCTACGCCTTCGACGACGAGCTGACCGGTGAGGAGACCTACCCGGCCGGCACGCTCGCCATGGCCAACAGCGGCGAGAACACCAACGGCTCCCAGTTCTTCATCGTGTACGACCACACGCAGCTCCCCCCGCTCTACACCGTGTTCGGCACGGTCGACGACGCCACTGTCCAGGCGGTGCGGGAGGTGGCCGACGCCGGGACGGACGAGGCCTACGGACGCGGCGACGGCGCGCCGCTCACGGAGGTCGCCATCACGTCGGCGACCGTCTCCCGGAGCTGAACCTCACCCCAGCCGCAGCTCCACCGGCTCTCCCAGCTCCACGGTGCGGCTGACGGTGCACAGCCGGTCGCGGGTCTGCTCGAGAGCACGGGGCAGGACAGCGCGCGCCGCGTCGCCGGCCTCCCCCTCCGGGAATCGTATGTCGAAGGTCACCGACAGGTTCACGAGGTGGTTGCCGCCCTCGTCACGGATCCGGTCGCCCGACGCCGTCACGCTGAACGTCTCGGCGGTGGCGCGCTTCCCGGAGATGCCGTCGACGTTCAGTGCGGTGCAGGCCGCGATCGCCGCGAGGAAGGCCTCGACCGGCGTGAAGTCCGGGTCCTCTCCCCCGCTGCCGAAGAACGTGTCGCCGCCGCGGGCGTTGGTCGCCTTGTAGCGCTCCTCGCCGATCTTGGTGAGCTCGATGGAGCGGAAGGTGTTTGGCTGGACCGGGGGCTGGCTGCTCATGCGGCCAGCCTGCCAGATCCGGGCCCGCTCCCCCGCTGCCCGCGTCAGCGACCGAACAGCCGGCGCAACCGGTCGCGCCGGGCGGCTGCCCGGACGAGCTCCACCGCTCGCAGCCGCTCGAGCTCCCGGTCCGAGTGAGTCCGTCCGCCGACGATCCCGTAGGACAGGTACTGCGTCGTCATGGTGGTTCTCGTCCCTTCCGCGGGGCGGTCCCCGCGTGTCCAGATGTAATGAGCAAAGCTTCTTGCTCGCCTCTTACATCCTAGGGGTACGTCGGTCGGTTCCCCGCCTCGGCGGCGACGTGACCTCCACCACCGGAAATGAGAAGGACGGGCCGGGAGCGTTGGCTCCCGGCCCGTCCTTCTCCATACGGACGTACGCGGTCAGCGGCGGACCACCACCTCGGCCCACTTGCTACCCCGCACCGCGAGGCTCTGAGACTCCGAGGTGCGCTCACGGACGATGTCCGGACCACGCTTGAAGAACCGCAGCGTTGCGTTGACCTGGTCGTTCGCGGTCATCGCGGCGACCGCCTCTTCCAGCTCGGCCGGAGTGTCGGCACCGTAGATGTCGCTGTCCCACGAGTCCAGCCCGCCCACGACCTCGAGGAAGCCGTTCCGCGTGGTCCTGTTCGGCACGGCCACGGTCATCGGCAGCGTCTTGGTCTGGTCACCGCTGACCAGGGTGGCCCGCAGCCTCAGGGTCCCGCCCTGCTTGACCACGGCCGGCTGCCGGTTCCCGAGGGTGACCCACGAGCCGCCCCGCTTCTGCTGCACGCGCCGCAGCCGCCACACCGACGTGTCGTCGGAGACGTCGGCCGTCGCGGTGACGCTCTGGATGTCGACGTCGCTCATGCGGCTCAGGAGCCAGACCGTGTCGGCCACCTCCCAGGCGCTCTCGAACGAGATGTCGGACGATGACACGTAGCGGTCCCGCCAGGCGATGTCGAAGTCGTTGCCTCCGGCGTCGACGCCCTTGATGGAGAACGTCGCCTCCTCGCTGCCGGCCTGGAAGGCGTCCAGGACGCGGTCGTGGTTGGCGAGGATCTGCGAGAACGTGATGCTGGCGTCATAGCTCTGGATGTACGACTCCGACCCGCCGGGCCGGGAGTCCACCCCGTAGGCCACGTCCGAGGAGATCACTGTGCCCTCGGGGCCCGCGCCGAGCGAGCCGGTGATCGCCGCCAGCCGGTCCTGGTCGATCGTGCCGGCCACGTCGCCCAGGTTGGCGACCTTGAAGCCGGTGATCAGGTCCTCCTGGACGTAGATGGCCTCCGCCGGCATCAACCCGAGCGTGGTCCTCCCGAAGTAGCCGAACGGGTGACCGAAGCCGACGAGCCGGTTGTTGCACACGCTGGTGACCGTGCCCACCCCGCCGGCTGTGATGTCGCCGGTTGACAGGGCCGCGCCGAGGTTGCCGCCGGCCACGAGGTCGTCCGGGGTGGCCGCCGCCGCGGACGAGGCGGCACCCATCGCCCGGGCGCCGCGGAACTTGATGAACCGAGGCTTCTTCTTGCCCTGCATCTGGTCGAGGCGTCGCTGGCTGAGCCCCGAGACCGACACGGACATCGGCAGCTGCGAGAAGCCCTCGCTGGCCTGCCGCGCGGTGACATTGGTCTCCGACGCGATTCGACGCGCGAGCCGGTCTCCGATCTCGATCCTGGCCGGCGCGGGCGCCGTCATGTACCTGTCCATCTCCTCGAACGGCGTGATGCCTGCCACCGGCGAGGGACCCCAGGCCAGGCCGTAGGCCACGGCGCCGATGAGGTCGCCGTTCTCGGCGTAGACCGGGGAGCCGGACATGCCTGCCCAGATCCCGACGCGGTCGATCTCCGGCGAGCTGAGCCGCGCCATGATCATGGGCAGCCCGGGTGCGATCCCGTCGTGGAGCACGCCGATGACCTCACCGGTGAAGTCCTCCGGCGTCGTACCGGTGTCGACCGTGAGCCCGGTGACAGTGACAGGAGGCTCGGCAGCCAGATCGGCGACCAGGTCGGCGACCGGGTACGCGACCTTGCAGTCTGGGACCGGGTCGGCCGCGTTGGCCGGCGACGATGTCATGGCCGCGCCGCCTCCCAGCAGCGCCAGTCCTGTCAGTGCCGCAACAGCTGCGCGGCTTCGTGACGTCTTGATGTTCATGTGCACTCTCCCTCTCCGAGAGGAGGCAATGCCCCCCGTTGACAACCGGTAGACGCGGGTTCGGGGCAAAAGGTTGCCCCGGGTCACCGGCTGATGGATTGTGCTGCGTGGGGGATCAGTCGGGCTTGAGAACGCGTACTCACGTCGGGTCTCGATCTGGTCACGGTCAGGGGGAGGTGAGTCGATGCGGGTCGCGGTGTCGGCCACCGGCCACCAGGCGCTCGCCGCCGGCCTCGAGGTCGCCGGCGATGGCGGCAACGCTGTCGACGCCGCGCTGGCAGCCGCCTTCGTCGCGCTCGCGACCGAGCCGGGGATGGTCAGCCTCGCCGGCGGCTGCTACGCGGCCGTGTGGCCGGCCGACGGCGAGCCGGTCGTGGTCGACGGCAACGTCGAGATGCCGGGTCGGGGCGCTGACTCCGTCCGGTTCGGTCACGGAGTGCGCGAGGTCGTCACGGCGTACGGGGGCGGGGTGACGATGTATGCCGGCCCGGGGTCGGTGGCCACCCCGGGGGTCGTGCCCGCGTTCGGCCTGGTGCATGACCGCCACGCCCGGCTCGACTGGGGGCGGCTGATCCGCCCCGCCCAGCGGGCCGTCACTGATGGGTACCCGATGAGCAACGCGGCGGCCCGCTACCTGGCGATCGTCGCGGACACGCTCTTCGCGCCCGACCCGGAGGCCTACGGGCTGCTGACCAGCGACGGTGGCCTGCTCGGCGGCGGCGAGCGCACCACCAACCACGCCCTTGCCGACGTCCTCGAACAGCTGGTGTCCGACGGACCGGACCTCTTCACGGCCGGCGCGGTCGGCCGCGCCCTCGTCGACCAGATGGCGGCGGAGGGCGGGCTCATCACTACCCAGGACCTCGCGGAGTACCGGCCTGTCGAGCGGCCGGCCTACCGCCTCGAGGTGGGCGATTGGGACGTGGCCGTGAACCCGCCTCCCGCGGTGGGCGGCCCGATGCTGGCGGTGATGCTCGGCGAGCTCGCCCGGCGCGGCGACCAGTGGACGTGGAGCGACGCGATCGAGGTCCAGCGCGCCGTGCTCGGGTACCGGCTCGACGTACACGACCGGTCGTGGGACCTCGAGGCCGACGGCCGGGCGCTGCTCGCGCGGGCAAGCGCCGAGGGCCTGGCCGGGCTGCGCGGCTCGGGGTCGACCGCCCACATCTCGGCGGTGGACGAGAACGGGACTGCGTGCGCGATCACGATGAGCAGCGGGTACGGCGCCGGATCGGTCATCCCGGGCACCGGCATCCTCCTCAACAACTGCCTCGGCGAGACCGAGCTCAACGCCCACGGACTGCACGCAGTTGCGCCCGGCACCCGGCTCGCCTCCAACATGGCACCGACGACCGCTCGCGCGGCCGATGGGCGCACGCTCGCGATCGGCTCCCCCGGCGCGGACCGGATCACCACCGCGCTGCTGCTGGTGCTCGGCCAGGGGATGCTCCACGGCGAGGACCTCCAGCACGCGATCTCGCGGCCTCGGGTGCACGTGCGGCTCAGCGACGAGGGATTCGTCGCCGAGCACGAGGCCGAGCCGGCGCTGGCCGAGGCGGTCGCGGCCAGCGGGCTCCCGGGTCACGAGTACCCGGAGCCCCACATGTACTTCGGCGGCGTCGGAGCCGCCCAGCTCACGCCCGACGGGCTGCTCGAGGCCGCCGGGGACCAGCGGCGCGAGGCAGCCGTAGGGACGTCGACGTAGGGATGGGCCTGGACGCCGATTGGAATCTCGCGGCCGGATGAGACACGGTGGAGAGTCCTGCACCCGATCGGAAGGACAGCCATGCTCATCCTCACCGACAACGCGTCGGCCGTGGTGAAGGGCTTCGCAGACCAGATCCCGGAGGCCACGGGGCTCCGCATCACCGGCGGCCCGAGTGACGCTCCGGCCCTCGAGGTTGCACCCGCCAACGATGCCGAGCCCGGCGACGCCGTGCTCGAACAGGACGGCGCCAGGGTCTACCTCGACGAGAGCGCCACGCAGCTCCTGGACGACAAGGTCCTCGACGCAGCCGTCGACCCGGAGGGCAAGGTCGAGTTCGCCCTGGCCGAACAGGGCTAGACCGCTCCGAGCGACACCACGGACCCACGCCGCGCTCGCGGCGTGGGTCCGCCTCGTTGTCGGCCTCCGCCCCTACCGTCGTGCCGTGCGGATCCTTCACACCTCCGACTGGCACCTCGGCCGGTCGTTCCACCGGGAAGGGCTGATCTCCGCCCAGGCTTCGTACGTCGACCACCTGCTCGATGTCGTCGAGCGCGAGCAGGTCGACCTGGTCGTCGTGGCAGGCGACGTCTACGACCGGGCCCTGCCCCAGGTCGACGCGGTCCGGCTGGCCGACGAGGCATTCGCCCGGCTCGCCGCGTCACGGGCCCGGGTCGTCGTCACCAGCGGCAACCACGACAGCGCGCAGCGCCTCGGGTTCGGCTCCCGGCTGATGGACGCCGCCGGCGTCCACGTGCGCACCGACGCAAGCGGGGTCGCGAGGCCGGTGCTGTTGCAGGACGCCCACGGGCCCGTCGCGGTCTACGGCCTCCCCTACCTCGACCCCCAGTTGCTCCGCGAGCCGTGGGACCTGCCCGGCCGCTCCCACGAGGCCGCGCTCTCCGAGGCGATGCGCCGGGTGCGTGCCGACCTCGCGCAGTGCCCGCCCGGCACCCGATCGGTTGTGCTGGCGCATGCGTTCGTCGCCGGCTGCGCGCCCAGCGACTCCGAGCGCGACATCAGCGTCGGCGGCGTCTCGATGGTGTCGTCGTCGGTCTTCTACGGCGTCGACTACGTCGCGCTCGGACATCTCCACGGCAGCCAGGTGCTGGGCGACGCGGTGCGCTACTCCGGCTCCCCTCTCGCCTACTCGTTCTCCGAGGCCGATCACCGGAAGGGGTCCTGGCTGGTCGACCTCGACGCCGGTGGCTACGCCGCCGCGGAGTTCGTCGAGGCGCCGGTGCCGCGTGCGCTGGCGGTGCTGCGGGGCGATCTCGAGACCCTGCTGCGGGACCCTGCCCTCGCCGGCCACGAGTCGTCCTGGTTGCAGGTCACGCTCACCGACGACGTCCGGCCGATGCGGGCCATGGCGCGGCTGCGCGACCGCTTCCCGCACACCCTGTCGCTGGCCTTCGAGCCGGCGAACCCGCCCGAGCCGATCAGCCCGGCGACGCGGCGGCTCGGAAGAACCGATCACGACATCACCCTGGAGTTCGTCGCCGACCTCCGGGGTCGGCCCGCGTCCGAGACCGAGTCGACCCTGCTCCGCGAGGCGGTGGACGCCTGCCGCGAGGACCCCGAGGTCGACGCCCTCGTCACGAGCGGGGGCGACGAATGAGGATCCACCGGCTCGACATCACCGCGTTCGGGCCGTTCGCCGGCGAGGTCTCCATCGACCTCGACGAGCTCAGCGACGCGGGGTTGTTCCTGCTCACGGGCGCCACCGGCGCGGGCAAGACCAGCATCCTCGACGCGGTCTGCTTCGCCCTGTACGGCGCGGTGCCCGGCGATCGGCAGCTGGCCAAGCGGCTGCGCTCCGACCAGGCCGCGCCCGGGGTCGCGCCGGCGGTGCGGATGGAGCTGACCGTGCAGGGCCGCCGGTTCCGGATCCGGAGGTCGCCGGCCTGGCAGCGGGCGAAGAAGCGCGGGACCGGCCTCACCACCGAGCAGCCGCGGGTTCTCGTGGAGGAGCGCGTCGACGGCGGTTGGCTGCCGCTCGCGAGCCGCCTCGACGAGGCCGGGCACCTGGTGTCCGGCCTGCTCGGGATGACCATGACCCAGTTCTGCCAGGTGCAGCTCCTCCCCCAGGGGCGGTTCCAGGAGTTCCTGCGCGCCGAGTCCGACGACCGCCGCCGGCTGTTGCAGCGGCTCTTCCGCACCTCCCGCTTCGAGGACGTCGAACGGTGGCTCCGCGAGCACCGACGTGAACTGCGGCGTCGCTCGTCCCACCACCACGACGGGGTGGCCGCTCTGGTGAGTCGCCTCAGCGAGGTCGCGGCGGCTCCGCTCCCCCACTCGTGGGACCTCACCGCGCTCGAGGCCTCGGTCGAGGAGCTCCAGCCGTGGGCGACGAACCTGCACGCGCGGGCCGAGGAGGCAGCCGAATACGACGACGCACGGGCGGCTGCGGCCGAGGGCGCGGCCGCAGCGGCGACCCGTGCGCTGGACGCGGGGCGGGCACTGGCCGACCAGCGACGCAGGCTGGCCCAGGCCCGTCGGGAGCGGACCGCGCTGGCCGACGAGATCCCCGTCCACCGCAGCCGGGTCGCGCGGCTCGACGCCGCCCGCCGGGCCGTTGCCGTCCTCCCGACCTGTGACGTGGCGGCTCGCGCCGCCGACGACCTCGACGAGGTCGAGCAGCGTGCGGCCGACACGCGAGCGAGGCTCCTCGAGCTCGACCCGACCGTCGACCCGGCCTTCGACGACCTGGCCAGACACGCCCGTGACGCGACCGAGCGGGCAGCACGCGTGCGCGCAGTCCAGCCGCGGGCCGCAGAGCGCGAGCGTCTCGACGGGCTGGTGGCGGGGGCGCGGCGGGAGGTGGCCGCGATCGACGACGAGCTGGCGGAGGTCGCCGCTCGGCTCGGACAGCTCCCGGCAGAGCTCACCAGGAGTCGCGCGGCCGAGCAGGAGGCGCGACGCGCGGCCGACTCACTCGAGGGAGCACGCAACGAAGCAGCCGTCGGCGGTCGACGACTCGCGGCGGCCCAGCGGCTCGTGACGCTGCTCGCGAGTCGCGCGGACGCCGACGTCCACCACCGGAACGCGGTCGACGAGGCGCAGCAGTGCCGGGAGGAGTGGCTGACCGTCCAGGAACAGCGGATCTCGGGCATGGCGGCCGAGATCGCGGGCGCGCTCGCGGTCGGTGGGTGCTGCCCGGTCTGTGGCTCAGCCGAGCACCCCTCTCTCGCCAGGCCGGCCCCGGGAGCTCCCGACGCCGCCGCCGAGCGTGCCGCCCGCAAGGCGGTCGACGACGCGGAGGCGGTGCGCCACGCCCACGTCGCGGCACTGAGCGATCTCGACGCGCAGATCGCGCTGACCCGCGAGCGGTCCGGGAACCGTTCCGTCGACGAGCTCGAGGCCGCGGTCGGCACGGTCGCCGAGCGAGTGGAACAGCTCGAGGAGCTCGCCGCCGGGCTCGACCAGGCGGTCGCCGAGCGCGAGCTGGTCGAGCAGGAACAGGCACGCGTCATCTCCCGCAAGGCCGATCTCACCACGACGAGGGCGCGCCACGAGACGGCCTCCCGCGAGCACGCCACCCGGATCGCGGAGGTCGCGGCCGAGCTCGCGGCCGTGCTCGACGGCACCGGGCACGACACCGTGTCGGCACTCGCGGAGCACCTCGACGCGGTCGCCCGAGGCTCTGACGACCTCCACCGGGCGGCCGCTGAGGTGACCCGCGCCCGCGGTGCCGCACAGCGGGAGCAGGCGCGCGCCGTTGGCGCTTGCCTGGACCACGGGTTCGGCTCCGTCGACGCAGCCCGCGCCGCCGTACTCGCGCCGGACGTGGTCACCGAGCTGAGCGACGCCGTCCAGGATCGTGAGGCCCGGTTGGTGGCGGTCGAGGCGACCCTGGCCGATCCCGAGCTACGAGCGGCCCGAGGCGCCGACGCCCCGAGCCTCGAGACCCTCGAGCACACCCTCGAGACCTGCGCGACAGAGCTCACCGCGGCCCGAGCCGCGGCCTCGGTCTCGGAGGGCCGGGCCACGAGACTCGCCACGCTCGCCCGCGACCTGACTGGAGCCGTCGCGGCCTGGGCTCCCACGCGAGAGGCGCTCGACGTGGCGGACCGGATGGCCTCACTGGTCGACGGCACCTCGCCCGACAACCGGCTCCGGATGCGCCTCTCCGGCTACGTCCTCGCGTTCCGGCTCCGGCAGGTCGTCGCGGCGGCCAACGAGCGACTGGTCACGATGACCGACCACCGCTACCGGCTCGAGCACAGCGACGACCGCGGGGCCGGCGAGACGCGTGGCGGGCTGAGCCTCCGCGTGCGCGACGACTGGTCCGGTGAGTCCCGCGACCCGGTCACCCTCTCCGGCGGCGAGACGTTCGTCGTCTCGCTGGCGCTGGCGCTCGGCCTCGCCGACGTGATCGCCCACGAGGCAGGAGGCAGCGAGCTCGACACGCTGTTCGTGGACGAGGGGTTCGGAACGCTCGACGCCGACACCCTCGATGACGTCATGAACACGCTCGACTCGCTGCGAGACGGCGGACGGGTGGTCGGCGTCGTCAGTCACGTGGCCGAGCTGCGCGACCGGATCCCCACCCAGCTCCACGTGCAGAAGCACCGGTCAGGGTCGACGGTGCACCAAGAAGCCGCGAGCTGAACTCGTTGGCCCTCGACCTGTAGTGGTCAGGTCAGCCGGTGGACCGCATTCATGACAGGTCCTTGCGCGTTCCAGGGTGGCCGTCGGTTGGGCCGACTGCTCGGATAGGTTCGTCCGCATGCCCGCTGGCCTGGACCCGACCTTCGCAGCCCTCCCCTACCGCGACCTCGGCGACGTCGCCCTGGCCCAGGCTCGGGAGCTCGGGGCGACCCACGCCGACTTCCGGTTCGAGCGCGTCCGCTCCCAGCGGATCGGGGTTCGTGACGGAGTTCTGCAGGGTGCCGCCGACTCCGAGGACCTCGGCTTCGCGGTCCGGGTGATCCACGGCGGCGCGTGGGGTTTCGCGGCCGGGGTCGTGCTCACCCTGGAGGAGGCCAGGGCGGTGGCCGAGCGCGCGGTCGCCGTGGCCGGGGTCGCCGCCCGGATGACGACGGTGCCGGTCGAGATCGCAGCGGAGCCGGTCCACGACGACGTCACCTGGGTGTCGTCCTACGTCGTGAATCCGCTGGAGGTGGCGACCGCCGACAAGGCGGCCGTCCTCATCGACTGGACCCGCCAGCTGCTCGAGCACGATGCCGTGCAGCACGCGACCGCGTCGCTGCAGCAGGTGCATGAGAACAAGTACTACGCCGACCTCGCCGGCACCCGGACCACGCAGCAGCGGATCCGGCTGCAGCCGCACTTCGAGGCGATGGGCACCGACGAAGACACCGGGGTGTTCGACTCGATGGGCTCGATCGCGCCTCCGGTGGGCCGCGGTTGGGAGTACGTCGCCGAGGGCGGCTACGACTGGGACGCCGAGCTGGCCGAGGTGCCCGAGCTGCTCGCGGAGAAGCTTGCGGCGCCCTCGGTCGAGGCCGGGACCTACGACCTGGTCATCCACCCCTCGAACCTCTGGCTGACGATCCACGAGTCGATCGGGCACGCCACCGAGCTCGACCGCGCCCTCGGCTACGAGGCCAACTACGCCGGCACCTCGTTCGCGACGTACGACAAGCTCGGGACGCTGCAGTACGGCTCGTCGGTCATGAACGTCACCGGAGACCGCACGGTCGAGCACGGGCTCGCCACGATCGGGTACGACGACGAGGGGGTCGAGACCCAGGCGTGGAACATCGTGCGGGACGGCGTCCTCGTGGGCTACCAGCTCGACCGCCCGATGGGGCACCTGAAGCCCGAGCTGAACGGTGGCCGCAGCAACGGCTGCGCTTACGCAGACTCCCCCGGCCACATCCCGATCCAGCGGATGGCGAACGTGTCGCTCCAGCCCTCACCCGACGACATCTCCACGGAGGACCTGATCTCTCGGGTCGAACGCGGCCTCTACGTCGTGGGCGACAAGTCCTGGAGCATCGACATGCAGCGGTTCAACTTCCAGTTCACCGGTCAGCGGTTCTACCGGATCCAGGACGGGGAGCTCGCGGGGCAGGTGCGCGACGCGGCCTACCAGGCCACGACCACCGACTTCTGGAACTCGATGGACGCGGTCGGTGGAGAGTCGACCTGGGTGCTTGGCGGGGCTTTCAACTGTGGCAAGGCGCAGCCCGGGCAGGTGGCAGCCGTCAGCCACGGCTGCCCCACGTCACTGTTCCGCGGCGTCCGGATCCTCAACACCACCCACGAGGCAGGCCACTGATGAGCGTCCCCACCACCTGGACCCCGCAGTCGCTGGTCGAGCACGCCCTCGCGACCTCGACCGCCGATGACTGCGTCGTCCTGGTCCGTGACACGACCAGCGCCAACCTCCGCTGGGCCAACAACACGCTGACCACCAACGGCGTGATGCACGGCGTCAGTGTGACCGTGATCAGCTTCGTCCACAGCGCCGACGGCGTCGCGACCGGCTCGGTCTCCGGCAGCGCGACCACGCAGGCACAGGTGACCGAGCTGGTCCACGCCGCGGACGCCGCGGCCCGCGCCGGCTCAGCGGCCGAGGACGCCCAGGAGCTGGCCTCGGGCGATGCTGCCGGCGACTGGGACGAGGCGCCGGTGCCGACCGACATCCACGTGTTCGACACCTTCGCCCCGGCCCTCGGTGAGGCGTTCGGAAATGCGGGCGCGGCTGGCCAGGTGCTCTACGGCTTCGTGAGCCACGAGCACACCACGACCTACCTTGGCTCCACGACCGGGCTCCGGCTCCGACACGTGCAGCCCACCGGCCACTACGGGTGCACCGGCAAGGACGAGTCGCTCACCCGCAGCGCCTGGGTGGGCGGGTCGACCCGTGACTTCAGTGACGTCGACGCCCTCCGTATGCAGGCAGAGATCGGCCAACGGTTGGGCTGGGCCGAGCGCCGGCTCGACCTCCCGGCAGGTCGCTACGACACGATCCTGCCGCCGACCGCGGTGGCCGACCTGATGATCGACGCCTACTGGTACGCCGGCGCGCGCGACGCCGATGACGGTCAGTCCGTCTACAGCAGGCGCGGGGGTGGCACCCGCATCGGCGACCAGATGGTGCGCGAGGGCGTCACCCTCTCGTCCGACCCGACGCATCCCGGACTCGAGTGCCTGCCGTTCGTGACTGCAGCCACCTCGTCCAACCTGCAGTCCGTGTTCGACAACGGCCTCCCCCTCACCCGGACGGACTGGATCGACGACGGGACGCTCACGTCGCTGCTCCAGACGCGGCACTCCGCCGGTCTCACCGGCCAGCCGGTCACGCCGTACATTGACAACCTGGCCCTCTCGATCGACGGTGCCTCCGGCAGCGTCGACGACCTGGTCGCGGGCATGGACGACGGGCTGCTGCTGACCTGCCTCTGGTACATCCGCGAGGTCGACCCCCAGACCCTGCTGCTCACGGGGCTGACGCGCGACGGCGTCTACCGGGTCGAGGGCGGCGAGATCACGGGTGCCGTCAACAACTACCGGTGGAACGAGAGCCCGATCGACCTGCTCAGCCGCTTCACGCACGCGAGCGCGACCGTGCCGAGCTTCAGCCGTGAGTGGGGCGACGACTACTTCTCGCGCACCGCGATGCCGGCGCTGCGCGTGCCCGACTTCAACATGTCGAGCGTGTCCCAGGCGATGTGAGTGGTCACCCGCGCGGGTGACCACCGGGGATCGGTGCCTCGGGGTCGTAGGGCGAGCGGGTGTAGACGAACGTGGCGCACTCGAGGTGCCCGATGGTGCCGTCGTCGCGGCGGTGGACGTGGAGCGTCTCGCCCCGGTGGTAGCCGGCAACTCCGACGAGCCGGCCCTCGACCAGCTCGAACCGCCACGGCTCCCGCTCGGGGGTCGCCAGCGCGCGCAGGTCGAGGCCCTCGTTGTGCCAGCGCAGCTCGATGGCCGTGTTGCCCCAGAACCACAGCCCCGGCAGCCCCTCCAGCTCTGGTGGCACCGCGAGCGTCGGCTGCCACGGCGCCGGCACATCGTCTATGAAGTCACCGTCGATCAGGTCGATGGCGAGCCGCTCCGGGTCGATCCCGGTGGTGGCGTTGGAGAGCACAGCGGCGCCGATCCCCGATCCTGGGTCGACGAACAGCGAAGCGATGAAGCCCGGCATGGAGCCGGAGTGCCCGACCAGCACGCCGCCGGCGTTGGTGGTGAGCCGTAGGCCCAGGCCGTAGGAGTCAGTGACCGGTGTCGACATCTCGTGCAGCGTGGACGGGTCGAGCAGGTCGGGTCGGGCACCGGCCAGGAACTGGCCCCACAGCATCAGGTCCTCCACCGTCGACCAGAGCTGGCCGGCCGGCGCCATCGCGCCGGTGTCGGTGAGCGGTTCGAGGGTCCGCACGCCGGTGAAGTGGTCGACGCTCCAGCCGGGCTGGGCCGTCGGCCGCGGCAGGTACGACGTCCGCGCCATCCCGAGCGGACCGAGCAGCACCTGGCTCACCAGGGTCCGCCAGGATCGCCCGGTCACGCGGGTGAGCACCTCGCCCAGCAACGCGTAGCCGAGATTCGAGTAGTGGTAGTACTCCCCCGCCCTGGCGACCCGGCCGCTGCCGTCGTTGGCCTCGGCCAGCCGGGCGAAGTCGCCGCCGCGCGAGCGCTCCCACCAGGGTCCGACCGGCTCACTCTGCATCCCCGAGGTGTGGCTCAGCAGCTGACGCAGCGGCAGGTCGGCGTACCCGCCGTCACCGAGGTGCTTGCCCACCGGGTCGTCGAGCGACAGCAGTCCGGCGTCGCGTGCCTGCATCACGAGCACGGCGGTGAGCGTCTTGGTGATCGACCCGATCCGGTACTGCCCGTGGACACCGGGACAGACGCCGCTCGAGCCCGCCCAGACCATGCCGTACCGGTCGAAGACCGCGCCGACGACCGACGTCAGGCGACCCTTTGCCTGCGCGGCGTCGAGGCAGACCTGTCGGCGTTCTGTCACAAGGAGAATCTAGATGACTCGGGCACTCAGATCGGGTTACGCGAAGGCCTCGGGCGGGGGGCACGCACACACCAGGTTCCTGTCGCCGTAGGCCTGGTCGATGCGAGCCACCGGCGGCCAGTACTTGTCGGGGTCGGGACCGGCCGGGAAGGCCCCCAGCTCGCGGCTGTAGGTCCGCTCCCAGTCCCCGATCAGAGCCCGGGTCGTGTGGGGCGCCGCCCGCAGCGGGGAGTCCTCGGCGCTCCACTCCCCCGCCTGCACCTGCTCGATCTCGGCACGGATGGCGATCATCGCGTCGCAGAACCGGTCGATCTCCCCGAGGTCCTCGGACTCGGTGGGCTCGACCATCAGGGTCCCCGCGACAGGGAACGACATCGTCGGCGCGTGGAAGCCGTAGTCGATGAGCCGCTTGGCGACGTCGTCCACGCTCACGCCGCTGTCGCGGGTCAGGCCGCGTACGTCGATGATGCACTCGTGGGCGACCAGCCCGCCGTGACCGCGGTACAGCACGGGGAAGTGCTCCTCGAGCCGGTGCGCGATGTAGTTGGCGGAGAGCACTGCGGCGGCGGTCGCGCGGGTGAGGCCGGCCGCGCCCATCAGCCGGATGTAGGCCCAGGAGATGGGGAGCACGCCGGCCGAGCCGTACGGCGCTGCACTGATCGCACCGATCCCGCTGCGCTTGCGCTCCTCCGGGTGCATCGGGTGCGACGGCAGGTACTTCGCGAGGTGCTCGCGCACCGCCACCGGCCCGACACCGGGCCCGCCGCCTCCGTGCGGGATGCAGAACGTCTTGTGCAGGTTGAGGTGCGAGACGTCCCCGCCGAACTCGCCCGGTCGTGCGTGGCCGAGCAGTGCGTTGAGGTTGGCGCCGTCGACGTACACCTGTCCGCCGTGCTCGTGAACGATCTCGCAGAGCTCGGTGATCGTGTCCTCGTAGGCGCCGTGCGTGGAGGGGTAGGTCACCATGATCGCGGCGAGGTCGTCGGCGTGCGCCTCGCACTGCGACCGGAGATCGTTCAGGTCGACCGAGCCGTCCTCCCCCGCCTTGACCACGACGACCCGCATGCCTGCCATCACTGCCGAGGCGGCGTTGGTGCCGTGAGCGGACGACGGGATCAGGCAGACGTCGCGCTCCCCCTGACCGCGGTCCTGGTGGTACGCGCGGATCGCCAGCAGCCCTGCGAACTCCCCCTGCGAGCCGGCGTTGGGCTGGATCGACACCCGGTCATAGCCGGTCACCTCCGCCAGCCAGGTCTCGAGCTGGTCGACCAGCTCGCGGTAGCCCGCGGCATCCTCGGCCGGTGCGAACGGGTGCAGCTCGGCGAACCCGGGGAGCGAGACCGGTTCCATCTCGGTGGTCGCGTTCAGCTTCATGGTGCAGGAGCCCAGCGGGATCATGCCGCGGTCGAGCGCGTAGTCGCGGTCGGACAGCCGCCGCAGGTAGCGCAGCATCGCGGTCTCGCTGTGGTGGGTCGCGAACACCTCGTGCGTGAGATACGGCGTGCTGCGGCGCAGCCCGGCCGGCAGCACGTCCGCGGTCGACTGGTCGACCTCGTCGAGGTCCGCCTCGACGCCGAAGGCCGCAAGCACGTGCTCCACGGTGGCGCGTGACGTGACCTCGGACGTGCTGAGCCCGACCCGGTCGTCGTCGACGAGTCGCAGATGGAGTCCGTGCTCACGGGCGGCGGCCACGACCGCCGCGGCCCGACCTGGGACGTGCGCGAGCACGGTGTCGAAGAACTCCTCGTGCTCGATCTCGACCCCGCCAGCGGAGAGCGCACGCGCCAGCACCGCGGCGTACCGGTGGACCCGGGTCGCGATGGCGGAGAGTCCCTCCGGGCCGTGGTAGACGGCGTACATCGAGGCCACCACCGCCAGCAGCACCTGGGCCGTGCAGATGTTCGAGGTCGCCTTGTCACGGCGGATGTGCTGCTCGCGCGTCTGCAGCGCGAGCCGGTAGGCAGGACGACCCTCGGCGTCTACCGAGACCCCCACCAGCCGACCGGGCAGGTGCCGTTCCAGGCCGGCGGCGACTGCCATGAAGCCGGCGTGCGGCCCGCCGTACCAGAGCGGGACGCCGAACCGCTGGGACGACCCCACGACCACGTCGGCGCCCAGCTCGCCCGGAGCCTCGAGCAGGACGAGGGAGAGCAGGTCGGCCGCCACGACCGCGAGCGCGTCCCGCTCGTGCGCGGCCTCGGCGATCGGGCGCGGGTCCAGGACCCGACCCGAGGCGCCGGGGTACTGGACGAGCACGCCGCACAGCGGCCCCTCGGGCAACCCTTCGCTCAGGTCGGCGACGACGACCTCGATGCCCATGGCGGCGGCGCGGGTGCGCACGACGTCGATGGTCTGCGGCAGCGCGTCGGCGTCGACCACGAACGGTCCCGAGGCCTTGCCCCCCTTCGATCGAGGGAGTGCCCGCCGTACGAGCGTCATCGCCTCGGCCGCCGCGGTCCCCTCGTCGAGCAGTGACGCGTTCGCGGTGGGGAGGCCGGTGAGGTCGCCGATCACGGTCTGGAAGTTCAGCAGCGCCTCGAGTCGGCCTTGGGAGATCTCGGGCTGATAGGGCGTGTAGGCGGTGTACCAGGCGGGGCTCTCCAGCACGCGACGGCGGATCACACCGGGCGTCACCGACGGGTGGTAGCCCAGTCCGATCATTGACTCCGCAGGGTTGTTGCGGGCGGCCATCGCGCGCAGCTCACGGGCGACGGTGTCCTCGTTGGACTCCGGCGGTAGGTCGAGCGGGCGGGTCGAGGCGATCGACGCCGGCACCGCCGCCGCCATCAGCGCGTCGAGCGAGTCGAAGCCGAGTGCGCTGAGCATGTGTGCGATGTCGTCGGGCCGGAGCCCGATATGACGGTCGACGAACGGGAGAGCTGCGTCGAGCTCGGTCAGGCTGGCGTGGTCTGCCACGGGCGGGCTCCTCGAATCGGGTCGATCGGGTCGCCTCCCCCTCTGTCGTCCCAGGGGTGCGGGCCTCCAGAGTCGCCTGCCCCGCGCAGTCCGGGCGCCTGAGAGGTTCCGGGGAGGATTTGCCCCTTCGGCGCTCCGCACGACGGCCGTGACCGCCCTGCGGAGACTCTCCCGCGCGGGATCGTCAGCGACCCCAATCTACCCCAGCCGTGGGATCAGCCGGGGGTCAGCCGGGAGGTGAGTCCTGCACCGAATCGGCGGCGCGAATGGTGCGCGGTGCACCGCCGACCTCGGGGTGGCCGCCCACCGGCCCATCGCCACCGCTCGGACCGGACGCACCTGGAGCCCTGAACCTCGTGGGCGAGTCGATGACTTCGCCCGGATTGGTTCGGTCGCAAAGTCATCGGTTCCCCGCCCGGGCGGGGAACCAACCGCCCCGAAGGCGCGCGACCTGCCCAGTTGAGGCTGGGTTGGCCGTCAGCCGATCTGGCGGGCTGCGCGGCGAGCGGCGAGCTCGTCGCCAGCGACCGTGCCGTCCTCACCCTCCTCGGCGGCGGCCCGCTCGCTGGGCAGCTCGGACAGCGTGCCCTCGATCTCGCGCCAGACGCCACCGATGGCGATGCCGAACACGCCCTGGCCGCCCTGGAGCAGGTCGATGACCTCGTCGTTGCTGGTGCACTCGTAGACCGAGATGCCGTCGCTCATCAGCGTGACCCGGGTGAGGTCATCGGTGCCGCGCTGGCGCAGGTGTTGCACCGCCGTACGGATCTGCTGCAGCGAGATGCCGGCGTCGAGCAGCCGCTTGATGACCTTCAGGATCAAGATGTCGCGGAACGAGTAGAGCCGCTGCGTGCCCGACCCGCTGGCCCCGCGCACGCTCGGCTCCACCAGCCCGGTCCGGGCCCAGTAGTCGAGCTGCCGGTAGGTGATGCCGGCGGCGTTGCACGCGGTCGGGCCGCGGTAGCCGGTGTCGCTGGGCAGCGGCGACACGTCGTCGGTGAACAGCAGCCCCTGCTCCTCGGCGGCCTCCGCCGCCTCGTGCGCGGCGTCGAGATCTGCTCCGTGAGCCCCCGGCTCGAACTCGTTCCCGGCCACGCGGTCCTCCTGCACCTACTCCGTTGCGCGTAACTCCGCAGGGGAATTGCGGGCCGTGGGGTCAGTGGTGACCACATCGGTGGAGTTACAACAGAGACAGTTCAAGGTAAGGCGGAACCTGAGGGTGGTCAACGACGCCCGCGGCGTGTCGCAACCCTCAACCTCTACTTGAGAGTCAGGGTTGACGCTCACCCATGCCGAATCAGGGGGACTCGAAGTCGTCGGGCGTCACCTGGTCGAGGAACTCGCGGAACCGCTCCACCTCGTCCTCCTGCTCCGCCGGTACGGCCAGCCCGACCTCGTCGAGGACCTCCTCCGAGCACACGATGCGGGAGCCGGTGCGCAGCGCGAGCGCGATCGAGTCGGAGGGCCGCGCACTGACCTCGGCCCCCGACGCGAACACCAGGTTCGCGAAGTACACGCCATCCTTGACGTCGGTGATCTGCACCTCCGTCAGCTCGTTGCCGGTGGCGGCGAGCACGTCCTTGAGGAGGTCGTGCGTGAGCGGGCGGGGCGGTACGACGCCCTGCTGGGCGAACGCGATCGCGGTCGCCTCCACGGCGCCGATCCAGATCGGGACGTAGCGGTCCCCCGTCACCTCGCGCAGCAGCACGATCGGCTGGTTCGAGGGCATCTCGACCCGGACGCCCATCACGTCGACTTCGCGCACGTGGCCACCCTACTCGCGTGCCGGTGGCGCCGCGCGGCCCCGCTACGGGCTGCGCAGACCTGCCTTGACCAGGGTCGCGTGGAGCCGCACCGACAGCGCCGCGATCTCGCTGACTGTCTCCTCGGCCCGCGCCTTCGCGCCGGCGTCGCGGCCGCGCTTCTGTGGGGCGACCACCTGCTCGACGAGGCCGACCTCACGATCGGCCGCGGTCTTGAACGCCCGCAGGTGGCGGGGCTCGAACCCGAAGTCGGCGAGCTCGCGGGCAGTCTTGGCGATCACCAGGGCGTCGGTGTCGTAGTGGCCGGTCCCCTGCCGCGGCACGATCAGGCCGAACTGTTCGAGCTGGTCGAGGAGGTCCTCGTCGACCTCGGCGATCTTGAGGAGCTCCTTGCGCGAGAGCCGGACGTCGTCGCGCCGGCCGAACGACTCGGCGCTCGGCAGACCGTCGGAGGCGAGGGCCACCTTGGGCACGGTCGGCATCACGGACTCGATCGGCGGCGGCTCGAGGCCGCGGTCGATGGCGGCGAGGTGCTCGCCGATGACCTTGAGCGGCAGGTAGTGGTCGCGCTGCATGGTGAGGATGTAGCGCAGCCGGTCGACGTCCTCGGGCGTGAACTTCCGGTAGCCGGCCGGGGTCCGCTCCGGCTTGATCAGGCCCTTGTCCTCCAGGAACCGGATCTTGGGGATCGTGACGCCGGGGAAGTCCGGCCTGAGCCGGTCCAGGACCTCGCCGATGTTCATCCGCGCCCCGTGGGCCCCCGCTGGTGCCTGCGACATCACTCGCCCCGGCTATTCAGCGGAGTGGCCCGAGAAGAACACCAGCCGGTACTTGCCGATCTGCACCTCGTCGCCGTCGGTGAGCAGGACCCGGTCGATCCGGTCACGGTTGACGTAGGTGCCGTTGAGGCTGCCGTCGTCGCTCACGGTGAAGCGCTCGCCCTCGCGCTTGAACTCCGCATGCCGTCGGGAGACGGTGACGTCGTCGAGGAAGATCTCGCTGTCGGGGTGGCGACCGGCGTGGACCGTGTCGGTGTCGAGCAGGAACCGGCTGCCGGCTCCCGGGCCTCGCTGGACGACCAGCAGCGCGTGCCCCGGCGGCAGCGCGTCGACCGCGGCCGCGTCGACCGGGCTCAGCTGTCGGTCGGAGGTGTCGGCCTGTTCGCGCGAGGCGCCGAACGTGATGGTCTCGGTCGACTCCCCGGCGGGCTCACCCGACGACTCGGCCCTACTGGCATCAGGCGCGACGAGTCGGGTCCCGCACTGCGAGCAGAAGCGGGCGTCGTCCGGGTTCTGCTTGCCGCAGGCTGTGCAGAACGGCATCGGTGGTCCCCTCCGGATCGGTCCAACCCTCACCTCGGGCTTGAGGTTGACGGTTGCCCCGAACCTATCAGCCCATGACCGGCGTTCAACCCGGATCCGGAAGCGATCCGGGCTGGTTCAGGAGTCGAGCGTGCCTTGGTACGACGCGGCGTCCATCAGACCCTCGATCGCGGCCGGGTCGGTCGGTGCCAGCTCGAACAGCCAGCCGCCGCCGTACGGGTCGTTGTTGACCAGCTCGGGGGTCGCGTCGAGGGCGTCGTTGCGCGCCACGACCTCACCGTCGACCGGCGCGAAGATGTCGCTGACCGACTTGGTCGACTCCAGCTCCCCGCAGGGGTTGCCCGCCGTGATCGACTCACCGGCCTCGGGCAGCGAGACGTAGACGATGTCGCCGAGCGCGTCCTGCGCGAAGTGGGTGATGCCCACCCGCACGGACCCGTCGCTCTCTCCCGGCACGCGTACCCACTCGTGCTCGGCGGTGTACTTCAGGTCGTCGGGGTACAACGGCTCCTCCTCGGTCGGTACTCCGTCGGTACTCGGTCACCGGCAGGCTACCGAGGTCGGGTCATCCGGTGCTCCCGGGCTCCGCGAAGCTCGGCGGGTCGATCTGCACGACCGACTCGATGTCGAGCGCCTGGACCTCCTCGACCTCGACGCTCGCGCCGTCATCCTCCAGCTGGGCGATCGGACCCTCGGGGAACGTGAGCCCACCGCGGAGCCCGGCGGGATCACCGATCACGTCGATGACGTACGGTGGCTCGAGCAGCGTCCCGTCGACGTAGATGCCGCCCACTCCGTCCTCGAAGGACGTCGAGGCCACCACTCGCACCTGGCCGTTGAACTGCATCGCCTCGGCGAACGCCGTGCGCATCTCCTGCACCGTGTCGAGCAACGAGTCGATGTCGACGGCACCGGTCTCCTCGGTGATCGTGACCCGGATCCCGGGGCCGGTCACCGGGACGACCCCCGCCAGCACCTGCAGAGTGTCCGCCTCGGTGCGAGCCTGCTCGATCGCGGCCTGCTCGGCGCTGGTGTCGCTCTGGAGCCGCTGGCGCGTCTCCTCCAGCCGCGCCAGCTCGGCCTCGGCCCGCTGAGTCGTCCCGGCCAGGCCGTTGAGGACGTCGATCAGGGCCTGCTCGCTGTAGCCGGCGTAGGTGTCGTTGAGCTCGTTCGAGCGCAGCTGGGTGACCGCCGCGAAGCCGAGCACCGCCAGCAGGAGGGCGACGACCACCTGCCGCCGCGACGGCTCGCGAAGCGGACCGAAGAGGCGACGCAGCCCGTCGCGGGCCGTGCCGGTGCTCCCGTCCCGGGTCGCCGGCGAGTCGGGAGGGCCGGGGCTGGAGGCCGTGTCAGGCATGGAAGAGGTGGCGGCGGATGGCCGCGACGTTGGAGAAGATCCGGATCCCGAGCACGACGATCACGCCGGTGGACAGTTGGCCACCGACCCCCAGCTGGTCCCCGAGGTAGACGATCGCGGCCGCGATCACCACGTTGCTGAGGAAGGAGACGACGAAGACCTTGTCGTCGAAGATGCCGTCGAGGTAGGCACGCAGACCACCGAAGACGGCGTCCAGCGCAGCGACCACGGCGATCGGCAGGTACGGCTCCAGCCACAGCGGTACGTCGGGCTGGAAGATCAGCCCGAGCACGATGCCGAGCAGCAGCCCGAGTGCGGCGATCACGGTTGGCCCTCCTCGGCTCCGAGGCCGCTCCGCGTCTGGTCCGCGGTGCCGGTCCTCACGTAGCTGAGCCGACGCTGGCGGGCCGCCGGCAGCTCCATCTCACCCACATTGTCCACCGAGTACACGAAGCCGAGCTGGTCGGCCAGCGAGAAGAACTCCGCGCCGTGCGTGGTGTTGAGCAGGTCCGCCTGCAGGGTCCGTACGTCGCCGATCGCCCGCACGACGTACGGCGGCGAGAGCGGGATGGTGTTGACGTGGATCGCGCGGCCGCTGTTGCGGATGGCGCCGAGCGGGGTCAGCCGCTGGTCGTTGATGGCGATCGCCTCGGCTCCGGCCTCCCACAGGCCGTCCGCCAGCATCGCGAGGTCGCTGTCGGCGACCAGCTGGACCTCGTCGCCGATCGGGTTGTCGTCGACCACGATCCGCACGCCCTCGCCGCTCACCCGCCCGTAGCCGGTCACGGCGCCCAGCCGGGCGACCGCCGCTTCTGCACGCGACCGGGTGGTGGCCAAGCCGGTGAGGCCGTCGGCGAGGCGCCGGTTCTCGCGGGTGAGGTCGGCGAGCCGAGCCTGCCGGTCCTCCAGCGCGCTGCGTTCCTGCTCGATCCGGGAGATCAAGGTGGCGCGACCGGCGTCGTCGACGGCCTCGTTGCGCGTGTTCTGCACAGCGGCGATTCCGATCAGGACGCCGAAGACCGCGATCGCCGCGACCGCCACGAGGCGGTTGCGGGCGGGTTCCGGTCCGCCGGCGCCACCGGCGCGGCGCCGGGCGACCTCGGCGTAGTCGGAGTCGAGCGCGCCCTGCGTGATCCGCGACAGAAGGGGTGTGGTCACGTGCTCGGGCAGCGGCTGCGCCGGTCGCTCGGGCCGCGAGGGCGCGCCGCTCCGGTCAGCCATCGGGGGCCGCCGTTCGCCTTGGTGTGGTCTGGACGAACCGGTAGACCTGGTAGCCGTAGAGGATCCCGGCCCACCAGTAGAGGCCGATCCCCCAGATGGCGAACGCCCAGCCGAAGACGTCGGCCAGCGTCGCGATGACACCCTCGCCGTCACCGAGCAGCAGCAGCGGGAACGCGTAGAGCAGGTTGAACGTGGCTGCCTTGCCGAGGAAGTGCACCGGGAGCGCGCTGTAGCCGCGGGTGCGCAGGATCGGCACCAGGATCCAGAGCAGCAGGTCGCGCAGCGGCAGGATCAGTGCCACCCACCAGGGGATCACGTCGCGCAGGGCGAGCCCGATCACGACCGCGAGGATGTAGAGCCGGTCGGCCACGGGATCGAGCACCTGGCCGAGGCGTGACATCTGGTTCAGTCGCCGCGCGAGGTAGCCGTCGAGGTAGTCGGTGAAGCCGGAGACCATGAGCAGGACCAGCGCCCAGCCGTCCTCCTCGGGACCGAGCACCAGCCACAGGAACACCGGGACACCGGCGAGCCTCGCCATGCTGAGCAGGTTCGGCACGGTCCACACGCGCTCGGCGCGGGTCTCGTCGGCCAACGTCTCGTCCTGCATTTCCTCGAAGGTGGCGTGCCGGAGTCCCCGTCGGACCCCGATGTCGGAGCCACACTATCCGCCGACCACTCGCTGGTCGGGGAGGGTCAGGCGGGCTCGTCCTGGTGTGCCGCGTCGCGGATCTCGCCCACGAGCTCCTCGATGACGTCCTCGAGCGTCGCAAGTCCCTGGACCGTGCCGTCGGGCTCGACCACGAGCGCCATGTGGGCACCCCGCTGCTGGAGCTGGGCCAGGGCGTCGTGGAGGAGGTCTCCGACCTGCACCGGCGCGAACGGCCTGACCCACTTGTCGTCGACCACCCGCTGCCGGCGGTCCTCGTCGGTCTCCAGCACGTCCTTGATGTGGAGGTAGCCGAGCAGGTCGCCGTTCTCTGCCACCACGGGGAACCGGCTGAAGCCGGTGGCCGCGCACAGCGCCTCGACGTCGGCCACGGTCGCACCCCGGCGTACGGTCTCGAGCTCACCGACGGGGAGCACCACGTCGGCGATCGTCTTCTCGGTGAACCCCAGCGCGCCGGCGAGCCGGCCGTACTCGTCCTCGGCGAGCATGCCCTCGCCGCGAGACTCCTCGACCAGGGCCGCTACCTGCTCGCGGGTGTACGCCGAGCTGATCTCCTCCTTGGGCTCCACCCGGATCAGCCGCAGCGTGCCGTTGGCGATCGCGTTGAGCGCTCGGATCACGGGGCTCAGGAGGGTCACCAGCGCCATCATCGGCGGGCCGAGAACCAGGGCGGCCTGCTCGGGTCCGGCGATGGCGATGTTCTTCGGCACCATCTCGCCGAGCACCACGTGCAGGTAGACCACGATCATCAGCGCGATCGCGAACGCGATCGGGTGGGTGAGCCCGTCGGGCACACCCACCGCGTCGAGCCACGGCTCGATCACGTGCGCGACCGCGGGCTCGCCGACCGCACCAAGGCCCAGCGAGCAGATGGTGATGCCGAGCTGGGCGCCGGCCATCACCAGACTGACGTTCTCCATCGCGTGCAGCGTGGTGCGGGCCATCCGCGATCCAGCCTGCGCCCGAGGCTCGATCTGGCTGCGGCGGGCGGAGATCAGCGCGAACTCCGCACCGACGAAGAACGCGTTGGCGATGAGCAGGACCAGCGCGATCGCGATCGCGGGGCCGGTGCCAAGGGAGCTCATGACGTCCCCTCCCCCGCATCCGTGCCGCGCCGGCCCTCGTGGAGCCGCAGCGACAACCGGTCGATGCGTAACCCGTCCATGTGCAGGACGGTCAGGGACGCGAGCCGCTGTCGCGGCTCCTCGGGGTCGCTGCGATCGGGCACGGGCACCTCGGCGACGTCGCCGCTGGCAGGGACCCGGCCGAGAACCTGGAGCACGAGGCCGGCGATGGTGTCGTAGTTCTCGTCCTCGGGCAGCTCGATCCCGGTCACGTCCTCGACCTCGTCGGGCCGCAGCAGCCCGGAGACGATCCAGCTGCCGTCGCGGCGTTGCCGCGCGCGGGAACCGAGCCGGTCGTGCTCGTCGCTGATGTCGCCGACAATCTCCTCGACGACGTCCTCCAGCGTCACGATGCCGGCGTGGCCGCCGTACTCGTCGAGCACGACCGCCATCTGGAATCCGTCCTGCCGCAGCAGGGCCAGCAGCGGGTCGAGCCGGAGCGAGTCCGGCACGACCGTCGGCTTCACCATGATGTGCTTGATCCGGGTGGTGGCGCGTTCGGGCACCGGCAACGCGACGGCGTGCTTCACGTGGACGGTCCCGACCACCGTGTCCTCCGCGTCGAGCACCGGGAACCGCGAATGGCCGCTCTGGCGGGCTGACTCGATCACGGCCGCCGCCCGGTCACCGTACTCGAGCGTCAGGGTGCGCACGCGCGGCGTCATGATCTCGCCCGCGGTCCGGGTGCCGAACTCCACCGAGCGCTCCATCAGCTCGGCGGTCTCGACGTCGAGGGTCCCCTGGTCGGCGGAACGCTGAACGAGCGACGCGAGCTCGGTCGAGCTCCGCGCGGACCGCAACTCCTCCTGCGGCTCGACGCCCAGCCGGCGTACGACCGCGTTGGCCGAGCCGTTGAGCAGTCGGATCAGCCAACCGTTGGCGGCGGTGAAGCCGCGCTGGAAACCCTGCGTGGCGCGGGCGGTGGCCATCGGCCGCGCGATCGCGATGTTCTTGGGGACGAGCTCGCCGAACAGCATGGTGAGCACGGTGCTGAGCGTCAACGCGATCACGATCGCGACCGGGTGGACCGCGCCCTCCGGCAGCCCGGCCGACGCGAGCGGGCCGTCGATCAGCTCGGCGATCGCGGGCTCGGCGAGGAAACCGATCGCCAGGTTGGTCACGGTGATGCCCACCTGGGCGCCGGACAGCTGCGTCGACAGGCTGCGCAGTGCCTTCTGCACGCCTTGGGCGCCACCGTCTCCCTCAGCGGCGGCCCGGTCGACCTGGCTGCGGTCGACCGTGACGAACGCGAACTCGGCGGCGACGAAGAGCCCGCAGGAGACGATCAGCAGGAGGGAGACGCCGAGGAACGCCCACTCGGTCACGATCGTTGCTCCGGATCGACAGGACTGGATAAGCGGCGACTTTGAGAGCCGTCCATGAAGTGCGTCGGTCCTTCGGGTCGGGGTCGGTCCGGACCACTGTACTGAGTTCGGTGAATCCGCTCACCATCGTCGTGCGTTCGCCTTAGTCTGGTCCGGCCGCGGCCAGCCCCCACCGTGGCAGCAGGAGTAGCCATGCCCCTCGCCCGACCGTTGCTCAGTGGCCCGGCACGCCACCTCGTCAGCCGTTTCTCGTACGGCGTCACCCCCGGCCTCGCCAAGCAGGTCGCCGACCGCGGCGGCGCTCAAGCGTGGTTCGAGTGGCAGCTTCAGCCCTCGGGAGTCAAGGACCGCGCTGCGGCCGAGCTCAACGACTGGTGGCCCGGCCTGAGGTTCTCCGGCGCACAGGCGTGGGCCAGGCACTCCGACGGCACCGAGCCGGGCTGGGTGCTCATGGCCAACTACCAGCGCTGGGTGCTGCTGCGCCGGATCAAGAGCCGACGCCAGGTGCACGAGGTGATGACCGAGTTCTGGGAGCACCACCTGCACGTGCCCACGAACGGCGAGCCGTCGTTCCTCTTCCGCAAGGGATATGGCGACGTGCTCCGCAAGCACGCGCTCGGCTCGTTCGAGGAGATGCTGGTCGCGGCGATCACGCACCCGGCGATGGGGATCTACCTGGACAACGCGGTCTCCACCTCCAAGGACCCCAATGAGAACCTCGCCCGCGAGCTGCTGGAGCTGCACACCGTCGGCCGCGGCAACCACGACGAGGACGACGTCAAGAACGCGGCCCGGATCCTCACCGGTTGGCGGGTCGACCTCTGGAAGACCTGGCGGGTCTGGTACGAGCCCACGGCTCACGCAACCGGTCCGGTGAGGGTGTTGGGGTTCTCGGACCCCAACGCGTCCCAGGACGGCCAGCAGGTCACCGCCAGGTTCCTCCGCTACCTCGCGCGGCATCCGATGACCGCCCAGCGGCTGGCCCGCAAGCTGGTGGTGCGGTTCGTGCGCGACGACCCGCCGCAGGCGCTCGTCGACCGGCTGGCCCAGGTCTACCTCGACCACGGAACCGAGATCCGACCGGTGCTGCGAGCGCTGGTCGCCTCGGCAGAGTTCAAGGCGTCGGCGGGACTCAAGGTCCGCACCCCGGTGGACGATGTCGTCGCGTCGTACCGCGCCCTCCAGGTCAGAGTGAAGCGACCGACGGGCGACAACAGCGCCGCCAACGCGATCCTGTGGCAGTGCAACGGGGTGGGTGCCAACCCGTTCGGGTGGCCGCGTCCCGACGGCATGCCGCAGGCGAACGGGGCCTGGGCGACGCCGGCTCGGCTGATGGGCTCCATGCGCACCCACTACGCGATGAGCGGCGGCTGGTGGCCGAAGGTGGACGCCCGCTACCGCGGCCCCGCCTCGTGGGCTCCGCGCTACCCGATTCGGTTCGAGGCCTTCGTCGAGCACCTCTCCCAGGAGCTGCTGCACCGCCAGGCCTCCCCCGCACTGGTGAAGGCGTGCTGCCAGGCCCTCGGCGTGAGCGCGCGGGAGAGGATCACCCGCGACCACGCCGTCATCAGGTGGGGCATGCCCCGGCTGCTCACCACCTTTCTCGACTCCCCCGCCTTCTACACGAGGTGACCGCCATGACGACCCACCCCATCGCGGTCGGACCGGACTCGGCGTGCTGCCCGGAGTTCGCCGGCCTGTCCCGGCGCGGCTTCCTCACCGGCACCGCCGCGCTGGTCGGGACGAGCACGCTCTTCGGCAGCACCCTCCTCACGGTCTCCTCGGCAGCCGCTGCGACCGCCCGCGGCACCCTCGTGGTGCTGTCCCTGCGCGGCGCGGCCGACGGCCTCTCGCTGGTCGTCCCGCACGGCGATCCGACGTACTACACCGCCCGCCCTCGGATCGCGATCCCCAGCGAGACGCTGGTCGCCAAGGACGGGTTCTTCGGGATGCACCCGCACCTGGCCCCGCTGGTGCCGCTGTGGAACGCCGGCACGTTCGCCGCTGTCCACGCGACCGGGCTGCCGGCACCGAACCGGTCGCACTTCTCCGCGATGGAGGAGGTCGAGGACGCCGATCCCGGCTCCAACGCTCGGGTCGGCTGGCTGAACCGCCTGATCGGCCTCGACTCCGATTCCTCCCCGCTGCAGGCGTTCAGCGTGGGAGGCGGCGTCGCGCCCACCGCCCTGGCCGGCCCGCAGCCCTATCTGTCCGCCGGCGACATCGGAGACCTGCGCATCCCCGGCGACGACCAGTGGGACCCGGAGAGCCGCCGGCTGCGGTCGCTCCACACGCTCTGGGACGGCTCGAGCTCGGTGCTGGCCGCGCCGATGGCCTCGACGTTCCGCGCCAACGCCGAGTTCGAGCCGGTGCGCAGAACGCCGGCGAACCCCGCGAACGACGCCGTGTACGGCGACACCGACCTCGGCCGGGCCCTGCGGACCGCCGCCCGCGTGATCAAGGGCGACGTGGGGGTCGAGGTGATCACGGTCGACCACAGCGACTGGGACATGCACACCGGCCTCGGCACCCTCGAGTGGGGCCGGATGCAGAACCTCTCGACCGAGCTCGCACAGGGAGTCGCCGGCTTCTTCACCGACCTCGGCACCCTGGGTGAGAAGGTCACCGTGGTGGTGCTCAGCGAGTTCGGCCGCCGGGTCAAGGAGAACGGAAACCACGGGCTGGACCACGGCTACGGCAACGTGATGTTCGTGCTCGGGGCCGGCGTGAAGGGTGGGCAGTACTACGGCCGCTGGACGAACCTCACCGGCGACACCGACTCCGACGTCCTGGTAACCACCGACTACCGCTCGGTGCTCTCCGAGGTCGTCTCAGCCCGCTTCGGCGTGAGCACGGCCTCGGTGTTCCCGCAGTTCCAGCCCGAGACGTTGGGACTCATGCGACCCAGCTGACCGACCCAGCTGAGCGACGCCGCTGACTGGCCCGGAGCTGCCCTGGAGCTTCCGGCGGACCTGGTCGTCTATACCCAATTTAGGGTGTCGACAAGGTGGACCCGCAGGAGCACACTCAAAGTGTTCCTAGGGGGGATTGAGGAACGCTGCTCAACGGGGGATTCCACAAGTGTTCTGCAGGGACCTTCCGCGCACGTTCCTCCCGGATACCCCCGCGGCCCGGGGGGGTTTCCGCACATGAGTTCGATCTTCAGTTGGGCGCTCAGGTTCCGGCTCTTGGTGCTGGCGGCAGCCGTGGGCGTGATGGCCGTAGGGCTCATCCAGCTGCGCGACGCCTCGGTCGACACCCTGCCGGAGTACGCGCCGCCGTATGCGGAGATCCAGACCGAGGCACTCGGTCTGTCCGCGGAGGAGGTCGAGCAACTGATCACGGTCCCCATGGAGGCCGACCTGCTCAATGGCGTCGAGGGGATCGACGTCATCCGCTCGGAGTCGGTGCCCGGGCTGTCGTCCATCGTGCTCGTATTCGAGCCCGGCAGCGACATCTACGAGCGGCGACAGCTGGTCCAGGAACGACTCACCCAGGCGCACGCACTGCCACACGTGTCGAAACCACCGGAGCTGCTGCAGCCGCTGTCGGCCTCCAGCCGGGTGCTGATGGTCGGCCTCTCCTCATCCGAGCTCTCGCTCATCGAGCAGTCCGTCATCTCCCGCTGGGTGATCCGTCCACATCTGATGGGCGTTCCCGGCGTGGCGAACGTCTCGATCTGGGGCATGCGAGACCAGCAGCTCCAGGTCCAGGTCGATCCGGAGCAGCTGCGGGCGATGGACGTCAGCCTCGGTCAGGTCGTCTCCACGGCCGGCAACGCGCAGGTGGTCTCCCCGCTCACCTTCCTCGAGGCGTCCACACCGGGCACCGGGGGCTTCATCGAGTCACCCCAACAGCGACTCCAGGTCCGTCACCTCATCGAGAAGATCGCCAACCCCACGGCGCTGGGCCAGGTGCCCGTCGAGGGGACGCAGGGCCAGTTGCGGCTGACGGACGTGTCGACCGTGACCATCGACCACCAGCCACTGATCGGTGACGCAGTGGTGAACGGTGGCGAGGGTCTGCTCCTCGTGGTGGAGAAGTTCCCCGGCGCCGACACCGTCGATGTCACCGAGGCCGTGCAGGACGCCCTGGAAGAGTTGCAGCCGGGGTTGGCATCCCTCGACATGGACACCACATCCTTCGAACCCGCGAACTATGTGCGCGAGGCCTTGGACAACCTTGCGCTGGCCGGCCTGATCGGTGGCGCCCTGTTGCTGCTGGCCCTGCTGGCACTCCGCTTCCGGTGGCGTTCGGCCCTCATCGCGGTCGTCACCATCCCGTTGTCGCTGGTGGCTGCGGCGCTCGTGCTGCAATTGATGGGGCAGACCTTCAACGCGATCACGCTCGCCGGCCTTGCCGCGGCGGTCGCGATCGTCGTCGACGAGGCGATCGCACCGACCGACCGCGTGCTGCGGCGGCTCGGTCAGCGACGCCGGGCGGGTGACACGACGGTCACGTCGATGATCATCGTCGACGCGTCGACCGAGACCCGCCGACCGCTCATCTACGCGACAGTCATCGGCCTGCTCGTCCTCGTGCCGGTCCTGGTCATGGAGGGCCTTCCCGGTGACTTCTTCGGCCCGCTTGTGACCGCGTACGCCGTGGCTGTAGTGGCCGCGATGGTGGTAGCCCTGACGGTCACTCCGGCGCTCATGTCTCTGCTGATGTCGGGGTGGAAGCCACCGGTCAAGAGGGGTCGCACGGCGCAGGCCACGGACCGGATCACTCGCCTCGCGGGCAGGCTCGCCACCAAGCCCATGCGATTGGTCGCCGTGGCGGGTGCGGCCGTTGTCTTGATGGTCGCCGCGCTGCCGTTCCTGAACGTTTCTCTCGTGCCCAGCTTCCAGGACCGCAACGTGCAGATAGCGCTCGAGGGCGACCCCGGCGCCTCCCGCGAGCGAATGACGGCGCTGAGCACCGAGCTGAGCCAGCGGCTGCGGGACATCCCAGGAGTGAAGGGCACCGGCGCGCACATCGGGCGCGCCGTGAGCGGGGACCGCGTCACGAACGTCAGCTCCGCCGGCGTCTGGGTCGAGATCGACCGCGACGCCGACTACGACGACACGCTCCGCGCGATCGAGCGGGCCGCGGAGGGCCTGAGCGACGTCGACCACGAGGTCTCGACCTACGCCGGCGACCGGATCCGCGAGATCGGTGCGCTCACCAGCGGCGAGAACCGACACTCCGGCAACGACGACGTTCAGGTGCTGTCCGGGACGGACCGGCCGCTGGTCATCCGGATCTTCGGAGAGAACCTCGACGTGCTGCGCGACCAGGCGGCCGGCTTCGAGGCGATGATGGCCGAGGTCGACGGGATCACGGGGGCCCGGACGGTTGTCCCGCCCATGCACGAGGCCATCGAGATCGAGGTCGACCTCGACAAGGCGCAGGAGTTCGGCGTGACGCCCGGCTACGTACGCCGCGCCGAGGCCACGTTGCTCCAGGGCATCCAGGTCGGCAGCGTGTTCGAGGACCAGAAGGTATTCGACGTCATCGTGCAGGGGACCGAGGAGACCCGCGGCAGCATCGAGGACATCCGCGCACTGACGATCGGTCTGCCGGACGGCGGCTACGTCCGGCTCGACCAGGTCGCCGACGTGCGGATCGCCCGCACCCCCGCGGTCATCGCGCGCGACTCCGTCTCGCGTTACGTCGACGTGGAGGCCGTCGTGGACGGGCGCAGCGTCGACGCGGTGGCTGCCGACCTCGAGGAACGGATCGCAGATGGCGAGCTCCCGTTGGAGTACCACGCCGAGGTGCTGACGGAGACCACAGGCGAGGAGATCGGCCTGGCACGGATCCTCGGCTTCGCCGCTGGTGTCGTGATCGCCGTGTTCCTGCTGTTGCAGTCTGCGTTCCGGAGCTGGCGACTGGCGGCGCTCGTGCTCGCGGCGCTCCCGGTGACCCTGGTCGGCGGTATGGCGGCCGTCCTGATCGCCGGGGCAGATCTGACACTCGGCGCGATGATCGGCCTGCTCGCCGTGTTCGGCGTCGCGACCCGGGCCTGTCTGATGGTGGTGGCGACCCTGCAGTCGTTGCAGCGCGACAACCCGGATGACACGCCCAGGTCAGAACTGGTCAGGCGGGCTGCGCGTGAGCGACTGGGAGCGGTCCTCACCACCGCGATCGCCCTGGCGGTGGTCGCCCTGCCCTTCGTCGTCCTCGGGCCACGCGCGGGCCTGGAGGTCGTCCACCCGTTGGCACAGGTCCTGCTCGGTGGCCTGATCACCATGGTCCCGGTGGCGCTGCTGCTGGTCCCCGCCCTCTGCGTGACCGGCCAGCGCCGCGAGGCGGAGACCACGGAGACCGGAGACGCGGGGCCCGACCTGGTCGAGTCGCCGGCCGCTGCCGCGCCGCGGAGCACCCCGTGAGGCGTCGGGCGGGCCCGCTGGCTTCGGTCCTAGCGGTCGCGGCCATCGCCGCCACCGCCGGCTGCACCGAGGTGGAGGAGGCCGCGCCGCACGTCCACCAGCCTGCGCACCTGGAACCGATCGACGGATCGGAGGTGCAGAAGGTGAGCTTCGACCAGCGCGCGGCCGAGCAGGTCTCCCTTGAGACAGCGTCCGTGCAGCGGCGAGGGAACCTCACGGTCGTCCCGTACGCCGCGCTGATCTACGACGGTTCGGGCGCCTCGTGGGTCTACACCAGTCCGGAGCCACTGACGTACGTGCGGGCCGCGGTCGACGTGGCACGCATCGTGGACGACCGAGTGCTGCTGCACGACGGTCCGCCCATCGGCGCCCTGGTGGTGACCACGGGCGCGGCCGAGGTCTACGGGGCCGAGCTCGAGATCGCGGGAGGTCACTGATGTACGACCACGACGGCCGGATGATGCGAGGAATCGTCGACGCCAGCCTGCGGTTCCGGTGGTTGGTCGCGTTCGCCGCGAGCGCCATGCTGGCGCTCGGGTTCGCCGCCATCCCGAACGCGAAGGTCGACGTCTTCCCGGAATTCGCTCCACCCAAGGTCGAGATCCAGACCATCGCGCTGGGCAACTCCTCGAACGAGGTCGAGGAGCTCATCACCATCCCGATCGAGAACCAGCTGCACGGCATCGACGGTCTGAAGGAGATGCGGTCCAAGTCGGTCGCGCAGCTGTCCTCGATCGAGCTGATCTTCGAGAAGGGGACCGACGAGCTGAGGGCCCGCCAGCTCGTGACCGAACGCGTCGCCCAGGTCACCGCCACGCTGCCCACCTGGGCGAGCCCACCTTTCATGATGCCGCCGCTGTCGTCCACCAGCCGGATCCTCAAGATCGGGCTGACCTCGGACGAGGTCAACCTGATCGATCTGTCGACGATCTCGTACTGGAAGATCCGCGCCCGGCTGCTGCGGGTTCCAGGGGTCGCCCAGGTCGCGATCTGGGGAGAGCGACTTCCGCAGCGCCACGTGCAGGTCGACCCGGCTCTGCTGCGGAAGTTCGACGTCCCGCTGGACACGGTCATGAGCTCGACCGGGGATGCCTTGGACGCAGGATTGCTGCGCTACTCCGACGGCTCGGTGATCGGCACCGGCGGCTGGGTCGAGACTGCTGACCAGCGCTTCAACATCCGGCACGTCCAGCCGATCTTCAACCCGGAAGAGCTGGCGAAGGTGCCCGTCGTCGAACGGAACGGCAGAGTGCTTCGGCTGGACGACCTCGGCGAGGTCGTGATCGACCACGGACCGCTCTTCGGGGATGCGGTGATAGACGATGGACCCGGCATCATGCTGATCGTCCAGAAGTACCGCGGCGCGAACACGATGGAAGTGACGCGCGGTGTCGAGGATGCGATGGCCAAGCTCCAGCCGGGGCTTCCCGGGATCACCGTCGACACCACGATCTTCCGGCCGGCCACGTTCATCGAGCAGTCCATCGACAACCTCACGGAGGCGATGTTGATCGGCATCCTGCTGGTCATCATCATCATCATCGCCTTCCTCTACGAGTGGCGGACCGCGTTCATCAGTCTGCTCGCCATCCCGCTCTCCCTCGTCGCGGCGCTCCTCGTCCTGGATCTGCAGGGGGTCACGATCAACGTGATGGTGCTCGCCGGGCTGGTGGTCGCCATCGGGGTGGTCGTGGACGACGCCATCATCGACGTCGAGAACGTGGTCAGACGTCTGAGGCAGGCCAGGGGCGACGGCAGCATCCGGACGACGTACGCGATCATCCTGGACGCGTCGGTCGAGGTTCGCTCCGCGATCACCTACGCCACGGTGATCAACGTGGTGGCGATCGTGCCGGTGCTGTTCCTGGAGGGCCTGTCCGGATCGTTCTTCCAGCCTCTGGTGCTGTCCTACGCGCTCGCCGTCCTGGTCTCGATGCTGGTGGCACTCACCGTCACGCCGGCGCTGTGCTTCTTGCTGTTGTCGCGGGGCAAGCTGCTCACGCGTGAGTCGCCGCTGCTGCGAGTGCTCAAGCGCGTCTACCGCAGCGTCCTCACGCCACTCGTGCGGCGGCCGGAGCCGGCGATGGCCGGAGCCCTCGTGGTCGCGGTGGTCGGGGTCGTCGTCTACCCGTTGTTGGGCACGCAGCTGCTGCCGAGCTTCAAGGAGCGGGATTTCCTGATGCACTGGCTCACCCAGCCGGGCACGTCGGTCACGGAGGAGACCAGGGTCTCGGTCGACGCCTGTCGTGACCTGCAGGAGATCCCCGGGGTCCGCAACTGCGGTTCACACATCGGACAGGCGTTCCTGGCCGACGAGGTGTACGGGGTCGACTTCGGGGAGAACTGGATCAGCGTGGCGCCCGAGGTTGACTACGACGAGACGTTGGGGAAGGTCCACGACGTGGTCGAGAGCTATCCGGGGCTCTACCGCGACGTGCAGACCTACCTGCGCGAACGGATCAAGGAAGTCCTGTCCGGAACCAGCGAGTCGATTGTCGTGCGCATCTACGGCGCGGACCTCGCGACGCTGCAGGAGGAGGCGCACGAGATCGCCGCCGACATCTCCGGTGTCAAGGGGGTCGTCGACGCGCACGCGTCGCTGGAGACCGACGTCCCGCACATCGAGGTCGAGCCCGACCTCGCCAAGGCGCGCAGGCACGGGCTCACACCGGGCGACATCCGCCGGCAGACCTCGATCCTGATCGCCAGCGAAGAGGTCGGAGACCTCTTCGCCGGTGGCCGCGCCTACGACGTGCACGTCACCGCGATCCCGGCGGCCCGCGACAGCATCACCGACGTGGAACGGATGTGGATCGACACACCGGACGGCGACCGGGTCCGGCTCGAGCAGGTTGCCAACGTCCGGATGGGGCCGACGCCTAACGCCATCCATCGTGAGCAGCAGTCCCGCTACATCGACGTCGGCGCGAACGTCGCGGGGCGAGACCTGGCCTCGGTCGTGGACGACATCGACGATCGTCTCGATGCCGTGGTCATGCCACAGGGCTACCACTTCGCCGTTCTCGGGGAGTCGACGGAGCTGAAGGCAGCCCAGAACCGGCTCGGGGTGTTCGGACTCGCGGCAGCCCTCATCATCCTGCTGCTCCTGCATGCCGCCCTGCGCAGCTTCCGACTGGCGGTGCTGACCTTCATCCTGCTCCCGACGGCACTCGTCGGCGGTGCGCTCGCGGTATGGCTCACGGGCGGCATCCTGTCGCTCGGCTCACTGGTCGGCTTCCTCACCGTGTTCGGCATCGCGGCTCGCAACGGGATCTTGATGATCAGCCACTTCCAGCGGCTGGAGAAGGAGGGCCACGAGTTCGGACCGGAGCTCGTGCTGCGCGGGGCGAGCGAGCGGCTGGCACCGATCATGATGACCGCTACCGCGACCGCGTTGGCGCTGGTCCCGCTCGCGGCGGCGGGCAGCATTCCCGGGCACGAGATCGAGCACCCGATGGCGGTCGTCATCCTCGGCGGCCTGGTCACCTCGACACTGCTGAACCTGTTCCTGCTCCCGTCGTTGTACCACCGGTTCGGGCACAGCCGCCGACGAGTCGCCATCGCCGCGACGTGATCGGGTTGCGTCGACATTTGCTTGCCAGACGTCTCGATGTGGTGCTTTCATGCTTGGAGTTACTCGCCGTGTCTCGGCGAGAACAGGGGGGATAAGACAATGAGGACCTGGGTTACGCCTGCACTACTTGCCGCAGCGTTGACGCTCGTGCCGACGGCCGCCGCGGCGGACGTCGTCGCACACTGGCACATGGACGAGGGACCGGGTGCTTCGGTGATGCTCGACTCCGCGCCGAGTGGCGGCGAGAACAACGGCACCATCGTCAATGTCACGACCGGCGTTCCAGGACTGGTCTCCGGGAACGCGTATGCGTTCGAGGGCGATACCCCCTACGTCGAGGTGGCCGACTCCGACAGTCTGGACCCGGGCGGCAGCGAGATGACGGTGACGGCAACGGTGCGGACCGTGAACGCGGCGATGCCTGACGACAGCTACGACCTGGTGCGCAAGGGGTTCTCGACCACCAAGGGCGGGGACTGGAAGATGGAGATCAAGCGCAACCCCAACAACCACTCGGTGGGGCGGCTCCATTGCAGCTTCAAGAGCGTCATGCCCGATGGGCGCCGCCGGGTTGTGGCGAGGGTGGCCCAAGTCGACCTCGTCGACGGGCGAACTCACACGGTGCGGTGCCTCCGGACCCCGACCGCGGTGCATGCGGTGGTCGACGGCCGGGTCTTCACGAAGAACGGGGTCGCCGGCACCATCGCGAACAATCAGCCGGTCATCGTGGGTGCCAAGACCTCGGGCGATGACGTGCTGCAGGGCACCCTCGACGAGGTCATCATCGACATCGGATAGCTACCAGCCTACCGGCGAGTGATGCCGACGGCGTCCAGCAAGCGGTCGCTGGCTCCGAGCCGGGTCTCGGCGCCAACCCGCTCCACACCCTGAGCTCGGGTCTTCCTGGACTCAGCAGACTCCTCGAGGCACTCGCCGAGGAATCGCTCGAAGTCCGCCGGGGAGTCGAGGAGCGGCCCTGGGATGAGGTCCCGGTAGCCGTCGACGTTGAGTCCGCGCGCGGCTTCGTACTGCTCGAGATCCGGGCAGTAGAACCCGATGGGTCGATCGACCGCGAGGTAGTCGGTCCACACGCTGCTGTAGTCGGTGATGAGCCCGTGACTGCGGCCCAGGAGCTGGTAGACGGTGACCTGCGCGCTCTGCAGGACGTCACCATCGATCACGAGCAGGTCAGTGGCGCCGTAGTTGTCGGCGTCCAGCGGGTGAGGCTTCACCACGACCGTGACACCCAGCCGGCGAGCCGAGTCGGCCACCTCACCGATCAGGTGGCGCACGCGCTCGGAGTCCGAAAGGTCCGCGGCGTCGGCCCAGTTGCGGACCCGCGCCAGCCGCCGCCCCCGATACTCGGTACGACGATAGGTCGGCATCCACAGGATGAACGGCTTCGCCGGATCGAGGCCGAGCGCCTCCAGCTGCTCGTCGCTCACGGGGCGGGCGAACTGGTCGATCCTCGGGTTGCCGGTGACGAGGACACCACTCGCGGCGACGCCGAAGTAGACCGGGCGTTGCTCGCCCCACATCCGGGTCCCGGCGACGGCGAAGGTCGAACGTACGTTGGCGAAACGCTTGCTCATCTTCGGCCCGTCACCGTGCCAGAGGTTGACGAAGGTACGACGCCGCGGCGCCGGCGGTGATCCGTAGAGGCCGTGCGTGAAGAAGACGTAGCGCGCCGTCGCGTAGGCCAGGAAGGCTCGCTTGGAGTCCTTGGGCACCAACCGGATCCGTTCGCGCCCCTCCGTCCCTGACAGCAGCCACTCCACCGACGCCGGACTGCTGTTGATCAGCCAGTAGACGGGGAGGCGCCGCGCCAGGGCGCGGACCGTCTCGACGCTGTTGCCTTCCTCATCCGGAAAGCCGGCGACGACAGCATGCCGACGGGCCGGGAGGACGGACAGCGCCAACCGCAGCAACAGCAGCTCTGCGCGGGTGCGCAGTTCCTCGTGACGCATCGCTCATGCCTCGAGAGCGCGGGTGAGGCGCCGTTCGCTGTCGCGCATCAACAACCTCGAGTGGGCGCCGATGACGCGTAGCTTGACGGCCAGCCGTGCCGGTGTCTCGTTCTGCGCGGCCAGCTCCCGCATCCGGCACCACCGCCGGCAGAGCTGGTGGAGGTACTTCAGCTCGAACAACGGCGGCGATCCGGATGTCTGGTAGTAGGCCTCGAGCAACCGGTTCTCCATCCGTCGGCGCACCCCGGCGAACGGCGGCAGCACGAGCTCCGGCGCCAGGCGGATGATCCCCGAAGTGAGCGCGACGTACCGGACGAGATCCTCCTCTGGTACGCCGATCGCCTCGAGCGACGGATCGAGGCCCACCGTGGACCCGTCACTCGCGAGCAGGATGTTGGCCGGGCCGAAGTCTCCGTGCAGCCGCACCTGCGGGGATCTCACCCGGCTGGCAGGAAACTCGAGCATCGTCCGTCGGACCGGCTCGGGAAGGTCGAGTCCGAGAGGGCGCAGCTTCTCCTCGGCCACCGCGAGTACCTGCTCGGCCTGTGCCTTGAGGTCGACGTCCACCTCTGGGAGGACGTCCAGGGTGTGCAGGTGTCGGAGGAATGTGCCGGATGCCGCGAGGCCGTCCAGCAGCCTCATGGGTCTCAGGAAGCTGCCGTAGCTCAACAGGTCTTTCACCGGGACGCCGTCGACGTACTCCATCACCACGGCTTCCGCGTCGGGAAGGAACGCCACGGGTTCCGGCACCCGGAAGGGCAGACCGAGTCCGGCGAAGTGCTCGTGCAGCCGCCGCAGCGCCTCGAACTCGTGCCGGGCACTCAGGGGATTCGAGACGTCGTCCTGGGACCACTCGGTGTGAGGCTGCTTGACGATCCACCGAGTGCCGCCCCGCGAGGCCTCAGGTGGGCTGACGACGTAGATGTTCGAACGGCCCGCGAGACGTTGCCGCTCGATCGAGAGGACGCCGCGGGACCCGGCCGGGAGGTCGACCGCTCGAGCCACCGCGTCCAGCAACGCCTCCGTCGCCGAACCGGAGGCTGGCCGCCCACCATCTACCTGTGCCGGCTGGCGCCACTGTCCGCCGCTCACCGAAGCCCTCGCCAGACCGTCGTCACGATCTCCTTCGCGAGGGCGTCGGCCGGTCGGGTGCCGTCCAGCCGGTGCAGGCGGTAGCGGGGCACCTGCTCCTGATAGAGCTCGGCCATGTCCGACAGCTCCTGAGGCGTCTGCTCCTGCCGACGCCCGTAGGCGACCTCACTGGAGACATCGACGAGGAACCCGACATCGGGCTTGGGGCTCATCACCTCGAACAGCTTGCGCTGCCATCTGATGTCGATGTCGCGCATCCGAGTGAATCGCAGGTCCAGCTTGACCATGGTGTCGGGGCTGAACCTGTCGAAGACCAGGAGCTTGGTGCCACGTGGCCGCAACAGCACGAACCGCCACAGGTGCGCACAGTTGAACAGCACGACGACGTACCCCCACGCGGCCGTGCCGACTCGGCTGCCGTGCAGCGCGTGCGGGATCAGCTGGTCTCTCTCCGATTCCGTTCCCGCGTAGGCGCTGCTCGGACGGTCCAGGATCGGGAAGCGCATCCGCAACAAGGCAGCGTTCTTGAACCCTGCCCAGTGGTCGACCGAGGCTACGCCGAGCTCGCTCAGATCCGCCTTGAGCCGAGTCACTTGCGTGCTCTTCCCGGAGCCGTCCAACCCCGAGAACGACACGACCGCCGGTCGGAACCTCCGGGGGCGGGCCCCCAGGAGCACGCGCGTCTTCGCGGCGACCGGGCCACCGGTCAGAACGACCGAGGCGAGTCCGGCCACACGAGCCGACGGTGAGAGCGGGGCCTCCGAACGGTAGGCACGTCGCAGCAGCTCGACCGCGCCCGCCATGCCCAACGGACCGGCCAGCTTCAGCGATTGCTCCCAGGCGTTGGGGTTGCGAGCCAGTGCTCCTGCAACCCGGCGACGCGCCTTCGGTGTCAGCGCCCCGCGTCGCGTCACGGTGCCCCGGGCGGCGAGCAGCAGCACGACGGGGGGACTCGGCATGACCAGGTTGCGGTACCCAGGTATCGGCTCGGCGTCCAGGAACAGCGACGAGGCATCAGCCTCTGACGTCTGCCAGCGTTCGGTCGAGGACAGCTCGACGCCATAGGCGCCAGGCTCTCCGAACCTGGCCCATGTGTGCCCCCATCGAATGAAGCCGGCAGCGTGGAGCCAGCTGCTGATCGCCGCATGGTCCTCAGGAACGGCCACCAGGTCGAGGTCTCGACCACACGGCGGCGGAGAGCCCTCGACCAGCACCGGTCCGGATGCCACGGCGTCAATGGCCGCGGCAGTTTCCATACGTAGAGCGGCCATGCCCACGCCGGCCTCCTGTTCACTCGTCTCGATGTTCATAGTCATCCCGCTATCCGGGCCAGGATCTTCAGGTTGGGACGCAGTGTCGCGTGCGTCGAGATGGACAGCCGACGGCGTACCGCGACCCAGTTCGCCAGGTAGAAGACGGCGGAGATCACCACGGCCGACATGGCCAGACCGGTGATGCCCCAGAGGTAGGCGCAGACCAGGCCAGAAGCCACCCGCACCGCCACGATGACCCAGGTGATGATGGCCAGGTCGCCCTCGTAGTGCGACATCGAGAGCGTCTTGCCCGACATCCCGCTCAGGGCACTCAGGAGGTAGCCCGTGGCGATCAGCATCAAGGCGGGCGCGGCGTCCTCGAAGCCCGGGCCGAAGACGGTGCGGAGCACGAACTCAGGTGCGATCACCATGGGCAGCCACAGCACCGCGCTGAACGCGGTGGTCACGGACGCGGCGGTACGGATCAGCGTCTGGAGCTGCGAGCGCTCGCCTCTCGACGACAGCCGGGCGATCGCCGGGCTGAACACGGTCGCCAGGGAGGTGGCCGGGATCACGAGCAGCCGTCCGAGGCGCTGGCTGGCCGCGAACAACGACGTCCCGCCCGCTGTCAGGACGGCCCCGGCGAGCCACAGCTCGACCGTCGAGTTCAGGTAGCCGCCGCTCTGGCTGAAGGTGAAGCGCCAGTCCCGCTTCACGACGGTCCGCAGCTGACGGAACGTGTTGTGTGGCCCCGTCGCGGACGGCCAGCTCCGGTTCAGCACCCACCGCACGTAGGTCAGCGGGCCGAGATACCCGGCCACGATGCCGAGCAACACTCCTGCCAGTCCCGAGTCCGGCGCGACGTAGGCCACCAGACCGACGCCCGCTGCCTGAACCGCCGCCACGAGCGCACCACCCGAGCGTCCGCTCAAGAGGCTGGCGGTCCTGATGTGGCCGAGACCCCTCAGGAAGTTGGCGCTCAGAAGCTGGTAGCCAGTCTGGTACACCAGGATCCCGCTCAGGACGGCCGTCAGGACCTTCGACTCGTCGCCGGGCCCGATCAGCCACATGACCCCTGCGGTGGCCACGGACGCGACGGGCAGCGGCACCAGCAAGATCGCGCGGACCTGCTGGCGGAGCGCGATCAGCGTCTCTGTGTCCTCGGCACGCGAAGCCTCGCGGAGACCAGCCCTGTGGATTCCGAGCAGGGCCAGCTGCGCGACGAGTCCGGCGACCGTCAGAAGCACGATGAGGTAGCCGAACCCCGACGGGCCGAGCATCCGGGCAGCGATGACGTTGACAGCCAGGTAGCCGACGATCGCCACCGCGTATGACGGAACGAAGTAGATCAGGGCTCGGAGCAGGGAGACGGGAGACGGGCGCACCCGGAGGGCGCGGCCGGAGTCCCCGCTCTCATCCATGCTCTTTCCCCCTTGCTTGCCGTGAACCGCCGGGCCCCTGCCCGGTCCACGGTGTCGCGTTCCCCTTTGGCCCCACACGCCAGATCACCGGCCGCTCAGCAAACGGTCGACGCTGACACATTACTCACGGACTGCGCTCGCATGTGCAGGCTTCGCGATTCTTGTTCCGCGCATGTTCCGGTCCTGTTCCGAGACCTGTTCCGAGACCTGTTCCGAGACCTGTTCCGAGACCTGTTCCGAGACCTGTTCCGGACGTCTCCCCGGCTGATCCACCGACCTGCCCACCCGTCACTGGGTCGGCGCCGCGGGCGACCACGCGAGGGAGGAGCTGATGCTGGTTTCCGCCGCAGTGGCCTCGTGCCCGTTCAGCTGTACGGCGGCCTCGGAGGCCGCCACATGACTGGCCAGCGGGTCGTCGCGCCGGATGTCGATGATCTGGCCGGTCTCACCCGACACGAGCGTGTCGAGGCAGTGGTGGGCGACCGCCTTGGAATCGAGCAGCGAGTCGGCCGGCTCCTGCCCGAAGGCTCTGGTTCGCATCGGAGTGCCGGTGCGTTCGGGATTGATGCAGTTCACCCGCACTCCGTAGGGTGCCCACTCGTCCGCCAGCGCTTGGGTGAGGTTCACCACTGCCGCCTTGGCGGACGAGTAGAGGCTGTACTCACTGCGCCCCCGGGTGTACGAGCTCGAGCTGAACAGCAGCAGGTTGCCCTTGGTCTTGGCGAGGTGCGGAAAGAACTCCTGGGCGATGAAGATCGGTGCGAGATAGTTGATCTCCGTCGCCTCGTACACAGCCTCTTCCGACGTCTCGGTCAAGGGGCCCCGTGGCAGGACGCCTGCCGTGTTGACGACCATGTCGATTCGGTTGGTGGTGGCGAGCACGCTGGCGATGGCCGCTGCGATGTCCTGGCGGCGTTCGACGTGCGTCCCGGTCGACGATCGGCTGAACGCGAAGACGTCGGCACCGTTTTCGCGAGCGAGGTCGGCGATGTCCTTGCCGATGCCGTAGCTGCCGCCGAACACGACGACGGTCTTGCCCGTGAGCGAGCTCGAGTAGTCGGCCGTGACGTGGCGAACGGGCGCGAATCGGCTGGTCAGCTGGAACAGCTTGTCAGCGATGCAGACGTCGATCGGCTCGGTGACCTTCATGTTGCGGTCCTCGCCCTCGACGACCCAGATCGGCACCTCCGGCAGGTAGCGGAGCACGACCGTGCAGTCGTCCGTGGCGACGAAGCCTGGGTCCCGCGAGGCTGCCGCATAGGCCCGCCGCAGCACCGATGCGCGGAACGCCTGCGGAGTCTGTCCTCGCCGGAGGGTGGCACGGGGTGGGATGTCCTTGATGGTGCCCTCGTCGGTCACCTCGATGATGGTGTCCGCGGAACGGATGGCGACGTCGACGGCGTCGTAGCGCTCGAGGGCGTCGTAGCAGTCTTTGATGATCCGCACGCTGACGAGTGGCCGCACCGCGTCGTGGAAGAGCACCTTGCAGTCGCCGTCACCGATCGCGTGCAGGGCTCGCAGCGTGGTGCCGTTGCGCGTTTCCGCGCCCTCATGGACCTGGGTCACCTTCTCGTAGCCGCCCGACCGCACGATGCTGTGAACGGCGTCGAGATGTCCCCGGGCCATCATGATGATGATCTCGTCGACTTCTGGGTGGCGGTTGAACGCGGCCACGGTGTGCTCGAGAATCGAGCGGCCGGCGATCTTGATGAGTTGCTTCGGAATGCCGAGCCCCACCCGCTCACCGACGCCGCCGGCGAGAATCACGGCAACGTTGCGGCTCATGCCGACGTCTCCGATCGGTCGGCGATGTGGCCCGGACCCCGTTTCGACTCGAGGTCACCCCCCAGGTGATACGCGCAATGCACTGGACTCCCCCTCGTCGGAACCCGTCCCCCGCGGGTTCACCGGACCATCGTCGTCCGTTCACCTGAGGTTTGGCAACGAAACCGAGATAAAGGATCCGGTGATATTTGTTCTTTCGTCCATCGCCGAGGTCCGCGTCCCTAGACTGACGCGCAAGTGAGGGCAAGGGGGTCGCATGTCGTCCGGTGACGATCGAACCGGGATCTCGTCGGAGCCGGCCTCGGCGCGCGAGGTGGACGAGCTCCTGGGCGCCGTGTTCGACGGCCTCGATCACGTCGGCGTGAGGTGGGCGCTGCTGCGCGGTCGCGAGACTCTCGGCGTTCCGGGCGGTGATGTGGACCTGCTCGTGAGCGCAGAAGACATCGACTCCTTCGAGGACGTCGTGTTCGAGCTCGGGGCGTTCACGCTCCCGAGGCTGCGAGTGCCTGGCTCGTGGTCCCACGCGGTCCTCCGGCACTCGTGGCACCGCTTCTACGTCATCTCTGCCCCGGATTCGGGTGCGTCTGTGAAGCTCGACGTAGTCACGCGGCTCGTCTACAGCAAGCAGCTGAAGCTCGCGTCGAATCTCGAGCACGGGTGCCTGGAAAGGCGACTCGAGGACGGCGGTGTGCACGTCCTGGACCCGAGTGACACCTTCTGGACGGTGCTGCTGCACTGCCTGCTGGACAAGCAGAAAGTGACGCCCCATCGCGCCGCGGAGCTCGAGTCGGTCGTGGCGAAGGTTCGTCGTCCGAGTCCGGGCGAGAAGTTCTTCGAGACTCTGTGCCCTCCGGGCAGCTCGGCCGGCGAGGTGCTCTCCCTCGTGCGCAACCGAGACTGGGACTCTCTGGCTGACGTGGGACGACTGATCCTCGGTTCCGCCTCGCCATCTGAGCCCGACGCGTTACGCGAACCGACTGCCGCCACACCCACCCCACGAATGCCGGCGCGCGGGACCGTCAAGCCTGCTCCGCGTCTCACGCGAGCTCTACGCGCGGCAGCGGTGTCCGCCTACCCGGTGATCTGGCGGCGAGCCGGGCTCGGGGTCGTTCCTCGGGTCCTCGACATCGTCGAAGCAAGCGGGGTCGACGCCCTTGTCCTGCTCCTGAGGAGGCGGCCGGGTAGGTGCGAGGTGTACCTCCTCACGACAGAGGAGCAGCGAGCCTTCCTCGGTGCCATGCTCCGTGCGGAGAACTACACCCGGGCCGCGGGCCGTTGGCACCGCGTGACCAACGTGGGTCTGGAGAGGGTCCGTCTCATGACCCCTGAGCAGCTCGCGCTCTCCACAGACTCCGTCGACCGGCTATGGAGGACGTCCCATCCCATGGCCGGTCGTACATACTGTCGACGGGCTGTGGGAGCCGGCCCGTGGTTGCACGGAGTCCTGGACTCGCGCGGCGAGCGCGCCGGCCAAGACTGACTCAGAGGCGCGGGTCCACCGGCTCGGACTCCAATGCGAGCACCGCGAACACGGCCTGGTGCACCCGCCACAGCGGCTCCTCGGCGACGAAGCCGTTCAGCGCGTCCAGCCCGAGCCCGTGCTCGCGCAGCGCGAGCTGTCGCTTCTTGCCGAGTTGACGCTGCCGTAGCAGGTCCAGGGAGCCGGTGTAGTCGGGCCCGTAGATGATCCGCAGGTACTCCGGCCGCGGACCTTCAGCCCCGGCTGCACCCGGGTCGCCGGCAGGTCGACCGGCTTCACGACCATGCCCTCGCCGCCGGCCGCCGTGAGGTCCGACCACCACTCGGCGGCTGCCTCCCGCTCCGCTGTCGAGCCGAGTTCGACGTACCGGTGCCGGGCCGCAGCAGCTCAGCGCCATCCTTGCGCCGGTGTGGTTCTGGGACAGGACGACGCGCTAGGCACCCGGCAGCGCGTCGCGCACATCGTGGGGCGACGGATTCTGCTGGCTCTTGACCGAGGACTTTCGGAAATCTCGAGGCACCATCGCGTGGCCGTTGTTGGTCGCCCATCACCCGTTGAAGTGCTGTTGCGAACCGAGGGCGTCGATCCCGTGCTCGCCACCAAGTTGTTAGCGCCCACCCCGGCCCCCAGGTTGAGCTCGTCGTCGGGCGAGATGTTGATCGTCACGATCGCGGCGTAGGAAACGACGTCGCCGTGGGTTCCACGACGCCCGCGAACAGACGCCTGCGGGTCGTCGCAGAGCCACGAGAGCGACTCAGCCCATCAGTCATACGACATCTGATCCGCGCAGGTCAGGTCCCGCATCAAGGTCGCTGAGAACGGCGGCTGAGACCTGAGAGGCAGAGGTGCGTTGGGATACTCAGAGCCAGCCGCGCTCCTCGGCGGTACGGGCGGCTTCGGCGCGAGTCGTCGCGCCGGTCTTGCCAATGGCCGAGGAGAGGTAGTTCCGGACGGTTCCTGCGGACAGGTGCAACCGTGAGGAGAGCACCGCGACGGTGGAGCCGTCCAACGCCTCGCGGAGTACGACGCGCTCCCGCTCGGTCAGCGGATTGGGTCCGCCGAGCAGGGACTCGGTCGCCAGCGAGGGATCGACCACGCGCAGCCCGGCGTGCACCCGGCGTACCGCCTCCGCGAGCTCGCGCGCGGGAGTGTCCTTGACCACGAAGCCGCTCGCGCCTGCTTCGAGCGCTCGGCGCAGGTAGCCCGGCCGACCGAACGTGGTGACGATCAGGCTTCGACAGCCGGGGAGTGCCGCGGCCAGCCGACCCGCGACCTCGATGCCGTCGGCACCGGGCATCTCGATGTCGAGCAGGCAGACCTCCGCCGACGACCGGCGCGCTGCCTCGACGACCTCGTCCCCACGTGCGACCTCGGCGACGACGTCGATGTCCGGCTCGAGTGCGAGCAACGCGGCCAGTGCTCCGCGCACCAGCGCCTGGTCATCGGCGACCAGCACCCGGATCGTCACAGCTGAACCCTCACGGTCGTGCCGCCGTCTGCTGCCGGCGTGACCACGGCCACCGTTCCGCCGGCCCCGCGGACGCGCTCGCGCAGACCGCGCATCCCGTGCCCCTCGTTGGCGTCGCCGATGCCGCGGCCGTCGTCGGCCACCTCCAGCCAGTCCTCGCCGAGCGTGATCGTGCAGCGTTCGGCGCCGCTGTGGCGGATCACGTTGGTGACCGCCTCGCGCAGCGCCCACGCCAGGACGATCCGATGACGGGGGTCGGTCGCTGACGGATCGTTGGGCAGCTCGGCCTCGATACCGGCGCCTGCGAGCGCCTTGCTCGCGGACTCCAGCTCTTCGGTCAGCCGCGCCACCCGTAGCCCGGCGACGATGGCCCGGATCTCTGCGAGCGACTGGCGGGTGATCGACTGGATCTCCTCCAGCTCCGCCCGGGCTCGGACGGGGTCGACGTCGATCAGCCGCTCCGCGAGCTCGGCCTTGACCGTGACGACAGTCAGGGAGTGGCCGAGCACATCGTGCACGTCGCGGGAAACGCGGTCGCGCTCGGCTCCCATGGCGATCTCGTCCGCCATGGTTCGGTACTTCGCCTGTCTGCCGTCGAGGATCCGGGCCACCCCTGCAAAGACGCCGACGGTCAGTACGACGGGGGCGACGTACCAGGCGTGGCTGAACGACTGCAGCACCCAGGGCATGGCCGCGGTGATCGTGATGGCGGCCAGCATGAGCGCAACTGCTACGCGCAGCGGAAGGGCGAACATTGCGAACGCGACGATGAACGTGGCCATGCCCAAGGCCGTCTCCCCGACCAGGGCCGCGGTGGCCACCGTCAGTGCGGTCAGCGCGGCGACATGGCGGACGCCATGACCGGTGGGGCCGGTCCAGGTGTCGTCCTCGTGCATCCGGACCAGGCCGTGGACGTAGGTGACGCCGAAGACCAGGATGCAGGAGACCGAGGCGACCTTCACCCACAGCGGGAATGTCCCGGACACGATGGCGGCGAGGGGGAACGCGAGGAACAACAGCCAGACCGTTCCCATCACCCAGCCGAAGCGATCCCAGGGGTCCCGCGGCTGAGGCGTGGGCTCGGCGGCTGCGACCTGATCACTCATTGACGAGCGCGTCCGCGGCGCACCAACCAGGTCGCCAGCAGGGCCAGGATCGCCGTCCACACACCAACGTTAGCCATGGGGATCCACAGCGCCTGGTGGACCAAGCCATCGCCGTCCAGCACGTGGCCCTCCGTCAGCGGGTATCGAGCCAGCGCGACGTACCCATAGAGAGGCGTGAACTTGGCGATGGCCAGCATCGTGCCGGACAGCGGGATGAAGATGTTGCCGAGGAACGCGAGGATCACGAGCAGTCCGGAGGCGGCCCCCACGGCGGCCTCTGACTTGAACATCAGTCCGGCGCACAACCCGTACAGTGCCCACACCATTGCGCCGGTCACCAGGGCGAGCCCACTCAGCAGCCAGGCAAGAGCGGTGCCCTCGGCGCCGGTCGCCACCCCGAGGATGTACGTGATGATGATCGGGACCGCTCCGACGGTCACCGCGAGCAGCGTCTTCATCGACACGAAGGACGAATCTCTCAAAGGCGTGAGCCCGAGCTGACGGCCCCAGCCCTGCATCCGTTCGACCGCGGCGCGGCCGCCGATCCCGGTCGTCGCGGTCGCGGCGCCGTACGCCGCCATCGAGATCATCGTGAACATCGCGACGTTGCCGTTGCCGGCGTCCTCCTTCGAGTAGTCCTGCGCCGCGCCGAAGATGACGTAGAAGAAGGCGGGCAGCACCACGATGAAGAACATCGAAGGGTAGTCGCGCAGGACCCGCCGGATCTCGAGTCCCATGTAGGTGGCATTCATCGTGCGTTCTCCTCACTGCCGGTCAGCGCGACGAAGGCGCTCTCCAGCGAGCCTGTGGTGATCTCGAGGTTCGAGGCTCCGGCGCCGTTGAGCAGCAGCCGGGCGATCTCATCGGAACCGTCGGCGGAAACACCGACAGTCAGGCGATGCCCGGTGAGGTCGACGTCGATGACCCCCGGGTGCTCGCGGATGATCGGGAGGATCGCGGCGTCGAGCACGTCGGCGCTGATCGTGCGGCCGCTGGCCCGCGACCGGATCTGCTCGGTCGGCCCGTCGGCGACGACCTTGCCGCCGGAGACGAGCACGATTCGGTGAGCGAACGCATCGGCCTCCTCGAGGTAGTGCGTGGCGAAGACGACGGTCCGTCCTGCGGTCGCCTCGACATGCATCGCGCGCCAGAACTCACGGCGGGCGTTGACATCCATGCCCGCGGTCGGCTCGTCCAGGATCAGCAGGTCCGGGTCGGGGAGCAACGCGAGGGCGAAGCGGAGCCGCTGCTGTTCGCCGCCCGAGCACTTGCTGACCTTGCGGCCACGGAGCTGCTCGAGACCGGCGCGGTCGATCACCGCGTCGACGGGCGCTGGACTCCGGAACGTTGAAGCGATCATCTGGACGGTCTCGCGGACCGTCAGGTCGTGCAGCAGGCCTCCGGTCTGGAGTACGGCGGACACGCGACCGGCGTTCACCGCTCTGCGAGGCGGCTGGCCGAACACCTCCGCCGTCCCTTCGCTCGGGCTGGTCAGCCCGAGCACCATGTCCAGGGTCGTCGTCTTGCCGGCGCCGTTCGGCCCGAGGAAGGCGACCACCTCGCCGGGACGGATGGTCAGGTCGATGCCGTCGACCGCGCGGACTCTCTCTCCGCCCGGCGTGCGGAAGGTCTTCGCGACTTGGGTCAGCTCGATGGCCGGTGGCGTCTCGTTCATGTCAACGACTCTGCCGCCCTGAGCCGTTGCGCAACCATGTCCAGCGTCAGGACCCTGCGATGACAGTTGTCACGTCTCGCGATGGCTCCAGCGTTCCGTCGACTTCCCTGCCTTGCCGGTCGGCCCCGTGACATTCGGACCGCCGATCCCACTACCTCTCGCTCCGCCGGACGGGCCACCCTGCGAGAACATCGACGGGGCGGCCCGGTCGGAAAGTCGCGGTGGTTGTGATGTCCATGCTCGCCGCGCTCGACGCTTGGGCGCTGTTGACGAAGATTCGTGGTGACGATCTCGCTGTGCGATCCGTTGTCGATGTGAATCTGGCAGCAGGTCAACAGCGTGGAGCGACACCGGGCTGGATTGGGTCACGCCGCATGCGTGCCGCAGGACCGTAGCCCGCCTGATCTCGAAGCGAGTCAACGCCGAGACGGCGTCACAGCAGGTCGGCCACTCGTCTCCCGCGATCACTCGGGAGTTCTCATCTCCAAGCCGACCATCGCGGCCGACGTCGCCCAGGTCAGAAGCGATTTTTCGGTCGGGCTGACAGGATTTGAACCTGCGACCCCTTGACCCCCAGTCAAGTGCGCTACCAAGCTGCGCCACAGCCCGAAGCTCTCCCGGGATCGCCGGTCGAGCGACGTGAACCCTACCGCAGCGTGTGGGCGCCTCCAGAATCGGGATCGTGGGTCGTGCGCGGCCGTCACTGCACCTGCGCGCTGTCCTGGTCGACCATCAGAGGACGGGTGTCGACGGCCACGAAGGCGCTGGCTGGGATCCGCTTGAGGTCGGCGACCAGCCGGTCCGGCCAGGCGTGGTTCCGCTCTCCTTGGAAGAACCACGGGGACCCGTTGTCGGCCAGCACCAGGCCGTAGGTCTTCATGGCGCGGACCACCTCGCGGGCGCCCGCGCCGAGGCCCTTGGGCGGCTGGAAGCCGGCCTTCAACCGGAACCGGGCGCCCATCGGCGGGAACTTGTGGCTGCCGCGCGAGCCGGCGTCGTGCCTGGCCGGCCAGACGTGCCAGCGCGACGTGATGTCGGTGGTGAAGCGGATCGCGTGGTCGACGTTCCGGTTCTTCACCTCACGCCAGCGCAGCAGGCCGGGAAGGATCGGCAGCCCTGCCGCATCGGCGGAGGTCCAGCCGTTCGGGCGCAGGTCGTTGCTGTCGAGGCGCCACGTGGCACCCGACCCGGCGCGCCACCGGCCGTCACGCACCCGGGTGTTCCAGGTCTCGTAGAGCCGGCAGACGCCGCGGTCGACCACGATCGCGTGTTTGTCGCCGGATGAGCCGCGGCCGCCCTCGATCAGGGTGTCGCGGCCGAACGGGTAGCGGACCCGGTCGCTCTCGGACGCGTACAGGAAGCGGACCCGGACCCGACGGTGCGAGTGCTTGACCACGGTGACCGGCATCCCGTAGTTGGGACCGTCTCCGTACGACGGACCGAAGTCGGGGTGCAGCCGCGACCTCGGCGACATCCGGCGCAACCACTGCTTGCTCCGCGGGTGCCGCGGCAGCCTGGTGACATCGGCGTGCCAGTAGTTGTCCTCGGGGAAGATCTCGCACCCGCCGGCGTCCTGTTGCGGAGCGGCCGACGCGACCCGGGCCTCATCACGGCCGCCTGCGCCCCCGCACGCGGTCAATGCGAGGGCGAGCAAGCCGACGACGAGGGAGCGCATGCTCGGAACGCTAACGCTTCCGCTTCTCCCGTGGCCGCTGCTGCAGCACGATCGGCGTGCCTGCGAAGCCGAACTCCTCGCGCAGCCGCCGCTCGATGAAGCGCTCGTACGACGCCTCCAGCTTCCCGCTCGTGAACAGCACGAACATCGGCGGGCTGGTGCTGGCCTGGGTCCCGAAGAGCACCTTCGGCTGCTTGCCTCCGCGCACCGGGTGCGGGTGCTCGGCGACGAGCCGGCCGAGGAACGAGTTGAGCGCGCCGGTCGTGATCCGCGTCTCCCAGCCCGCGAGCGCGGCGTCGAGCGCCGGCACCAGCCGGTCGACGTGCCAGCCGGTGCGGGCGGTCACGTTGATACGCGGCGCCCAGCGGACCTGCACAAGGTCCCGCTCGACCTCACGCTCGAGGTAGTAGCGGCGCTCCTCGTCGACCAGGTCCCACTTGTTGAACGCGATCACGAGCGCCCGGCCCGCCTCGCGCACGGTCTGCAGGATCCGCACGTCCTGTTCGGAGATCGACTGCCCGGCGTCGATGACCAGCACCGCGACCTCGGCGCGGTCGATCGCGGTGGAGGTCCGCAGCGACGCGTAGTACTCGTGGCCGGAGGCCTCCTTGACCCGCTTGCGGATGCCTGCGGTGTCGATGAGACGCCACGTGCGGCCACCCAGCTCGACCAGCTCGTCGACCGGGTCGACGGTCGTGCCGGCCACGTTGTCGACCACGGCCCGCTCCTCCCCCGCTAGCCGGTTGAGGAGCGAGGACTTTCCGACGTTCGGCTTGCCGACGATCGCGACCCGGCGCGGGCCGCCGACCTCCACCTCACGCTCGGGCGGCGGTTCGGGCAGCGCGGCGAGAACGGCGTCGAGCATGTCGCCCGACCCGCGGCCGTGCAGCGCTGACACCGCGAACGGCTCGCCGAGCCCGAGGTTCCACAGGGCGTGGGCCTCGGCCTCGGTACGCGCGTCGTCCACCTTGTTGGCGGCGAGCACGACCGGCTTCTTGGAGCGCCGGAGGATCTTGACGACCGCCTCGTCGGAGTCGGTGATGCCGACTGTGGCGTCGACCACGAACAGCACCGCGTCGGCCAGGGTGACCGCGATCTCGGCCTGCGCCGTGATCCGCTCGGCCAGTCCGCGAGCGTCCGGGTCCCAGCCGCCGGTGTCGACGACGGTGAAGGCGCGACCCGACCAGTTCGCGTCGTACGAGATCCGGTCGCGGGTCACGCCCGGGACGTCCTCCACGACCGCCTCGCGGCGACCGATGATCCGGTTGACCAGCGTCGACTTCCCAACGTTGGGCCGGCCGACCACGGCCAGCACCGGCACCGGTCCGAGGGTCTCGACGACCTCCGGGTGCTCCTCGCTCATCTGTCTCCCTCATCGAGGAGCCCGGTCTCGGGGTCCTCCTCGCCTTGTCCGGCAGGCAGCGGACCGGGGAGCTCCCGGCCGGTCTGCGCGCGGGCCTCGTCCAGTGTGGCCAGCATCCGCTCCCGCAACAGCATCGAGGTCTCGCGAACCATTCCCTGGGTGCGCGGCCACGGCATGGCCCCGACCTCGACGGGTTCGCCGAACACCACGTCGATCGGGCTGCCCTTGGGCGGCACGGACCCGATGTCACCTCCAGGCAGCCGGCTCCCCAGCAGGATCACGGGCACGACGGGCGCGCCGCTGACCAGGGCGAGGTACGCCGCCCCGTGGTGGAACCGGTGCAGCTCGCCGTCCCCGCGCGTGCCTTCGGGGAAGACGCCGACCACTCCCCCGTCGCGCAGCACCCGCAGTGAGGTGCGCACGGCCCGCGGGTCGGTCGCGAACCGGTCGAGCGGGATCTGGCCCGATCGCCGCAGGAACCGGCCGGTGCGCCCCTCGAACATCTCCTCCTTCGTCAGCGCGTGCACCGGCCGCGGCGCGAAGATCGCGAGCAGTGGTCCGTCGAGCACCCCGGTGTGGTTGGCCGCGAAGACGGCCGGGCCGTGCAGCGGCACCAGGTCAGAACCGTGCACCCGCACGACGTACCTGCGCCGGAAGTAGCGTGCCGCCGGCGGCCGCAGCCGGTGCAGCATCAGCCGCGGCGGGTGCGGGACGTACGCGCTGCTGGGGGGGTCGTGATGGCTCACGCGCGCTCCGCCTCGACCAGCGCGACGACTTGGCCGACCACCTCGTCCAGCGTGTACGCCGTGGTGTCGATCTGGACGGCGTCGTCGGCACGGGTCAGCGGGGCGGTGGTGCGCCCGGAGTCGATCCGGTCTCGCGCCAGCAGCGACTCCTGGGTGGCCACCACGTCGATGCTGCCGGTCTCGGCCGCCCGACGCTCTGCACGGGCCGATGGCTCGGCGCTCAGAAAGACCTTGACCTCGGCCTGCGGCCACACCACCGAGCCGATGTCGCGCCCCTCGACCACGATCCCGCCCTCGCCGATCACCGCCCGCTGCAGCTCCAGCAGCCGCTGGCGGACCTCAGGCACCGCGCTCACCGGCGACACCGCAGCGTTGACCTCGTCGGTGCGGATCGCGGTCCCGACGTCCACCCCGTCCACCACGATCGATGGGCCCGCCGCATCGGTCCCGGAGAGGATCTCCGGCTCCGCGCAGCGGGCGGCGACGGAGCCCGGGTCGTGGACGTCGACGTCATGGCGCAGCAACCACCACGTCATCGCCCGGAACATGGCGCCCGTGTCCAGGTAGCGGAGCCCGAGCCGGATGGCGACGGCGCGCGAGGTGCTGGACTTGCCCGCCCCGGAGGTGCCGTCGACGGCGATGACGAGGTTCGCACGGACGTCGGGAGAGGTGGCGGACACGGGGCGTAAGACTACCGGTGGGTCACCCGCTCCCCTGCTTCGTGGGAGTCGAGCAGTCGGGCTAGTAGTCGACGCCGTCGCGGATCAGGGGGCAGGTCATGCAGTGACCGCCGCCGCGACCTCGGCCCAGCTCGGCGCCGACGATGGTGATCACCTCGACACCAGCCTCGCGGAGCAGCGAGTTGGTCAGGGTGTTGCGGTCGTAGGTGAACACCACACCGGGTTCGAGGGCGACGGCGTTGTTGCCGCTGTCCCACTGTTGACGCTCGGACTGGTAGACGTCGCCCCCGGTGGGGATCTCCTGCAGTCCGCTCAGGCCCAGTGACTCGGCCACCACGTCGAGGAAGCGGTGCTCGCCTTCGTCCGTGATGGCGACGGCACCGTCCTTCTCACCCGGACGGAGCGAGAAGGCATGGATGCTGTCCACGATCGTCGGGTAGTAGGTGACGATGTCGCGGTCGGCGAAGGTGAAGACGGTGTCCAGGTGCATGGCCGCGCGGAGCTTGGGCATTCCGGCCACGACCACTCGCTCGGCGGCGCCCCGCGTGAACAGTGCGGACGCGACCTGGGTGATCGCCTGTCGTGAGGTCCGCTCGCTCATCCCCATCAGCACGACGCCGTTGCCCACGGGCATGATGTCGCCGCCCTCGAACGTCGCCCGGCCCCACTCCCGCTCGGGATCTCCCCACCAGACGTTCGCGCCGACGAAGTCGGGGTGGTAGGTGTAGATCGCCTTGTAGAGCAAGGTCTCGTCGTGGCGGGCCGGCCAGTAGAGCGGATTCATGGTGACCCCGCCGTAGAGCCAGCAGGTGGTGTCGCGGGTGTAGAGCGTGTTGGGCAGCGGCGCCATCAGGTACTCGCGGCCGCCGAGCGACTCACGGGCCAGGGCGACGTACGGCGAGCGGTAGTCATCGGGGAGGTCGGTGGTGGCCAGCCCGCCGATCAGGTACTCGGCCAGCTCCCGGTCCTCGATGTCCGACAGGTAGTCGCGGACGGAGTCCATCAGGCCCAGGCCCACCTCGTTGGCGACGATCTTGCGGTCCAGGATCCAGTCCCGGGCGCCGGGCACGGCCAGCGTCTCGGTGAGCACGTCGTGCAGCTCCACGACCGCCACGCCGCGGTGGATGAGCTTGTTGACGAAGTCTGCGTGGTCACGCTGGGCGTTCTCGACCCACATGACGTCATCGAAGAGCAGGTCGTCGGCGTTGGTGGGCGTCAGTCGGCGGTGCGCGAGCCCGGGTGCGCACACCAGAACCTTGCGCAGCCTGCCCACCTCGGAGTGGACGCCGTACGCCGAAGCGGGGCCGGCGGCCGACGCATTCTGGCTGGGCGTGTCCGGCTGAGGCGGCTGCCCACTCGTGGTCATGTCAGCTCCTTGGCCGTGTCGGGAACAGCATCAGGACCCACCGTTCAGGGGCCGCCAGGGCGACCAGCGAGCGTCAGGGCGTCGAGCACGAGGGTTCTCGTGACTGCTGAGGCAGGCCGTCGCCCATGAGTCTGATCCTGCAGGGGTGCGTCCGGCAACGGTTCATCCGCAAATGGGCGATGCTGGTACGGCCCGGGTGGTCCCACCGTGCGTCGCTCTCCCCGCCTGGGACTCGCGGCGGTGGTCGGTTGGCGGGAGTCGATCGCCCGTATGCCCGATACACGGGCGGAAGACCGCCGACGTTCCCACCGGATGACCATGATCGTCGGCCATCGGTCACGGGGTCCGCGAGACTCCGCGTCTGCCGGGCGCAGGTGCCTACCGGTGGGTGACCCAGCCCTGCGACTCGAGGGAGGCGAGCAGGTGCTCGGCACGCGCCTCCTCCACCAGCAGTTCCACCAGACCGACCGGGCGGCCGGGGTCGTGGTCGATGTGCACGTCCTCGATGTTGACGTCGGCCTCACCCGCGCCGGCGAACAGCCGGGCCAGCTCGCCGGGGTGGTCGGGCACGGACACGAACACCGACCGGGTCGCGCGGGCCGGACCGCCGTGCTTGCCCGGGATCGCGTCGGTGCCGGCGACACCACGGGCGAGCAGGGCACCGAGGACCTCGCGGTCGCCGTCGGACAGCGCGTTCTGGAGGACGTCGAGCTCTTCGCGTACCTCGGCCAGCAGTCCGCGCAACGCTTCGGCATTGAGCGTCACGATCTGCTGCCACAGCGCGGGGTCGCCGCCCGCGACCCGGGTGACGTCACGCACGCCCTGCCCCGCCAGCGCAAGGTGGGCCGCGGGCGCGCCCGCCAACCTCCCCGCCACGAGCACCGCCAGCAGGTGCGGCAGGTGCGAGATCCGGGCCACCGCCCGATCGTGCTCCCCCGGGTCCAGCGGAACAGGTACGGCGCCGCAGACGCGCGCGAGCTCCTCGACCAGCGCCACCGCCTCCGGTGCGGCCTCGTCGTGCGCCGTGACCGCCCACGGCCGGCCGTCGAACAGCGCGGCACTCGCCGCCAGGGGCCCGGAGCGCTCGCTGCCCGCCATCGGGTGCCCGCCGACATACCTGGCCAGCAGCTCGGGCACCTCCTCGCCGACGGTGTTCAACGGCTCGGACTTGATGCTGCCGACGTCCGTCACCACGGCCTCGGTACGCCGGAGCGCGGCGACGATCTCTGCGCCGAGGTGGTCCGGTGGGACCGCGACGACCACCAGCTGCGGGCGGTCGACATCGCGCCGGGGGCGGCCGGCGCCGAGCCCGGACGCGGTGCGGACGTGCTCGGCGGACGCGTCGTGCAGGAGCGCGTCGATTCCGGCCCGTCGGCACGCGAGGCCGATCGACGTGCCGAGCAGGCCGGTCCCGACCACCTCGACCGGGCCGGTGAGCAGCTCACTCATCGTCGGGGACCTCGCGGGTACGCGTGAGGTCCTTGCGCAGCGCAGCGGCCCCGTGGAGGTAGCAGTGAGTGACCTCTGACCGCGGCAGGTCGATCTCGACGTGGGCGAGCATCCGGACCACCCGCGGCATCGCCCCGGCGATCTCCAGCTCCCGGGCGCAGATCAGGGGAACGTCCCCGAAGCCGAGCTTGCGTGCGGCGTACGCCGGGAACTCGGAGACGAGGTCGGAGGTGGCGGTGAAGATCACGGAGATGAAGTCGTCGACCGTCAGCCCGTTGGACGCCATCACGTCCAGCACCATCTCGGCGACCCGGTCGAGCATGTGCTCGCGATCGTCGCTGTCGAGCTGGGTGGCGCCTCGCACCGCTCTCACTGCCACGCGGGCAACCCTAATGGGGTGGGCACGTGCCGCCCTCGAGCGTCCGTGCAGACGTGTCGAATGAGGACAGAAACCGACCGGATGGGTCAGTAGGCTCGTGGGCATGACCACGAGGCGGACAGCAGTCGACGGAAGTTCACGACCCCCTGTCGGATCCGGCCGCGGCCGTTCGTGGTGTTGATGAACAAACACGTTGCGGCACGAAAGGACGCACGACCATGTGGGACACAGTCCAGACCAACGCACGTCACCTGTCGCACGACCTGCCGTGCCCGCGCTGCGGGCACGCGGTGCACACCTACCTCGCATGCAGCGACGGCTGCGACTGCGATCCGACCGTGATGCCGGGCACGATCCCGCTCGCGGCCTGATCGTCGGGTCCGCACCGCTGCTACAAACGCACGCTGTCCAACAGCTCGCCGAGCTCGTCACGCGTGAGCTCACGTAGGTCGCCGGTCTTGAGCTGGCCGAGCGAGACCGGGCCGAACCCGGTCCGGGTGAGCCGGCGGACCGGGTGCCCCACGTGGTCGAGCAGCCGCCGGACGATCCGGTTGCGTCCCTCGTGGATCACGAGCTCGACGATGGTCCCGCGGCCACTGGGTCCGCGGGTGACGATCCGGGCCTTCGAGATCTCCACCGGTCCGTCCTCGAGGGTGACGCCGGCGAGCAGCGCCGCGATCGTCGACTTCTTGAGGTCGCCCTCGACCTCCGCGACGTAGGTCTTGTCGACCTCGTACGACGGGTGCGCCATCCGGTGCGCGAAGTCACCGTCGTTGGTGAGGAGCAGCAGTCCGGAGGTGTCGGTGTCGAGCCGGCCGACGTGGAAGAGCCGGCCGTACTCCGGTGCCCGCTCCTCCACCACGTCGGTCAGTGTCCGTCGGCCCTCGGGGTCCGACATGGTCGAGACGACGCCCCGCGGCTTGTTGAGCACCAGGTACGCGTGCGGGGACACCGGCGGGAGCCGCCGGCCGGACACCCGGATCACGGCCGTGCGCGGGTCGACCTTGGTGCCGAGCCGGGTGACGATCTCGCCGTCGACCTCGACCTCGCCCCCGAGCATCAGCTCCTCGCACTTGCGGCGCGAGGCGACCCCCGACTGGGCCAGCAGCCTCTGCAGCCGGATCAGGCCGTCGTCGGCCACATCGGACGGTTCGCTCACGCGCTGCCGGCGACCGGCTCGCCGGACCCGTTCGAGGCGACGGCCTCGGCCAGGTCGTCCTCGAGGTCGTCCATGTCGGGCAGGTACGGCGCGAGTTCGGGCAGCTCGTCGAGGCTGGTGACCCCGATCCGCTCCAGGAAGTAGCCACTGGTCCGGTAGAGCGTGGCTCCGTGCTCACCGTCGTGGCCCGCCTCCTCGACCAGGCCGCGCGTGAGCAGGGTGCGCATGACGCCATCGACGTTCACCCCGCGGATCGCCGACACCCGCGCCCGCGACACCGGTTGCTTGTAGGCGACCACGGCCAGCGTCTCGAGCGCTGCCTGGGTGAGCCTGGCCTGCTGTCCGTCGAGCACGAATCCCTCGACGACCGAGGCGAACTCCTCCCGGGTGTAGTAGCGCCAGCCGCCGGCGACGTTGCGCAGCTCGAAGCCGCGGCCCTCCTCGTCGTACTCCCTGGCGAGGCCGGACAGCGCCTCCTCGACCGCCACCACCGGGTGACCAGCGGCCGAGGCGAGGGTGGCGACGTCCAGCGGCTGGTCGGCGACCATCAGCAGCGCCTCCAGGGCCGGCCGCAGCTCGGCGAGCGCCACGTCGAGGGTCTGGGACTCAGTCATCGTCGTTCTCCTGCTCGGGCTCGGATGTCTCGCGCTCGTCGGTCTCGGCCGCCGCCGCGTCGGGCGCCTCTGGCGGGGCGCCCTCGAACTCGTCGATCTCGAAGTCCTCGGTCTCGCCTCCGGTCCATCGGACTGACAGCTCACCTAGCGCCGCGACCTGGTCGAAGGCGACCGCGCCCTCGCGGAACAGCTCCAGCAGCGCGAGGAACCGGGCGACCGTGGTCAGCGTGTCGGGCGAGTCGCCCACCAGCGCGCGGAACGTCATCGTGCCCGAGCGCCGCAGCCGGTCGGCGACCAGCACCGCCTGCTCACGGACCGACACCGCCGGTGCGTGGATGTGGCCCAGCGACAGCTCGGGATCGGGCTTGGGCTCCAGGGCGCGGGCGGCGAGCAGGGCGAACTGGTCCAGGCCGATCCCGATCAGCACCTCGGGCAGCAGCCCGGCGTACCGCTCCTCGAGCCCGACGGCTCGCGGGTGGCGGCGCGCCTCCACGGCCAGCCGCCGCTCCAGCACGCCCGCGACCTGCTTGAACGCCTTGTACTGCAGCAGCCGCGCGAACAGCAGGTCGCGGGCCTCCAGCAGCGCCAGGTCCTCCTCGTCCTCGACGTCGCCCTGCGGCAGCAGCCGGGCCGCCTTGAGGTCGAGCAGGGTCGAGGCCACCACGAGGAACGACGTGGTCTGCTCCAGGTCCCACGCAGCGCCGATCGCCTTCACGTGGCCGATGAACTCGTCGGTCACCCTCGACAGGGCGACCTCGGTGATGTCGAGCTTGTGCTTGGCGATCAGGCTGAGCAACAGGTCGAAGGGGCCCTCGAAGTTGTCGAGGCGTACGGCGAACCTGCTCGCGGCCTGCTCGGCGGCCCCGTCATCGTCGACGGCGGCCTCGGCGTCCATCAGGTCGGTCATTCCTCGATCAGCCGTTGCACCAGGACGCTGTCGTGGCCCTTCTCGTCGAAGTCGCGCAGCACCAGTGCGACCGCCTCGCGGATCAGTCGACCGCGGTCGAGCGCCAGGCCGTGGTCGCGGCGCAGCGCCAGCCGCGTGTGTTCGAGGTCGAGCAGCTCGTCGGAGGTGACGTAGACCGTCACCTTCTCGTCGTGTCGGACCCGGCCGCTCGGCTTGCGAGACTGCGACTCCTCCGCCGACCCGGCCTCCTCCGAGCCGGCCTCGCCGGACTCGGGGGCATCGGGGACCGCTCGGACGCGTGCCTGCTCGTCGGTGCTGCGGAACAGGTCGTCGGCGGCGGGGAGGCTCACCCGTCGAGGCACCGCAGCGCCACCTCCTTGGCCAGCTGCCGGTAGGCGTCGGCACCGGGTGAGCTCGTGGCGTACGACGTGATCGGCTCACCCGCGACCGTCGAGTCCGAGAACTTCACGGTACGGCGGATCACGGTGTGGAACACCTGGTCGCCCCACGCCTGCACCAGCCGCTGCATGACCTCGCGGCCGTGCAGGGTGCGGCCGTCGTACATGGTGCCGAGGACGCCTTCTATCTCCAGCTTGGGGTTCAGCCGCTCACGCACCTTGTCGATGGTGGTCTTGAGCAGCGCGACCCCCCGCAGCGCGAAGTACTCGCACTCCAGCGGCACGATCACGCCGTCGGAGGCGGTGAGAGCATTGACCGTCAGCAGGCCCAGCGACGGCTGGCAGTCGATCAGGATCACGTCGTACGACGCGATCGCGGGTGCCAGGACTCGGGCCAGGGTCTGCTCCCGCGCGACCTCGTGGACGAGCTGGACCTCGGCGGCGGACAGGTCGATGTTCGAGGGCAGCAGGTCCATGCCCGGCACACCGGAGGGGACGACGACATCGTCGAGCCCGATCTCGCGGTCCATCAGCAGGTTGTAGATCGTGAGGTCCATCTCGTGCGGGTTGAGGCCGAGTCCGACCGACAGCGAGCCCTGCGGGTCGAAGTCGACCAGCAGCACCTTGCGGCCGAACTCCGCCAGCGCCGCGCCCAGATTGATGGTCGTCGTGGTCTTGCCCACGCCGCCCTTCTGGTTGCACATCGAGATCACGCGGGCGTTGCCGTGCTCGGTGACCGGCCGCGGCTCCGGGAGGTCGGGCATCGGCCGGCCGGTCGGCCCGAGGACCGGCTCGCCCGCAGCGGGCTCCACTGGCTGCTCGACCCGCTGGCCGACCGGTGCGGGCGCGTCAACGACCTGCACGGGTGCAGGAGTGGGCTCAGTGGTGCGTTCGAAGGGGATGGGTTCGCTCACGTGGTCGTCGGCTCCGGAGGAAGTCACGTCGGGATGGGACTCGGTCTGGGGCTGCGCGCCGGACTGTGGTCGGACCAGCGGCGGCATCTCGGGGGCTTCGGACCCCCGCTTGTGAAACAGTCCTGAGAAGGACCCGCCACCACTCATCTGAATCTCCTGCCCTGTGGTCCGGCAATTGTCGACTCGGCGACATAGCCGAGTTCACCGCGGACGCTAGACCTCGGTCACCTCCAGTCTCAACCGACGCACCGATACCCCCAGGAACATTCTGAAATCTGTTGAGGAGCCGGGGAGCGGGTGCACACCCCCAGGCTCGGCTGTGCACGAAGATGTGGACGACGGGAACCTCGGTCAGCGGCCGTCCCCGAGTGCTCGCACAGTAGTGGCCGCCAGCACCAGCTCCCCCGCCGCGTCCGACGCGTCGCAGTCGACGACGGCCTCGATCACCCAGTCCCGGTGCCCGGCCGGGTCGGCGATCGTCTGCACCACGCGGCGCACCCGGGCGCTGGTCCCGTCCTCCGCACCGGCGGGCTCGCCGACCTCCTCAGCGCCGACCACGAGGTACGACGGGCCACGCGCGGCGGCATCGGTTCCGATCGTGTCGTGCTCGGCGTAGTACTCCTCGAGAGCCTCGTCCCAGGCCGAGCGGCCCATGACCACGGCACGCGGCGGCTCGACCCGGTCGGCGGCCTCCCGCTCGATCCGGACCAGCCCGTCGAGGTCGTCCCGGGCGCACAGCTGCACCCGCGCGAACATCGCGTTGCGGATCATCACCCGGAAGCTGCGTTCCTGGCGCGAGAGCGGCCGGGGCGGTGGGGGCGCCTCATGGGCCAGCACGTCGGTGGGCGCGTGCTCCGGGTCGGACAGCGACTCCCACTCGTCGAGGAGCGAGGAGTCGGTCTGTCGGATCGTCTCCCCGAGCCACTCGAGCAGGTCGTCGACCTCGGGTGTCCGGTGCCGGTCGGGAACCGTCTGCCGCAGCGTGCGGTAGGCATCGGTGAGGTAGCGGAGCACGAGGCCCTCGGACCGGGCGAGCTGGTAGCGCGCCACGAAGTCCGAGAAGCCCATGCCTTGCTCCCACATCTCGCGCAGCACCGACTTCGGGTCGAGTGCGTCGGGCGAGAGCCAGCCGTGTGTCTCGCGGTAGGTCTCGAACAGCGGCTCCAGAAGCTCGGCGAGCGGCTGCGGCCACGAGATCTCGTCGAGGATCGCCATCCGCTCGTCGTACTCGACACCGTCTGCCTTGAGCTCGGCGATCGCCTCGCCGCGGGCCGCGTGCCGCTGGGCGAACAGGATCTGGCGCGGCCCCTCCAGCACCGCCTCCACCACCGACACCACGTCGAGGGAGTACGTCGCCGCCTCCGGGTCGAGCACGTCCAGCGCCTCGAGGGCGAAGTGTGACAGCGGCTGGTTGAGCGCGAAGTCGGGTGGCAGGTCGACCGTCAGCACGTACCGGCGATCGTGCTCGTCCGGCTCGTCGAGCCGGGTGAGGGTGCCGGACCCCACCAGGGAGCGGGCCAGCCGCAGCGCCCTCCGGGCGAGCCGCCGCTGCTGCTTGGGCTCCTCGTGGTTGTCGGTGAGCAGCCGTCGCATCACCGCGAACGCGTCCTCCTCACGGGAGACCACGTTCACGAGCATCGCGTTGTCGACCTTCATCCGCGACACGAGCGGCTCCGGGTCGCCGGAGACCAGCTTGTCGAAGGTCTGCTCGGTCCACACGACGGTGCCGGCAGGCGGCTTCTTCAGCTGCGGCTTCGACCGCTTCTTGGGGTTCGCCGCGTTGCGGGCATCGGAGCGCGCCTTGGCCTTCTCGTTCTCGATCACGTGCTCGGGCGCCTGTACGACGACGTAGCCGGTCGTGTCGAACCCGGGCCGGCCCGCGCGCCCGGCGATCTGACGGAACTCCCGGACCTTGAGCACCCGCTGCCGCGTGCCGTCGAACTTGGCGAGCCCGCTGAACAGCACAGTCCGGATCGGCACGTTGATGCCGACGCCGAGGGTGTCGGTGCCGCAGATGACCGTGAGTAGCCCGCCCTGAGCGAGGTTCTCGACCAGCCGCCGGTATTTCGGGAGCATCCCGGCGTGGTGCACCCCGATCCCCGCCCGCAGCAGGCGTGACAGCGTCTTGCCGAACCCGGCACCGAACCGGACCGCGGCCATCCTTGCCGCGACAGACTCCTTGTCGATCCGGTAGTCGACCTTGCTGCGGAGCAGCGCGGTCGCGTGCTCCACGGCCGCGGCCTGGGTGAAGTGCACGACGTACACCGGCGCCTGGCCGGTGGTGACGAGCTCACCGAGGGTGTCGTCGAGGGTGTCCAGCGACCAGTCGAACGACAGCGACACCGGACGCTCGGCTTCGTCCACGACCACCGTCTCGCGGCCCGTCCTGCGCGACAGGTCCGCTGCGATCGTGGTGACGTCGCCCAGGGTCGCCGACATCAGGAGGAACTGCGCACGGGGCAGCTCCAGCAACGGCACCTGCCACGCCCAGCCACGGTCGGGCTCGGCGTAGAAGTGGAACTCGTCCATCACCACCAGCCCGACGTCGGCAGCCGGGCCCTCGCGCAGCGCGATGTTGGCGAGCACCTCCGCGGTGCAGCAGATGATGGGGGCGTCCGCGTTGACCGTCGCGTCACCCGTGAGGAGCCCGACATCGTCGGCGCCGAACACCTGGCACAGCGCGAAGAACTTCTCGCTGACCAAGGCCTTGATCGGCGCGGTGTAGAAGCTGACGCGCCCCTCGGCCAGCGCGGCCCGGTGCGCGGCCTCGGCGACCAGTGACTTCCCCGAGCCGGTCGGGGTCGCCAGGACGACGTTGCTGCCGCCCAACACCTCGATGATCGCCTCGTCCTGGTGCGGGTACAGCTCGAGACCCGCCTCCGCAGCCCGTTCGACGACCTCCTCGTAGACCTCGTCCGGCGTCATCCGCGGGCCCGCGGGTGCGCGGTCGCGAAGACCTCGCGCAGGTTGTCGACGGTGACCAGTGTGTAGATCTGGGTGGTCGTCACCGACGCGTGCCCGAGCAGCTCCTGCACGACCCGAACGTCGGCTCCCCCGTCGAGCAGGTGCGTAGCGAAGGAGTGCCGCAGGGTGTGCGGCGACACGTCACGCGTGACGCCGGCCCGCTCGGCGGCCCGGGTGAGGACCGCCCACGCACTCTGTCGGGAGAGCCGGCCGCCACGCGAGTTGAGGAACAGCGCGCCGCCCGGAGTGCTCGCCGACACCAGCTCGGGCCGGGCGCGGACCAGGTAGGCCTCAGCCGCCTCCGCGGCGTACGTGCCGAACGGCACCAGCCGCTCCTTCGAGCCCTTGCCACGCAGCAGCACGGTGCGGTCGGTCAGGTCGACGTCGTCGACGTCCAGCCCGACCGCCTCCGAGATCCGGGCCCCGGTGCCGTAGAGCACCTCCAGCAGCGCCCGGTCGCGCATCGCCAGCACCGTGCCGTCGGCGCCGGCGGCCTCCAGAATCGCCTCGACGTCGGCCAGCGGCAGCGCCTTCGGCAGCCGTTTGGCTGGGGTCGGAGGCTTCACGCCGGCCGCGGGATCGGCGGCTGCGAGCCCGTCACCCAGGCAGAACTTGTGGAAGCCCCGGACCGCCACCAGCGTCCGGGCCGCCGACGTGGCGGACAGCACCGGGTGGTCGGCGTCTCCCTCGCGCAGCCGGGTGAGGAAGCCGGCCACGGTCGCCTCGGTGACGTCGTCCAGCGACGCCACGGACTCCTGCGCGAGATGGTCCAGATAGCGCAGCAGGTCCCGCCGGTACGACGTGAGCGTGTTCGCAGCGAGCCCGCGCTCGACCGTCAGGTGGTCGAGATAGGTACGGAGCGCGCGAACCAGCGAGGGGTCGGCCCCGGGGGCTGGCCCATCATCGGCTGAGGGGTCAGGCAACGGCGCCGTCCAGGGCCTCCTCGACACTGATGGCGGTCATGCCCACCGCCTCCCCGACGGGGGCGTTGGTGAGCCGGCCCGCGTGGGTGTTGAGGCCGTAGGACAGGCTGGGGTCCTCCCGGCACGCCTGGGCCCAGCCCTTGTCGGCCAGCGCGACGGTGTAGGGCAGGGTCGCGTTGGTGAGCGCGTAGGTCGAGGTGTTCGGGACCGCGCCGGGCATGTTCGCCACGCAGTAGAAGATCGAGTTGTGCACCTCGTACGTCGGGTCCGCGTGGGTGGTTGCGTGCGTGTCCTCGAAGCAGCCGCCCTGGTCCACCGCGATGTCGACCAGCACCGAGCCCGGCTTCATCTGGGAGACCAGGTCGTTGGAGACCAGCTTCGGCGCCGCCGCGCCGGGGATGAGCACAGCGCCGATCACCATGTCGGCCTCCATCACCTGCTGCTGGATCGCCAGCTTCGAGGACGCCAGCCCGTGGACCCGGTTGTTGTAGCGCCAGAACGACATCCGCAGCTTGTCGAGGTCGGTGTCCAGCAGGGTCACGTCGGCACCCATCCCGAGCGCGATGTTGGCCGCGTTCTGGCCGGAGACCCCGGCCCCGATGATCACGACCTTGGCGTTCGCGACCCCGCCGACCCCGCCCATCAGCACCCCGCGGCCGCCCTGGGCCTTCATCAGCGCGTGGGCGCCGACCTGCGGCGCCAGGCAGCCGGCGACCTCTGACATCGGGTACAGCAGCGGTAGCCCGCCCGAGGGCAGCTGCACGGTCTCGTAGGCGATGCCGGTGACCTTCTTCGTCACCAGCTCCTCGGTCAGCGGCTGGTCGGCCGCCAGGTGCAGGTAGGTGAACAGGGTCAGCCCGTCCCGCAGCCGGTGGTACTCCTCCGCGATCGGCTCCTTGACCTTCAACACCATGTCGACGCTGCCCCACACGTCGTCGGCCTCGTCGAGGATCTTCGCACCCGCGGCGACGTACTCCTCGTCGGGAATCTGGGAGCCCACACCGGCCCCGCGCTGCACGACCACATCGTGCCCGTGCTGGGTGAGCTCGTGCGCCCCTACGGGGGTGAGCGCGACGCGGTATTCGTGGTTCTTCACTTCCTTGGGGACGCCGATCTTCACCCTGGTACTCCCTCAGCTGCTCCGTGTGACCGCCGCCACGAACGTGGCGACGGCTGCTGACACTACTCCCGGTCGGGGCCCTGGCGGCTCGGGGTCCGGGTGATCGCGAGCAGCACCGCGATGACCGTCGGGCCGTCGCTCACGCGACCGTCCAGGATCGCTTCGTGGACGTCCTCGAGCGGGGCCCAGAAGACCTGCATCTCGGCCTCCTCGTGGCTGGGCTCGAAGTCGCCGCGCCCGACGTCGCTGAGGTCCTGCGCGAGGTACAGGTGGACCCGCTCGGTGGTGACGCCCGGTGAGGAGTACGTCGCGCCCAGGTACGTCCATTCCTCGGCGACCAGGCCAGCCTCTTCACGCAGCTCACGGCGGGCGACGACCAACGGATCCTCCCCCGCCACGTCGCAGAGCCCGGCCGGCAGCTCGATGAACCACGCCTGCGCGGGGTGCCGGTACTGGCGCAGCAGACAGGCGCGGCCGGACCGGTCGACGGCCAGCACGACCGCTGCGCCCGGGTGCTCGAGGACGAGCCGGCGGAACGTCTCATCACCGTCTGGGGCCCGGACCACGTCGCGCCGCAGCGCCATCACCCAGTCGTCCCGGAACAGGTCCTCGGACTCCACGACCGGCCACGACGCCGGGGTGTCCTCGAGGGGCGGGTCGACCATGCTCGGACGCTACCGTGACCACCATGAGCACTGTCACAAGCCTGACCCACCCCGAGGCCGAGACCCGCGCCCGGTTGCTGACAGTCTCCCGCTACGACATCGAGATCGACCTGACCGGTCTGCTCGAGGGCGAGGTGTGGAAGTCCAGGTCGACCGTCACGTTCTCCTGCGGCGAGCCGGGGGCCTCCACGTTCGTCGACGCGGCGGGCGAGGTCAGCCGCGCCACGCTCAACGGTGTCGACCTCGACCTCGCGACCGCCGCCGGCGGCCGGCTCCCCCTGACCGGGCTGGCCGCCGACAACACTCTGTTGGTCGAGCTGTCCCAGGCGAACACGGCCGCGTCCGCCGGCATCCTGCGGACCGTCGACCCGACCGACGGCCTGGTCTACGTGTGGACCTCGCTCGAGTGCGACGACGCGCGGCGGTTGTGGGGCTGCTTCGACCAGCCCGACCTCAAGGCGCTGCACAGGTTCACGGTGACCGCACCCGAGGCGTGGACCGTCACCAGCAACATGCGCCCCGAGACGGTGAGCGACCCCGAGGCCGGCGCCCGGACCTGGTCCTTCCCGGACACGCCGCCCCTCTCGCCGTACGTCACCGTGGTGAATGCTGGCCCGTTCCACGAGATCCAGGAGCATCGTGGCACCTACAGCCTCGGCCTCTACTGCCGGCAGTCGCTCGTGCCGAACCTCGAGCGCGACGCACCGTCGCTGCTCGACCTGACCGAGGCCGGCCTGGCGTTCTTCGGCGACCGCTTCGGCCAGCCCTTCCCCGAGGCCCACTACGACCAGGTCTTCGTGCCCAACATGGGCGGCGCGATGGAGAACTGGGCCTGCGTGACCTGGGGTGACGGCTACCTCCACCGCGGCACGCCCACCCACACCCAGCGCCAGATGGTGGCCATCACGCTGCTCCACGAGATGGCGCACATGTGGTTCGGCGACCTGGTGACGATGCGGTGGTGGGACGACCTGTGGCTCAACGAGGCCTTCGCGTCGTGGGCCTCCACCTGGGCGGCAGCCGAGGCGACCGAGTTCGGCGACTCCTGGGCGGGATTCCTGGTCGGACGCAAGCTCGACGCGTACCGGGTCGACATGGGGCCGGCCACGCACGCGATCCGCAACGAGGCGCACGACGTCGACGCGGCGCTCGCCAACTTCGACGCGATCACCTACGCGAAGGGCCAGTCCGTGCTCCACCAGCTGATGGCGTACGTCGGCGAGGACGCGTTCACCCGCGGGCTGCAGGACTACTTCGCCCGCCACGCGTGGGGCAACACGCGGCTCATCGACCTGATCTCAGCCGTCGAGCGTGCGTCCGGCCGCGACCTCCAGCGGTGGACGAGCGACTGGCTCGACCGTGCCGGCACCGACACGCTGACCGTGACCGGCGGAGCGGTCGAGGCGGTCGCCGCTGACGACGGCGCACCGCGCCCGCACCGGATCGACATCGGCACCTACAACGAGGCCGGCGAGCTCATCGAGCGCACGCCGCTCGAGACGTCCGGGGCCAGTACTCCCCTGCCGGCCCTGCCCACCGGCGTGCAGTTGCTCAACGACACCGACCTGACCTTCGCCGCGGTCCGAACCGAGGACGACTCGCTGCGCCGCCTTCTCACGGCCGTTGGATCGATGCCGGACCCGACGGCTCGTGCCGTCGTCGTCACCACGGGTCTGGACCTGCTCCGCAAGGGTGAGATCGGCGGTAGGGAGCTCCTCGACGGCGTGCTCGGCGCGCTTGCCTCGGAGAAGAGCGCGACGCTGCTCGAGCCGTTCCTCGTGATCGCCCGCGACCTGGCCGAGCTCTGGTGTCCGCCCGACGAGGTGGAGGCGTCGCTGGCCCGGGTGGCCGACCAGGCCCTCGCGCTGAGCCGCGACCAGGAGCAGCGACGACCTGCTCTCAACGTGCTGGCCACCTGCGCCTCGACCGCCGCCCACGACGAGGCGCTCGATGAGGTGGCCGGCGACGACATCGACCTCGCCTGGCGGGTCGCGATCCGCCGCGCCGAGCGGGGCGTGCTCCCCGATGGGGTGGTCGAGGACCTGATCGCCCGCGATCCCGACCCGGATGCCTCGGCCCGGGCCGTGGCTGTGACGGCCGCCCGCCCCGAGGAGGCGGCCAAGGCCGAGGCCTGGCACCAGCTGTTCGAGAAGCGCTCGGTCCCGGCCGGCTACCCGACGTTCCACGTCGCGAAGGCGTTCTGGCGCCCCGCGCAGAGCGCGCTGCTGGTGCCGTGGGCCGACCGCTACCTCGAGGAGATGAGGACGGTGTCCGGGGGCCTGTTGGCCATCCTGTCCATGGTCCGCTCGATGTACCCGATCGTCGGCGACGACGCGTTCGTGGCGCGCTCGATCTCGCTGGCCGACGAGCCGGGCACCGACCCCACGGTCCGCAGCGCGCTGCTCACCGGCGCCGACACCCTGGCCAGGATGAACCGGGCTCGCTCCGTCTGACCTGAGCCCTACTCGTCGTCCGCCAGGGGTCGGCGCAGCCGGGTCTCGTCGAGCGGGAACCGCTCCGCCTTCTGTCGCTCGATCGCGGCCCCCACCAGCCCCGCGAACAGCGGGTGCGGCCGGGTCGGTCGCGACCGGAGCTCCGGGTGCGCCTGGGTGGCGACGTAGTAGGGGTGCAGGTCGCGCGGCAGTTCCACGAACTCGACCAGCCCCAGGTCGGGGTTGGTCCCCGAGAACACCAGGCCCGCCTCGCCGAGCTGGTCCCGGTAGTCGTTGTTGACCTCGTAGCGGTGCCGGTGCCGCTCGTTCACGGTCGGCTCGCCGTACGCCTCGCGGACCACGGTGCCGTCGGCGAGCGTGGCCGGGTAGAGCCCGAGCCGCATCGTGCCGCCGAGGTCTCCCGCCCCCTCGACGTACGACTTCTGCTGCTCCATGGTCGCGATGACCGGCTCCGGGCTGTCGGGGTCGAACTCGGTCGACCCCGCCTTCTCGAGCCCGGCGACGTTGCGGGCGAACTCGATGACCATGCACTGCAGGCCGAGGCACAACCCGAGCGTGGGGATGCCGTGGGTGCGCGCGTAGGTCAGCGCGCCGACCTTGCCGTCGATGCCGCGGACCCCGAAGCCACCCGGGACACAGACCGCATCGACGTCGCTGAGCTGCTTGGCGGCGCCCGACGGGCTCTCACAGGTGTCGGAGGCGATCCAGCGCAGGTGCACCTTCGCCTCGTGAGCGAAGCCCCCGGCGCGCAACGCCTCGGCGACCGAGAGGTAGGCGTCGGGGAGGTCGATGTACTTGCCGACCAGCGCGACCGTGACCTCCTCGTTGGGGTGGTGCACCCGGCGCAGCAGGTCGTCCCAGAGGGTCCAGTCGACGTCGCGGAACGGCAGGTCCAGCCGACGTACGAGGTAGGCGTCGAGCCCCTCGCGGTGCAGCACCTTCGGGATGTCGTAGATCGAGGGCGCGTCGGCCGCGGTGACCACGGCTTCCTCGTCGACGTCGCACATGAGCGAGATCTTGCGCTTGATGTTGTCGGGGAGCTCCCGGTCCGAGCGACACACGATCGCGTCGGGCTGGATGCCGATCGAGCGCAGCGCGGCCACCGAGTGCTGGGTCGGCTTGGTCTTCAGCTCGCCCGACGGCCCGATGTAGGGCACCAGCGAGACGTGGATGAAGAAGCAGTTCTCCCGGCCGACGTCGTGACGGGTCTGCCGGGCGGCCTCCAGGAACGGCAGCGACTCGATGTCGCCCACGGTGCCGCCGATCTCGGTGATGACCACGTCGACGCCCTGCCCGTCGCCGCCCCCCGCGCCCATCGCGATGATCCGTTCCTTGATCTCGTTCGTGATGTGCGGGATGACCTGCACGGTGTCGCCGAGGTAGTCGCCGCGGCGCTCCTTGGCGATGACGCTCGAGTAGACCTGCCCGGTCGTCACGTTCGCGATCTGACCCAGGTCGGTGTCGAGGAACCGCTCGTAGTGACCGATGTCGAGATCGGTCTCGGCGCCGTCGTCGGTGACGAACACCTCGCCGTGCTGGAACGGGTTCATCGTCCCGGGATCGACGTTGAGATACGGGTCGAGCTTCTGCATCGTGACCCGCAGCCCGCGCGCCTTCAGGAGGCTACCGAGACTCGAGGCCGTGAGGCCCTTCCCGAGGGAGGAGGCGACGCCTCCGGTGACGAACACGTGCTTGACCGGCGTCGCATGCTTCACGGGGTTTCATCCTACCCGAGCGGGAGCAGGCCGTCGGCGCCCGACGCACCGTAGGAACCGGCAGGTGTGGCCTCCACGCCGGCCAGCGCCAGGACGGCGGCGACCCGGCCTATCTCGCCGTCGGTCCCGTCGACGGTGGTGACCGCTCCGGAGGCCTCGAGGATGGTCAGGTCGCCCTCGCGGATCGGGGCCGCGACCACCACTCCGGCCGACCGTGCGGCCAGCCCGTCGAGGATCCCGTCTACCACGTAGTCGTCGAGGTCGTCCCCGAGCGCGACCAGCACCAGCGGCGCCTGTCGCGCGTCGCGCTCCTCGCCCCGCACCAGTCCGGCCGCCGCCAGGCTCTGGCGGATGGTGAGCGCGTCCTGGCGCGCCGCCACCGCGTCGGTACGCCGGGTGGCCAGAGCGCTGCCGATCAGCTGCCCGATCCGTTCGTATCCCGGCGCGTCCGGCTCGGCCGCCTTGCTCTCCAGCTGCTCGACCAGCTGGTCCCCCAGGGTCTCGACCAGCGCCTTCTCGCTGGGCTCGGTCAGCCCCTCGGTGAGCCGCCAGGCCCCGGTCACCGACCCGTCAGCAGACTCGATCCCGGCCGTCAGCGCGTCCAGCGTCTGGTCGGTGACACCCGGCCCGGCGAGCACCGCGACGCTGCGCCCCTCCAGCCGGGTGCCGAACAAGGTGGGCGCGGCGGCGGCGGCCACGTCGTCCGCGGCCGGCCCGGGGACCTCGTCGTCGACCTCGGCCGGAGCCGAGGTCGGGGCGACGTCGTCGCGCTGTAGCGGCCCGCCGCCGAGAGCGATGCCGACGGCGACGGCGAGCACGACGACCAGGGCACCCACGAGGTGCCGGCGTACGAGCGTCACGCGAACCACCCCAGGTCGTTCCAGGCCACGCGGACCCACGTCTCGAGGTCGGTGAGCCACTCCTGCCCTACCGGGGTCGTGGCGAGCGCCACCGCGAGCGCGACCAGCCCGACCAGGATCGTCAGGAACACGTGCCGCGGTCTCAACCTGCCGGAGTAGAGCAGCGGCACAGCGGACGCGTCGACCAGCCGCTGCCCGACGCGCAGCCGGGTCAGGTAGGTGCTGGCCAGCCCGGAACGCTGCCGGTCGAGGAACTCGGCGAGGGTCGCGTGCGTGCCGACCCCAACGATCACGGTCGCCTCGGACGCGAACGCCAGCAGCAGTGCCACGTCCTCGGTCGTGGCCGCGGTCTCGACCCGGGCGGCGCGGACGCCGATCCGTTCGAGCTGCTCCACCGGTCGGCGGTCGCCACGCTCGACGCGGGCCACCACGTCGCGGGCGTCGCGCAGGGTCGCCTTGGACGGCAGCTCGGGCGCGTCTGGTCCGGTGCCGAGCACGACGACGTCCGGGGAGTACCCCGCACTCCGCAGCGCCTCGGCTCCACCGTCGACACCGATCAGCACCGGGCGGCGCTCCTTGATGAAGGCGCGGACCGACCGGAGCTGCGCGATGAGCTCACCTCCGTCGACGACGACCAGGGCCGGCCGGCCGGCAACGCGCGTCGCGAGCGACGGCAGGCCCTCGCCGTGCAGCAGCAGGCCCTCCTCGCGGCGGAGGAAGGCCGCGCTGTTGTGGGTGAACGTGTCGAGCTGCGTGCCCAGGCCGGCTCGGGCCTGCTCCATCTCACCGGCGAGCACGGCCGTGTCGACCTCCCGGCCCATCGCGACCGGATCGCCGTCGACGTACACGACTTCGTCGTGGACCCGGATCCGGGACCCGTCGGGGATCCGGTCGACCCCCTCGACCTGATCGAGCAGCACGATCCCCGCGTCGGCCAGCAGTGCAGGCCCGAGTGCTGGGTAGCGGCCGGAGAGGAACGGCGAGGCGTTGAGGACGGCGGCGACACCCCTGTCGACCAGCGCCTGCGCGGTGGCGCGGTCGAGGTCCAGGTGGTCGAGCACGGCGACGTCGCCCGGGCGGAGCCGCGGCAGGAGGACCTTGGAGCGGCGGTCCACGCGGGCGGGGGCGGTCAGGCCCGGCTGGTCGAGAGAGGACTTGTTGCGGACTGGCACCGCCTCATGCTGCCAGCCGGCGGGGGCTGTCCCGGGCAACCCACTGGACTCGGCGCGTCAGCCCTGCGCGCGTGCCGGCAGGGCGGCCTCGAGCAACTCGCGGGCGTGGGCGAGGGCGTTGTCGGAGTCGCTCTGACCGGCCATCATCCGCGACAGCTCGCGTTCGCGGGCGGAGTCGTCGAGCACCGTGAGGTCCGAGCTGGTCACCGAACCGTCGTCCGACTTCGCGACGACGACGTGGCGGTCCGCGAACGCCGCCACCTGAGGCAGATGGGTCACGACCAGGACCTGCGCGGTCCGCGCCAGCCGAGCCAGGCGCCGTCCCACCTCGACCGCCGCGGCCCCGCCGACTCCGGCGTCCACCTCGTCGAAGACGTACGTCGGAACGCTCGTCGTGCCCGCCAGGCTGACCTCCAGCGCCAGCATCACCCGGGACAGCTCGCCGCCCGAGGCGCCCTTGTGGAGTGCACGCGGGTCAGCGCCGAGGTTGGCGGCCAGCAGCAGCTCCACCCGGTCCTTGCCGGACGCCCCGAAGTCGTCGCGCTCGGTCACGGACACGGTCAGCCGGGCGTGCGGCATGGCCAGCGCCGCGAGCTCCTGGCTCACTGCCCCGGAGAGCCGCTCACCGGCCGCGCGGCGGGCGCTGGTCAGCTCGGCGCCGACTGCTTCCAGCTCCTCGCGCAGCCGGCCGGTGATCACGCGCAGCTCCTCGATCCGCTCGTCCGTGCCGTCGAGCTCCGTCAGCCGCCCCGCAGCCCGATCTCGCCAGGTCAGCACCTCGTCGACGGTGTCGCCGTACTTGCGCGTGAGGGCGGTCACCGCGGCCCGCCGCTCCGACACGGCAGCGAGCCGGCTCGGATCGGTCTCGATCCCGGTCGCGTACGACGCGACGTCGGCCGCGAGATCCGAGAGCAGGTAGCTCACCTCGGCGACCCGGTCGGCCAGCCCGGCCGCCTCCGGGTCGTGCTCGCGGACGCCGTCGAGGGCCGCCCGCGCGGTCGACGTGAGCCCGAGCGCGTCGGGCTGCTCAACATCGTCGGCGGAGAGCGCGGCTCGGGCCTGCTCGGCGGAGGAGCGCAGCGTGTCAGCGTGGCCGAGCCGCGCCTCCTCGGCCGCGAGCTCGGCGTCCTCACCCGGCGCCGGCGTGACCGCGTCGACCTCTCCCACCCCGAACCGGAGCAGGTCGGCCTCGCGTGCACGTTCCTGGGCATGGGTGGTGACGTCGTCGAGCTCCCGCTCGGCCTCGCGCAACGCGTCGTAGCAGGCGCGGTAGCGCGCCAGCGGCTCGGCAACGTCCCTGCCGCCGAACGCGTCCACGGCGTTCCGCTGGGCCCCCACACGGAGGAGGCGGTGCTGGTCGGACTGCCCGTGCATCGCCACCAAGGGAGCAGCCAGCTCGGCAAGCCGGCTGACCGGCACCGAAGCACCCCCGACGAAGGCCCGGGAGCGCCCCTCGGCGCTGACGGTCCGCCCGAGCACCGCGCGTCCGTCCTCGACCTCGCCGCCGACCTCGTCGACGTGTTGGGGCAGCCCTGCCAGCGCGTCGACCACGACGGTTCCCTCGACCCGTGCGGTGCGAGCGCCGGTGCGGACCGCTCCGCTGTCGGCCCGACCTCCGAGGAGCAGCCCGAGCGCGGTCACGATCATGGTCTTTCCCGCGCCGGTCTCGCCGGTGATGACGGTCAGTCCGGGGCCGAGCTCGAGGGTCGAGGAGTCGATGACGCCGAGCGACCCGATCCGGATCTCCTCAAGCATCGACGTCCCCGGCCCGTCGTCCTCGCCACCCCTCCACGGACAGGTCGAACTTCGCGACCAGTCGGTCGGTGAACGGCGCCTCGTGGAGCCGCACCAGCCGGACCGGCCTCAGGCCGCTGCGCACCTCGATCCGGGCTCCGGGTGGTAGCTCCACAGTCCGCCGTCCGTCGCACCACAGCACGCCTGCGCCGTCGCTGCGCGTCAGCACCTCCACGGCGACCACGGAGGTCGGGGCGACCACCAGCGGCCGCGCGAACAGCGCGTGGGCGCTCAGGGGGACGACGCAGACCGCCTCAACCCCAGGCCACACCACCGGCCCGCCGGCGCTGAAGCTGTACGCCGTGGAGCCGGTGGGTGTCGCGCACACGACCCCGTCGCACCCGAAGCGCGACAACGGCCGGCCGTCGATCTCCAGGACGACCTCGAGCATCCGCTCGCGGGCGGCCTTCTCGACGCTGGCCTCGTTGAGGGCGAACGTGCTGCTCACGAGCTCACCGTCGTGGTGGACGGTGACGTCGAGCGTGAGCCGGTCCTCGGTCGCGTAGCGCCGGTCGACGATCGCCTGGATCGTGGTGCCGACATCGTCGACCTCGGCCTCCGCCAGGAAGCCGACGTGCCCGAGGTTCACACCGAGCACCGGCGTGCCGCTCGCATGGGTGATCTCCGCCGCGCGCAGGATCGACCCGTCGCCGCCGATCACCACGGCCAGCTCGCAGCCGTGGCCGGCATCAGGTTCACCGTCGGCGAGCTCGACCAGCCCGCCACCGTCGTAGGCAAGGCCGAGGTCGGCGGCCTCCTCCCGCAACAGCCGGACCAGGATCCCGTGATCGTTCAGCGCTTTCACGAACGCACGCGCCACCTCACGCGCCTCGTCCCGGCCCGTGTGGGCCAGCAGGAGGACGCGTCGCGCGTCGTCGGCTGCCGTCACGGGTCCACCTTCTCACCCTGGTCCGACGCACCCAGTCCGGCACGCACCACGGCGTCCCGGGCGGCCGCGTCGAGCACGCCGGGGCCGCGCCGGAACCACACGAAGAACTCCACGTTGCCCGACGGGCCCGGCAACGGGCTCGGCGTCACCGACCGGCTCCCCCACCCGAGCACCTCAGCGGCGGCGGCGACGGTCGCCACCGCCTCGACCCACAGCTCGGGGTCGCGGACCACTCCGCCCTTGCCCACCCTGTCCTTGCCGACCTCGAACTGCGGCTTCACCATCAGCACCAGGTCGCCGGCCGGGTCGGTGACGCCGATCAACGCGTCCAGGACCAGGGTCAGGGAGATGAACGAGAGGTCGCCGACCACGAGGTCGACCGGCTCCCCCACCGTCTCGGACGTCAGGTCACGGATGTTCGTACGGTCGTGGACCACGACACGCTCGTCGCTCTGCAGCGCCCAGGCCAGCTGCCCGTACCCGACGTCCACGGCCACCACCTGCCGGGCACCGGCGCGCAGCAGCACGTCGGTGAAGCCCCCGGTCGACGCGCCAGCGTCCAGGCAGCGGCGGCCGGTCACCCTCAGCCCGGTCTCACCGAACGCCGCCAACGCCCCCGCCAGCTTGTGACCACCCCGCGACACGTAGTCGGGACGCCCCGGGTCGTCGGTGACCACAAGTGCCACGTCGGTGGTCACCCCCGTCGCAGGCTTGGTCGCCCTGGCGCCGCCCACCGTCACCCGGCCAGCAGCGATCAGCTCGCTCGCGTGCTCGCGCGACCGGGCCAGGCCACGCCGAACCAGCTCGGCGTCCAGTCGTAGCCGTCGTGGCGGCACGGTGGTTCAGGACGTGCCGTCGAGCGCGGACCGCAGCCGTTCGTGGGCGGTCTCGAAGATCGCCGGGTGCGCTGCCACGTCCTGCTCGTCGAGTCCCTCGACCGACTCGAGCACCGCGTCGACCTCCTCGACCCCAGTACGCACGGGCTCGCTGTCGGTCTTCTCGGGACGCGCCTGGTTCATGGGCCCGAGGCTACCCCGCTGGGCGGGTCGCAGGCGGCACCAGCCCCTGGGTGTCCGGCGCGTCCCCGTTCGCATCAAGCTGCTCCCAAGCGACGACCGCGACCACCCGCCACCAGTCGTCGCAGTTGCCGTCGCCCTCGACCGTCAGCCGGCCGTCGGTGACCCGTCCGCGCCACCCACCCAGCTCGGCGCCACCGCCCTGCACCTGGGGCGGCTCCGGGTGCTGCTCCAGCAGGCCTCCCAGGTCGCACGACAGGAACGTCGGCCGCTCCAACGGCGTGGCCGCCACCAGCTCGGGCAACCCCGTCACACCGGTCATGAGCAGCAGCGAGTCGACGTCGGCCTCCTGACCCCCGGCGATATCCGTGTCGAGCCGGTCGCCGACCATGAGCGGTCGGTCGCCACCGACCCGCCGGATCGTCTCGTCGAGCAGCGGCCGTCGCGGCTTCCCCGCCACCACCGGCTCCACCCCCGCGAAGCGCGAGAGCAGGTCCACCAACACCCCGTGGCCCGGAGCCGGGCCCTGTGCGGTCGGCAGCGTGAGGTCGGTGTTGCTGGCCACCCACGGGAGCCCGTCACGGATCCGTACCGCGGCCCGCATCACGTCACGCCAGACCACGTCCGGGCCGTACCCGCTGACGATCCCGCAAGCGCGCTGGTCGTCCACCGACACCGGCGTCAGCCCGGCCTCCACCAGCGCGCCTTCGAGGCCGGCAGCCCCCAGTACCGCGATCCTGGCGCCCGCTCCGTGCCGCTCCAGGAGCACGTGCGCGGCCGCCTGCGCCGACGTCACGACGTCCGCGGGGCTCGCCTCGACCCCCAACGCTGTCAGCTTGTCGGCGACCGCCTCCGGGGACCGCGACGCGTTGTTGGTGATGAACGCGACGTGGGTTCCCTCCGCGCGAGCGCGGCGCAGGTGTTCGGGCGCCCCGGGCACCGCGTCGTCCCCCACGTACACGACCCCGTCGAGGTCGAACATCAGCAGGTCGTAGTCGTCGACCAGTCGCCGGCGGCTCGCCTTCAGCGCCCTCACCTCCCCGCCCGTCGCACCGCCTCGCACCCTACGATGATCCGATGCACTCACGGGGCGCGGAGGGCGCGGTTGATGCCGCCGGCCCGTTCCGACTCCACCCGTTTCGGGGCCTGGTGCTCTCGCCGCAACGTGTGGGTGACCCGGCGTCCGCCCGGGCGTTCGCCCGTCCCTATCGAGACGTGGCCACCCGGTTGAAGCGATGGGAGCGCCAAGGCCACGTCAGCCGGGACGAGGACCCGAACGTCTACCTGCACGAGTACACCTCCGGTGGGCTCACGGTGCGCGGCCTGGTCGGGGCCCTGGACGTGTCGCGGCGGTCCGCGGACCCGGACGACCGGGTCGTCCTTCCCCACGAGGGCGTGCACCGGTCGCAATCCGCCGAGCTTGCGAAGCGGATGGCGGAGATGAAGCTCAACCCGGCGCCGATCCTGCTGGTGCACCGGGGACCGGCAGCCGTCCGTGCCCTCGTGCACGACGTCATGAGCGCCCCCCCGGACCGGGAGTTCCACGACCGTGCCGACCGGCACAACCGGCTCTGGCGCCTCCACGACCCGGAGCTGCTCGCCCAGCTCGACGAGCACCTCGCCACGGCACAGCCGCTGGTGGCCGACGGGCACCACCGGCTCGCCGCCTACCAGCGCCTGCAGGAGCGACAACCGGGCACCAGCGCGGACCGGGGGCTGGCGATGCTCGTGGACCAGGACGACACTCCGCTCTTCCTCGGTGCGGTGCACCGCACCCTCGCGGAGACAAGGTTTCGTGACCTGCGGGCCGCGACCGAGGGCGTCGCCGACTTCACGGTCACGGCCGAGCCGGACGCGATGGCCGCCCTCGGACCCAGCACCCTGGTCGCGACCGACGGACGCGAATGGGCCAGGATCGAGCTCCGGCTCGACCCCGAGCGTGCGGCGGTGCACGTGCTCCACGAGGACCTGCTGCCCCGGCTTCGCGGCAAGCCGCGGCGGATCGGCTACCACCACACCGTGGAGGAGACGCTCGAACGACTCGCGCCCCGCAAGCGGGTCGCGGTCCTCATGCCGGCCCCGGACTTCGACCTCGTCGACCGGATCGTGTCGGCGCACCGGCTGCTGCCGGAGAAGGCCACGTCCTTCCAGCCCAAGCCCAGCCTGGGAGTGCTCATGCGGTCACTGCTCGACGGATGACCCGGGCACGGGTCACCTCCACCTCGACGCGGGACGCGCTCGCCCCGCCCGCCCGGTAGAAGCGGCGTCGGATCGACCCCGTCACCTCGACCAGGTCGCCGTCGGACCAGCGGGCCACGCTTCGACGCACGCGGGCGCTCCACGCCACGCACTCCAGTGCGTCCACCGGCTGCCGGCTCCGGTCGGCCGGTGGCCGCGGCACCACCACCCGGAAGGACCACAGCTCGTCCCCGCTGGGCAGCGATCTCTGCTGCGGCGCCCCCGACACCCGCCCGACCAGCCGGACCTCGTTCACCTCGTCGACGACGGTCTCGTCGTCTCGTGCACTTGTCATCTCGCATCACCTCAGGCACGACGATGGCCACCCGGACCGACAGCCATCGTGCTCGAGGAAGCGGGCTGTGGATCGCGTGCAACGAGGGCCCCTTGTGGACGCAAAGGGGCTTGCGAAAGCGTCGGCGGACGCCCGAAATGCAATCGAGGGCCACCCTCGCGGGTGGCCCTCGATCAAAAGAATGTCCGGCGGCGTCCTACTCTCCCACAGCCTCTCGGGTGCAGTACCATCGGCGCTGAACGGCTTAACTTCCGGGTTCGGGATGGGTCCGGGTGTTTCCCGTTCGCTATGGCCGCCGTAACTTTGTCAACCAACTTTTCATGTGTGTTGTGCCCGGGTGTTCCGGGGGTGTGTTGGTTGGGATGTGTCTAGTGGACGCGGTGAACTGTTTGTGTTTCTGTGTTTCGGTTTGTGGGTGCCGGTGACCCGCACACTGTCCACGCCGTTCCCCGGTGGCCCGTTGGGCCCGTGTGGGCCGTGGTGGGCCGTGTGGGGTTGGTGTGGTGTGGTGTGGGTGGGGCAAGCCCTCGGCCTATTAGTACCGGTCGGCTGGGCATTGCTGCTGTACACCTCCGGCCTATCGACCCACTGTTCTGGTGGGGGCCTTACCCCCCTGTTATGGGGGTGGGAAACCTCATCTTGAAACGTGCTTCCCGCTTAGATGCATTCAGCGGTTATCACTTCCGAACGTAGCTAACCAGCCGTGCCCCTGGCGGGACAACTGGCACACCAGAGGTTCGTCCATCCCGGTCCTCTCGTACTAGGGACAGCCTTTCTCAAGTTTCCTGCGCGCGCGGCGGATAGGGACCGAACTGTCTCACGACGTTCTAAACCCAGCTCGCGTGCCGCTTTAATGGGCGAACAGCCCAACCCTTGGGACCTACTCCAGCCCCAGGATGCGACGAGCCGACATCGAGGTGCCAAACCATCCCGTCGATATGGACTCTTGGGGAAGATCAGCCTGTTATCCCCGGGGTACCTTTTATCCGTTGAGCGACCACGCTTCCACATGCCGTGGCCGGATCACTAGTTCCGACTTTCGTCCCTGCTCGACATGTCTGTCTCACAGTCAAGCTCCCTTGTGCACTTACACTCGCCACCTGATTGCCAACCAGGCTGAGGGAACCTTTGAGCGCCTCCGTTACTCTTTAGGAGGCAACCGCCCCAGTTAAACTACCCATCAGGCACTGTCCCTGAACCAGATCATGGTCCTAGGTTAGACATCTAGTACGACCAGAGTGGTATTTCAACGTTGACTCCACCTCCACTGGCGTGAAGGTTTCACGGTCTCCCACCTATCCTACACAAGCCGAACCAAACACCAATACCAAACTATAGTAAAGGTCCCGGGGTCTTTCCGTCCTGCCGCGCGTAACGAGCATCTTTACTCGTACTGCAATTTCGCCGAGTCCATGGTTGAGACAGCGCCCAAGTCGTTACTCCATTCGTGCAGGTCGGAACTTACCCGACAAGGAATTTCGCTACCTTAGGATGGTTATAGTTACCACCGCCGTTTACTGGGGCTTAAATTCTCCGCCTCGGTAGCAATCAGATTGCCACCTCACGGGTCCTCTTAACCTTCCAGCACCGGGCAGGAGTCAGTCCGTATACATCGTCTTACAACTTCGCACGGACCTGTGTTTTTAGTAAACAGTCGCTTGGGCCTGGTCTCTGCGACCCCTCACGCTCCCCCAGCAAGTGGGTTCACGATCCGGGTCCCCCTTCTCCCGAAGTTACGGGGGCATTTTGCCGAGTTCCTTAACCATGGTTCACTCGATCGCCTTGGTATTCTCTACCTGATCACCTGAGTCGGTTTGGGGTACGGGCGGCGCATAGCTCGCTAGAGGTTTTTCTCGACAGCATGGGATCACCCACTTCGCCTGTACGGCTCCCCATCACACCTCACACTCCACATCCAAGTGAGAGCCCCGGATTTGCCTAGGACTCGTGCTGCATGCTTGGCCACGGACAACCATCGCCGTGGTTGGGCTACCCTCCTGCGTCACCCCATCGCTTGACTACTACCGGTTCGGGTCCCACGCTCCACCCCACACCCACCCCCACTCCGAAGAGCGGACGTGGTGATAGCGGGGCATCGGGTGGTTAGCATCACCGGCCTCGTCAGGGTCGCTACATTGCCGGTACGGGAATATCAACCCGTTGTCCATCGACTACGCCTGTCGGCCTCGCCTTAGGTCCCGACTTACCCAGGGCAGATTAGCTTGACCCTGGAACCCTTGATCATTCGGCGCACGGGTTTCTCACCCGTGATTCGCTACTCATGCCTGCATTCTCACTCGTGTCGCATCCACCACTCGATCACTCGGCAGCTTCACACGCGACACGACGCTCCCCTACCCATCCACACCCCTGAACCACACACCACTGCCGAAACAGGGCGCGCGACTAGGTTACGTGTGTGAATGCCATAGCTTCGGCGGATGACTTGAGCCCCGCTACATTGTCGGCGCGGAATCACTTGACCAGTGAGCTATTACGCACTCTTTCAAGGGTGGCTGCTTCCAAGCCAACCTCCTGGTTGTCACTGCGACTCCACATCCTTTTCCACTTAGTCACCGCTTAGGGGCCTTAGCTGATGGTCTGGGCTGTTTCCCTCTCGACGACGGAGCTTATCCCCCGCCGTCTCACTGCTGCGCTCTCACTTACCGGCATTCGGAGTTTGGCTAACGTCAGTAACCTGGTCGGGCCCATCGGCTATCCAGTGCTCTACCTCCGGCAAGAAACACACAACGCTGCACCTAAATGCATTTCGGGGAGAACCAGCTATCACGAAGTTTGATTGGCCTTTCACCCCTATCCACAGGTCATCCCCTCAGTTTTCAACCTAAGTGGGTTCGGTCCTCCACGTCGTCTTACCGACGCTTCAACCTGCCCATGGATAGATCACTTCGCTTCGGGTCTTGAGCGCGCTACTGAAACGCCCTATTAGGACTCGCTTTCGCTACGGCTACCCCACACGGGTTAACCTCGCAACACACCGCAAACTCGCAGGCTCATTCTTCAAAAGGCACGCCATCACCCACCACCCCACCCCACAAGGAGGGAGGGCCCAGGCTCTGACGGATTGTAGGCACACGGTTTCAGGTACTATTTCACTCCCCGCCAGGGGTACTTTTCACCTTTCCCTCACGGTACTGGTCCGCTATCGGTCATCGAGGAGTATTTAGGCTTAACGGGTGGTCCCGCCAGATTCACACGGAATTTCAGGGGTTCCGTGTTACTTGGGAAACATCATACGCAGGCGCATGCTTACAGTTACGGGACTCTCACCCTCTCCGGCGCCCCCTTCCAAGGGACTTCACCTTCACACACACTTTCTCACTGCGCGCCCAGCCGGCAGACCAGACACAAACGCTCCCACAACCCCCCGGATGCAACCCCTGCCGGGTATCACACACCCAAGGTTTAGCCTCATCCGATTTCGCTCGCCACTACTCTCGGAATCACAATTGTTTTCTCTTCCTATGGGTACTGAGATGTTTCACTTCCCCACGTTCCCTCCACACGCCCTATACATTCAGGCGCAGGTAACACGACATGACTCGTGCTGGGTTTCCCCATTCGGACACCCCCGGATCACAGCTCGGTTGCCAACTCCCCAGGGCTTATCGCAGGCTCCAACGTCCTTCATCGGCTCTCGATGCCAAGGCATCCACCATGTGCCCTTCACAGCTTGCCGCCACCAACACCACACCACACCCCACACAACAGACCACACGATCAACAGACCACACGATCAACAGACCACACGATCAACAGACCACACGGTCCACCCAGGGCACGACACGGCACCGGCCACGACGGCACGCCACAAAAGAAACTCACACGACAACCACCACCCGAACCAACCGCCGAACCAACCGGAATCAACCGGCGAACCAACAACGGGCACGGGACCGGGCCGTCATGCACAGATCTACACAGATCTACATTCATACATTCCACCGGACCAACCCCACCCACCCAGCAACCGCCAGGCAGGCAGACTCCATCCGGTGGAGATGCTCGCGTCCACTATTCACATCTCAAACAACAACCCCACACCACCCACCCACCGGGCAAGCTCACGCTCAACAACCCGACGGCCGGTATGGCCGGGACCCTCAAGACCACCGCCCAGCCACCACCACCCGGGCAACCCCCCTCAACGATCAACGAGAAGGGGCGGACCTGGGCGGCGGGGCCCGTGCGGTGAGGTCTCAGAACCCCAACAGTGTGCCCCCACCCGAGCCAAGGCCCGAGCGGGGAGTCGACAGAACTTCCACTAGTGAACACCCCAACGAATGCCCACCGGTACCGACCGACGAACGCCGGCCGCGCCCGGTAGGCGTGGGTGTGCTCCTTAGAAAGGAGGTGATCCAGCCGCACCTTCCGGTACGGCTACCTTGTTACGACTTCGTCCCAATCGCCAGCCCCACCTTCGACCACTCCCTCCCGCAAGCGGGTTGGGCCATGGGCTTCGGGTGTTGCCGACTTTCGTGACGTGACGGGCGGTGTGTACAAGGCCCGGGAACGTATTCACCGCAGCGTTGCTGATCTGCGATTACTAGCGACTCCGACTTCATGGGGTCGAGTTGCAGACCCCAATCCGAACTGAGACCGGCTTTTAGGGATTCGCTCCCCCTCACGGGATCGCAGCCCTCTGTACCGGCCATTGTAGCATGCGTGAAGCCCTGGACATAAGGGGCATGATGACTTGACGTCATCCCCACCTTCCTCCGAGTTGACCCCGGCAGTCTCCCATGAGTCCCCGGCCTCCCCGAAGGGAGCCGCTGGCAACATAGGACGAGGGTTGCGCTCGTTGCGGGACTTAACCCAACATCTCACGACACGAGCTGACGACAGCCATGCACCACCTGTACACCCCCAAAAGAAGCCCCATCTCTGAGGCGGCAGGGTGTATGTCAAACCCAGGTAAGGTTCTTCGCGTTGCATCGAATTAATCCGCATGCTCCGCCGCTTGTGCGGGCCCCCGTCAATTCCTTTGAGTTTTAGCCTTGCGGCCGTACTCCCCAGGCGGGGCGCTTAATGCGTTAGCTACGGCACGGAACCCGTGGAATGGATCCCACACCTAGCGCCCAACGTTTACGGTGTGGACTACCAGGGTATCTAATCCTGTTCGCTCCCCACACTTTCGCTCCTCAGCGTCAGGACATGCCCAGAGAACCGCCTTCGCCACCGGTGTTCCTCCTGATATCTGCGCATTTCACCGCTACACCAGGAATTCCGTTCTCCCCTGCATGCCTCCAGTCTGCCCGTATCGAAAGCAAGCACCGAGTTAAGCCCGGTGATTTCACTCCCGACGCGACAAACCGCCTACGAGCCCTTTACGCCCAATAATTCCGGACAACGCTCGGACCCTACGTATTACCGCGGCTGCTGGCACGTAGTTGGCCGGTCCTTCTTCTGCACCTACCGTCACCACCCTCACGGGCGCTTCGCCGGTGCTGAAAGAGGTTTACAACCCGAAGGCCGTCATCCCTCACGCGGCGTTGCTGGATCAGGCTTCCGCCCATTGTCCAATATTCCCCACTGCTGCCTCCCGTAGGAGTCTGGGCCGTGTCTCAGTCCCAGTGTGGCCGGTCACCCTCTCAGGCCGGCTACCCGTCGAAGCCTTGGTAGGCCATTACCCCACCAACAAGCTGATAGGCCGCGAGCACATCCCCCACCGAAAAACTTTCCACCACCACCAGATGCCTGGAATGGTCATATCCGGTATTAATCCCCGTTTCCGGGAGCTATCCCAAAGTGAAGGGCAGATTACTCACGTGTTACTCACCCGTTCGCCGCTCGAGTACCCCCGAAAGGGCCTTTCCGCTCGACTTGCATGTGTTAAGCACGCCGCCAGCGTTCGTCCTGAGCCAGGATCAAACTCTCCATAGAAAAACTACAAAAAGCATCAAACCCCGACAACAACAAACCCCGACAGTAAAACAAAACTGTCCAGAATCATGTCATCAAAAAACAACCCAAACCAAAAAATGATCAGGGCACACAAACTAATCCCATCGACATAAACACACTGTTGAGTTCTCAAACATCACACGCACACCGACACAAGCCCTTGCGGGCGCGTGTCGGGGCAACCTGCACAAACTTACCGGCGGGCACGGCTTGCGTCAACTTGAAAAGCCGACCTGGAACCTGCCTCGCCGCGGTCGTGCGGGAGCAACGGTAGCAGCGGTCCGAGCGGGTCCCAAATCGGGTCGCGGATGGCCCGGCGAAGGGGTCAGAGGGACTTCGCGGGACGGTACGACGAGACCGTCCGCTCCCCCGGAAGCCAGTACCGCCAGGGGCGTTCCGGGGCACCGCGGAGCCCCACCCGCGGCCCGGTCTCCACGCGTTCGACCGGCTCGCCGAGGGTCAGGGTCAGCTCCCCGCGGGTCAGGTCCGCACCGTCCTGGTCCCGCGTGATCGCGAGCGCCTGGCACAGCCGCGCCGGACCGCGCGCCAGGTCACGTTCGGACGACCGCGGCCGGCGGGCGCGCGCCACGTCCAGACCCTCGACGACCTCGCCCGCGCGAAGCAGCACCGCGCTGGGTCTGCCCGCCGGTCCGACCACGACGTTGCAGCAGTGGTGCATCCCGTATGTGAAGTAGACGTACAGGTGTGCGGGCGGGCCGAACATCACCTGGTTGCGGGGGGTCCGGCCGCGGAAGGCGTGGGACCCCGGGTCGTCCGGACCGTCGTACGCCTCGACCTCGGTGAGCCGCACCGCCACGTCGCGGTGACGGAGGGTGCCACCCAGCAGCCGGGGCGCGACCTCGAGGACCGGCCCAGCGAGGAGGTCGCGGAGCTCAGGCAAGGTCCGTCCGGTGCCGCTCCGCGACCGCCGTCAGCTCGGCCAGCTGTTCACGGACGCGGTCGGGTGCGGTCCCACCTCGGCCGTTGCGGGAGGCCACGGACCCCTCGACCGTCAGCACGGCTCGGACAGCCGGTGTCAGCTCCGGCGAGATCGCGGTCAGGTCGTCGTCGGAGAGCTCGTGGAGGTCGATGCCGCGCTCCTCGCACGCCCGGACGCAGCCGCCCGCCACCTCGTGGGCGACCCGGAACGGGACACCCTCGCGGACCAGCCATTCCGCGATATCGGTCGCGAGTGAGAAGCCCTGCGGGGCGAGCTCGTGCATCCGCTCGGTGTTGAACGTGAGCGTCGCGACCATCCCGGTGACGGCAGGCAGCAGCACTTCCAGGGTGTCGATGGAGTCGAAGACCGGCTCCTTGTCCTCCTGGAGGTCGCGGTTGTAGGCGAGCGGCAGCGCCTTGAGCGTGGCCAGGAGGCCGGAGAGGTTTCCGACGAGGCGGCCAGCCTTGCCGCGGGCGAGCTCGGCGATGTCCGGGTTCTTCTTCTGGGGCATGATGCTCGACCCGGTCGACCACGAGTCGTGCAGCACGACGAAGTCGAACTCGCGGGTCGACCACAGGATCACGTCCTCGGCGAGCCGGCTGACGTCGACCCCGATCTGGGCGGTGACGTAGGCGAGCTCGGCGACGAAGTCGCGGCTGGCGGTGCCGTCCAGCGAGTTGGCCGACGAGCCGTCGAAGCCGAGCTCGGCGGCCACCAGCAGCGGGTCGAGCCCGAGGCTCGACCCCGCGAGCGCCCCGGAGCCGTACGGCGACTCTGCGGCCGTACGGCGGCGCCAGTCGGCCAGCCGATCGACGTCGCGCAGCAGCGGCCAGGCGAGGGCGAGCAGGTGATGGGACAACAGCACCGGCTGGGCGTGCTGCAGGTGCGTGCGGCCGGGCATGATCACGTCGAGGTGCGCCCGCGCCTGCGTGGCCAGTGCCTCCACCACGTCCAGCACCAGCCCAGCGACGGTCGTGGCGTGGTCGACCAGGAACGAGCGGAACAGCGTGGCTATCTGGTCGTTGCGCGACCTCCCGGCACGTAGTCGGCCGCCGACGTCGGGACCGACCTCTTCGAGCAGCAACCTCTCCAGCGCGCCGTGGACGTCCTCGTCGGCGGGGTCGGGGTGCAGGATGCCGTCGGTATACCGCTGCGCGAGCAGGTCGAGCCCGCGGTGGAGCTCGGCCTCGTCGCCCTCCGTCAGCAGCCCGGCTGCGGCGAGCGCCCGTGCGTGGGCGTGCGAGCCCGCGATGTCGTACAGAGCGAGCCGCCAGTCGAAGTGCGTCGACCGCGACAGCGCCTCGAGCTCCGGTGACGGCCCGCCCGTGAACCGGCCGCCCCACAGCTTGCCTTCGTTGGTGCCGTGCCGCTCCGCCATCAGTCGGTCCCGAACTCCATCGCGGCGTGGTCGAGCGCTTCGTCCTCGGCGTCGGCGGCGGCCGGGTTGGCGGTGATACGGCCGAAGCCGCCCGGCTCGAGCTCGCCGTACAGCGTGCCGTTCTCGACCAGCACCTGGCCCTCGTCGAGCGGCTGCTGGGCGTAGAGCTCCAGCTTGGAGCGGGAGTCGGCGATGTCGAGGTTGCGCAGCGTGAGCTGGCCGATCCGGTCGGTGGGGCCGAACGCGGCGTTGTCGGTGCGTTCCATCGACAGCCGGTCGGGGTGGTAGGAGAACTCCGGCCCCTCGGTGCGCAGCACCGTGTAGTCCTCGCCGCGGCGCAGCCGCACCGTCACCTCGCCGGTGACCAGGGACGCGATCCAGCGTTGGATCGACTCGCGCAGCATCAGCGCCTGGGGGTCGAGCCAGCGGCCCTCGTACAGCAACCGGCCGAGGCGACGCCCCTCGTCGTGGTAGGTCGCGATCGTGTCCTCGTTGTGGATCGCGTTCAGGAGGCGCTCGTAGGCGATCCAGAGCAGCGCCATCCCCGGTGCTTCGTAGATGCCGCGCGACTTGGCCTCGATGATCCGGTTCTCGATCTGGTCGGACATGCCGAGGCCGTGCCGGCCGCCGATCGCGTTGACCTCGTGGACGAGGGCGACCGGGTCGTCGTACCGCATGCCGTTGACCGCGACCGGCCGCCCGCCCTCGAACCGGACCGTGACGTCCTCGGGCGCGATCTCGACCAGGGGATCCCAGAACTTCACACCCATGATCGGCTCGACCGTCTCCAGCGAGACGTCGAGGTGCTCGAGGGTCTTGGCCTCGTGGGTGGCGCCCCAGATGTTGGCGTCGGTGGAGTAGGCCTTCTCCTCAGCAGCGCGGTAGGGCAGGTCACGCTCGGTGAGCCACTGGCTCATCTCGGTGCGGCCGCCGAGCTCGTGGACGAAGTCTGCGTCCAGCCAGGGCTTGTAGATGCGCAGGTCGGGGTTGGCGAGCAGGCCGTAGCGGTAGAACCGCTCGATGTCGTTGCCCTTGAAGGTCGAGCCGTCGCCCCAGATGTCAACGCCGTCCTCGTGCATCGCGCGGACCAGCATGGTGCCGGTGACGGCGCGGCCGAGCGGAGTGGTGTTGAAGTACGCGCGGCCGCCGGACCGGATGTGGAACGCGCCGCACACCATCGCGGCGAGCCCCTCGGCCACCAGCTGCGGCTTGCAGTCGACGGCGCGGGCCAGCTCGGCGCCGTACTCGAGCGCACGGTCCGGGACGCTGCCGATGTCGGGCTCGTCGTACTGGCCGAGGTCGGCGGTGTAGGTGCACGGGATCGCGCCCTTCTCGCGCATCCAGGCGACCGCGACCGAGGTGTCGAGGCCGCCGGAGAACGCGATGCCGACGTGCTCGCCGACCGGCAGGGAGACGAGGACCTTGCTCACGGGCTGGTTCCTTCGGAGTCGTTGGGGACAAGGGTTGCGGTGACGGTGCCGTGGGAGTCGGCGAGCTGCAGGAAGTGGCGGGCGAGTGCATCGCCGCCCTGCGGCACTCGGCCGATCACCAGCACCGTGTCGTCGCCGGCGATGACGCCGAGGACGTCGGGCAGCTCGGCCTTGTCGAATGCGCTGGCCAGGAACTGGGCGGCGCCGGGCGGGGTACGGAGCACCACCAGGTTGGCGCTGGCCTCGGCACTGACCAGCAGCTCGTTGCACAGGCGGGACAGCCGCTGGGTGGCCGCGGCGCTCTCCCCCGGCGCGGTCGGCCGGCGGTCGCCACCCTCGCCGGGCACGGCGTAGACGAGTGCGCCGGACTGGCCGCGCACCTTGACCGCGTCGAGCTCGACCAGGTCACGGCTGAGCGTGGCTTGGGTGACGTGCAGCCCGCTGGCCGCGAGCAGGTCGGCGAGCTCGGTCTGGGAGCGCACCTCGTGGTGCGTGACCAGCTCGACGATGCGCTGGTGGCGGGCGTTCTTGGTGCGAGGCCGAAGAGCGGCGTCAGTCATCGGGGCCTCCCCGGTCGAGCAGCCACGCCATGATCGCCTTCTGGGCGTGCCTCCGGTTCTCCGCCTCGTCCCAGATGACGCTGTGCGGGCCGTCGAGGAGCTCGGCGTCGACCTCCTTGCCGCGGTACGCCGGTAGGCAGTGCAGCAGGATCGCGTCATCCTGGGCGCGGGTGAACAGGTCGGTGGTCACGCGGTACGGGCCGAAGACCGCCAGCCGGCTCTCGGCCTCGTCCTCCCTGCCCATCGAGACCCAGGTGTCGGTGACGACCGCGTCGGCACCGCTGACCGCGCGCTCGGGGTCGGCCTCCAGGGCCACCGAGCCGCCGGTGGTCTCGGCGATCGCCGCCGCGCGGTCGACCATCGTCTGGTCAGGCGTGTACCCCTCGGGCGCACCGATCCGCACATGGAGCCCGGCGGTGGCGCCGGCCAGCAGCCAGGAGTTGCCCATGTTGCAGGCACCGTCGCCGACGAAGGCGACGGTCTGGCCGGCCAGCGGGCCGCGGTGCTCCTGCACGGTCAGCAGGTCGGCCAGCAGCTGGCACGGGTGGTAGTCGTCGGTCAGGGCGTTGACCACCGGCACGCCGGCGTACTCGGCCATCTCCTCGATCCGGTCCTGCCCGTAGGTGCGCCACACGATCATCGAGGCCTGGCGGCCCAGGACGCGTGCGACGTCGGCGACCGACTCCCGGACTCCGATCCCGGCCAGCTTCCCGTCGACCAGCATGGGGTTGCCTCCGAGCTCGGCGATCGCTGCAGCGAAGCTGGCCTGGGTCCGGAGGGTGGGCTTGTCGAAGATCATCGCGACCGTCTGCGGTCCGGCGAGCGGGGTGGCGTCGTACGGCGTCGTCTTGAGGCTGGCCGCCAACGCGAGCACGTCGGCCTGCTCGGCGGGGGTCAGGTCGTCGTCGGCCAGGAAGTGGCGGGTCATGGTTGCTCCTCGCGATCTGGGTCAGCGACGAGGTCGCACCACGCATCGGCGAACCGCGCGAGGTCGCCCTCGGTGACGGTCAGCGGTGGCGCGAACCGCAGCCGGTCGGGCCCGGTGTTGTTCAGGAGGAAGCCGCGTTCCTGGCCTCGAGTCACGACCTGCGGCGCGGTCTCGTCGGCCAGGTGTGCAGCGAGCAGCAGCCCGCGGCCCGTGACCTCGACGACCTGCTCCGCCGCGGCGAGCGCCTCGGTCAGCTGGGCGCCACGGTCGCGGGCGGCGTCGAGCAGGCCCTCCTTCTCGATCGTGTCCAGGACGGCGAGCGCCGCGGCGCTGGCCACCGGGTTGCCGCCGAAGGTGCTGCCGTGGTGGCCGGGGCCGAGCAGCGCGCCCGCGTCGCCGAGGCCGACGCACGCGCCGATCGGGATGCCGCCGCCGAGGCCCTTGGCGAGCGTGACGACGTCGGGACGGACGGCCGGGTCGTGGGCGAACCACTCCCCCGTCCGGCCGATGCCGGTCTGCACCTCGTCGAGCCACAGCAGCGCGCCGCGCTCGCTCGCGATCCGGCGGGCTGCCGCGAGGTAGCCGTCGGGCGGTACGACGACGCCCGCCTCGCCCTGGATCGGCTCCAGGACCACGGCTGCCGTCTCGTCAGACACCGCGGCCGCCAGCGCCTCGGCTTGGCCGTACGGCACCCAGGTAACGTGTCCGGGCAGCGGCTCGAACGGCTCGCGGAACGCGGGTTTGTGGGTCAGGGCCAGCGAGCCCATCGTGCGGCCGTGGAAGCAGCCCTCGGCGGCGACCAGGTGGGTGCGGCCGGTACGGCGGGTCAGCTTGAGGGCGGCCTCGTTGGCCTCGGCGCCGGAGTTCGCGAAGAACACCCGGCCGGAGGTGCCCGACGCGCCCAGCAGGGCCAGCAGCCGCTCGGCGAGCGTCACCTGCGGCTCGGTCGCGAAGAAGTTGGAGACATGGCCCAGCGTGCGCAGCTGGGTGGTCACCGCGTCGACCAGCGCCGGGTGGCCGTGCCCGAGGGCGTTGACGGCGATGCCGCCGAAGAGGTCGAGGAACTCCCGGCCGGTGTCGTCCCACACCCGGGCGCCATCACCTCGCACCAGCGTCAGGCGCGGCGGGCCGAAGGTGTTCATCAGCGCCCCGGCGTACCGGTCCTGGACGGTGGTGCCCGTCATGCGAGTGCCTTCCGGATCCTGGTGGCGACGCCGGGCAGCACCTGGGTGCCGATGCCCTCGTCGGTGAACAGCTCGAGCAGGACGGCGTGCGGCTCGCGGCCGTCGACGACGGTCGCCTTGGCGACGCCGCCCGTGACCGCCTGCAGGCAGGCCTCCATCTTGGGGACCATCCCGCTGGCCAGGCTCGGCATCAGCTCCGCGAGCGACTCCGGACTGATCTCCTGGATGACGTCGTCGCTCTCGGGCCAGTCGCGGTAGAGACCCTCGACGTCGGTGAGCACGAGCAGCTTCTCGGCGCCGAGGGCGACCGCCAGCGCGGCGGCGGCGGTGTCGGCATTGACGTTGTGGACCCGGCCGGCTGCGTCGGGCGCGACGCTGGAGATCACCGGGATCCGGCCGGCCGCGACCAGGTCGTTGACGGCCTCGGGGCGCACGGAGGCGACCTCCCCGACGAGGCCGAGGTCGACCTCCTCGCCGTCGACGATGGTGTTGGTGGGCTTGGCCGTGAACAGGCCGGCGTCCTCACCGGACAGGCCGACGGCCAGCGGCCCGTGGTCGTTGATCAGACCGACCAGCTCGCGCTGGACCTGGCCGACGAGCACCATCCGGACGACGTCCATCGCTTCCGGAGTGGTGACGCGCAGTCCGCCGCGGAACTCCGACTCGATGCCGAGCCTGTCGAGCATGCTCGAGATCTGCGGCCCGCCGCCGTGGACGACGACCGGCCGGAACCCGGCGAACCGCAGGAACGCGATGTCCTCGGCGAACGCCTGCTTGAGCGTGTCATCGGTCATCGCGTTGCCGCCGTACTTCACGACGATCGTCTTGCCGCTGTAGCGCTTCAGCCACGGCAGCGCACCCGCGAGGACCCGGGCCTTCGCCGAGGCCTTCTCGTGGTGGCGGGTGAGGGCGGTCAAGTCGTTCATGTCGCTCATGAGCTGTAGGCGCTGTTCTCGTGGACGTAGGCGTGGGTGAGGTCGTTGGTCCAGACCGTGGCGCGTTCGGTGCCGGACTTCAGGTCGATCGTCACGGTGACGTCGCGGCCGGTGAGGTCGACGGTGGCCGGGTCGGCGGCCGGGGTCGACTTCCGGCACACCCAGACGCCGTTCATCGCGACGTCGAGGTCGGCCGGGTCGAAGACGGCGTCGGTGGTGCCGATGGAGGCCAGCACCCGGCCCCAGTTCGGGTCGTTGCCGAAGACCGCGGCCTTGAAGAGATTGCTGCGCGCGACGCTGCGCCCGACCGCGACCGCGTCGTCCTCGGTGGCGGCGTTGCGAACCGAGATCGCGATCTCGTGGTCGGCGCCCTCGGCGTCGGCGAGCAGCTGCATCGCGAGCTCGGCGCAGGCTCGGGTGAGCGCCTCGGTGAGGGCGTCGAGGGTCGGGGTGATGCCGCTGGCGCCGCTCGCCAGGACCGTCACGGTGTCGTTGGTCGACATGCAGCCGTCGGAGTCCAGCCGGTCGAACGAGACGCGAGTCGCCGCGCGCAGCGCGACGTCGAGGTCCGCGGAGCCTGCGGCGGCGTCGGTGGTGAGGACGACCAGCATCGTCGCCAGCTGCGGCGCTAGCATGCCGGCACCCTTGGCCATGCCGCCGACGCTCCACCCGGCCCCCTCGATGACGACCTGCTTGGGGACCGAGTCGGTGGTCATGATCGCGCCGGCCGCGTTGGCGCCACCGTCCGGGCCGAGGGCGTCGTACGCCGCGTCGACACCGGCTAGGACCGCGGCGCGATCGTTGGCGAGCCCGATCAGGCCGGTCGAGCACACCACCACGTCCAGCGCGCCGATGCCGAGGTGACCCGCAACCTGCTCCGCGACGGCGTGCGTCGTCTGGAAGCCTTCGGGGCCGGTGTAGCAGTTGGCACCGCCTGAGTTGAGGACGACCGCCCGGACGACTCCGTCGCGGACCACCTGCTCACTCCACAGCACCGGGTTGGCCTTGCAGCGGTTGGCGGTGAAGACGCTGGCGGAGTCGTGGCGGGGGCCGTCGTTGACGACGAGCGCCACGTCGCGGGCGCCGGTGCTCTTGAGTCCTGCCGCAACGCCGGACGCGCGGAAGCCCTGGGGTGAGGTGACGCTCATCGGGGGTCCCCGTTCGACGTGCACATACGGAGCGCAGCTCTCCCTTCGAATGGGGTGGAGGTCATGGTGCGATGCCGACCGTCGTCAGGCCGGTCGTCTCCTCGACACCGAGCGCCAGGTTGAGGCACTGGACGGCGGCGCCGCCGGTGCCCTTGGCGAGGTTGTCGACCACGCCGACCGCGACCAGCCGTCGCGCGGCCTGATCAACAGTGACCTGGACCTGGACCGCGTTGGAGCCCAGCACCGACTGCGTCTGCGGCCACCGACCGGGCGGCAGGACGTGCACGAACGGCTCGTCGGCGTACGCCTTCGAGTACGCCGCGTGCGCCTCGTCAGCGGTGACGTCGCCGCGCAGCGGGGCCGAGCAGGTGGCCAGGATCCCGCGAGCCATCGGCACCAGCGTCGGGGTGAAGCTGACGCTGACCGGACCGTCGGCCAGGGTGGTCAGGTTCTGGACGATCTCGGGGGTGTGCCGGTGGACGCCGCCGACGCCGTAGGCGCTGGCGCTGCCCATCACCTCGCTGCCGAGCAAGTGCGGCTTGGCCGCCTTGCCGGCGCCGCTGGTGCCGGACGCGGCGACCACGACGAGGTCGGGCTCGACCAGACCGGCGGCGAGCGCGGGCGCGAGAGCCAGGGTCGACACGGTCGGGTAGCAGCCTGGGACCGCGATCCGGCGCGCGCCCGTGAGCAGCTCGCGTTGGCCGGGCAGCTCCGGCAGGCCGTAGGGCCAGGCGCCGGCGTGGGTGCCGCCGTAGAACGCGTCCCAGGCGCCCGGGTCGCGCAGCCGGAAGTCGGCGCCGCAGTCCACGACGACCGTGTCGTCACCGAGGGCGGCCGCGATCGGTCCGGACTGGCCGTGAGGCAGCGCAAGCACCACGGCGTCATGGCCGGCGAGCGTCTCGGGCGTCGTCGCCTCGAGGACCCGCTCGGCCAGCGGCAGCAGATGCGGCTGGAGAGCGCCGAGTGGCTCGCCCGCGTTGCTGCCGGCGGTCAACGTGCCGATCTCGGCGTCCGGGTGGCCGAGCAGCAGGCGTAGCACCTCTCCCCCGGCGTACCCACTGGCTCCTGCGACGGCGACCCTGAACGACATGTGCATGACCATACACTCCACGGAATGTTCATCGGCACCGGGTTCGGCTGGCGGGACGCCGCCCGATTTGCCGCCGCGGACCCGTAGCGCGGCCGCCCGGACCCGGCCTAGCCTCGGAGGATGAAGCTCGACACCGAGGACTACCTCTCGCACCTCGCGTCCGAATCGTCACGATTCCGCGAGGTGCTTTCGTCTTGCGACCCGCTTGCCCGGGTGCCTGGCTGCCCTGACTGGAACGCCACCGACCTGCTGTGGCACCTCACGGGCGTCCAGGACTTCTGGACGTTCGTCGTCCAGCATCGCCCCGCATCACCGGACGACTACCCCGACCCGAAGCGGCCCTCGACGTACGAGGACCTGCTGGCCGGCTTCGACGAACACTCCACCGCGTTGGGCGAGGCCCTCGCCGGCGCCGACCCGGCCGACCCGGCCTGGACCTGGTCCGACGACCACACGGTCGGGTTCATCATGCGCAGGCAGGCGCTCGAGTCGCTGGTGCACCGCATCGACGCGGAGCAGACCGCCGGCGCGAGCAGCCCGCTCGACCAGCGACTGGCGACCGACGGCGTCGACGAGGTGCTCGACGTCATGTACGGCGGTTGCCCCGACTGGGGCCGGTTCAGCCCGCTCCCCCACTACCTGCGGCTCGACGTCACCGACACCGATGAGTCGGTGTGGGTACAGCTGGGCCGGTTCTCCGGGACTGACCCCGAGGGCATCCACCACGACGAGAACGACATCCACGTCGTGGCGGAGCCGGACGCCGAGCCCGACGCGGTGATCAGCGGCACGAGCGAGCAGCTGCTCAAACGGCTCTGGCGGCGCGGCGACGGCGCCGACATCCACCTGGCCGGCGACCTCAAGATCGTCGACCACTTCCGGCAGGTGGTCCACCAGCCGATCAATTGACGACTCAGCACCTCGTGTGGACACAACTGCCCGGTCAGCGGGTTGGGTGGGCCCTGGGAATGACTGGTCAACGCTGGACGGCGCCGCAGCGCTCGGCCGCTAGCCGGACCGCAGCGTCACGGGCGGCGCCGGTCTCCTCCTCCGTCAGGGTGCGGTCCGGGGCGCGGAACCGCAGCGCGAAGGCGAGCGACTTCTTGCCCTCGGCCACCTGCGGTCCGGTGTAGACGTCGAACAGCCGCACCGACTCCAAGAGCTCGCCGGCGCCCTCGCGCAGCGCCGCCTCCACGTCTGCGGACGGCACGTCGGCGTCCACGACGAGCGCCACGTCCTCCTTGGCCACTGGGAACGTGGAGTACGTCGGGGCGGCGACCGTGTCGGCCGCCCGCTCGAGGAGCGCATCGAGGTCGATCTCGGCCGCCGCAGTGCGAGCCGGGACGCCGAAAGACTCGCAGACCTTCGGGTGGAGCTCGCCGGCGTGGCCGAGCACGTGCCCGTCGACGGAGAGCTCGGCGCAGCGGCCGGGGTGCCAGGGGGCGCGGGTGGCGGCGCGCACGGTCAGGCGGACGTCGAGCGCCTCGGCGACGACCCGGATCGCGTCGATCGCGTCGGCCCACGTCGCGGCCCGGCCCTCGCCCCACCAGCCTGCGGCCTCGCGGTCACCGCTGAGGGTCACCGCGAGGTGGAGCGGCTGGTCAGGCAGCGCCTTGAGGAGGTCGTCGTACTCACCCTCGGTCGGCCGCCGGTCGACGCCGTAGATCGGCGCCGGGCCACTGGCTCGCGGGATGGTCACGCTCGCCACCTCGAACAACGCCGAGCTGGAGGTGCCGTGGCCGGCATTGCGTGCCGCGGCCTTGAGGATGCCTGGCAGCAGCGTGGTCGTCATCGCCGGTTCCTCGGCCGACAGCGGGTTGGCCAACCGCAAGGTGGTCCGCCGCTCGTCACCGGCGCTGAGCCCGAGCCGGTCGAAGTCGGCCTCACCGACGAACGGGAAGTCGATCACCTCGACGTACCCGGCCCCGGCGAGCACCCGTCCGACCCGACGGCGCAGTCGCTGGCCGCGGGTCAGGCCGCGACCGGCCGGCGCGGTGAGCAGGACGGAGGGCACCCGGTCGTACCCCACGACCCGCGCCACCTCCTCGACCAGGTCGAACGGGTCGGTCAGGTCGGGGCGCCACGGAGGACGGGTCGCGGTGAGCCGGTTGGCGTCGCGGGAGACGTCGCACCCGATCGCCGTCAGCGTGGACTCGACCACGGCGGGGTCGATCGCCATGCCGGTGATCCGCGACGGCAGGTCGTCGTCGATCGTGATCGACGGCTGCGGCGCCGGAGCGCCGACGTGGGTCACGCCCGGCTCGACCGTGCCGCCGCCGTACCGCACCAGCAGCTCGGCCACCCGGTCGGCGGCGCGCAGCGTGATCGTGGGGTCTGTGCCGCGCTCGAAACGCTTGGCCGCCTCGGACGGCAGCTTGTGCCGCTTGGACGTGCGGAAGATCCGGACCGGGTCCCAGTGGGCGGCCTCGATGAAGATATTCGTCGTGGTCTCGGAGAGCTCGGTCGTCTCGCCTCCCATCACACCGGCGAGGCCGATCGGGCCGGAGTCGTCGGTGATCAGCACGTCCTCCGCCGTGAGCGTGCGGTCGACGCCGTCGAGCGTGCGCAACCGCTCGCCCTCCTGCGCCAACCTGACCCGGATCGGACCTGACAGCCGGTCGCGGTCGAAACCGTGGATCGGCTGCCCGAGCTCGAGCATCACGTAGTTGGTGACGTCGACGGCCAGCGAGATCGGCCGCATGCCGCAGTGCTGGATCCGCTGCGCCATCCACGACGGCGTGGGAGCTGCCGGGTCGAAGCCGGTGACGCTGCGCCCGGAGAACACGTCGCACCGGGTGTCGGCCGCGACCTCGACCGGGTGGGCGACCTCCTCCGAGCGCGGCTCCTCGCGGTCGGCGGGGTCCGTGAACGGTACGTCGAAGCCGAGGGCCGCCTCGCGGGCGACACCACGCAGCGACAGGGCGTAGGCGCGGTCGGGGTTGATCTCGAACTCGAGGACCTCCTCGTCGAGACCCAGCACCGCGAACGCGTCGTCGCCGGGCTGCCCGGCGTCGGGCGGCAGCACGATGATGCCTTCATGGTCATCGCCGAGCCCGAGCTCCTGCGAGGAGCAGATCATCCCGGCGGAGACGTGTCCGTAGGTCTTGCGGGCGCTGATCTCGAATCCACCCGGCAGCACGCCGCCCGGTAGGACCACCACGACCAGGTCGCCCGGGGCGAAGTTGTGGGCGCCGCACACGATGCCCTGAGGCTCACCCGTGCGGTTGGCGTCGCCGACATCAACGGTGCACCAGTTGATGGTCTTGCCGTTCTTCTGGGGCTCGGGCTCCATCGTGAGCACCCGGCCGACTACGAGGGGGCCGGAGATGTGGTCACCGGCCCTGTGCACCGCCTCGAGCTTGAGCCCGAGCAGTGTGAGTCGCGCGGTGAGCGTGTCGGTGTCGAGGTCGGCCGGCAGAGCGGCGTACTCGCGGATCCATGAGATGGGTGCTCTCACCTGGTCACAGCTCCGTTCCGAAGGCCGAGGAGAAGCGCACGTCGCCCTCGAAGAACGCGCGCAGGTCGGACGCGCCGGAGCGCAGCATCAGCGACCGGTCGATGCCCATGCCGAACGCGAAGCCGGTGAAGCGGTCGGGGTCGATGCCGCAGGACGTGAGCACGCGCGGGTTGACCACGCCGCAGCCACCCCACTCGATCCAGCCCTCGCCACGACAGGTGCGGCACTCCTCGCGGGCGCCGGGCACGTCGCGACACACGAAGCACAAGAAGTCGAACTCCGCCGAGGGCTCGGTGAACGGGAAGTACGACGGGCGGAACCGGGTCGTGACCCCTTCGCCGAACAGCCGGGTTGCGAAGTGGTCGAGCGTCCCCTTGAGGTGGGCCATGGTGATGCCCTCGTCGATGACGAGTCCCTCGACCTGGTGGAACATCGGGCTGTGAGTGGCGTCGTACTCGTCGGTGCGGAAGACCCGACCCGGCGAGATCACGTAGATGGGGGGCTCCCGGGTGAGCATGGTGCGCACCTGCACCGGCGAGGTCTGCGTGCGGAGCACGACGTGGTGGTCGGCCGGCTCGGTCCAGAAGGTGTCCTGGAGGGTCCGGGCAGGGTGGTCGGGCCCGAGGTTGAGGGCGTCGAAGTTGAGCCATTCGGCCTCGACCAGCGGGCCCTCGGCCACCTCCCAGCCCATCGCCACGAAGATGTCGGAGATCAGCTCGTGCATCAAAGTGATCGGATGCCGCGACCCGCGCGCAGCGCGCTGGGTCGGCACGGTCACATCGACGGTCTCCTCGACCAGCATCCGCTCCTCGTGCTCGGCCTCGAGCACGGCAGTGCGGGCCGCGAGCGCCTGGTTGACCGCTCCTCTCGCCCGGCCCACCCGCTGCCCGGCCTCCTTGCGCGCCTGCGGCGGCAGCGCCCCGATCTCACGGTTCGCCAGCGCGAGCGGCGACCGGTCGCCCGCGTGGTCCAGCCTCGCCTGCTTCAGCGCGGCGAGGTCGCCGGCGTCGGCGATGGCGGCGAGGGCGGCGTCGCGCATCGCGACTACGTTCGCCTCGTCAAGAGGGGCGACCTGCACGGGGTCGTAGTCGGTGTTGGGTCCGGACATGGAGCGAAGTCTAGGAAGAAGCCCGCCGAGACCTCACCCGGGATCGGTCAGGCCGTCGCACGTAACGGCGTTCGTCGCCGGCAGCTGGAGCCCGGCCAGCGCCGACTCCGCCCGAGCGCGACCGAGGTTCCACGCCAGCCAGTCGTCACGGTTGGTCTCGCTGAGCTGGTTCTGCGGCAGGTACCGCAGCGCGCACCCGGCGATCTCGGCCGGCAGCCGGTCGGCGATGACCGGCGCCGCGTCGGCCGAGAGCGAGGCCAGGTATTCGACGTCCAGCGTGCCGGTCTGCTCCCACCGGTCGATGTTGCGGTGGGCCACCCACGCGTCGGGGTTGACCGCCGCCAGCCCGAGCAGGGCCACCGCACCCGTGACCAGCGCGATCCGCGGCAGCCACCGCCGGCGGCCCAGCGCGCCCGCGACCATGACCGCCAACACGACCACGCCGAGCCACCCCTCGAACACGTCGACGACGAGCCGCAGCGTCGTGAACCCGTAGGCCTCCTGGTAGACGTGCATCCGGTACATCGCCGACGCGACCACCACGAGCGTGAGCACGCACAGCGACCCGACCGCTCCCCGCAGCCAGTTCTGGTCGGCGCGCCCCTGGCCCGCGCGTCGGGACGCCGCCCAGGCCACGAGCAGGGTGAGCGCGGTCGCCACGGTGAGCTGTCCGAATCCCTGGTGCACGTGGTCGGCGTAGGTGATGCCGGTCGTGCGTTCGAGGTAGTCGTGCCCGCCGAAGACCACGGTTGCCTGCGCGGCCAGGAACACGACGAAGACGGCGTCCACGATGAGCATGGGCACGAGCCACTCGAAGCGGTTTTGTAGCGGCGGTGGTGCGGCCGTCCCTGGCTCGACCCCCGGTGGGTTGAGGGCGACGTACGCCGCCGCCAGCGTCAGCCCGAAGACGGTCACTGCAACGAAGCCGCGGAGCACCAGGTTGCCGAAGCTGACGTTCGGGACCAACGCATCGACCCAGCGCGCGAAGAGGACGTCCGCCGAGGCGAACAACGCGCCGAACACGGCCAGCCCGATGGCGGACCAGACCACGGTCCGCGCGACGGCCGATGAGCGGCCGCCGGTCCCGACCACGCGCACGCTGCGGCCGAGCCACGGCAGGCCACGGAGCGCGGCCAGCGGCCACGAGAGCCCGGTGAGGAGGAAGCCGGGGAGGGTCCGGGCCCCCGTCACGCCGATCAGGAACACCGCGGCCGACGCCACGACGCACAAGGTCCCGATTCCGAGGTTGTCGAGGAGCACGAGCGGCAGCACCAGGAGCACGCTCAGGCCGGTGCAGACGAGCGCGAACCGGTCCCGCCGACGCTCGGCGGTGGCGTACGCCGTACCCCCGGCCGCGAGCAGCACGAGCACCCAGGACAGCCCGGGCAAGGAGAACGCCATGATCGCGCCGGCCAGGACCCCGACGCCGGCGGCGAGCAGCACCACGCGCAGGCCGTCCAGCCCGTCGGGCTCTGGCCAGAACCGGCCGAACAGGGTGCCGATCCCAGGCGGCGACCCGGAGAACGGGCCCGGCGTCTGCCCGGGCGGGCGCGTCGAGGGCGCGGACGAGGTGGGCGACGGGGGCGGCGCGGCGGTCATCGGGGCCTCCTCGGTTGACGCATCGGGCGGATTGGCAGGGAGCTCGAGGCGCAGCCGGGCGCCGGCGCGGTCTGGAGCAGGGTCGACGAAGCGGAGGCTGCCTCCGTGCAGTTGCGCGACCCAGCGGGCGATCGCGAGCCCCAGGCCGGTGCCCCCACCCTGGCCGTCGGCGAGGGTGCCGAACCGCTCGAAGACCCGTTCCCGATCGGCCGGTGCCACGCCGGGGCCCGAGTCCCCCACCTCGAGCCAGACAGTGCGGCCCGACTCGCCGGCGGTGACCAGGACCGTTCCTCCCGCTGGGCCGTGCCGGGCCGCGTTGTCGAGCACGTTGGTGAGCAGCTGCCGCAGCCGCATCGGATCGCCGGCGAGGCCCAGACCGTCACGGACCCGCACGTCGAAGCGCACGTCACGGCCGCCCGCGGCGACCTCCCGTGCGGTTGCGGCGACCAGGTCACGGAGGCCGATCGGCTGGACGTCGAGGCGGACGGTGCCGGCGTCCAACCGGGACAGCTCGAGCAGGTCCGAGACGAGCGCCCCCAGCCGCTCGGCCTGCTCGAGCGCCTCCTCCAGGTGCGGGCCGTCGCTCGCGACGACACCGTCGGCGAGGTTCTCGAGCAGGGCGGTGAGGCCGGCGAGCGGCGTGCGGATCTCGTGGGACACGGTCGCCACGAGGTCGCGGCGCTCGCGGTCGACCGTGGCGAGATCCTCCGCCATCGAGTTGAACGCCTCCGCCAGGCGGCCCACCTCGTCTGCTGCCTGGGTGTCGATCCGTCCGGAGTAGTCGCCCCGAGCCATGGCCTGGGCGACGTTGGTCATCTCGCGCAGCGGGGCCACCATCCCGGCCGCCAGGAGCTGGGTGACCCCGAGTGCCAGCGCGACCGCGACCGGCAGTGCCAGGAGCAGCGGCACGCCGGAGCGTGAGCCGGTAGCCCCGATCAGCGCCGCGACCACGACGGACGCGACGACCAGCAGCCCGAGCTTGACCTTGATCGAGCCGACCGCCTCGAGCGGTCGGGCAGCGTCGTGCACGCGAGCGGGTTGGGAGGAGGTGGTCATGGGCCGGGCTCCAGGGCATACCCGACACCGTGGACCGTGCGCAGCCGACCGGCGCCCACCTTCGCCCGCAGTGCCTTGACATGGCTGTCGACCGTCCGGGTGCCCGACGCGTCGGCCCAGTCCCACACCTCGGCCAGAAGCCGTTCCCGCGTGAGCACCTGGCCCGCGTCGCGGGCCAGGCAGACCAGCAGATCGAACTCGGTCGGGGTCAGGTGCACCTCGCGGCCACCGACGGTCGTACGACGCCGGCCGGGGTCGACGATGAGGTCGCCACAGGTCAGTGGTGCGCGGTCGGGCGTGGCCGCGAGCTCCGCCGCCCGGTCGACCCGCCGCAGCAGAGCTGCGATCCGGGCGACGACCTCACGCATCCGGAACGGCTTCGTGAGGTAGTCATCGGCGCCGACTGCGAGGCCCACGAGGACGTCGGACTCGTCGTCACGCGCGGTCAACATCAGCACCGGGACCGGTCGCCGGGCTTGGATCCGGCGACAGACCTCGTGGCCGTCGAAACCGGGCAGCATCACGTCGAGCACGACAACCTCCGCGCCGGAGGCTGCGCACACCTCGACGGCAGAGGGTCCGTCGAAGGCCTGGACCACTTCGTACCCCTCCCCGCGCAGCCGGTCCGCGACCGCGTCGTTGATGACGCGGTCGTCCTCGACCACGAGCACGGTGCGTTGAGCCATGGAGAGACAGTAGGAGCGCGGGGCGCTGGACGGCGGGGTCGACTCGTGAAGGTTGTGTGGAGATCAGCCGATCCGGGCCGCCGGCCACTCGACGACGACCCGCGCTCCCCCGGAGCCGGCGTCGCCCAGCACGATGCTGCCGCCCTGGGCGCGCGTGAGCCCGTTGACGAGGTACATGCCGAGGCCGGAGCCGCCGCGGACGCCGCTGGTCCAGAACTTCGTGAACACCCGGCGCCGCAGCTCCTCGGGGATACCGTCGCCCTCGTCCTCGACGACCAGCCTGATCCCCGGGCGGTCGACAGCCTCGTCCAGCGCGACGAGGGACACCGTGATGGTGCCTTCACCGTGCCGGACCGCGTTCTCGACCAAGTTGGTGACCACCTGGGTGAACTTGTCGGGGTCGGCGCCGATCTGCGGCAGGCCGTCCGCGGCGTCGTACCGGATCGGGCGAGCCGTGCCCGCTCGGACCGACTCCACCACCCGGCCCACCAGCTGGTCGGCGTCGCAGGGCCGCGTGTGGAGCGAGAGCCGTCCGGTGTCGATCCGCGCGACGTCCAGCAGCTCCGCGATCAGTCGGCTGAGCCGGTCCGAGTCGGAGTGGACGGTCGTGAGCATCAGCTTCTTCTGCTCGTCGGTGAGCTTGTCCCAGCGGTTCAGCATGGCCTGCACGAACCCCTTCACGCCGGTCAGCGGCGAGCGCAGCTCATGGGCGACGGTGGCGACCAGGTCGGAGCGCTCCCGGTCGAGCTGGGCGCGACCCCGGCCGCTGCGGATCACGACCGCCACCTGCGTGACCGGGCCGCCCCGGCCACCGCGGGTCACCCGCGCCGTCGTGAGCACCTCCGTGCCGTTCGGGAGCAACCACGACTGCTCGGGGATGCCGGTGCGCGTCGCGAGGCCGCCGTACGGCACGTTCGCGGCGCACCAGTCGCGGCCCTCGGTGTCCTGCAGGGCGAGCACGTCGGTCAGCGGCGCACCGACCGAAGTCGTCGGGTCCGCGCCGAGCATCCGGGCGGCGAGCGCCGAGACGAGCACGACCCGGCCGTTCGCGTCGGCCACCACCACGCCGTCGGGCAGGGCGTCGACCAGCGCCTGAGGGGTGCCCGGGTCGTCCACGCTCAGCAACCTAGCGGCGGGCGCGGGAGGTGGCGAAGAGGCAGACCGCGGCGGCGGTCGACAGGTTGAGGCTCTCTGCACGGCCCGCGATCGGGATCCGGACCCGGTGGTCGGCCAGCGCGGCGAGCTGCTCGGGGAGCCCCCAGGCCTCGTTGCCGAAGAGCCAGGCGACCGATCCGCGCAGGTGGTCATCGGACTCGAACAGGTCGAGCTCACCCTCACCGTCGGCGGCGAGGACGGTCAGCCCGGCGGCACGCGCGTCGGCGACGGCGGCGGCCGGGTCGGGCGCGATCGCCACCGGCAGGTGGAACAGGCTGCCGACGCTCGCACGGACGGTCTTGGGGTTGTACGGATCGACAGAGTGGCCAGCCAGCACGACGGCACCGGCGCCGGCAGCATCGGCGGTGCGGATCACGGTGCCGGCGTTGCCGGGGTCACGGACGTCGGCGCAGATCGCGACCAGGTCGGTGCCCGCCCACACCTGCTCCGCAGGCCGGTCGAGGAACCGGCACACGGCCACCAGCCCGGCGGGCGTCACGCTGTCGCTCAGCGACGCGAGCGCGCGGTCCTCGACGGTCGTCCAGGGGACGTCCCGCCCGGCCGACAGGGCGCGGAGCTCGTCGTACTGCTCGGTGGCGGCCGTGGTGGCGAACACCTCGACCGCACAGCCGGCCGCGCCGTCGAGGTGCGCACCGAGGGCGCCCTCGACCGCCTTCGGTCCGTCGGCAAGGAACAGCCGCCGCTCGATGCGTACCGAACGGCGGCTGAGCTTGCGAGCCTCCTTGACCCTGGCGTTCCCCACGGTCAGGGGCTGCGGGTTTCGAGACAGGCGCTGCGCGCCATCCTCAACCACCGGAGTCAACGCCGGGGTAGATCAGGAAGCCTTCGGGGCGTTGACGTCCTCGGGCAGTGCGGCCTTGGCGGTCTCGACCAGCGTCGAGAAGGTGGCCGGGTCGTTGACGGCGAGGTCGGCGAGGATCTTGCGATCGACCTCGACGCCGGCCAGGTTCAGGCCCTGGATGAAGCGGTTGTAGGTCAGGCCCTCGGCGCGGGCGGCCGCGTTGATCCGCTGGATCCACAGCCGGCGGAAGTTGCCCTTGTTCTTGCGGCGGTCGTTGTAGGAGTAGACCAGCGAGTGGGTGACCTGCTCCTTGGCCTTCCGGTAGAGCCGCGAGCGCTGGCCGCGGTAGCCGGCGGCCCGGTCGAGGGTGGTGCGGCGCTTCTTGTGGGCGTTCACTGCGCGCTTGACGCGTGCCATGTCGTGTTCTCCTTGCTCGAAATCTCTAGCCCGAAATCGGGGTGGTGCGAGGGGTCAGCGACCCAGCAGCTTCTTGGCGCGCTTGACGTCGGCCTTGGCAACCTCGGTGGTGCCGGACATCCGGCGGGTCACCTTGGAGGGCTTCCTCTCCAGGTTGTGGCGCAGGCCAGTCTTCTGGCGGAGGATCTTGCCCGAGCCGGTCACGCGGAAGCGCTTGCTGGCACCGGAGTGCGTCTTGTTCTTCGGCATCTGTCTCTTCGCTTTCTGTCTACTGCATCGTCGTGGCGCCGGGGGTTTGTTGGCTCGGGCCCTGACGGCCCTCGCACCTCAACCACCGGGGGATGGTGGTCTCAGGCCTCGATCTCGGGATCGAGGTTCTCGGAGCGGCCCCGCTCCTTCTTGCCACCCGGCTGGTGTGCAGCGCGGAAGTCGCGCTCCTCGGCCTCCTCGGCGGCGCGGGCGGCAGCCCGGGTCTCCTTCTCGGCCCTCGCCTCGGCCTTGGCGTCGGCCTTCTTGCGGTGCGGGCCGAGCACCATGATCATGTTGCGCCCGTCCTGCTTGGGGGCCGACTCCACGAAGCCCAGCTCGTCGACGTCCTCGGCCAGCCGCTGCAGCAGCCGGAAGCCGAGCTCGGGCCGGTGCTGCTCGCGGCCCCGGAACATGATCGTGATCTTGACCTTGTCGCCGGCCTTCAGGAACCGCACGACGTGACCCTTCTTGGTCTCGTAGTCGTGCTGGTCGATCTTCGGGCGGAGCTTCATCTCCTTGATGATGACGTTGGTCTGGTTCCGACGCGCTTCACGTGCCTTCTGGGCGTTCTCGTACTTGAACTTCCCGTAGTCCATGAGCTTGCAGACGGGCGGGCGGGCCATCGGGGCCACCTCGACCAGATCGAGGTCGGCCTCCTGGGCCAGCTTGAGTGCCTGGTCGGTCGGGACGATGCCGACGGTCTCGCCGTTGGGTCCCACGAGCCGGACCTCGGGTACCCGGATCCGCTCGTTGATACGCAGCTCGGTGCTGATATGTCCTCCAGTGTTCTCGCGTCCGGAAGACCTCGCGATGTCCGGCTCGTACGGCCCGGAAATCGAAGAAGGCTTCCGCTGGTCACAAGCGGAAGCCAGTCACGACACGTCGCCCGCGGCGAGTGCCTCTTTCCAGGGCGACCGGGTCGTCCTGGGACCGGTACCCGACGACCTGTCGCGGTCGGTGCGGGTGGGAGACGTGGCGCTGCTGGTCCCCGCTTGTCTGATCGGTCCCGTGAGGGACTGATCGGTCAATGCCGCACTGTACCGGTTCATTCCGAAGCGGGTCGAATCCAGGCGGAACGATCACCCACGCGCGCCAGGCGCCACCCGGCGGCGATGGCGTGCAGGTCGTCACCCTCCACGGCGTACCGGACCGGCCCGGCGACGTCGATCACCAGGGCGTCCGCCTGCTCCTGGACCGCTGCCTGCGCGGCGGTGGCGGCGGTCACCGGCACCGGGCGAGCCTCCGGGTTCCACGTGGCCAGGGTCTGGGTGCTGGTGAACGCGAGCAGGCCGCGACGCCCGTCGGGGCGGGTGAGCAGCACGGCCGCCATGTCGCTGGTCTTGTCGTGTACGAGCCCCGCGTCGTCGTACTCGACCGAGCCGAGCAGGGCCACCACCGGCACCATCAGCCGAGTGCTCCCGAGGGTGGCCAGGACGCCGGCACGATCTCCGGTCCCGGACTCGTACGCCGCCAGCGCGGCCTCGAGAGCGGGATCGGCCGAGCCGTCGTCACCCGCGAACCCCGGGTCGGGGATACGGTTGCCGTCGAAGCGCTGCCCGGAACCGGCCACGACCCGATCCTCGCACCACCATGGACCTCCCCGGTCATGTGTCAGGCTTGGTCACGTGGACGACGTGACATGGGCCGCACTGACGGCGGTGCTGACCGCGTTGGGCGCGGCGTGGACCTGGTACGCGTTCCGGAACCGGGGCGTCGCCTCCGGCATGCGCGGCGCTGGGCTCACACTGCTCCCGCCGGCCGCATGGCTGACCGGGACGCTGGAGATGTTCACCGAGATCGGCGGCTCGGTCGCCGACTGGGCCACGCACGTCGTGCTCAGCCCGATCGTGTGGGCGGGCATCGTCCTCGCCGGCCTCTCGGTGTTGCTGCTCGGTGGGTCTGCGATGCTGCGTGGCCGCGCCGACGAGTCCGACGGCGGGTCGCCGCGTGCGACCTCAGGCACCGCGGAACGGTCGGCGCTGGGCGGCGGCACCAAGCCGCGCAGCAAGCCGGTGATCGATGAGGACCTCGATGACATCGAGGCCATCCTGAAACGACGCGGGATCACCTGATGCCGCCGTTCCCCCACGGGCGAAGCGTGCTCGCCCGTCGGCTGACCGCGGCCGTAGCCGCCTCCGATCTGCTCCCGACGCCGGCGATGGTGGTCGACCTCGAGGCCTTCGACACCAACGCCGACGACCTGGCCCGACGCGCCGCGGGCAAGCCGCTGCGGCTCGCGACGAAGTCGGTGCGGGTCCCGGCCCTGATCGAGCGGGCCCTCGCGCACGCCGGGTTCAGCGGCCTGCTGGCGTTCACCCTGCGCGAAGCCCTGTGGCTGCACGAGCAGGGCATCAGCGACGACCTGGTCGTCGCCTACCCGACGGTGGACCAGTCAGCTCTCACCCGGCTCGTCGAGTCGCCCGCCGCCGCGGCCGCGATCACCCTGATGGTCGACGACCTCGCCCACCTCGACTCCGTCGACTCCGTGCGGCGCTCGCTCGCGGTCCCCGTCCGGGTCGCGATCGACGTCGACGCGGGGCTCCGGATCGGCGGCCAGCACGTCGGGCCCAAGCGCTCGCCGCTGTACGACGCGGCCGCGGTCTCGAGCCTCGCCCGACGAGTGGTGGACCGTCGCGGCTTCCGACTGGTCGGCGTGATGACCTATGAGGGACAGGTCGCCGGCCTGCCCGACATGGTCCCGACGCAGCGCGCCAAGTCGCTCGTGGTCCGCGGCCTCAAGCAGGCCTCGCAGTCGCAGCTCGAGGAGCGCCGTCAGCAGGTTGCCGACTCGCTGCGGGACGTCGTACAGCTGGAGTTCTGGAACGCCGGGGGCTCCGGCTCGGTCGAGTCGACCGCCGCCGACCCGGTGGTCACGGAAGTGGCCGCAGGATCGGGCCTCCTGGTGCCGACGCTGTTCGACCACTACCGATCGTTCGAGCCCCGTCCGGCGGCGTTCTTCGCCCTGCCGGTCGTACGTCGCCCCGGGCCCGGGATCGCGACGGTCCACGGCGGGGGGCTGGTCGCATCCGGTCCGGCCGGTCGCGACCGGCTGCCCTCCCCGTACCTGCCCGAGGGTCTCCACCTGACCGCCCTCGAGGGCGCCGGCGAGGTGCAGACGCCGCTCACCGGGCCCGGCGCGGCTCGGCTCGCGGTCGGCGACCTGGTGTGGTTCCGTCACGCCAAGTCGGGCGAGGTGTTCGAGCACGCGAACGACGTCCACCTGCTCGAGGGCGACGCGTTCGTCGACCGGGTGCCGACCTACCGGGGTCACGGTCTGGCCTTCTGACCGGCCGGCGGCAGGCCCCGTCGCCAGCGCCGGGCCCACCCGTGACGGACGAGGGGGTTTGGCTCAGGTGCGCCGGGTCTCGATGCAGACCCGCCTGGAGTACGACGTCTTGTACCTCGTGTTGCCCTTGACCTTGACCCGGTAGCAGACGACGCCGATCCGCTTGAGCGGCGCGACCCGCTGCCGGTAGCGGCTGCGGTCGTTGGTCGTGAACGCCTTCCAGCCCCGCCACCGGTTCGCGCTCTTGAGCTTGCGCTGCATGACCGCCCGCCGGTCCTTGTACTCCGGGAACACCCGGCCCTTCGCGAAGAAGACGTCGGGCCGCGGTTCGGCACCCCTGATGGTGATCGTGCGCTCCTCCTTGGCCTGCCGGGTGGCCGGCTCGGCCGTCGCCGACGTGGCCACGGCCAGCGATGCGGACATGACCAGCGCGGCGCCGGCGGCGACGAGACGCAGTCGATTCGAGAACATGTGGTGCTCCCCTTGGTACTGATGCATGAAACGAACGTGTACGCACCCTGCCCCGCGTTTCGGACGCCCAAACGAGGAACCCTGAAATTCCCGGTGACCGCACGGCGTCCTAGCCTGTCCGCGTGCCCGTGCCCACGTCCGCTCCCGATCCGGCCGACCCCGATCAAGCTGACGTGGTGCGGGTGCTCGAGCTGGCTTCGTCCCGCCAGCCGACCTTGGGTGAGGGCCGGCTGGTGTGTGTCGACGGCCCCGCGGGCTCGGGGAAGACAACGCTCGCGGGCGCGGTCGGCGTGGCCGTGCCGGACGCCGTCGTGGTGCACATGGACGACCTCTACGAGGGCTGGGACGGGTTGCCCACCGTGGACGCCCAGCTCGGGAGCCTGCTGCAGCCGCTGGCGGCGGGTCGCACCGGCCGCTACCGGCGCTGGGACTGGCACGCGGCCCGCTGGGCCGAGCAGGTCGAGGTCCGGCCGGCACCGCTGCTGGTGATCGAGGGGGTCGGGTCCGGGTCGCTCGTAGCCGCGCCCTTCACGACCGTGCTGGCCTGGGTGGAGGCGCCCTACGACCTGCGGATGAGACGTGGGATCGCGCGTGACGGCGACACGTTCGCGCCGCACTGGGAGAGCTGGGCGGCTGCCGAGGACGGCCACTTCGCCCGCCACCTGACCCGCGAGCGGGCCGACCTTCGGCTCGACGGGGCCGGGCCGCCCCGGACCTAGCCCGAGCTGCGGTCGAGCAGCAGCCGCAGCTCGGCCACCGCGCGCTGTGCCCGCGCGCCGTCGGAGCCCTGGATCCCCATCGCCGGCTGGCTGGTGCCGTCGGCGAGGTCCAGCACCGCCCACGGGGCGCCGGGCGCGAGGTGCACGGCCAGCACCTCGGCCCAGACGTACTCGTGTCGGCGGTACCCGTTGACGACGACCAGCCGGGTCGACTCGGCCAGCACCCGGCTGCGGGCCAGGGCGTAGCCGGCGCCGTACAGGAGCAGCCCGAGCGCCACGATGGTCCCTCGCTGGAACGGGCTGAACGCCTCGCGGGTCTCGTCGTCGAACGCGATCCACGCGAACGCGCACACGACGAGCAGCGCCCCACCGAAGATCAGGCCGGCCAGCCGCACCCCCAGCGGGCGCCAGGTGTGCGGCAGGACCGGCTCAGAGACGGCAGGCATGGATGTCGGTGAGCAGGATCCCGCGCGCACCCAGGTCGTAGAGCTCGTCCATCAGCCGCTGGGCGCCGGTCCGGGGCACCATCGCCCGGACCGCGACCCAGCCCTCCCGATGCAACGGCGAGACGGTGGGGCTCTCGATGCCCGGAGTGAGTGCCACCGCGTCGGTGACCCCGGCCTCCGGGATGTCGTAGTCCATCATCACGTACGTCCGCGCGACCAGGACGCCGTCGACCCGGCGCCGGAACACCTCGAACCCCGCCGGGGTCTCGTGCCCGCGCGTGATCAGCACCGCTTCGGAGTCGAGCACGACGTCCCCGAACGTCTCCAGGCCGGCGGCCGTGAGCGTGCTTCCGGTCTCGACCACGTCGGCGATCACATCGGCCACGCCGAGCTGGATACTCGTCTCCACGGCGCCGTCGAGTCGGGTCACGGTCGCCTCGATGCCCCGTCCCTCCAGGAACGACGTCACGATGCCGACGTACGACGTGGCGATCCGCAGCCCGGCGAGATCGGCGAGGTCGGTGTAGTGCCCGGCCGGTCCGGCGAACCGGAAGCGGCTGCTGCCGAACCCGAGCCCCATCACCTCGTCGGCCTTGGCACCCGAGTCGAGCAGGAGGTCGCGGCCAGTGATGCCGACGTCGAGGGTGCCCTCGCCGACGTACAGGGCGATGTCCCGGGGCCGCAGGTAGAAGAACTCCACGCCGTTCTCGGCGTCGAGCAACCGCAGCTCCTTGGCGTCGTGCCGCTGCCGGTAGCCGGCCTCGCGCAGGATCTCCTGCGCGGACTGCGAGAGCGACCCCTTGTTGGGGACGGCGATCCGGAGGAGCCGGTCGCCCTCCGGGGTGGTGGTCGTCGTGGTCATGGGTGCCTCAGAGGTGGGAGTAGACGTCGTCGAGGGTCAGGTCGCAGGCGAGCATGAGGACCTGTGCGTGGTAGAGCAGCTGGCTGATCTCCTCGGCAGCCCGGTCGGCGGACTCGTGCTCCGCCGCCATCCAGGACTCCGCGGCCTCCTCGACCAGCTTCTTGCCGATCGCATGCACGCCGGCGTCGAGCTGCTCCACGGTGTGCGAGCCGACCGGCCGCGAGGCGGCCTTGTCGCTCAGCTCGGTCCACAGCTCCTCGAACGTCTTCACGCGAAGAAATCCTAGACGTACCCGCGCCGGACGGACCGCAATGTCTGCGCGGTGGTCAGGGCCGCGGCTGCTGCGTCGTACCCCTTGTCCTCCCGCGACTGGGTCAGCCCGGCCCGGTCGAGCGCCTGCTCCTCGGTGTCGCAGGTGAGGACGCCGAACCCGATCGCGGTCTGGTGGTCGAGCGCCACCCGGGTGAGGCCGTCCGTCGCGGCGGAGCAGACGTACTCGAAGTGCGGGGTGCCGCCGCGGATCACGACGCCCAGCGCGACGACCGCGTCGTAGCCTTGCGCCGCCAGCGCGTCGGCCACCACCGGGAGCTCGAACGTCCCCGGCACCCGGACCAGCTGCGGCGCCTCCACCTTGTAGTCGCGGCAGGCGCGGTGCGCACCGTCGACCAGGCCGTCCATCACGGTCCCGTGCCAGCTGGCGGCCACGATCGCCACACGCAGGTCGTGGCAGTCCAAGGGCCGCTGCTCGGGGGCTCCGGCTCCGCTCACGACGTCCCTCTCTCCAGGTCCGGCAGGACATGTCCCATCCGGTCCCGCTTGGTCTGCAGGTAGGCCAGGTTGTGGTCGTTGGGGTGCGGGGTGAGCGGCACCCGCTCGGCCACCGGCACACCGTAGTCCTTCAGGCTGGAGGTCTTGTCGGGGTTGTTCGTAAGCAACCGGACGCTGTCGACGCCGAGGTCGCGCAGGATCTGCGTCGCGGCGCCGTAGTGGCGCGCGTCGGCCGGCAGCCCCAGCTCGAGGTTCGCGTCGACGGTGTCGTGGCCGCCGTCCTGGAGCGCGTAGGCCTGCAGCTTGGCCACCAGCCCGATGCCGCGTCCCTCGTGCCCGCGCAGGTAGATCACGACGCCGCGACCCGCCTCCACGACCCTCCGGAGGGCCTCGTCGAGCTGAGGCCCGCAGTCGCAGCGGTCGCTGCCGAAGACGTCGCCGGTCAGGCACTCTGAGTGGACCCGGGTCAGCACCGGCTCGTCGCCGCTCACGTCGCCGTGCACGAGGGCGAGGTGCTCACCGCCGTCGACCGTGATCCGGTAGCCGTACGCCGTGAACTCACCGTGCTCGGTCGGGAGCCGGGTCTCGGCGACTCGCTCGACCAGCACCTCGGTACGCCGCCGGAAGTGGACCAGGTCGTCGATCGAGATCATCGCCAGCCCGTTCTCGTCGGCGAAGTCGCGCAGGTCCTGCCCGCGCTTCATGGTCCCGTCGTCGTTCACGATCTCGACCAGCACGCCGGCCGGCGTCAGCCCCGCGAGCCGGGCGAGGTCGACAGCCGCTTCGGTGTGACCGCGGCGCACCAGCACCCCGCCCTCCCGGTAGCGCAGCGGGAAGACGTGCCCGGGTCGGGTGATCTCCCACGGCTCGGTCGCGGAGTCGGCCAGCACCCGGGCGGTGTGGGCCCGGTCGGCGGCCGAGATCCCGGTCGTGACGCCGTCGCGGGCGTCGACCGACACCGTGTACGCCGTGCGCAGTCGGTCCTCGTTGTGGGGCGACATCAACGGGATCTCGAGCCGGTCGAGCATGTCGGCCGGCATCGGCACGCAGATCACGCCGCTGGAGTGGCGGATCGTGAATCCCATCAGAGCCGGGGTCGCCTTGGAGGCCGCGAAGATCAGGTCGCCCTCGTTCTCGCGGTCCTCGTCGTCGACGACCACGACCGCCCGGCCGGCGGCGATCTCCTCGATCGCCCGCTCGACGGGGTCGAGCCGGATCCGATCGTTCCGCTGGGTGGAGGAGCGAAGCGGGGGAAGCCGGCGATTTTGTGGGGTGCTCATGCGGGCACTTCTTCGGTGTCCGGGCCGATCGACTCCCGGCCCGCGTCACGTTCCGCGCGCCACCAGGCGATGAACCCGACGATGCAGAAGCCGCCGTAGAAGACATACATGGCAGCGGTCGGGTAGAAGCCGGCCCGGATCAGGGTGGTCACGCCCACGATGTCGACCAGGATCCACACCAGCCAGAACTCCACCCACCCGCGGGCCATCCCGTAGGTGGCGAGCATCGAGCCGGCGAGGATCCAGGCCTCGGTCTGCGGCCCCCAGGAGCCGATCTGCTGCAGCAGCAGGTACGCCGCGACGTACCCGCCCGCGGCGAGCCCGACCAGCAGCAGCCGCTCGCGTGCGGAGGCCCACCGCGGGGTGATTGCTCCGCCGTCCGCGGCACCGCCGGCGGCACGGGACTGGCTCCACCGCCACCAGCCGTAGAGCGAGACCGCGATGAAGAAGACCTGCCGTCCGGCCTGGCCCCAGAGCGGGTCGGAGGACGCGCCGCTGAGCTCGCCGGTGACGAAGACCGTGAAGAGCAGCACGTTGCCGACGACGCCCACGGGCCACGCCCAGACGAGGCGCTTCATGCCCAGGATCGCGCTGGCGAGCCCGAACAGGTTGCCGACGACCTCGCGCACCAAGAGCTCGCCCCCGGCGACGGGGATGGTGCCGTGCAGCAGCCAGTCGATCATGGCCGTCCTCCTGTGTGTTGGTCTCCGGTACTCGGTGCGGTGTAGGCGCGGATCAGCGCGGCCACATGCTTGGCGATGACGTCGGTCTCGAGGTTGACGACGTCGCCCACTGCTCGGCTGCCGAGAGTGGTGCGGGCAAGTGTCTCGGGGATCAGGCTGACCGTGAACCGGTCGGGCCCGGCCTCGACCACGGTGAGGCTGACGCCGTCGACCGCGATCGAGCCCTTGTCGACGAGGTACGGCGCGAGCTGCTCGGGCAGCCCGACCGTGACGACGTCCCAGTGGTCGCTGGGCTGCCGCTTCAGGATGGTGCCGACTCCGTCGACGTGGCCTTGCACCAGGTGCCCTCCGAGCCGGGTGGCGAGCGTGGCGGCTCGCTCCAGGTTGACGTGGTCGCCGACCGCGAGGCGGCCCAGCGAGGTCTTGTCGAGCGACTCCTGCATCACGTCGGCGGTCCAGCTGCTGTCGCCCAGCGTGCTCACGGTGAGGCAGCAGCCGTTCACGGCGATCGAGTCACCGAGGCCCGCGTCCGCCAGCACGGTGTCGGCGCGCACGGTCAGCCGGATGGCGTCGCCCTGGTCCTCGATGGCCGCGACGGTGCCGAGCTCCTCGACGATGCCGGTGAACATCAGCGGCCCCCTTCCGGCGTCATGGTCAGCCGCACGTTGGCTTCCTCGCCGTGCAGGACGGTCACGTCGGTGACGGCGAGGTGACGGGCCTCGTCGATAGTCCCGATCCCGAGGTCGGCGACGGCGGCGGTCCCGGCGCCGAGCAGCATCGGCGCGACGTACGCCACGACCTCGTCGACCAGTCCGGCCCGGAGGAACGCCGCGGCGAGCGTGGGCCCGCCCTCCAGGAAGACGTGCAGGCGGTCGCGCGCGTAGAGCGTCGCGAGCACCTCGTGCGGGTCGCGGGTGCGCAAGTGGAGGGTCTCGGCCCGGTCGTTGAACACACGGCGGCCAGGGTCGAGGTCGCGCTCGCCCATCACCACGCGCAACGGCTGCTGCGCCACCGGCTCGTCCACCTCGTCGCGGACGGTGAGCTCGGGGTCGTCCACGGCCACGGTGTTGGCGCCGACCAGCATCACGTCGCACTGCGCGCGTAGCCGATGCGTGTCGAGCCGCGCAGCCCGGCTGGACACCCAGCGGCTGGTCCCGTCGGCGGCGGCGCTTCGGCCGTCGAGGGTGGTGGCGAACTTCCAGGTCACGAACGGGCGGCCGTGCTCCATCGAGAAGGTCCACGCCCGGTTCAGGGCCCGCGCGTCGTCCAGCAGCAGGCCACCCTCGACCTCGACCCCCGCTGCCCGGAGTGCCACCGCCCCGCCGCTGGCCACCGGGTTCGTGTCGGGCTGGGCGTAGACGACTCTGCGGACTCCGGCGTCCGCGAGTCCCTGCGCGCAGGGACCGGTGCGACCGGTGTGGTTGCACGGCTCGAGCGTGACGACGGCCGTGCTCCCCCCGGCGTCACCGCCCGCGACGGCGAGGGCCGCTGCCTCGGCGTGCGGCGTGCCGCGGCCGCGGTGGAAGCCCTCGGCGATCTCGGTGCCGTCGTCGGCCAGCAGTACGCAACCGACCCGCGGGTTGGGTCCGAGCGGTACGCCGGGCGAGGCAGCGAGCACGAGAGCGCGCCGCATCGCGGCTCGCTCCGCGTCGGTGAAGGCCATTCCCAGCTCCCGGTCCGGTCGGTGCTCACGGACCTCGGGGCGGGTGGTCGACGCGCACCCGTGGCGGGTACGGCGTCGCCGCGTGCTGCTTCTCATCCGGACTTTGACCGTCGGTCCAGGAGTTCCACCTGGTCAACCGGCACGGCCCCCAGGTGCGGGTGCTGTGACCGGGTCGCGGACTATGACCGCCGGTGCGGAATTCCACCGCCCCCAGAGCACGCGAGCACGGATCATTCTGTGCTCTTGCGCCGCCGAGCCTACTCCCCGCGGCGTGCGCCGTCGTGGTGAGGTAGGACACGACAAGAGATCCTGTCGGGTTCGTCTCGGGGTGTCGTATCGGCGCCATCACGTTCGTTGCGGTGGTGAGGGCGGCCACGGGGCCGCCCCATCACCGAGGAGCAACCACATGTCGCAGTTCTTCCTGAGCCTCCCGCACGACTCCGCCGAGGAGCCGACCATGGCCGAGATGGACCCCGCAGAGCTGGAGCGGGTCATGGCTGACGTCGGGGCGTTCAACAACGACCTCGTCGAGCAGGGCGCCTTCGTCCACGCAGGTGGCCTGATGCCGCCCTCGAGCGCTGTTACCGTCGACGGGAGCAGCGGCCAGCCGGTGCGCAACAGCGGACCGTTCACGACCGCCCCCGAGTACCTCGGTGGCTTCTGGATCATCGAGGCCGCCGACGAGGACGCTGCCGTCGGGTGGGCCGGGCGGGCGGCTTGCGCGCTCGGGACCCGGGTCGAGGTGCGCGCGCTGCAGGAGGCCCCGCCGGAGTGAGGATGGTGCTCCTCCGGAGGCCGGTCGATTCCCGGTTGTGGGAGCGTTCGTACAACACCTGATGTCCACGAAAGCTCCAACAACCGAACTGAGGGGGCCCTCGAGCCGCGCTGGGCTCTCCTGCAAGCTGCGTCTGTCGCGTTCGTGCGGGTGGGTCCCGACTCAGCGGTGACTGCCGCACCGACTGCGGGCCCGATTCGGTGGCTCACCATCGAACGGGCGAGCTGGCGGCAATCCGGGGTCAGCGTTGCGTCCTGCACCGTTCTCGACGCCAGTTCGGTGGCTGGCTCCGGCCCCGTTCGGCTCGCGGCGTACACCCTACGTCGCGCGACCGTCCGCCGCGCTGCGGAGCGCGGCGACCATGGCGTCCGGGTCGTCGGCCGAGTAGACCGCCGATCCCGCGACGAAGACGTCGGCACCCGCCTCGGCGCAGCGCCCGATGGTGTCGAGGGAGATGCCGCCGTCGACCTGTAGCCAGGTCTCGACCCCGTGCTTGTCCATGAGCTCGCGCGCGCGCCGAACCTTGGGCAGGACCAGGTCGAGGAACGACTGCCCGCCGAAGCCCGGCTCCACGGTCATCAGCAGCACCATGTCGAGCTCCGGAAGCAGGTCCTCGTAGGGATCGATCGGGGTCGCCGGCCTGAGCGCCATGCTGGCCCGCGCACCGTGGGAGCGGAGCTCGCGCGCCAGCCTGACCGGGGCGGTCGCCGCCTCGACGTGGAACGTGACCGAGCCGCAGCCTGCCTCGACGTACGCCATCGCCTCACGGTCGGGGTCCTCGATCATGAGGTGGGCGTCGAGGGGGACGTCGGTGGCCCTCGACAGCGCCTCGACCATCGTCGGGCCGAACGTGAGGTTCGGGACGAAGTGGTTGTCCATGACGTCCACGTGCACCCAGTCCGCGCTCGGGATCCGCGCCACCTCGGCGCCGAGCGCAGCGAAGTCGGCGTTCAGGATGCTCGGAGTGATCTGGATGCCCACGGCCCGATCCTAGGGCGCTCGGGCCCTAGTCCTCCGGCAGGTCGTCCGGGTCGGCGGGAGCCGGCGCGGCGCCGGCGGCCTCGTCTCGAAGGGCCCACTCCAGCAGCGGGGCGATGTCGAAGACGTGGTCGTCGATGTCGTGGTGCAGGTCGCCCAGCTCGGCGAACCGGGCCGGCATGGTGAGGATCGTGAAGTCGCGCGGGTCGCAGTCGGGCACCTCGTCCCAGCGCACCGGCGCCGAGACCCGGGCGTCCGGCAGGCCGCGCACGGAGTACGCCGCCGCGATGGTGTGGTCGCGGGTGTTCTGGTTGTAGTCGACGAACAGGTGGTGGGGGTCGCGGTTCTTCTTCCACCACTCGGTCGTCACGTCGTCGGGCGCCCGCCGCTCGATCTCGCGGGCGAACGCGTGCGCGGCCCGGCGTACGTCGGGGAACCCGTGGTCGGGTGCGATCCGGACGTAGACGTGGAGCCCCTTGCTGCCGCTGGTCTTGGGGTAGCCGACCGCGCCGAGCTCGTCGAGCACCTCCTGCACGACGCCGGCGACGCGTTGCACCTGCGCGAAGTCGGACAGCGGGCCGGGGTCGAGGTCGATCCGCCACTCGTCGGGCTTCTCGGTGTCGTCGCGCCGGCTGTTCCAGGGGTGGAACTCGACCGTCGACATCTGGACCGCCCAGATCACCGAGCCCAGCTCGGTGACGCACAGCTCGTCGGCGGTGCGGTTCCAGCGGGGGAAGTGCAGCCGCACCGTCTCGACCCAGGGCGGCGCCCCGGCGGGCAGCCGCTTCTGGTGGACCTTGTCGCCGGCCAGGCCCTTGGGGAAGCGATGCAGCATGCAGGGCCGCTCGAAGAGTGCGTTGACGATGCCGTCGCCGACCGCGAGGTAGTACTCGACCAGGTCGAGCTTGGTCGCGCCCGACTCAGGGAAGTAGACGCGGTCGGGGTTGGTGACCTTGACGACGCGGTCGCCGCCCTGCAGGTCCGGAACGTCGATCTCGGTGAACGGCGATGCCATGCCCGGGACGTTAGCGGTCAGCCGGCCGCGCAGGCTTCACGAGGACCCGGGTCACCGGCGAGAAGTGCTCGTCGGCGTAGCTGCGCTCGGCGAAGAACCAGCGGTACTCCGTCGTCACCTCGGGCGCGACCGTCGCGCTGACGGTGCCGTCGGCCGCGGCCACGACCGTCTCGGAGACGGTCTGGAACTCCGCCGCGCCCTTCGGGCGGGCCTGGAGTGCGAGCGTGGCGCCCATCGTCCGGCCCAGCCCGATCGAGCTGCCGGTGATGGTGACCTCCTGACCCGCCTTCACCCGAGCGCTGCTGGCACGGATGCCGGTGGTCACCGACCAGCCGTCGAGGTCGTACGTCGTGACCGACCCCGGCAGCCCGGTACGGATCGCGTCGACGCCGAACGTGCCGCCGTCGCAGCCGAAGCCGGTCAGGACGTAGCCCGGTCCGTCGCCGTGCGCGATGGTGAATTCGTCGATCGTGGCGGCGCCGGCCTGCTCGAGCGCGGCGCCGGTCGCGGCCTCGTACCGGGTCCACTCGTAGGTGGCGGTGGTGGCGTCGACCTGCTGCCAGCCGTCGCCGGTGGCGGTGAGGACGGCCCGGCCCGACCAGACCTCGCCTGGAGCCATGTCGGGTGCGAGGTACCAGGTGTAGGCCACGCCGTCACTGCCGGGGACGGCACGTACGGCGAGCGTGGAGACGGCCGCCGCGACCGACGAGAACAGGCTGACCGAGCCGGCGGCAGTGCCGGTCCCGGGCAGCGTCAGGTCGACGGCGCGGCGACCCAGCGGGGCGGCGTCGTCGCGCTTGAGGAGGGCCGCGGGGCCGCGCTGGTCGACGTGGAACAGGTCGACGCAGCCGAAGTAGGTCAGATAGGTGCCGGTCGCCGGGAAGCTGGTTCCGGGCACCACGACCGTGTCGTCAGCGTGTGCAGGGCTCGGCGCCAGCACGAGCCCAGCGCACAGCACGCCTGCAGACACGGCCAGCGGTGCCGCCGCGGTCCAGCGTCGCATCATTCATCCTCCCCGTGGCGGCCCGCCGAGTCGGGCCGCACCTCCATTGAACGTCACACCCGGCGGCTCGTCCATGCCGAGGCGTGGATCTAGGTAGCGGATTAAGCAACGATTCAGCCGCCGGTCACCCTGCGGACCGCCGCACCAGTGCCAGGAACATTGCGTCGGTCTCGTGCCGGTGCGGCCACAGCTGCACGGTCCCCGGCCGGGGGCCGGCGGCATCTCTCACGCCCAGCGCGAGCGGCTCGAGCACGGCTTCCGGTCGGGCCGCGAGCACCGCGTCGAGAACGTCGGCCGTCTCGGCCAGCACCGGTGAGCAGGTCGCGTAGAGCACGACCCCACCGGGGCGGACCAGGTCGAGTGCGGAGCCGAGCAGGTCCCGCTGGAGCGGCACGAGATCGGCCAGATCGGCGGGCTGCCTGCGCCAGCGGGCCTCGGGCCGACGGCGCAGCGCTCCCAGCCCCGAGCAGGGAGCGTCCACCACCACGCGGTCGAAGGAGCCAGGTTCCCAGGGCGGCTGGCGGCCGTCGTACGTCGTGACCTCCTCGACCCCGGCTGCACCGGCCAGCGCGCGCCGGACCAGGTCGGCGCGGTGCGGCTGCACGTCGTTGGCGACCAGCCGCGCGCCGCGCTCCGAGGCGAGCGCGGCCAGCAGGGCGGCCTTGCCACCCGGGCCGGCGCACAGGTCCAGCCATCGCTCGTCGCGGCCCACGAGCGGTGCGGACGCGGCGGCGACCGCGACGAGCTGGGAGCCCTCGTCCTGCACGCCGGCGCGCCGTTCAGCGACCGCCGGCACGGCACCCGGGTCCCCCTCCCCAAGCCGCACGCCGTACGGCGAGAGCTGGGTCGGCCGGCCGGGCAGCTCGCTGCGGTCGGATCGGCCGGGCCGGGCGACCAGCACCACGCCGGGCGCGGTGTTGTCGGCGGCCAGCAGGTCCGGGAGCTCACCCGCCCGGTCCCCCAGTGCCTGCTCGAGCTCGGCCACGACCCACCTCGGATGGCTGTGGGCGACCGCGAGGTGGCCGAGCCGGTCGAGTGCGGCGTCGGGTGCGACCCGCTCGACCCAACCGGCCAGGTCGTGCTCACCGATCCGGCGCAGCACGGCATTGACGAGCCCGGCGGACGGGGCACCGATGCGGCTGCGGGCGAGGTCGACCGTGGCGCTCACGGCGGCGTGCGTCGGCACCCGCATCGCGAGCAGCTGGTGCGCGCCGAGCCGCAGCAGGTCACGCACCCGCGGCTTGACCTTGCCGCGCTCGAGGCAGGCGTCGATCACGGCGTCGTAGGTACCGAGGCCACGGAGCGTCCCGGCAGCGAGCTCGGTCGTGAACCGGGCGTCGCGGCCGGTCAGGCGCCGGTCGCGGAGTACCTGCGCGAGCGCCAGGTTGGCGTAGGCGTCGTCCGCCCGGACCGCCCGCAGCACCTCATAGGCCGCGAGCCGGGCAGCGTCAGCCATTCCCGAAGAACTCCTTCGCGAGCCGCTTCGGGGCGCGCTTGGCCCAGGCATCGATGATGATCTCGCGCAGCTCGTCGACGTCGAGCTCGCCGAGCCGCGACTGCTGCACCAGGACCGCGTCGAAGTTGCGGAAGTGGTCGATCGTGAAGAACGGCGTGGCCGGGTCGTCGACCAGCGCCTGCTTCTCCGCCGCGCTCGGGGTGATGATCACCAGCAGGTCGTCGTACATCTCACCGGAGTCGGGATCGACCGCGGTCTTGTGGGGCATCCGGTAGAGCAGGAAGCCCTTGCCCTTCTCGCCGCGCGGCACCTTCCACGTCGGTCGGTCGCCCCATGAGATGCCGAGCTCGGTCTCGGGAAGGGAGCCGCAGATCGCTTCGACGTCGTCGGGGGTCGCTGGCCTGGCCACGCCGCCAGCGTAGGCGACCAGGCGGGTCAACCCAGGCGAGCGTCGTCGGCCACCCGCACGCCACGTGCCCAGTCGGCGGCCGGCATCTGCCGCTTGCCGAACGCCTTGACGTCGCCGAGTCGCACGGGGTCGGTGGCCGTGCCGACGTGCACGGCCTTCTTGGTGACCTCGAGCCGGCCCGGTGGCAGCGGGTCGCGGTCGGCGGCGACCGTGACCGGGCCGAGCTTCATCCGCTCACCGTCGTACGTCGACCAGGCGCCCGGTCCCGGGGTGCACGCTCGCACCCGCCGGTCGACAGCCGCGGCGGGCTCGGCCCAGTCGACCTGCGCGTCCTCGACCGTGATCTTGGGCGCCAGCGACACCCCGTCGGACTGCTGCGCTCGGGCCTCGAGCGCGCCCTCGGCCAGTCCGTCCAGCGTGGCCACCAGCAGGCCGGCGCCCCCCTCGGCCAGCCGGGCGAGCAGGTCGCCCGCGGTGTCCCGCGGCCTGATGGTCTCGGTCATGACGCCGAGGACCGGTCCGGCGTCCATCTCGCGCACCAACCGGAACGTGGTCGCGCCGGTGACCTCCTCCCCCGCCCAGATGGCGTGCTGCACCGGCGCGGCCCCGCGCCAGGCCGGGAGCACCGAGAAGTGGAGGTTGACCCACCCGTGCAGCGGGATGTCGAGCGCGCTCTGAGGCAGCAGCGCCCCGTAGGCGACGACCGGGCAGCAGTCCGGCGCGAGGTCGCGCAGGGCGGCCTGGAAGTCGGGGTCCCGCGGGTGCTCGGGCTTGAGCAGCGGTACGCCGAGCTCCTCGGCGCGCTGCGCGACCGGGCTGGCGACCAGCCTGCGGCCCCGCCCGGCGTGCGCGTCGGGTCGCGTCACGACCCCGACCAGGTCGTGGCCACTCGTCGCGATCGCGTCGAGCGAGGGCAGCGCCACCTCGGGCGTGCCGGCGAAGACCAGGCGCATCAGTCGCGGATCACGGTCACGGGGCTCACAGGCCGAGCCCGTTCGTGGGGTGCGGGCTCACCTTGACGGTCGGCTGCTCGAGCCCGAACCACTCCGACTCGCGGATCGCCTTCATCGCGGCCTTGCGGGTCTCATCGTCGAGCCGGTCGATGAAGAGGACGCCGTCGAGGTGGTCGGTCTCGTGCTGGATCGCCCGCGCGAGCAGGTCGCTGCCTTCGATGGTGACCGGCTCGCCGTACATGTCGAAGCCCCGGGCGACGACGGACAGCGCCCGGGTGCAGTCGAAGCTCAGCTCCGGGATCGAGAGGCAGCCCTCGTCGCCGTACTGCTCCTCCGCCGACAGGTCGAGGACCGGGTTGACGAGGTGGCCCACCTCTCCGTCGACGTACCACGTGAACACCCGCAGCCCGACCCCGATCTGGGGCGCCGCGATGCCGGCGCCCGGCGCCGCGAGCATGGTGTCGGTGAGGTCGGAGACGAGACCGCGGAGCTCGAGGTCGAAGTCCACGACCTCGGTCGCGCGCTGCCGGAGCACCGGGTCCCCGAAGAGCCGGATCGGTTGGATGGCCACGCCAGCAGAGTCTAGGAGGCACCCGTCAGTCCAGCGGGGCCAGCACGTACAGAACCACGCCCGTCCTCTGTTCATCCTCGCGGACGAGTGGGCGGGTCGACGGCTCGCGCCGAGCGCTGCCCGACCTGTACCTCGAGACCGTCGAGCAGCCAGCTCAGCCCGAACTCGAAGAACTCCTCCGCCGGCTGGGCGAAGGCATCCCCCGTCAGTCCCTGCATCTGCGGGTAGGCGCCGGTGCGCATGGCCGCCTCCATCACCGGGGCCTGGGCCTGCCAGAAGTCCTGGTCGGTGACGCCGGTCCGCCGCTCGGCCAGCACCGGCGCGTTGACCATCCGCGCCGCACCCTGGACGAAGGAGTCGATCAGGGTGATCACGGCCACCCGCTCCTGGTCCGACAGCCCGGCGCCGTCGAGCGCGGCCAGGGCGAGCTCGAACGACGCCATCGAGTTGGGGCCCAGGACCGGACGCGACTGGTCCACCAGGGGCAACCACCGGTGCTCGGTGTAGAGGGCCCACGCCCCCCGCGCCATGGTCTCCATGGCGACGCGCCAGTCGTCGCCCAGGGTCGCGTTCTCGGGCAGCTCGTTGACCCGGTCGAGCATCAGGTCCAGCAGCTCGGCCTTGCCCGGCACGTAGCGGTACAGCGACATCGTCCCGACCCCGAGCTCCGAGGCGACCCGGCGCATCGAGAGCGCCTCGAGGCCTTCGGTGTCCGCCACCCGGATCGCCTCGTCGACGATGCGCCGCACGCTCAGCTGCGGCTTCGGACCTCGCGTCCCGGCCGCCTCGTCGTACTCCCACATGATCGCGAGGCTGCGATGGATGTCGCCCTCACCGCTGTACTGGTGCTCGCTCATGGACCCTCCGGACAAATGGGTGGCGCGCCTTCTGCGTAGAGTGTACGCTATTGGCCCGTACGCTGTACGCAGTTTAGCGGGGAGGAATCGGATGGGCACCACAGGACAGGCCATCGAGGCAGCGGGCCTGGTCAAGCGTTACAAGGAGGTCACGGCCCTGGACGGGTTCGACCTCGAGGTCGGTTCCGGCAGCGTCCACGGGCTTCTCGGCCCCAACGGCGCGGGCAAGACCACCGCGGTCCGGGTGCTGACGACGCTGATCCGGCCCGACGGCGGGACCGCACGCGTCGCCGGCCACGACGTCACGGCCGACCCGCAGGCAGTACGCCGACGGATCGGCCTGGCCGGCCAGTACGCCGCCGTCGACGAGGTGCTCACGGGGCGGCAGAACCTGATCCTCTTCGGAAAGCTGTTCCACCTCGGGGCCCGGGGGGCACGACGCCGAGCCGACGAGCTGCTCGAGCAGTTCCAGCTCGCCGACGCGGCCGACAAGGCCGCCAAGTCCTACAGCGGCGGCATGCGTCGTCGGCTCGACCTCGCTGCCAGCATGATCCTGGCGCCCCACATCATGTTCCTCGACGAGCCGACCACCGGGCTGGACCCGCGCGGTCGCAACGAGGTGTGGGCGGCGATCCGTGACCTCGTCCAGGGCGGTACGACGGTGCTGCTGACGACCCAGTACCTCGATGAGGCGGACCGGCTGGCCGACCAGATCTCGGTGATCGACCGCGGCCGCACGATCGTCACCGGCACCCCGTCCGACCTCAAGAACACGGTCGGCGCCGACCAGATCGAGGTGCAGGCCGCGGCCGGGACCGACCTGGCCCGGGTCGCAGCGGCCTTCGAAGGCGTCGCGACGGCCACCCCCGAGGTCTCCCCCGAGCTGATGCGGGTCGTGGCGCCGGTCGGCGACCGGGTGGCCGCCCTGACCGCGCTGGCGGCTCGGCTCAACGCCGACGGCGTCGCGGTCGACGACATCAGCCTGCGCCGCCCCACCCTCGACGACGTCTTCCTCCAGCTCACCGGGCACCGGGCCGAGGAGCCACCTGCCCCCGAGGCCGACCAGGCGCCGACCGCCGAGCGACAGGAGGCGACCGCATGAGCACCACCATGCCGTACGAGGTCACGCAGTCCGTCGGGTCGCGGATGCGCTGGGCGGTCATCGACTGCTGGAGCCTGGTCTGGCGCCAGCTCCTCTACTACCGGCAGCAGCCGACCATCATCTTGTGGCAGCTCGGCTTCCCGATCGTGTCGGTGCTGCTGTTCGTCTACGTGTTCGGCTCCGCCATGGACATCGGGGGCGGCGCCGACTACACCTCCTTCGCGATGCCCGGGATGTTCGCGATGACCATGGCCTTCGGGTTCATGAACACGGCGTACGCGATGGTGATCGACAAGGAGAAGGGCGTCACCGACCGGTTCCGGTCGATGCCGATCGCACGCTCGGCGGTCGTGACCGGCCGCGGCGTCGGCGACGTCCTTGGCGCAGCGGTCGACCTGGCCGTGCTCGCCGTGATCGCGGTGGTCGTGGGCTGGCGCTCCGAGGGCGGCGTCATGGGCACACTCCTGGCGTTCGTGCTGCTGCTCTGGCTGCGGTTCGCGCTGATCTGGATCGGGATCTACCTCGGGATGATGGTGCCCACCCAGGAGCAGGCGGGGAACCTGTTCGCGGTCGCGTTCCCCTTCGGCATGCTGTCGAGCGTCTTCACGCCCCCCTCGCTGATGCCCGACTGGCTCGGGTTCATCGCGATGTGGAACCCGGTCTCGTCGACGGCGAACGCCACCCGCGACCTCTTCGGCAACCCGGTGCCGCTCGGCGACAGCTGGATCGAGCAGAACGCCATGCTGATGGCGGTCGCCTGGCCTGTGATCATCACCGCGATCTTCCTGCCGCTGGCGGTGCGGAAGTACCAGCGACTGTCGCGCTGAGCCCGTGTTGGGCTCGCTCAGAGCGTCGGCGGGTCGACCTGGACCCGGACCGCGTCGAGCTTGCGGGCCGAGCGGACCCGCTGCAGCTCGCCCAGGGCCGCGGACAGGGCGGTCCCCCGGGCCCGCGGGGTGCGCAGCACCGCCCGCGCCTCGTCGCCCACGGGCACCGGGCCCAGGACGTCGACCCCGTCGCGCGCACCCAGCAGCGTGAGCGCGTCGTCCACCGCGCCCGGGTCGCCGGTCACGGTCGCGAGCCGGTACGCCGGGGGCAGCTGGGCCTCGGTGCGCTGGGCGGCCTCCCGCTCGGCGAACCCGGCCGGGTCCCACCGCACGAGTGCCTGCAGCGCAGGGTGCTCGGGCGGTCCGACGGCGACCACCCGGCCGCCCGGCCGGACGAGGGCCGCGGCGTTGAGCCAGCGACGTAACGCCTCCTCCTCTGCCCGGAGGTCGGCCCGGCCCAGCGGCAGCCAGGTGTCGAGCAGCAACACCGCGCCGTAGCCACCGGCCGCGACCGGCTCGGCTCCCGGGGTGGCAACGACGAGCCCGGGGCCGTCGGGTGCGGTGGCCCGCACCTGGTCGCCCCCGGAGCTCAGCACGGGGACGCCGGGGAACATCCGGCCGAGCTCTTCGGCGGTGCGTCCCTCCCCGACGACCGGCGCCCGCAGCCCGCGGTGGCCGCACTCGGGGCAGGCCCACGCGGGGTCCTGGGTTCCGCACCAGCGGCAGCAGGGCGGATCGGCCGCTCCGGCGAGCTCCAGCGGCCCGGAGCAGCGGCCGCAGCGCGCCGGGGTGCGGCATCGCTCACACGCGAGGCTGGGCGCGTAGCCGGCCCGCGGGGTCTGCACCAGCACCGGGTCGGTGGCGAGGACGGAACGCAGCACGTCGTACGCGCCTCGGGGGACGCGGGTGTTGTGGTCACGCTCCCCCGACTCGGCGATCGTCACCGTCACCTGTTCGCGCAGCAGCGCGCGGGGCGCCGCGATCTCGTGTGCCCACCCGGTGCGCACGAGCTGTTGGGCCTCCACCGTGCGTGCGAAGCCGCCCACCAGCAGCGCGGTCCGTTGCTGCTCGGCGCGCAGGAGCAGCACCTCACGAGCATGCGGGTAGGGGGCACGGGGCTCTGCGTGCAGGTCGTCGCCGTCGTCCCAGATCACGACCAGCCCGAGCTTGTGGACGGGTGCGAAGGCCGCTGCGCGGGTGCCGAGCACGATCCGCCGGTGGCCGCGCGCGACGGCCAGGAAGTCGCGGTAGCGGGCGGCCGGGCCTGCCTCGGCCGTGAGCGTGACGTGGTGGCCCTCCCCCAGGGCGTCGGTGAGGGCGGCATCGACCCGAGCGACGTCGCGGTGGTCGGGGACCACCAGCAACGCCCCGCGGCCCGAGGCGTGGGTGTGGGCCGCGGCGTGGGCCAAGGCGGCGGGCCAGTCGGTGCCGGGGGCGGCCGCCCACACGGCGTGCGGCGAGCCGCCGTCTGCCAGATGGGCGAGGTACGCCGCCGCCGGCTCGTGGCCAGCCCAGGCGCGCGCGCCCGCGTCGGGGTCGGCCGTCACCGGCGGGTCGGGTGGCACCGACGGCTGCCGCTCGGTGGTGGCGTGCCTCGGCGGCACCGCCAACCGGAGCACGTCGGCGCGGCTGCCGGCGTACCGCTCGGCGACGGCGCCCGCGAGCGTGACGATCTCGGGTGCGAGCACGTGCTCGGGGCTGACCACCCGCCGCAGTGGTGCCAGCCGGCCGGGGTGCTCCGAGGCGGGCGTGCGGGCGAGCACGAACCCGTCGACGTCCTGGCCGGCGAAGCGCACCTTGACCCGGGCTCCGGGCACGGCGTCGTCGGCGTGCTGGGCCGGGACGAGGTAGTCGAAGGGCCGGTCGAGGTGGGCCAGCGGGAGGTCGACCAGCACCTGCGCGACCGGGTCGGTGTCGGCCGGCACGACCGCGGCCGCCTTGCGCGCTCGGGTGGCGGCCGCCTTGGCCTTGGAGTCCGCGACCGCCGCCCGGAGGCCGGGCAGCATCTCGGACTCTTCGGGCATGGGCTGATGTCTACCAGCGCCCACCCACTCCGGACCTCCTGGGCGAGTCTGATGCTTCCCGAGTGAAACTTCGCCCGGTAGGTCGTGGTTTCCCCGGATATCCGGGGAAACACCGCACCGCCTCGTCAGAGCCCGGCGGCTGCCTTGAGGTCGGTCGCCCGGTCGGTCCGCTCCCAGGTGAACTCGGGCAGCTCCCGCCCGAAGTGGCCGTAGGCCGAGGTGAGCGCGTAGATGGGGCGCAGCAGGTCGAGGTCGCGGATGATCGCGGCGGGCCGCAGGTCGAAGCACTTGAGCACGGCCTGCTGGATGTCGGCGTCGGGGATGACGCCGGTGCCGAACGTCTGGACGAACACGCCGACCGGCGCGGCCTTGCCGATCGCGTACGCGACCTGCACCTCGCAGCGGCGTGCGAGGCCGGAGGCGACGACGTTCTTCGCCACCCAACGCATCGCGTACGTCGCGGAGCGGTCGACCTTCGACGGGTCCTTGCCGGAGAAGGCACCGCCGCCGTGGCGCGCCATGCCGCCGTACGTGTCGACGATGATCTTGCGGCCGGTCACGCCGGCGTCGCCCATCGGGCCGCCGACCACGAACTTGCCGGTCGGGTTCACCAGCAGCCGGTAGCCCTCGGAGGGGATCTCGAAGGTCTCGAGGACGGTGTCGATGACGTGCTTCTTCACGTCGCCCTCGAGGGTGGCGTGGTCGATCTCCTCGGCGTGCTGGGTGGACAGCACCACGGTGTCGATCCGCACCGGCCGGTCCTCGGCGTCGTACTCGATCGTGACCTGGGTCTTGCCGTCGGGCCGCAGGTAAGCGAGCGTGCCGTCCTTGCGGACCTCGGTCAGCCGCTGCGCCAGGCGCTGCGCGATCATGATCGGCAGCGGCATCAGCTCGGGCGTGTCGTCGCAGGCGTAGCCGAACATCAGGCCCTGGTCGCCGGCACCCCGCTTGTCGAGGTCGTCATCGGACGCGCCGACGCGGGACTCGTGACCCGAGTCGACCCCTGCCGCGATGTCGATCGACTGTCCGCCGACGGCCACCTGCACGCCGCAGGTCGTGCCGTCGAACCCCTTCAGCGAGGAGTCGTAGCCGATGTCGAGGATCGCGGCGCGGACCAGCTCGGCGACCGGTGCGTAGGCGTTGGTGCGGACCTCGCCGGCGACCACCACCAGACCGGTGGTCAGCAGGGTCTCGACGGCCGTGCGCAGGTTCTCAGGATCGGGATCGTGCTCCATGAGGAAGTCGAGCACCGTGTCGCTGATCCGGTCGGCGATCTTGTCGGGGTGACCCTCGGTCACCGACTCCGACGTGAAGAGACGTCCGTCCAACTTCTTGCTCACTTCCGTACATGCTGGGAGTCGGGCCCTCCCAGCTGAGGTCCATCCACACTATCCGGGGTCCAGCATGCAAGAACGACGTCTCAGGCGTCGAATCGCCGGGCGACCTGGTCCCAGATCACGTGGGCGAGCGCGGTCTTCGTCCCGAGCGGTACGTCGACGGCAGCCCCGTCGGCGGCCAGGATCACGGCCTGGTTGTCGGTGCTGCCGAACACCGCTCCCCCGCTCACGTCGTTGACGACGAGCAGGTCGCACCCCTTGCGGGCGAGCTTGGCGCGGGCGAGGTCGAGCACGGAGCCGGTGTCGTCGCCGGTCTCGGCGGCGAACCCCACGATCACGGCACCCGGTCGGACCCGCTCGTGCGAGATCTCGGCGAGCACGTCGGGGTTCTGGACCAGCTCGATGCTCGGAGCCGAGCCGTCGGTGGCCTTCTTGATCTTGTCTCCGCTCACGGACACCGGCCGGAAGTCGGCGGGCGCAGCGGCCATGATCACGGCGTCGGCGGTCGCCGCCGCGGACACCACCGCGTCGCGCAGCTGGCCGGTGGTCTCCACCGGCACGACCTTGACGCCCGCCGGGTCGGGCAGCGAGACGTTCGCGCTGACCAGCGTCACCTCCGCGCCGCGGGCCGCCGCAGTGCGGGCCAACGCGTAGCCCTGGCGTCCGGAGGACCGGTTGCCGAGGTAGCGGACCGGGTCGAGCGGCTCGCGTGTGCCGCCGGCCGACACCACGACGTGGCGCCCCGCGAGGTCGGGCTCCACCGCGCCCCGCCCCAGCAGGTCCAGGCAGACCTCGAAGATCTCCTCGGGGTCGGGCAGCCGGCCCTTGCCGGTATCGGCGCCGGTCAGCCGGCCCTCGGCCGGCTCGATCACCACCGCGCCGCGCTCGCGCAGCGTGGCGACGTTGGTGGTGGTCGCGGAGTGCTCCCACATCTCGGTGTGCATCGCGGGCGCGAACACGACCGGGCACCGGGCCGTCAGCAGCGTGTTGGTGAGCAGGTCGTCGGCCAGCCCGTGGGCGGCCTTCGCGATCAGGTCGGCGGTCGCCGGCGCGACCACGACCAGGTCGGCCGACTGCCCGATCCGGACGTGCGGCACCTCGTGGACGTCGTCCCAGACCCCGGTGTGGACGGGCTTGCCGGACAGCGCGGCCCAGGTGGGTGCTCCCACGAACCGCAGCGCCGCCTCGGTCGGTACGACGGTGACGTCGTGTCCCGACTCGGTGAGCAGCCGGAGCAGCTCGCAGGCCTTGTACGCCGCGATGCCGCCGGAGACCCCCAGGACGACCCGAGACCGCTCCCCACTCGGGGAAGCGGCCTCGGTCTCAGACGTGGTCATGGCGCAGCGGCCAGGTCACTCGCCCGCGTTGAAGTTCGCCTCGAGGGAGGCCTGCTTGCGCGCCTCCTCCTCCGCGGCCAGCTCGGCCGGGTCGACGTCCTCGCAGGTGAACAGGTCGGCGTTGATCTCGCGCAGCGCGATCGAGAGCGGCTTCTCCTGCACGTGGGTGTCCACGAGCGGGCCGACGTACTCGAGCAGGCCCTCACCGAGCTGGGAGTAGTAGGCGTTGATCTGGCGGGCGCGCTTGGCGCTGTAGAGCACCAGCTGGTACTTGCTGTCGGTCTTGGTGAGCAGCTCGTCGATCGGGGGGTTGGTAACGCCCTCGGCGGCGATGGTGGGTCCAGACACGCGTAAGCCTCGCAGATGAAGTGGGGATTCAGGAGTCGGCGGACTCCCGCTGATCGTGCTTCATCAAGGTTACCAACTCCTCGGCAGCAGCGTGAACTTCGTGGTTGACGATGGTCACGTCGAACTCCCGCTCGGCGGCCAGCTCTTCGAGCGCGGTCTCGAGCCTGCGGGTCTGCTCATCGGTGCTCTCGGTGCCACGGCCGGTGAGCCGGCGGACCAGCTCCTCCCACGACGGCGGCTTGAGGAAGACGAACAGCGCCTCCGGCATGGTGGCGCGTACCTGCCGCGCGCCTTGGAGGTCGATCTCGAGCAACGACGGGGCGCCGGAGGCCAGCCGCTCCTCCACCGCCTGCCGTGGGGTGCCGTAGCGCGCGGCCTGGTGCACGACCGCCCACTCGAGAAGCTCCCCGGCCGCCACCATCTTGTCGAACCTGTCGTCGGAGACGAACCAGTAGTGGACCCCGTCGACCTCGCCCGGCCGCGGTGGCCGAGTGGTCACTGACACCGAGATCCAGATCTCGGGGTGGTGCTCGCGGATCTCCGCCGCAACGGTGCCCTTGCCGACCGCGGTGGGGCCGGCGAGCACGACCAGCCGGTTCCGGCGTACGCCGGCGTCAGCCACGGTGCCCGGGTGCGGCAGCCGTCACGCGTCGGATCCCTGGGAGCCGAACTCGCGCTGGAGGGCGGCGACCTGCTTGGCTCCGAGACCGCGCACCCGGCGACTCTCGGCGATGCCGAGCCGCTCCATGACCTGACGGGCGCGGACCTTGCCGAGGCCCGGCAGGGACTGGAGCAGGTCGACGACCCGCATCTTGCCGATGACCTCGTTGGTCTCGCCCTCGCGCAGCACGTCGGTGATGGAAGCGCCCGCGTGCTTGAGCCGGTTCTTCACCTCGGCCCGCTCCCGCCGGGACGCGGCGGCCTTCTTGAGCGCCGCGGCTCGCTGTTCCGGAGTCAGAGGAGGCAGGGCCACTGGTCGCGGACTCCTTCAGCAGGTTGTCGAGTGTGGGTGCGCGTGTCGGGTCAATCTAGTCAGAACCCGTTGAGGGCGGCAATGCGGCATCAGGCTCCTGGGGCGGGAATGCCCCGCATCGCCAGCCCGGCAGCCTCTCTGGTCTCGTTGTCGCGAAAGCGTGGTGAGTAGTGGTGGAAGAAGGCGTGTTCCACAAGCTCCCGTCGGCTGCGGACCCCGGTCTTGTCGAAGATCGACTTCAGGTGCTGCTGCACGGTGTGAGGCGACACCGACAACCGGTCGGCCATTCCTGCTAGCGGGCCGTTCACTGGTACAGCGGCGTCTTGCAGACGTCCTTGGCGTGCTGCTTGACGCCCTCCCAGGCGGCCACCGTCTCCTGGGTGGCGAGCTCGTCCGCGGCCCGCGCGATGGCCTGCTGCTGCTCCTCCGTGACACCCTCCGGCGGCCGCTTCGCGTCGTACGTCGAGGCGTCGACCCCGGCCGCCTCGAGGGCCTCGACGAGGCCGTCGAGCGCGTCGAGCAGCCGGTCCCACTCGTCGCGGATGTCCCGAGGGGCGTGGTCGGCGAGCTCGCGCAGGATGGGCAGGGCCCGCAGCAGGGTGTCGGGACCCTCCTGCGCCATCACCTCGGTGAGCTCGACCTGCTGGTCGGCGACCGCCTCGCAGTAGTCCGCGCGGAGGTCCTCGGGGTTCTCACCGCAGGCCGCGAGGCCGGCCAGCAACAGCATCAGCACCGCGAGCCTCACGCGAGCGCCGCCGCGAGCTCGTCGTTGGCCCGGCGGACCGCGTCGGTCATCGTCGCGCGGTCGGGGCCGAGTCGCAGCACGCCCCGCGAAGAGCTCGCGAGCACGTGCGGTGCGGCAGCTCCGAAGATCCGAGGGATGTCGGCCGGGCCGCCGCCCTGCTCGCCGTACCCGGGCGCCAGCAGCGGCCCGTTGATGTCCAACCGCTCCCCGGTGTCGCCCACGGTCGCCCCGACGACCGCACCGAACGAGCCGAGCGGCTCGGCGTCGGCGTTGAGGGCCGCCAGCCGCGCCAGGACGCCGCCCGCGACGGTGCCGCCGCCGTCGGCGGTCGCGTGCTGCACCTCGGGACCCTCCTTGTTGGAGGTGAGGGCGAGCACGAACACGCCGGTGCCGTGGCGGCGTGCGGTCTCGATCATCGGGTCGAGCGAGCCGAACCCGAGGTACGGGCTGGCGGTCACCGCGTCGGCCGCCAGCGGCGAGGCCGGGTCGAGGTAGGCATCCGCGTAGGCCTGGGACGTCGAGCCGATGTCGCCCCGCTTGACGTCGAGGAGCACGAGCGCTCCGGCGGCCCGCGACTCCTCGATCACGCGCTCGAGCACCGCCACCCCGCGGCTGCCGTGACGCTCGTAGAACGCCGACTGGGGCTTGACCACCGACACGTGCGGCGCGACCGCCTCGACCACGCCGAGGGCGAAGGTCTCGAGCCCCGCCGGGTCGTCCGCGAGACCCCAGTCGGCGAGCAGGCTCGCGTGCGGGTCGATGCCGACACAGAACTGGCCACGCCGGGCCATCGCGGCGTGGACCCGCTCTCCGAACGTCATGGCTGATCCTCTCCGATCGGGTCGGGGGTCGTCGCCAGCTCCGAGGCGAGCCGGCCGGCGGTGGTGGGGTCGTGGAGCAGCGCGGTGCCGACCTGCACCGCGGCGGCGCCGAGGTCCATGACGGCACGGGCGTCGGCGGCGGTCGCGATCCCGCCGCAGGCGATGGTGGTTGCCTCGGGCGCGGCCTCGATCACTTCGGTGAGGCAGCGCAGTGCGAGCGGGCGGATCGCCGGTCCGCTCAATCCAGCCGGGCGCCCGTCGGGCATCGCCGCCGGCAGTGCGTTGCCGACCACGACGGCGTCGGCGCCGGCGTCGAGCACCGCGCGCGCGGTCTCGGCGACGCGCAGCAGGTCGGCCCGCAGCTTGGCGAGCACGGGAACGCCGCGCGGCAGGTCGCGGTGGACGGCGGAGACCACGGAGGCGGCGTGGAACGGCTCGCGGACGTCGAAGACCCCGCTCGGCTCGGCGTCGGGCGGGGAGAGGTTGACCTCGATCCCCGCCAGGCCGGGGGTGCGGCCGAGCCGTCGGGCCAGCTCGGCGTACTCCCCGAGGGAGCGGCCGACGATCGACACGAACACCCGGGCGCCGGCCTGCAGCAGCCACGGCACCTCGAGTGCCAGGAACTGGTCGACCCCCGGGTTCTGCAGGTCGACCGCGTGCGCGAGACCGGACGGCGTCTCCACGATCCGGGGCGGGGAGCCGCCGGGGCGCGGGGCGAGCGTGATCGAGCGGGTCACGAAGCCGCCCAGCGTCGCCAGGTCTGTGTACGCCGCGAGGTCCCGGCCGGTGCCGCCGCAGCCGGCGGCCACCAGGACCGGGTTGGCGAGGTCGAGGCTCATGGCGCGACCGTCTCGAGGGCGTCCCAGACCACCCGGTCGCCACGGAACACCGGGCCGTCGGCGCATGCCCGCACCAGCCGTGGGTGGCCGCCCTCCCCGGTCACCGGGACGACGCAGCCCTGGCACAGTCCCGTGGCGCAGGTGAGCTGCTGTTCCAGGGCGACCTGGCTCCAGGCGCCGACGGCCTCCGCGGCAGCCGCCACCACGTGCAGGGTCGCGACCGGTCCCGCCGCGTAGACCACCTCGGCCCGGGATCGCTCGAGCGCGTCGCCGACGACGTCGCCCACCGTCCCGCGGGTGCCGACCGAGCCGTCGCGGGTCACGACCGTCACCGCCCGGGCGGTACGTCGGGCCTCCAGCGCCGACAACAGGTGGGCCTCGTCCGGGGCGGCGACCAGCAGCGTCACCGGGCAGTCTCGCTCGCGGAGCCGCTCCGCCAGCGGGAACAGCGCCGCGGCGGCGTACCCCTCCCCGACCAGCAGGCAGGCCACCGGCTCCTTGGGCAAGGAGAACGCGCGACCCAGCGGGCCCGTGATCGCCAGCCGGGTGCCGGGCGGTTGCGCCACCAACCACTGGGTGCCCGGCCCGCGGGTCTCCACGACCAGCTCGAGGCTGGCGCCGTAGCCGCCGACCGGCTTGACCCGATGGATCCAGAACGCGCGGCGGGCTAGCCGTTCCGATCCGGTGGAGACCGCCACGAACGTGCCGGGCCGGAACCGTTCGGGGATGCCGGGGGCGACCACCGTGAGGTGGTGGTGGCCGCCGATCCGGCGCCCGGCCAGCAGCTCACCGGTGACGTGCAGGGGGCCGGGGGTGGACCTGCTGGCCTCGGTGGGAGCGATCATCCGAGCCCGCGCAGGATCCGCCGCGGCCACCACGGACCCTCGTAGACGAACCCGGTGTAGCCCTGGAGGAGGGTGGCGCCGGCGGCGAGTCGGTCTCGGGCGTCGGCGGCGGTGGAGATGCCACCGACGCCGATCAGCGTCAGGTCGGGGCCGACCCGCTCGCGCAGCAGCCGGAGCACGGCCGTGGCGCGATCGCGCAGCGGTGTGCCGGACAGCCCACCCGCGCCGATGGCCGCGATCTGGGCCGGGTCAGTCGTCAGTCCGTGGCGGGCGATCGTGGTGTTGGTGGCGATGATCCCGTCGAGGTCCCGGTCGAGCGACAGGTCGGCGACGCCGAGCACGTCGTCGTCGGCGAGGTCGGGCGCGATCTTCACGAGCAGCGGCACCCGCCGGTCGGGAGTCGCTCCGTCGGCAGCAGACCGTACCGCGTCGAGCAGCGGGCCGAGCTTCTCGACCGACTGGAGGTTCCGCAGCCCGGGTGTGTTGGGGGAGGAGACGTTGACGACCAGGTAGTCGGCGTACGGCGCCAGCAGCCCGGCGCTCTTGCGGTAGTCGGCCTCGACCGCCGCCTGGTCGTCGTCGGGCACCACCTTGGTCTTGCCGAGGTTGACGCCGAGCACCGGTCCCTCGCGGCCCCGGTGGACGCGTGCCCGCTGCGCGAGCCGGGCCGCGACCACCTCGGCGCCGTCGTTGTTGAACCCCATCCGGTTGACGACCGCCCGGTCGGCCGTGAGCCGGAACAGCCGGGGCTGCTCGTTGCCCGGCTGCCGCTCGCCGGTCACGGTGCCGACCTCGACGTGCCCGAACCCGAGCGCCGCGAGAGCGTCGATACCGACGGCGTTCTTGTCGAACCCGGCCGCGAGTCCGAGCAGGTTCGGGAACGTGAGCCCCATCGCCCGCACCGGCGTGCCGGGGCGCGGCACCCGGCCGAGGGCGGGACGGGCCGCACGGATCGCTCGGAAGCCGACGTGGTGGGCCCGCTCAGGGTCGACTCGCGCGAGGCCATGGCGGAACAACAGGTCGTACGTCGTCAACGCGCGGCCCAGTCCTGGAGCGACCTGACGGTGATCTCCCCCGCCCGCATCGCCTCGATCCCCTGCACCGCGGCGCCGAGCCCCTGCACCGTGGTGATGCACGGGACGTTGGCGAGCACGGCCGCGGTGCGGATCTCGTAGCCATCGGTGCGGACCGAACCGCCAGCCGTCGTGGAGCCGTGTGGCGTGTTGACGATCAGGTCGATCTCGCCGTCGGCGATCAGCTGCACCGTGGTCGGTTCCCCCTCGGGGCCGGTGCCCTCGTAGTGCTTACGCACGATCCGGGCGTCGATCCCGTTGCGGCGCAGCACCTCGGCCGTGCCCTGGGTCGCGAGGATCTCGAAGCCGAGGTCGGCGAGCCGCTTGATCGGGAAGATCATGGTCCGCTTGTCGCGGTTGGCCATGCTCGCGAACACCCGGCCGTTCGTCGGGAGCGGGCCGTACGCCGCCGCCTGCGACTTGGCGAACGCGCGGCCGAACACGGCGTCGAAGCCCATCACCTCGCCGGTCGAGCGCATCTCGGGCCCGAGCACGGTGTCGACGGTCTGGCCGTCGGGCGTCTTGAACCGGTTGAACGGCATCACGGCCTCCTTGACCGCGATCGGCGCGTCCGGCGGCAGGTTCCCGCCATCGCCCTCGGCCGCCAGCACGCCGTTCGCGCGCAGCGAGGCGATCGACTCGCCCAGCATCACGCGGGCGGCGGCCTTGGCCAGCGGCACCGCGGTCGCCTTGGAGACGAACGGCACGGTCCGGGACGCGCGCGGGTTGGCCTCGAGGACGTAGAGCACGTCGGAGCCGAGCGCGAACTGGATGTTGATCAGGCCGCGGACGCCCACGCCGCGCGCGATCGCCTCGGTCGCTTCGCGGATCCTGCGGATCTCGCTGTCGCCGAGGGTGATCGGCGGCAGCGCGCAGGAGGAGTCGCCGGAGTGGATGCCGGCCTCCTCGATGTGCTCCATCACGCCGCCGAGGTAGAGCTGCTCGCCGTCGTACAGCGCGTCGACGTCGATCTCGACCGCGTCGTCGATGAACCGGTCGACGAGGACCGGGTGCTCCGGGCTGATCGCGGTCGCGCGGGCGATGTAGCCCTCGAGCGCGTCGTCGTCGTAGACGATCTCCATCCCCCGGCCCCCGAGCACGTACGACGGCCGCACCAGCACCGGGTAGCCGATCTCGCTCGCGATGCCCTGCGCCTCCTCGAACGAGGACGCCATGCCGTGCTTGGGCGCCGGAAGCCCGGCCTCGATGAGCACCCGCCCGAACGCGCCGCGTTCCTCCGCGAGGTGGATCGCCTCCGGGGTGGTCCCCACGATCGGGACGCCGGCGTCGGCGAGCCCCTGTGCCAGCCCCAGCGGCGTCTGGCCGCCGAGTTGGCAGATGACGCCGGCGACCGGGCCGGCCCGCTGCTCGGCGTGCACGATCTCCAGCACGTCCTCGAGGGTGAGCGGCTCGAAGTAGAGCCGGTCGGAGGTGTCGTAGTCGGTCGAGACCGTCTCGGGGTTGCAGTTGACCATGATCGTCTCGAACCCCACCTCGTTCAGCGCCATCGAGGCGTGGACGCAGGAGTAGTCGAACTCGATGCCCTGCCCGATCCGGTTCGGCCCGGAGCCCAGGATGATCACGGCCGCGATGCCCTCGGGCCGCGGCTCGACCTCGGTCTCCTCGTCGTACGCCGAGTAGTGGTACGGCGTGGCCGCGGCGAACTCCGCGGCGCAGGTGTCGACGGTCTTGTAGACCGGGCGGATCCCCAGCGCGTGCCGCACCCCGCGGACGACCGGCTCGCTCAGGTTGCGCATCCGGCCGATCTGGAAGTCCGAGAAGCCGTGCCGCTTGGCCCGGCGGAGCAGCGCCGGGGTGAGCTCGGGGGCCCCGATCACGTCCTGCGCGATCTCGTTGATCAGGCACAGCTGGTCGACGAACCACGGGTCGATCCCGGTGGCGCCGTGCACCTGGTCGGGCGTCGCCCCGGCCCGGATCGCGTCCATGACCACGCGCAGCCGGCCGTCGTGCGGGCTGGCGGCCTCGCCGAGGAGGTGCTCGACGTCGAGGTCGACGTGCCGGTGGCTCCAGTCGAACGGCGCGTCTTGGCTCTCCAGCGATCGCAGTGCCTTCTGGAGCGCCTCGGTGAAGTTGCGGCCGATCGCCATCGCCTCGCCGACCGACTTCATGTGCGTCGTGAGCACCGGGTCGGCGCCGGGGAACTTCTCGAACGCGAACCGAGGCACCTTCACGACGACGTAGTCGAGGGTCGGCTCGAAGCTGGCCGGCGTGCTCTGCCCGTCCTCTCGGGTCGTGATGTCGTTGGGGATCTCGTCGAGGGTGTAGCCGATCGCCACCTTGGCCGCGATCTTCGCGATCGGGAAGCCGGTCGCCTTCGACGCCAGCGCACTGGAGCGCGAGACCCGCGGGTTCATCTCGATCACCACGACCCGGCCGTCGTCCGGGTTGACCGCGAACTGGATGTTGCAGCCGCCGGTGTCGACGCCGACCGAGCGGATGATCCCGATCGAGAGGTCGCGCAGCTGTTGGTACTCGCGGTCGGTCAGCGTCATGGCCGGCGCGACCGTGATCGAGTCGCCGGTGTGGACGCCCATCGGGTCGAGGTTCTCGATGCTGCAGACGATCACGACGTTGTCGACCTGGTCGCGCATCACCTCGAGCTCGTACTCCTTCCAGCCGAGGATGGACTCCTCGAGGAGCACCTCGCTGGTCGGCGACGCCGCCAGTCCGCCGCCGCCGATCCGGCGCAGGTCGACCTCGTCGTACGCCATGCCGGAGCCCGAGCCGCCCATCGTGAACGACGGCCGGACGACGACCGGGTAGCCGAGCTCGTCGGCACCGGCCACGAGCTCGTCCATGGTGTGGCAGATGACTGACTTGGCCACCTCGCCTCCCAGCTCCTCGACGATCCGCTTGAACGACTCGCGGTTCTCGCCGCGGTCGATCGCCTCGATGCTGGCGCCGATCAGCTCGACGTCGTACTTCTCCAGGACGCCGCGCTCGTCGAGCGCCACCGCGGTGTTGAGGGCGGTCTGTCCGCCCAGCGTCGCGAGCAGCGCGTCGGGCCGCTCCTTCTCGATCACCTTCTCGACGAACTCCGCCGTGATCGGCTCGACGTACGTCGCGTCGGCGAACTCCGGGTCGGTCATGATCGTGGCCGGGTTGGAGTTCACGAGGATGACCCGCAGGCCCTCCGCCTTGAGCACCCGGCACGCCTGGGTGCCCGAGTAGTCGAACTCGCAAGCCTGCCCAATCACGATCGGCCCCGACCCGATCACCATCACACTCTGGATGTCAGTCCTACGCGGCATGTGCCCACCTCCTCCCAACTGACAGCGCGGCTCTCAAGGCTCGGGGGCATGTCGAGTCGTGTCTCGTTCCCGTGGGGACCGCGAACTTCACACGAATCGAGCGGAACGAGACACGACTCGACACCCGCGCGACAGCGACCACCGCGACAACCGCGTTCATGCTGAGCCCCCCATCAGGTCGCAGAACCGGTCGAAGAGGTACTCCGCGTCGTGCGGGCCGGCCGCGGCCTCCGGGTGGTACTGGACGCTGAAGGCCGCCAGGTTCCCGTCGGCACCGCGCAGCTCGAGGCCCTCGACCACGTCGTCGTTGAGGCACACGTGCGACACGGTCGCCTCGCCGTACGGCGTGGTGGTGGATCGGTCGAGCGGCGCGTCGACGGCGAACCCGTGGTTGTGGGCGGTCACCTCGGCCTTGCCGGTGGTGCGGTCCATAACCGGCTGGTTGATGCCGCGGTGGCCGTACCCCAGCTTGTAGGTGCCGAAGCCCAGCGCCCGGCCGAAGAGCTGGTTGCCGAAGCAGATCCCGAAGTAGGGCAGGCCGCGCTCGAGCACCCCGGTCAGCGTCGTCAGGTCGGCGGTCGCTGGGTCACCCGGGCCGTTGGAGTAGAAGACTCCGTCGGGCTGCTTCGCGAGCACGTCGTCGACCGTGGCGGTGCTGGGCAGCACGTGGACCTCGATCCCTCGCTTCGCCATGAGGGCCGGCGTCATGCCCTTGATCCCGAGGTCGAGCGCCGCGACGGTGAACCGCTTCTCGCCGACTGCCGACACGACGTACGCCTCGGGCGTGGTCACCTCGCCGGCGAGGTCGGCGCCGGTCATCGCCGGCTGCTCGAGCACGCGTTCCAGCAGCGCCTCGGGATCGGGCTCGGTCGTGGAGATCCCGACCCGCATCGCGCCGCGGTCGCGCAGGTGGCGGGTCAGCGCACGGGTGTCGATGCCGGAGATGCCGACGACGCCCTGCTCGCGCAGCGCGTCGTCGAGGCTGCGACGGGAGCGCCAGTTCGACGGGATCCTGGCCGGGTCGCGGACGACGTACCCGCTGACCCAGATCCGGCGGGACTCGGGGTCCTCGTCGTTCATTCCGGTGTTGCCGACGTGCGGGGCGGTCATCACGACCACCTGGCGGTGGTAGCTCGGGTCGGTGAGCGTCTCCTGGTAGCCGGTCATGCCGGTCGAGAAGACGGCTTCGCCGAACGTCTCGCCGGTGGCGCCGTAGGAGTCGCCGTGGAAGGTGCGGCCGTCCTCGAGGACCAGCAGCGCGGATTGGATCGCGGGGGCAGGTGACACCTGCGTCGTACCTCCTTCTCCGCCTCACTGGACGGATCGTTAAAGGATGTTCGATCGCGCCCGACCCTATCAGCGTGCGCGCCTCCCACCGTGACCCGTCCGCGTCCGTCACGCTCTTGATCGAGGCATGGCGAGCTCCTCACGTCCTGGAGGCGGAGATGAACGGTCACACGATGGCGCAACGCCTGGGCGCGGAGTTCCTGGGCACGTTCTGGTTGGTCTTCGGCGGCTGTGGCAGCGCGGTGCTGGCGGCCGGCGTGCCGGACGTCGGGATCGGCTTCCTCGGGGTCGCCCTGGCGTTCGGCCTGACGGTCCTGACCATGGCCTACGCCGTGGGGCACGTCAGCGGTGGGCACTTCAACCCGGCGGTCACGATCGGGCTCGCGACGGCGAAGCGGTTCGCGTGGAGGGACGTGCCGGCGTACGTCGTCACGCAGGTCGTCGCGGCCGTCGTCGCCGCCGCGGCGCTATGGGTGGTCGCGAGCGGCGTCGACGGCTTCAGTGCCTCGGAGTCGGGCTTCGCGACGAACGGGTACGGCGACCACTCGCCCGGCGGCTACTCGCTGCTGGCGGTCCTGGTAGTAGAGGTGGTCCTCACCGCGTTCTTCCTGTACGTCATCCTCGGTGCCACCGACACCCGCGCGCCCAAGGGTTTCGCGCCGATCGCGATCGGGCTGTCGCTCACCCTCATCCACCTGATCAGCATCCCGGTGAGCAACACCTCGGTGAACCCGGCGCGGTCGACCGGTCCGGCCCTGTTCGTTGGCTCCGACCCGATCATCCAGCTGTGGGCCTTCTGGCTGGCGCCGATCGTGGGCGCCCTCATCGCCGGTGCCACCTACGTCCTGGTGCTCGGCGGCGAGGGGGCCGCGCCGCTGGAGGAGGCGACGCAGGCCTGACGCGGGCGGTTCGGTGCGGTTCGGTGCGGTTCGGGGCGGTTCGGGGCGGTTCGGCATACTGTCGGTACGTGACCGCACCCTGCCGACTCGGAGGCTCCATGTCGTTCCGCCCGTCCCGCCCACTCGCCCTGGCACTCGCCCTCGTCGGCGCCACCGCCTCACTCACCGCGCTTCCCGCTCCGACGCAGGCGGCAGGCCTGCCGATCCCGGTCGACTGCAGCAACCGGCGCGTGGTGCTGAAGTGGGACGGCCTCACCTACGACCTGCAAGGAACGTGCGGCGTGGTCGTGGTCGCCGCCGACCACACCGAGGTCACCATCCCGTCGTCGCGCACGATCGTGGTCCGCGGCGTGGGCAACGTGGTGCACGCGAAGCCCGCCGACCGGCTGCGGGTCCTCGGTCGTGACCAGCGCGTCGACGTGGTCTCGGTCCGGTCGCTGCGCGTCGCCTCGCCCGGCTCGGTGGTCACCGTCACCGGGCTCGCGGAGGAGGCCTCGGTCGCCAAGCGGCGCGCCCGGCTCATCGCCGACCGGCTCAGCAAGCTGGTGGTCGAGGGCCACCACCACACGGTGCGGGTGCATCGGGGCACGACCGTCGTCCGCGACGACGGCAGGCACAACACGATCCGGGTCCACCGCCGCGGCTGAGCTTCGTCGGGCTGTGGTCGGGCCGGGGGTCAACCGGGAGGTGAGTCCTGCACCGAATCGGCGTCGCGAACCGTGGAGGATGCACCGCGGGGACCGGACCCGCCCACATCACCTCCGTAGCGTGCGGAACGGTGCCGCCGGACGGACGCCGCTGGCCGACCGACACTGGATGACCCCGTCAGGGCTCCAACGGTCCGAACGCCACGTCGGCCGCCCGGTCCGGGGCGATCACCTGATCGCCGAGCGACCACTCCGCGACCCGCGACACCAGCGCCGCGGGCACGGCCGGTGCGGACCCGTCCGCAGGCACGTCGTACGTCGCGTGGCCGTCGCGCGGCAGCACGACGGTGAAGCCGCGCGCGAGCGCGGTGCGCGCCGTGGCCGCGACGCACATCTCGGACTGAATGCCCACGACGCAGATCCTTTGCGAGCCCGAGTCGTGCAGCAGCTGCTCGAGGTCGGTGCCGTCGAACCCGTCGTCGTGCGGCTTCTCCACCACGAACTCTCCGTCGAAGGCAGGCAGAGCCAGCCGCCAGCCGTCGGTGCCGTGGGTGATCATGCGATCGCCGTGGTCCTGGAGGTGGATCACGGTTGCGCCGCCCCCGCGAGCGGCGGCGAGCACCGTGGCGAGCCGGTCCAGGTACGCAGCGGCCTCGGGCACCGCGTGGTCACCCATCACGAGAGCCCGTTGCACATCGACGACGAGCAGCGCATCCACATGGATCATGCCGATGAGTATCACGCAGTCCCCCGGTCTACTCCTTCATGACACAGCCCCAATGAATGGGGCGCGAGGGAGGTGACGACGATGACCACCGAACGCCATGCCTGGGCCAGCCTTCACCCACTGGAGACCGCCCGCCCGGCCCGCAGCGAGACCTGCGCGTGCGGTCAGGAGCTGGACTCCTGCACCCGGCACCACTGCCCGCGTTGCGGCACGTCGATCGCCACCCGTGCGGCCGCCTGAGCACGGTCGCCCGACCGCGGAGTGTCTGAGAGTGCGCTCCGGCGCACGCTCAAACACACGCCGCGTCAGTGCGATACTCGCAGCGTGACGGTCCGGGTGGCCGTGTGCGGCACGCTCACCGTGGTCCGGGACGGGGAGCGACTGTCCGGCCCACGGCTCGGCACGAGGAAGGCGCGGGTCCTGACCGCGGCCCTGGCGTCGGGGCGGGGCGCGCCCGTCCCGCTCGACCGGCTGGTCGAGGCGGTCTGGGGCGACGACCCGCCCCGGGACCCGCAGGGCAACCTCGCCACGCTCGCCAGCCGGCTGCGCCGGACCGCGGGCGACGACCTGGTCCGACAGGCCGGCTCGTCGTACGCGCTCGGCACGGGCGTCGATCTCGACCTGGACGCTGCCGGACAGCTGGTGGAGGCGGCTGCCGCCCGACTGGGGCGGGGCGAGCCCACCCTGGCCGTCGCCGCGGCCCAGCGGGCGCTCGGACTCCTCGGCGGCGACGCGACGCTCGCCGAGGAGTGCGGCGACGACTGGGCCGAGGCGCTGCGGCGGGAGGCGGCGACGATCTGCCGGGAGGCCCGCCACCTGCTGGCGGCGGCCGCGGTCGCCACCGGCCAGCCGGACCTGGCGCAGCAGGCGGCCGGCGCCGCCGTCGAGGCCGACGCGTACGACGAGCGAGCACACCGGGACCTGATGACCGCACTGACCCGTGACGGACGCGCCGCGGCCGCCCTCGAGGTGTACGCCGACCTGGCGGCCCGGCTCGCCGAGGAGCTCGGCACCGACCCCGACCCGGAGACCCAAGAGCTCCACCTCGCCGTGCTGCGAGGCGAGCAGCCGGGCGGCGCGGTCACGGCCGAGCCCGGCCCGCGACGCGCGGCGCTCGTCGGACGCGACGAGGAGCTGGCGGTCCTCGACCGCGCCTGGGCCGTGGCCGCGGGCACGGGCGCAGAGCTGCTCGTGGTGTCGGGCGTGCCCGGGATCGGCAAGACCCGGCTGCTCCAGGAGGCCGCCGAGCTCGCGGCGAGGACCGGCGGCCTCGTGCTCGCCACACGGTGCCGGCCCGGAGAGCGGTCGCTGTTCCTCCAGCCGTACCTGGAGGTCCTCCGTCCGGTCCTGCTCGCGCTGCCCGAGGAGACCCTCCGGACCCTGCTCGGCGCCCACGTGGCCGCGTGGGCCGGGCTTCTGCCCGACCTCGGCGAGGCCCTCGGCGTCGACCCGGAGCGAGGGGTGTCGGGCGACCTGGCCCGGCGGCGCGCGTTCGACGCCGTGGTGGCGGCCGTCGCGGGGCTCGCGACGCGGCAGCCGGTGCTGATCACCATCGACGACCTGCAGTACGGCGCCGAGGTGACCGCGGACCTGCTGGGCCACCTGTCGACCCAGCTCGGCCCGGCCCCGGTGCTGCTGGTCGGCGCGACCCGGTCGGAGGCACTCCCCGGGCTCCGCCAGCTCACCGAGCACGGCGAGCCATTGCTGCTCGGGCCGCTGCCGCCTTCCGCGGTGGCCGCGTTGGCCTCGGCGGCGGGCTTCGCTGGCCGCGGTGACGAGGTGCTCGCGCGCAGCCAGGGCCACCCGCTCAGCGTGGTGGCCAGCCTGCAGGCGTTGGCCGCAGGAACCAGTGGCGTCCCCGACACCGTCGCCCTCGCGGTCGCCGGCCAGCTCGAGCGGCTCGACCCCGAAGTCGCCACAGTCGTTGCCGCCGCGTCGGTCCTGGGCACCCGGGTCGACCCGGTCCTGGTCGCCGGCCTGGTGCGGCAGAGCGAGGTCGCGGTGGTCCTGGCGTGTGAGCGCACCGTGGGCGCCGGGCTGATGATTCCGGCCGGCGCGACGTACGACTTCGTCAACGACCTCGTGAAGGACGCCGTGCTCACCACCCTCCCGAAGCCGCTGGCGGTGGCCTACCACCGGCGGGCCGCCGACCTGCTCGCCGGCCGCCCCGAGGAGATGGCCGGCCACGCACACGCGGCTGGGGAGCTGGCCCGGGCCGCGAACGGCTACCTCGACGCCGGCCGCACCGCCCGGCGGTCGGCCGCGCACGACGACGCCCTGGCGCTGCTCGATCTCGCCGAGACCGACGCCGCCGGCGATCCCGGGCTGACGGCCACGGTGCTGCTCGAGCGGGCCCGGGTGCAGGAGGCCCGCGCCGACTTCACCGCCGCCTACCGCGATGCCGCGGCCGCCGGTGACCCGGTCCGCGAGGCGCGCGACCCACGGCTCGACATGCGCCGGCTGCGACTCCTCGGGGGCGACCTGTCGGTCGGCCGGCGGCTGCCGCTGGACGAGGTCGTCGAGCACAACCGCACCGGTCTCGCACGCGCGCTCGAGCTCGGCGACGCGGTGTCGGCCGCCTGGTTCCGGACCCGGATCGCGGTCCTGGAGTGCAGTCGGCTCCGGCTCGCGCCGGCGTTGGCCACGGCGACGGACGGGGTCGCCCGCTCCCGGGCGGCCGGTCGGCCGGAGGCGCTCGCGCGGTCGCTCGACGGCCTCAAGGCGGTGCACGCCTACTCCGGGGACGCCGTGGCACTGGCCGCCGTGCTCGACGAGCTGCTGCCCCTGCTGGACGAGCTGCGGATCCCCTGGCTTCGGCAGTGGGCGCTCCAGGAGTCGGCCCTGGTGCCGGCCGCCGCGGGCGACTGGGCGGCAGCGCGGCGGCGGATCGACGAGGCGCTCGCGGTCAACCGGGCGACGGGGTACGGCGCCTACTCGGCGTACTTCCTCGCCCAGCGGGGGTGGCTCGCGCGGCTGGCCGGCGACCTCGACGGCGCTCTCGACGACGGCCGCCGGGCGGTGGCCGAGCTGTCGCCGACGGCCCATCCCTGGTGGTACGCCAGCGCGGTGGGCGGCTTCGCCACGACGCTGCTCGAGCTCGGCCGCACCGACGACGTCGGTGAGCTCTGCCGCGCCGGCCTGGAGGCCCTGGGGCCGGAGGCGGGAGCGGCATGGCGGCTGCGCTGCCTCGCCCCGCTCGCCGCCGTCACCGGTGAGGGGCTCGACGATGCCGACCGACTGCTGGCCGGGGTCGACGCGCCGCCGGGAGGCGCGTGGGTCACGGGGTCCGACGTCTACGAGGCGGTCGCCGCCGCGTGGGTGGCCGCCGGCGAACCCGAGCGGGCAGAACGGGTCGTCGCGCCGCTGCTGGCCGCGACCGCCGGTTCGTGGCAGGTGCTCCACGAGCGGGCGGGTCAGACGATCTCCGCGACCAGCGCTGCGGCCCGGGCGGCCCCGTCGGACGGCACCTCGGCATAGCGCCGAGGCCGCTCCAGCTCGGCCACCAGCGCGTCGGCGATCGTGTCGGGGTCCGCCGTCTCGTAGTCCATGGCACGGCCGGCGCCGTGCCGCTCCAACCGGTGCCGGACGTGGAACTGCTGCTCGAAGTGGTGGCGCAGCGGGAAGTACAGGAACGGCCGCCCCGCCGCGGTGAGCTCCATCGTGGTCGACAGGCCGCCCTGGACCACCGCCACGTCGCAGGCAGCGTGGTGGAGGTCGAGGTCGGGGACGAAGCCGGTGACCTCGAGCCCGTCGCGCTGCTTGACCGTGTCCGGGTCGATCCGTGGTCCGGTGACGATCAGCATCCGCAGCGAGGGCACCCGAGCGCGGGCGGCGTCGTACGCGTCGGAGACGCGCCCGAGCAGCGGTCCGCCGACGCCGGACCCGCCGACCGACACCACGCACACGGTCTCGTCCGCGTGGTAGCCGAGCTTCTCCCGGAGCCGCTCGCGCTCCTCGGGCGACGGCCGCTCCCCCATCACGTAGCCGGTGAACGCGAAGTGCTCCTCGGTCCACTCCCGGATGCCGGGCAGCCCGGGGCCGAGGGAGTCCGGGACCACGTCGTCGGGGTCACCCACGAACACCGACCGGTCGCGCAGCCCCGGGTAGCGCGCCACGTGCTCGACCATCTCGGCGTTGTAGTCGGCGGCGAGCGCCGCCTCGTGCTCCCCGCCGTCCGGCATCGGCAGCCAGCCGACGAAGTCGGTCAGCCACACGAACGGGGCGCGCTTGAGCCGGGGGTTCTCGTGCAGGAAGTGGTCGAGGTCCCATGCCTCGTCACCGACCCAGGCGTCGTACTCCCGCTCGGCCACCAGGTCGTCGAAGACGTGGAAGTTGTTGACGAGGATCCCGTCCATCCGCCGGATGGCCTGGAACGCGTGCAAGTCGTGCTCCCCCGCCTCGGCCTCGATGTGGGCCGACTCGGCGGCGAGCCACGCCGAGGCCGGGTGCACGTGCTCACCACGTGCGGCGAGGAACTCGGTGACCGGCGACTGCGACAGCCAGTCGACCTGGAGATCGGGCACCTGCTGCCGCAGCGCATCGGCGATCGCGAGGTCGCGGCGGACGTGGCCCAGCCCGATCGGCGAGGAGAGGAAGAGCACGCGGCGCTCGCGGTGTCGACGGGCCCGCCGCTCCAGCGGAAGGGGTACGCCGCCCTCGACCGTGACGACGGCGTCGACCGGCAGCGGCAGGGACTGCGAGCGGTCGTCGACCACGGCCACGACCGGGACCCTTCCGCTCGCCCGCGCGACCCCGACGTCCACCACCCCGCGCACGATCGCCGTCGGCGACATGAACTCCGGCAACCGGTCGACGAAGAACTCCAGCAGCCCTGGCTGCTCGGCCAGCGCCGCGGGCGCCTCGACCAGCAGCACCGCCGCCACCCGCTCGGTGTCGGTCACCAGGTCGGCGACCGCGTCGACGCTGCCCGGTGGTGCCGCCACCACCACCGGTTCCACGATCCCGGCGAGCGGGTCGCCGGTCGCGTCGGCGACGGCGAAGGAGACGTGTCGCGCCAGGGCCGGCAGCTGGCGTTCCCACGCGTCCGCAATCTCCGGTGGGGCCGGCAGCACCACCACCGAGGGCGGGTCCGATCCGTACGCCGTACCGCCCGCCACGGCCCGGCCCGCGGGCAGCGGCGGTGCCGGGTCGCGCCGGGTGCTCAGGTGCGCCCGTACGACGGCCGGCGGGTCGGTCCGCCGCGAGACGGATCCGTCGGCGACCCGGCCGACGAACTCCTCGATGGCGTGGTTCACGGCGACCGGGTCGCGGCCCACCGGCACGTGCCCGGCACCACCGATCGCCAGCAGCTCGCCGCCGGTCAGCCGCGCGATGTGGGCGCCCCGCGCAAAGGCCTGGCACGCATCGTGGGTGCCGTGGACGGCGAGCACCGGGCACCGGACGTCCGCGAGGAGGGCGGCCGTCGCCTCCGGCGTCTGGGCGGTCAACGGCGCCTGGTCAGCCGCAGCCTGGGCCGGACCGTTGGACTCGAGCGCCCAGTCCACGAGGTCCTCGCGGACCTTGCTGCTGTGCGGGTCCGTGAGCATCCAGGAGAACCAGAACTCCGGCCAGCGGCGCCAGTCGGACAGCCACACCTCACGGTTGTAGAGCGACCACCCGTCGCCGCCGTCGTACGGCGCGTCCCAGGTCGCGATGGCGCGCTCGTAGTCGGCGCCCCGGTCGGGCCGCGGGGTGCCCTCGGCCGCCCAGGACGCGATCGCGACCACCCCGTCGACGCGCTCGGGGTGCCGGGCCGCGGCGCAGAGCATGTAGTAGCTGCTCATGCAGAGCCCGACCAGTACCGCCCGGTCGACGTCCACCTCGTCCATCACCGCGATCAGGTCGGCCACCATCTCGAGGTCGCTGTAGGCGGCCGGCTCGGTCGGCTTGTCGGAACGGCCGTTCCCGCGCGGGTCGACCACGACCACGCGGTGGCGGCGGGCGAGGTAGGGCACCTGTGCCTTCCACATGCCCCCGTTGACGAGGACGTCGCTCGGGCCGAACACGATCGCATCGCCCTCGGTCCCGAAGCACTCGTAGTAGACACGTACGCCGTCCCGCTCGACGTACCCCGCCCGGTCGGGCTCTCGTGCTCGCATGTCGTCCCTCCCCCGTCGACCGCCGCTCGGTCGACGCGCCTCGACCGTGCCCGCTCGTGATTGCACTGCGCTTGCAATCGGGCTGCAACCGGCGCCGCCGAGGCTCCGTCCACAGCATCCACCTCACGGAAGGTTCACGACAATGACCAGCACTACCGATGCGATCACCGACCAGACTCCGGTCGACATGGACAAGCTGATGGAGTTCGTCGGGCAGTTCGCGGGCGACCTCGGTGCCACCGTCGCCGCCGGCAACGTCGTCCTCGGCGACCGGCTAGGCCTGTTCCGCGGCTTGGCCGAGGGACCGGCGACCGCTGCCGACCTCGCTGCGCGCACCGGCACCCACGCGCGCTACGTCGCGGAGTGGCTGCGCGGGCAGGCCGCCGGCGGCTACATCCAGTACGACGCCGACACCGACTCCTACTCGATGACCCCGGAGCAGGCGTTCGCGCTCACCGACCCGCAGGGCATCCTGTACCTGCCCGGCGCGTTCGAGCTCGCACTCGGCGCCATCGCCGCGGTGCCCCGGATGGAGCAGGCCTTCACGACCGGCGCGGGGCTCGGCTGGCACGAGCACGACGCCCAGGTGTTCTCCGGCTGCGAGAAGTTCTTCCGTCCCGGCTACCTAGCCCATCTGGTGCAGGAATGGATCCCGGCGCTCGACGGCATCCAGCAGAAGCTCGAGGCGGGTGCCAAGGTCGCCGACATCGGATGCGGCCACGGCGCCAGCTCGATCCTGCTGGCCGAGGCGTTCCCCGGGTCGACGATCGTCGGCTCGGACTACCACGCCGGATCGATCGAGGAGGCACGCAAGCACGCGGCCGAAGCGGGGGTGGCCGACCGGGTGTCGTTCGAGGTCGCGGGCGCGCAGGCATTCTCCGGCAACGGCTACTCGCTGGTGGCGAGCTTCGACTGCCTGCATGACATGGGCGACCCGCTGGGCGCGGCCAAGCACGTACGCAGCTCGCTGGCGCCCGACGGCAGCTGGCTGATCGTCGAGCCGGCCGCCGGCGACAGCGTCGCGGAGAACCTCAACCCGGTCGGCCGGGTCTACTACAACTTCTCGACACTGCTGTGCGTGCCCAACGCGATGTCGCAGCCCGGCGGCTACGCCCTCGGGGCGCAGGCCGGAGAGCAGGCGATCCACCAGGTGTGCACCGACGCCGGCTTCACCCGGTTCCGCCGGGTCGCCGAGACGCCGTTCAACCTGGTGTTCGAGGCACGACTCTGACGGGGGACCGCGCGTGTGCCTGAGAGTGCTCTCCGGGGCACTCTCAGGCGCACGCCGGGTCAGGCGAGCTTGCCGTCGAGCACTGTCGGCCGACCGCGGAGGAACGTCGCCACGACCCGTCCCGGGAGCTCCATCCCGGCGTACGGCGTGTTGCGGGACAGCGACGCGGACTCACCGGCCTCGACCACCCGCCGGGCGGCCGGGTCGTAGAGCACCACGTTCGCGGGCGCACCCTCTGCGATCGGCTGGCCGTGGTCGGACACCCGCCCGATCCGGGCCGGGACGTACGACATCCGCTCGGCGACGTCCTCCCACGTGAGCAGCCCGGGGTCGACCATCGTCTGCTGCACGATCGAGAGCGCGGTCTCGAGCCCGAGCATCCCGAAGGCGGCGGCCGCCCACTCGCAGTCCTTGTCCTCGTGCGGGTGCGGCGCGTGGTCGGTGGCGACGATGTCGATCGTGCCGTCGGCGAGCCCCGCACGCAGCGCCTCGATGTCGGCCTGGCCGCGCAGCGGCGGATTGACCTTGTAGATCGGGTTGTACGTCGCGGCCAGCTCGTCGGTCAGCAGCAGGTGGTGAGGGCACGCCTCTGCCGTGACGTTCCACCCCTTCTCCTTGGCCTGCCTCACGATCTCCACCGACCCGGCCGTAGACACGTGGCACACGTGGAGCCGGGAGCCGACGTGGGCGGCGAGCAGGCAGTCGCGCGCGATGATCGCCTCCTCGGCCACCGCCGGCCAGCCCGCGAGCCCGAGTCGGCCGGAGAGCTCGCCCTCGTTCATCTGGGCGCCCTCGGTCAGCCGCGGCTCCTGCGCGTGCTGGGCGACGACGCCGTCGAACGCCTTCACGTACTCCAGCGCCCGCCGCATCAGCACCGCGTCGTTCACGCAGTGGCCGTCGTCGGAGAACACCCTCACCCGGGCGGCCGAGTCGGCCATCGCACCGAGCTCGGCGAGCCGCTCGCCCGCCAGGCCCACGGTGACGGCGCCGACCGGGTAGACGTCGCAGTAGGCGCCCTCGCGGCCGAGCCGCCACACCTGCTCGACCACTCCTGCCGTGTCGGCGACCGGGTCGGTGTTGGCCATCGCGTGCACAGCGGTGAACCCGCCCATCGCCGCCGCCTGGGTGCCGGTCAGGACCGTCTCCGCGTCCTCGCGGCCGGGCTCACGCAGGTGGGTGTGGAGGTCGACCAGGCCCGGCAGCGCCACCAGCCCCGTCCCGTCGATGGTCTCCGCTCCGTCCTCGGACAGCGCCGGGCCGAGCGCTGCGACCACGCCGTCCTTCAGCAGCAGGTCGGTCGGGTCGCCGCCCAGGATGGAGACACCCTTGATCAGGTACGTCACGCGTCATCGCCTTCCAGAGAGGTGTCGTCGGAGCCGCTGAGCAGCAGGTAGAGCACAGCCATCCGGACGGCGACGCCGTTGGTGACCTGCTCGACGATCACCGACCGGTCGGAGTCGGCGACGTCGGCGGTGATCTCCATGCCGCGGACCATCGGGCCGGGGTGCATCACGATCGTGTGGTCCTGCAGCGTGCGCATCCGGCGGCCGTCGAGTCCGTAGCGGCGGGAGTACTCCCGCGGAGTCGGGAAGAACCCGCCGTTCATCCGCTCGCGCTGCACCCGGAGCATCATCACGACGTCCGCCTTGGGCAGCACGGCGTCGAGGTCGTACGACGTCTCCACGCCCCACGTGTCCACACCGACCGGAAGCAGGGTGGGCGGCGCCACCAGCGTGACCTCGGCGCCGAGCGTCTGCAGCAGCAGTGCGTTGGAGCGGGCGACCCGGGAGTGCAGCACGTCGCCGACGACCGCGACCCGACGTCCGTCCAGGCTCTGCCCTTTCTGGGGGGCGAGGTGACGCCACATGGTGAAGGCGTCGAGCAGCGCCTGGGTGGGGTGCTCGTGGGTGCCGTCGCCGGCGTTGATCACGCTGGAGTGGACCCAGCCGGAGTGCGCGAGCCGGTGCGGTGCGCCTGAGGCGCCGTGCCGGACGACGACGGCGTCGGCGCCCATCGCCTCCAGTGTGAGCGCGGTGTCCTTGAGCGACTCGCCCTTGGAGAGCGAGGAACCCTTGGCCGCGAAGTTGATGACGTCGGCCGAGAGCCGCTTCGCGGCGGCCTCGAACGAGATCCGGGTGCGGGTGGAGTCCTCGAAGAACAGGTTCACCACGGTCCGGCCGCGCAGCGCGGGCAGCTTCTTGATCGGCCGGTCCGCCAGGGAACGCATCTCCGCCGCGGTGGTGAGCACGAGCTCGGCGTCGTCGCGGGTCAGGTCGGCCGCGGACAACAGGTGACGCTTCACGAGCCCACCCCCTCCCGGATCGTGACGGCGTCCTCGCCGTCGATCTCGGCCACCGTCACTCGGACCCGCTCGACCAGTGACGTCGGCAGGTTCTTGCCGACGAAGTCGGCCCGGATCGGCAGCTCGCGGTGGCCGCGGTCGACCAGGACCGCCAGCCGTACGGCGGCGGGACGGCCGATCTCGGTCAGCGCGTCGAGCGCGGCCCGGATGGTGCGCCCCGAGAACAGCACGTCGTCGATGAGCACCACGGTGCGGCCGTCGATGTCGGCGGGGATCTCCGTGTGGAGCAGGGTGCGGGCCGGCTTGAGCCGCAGGTCGTCGCGGTACATCGTGACGTCGAGCGACCCGACCGGGACGTCGAGGCCCTCGACGGCGGAGATCTTGGCGCCGATCCGCTCCGCGAGCGGAACGCCGCGGCTCGGGATGCCGAGCAGCACGAGGTCGCCGGCGCCCTTGTTGCGCTCGAGGATCTCGTGGGAGATGCGGGTGAGGGCCCGGGCTATGTCCCGGGCGTCGAGGACGGTGCGTCCCGGCTCGGGGACGGCGTCCGACTCTGCATGGGTCTGAGGGGCAGGCATGCGCGCCGCTGACCTCCTTCTCCGCCTCACGGGACGGCTCGTTAAAGGATGTCGATCGGGCGTCACCTTACCCGGATGGCATCCGAGTCGGCGCATTGCCAACCCGATTTCGACGCGCTTCGTCCTTCGCGCATCGCTGCTCAGCTCAGAGCAGCACCGCCATCCCGGCGCACGCCTGCAGCCACGCCATCCGGGTCTCCTCGCTCAGCTGTGCGTAGGGCACGACGGAGCCGGAGACCAGTACCGGGTCGTAGGGCACCCGGTAGACCGCCTTGGTGCGCTGCTCGTAGACCTGCACCAGGTCGCTGGCCAGCTGCTCGTCCACGTGCGAGGAGGGGTCGGACAACACGGTGATCGACCTGTGCTTGAGGTCCTGGTAGCCGGCGTCCTGCAAGGCGTCGAGCATCCAGAGCCCGGAGTAGCCGGTGTCTTCGCGGATGGTCGAGGTGACGACCAGCAGGTCGGCCGCCTCGGCCGCAGCGAGCCAGTTCTCGGCCCGCATGTTGTTGCCGGTGTCGACCAGGATCAGCCGGTAGAAGCGTTCGAGCAGCTGGTGGACCGCGGTGAAGTCCTGGGCCCGGATCATCCCGGTCACGTGCGGCCGCTCGTCGGAGGCGAGGATGTCGAAGTGCGCGTCGCCCTGCGAGCGGACGAACGCACCCAGGTCGCCGATCCGCGCCTGGTAGACGTCGTTGAACCGCTCGAGGTCCTCGAGCAGCTCGCGGGTCGTGTTGCGGTGGCTGCTCCGGTGGCCGCGGATGCCGAGCGTGCCGCGGGTCTCGTTGTTGTCCCACGCCACCACGCCACCCCCTCGCACGGTGCCGAAGGTGTAGCCGCCCGCGAGCACGCCGGTGGTCTTGGCGGCCCCACCCTTGGGGTTGAGGAACGCGATGGTGCGCGGTCCGTCGAAGTCCCGCTGGATGGCGCGCCGGTTCTGCTCGTAGCGGAGCTCGGCCGACCCCATCTTGGGCGTGACGGTGCCGCCGCTCCAGCGGCGGACCCTGCCGCGCCAGCCCCAGGTGGCGGGGCCGTACTCGACCTGGTCCGCGCGGCGGTCGAGGAAGTCGGTGGCCGACATGAAGCGCTGGACTCCTGCGTCGGGCTCCGGCGCCGGGGGCGGAGCAGAGACCGCCGGCGGGGAGGCTGGTGGAGATGCCGGCGGGGCGGTCGGCGGCGGGCCTGCCAGCGGTGGGACCGAGCTCGGCAGCGTGGCCGGCGGCACCCAGCCCGGCGGGGGCCCCGCGGGTCGTGCCGGCGTACCGGCGGGCGTGCGCACCGGCAGCGCGCTGGCTGCCGGGCCGGGCGGCGGTCCGGGCGGGGACGAGGGCGGGGGCGGCGCGACCGGCGGCTGCTTCTCCGTGGGTGGCGGCGCCTCGGTGCGGCCGTCGAATCCCGGCGGCATCGGTCCGGTCAGCGGGTCGCCGATCGGCTCGGGCGCTGGCTCGGCGTCCAGGCCCTGCCAGCCGACGGGCTGGGTGCGCTCAGTGGGCTCAGTGGGCTCGGTCGGTGTTGCCGTCCGGCCACCCGACCGATCAGGTCTGCCCTCGTGGCGTGCTTGCTCATCGCGAGGCTGGTCAGGCATGGGGCCTCCAAGGGTGTCCGGGGGGGCGGTCACTACTGATCAGCGTAACCATGTGGCTGCCTCAGGCATCCTCGCCGGTCCCGCGATCCCCTAAACCTCCGTGCGCGTGGACCGAGTCAGAGCAGTGCCTTCACTGCCACGTCGACGGCCCGGTGGAAGGTCGGGTAGGCGTAGTGCATCGACGCCAGCCGCTCCAGCGGGACCTCGGCGTGGACGGCGAGGGCGAGCAGCCCCAGCACCTCGCCACCGGACGGACCCACGGACGTCGCCCCCACGAGCACGCCGCGCTGCGCGTCGGCCACGAGCTTGAGCAGGCCGTCGTTCCCGACGTCGTGGATCCAGCCACGGCTGGAAGCGGCCAGGTCGGCGAGCCCCACCCGGACCTCGAGCCCCGCCTCGCGGGCCTGCAACTCGGTGAGGCCGACCGATCCCACCTCGGGATCGGTGAAGGTGACCCGGCTGACGGCGCGGTAGTCGGCGGCGGGGCCGTCCTGGCCGAGGATGTCGCGCGCGGCGATCTCGCCCTGATACATCGACACGTGGGTGAAGGCGCCGTGACCGGTGATGTCCCCCAGCGCCCAGAGCCGTTCCCCGGCGCGCATCCGCTCGTCGGTGTCGACCGACTTCGCGCGCGGGTCGACCCCGACGGTGTCGAGTCCGATGCCGGGTAGGTTGAACGAGCGGCCGGCCGCGACCAGCAGCTGGTCGGCGCGCACCTCCCCGCGGTCGGTCGCGATCCGGAATCCCCCGTCATGGTCGACGCGCTCGATCGTGAGCCCCACCTCGACCCGGATCCCCTCGTCGCGGAATACCCGCGTCATGAGCTCGCTGCTCTCCGGCTCCTCAGGCGCCAGGATCCGGTCCGCGACCTCGAGCACCGTGACCTTCGTCCCGAACCGGGCGACCGCCTGCGCCAGCTCACTCCCGATCGGACCGGCGCCGATCACGGCGAGCGAGTCCGGAAGCTCGGCGACCTTCACGATCTCCCGGTTGGTCCAGTACGGCGTGGCGTCGAGCCCGTCGATCGGCAACCGGGCCGGCGAGGTGCCGACGTTGAGCACCACGCCGCGGGCTCCGACGTACGTGTCCTCATCGACCCGGACCCGACCCGGTCCGTCGAGCCGTCCCTGGCCGCGGACGATCCGGACACCGGCACCCTCGAGCCGCTCCACGTGGGAGTCGTCCTGCCAGTGGTTGGTGGCCTGCTTGTCGATCCGGGTGGCGACCGAGCCCCAGTCGGGGCGCACGTCCGCGTCGCCTGCGAGCTGCGGCACCCGCCACGCCTCGCCGAGGGCGTCGGCGGCGCGGATCATCATCTTGGTGGGGATGCAGCCGTAGAACGGACACTCCCCGCCCACCAGGTCGCGCTCGACGCCGACGACGTCCAGCCCACCCTCGGCGAGCTTCTGGGCGGCGTACTCGCCACCCGGACCCAGGCCGAGCACTACCACGTCCACGTCGTAGGTCCCCATGGCGCTCAGCATGCCTCACCATGAGCACGTGACGACTTCGACCCGACGAACCCTGCTCGGTGCCGGACTGCTCGGCGGTGCCGGTCTGCTCGGAGGTTGCACCGCGTCCGGAGACCCGGCCCCGACCGGCAGCACGCCCCGTCCGACCACGACCTCCCCGAGCGGCCCCGGCCCGCCGACCGCGTTCCTGGGAGCGGAGGACTACACGGTCCCCGACTTCGACCCGGACGACTGGGCCTCCGTGCGGGAGCAGTTCCCGCTGTCGGCCGACGTCGCGCAGTTCGCCGCGTTCGTGCTCTCGCCCCACACCGCCCAGGTGTCGGCCGCGATCGCCTACCACCGAGGTCGGCTCGACCTCGACACCGAGCAGGCCCTGCACGACGGCTACCTGCTGGAGGAGCGCGTTCGTCGGGCCGCGGCGTCGTACGTCGGCGGCCAGATGGCGCAGATCGCGCTGACCGACAGCACCACGATGGGCATCGCCGTCATGTACCGCGGTCTCGACCTCGGGCCGGGTGACGAGATCCTGACGACCACCCACGACTTCTACTCGACCGAGGACGCACTGCGGTTGGTGTCGCTGCGGACCGGCGCGGAGGTTCGGTCCGTCAGCCTGTACGACGATCCGGCGGCCGTCACGGTCGACGAGCTCGTGACCCGGCTGCTCGACGCGGTCGGCCCGCGCACCCGTGTCGTCGCCGTGACGTGGGTCCACTCGAGCACCGGCGTGCGGCTGCCCATCGCGGAGATCGGCGCCGCGATCGCCGACGTCAACCGCGGCCGAGACGAGGCGGACCGGGTCCGGTTCTGCGTGGACGGCGTGCACGGCTTCGCGGCCGTCGACACCGACCTGCCCGACCTCGGATGCGACTTCCTCGCGACCGGCACCCACAAGTGGCTGTTCGGGCCGCGCGGCACCGGGATCGTGTGGGCTCGCGACTGGCACCCGTTGACCGAGCTGATCCCCACCTTCTCCGGCCCCAGCGGCGGCGCCCGCCTGTCTCCGGGGGGCTACCACGATTTCGAGCACCGTTGGGCGCTGTCGGAGGCGTTCGCGTTCCACGAGCGGATCGGCCGCGACCGGGTCGTGGCGCGCACCGTCGAGCAGGCGACCGCACTGAAGCAGGGGCTCGCGGAGATCGACGGCATCACCGTCGTCACCCCGGCCGACCCCGACGTCTCCGCGGGCATCGTGTGCGTCGACGTGCGCGATCTGCCGCCCGCCAACGCCGTGCTGGAGCTGCGCGAGCTCGGCATCGTGGCCAGCGCCACGCCGTACCAAGTGTCCTACCTCCGGCTCGGCCCGAGCATCGTCACCACACCCGAGGAGGTCGAGGCAGCGGTCGCCGCCCTGACGAAGCTGGTGTGACGCTCAGCGGGAGAGGTGCCGGGCGCGGGCGAAGGCGAACAGGCCGTAGCAGGCGATGCCGAGGGCGATCACGATCAGGAGGATCTGGCCGAAGGGCTGCTCGCGCAGCTCCTGGAGGGCCTGGTCGAGTCCGCCGGACTTCTTCGGGTCGTGCGTGACCGCCGCCCAGATGAACAGGGCGCCGATGAGCGCGATCGCGGCGCCCTTCGCGATGTGCCCGACCTTGCCGATCCAGCGGTAGGCCTTCCCGGCCTTGCGGCCGTGGCTGCCGTCGATATCCTCGAGGAACTTCTCGGTCCAGCCGCGGTGCACGAGATAGCCGGCGTAGCAGATCACTCCGAGCCCGACGGCCCCGACGAGGAACTGCCCGGCCGTGACGGACATCAGCTGGGAGGTCATGCCGTCGGTGCCGCCGCCGCCCCCCGCGCCCACGGCTACCTGGAACGCCGAGACCGCGATGGCGCCGTAGATGACGGCCTTGAGCAGCTTGCCCGCCGGCTTGAGGGCCTGCTCCTTCCCGTCCTCGGACTGGACGAGCTGCCAAGCCTCGAGCAACCGCCAGAGAACCAGCATCACGAGGCCGATGGCAACGGCCCACACGAGCGCCACGCCGAGCGGCTGCTCGGCCAGGGTGCGCATCGCGCCTTGGCTCGACGCGGACTTGCCGGTCTCACCGAACGCCACCTGCAGGGCCAGCCACGCGATCAGCAGATGGACCACGCCGTAGGCCACGAGGCCCACTCGCACGGCGAGGTCGAGTCCGTCGCTGGCGTCGGCCTTCTCTGTGGCCCTCTTGATGTCACTCATGGGGAAACCGTAGGGGCTCGGGTCGACCTCCGGGCTCACCCCAACAGGGAAGCCTTGTCGCGCTGCAGCGCGCCGAGCACGCCGTTGACGAACTGGGGCGACTCGTCGGTGGAGAGCTCAGCGACCAGGCCCATCGCCTCCGACACCGCGACCGGGTCGGGCACGTCGTCGACGTACAGCAGCTCGAAGAGCCCGATCCGCAGCACGTTGCGGTCGACGGCCGGCATCCGGTCGAGGGTCCAGCCCTGCGAGTACGTCGTGAGCAGCTCGTCGATCCGGACGCGGTGCTCCCCCACGCCGCGGACCAGGTAGGCCGTGTACTCGTTCGTGGGGCCCTCGCCGGCCTCGATGGCGCGGTCGAGCGCCTCGACCGGGTCCTCACGGCGCATCTCGGACGCGAAGAGGATGTCGAGGGCACGCTTGCGCGCCTTGGTCCTGGCAGGCACGTGGGGTCGTCAGCCCTTCACGCGGCCGAGGTACGACGAGTCGCGGGTGTCGACCTTGACCCGCTCGCCCTGGCTGATGAACAGCGGCACCTGGATCTCGTGGCCGGTCTCGAGGGTGGCCGGCTTGGTGCGGCCGGTGGCGCTGTCGCCGACGACGCCCGGCTCGGTGTAGGTGATCTCCAGCTCCACCGACGCGGGCATCTCGAGGTAGAGGACGCGGCCCTCGTTGGTGGCGACGATCGCCTCCTGCTGCTCGAGCAGGAAGTTCTTGGCCGGACCGACGGTCTCCGGGTCGATCTCGAGCTGGTCGTAGGTCCCGGTGTCCATGAAGACGTACGACGTGCCGTCGTTGTAGAGGTACTGCATCGTGCGCTTGTCGACGGTGGCGACCTCGACCTTGACGTCTGCGTTGAAGGTCTTGTCGACCGTCTTGCCGGACTCGACGCTCCTCAGCTTGGTGCGGACGACCGCCCCGCCCTTGCCGGGCTTGTGGTGCTGGAACCACATGACCTGCCAGAGCTGGCCGTCGAGCTTGAGCACCATGCCGTTCTTCAGGTCGTTCGTCGTCGCCATGCGCGCGAGGATATCCGCGGCGCTGTGGACTCTCCTATTCGGCGTTGGGGCTGCACGGCCGGTTGAGTGAGGCGTGGGTTTCCCGCTGAGCGGGCCTCCTGGTACACCCGCGCTTGTGTGAGCGCGGGTCCCCCCGCCCGGTGGGCGTGTCGGCGACGACTGCCGACCGGCGGCGCCTGATGCACCGTTCTCGACGCGAGTGCGGTACCTGGCTCACCGCCGAACTGGCTCGGCCGACCACACGCTCCGCCGACCGCCCCGCCGCGGTACGGATGGCCCCGTCACTCCGATCCGCCCCCGAACGCCCACACGATCTCGACCTTGACGCCGAGGTCCTCCTTTCCGGCGCGGATCGGCATGGTCGCGAGGTCGTAGAGAGCCCGCTGGGCGTTGAAGTGCCAGTCGCGTCGTTGCGACGACCGGTTGCCGGTCACCTCGCGGAGCGCGAGCACGTCGCCGAGCTCCGTTCCGGTCGCGGCGGCGTACCGCTCGGCGCGGGCGGTGGCGTCCGCCACCGCGGCGTCGCGAGCGCGGTCGAGCGCGGCGGCCGGGTCGCTCACTCCGAGCCGGATGTCCGAGGCCCGGACGCCGTTGCCGCCGGCCTCGATGGCGGTGCTGACCGCCCGACCGCCCTGGGCGAGCTCGCGCACGGTCACCCGCGCCCTCTGGGTCACGCGGTAGCCGGTGAGGACGGGCGGTCCGTAGTTCGGGTAGTCGTACTCGGGGTACATCTGCAGCCCGGTCGTCTGGACGTCGGCGGTGCGGACCCCGTGCTTGCGCAGCGCCGCCAGCACCCGGTTCATCGTGGCGCTGGCGTTGGCGAGCGCCTGGTCGAGGTCGGTCTGCTTGTCGGTGACCGACAGCGCGAAGGTGAGCTGGTCGGGGACCACAGTCGCCTCGCCCGAGCCGACCATCCGGAGCGTGCCCGGCTCGGCCGTCGCGGCCGGGGCTGTCTGATCACCGGTCTGAGCCTCCGCCGGAGTGACTCCGCCGCCAGCACCGCCCAGCAGGTACGACGTGACCAGCGCCAGCAGCACCAGCCCCGTCAGCAGCAGCCCCTTGACGCTCACCGTCACCCTGCCGTTCATCGACGCTGTGTTCATCGACCTCGCCTCTCCCTGACTGCTCGTCCCGGTGAGGATCGGACGCCTGGGACCAGCGGCGGGTTCCGTGTCGACAACGGAAGCACCGGCTTGCTGCCCCTCAGCCCGACTGAGGAGAACCCTTGATCGCCTCCAGCGCCAGCCGGTAGCCGTCGATCCCCTGGCCGGCGATGGTGGCGACGGCGTGCGGCTCGACCACGGAGTGGTGGCGGAACTCCTCGGGCCGCTGCTTGGGGTCGGAGATGTGCACCTCGACCAGCGGCGCCTCGAGCTGGGCGCAGGCGTCGAAGAGCGCGAGCGAGTAGTGGGTCCAGGCGCCGGCGTTGAGAACGACGGGGGTGCGGTCGTCGGCAGCCTGGTTCAGCCAGTCGAGCAGCTCGCCCTCGTGGTTGGTCTGCCGGGTCTCGACGTCGAGGCCGAGGTCGCGGCCCCAGCCGGCGCAGAGCTCGGCGAGCTCGGCGTGGGTCGTAGGGCCGTAGATCTCCGGCTGGCGGCGGCCGAGCCGGCCGAGGTTGGGTCCGTTGAGGACGAGCACCTTCACGGCGTACCTCCCTTGATCACGTCGAACGCCGCCCGGAGGTCGGCCTCGTCGGGCCCGGCCAGCACGATCGGGTCGCCGACGCCGCGAAGCGCGACGAACCGCAGCTGCGTGCCGCGGGCCTTCTTGTCGACCGACATCGTGGCGTGCAGGTCGTCGAAGGTCGCGCCCGCGTACGTCGTCGGCAGACCGACCCTGGCGAAGGCGGCGTGGTGGCGGGCGACGGTGCCGGGGTCGAGCAGCCCGGCCCGACCGGCCAGCTCGGCGGCGTAGACGCAGCCGATCGCCACGGCGTCGCCGTGTCGCATTCGGTAGCCCTCGGCACGCTCGATCGCGTGGGCCAGGGTGTGACCGTAGTTGAGGACCTCGCGACCGGGGTGACCATCGCGGCCACCGGTCTCCTTGAGGTCGGCGACCACGACGTCGATCTTCACCCGGGTCGCCCGCTCGACCAGCTCGCGGAGCACCGGCGAGGCCGGCGTGAGGTCGGCGGGGTCGGTGGCCTCGACCAGCTCGAGGATCCGCGGGTCGGCGATGAAGCCGCACTTGACCACCTCGGCCAGGCCGGCCACGAAGTCCTCCCGCGGCAGGCTGTCGAGCGTCGCCAGGTCGCAGAGCACGCCCGCCGGCTCGTGGAACGAACCGACGAGGTTCTTGCCGGCAGCGGTGTTGATGCCGGTCTTTCCCCCGACCGCGGCGTCCACCATCCCGAGCAGCGTCGTGGGCACGTGGACGACCCGCACTCCCCGCAGCCAGGTCGCGGCCACGAACCCGGCCAGGTCGGTCACCGCTCCCCCGCCGAACGACACCACCGCGTCGGACCGGGTGAAGCCGCGCTCCCCGAGCGCGTCCCAGCAGTCAGCCGCGACAGCCGCCGTCTTGGCGTCCTCACCGTCCGGCAGCCCGAGCGCCAGCACGTCGTACTCGGCCACGAGTACATCGAGGAGTGGATGGGCGAGATCCGGGTGAGCGCCGGAGTGGAGCAGCGCGACCCGTTCGACATCGTCGCCGAGGACGCCGGGGACCCGGTCGAGCAGGTCGCGACCCACCACGACGTCGTACGGCGACGCCCCGGCCACGGTCATCACGGTGGCGGACTCCTCGGACAATCAGCCCACCTCCTGCAGCGCCGCGATGACCTCCGCGGAGACGTCCTCGGGGGTGCGACCGTCGGTGTCGACGACCACCCGCGCGACCGATTCGTAGATCGGGGTGCGCTCGTCGAGCAGCGCCTTGATCCGGGCCCGGACGTTGCCGAGCAGCAGCGGCCGGCCGACACCGAGCCCGACCCGCTTCACGGCGTCGGACAGTCCGACCCTGAGGAACACCACCGGCCGCCCGACGAGGAGGTCGCGCGTGGCCGGGTCGAGGACCGCGCCGCCACCGAGCGCGAGCACGCCGTCGTGGTTCGCCAACGCGTCGGCCACTGCGGCGGCCTCCAGCGCGCGGAAGTGCACCTCGCCGTCGTCGACGAAGATGTCGGAGATGCTGCGACCCTCGGCCGCCTCGATGTCGGCGTCGGTGTCGCGCACCGGCACCGACCACGCCTCCGCCAGCAGCTCGGCCACGGTCGTCTTGCCGGCGCCCATCGGCCCGACGAGCACGGCGAGGGGACCGGTCACTTGAATCTCAGGGTGTCGCGGTAGCTCTCGGCGTTGCGGCGGGTCTCGGAGACCGAGTCTCCGCCGAACTTCTCCAGCACCGCGTCGGCCAGCACCAGAGCGACCATCGCCTCGGCGACGATCCCGGCCGCCGGGACGGCGCAGACGTCCGAGCGCTGGTGGTGGGCGGTCGTGGCCTCGCCGGTGGCGACGTCGACGGTGCGCAAGGCCCGGGGCACGGTTGCGATCGGCTTCATCGCGGCCCGGACCCGCAGCACCTCACCGGTCGACATGCCGCCCTCGGTGCCGCCCGACCGGCCCGACGTACGGCGTAGCCCGTCACCGGTCGCCACGATCTCGTCGTGCGCCTCGGAGCCCGGCGTCGCGGCGAGGCCGAAGCCGTCGCCGACCTCGACGCCTTTGATCGCCTGGATGCCCATGAGGGCGGCGGCGAGCCGCGAGTCGAGCCTCCGGTCCCAGTGGACGTGCGAGCCGAGACCGGGCGGCAACCCGTGGGCGACCACCTCCACGACGCCGCCGAGGGTGTCGCCGTCGTCGTGCGCCTGGTCGATCCGGACGACCATCGCCGCGCTCGCCTCGGGGTCGAGGCACCGCACCGGGTCCTCGTCGAGCCGCTCCACGTCGTCCGGACCGGGTACGGAGCCGGCCGGCGCCGGTACACCGCCCAGCTCGACGACGTGGGAGACCAGTCGGGCTCCGACCGACTGCTCCAGGAACGCGCTCGCGACCCGACCGAGCGCCACCCGGGCCGCGGTCTCGCGGGCCGAGGCGCGCTCGAGGATCGGGCGGGCCTCGTCGAAGCCGTACTTCTGCATGCCGACCAGGTCGGCGTGCCCGGGCCGGGGCCTGGTGAGCGCGGCGTTGCGCGCCAGCGCCTCGAGCTCGACCGGGTCGACGGGGTCGGCCGCCATGACCTTCTCCCACTTCGGCCACTCGGTGTTGCCGATCTGGATCGCGACCGGCCCGCCCTGCGTGAGCCCGTGCCGCACGCCGCCGACCAGGGTCACCTCGTCCTGCTCGAACTTCATGCGGGCGCCGCGGCCGTAGCCGAGCCGGCGCCGGGCGAGGGCGTCGACCACGTCCTCGGAGGTCACCCGGACGTGCGAGGGCAGCCCCTCCAGGATCGCGACCAGGGAGGGGCCGTGGGACTCCCCCGCGGTCAGCCAGCGCAGCATGGGCTCAGTCTTTCAGACCGACACGCCGCGGCTTCCCCGGTCAGCCTCCGACGAGATGGTCGGCGACGACCGGTCCCACGAGCAGCCCGAGCAGCGCGCCGAGGATCATGAACGGACCGAAGGGGTAGGCCGCCTTGAGCAGCTTCCGGTCCCACTTCACCAGCGCCAGCGCCAGCCCAGGAACGCCGAAGACCAGGAACCCGGCGTACATGCCGACGGCGAACTCCGGCCAGCCGACGTGCCCGAGTGCGAAGCCGAGGAGGGCCGCGAGCCGGACGTCGCCGAAGCCCATACCGGCGGAGTGGATGAACCAGAGCAGCCAGTAGACCGAGCGCGCGAGCACGAGGCCGATGGCCGCCCGGATCAGGTCGTCCGGGTCGCCGGTCAGCGCCCAGCCGGCCAGGCCGGCCAGCACGGCGTACGCCGAGGCGGACAGCACGATCACCGCGGGCAGTAGCCGGGTGTGCCAGTCGATGAAGGCCAGCGCGACGCACACCGGCACCAACGGGATCAGCACCACCAGCCACCAGTCGCTGCCGACCGAGGCGGCCACCACGGCCGCGGCGGCCGCGGAGGCGAGGGCCGCCTTCCACGCCAGGCCGGGCCGGGCGGCGAGGTCGACGTACAGCGGCTTGGTCGGCTCGCCCTCGACCGACTCGTCCCGCTCGGGCTCGGGCAGCCGACCCACCAGCCAGGGCACCACCAGCCCCGCCAGCCCGGCGCCCGCGGCGCAGCCCGCGACCAGAGCCGGGTTCACGATCGCTCCGCAAGGGCCCGGGCGCCCGCGTCACGCATCGCGTCCAGCGGCGCGTCGCGGCCAGTGAACAGCTCGAACTGCAGCACCGCCTGGTGCACCAAGAGGTCGAGCCCGCCGACCAGCACCCGCTCACCCGCGGACGCAGCGAGCGGGGTCGGCCACGGGTCGTAGAGGACGTCGAATACGACAGGGACGTCGGCGCAGCGCGCCACCAGGTCGGAGGTCTGCGCCGTCGCCGGGATGGTGGACACGACGACGTCGCCCACAGCCGGGTCCGCGGCCAGCGAACCCACCCGCACCGCGGGTCTGGCGGGGTGGCGGTCGATCGCGGCCAGGGTCTCGGCGGCCCGGTCGGGCGAGCGCACCAGCAGCGTGATGGAGCCGACCCCGAGGTCGCAGAGCGCGAGCGCCGTCGACGCGGCGGTCGCGCCCCCTCCCAGGATGGTGGCCACGACCAGCGGGTCGGCCGTCCGTTCCCGCAGCGCCACCACAGCACCCGGCACGTCGGTGTTGTCGGCCACCCAGCCCGATCCGTCTCGCACGAGCGTGTTGGCCGCGCCGACCCGCTCGGCGGTCCCGGAGACGGTGCCGGCGAGGTCGAGCGCCTCGCGCTTGAGCGGGGCCGTCACCGACAGGCCGCGCCACTCCTCGGTGAGTCCGTCGACGAACGACGCCAGCCCGCCGGCCGGCACGACCGCCGCGTCGTACTCCCAGTCCAGCCCGGCCGCGGCGTACCCCGCGCGGTGCAGGACCGGCGAGAGCGAGTGGGCGATCGGGTCACCCAGGACGGCGCAGCGCATGGCGATCTGTCAGCGCCTCAGCAGGCGTCCGAGGTGGTGCAGTACTCGGTGAACTCCGCGTCGTAGGTGAGGAACTCGTCGTACGTCTCGGCGAACTTGGTCTCCCCCGTGCGCAGGTTGACCGTGACGTAGTAGTACCAGTCGCCGTCGGTCGGGTTGGCCGCCGCCGCGATCGCCGCCTCACCCGGGGCCTCGATCGGTCCGGGAGGAAGGCCCTCGCTGACATAGGTGTTGTACGGCGAGTCGTACTCCCGGTCCTCCGGCGAGATCGCGAAGCCCAGGTCGCGTCCCAGGGCGAAGTTGATCGTGGCGTCGATCTGCAGCAGCCCGACCGTGCCGGCGGTGCCGGGGTTCTCGATCCGGTTGTAGATCACCCGCGCGACCTTGCCGCGGTCCTGCTGCCGGCTGGCCTCGGACTCGATCAGGCTGGCAACGGTCATCAGCTCGTGCGGCGTGTAGCCGAGCTCGGCGGCGGCCCCCTCGAGGTCAGCGTCCGCGGCGGCTTGCTCCCAGCGGTCGACCATGGCCGACAGGATCGACTGTGGCGTGGCGTCGGGCCCGATGTCGTAGGTCGACGGGAAGAGGTAGCCCTCCGCGTTGCCCTCGGCGTAGTCGGGGAGGCCGAGCTTGTCCGGGTTGTCGAGCACCTTCTCGTACTGCGCCTTGCTGAAGTCGGTCCCCTTGGCGAGCACCTCGACGATGTCGACGACCCGCAGCCCCTCGGGGACGGTGACGGTGTCGCGGATGATGTTCGCCGGGTCGAGCAGGACGTCGAGGGCGTCGGCGGCCGCCATCTCCTTCTTGAACTGGTAGAAGCCGACCTGGATCGACGACGAGCGGGGTTCACCGTTCGCAGCGTTGAGGAAGGCCTGCACCGAGGCGACGACGCCGGCTTCCTTCAGGCCGCGTCCCATCTCCGCGACGGAGTCGCCCGACTCGACCTGGAAGACGACCTTGCCCCTGCCTGGCCCGGCGTAGTCGGCCGGGTCGGCGAACTGGTCGCGGACGAAGTCCACGCCCTTGGTGACGGCGAAGTAGAAGCCGCCGACGACCAGTGCGAGCGCGACGAGCACCGCGAGGCAGCCGGGGATCCGGCTCCGCTCCTTGCGCCGACGACCGCCTTCGGGCGGGAGGTCGTCCGCCGTCGCCAGGGGCGCCGGGTCGTGCTCGTTCATCCGTCTCCCTCGACGGGCTCGCCGGGCGGCAATCCCGTGGAACGTTCGGTGTCCAGTGCGTGCTGCAGGATCAGGACCGCCGCGGCCTGGTCGACGACCGCCCGGCGCTGCTGCCCCTTCTTCCCCCGGTCGCGCAGCATAGCCTCCGCCGAAATCGTGGTCAGACGTTCGTCGACGAGGCGCACCGGCACCGGCGCGACCCGTGCCGCGAGCCGTCCCGCGAAGTCGCGGACCTTGAGGGCCGCCGGTCCTTCACCGCCGGAGAGCGAGCGCGGCAGCCCGACGAGCACCTCGACCGCCTCCGCCTCCCGGACCAGGCGGGCCAGCCGGGCCAGGTCGCCCCTGCCGCGGCGCACGGTCTCCACCGGGGTCGCCAAGAACCCGGACGGGTCGCTGCGCGCGACCCCGATCCGGGCGTCTCCCGGGTCGATCCCGAGCCGTACGCCGTGGCGCATGGACGTTCCGCTACCCACCCGCGACGCGGCCGACCTCGGCCACGACCAGCGCGAGCGCCTCGTCGATCCGGGTCGCGTCGTTGCCGCCACCCTGGGCCACGTCGTCCTTGCCGCCGCCGCGGCCGCCGACGAGCGGGCCGACTGCGCCGACCAGCGTGTTGGCGCTGAGCCCGCGCTCGCGAGCAGCATCGTTGACCGCCGCGACGACCGCGACCTTGTCCTCAACGGCGCCGATCACCACGACCACGCCGGGCTCGCCACCGGGCAGCCTGCCCCGGATGTCGAGCGCGAGCTGCCGCACGTCACCGCCGCCGACCCCGTCGGCCCGGTGAGCGACGACCTTGACCGGACCCACCTGCTGGGCCTGACCGGCCAGGTCGGCGCCGGCGTTCAGCAGCTGCTGGAGCCGGACCTGCTCGATCTCCTTCTCGGCCGCCCGCAGCTTCTCGACGATGTCGTGGACCCGCTCCGGCAGCTGCTCGGGCTTGACCTTGAGCGTCTCGGACAGCTGGGCGACGAGCACGTGCTCGCGCGCGAGGAACCGGTAGGCGTCACCACCTACCAGGGCCTCGACCCGCCGCACGCCCGACCCGATCGACGACTCGCCCATCAGCTTGATCACGCCGAGCTGGCCCGAGCGGCCCGCGTGGGTGCCGCCGCACAGCTCGCGGGCCCAGTCGCCGACCGAGATCACGCGGACCTCGTCGCCGTACTTCTCCCCGAAGAGTGCCATCGCGCCGGACTTGACCGCCTCCTCCTGGGTCATGACCTCGGCGTGCACGGCGAGGTCGGCGAGAACCAGGTCGTTGACCCGGGCCTCGACGTCGGTCATCACCGACTCAGGCACTGCGCCGGTCGCGGAGAAGTCGAAGCGGAACCGGCCGGGGCTGTTCTCGGAGCCGGCCTGGGTCGCGGTCTCCCCCAGCGCCTCGCGGAACGCCTTGTGGACCATGTGGGTCGCGGTGTGCGACCGGGAGATCGACCGGCGACGCTCGATGTCGACCATGGACTGGGCGCCGGTGCCGAGTGTGACCTCGCCCGACAGCACCTTCGCCTGGTGGACGATCAGCCCGGTGATCGGCGACTGCACGTCGCGGACCTCTACCCGCGCGCCGTTCGCGAGCTCGATCACGCCGGAGTCGGCGAGCTGGCCGCCGCCCTCGGCGTAGAACGGCGTCCGGTCGAGGACCAGCTCGATCTCCTCGCCCTCGCGGGCCGACTGCGCGACACCGTCGGGGGTGACGATGCCGCGGACCGCGCCCTCGGTGACCACCTCGTGGTAGCCGGTGAACTCGACCGGGCGATCGAGCGAGTCGGCGACGGCGCGGTAGGCCGTGGCGTCGCGGTGCTGTCCCTTCTTGGCGCGGGCGTCGGCCTTGGCGCGGTCGCGCTGCTCGGTCATCAGCCGCCGGAAGCCCTCCTCGTCGACACTGAGGCCCTGCTCGGCGGCCATCTCGAGCGTGAGGTCGATCGGGAAGCCGTAGGTGTCGTGGAGGGAGAACGCCTTCTCCCCGGACAGCCGGGAACCGCCGGACTGCTTCACCTCCGTGGTGGCGAGGTCGAAGATCGCGGTGCCGGCGCGCAGCGTCTGCCGGAACGTGTCCTCCTCGCCGTAGGCGACCGTGGAGATCCGCTCCCAGTCGCGGTGCAGCTCGGAGTAGGTCTCCCCCATCTTGTCGCGGCTGATCGGCATCAGCTCGGGCAGCGCACGGTCCTCGTAGCCGAGCAGCCGCATCGAGCGGACCGCGCGGCGCAGCAGCCGCCGCAGCACGTAGCCACGCGCTTCGTTGCCGGGGGTCACGCCGTCGCTGATGAGCATCATCGAGGACCGGACATGGTCGGCGACCACCCGGAACCGGACGTCGTCGGGCTCGTTGTCGCCGTACCGGCGTCCGGTCAGCTCCATCGCCCGCTCGATCACCGGGAACAGGACGTCGATCTCGTAGAGGTTCTGCTTCCCCTGCAGCAGGTAGGCGACCCGCTCCAGCCCCATGCCGGTGTCGATGTTCTTCTTCGGCAGCGAGCCCGCGATGTCGAAGTCCTCCTTCGACCGCACCGCGGAGAGCTCGTCCTGCATGAAGACCAGGTTCCAGAACTCCAGGTAGCGGTCCTCGGCCGAGAAGTCGCCGTCGGGGCCGTACTCCGGCCCCCGGTCGATCAGGATCTCCGAGCACGGGCCGCCGGGGCCGGGGACGCCCATCGACCAGTAGTTCTCGGTCTTGCCCAGCCGCACGATCCGCTCGTCTGGCAGGCCGGTGACCTTGCGCCAGAGGTCCACCGCCTCGGCGTCGTCGTCGTAGACGGTCGGCCACAGCTTGTCCTCGGGGAACCCGAAGCCGCCGTCGGCGATCGACCGGGTGACCAGGTCCCAGCCGAGCTCGATGGCGCCTTCCTTGAAGTAGTCGCCGAACGAGAAGTTGCCGCACATCTCGAAGAACGTGTTGTGGCGGGTGGTCTTGCCGACGTCCTCGATGTCAGGGGTCCGGACGCACTTCTGCACGCTCACCGCGCGGTCGTACGGCGGCGTCTCCTGGCCCAGGAAGTAGGGCTTGAACGGGACCATCCCCGCGTTGACGAAGAGCAGGTTGGGGTCGTCGAGGAGCAGCGACGCCGAGGGCACGGCCGTGTGACCGGCCCGCTCGAAGTGACTCACGAACCGGCGGCGGATCTCCGCGGTGTCCATCAGTGCCGTCCTCTGCTCTCCAGCTGGGGGGTGGTGGGCCTCTCATGAGGCAGTACGCCGAACCGTTCGCGCAACTCGGTTTCCCGCTCGGCCGTCCCCTGGGCGACCTCGTCGCGGAACAACCGGGCGCCGAGGAACAACGCCTCCATCCGGTCGTGCAGCCCCTCGGCCGTCAACGCCTCGGCCGCGCGCCGGCCCCGGACCATCGCATAGATCCCGGCGCCGGCCCCGGCCACGAACCAGAGCCCCCTACCCATGTGGCCCTCTCATGCGCTCTTCCGTTGCTGCCTGGTCTGCCACTCGCGGTAGGCCTCCCGTTGCTCGACCCGGCGGTGCTTGCGGGCCCGCTTGACCTCGCGTCGCATCTCGAACCGGATCCGGTTGCGGACCTCGGACGAGAGGGCGCGTCGTACGCCGTGACTGAGGGAGCCGAACCGGATGACGCTCTCCCGCAGCAGCTGGTCGGCGAACACCGCCCGCTCGAGGCGTACCGGTTGCTCGGTCTCGGCCGGCACGGTGGCGCCCAGGCCGGTGATCGTGTACTCGCGATCCTCGAACAGTGGCTCCGGCTGCGGCCGCGGCTGTTCGCGCTCGAGCTCGTCGAGCCGGTGGCGCAGCTCGGCCGCCTCCGCGTGGACCGATGCGACCTCGCGGCTGGTCCGGGCCCGGAGCGACAGCAGCGCCACCAGCAGACCCAGCGCGAGCAGCGCCAGGGCGCCGAGCGCCAGCCACTCCCAGATCATGGTGTCCGACCCTATCGGGCGCTGCGGACGTCGCTCCGGTGCCTCCGGCCCCGGCACTCGCGCGTGGCTGCTTGACGACGAGCGGGTCCCATGAGCGAATGCCGCCACGGGGCAACCAGGTCGGTCGCTGCCGCGTCCATGTAGGTGAGTCGACTCTCAAGGAGATCCGTCATGCACTCTCGCCTCGCACGCGGTCGGTTCCACACGCTGTTCGTCGTCCTGGCGGTCGCGCTGAGCCTGATCCTGGGCCTCAGCCTCGCTCCGGCCAGCTCGGGCGCCGGTTCGGCTGCCAGCCCGGCATCCCCGGGCCAGCATCCCCGGGCTGTCACCCTGGACGGGGCCGGGAAGTGGCAGGTCACCCGGACCGGGCGCGACACGTACCAGGTGAGCTGGCGGGCCGCGCGACGACTGCCGATCACCTCCGACCGGGCCACGATCGTGGCCGACGGCGTCCCGATCGGCGTACCGCTGTTGCGGCCCGACGGTCGCACCGTGGTCACCACGGTGATCGCGTCCGCGCGGCCCGACCCCGCAGACCTCGACGTCCTGCTGTCGGGTGACCGGCTCGACCACGCCGGTGTCGACCAGACCGATGAGGCGGCCTCCCCGGCCGACCCGCGCCGCAGCCCGCAGCTGGCCGACGACCCCGCCGAGCCCGGCGAGTTCGACGTGGTGAGCAGCGACTACGAGCTCCCTGTCGCGAAGCTGCCGGGCATGCGGCAGCCGATCGAGATGGTCGGCCACGTGGTGGAGCCCGCACCCGACGCTGACACCGGGGCTCGCCCGCTGGTGCTGTTCCTGCACGGCCGGCACTCCTACTGCTACGACCCCACGGGTACGGGCGGCGACGACTGGCGCTGGCCGTGCCGGCCGCCGCTGGAGGAGATCCCCAGCCACCTCGGCTACGACTACATCCAGCAGGTGCTCGCCTCGCAGGGGTTCGCCACCGTGTCGATCCGCGTGAACGGCATCAACGCACAGGACTTCCGGCTCGCCGACGGCGGGGCCGATGCGCGGGCGACGATCGTGCAGCGCCACCTCGAGGAATACTGGGCAGCTCAATCAGTCGACCGAGTCGACCTGTCCCGGGTGGTCCTGGTCGGGCACAGCCGCGGCGGCGAGGGCGTCAACCGAGCCTCGATCCAGATCCCGCTCGACGCGTCGTACCGCGTCGTCGGTCAGGTGCTGCTGGCGCCGACCGACTTCGGCACACAGACCGCGCCGTACGTTCCGACCGCGACCGTCCTCCCGTACTGCGACGGCGACGTCTTCGACCTCCAGGGCCAGCGCTTCACCGACAGCGCCCGCGACCTGGCCGAGAACGACACCTCGCTCAAGAGCTCGGTGATGGTGCTCGGCGCCAACCACAACTTCTTCAACACCGAGTGGACCCCCGGCATCGCCCAGGCACCCGCATGGGACGACTGGTTCGGCAGGCGCGGCGTCTGCGGCTCGCGGTCGCCGACCCGGCTGAACGCCGCCGACCAGCGGGCCGTGGGCGTCGCCTACGTCGCCGGTGCTGCACAGCTCTTCGCGGCCGACGCGCAGGAGTTCCTGCCGCTGTTCGACGGCTCGGTGGTCCACCCGCCATCGATCGGCGCGGCCGACGTCCGCTCGCACACCATCGGCGGTGGTCGCGACGTACGGCGTCCGGCGATCGACAGCGGGCTGTCCCTCCCGAGCGGCGCGGACACGTCCTTCTGTCAGGGTGTGCTGTCACCGGGCTCGATCTCGGCCTGCGGTCGGGGCAACAACCTGTGGGGCCAGGTGCCGCACTGGTACGACGCCGGGGAGTTCGCTCCCGCAAGACGCGAGCTGGAGCTCACGTGGAGGGAGGCCGGCCAGACCGGCGGGCTGGTCTTCGACGAGCCGCTCGACCTGTCCACCGGCCGCCTCGAGCTGCGCTCGATCGTCGACCCTGGCTTCGGGGACGTCCGGCTCCGGCTGCGGCTCACCGACACCAGTGGCCGCTCGGACGAGGTCACGCCGGAGGGGGACGGGATCGTCCCAGCGCTGCCGGTCGACGAGCAGGTCGGCAAGCGGTGGGCCCAGGCGGTCGTCGCCGACCCGAGCGCGGCCGCCGGCATCGACCTCACCCAGGTCGCCCGGGTCGACGTGATCGGGGACAGCTCGGACGGTCGGCTCTGGATCCTCGACGTGGCGGCGGCGCCGGCCGCGCTGGCCGCGGTGCCCGAGGAGCGGCTGCCGCTGGTCAGCCTCGAATCGCTGACGATCACCGAGGGTGACGCTCCGGGGACCCAGGTCGCCCAGCTGCCGTTCACGGTCACGGGTGAGGTGTCCCGCCCGGCGGAGCTGACGGTGGGCATCGTCGACGAGATGATCGGCCGCTCACGCAGCCGGCTCCGGGTCGACCTCGCCCCGGGCCAGACCGAGGGCTACATCCGCTACGAGTACCGAGGCAACAAGATCGACGACTACGACCGCCGGACCACGGGCTACTACGCGTTCGCCGTGGACGGCGTGATGACCGACAAGTACGACGGCCAGGTACGGCTGCTCGACGACGACCCCGCACCGAGGATCAGGGTCCGTACCCCGAAGCGGGTCCAGGAGGGTGACTCGCTCCAGGTCGGCATCGAGCTCTCCAGCGCCACGGCGTACGAGATGTTCGTCGGCGGGCAGGTGGCGCGCGGGACCGGGCCGGGGCGGCGGCTGGTGGTCGGTGACGTCCCGACCCGGTGGCTGAAGCGCCACTTCGTCGCGGTCGAGGACCCCCGCCAACCCCTGCACCAGGCCGGCGTCTTCCTGTTCGAGCGGCTGCGCGCGGGCGACCGGACCGCCGTGCTGTCGATCCCGATCCGGGCCGACGGGGTACGTGAGGGTCGCGAGCGGATCACGCTCAAGATCGACACAGGGGCCAGAAGGGTCATCCGGACCATCCGGGTGGTCGACTGACGCGTCCGTGATGCGTCATACGGACGGAGCCAGCTACGGCTCGGTCCGTATGACGCATCGCCGACCTACTCCCCGCGGACGATCCTGCGGATCTTGTCCCACCGCTCCGCGATCGCGGCCTCGGCGCCCAGCGAGGTCGGGTGGTAGTAGGAGGTCCCGTCGAGGAGGTCGGGGAGGTACTGCTGCTCGGCGACGCCGTACGGCTCGTCGTGCGGGTATACGTAGCCTTTGCCGTGGCCGAGGTCGCGCGCGCCGCCGTAGTGGGCGTCGCGCAGGTGGGTCGGGACGTGGCCGATCCTGCCGTCCTTCACGTCGGCGATCGCCGCGTCGATCGCCCTGATGACGGCGTTCGACTTCGGCGCGACGGCCAGGTGGATGGTGGCCTGGGCGAGGTTGATCCTGGCCTCGGGCATGCCGATCAGCTGCACCGCCTGGGCCGCGGCCACCGCCGCGGTGAGGGCGGTGGGGTCGGCCAGCCCGACGTCCTCGCTGGCGTGGACGACCAGGCGTCGGGCGATGAAGCGCGGGTCCTCACCGGCCTCGATCATCCGGGCCAGGTAGTGCAGCGCTGCGTCCGGGTCGGAGCCGCGGATCGACTTGATGAACGCGCTGATGACGTCGTAGTGCTGGTCACCCTGTCGGTCGTAGCGGACCGCCGCCTGGTCGACCGCCGCCTCGGCGGCCTCCAGGTCGATCGTCGTCGTGCCACGAGCCGTCGCAGCACGTGCGGCGGCCTCGAGGTAGGTCAATGACCGTCGGGCGTCCCCGCCCGCGAGCCGGACCAGGTGCTCGCGCGCGTCCTCGTCCAGGTCGTACCCGCCGTCGAGCCCCCGCTCGTCGGACAGCGCACGCTCCATGACGTCGCGGACGTCGTCGTCGGTGAGGGGCTGCAGGCGCAGCAGCAGGCTGCGCGAGAGCAGCGGCGAGATCACGCTGAAGAACGGGTTCTCCGTGGTCGCGGCCACCAGCGTGACCCACCGGTTCTCGACGCCGGGCAGCAGCGCGTCCTGCTGCGCCTTGCTGAACCGGTGCACCTCGTCGACGAACAGCACCGTCTCGCGGTCACCGGCAGACAGCGCTGCGCGGGCGCCGTCGATGGCCGCCCGAACCTCCTTCACTCCTGCCGAGACGGCCGAGACCTCGATGAATCGACGGTCGGTCTGCTGACTGACGATCGCCGCGATCGTGGTCTTGCCGGTCCCGGGCGGTCCCCAGAGCAGCAGGGACGTCGCCTGGTCGCCCTCGATCAGCTGCCGCAGCGGCGAGCCGGGTGCGCGCAGCTGCGACTGCCCGACCAGCTCCTCGAGGGTCCGCGGCCGCATCCGCACGGGCAGGGGTGCCGATGCGTGGGTGTTGACGCCCAGGGATCCCGACCCCGGCGCCGGCACGGCGCCCGGTGCGTCGAAGAGCCCGGCGTCGTCGCTCACTCCGCCGGACCCTTCGGGCGGGCGTCCACGCCCGCCTCCTTGCGCTGCTCGGCGCTGATCGGCGCCGGTGCCGCCGTGAGTGGGTCGAAGCCCCCGCCGGACTTCGGGAAAGCGATCACCTCGCGGATCGAGTCGGTGCCGGCCAGCAGCGCGACGATCCGGTCCCAGCCGAACGCGATGCCACCATGCGGCGGCGCGCCGTACTTGAACGCGTCGAGCAGGAACCCGAACTTGGTGGTCGCCTGCTCCTCGTCGATGCCCATCAGGTCCAGCACCCGCCGCTGCACGTCACCCTGGTGGATACGGATCGACCCGCCGCCGATCTCGTTGCCGTTGCAGACGATGTCGTAGGCCCAGGAGAGCGCGGTGGCCGGGTCGGCGTCGAACCCTTCGGGGTCCTTCGGGGCCGTGAACGCGTGGTGCACCGCGGTCCAGGCGCCGCTGCCGACGGCGACGTCGCCGGCCGCGGTGGCCTCGGACGTCGGCTCGAAGAGCGGGGAGTCGACCACCCAGACGAAGCTCCACGCAGCCTCGTCGATCAGGCCGACGCGGCGGCCGATCTCCAGGCGAGCCGCGCCGAGCAGCGCCCGGCTCGACTTGACCGCACCGGCTCCGAAGAAGACGCAGTCGCCCGGCTGGGCGCCCACATGGGCCGCGAGGCCTCCTCGCTCCTCCTCGGACAGGTTCTTCGCGACCGGGCCGCCGAGCTCGCCGTCCTCCTGCACCAGGACGTAGGCGAGACCCCGCGCGCCGCGCTGCTTGGCCCACTCCTGCCAGGCGTCGAGCTGCTTGCGGGGCTGCGAGGCGCCGCCGGGCATGACCACCGCGCCCACGTACGGCGCCTGGAAGACCCGGAACGGGGTGTCCTTGAAGTACGCCGTGCAGTCGACCAGCTCCTGCCCCATCCTGAGGTCGGGCTTGTCCGATCCGTAACGGGCCATCGCCTCCGCGTAGGTCAGCCGGGGAATCGGGGTGCTGACCTCGTGCCCGACCAGCCGCCACAGGGCGACCAGGATCTCCTCGGACAGCGCGAGCACGTCGTCCTGCTCGACGAAGCTCATCTCGATGTCGAGCTGGGTGAACTCCGGCTGCCGGTCGGCGCGGAAGTCCTCGTCGCGGTAGCAGCGCGCGATCTGGTAGTAGCGCTCCATCCCGGCGACCATCAGCAGCTGCTTGAACAGCTGCGGGCTCTGGGGCAGGGCGTACCAGCTGCCGGGCTGGAGCCGGGCCGGCACCAGGAAGTCGCGCGCGCCCTCCGGAGTGGAGCGGGTCAGGGTCGGGGTCTCGATCTCCACGAAGTCGTGCCGGTCGAGGACGTCGCGGGCGGCCTTGTTGACGCGGCTGCGGAGTCGGATCGCGGCGGCCGGGGCGGGTCGGCGCAGGTCGAGGTAGCGGTGCCTGAGCCGGGCCTCCTCGCCGACCTCGACGTACTCGTCGATCGGGAACGGCAGCGCGGCCGCGGCGCCGAGCACGTCGACGTCGGCAGCGACGACCTCGATCTCGCCGGTGGCGAGGTTCGGGTTGACGTTCCTCGGCTCCCGGGCCGTGACCTCACCGGTGACCTTCAGGCAGTACTCGTTGCGCAGCCGGTGGGCGATCTCGTCCTCCCGGATCACGACCTGGACCAGGCCGCTGGCCTCGCGGAGGTCGATGAACGTCACCCCGCCGTGGTCGCGGCGGCTCGCGACCCAGCCGGCGAGGGTCACGGTCTCGCCGACGTTCGCGGCGCTCAACCTGCCGGCGTCGTGGGTGCGGATCACTGCTGCTCCTTGGTGATGATCTGGGGGTGGAGGTCGTCGGCCGGAGGGGCCCAGGTGTCCGCGTCCGCGGGCGTCTGCTCCCCGCTGCGGATGTCCTTGACCTCGTGGCCGTGCCCCTCTGAACCGGGGAGGAACCAGACGTACGGGATGCCGCGTCGTTCCGCAAACCGAATTTGCTTGCCGAACTTCTGCGCGCTGGGCGCCACCTCGCACGACACGCCGCGCGCGCGCAGCCGGGCGGCCACCGCGCTGCTGTCGGCGCGGGTCTTCTCGTCGTTGACCGCGACCAGGACCGCGCTCGGCACCGGCCGGCTGCCGTCGAGCACGCCGTCCGCGATCAGCGGCAGCAGCGTGCGGGAGACGCCGAACGACACCCCGACGCCCGGGTACGTCGTGCGGCCGTCGTCTGCCAGCGCGTCGTACCGACCACCGCCACCGACCGACTTCAGTCGCTCGTAGCCGGCCATGTAGATCTCGACGACCGTCCCCGTGTAGTAGTCGAGGCCGCGCGCGATCCTGAGGTTGGCCTCGACGCCCACCCCCTCGGTGATGGCGTCGGCGCACCCGTCGATCACGGCGGCGAGCTCGGCGAGACCGGTGTCGAGCAGCTCGTCCTCGACACCGAGCGCCCGGACTCGCTCCACGAAGGAGGTGTCGGACACCCGGATGGTGGCCAGCTCGAGGCACTGCCCGACCTGCTCGGACGTGGCCCCGACGTCCTCGACGAGCTGGCGGGCCACCTCGTCGGCCGGCAGCTTGTCGAGCTTGTCGATCACGCGGATCGCCCCGGTGACGTCCTCGATGCCGAGGCCGCGGTAGAAGCCCTGGATCAGCTTGCGGTTGTTGAACTGGAACGAGACCGGCGGGATGGGCAGCGCCGCGAGCGCTTCGACCATCACCCGCATCACCTCAACGTCGTGGTGGAACGCGAGCTCTCCCTGCCCGACGACGTCGACGTCGGCCTGCGTGAACTGCCGGTAGCGGCCGTCCTGCGGGCGCTCGCCGCGCCAGGCAGGCTGGATCTGGTAGCGCCGGAACGGGAACTGCAGGTGCCCTGCGTGCTCGACGACGTAGCGCGCGAACGGCACCGTGAGGTCGTAGTGCATGCCGAGTGCTGCGTCGGACGGGTGCGTCCCGCCCCCGTGCCGCTCGGCCTGCAGTCGTTGGAGGACGTAGATCTCCTTGTCGATCTCAGCCCCCTTGGCGAGCCGGTCGAGCGGCTCGACCACGCGGGTCTCGATGTTGGCGAACCCGTGCAGCTCGAACGTGCGCGAGAGCGAGGCGATCACCGCGCGCTCGACCGCCCGGTGTGCGGGCAGCAGCTCTGGGAACCCGCTGAGCGGGGTTGGCTTGGCCATCGACTCAGAGCCCCCGGGTGACCGGGGCGGAGGTGCCGCGCTCATGACCGGCCTGGAGCTCGAGCAGGAACGGGTTGGTCGCCCGCTCGCGGCCGATGGAGGTCTGCTCGCCGTGGCCGGGGAGCACCACGACGTCGTCGGCGAGCGGCAGCACCTTGTCGCGGAGGCTCCGCAGCATGGTCGGGTGGTCGCCACCCGGCAGGTCGGTGCGCCCGATCGAGCCCGCGAACAGCAGGTCGCCGGAGAACAGCACCTCGGAGACGTCGCCGGTGTACGGCGCCCGGAACGTGACCGATCCCTCGGTGTGACCCGGGGTGTGGTCGACGGTGAACGAGAGGCCTGCCAGCTCGAGCGTGGCGGCATCGTCGAGCAGCCGCACGTCGTCCGGCTCGAGCCACTGGTGCTCCTGGCCGCCGAGCAGCTGGGGCAGCATCGCCCGCGTCTCACCGCTCATACCGGCCAGCGGGTCGGTGAGCAGGTGCCGGTCGCGCGAGTGGATCCAGGCCGTGGCGTCGTACGCCCCGGCGACCGGGGTGACGCACCAGATGTGGTCGAGATGCCCGTGCGTGGCGACCACCGCCACGGGCTTGAGCCGGTGCTCGCGCACGACCGAGGCGACGCCGTCCGCGGCGTCCTTCCCGGGGTCTATCACGACGCACTCGGTGCCCGGAGCGGTCGCGGCGACGTAGCAGTTGGTACCCCACGGACCGGCAGGGAATCCGGCGATGAACACAACCGCACACTATCGACCGGTCGGACCGCGGAGCGCATCGGCGTCAACGCCGTGACTAGCATGGGGCGGGTGACCAACCACGAGTGGGGACGCGTCGCCGAGGACGGCACCGTCTTCGTGCGGACCGCCGACGGGGAACGTTCCGTGGGCCAGTACGCCGAGGGCTCGCCCGAGGACGCGCTCGCTTTCTACACGAAGCGGTACGACGCGCTCGCGCTCGAGGTCCAGCTGCTCGAGCAGCGCGTGAATGCCGCCGTGCTGTCGCCCGACGAGGCCGCCGAGGCGATCAAGGCGGTGCGCGCCCAGGTCGTCGAGGCGAACGCCGTGGGCGACCTCGGCTCTCTTGCGGGCCGGCTCGACGCGCTGTCCCCCGTGCTCGCCACGCAGCGCAAGGCGCGCAAGGAGGAGCGGGCGCAGAAAGCGGCGGAGTCGAAGACCGCCAAGGAGGCGATCGTCGCCGAGGCCGAGAAGCTCGCCGAGAGCAACGACTGGCGCGGCGGCGCGAACCGGCTGCGCGACCTGCTCGACCAGTGGAAGGCGCTGCCGCGCATCGACAAGGCGTCCGACGACGCGCTGTGGCGGCGGTTCTCCTCGGCGCGCACGACGTACACGCGGCGCCGCAAGGTCCACTTCTCCGAGCAGCAGGAGAAGCGCGAGGGCGCACGGGTCGTGAAGGAGAAGCTGGTCAAGGAGGCCGAAGCGGTCGCCGGCTCCAAGGACTGGGGTCCGACCTCGGGCGTCTACCGCGAGCTGATGCGCCAGTGGAAGGCCGCCGGACCTGCCCCGCGCGACGTCGACGAACAGCTGTGGCAGCGGTTCCGCGCCGCCCAGGACACCTTCTTCGGCGCCCGCGACGCGGCCCAGGCCGAGCAGGACAAGGAGTTCGCCGCGAACGCCGAGGTCAAGGAGGCGCTGCTCGTCGAGGCCGAGGCCCTGGTCCCGGTCACCGACCTCGACGCGGCGAAGAAGGCGATCCGCGACATCGAGGACAAGTGGGAGGCGGCCGGGAAGGTCCCCCGCGATCGGATCAAGGAGCTGGAGGGCCGGCTCCGGAAGGTCGAGGAGTCGATCCGCTCCCTCGAGGACGACCAGTGGCGGCGTACCGACCCCGAGAAGTCGGCCCGGGCCGACGACATGGTCTCCAAGCTCGAGTCGGCGATCGCCGACCTCGAGCGCGACCTCGAGGCCGCCCGCGCGAAGGGTGAGGAGCGCAAGGTCAAGGAGCTCGAGGAGAACCTCCGGTCGCGCCAGTCGTTCCTCGACATGGCCAAGCAGGTCTCCGCCGACTACTCAGGTTGATTCGTGCCTGATTCCGGTCGAGTCGTGCCTCATTTGCGGTGAGTCGTGGCTCATTCGCAACCAGACACGACTCGACCCGACAACACGACTCGACCCGAACAACCCACGACTCGACCCGAACAACCCACGACTCGGCGAGGGTCAGTTGGTGACGCGGTAGGCGTCGAACACGCCGGGCACCGAGCGGACGGCGCGGAGCACGTTGTCAAGGTGCTTCGACTCGGCCATCTCGAAGGTGAACCGGCTCTTGGCGACCCGGTCGCGGGTGGTCGTCAGGTTGGCGCTGAGGATGTTCACGTGAGCGTCCGAGAGCGCCATCGTGATGTCGGACAGGAGCCGCGCCCGGTCGAGGGCCTCGACCTGGATGTTCACCAGGAACATCGACTGGCCGGTCGGCGCCCACTCGACCTCCTGCAGCCGCTCCGGCTGACCGAGCAGGCTGCCGGCGTTGGTGCAGTCCTTGCGGTGCACGGACACACCGCCGCCCTTGGTCACGAACCCGAGGATGTCGTCAGGTGGCACCGGGGTGCAGCACTTCGCGAGCTTCACCCAGACGTCGGGAGCGCCCTTCACGATCACACCCGTGTCGCCGCCCGAAGGTGCCTTGGAGCGGCCACGTCCGGTGATCGTGACGGCCTCGGACAGGTCCTCGACCGCCCCCTCGTCGCCGCCGTGGAGGTGGATCACCCGGCGTACGACGGCCTGCGCGCTCAGGTTGCCCTCGCCGACGGCGGCGTACAGCGCGGAGACGTCCGCGATCTTGAAGTGGACCGCGACCAGCGTCAGCGTCTCGTGGGAGAGCAGCCGCTGGAGGGGCAGGCCCTCCTTGCGCATCAGCTTGGCGATCTGCTCCTTGCCGGTCTCGATCGCCTCCTCGCGCCGCTCCTTGGTGAACCACTGCCGGATCTTGTTCCGGGCGCGCGGTGACTTCACGAAGGTGAGCCAGTCGCGCGACGGGGCGGCGTTCGGTGACTTGGACGTGAAGATCTCGACCACGTCGCTGTTCTCGAGCGTCGACTCCAGCGGCACCAGCCGGCCGTTGACCCGCGCACCGATGGTGTGGTGACCGACCTCGGTGTGCACGGCGTACGCGAAGTCGACCGGCGTCGCGCCGGTGGGCAGCGGGATCACGTCACCGCGCGGGGTGAACACGTAGACCTCGGCGCGGTTGATCTCGAACCGCAGCGCCTCGAGGAACTCCCCTGGGTCCTCGACGTCGCTCTGCCAGTCGAGCAGCTGCCGCATCCAGGTCATGTCGTCGAGATCGCCCTGCTGGTCGGTGTCGACACCGTTGCGGCCGTCCTCCTTGTACTTCCAGTGCGCGGCCACGCCGTACTCCGCCCGCCGGTGCATCGCGAACGTCCGGATCTGGAGCTCGACGGCCTTCCCTTGGGGGCCGATCACCGTCGTGTGGAGCGACTGGTACATGTTGAACTTCGGCATCGCCACGAAGTCCTTGAACCGACCCAGCACCGGGTTCCAGCGTGAGTGCAGGATGCCGAGGGCCGAGTAGCAGTCGCGGTCGTCCTCGACCAGGATCCGCACGCCGACCAGGTCGTAGATGTCGGAGAACTCGCGGCCGCCCACGATCATCTTCTGGTAGATCGAGTAGTAGTGCTTCGGCCGGCCGCTGACCTTCGCCGTGATCTTGGCTTCCTTGAGGTCCTTCTCGACCTGGGCGATCACCTGCCCGAGGAAGTGCCCGCGCGACGGCGCCCGCTCGGCGACCATCCGCACGATCTCGTCGTAGATCTTGGGGTGCAGCGTCGCGAACGCGAGGTCCTCGAGCTCCCACTTGATGGTGTTCATGCCCAGCCGGTGTGCCAGCGGCGCGTAGATGTCGAGAGTCTCGCGGGCGGTCCGCTCCTGCGACTCCCGCTTGACGTAGCGCAGGGTCCGCATGTTGTGGAGCCGGTCCGCGAGCTTGATGACCAGCACCCGGATGTCGCGCGACATCGCGACGATCATCTTGCGGATGGTCTCCGCCTGCGCGGTCTCGCCGTACTTGACCTTGTCGAGCTTGGTGACGCCGTCGACCAGCGCCCCCACCTCCTCGCCGAAGTCGCGGGTCAGCTGCTCCAGCGTGTACGGCGTGTCCTCGACCGTGTCGTGCAGCAGCGCTGCGACCAGGGTCGGCTCGGTCATGCCCATGTCGGCGAGGATCGTGGTGACCGCGAGCGGGTGCGTGATGTACGGGTCGCCGCTCTTGCGCACCTGGGTGTCGTGCATCTGCTCGGCGGTCACGTAGGCCCGCTCGAGCAGTGCCAGATCGGCCTTCGGGTGGTTCGACCGCACCGCGCGGAACAGCGGCTCCAGCACCGGGTTGCCGGGCTGGCTACGAGTCCCCATCCGGGCCAGCCGGGCCCGCATCCCACGCGCAGACGGGGCCGCTTCCGGAGCGGTCTCGGTCTGCTCGTCGGCCATGGTCCCAGTCTACGGGCGGGGCCGGCGCCCCCGGCCCACCTAGACCGTGACGACGCTGACGATCGGGAGGTCACCCGTCTTCGCCCGGCCGTCCAGGAAGCCGAGCTCCATCAGCACCGTCACGGCGTGGGGCACGCCGCCGCAGCGCTGGATCAGCTGGGTGGTCGCCGCCACCGTGCCGCCGGTGGCGAGGACGTCGTCGACCAGCAGCACCCGGTCGCCCGCGCTGACGGCGTCCTGGTGGATCTCGAGGGTCGCCTCGCCGTACTCCAGCGCGTAGGAGACGGCGTAGGTCTCACGAGGCAGCTTGCCGGCCTTGCGGACGGGGACGAACCCGCAGCCGAGGGCGAGCGCGACCGGCGCCGCCAGGATGAAGCCGCGGGCCTCCATGCCGACGACCTTGTCGACGACGACGCGGCCGGCGTCGTCACGCCCCGCGTCCGCCAACGCCTCGATCACGGCCGTGAAGCCGTCGTGGTCGGCCAGCAGCGGGCTGATGTCCTTGAAGACGACGCCCGGCTCCGGGAAGTCGCGCACGTCGACCACGAGTCGAGCCAGGGCGTCGCGGGCCGCGTCCAGCCGGCCGGTCTGCAGATCGCTCACTTCTTGCCTCGCTTCGAACGCGGTTTTCGGGTCGGCTGCTTGCGACCGGACGCCGTGCTGCGGACGACCGGTCCGTGCGCGGCCGGCGCCGCTCGGCCCCGGCCGCTGGCTTCGCCGCTGCGGTCGCTCTTGCGGGCCGGCGCGGGGCCGCTGGTGACTCCGGGAGGAGCGGGTTGGCCGGTCTGGGTCACGGCGCGACCGCCGACCCGCGCCGGCACCCCGGCGTACGGGTCGGTTGCCGCTCGCTTGCGCGCCCGGGCGCGCCGTTCGGCCAGCTTCACGGCCGTCTCGTTCGACTTCAGGTGCACCAGCAGCGGCGTCGCGATGAAGACCGAGGAGTAGACGCCGGCGGCCATGCCGACGAACAGTGCCAGCGCGAGGTCCTTCAGGCTGCCGGACCCGAGCTGTACCGCACCGACGTACAGGATCGCGCCGACCGGGAGCAGCGCCACGATCGAGGTGTTGATCGACCGCACCAGGGTCTGGTTCACGGCGAGGTTGGCCGCCTCGGCGTAGCTGCGGCGGCGGTCGCGCATGCCCTGGGTGTTCTCTCGCACCTTGTCGAACACGACGACCGTGTCGTAGAGCGAGAACCCGAGGATCGTCAGCACGCCGGTGACCGTCGCGGGGGTCACCTCGAAGCCGGAGAGGGCGTAGACGCCCACCGTGATCACCACGTCGTGGGCGAGTGCGACCAGGGCGGCGACCGACATCTTCCACTCGCGGAAGTACGCCCAGATGAAGAGGACCACGAGGACCAGGAAGACGGCCAGACCGATCAACGCGCGTTGGGCCACCTGCTCACCCCAGCTCGCACCGAGCTCGGTCTGGGAGAGGTCCTCCGGTGTGGCGCCGGTCGCCTCGAGGATGGCGTCGACGACCCGCTGGCTGTCGTCGCCCTCCAGCGCCTCGGTCTGGACCAGGATCGCCTCGGTGCCGGAGGTCGTCACCACCGGTGACGTCGCGTCCTCGACGCCCGCGCTTGCGACCGCCTCGCGGACGTCGTCGGCCAGGTCCTGGGTGACTGCCGAGGACGGCAGCGAGACGCGGTACTCGGCGCCACCGGTGAACTCGATGCCGTAGTCGAGACCCTTGACCGACAGCCCCGCGATCGCCACGAGGACGATCACGGCCGACACGGCGTACCAGAGCCAGCGGCGGCCTACGAAGTCGATCGACTTCTGTCCGCTGTACAGGTCGTTGCCGAGTCGTGAGAAGCGTCCCATCAGGCCCTCCCCTCCACGGTTCCGCGCAGGTTGATCGAGTCGATGCCCAGGGTCTCGGCGCTGAGCCCGGAGAACCGGTGACCGCGGCTGAAGAACGGGAACTTCGCGAGCCACGAAACCATCGGGTGGGTGAACCAGAAGAACACCACGAGGTCGATCAGCGTGGAGAGGCCGAGGGCGAACGCGAAGCCCTTCACGACCCCGGCAGCGAAGATGTACAGCACCAGCGCCGCCAGCAGTGACACGGCATCGGCAGCCAGACAGGTGTTCCTGGCGCGCGCCCAGCCCGCCTCGACCGCCACCGGCATCGACTTGCCGTCGCGCATCTCGTCTCGGATCCGCTCGAAGTAGACGATGAAGGAGTCAGCGGTGATGCCGACCGCCACGATCAGGCCCGCGATGCCGGGCAGCGACAGCGTGAAGTTCGCGGTCTCGCTGAGCAGCAGCACCAGGGCGTACGTCGCCGTCGCCGCGATCCCGAGCGACGCGAGCACCACCAGGCCGAGCCCGCGGTAGTAGAGCAGGCAGTAGAGCATCACCAGCAGCAGGCCGGCACCGCCGGCGAGCAGGCCCGCGGAGAGCTGGTTGCCCGCGAGCGACGGTCCGACGGTCAAGACCTGCGGATCGGGCTCGAAGGAGATCGGCAGCGAGCCGTACCTGAGGCTGGTCGCCAAGCTGGTCGCGGTCCGCTCGTTGAAGTTCCCGCTGATCCGCGCCTGGCCGTTGGTGATCAGACCGTCCATGGTGGGCGCCGAGATCACCTGGCCGTCGAGCACGATCGCGAACTGCTTGCCGGTGTCGACCAGTGCCCGCGAGATCTCCGTGAATGTCTCGGTGCCGCTGCCGTCGAAGTCGAGCGTCACCACCCAGTCGACCTGCTGCTGCGGGATCGCGGCCTCGGCACCGCCGAGCTGGGTGCCCTCGATCATCGCCGTGCTCAGCAGGTACTTCACGCCTTCCTCGTCACAGGTGACCAGCGGTCTGTCGGGGTCGTCCTCGACCAGTGCCGCCTCCCCCGCGGGCGGGCACTCGAAGGCCTGGAAAGCCGCCACGGACGCCTGGTCCGGGCTGTCGATCCAGACCAGCGGGTCGCCCAGGTCGCCCTCGGGGACGGTGGGCACCGCGGTCGGCTCCTCCGTCGGCTCCTCCGTCGGGGACTCGCTCGGGGACTCGGTCGGCTCCTGGTCTGCGCGGCCGTACGACGCCGGCGCTCGGTTCGCCGAGCTGTCGGTCTGTGGGTCGGTCGGGTCCTCGGTCTGACCGTCGCTGGTCTCCGCGCTGGGGGTCGGTGTGATCACCGGGCCCGACGGCTGGTCACTCGGCGTGGGTTCCTCGGGCTCGGTCGGCGTACTGGGGCCACATCTGTTGTCGACGGACGTGCAGGCGACCAACCTGAACCGGAGCTGGGCCTGCCGCTCAACGGTCTCGACCAGGTCACGGCGGCTCTGGCCAGGGATCTCGACCACGATGAAGTCGCTGCCCTGCGTGGTGACCTCGGCCTCGGAGACGCCGGAGCCGTTGACCCGGTCGTCGATGATGCCGGCGGCCTCGGTGAGGTTCGCCTCGCTCGGCGAGCCCTCGGCGATCAAGGTGATCCGGGTCCCGCCCTGGAGGTCGAGACCGAGTGTCGGTGTCCAGGTGCCGGCGAGCGCCACCAGTCCGTAGGCGACTGCAAGCCCGATGAAGAACCCGAGAAGGGTGCGGCCGGGACTGGGGCGCTGCGCCACCTCAGTCCTCCGTCGGCGGCTGCTGCTCGACGTCCGACGTGCGCTCCACGACGTTCCCGACGGCTCCCTTGGCGACCTTGATGATGACGCCGTCGGCGATCCGGAGCAGCAGGTGGTCGTCGGTGATCTGCTCGATCGTGCCGAAGACACCGGCGGTCAGCATCACCTCCTGGCCGGCCTGGAGCTCGGACTGCATCTCGCGCACGGCACGCTGGCGCTTCGACTGGGGCCGGATGATGAGGAGCCAGAACAGCAGGGCGATTCCGACGATGGGCAACAGGGAGACGAGCTCCTGCACGGTGAGACCTCTCAGGTGGCGGAGTGGTGGTGGTCGGCCACGACGTGGGCGACCAACGCAGAAGTGTAACGACCGAGGGCGTGGCCGGGCGGTCAGTCCTCGCTCACTCGTCGAAGAGCACCGGGTCGACCGGCGGTGGGGCGGAGAGGCCGAGGTGGGACCACGCGGCGGGCGTCGCGACCCTGCCCCTCGGCGTACGGGCCAGCAGGCCGCTGCGGACCAGGAAAGGTTCGGCCACCTCCTCGACCGTCTCGCGCTCCTCGCCGACCGCCACCGCGATCGTGGAGATGCCGACCGGGCCACCGCCGAACTTGGTGCACAGCGCGTCGAGCACCGCCCGGTCGAGCCGGTCGAGCCCGGACTCGTCGACCTCGTAGAGCTCGAGGGCGCGCTGGGCGATGTCGAGGTCGACGACGCCGTCGGCCCGGACCTGGGCGTAGTCGCGGACCCGGCGCAGCAGCCGGTTGGCGATTCGCGGCGTGCCGCGGGAGCGTGAGGCGATCTCGATCGCGCCGTCGTCGGTGAGCTCGACTCCGAGCAGGCCTGCGGAGCGGCGCACGATCTGCTCCAGCTCGGTGGGGTCGTAGAACCCGAGGTGGCCGGTGAAGCCGAAGCGGTCGCGCAGCGGCCCGGGCAGCAGGCCGGCCCGGGTGGTGGCGCCGACCAGCGTGAACGGCGGGATCTCGAGCGGGATCGCGGTGGCGCCCGGGCCCTTGCCGATCACGACGTCGACCCGGAAGTCCTCCATCGCGAGGTAGAGCATCTCCTCGGCCGGCCGCGACATCCGGTGGATCTCGTCGACGAAGAGGACGTCGCCGTCGTTCATCCCCGACAGGATGGCGGCGAGGTCGCCTGCATGGGTGATCGCCGGCCCGCTGGTGAGGCGCAGTGGCGAGGTCATCTCAGCCGCGATGATCATCGCGAGCGTGGTCTTGCCGAGCCCGGGCGGACCTGACAGCAGCACGTGGTCGGGAGCGCGCTCACGCTGCCGGGCTGCCTCGAGCACCAGTCCGAGCTGCTCCCGGACCCGTGCCTGGCCGATCACCTCGTCGAGCGTCCGGGGCCGCAGCGCTGCCTCGACGGCGCGCTCGTCGCCCTCGGCCTCGGCGGCGGTGAGCGAGCGCAGGTGGGCCTCCTCGGCCGGGGAGAGCTCGGCGTCGTCGTGAGCGTCGAGGTGGGTGTCGTCGTCGGTGTCGTGGTCGTTCATCGCCATCTCACGCCCTGCTCAGGGTCCGCAGCGCCGACCGCAGCAGCGCCCCGACGTCGGGGGCGTCGCCGGCCTCGTCGGCGACCGCGGCCACCGCCTTGTCTGCTTCCTTGGTCGACCACCCCAGGCCCACGAGACCCTGCTGCACCTGGCCGCGCCAGTCGGGTCCGACCGATGCGACCGACGCTCCGCCCGGGGTGCCGGTCGGTGCGCCGATCCGGTCCTTGAGCTCGAGGATGATCCGCTGTGCTCCCTTCTGCCCGATGCCCGGCACCCTGGTCAGCGTCTTCACGTCCTCGCTCATGATCGCGAGTCGCAGGTCGTCGGGGCCGAGGACGGCGAGGATCGCCTGCGCCAGCCTCGGCCCGACGCCGGACGCGGTCTGCACGAGCTCGAACGTGGTGCGCTCGTCCTCGTCGAGGAACCCGAAGAGAGTCAAGGAGTCCTCCCGGACCACCATGCTGGTCGGCAGTTCCGCCGGCTGCCCAGGACGCAGGGTCGCCAGCGTCCCGGGGGTGCACAGCACCTCCAGCCCCACTCCGCCGACCTCGACCACCGCCGAGGTCAGCCCGACCGCCGCCACCTGGCCGCGCACGAAAGCGATCACTTGTTCCTCCCGGCGGCGTGGAGCGCCGCGTCGATCCGGGCCTGGGCGCTACCTCGCCAGACATGGGTGATGGCCAGCGCCAGCGCGTCTGCGGCGTCGGCCGGCTTCGGGGGCGCGTCGAGCCGCAGGATCCGGGTGACCATCGCCCCCACCTGTGCCTTCCCCGCCCGGCCGCTCCCCGAGACCGCGGCCTTCACCTCGCTCGGGGTGTACGACGCCACCGGCAGCCCCCGCCGCGCGGCCGCGACCAGGGCGATCCCGCTCGCCTGCGCGGTGCCCATGACCGTGCTCGAGTCGGAACGGGCGAACACCCGCTCCACCGCGACCGCGTCCGGGGCGTGCTCGTCGAGCCAGGCGTCGATCCCCCGCTCGATGGTCACCAGCCGCTCGGCGATCGGCAGCTCGGCTGAGGTGCGCACCACGTTGACGTCGACGAGCCGGAGCGGCCGGCCGACCTGGCCCTCGACCACCCCCAGACCGCAGCGGGTCAGGCCGGGGTCGATTCCGAGCACGCGCACCCTGCACCTCCTGTCCGAACGTGTGTTCGTGTCCACGCTAGACGGCGCACCCGCCCGATCCGGGCACGACACGCAGGCGGCCAGCACCAGGTGATCAGCGCGGCGCGAGCAGTCCCTCCAAGCGTCGTACGAGCCTCGTGGTCTCGTCGGAGGTGAGGTTCGCGCCGAGGCGCGGCAGCAGCTCGGGGAGCTCGGCGAGGTCGAACGGCCGTTGGGTGCTCGGCGCTCCGGCGCGGCGGTCGGTCACCCCGTCGAGGGTCACCGTCGTCTGTACCGGCGTGCCATCGTCGGCCACGCCGTGCCGGGCGAGCATGAGCGTACTGCGGAAGTGCGACGTCGGGTGGGTGCTCGTCCAGTGGTGGCCCATCGCCACGTCGACCGGGCGCACCGGCAGCTCGTCGGTGGTGTGCATCAGCTCCCAGCCGGCCGAGCGCTCGCGCCACAGCTGCCAGCCCGGCCCGGAGGGACCCTCCTCGACCCGCCGGACCTCGTGCGGCCAGATGCCGCCGTTGAGCCGGGCGCCGTCCTCGAGCAGTACCGGCGCCAGCGGCGGTACGCCGATGCCGGGGTCGGCCAGCCAGCGAACGCCGTCGAGCGTGACGATCACACCCAGGTGGGTGCGGGGCGCCGCGTCGGGGTCGCCGACCCGGGCCAGCCGCAGCGTCGCGTCGTACCCGAGCGCCGTCACCGCCGCGTGGAACAGGGTGGCGTGCTCGAAGCAGTAGCCACCGCGACCGCGGCCGACGAACTTCTCCTGCACGGCCGCGGTCGTGACGCCGGGGTGCTGCTCGAGCAGCACGTCGATGTTGTCGAACGGGTGGGTGCGGACGTGGGCAGCCTGCAACCGCGCCAGGGCCTCGAGGGACGGGGGCTCGGCGCGGTGGCCGATCCGGGCGAGGTAGGGGCCGAGGTCGAAGGTCACGGCGTCAGCGTCGCAGTTCGAGTGCGGTTCAGGTCAAGGGAAGAGGTCGAGCGCGCGCCGTGCGCGGTTCGCGAGCCATTCATCTGGAGGTCACCGACCGCTCCCCCGCCCTGACGAGAGTGCAGGCGTCGATCCACGAACTCGGAGGACCCATGACCATCACCCCCAACCGCCCCCGCTGCCGCTGCTCACGACGCGGCACGGCTCCCGCTCCCACCTCACCTGCCATTACCGGTGCGGCAACGCGTGCGACCAGCCGGTCGCCAACCGGACCGACCACCCGACGTTCGGCGAGGTGGCCGAGCGCGCGATGGCCCGCCGCTCGCTGCTGAAGGTGGGCGCCGGTGCCGGCGCCCTGACCGTAGCCGGGCTGGCGACCGGCGCCCCACTCGCGGCCGCGGCCGTGTCGGTGCGCACCGCCGGGACCTGGGCGTTCGCGCCGGTGGTACCTGGCCGAGGCCCGCGTCCCTCGGTCGTGGTCGTCTGCAAGCGCTGAACAGTGCGCGGCGTGTGCCTGAGAACTCCCTCTGGGTCGTTCTCAGGCACACGCCGCGATGGGGATCACGCGTCGAGCTCGGCCATGACCTCGTCGGAGACGTCGAAGTTGGCGAAGATGTTCTGCACGTCGTCGAGGTCCTCGAGGACGTCGATCAGGCGGAAGACCTTGGCCGCGGCGTCCTTGTCCAGCTCGACCTGCATGTCGGGAACGAACTGCGCCTCGGCGGAGTCGTAGTCGACCCCGGCGGCCTGCAGTGCCGTGCGTACGCCGACCAGGTCGCCCGCCTCGGAGATCACCTCGAACGACTCACCGAGGTCGTTGACCTCCTCCGCGCCCGCGTCGAGCGTCGCCTCGAGGACGTCGTCCTCGTTGACGGTCCGCCCCTCCTGGTCGGTCGGGACGATCACGACGCCCTTGCGGTTGAACAGGAACGAGACCGAGCCCGGGTCGGCCAGCGAGCCGCCGTTGCGGGTCATCGCGGTCCGGACCTCCATCGCGGCCCGGTTGCGGTTGTCGGTGAGGCACTCGACCAGCAGCGCCACGCCGGAGGGGCCGTAACCCTCGTACATGATGGTCTGGTAGTCGGCGCCACCCGCTTCGGCCCCGGAGCCGCGCTTGACCGCGCGGTCGATGTTGTCGTTCGGGACCGAGGACTTCTTGGCCTTCTGGATCGCGTCGTAGAGCGTCGGGTTGCCGGCTGGGTCGCCGCCGCCCATCCGGGCCGCGACCTCGACGTTCTTGATGAGCTTGGCGAACAGCTTGCCGCGCCTGGCGTCGACGACCGCCTTCTTGTGCTTGGTGGTCGCCCATTTGGAGTGGCCGGACATGCCCTACCTTCTATGTGTCAGACTCGTCTGCTGCTGGCGTCAGGTGCTTCGGATCAGGTCCACGAGCAGGCCGTGCACCCGCGGGTCACCGTTCACCTCGGGGTGGAACGAAGTCGCCAGCAGGTGCCCCTGGCGGACCGCGACGATCCTACCGGCGGCCGCTCCGTCCTCCACGCGCGCGAGCACCTCGACGTCGGGGCCCGCGCGCTCGACCCATGGCGCCCGGATGAAGATCGCGTGCATCGGTTCGACCAGCCCGGCAACCCGGACGTCACCCTCGAAGGAGTCGACCTGCCGCCCGAACGCGTTGCGCCGTACGGTCACGTCCAGCCCGCCGAACGTCTCCTGGCCCATCGCACCGTCCTCGATCCGGTCGGCCAGCAGGATCATGCCGGCGCAGGTGCCCAGCGTCGGCATCCCGTCGGCCAGCCGCTTGCGGATCGGGTCGAACAGCTCGAACGTCCGTGCCAGCTTGGCCATGGTGGTCGACTCACCACCCGGCAGCACCAGTGCGTCGCACAGGTCCAGCTCGGACGGCCGGCGTACGCCGAGCGCGCGGACGCCCAGCCCGTGCAGCACCTCGAGGTGCTCACGGACGTCGCCCTGGAGCGCGAACACTCCTACCGTCACCGTCACGTCCCAATCCTATGGACCTGGCGTAGGGAACCTATCCTCGACAGCGTGAGACGGGACCGGGGGCTACGCCTGGCTGCGGTGGCCTCGGCCCTCCTGTTCACAGCCGGCTGCACGGCCGCCACATCGGAGGACCCACCCGCTGCCCCGATGCCGACCGCATCGGGCCCGGCGGACCCGACGTCCGAACCGTGGCCCGCCACGACCCCTGCGAAGGCGGGGTTCGCTCCCCAGCGGCTCGCTGCGCTCGCCCGTCAGGCCCGACAGCAGGCGTCGACCTGCTTCGCCGTGGTGCGAGACGGCCGCCTCGTGCGCGACTGGAACTGGCGCGACTCCGAGTCGGACGACCCGCGCGAGGTCTTCTCGGTCACCAAGTCGGTGGCGTCCGCGCTGGTGGGGATCGCCGTGAAGGACGGCGTCCTGGCGCTCGACGACCCGGCGTCCCGCTGGATCACGGAGTGGCGCGGCACCGGGTCCGAGGCGGTGACCGTGCGCGACCTGCTCACCAACACCAGCGGCCGCTTCTGGTCGGCCGAGTCCGACTACCAGAACCTGATCGGCAACGAGAACCGCACCCGCTACGCCGTCGGTCTCTCCCAGCAGCACGACCCGGGCACGTCGTGGGCCTACAACAACGCGGCGATCCAGACCCTCGACCGGGTGATCAGCGAGGCGACCGGCATGTCGACCGCGGACTTCGCCGAAGAGCGGCTCTTCGGCCCGCTCGGCATGGCCGACTCCCGGCTGACGCTCGACACCAGCGGCCGGTCGACGAACGTGTTCTTCGGGATGCAGACGACCTGCCTCGACCTCGCCCGGTTCGGGCGGCTCTACCTCGACGGCCGCACCGTGGACGGCGAGCAGATCCTTCCGCGGTCGTACGTCGAGGCGTCGGTGGGCCGGTCGGGTTCGGACCTCAACGCCGCCTACGGCTTCCTGTGGTGGCTCAACCGCCCAGGCTCCCTGCGCGGCGCCGCCGACCAGGTCGACGAGGCCGGGCAGCCGCTGTCGACGCGGACCGGCCAGCTCGCCCCCGGCGCGCCAGACGACCTGTTCGCGGCCCAGGGGCTCTTCGGGCAGACCCTGCTGGTCGCCCCCGGCTCGCGGACCGTCGTGGTGCGGCTCGGGCTGATGGTGGGCGGACCGGACGAGGGCTACTCCACGGCTGACGCGGCGCGCGTCGTCACCGAGGCGGTCCGACCGTGACCGCCCGCCCTCTAGAGCCGCTCGGTTCCCCGCTCAGGCGGGGAACCGATGACTTCGCGCGCGAACCATTCCGTACGAAGTCATTGACTCGCCCACGAAGTCCGGAGGGGTTGACCTGCCCAGCAGAGGTGAGGCGCCGCGGAGAACCCCGCGGTCACCAACCCCGCTCGGAGAGCCGATGGGGCGCAGGCAGCTCCTCGACGTTGATCCCGACCATCGCCTCGCCCAGGCCGCGGCTGACCTTCGCGACGACGTCGGGGTCGTCGTAGAACGTGGTGGCCTTGACGATCGCCTCGGCGCGCTGCGCCGGGTTGCCGGACTTGAAGATGCCCGAGCCCACGAAGACGCCCTCCGCGCCCAGCTGCATCATCATCGCGGCGTCGGCCGGGGTCGCGATCCCGCCCGCGGTGAACAGCACCACCGGCAGCTTGCCCGCCTCGGCCACCTCCCTGACGAGGTCGTACGGCGCCTGCAGCTCCTTCGCCGCGACGTACAGCTCGTCCTCGGCCAGCCCGCCGAGCCGGCGGATCTCCTGCCGGATCGTCCGCATGTGGGTGACCGCGTTGGAGACGTCACCGGTGCCGGCCTCGCCCTTGGAGCGAATCATCGCCGCACCCTCGGTGAGCCGGCGCAGCGCCTCGCCCAGGTTCGTCGCACCGCACACGAACGGCACGGTGAACGTCCACTTGTCGATGTGGTGGGCGTAGTCGGCCGGCGTGAGGACCTCGGACTCGTCGATGTAGTCGACGCCCAGGCTCTGCAGCACCTGCGCCTCCGCGAAGTGGCCGATCCGTGCCTTGGCCATCACCGGGATCGAGACCGCCTCGATGATGCCGTCGATCATGTCGGGGTCGCTCATCCGCGACACCCCGCCCTGCGCCCGGATGTCGGCCGGCACCCGCTCCAGAGCCATCACCGCGACCGCCCCGGCGTCCTCGGCGATCTTCGCCTGATCGGGGGTGACGACGTCCATGATGACGCCGCCCTTCAGCATCTCGGCCATCCCGCGCTTCACGCGCGAGGTGCCGGTCTGCGGGGTGCTGTGGGTGCTCTCGGTCATGGCTTCATCGTAGGACCGAGGTGGGCTCCGTCCCTACTCGGGGAGCGGTCCCGTCTCGAGCGCCTGGCGGCGTACCTTCAGCACCCGGAACGCGACCGTGTACGTGCTCGCCGCGGCCAGCGCCCAGAGCGTGACCTGGTAGAGGATCGGCAGCCCGAGCAGGTCGCCGAAGAAGGTCATGACCAAGATCGCCACCAGCCGGTCGGCCCGCTCGGCCAGCCCGCCTTCGGCGTCCATCCCGAGCGACTCGGCACGGGCCCGAGCGTAGGACGTGACGGACCCCATCACCAGGCAGTACAGGCTCAGGCACAGGTAGAGGAAGTCGTCGCCGGGGCCGGCGAAGTACAGCACCAGCGCACCGAAGATGGCGCCGTCGCCGATCCGGTCCAGCGTCGAGTCCCAGAACGCGCCGAACCGGGAGGTCCGGCCCGACAGCCGCGCCATCTGGCCGTCGATCAGGTCGCTGAAGACGAACGCCGTGACGACGAGCACGCCCTCCCACAGCATCCCCTGCGGGAAGAACACCAGCGCGCCGGCCGATACCCCGAGGGCCCCGACGAGGGTCACGGCGTCCGGGCTGATGCCGAGGCGCAGGAAGAGCTTGACGAACGGCGCCAGGATGACGCCCTGCCAGAAGGCTTTGAACCGGTCCAACATGGTGGGCGGCAGGCTACCTGCCGCCCGGCCTCGTTGTTGCAGCAGCCGTACCTGGACGGCGCGGGGGTACTGTGGCGAGACAGAGCCAGACGGGCTCTCGACAAGGGAGCCACATGAGCGACAAGTCGCCACGGCAACACCTGACCAAGAAGTCGGGCAAGTCCATCAAGGAGAAGCGAGCCGCGAAGCGCGCCAAGGCGGAGGGTGCCTCCGACACCGCCAAGCTCAACGCCAAGCCGTGACCCTGCTCGACCTCGGGGTCGTCGGGACGTCCAACAAGGAGAACGAGCATCGCGTGCCGTTGCACCCGGAGCACCTGTCCGGGCTCGATCCGGACCTCCGCGGACGGATCACGCTGGAGCACGGCTACGGCGAACGGTTCGGCTTCAGCGACTCCGCGTTGGACGCCGTGGTCGGCGCGATGGCGTCGCGCGAGGAGATCCTCGCCAGGTCCGCGGTCGTGCTGCTGCCCAAGCCCCAGCACGCCGACGTGGCCCAGCTCCGCCCGGGTGCGGTCCTGTGGGGCTGGCCGCACTGCGTCCAGGACCCCGGGCTGACCCAGATCGCCATCGACCGGGAGCTCACGCTGATCGCCTTCGAGGCGATGAACCACTGGACCCGTGACGGCAACGTGGGGCTCCACGTCTTCCACAAGAACAACGAGCTGGCCGGCTACTGCTCGGTGCTTCACGCCCTCCAGCTCACCGGCCGGACCGGTGACTACGGGAGGCGGCTGCGCGCCGCGGTCATCGGCTTCGGTGCCACGGCCCGGGGCGCGGTCACGGCGCTCAACGCGCACGGCGTCCACGACGTGTGCGTGCTCACGACGCGCGGCGTCGCGGCCGTCGGCTCACCGATCCACTCGGTGCGGATCCTGCAGTTCGACCACGACCCCGCCGAGCCACACCTGAGCCGCGTGATCACCGAGCGCGGCCGGGTGCCGGTCGCGGAGTTCCTGGCCGAGCGTGACGTCATCGTGAACTGCACGCTGCAGGACACCGCGGCTCCCCTCACCTACCTGTCCACGGACGATGTGGCAGGCTTCCGGGCCGGAAGCCTGATCGTCGACGTCTCGTGCGACGAGGGCATGGGGTTCGAGTGGGCCCGCCCGACGTCCTTCGACGACCCGATGTTCCGCGTGGGCAACGTCGACTACTACGCGGTCGACCACAGCCCGTCGTACCTCTGGGACTCCGCGACGTGGGAGAACAGCCTCGCGCTGATCCCGTTCCTGCGTCCGGTGCTCGGAGGTCCGACCTCGTGGGACCGCGACGAGACCCTCACCCGGGCGATCGAGATCCGGGACGGGCACGTCGTGAACCCGGCCATCCTGGCGTTCCAGGGACGATCCGAGGCCCACCCCCATCTGGTGAGCTAGGGCTAGGGCTCGGGCCGTGCTGGAGGGGCCGAGCCCCCTCCTAGCTTCGGCTCACACCAGCTCGGGCACCCGCAGGTGGGCGATCACGAGGTCGAACTCGGCCACGTCGAGGATCTCGGTGCCGGTCTCGGCGATGGCCATCTCCCGCAGCCGAGCGGCGTTCTCGCGCGACGCGGCGAGGGCGGCGCGGGAGTCGAGGGTGACCGTGCCGCACATCACGCCGGCGTCCCGGTCGACGAGCATGCTGGCACTGCAGAAGCCGTCGAACGCCTCGATCTGCGGCAGCAGTCTCGAGCGCCACATCTCGAGCATGGCGTCCAGGTCGCGGGGCCGGGCCCAGGTGATCCGGCAGCACGCGCCGTCGTGGGTGGGGTGATCACGATGCATCACCACGACTTCCCACTCCTCGATCTCCGGACTTCCACCCAGCATCTCTCCCCCGCGGGCGCGGAACGGGGCAAGCTGGTCGCGGCTGGTGGCCATGGCCTCCTGGCTGTTCCAGGAGCTGGTGGCGATGATCCGCCCGTGGTCGCGGTCGACGACCAGGGACAGACCGACGCAGCCGTCGACCTCCATGATGGCCGGCATCACCTCGTCACGGACGAACGCGATCCCGTCGTCGATGCCTGCGGGGTCACCCGAGATGGTGGTGGAGCGCGCGTACATCATTCGGTCTCCTCGGGTTGGGGCGGAGCCCCTTGCGGCGCCGCCGCTGCTGGCCACACTTCTCCCCTTGCGGCTCGCGCGCAATGCCTCAGGTCCCCCAATTCGCCCAGGCCACCGCGAGCAGCTCGCGGGTCTCGGTGAGCAGCTGGGGCAGGGTCTTGGTCCGCCCGATGATCGGCATGAAGTTGGCGTCGCCGAGCCAGCGCGGCACGACGTGCTGGTGCAGGTGGGCGCGGATGCCGGCGCCGCCTGCCTGGCCCTGGTTCATGCCGAGGTTGAAGCCCTCGGCGCGCGACACCGAACGCAGCACGGTCATCGCCTGCTTGGTGAGGGCCCCGAGCTCGACGACCTCCGCGTCGGTGGTGTCGGTGTAGTCGGCGATGTGGCGGTAGGGACACACCATGAGGTGGCCCGCGCTGTAGGGATACAGGTTGAGCACGACGTACGCCGTCTCCCCGCGGTGCACGACCAGCCCCTCCTCGTCGGCGAGGCTCGGGATGTGGCAGAAGGGGCACTCGTCCGACCCGGTGCTGCTCGGGCGGTCGTCGCCTCGGATGTACGCCATCCGGTACGGCGTCCACAGCCTCTCGAGCTGGTCGGGCTCTCCCGCTCCCCGCTGGCGCACGGCATCATCGGCCATGCCGCAACTCTAGGAGGACGCATGGCCCGCGCGCCGACGGTGCTGCTCGCGCCCGGCGTGTGGCGGGTGCCGCTGCTGCGCGACTACATCAACGGCTTCGTGTTCCGCGACGAGGCCGGCCAGGTGACGCTGCTCGACATGGGCCCGCCCGGGGGCCGAAGCTGCTGGCCGCGCTGGAGTCCATCGGGTCCGGGACGGCGAGCTGGCTCCCCAGGTGGCGGTCGGGCTGCTGGGGCGCGCACGCCGAGTGATCCCGGGGAACAAGTGATGGCCCGGTTCGCCAGCAGCTGCCGGGGCGGCGACGATGCGCGTCGCCGCCTCGGCAGCCGCCAGCGTGGTTCCCGGTCCCACCCTTCTTTCCTGCATCCTCCCCCTGGCACGAGGAGAGCCACGTCGACACAGAAGGTAGGTGGCGCCGGTGACCCGGCGCATCCTCCGATTGGGGTATGCGCGTGACTCGCGGTGGGTGCGAGGCGGGCGAGGCCGACGACGCCGCCAGACCTGACTAGACCTGTCCGCGCGTCTGCACCGCGTTGACGACCCGCTGGATCGCCTCGTCGATGCCGACCCCGTTGTCCTGCCGGCCGTCGCGGTAGCGGAACGAGACCGCGCCGGCCGCGACGTCGTCGTCGCCGGCGATCACCATGAACGGCACCTTCTGCAGCTGAGCGTTGCGGATCTTCTTCTGCATCCGGTCGTCGGACTCGTCGACCTCGACCCGCAGGTCCAGCATCCGCATCCGGTCGGCGACCTCGAGGAGGTAGTCGTGGTGCCGCTCCGCGATCGGGATGCCCTGCACCTGCACCGGTGCCAGCCACGGCGGGAACGCGCCGGCGTAGTGCTCGACCAGCACGCCGTAGAACCGCTCCAGCGAGCCGAACTTGGCGGAGTGGATCATCACCGGCTGCTGGCGTGACCCGTCGGGCGCCTGGTACTCCAGCTCGAACCCCTCCGGCTGGTTGAAGTCGTACTGGATGGTGGCCAGCTGCCAGGTGCGGCCGATCGCATCGCGCGCCTGCACCGAGATCTTCGGTCCATAGAACGCGGCGCCGCCCGGGTCGGGCACGAGCTCGAGCCCGGTCTCCTCAGCGGCCTCGTCAAGGATCCGGGTGGCCGTGGCCCACTGCTCCTCGGACCCCATGAACTTGTCCTTGGCCTCGTCGCGGGTCGACAGCTCGAGGTAGAAGTCCTCGAGCCCGAAGTCACGGAGCAGGCCGAGCACGAAGCCCAGCAGGTGCTTGATCTCGTCAGCAGCCTGCTCGGGCATGCAGTACGAGTGCGAGTCGTCCTGGGTCAGGCCGCGCACGCGTGTGAGTCCATGGACCACGCCTGACTTCTCGAACCGGTAGACGGTGCCGAACTCGAACAACCGCAGCGGCAGCTCGCGGTAGGACCGCCCCCGCGCCCGGTAGATGAGGTTGTGCATCGGGCAGTTCATGGCCTTGAGGAAGTACCGGCTGTTCTCCAGCTCCATCGGCGGGAACATCGTGTCCTCGAAGTACGGCAGGTGCCCGGAGGTGTGGAACAACCCCTCCTTGCTGATGTGCGGGGTGCCGACGTACTGGAAGCCCTCCTCGATGTGGCGCTGCCGGACGTAGTCCTCCATCACCCGCTTGATGACGCCACCCTTGGGGTGGAAGACGACCAGCCCCGAGCCGAGCTCGTCGGGGAACGAGAAGAGGTCGAGGTCGCGTCCGAGCTTGCGGTGGTCGCGCTTCTCCGCCTCCTCGATCCGGTGGAGGTGCTCGGCGAGCGCGTCCTTCGACTCCCAGGCGGTGCCGTAGATGCGCTGCAGCTGCTGGTTCTTCTCGTCGCCGCGCCAGTACGCCGCGGCGGTCCGCATCAGCTTGAACGCGGGGATCCGCTTGGTGCTCGGCAGGTGCGGCCCGCGGCAGAGGTCGGACCACGCGATGTCGCCGTTGCGACGGACGTTGTCGTAGATGGTCAGCTCGCCGCCGCCGACCTCGACACCCGCGCCCTCCACCGCCTCGGTGGTCGAGCCGGTCGGGACCCCGGCGCCCTTGAGCCCGATCAGCTCGACCTTGTAGGGCTCGTCCTTGAGCTCGTCGAGGGCCGCGGCGTCGGTGGTGACCCGGCGCTCGAAGCGCTGGTTCTCCTTGATGATCTTGCGCATCGCGGTCTCGAGCTTGTCGAGGTCGTCGGGGTGGAACGGCTCGGCGACGTCGAAGTCGTAGTAGAAGCCGTTCTCGACCGGCGGCCCGATCCCGAGCCTGGCGTCGGGCCACAGCTGCTGCACGGCCTGCGCCAGGACGTGGGCGGTGGAGTGGCGCAGGATGTCGCGGCCGTCGGGGCTGTCGATGGCGACCGACTCGACCTCGTCGCCGTCGGCCAGCACGTAGGACAGGTCCTTCAAGTCGCCGGCCACGCGCGCCGCGATCACGTCCTGCTCTTCGGCGAAAAGCTCCCACGCCTTGGTACCGGTCGTGACCGTCCGCTCCTCACGCGCATCGGCGTGCAGACGGGCGATCTTGATCTCGGACACGAGGACTCCTGGGTCGTGGGGCGAACGGACCCGTCGAGCCTAACGGCCGGTCAGCGTCATCCTCACGTCGATATCGACCTCGCGGGGGCCCGCCCGATCGACTAGCGCGTGAATCCGGGCCACCCGCTGGATCTGATTCACGCGCTAAGGCACAAGCGCGTCCACGCCACCTTCCGGACCCATCCGTGGATCGGGGCGGTTGGTTCCCCGCCCGGGCGGGGAACCGATGACTTCGCGTGCGAACCAATCCGGGCGAAGTCATCGACTCGCGCACGAGGTCAGGCTCCCGATGCGTCCCGACTCCCAGCGGTGCATCGTGCACCGTCCGCGCCGCGATTCGGTGCAGGACGCACCTCCCGGCAGACCTCCACCCCACAGCCCGACAGCCCGACCACAGCTCGGCGACCGTCCGATATCGGTGGTGACGGTCACTGGCCTCCGCCCCCGTCACCCCCGCCGCCGAAGTCACCGCCGAAGTCACCGAAGCCGTAGTCGCCGCCACCTCCACCCGAGAGGTCCCCGTGCCCCCCACCGAAGTCGCCACCGTAGGAGGTGTCGAACGCCCACGTGAGCGCGGCGACGGCTGAGGCCTCTGCCGGGAAGTACCCCTGGCTGTAGGGCAGGTACGCCGAGCCGGCCTCCCAGTAGGCCACCTTCCGGGTGCCGATCTGGACGGTCCGGATCTCGGGCTTCTCGCGCTGCTTGATCCTGGTCGCGCACATGATGCAGGCCGGTAGCCGCTGGGTACCGCGGCGCGGCACGGTGTACATCACGTCTCGCGCCGAGGGGCCGTGCTGCGGGTTGAAGAAGCAAGGCACGCGCAGGGCGGGCACCGGTTGCCCGGCGACCCGAGCACGGACGCAGGCGAGTGAGTACCGGCCGGTCGCGAGCGTGTCGATGATGGTGCTCAGCTCCTCAGTGGCCCCGAGCCGCGGCGCGGCGAACTTCGCGCGCTCGTACGCATCGAGCGCGGCCTGGTAGTCGTCGCGCGTCTCCTGGTCGAGCTCGTGCCCGGCGAAGTCCTCGCCGAGCCGCTTGAGCTGCTCGCCGAAGATGGTCACGTCCTCCTCGGCGAGCTTCCGGACACCCTCGAGCGCCACGGCCTGCTCTCGACGCTCGTCGCGCAGCCCCTTGAGCTTCCACGCGGCGTACGAGCCCCCACCGCCGACGGCGGCGATGGCCAGCAGGATCAACTCCATGGCATCGTCCTATCACGCAGTTCTGATGCGCTCCCGCTACTCAGCGAGCGACATCAGGTACTCGGTGAGGCGCGCTTCTCGCTCCTCGGTTGGGATGTCCCGCTCCACGAGCTCCGCCAGCCAGCCCTTCATCACCTCGTTGGAGCAGCTCAGCTCCAGGGCGATGTCGTCGGGGTCGCGGAAGTTGAGGTGCGACCCGAACTCCATGTCGCGGATCGGCGTGTAGACCACGCCGAGCTCGTCGAACCGCTTCTCCCACTCCACGAGCTCGTCACGGCTCTCCGCGACGAAACCGATGTGGTCCAGGCCGGTGTTCAGCTCGGAGAACGGCCCGCGCGCGCCCGCTTCGTGCGTCACAACGGAGAGCATGAAGCCGGTCTGCCGATGGAGCAGGACCCGGGCGACGCCGAAGTCGACCAGCCTGATGAGGTCGAACACCTCCCTGTAGAAGCGTTCGCTGCGGTCGAGGTCTGTCACGGTCAGCGCGACGTGACTGACACCTGAGAAAGCAACCACGATCCCTCCCCTTCGTCGGAGCTGCTTCCCGAGACCCGAGGCCTCGATGATGCTCCTGACGAAGGCGCGGCCGCCAGAGGTGGTGGGCGATACTGGGTTCGAACCAGTACGCCACGGATCCGCCGATTCTTGATTGACCTGCGGAGAGGCCGTCTGACCTGCGCTTTCTCGACACGGTGTCGTGTCTGGCCAGTGGACCGCTTTGGACACGCGTACCCTCGTGCCGCGCCGTGATCCGGGCCGCGGATATTGCGTACGTCAGTCAGGCTGCACCGGTGGCACCGGACGTGACCTTCGTCCAGCCCTGGCTTGCGCGACGACGAAGGGGTCTGCCTCCTACTCCAGCAGGTGGTCGAGTGCCCGTTCCATGACTGCATTGCGTTCGGCTTCGGTCGAGACGCCCTCCAGTCCGAACCCCATGAGCAGCGAGTGCGGCGTGGCGATCGTGTTTCCGACCGGGAAGCCCGAGGCGTCGGTTCGAATGAAGTCGTTGACGTTTGGTGCGCTGCCCTCGGGCGGTCCGGCGACCGTCCAGCCGTCCAGGCCGGTCTCGAACGAGGTGCTGGTGCCGTCGGGGAGCGTGATGTCGTCGATGAAGACGCCGATGCCCTGTGACGCCCAGTCGCTGGCGTAGGCGATGGAGATCTCGACGCTCTCGCCGGCGTACGCCGAGAGGTCGATGGTCCACTCCTGCCAGCCGCCGGAGTTGCCACTGGCGGCGTTCCAGGCGCCGGTGGTTCCGGTTCCGGTGCACGCGTTGGCGCCGTCCCACGTCTGGTAATGCGCGAGCTGCGGGTGCAGCTCGACCCAGCCCGCGGGGCAGCTCTGGCCGGTCGCCGTCGTCGTGTGCCCGGTGGCTTCCGGCAGCGTCGTCCAGTCGTCACCGCCAGGAGTACGCGCCTCCACGAAGAGGTGATCCCATTCCGTCTCGGTGTCGTACGACGTCCAGAACGTCATCGACCCACCAGCTGCTGGCACGGCGATCTCGCGGGTGAGCCTCTTGTACGAGACGTCGGCGATCTGCGAGTACACGTACTGCTCGCCGGTGTGTGGGTCGAACGGCCCACCCGGCTTGTCGTACCGCGCCGACGGCCAGCTCTCGAACTGCTTGTACTGGTCGGCCGGCAGGATGCCGCTGGTGGCAAGGAACGACGACCTCCGGAAGGTGTTGCCGGCGAAGACGGGATCGTCGAGGCCCCACTCGAGGCCGGTGAACGGGTCGTCGACGCCCACCGAGTCGAACGCGGCACCTTCGAGGTGACCGTCGTTGGCCACCGCGACGTAGCCGCCCAGGTAGTACTGCAGCACGTCGTTGGTGGTGTCGCCACCGAAGAGCGAGCCGAACGAGGGCAGGCAGCGCCGCGGGTCCGTGCCTGCGGGAAGCGGGTTGCAGGCGATCTCGCCCTTGGGGTCGTAGAACTGGTTGCCCACGGCGGCGTTGGTGTACTGCTGGCCGGCGGAGTCGCCTGCGAGGAGCACCTTGCCGCCCTCGTTCATGTATGAGCGGAACTCCAGCAGCTCGTCGAGTGCGAGCCGGTCCACGTTGCCGCCGGCACGCCCGGCGGTGCGGGTCACCAGGTCATTGCCGGTCTCCCAGATGACCGCGTCGTAGTGGCTGAGCACTCCGAGGGCGTCTGGGGCGGTCCGCCCGGCGGCGTCGATGTCGTAGACGTCGGCCTGCTGGCCGTTGGCGGCCAGTGCGTCGACGTACGGGGTGACGAAGTGCGGGCCTGCTGGATCCTGCACGGGAGAGGCTCCGGTGTAGTCCTCGGCCGCCACCACGAGCACCCGGTTGTCAGTCTCGGAGACTGCCTGGTAGGTGAACGCGTCACTCGTCTGGCCGCCGCCCTCGAACCAGACCTCGACCGAGTCGCCGGGGTCGGTGCCGGCCACGACACCGCGCATCTGGTGGTAGTAGACCGAAGCTGGGTTGTACGTCGTTCCGCCATCCCACTCCGACGTGGGCGCCGACTGCGTGGCCCCACCGTTGATGCGGTACTTCACCTGCACAGCGCCGAGGCTGCGCTTGGCGATCACTGCGACCGGCTGCGGGTCACCGTACGACCTTGCGAAGGCCAGGTGGACTCCCGGGTTGCCACGCTTGTAGGGGTCGTCGCTCTCGAGGTAGAACGGCTTGGTCTGGATCCCCGTGACCGTGTGCGGGTCGTCGGGGTCGACCGCGGAGCGGGCCACGGAGTGCGCGAACGGGAGGTTCCGCTGGAACTCCGCCTCGACCAGCGCCGGGTCGTCGGGGAACACGAAGCCGCAGCCGTCGCACCCCTCGGAGAGCTCCGGTGTCCACGCCAGAGCGCCGGTCGCGGCGTGCGCGTAGTCGGTGGTCTCACCGTTGGTGACGTAGAGGACGTCCGAGCTCAGACCCGGGTGGAACTCGTCGATCGCCGGGTCGTCAAGGTTGCCGGACATGGCGTAGTAGATCGGGTCGTCCGCGGTGGGAGTGCCGGTCTGCCAGCCCTCGGCGTAGAGCAGCCACTGACCAGCCGAATGCCAGTTGACCTGGAAGGCGAAGCCGATCCGGTCGAGCAGCCCGACCATCGCCTGGGTCTCCGGCTCCGACAGCGGCGCCGGCCCTCGGTAGGTCTCGCTGGACTGGATGGACGAGGACCCTTCCTCGTCGTAGCCCCAGTGGTTGGGGAAGTTGCGGTTGGGGTCGACGCCGTCGCCGACCTGGGTCTCTCCGTCTCCGTTGTTGTCGCGGAGGTTCTTCCGCCACAGCCGCTCGTGGTCGAACGTGTACTGGTAGCCGTCAGGGTTGGCCACGAGGATGAACCAGAGTTCGGTCGTCTGCAGAAGCTTGCGGACCTCACGGTCGTTGGCCCGCCATCGGCTGATGTAGTGGTTCATCAGCCGCCGGTTGACCTCGGTGGAGATCCACTCACGCGCGTGCTGGGTGGAGCTGTACAGGACGGCCGGACGCGTACCGTCCGGGGTGCCTCGAGCGCCTTGGGTCAACTTGACAGCGATGATCTCGCGCTCCTGGTCGGTGTGGCCGAGGACCTCGAGCTTCACCAGCTGGGGGTTGTTGCGGGCCGCAGCGTAGAGCTGGTCGCGGATGCCGCCGGACTCGTCGTACGAGCGCCAGACATTGAAGCCACCGACGGCCTGCTCGGCGGCGAACTGGCGGACCGTCATGCCACCCTTGACCCGGGTGAGCTTGACGCCGATGCCCTGAGCCTCGAGCTTGTCGGCCTGCGCCCGGTCCATGACCAGGTCGAGCTCGACCCCACCCTTGACCGGACGCTGTCCGCTCACCTCGAAGCCCTGCTCGGCGATGGCAGGCAGCTGGGACGGAGCGACGGTCACCGTATAGGCATCCAGTCGATCCGGATCTCGCTCCGGGGCCGTGGGTGCTGCCGCCGCGAGCGTCAGTCCCGCGCACATAGCGGTCAGGACTGCAATTGCGAGTGATCCGATGAGCCAGCGGCGCATCTCCTCAACCCCTCCCAGGAGAGATCCCCGAACGTCCAGTCTGGCACTGGCGTGCGGCCTTCGCAACGAGCGTGGAACGCCTCTATCGCGAGCCTTCAGGCAGGATCGTCTCGTGCTCGATGGGTCGGTCGGAGCCCCCAGCGCCGACCTGCGTCTTAGGGACTGCAGCACAAGGTCACCTGGGCGGATTGCCCCGTCCGCTCATCGGTGCGGGCGGGCAGTTCGTCAGGCGGCCCTGCATCCGTCCGGCAGGGCGGTGACCGGGCCGAGCGCGAATGGACATTGTGGACACGCGCCGCGAACGGAACAGCCTCTGACCCGTGCGTTTCCGCAGGTCAGAGGCTGGTTTGCGCAGGGTGGGCGATACTGGGTTCGAACCAGTGACCTCTTCGGTGTGAACGAAGCGCGCTACCACTGCGCCAATCGCCCCAGGACGGAGAGACTGTACATGCCGGTCGGCCCGCCGGTGAAACCGGCTGGGAGCCACTCGAGAGGTCAGACCGAGCGGGTGTGCTCGTCGTTCTCGTCGTCCTTGTCGATCGACTCGCGCAGCTCGCGCACCGCCTCCGGCTTGCCGTGGAAGCGGCGGTAGCTGTAGCCGATCAGGGCCAGCGCGATCGCGGCCGAGCCGATCTGGGTGACACCGGTCCAGATCCCGCCGGGAAGCCACCAGGTGTCCGACAACGGCCACCAGCCTGGCGCATCCGGCCGCTGGATCCAGAGGACCCCGCACACGATCAGGATCGCGACGCCGAGCATGGAGAGGGCGATCCGGGTCCAGTTCTCGACCCCCTCGGCGGCGCCCAGGAGGGCACGCATCTTGACCGGCTCGACGCGCCGCTCGGCCCAGTCGTACTGCTGGGAGAGCAGGGCCAGGCCCGCGAAGATCCCGAGCAGTCCAGGGCCGGGGAGGAAGATGAGGGCAACGCCCAGCACGAGCAGCACCCAACCGAGTGTCTCCAGCACGACGCGCTTCGCGGCCCCCGTCACGGCTCGACCCTATCCGGCCCGCAACATGCCCGGCCGGAATCCCGTCACGAAGTCGGCTCTCGCTCGTTCTCATGTCATGACAGCGCAGCCGACGTCCGAGGCGGTGAGCCAGCTCTTCACGGTGCGTCGTCTCGCGCCGGGACGGCCCGCCGATGTCGAGGCCGACTTCTGCTACGACCCCGCTGAGCCGTACGCCGTGACGATCACCTTCCACGACGAGGACGTCGCCGTGCGGCCCGAACTGGCCCGCTCGTCCCTCGCGCGCGGCATCGCCGAGCCGGTGGGTGGCGGACGGCTCAGCCTCTGGCCGAGCCTGACCACCGACGGCCGGGCCGTCGTGGTGATGTCGGCGTCCTCCCCCGACGGCGACCTGGTCTGTGAGATCCGCACGGACCAGCTGCACCGGTTCCTGACGCGCACGTTCGCGCTGGTCCCGGTCGGTACCGAGAGCGACCACCTCGACCTCGACGCCGTGGTCGAGCGGCTGCTGACCTCAGACGCCCAGTAGCTCCGGCTCGTGCTTGCGCCAGGCGGCTGCCGCCTCGGCGGTCACCGGTCCGGGCGCCGGCAGCTCGCGGTCGTTCCACCGCGTCACGCCCTGGACGTCACGCGTCGTCGAGACGAGGAAGACCTCGTCCGCCTGCTCGGCGACCTCGATCGGCTCGTCGACCTCCACTCCCCCGAACCAGTCGAGCAGGAGCGCCCGCGTCACGCCGGCCAGGCAGCCGCAGTCGAGCGTCGGGGTGCGCAGCTCGCCGTCGACCACGTAGAAGACGTTGGAGCCGGTGCCCTCGCAGAGGTTGCCCCTCAGGTTGGCGAACACCGCCTCGCTCCCCCCGCGTTCCTCGGCGTACGCGAGGGCGACCACGTTCTCGGCGTACGACGTCGTCTTGAGGCCGGCCAGCGCACCGCGCTCGTTGCGCGGCCACGGCACGGTGACGATCGCCGTGGTCTCGGCGAACGGGGCCATCGCCCCGGCCGCGACCACGATCGTCGGCGGCGCGTCGCCCCGGCCCGACCCCATCGGCGCCGGGCCGCCCGTGTAGGTGATCCGGATCCGTCCGAGCGGGAGGTCCTGGCCCTCGAGCGACGCCGCGACGCCGCTCCGGACGAGCGCCGTCGTCGACGGGTGGAAGCCCCAGGCCGGCGGCGCTGCGGGCCAGCCGGTCGAGGTGGCGGGTCAGCGCGAACGGCTGCCCGTCGACCACCTTGATCGCCTCGAAGACACCGTCCCCGACGGTCACTCCGTGGTCGTTGACCGCCAGTGCCGGGGCACCCGGATCGGGCAGGATTTGGCCGTTCACCCACACCTTCATAGGCCCACCCTAGGAGGCCGACGCGCGTGCTCCGGGTGGATTTTGCCGCCGTCTGGGCATCGGCTACTGTTCTGTGCGCACCGGGCCCCGGCTCGGCACGCAGGCGGACGTAGCTCAGTTGGTAGAGCGCAACCTTGCCAAGGTTGAGGTCGCGAGTTCGAGCCTCGTCGTCCGCTCGGAGAGGTCTCTCCCGGCCATGGCTTCCTTCGGGGAGTGCCTCCAGGGTGGGTTGGCCGAGAGGCGAGGCAACGGACTGCAAATCCGTGTACACGGGTTCAAATCCCGTACCCACCTCCACACCCACACAACTCAAGACACGGGCGATTGGCGCAGTGGTAGCGCGCTTCCTTGACACGGAAGAGGTCACTGGTTCAAACCCAGTATCGCCCACCAGAGCGTCACCGCAGGTCAGAGGATCAAAGGAGCCCCTCAGTCGATCCGGCCGAGGGGCTCTTGTCATTGCCTCTGGGGCACTAACTGGGCACTAACTCCCCGCGGGACTCCCTACGGACCGCCGTCCGGAAGGTCGAAGAGAGTGTCCATCACCTCGGCGCCTCCAGTCAGAACCGGCCGCAGCTGCTTCCGGTAGACGGTCTCAGTGACCTTCGTGCTGCCGTGCCCCACCAGTCGGGCGATCTCCTCGAGCGGCACGCCGGCGTCGCTCATCAGCGAGACGAACGAGTGGCGCAGCTCGCGCGGCGTCCACTCCCCCGGCTCCAGTCCGGCCCTGGCGCAGATGTCTCGGAACATGCGGCGGACGTTCTCGAGTCGAGCGCCGTCCCGTTGCTCGTGCAGAAGACCAGGCCGCGGTCGTCGTAGAGGTCGGCCCCCTGCATGGCGGCCCGGTGCTTGCACAACGCCTCCCCCGCGGCAGCCGGCAGGGCGAGGGTGCGCCGGGACAGCCGGGTCTTGGTGTCGCCCCCGGCACGCACCGAACGCCACACCCGGACGCTCGGCGGGACCAGCGGCAGAGCGTCGGAGTCGCCGACCAGGTCGACGTGATCCCAAGTGAGCGCCCGGAGCTCTTCGTTGCGGCGCGGACGGGTGGGACGAGCAGAAGACCGACATTCGGACCACCCAATTGACCCGAGCGATCCTTGAGATCTGGCCCACCCCGCCGGGGAGGTCCCCCCGCGACGGTGCCATCGTCCGTCGCAGCTTCCAGTACGCCCGCTGGATCGGCGGCACCTCGTTCCTGTGGCTCGGCCGGGCCAAGCACGTCGGCTGCGGTGAAGGTGCGAGCAACCTGTGCTACGACGTGGCGGAGACGCCCGGGTCGAGCCCGTGCGACACCCCAGGGGGCCTGCGAGGGTCTGTTACAGCACCGAGGTCATGAGTCCCCACTCCCGCCCGCTCGGAGGGTCGACCGTGGTGGCGAGGTGAAGCACCCGTCGGACGTCGACGAGATCGACGTCGGGTGCAGTGGCGACGAGGCGCCCGAGAAGCGTGTCGAGCGCCGTCGGGCTGGCGAGGGCGGCGGGGACGAGCCGGGCCATCTGCCGGGACTTCTCGTGATCGGGAAGCCCGCTCGCCACCAAGTTCGCCGACAGCCAGGTGGCGACCAGCGGGACGTAGCTCGAGTCGGGGATCCCGACCCGGGTGCCTACCGTCAGCGACTGGTCGCGGGCGACCCCCGGGTTGGCTGCCTCGAGCACCGTCACGGGTGTCTGGAAGACCCCGGCGGCCAGCGACTCGAGGGTGTCGAGCTGGCTGACGAAACCGATGGGCACATGATCCTCACCGCGGCGGTAGTAGAACGTCTCGCCGACCTGGTGCTGGGCAGGGAAGTCGCGGGGCCGCGCCGCTGAGCCGACGAACTCGTCGACCAGTCGCAGCAGCTCGTGGTCGGCGAGCGTCCCCTGTTCGGCGCGCCGGGTGCACTCGTTGACGAACGCGGTGCTGCGCGAGCAGAACGACGGGTCCTGGATGTTGTGGGCGGCATACAAGGCCCGATCCAGAACCTCGCGGATCTTGTCGGGCTCGGTGGGCCGCACCACGAGGTTCGACTCCGCGATGAAGAGGAACGCCGGCGCTCGGAAGCCGGCGAAGCCGGAGTCGTCCAAGCCGGTCGTGTCGAGCACGCGCCCTGCGAGCTCCGGCTCGCCCAGGCCGGTCAGGGTCTCCGCGAGCGCCGCAGCCCGCCGGCGTCCGAAGGACCAGAGGTTGGAGGGTGGACCGGATCCGTGCGGGCCGGTGAAGGGATGTTGGGGAGGCCAGTACTGCGCCGCGCTGGCGACGATGTCGCGCGCCTCGCTCAGGAGTCCGTAGGGCTCGGACCTCCAGTCCCGCGTGGGGTCCGCAGCCAGCTCGCGCCGAGTGACGCTGAGCGCCAACAGCTCCCCGAACCGCACCGGCGACGGGCTGAGGGCCGTCTCGACCACGAGCACAGCGTCGTCGAGCGCCCGGGTCGTCTCGTGCTCGACGATCGCGGCCAGGAGCCCGGCGAGGCTCCGGTTGCGGTAGTCCGAGTAGGGGTTCGCCCCCTGGAGGTCGATGTAGTCCTGCAGGATCTGGGCTCCCTGCACCTGATCCGACTCGGCCGCCATGACGACGACCTCGGCCTCGCCGGCGACCCGGCCAGGCGGGTCGTAGTAGGAGCCGCTGTCAGATTGCGGCGGGCCTTCGTAGCCGATGCCGGGCGGGGGGGTGCCGTACTCGTAGTTCCACGCCGGCGCGCCATGGAACGGGTTCGACGCCTGGTACGGCGCGTCGAGGTACTCCGGCCCTCCGTGGTCGGCGAATCGGGCGACGACGGCCGCGGCCTCCGCGACCAGCCCGGGGTCAGGGGCCCGTGGTCGGATCGGGGGCGGAGGCCCTCTGAACGCGGCCTGCACGCGCCGAGCGAGCGCGGTGAGCATCGGCGACCCCGACGTATCGATGTCCAGCAGGCGCGCAGCCTCGGGCTCGGCAGAGGCCCACGCGATGCAGAGCACCGCAGCCGTGCGCCACAGGTCGGCCGCGGGCAGGAGGTCGAGGCGTTGGACGGCTTCCTCCCAGCGGCCGTTCCTCGCCAGCAGGAAGACGGCCGAGGGTTGTAGGAGCCGGGCCCGTGCATCGGCGAACTCCAGCGACATCGTGACGAGCGCGCCGACGTCCGGCGGGTCTGCCTCGGCCAACAGCTCCGTGAGCCGGTTCATGTCCGCGACCAGGCCCGGCGCGTCCGAGGCCTTCTCCAGACGTGCCTGCTGGTAGTCCTGGTCCCGCACCAGCTCGAGGAGCGCTCGTCGGCGAGCGGGCCGTTCGGCGGCCGGGACACGGGCGTCCTGGGCCAGGTGGTGTGCGACGCCCTTGACCAGGGCGTACCTCGAGTAGTGGTCCCGCCAGCGGTCGCACCAGGACGTGAGCTTCGCCTCCGCCTTGGCCAGCTCGCTCGCCGTGAACACTTCCGTGGAGACGAAGTTCTTCAACCGCCAGTGGGCGAAGGCGATGCCGGTGTCGGCCGGGTCGCCGACGACGTACCGCTCGAGCTTCTCCAGAGCGGTGTCGAAGCTGAGCCCCGTCAGCGCGTCGTCGTCCTCGATGTCGACCAAGTCGGCTCGCATGATGGGGCCCATCGCGACGGCGAGGTAGGAGATCAGGCACTGAATCGCCGGTTCCGTCGCGGTGTTCTGCAGGTCCTTCCACCAGGTCCTGATGTAGATCTGCAGTCCCTTGGGCTGTCGACGGAGGTCGTCGATGGTGGCGATGTCGCCCTTGGCCACCTCTTTGGCGATGATCCTGAGGTAGAACGGATCGTTCTGCGCCGCCGACGTGAGGATCTTGAACGCGGTGCGCTCGCGGAGCCAGGCCGGGGCGCCGAGACGGTCGAGGATCGCCATGGCGGTCTCGTCGTCGACGCCGTGCATCTCGAGTCGCGTGGGGTCACGCAGCCCGAGTGCTTCCTGCCAATCGGTGCCCGCGAGACTCCGGGCGGAGATCACGACGTGCACGCCATCGGGCAGGACGCGTGGGAACAAGGCCTGGTTCAGGCTCCAGCCGTCGGCCTCGTCGGCCCCGTCGATGACCACGACCACGGGCCGCGGAGGAACGTTGGTCGCGTCGAGGAGCCCTCGCCAGTCGGCCTCCATGTGCGACAGGGTGTCGAGGGCTCGCGTCGGCCGCTCCCACGCCGTGGCCGCCTGTTGCTGGAGGGACTGCATGAAGTCGAACTGGCGGTCAGCGGTGCCGTACTGCCGGCTCAGGAAGTAATAGATGGTACGAAGGTCATCTCGCTCGTTGAGCCGTTTCAGCCACTCGGCCATCAACGAGGTCTTCCCGGTGCCAGGCGGTCCGGTGAGCAACAAGTATCCTGCGGTGCTGCTGGTCAAGAAGGCGTCCAACGCGTCGAGCTCCCGTTCGCGCCCCGCGACGAGGTCGTAGTCCTCGAGGAGTGTCTTGTGCCGCTGCCGCAGATCGGCGTTCGGCTGCTGCGCGGCGTACTCGAGCGCGGCGTACTGCTCGACCCTGGTCACGTCCTGCAGGTAGGCCACGTCGAGGCCGAACACGAACGGTCGACTCGGGACGTCGAGCTGTTCGCGTCCCGCGGCCACGGCACGCGCGAAGTCCATCAGGCCGCCGGAGCGGCCCGTCCCTTCGGGGCTGCGTGGGTCGAGCGCGTTCGACGACCGGGCGAAGCCGGTGCACTCCACCATGACGTAGTCCCCACGGTCGACGAGCTCAGCGAGACGCGAACAGGCGCCGTCGCCGCGCAGGACGCCGTCCTCGAACAGGCCACCCTCGCTCTGATCACGCGCGATCGAGTCGGCGGCGCGACGGCCGTGACGAAGTGACACCGCGACCAGGGCGTGCCCGTCGAGGACCACGACCAGCGGGAGCAGATCCTTGCCGAGCGCGGCACCCGCGAACAGGAGGGCGACGTCGAGGCAGGTGCCGTCCCCGGCGCCGCGCAGGATCGATGCGGGAGGACGGATCTCCTGACGTGCCTGCTCCGGGTGGTACATCTCCCGCGACCAGCGGATGTCCATGCCGGCGAACGCGTCATAGAGCTCTGCGACCACCTGCCGGAAGTTTCCCGAGGAGAGCGCATCAGCGGTCGAGGACGGCAGCCGCACCGCGCCGGCAGTGTCGGCAATGGCATACCCCGCCAGAGCCTTCTCGAGGCCTTTCGGCCAGACCGGCCAGGACATCTCTCCGCCTCCTACCCGCTGACTTCGAAGACGTCGCGCACCGGCTGCGCCATCGCGGCGGTGTGATCGGTGAGCTCCAGGGTGACGCGATACCTGCCCGCCGCCAGCTGCGGAGCCGTCGCCTCGTCGTACGCCGCGCCCTGCTTCAGGTCGAGCACCAGGGGCGGGCCCCCCAGGTCCGGCTCGATGACGGCGCGCAGCGGCTCTCCCGTCGGGTTGTCGTCGGCGTCGACCGTCCGACCACGGATGACCACGTCCTCCTCCGGCAGGTACAGGTCATCGACCAGCACGTCGACAGCGCGTTGCGGCGGGCTGACGCTTCCCTGGATCGACTGCATGTGGCGGCTCTGCGACTGCCGCAACCGCTCCACCAGGTCATCGAGGCCGGAGGCGACATTCTGCAGACCTCCGTGCCGGGCGCCCATGAACGTCGAAGCGAACGAGCTCTCCATCTCGATCGGGATCGCCGAGACCCTCGGGACGGTGCCGTCACCGCCCGAGACGTCGTCCTCGATCCAGGTCGGCATCCTCGTGCTGAGCACGAGCTTCCCGGCCTCGAGCATCGCGGACTGGTCGGTGGTCTGGTGCACCCCGACGTACGGGACCACGGTGCAGGCACGCAGGTAGTCCGGGTCCTCGCTGTTGTTCGCGACCGCCTCGCGGATGTCACGGTGGAACTCCGCGGCTGCCGCGGCGTAGTCGCGCGCCAGCCCTGCCATCGCCCGGTCGAACACCGGAAGGTCGATCTCGTGAGGTCGGTACCACGTGTCCCCGGACTGGATGGCGGGATAGATCGGGAGCAGCTCGTAGATCGACGGGCACGACAGCAGCACCTTGGTCAGATCGACGAAAGCCTTCTTGTACCCGTTGGCGATGTAGCCGAGGGCATCCACCGACCCGCGGTACGGCGTGCCGAAGGTCACCAGCGCCCGGCACTCGCGCCAGCCCTCCAGCACCTCGATCCAGTAGCGCGACACCAGGCCGCCCATGCTGTGCGCGACCAGGATCACCTTGGCTCCGGGGTTGCCGGTGTGCGCGCGCCAAGCGGCCAGCTTCCGCTCCAAGCCGTAGGCGAGCCGTTGGGCGCTCGCGCGGTTGCTGAGCCGCCAGTCGTAGGGGAACACCACAAGGTTGGCCGGTGTGTCCTCGTACCACTGTCCCAAGACGACGTCGAAGCGTTGCCCCAGAGCGCCGATCAACTGCTTGTAGCCATCGACCTTCGCCACGCCGAAGATGCCGTGGAACCCGTCGACGAGGCCAGTGGCGCGGACCTGGGACTCGGGAGGTTCGCCTCGTGGATCGTGACGGGTAACCGCGAGACGCTGGAGGTTCGCTCCTCGGTGCTTGACGAACTCCCAGAGCGCGCCGCTCGACAGGCCCCACAGCGGGTCCGTCCCCTCATGGAGCACGGAGCCCGTGATCCCAGGAAGGACCACGATCATGTCGCGCATCGGATACTTCACTACCGACACCCCGAATCCGACGCAAGCCTCCGCGCCCTTTGACGCAGAGCCGTCCTGAGCCGATCCACTCGCAACCTACTCTGCCGATGTCCCTCGGGGGGACTCGGGGCACACGTCGTGCGTGCGGCCGTCGTCACCGGGCGCGGATCGACCCAGCCGACATCCGACTCCCGCATCAGACCCAGATCTATTCGGTGAGCGATGGGTATCAGCGGGGCAGGAACTGGGGAACTCGGGTCGGGTAGCCGGCGCGCGCTCGCGAATGAAGTTGCAGATCCATTCACAGGCGGGCCCGCCGCAGTACAGGAGGCAGCGGTTGTAGCACTCACCGCCCGCGCTGAACTCTCGCCGGAACGACACAGGCTGGAACGCGTTGCCCGCACCTAGACCGGCGTGGGCGTACTGCTGCGACGGCCCGCACCCGGCGCAGCCGTCACCGCAGCCACGCTCGCAGTCATCGCTCGCGTTCGACGCCAAGTTTGACCGGCAGTGCTTGCAGCGCGTGGCCTCCGGGTTGATCGACTCCTTGCAGTAGGGACAGACTCCCCGGGATCGACACCCTGGGCCTTCAGTCGAGAGCCACAGTGCTTGCACACGACGGCCTCGGCAAGGATCTCTTCTTGGCAGCAGGGACATTGCGTGGTCTTTACCGGCGACACTTCACCCTCCCAGACGGACCTTGATTGGAAGTACCGCAGATCCTGCGGCCTGGCCTCCCCCACTTGGTGGAGTCGGCGACGACGAAGATGCGGGTTCCCCCAATCCCGCGGCCTCGTAGCTGCCGGTGGTCTCGCTTCCCAATAGGGCGAGCCCCAATTGACGCCCACCGGGGGTGGCCCTTGAATGAGTGAAACGCCAGCTCTCGGGAAGGAACAGGAACCGAGGAGGCCGTCGTGCCTGGAATCTTCTACACAGAACAGCTGACCAAGAGCAGCCGCCCACCCCAGGGGTCGCTCTGGCGCACGGTGGAGGCCTACTT
>CAWGWH010000003.1:0-116346 GCA_963826265.1 uncultured Actinomycetota bacterium
CCCGAGCTCCAGGTGTTCGCGACCATCTCGTTGAGCATGTACCAGACGCAGAACGCGGCACAATTCGCCGGTTTCGAGCCACGGTTTGCTGAGACGTACATCCTCAGTTCGGAGACCCCGATGATCACTGTGGGTGGGGTGAGCGTTCCCGCCAGGCGCGACAACACCGTGTACCTCAGGACAGGCCACTTGACCTTCAAACTCCAAGTCCAGAACGCGACGGCCTCCGCCGTGTACTCCATCTACGACACCTCGCCAGCCGCGCTGTTTGAACCGGTCGAGCCTGAGGACCGCGTGGAGCTAGCGGTGCACGACCAGGCTGGGAATGTCGTCGGCACACACAGTGCTGTGCAGTTGCCGGGCGGAAAGGCAATCTACGCAGAAGAAATCCGCGAACAGGTTCTCGCTGCGGCACGCGCCAGCAACGACGAGCGAACCCTCGACGTGGCAGTGATGGATCCAAAGGAGATGCCCGACGGCGCGGAGTTCCGCATCGATCCGTCGACCGGCGGGCCCGTTCCTATTGGGTGAAGGAGGAGGTCAGGCCCTCGACGTATACGAGCCCGGGCAACGGGCTGACGACCACGGCCTGACTGCACACTGGTTCAACAACGCGGCCGGCCCGTGGATCCCACCCCGGCCGAAGACTGCCCGACGGCGGCCAACGGAACCGGGACTCACCATGCACATCGCGCCACCGGAGCACGTGCTGGCCATGAAGCTCGTCGCCCTTCGTCGCAAGGATCGACCCCGACATCCGACTCCTGATCGAGCACCTGGACATGGTCGACGCATCGGCCGAGGACTACGCGGATCTTCTCGGGCGCGTCTACAGCGGCGAAGGACGCCTCGCGACCGCGCTCAGCATCCCCGGCGACGACCCGGAAGCCACGCGCGCCGAGGCGCTGGCCATCGGTCGGTGGGCGCAGGAATTCGCCTCGACCCTCCGCGGCGCGGCCGCAACCAGTAGCAGCGGCACCGTCCCCTACTCCCCCGCGAGCTCGGACAGGCGCCGGGCGATCTCCGCGTCGCTCTCGGCGGCAGCGTGCTGGCGGCGAGTGGTCAGGGTGCCGACCACTGGGGGAAGCCCAGGCCCGCCATGCAACTGGTGAAGTCGTCGAGCAGGCCGAGCTGCTCCAGGCCGGTGACATCGGTCGCTCCGACGACGACGAGGCACTCCTCGGTGGCCTCCTGCTCGGTCGGGGCAGCGGGTGTGGGCTCGGGCTCCGGCGTGGGCTCGGGCTCCGGTGTGGGCTCGGGCTCGGGCTCCGGCTCCGGTGTGGGCTCGGGCTCCGGCGTGGGCTCGGGCTCCGGTGTGGGCTCGGGCTCCGGTGTGGGCTCGGGGTCTGATGTGGGCTCCGGCCCGGGGTCGGGTGTGGGCTCCCCCGCGAGGCCAGGGTCTCTCCCGGGAGCCCCGGGACCGTTGCCGTGGCGACCGCCGGGCGGGTCGTCGGGCTCGCTGTCGTTGCGCGCGGCGCGAGCGATCTCCGGCGCGAGGACGAAGGTGTCGCCGTAGCTGGTCGTGCTGGACACGCTGGTGACGTCGAAGTTCAGATATGCCTCCATGAAGGAGAGCACGAGGTCGACGTAGTCGTGGCTGTGGTTGTAGCGGAAGATCGCCGCACGGCGGCCGGCGTCAGTGGAGAGGTCGCCGTTGCCGGAGCACAGGTAGACGGCGGTGGCGAGCGCGGCGTCGTCGATGTCCTGGGGGTTGCGCTCGCCGTCGTTGTCGCCGTCGACGCCCACGACCGACCAGGTCGACGGGATGAACTGCATAGGCCCGACCGCACGGTCCCACCTGGTGTCGCCGTCGTACTGGCCGGCGTCGGTGTCGCGGATGACCGTGGTGTTGTTGCTGCCGTCGAGGGCGATGCCGAAGATGCCGGGGACGGCCCGGCCCTCGTCGTCGAGAGAGCTGCCGTTGACGCGGCCGTGGTCGGCCTCGACCCGGCCGACGGCGGCGATGAGCTGCCAGGAGATGCTGCAGGTCTGGTCGGCGGCGTTGATCACGGTCTCAGCGCGCTGGTAGGCCGAGAGGGCCGCGCCGGGGATGCCGAAGTCGGAGGCGGAAGCGGAGGCCGTCGGTCCGTCGACGCGGCCCTGGCCGCCAGCGACGACGACACCGGGCCGGGACAGGCTGGCAGGAGCCTCGATTGCCTCGGTCGGCACCGACGGCTCGGGAAGTGAGGCGGACACGGGGTCGCCGTTGGGCGCGGCCCCACCACCCGTCGGGGCCATCACCAGGGTGCAGAGCAGGACTGTCGGAACCAAGGCGATGGCTCGACGGCGACGGGTGGGTCGCGCGTGCATGCGTCTGATGTCTCCCCCTACGGCGGGTCCCTGCCGCCCTCACCGGCGCCATGGACGTTGTCAAACGCAGGCTACGTCGCCTCGCACCGGGAGGCCTCGGCTGTTCCGAACTGGTTGCAGTTGGTTACCAGGCCGTGGATGACGCCTGGTGCGCCTACTTACTGAACGCCTGGAACTCCGCAGCGCGGACGTTGTTCGCCTGCGGGCTCCCGGTCGTGCAGTCGGTCGTCGCCCGTGGGTCGGCATCCTGCTCACCGGCGTAGGCCGGCGCGCCGGTGCACTGGTTGGTCACCACCTCGAAGCGCAGGTGCGTCGCCTGGATGCGGGGCACCGCGAACGACCGGACGTTCAGCTCCGGCGCCCGCGGCCGCGGGGCGACGGCGGGGAACGCGTCGGCAGGGCTGGTGTAGGCCAGCGCGTACGCCGTCTCGTCCGTGCAGTCGGCGCCCTTCGCGGCGTTGCACGCGTAGACCGCGAACTGCCGCAGGGCCGAGAACCGGCTCTGCGCCCCGCTGTCGGGGTCGGTCTGGATCTGGGGGCGCAGGAGTGCGCTGACCTGCACCCGGCGGACGTTCTGCTGGCCGCCGGCCAGGTCCACGGTCACCGACTGGCCCTCCACCGGGGCGTCGAGCGAGGCCCACTGGGTCGCTTCGTCGTCGTCGATCAGTCGGTCGAGGTTGACGCCGTCACCGACCGCGCTCGCCCCGGCCGCGGCCGACGCCAGGTTGGCCCGCAGGGTCGGCTGGATCCGCGTCGTCTTGCCGGCGCGGACCGTGGCCCCGTCGACCCGCGCGTGGCCGTAGCCGGGCGCGTGCAGCACGAAGTCGTACCGCCCGGGCACCATCGGGACGGCTGTGCCGAGCGGGGTGCCGGCGTCGGTGTCCGCGACGGGTACGGCGCGCGCCTGGTAGTGACCGACGTACAGCTTCGCGCCCAGGATCGGGTCGCCATCGACGTCGCGCGGACTGAACTGCACCGTTCCCTCGCGCGAGAACGGCGAGGCGAAGCTCGGCACCGGGTCGGGGTCGCCGCCGGGCAGGCTGGAGGCGTTCTCACCGAGGCCGCGGCCGGCGAAGGCGTTCCAGATGATGTCCTGGTTGGGCCCGCCGAAGCGGACCTGGTCGGCGGCGAGCAACGCGTCGCGCGCGTCGACCTGGCTCGGGCCCGAGCCCGCCAGCAGGAGGAGGGAGTCGAAGACCAGCTGGATCCAACGCCGGCTGCCCGGGCACTCCGCCACGGGAGTGGCCCCATTGGCGCAGGACTTCAGTGTCGCGGCCTTGCCGGCGCCGTACCGGTCGATGAACGCCTCCCGGATGTCGAAGTTGGTCGCCGACCAGATCTCGCCGTCCGCGTGCACCTGAGGGCCGGTGACGTCGTAGCCGATGTCGGAGTAGTTGAGCGGGCTGTCGCTCATGTTGTAGTTGCGGATGCCGGCCACGCGGTCACTGGTGACGTACTCGCCGATCGTGAAGGCCTGCTTGCCCCGGGCGGCGTACCCGTGCTCGTGGAGGTACTCCACCGCCAGCAGGTCGCTCCAGCTCTCGCTCATGCCCTGCGCCTGCGCGGAGATGAGTCCTGCCTCGGGTCCGGCGACCATCCGGTTGGTGATGGCGTGGCCGTACTCGTGTCCGATGACGCTCATGTCGAAGTCGCCGTCGACGCAGGGCGCGTAGAAGGTCCCGGCGATCGGCTGCCACATGTACATGTTGGTGATCGGGGCGACGCCGTCGGGACCGGTGATCTGGTTGGCGTTGTCCCGTGCCGCGAAGGTCGGCGGGCCGCCGGAGATGCCGCCGGCCTGGGCGTTGCCCTGCTCGTAGTCGTTGCCGAGGCCACCGTTCCCGAAGTTGTCCTGCTGCATGTTCCAGGTCTCCTCGACGAAGCCGAGGTGGTAGGACCAGTCGTGCATCCGGTTGTGCATGGCGAAGAGGTTCGCCCGCGCGGCGTCGAGGTCGGCCCGTTCAGGTGAGGTGAAGGTGTCCGGGTTGCAGGACTCCTCGTACCACTGGTTGGTCCAGGGGTAGGCGTACTCCCGGGTCGGTGACGGCGTGGCCGTCTCGGTGCCGACCGAGAACGGGTCGTTGCTGTTGAGGTTGTGCACCGCGATCGCGTTGTTGCCGCGGGTGGTCTGCGTCGTCACGCCGGTGGCGGGGTCGACGTCCCAAGCCAGTGGCGAGGCGGCCGTGCCGACGGCCTCGTCGCAGCCGGCGAGCGGGGTCCAGCACCAGAGCGAGCGGGTGTCGGTAGACGAGTAGTCGACCGGGGGGCTGGCCGGGAAGACGTCCCACTCGGGGTTGTCTGAGTCGTGGTCGACGAGGTCCTCGCGGATCAGCACCTCGCCGGTGCGGGCGTCGACGTACGACATCACCGCGACCGCCGCGTCGCTCGAGGAGCCGAGGACGACCTGGTACGCCGCGCGCGCGGCCTCGCCGGGCATCGGCACGGCCGTCAGCTCGGTGCGCTGCACCTGCGGTTCCGAGAGGCCGGCGTCCGTGGCCGCGGCGCGCTCGGCCTCCTCCGCGGAGAGCGTGGCCGGGGCGGGCGCGGCAGCGAACGGCGAGAGCGAGGAGCTCACGAAGCGCACACCTCCGTCGCGCACCGCGACGGAGAGCATGCCTTCATAGCCGGCGTCGAGGTCGCCGAAGCGCTGGCGGAAGACGACGACCGCGCCCGTGCCGAGTGGACGTGCGGCGATCTGCTCCAGAGCCTCGGCACCGAGGGCGGTCAGGCCCAACTGGTCGCGGTGCTCGACGACGTACCGCTCAGCGGCAGCCACCGGGTCGTGGCCGAGCCCCGAGGCGAGAGGGGCGTCGCCCGCCAGCATGACGGCGGGTGTGCCTAGCCGGTTGAACCGGACCTCCTCGGCGGCGTCCCGTGCGGCGGAGCGGAGTGCGGCCTTGGGGGCGACCTTCGCGCCGCGGGCGTCCTTGTCGAGGGTCGGGTGGCCTTCGTCCTGGAACCCGTGCGCGTCGCTCGCGGGGAGCGGGGCGGGTGCCGGAGCTTCGGCGGTGGAGGCGGCAGTCGTCGTGAGCGCCAGGGTGGTGGCGACGGCGACGACCCCGCCCACGAGAGCAGGTGTACGCATGGTGCTTCTCCTCACCGGGCGGCAGGTCAGCCACCCGTCCAGGGACCGAGACAGCCGCCGGCGGGGGTGACCACCGGCAGCGAAAGCAGTGATGCTCCTGCCGTCTTACCTCACGTCAGGGTCGCCTGGGAACCCTCAGTCGAGGCAGAACTCGTTGCCCTCGACGTCCTGCATCACGATGCACGACTCGTTGAACTCGTCGGCAGTCAACAGTCGCTCGCGTACGGCGCCGAGAGCGATCAGTCGTGTGCACTCGGCCTCGAGGACGGCCAGCCGCTCCTCACCCACGAGCCCGGTGCCGACCCGTACGTCGAGGTGCACCCGGTTCTTGACGACCTTGCCCTCGGGGACGCGCTGGAAGAACAGGCGCGGGCCGACACCTGTGGGATCGACGCAGGCGAACGCCGAACCCTGCTGCTCAGGCGGCAGCGAGCGATCGAACTCGTCCCAGGAAGCGAACCCCTCCGGTGGCGGCGGTACGACGTACCCCAACACCTCGCACCAGAAGCGAGCGACGCGCTCAGGTACTGCGCAGTCGAAGGTGACCTGGACCTGCCTGACCGTCGCCATCGGTCCACCATAGGGGCGCGAGGCGGCCATCGTCGCGCCGATGACAGGGCCCGGTGCGGGTAAGGGTGACCTCACGAAGTCGTTACCCGGGCGTGGGTCGCCCGCCGCAGGAGCGCTGCTATTTTCGAGGTGCACGCACTGTCCCGGCTGGGTCCCAACGAGATCTCCTCGTCCCCGCCCACGTCGGGAGCGTGCAGCGAACGGTTGCAGCCCCACCTGGGACCGTTCAACAGCGGGGCGGCCCCCGACACCACGGCAATTGGTGTCGGGGTCCGCCCTGTCCGTCCTGCCCCATGCAGGACGGGCACCAACGAGACGGCGCTGGGGCGGACCGATGACGCGGAACGTGGGGGGCACTTCCGGCACCGGGATGCGGGCATCCGCTCGGTAGTTAAAAGTTCGTCGATTCTCGGTACGGCCGGCCGCGCCCACCCCTACTGTCCCCCTGTGAAATGGGCCGCATCGGGCGTGATCGCCCTCGCTGTCACGCTCAGTGGCGTGACGCTCCTTCAGGACGTCCGGGGCCACCTGCGCCCGCTCGACGTGCTGGTCCTGACCATGGTCGGGGTCCTGGTTGCGTGGCTCGCCCTCGACCTGATCGCGAGGCGTCCGTTCGACGTCATGTGGGCCCGGCTCGTCATCGTGGCCTCGGCGACGACCTTCGGGCTCTTCGTCGGCGCCCACCTAGCCTGGATGGGGTACGCCGCAGCGGCCGCCACCCTCCTGGTCATGTACCTCCGCTCCAACCGCCGGCCCCGGGTCGAGCAGCCGTACGAGCTGCGCGCCGAGGTCAGGGCGCGCTGAACGTCACCTCGGCGGCGGTTCCACCGACGCGGCCGCGCAGCACGGCCACCGCGCCCTGCTCGCGGGTGTGCCAGCGGCCGCGAAGCCGGGCGTCCGGGCCGATCCCGCGCACGGTCAGGTCGACCGTCACCCGCTGAGCGGACCGGTCCCAGGTCGCCGTCCCGCTCACCCGCTGTCCTGGGACCAGCTCCACGTCGCGGAGCCGGAACCGGACGGTGGCGTAGCCGCCGTACGACCAGGTGCCGCCGTGCAGGCCGACTCCGTCGCCGGAGTAGTTGTTCCACCAACGGTCCATCACGTCGGCGACCACGAGAGCCGCGGCGGGCGGGACCCGCCGGGCCCTCACGCCAAGCGACCCCGAGCGGCCGGGCCGGACGTCGGCGAGCGTCGTGGGGAACGTCCCCGTCGTGCGCACCGGCGCCAGACGGTCGCCGCACTGCGAGAGCCCGCTGCCGGGGTCACGCGTGAACTGCCGCACCAGCGTCTGGCCGCAGCCCTCGAAGTCGTAGGCGGCGTTGACGTGGAACTGGTTGCGGAGCACGACGTGCCGGGCGTCGGGGAACTGCGCGGCGACGAGGTCGCCCTCGGCCGCGGTCGTGATCGTGTCGAGCTCGCCGCTGATCACGAGCACCGGCACGTCCGGGTACCCGCCCGGCGGCCGGGGTGGCCCGGCCGGGTTGTCCGACGGTGCGGTCGGCCACCGCGTGCACCAGCTGAACGCCTCCCAGTCGGACCGGGCGTACTCGTGCACCGTGAACGGCCCATACGTGCGGGGACGCGACTGCTGCCGTCGGACGAGCGCATCGGCCAGCTGGGCCTCACGCACCCGGCCCGGCCGGGCGGTCATGTCGTAGAGCTGCGGGTAGTCGTGACAGGCCACCGCCGCGTCCAGCCCTTCGCTGTAGGCGACCACCGGCCCCGCGTCCGTGCCACCGCCCGTGGCCTCGGCCACCAGCCGCAGCAGCGGCGCGCGGTCGCCGGCGAGCCCGGACCGCAGGGCCGCCGTCAGCTCGCGGTAGAAGGCGGGCGCGTACGTCGCCCCGAACGCGACCACCACCAGGTTCCGCGCGTTCACCCGGACCCGCATCCGACGGCCGTCCGCGTCGTACGCAATGCCCTGCCACGGGGCGCGGCGCACCTGCCGGAGCACCGTCCGCAGCTCGACCAGGAACGGCTCCCCTGCGGTCCGGCAGGCGCGCGAGCGCTCGCAGGCGACGGTGAAGGCGCGTCGCATCGCGCGCCCCTGCGTGGGGTACCAGCCGGTCTCGCCGTACGTCGGATAGGCGCTGTCGAGGACCACGCTCCGGACCAGGTCCGGGTGACGCCCGGCGAACACCTGCTGGAAGAACGTGCCGTAGGAGTCGCCGTAGAGGTCGACGTCGGAGAGCCCGAGCCGACGGATCACCGCGGCCGTGTCGTCGGCCGACCTGGCCGTCGTGTAGTCGTCGGACCGTGGGCCGAGCTGGCGAGCGCACCGGCGGGCCGCGAGAGCGTAGGCGATCGTCAGGTTCTGGAGTTCGTCGCACCTGATCGGCCGGGACAGCCCGGTGCCGCGCTGGTCGACGAGCAGCATGTTCCGCCGGCCGAGCAGCCGCCCGTACATCTTGCGGTAGCCCCAGGCCGAGCCGGTCGTCGAGTACCCGGGACCTCCCTCGTGCGGCACCACGGTGCCGAGCGCAGGCCGCGAGTCGTCGCGCGGCGGGACCAGCGAGAAGCCGACCCGTACCCAGCCCGCGTCCGGGTTGCCCGGCTCCCAGCGGCGTCGGATCGACCCGCACAGGGCACGGGCGATCACGTCGCACGGCTCGAGCACGACGTCACCGATGCGCACGGGGCTGCCGGGCGCGACCCTCGCCGGCGCGGAGGCCGTGCCCGGCCTGGGCTCGAGGTGCGGGATCGGGCGGGCTGCCCCCGGCTCGACCGCGACCAACGACGCCAGCACGATCGCGGTGCAGAGCAGGGCCGCTGACCGACGGCTCGGCACCGCCCTGCCCCTCATCCGCACATCATGGGCCAGCCGGACCCTGGTTGGGGAGACCGAGGCACGGGAGAGTGGTGCCGTGCTCCTGGTGTTCGTCGCCGTGGTCGGCGCCCGCTTCCTGCTTCCCCTCACCATCCCTCGCTTCCCCCTGCCCGGGATCATCGCTTGCCTGATCCTCGACGGCGTCGACCAGACGATCTTCCAGGCCTTCGGCTACGACCCACCGGGCTACCAGAGCTACGACAAGGCGATGGACGTCTTCTACCTCGCGATCGCCTACCTGACGACGCTGCGCAACTGGGGCAGCAGTCCGGCCTACGTCGTAGGGCGGTTCCTCTACTTCTACCGGCTGGTCGGCGTCGTGGCGTTCGAGCTGTCGCAGACGCGCGCCTTGCTGCTGATCTTCCCCAACACCTTCGAGTACTTCTACATCGCCTACGAGGCGATCCGTTCCCGCTGGAGCCCCCTGCGCCTGCTTTTCGCCGGCTGGGTGGTCGTGGCTGCGCTCATCTGGGTCGTCGTGAAGCTGCCCCAGGAGTACTGGATCCACGTGGCGCAGCTGGATGTCACGGACTTCCTGTCCGAGAACGCCTGGGCCCCGCCGCTGCTCGTGGCGCTGCTGCTCGCGATCGCGGGCATCGCGTGGTTCGTGGTCCGTCCACGCTCCCCGCAACCCGACTGGCCGACCCGGATCGCCGCCGACCCGCTGCCCGAGGAGATGGACGAGGGCGTGGAGCGAGCGGCGTGGCACCTCGAGAACACCCGGGTCTGGTCGTGGGCCACGCTCGAGAAGGTCGTGCTGGTGTCACTGCTGTCGGTGATCTTCGCCCAGACCGTGCCCGGCGTCAGCGCGACCAACGTCGAGCTCGCGATCGGCACCGGGGCGTTCGTGGTCGTCAACGCCGCGATCTCGCTCGCGGCGGTGCGTCGTTCGATCACGCTCGAGTCCGCAGCCGCCGTCTTCGCCGCGCGTCTCGCGATCAACATCGGCCTGGTCCTGGTCGCTGGGTGGCTGCTCGGCCCCGGCGACCGGAACCTCAGCGCCAGCATCTTCTTCGTCACGATGCTGTCCCTGCTCACGAGCCTGCACGACCGCTGGCTCCCGGTGCGTGCCACGCGCGACCTGGCTGCAGAGCGCCGGCCGACGTAAAGAGTTCGGCGTTCCCTGGACACCGCGCGTCGACCCGACCTAGCGTGCCAGGCGGGGGAGACCACCAATCGCTGGCATCAAGTCGATCGACCTCTGGGAGAAGCGGCACCACGCCGCGGCGCTCCCGGACCAGATCGGGATACCGACGGGTGGCCGCAGCACCCTTGTGGACCGACACCAACGATCGAGGCGCCTCGGCACCTCCTGGTTCTGGTGGTCCGGGGTACCTGCACACACCCCTCGGCCCCCGTCCCACGGGCGGGGGCCGAGCCGCGTGGAAGGATGGCGAGGCTCCGAGCGGAAGGGGGCGGCGTCGTGACGGGTGCGGCCGATGTGGTGGTGATCGGCGCGGGAGTCGTCGGGTCCTCGATCGCACTGGAGCTCGCCCGCGGCGGACGCGAGGTCGTGATGGTCGACAAGGCCGGCGGTGCCGGCCACGGCTCCACCAGCGCGTCGAGCGGCATCGTGCGGTTCCACTACTCGACGTACGCCGGGGTGGCGCTGTCGTGGGAAGCACTCCACGGCTGGCGTGACTGGGCGGGCCACCTGGGGCACGTCGACCCCGCGGGGCTGGCGGGCTTCGAGCAGACCGGGATGCTGGTGCTCGACCGGTCGCCCGGCGCCTCGGCCCCGATCACGGCGATCTTCGACCAGGTGGGCGTGCCGTGGGAGGCCTGGGACTCCGACCGGATCGCGGCGCGGCTCCCCCACCTCGACCCCGGCGCCTACGGCCCGCCCGCACCGGTGACGTCGGACGCGTTCTTCGCCGACGCCCACGGGTCGCTGACCGGGACCTTCACCCCCGACGCGGGGTACGTCGGCGACCCCGCGCTGGCCGCTCAGAACCTGGCCACGGCGGCCGTCGCGCACGGCGCCCGCGCGCTGCTCCACCGCGAGGTGGTCGCGATCGAACCCGGCGGACCTCGTCGGTGGCGCGTCGTCCTCGCCGACGGCGAGGCCTGCGACGCCGACGTCGTCGTCAACGCGGCCGGCCCGTGGTCGGACCGGGTCAACGCCTTGGCCGGTGCCGGCGCCGACTTCACCGTCACCACCCGGCCGATGCGCCAGGAGGTGCACGAGGTGGCCGCGCCCGGTGGACCCGAGGAGCGGATCATCGTCGCCGACCCGGACCTCGGGATCTACACGCGGCCGGCCGGGCCCGGCCGGATGCTGGTCGGTGGCATGGAGCCCGAGTGCGACCCGCCCGAGTGGCTCGACGACGCCGACGCCGTCAACCCGCACGCCACGCCTAGCGTGTTCGAGGCCCAGGTGCTGCGCGCCGCCCGCCGGTTCCCGGACCTCGCGGTGCCGAACCGGCCGCTGGGCATCGCCGGCGTGTACGACGTGACCACCGACTGGTCGCCCGTCTACGACCGGACCGACCGCGACGGGTTCTACGTGGCGATCGGCACCAGCGGCAACCAGTTCAAGAACGCCCCGGTCGTCGGCATCCTGATGCGCACCCTGATCGACGCGATCGAAGCCGGCCACGACCACGACCGCGACCCCGTGCAGCTCACGCTCCCCCGCACCGGTCTGGAGCTCGACCTGTCGGCCTGGTCGCGGCTGCGGCCGATCGCCGAGGATCGGCCGCGCAGCGTCCTGGGATGACTGCGGGCCGCGAACCTCCTGGGCGAGTCTCACGGTTACCGGGGGAAGTTGCCCTCAGCAGGTCGTGGTTTCCCCGGATATCCGGGGAAACCGACGGCGGCCGGGCCGCCACACGTCAGTCCTCGTCGGTGGCGAAGTCCTCGTCGTGGGTGCCGGGTCGGGGGGCCCATGGCAGCTCCTTGGCCGGTCGTACGACGACCAGGCGGTCGCCTCGCGCGAGCTGGGTGACCACCGGGTCGAAGTAGCGGTAGACCTTCTCGTCGCGGACCACCGCGATCACCTGGTCGGGTAGCGACTGCGGCTGGAGGCCCACCTCCGACACGAGCAGGTCACGCTCGGCCACCTCCAGGCCCTCGCCGTAGGTCAGCAGGTCCTCCATCACCGACCCGAGCGTCGGGGACAGCGACGACAGACCGAGCAGCCGGCCGACGGCGTCGGAGGAGGTGATGACGGAGTCGGCGCCGGACTGCCTCATCAGCGGCGCGTTCTCCTGCTCGCGCACGGAGGAGACGATGTACGCGTCGGGGTTGAGCTGGCGGACGGTCAGCGTCACGAGCACGTTCGAGTCGTCGCGATCGGTGGTGATGATGACTTGCCGCGCACGAGCGACGCCCACCTCTCGTAGTACCGAGCGCCGGGTCGCGTCGCCGATGAAGATCGTGAGCCCGTCGGCGTGGGCGTCCCGCTCGGCGGCCGGATTGCTGTCCACCACCGTCACGTGCTCACGGTCGAGGCCGTTGTTGACGAGCGTCTCGACGGCGCTGCGGCCCTTCGTGCCGTAGCCCACGATGACGACGTGATCTCCCATGTTCTTCCTCCATCGGGCGACCCGGAACATCTCCCGGCCCTGCGAGGCGAGCACCTCGATCGTGGTGCCGATCAGCAGCACCAGGAACGCGATGCGGGCCGGCGTGATGATGAACGCATTGATCAGGCGCGCATGCGGCTCGACCGGCGCGATGTCGCCGTAGCCGGTCGTGCTGAGCGTGACGGTCGTGTAGTAGATCGCGTCCACCAGGTCGATCGTGCGACCGGGGATGTCGTTGTTGTCGACGTACGCGCCGCGGTCGAAGTAGACGAGCATGACGGTACCGACCAGGATCCCGACGGCCGCGAGCAGCCGGCGGCCGAGCTCCCACCACGGCGACCGGGCGCGCTCGGGCAGCGAGATCCTGCCGCGCGTACGCCCCTCGCTCTTGTCGAGCAGATCCTCCGCCACGCGCCTGAATCTAGTCGCTCGTACGCGCCCCGGGCGTCATCCGGTCCCGTAGGCGTTGCACGAGCTCCATGCGCGCGCTGGTGGTCGCCTTCTGCGGGAAGACGGAGTCGAAGGCGGCGTTGACGGCGGCGCCGATCAGCACCGCGACCGAGAGCAGGTAGAGCCACAGCAGCACCGCGATCGGTGACGCCAGGGGTCCGTAGATCGATTTGGAGTCCGCGGCGGTCTCGGTGAGGATCCACCGCAGCAGGAACGAGCCGACGATCCAGGCCAGCAAGGCGAACGTCGCACCCGGCAGGTTGAAGCTCCAGTTGGTCCGGACCGGGACCGAGACGTGGTAGAGCGTGGCGAGGAAGCAGATCGACAGCACGATGACGGTCGGCCAGTAGAACTGGACGAGGAACTCGGCGCCCTCGGGCAGCGCCCGTCGTACCAACGACGGCCCGGCGACCACCAGCGGCAGGGTCAGCACACCGGTGATGATCGCGAGGAGGTAGAGCACGAACGACAGCGCGCGGGTCTTGACGATCCCCCGGTGCCCGCCGAGCCCGTGCATGATCGTGATCGTGTCGACGAAGACGTTGAGGGCGCGCGACCCTGCCCAGAGGGAGAGGATGAAGCCCAGGGAGATGACGTCGAAGCGGCGCGAGTCGAGCACGTCGTCGATGGTGGGCACGATGACGCTCCCGACGGCCTCTTCGGTCAGCACCCGGGACGACAGGTCGATCACCGCCTGACGCACCTGCTCGACGTCCGCCGGGGCGAACTGGGCGGAGACGTAGCCGATCATCCCCGCCATCGCGAAGACGAGCGGCGGGACAGACAGGATCGCGAAGAACGCCGCCTCCGCCGCCAGCCCTGTCACGCGGTATCTCATGCAGGAGCCGAACGTGGTGACGACCAGTCGCCACAGCACCTCCCGCATGCGCCTACGGTATCCACATGACCACCGGGATCCCTGCAGGTGACCTGCGCGCCAGCACGAACCAGCCCCCTCCCCTGGTCGGGCACAACGTGGTCACCACGGACGCGGCACTGGTCGAGGCCGTCGGCCGCCACGCCGACGCCGAGGTGGTCGACGACCTCGCCGGGATCGGCGCCCTCGCCGGGACCGATGAGGCCCGCGAGCACGGACTGATGGCCAACCAGAACCCGCCGCAGCTGACGTCGTATGACCGGTTCGGGAACCGGATCGACGAGGTGACGTTCCACCCGTCCTGGCACTGGCTGCTCGAGCGGGCGGTCGGCCAGGGGCTGGCCGCGGCGCCGTGGGAGTCGGACTCGCCGTACGCGCATGTCCGGCGGGCCGCCGGGTTCATGGCGTGGTCGCACACCGAGCCCGGGCACGGCTGCCCGGTGTCGATGACGTACGCCGCCGTGCCGGCACTGCGCGCCGACGACGCGCTCGCGAAGGAGTGGACGCCGCTGCTGGCGTCGACGACCTACGACCCGGGGCTGCGGCCGGCCGCGGGCAAGCGTGGAGCCCTCGCCGGGATGGGCATGACCGAGAAGCAGGGCGGCTCGGACGTGCGGGCCAACGTGACGCAGGCGGTGCCCACCGCGGTCGACGGCGAGTACACGCTGCACGGGCACAAGTGGTTCACCTCCGCGCCGATGAACGACGTCTTCCTCGTGCTCGCGCAGACCGATGGAGGCGTCACGTGCTTCATGGTGCCGCGGGTCCTGCCGGACGGGACCCGCAACCGGCTCGACGTCGTCCGGCTCAAGGACAAGCTCGGGAACCGGTCGAACGCGTCGAGCGAGCTCGAGTTCTCGGGCACGATCGCCCACCGGCTGGGCGACGAGGGCCGCGGGGTCCGCACCATCATCGAGATGGTGGCGGCGACCCGGCTCGACTGCGTGCTGGGCTCGACGTCACTGATGCGGCGAGCGCTGAACGAGGCTTCCTGGCACGTCGCCCACCGCTCCGCCTTCGGGTCGCTGCTGGTCGACAAGCCCCTGATGCAGAACGTGGTCGCCGACCTGACGGTCGAGGTGGAGGCGGCCACCGCGCTCTCGATCCGGCTGGCTGCCGCGGTCGACCGGATGGACGACCCGCACGAGGCGGCGCTGCGACGGATCGCGCTACCGCTGGCCAAGTTCTGGGTCTGCAAGCGAACGCCCGGGATGGTGGCTGAGGCGCTGGAGTGCCTCGGCGGGAACGGGTACGTCGAGGAGTCGGGCCTGCCCCTCCTCTACCGCGAGGCGCCGCTGAACTCCGTCTGGGAGGGCTCCGGCAACGTCAACGCCCTCGACGTGCTGCGGGCACTGTCGCGGGAGCCGGAGGTGCTCGACGCGTGGCTCACCGAGGTCGGCACGGCCCGCGGGGGCGACGAGCGGCTGGACCGCGCGATCGATGACACGTTGCGCCTGCTCGGCGATGCCGCCGCGGCGGAGGGCTCGGCCCGGCGTCTCGCGGGACGGATGGCGGCCTGCCTGCAGGGCTCGCTCCTGGTTCGGTTCGCGCCGCCGGAGGTGGCCGACGCATTCTGCGACTCGCGGCTCGGCACGGCGTACGACGGGACCTACGGCACGCTCACCAGCGGCGGCCTGCGCGCGATCGTCGACCGCGCCACCCCCGTCGTGGAGTCCTGAACCGGCCACCGCGGCGACACCCCACGACGTACGCACGCTCCCGGTGGGTCCTCGTCACCGTGGGCCGTGGAGGATCACACGCGGGAGCGCGCTACCCGTCGGTGGCCTTCGGGGGCAGCGCGGGGACAGCGGCCACCCCCCAACCGCCTCCAGGTACGGACGATCCTACGCCGGGCGAGGGTGCCGGGTCGATGCCCAGTTCTCCCTCAGACGAGTTCCAATCCCGGGTACAGGGGATGGCGGTCGAGCAGCTCGCCCGAGGCGTCCTTGATCCGGTCGGCCACGCCGTCGCCGAGCCGGTACGACGCCTTCGACGGCCCGCCTGCCTTGGTCGTGCCCGGCTCGGTGTTCTTCAGGACGTCCACGATCAGGTCTGCCACGCGGTCGAACTCGTCGTGGCCGAAGCCCCGGGTCGTCAGCGCGGGGGTGCCGAGCCGGACGCCGGAGGTGTACCAGGCGCCGTTCGGGTCGGCCGGGACCGAGTTGCGGTTGGTGACGATGCCGGCGTCGAGCAGGGCCGACTCCGCCTGACGGCCGGTGATGCCGAACGACGACACGTCGAGCAGCACGATGTGGTTGTCGGTGCCGCCGGTGACCAGGTTCGCGCCGCGGGTCAGGAAGCCGTCGGCCAGCGACTTCGCGTTGTCGGCGACCGACTGGGCATAGCTGCGGAAGGACTCGGTCCGGGCCTCGGCCAGTGCGACCGCCTTCGCCGCCATCATGTGCGAGAGCGGACCGCCGAGCACCATCGGGCAGCCGCGATCGACGTCACCGGCGAACTCATCCTGCGCGAGCACCATCCCGCCACGCGGGCCGCGCAGCGACTTGTGCGTCGTGGTGGTCGTGAGGTGCGCGTGCGGGACCGGGTCCTCGTTGCCGGTGAACACCTTGCCGGCGACCAGGCCCGCGAAGTGCGCCATGTCCACCATCAGCACCGCGCCGACCTCGTCGGCGATCTCGCGCATCTTCGCGAAGTCGATCCGGCGCGGGTACGCCGAGTAGCCCGCGACCAGCACCAGCGGCTGGAACTCGCGGGCCTTCGCGCGCACCGCGTCGTAGTCGAGCAGACCGGTCCCCGGGTCGGTGCCGTACTGCTGCTGGTGGAACATCTTGCCGCTGATGTTGGGCCGGAAGCCGTGCGTGAGGTGACCGCCCGCGTCGAGGCTCATGCCGAGCAGCCGCTGGTGACCGAACTCGGCCCGCAGCGTCTCCCAGTCCTCCTCGGTCAGCTCGTTGACGTTCTTCGCGCCGAACTTCTGCAGCCACGGCCCCTCGACCTTGTGGGCGAGGATCGACCAGTAGGCGACCAGGTTCGCGTCGATGCCGGAGTGGGGCTGCACGTAGGCGTACGGCGCACCGAACAGCTCGCGCGCGTGCTCGGCCGCGAGCGCCTCGACGGTGTCGACGTTCTGGCAGCCGGCGTAGAAGCGGTGGCCGACCGTGCCCTCGGCGTACTTGTCGCTGAACCAGGTGCCCATCGTGAGCAGCACCGCCGGTGAGGCGTAGTTCTCACTGGCGATCAGCTTGAGCGAGGAGCGCTGGTCCGCGAGCTCCTGGCGGGTCGCGTCGGCGATCCGCGGCTCGACCGAGCCGATCACCTCGAGGATCTGGGAGTAGGCGCTGCTGATCGTCGGGCTGAGGGTGGAGTCGGTCATGGACGACAGCCTAGGGGCCGCCGTCCATGACCGACGAGATCGTCCGCGTCAGGTCCTCACGAGCTCACGCTCCGGCTCGACCTCGGCAGAGTCGACCTCGGCCGGACCGTGGTGGTCGTCCACCATCGTGTCCTCGTCGAACGGGTCCTCACCCGACACGGCCCGGTCGTACTGGGCCCGGTCGAAGCCGCCGGTCCAGTGCGCGACCAGCACTGTGGCGACCGAGTTGCCGGCGAAGTTCGTCAGCGCCCGGGCCTCGGACATGAACCGGTCGATGCCGACGATCAGGCCGACGCCGTCGACCAGGTCCGGCCGGTGCGAGGCCAGGCCGCCCGCGAGGGTCGCCATGCCCGCGCCGGTGACGCCGGCGGCACCCTTGGACGCGACCATCATGAACAGCAGCAGGCCGATCTGCTCGCCCACGCTGAGCGGGTCGCCCAGGGCGGAGGCGATGAACAGCGAGGCCATGGTCAGGTAGATCGCGGTGCCGTCGAGGTTGAACGAGTAGCCGGTCGGCACCACCACGCCGACGGTGGAGCGGTCGACGCCGGCGTGCTCCATCTTGGCGATCAGGCGCGGCAGCGCGCTCTCGGAGGAGGACGTCGAGAGGATCAGCAGGAACTCCCGCGCCAGGTACTTGAGGAGGCTCCACAGGTTGACGCCGGTGGTGAGCTTCAACAGGGTTCCGAGGACGACGAACACGAACAGCGCGCACGTCACGTAGAAGCCGATCATGAGGACCGCCAGGCTGCGCAGGGCGTCGATCCCGGTCTCGCCGACGACGGCGGCGATGGCGCCGAACGCGCCGACCGGAGCGACCCACATGATCATCGCGAGCACGCGGAAGACGACGCGCTGGACGTGCCCGATGCCGCGCAGCACGGGTTCACCCTGCTTGCCCATCGCCTGGAGCGCGAAGCCGACCAGGAGTGCGACCAGCAGGGTCTGGAGCACCTCGCCGGAGGTGAGCGAGGAGAACAGCGACGTCGGGATGATCCCGACCAGGAACTCCGACGTCGAGCCGTGGCCGCCGGCGGCCTGCTCGGCACCGGCGCTCGCGACGTCCTCCGTCAGCCGGAGGCCGCTGCCCGGGGTCAGGATGTTGCCCACGACGAGACCGATCGCGAGCGCGACCGTCGACATCGCGATGAAGTAGCCCAGCGCGAGGCCGCCGACCTTGCCGACCCGGGCGGCGCTGCGGACCGACCCGACGCCGAGCACGATCGTGCAGAAGATGACCGGCTGGATCATCATCTTGATCAGGGCCACGAAGGCCTCGCCGAGCGGCTTGAGGGAGACGGCCGTGCTCGGTGCCACGAGCCCGACCACGATGCCGAGCGCGACGGCCACGATCACGGCCAGGTACAGGTAGTGGGTGCGCGACCGTCGGCCCGTGGCCTCGGTGGCGGTGGAGCTGCTCATGGGGGACCTCCTGCTGGGCGCCGGCCGATCCGGCGGTCCGTCCAGGGTCGGGGCGGCTGTGACGCGCGTCACCGTTCTGGTCGTAGAGTTCACGCCCATGGTCCGGCGCAGCCGCTCAGAGCCGGCCGTCGCCGGCCAGATCCTGGTGCTCCAGGTGATCGTCGTGGCCGTCCTCGTGGCGGTGGTGCTGGCGCTGGCGGCGTACGACGCCCGGCGTGACGCGCGGTCGGCCGCCGAGGAGCGCTCGATCGCGGTGGCCCTGGCGGTGGCCGACTCCCCCACCGTCGTCGACGGTGTCGACGACGCCGACCCCAGCGCGATCCTCCAGCCGTACGCCGAGCGGGTGCGCGCCGACACCGGCGTCGACTTCGTCGTGGTGATGGATCTCGACCGGACCCGGTACACCCACCCGAACCCCGACGAGATCGGCCAGGCGTTCATCGGCCGGCTCGGTCGGGCACCCGTGGGCGAGATCAACGTCGAGGAGTACACCGGCACGCTCGGGCCCTCGGTTCGGGCGGTGGTGCCGGTCGAGCGCGACGGCGACGTGGTGGCCTTGGTCTCGGTCGGCATCACGCTCGAGCGGATCGACGAGGCGCTGACCGACGACGTGCTCCTGATCGTGGCCACCGGGCTGCTGGTGCTGCTGGCCGGCGTGAGCAGCACCTGGCTGGTGGCGCGGCGGCTGCGGCGGATCACCCACGGACTGGGCGCGACGGAGCTGAGCCGGATGTACGACTACCACTCGGCCGTGCTGCACGCCGTGCGCGAGGGCCTGCTGCTCCTCGACGAGGAGGACCGGGTGCAGCTGGCCAACGACGAGGCGGTGCGGCTGCTCGGGCTGCCGCCCGACGTCGTGGGACGCTCGGTCCACGACCTCGGGCTGCCGCCCGGCCTGGTCGCGGCCGCGGTCGATCGCAGCAAGGGGAGCGACGACATCTACGCCGCCGGAGACCGGCTGCTGGTGGTCAGCTCCTCGCCCGCGACCAGCGACGGCCGCACCGTCGGTGCCGTCGTCACGCTGCGCGACCACACCGAGCTGCGGGCCGTCACCGGCGCGCTGGAGGTGACCCAGAGCCTCACCGAGTCGCTGCGGGCGCAGACCCACGAAGCGGCGAACCGGCTGCACACCGTGGTCAGCCTGATCGAGATGGGTCGTCCAGACGACGCGGTCGAGTTCGCCACCGAGGAGCTGGCGACCGCCCAGCAGCTCGCGGACACGGTGGTCGCAGCGGTCGGTGACCCCGTCGTCGCGGCCCTGCTGCTCGGCAAGAGCGCGGAGGCGGCCGATCGCGGCATCGAGCTGCGGGTCGCCGGTGAGCTCCCCGCGGACCACGACGTACCCGCTCGCGACCTGGTGACCGTGGTCGGGAACCTCGTCGACAACGCGTTGGACGCCGTCCGCGACCACGAGACCCGGGTGGTGCAGGTCCGGCTCGCAGGCGACGCGGGCGTCGTCGAGGTCGTCGTGAGCGACAGCGGACCCGGGCTCACCCCGGAGGAGGCTCAGCTCGTGCTGGGCCGGGGCTGGACCACGAAGGTGTCGGCCACCGAGGACAGCTGGCGCGGCGTCGGTCTCGCCCTCGTCGAGCAGGTGGCGCGGCGCCACACCGGCGACCTCCGGATCGGCCGGTCCGAGCTGGGTGGGGCCGAGTTCCGGGTGCTGCTCCACCCCGCCGGGAGCGTGGTCACATGACCGTGCGGGTGCTGGTCGTGGAGGACGAGGAGCTGGCGGCGGAAGCGCACGAGGCGTACGTCGGGCGCGTCGACGGCTTCGAGGTCGCCGGAGTCGCGCGGTCGGCCGCGGAGGCTGCCCGGTTCCTCGCGACGGACCCCGACGTCGACCTGATGCTGCTGGACATGAACCTGCCCGACGGTCACGGGCTCGGGCTGCTGAGCCGGCTCCGGGCCAGCGGCCAGGTGTGCGACGTGATCGCGGTGACGGCGGCCCGTGACCTCGACGTGGTGCAGCACGCGGTCGCGCAGGGCGTGGTCCTGTACCTCCTGAAGCCGTTCACCTTCGCGACCTTCCGCGCCAAGCTCGAGCAGTACGCGGCCTACCGGCGCCAGCTCGCCAGCACCTCGGACCAGGTCGCCCAAGGCGAGATCGACCAGCTGCTCGGCAGCCTGCGGCAGGCACCGCACGAGGAGCTGCCCAAGGGCATGAGTGCCGAGACCTCGGAAGCCGTGGTCCGGACGCTGCGCGCCGCGTCCGCCGCGCTCTCCGCGAGCGAGGTGGCCGACCTGGTCGGAACCTCCCGCGTCACCGCCCGGCGCTACCTGGAGCACCTGACCGACACCGGCCGGGCCGAGCGCCGCCCGCGCTACGGGGGTGGCGGCGGGCGGCCGGAGATGGAGTACCGCTGGCGGTAGCGATGGCCCGAGGTGTGTAGGACGCACACCAGCGGCCGGGCGCACGGGGCGACCGACCGCTGTCTCATTGCTTGGACATGCGTCTCACACCATGGGATTCCGGTTTGTGGGACCGCCGTCCAATCCCTGAGACTTCTTGACATGAACATCGCTGCGACGCATGCGTACCTCGTGGTTCGACGCCACGTGGACCTCGGGCGCACCCGCAGCATGTTGTGTTGGCCTCGCTGAAACCACGCCGTCCGCTCCATCTTCCGCGCCCGACGACGCGCGCCTCAGCAGAAGGACCCCCCGATGTCCGATCTTCGCTACACCGCGAAGCCCGCCGCCCGTACCGAGATCCCGCGTCCCAAGCGCGGTGAGGGCCAGTGGGCGATGGGCTACACCGAGCCGCTGAACAAGAACGAGCAGTCCAAGAAGGACGACGACCCGCTCAACGTCCAGGCCCGGATCGAGCACATCTACTCCAAGCGCGGCTTCGCCTCGATCGACCCTGCGGACCTGCGCGGACGGTTCCGCTGGCTCGGGCTCTACACACAGCGGGCACCCGGGTTCGACGGCGGCAAGACCGCGATGCTCGAGGAGGACGAGCTCGACGACGAGTTCTTCATGATGCGGGTCCGCTCCGACGGGCAGCTCCTCTCCCCCGCTGCCGTGCGCACGCTCGGCACCATCGGCCAGGAGTTCGCGCGCGACACCGCCGACGTCACCGACCGCGAGAACATCCAGTTCCACTGGATCAGGATCGAGGACGTCCCCGAGATCTGGCAGCGGCTCGGGTCGGTCGGACTCACGACCCTCGAGGCGTGCGGCGACTCGCCGCGGCCGTTCCTCGGCTCCCCCGTCGCCGGCGTCGCCGCCGACGAGATCATCGACGGCACGTCCGCGCTCGACGAGATCAAGCGCCGCGTGCTCGGCAACCCCGAGTACTCCAACCTGCCGCGCAAGTTCAAGACCGCACTGACCGGTCACCCGAGCCACGACGTCGCCCCTGAGGTGAACGACGTCGCGTTCGTCGGCAGCGTCCACCCCGAGTTCGGACCCGGTTTCGACGTCTGGGTCGGCGGCGGGCTGTCCACCAACCCCATGCTCGCCCAGAAGCTCGGGGTCTGGATCCCGCTCGACGAGGTCCCGGACGTCTGGGAGGGCGTCACTTCGATCTTCCGCGACTACGGCTACCGCCGGCTGCGCTCGCGGGCGCGGCTGAAGTTCCTGGTCGCCGACTGGGGCGTCGACAAGTTCCGCGAGGTGCTGGAGAACGAGTACCTCGACCGGCCGCTGCTCCGCTGCGACTCGCCGTCGTCGCCGGTCGGACATCGCGACCACATCGGAGTCCACGACCAGCACGACGGTCTCAAGTACGTCGGCGTCGCACCGGTCGCCGGCCGGGTGTCCGGCACGCTGCTGGTGTCACTGGCCGACGTGCTGGACGAGTTCGGCGTGGCCGGGGCCCGGCTCACGCCGTACCAGAAGATCGTGCTGATCGGCGTCGACCCGGCGGTCCTCGACCGGCTCCTCGACCGGCTCGACCAGATCGGCCTCTCCGGCAGACCCTCGAACTGGCGGCGCAACACGATGGCCTGCACCGGCATCGAGTTCTGCAAGCTGGCGATCGTCGACACCAAGAACCGCGCCCGCGACCTGGTCGCCGAGCTCGAGCGGCGGTTCCCCGACCTCGACACCCCGATCACGGTCAACGTGAACGGCTGCCCGAACGCGTGCGCACGGACCCAGGTCGCCGACATCGGGCTCAAGGGCCAGCTGGTGCTCGACGCCGACGGTGAGCAGGTCGAGGGTTTCCAGGTCCATCTCGGCGGCGCGACCGGCCTCGGTGCCAACTTCGGGCGCAAGCTGCGCGCGCACAAGGTCACCAGCGCCGGGCTCGACGACTACATCACCGCCGTGGTGTCCAACTACCTCGAGGACCGTACCGAGGGCGAGTCGTTCGCCGACTGGGTGCAGCGGGCCGACGAGGCGCTGCTGCGCGGAGAACGAGTGCTGGAGGCCGTGTCGTGAGCGAACGCGCGGTGCCCTTCCACTGCCCCTACTGCGGCGACGAGGACCTGTGGCCCCACGAGGAGGCCGAGGGACCTGGTCACGGCGCGTGGGAGTGCCGGTCGTGCCTGCGCGCGTTCAAGCTGAGCATGCTCGGCCTGGTCCGTCCGGGAGGTGCACAAGCATGAGTGCCGCCACCACCCGGCAGGCCCGCGAGTTCCGGGGCACACACACCGAGGGCCGCTCTCCTGAGGAGCTGCGCGAGCTGGTGTCGCACGCCGGCGCGGAGCTCGAGCTGGCCCCGGCCGAGCACATCATCGAGTGGGCCGTGGCGACGTTCGGCGACCGGTTCTGCATCACCTCGTCGATGGCCGACGCCGTCCTCGCGCACCTCGCGTCGACCGTCGCGCCTGGGATCGACGTGGTCTTCCTCGACACCGGCTACCACTTCGCGGAGACGATCGGCACCCGCGATGCCGTCGCGGCGACGCTGCCGGTCAACCTGCTCACGATCGAGCCGGTGCAGAGCGTCGCCGAGCAGGACGCCGAGCACGGCAAGGACCTCTACAAGACCGACCCCGACCGGTGCTGCGAGCTGCGCAAGGTCGCGCCGCTGACGGACGCCCTCGCGTCGTACGACGCCTGGGCGACCGGCCTGCGCCGGGCCGAGACCCTCAACCGGGTGATCGCACCCGTCATCGGCTGGGACGCCCGCAAGGGCAAGGTGAAGGTGTCTCCCCTGGCGCGCTGGAGCGACGACCAGGTGGAGCGGTACATCGCGGACAACGACGTCCTCGTCAACCCGTTGGTCTACGACGGCTACCCGTCCATCGGGTGTTGGCCCTGCACACGCAGGGTCGCCCCGGGAGACGACCCGCGCAGTGGGCGTTGGGCAGGTACGACGAAGACCGAGTGCGGGATCCACTGAGATCCCGGTAAGGGAGGAAGAAATCATGGCTGCTCCAGCATTGGTGGCCCTGGCTCACGGAAGCCGGGATCCACGGTCCGCAGCGACGATCAAGGCGCTGGTCGCCGAGGTGAAGGCGATCCGCCCCGACCTCACGATCGAGCGCGCGTTCCTCGACCTGTCCAGGCCGTCGTTCCACACCGTCGTCGACCGTCTCGTGCGCAAGGGCCACGAGGAGATCGTGGTCGTGCCGCTGCTGCTCACCCAGGCGTTCCACGCCCGGGTCGACGTGCCGCAGGCCGTCCAGGAGGCCGCCGAGCGCCACCCCGACCTCAAGATCACGACGTCCGCGATCCTCGGCCTCGAGGCCCACTTCCTCGAGATCCTCGACGTCCGGATGCGCGAGGCGCTCAAGGCCTCGCGGGTCCGCGAGCTCGACGCGCTGGTGCTCGCCGGCGCCGGGTCCTCGGACCCGGTCGCCAACCAGGCGGTCGCCCGGCTCGCCCGGCTCTGGGGCGTGCGGCACAAGCTGCCGGTCACCGCGGCGTTCGCGTCAGCGGCGCCGCCGACCACCGGCGAGGCCGTGCGAGCGTTCCGCGGCGAAGGTCGCCGCCACATCGCCGTCGCGTCGCTGTTCCTCGCCCCCGGGCTGCTGCCCGATCGGGCCAAGGAGCTCGCGCTGGAAGCGGGCGCGGTCGCGGTGTCGGAGCCGTTGGGCGCGCACCCGGAGCTGGCACGAGTGATCCTTGCGCGGTACGCCGTGGGCGCGGTCGAGCTGGTCCCGGTCTAGGAACCACCGACCAGCCGTTCCAGCAGGTGCTCCAGCTGGCGAGCCGGGTCCGCGGTGAGCCCACCGTGGACCGGGCCCGGCTGGAGCACCGTGCTGCGCGGCGCCTTGAGGAACCCGAACCGGGTTCCCAGCGGCTGCTCGCCCGCGGCTCCCCCGCGCGCGTCGCCGTGACACACCCCGTCCACGAACTCGAGCGCCTCGCACACCTGGTCGACGTCGACCCGCGGATCCAGGGCTCGGAGCCGCTCGGGGTCGACGTGCCACGCCGCTGCGAGGAACCGGGTCTCCTCGGAGTAGAGGACGACCCCGACGTTGAGGAACTCCTCCCGGTCCACACGCGGCACGCACCGCAGCACGATGTACTGGTAGGGGTGGCCGTTCATGCCGCCTCCGCCGCGGGCAGCCACTGCCGGGTCCCGAGCCGTGCCAACAGGTTGTCGACGTACGCCATGCGGAGCCGGTCGGCCTCCTCGGCGCCGGGCACGCTCGGGAGCCAGCCGTCCGGCACGTCGGCGACGACGGCCTCCAGTGCGGTCCGGTCGAGCCGGGCCGCGACCTCGGCGTCGACCTCGGCCAGGCCATCGGCGTACCGCCTCATGACGTGACCCGTGGCGTCCCACGGCTGGGCGGCGAACCGGGCGGGATCGGTCATCCCGCCCGCCCAGGCGTGGTGGAAGTAGAGCGAAGCGCCGTGGTCGATCGCCCACAGCTCGTCGTGCCATACCAGCAGGTTGGGGTTCCGCCAGGTGCGGTCGACGTTCGCGAGGAACGCGTCGAGCCAGAGCACCCGCGCACCGACCGAGTCGTCCGCGCCCGGGAGCGTGCCGTCGTACCCGAACGCGCCGGGCAGGAAGTCGATGCCCAGGTTGAGGCCGGGGCTGGCCGCGATCAGGTCCTGGACCTCCTCGTCGGCCTCGTAGCGCGCGATCTCGGGATCGAGGTCGAGTGCGACCAGCCGCGGCGTCGGGACCCCGACCAGCCGGGCGATGCCCGCGGCGATCACCTCGGCGGCCAGCACCCGCACGCCCTGTCCGGCGCCGCGGAACTTGCATACGTAGGTGCCCAGGTCGTCGGCCTCGACGATCCCGGGGAGGGAGCCACCCTCCCGGAGCGGCGTGACGTAGCGGGTGACCCGGACCGTGGGAATCACCGGACCGGGTCCTCCTCCGCGAGTCGATGTTGCTCGACGGCCACGTCGAAGTCGGCCTTGGGCCACTGGAGGTCGAACCCGCGCAGTGCACCCAGCAGCAGCTGACCGATCGCGAGGTTGCGGAACCACTTCTTGTCCGCCGGTACGACGTGCCAGGGTGTGGCGTCGGTGTTCGTGCGCTCGATGGCGATCTCGTACGCCTCACGGTAGGCCGGCCACAGCGCGCGCTCGTCGAGGTCACCCGGGTTGTACTTCCAGTGCTTCTCCGGGTTGTCGAGTCGCTCCTGCAGTCGCGCCTTCTGCTCGTCGGCGCCGATGTGCAGCATGCACTTGACGATCACGCAACCGTCGTCGACCAGCCGCGACTCGAACTCGTTGATCTCGACGTACCGCTGCTCGAGGGTGTCGGCGTCGGCCCAACCGCGGACGCGGTGGATGAGGACGTCCTCGTAGTGGGAGCGGTCGAAGACCCCGACGTAGCCGGGTTCGGGCAGCGCGCGTTCGATCCGCCACAGGAAGTGGTGCTGCTTCTCCTCGTCGGTGGGCGCCTTGAAGCTCGTGATCCGCACGCCCTGCGGGTCGATCAGGCCCACGGCGTGGCGCAGCACGCCGCCCTTGCCGGAGGTGTCCATGCCCTGGAGCACCAGCAACACCCTGCTCCGGGCGCCGGTGGTGCGGTTCGCGAACAGTCGCTCCTGCAGGTCCGCCAGCTCCGGGCCGAGCGCGGCCAGGGCGGCCTCGCCGTCCGCCTTCTTGCCGTCGAAGCCGGGCGCGTCGTCGGTCTCGATCGCGGTCAGGTCCACGGGGCCCGGCGCGGGCCGCAGCGATGTCATGGGCTGCATCATTCCGGACGACCTGCCCCGACCTCGATCACCAGGCCCGGTCGGGCCACCTCGATCGGGCCGTCGAACCGTGCGGCCGCCCGGTCCCGCGCCGTTGCGGGGTCCTCGCCGGGGAGCAGGTGGGTCAGCACCAGGACACCGACACCGGCCTCCCGGGCGTCGTCGCCGCGCTGCCCCGCCGTGGAGAGCATGCCCGACATGTGCTCGTCGACGTCGTCGACGCTGCTGGCCTCGGCGAGCAGCACGTCGGCGTCGCGCGCCAGGTCGACCAGTGCGGGGCTGGGGCCGCTGTCACCGGTGTAGACGAGCGACGCGTCGCCGGCCGAGATCCGGAGCCCGAGGTTGGGCCAGGTGTGCGGCAGCTCGGCAGCACGCAGTGCGAACTGGCCGACCTGCACCTGTTCGCCCGCAGTCAGGTGGTGGACGACGACCGCGTCGTCGATCACTCCCGGCCGGTCGAGCGCCAGCACGGCGTCCAAGGCGCCCTCGGGAGCGAAGACCGGTAGCGGACGCCCGGGCGGGTCGACGAACGCCCGCGCCCGCAGCAGCGGGTTGAGGTCGAGGACGTGGTCGGGGTGGCCGTGACTGACCAGGACCGAGTCGAGCGCCATCACCGACACCAGCTCGACCAGGCGCGGGAACGTTCCCGGTCCGGGATCCACCAGCACCGAGCAGTCGTCGTGCTGGAGGAGGTAACCGCTGCACGCGCCGCCTGGCCGCGGCCAGCCGCCGTCGCCGCCGAGGATGGTCAGCCGCATCGTCGCTCAGCCCACGACCTGTCGCACGTCGAGCGTGCAGCCGACCATGGTCGCGGTGGACCCGTCGCGCTGGGGCTCGTCGAACCAGGTGCCGCGGACGAAGCCCACCTTGTCGAGCATCCGCAGGCTGCCCTCGTTGCGGTGGTCGGGCGCGGCGAAGTAGCAGGTGACGTCGGGGTAGCGGCGGTGGGCGCTGGCCAGCCACGCCCACAGCATGACGGGCCCGACGCCGCGGCCCACCAGGTGTGGCTCCCCGATCGCGTAGTCGACCCCGACCGCCTCCGGGTCGGGTGTCAGGGCCGCGAAGTCGGGGTGGTCGCGCAGCCGGTAGTCCTGGCAGAAGCCGACCGAGCGGCCGTTGACCTCGACCACCCACATCCGGGTGGGCTCCATGCCGTCGATCCGACCGCCGTAATGCCCGGTGACCGAGTCCAGGGTCGGCTCCTCGAGCTCGTGCCACCAGCGACGCACGTGCTCGGCGGCGAGCCACCGGGCGACGTCGGGGAGGTCGCCGCGGGTCATCGCCCGCAGTGCAACCCGGCGGTCGTGGTCGATCACGAACCGCTTCACCTCACCCGAGAGGTCCAGGGGCACCGGATCGGAGTGGAGGCTGGCGCAGGTACGCCGCGCCGCGGCCGCCCAGGACTCCCCGTCGCGTACGACTCCGCCCAGCTCGTGCCCCCGGTCGGAGACGGTGAGGTGGACCGACATGGCCGCAGCCTACGACTGGTCCTCCACGGTGTCGTCGAGCGCGAGCTGCTCCTTGACCAAGGTGTAGGCGAGCCCGGGGCTGTAGCCCTTGCGGGCCAGCATCCCGACCAGCCGGCGGGCCTTGGTCGCTTCGTCGAACCGCTCCAAGGAGCGCAGTTTCTTGCGGACCAGGGTCCGGGCAGTCTCCTCCAGCTCCTCGGAGCCGAGCTGACCGAGCGCGTCGCTGGCCACCTCCTCGGCCACCCCCTTGCGCCGCAGTTCCTGGGCGAGCGCCCGCGGCGCAAGGCCGCGGGCGGCGTGCCGCCCCTCCACCCAGGAGTGGGCGAAGGCGGCATCGTCGACCAGGCCGACCTCCTCGAACCGGTCGAGCAGCCGGGTGGCGAGCTCGTCGGGCACGTTGCGCTGCGCCAGTTTGTCGGCCAGCTCCCTCCGGGAGCGGGCGCGGCCGACGAGCTGGTCGAGCAGGATCGTCCGGGCGACGGACTCGGGGTCGGCGTCGGGTCCGGCGCCCTCGATGTCGTCGGGCGGCAGGCTCATCCGACACCCCCGATCGGCCGGGTCTCGTGGAAGGCGTCGAACGCGACGATCAGCGGCCTACCGCGGTCGATCGCCTCTCGCACCGACGGCAGCTCAAGCGATGCCTGGTGGGACGCCTGGTCGCGCCACACCTCGGTCACCCAGAGCGCGTCGGGGTCACTGGCGTCCTCGGCCACGACGTAGGCCAGGCAACCCGGCATCCGATCGCTCCCCTCGGCGAGGATCGCGGCGAGCGCGCTCCGCTGACCTGGCTTGACCGTGATGTGGCCGATCAGTCCGAAGGCCTCAGAAGTCATTGATCCCGATCGGCTCGTCCGACAGCTCGTCTGAGGGAGCGTCGACCTGCGGACCGACGCCGAGCTTCTCGAGGATCCGCTTCTCCAGCTCGTTGGCGAGGTCGGGGTTGTCGCGCAGGAAGGTCCGCGCGTTCTCCTTGCCCTGCCCGAGCTGGTCGCCCTCGTAGGTGAACCAGGCGCCGGCCTTGCGGACCAGTCCAGCCTCCACCCCGACATCGATCAGGCCGCCCTCGCGGGAGATGCCCTTGCCGTACATGATGTCGAACTCCGCCTGCTTGAACGGCGGGGCCACCTTGTTCTTCACGACCTTGACCCGGGTCCGGTTGCCGACCATGTCGGTGCCGTCCTTGAGGGTCTCGATCCGGCGGACGTCGAGCCGCACCGAGGAGTAGAACTTCAGCGCCCGGCCACCGGTGGTCGTCTCAGGACTTCCGAACATCACTCCGATCTTTTCGCGCAGCTGGTTGATGAAGATCGCGGTCGTGTTGGAGCCGTTGAGGGCACCGGTCATCTTGCGCAGCGCCTGGCTCATCAGGCGGGCCTGGAGGCCGACGTGGCTGTCGCCCATCTCGCCCTCGATCTCGGCGCGGGGAACCAGCGCCGCGACGGAGTCGATGACGACCAGGTCGAGGGCACCGGAGCGCACCAGCATGTCGGCGATCTCGAGCGCCTGCTCGCCGGAGTCGGGCTGGCTGACCAGCAGCGCGTCGGTGTCGACACCGAGCGCCTTGGCGTAGTCGGGGTCGAGCGCGTGCTCGGCGTCGATGAACGCCACGATGCCGCCGGCCCGCTGCGCGTTGGCCACCGCATGGAGCGCGACCGTCGTCTTTCCGGAGGCTTCCGGACCGTAGATCTCCACGACCCGGCCGCGCGGCAGGCCACCGAGGCCCAGCGCGACGTCGAGGGCGATGGAGCCCGTCGGGATCACCTCGAGCGGGGCGCGGGTCTCGTCACCGAGCCGCATCACCGATCCCTTGCCGAACTGCTTCTCGATGTTCGCGAGCGCTACGTCGAGCGCCTTCTCGCGGTCTCCACCAGCCATGTGCCGGCCCCTCTTCTCTGTCGTGACGGTCCAGGTACGTCGGCGACGCTAGGGCGGTCCACCGACACCCCCTCGTCGAGGGCACCGACACCTGTGGAGAACTCCGCCCGCGTCGTACCTGTGGACAGAAACGTAGCCGAACAGACGTTCGAGAGAGCGCAGGCGCGCCCGCGTGTCGGGGGCCGGCCCGGGCTAGGCAGGCAGCCGGACGTGGAACCGGCAGCCGACCGGGGTTGCGCCGCCCTCGACGTTCTCCACCCCGATCACGCCCCGGTGGGCCTCGACGATCCCCTTGACGATCGCCAGACCGAGCCCGGCCCCGCGCACCTGGCCGGCCTCGGGGTCCGGCGTGCGCGCGCGCTCCCCCTGCCAGGCCACGTCGAAGACCCGCGCCATGTCGGCCGAGTCGATCCCGCCGCAGCCGTCGGTGACGCTGAGCTCGACCCAGTCGGACACCGTCCGCCCGTGGATCTCGACCACGCCGTCGGCGGGAGTGTGCCGGATCGCGTTCATGAGCAGGTTGGACACGACCCGCGAGAGTCCGGACGGGTCGGCGGTGATGGCGATCCCCTCCTCGACGGACCCGTCGAGCCGGACGCTGCGCGCACGCGCCACGGGGTCGGCACCGGCGATCGCCTCGCTCACCAGGTCGCCCACGAGCACCGTCTCCGGCTCGAGCCGGAGCACGCCTGCGTGGATCCGCGACAGCTCGAAGAGGTCGTCGACCATCCTCACCATCCGCTCGACCTCGACCCGGATCTGGCTGCGGTAGCGCTCGGGGTCGGGTGCCATGCCGTCCTCGAGGGCCTCGGTCATGGCGCGCATCCCCGCGAGCGGCGTACGCAGGTCGTGCGACACCCACGAGATCAGCTCACGCCGCGAGCTCTCGAGCCGCGCTTCGCGAGCCCGCGACTCCTCCAGCTTCTCGCTGGTGCGCGCCAACTCCTCGGAGAGGTCACGGAACTCGGCCGGCCCGCGGCCGCTCGGCTCGAACGCCCCCGGTACGGCGAGCCGGCGGGCGTCCTCGCGCAGCGAGGCCGACCAGTGCGCGATCGCCGCACCGAGGGCGAGCGCGACCGCGACCGTCACGAGACCGGCGACGACGGCCACCAGGCTGACCACGGTCCAGTCATGCTCGGAGATGAACATCAGCTGGGCTGCGCCGATGACGCCCACGAGCACCGACAGCGCGGCCACCACGGCGACGAGCGAGAGCTGCCACCGGATCGAGCGGCGACGCAGCAACCACGCGGCGATCAGGCCCACCACCCCGACGAGGACGGCGCTGGCCGCGGCCACGCCGATGATCTGCAGCTGCTCGCCGCTCACGCCGCCTCCTCCCAGCGGTAGCCGACGCCCCAGACGGTCACCAGCCGCACCGGCCGGGTCGGGTCCCGCTCGATCTTCTCCCGGAGCCGTCGGACGTGCACCGTCACCGTGGACTGGTCGCCGAAGGACCAACCCCACACCTCCGCGAGCAGCTCCTCCCGCGAGAACGCCTCGCCCCGGTGGCCGAGGAGGAAGTGCAACAGGTCGAACTCGCGCGCGGTCAGCGACAGCGGTGTCCCGGCACGCGTCACCTCGTGGCGCACCGAGTCGAGCACCAGGTCGCCGTCGGTGAGCACGTCGGGCACCGTGGGCTCGGGCCCCGTCGTACGCCGCAGGACCGACTCGACCCGCAGCGTGAGCTCCCGCGGGCTGAACGGCTTGGTGACGTAGTCGTCGGCGCCCAGCTCCAGCCCCAGGACCCGGTCGGTCTCGGCCCCGAGCGCCGTGAGCATGATGACGGGCACCGGGCCGGTCGCACGCAGTCGGCGGCACACCTCCAGCCCGTCGATTCCGGGCAGCATCAGGTCGAGCACGACCAGGTCGGCAGCCAGCTCGCCCGCCAGGCGCAGCGCCGTCTCGCCGTCCGCGGCCTCGCGCACGTCGTGCTGGTCTGCACGAAGGTAGGAGACGACCACCTCGCGGACGGTCGGGTCGTCGTCAACGACCAGGATCTGCGCCATCGCCCCTCCTCCACCGCTGCACGACCGAGCCTACGGCGATGAGCGCGACGACCACGCCGACCAGCACCAACCAGCCGGTGGTGTAGTCGCGGTCGAGGAGTGAGGGGTTGTCGGACCGCCTCCCGAACCCGCCCAGGACCGGGAGCGCCAGCAGCGTGACCGAGCCGACCACGACCAGCAGCACCGCGCCCTGCGCCCGGACCGGCCGCGGTGCCAGCCGACCGGCCACGGCCACGACGACGAGCACCACCGGTGCCAGCACGAGGTCGTGCAGCACCACACCGCCCACCAGCCATTGGGCGGCCGAGACGAGGTCCTCGCCGGCCTGCCGGCTGAGCAGCAGCCATCCCCCGTAGATCCCGACCGCGACCCCGACCAGGCCCAGCGACCACCGCACGACAGTCATGCCACCACCCGTGCCAGCCACTTCGTCTGCCGCACCCCGGGCCGGTTCGGCGCGATCAGGCGGGCAGGGTACCCGTGGTCGATCGACAGCTGCTCGCCGTTGATGCTCAGCGCGACGAGCGTACGGTCGTCGTCGGCGAACCCCGACGGCAGGACCGAGGTCCGGAACGGGCCGGACTCCTGCAGCGACTCGAACCTGACGGGCGACCCCGCCGGAGCACCGACCAGCTCCAGCACGGTCCGCAGCCGGACGCCGGTCCACTCGGCGTCCTCGCTCCACCCCTCCACGCACGCGATCGGCAGGGTCTCGGTGGTCTGCGGCAGGGCCCGTAGCTCTTCGAGGGTGAGCGCAAGCATTCGGCCACCGTGCTCCACCTCGAGGCGGTACGCCGGGCTGGTGGCCGTCTCCAGGACACCTGCGGCGGCCGCCGACTTGGTGACGGGCAGGCCCTGCGGCCCGTCCGAGGAGCGAACCGCCAGCACCGACACGTCGCGCAGCCAGCCGACGCTGTTGCCGGCGGTCGCGAGCACCGCGACCCCGGCGGCGAACCAGGTGGTGCGCAGCAGCCCGCGCCGGCTCAGCGCGCCCGGTTCGGTCGCCGACGGCCGGTCGAGGCCCGGCTCGTCGACGTCGGACCGCAACGCCTTCCGGATCGTGGGCAGCTTCACTGCGACGTGCAGGACCAGCGCCCCGATCGCCACCCAGGCAAGGGCGTAGTGGGTGGTGCGGAACGAGAAGTCCCAGGGGTACCACGCGGTCATGTTGACCAGCCCCGAGGCGAGCAGGAAGACGGCCGAGGCGACCAGCACCCCCATCGAGCCGCGCTCGGCGACCTCGACGAGCAGTGCTCGCGGTCTGCGAGGCGGCCGAAGGAACAGCCGCGGGTACACAGTCCAGAGCTTCACGAGGAGCAGCGGCACGGCCGCCGCCCCGCTGATCACGTGCACGCCCTGGGTGACCCGGTAGCCCCACGCCGGGCTGGTCGGGAACGGGACCGGTTGCTGCGGGAGCTGCGCGTAGTGGCTCACCAGGCCGGTGGCGAAGCAGACGCCGAACGTGACGGCGAGCCACAGCCCGACCCGGCTGGCGACCGCGGCACTTCGGAGCCGGCTCCTGAAGTCCTCCGGGGCCGGGGCCCTCATCGTGACTCCTCCAGCACGGTGCACCAGCGCCCGGCCACGCGATGCGACTCGGTCGCCTCGAAGCCCGCCTCTGCCGCGAGACCGGCGATCGCATCGAGTCCGACCAGCGACCACCGGAAGGGCCGGCTCCGCTCCTCACCGCAGGTCAGCACGGCCCACGTGGTGCGCAGCCCGGCGCCCGGCGGCGCGACCTCGACCACCACGCGGCCGCGCGGGTCGAGCAGCTCACGCACCCGGCGCAGCAGTGTGACCGGGTCACCGCCGATCCCGATGTTCCCGTCGGCCAGCAGCGCTGTACGCCACCGCCCCTCCCCCGGCAGCGTCTCGAACACGTTGCGGCGCAGCGCGATCGCACCCCGGCCGACGGTCTGCCGCACCGCTTCGGGGACCACGTCGATCCCGAGCACCACGTGGCCGAGGTCGGCGAGCCGCTCGCTGAGGCGGCCCGGCCCGCACCCGATATCGAGGGTCGCGCCCAGGCACCGGTCGAGCAGCAGGTGGTCGGCATCGTCGGCCGTCCTGGCCCACTCGCCGACCGGCAGCAGCCGTGGCTCGCCGTACCCGTCGACCTCGACCACCTGGCACGGCTGCCCGCGCAGCGCCTGCGCGAAGACCCTCGTGAACGCGACGTCACTCATCCGACCAGCACCCCCCGCCAGGCCCGCGCGAAGGCGGTCGCCGGCGCTCCAGCCGCGACGAGGTCGGCGTCCGTCGCCGTGTCGACGTCGCGCAGCACGGCCGCCTCGGCGACGTCGAGACCGGCCGAGGCCAGCGCGGCACGGGTGTCTCGACCCGTGGTGGGCTGCGACATCGGGACGTCACGCAGTACCTGCGCCCCGACCGGGTCGCGGAGGCCGAGGACCCACCAGCCGCCGTCGACGGCCTGGCCGAGCACGGCTTCCCGGAGGTCGAGCCGGTCCGCGACGGCGGTCAGGAGCGGCCCGTCGACCTGCGGCGTGTCCATCCCGAGCTGGACGACCGGGCCTGGCCCGAGGTCCTGGTGGGCGTGGACCAGCCGCTCCGCAAGTCCTCGGCCGCGCTGTGGTCGAACGGTCCAGCCCGCCAACCCGGCCCGCAGGTCGGCCTCGCCGACGGCACCGTCGAGCTCGCCGGCCAGCACCAGGTGACACCGGTCGGCGCCGGCGGCCGCGCGGCAGGCGGCCAGCGTGTCCAGCAGGGCAGCCGCCGCGACCTCGGCCGCGGCACGCAGCCCGATCTCGGCGCCGAGCCGGGTCTTCACCTGCCCCGGGTGCGGCGCCTTGGCGACCACCAGGAACCGGGTCGCGATCATGCGAGAACCCGCCAGAAGTCGTGGGCCGCGCGCGCCGTCCCGCGCACGGAGCCTGACACCTTGGAGTGGGTACCGGCAGCGCGCGGGTGGTAGCCGACGTCGTGCTCGGCCACACACCAGCCCGCGGCGGTGGCCTTCTGGAGCAGCTCGAGCGGATAGCCGAAGCGCCGGTCCCGTACGTCGAGCGCCAGCAGGTCAGCCCGCCGGGCGACCCGGACCGGCGCGATGTCGTGGACCGCCAGCCCGATCCGATGACGCAGCCACGCCAGCACCAGTGCGTTCCCGAGCCGGGCGTGCCAGGGCCACACCCCGGCGGCGACCGGACGGCGGCGACCGACCGCGAGGTCGGCCCGGCCGCGGGCGACGTCGTCGACCAGCGCCTGCAGGTCTTCGGGGTCGAACGACCCGTCGCCGTCCATCACCACCACCAGGTCCGCCGTCGCGGCCAGCAGACCGGCGTGGACGGCGGCGCCGTACCCCATGCTGGGCTCGTTCACCACGCGAGCACCGAACGAGGCCGCCACGTCGGCGGTGCCGTCGCTGGACCCGTTGTCCACCACGAGGACCCCGTAACCAGCAGGGATCCGAGGCAGGAGGGCGAACAGCGCCGCCGCCTCGTCGCGGCACGGGAGGATCAGGTCGCAGGTCGGTGACACGCCTTTCACGCTAAGGGCTTCAGCTGCTCCTCGACCCGCCTCGGCGCCTTACGAACTGCTGACGAAACCAGGCTTGGCGCCGCGCCAGCCCTAAAGTCGCCGGCATGTCCCGAGTGGCCCCCGCAGGTTCCCGCGCGGCGTGGGCCGGCGTGGCTGCGCTGGTGCTGCTGGTGGCGCTCGCAGCTGCGGTTCCCGGCCTGACGGGGTGGGAGGTCCGCGCGCGGTCCCCGCGCGCAGGCGGGACTTCAGTGCCACCGCTGCACGGCGCCTGGCAGCCCCGTTGGTTCGGGCCGGGCACGGTGCCGGCGCTGGTCGTCGCCGTCCTCGGGTGGCGCTACGGCACCGACCTTGCGCAGCGCCTCCCGTGGCGGCGGCTGCTGCTCGCGACGTACGTCACGGGCGCTGTGTGGCTGGTGTCGCTGGCCGTCACGGCCGGCGCTGCGGGCATCGCCCATGTCACCGCCCACGGCTACGACTACGGAGACACTGCCCGGGCCGTCACAGACGTCCCGGAACTGCTGCGGGGCTGGGTGCCTCGGATCGACGCCGACCACCCGGACACCTTCGTGCCGGTCCACGTGGCCGGCCACCCGCCGCTCGCGCTGCTGTTCTTCGTGGGCCTGGCCCGGCTCGGCCTCGGCAGCGACCTCGCGATGGGGTTCGTGGTGGTCGTGGTCGCCGCGACCACGGCCCCGGCCGTGCTGGTCACCCTGCGGCGGCTCGGCGTCGAGGACGCAGCCCGTCGCGCCGCGCCGTTCCTGGTGCTCGGTCCTGCGGCACTCTTCATGGCCGTCTCGGCCGACGCCGTCTTCGGTGCGGTCGCCGCCTGGGGGCTGGCGGCGCTGGCGTTCGCGGGCACCTCCTCGGGACGCGGCGTCGTTGGCTGGGCCCTCGTCTCCGGGGTACTGCTCGGCTGCTGCGTGATGCTGTCGTACGGGCTGCCCCTGCTCGGGTTCCTGGCCCTCGCCGTGCTCGCCGCAGCCCGGTCCTGGCGGCCGATACCCGTCGCCGCGACGGGGGCGCTCCTCGTCGTGCTCGGTTTCGCCGTGGCCGGCTTCGCTTGGTGGGAGGCCTATCCCGAGCTGCACGAGCGGTACTGGCACGGGCTGGCCTCGGCACGGCCCGCCGGCTACTGGACGTGGGCGAACCTCGCTGCGCTGGCTCTGTGTGCGGGCCCGGTGGTCGGCGCGGGGTTGGGCCGGCTGGTCGCGCTGCGCGGTCAGGCCGACCGGGTGGTGGCGCTGCTGGTGACGGCCGCCGTCGCCTCGGTCATCGCCGCCACCCTGTCGCAGATGAGCCGCGCCGAGGTCGAGCGGATCTGGCTGCCGTTCGTGCCGTGGCTGCTGGTCTCGACGGCGCTGCTCCCCGAACCCTGGCGACGACCAGCGCTCGGGGTGCAGGTCGGTCTCGCCGTCCTGATGGAGCAGCTGCTCTACACCAGCTGGTGAGCGTTCATGCGCGCAACGGGGCGGTCGCGAACTCACGCAGTCCCGACCCCGGCGCGATCGCGGCGGTGAACCCCAGCTCGCTCGACGCCCGCGCGGGCGAGGCCACGACGTGGCGGACGTCTCCGGGTCGGTAGGCGCCGGTCACCACCGGTACCAGGCCGCTGCCGGTGCCTTCGGCGACCAGGTCGGCCACGTCCCGGATCGAGACTGGTGAGCCCGAGCAGACGTTGTACGCCGCGAACCGGCCGTCGCCCGCCACGGCGTCGAGCGCGGCGAGGTTGGCTCGCGCGACGTCCGCCACGTGCACGAAGTCGCGCATCTGGCCACCGTCCTCGAACACGCTCGGTGGGTCGCCTCGTTCGAGCGCCGATCGGAACATCGCGGCCACCCCGGAGTACGGGGTGTCGCGCGGCATCCCCGGGCCATAGACGTTGTGGTAGCGCAGCGCGACGACGCCGCCGACGGCGTGCCGGGCCCACACAGCCGCGTAGTGCTCCTGGGCGGCCTTGCTGGCGGCGTACCCGCTGCGAGGGTCGATCGGGGCGGACTCGTCCACGACCTCCCAGTGCAGGACTCGGCCGCAGCGGTCGCAGTGGTTCTCGAAGTCCCCCGCGTCGAGCCGGGCGACCTCGCGTACCTCAGGCGTGCGCCGGCCGTGCTCCTCGCACGTGTAGCGACCCTCGCCGTAGACGACCATCGACGAGGCCAGCACCAGCCGGTGCACGCCGGCCTCGTGCATCGCCGCGAGCAACGCGGCGGTGGCGAGGTCGTTGTGAGCGGCGTAGTCGGGCAGGTCTGCGACCCGGACCCCGGCTCCGACCAGCGCCGACTGGTGGCACACCGCGTCGACGCCCTCGAGGAGGTGTCGCCACTCCGCGACGTCTCGGACGTCGAGCCGATGGGTGTCGGGCGGCGGCCCGGCCGCACCGTGCGCCTGGGGCAGCATGGCGTCGACCCGGACCGGCTCGTCGCCGCGGGCGGCGAGCGCGTCGGTGACGGCGGAGCCGATGAATCCGGCGGAGCCGGTGACCAGCACCCTCACGGGATCTCGTAGGTGAGCTCGACCTCGTCCGCCCAGGTGGCGCAGGGGCAGCCGTCCGGGTCGGGCAGCGCGGCTATGGCCTCGGCGAGCAGCCCGCGCAGCCGATCGAGGTTCTCGGCGAACCGGCGGAACACCTCCTCCTGACCGACGCCCTGACCGGCCTCGAGACCGGCGTCGAGGTCGGTGACCAGGGCGATCGCGCTGTAGCACTGGGTCATCTCGCGCGCCAGCACCGCTTCGGGGTGGCCGGTCATGTTGATGAGGGACCACCCCTGTGCCGCGTAGTGCTGCGACTCGGCCCGGGTGGAGAAGCGCGGCCCCTCGACCACCACCATGGTCCCGCCCTCCTTCGGCGCGGGGTCGACCGAGGCCAGCGCCGCCGCCGTGCGCGCGCAGTACGGGTCGGCGAACGGGACGTGACAGGCGCCGGTCTCGACGAAGGACTGGACCCGACCGACGGTGCGGTCGACGAGCTGGTCGGGGATCACGATGTCGCCCGGCCCGAGGTCGGGCGTCAGCGACCCGACCGCGCACGGAGCCAGCACCTGGCGCACGCCGAGCGAACGCAGCGCCCAGGCGTTCGCCCGGTAGTTGATCCGGTGCGGCGGGTGCTCGTGGTGGGCGCCGTGCCGCGGCAGGAACGCAACGGCCCGACCTGCGACGGAGCCGACCGACACCGGGCCGGACGGGTCGCCGTACGGCGTCGCCAGGGTGTGCGGCTCGGCGTCCTCGAGGAACGAGTAGAAGCCGGTCCCCCCGATCACCCCGACATCGGCGAGTGTCATGCGCCGACCCTGTCAGGCCGAGGCGCGTTCCGGCCTCCGGCGATGACCACGGCGGCCAGCACCACGCCGCCCGCGAGCACCCCGGCGAAGCCGGTCAGGGCCGGGTAGCCCCAGCCGGCCACGATCCAGCCGGACAGCCCACCGCCGACGGCGGCCGTCAGCCACATCGCGGCGTCGGCGATCCCCTGGACGTCGGTGCGCGCCTCCAGCGGCGTGAGGTCGGCGACGGTGGCCGACGCGGCGACCGTGGCGCTCGACCAGCCCAGGCCGAGCAGGAAGAGCCCGGCCGTGATCTGCCACGACGACCCCTCGGGCGAGCTGCCCGCGAGCAGCAACGACAGCAGCTGGAGGGCGGCGCCGACGAAGAGCATCGTGGGCCGACCCCACCGGTCCGCGCACCACCCGACGACCGGGCTGAAGGCGAACATGCCGATCACGTGACCGGAGATCACGAACCCGATCACCGACAGCTCGGCGCCACCGTGCTCCATGTGGAGCGGTGTCATGATCATCACCGACACCATCACGGCATGGGCGCTCGCCAGGCCGACGACTGCGGCCAGCAGCGGGCGGCTCGCCGTCAGGGCCTCCTTGGCGCGTCGCCAGGACGCGCCGCCCCCGGTGCCGGTGGTCTCGACGCCCGCCACCGCGCGGGCCACCAGCAGCGGGTCGGGTCGCAACCAGACCGCGACCACCAGCGCGGCGATCAGCATGCCGATCGTGGCGAGCAGGAACGGACCGGTCAGCTCCGGGATGCCCAGCTTGCGCGAGATCGCTCCTGCGAGGCCGGTCAGGTTGGGTCCGACCACGGCACCGACCGTGGTCGCCCACACGACGTACGACAGCGCCCGGGCACGGGCGGTCTCCGGTGCGAGGTCGGTGGCGGCGTACCGGGCGGCGAGGTTGGACGCGGAGGAGCAGCCCAGCAGAGCCGTGCCGACGAGGAGCAGCACCATCGAGCCCACCACGCCAGCGACGACGGCCAGCGCCGCGCCGCACGCGCCGAGGAGCAGCCCGGTCACCTGACCGACCCGCCGGCCGCGACGCGCCATCAGCCGGGCGAGGAGGAACGACGCGACGGCGGCGCCGAGGACCTGGGTCGTCTGGGCGAGGCCGGCCTGGCTCTCGGAGCCGCTGACGTCGCGGGCCAGCAGCGACGCGGTCGCGACCCCGATCGTGATGCCGATGCCGCCGAGCGCCTGCGCCACCACGAGGGTGCGCACCGCCCGGCGGTGGACCGCCGGGACGTCGTACGTCGTGGCCGGCGTCGTCACCGCAGCGAGGGCGGGAGCTCCAGCACCCGCCACACCTCTCGCCAGACCTCCTTGGGCGGGACCCCGGCGTCGAGTGCCTCCTGCGGCGTGCGGCTGCCGAGAGTGCCGATCACCTGGGTCTTGGCCCACGGGCGCGCGTAGGCGGGGCCGAGGACCTCCTCGAGCCGGGACCAGAACTCGGTGTGCCTCATGGGCGGGCGGCGCTTCGGACCGCGAGGACGTCGAGCCAGGTCTCGTCGCGCCGGCCGAGGTTGCGCGTCACGGTGCGCACCTCCCAGCCCGCCTCGGCGAGCACGGCACGCAGGCCGGGCTCGCGCCAGAACGTGAAGTGCCGCGGCCCGGAGACGTTGCCGTGCACCGAGAAGCGGGCGCCGTCGCCCTCCTTGACGGCGAGGTGCAGCGCCCCACCTTCGGTGGTCGCCTCGGCCAGGTTGCCCAGCACCCGCGGCAGGTCCTCGCGCCGCACGTGCAGCAGGCTCGCCGAGGCCCACACGCCGTCGTACGCCGCCACTCGCTCCGGGTCGGCGAGACCGTCGGTCAGCGGATCGACGACGGCCGCCTCGTGCCCCGCGTCGCGCAGCATCCGCACGAACGCCGGCGTGATGTCGGTGCGACGGACCGACAGTCCCCGCTCCTCGAGGGCGAGCGCGTCGCGGCCGGAGCCGCTCCCGACCTCGAGCACCCGGGCCTCAGCGGGCACCATCGCGACGAACTCGTCGATCGCGGCCAGCACGTCCTCCGACATCGGCGGCTGGCCGGCGGCGTACGCCTCGGCCGCGGCCTCGTACGACGCGACCGTCACGCGCTTGGTGATGTGGGAGACGTCGTGGGCGTGGTGGACCAGGTCGTGCAGGTGGTAGCGGGCGAACGAGTCGACGGTGAACACCGCGCCGTCGCTGCGCCGACCGGTGCGGTCCCACTGGTCCCCCGACACGCGCTCGTACGCCGAGGCGACGGTCTCGGCCGCACCGGTGACCTCCGCGGAGACCTTGTCGGGCTGCTGGCTGCCGTAGTCGTCCGTGGTGGCGGCGACGTCCTGGTCCCAGTTCTCGAAGGCGGGGTCGTCCGTGGTCAGCATCAGCCCCAGCCGGCGGGCGAACAGCTCGTTGACGTCGCGGACGTGGCACGCGTACTCCAGCGGCGACCACACATGGCCCGACGGCCGCACCGCGGCGTCGTCGGTGTCGAGCACGACCTCCCACAGCGTCGCGTTGTCACGGATCGCCTGTGGGATCCGGTCACGGTCCAGGCCGGGGGCGTCGAAACCGCACTCCGGGCAGGGGCGGTCCAGCACCCAGGTCCAGTCCTTGGTGTCGGGCTCGATCATCATGGGCGTCATCGTGTCAGACCTCGAGAGAGCATCAGCGACCTAGGTGAGCAGCAGCTTGTCGAGCCGGCGTCGGACCACCGCCAGCCCGATCAAGCTCATCACCGCGAGGTAGACGACCGAGACGCCGCTGGCCCAGGTGATCGAGCCGGTCGTGAGCTCCCGGCACAGCACGACGCCGCGATACAGAGGCGTCACCTCGACGACCCACTGCAGCCAGCCCGGGAACACTGTGAGCGGGAAGAACGTGGCCGAGAACAGGAACATCGGCAGCTGAGCGAGCGTGATCTTGTCGAAGTCCTGCCAGCTCTTCATCCAGGTCGTCAGCGCCATGCAGACCGCGCTGAAGGCGAACCCGATCAGGAGCGCCGCCGGAAGCGCCAGCACCGCCCACCACGAGCCGACCAGCCCCATCGCCCACATCACGAGCAGGAACGCCGCCGAGTAGCTCGCCCCGCGCAGCTGGCCCCACGTGATCTCGCCGCGCGCGATGTCGGCCGTCGTCAGTGGCGTCGCCAGCATCTGGTCGTAGAGCTTGTCGTACTTGAGCTTGAAGAACACGTTGAAGGTCGAGTCCATCAGCGCGCCGTTGAAGGCCGACACCGCGAGCATCCCCGGCGCGACGAAGGCGGCGTACGAGATCGGCTCGCCGTTGAACTCGAAACCCTCGACCAGCTGCCCGACACCGATCCCGATCGAGAACAGGTAGAAGACCGGCTCGAGGAACCCGGTGAGGAAGAGCTTCCACGCGTGCCGGTAGGTGATGTAGTTGCGCAGCACCAAGATCCGGAGCGCGCCGACCGGGCCGAGCGGCGTGACCGTGCTCGATGTCCGCGTGCTCGTCACGTGGGTGCTCATCAGACCACCAGCCGCTTCGTCAGTCCCGAGACCGACCAGAACCACCCGACGACGAGCAGCCCGACCAGCACCGCGGTGTTGAGCGCCGCCACCGGCCAGTCGACGGCGTCGACGCAGAACATGCGCGAGAGGTTGACGCCGTGCCACAGCGGGGTGAGGCGGGCGGCCCACGCGCCGGCGTCGCCGAGGTTGGCGACGGGGAAGAACGCCCCGGAGAACAGGAACAGCGGGAAGATGCCGAGCCGGAAGAGCACCCCGAAGCCGGCCTCGTCCCTGAGCCGGGCGCTCCAGCCGAAGACCAGCGACGCGAACACCATGCCGACCAGCACCTGCGACCCGAACGCGAGGAACGGTCCCCACCACGACTCGAACACCCCGAACGGCGCGAGCACGATCATGAAGACGGCGCACGTCGTGGCGAGGCGGAACAGCACGAACATCAGGTGGCCGGCCACGAGGTGGGCGGGGTCGAGCGGGGTCGCGAGCTGCGCGAAGTAGCTCTTGTGCCACTTGATCGCACCCATGACGGGGTACGTCGTCTCGCCGACCGCGGTCTGCATCGCATGCGCCGCGACCAGGCCCGGCACGACGAACGCGAGGTAGCTCGTGGCTCCCTCGAGCTGGTCGGGATCGCCGGCGATGAAGCCGCCGAGCAGCACACCCATCGCGAGCACGTAGAACACCGGGCTCAGGAAGCTGCTGACGATGCTGGCCTTCCAGGTGCGCTTGTAGACCGTCCACCAGTAGTCGTACTGGCGGGTGGTGCCCTCGCGCAGGCTGAGCGTGGTGGCCATCAGTCCACCAGGCTCCGGCCGGTCAGGCGGAGGAAGACGTCCTCGAGCGTGGAGCGGCGTACGAGGACGGCCACCGGCTGGAGGCCGCGCTCATGGGTCTGGGCGATCACCTGCTCGCCGTCGTCGCTGTAGACCAGCAGCCGGTCCGGCAGCACCTCAACTCGGTTGCCGAGGTCGGCCAGCTTCTCGCCGAGCGCCTCGTGCTCGCCCACGCCGAACCGGAGCTCGGCCACCTCGCGGGTGGAGTACTGCTCGATCAGCTGGCGCGGGCTTCCCTCGGCGACGATCAGTCCCTTGTCCATCACGACCAGCCGGTCGCAGAGCTGCTCGGCCTCGTCCATGTAGTGCGTGGTGATCACGAGGGTCACACCGGCCTGCTTGAGCCGGAACAGCTGGTCCCACAGCACGTGCCGCGCCTGAGGGTCGAGCCCGGTGGTCGGCTCGTCGAGCAGCAGCATCTCGGGGTCGTTGATCAGGCTGCGCGCGATGGTCAGCCGACGCTTCATGCCGCCCGAGAGGTCCTCGACGCGGGACTTGCGCTTCTCGGTCAGCTGGACGAAGTCGAGCAGCTCCTCGGCGCGATCACGGACCGTGGCCTTGTCGATGCCGAAGTAGCGGCCGTAGATGTAGAGGTTGTCGAAGACGTTGAGCTCGTTGTCGAGCGTGTCCTCCTGGGGGCAGACGCCGAGCCGGCCGCGGATCGCCGGGCCGTCGGTGGCCGGGTCGAGCCCGAGGATCCGCAGCTCCCCCGCGCTCGCGGGCGACACCGCGGCGACCATCCGCATCGTCGAGGACTTGCCTGCGCCGTTCGGGCCCAGGAAGCCGAACGCCTCGCCCTTGCGGACCTCCACGTCGATGCCCTTGACGGCCTCGAAGTCTCCGAAGGACTTGCGCAGGCCGACCGCCTGGATCATCGCGTCGCTCACGAGGGTCGATCCTAGGCACGAGCCCCGACAGTCCCCTACCGGATATCCCGGTGTCGTCGGGGAGTCGGCCCGGTGCGGCGGATGCCGCGCCGGGCCGTTCCCGGTCAGCGCCGCGTCACCTCCACGGATGTCTCCACGATCGTGACGCCGGGCAACAGGTCGCCCGTCATCTCCGTGGTCACTTCGCCGAACCCGACGAAGATCCCCCGCAGGCGCAGGTCATAGGAGTAGCTGCCTCCCGGCGCCGGATCGGACGACGTCACGCGCAGGTCCTGCGTGGGCAGGACCGCCTCCATGTCTCCCTCACCGTCGGCGTTCTCCGCGCCGACGAGGAAGTCCTGGCCGCTCGGGTCGCCCGGCAGAGCGGCCGGGTCGTAGGCGTAGGTGATGTCCTGCACGCCGTTGACGCCGATCCAGGTCTGGAAGTGCCGGTTGCTGGTGGTGCCGAACACGTTGACGTCGTGCTCGATGACGATCCAGTCGCTGACCCCGTCGGTCAGGACCCCGATCCGGATCCCGTCCGTCCCCGTGCCGTCGAGGTCGGTCCAGAAGGGCGCGAGCATGTTGTTCGGTGCGGCCGGATCGGGCCCTGTAGGCAGGTTGCAGCAGTTGTTGTCCTGCGCGGTGGCCGGCCCGACGACGGTGTACCCGTTGCTGTCGACCCCCAGGTGGGTGAACGTCTTGCCGCCGTACACATACGCCGGGACGTTGAAGTTGATGATCTCCTCGTCACCGATCGCGATCGGCGTGATCCCGAACCCCTCAAGCGGGAGGAAGCCGGCGAGGGATCCCGGGTCGACAGACGGGACCCCCAGCTGGTTCGGCGCCAGCACCACGTCGAGGGCCTCGGCCTGCTTCGGGCCGAGGACCGTCGCGCCGTCTGCGGACGCGATGTGCAGCGGCTTGTTCAGGAAGGTCCGCAGGTCGACGGTCTGCTCGTCGAACGACTGGTTGGTCGCCGTCACGGTGCAGTCGGTGAACTGCGTGCGGGCGATCTCGGTCGGGTCGCACGATTGGGTCAGACCCACGTCACCCTGTCTCGGCACCCAGGCCACCGGCATGTGCAACGCGCGGTTGAGGGCACGGAAGTCGATCTGGCCGAACCGCTGCTGGCCGTTGGCACCGTCGGTGGTGATGGTGATCATGACCGTCCGCGAGCCCCCACGGGGGATACCGAAGGTCCGCGGCGTCACCGAGATCTCCGAGCCCGCCGGCGACTGCGTGGTCGTCCGCACGCTGATGTCGCGGTTGGTCACGTTCGTCAGCGTGCGGGTGGTCGTCAGCCGACCCGGCATCACCGGGGCATTGATCGACGGCAGGTTCAGGTGCACCGCGGTCGTGGCACTGCTGGCGAGCGCGAAGTGGCGTTCCGCGGTCTCGTCGAGCGTGAACGGCACCGCGGAGGACGATCCGACGTCGATCCGGCCGGCGCCGAGGTCGAACGGGTCGGCCGGCGTCGCGAGGTCCTCCTTGAGGACGTCGGTGATCGAGCTCGTCATGAGGGCGGACTTGATCTGGCCCGGTGTCCAGCTTGGGTGACGTGCCTTGAGCAGGATCGCGGCGCCCGCCACGTGCGGGGACGACATCGACGTACCGGCGATCGCCTGGAAGAACTCACCCGGCGGGCCCCCGGTGATCGCGTCGGGCGTCGGCGTGTGGCCGGCCAGGATCTGCACACCCGGCGCGGTCACGTCAGGCTTGATGACGGGACCCGCGGGACCTCGCGACGAGAACGCCGCCATCACGTCGCCGTGGCCGTCACGCGGAGCGGCGTCGGCCCACGAAGCGGTGACGCCGGTGTGGGATCCCATGAATGCGACGAAGTCGGTGCCGTCAGCGAGGTGGACCGTCGGCAGCCAGTGATTGTCGGTCTCGATGTCGGCGAGCGTCGGGTTGTACAGGATCATGCCGTCGGCGCCCCCCTGCCTCACGTTGAAGCCCTTGTCCACGCGGGCGTTGCCGCCGCGCTGGCACGCGACGACCTTCCCGGTGAAGGAGCCAGGCGCCGCCGGGACGTCGCAGAGGACCCGGCTGTACGGCGCCGCGGAGCTCAGCACGACCGGCGTGGCCGCCGCGACTCCCTGTGTGATCGAGGCACCCTGGGCGGAGAACGTGTCTCCGTTGCCCGCGGTCAGGTTCAGGTCGGTCGCGAACTCACGCGTCTGGGTCGACGCCGCCACCGTCGTCACCCATGGCGACACGTGGTTCGCGGTGCTGGCACCAGGCCCGTCGTTGCCGGCCGACGTCGACACGAACACGCCGGCGGCGTACGCGTCGAGGAAGGCCAGCTCGACCGGGTCGGTCAGCGGGCTGGTGCCGCCGGAGATCGAGAAGTTGATGACGGAGACCCCGTCGAGGATCGCCTGCTGCACAGCCGCCACGGAGTCGCTGTCGATGCACCCCTGCGGACCGCAGACCTTGTAGGAGATGACCCACGCCCCGGGCGCGATGCCTTGGACCGGTGCCTGCGGCGCACCGAGGACCTGGACGTTGTTCACGACGTTCCCGGCCGAGGTCGACGTGGTGTGGCTGCCGTGACCGTTGGAGTCGCGAGCCTGTCCCGCGTACACGTCGTCACCGTGGACCGCGTCGTAGGTGTCGGTCATGTGGTGGCCGCCGATGAGCTTGTTCTGGCAGACGAACACGTCGACGGCCGGGGTCAGCGGGTTGTCGCCGAACTCGCAGGCCCGCGGTGTGCCGTCGGCCTTCGCGGGTGGAGCCGACGTCACACCGGTGTCGGCGAACGAGGGGTGCTCCGGCCAGACCCCGGAGTCGAGGTTGCCGTAGATGACGCCCCGGCCCGCGCTGGGGGCGCCGCCGAGGTCTTCGTAGACCGGCGGGGCGTTGATGAACTCGGGACTGGAGTCCGTGAGCAGCTGGCGCGTCCGGACCGGCTGAACGGCGGCGACGCCGTCGACGGCCAGGGCGGCCTCGACCGCACTGGCCGGGAGCACCGCGGTGAGGCCGCCGTACACCACGCGGAAGCTTCTGCCGAGGTCGATGCCCGGGACCGCGGCACGCAGGTCAGCCCGGACCGCCTGGTCCTGGTCGGCCAGGTAGCCGGTGTATGCCCGCTCGGCCGCGGACCTCCCGCTCAACGAGCGGCCGGTGACCTGCGGGCTGGTGGCCGGCAGGCCCTCGATCCCGCCGGCGTACGCCGCGGTGGAGTCGGCGTCGAGCTTGATCATCACCCGCACGGGCTCGTTGTCGGTCCGGCGGAGCAGGCTCTGCGGCGTACGCGCGAGGCCGGCGGAAGGCGACTTGGCGGCGACCGCCCGGTCGGCGGGCCTCAGCGACGAGGCTTCGAAGTTCGCGGGGTCCGGCGGGGCTGCGCCGCCTGGCCCCACCGCCGCTCCGAGGAACACGGCGGCGACGGCGCCGAATGTGAGGGCAAGACGAGAACGCGCGCTGATCCGCATGACCCCTCCCAGGGCGGCGCCTGGGAGTCCGGGGGCGGGCCCGAGGCACCGTTCGCGACGTTATGCCCGCGTCACCTGGTTCGGAAGCCTGGTCTATACAACTCCCGGTTCACTCGAACAGGTGGCGATGCGCGCGGGTCCAGCGTGGTCTGGCCCGGAGCTCCTCGAGGTAGCCCTCCCGGCACCAGGCCGCCCAGGGGTCCAGGCCTCGGTCGGCGAGCGACAGCACCCGGTCGACGGTCTGCTGCTGGCGCGCGATCACCCGATCGACGACGCCCGCCGTCCCTCCCAGGCCGTACGCCGCGGCAAACGCACGCACTCGCGCGGCGCGGTCGGGAACCTGTGGGAAACGGTGGTCTCCGGTGACGACGTCGTCGGGACGGAACGGCGCGAACGTGTCGAGGGCGTAGGCGACGTCGTCCATGGGCGGGGCCGGCGACGCGTGGTCCCAGTCGATCAGGCCCACCGCCTCACCACCGCGCCACACGAAGTTCCAGGGTGCGGGGTCGCCGTGGCACACGGTGGTGGCACCCGGCACGGGCGTGTGTGCCCACTCGACGACGGCCGGCGGCTGGAACCCCTCGGCTGCGTCGTGGATCCTTCTGAGCAGTCGGGCGGCCGACTCGAGGCCGTCGGTCGTGACGTGGTGTCGGAAGGCGTCGCCACCGGCGTCACCGGCGATGTAGGTGACCGCCTCGACGTCGTGCCGGACCCCGACCGGTTCGGGAACGCAGTCGAGGCCCTGCTCGCGCAGGTGGGTCAGAAGCGCGTGGACCGCGCCGGTCCACGGGCGGACGGGCCGCAGTACGAGGTCGTCGACGATCGTGACGTCGCCGTCGACCAGTCGCCACTTCGCCACGGCCCCATGATGCTGGCTGAGGTGGCCGTATTCTGGGAGGTCAGGCGGCCCAGCGCAGATCCATGCGCGGGCCTCGCCGTTGGATCAGCGCGGGTGCGCGGGACCGGTACGTGTGTCCGGTCGGTGTCGTGGTCTCGACCTCGTGGTGGGGTCCGGGACGCGGACGGGCGGCCCAGCCGAGGGCTTCCTTCGCGTAGTTGCAGGACTCGCACAAGCCCTGGCCGTTGGCGGCGCTGCTGGCTCCGCCGTCGTTGCTGGCGACGGCATGGTCGGCGTGGCGGACTGGGGCGTCGCACCACGGGGTGCGGCAATGCTGGTCCCGCAGCTCGATGAGGTGCGCGAGGGGCTTTGGGAACAGGCGAGCGTTCGACTCCATCGTCACGAGCTGGCCGGTGGTGGGGTCGGCGAAGAGGCGGCGGAGCTCGACTTCGGCGTCGGCGGCGAGACCGTCCCTGATCCACTCGCGGACCGCGCTGGCCGGCACCGGACCGTAGCCAGGGATCTCGCCCGCCTCCTCACTGCCACCCAACAGACTGTCGACACCAATCACGACGTTGACCGTGACCGGGCCGTGAGTCGCCTCGGAGATGCCGAGCACTCTCTCCACGAGCGTGTCGGCCATGATCTGGCCGCGGCTCCTGCCGTCACCGACTCCGACCAGCCAGTCGGCCTCGGCTCGCAGGGCGGCGTACACCGCCACCCCCTGCTTCACGGGCAGGTGCCCGGTCAGCCAGGTCATGGTGTCGGGCGCCGGCCGGATCGTGACGCCCCGGTCGGCCTCCGCCTTGGCTTTGCGCGCGACGACGGACTCGGGGTCGAGCTCGGCCGCGCGCTTCCGGGCCTTGTCTACGAGCTCGCGTGAGCCCATCTGCTCGATCGCGTCAGCGTTGCCGGCGAGCTCGCGATCGATGCGCCGCCGGTCTGACAGCGACAGACAGGCCGTCTCCCGCGCCAGCATCGTCGTCCTCCACTCGGTGATGCGGCCGCCGCGGAGCGCCGCCAGGGTGCATGGCATCTCGGTAGCCAGAGCCTTCGCCAACCCGACGTGGCGCTGCCCCCGGTGCGGCGACTCGCGGCGGGCCAGAGCCACCTGGTGGGCGATGCCTCGCCCCTGGCGCTCCCGCGGGACGCCACGCGCCGCCGCCTGCGCCCGCTGGCTGGCTTCGAAGTCCGCCGTGGCGACCGCCTGGGTGCCCTCGGCCGCACACTTGAGAACCTCCAATGCCCGGATCAAATCGATCCGCCCGCCGTCGTCGAGAGTGTCCGTCCCTCCTGCCAGCGAGCGCGCGAACGCCATCACTTCGGCTGCCTCGGGTGCAGCCGCGGAGGGGCCGGCCCCCTCCGGGCCACCGGCGATCGCGACTTCGAACATGTGTGCGAGTCTAGAGGTGCCCACTGACACGTCGGTCCGCTTCCTCCGGTCTGCCGGCTCTATACCTCGGCTGACCGAAGGCCGAGCGCACCCAGCGTCTTGCCGTGCAGTCTGCCAGCGTCACTAGTAGCTCGTGGGCTCGCGATCATGCTTTGGTTCGTGGGACTCTTCGGGCTTCGGCTCGCGGATCTTCTCCTCCCCGACGACAAGCGAAAGGCTCAGTCGGCGGACGAACGCGGGGATCGGTGTCGTGTTCTCGGCGTCGCCGGGAACTGGTCGCTCGGTCTCGTCCGGGTAGAACGCGGACGAGCCGTCGCTAGTGATCTCGACCTGGAAGGTGTAGATCCCCTCGACGTCATGGGTCTCGTCGAAGAGCGCCGAGAAGGTGCCGTCCTTCGGGATCGCGTCGCCGGTGAGCTCGTCGCCATCGTCGCCGAATCGCACGGGTGCCGTGGAGCCGTCGGGCAGGATGGCCACACCGCTAACCTGGACGCCGCCGACCGGCTGGTCGAAGTAGGCCTGGAGGAAGAGCGGGATCACCTGTCCGGGTTGGTATCGGGACTCCGGGGAGTACAGGGCCCCGTCGATGTGCGGGTTCTGGCTGAAAACGTAGAGTTGGCCGCGCTGGCCGCCCGACAGGAGACGCGCGCGCATTTCGATCGACCACTCGCCGGGTTCGGGCTTCTCGATCTGGTAACCGGTGTATGGGAAGCCCGTGTCGATCGCCCGTGCGCTGCCGGGAAGAGACCCCAGCGAGAAGGTCTCGCCGCTCGGCGACGTTAGCTCCAGCTCCACAGCGCTCGGCGGGCCCTCCCAAGTGACGGCGAACGTGGCTAACTCGCTGCCGTTCTCGATGAGAGTACGTCGGGTCACAACCTTCTCCTCGCCGAGATTCTCTGGGCTCGTCGTGACGACGCCCCCGTTGTCGCGGGCGACCCCCGAGATCTCCTGCAGGACGGTGCGGATCCGGAATTCCTGGTCCGCGGCCGACAGGTTGGGGTCGATGCGGTAGTACGTGCCTCCCGTTCCGGATGCGATCGCCTGTAGCAACGCGCTGTCGATAGACGGCCCGACGCCGATCGTGTAGACCCGGACGCCGTTCTCGTCGAGGTCCGGCAGCACTGCCATCGGGTCCTCGCCGCTGTTGTGCAAGCCGTCCGTGAGCAGCACGACAACCTGCGTCGCGGCACGATCGCCCGCTGCCAGGATCTCGCCGAGGCCCTGGCGAAGACCGTCGCCGATGGCGGTCCGGCCACCGGCTGCGATCGCCCCGATAGCGTTCTGCACCGCTGTGCGATCGGCATCACCCGTGATGGTGGTCAATCCGATGTCCGTGCGGGCGGTCGTGGCGAACGAGGCGACACAGAGGCGATCGTCGACCTGCGCGTTGTCGGCCCACCAGTCGCAGCCGATGAGCGCTTGGTCAATCTTGTTTCCCTGCATGCTGCCCGACCGGTCGATCACGAGCACGTAGCGCTGCTCGGGAGCGAGAACGACCCAGGTGATGTTTCCTGCTCCGCTCGGAGTCGCGGCGACCGGCGTGCCACCCGGCGCAGTCATTCCGGGGTACTCGGCGAGGATCGTCTCCCAACAGGAGACACCGTTTGCCTGATCCTGACGTGTGTCGCCGTCAGGGTCGTGGTTTGCGGCAACGCAGAATTCGCTGACTCGACCCGTGACAAGCGCCCCACCGGTGGCGCTGTTGCCGAACCTGTCGCCATCGCTCCACGCGGATTCCATGATGCAAGCGTCAGACGTGGTCCCGCCGATACACTCGGCCGCGCCGGCGCTGCCGACGTACTCGTCGCGCACGCCGTACCCGTAGTGCGCAAACTCGTGGACGACGATGAACGGCTTGAACCGCTCGTCGCCGTACAACGTCATGTGCGCAGTCTCGGATCCGAGCGCGTCCACCGCGGACACCGATCGACCGTCGGGTTCGAGTAGCCAGGCGTCCGCGTTCCTCCCGCCACTCGAGTTGTTGCAGACCCAGATAGTCCCGAAACGATGCTGCCCGTCGGTGGCATCCCAGAGCACCCGGGACGCCTGCGCGAACGAGGCTTCCCATTCGTCGACGACTGCCTGAGATGCGTTGTGTCGCAGGGACACGATGAGGTCGAAGTGATCGCCCACGAGTCGTCCGATGCCCATGATTCCCATCTCCTCAAACTCACCTGGTGACCAGGACAGCCGCGCAAGCATGTGAGGCCCGAGCGTCCGGCGATCCCATCGGAGCCGTCGTCGATCTCGGTCCGAGGATGGGCGACGACTTCTGTCGATCGCCGTTCACTCCGCCACGTGCCAGCCTCCCATTTGAGCCACGTGACCTGGACTGCCGTCAAGCCTGACTGGGCCGCGCCCTCCTGCTCTCGGCTGGCCCAAAGGCTGGCTTGGTCGTGTGACGAGATGCGCCTGTCCGCCGCATGCCGTGCTGGCCTGACTTCCCGGCAGCGGGCGAGCGGGTGGTCGGGGTGCGGCGAGCAGACCAAGGCGAAGGCGGCGCGAGCTCGACCGGGCCGAGCGTGACAACGTCGTGGAGGCGCTTTGCCGTTGGATCGAGGCCGACCTAGCTGGTAGCTGCCGTTGACGGCTCCGGCAGCGTCGCGGTTGCCGTCACCGCTCGTCCGGCGACACCAGCCGGGCCCGGAGGTACAGGAAGTCGTGATCGGTGTACGTGGCGGGCAGGACCTCCGACGTCGCGTCGCGCAGATGAGATGCGGTGCCGTATGCGTGCTGGACTCCCGGCGTCTGCGCCGATCCCCGGTCGGTGCGTGTCCACATGCCCGACGGCGCGCAACTGCCGAACGTGTTCATGTCACCGGCCGCGATCGTGGGTCCGCGCCTCGCCTGCACGGCCAGCATGTCGGTGAACTCCGCGCACTGCCGGAGGACGCCGGTCCTTAGCTCACTCGGTGAACTCAGGTGGGTTGTGCACACGGTGACCGACTGCGCCGTCGACACGCACAGCCAGCGGCGCTGCTCGGGATCGATCGACTGTGCGCTGAACCGGCGGTCGACGGTTGCGGCGATCTGCGCCCCTGCGAGCAGGGCGTTGCCGAACACGCCCCGCCCGCTCGGGGCACGGCAGATCAGCGGTCGCCCGCCGTAAAGCACGGTGGAGAAGCGCCGGTGGTAGCCGGTCCTCTGGGCGATGCGGGCCACGTCGCGGCTGCAGACCTCATTGAGCGTCACCGCGTCGGGTCGGTGTCGACGGATGACCGTGATCGCCTCGCGGATCACCTCGGGGTACTCCAGGCAGGGGGCCAGTCCCGACAGGCACAGGTTCATCTGCAGTAGCGAAAAGGGCGTGCTCCCGACCGGCGACGAGGGAGATGGTGCGGAGGTGTCGGTGGTCGCGGGGGAGCATCCCGCCAGTACGCCGACCAGGCAGGCGGCGAGCAGACGAAGCCATCCCGTGCGCGGGCATCTCCGGGCCGCGCGCACGCGGCATTGCGCCATAGGTCCGGTATAGCACCGATGAGGGCTGCGTCAGCTGGTGCGCGATGCCCGCAGCTCGGCCCCCCTTCGGACTGAGCGTAGGCGCGACAAGCCGATCAGGACGCGTCTCACCGCCGCGAGCGACTGGTGCTGGGTTCCCGCTCGGATTATGCGGATGCCGTCGTCGAGGCGAGAAGTCGTCGCGCGCGCCGACCGAGATCGCTGAGGTCCACCCGACCCTCGTCGGCCGCGGCTGCCAAACGCGCAGCCAGGTCCAAAGCCTCGTCAAGCTCAGGTCCCACAATCGCGGCCTCCTGGCCCATGTCGCGAAGAATCGTGACCTCGGTGCGCGAGGCGATCAGCGGGTCGGCGACTCCATCGATCCAGACCCGGGTGCGGTGGCCATCGCCTCGTTCCTCGCCCGTGATTCGCTCGAGCGCGTAGATGCGGTCCGCACGCGCAAACTTTCCGAAGCCCAAAGCCACCATGCGTGAGTCCGACGCCACGCGACCATCTTGACAGCACTCACCGAACTGGTCCTGCCGTATTGCGACACTGCAGGTAGCGCCGACCGCGACGCCCCGATGGGACGCTCTGATCTTGCCGCTGATGGCGCTGGCCTACGTCAGGGCGATTTCTGTCTCAGCATGCCGACGCAGCCACGGCACGACGGCGTCGTGCAGCCGGTCGGCGTCCTCGACCATGGGGAAGTGGCTCGCGCCCTCGAGGAGCACGAGATCGGCGGTTGGGATGGCGGCGGCCAGGCCCTTGCTCCACTCGATGGGAATCGGGTCGAGCTCAGAGTGAACGACTAGCGCCGGGCACCCGATGCCGCTGAACCGCCGCATCGGGCCGAGGGCGCCGAGGCTGCCCATCATGCGTTCGGGCATCTGGCCGATGTTGGCGGCGGTGATCTCGGTGAAGCCGAGCGAGACGTGGTCGAGGGTCGCGCGGTCGCGGAAGAAGGGCGTGAACGTGTTGAGCTGGTGGCGTTCCAGCGTGGCCGGATCGCCTGCGGCGTACTCCGGGGACTGCTCGAGCCTGCGCCGCGCCTCGTCGTCCTCGGGAGTGCGTCGAGCCGCCATCTCGCTGCCGAACTGCGCCATCAGCTCGGGGGCCAGAGGGGGGCCGGGGTTGAGGAGAACCACGGCGGAGGTCGCATCGGGGTGCGTCGCCGCGTAGAGCGCAGCGAGGTAGGCGCCCGCCGAGTGGCCGAGCACCTGGATCCGGTCGAACCCCAGGGCCCGGCGGAGCCCCTCGAGGTCGTCCACCCCGCCGGTCATCGAGACCTTCTGGTCGTCGCCGACCGGCGTCAGGCCACTGCCGCGCTGGTCGTAGTGGACGAGCCGCAGCTCGGTGGCCCAGGCGTCGAGCGAGCGCATGTAGGTGCTGCCGAGGCCGATGGCCCCGTGGAGCACGACGAGCGGGGTGGTGCCCGCTCCGACGACGGTGCAGGCGATCTCGATGTCGCCGACCTGGACGGGCTGGGTGGTGGATTGCATGACGGCCTCCTACGAAGGGACCGGAGATCGGTCCATGGCGCGACCGTAGGCCTTGAACCCGGGTTCAAGGTCAAGCACCATTTCCGCCCCGGAGCGACGCCAGCGGGTCTACCGTGAAGGGGTGCGGATCTCCGAGTTCGCCGAGCGGGTGGGGGTGCCCGTATCGACGGTTCGCTACTACGAGCGAATCGGCCTTCTGGGTGCCCCCACACGCACGACGTCCGGCTACCGCGACTACGACCAGGACGCCGCCACCCGGCTGCTGTTCGTCTCGCGGGCGCGGGCGCTCGGGCTGAGCTGCCCGCAGATCGCGGAACTGCTGCCCGTGTGGGGCGGGGCCGACTGTGGCAACGCCAAGGACCGGGTGGTGCGGCTCATCGACGAGAAGCAGGCCCAGATCGCTGCCCGCATCGCCGACCTGACGGCCTTCGCGGCTCAGCTGAACGGCGTCCGTGACGACTTGGAGGCGTCGACGCCGCCGTCCGCCTGTCGCGACGACCTCTCCTGCTGCGTGCCTGCCGCACCCACCGGCGTCACGCTGCTTCCGTTGCTCGACGGATAGCCGGTCCTGCATCGGCGGACCCGCCAACAACTAAGGTCCTGCCATGGCCGTCCCCCGCTGGGTCCTTCGCCTGGAGGACACGTGGGACGCGGCGCGGCGGCGCCGGGCGCGGGGGCGTACGCCGGACGACTTCCGGATCGAGCCCTATCTGGGACACGGGAGTACGGCGGGGGTCGTCGTACGGGGGCGGGTGCTCGACGACCCGCCGCCGACGGACGCGGTGGAGGGTGAGGGTGTCGGGGCGGCCGTGTGGCGCACAGTGCGGCACTTCCTCACCGACGAGCTCCCGGCCGTCCCGCTGCGGATCACCGTCGCTGGCACGACCGTCGAGACGGTCACCGACGCCGAGGGCTACTTCCGGATCCGCCTCGAGCCCGACCCCGAGCAGCTCGTCAGCCCGTGGACGGACGGCACCGTCGAGCTCGCCGACGAGTACCGCGGAATCGCCGGGCCGCACACCACCAGTCTGCCGGTCCGAGTGCCGGGGAAGGACGCCCGGTTCGGGGTCATCTCCGACATCGACGACACGATCCTCGAGACCGGCGTCCAGCGGGTGGGGCACATGATCCGGCAGACGCTCACCGGGTCGGCGCTGACCCGGACGCCGTTCCCGGGCGCGCCGGAGCTCTATCGCGACCTCGCCGCGGACGCCAACCCGGTCTTCTACGTCTCCTCCAGCCCGTGGAACCTGCACAGCTTCCTGGCGGCGTTCCTGGAGCACCGCGGGTTCCCCGACGGTCCCGTGCTCCTGCGCGACCTGCTGGGCACCGCCGCCGGCCGCGAGCAGAAGCACGCCCGGATCGACGAGATCCTCGAACAGCACCCGGAGCTGGACTTCGTCCTCATCGGCGACTCCGGGGAGAAGGACCCCGAGATCTACGCGGACACGGTCCGGGAGCATCCGGGGCGGATCCTGGCGACGTACATCCGCGAGGTGCGGCTCGACCCGGGCGACGGCCGGGTCGAGCAGGTCAGCGGCGGCTGGTCAGAGGACGTGCCGTTCGTGCTCGCCGCCGACTCCGATGTCGTACGACGCCACGCGACCGGACTGGGCCTGCTCTGATCCTCGGTCAGCGCCCGTCGACGTACGCGAGCACGTCCACAGGCACCTGCCGGCTGGTCGCAGCCTTCATGTGACCCATCCCCTCGTAGGTGACCAGCGTGCAGTCCGGGATCAGCCCAACGGTCTCCTCGACGAGGTCCTGCGGGAAGAACCGGTCGCTGTCACCGCACAGGAGCACGACGGGCACGGCGATGTCGGGCAGCACCGGCCGGGCGTCGAACGCGATCTCCGCCTCCACCTCGACCAGCATGTCTCCCGGCGGGTAGTTCTTCCCTGACAGCAGGCTCCGCGCGATCCACGGTCCGACCAACCGTCGGACCCATCTGCTGCGATCACCCGGCAGGACGTACTCGGCGAAGGCCCTCCCCACTCCGGGGCGGTCGCCACCGGCGAGCGCCGCGGCGATCCGGGCGTCGACCTCCTTGCCCCACTCACTGACATCGGCGGCGGCGACCACGACCGCGACGTGACCGAGAGAGTCGCCATGCCGGGCGGCCAGGAACTGCACGATCATGCCGCCGTACGACTCGCCCACCACGAGGTCGACCCGACCGCCGAGCTCGTCGGAGATGGCCTGCGCGTAGTCGTCCGCCATGTCAGCGACGGTGTAGCCCGGCGGCATGTTCCTGCGGCGGGTGACGTACCAGACGACGTACCCGGCCCCCACGAACGGGTCGAACCAGCGACGGGCCATCCGGGCCGACATGCCCTGGGGAACCCCACTTCCCGGGCCTCCCGGAATGAACAGCAGCGTCTTCGGCCCGGCTCCCCAGGTCAGGTACTCCATCCCGTTCGCGAACATCCCGCGGGCGGGTGCGTGCTGACTTCCCATGGGCTCAGCGCCCTTCCTCCCGCAGTCGGTCGTAGAGAGCATTGTCCTCGTACCCGCCCCCAGCAAGTGGTGCCGATCTCCGCTCGGTGCCGACGTGCTCGAACCCCGCCCGCTCCGCCAGCCGGCGGGATCCCAGGTTGCGGACCGACGTGAGCAGATAGAGACGACGCGCGCCCAGCCCGCCTTCGGCGGTACGCCGGAGCGCCCAGTCGGTCACCAGCCGCAGCGCGGCCGCCATCACGCCGCGCCCCCGCCCGGCCGGGTGCGACCAGTACCCGACCTGGGCGGTCAGGTCGTCGCCCTCGTCCTCGAACTCGAACAGCGCGACGTTCCCGAGCGCCAGGTCGGTCTCGGCGTCGGCGACGCACCACGCCACCCGGCCGTTGGTCGCAGCCCCGAGTTGAACCCGGGTCAGGTAGCCCGGCACGGCGTCGAGCGACCGCGGCAGCGGCGTGTCGGGGATCCACTCGCGCAGCACCGGGTCGTTGGCCGCCTCGACCAGCCGAGGCCCGTCCTCCTCGCGCCACGGCCGCAGCCGCACCCCGTCCGCCTCGATCACCGGCGGCTCCAGCCACGGCTCGCCGGGCTCGCGTGGGTCGTCGGACCCGAGCCACCCGGTCCAGGCGTCCCGTCGCTCGCCCCGGTGCGGCAGCAGCCGCGGGATCGTGGGACCGAAGCTGAACCCGAGCGCCCACACGGTCCGGCGTGAGGACCAGTTCCCGACGAACGCACGCCAGTGCACGACCTCGACGCCGCGCCCGAAACCCCAGTCCAGCAGTAGGTCCAGCGCCCGGCGCATCACGCCGCCGCCACGCGCCGCGGGGTGCAGGCCGAAGCCGAGCTCGGCCTCGCCGCCGCTCCGCATCCGCAGGTCGACCGACCCCGCGAACCGACCTTCGTGCTCGATCGCGAAGCAGTACGTCGTGTCCCCGGCCCAGCCAGCAGGGACGACTTTCGTGATCCAGTCCTCAGCCTCGCCCTCGTCGTACGGCGTCGGGACCGTGGTCCAGCTGATCGACTCGGGATCGAGGCACTGCTCCACGATGCGCGGCACGTCGGCGGGCTGATGGGCCCGCAGCGTGACCACGCCGTCGGTCAGGGTCGGGACGTCGTCGGGGAATCGCACCGCGACAGTGTGGCCCAGGACAGCTCCTGTCGGCGAAGGGATTCGACGTCCGTCGGGGTGTCAGAGGTCCAGCGAGTTCACCTGCTGACGCGTCCGCGCTTCGATGTCGCTCGCTGCCGCGGACAGCAGCTGATGGGCCAGGTCGGACAAGGCGCGGGCGGCGGCGAGCTCGTCCCCGATCTGTGGAGAGGCCTCGTCGGTCGGGTTCCGGCGGCTTGTGCCGCGACCGTGCACCTCGTCCTTGGCGTCTGCGGTGAGGACAGCGTCGGCGAAGGTGTCATCGCCCTGCTCGTCGAGGTGTACCTGCACCATCCAGGTCTTGGTCGTCATGCTCGTCACGTCCCTTCAACGTGCTTCCAACGTGCACCGTGCGACTGTCGTACGGCCTGGTCCCAGTCTGCGCCGATCCGCCATGGTGCGGAACCTGGCGTGTCGGTGCGCGGTGTCAAGATGGTCGCGTGCTCGCACTCGACCGCTTCAGCGAACCCACGCGCACCTGGTTCGCCGCGGCCTTCGCGGCGCCCACGCCCGCGCAGGAGGGTGCCTGGGAGTCGATCAGCAAGGGCAACAACGCCCTCGTGGTGGCCCCCACCGGATCGGGCAAGACCCTCAGCGCGTTCCTCTGGTCGCTCGACCGGCTGCTCACCGAGCCGGTGCCTCCCGCGAAGCAGCGCTGCCGGGTTCTCTACGTGTCGCCGCTGAAAGCGCTCGCCGTCGACGTCGAGCGGAACCTCCGGGCGCCGCTGGCCGGCATCCGCCACACCGCCGAGCGGCTCGGCGAGTCGCTGCCGGAGATCCGGGTCGGCGTCCGCAGCGGTGACACCCCGGCCGCCGACCGCCGCAGGCTCACGACCTCCCCGCCCGACATCCTCATCACCACCCCCGAGTCGCTGTTCCTCATGCTGACCAGCCAGGCGCGCGAGTCGCTGCGCCACGTCGAGACCGTGATCCTCGACGAGGTGCACGCCGTCGCCGGCACCAAGCGCGGCGCTCATCTCGCGCTCACCCTCGAGCGCCTCGACGCGCTGCTCGAGCGACCCGCACAACGGGTCGGCCTGTCCGCGACGGTCCGGCCCCACGAGGAGGTCGCCCGCTTCCTCGGCGGCCAGGCGCCGGTAGAGATCGTGGCGCCGCCCAGCGAGAAGGCCTGGGACCTCCAGGTCGTCGTCCCGGTCGAGGACATGACCGCCCCTGAGGAGTACGACGAGGCTCTGTCTGATTCTGGGGCGGAGAGCCCAGACCGCAGCCAGTCGATCTGGCCGCACGTCGAGGAGCGGGTGGCCGAGCTGATCGGCCGGCACCGGTCCACGATCGTCTTCTCCAACAGCCGTCGGCTCGCCGAGCGGCTCACCGCGCGGCTCAACGAGATCGCCAGTGGTCGCTCCGACGACGACCGACCACCCGCGCAGATCATGGCGCAGTCCGGGTCCTCCCGCGCCACCGACACCGTCCTGGCCAAGGCCCACCACGGCTCGGTCTCCAAGGAGCAACGGGCCCTGATCGAGGACGACCTCAAGGCCGGTCGCCTGCCGGCGGTCGTCGCCACCAGCAGCCTCGAGCTCGGCATCGACATGGGTGCGGTCGACCTGGTCGTGCAGATCGAGTCGCCGCCCAGCGTCGCCAGTGCGCTCCAGCGGGTGGGCCGCGCGGGCCACCAGGTCGGCGAGGTCAGTCGCGGGGTGCTGTTCCCGAAGCACCGCGGCGACCTGGCGCAGACCGCCGTGGCCGTGCAGCGGATGCGTGAGGGTGCGATCGAGAGCCTGCGGGTCCCGACCAACCCGCTCGACGTACTCGCCCAGCAGGTGGTGGCCGTGACCGCGCTCGACGCGTGGGACGTCGACGAGCTCTTCGTCCTGGTCCGGCGAAGCGCGTCGTTCGCCACCCTCCCCCGCTCCGCGTACGACGCCACCCTCGACCTGCTCGCCGGCCGCTACCCCTCCGACGAGTTCGCCGAGCTGCGCCCGCGCATCGTCTGGGACCGCGTCACCGGCACCATCACCGGTCGACCCGGCGCCCAGCGACTCGCGGTCACCAGTGGCGGCACCATCCCCGACCGCGGCCTCTTCGGGGTCTACCTCGTCGGTGAAGGCACTGGCCGCCGGGTGGGCGAGCTCGACGAGGAGATGGTCTACGAGTCGCGGGTAGGTGACGTCTTCGCGCTCGGCGCGACCAGCTGGCGGATCGAGGACATCACCCACGACCGGGTGATGGTCACCCCCGCGCCCGGCGTCCCCGGGCGGCTGCCCTTCTGGAAGGGCGATACCCTCGGCCGCCCCGCCGAGCTCGGCGAGGCGGTCGGCGCGTTCACCCGCGAGCTGGCCGCCCTGCCGACGAAGAAGGCGGAGGCGCTCGCGCGCGAGCGCGGGCTCGACGAGTACGCCGCGAGCAACCTCGTCGCCTACGTCGCCGAGCAGGCCGAGGCCACCCGCACCGTGCCGAGCGACGTCTCGCTGCTCGTCGAGCGGTTCCGCGACGAGCTCGGCGACTGGCGGCTGGTCGTGCACTCGCCGTACGGCGTCCCGGTGCACGCGCCGTGGGCGCTGGCCATCAACGCCCGGCTCCGCGAGCGGTACGGCATCGACGGGCAGGCGGTGGCGTCAGACGACGGCATCGTCGTACGGATCCCCGACACGGACGCCGAGCCGCCGACGGGCGAGGTCGTCGCCTTCGAGCCCGACGAGATCGAGGAGATCGTCACCACCGAGGTGGGCGGCAGCGCGTTGTTCGCCAGCCGGTTCCGCGAGTGCGCGGCCCGCGCGCTGCTGCTACCGCGCCGCGACCCGGGCCGGCGCAGCCCCTTGTGGCAGCAGCGGCAGCGCGCCGCCCAGCTGCTCGAGGTCGCGTCGCGCTACCCGTCGTTCCCGATCGTGCTCGAAGCCGTCCGTGAGTGCCTCCAGGACGTCTACGACCTGCCCGGCCTGGTGAACCTGATGAAGCGGGTCGATCGGCGCGAGGTCTCGGTCGTCGACGTCGCGACCACCCAGCCGTCGCCGTACGCCCGCACCCTGCTGTTCGGGTACGTCGCGCAGTTCGTCTACGAAGGCGACTCACCCCTCGCCGAGCGCCGTGCGGCCGCCCTCAGCCTCGACCAGGGGCTGCTCGCCGAGCTGCTCGGCCGCGCGGAGCTGCGCGAGCTGCTCGACCCCGAGGTGCTGGCCGAGGTCGAGGCGGAGCTGCAGCGGCTCGCCCCCGACCGCCGGGTCCGCGACGCCGAGGGCGCCGTCGACCTGCTGCGACTGCTCGGGCCGCTCACGACCGGCGAGGTCGTCGCCCGGGCGCTCGACGGAGCCGACGTCGACGGGTGGCTCGGGTCGCTGACCGACGCCCGCCGGGTCGTCGAGGTCCGGATCGCGGGCGAGGAGCGGTGGGCCGTCGTGGAGGACGTCGCGCGGTTGCGCGACGGACTCGGCGTACCCGTCCCGCCCGGGACTCCGGACGCCTTCGCCGATCCGGTCGACGACCCGCTGGCCGACCTGGTCGGTCGGTTCGCGCGCACCCACGGCCCGTTCGTCGCCGATGAGGTCGCCGTCCGGCTCGGGCTCGGCGCGGCCGTCGTGCGGCAGACGCTGCAGCGGCTGGGGGCGCAGGGTCGCGTGCTCGACGGCGAGTTCCGGCCCTCCGGCTCGGGCATCGAGTGGTGCGACGCCGAGGTGCTCCGGCGGCTCCGGCGCCGCTCGCTGGCCCGGCTGCGGCAGGAGATCGAGCCGGTCGAGGCGCCGGTGCTCGCCCGGTTCCTCTCCGCCTGGCAGCACGTCGGCGGCCGGCCGCGCGGCGTCGACGGCGTCCTCACGGTGGTCGGCCAGCTCGCCGGCTGCCCGGTCCCGGCCAGTGCGCTGGAGTCGCTGGTGCTGCCGAGCCGGGTCCGCGACTACGAGCCCGCCCTGCTCGACGAGCTCACCAGCGCAGGCGACGTGGTGTGGGCCGGACACGGCGCCCTCCCGGGTCAGGACGGCTGGGTGTCGCTCCACCTCGCCGACCAGGCACCGCTGACCTTGCCGGAGCCGGCTCCGTTCGAGCACTCCGAGGCTCACCAAGCGGTCCTCGAGGCGCTCGAGCCGGGCGGGGCCTGGTTCTTCCGCCAGCTCGGCCACGCCGTCGACCTCCTCGACGAGCCGCTCGCCGATGTCCTCTGGGACCTCGTGTGGGCCGGCCGGATCGGCAACGACACGCTCGCGCCGCTGCGCTCGCTGATCGGTGGTCGCGGCAGCCACCGGCAACGTCGGCCCGGACCGCGGGTGCTCCGCAGCGGCCCTCCCCACACCGCCGGGCGCTGGGCGCTGCTGCCCGCGCTCGACACCGACCCGACCCGGCGCGCGCACGCCGCCGCCGAGCGACTGCTCGACCGGCACGGCGTCGTCACCCGCGGCGCGGTCCAGAGCGAGCGCACCCCCGGCGGCTTCGCCGCCGTCTACAAGGTGCTCTCGGCGTTCGAGGAGTCAGGCCGATGCCGTCGCGGCTACTTCGTCGACGGCCTCGGCGCCGCCCAGTTCGGCACCGCCGGCTCGGTCGACCGGCTCCGCACCTTCACCGAGGTCACCTCCGACAAGCCGGCCGCGGTCACGCTCGCCGCCACCGACCCCGCCAACCCGTACGGCGCCGCACTGCCCTGGCCCGACATGGACGGCGGACACCGGCCCGGCCGCAAGGCTGGGGCGCTGGTCGTGCTGGTCGACGGAGTCCTCACGCTGTACGTCGAGCGCGGTGGCAAGACCCTGCTCACCTGGTCCGACGACGGCGAGATCCTCTCCCCCGCCACCGAGGCGCTCGCGACCGCCGTACGCCGTGGCCAGCTCGGACGGCTGACGGTCGAGAAGGCCGACGGCACCGCCCTGCTCGGCTCCGGAGCCACGCCGCTGCGGGCGGCGCTGAGCGCGGCCGGCTTCGTCGCCACCCCGAAGGGACTGCGGCTGCGTGCCTGAGGGCGACGCCGTCGTCCGCACTGCGCGGCGGCTCGACCAGGCGCTGGCCGGCCAGGTGCTGACCGCGACCGACTTCCGGGTGCCCCAGCACGCGACGGCCGACCTGTCCGGAGGAGTCGTGGTCGGCACCGTCACCCGTGGCAAGCACCTGTTCACCCGCGTCGACCGGGGTGACGAACGGTGGTCGGTCCACACCCACCTCAAGATGGAGGGCAGCTGGCGGGTCTACACGCCGGGGCAGAAGTGGGGACGCCCGTGGCACCAGGCGAGGATCGTGCTGACGACGGCCGAGCGCAACGCGGTCGGCTTCTCCCTCGGCGTGGTCGAGCTGCTCCCGCGCGACCGCGAGGACGACCCGGTCGCCCACCTCGGCCCGGACCTGCTGGGACCCGACTGGGATCCCGCCGAGGCGGTCCGGCGACTGCAGGAGCATCCCGACGACACGATCAGGGACGCCCTGCTCGACCAGCGCAACCTCGCGGGCATCGGCACGATGTGGGCCGCCGAGAGCTGCTTCGCGCTGCGCGTGCACCCCCGCACCCCGGTGGCCGCCGTCCCCGACCTGACTGCACTCGTGACGAAGGCGCAGGAGCTGATGGCCGCGAGCGCCGACACGATGCGACAGCGGATGTGGGTGTACGGCCGTCGCAGGAACCCGTGCCCGCGGTGCGGCACGGCCGTCGACGTCGAGCAGCTCGGCCCTCCGGGTCGCGAGCGTTCGTCGTACTTCTGTCCGGGGTGCCAACCGGAGCCGTGACGATCAGGCGGCGGAGGCGACGACCTCGGGGCCGGACGGGACCTGGGTGAGGGTCGGGGTCTCCTCGACCGCGACCAGGGAGGAGACGTCGCGCAGGACCTCCGACAGCGGCACGTCGAGCGCGCCGCACAGCGAGGCGAGCAGCTCGGAGGAGGCTTCCTTGTGGCCACGCTCGATCTCGGAGATGTACCCGAGCGAGACCCGGGCCTCGGCGGAGACCTCACGCAGGGTCATGCCGCGCTGAAGCCGCTTGTTGCGGAGCACGTCGCCGAGCAGCCGTCGGAACAACACCATGTGAGTCACCTCCTCCAGTTCATGCTAGGGGGCCAACGCTACCCGAGGCCCGGTTCTTCCCGCCGCAGGACGCCCGCAAAGCCGGCGAGCGCCTCGGCGCAGGTGCGCTCCTGGATCGTGGACCGGTCGCCTGCGAGCTCGAGGGCCAGCGCGTTGACGTCCCCCGGACCCGCGATGCCGACGAACACCGTCCCCGCAGGATGCCCCTCCTGCGGGTCCGGGCCCGCGACGCCGGTCGTGCTGATGGCGTACGTCGCGCCCAACCGGTACCGCGCGCCCTCGGCCATCTCCCGGGCACACTCGGGCGACACCACGCCGTGGCGTGCCACCAGCGCGTCCGAGACCCCGAGCAACTCCTGCTTGACCGACGTCGCGTAGGCCACCACGCCGCCGACGTACACGCGTGAGGCGCCGGGCACCGCCGTGACCAGCGACGCCAGGCGGCCGCCGGTGAGCGACTCCGCGGTCGCCAGGGTCTCCCCGCGACTCGCCAGCAGGTCCAGCACCGCCCGCACGTCCACGGGTCGACCGTAGGACATAGTGAACGGCATGGCGCTCCCCATCGAGGACTACGCCCTGATCGGGGACCGGCACACCGCCGCACTCGTGGGCCGCAACGGCTCGATCGACTGGCTCTGCCTCCCGCGGTTCGACTCCTCGGCCTGCTTCGCAGCGCTGCTCGGGACCGAGGACCACGGCCACTGGCAGCTCTGCCCGACCGGCCAGTTCACCTCGACCAGGCGCTATCTCGACGACTCCACCGCCCTCGAGACGACGTTCACCACCGAGCACGGGGTCGTGACCCTGCTCGACCTGATGCCCGAAGCCGACGACCGGGCCGACGTGGTCCGCCGGCTCACCGGGGTCGAAGGCACGGTGACCATGCAGCACGTCTGGGTCGTCCGGCTCGACTACGGGCACGTGCGTCCCTGGGTGACCCGGCAGCGGATCGGTCGCGACGACGTCATCAGCGCGGTCGCCGGCCCGGACCAGCTGGTGCTGCGTGGCCCTCGCCTGCCCCATGCCGACGACTCCTACCGACACGTCGACGAGTTCGACGTGGAGGCCGGTGACGTGCTGACGTTCTCCACGACCTGGGTGCCGTCGTCCGATCCACCGCCCGAGCGGGACCGGATGCGCAAGCGCCTCAAGGCGACCGTCAAGGCGGAGCGGGAGTGGCTCGAGAACTGCGATCTGTCCGCGGTCCCCCATCGCGACGTCGTCGCGCGCTCACTGCTCACGCTGCGGCTCCTCACCCACGAGCACACCGGCGGGATCGTCGCGGCACCCACGACCTCGCTGCCCGAGGACTTCGGCGGCGAGCGCAACTGGGACTACCGCTACTGCTGGCTGCGCGACGCGGCGCTCACCCTGGAGTCGCTGATCGGCGCCGGCGCCACCGACGAGGCGGAGGCGTGGAAGACCTGGCTCCTGCGCGCCGCCGCCGGGGACCCCGAGGACCTCCAGATCATGTACGCCGTGGACGGCGGTCGCCGGCTCCCGGAGATCGAGCTCGAGCACCTGCCGGGGTACGCCGGATCACGCCCGGTGCGGATCGGGAACGGCGCGGTCAGGCAGCGTCAGACGGACGTGCTGGGCGAGGTCATGATCGCGCTGTCGCGCAGTCGTGACGCAGGTGTGCCCGGCGACGACAACGCCTGGTCGCTCCAGCGCAAGCTGGTCGCCCGGCTCGCCGAGACCTGGCGGGAACCCGACCACGGGCTGTGGGAGATCCGCGGACCGGTGCAGCACTTCACCCACTCACGGGCGATGGTGTGGGCGGCGTTCGACCGAGCGGTGCACGCGGTCGAGGAGCACGAACGCGAAGGCCCGGTCGACAAGTGGCGCGCGATCCGCGATGAGGTGCGCGCCGAGGTCATGGACCGCGGCTTCGATGCGGAGCGAAACTCGTTCATACAGCACTACGACACGACCGAGGTGGACGCCTCACTGCTGGTGCTGCCGCTGATCGGCTTCATCGAGGGCGATGACCCACGGATGCTCGGCACGATCGAAGCCGTCGAGCAGGACCTGATGCGCGGCGGGCTGCTGCTGCGCTACCGCACCGAGTCGGGCGTCGACGGGCTCAGGGGCGACGAGCACCCGTTCCTGGCGTGCTCGTTCTGGCTGGTCTCGGCGTACGTCGCCGCCGGTCGGCGCGACGACGCCGAGCAGCTCTTCGACCGCCTCGTCGGACTCACCAACGACGTCGGACTCCTCTCGGAGGAGTACGACGTCGTCGGTGAACGGATGGCCGGGAACTTCCCGCAGGCGTTCAGCCACCTGGCGCTCGTCCAGGCCGCGCTCGCACTCGCGGGCGCGGCCGGACGAACTCCGGACTGACGAGGGTCAGCGAGGCCGCACCCGGAACGTGATCTCCCGCTCCGCCGCGGTGGCGAGGTCGCTGCCTATGTAACCGGATGACGACCGTCTTCGTGCCTGCGGTCTTGAACGGCTGCAGCAGGAACGAGGTCTGCCCGTTCACCAGCTCCTGATCGATCATGTAGCCCGCCCCGATCGGTCGGACGCGGACCGTGCCGTCCACGGTGAAGCCAGGCGCCAGGACCGCCACGTCGAGGCGCACGCGGGTCTGGTTGCGGACCACGACCGCCGGCGTCCGGTCCACCGTGAGCGTGGGCATCGCCTTGGTCACCGTCACGTCCACCGTGCTGCTCGACGGCGCGTGCGTCGCGTCGCCGAGGTAGCGCACCTCGAGCTCGTAGGAGCCCGGGTTCAGCGACCCGACCGGGAGCGTGAGCGTGGCCATCGCATTGGTCAACGACCCCGTCGCGAGCACCTGACTGCCGTTCCGGACCTCGACCTGGCCGGTGGCCGGCGTCGCCGAGCTGACGGTGACGTCGATCGAGCCGGTCTGCCCGTAGGCGAAGGAGCTACCGGCCGCGGAGACCGTGGTGGTCTCCAGCTCGGGCTCCTCGACCGCCTCGAGCACGACCGGCACCAGCGTCTCGGTCCCGGTCGTGGCACCGGTGACGACCAGCGTCGCGGGACCACTCTCCACGTCGTCGGGCACCGTGACCTCGACGCTGGCCGTTCCGACCTCGTCGAAGCCGGGGAGTGCGGTCTGCTTGGTCGTGGTGACCGGAGCGGTTCCGAGCTCCACCCCGTCGATGCTGACCGAGACCGAGCTGTCGGTCTGGTCGCCGGGACCGGTCATCGACAGCGATGTGAGACCGAACGAGATCTCCTCGCCGGCGGCGTAGGTCGCCGGCGCGCCGGCCGGGAAGTTCACGCCCACAGCCCGCTGGCTGTAGTCGACCGGAAGCGCCGGGTTGGCGCCGCCGGTGTTGGCCTCCATGTAGTCGACCATGGCCTGCAGGTCCGTCACGCCGGTGTCCTGCTTGTTGGCGCCTCCGGCGAACGCGCCGAAGTTGTCACCACCGGTGGCGAGGAACGAGTTCACCGTCACCGAGTAGGACGTTCCCGCCGCCACCGGCACGCCGTCGAGCCACATCCCCGTGACCCGGGAGCCGGCTGCGGCGTCCGGGTCGTAGGTGTAGGTGAAGCCCTCGGACGCGCCGAGCCGCAGGAACGGCCGCGACGCACCGGCCGGCTGCCACTGCTGCTCCAGTGCCTGCTTGATCTGGGCACCGGTGAGGTCCATGTTCACCAGGGTGTTGGCGAAGGGCTGGACCGTGGCGGCCTGCTTGTAGGTGAGCTCGCGCGGGAACGCGCCGGTGCCGGTCCCGACCATGTCGGCCCGAAGGCCGCCCGGGTTCATGAACGCGATCTGGGCACTCCCCACCGTCTCCGGCGTCTGCGCCCGCTGCACCTCGGCGACCAGGTTGCCGAGGGTCGACTCGGCGCCGCGGTTCTCGGTGCGTTCCGTCGGCCAGCTTCGCGCGGTTGAAGCCGCCAGCGATGTCACCGATCGGCACCGAGCCCAGCACGTCGGCCTCGGCCACAGCGGAGGCGACGATCGCGGCGACGTCGGCGTCCGCGTCGTACAGCGGGGTCTGGCCCTGCTTGAGGTTCAGGATCCGCTGGGAGATGCCGGTCACGGCACCCGTCTCGTCGACCTGGAAACTCAGCCGGTTCAGCGCCGCGCCGTACTGGCCGGCAGAGACCACGGGCCGCTCGGTCACCGGCCGGTCCTCCCAGCCCACGACCGGGAACTTGCAGTTGTAGGCGAGGTGGGTGTGGCCGGAGATGATGGCGTCGACGTTGGCGTTGACCCCGGAGATGATGCCGCCGAAGTCGGACGTCGGGTCGTCGTCCATCGTCGTCGCAGTCGGTGCCAGGGGCACCCTCGTGGACGAGCATCACGACGATGTCGGCGCCGTCGGCCTTGAGCTGGTCGGCCGCCGCGTTCGTCGAGTCGACGATGTCGGTGACCGTGACGCCCTGCATGCCGCCGGGCGAGACCAGCTCGGGCAGGTGCTCGGTGACCGCACCCACGAAGCCCACCTCGACGTCACCGAACTGGGTGGTCCAGGTGTCGGGGATGAGGTCGGCGTCGCCTGGCTCGTCGACGTTCGCCGCGAGGTACTGCCACGCGGCACCACCGTCGGGGTTGGTCGTCTCGTCGTACGGCGCCATCACGCGGTTCACGAGGTCGTCGTAACCCTGGTCGAACTCGTGGTTGCCCACCGAGCTGACTTCGAGCCCCGCCGCGTTGAGCGCGTCGATCGTCGGCTTGTCGTTCGCGATGAAGGACTCGAACGTCGAGGCGCCGATCAGGTCGCCCGCCGCCGCGAACACCGTGTTCGGGTTCTGGGCGCGCAGCTCGTCGATGGCGCCGGCCATGACTGCCGCGCCGGCCGCCGAGGAGGCGGGGTCGTTGGCGATCCGGCCGTGGAAGTCGTTCGTGCCCAGGATCTGGATCGTCTGCGTCTCCGGCTCGACCGGCAGGTCGAAGCCCACGATCTCGGGGTTGTGGTCCGAGGCCGCGAACACGTCATCCGCGTTGAAGAACTGGGTGATGTTGTAGTTGCGGCGGCTGTACTGGTAGGCCACCGACTCGCCGGCGTTGATGTCCCAGATGTCGACGCCGGTCACGCTCGACGCAGCGCCGTCGTTGACGAGCACGTGGTCGAGCGAACCGGAGCGGCCCGAGAAGCTGTAGCTGTACTCGGGGCTCTGGTCGGACTCCAGGTTGGTCCAGCCCGCGTCGTCGAGGACCTGCATCGGGTCCTCCTGCGAGTAGGAGTTGAAGTCACCGGTCAGGAAGACGGTCCCGAGGTCGCGGGACGCCTGGAACTGGTCGGCGAAGTCGGCCAGCGCCCGGGCCTGCGCGACCCGGTCGGCGTTCGCGAGGCCCTGGCCGGTGCCGTCGTCGACACCGGAGCCCTTGGACTTGAAGTGGTTGACGATGACGCCGAACGCGTTGGCGTTGGTGTCACCGACCTTCTTGAACGCCTGCGCCAGCGGCTCACGCGCGTTGCCGAACGCCGCGATGCCCGTCAGCACGCGGGACTTGCCCACGGGCTCGACCGTGGCGGGGTTGTAGATGAACGCGTTGCGGATGGTGTCCTGCTCGGCGAGCGTCGGCAGCTCGGCGGCCGGCGGCGAGAGCACCGCGGCCCACCGGGTCGAGCCGGCATCGGCGTTCAGCGCGGCGACCAGCGCCTTGACGGCGTCGTCCCGGTCACCGCTGGTCTGCGGCGGAGAGCAGCTTCACGCTGTTCTCGATCTCCTCCAGGGACACGATGTCGGTGTCCATGGTGTTGATCGCGCGGACGATCTTGGTCTGCTGGGCAGCGAAGTCGTCGGCCTGGGCCGCGCCTCGCGGACCGTTGCCGTCACCGGCTGTGGGCGAGCCGCACGAGTTCACGCCGACCGGGTTCTGCTCGCGGTCGACGAAGAACGTGCAGGCACCCCCGTCGCGGATGTAGTCGCGGCCGGTGGTGTTGAAGTAGTTGAGGACGTTGAACGTGCCGATGCTCAGCTCGCCACCAACCTCCTGCGGAGTTCAGGTTGGCCGGTCGGGTGTCCTCGAACGTCGCGAGCGACGATCCGTCACCGGTGAGCTGGTGCTGCGGCTGGAACTTCCACAGGTTGTTGCGGAACTCGAAGATCACCGGATCGTCGATCGTGACCGACGCGCCGACGCGGATCGAACGCCCCGGCGTCAGCCAGGGCAGCGGGGTGTCCTGGTTGGCGGGGTTCAGGTAGTTGATGCTCGCGCCGTCGTCGAGGGCCACCTGGCGCTGGACGTTCTGCGCCTCGTGGGCGTCGTCCTCGATGCCCTGGGCGTCGTAGAGCTCGGTGCCCTGCACCAGCGGGCCGTCCTGCGCGGCCAGCCAGATCTCGGCGAAGCCGTTGGTCGGGAAGGTGTTGGTGACGGTGAACGGGCCGGTCGGCGCGAACAGCTCGCCCTCGTGCGACTCCTTCTCGGCTCGGTGGCACGGGCAGCCCGGAGGCCAGCGGGGTGACCGGGTCCGACCGAGCCTCGTGCAGCACGGTGACGCCGCCGGCGGCGCGGGACCAGCTGAGTGGAACCGGCGAACTCGGTGACCTCGCCGACGACCTCGACGAAGTCGCCGATCTCGAGCGTGGCGGCGCCGGAGTTGGCGCCGAACACGAAGACCGCGTCGGACGCGCCGGGGGTGGCGTCGGTGGCGCCGCCGGTGCCCTCGGTCTGGATGTAGATGCCGTTGTAGCCACCGGTCGGGTACGTCGCGGTCACGACGCCGTACGGGTGGTGGCGGTGTCGCCGCGCACCGGGCGAGGCCGAGCGCCGGTGCCCTGGATCTCGTCGATCGTGTACTCACCCTCCGGCCGGCGGCTCGTGCTCGCACGCAGCGCCGCAGACGGACGGGGTCTGGGTGCCGGCGGTGAAGTCCGCTCCGTTGTTGTCGCCGTCGGCGGCCTCGTTGGTGCGCCGGGCGGAGGTGGTCGATCGATGGAGCGGCGGTCGGGCGCGGTCTCGAAGGTGTTGGTGCCGCCGAAGCCGACCAGGTCGATCACGTTCGCGTTGTTGAGGATCGAGCCCGTCGGCAGGGTCTGGCTCGTCGTGCCGTTGGCCAGCCACGACCGTCCGCCGCGCCGCGGCCATGTTGACGCTGCTGACCAGCAGGTCGTCGGGCGCCGAGCAGCGGCGACCGTCGGTGGTCGCCCTCGGTGCTGGTCTGGATCAGGAAGTGCGCACCCGCCGGGCACCGTGCCGGACAGGCGCGCGACCCCGTTGGGGCGCCGGTGCCACGCCGAGGAGCGGTACTGGAGCGACTTGCCGTTCAGCGAGATCGGCGACGCGGAGATGTTCTTGATCTCGACGAAGTCGGCGTTGAGGTTGGCACCAGAGTTGCCGCCACCGCCGTACACCTCGGTGATGATCAGGCCGGTGCTGGCGGCCTGGGCGGGAGCGGCGATCAGTGCGAGGGGAGCGGCCAGCAGGCCGAGCACGCTGGCGGCGACGAGCCCCCGGCGGCGAGAAGAAGTCGCGAACACGGTCGAGATGCCCTTCGGGAGAGTGGAGCGAGGGAGGTAGAAGCGGGGAAGCCGCGGACACACTAACCCCCGCCCGGCCCGGGCATGGGACATGACTTGATGAAGTTTCGGTGACGAAACTGTGGTCAGTTGCCGGTGCGCGAACGAAGATCGTCGCGCTGACGCCACACGTCGCGGAAGAACTCGTACCCCGACCACAACGTCATCGCCACGGCGCCGGCGAGCGCCACCTGGCTGACGTAGAAGAGCACCTCGCCCACGGCGCCGAACGTGTCGAACGCGCCGCCGTGCGCGTCTCCGTGGGGGAACGGGAGGGTGAGTCCGCTCAGCGCGATCGCCTGGAGCGTGGTCTTGAGCTTGCCGCTCGAGGACGCCGCGATCACGACCTGGTTGAGGACCGACAGCCGCAGCAGGGTGACGCTCCACTCCCGGAGCAGCACCACGATCGTGACCCACCACCAGATCTCTCCGACGATGGAGAGCCCGATGAACGCCATCCCGGTGATCGCCTTGTCTGCGATCGGGTCGGCGATCTTGCCGAAGTTGGTCACCAGGTTGTGCTTGCGGGCGATGTCACCGTCGATCTTGTCGGTGATCATCGCGCCGACGAAGATCAGGAACGCCACGAACCGCCAGGTGATCGAGTCGCCCCCGTCGTGGAGCAGCGCCCAGCCGAAGACCGGCACCATCAGGATCCGGAGCGTCGTCAATGCGTTCGGCACGTTGACGTTGCTCTGGGTATCGCCCCCGGTCACACCGGCTCCTTCGCGTAGAGGTCGACACCCTCGGCGGCGACCACGTCGGCCCGCACCAGGTCCCCCACGGTCACGTTTCCGGCCCCCACGCCCAGGAGGTACGTCGAGCCGTCCACCTCCGGGCCCTGGTGGGCAGCCCGACCGACGATCTCGCCGTCGGAGACCGACTCGACCAGGACGTCGACGGTCTCACCGATCCGCTCCTCGGCCCGTTGCGCGTTCAGCTCCTCGACCAGCGCGGTGACGTGCTCGGTGCGCGCCCGGATCTCGTCGTCGTCCAACTTCCCGTCGTACGTCGCTGCCTCGGTGCCGTCCTCGTCGGAGTACCCGAACACACCGGTGACGTCCATCCGCGCCCCGACCAGGAAGTCGCAGAGCGTCTCCAGGTCGCTATCGGTCTCGCCGGGGAACCCGACGATCACGTTGGAGCGCACCCCGGCCGCCGGGGCCAGCGCGCGCACCTGCTCGAGCAGCCCCAGGAACGACTCCGGGTCGCCGAAGCGACGCATCCGGCGCAGCACCGCCGCGGACGCGTGCTGGAACGAGAGGTCGAAGTACGGCGCCACGCCCGGCGTGGTCGCGATCGCCTCGACCAAGCCGGGTCGGGTCTCGGCGGGCTGCAGGTAGGAGACGCGCACCCGCTCGACGCCGTCGACCGCGGCGAGCTCGGGCAGCAGTGTCTCGAGCAGCCGCAGGTCGCCGAGGTCCTTGCCGTAGGAGGTGGAGTTCTCGCTGACGAGGAACACCTCCTTGACGCCCTGACCCGCGAGCCAGACCGCCTCGCCGAGCACGTCGCTCGGGCGACGGCTGACGAACGAGCCGCGGAAGCTGGGGATCGCGCAGAACGAGCAGCGCCGGTCGCAGCCGCTGGCGAGCTTGAGGGGAGCCATCGGGCTGTCGTCGAGCCGCCGGCGTACGGCGCGCGGCCCGCCCAGTCCGGGCACGCTGATGTCGTCGACCGACGCTCCGCGCTCCACGGGGGTGATCGGCAGCAGCTTCCTGCGGTCCTGGGGCACATGGGCGTGGTGAGTCTCACCGGCCACGATCGACCGCAGCCGTGCCGCGATGTCGGGGTAGTCGTCGAAGCCGAGCACCGCGTCGGCCTCGGGCAGCGACGCGGCGAGGTCCTTGCCGTAGCGCTCCGCGAGGCAGCCGACGGCGACCACGGCCCGGGTGCGGCCCTCGGTCTTGAGGTCGGCCGCCTCGAGCAGGGTGTCGACGCTGTCCTTCTTGGCCGCCTCGACGAAGCCACAAGTGTTCACGACGACCGTGTCGGCGTCCTCGGCATCGGCCACCAGCCGGAACCCGTCGGCGGCCAGCCGCCCCGCGAGCTCCTCGGAGTCGACCTCGTTGCGCGCGCAGCCGAGGGTCACCAGCGCCACCGACAGCGGATGGTCGGTGGGAGCGTCGGTCGTCGGGCTGCTCATGCTCCGCACGAGTATGCCGTCTCGACCTACGCTCCCCCGCTTCGGCGGCCTACTGTGCCGGAGTCCGTGACCGGGGTCACCCGGCGGATGTGAAGGTGTTCTGCGCAGGCTCCCCGGTGGCGCCGAGCGCGCCCTGCTCCTGGCCGTCGACGGTGGCGGTCAGCGAGCCGTCCGTGGTCTGCACCCGCACCGGCGGCGAGACCTCGAGCAGCTTGCTCTCGCCGAACGCGAGGTTGCCCACGAACACGACCGCGCCGCTTCCGTCGCGCACCACGACCCGGGCACCGCCGCCCTCGGCGTTCAGCAGGACCGGGATCCTCGGCGCCGCAGGGGCCTGGCCCGGGCCGTTGTCGACCCCGGCGGAACCGTTCAGCACCGGGGCTGCCTGGAGCTCGACCGGGCTGTCCATGATCAGCCGCGCGACCGACCAGGCCAGCACCAGCGCCATCACGGCGGCGACCAGCACCGACCAGTTGAGGCCACCGCGGGTGCCGCGGATAGGGCCGTGCGCGCCGGTGGCGAGCTCGGCCTCGAACACGCGGCGGGGGTTGATCGGCGCGTCGGCGTACCGCTGGTCGTACGCCGTGAGCAGCGGTGCCACGTCGATGCCCAGCACCCGGGAGAGCGTGCGCAGGTGGCCACGCGCGTAGAAGTCGCCCCCGCAGGGCGTGAAGTCGTCGACCTCGATCGACTCGATCACGTGCGGCCGGATCCGGGTGCGGTCGGCGAGCTGGTCGACGCTCAGACCGAGCCGGGTCCGCGCGGCGGAGACCTCCGGCCCGACGACCGGGTCGTCGGCGGGCTCGGCGGCGTAGTCGTCGATCAGCAGCGGTTCGACCGCGTGACCCACGCGCGAGATCGGCGCGATCCGGTCGCTCCACACGACCGTGTCCTCGACCAGGCTGACGCTGCCGGGGCGGCGCAGCTCGCGGCCGTCCTCGTCGTCCTCGGCCGGCTCGGTGGAGTCGACCCGCATCTCCACCCGAGTCGCGACGGCGGACTCACGCAGCGGACTGGGGGTCTCGCTCGGCTCGATCTCCGGGTGCTCGGGCTCCTCCGCGGAGCTCCGCTGGAGCAGTCCGGAGACCCGAAAGATCCAGTGCGCGACAGCCGGGCGGAACCCCGTATGCCCGACAAGCTCAGCTGACTCAGCAGGCTCTACGACTGCGGTCGCCGTCTCAGGCTCGGCAACCTCGGTCTCCGGCTCGGGATCCGGCTCGGTCTCCACCACCTTGCTCTGCGCGCCGGCCAGCGCGGTCAGCGCGGCCGTCAGCCCACCACCGGCGCCGGCCACGCGGGTCGAGAGCCCCAGCGGGACGGCGAACGGCTCGCCGTACAGCCGACGGCTGAGGGCCGACTGGCGCCGCGCGCTGCCGTCGAGCTCCTCGATCAGGCGGGCGGGGTTGTGCACGACCAGCACCAGGCGGCCGTCCTTGAGCAGGCCGCGGCGGGGAGTGTGCTCGACCCGCTGCAACGCGCCCCACGGCAGTCCGCGCCAGGCGCGACCGAGCCGGATCCGGACGCCGTGGGAGTCCGCCACGAGCAGCGGGGTCCGGGCGTCAACGAGCGCGGCGAGGTACCCGATGCCCAGCAGACCGAGGCCGGCCGCCAGCACCCAGTCGAGCAGTGCGCCGGTCTCGGTGGCCCGGGCGAGGTAGGCGATCGCCACCCCGGACGCGAGCGCGCCGATCGTGGCGGCGAGTCCGGCGTTGCGGCGGACCAGCACGCTCTCGGGCGCCAGTGCCAGCGCGGTCGACCGGCCACTGGTCGGGTCGTCCGGGTCGGTCTGGTCGGTCGGGTCGGGCTCGAAGACTGCCTCACTCATGCTGACTCCCCCTGGATGGTCGCGATGACGCCGTCGATCTCGTCGGGCTTCACAAGCACGTCGCGTGCCTTGGAACCCTCACTGGGTCCGACCACGCCACGGCTCTCGAGGATGTCCATGAGCCGACCTGCCTTCGCGAAGCCGACCCGGAGCTTGCGCTGGAGCATCGAGGTGGAGCCGAACTGCGTCGACACCACGAGCTCGATCGCCTGGACCACGAGGTCCAGGTCGTCGCCGATGTCGTCGTCGAGCTCGCGCCTGGTCTGCTGCGGGGCCGTGACGTCGTCGAGGTACGTCGGCTGCAGCTGCGTCTTGCAGTGGGCGACGACCTTGTGGATCTCCGCCTCGGTCACCCACGAGCCCTGGACGCGCACCGGCTTGGACTCGCCCATCGGCAAGAAGAGCCCGTCACCCTGGCCGACCAGCTTCTCGGCGCCGGGCTGGTCGAGGATGACGCGGCTGTCGGCGAGCGAGGAGGTGGCGAACGACAGCCGCGACGGGACATTGGCCTTGATCAGGCCGGTGACGACGTCGACGCTGGGCCGCTGGGTGGCGAGCACCAGGTGGATGCCGGCCGCGCGCGCGAGCTGTGTGATCCGGACCACCGCATCCTCGACGTCGCGCGGCGCCACCATCATCAGGTCGGCCAGCTCGTCGACGATCACGCAGAGGTACGGGTACGGCGCCAGCTCGCGTTCGCTGCCCGGAGGCAGCACGACCTTGCCCGCGCGGACCGCCTTGTTGAAGTCGTCGACGTGGCGGAACCCGAAGTTGGCGAGGTCGTCGTAGCGCACGTCCATCTCGCGCACGACCCAGGCGAGTGCCTCGGCCGCCTTCTTGGGATTGGTGATGATCGGTGTGATCAGGTGCGGGATGCCCTCGTAGGCGTTCAGCTCGACCCGCTTGGGGTCGACCATGATCATCCGCACCTCGTCGGGCGTCGAGCGCATCAGGATCGAGGTGATCATCGAGTTGATGAAGGACGACTTTCCGGAGCCGGTGGCGCCGGCCACCAGCAGGTGCGGCATCTTCGCGAGGTTCGCGACCACGAAGCCGCCCTCGACGTCCTTGCCGAGCCCGACGACCATCGGGTGGTGGTCGGACCGGGCGTTGCCGGAGCGGAGCACGTCGCCGAGGGAGACGATCTCCTTGTCGAGGTTCGGGATCTCGATGCCGATCGCGGACTTGCCGGGGATCGGGCTGAGGATCCGGACGTCGGCGGACGCCACCGCGTACGCGATGTTCTTCGAGAGCGCGGTGACCTTCTCCACCTTGATGGCGGGTCCGAGCTCTACCTCGTAGCGGGTGACGGTCGGGCCTCGTGTGTAGCCGGTGACCTGCGCGTCGATCCCGAACTCCTCGAGCACCTGGGTGAGCCGGCCGACCACGTCGTCGCTCGCCTTGGAGCGCGCCTTGTGGGGCGACCCGGGCTTGAGCGTTCCGTTGTCGGGCAGCGCGTAGGTGATGTCGCCGGAGAGTGCGAGCTGCTCGACGCGCGCTGGGATCGGCGTGTGCGGCGGCGGCTCGAGGTCGGCCTTCTCGTCGACCACGGGCGTGAGCTCGGTGGACTGGTCGTCCTCGGATGCCGCCGCCTTGCGGCGCCGCTTGCGCAGCTCACGCTCGGAGAGCACCGGTGAGTCGTAGGCAGGGTCGCCCATGTCGGGGTCGATGTCATCGCCGCGGCGGGTGCGGATCGGCTGGGTGAGGTCTCCGTCGTCGCCCTCGGCCGGCGGGGTGCGGCCGAGCAGTCGGTCACGAAGCGCACCGAGCCGGGACGGGACCTGGTAGACCGGCGTCGCGGTGATGACAAGGAGACCGAACAGGCTCAGCAGCACCAGCACCGGCACCACGACGTACGCCGAGCGCAGCAGGTCCAGCAGCAGGCTGGAGACCACGAAGCCGATCGCGCCGCCGCCGAACTGGAGCTCGGAGGCGTCGCCCAGCTCGGGCTGGGGGTTGCCGCTGGCGATGTGGACGATGCCGAGCAGGCCGAAGCCGAGCGCGACCCAGCCGATCACCTGTCGGCCGGCCGGGCCGTTGTGCTCGGGGTCACGCATGTTGCGCCAGCCGATGAGGACCAGCATCACCGGAACCAGCCACCCGACCTTGCCGACCGAGCCGGACGCGACGGTGCGCGTGGCGTCCATGACCCCGCCGGGAAGCTGCCACCAGACCGCCGCGGCGACGACGACCGCGAGCCCGATCAGGAACAGGCCGACCCCGTCGCGGCGGTGCTCGGGGTCGAGGTCGCGGGCGGCTCCCCCGATCCGGCGCGCACCGGAGCCGACTCCGTGGGCCGCGGCCATCCAGGTCGCCCCGACGCCGCGGCCGAGCGCGCCGAAGGCGCGCGCGACCGGCCCGCGGCCGCTGCGGACAGCACGGGGTGCCGGTCGGCGCTTCTTGCTGGACCGGGTACTCCGGGATCGGGAGCTCGAGCTCTTCTTCTTCTTGGACCCGGAGGACCGAGACGAGGACGTGCTTCTGCTCCGCGACCCCGGCGGGGAAGACGTACGGGTCGCCATGCTCCGAAGGCTATGCCAGAGTCACACCAGTCACAGGGATCACACGCCGACCCGGTGTCGCGAACTCAGCGCACGGTGAGAGCCCCCTCCCCCCGAAACGCCCAGGGTCGGCCGGCGAGAGGGGAATGGTGCACCGTGCAACGGCCGGCCAACCAGCCGATGCGGACCCGTTGCAGCCGTGCCCGGACTACTTCATGGGCGCGACGATCTTCATCTCGCCGCCGACCAACCGGACGCGCCACGGGTCGCCGCCAGACAGGAACGTCGCGGACTTGCCCTTGACGACGATGTCCGACAGCCGGTCCATGTAGCCGTTGGGATCCACGGCGAAGGCCGACCGCCACACCTCCTGACAGGTGGAGAACTGCAGGCCGGCGGCGACTGCCGCCTCGACCATGGCCGCGGCGTACGACGGTTGAGTCATCTGACACAGCGTGTCGGCGTCACGGGTGCGGTAGGCCTCGCTCGCGAGAGCGTAGAAGGACCTGACCGACTTCTCGTTCACCTTCACGATCGCGGCAGGCTTGCTTGGCGCGGCAGGCGCTTCGGCCTCGCCGTCGCCGAGTAGTCCGCCGCAGGCCGTGGCCCCCCAGCAAAGGGTCGTGGCGAACACCACGTGCAGGGTGCGGCGGAGCCGACGCAGGTGGGTGCGGTTGCTGTACGGATGCGGTGTCGGCACAAGCTTCCTTCGCTGCGAGGGTTGGGGATGGGCCTGGCCGGTGGTTCGGCCCGAGAGAGGCGAAGGTAGCGGGCGCCAACCGTCCAGGGCCGCGAAATGCGGAAATGGGGGCGGTGAGTCATGCACCGGCCGAGCACGGTGAATTCAAGCGAACGGTGTGCCATCCACCGCCGGGGCGGTCTTCCGCCCGCGCCGGAGACCCCGGTCAGACGCTCTCGGCGAGCGGGACCCGAAGCGTGAAGACGCTGCCTTGCCCGAGCTCGGACTCCACGACGATGTCGCCGCCGTGAAGCTCGGCGATCGTGCGCGAGATGGCGAGCCCGAGGCCGGTGCCGGGGATCGTGAGCGCCTGCGGATTCGTCGAGCGGTGGAAGGCCGAGAACAGGTGGACCTGGTCCTGCGAGGAGATGCCGAGACCGGTGTCGGCGACACGCACCTCGGCCATCCCGTTCTGAGCACCCACCGAGACCTCCACCCGGCCACCGGGAGCGGTGTACTTCACGGCGTTGCTGCACAGGTTGTCGACGGCCCGCGGCAGCTCCTCCGCGTCGGCGAGCACGCGGACCGGCGTGTCTGGCTCGACCAGGGAGAGGTCGACGTCACCGGTCTGCGCCTGGATCTTCAGCATCTCCAACGACGCGTGGCACGCGTCACGCAGGTCCAGCGGCACCCGCTGCAGCTCGCCACGGCCCTGGATCCGGGAGTAGTTGAGGAGGTTGGTCACCAGCCGGTCGAGTCGGGCCGCGTTTCGGGAGATCGCGCTCACGGACGTCGGCTGCACGCCCGCCTCCTCCAGCAGCTCCGTGTGGCCGATGATCGAGGTCAGGGGTGTCTTCAGCTCGTGGGAGATGGTGGCGATCAGCTCGCCCTTGTAGCGGTCGAGCTCGCGCAGCTCGGCCAGGAGTCGGCGCTCCGTACGCCGCAGCCGGACGTCGCGCACCAGGCGGCCGAGCTCGCGGCCCGCCTCATGGACGGCGTCGATCTCCTCGGGCCGGAAGGCGGGCTGGCTCTCGTCGCGCAGCACCACCAGGTAGCCGAGCACCTCGCGGTCGACCCCCATCGCGGTGACCAGGCCGTGAGTCCAGCCGTAACGCTCTGCGTGCTCCCGGATCAGGGACACCGACTCCAGTACGCCGGACTCGTCCTCCGGGAGGGAGAACGCGTGCGGCCGCTGCATTCCCTGGCCGACCAGCCGGACCAGCTCGTTCCGGACGCTGGTGACCATCTCCGACGGGGCGCGAGCCGGGTGCGGCCTGCCGACTACCCGGTCCTCGTGGTCCTCAACGTTGTCGGCGAAGCAGCGCACGGTGACCTGAGCGACGGGCATCGCCCCGGACAGCGCGTCGGTCGCTTCGTGCAGCGCACTCTGTAGGTCGACCCGGCCCGCCAGCAGCGCCAGCTGCTTCAGCGCCTCGCCGAGCACGACCTGCCGGCTCAGCTGGTCGCGGCGCTGAGCGTTCTCCAGGGCGACCCCGGCCTGCACCACGAACATCTCGAGCAGCTCACGCTGCTCCTGGCCGGGGATCTTGTTGTCCGGGGGCAGGTCCACGGCCATGTTGCCGAGCAGCTCGCCGGAGGAGGAGTACAGCGGCGCGTAGAGCGCGTCGAGCGGGTGCCAGGCGTCGGGGTCGTCGCTCACCTCCAGGTCGGGCACCCAGAGGCTCTCGATCTGCTCCGGCGGCAGCCGGTCGTGCGGGACGAACCGCAGGATGCCCCAGTGGTCGGCGATCGAGAACTCGCGTCCGAGCACGTTCTCGGCCGGTGTACGGCGTCCGATGAGGTCGTCGAGGTCGACGTCCGCGCCCGCGACGGCCGCCATGACGAGGGTGTCGCCCTCGAGCCGGGAGATGGCCGCGACGCCGTACCCGAGGCCCTCGACGACGCCCTGCGCGATCTCGTGGAGGACCTCGGCAAGGTCGGCGGAGGAGCTGACGCGGCGGGTCACCTCGTAGAGGCGCCGCACGACGTCGGCACGGAACGTGTCGAACGACCGTGTCATCGGTCCTCCCGGGGGCTGGTCTCCTCAGGCCTCGATGACCACGGGGATGATCATCGGGCGCCGTCGATGGGTCTGGTTGACCCATCTGCCGACCACCCGCCGCACGGTCTGCTGCAGCTGGTAGGCGTCGTCCACTCCATCGGCGACCACGCGGTCGAGGGCGTCGATGATCGGTTGCTTGATCTCGTCGAAGGTCGAGTCGTCCTCCGCGAAACCCCGCGCATGGATCTCCGGGCCGCCGGCCACCTTTCCGGTCACCGAGTCGACGACCACGATGACAGAGATGAAGCCCTCCTCGCCGAGGATTCGCCGGTCCTTGAGGTCCGATTCTGTGATGTCGCCGACCGAGGACCCGTCGACGAACACGTAGCCGCAGTCGACCTTGCCCGCGATCGTCGCCCGGCCGTCGACCAGATCGACCACCACGCCGTCCTCGGCGATCACCACGTTCTCCTCCGGCACGCCGGTACGACGGGCGAGCGCACCGTTGGCGAGCAGGTGCCGGATCTCGCCGTGGACGGGCATCACGTTGCGCGGCCGCACGATGTTGTAGCAGTAGATCAGCTCGCCGGCACTGGCGTGTCCGCTGACGTGGACCAGCGCGTTGCCCTTGTGCACGACCCTGGCCCCCCAGCGCGCCAGGCCGTTGATCACCCGGTAGACGGCGTTCTCGTTTCCGGGGATCAGGCTGGAGGCGAGCACGACGGTGTCGCCTTCCTCGATGTGCACGAAGTTGTGGTTGCGCTGCGCGATCCGGCTCAGGGCACTCATCGGCTCGCCCTGGCTTCCGGTGGAGACAAGCACCTGCCGCTCGGGCGGCAGGTCGGCGAGCTCCTTCGCCTCGACCAGCACACCTGGCGGCACCGTCAGGTAACCGAGGTCCCGGGCGATCGCCATGTTGCGGACCATCGAACGCCCGACGTACGCGACCTTGCGGCCGTGCTCGACGGCAGCGTCGAGGATCTGCTGCACCCGGTGCACGTGGGAGGCGAAGCAGGCGACGATGATCCGCTGCTTGCTCTCGTGGAAGACCCGCTCCAGGACCGGCGCGATGTCCTGCTCGGGTGTCGTGAACCCGGGCACCTCCGCGTTGGTCGAGTCGACCATGAAGAGGTCGACGCCCTCCTCCCCGATGCGGGCGAACGCCCGGAGGTCGGTGATCCGACCGTCGAGTGGGAGCTGGTCCATCTTGAAGTCGCCGGTGTGGAGGACGACGCCGGCGCCGGTGCGGATCACGACCGCGAGCGCGTCCGGGATGGAGTGGTTGACGGCGACGAACTCGAGCTCGAACGGGCCGAACGCGAGGTGGTCGCCCTCGCTGACCTTGTGGTGGACGGTCTCCCGCAGCCGGTGCTCCCGGAGCTTGCTGTCGAGGAGCGCCAGGGTGAGCTCGGAACCCACGAGCGGGATGTCGCCGCGCTCACGCAGCAGGAAGGGGGTGGCGCCGATGTGGTCCTCGTGACCGTGGGTGAGGACGAGCGCCTCGATGGCGTCGAGCCGGTCCCGGATCGCCTCGAAGTCGGGCAGGATCAGGTCGACCCCCGGGTGGTGCTCCTCCGGGAACAGCACGCCGCAGTCGACGACCAGCAGCCGGCCGTCGTACTCGAAGACGGTCATGTTGCGGCCCACCTCCCCCAGGCCGCCCAGCGGGGTGATCCGCAGTCCGCCGTCGACGAGCTCGGGGGGTGCGGACAGTTCGGGGTGCGGATGCGGCATGGGGTGGGTTCCTCGTGCTTTCTGGGTAAGGGCGTCGCGGGGGCGACGGTGTCAGATCAGGCCGGACGCGGCCAGGCCGGTGCGCAGCTCGGCCACCTCGTCGGTGGTGAGCTCGACCAGCGGCGAGCGCACCCGTCGGTTGTCGAGGACACCCAGCAGCTGGAGGGCAGCCTTCGAGGTGGTGGCGCCGTAGTTGGGCACCTTCATCATCGCGTCCATCGTGGGCAGCAGCCGGTGGTAGAGGGACAGCGCTCCGGCGTGGTCGCCGTGGAACCACGCCCCCGCCATCGCCGACAGCATCTGGCCCCCGGCGTGGCCGACGACCGAGACGAAGCCGCAGCCGCCGTGGGCCAGCCAGCCCAGGTTGGCGTGGTCGTCGCCTGAGTAGACGGAGTAGCCGAGGTCGATCAGCCGGACGCCACGCGCGAAGTCGCCGACCGCGTCCTTGATCGCCACGACGTGCGGCAGCTCCTTGACCGCAGCGTAGGTCTCTACGGCGATGGTGGTGCCGGTGCGTCCGGGTACGTCGTAGAGCATCACCGGGACGTCGGTGGCTCCGGCCACCTCGGTGAAGTGGTGGAGCAGCCCTTCCTGGCTCGGCCGGCTGTAGTACGGCGTCACCAGCAGCGCCCCGTCTGCTCCGAGCTTCTCGGCCTGCCGGGCGAGCTCGACCGAGTGGGTGGTCACGTTCGTGCCCACGCCGGCGACCACCTTGGCCCGGGAGCCGACGGCGTCCTTCACGACCCGCAGGATGTCGCCACACTCGGCGACCGAGGTCGTCGGCGACTCACCCGTCGTGCCGCTCACCACGACGCCGTCGTGGCCGTTGTCGACCAGGTGGGCCGCGATCGCGGCGGTCCGGTCGAGGTCGACCGTGCCGTCGGCGGCGAACGCGGTCGCCATCGCGGTCAGCATCCGTCCGAACGGCGCCTCGGGGGGTCGGGCTGCGGTCATGTGATTCAGGGTATCCGTTCGCGATCCGAGCCCTCGTCCCGCCGCGTGCCTCGTCTAGTCCGTTCGGGCCATTTTCAACCAATCCGCCCCGGGCGGCCCAGGACCCCGCTGACCATGGTGTCCGCGCCCGCCCCCCGCGGGCGCTTCGTACTGGGGGGAGGACTCCGATGCCACGACTTCCAAGACTCGTAGGACTGCTGTTGCTGGTCGTGCTGCTCGTCCTCCCCACCGGCGCCGCGATCGCCGCTCCGGGCAAGCCCGGCGACAAGGGCCCGAAGGTCGAGCCGGTGTGGACCGGGGTGCCCGGCACCAACGAGGCGCACGACGCCTACGGCTACCCGTGGCCCGCGGCTCCGGATTGTGACGAGTCGAACGTGGGCGCCGGCGGCTGCATCAACGACGGCCTCGGCTTCTTCCAGGGACAGTGCGTGTCCTGGGTGGCATTCCGGGTCGCCCAGCGCAACGGGATCGCCTTCAGCAACTGGTTCGAGGGTCGTCACTGGGGCAGCGCCCAGTACTGGCGGAAGGTGGCCAAGGGACTCGGCTACAAGACCGACGAGACGCCCGCGGTCGGCGCCGTCGGCTGGTACGCACGCGGCCACGTGTCGTACGTCGAGGAGGTCAACTCCGACGGCAGCATCACCATCTCCGAGATGAACATCGACGGCCACAACGGCTTCCACTTCGCCACGGTCTACCCCGGCGACCACAGCTGGCCGGACAAGTTCCTGCACCTCGCCGACGTCATCCCCGTGGACGATACGGCTCCGGACCGCCCCACGGCGGTCGAGATCGGCGGCAGCGAGGCGGCACCGCGCATCACGTGGCGCCGATCGGCCGACAACGTCGGCACGACCGGCTACCGGGTGCTCCGCAACGGCGTCCCCGTCGCCACGACCGAGGCTACGTCGTACGTCGACCGGCAGGCGACGCCCGGCCAGGCCTACACCTACTCGGTGCGCGCCTTCGACAGCGCCGGAAACGTGTCGGCCGACGGTTCGGCGACCCAGCGGGCGAGCACGCCGGCGAGCCGCCGGCTCCAGAAGCATTTCCGGGGCGACGACGCCGTCGCGTTCGCGACCTCGACCGGGCCGGTCGCCTGCGGGCGGCTCGGCACCGGCCGCAACCAACGGGTCGGCTGCCGGGTGCGGACGCTGGACGGCTGGCAGACCGTGCGTGCCGGCCGCGAGGTGCCCTGGGGCGAAGCCACCAGCCGCCGCTTCCTCGCCGACCAGCACGACCGGGTGTGGTTCTGCCGCGTGAAGGGCACTCGCTCGGCCTGCCTCCCGTTCGACCTGGAGTCCCTCAGCTGGGGCTTCGACCGGACCGGCGGGGAGCGCACCAACCCCGCCTTCGGCACCTGGCTGATGAGCGACCGCGGACCCGCACGTTGTGGGTACTCCGGCGACCGCGCCTCGTGCTCCGTCGTCACCTCGTCAGGCTGGCGCTCGCCGCGCAAGGCCAGCGGCGCCCGCCCCGGCCACCCGTTGTCGCGGGCCTTCGTCCAGACCCGCGACGGCGTCTCCTTCTGCCGGGTCGTCGACGGCGCGGCCGCCTGCGCCGCGTTGGAGGGCCGCCGTCTCGACTGGACGCGTACGGTCGCGGCCGGTCGCGACCAGGCCGCTGGCCGGTGGACGCTCACCCGCCGCGGGCCCGCGGTGTGCGCGGTCGCCCGCCCTGGATCCTGCACCGTCGTCGCGCGGCCTGACGCGGACCGGGTCCGGCAGGCCAGCGACCGCGTCGCCCCCGCCTCTCGGCTCGCGCGGGCCTGATCTGTCGCTCCCCTGGGCCTAGGAGCGCGACAACGGATCCCGATCCTGCTGATGGGCGGTGAACCAGGCGGCGGCTTCGGCCCGGTTCCTCAGGCCTAGCTTCGCGAGCAGGTTGCTGACGTGATGGGCGACGGTCCTCCTGCTCACGAAGAGTCGACTGGCGATCTCCGGGTTGGACAAGCCGTCGGCCAGCAGCGACAACACCTCGCGCTCTCGGCGGGTCAGCGCTCCGTCGATTCGGGGCGCTCGGGGCGGCCGGCCGCCGAGGCTGCGGAGCAGGGCCGAGGTCCGGTCGAGCTCCTCGGACGCACCCAGCCAGGCATACGTCTCCGCTGCCTCACGAGCCTCGGCGAGTGCCGTGCCGGGGTCGGCCGCCAGCAGCGCCTGAGCCAGAGCGATCTGGGCCCGGGCCCGTTCCAGGGGCAGTCGCGCCACCGCGAAGTGTCGAACGGCGCGCCGAAGCGTATGGCCTGCCTCGGACTCTGCGGTCGCGACCGCCACCAGCCCCTCGGCCAAGCGCGCGAAGCCGCTGAGCGCCTCCCCGATGTCCCCGGCCGTCATCTCGGCGACGCGGCCGGCCGACGCGACGGCAGCCTCTGTCTGCCCGCAGAACAGCTGTAGCTCTGTCAGCACGGCCCGGTCAGGGAGGACGGCGAGTTCGTCGCCATGGTGCGCTAGTGCCTCCGCGAGCGCGGCCACCGCAGCCTCCCGCTCGCCATCGGACATCGCCCGCCGCCAGGCGACCCGCGCCGCAGGGCGGACGCTGAAGCGGTCAGTCCGACTGAGGGCGAGCAGTCGCTCGGCCTCGTCGAGGCGACCCTGCCGAGCCCGGAGCTCAGCGAGCCGGGCGCAGGCCGCGGGGCGCAGGGCACGGTAGGTCGCGTCGTACAGCTCGACCGACCGGGTCAGCTCCTGTTCCGCCTCCTCCCAGCGCCCCGCGACCGTCCAGACCGCTCCCACGTGCATGCGGCAGATCGCCGACGCCCAGGCGACGTCCCGCTGCTGCTCAAGGGCCGCGAACACACCGTGCCACTGCTCGGCCCGGCGCACGTCCAGCACCGTCTCGCAGGCGACCATCAGCTTGCAGTAGATCTCGCCGGACACGCCCAGACTCGCCACGTCGCCGCCGTACGCGGCCGCCGCCGCCTCGTCCAGCCGCCGCATGCCGTCGGTGACCCGGCCCGACTCGACCATGGTGAGGCCGCGGTAGGCGAGCGCGTCGAAGAGCAGGTCTCCATCCGCGAACCTGTCCGCCGCGCGTTCGGCGGCAGCGATCCAGTGCTCTCGTTCACCGGCGTCGGAACAGTGCAGCGCTCGAGCGAGCGCGACCCATCCGGCCTCGGCACAGTCGCCGGCTTCCTCGGCCAGGTGGATGCCACGCTCCAGCCAGCCTCCGGCCACGGCTGCGTTCCCGAACAGCGCCAGGTGGTCGAAGGCGATCTGGTACGCCGCGAGACGTGCTGCGCCTCGGGTGTCACCATCGGCGCGGAGCGCGGCGTACGCCCGCTCGCGCAGCGCCAACGCCGCCGCGTAGTGGCCCGCGCGGGCAGCCTCGTCGGCCTCGTGTACGAGGCGGCTCGGCCCCATAGGGCCATTGTCACCCGGAAATGGGTCAGTTACCTGGGTCAGTTGACCGATCCGGAGAGCGGGCGGCAGGAGGAACCTTGGCCCATGGCGACCGAAGAGTTCCAGATCAGTGCCGAGCAAGCCGAGGTGTACGAGGCACGGTTCGTACCCGCGCTCTTCCGGCAGTGGGTGGAACCGGTGCTTCAGGCGGCCGCTGTGGAGCCTGGTGATCTGCTGCTCGACGTGGCGTGCGGCACCGGCGTCGTCGCACGAGCGGCAGCCGACCTGGTGACACCGGGTGGGAGCGTCACCGGGGTCGATCTCAACCCTGCCATGCTCAGCGTCGCCCAGCGGGTCGCGCCCGGCGTCGAGTGGCGACAGGGCGACGTGGCCTCGCTGCCGTTCGGCGCGGATGTCTTCGACGTCGTGACGTGTCAGGCGGCGATCTTCTTCTTCCCGGACCCGACCGGTGCACTCCGCGAGATGGGGCGCGTGACCCGACCGGGGGGCCGGGTGGTCGTGCAGTCGTTCTCATCACTGTCCAGGCAGCCGGCGTACGGACCCTGGGTGGACCTGGTCGCCCGTCACGCCGGTCCGGACGCCGTGGAGCTGCTCGGCACGTACTGGTCGCACGGCGATCCACAGGTCATGGTCGGCCGCTGCGTCGACGCGGGTCTCCCGGTCAGCGCCGTGCACGAGCACACCCTCCCTGCGTACTTCCCGAACGTCGAGACGATGGTGCTCACCGAGGTCAACGCGACGCCCCTCCGGGACCGGCTCGACCAGACAGACCTTGATCGGATCCTGGCCGAGTCGCGTGACGTGCTCGGAGACTTCGTCCGCGACAATCGCCTGGTCATCCCGCTGACCGGCTACGTGCTAGCCGCCGGGCCCGACTGACCACCCGGCCGAGCTGGACCTGATGGCCGAGCTCGCGAGGGCTGCGGTTCGTCGAGCGATGGGGCGGCTGGCTGGGCGAGCCGTTCACCGGCGACTCGGACCGGCTCGGTGGTGGGGTCTCTGACCGCTCCAGTTCGGCGTCGGACAGGACGGATCACCATGGCCCTCAGTCTTGACTCCATGCGCGAGCGTCCCACTCTCGACGATGTCGGGTGGAGCGTCAGACGAGGCCGTCGAAGAGATCGGTGAGCATCGGCGCCTCGCGTGCCTGATCGGGCCACGCGATCCGGTACCACTCCCGCCCCACGCGCCGCTCCCACTGATCGGTGTTCTCGGGGTCGTCGGACATGACGTGCAGCTGGCTCTTGTGCTCGCGGAGGCCGGCGACGATCCGACGGCTGACCGCTCGACAGTCGACGGTGATCCGGATCTGCTCGTCCGGTACGCCGCGCATGTGGTAGGTCTGCGTCGGATCGAAGGTGTAGAGCCCGAGCTCTGCCCGCTGGCGGTTCCACCGTTCGAACACGGCCTGGGGGACCGCCCCGTGCGCGAGGCGCTGGAACCCGGATCCTTCCTCGGGTCGCAGCAGTGCGAACGCCTCGTCGGTGGCGGCACCGATCGCGATGTGGTCGGGGTGCCCGAAGATGCCGTCGGGACCGAAGGTCACGACCACGGCGGGCTCCTCCTCCTCAAGCACCCGGGCGACCGCCGCGACCACGTCCTCGAAGGGCACGTCGGCGACGCCGCCGTCCGGCAGACCCAGCCACTCGTGCCGGTCGGGGACGCGACCGAGCGCCCGCCACGCGGCCTCGTCCTCGGCCCGGCGTACAGCCCCGAGCGTCTCCCGCGTGGCCGCGAACCCGTCTCGGATGTCACCCTGCTCGCCGGAGGTGGCGTGGACCAGGACGAAGCGGAAGTCGGGCTCGTCCGCGTGCAGTGCGACGCTTCCGGCGACCCCGTACGCGTCGTCGTCCGGGTGCGCGAAGACGCACGCGAGGGTCCGGTTGGGCATGACCCGCAGTATCGGCTCAGGGGGCAGGCCTCTGCCAGTGGCGATGAGTCTCGCAGTGGTCCCAGGTCTGTACCCGCACCGACCAGAGCTCGAGGAGCCGACATGACCGCGACCTACACGTTCGACGTCTTTTCCAGCCTCGACGGCTACGGCGCCGCCGGCGGCGACTGGACCGGCTACTGGGGCAAACAGGGCCCCGAGCTGCTCGACCACCGCCTCGCCTTGTACGACGCGGAGCAGCGGATGGTGTTCGGGGCCACCACGTACCGGGCCTTCGCAGACATGCTCGCCTCGAGCACAGAGGAGTCCGAGGTGCGCGATCCGTGGGTCACCCGGATGAGGAACCTGCCGGCGACGGTGGTGTCGACGACGCTGGCAGGGCCCCTCGACTGGCCGGACGCGACCCTCGTCAGCGGGGACGCTGTCGACGTCGTCGCCAGGCTGAAGGAGGAGTCCGAGGTGCCGTTGCGCTCGCACGGCAGCCTGGCGATGAACCGGGCCCTGATGTCCGCCGGCCTGGTCGACCGCGTCCAGGTGACGCTCTTCCCAGTCATCACAGGTCAGACCGGCGCGGACCCGGTGTTCGCGGGTGCGGCTGACTTCGACCTCGAGCTGGTCGAGCACCGGACGCTCGACACCCACATCCAGGAGCTGACCTACCGGCCCACCGTCCACTGAGCAGCCCGGGCCATCAGTCGCAGGTCATCCCCTCGCTGATCAGCCACTGCCCCGCGGTGTAGGTCGCCATCACGGCTGCGTCGAGGCCGGGCACCCGGTTTCCGGCCAGGAACGCGCGCAAGCCGATCATGGTGTCGGACACCAGGAACAGCACCGCCCCGGCGAGCACCCGGTTCCGACCACGATCACGATCGATGGCAGCCGCCGCCACCACCATGGTGGTCAGGGCGACTCCGTACGCCGCGACGGGCACGACCACGGCGCGATCCTCACGACCCGCGGCCAGCGCCATCCCCGAGGCCGCGACGGTCCCCGCCGCGAGGAAGCGCCGCCGGCCCGACGTGGCGAGCACGGGTGCCGAGGACCGGCGACGATAGGCCGACACGTAGGCCACATGGGCAGCGAGGAAGGAGCCCAGTCCGGTCAGGAACGCTCGGCGGCTCCCACCCAGCAGCGCCACGTCACCGCCCCACGCGAAGCTCTGCGCGGCCACGACGCCGCCGCCTCCAGGACCGCGCGGACCGCTGACGAACCGCGCGGCCAGTACCGGCATCAGCAGCGGCTTGGTCACCAGCCGGGCACGCGGTCGCGCCCGTTGGCCCACCGTCAGCGCCGTCTCGGTGAGGGCGAGGACGCCGTACACAGCTCCTGCGGTCGCCCGCGCACGTGGTCGCATCTGCTGATGCTGGCAGAGGGGGGCGGGGATTCCCCGCCTGAGCGGGGAACCAGTGAGTTCGTGACCGAACCGTTCCGTATGAAGTCAGAGACTCGCGAACAAGGTTCGGCGGCGGGGCTGGGCCCGACCCTCCTCAACCACCGGCCGCGACCCGCTCCCACCAGACCCAGTCGAGGTCGGGTCGCGACACCCGCCGGGTCTCGCGCCACTCGTCGAGTGAGAACGACGGGTAGTGCGCGTCGCCGTCGACGCTCAGGTGGACCTCGGTGAGGACCTGGTGGGTGAGGAGCGGCATGGCCAACTCGTAGATCTGTGTCCCACCGGCGATGACGGTGTCCCCCGGCAGCGACGCGGCCAGCGACAAGGCGTCGTCGAATGAGTGGACGACGTCGACCTCCTCAGCCGACCACGAACGGTTGCGGGTGACCACGATCGTGCGGCGACCGGGCAGCGGGCGGCCGATCGAGTCGTAGGTGAGTCGTCCCATGACGAGCGTGTGGCCGAGCGTCTCGGCCTTGAAGTGGGCGAAGTCGTCGGGGATGTGCCACGGGATCCGGCCGTGGTCGCCGATCACGCGGTTCTCGGCGTACGCCGCAACGGCGACGACCCGCCGAGGCTCAGACGGCAATGGGGGCCTTGATGCCCGGGTGCGGGTCGTAGTTCTCGACCGCGATGTGCTCGAGGTCGAACTCGTCGATGACACGGACCGACGGGTCGAGCACCAGCCGCGGCAGCGGACGAGGCTCGCGTGTGAGCTGCAGCCGCGCCTGCTCGAGGTGGTTGGCGTAGAGGTGCGCGTCACCGAGTGTGTGCACGAAGTCGCCCACCTCGAGGTCGGTCACCTGGGCGATCATGTGGGTCAGCAGCGCGTACGACGCGATGTTGAACGGCACGCCGAGGAAGACGTCCGCGGACCGTTGGTACAGCTGGCAGGACAGTCGCCCCTGCCCTGAATCGGACGGGGCGACGTAGAACTGGAAGAACGCGTGGCACGGCGCAAGCGCCATCTGCGGGATGTCGGCCACGTTCCAGGCCGACACGATGTGGCGCCGGCTGTCGGGGTCCTGGCGCAGGTTCTCGACGAGCTGCGCGACCTGGTCGACGTGCCGGCCGTCGGGGGTGGGCCACGAGCGCCACTGGTAGCCGTAGACCGGCCCGAGGTCGCCGTCGGTGTCGGCCCACTCGTCCCAGATCGTGACCCCGCGGTCCTGCAGCCACTTCACGTTGGTGTCGCCCCGCAGGAACCACAAAAGCTCGGCGAACACCGAGCGGGTGTGGACCTTCTTCGTGGTGACGAGCGGGAACCCCTCGCGCAGGTCGAACCGCATCTGGTGGCCGAACACCGACCGGGTGCCGGTGCCGGTCCGATCGCCCTTCTCGACGCCCTCGTCGAGGATCCGCTTAAGGAGATCGAGGTACACCTGCATGGGGCCGACCCTACGCCCGCAGCCGGCTCCTACAGGGACACCTCACCGCGGATCACGGTCGTGGCGTCGCCACCGATCCACACGTCGTCGCCGTCGCGGTCGACGTGCACCCGACCGGCACGCCCGATGACGGTGCCCTGGGCGGCGATGTACGACGAAGGCAGCACCGTGCCGGCCAGCCACTGACCGATCCCGGCGTTGAGGGAGCCGGTGACCGGGTCCTCGGTGATCCCGGAGCTCAGCGGGCACAGCGCCCGCACCTCGCAGGCGGTGTCGCCCCCCTCGCGCGGACCCACCACGCCGATGTCGAGGTCGAGCACCGCCCAGTCGGGCTCGAGCGCAAGCACCGCGTCCGCGTCGCGCAGCAACACCCCCACCCAGCCGGGCCCGTTGTCGATCCACTGGAGGTCGACCGCGTCGTCGTGGGTGATCCGCAGCGCCCGCACGATCCGCTCGCGGTCCTCCTCCGCCACCTCGCCCGACCGCAGCAGCGGCGGCGCGGCGAACGCCAGCCGCCGGGCCAGGCCGTCGGGAGAGCGGCGCAGCGTGACCAGGCCGGCTCCACACTCCTGCACGATCCGGTCGTCGGACGCCGGCGCTCCCCCGGCCTCCAGCCAGGCATGGGCCGAGCCGATGGTCGGGTGGCCGGCGAAGGGCAGCTCGGAGGACGGCGTGAAGATCCGCAGCCGGTAGTCGGCCGCCGGGTCGGTCGGGGCGAGCAGGAACGTGGTCTCGCTCAGGTTGGTCCACCGGGCGAAGGTCTGCATCTGCTCGACGGGGACACCGTCGGCGGCATGCACCACCGCGACCGGGTTGCCGCCGAGACCGGCGTCGGAGAACACATCGACCTGGCTGAAGTCCAGCATCCCGCCACGCTAGCGCTCAGCGCGCCAGGACCGGCGGGACCGGCGACTCCCGCGGAACCCGGTGCGCCTCGATGCAGACGTCGTCACGCCCCACCACGCACTCGTAGATCCGGTAGTCGCCCTGGTCGGGCATCTGCAGCAGGTCCTGGTACTGCTTGTCCTGGAGCTTGTGCAGCACCGTCACGAAGAACGTGTCGTCACCGGTGTAGGTCCACGTGAGCCCCTGGTCGCTGGGCGAGTGCATCCGCGGCAGCTCCTCCCCCGTGGCGACGTCGAAGACGGCGAGGTCCTCGGCAACCTCGGCCATCACGTAGCGCCCGTCCGCGGTCAGCCGGGCGTCGGTGCCGACGATCAGCCGGCCCGTGTCGAACGGCTGCGCCTGCACGAGCAGAGCGACCGGGTCCTCCGCCCGGCTGACCCGGGCTTCCTCCGCGATGTCCACGAGCTCGCCGGACAGTGCGAACGCCTCGCCGGGCAGCGGCTCCCATGCGAAGTCGGTGTCGCGAGTGCGGTAGTAGACCTGCTCCCCGTCGATCGCGACCGGCCGGCTGTCCCCGACCGGCTGTCCGCCTCCGGCTCCGGGGTCGGCGAGCGAGCGGCGCCCGACCTCCTCGCCGACGCGGGTGTCGAAGACGACCAGCTCGGGCTCACCATCGCCGGGGTCGGCCCAAGCGACCCAGCCGTTGTCGGGCTCGACCACCAGCGGCGCCCCGGTCACGGTATCGCCGATCTCTTGCTGCTCACCGTCGCTCTCGACGAACAGCACCTGGCCCTCGTCGTTCGTGAGGACGACACCGTCCGGGACGCCGACCAGCTCCTCCACCGGTCGTACGCCGACCGTGACTTCGGCGAGGTGGAGCGTGCCTTCGGCGTACCAGGCGACGGGCAGGGGGTTTGCCACCGCTTCGACGTCGCCTACCGATTCCAGCCGGTCGGCGACCCAGGTCGCGGCCAGCACGACCAGGACGAGGGTGAGGACGGCGCCACCGGTCCGGGTCCAGAGCCGGCGCCGGCGCAGCCGGGCGGCCTCGGCCACCTCGCCCGCGTGCAGCGCGTCGACCGGGATCGCCTCCAGGGCGAGCCGGACGTCGGGCGCCGCGAGTAGCGGGCGCATGCCGACCTGCGTGTCGAGGACGTCGGCGACCTGGTCGTCGGAGAGCTCCGCGACGTGCTGGAGCACGACGACCTCGCGGTCCTCGGGTGTCATGGTGCCGAGCGCCGCACGCAGCTGCTCGAGGCGCTCCTGGGGCTCGGCCAGCCACTCCGGTACGTCGGCGGGCGGCGCGACCCCGGACGCGTCAGCCTCGTCACCGGCGGTGTCCTCGGTCTCGTCGGACCCTTCGTGCCTGGTCTGACGATCGCGGGCGTCGAACAGCTCGCGATAGACGGCGACGTCGACATCCTCCTCGCGGCTCAGCCTGGGGAAGTCCGGGTAGACGCGAGCCAGTGCCTCCTCGGCCACCCGGTGGGCCGTGCGCTCGGGCACCTCCAGCAGCACCAGCGTGCGCACCAGCAGCGGCCAGCGGGCCGCGAGGTAGGCGGCGAACTCGTTGTCGTCCCGGCTCATCGTGGTGAGGGTTCGGACCCGCGGCGCGCCCGGATCGCCCTAGGGCCGCAACGACATCGGGCCGTAGACGACCCGGTCGTGCTCGAGCAGCATCACCTGGTCGACGCCGGCATCGACCAGCTCGGCCCAGATCTCGCCCACCCACGACTCGGCGTCGGCCTGGCTGGCGAACCGCTGGTCGGCGTACTCCTCGCCCGCTTGCACCTCCTGGCCGTCGGCGTCCTCGAGCCGCCACCACCACGGCCGCTCGGCAGGTGTCGGTGGCCGGAAGGTCGTGGGCTGGTCGGGCAGGTTCATGTCAGGACTCCCGGACGCTGGTGTCGACGAACGGCGGCTTCACGAGCTGGAAGATCTCGCGGCGACCCCGGACGTCGACCCCGACCTCGGCGTCGGGGGCGACCATCGTCGGCACCAGCGCCAGCCCGATCCCCTTGCGGAGGGTCGGGCTGAACGTGCCGGACGTGACGTCGCACAGCGGTACGTCGGCCGACAGGGTGACCGACATCCCGGGTCGCGGGATCCCGCGACCGGTGGCCAGCAGCCCCCGCAGCAGTCGCTTCGGTCCCGCCTCCTTCTCGCTCACGAGCTTCTCGCGGCCCCAGAACCGCTCCTTCTTCCACCCGACGGCCCAGCCGATCCGGGCCTCGTTGGGGGTGACGTCGAGGGAGATGTCCTGCCCGTGCAGCGGGTAGCCCATCTCGGTGCGGAGCGTGTCGCGCGCGCCGAGCCCGCAGGCCTGGATGTCGTGCTGCTGCCCGGCCTCGAGCAGCCGGTCCCACACGTCGGCGGCCGCCTCGTTGCGGACGATCAGCTCATAGCCCCGCTCGCCGGTGTAGCCGGTCCGGCACACCACGATCCCCGTGCCGTCGTGGTCGGCCTCCTCGAACGACATGTAGTCGTGGCCGACCGGCAGCCCGAGCGCGCTCACCACCTCGTCGGAGCGGGTGCCCTGGACGGCGAGCACGGCGTACTCGTCGTGGTGGTCGAGCACCTGCACGTCGGCCGGGGCCTGCTCGCGCATCCGGCGCACGACCTCGCCGGTGTTGGCGGCGTTCGGGACCAGCAGCACGTGCTCGTCGTCGTGGTAGTAGGCGATCAGGTCGTCCACGATGCCGCCGGACTCGTCGCAGCACAGCGTGTACTGCGCCTTGCCCGGCCGGATCTTCCCGAGGTCGTTGCTCAGCGTGTCGTTGACGTACGCCGCGGCCCCGGGTCCGGTCACCAGCGCCTTGCCGAGGTGGCTGACGTCGAACACACCGACCGACGATCGGACCGCGGTGTGCTCGGCGACCGTCCCGGCGGGGTACCGGAGCGGCATGCTCCAGCCGCCGAACTCCGCGAACTCGGCGCCCAGCGCGACGTGCCGGTCGTGCAGCGGCGACTGCCGTGCTGCTGCGCGGTCGGCGTCGCTGTCGCTCATGGCGCCGAACCTACCGCAGCGGCGACGCCTCGCAGGGCCATCAACGCGCCGCCGCCCCACGGCCGTTCGACCGGAGGGCGCGCCGTATCCTGCCCCGGTGACGACATACCAGCTGCGCGCCGCCAGCCCCGCGAAGACACGCGCCGACGCCGTGGTGGTCGGGGTCGTCCAGCACGCGAAGGGCCCCCAGGCCGCGCCCGGTGCGGAGGAGGTCGCGAAGGCCTACGGCCGCCGGTTCCGGCCGCTGCTCACGGGCCTCGGCGTGACCGGCAAGGCCGGCGAGGTGCACCGGATCCCGACGAACGGCGCCATCTCAGCGCCGATGCTGGTGCTGGTCGGGCTGGGCAAGACCACCGACCAGGTCGCCGTACGTCGCGCGGCCGGTGTGGCTGCCCGCTCGGTCACCAACGCCGCGTCGGTGGCGCTGGCACTGCCGACCGACTCCCCCACGCTGGTGCGGGCCGTGACCGAGGGCTACCACCTCGGCGGCTACACGTTCACGGCGTACAAGACGAAGAACGACAGCACCGCCCCCGGGACCGTCACGGTGCTCTCGCCCGACGCCCGCAAGAACGAGTCGGCCGAGGCGTTCGAGGCCGCCCAGGTCCTGGCAACGGCGGTCGCCACGACCCGCGACTGGGTCAACACCCCGCCCGCAGACCTGCGCCCCTCGGAGTTCGCAGACGCCGTCGTCGGGGCCGCCGGTGGCGTGGCGAAGGGCCGCGGCCGCACCAAGGTGAAGGCGGTCGTCCACGACGAGCAGCAGCTCGCCGAGCTCGGCTGCGGCGGCATCCTCGGCGTCGGCGCCGGCTCGGACGCCCCGCCGCGGCTGGTCGAGCTGACCTACTCCCCCAAGGGCGCCGTCGCTCACCTCGCGCTGGTCGGCAAGGGCATCACGTTCGACTCCGGCGGCCTCACCATCAAGCCCGCGCAGGGCATGAACGACATGAAGTGCGACATGGCCGGCGCCGCGGCGGTGGTGCAGGCGACGCTCGCGATCGCGGAGCTCGGACTGCCGGTCAAGGTCAGCACCTTCGTGCCGATGGCAGAGAACATGGTGTCCGGGTCGGCCACCCGCCCCGGCGACGTCCTCACGATGTACGGCGGCAAGACCGTCGAGGTCCTCAACACCGACGCCGAGGGCCGGCTGATCCTGGCCGACGCCCTGGTCCGGGCCACCGAGGCGAAGCCGGACGTGGTGCTCGACGTCGCCACCCTCACCGGCCACATGGTGCTCGCGCTCGGCGACCGGGTCGGCGGCGTGATGGGCACCGACGACGTGGTCGACGCGGTGATGACGGCCGGCGAGACTGCGGGTGAGGCGCACTGGCCGATGCCCCTGCCCGACACCATCGTCGAGCGGGTGAAGGCCAGCAAGATCGCCGACCTGCTGCAGCACGACTGGAACCGCAGCGGCGGAGGTCTGTTCGCCGGCGCGTTCCTCAAGGAGTTCACCGACGGCCTGCCCTGGGCCCACCTCGACATCGCCGGTCCGTCGTTCCACACCGGCTCGCCGTACGGCTACGTCACCAACGGCGGCACCGGCTTCGCGGTGACCACCGTGGTCGAGTACGCCCGGTCGCTCGCCAGCCGCTAGAGCTCGCCGTTCTTCTTGCGGCGGTTGTACTCGCGCATCCGCTGCGGCACGCCGACCACCGCGGCGTCGTACGACGGCACCTGGTGCTTGTTGCAGAACTGGTGCGCCCACTGGACCGACGGCACCCGGCGGCGGGTCCACTCCCCGTCGTGGGCGACGAGCAGCAGCGTCACGTCGCTGACGGCGGTGCGGGGCTCGACGAAGCCCTCGACGCCGCGGCGCGCACTGACGAACTCGCGCAGGTGCTGCTCGTCCGCGCGATCGCTGGCGCGGACGCTGGTCGAGCCCGTGCGGGCGGTGTCACCCGAGGGACGGCGCATCCGCGCACGGCCTCGGAACCGGTCGAACAACCCCATGCGGACCAGTGTGCCGGGTCGGCCCTCGGGGTGGTGTCGACTCGTCCGCAAGAAGTGCAAAGATGGGGCGGGGCCGAGGCGGTCCCGCCCCATGGAGGGGTGACGGAGGGAGCATGGTGGCCGAGGCCGAATTCGACGTACTCATCCTCGGAGCGGGCTCCGGCGGCTACGCGTGTGCCCTGCGCGCGGCCCAGCTGGGGCTCTCGGTAGGCCTCGTAGAGAAGGGCAATCTCGGCGGTACCTGCCTCCACGTCGGCTGCATCCCGACCAAGGCCCTCCTCCACGCGGCCGAGGTCGCCGACAGCGCCCGCGAGTCGGAGAAGTTCGGCGTGCAGGCCTCGCTCGACGGCATCGACATGGCCGGCGTGAACTCCTACAAGGACGGTGTCGTCGGTCGGCTCTTCAAGGGGCTGACCGGGCTCATCAAGGGCCGCGGCATCACGGTCATCGAGGGCGGCGGCCGGCTGACCGGGCCGCACGAGGTCACGGTCGGGGATGCGACGTACACCGGCCGTCACGTCGTCCTGGCGTCCGGCTCCTACAGCCGCTCGCTCCCCGGGCTCGACGTCGACGGCGAGCGGGTCCTCACCTCCGAGCACGCGCTGCGGCTCGACCGGGTTCCGGAGTCGGTGATCGTGCTCGGCGGTGGCGTGATCGGCTGCGAGTTCGCCAGCGTGTGGCGCAGCTTCGGCGCCGACGTCACCATCATCGAGGCGCTGCCCCGGCTGGTCGCCGCCGAGGACGAGGCGTCGTCGAAGGCGTTGGAGCGCGCTTTCCGCAAGCGCGGCATCGTCTTCCGGACCGGCACGCCGTTCCAGAGCGCGAAGACGACCGACACCGGCGTCGCCGTCACGGTCGAGGGTGGCGACGTGATCGAGGCCGAGCTGCTCCTGGTCGCCGTGGGGCGCGGGCCGGTGACCGACGGCCTCGGGTACGACGAGCAGGGGGTTGCGATGGATCGTGGCTTCGTGCTGACCGACGAGCGGTGCCGCACCAACGTCGACGGCGTCTACGCGGTCGGCGACATCGTTCCCGGCCCGCAGCTGGCGCACCGCGGCTTCCAGCAGGGCATCTTCGTCGCCGAGGACATCGCCGGCCTGTCGCCGGCCCCGATCGACGAGCTCAGCGTCCCTCGGGTCACCTACTCCCACCCCGAGGTCGCCTCGGTGGGGATGACCGAGGCCCAGGCCGCCGAGCAGTACGGCGCCGACCAGGTCGAGTCGGTGACCTACGACCTCGGCGGCAACGGCAAGAGCCAGATCCTCGCCACGCAGGGCTTCGTGAAGCTCGTCCGCCGCGCGGACGGTCCCGTGGTCGGCGTCCACCTCGTCGGCGACCGGGTCGGCGAGCTCATAGGCGAGGCGCAGCTGATCTACAGCTGGGAGGCGCACGCGGAGGACGTCGCCCCGCTCGTCCACGCCCACCCGACACAGAACGAAGCCCTCGGCGAGGCGCACCTCGCGCTCGCCGGCAAGCCCTTGCACGCGCATTCCTGATCGACCCTGACCAGCCACCGCTAGCGAAGGAAGACCATTGGCTACCGAAGTCACTCTCCCCGCCCTCGGCGAGTCCGTCACCGAAGGCACCGTCACTCGCTGGCTCAAGCAGGTCGGCGACACGGTGGCCGTCGACGAGCCGTTGCTCGAGGTCTCCACCGACAAGGTCGACACCGAGATCCCCTCTCCGGTCGCCGGCACCTTGCTCGAGATCAAGGCGAACGAGGACGACACGGTCGAGGTCGGCGCGGTGCTGGCCATGGTCGGCGACGAGGGCGAGGGCGGCGGCTCGGGCGATTCCGGTGAGTCCGATGAGTCCGATGAGTCCGGTGAGTCCGGTGAGTCCGGCGACGCGTCCGAGGACTCCGGCGGCGGCCAGGAGGAGGCCGGCGGCGGTGAGGACGTCGAGCAGGAGCAGGCCGAGGAGCAGGCGGAGGAGCAGGACTCCGGTGGCGAGGCCCCGTCCGAGCAGGAGCCGGCCGAGCAGGAGCCGGCCGCCGAGTCGGCCGACGACTCCGGCGACTCCGAGGACTCCGGCGACTCCGAGGACTCGGGCAAGTCCGGCGGTGGAGGTGGCGGCGGCGGTACGCCGGTGACGCTGCCCGCGCTGGGCGAGTCCGTGACCGAGGGCACCGTGACCCGCTGGCTCAAGCAGGTCGGCGACGACGTGGCGGTCGACGAGCCGCTGCTCGAGGTCTCGACCGACAAGGTCGACACCGAGATCCCCTCGCCCGTGGCCGGGAAGCTGCTGGAGATCAAGGTGGGGGAGGACGAGACCGTCGAGGTCGGCGCAGAGCTCGCGATCATCGGCGACGAGTCCGCCGCGCCGTCCGCCCCCTCATCAGATGGCGGTGAGGCCCCGGCCCAGGAGCAGCAGGAGTCCGAGGCCGAGCCGGAGCCCGAGCCGGAGCCCGAGCCGGAGCCCGAGCCGGAGCCGGCCGCTGAGGAGCCGCAGCAGGCCGAGCCCGAGAAGCAGCCCGAGCCCGAAGCTGCCCCGGAGCCGGCCGCCCAGGAGAAACCCGCACCCGCCGCCCCGGCGGCGAGCCAGGCGGGCGACCGCAGCGACCCGTCGTCGTACGTCACCCCGCTGGTCCGCAAGATGGCCGCCCAGCAGGGGGTCGACCTGGCCGCGGTGACCGGCACCGGCGTGGGGGGGAGGATCCGCAAGCAGGACGTGATCGACGCGGCTGCCCAGGCCAAGGAGGCGGCGGCCCCGGCCGCCGCTCCGGCGGCACAGGCCCCGGCTGCCGACGCTGCGGCGCCGTCGGAGACGCCGTCGCCGCTGCGCGGCAAGACCGAGCCGATGTCGCGGCTGCGCAAGGTGATCGCCAAGCGGATGATCGAGTCGCTGCAGACGTCTGCCCAGCTCACCCAGGTGGTAGAGGTCGACGTCACCAACATCGCCCGGCTGCGGGACGCGGTGAAGGCCGACTTCTTGGCCCGCGAGGGCGTCAAGCTGTCGTACTTCCCGTTCTTCGCCAAGGCGACGATCGACGCGCTGAAGGCCCACCCGGCCCTCAACTCCCAGGTCGACGAGGAGAAGGGCGAGATCACCTACTTCGACGCCGAGCACCTCGCCATCGCGGTCGACACCGAGCGTGGCCTGCTCAGCCCGGTGATCCACAACGCCGGCGACCTCAGCGTCGCGGGCCTCGCCCGCAAGATCGCGGACGTCGCCGAGCGCACCCGCACCAACAAGGTCAAGCCGGACGAGCTGTCGGGCGGCACCTTCACGCTCACCAACACCGGCAGCGTGGGCGCGCTCTTCGACACCCCGATCATCAACCAGCCGCAGGTGGCGATCCTCGGCACCGGCACCGTGGTCAAGCGGCCGGTCGTGATCGACGACCCGAACCTCGGCGAGACGATCGCGGTGAGGCAGATGGCCTACCTGTCGCTGACCTACGACCACCGGATCGTCGACGGGGCCGACGCCGCCCGCTTCCTGCAGGACGTCAAGGGTCGGCTCGAAGCTGGGCAGTTCGACGTCTGACCAGGCGGCTCGTGTGCCTGAGAGTGCGCCAGAGCGCACTCTCGGACACACGCCGCGCCGATTTGTCGTCGCGGGAGGCTCCGGCTTCCTCGGATCCAACCTGATCGCACACCTGCGCGACGAGGGTCACGAGGTGACGCAGCTCGTACGACGCCCGCCCAGCTCGCCCGAGCAGTCGCCGTGGCAACCCGACGAGGGAGTCATCGACGCGGACGTGGTCGCGGCCGCCGACGTCGTGGTCAACCTCGCCGGCTCCCCCACCGTCGGCAACCCACACTCGAGCCGCTGGGCACGCGAGCTGAAGCACAGCCGGGTCGTCACCACCGGGCTCCTGGCCGACACGATCGCGCGGACCGGTGGCGGCGCCACCTTCCTCGCGAACAACGCGGTCGGGTACTACGGCGACCACGGGCGCGAGCGGGTCACCGAGACGTCCGAGAGCCGGGGTGACTCGCTGCTGGCCGGCGTCACCCGAGCTTGGCAGGCGGCGACCGAACCGGCGTCGGCCGCGGGCGCCCGCGTCTGCGTCATGCGGACCGCGCCGGTCATGCACCGCACCAGCCCACCGCTCAAGCAGCTGCGGCTGCTCTTCAAGCTCGGTCTCGGTGCCCGGCTCGGCGACGGTCAGCAGTACTTCCCGATGGTGAGCCTCCGCGACTGGCTCGGCGCGGTCACCCGCCTCGCCGCCGACGAGGATGCCGAGGGCCCGTTCAACATCTGCTGTCCCGACACCCCCACCAACGCCGAGTTCACGCAGGCACTGGCCCGGCTGGTGAGCCGCCCCGCGTTCCTCTTCGTGCCGAAACCGGTGCTCTCCGTGGCGGGCGGCGACGCGTCGCCGGAGCTGCTGAACTCGATGAACTGCGTGCCACAGGCGCTGCTCGACCGCGGCTACGAGTTCGCCGACCGCGACGTGACGGCGGTGCTCGCCGCCGGCCTCGACTGATCGCGCACCTCCCCGACCCGCCACCCCTCCCCCACGCGCAGAAGTACGACGACGCGGGTCGACCACTCGTCGCGGGGCAGTGGGAGCCGGCCACCCGGGCCGACCACGAACGCACCCACCAGCCGGTCGGTCACGCGTAGCGCCCACCGGTCCTCGAGTCCTGGCCAGGACTCTCACGAGCGAGCGCTGCATCGACATCCCTCCGACCCGCAGCCCCCGCGAGCGGTACGCCGCGAGCAGGGCCCGGTCGGCGCGACCCGAGGCCGACCCCTCGGCGTACAGGGCCCGGAGGGCGGCCGGAGAGCCGGTGCGCCACGCGTCCGCCCGTGCGGCGTCCCACTCGCGCAGCGCGCTCAGTGCGGCTGTGCGGTCGGCGACCGCCGTCGTCGGTGTGGCCCGCGGAGCCGGCGCGTCGCGCCCGAGGCCGGCGAGCCCGGCGGCCAGCACACAGCCCAGCGCCGCCAGCAGCAGGCCGGTGAGCAGCCGCACCGAGGCGGTTCCCGAGGTCACGCGCCCTTCCTACCCGGGATCGGCCGGTCCCGGGTGGCGTCATCCACAGAGGTACGCTGCACGAGTGACGTTGGCGTACCGGATCGCGGGTCTCGGACCCGACGCCGTCGACTATCTCGCCGCGTGGGACCTCCAGCGTGACGTCCACGAGTCGGTCGTTTCCGGCGCCGCCGACGACACGGTCCTGCTGCTCGAGCACCCTCCCGTCTTCACGTGCGGCAAGCGCACCGACCCGCACGAGCGGCCGGTCGACCCCGGCGGCGCGCCGGTGATCGACGTCGACCGCGGCGGCAAGATCACCTTCCACGGCCCCGGCCAGCTGGTCGGCTACCCGATCGTGACGCTGCCCGACCACGTCAAGGTGGTCGACTACGTCCGGCGGGTCGAAGAGGCGCTCATCCGGACCTGCGCCGAGCTCGGCGTCGACACCGCTCGGGTGCCCGGCCGCAGCGGCGTGTGGTTGCGGGCGGACGAACGCGGCCCGGAGCGCAAGGTGGGCGCGATCGGGATCCGGGTCAGCCGCGGCGTCACGATGCACGGCTTCGCACTCAACTGCGACGTCTCCTTGAGCTGGTACGACCGGTTCGTCCCCTGCGGCATCGCCGACGCCGGCGTCACCTCGCTCAGCCAGGAGCTCGACCGCGACGTCACCGTCCCCGAGGTGATCCCGATCCTCGAGCGGCACCTGTCGTCGTACCTCTCCTGGCAGCCGTACGACGCCACCCCCGACTACGAGCCGCGCCCCGAGCCGGCCCGCGTGTCGCACATCGACCTGGTGACGCCGTAGTACATACTCCGTATTTATGAGCGACCTCGTCATCGAGACGACCGGTCTGCGCAAGGAGTTTCGTACACGGCGGGGAGGCCTTCGGGTCGCGGTGCAGTCCCTCGACCTGGCGGTCCCTGCAGGCGGCGTCCACGGCTTCCTCGGCCCCAACGGTTCCGGCAAGACCACCACGATCCGGATGCTGCTCGGGCTGGCGCGCGCCACGAAGGGGTCGATGCGGCTGTTCGGCACCGAGGTGCCACACGGCCTCCCCGGCGTCATCGACCAGGTCGGCGCGGTTGTCGAGTCGCCGAAGTTCTCCCCCAACTTCACCGGGCGGCAGAACCTCCAGCTGCTGGCGCGGACCCGCGGCATCGACAGCGACCGGATCGACCACGCGCTCGCGACGGTCAGCCTCACCGGGCGCGACCGCGACCGCTACAAGTCCTACTCGCTCGGCATGAAGCAGCGGCTGGCGATCGCGGCGACGCTCCTCAAGGACCCGGCGCTGCTGATCCTCGACGAGCCGACCAACGGCCTCGACCCCGCCGGCATCCGCGAGATCCGCGACACGATCCGCGAGCTCGGCGAGGCCGGCGTGACGGTGCTGCTCAGCTCCCACATCCTGGCCGAGGTGCAGCAGATCTGCTCGTCGGTGACGATCATCGGCAACGGCCGGATGCTCGCCTCGGGGAAGGTCGACGACCTGCTCGGCGCCAGCAACGTCTACCGGGTCCGGGTGGCCGATCACGAGCGCGCCGCGCGCCGGCTCGAGGAGGCCGGCTTCACGGTCGAGCCCGACCACGGCGTGATGCGGGTCGAGACCGACCGACCACCGGCCGAGATCACCCGCATCCTCGGCGAGTCCCAGCTCTGGCTGGAGGAGCTCACCGCCGTCCGACCGGACCTCGAGACCGTCTTCCTCGAGCTCACCTCCGGTGAGGCCCTGGGCGAAGGAGCAGCGAAATGATGCGCCTGATCGGGCTCGAGCTGACCCGGCTCCGCTGGCGGCGCGCCGTGGTCGTCCTGCTGGCCGGCTGCGCCCTCGTCACCGTCGTCATCTTCGCCGGCACGGCGTGGTCGACGCGGCCCATCTCCGACGAAGATCTGCGGCAGGCGCAGGAGCAGGTCGAGCGAGAGCTGGCGCAGCCGTACATGCAGCGCCAGATCGAGCGTTGCGAGAACCGGCCGAACCGCTACGGCGTGCAGGACCCGGCCCAGTGCGCGGAGATGATGGGCCCGCGGGTCGAGTGGTACGTCTCACGCGAGGAGCTGCGGGTCGGACAGGCCTTCCGTGAGTCCGGGCTCGGCGTCATCACCATCCTGATGGGCCTGCTGATGCTCGTCGGCACCACGTTCGCGGGAGCCGACTGGAACTCCGGGTCGATGAGCAACCAGCTGCTGTTCGAGCCGCGGCGCCCTCGGGTCTGGCTGGCCAAGGCCGCGGGGGTCCTGGCCCTGAGCCTCGCGGCGGCTGCGGTGCTGGTGGCCGGCTTCGGGGGCGGCCTGCTGCTGCTGGCCAACGCGCGCGGCATCGACGTACCACCGGAGGTACCCGGGTGGATGGCCGCCAGCGGCGGCCGCGCCGTGCTGCTGATCGGCGCGGCAGCCGTCGGGGCCTACGCCGTCACCATGCTCGTCCGCAGCACCGTGTTCACGCTCGGCGCGATGTTCGCCGTCGTCGTGGGCGCCACCTTGGTCATGGCCCTGATCGGCATCAGCGAGGCCTGGTTCCCCAACAAGAACCTGAGCGCGATCATCTGGAACGGCGCGCTGTACTACGTCGACCCGCCCTCCGCGTGCTTCGTCGACGGGAGACCGCCACGCGGGCTCGACTGCAACGGTCGCGAGCGGCTCGAGCTGTCGGCCGCCGCCCGCAACCTCGGCGGCCTGCTGCTCGTGGCCGGTGCCGCGTCCGTGTGGTCCTTCCGTCGGCGCGACGTGCCCTAGGTACAGTTGCCGGAGTGACGACTGCCCCCGCCGCCCCTGACGGCCGCAAGCTGCTCCGGCTCGAGGTCCGCAACGCCGAGACCCCGATCGAACGCAAGCCTGAGTGGATCAAGACCCGGGCAAAGATGGGCCCGGCCTACACCGAGCTCCACAGCCTGGTGAAGTCCGAGGGCCTCCACACGGTGTGCCAGGAGGCGGGCTGCCCCAACATCTTCGAGTGCTGGGAGGACCGCGAGGCCACGTTCCTCATCGGCGGCGACCAGTGCACGCGGCGCTGCGACTTCTGCCAGATCGACACCGGCAAGCCGGAGCCGCTCGACCGGGACGAGCCGCGTCGCGTCGCCGAGTCGGTGCAGAAGATGGGGCTGCGCTACGCCACCATCACCGGCGTCGCCCGTGACGACCTGCCCGACGGCGGTGCGTGGCTGTACGCCGAGACGGTGCGCGCAATCCACGAGCTCAACCCTGACACCGGCGTCGAGAACCTGATCCCCGACTTCAACGGCAAGCCCGAGCTGCTCGCCGAGGTGTTCGAGTCGCGCCCGGAGGTGCTGGCCCACAATGTCGAGACCGTGCCGCGGATCTTCAAGCGGATCCGGCCGGCGTTCCGGTACGACCGCTCCCTCGCCGTACTGACCGCGGCGCGCGACTTCGGTCTGGTCACCAAGTCCAACCTGATCCTCGGCATGGGCGAGACCCGCGAGGAAGTCACCCAGGCGCTGCGCGACCTGCACGACGCGGGCTGCGAGCTGGTGACGATCACGCAGTACCTGCGGCCCTCGGTGCGCCACCACCCGGTGGAGCGGTGGGTCAAGCCCGAGGAGTTCGTCGAGCTCCAGGCCGAGGCCGACGAGATCGGGTTCTCCGGCGTGATGTCGGGGCCGCTCGTCCGTTCGTCCTACCGGGCCGGGCGGTTGTACCGTCAGGCCCTAGAGCATCGAGACGCCCGCGCGTCTGTCCACTGAGCCCACCGCACACCCAGAGAGCACTCGTATGTCGAACGTCGACCCGTCCTCGATGAGCCGCCGTCAGCAGATGTCCGCCACCTACAAGATGGCGAAGCAGACCCACCCGCGGCTGCCGCTGCTGCTGCTCGGGACCTTCCTGCTCGCGGGCGGCCTCGGCTTCGCGGTCTTCAACTTCGTGCTACCGGGGGCCGGCGTCATCGGCCTGGTGCTGGCGATCATCGGCGGCCTGATGTTCGGCCTGCTCGCGATGGTGATCGTCTTCGGGCGCCGCGCCCAGTCCGCGGCGTACGCGCAGATGGAGGGTACTCCGGGCGGGGCGGCCCGGGCGCTGTCGATGCTGCGCCGAGGCTGGCGCACCGACCAGCTCGTCGCGTTCACCAAGCAGCAGGACATGGTCCACCGGGTGGTCGGCCCGCCGGGCATCGTGCTCGTCGGCGAGGGCAACCCCCACCGGCTGAAGACGCTGCTGGCCAACGAGGAGCGGCGCCACGCGCGGGTCGCCTCGGACGTGCCGATCCACCAGGTCGTGGTCGGCGACGACGAGGGCCAGGTGCCGATCCGCAAGCTGGTGCGCCACGTCCAGAAGCTGGGCCGCAACGTGAAGGGCGCCGAGCTGACCGATGTGCTGAGCCGACTCAAGGCGATCGACGCGAACCGTTCGAACCTCCCGATCCCGAAGGGCCCGATGCCCACCAGCATGAAGGGCCTGCGCGGCCAGACGCGCGGAAGGTAGTCAGACCCTCGCGAGGTCGTCCAGCAGCGCGGTCTGCGTGCCCGCGACCATGTCGTGCAGCCCCCGCCCGTCCGGCTTGAACACCAGCGGCGGGATCACCAGGCAGATCATCAGCTGCCGGATGAGCGCGCGCAGCAGGTCCGGCGGCCGCCTACTGCCGTCGGTCCGGACCACGCGGATCTTCGTCGCGAGCTGGCCGAACGACCCGCCCACGAGCGCCATGAGGACTGCGCTCTCCAGCGCGAACACCCCCATCGTGTAGAACCCCGCTGCCCGGTCCTCGCTCCAGCCGGCCGGACCGATCAGCAAGATGACGACCAGCGTCGAGGCGATCCAGTCGACGAACAGGGCCACCATCCGGCGTGCCCACGACGCGGTCTCCAGCACGCGGGCAACCCTAGACGGCTGCCGTTCGGGCCGACTTCCCGCCGTGCGTCATACGGACCGAGCCGTTGATGGCACCGTCCGTATGACGCACGCTGCGGCTGCCGGCCGGGCAACTGTTACACGGCCGAAACAAACGGGATACGGTCGAGAAACTGCCCCTGCCTAGGTTCGGGGCAACCGGTGCAGCGACGCACCGGCGTACCGTCTCGCACTGATCTTGCGGCCGGCCCGATCGGGCGGCCAAGGAGGACGAATGTTCGCAAACAGCGAAGAGCTGCTGAAGTTCGTGAAGGACGAGGGCGTCGAGATGGTCGACGTCCGTTTCTGTGACCTGCCGGGCATCATGCAGCACTTCACCGTGCCGGTGTCGTCCTTCGACCAAGCGGTCTTCGACGACGGCCTCAACTTCGACGGCTCGTCGATCCGAGGTTTCCAGGCGATCAACGAGTCCGACATGGCGCTGTTCCCGGACGCCACCACGGCGTACATCGACCCCTTCCGCGACGCGAAGACCCTCGTCGTGAACTTCTTCATCCACGACCCGATCACCGGCGATGCCTACTCGCGCGACCCCCGCAACATCGCCCGCAAGGCGATGGCCTACCTCACCTCCACCGGGATCGGCGACACGGCGTACTTCGCGCCGGAGGCGGAGTTCTACATCTTCGACTCCGTCCGCTACTCGACCGGCGTCAACGAGGGGTACTACCACATCGACTCGATCGAGGGCTGGTGGAACTCGGGCAAGGAGGGCGACAACCTCGGCTACAAGACCCGGCTCAAGGGCGGATACTTCCCGGTCGCGCCGTACGACCACTACACCGACCTGCGCGACCACATGGTCAAGAACCTCGAGAACGCCGGCCTCCAGGTCGAGCGCGCCCACCACGAGGTCGGCACCGCCGGTCAGGCAGAGATCAACTACCGGTTCGACGAGCTGCTCAAGGCCGCCGACGACGTGATGAAGTTCAAGTACATCATCAAGAACACGGCGTGGGAGCAGGGCAAGTCCGTCACGTTCATGCCCAAGCCGATCTTCGGCGACAACGGCTCCGGCATGCACGTGCACCAGTCGCTGTGGCAGGACGGCGAGCCGCTGTTCTACGACGAGACCGGGTACGCCGGGCTGTCGGACACGGCCCGCCACTACATCGGCGGGATCCTGGCCCACGCCCCGTCGGTGCTGGCCTTCACCAACCCGACCGTGAACTCCTACCACCGGCTGGTCCCCGGCTTCGAGGCGCCGATCTCGCTCGTCTACTCCTCGCGCAACCGTTCCGCATCGGTCCGGATCCCGATCACCGGGGCGAACCCGAAGGCCAAGCGGGTCGAGACCCGCTTCCCCGACCCGTCCGCGAACCCGTACCTCGCGTTCTCGGCCCTGATGCTGGCCGGTCTCGACGGCATCAAGAACAAGATCGAGCCAGCCGAGCCGGTCGACAAGGACATCTACGAGCTCCCGCCGGACGAGCTGGCCGAGATCGACCAGGTCCCGACCTCGCTCGACGCTGTCCTCGACTCCCTCGAGGCCGACCACGACTTCCTGACCGAGGGCAACGTGTTCACCCCTGACCTGATCGACACCTGGATCGAATACAAGCGCACCGCCGAGATCGCGCCCGTGCAGCTGCGCCCGCACCCGCACGAGTTCGAGCTGTACTACGACATCTGAGTTCACACAGATTACTGCGTCCCCGGCCGAGTAGCGCGATGCTGAACGGCCCCTGACCTGCGAAGACACAGTTCAACGTCCTTCCAGGTCGGGGCCACGCACTTGTTCCCGAGTACCACGTCGTTGACCGCTCTGGCACGCCGTTGTAGCAGCGTGAAAGTGAGGTCAACGGCCCGGTAGATGCCCTCGGCCGCACGAGTCAGCTGTGCGCTCCCCCACCCGGACCCGGATCTGCTGGTGAGTGTGTAGCCGCGTGCTTAGGTGAGCTGACCTTCACCGAGGACGGCCGGTGCTCGTCCTTCGAGGAGTGGCCGTTCGCGCCGTCCCCAGAATCGTCCTGATTTCCGCGTCACAGGGTCGTCGGGACCTCGTCTCATCCACGCCCGTACAAGCGAAGTGCCCCCGACACCAATTGCCGTGGTGTCGGAGGCTCTTCGGCTGAACGGTCACGGGTGGGACCAAAGAACCGTTCGGTGCGTCGCTCCTGGCTGGGTGGGACGAGGAGACTCGCGGAACCCATCGCCTCGAGCGGCGCGCGCACGAGCAACGCTAGCAGCGCCACGCCGATGGCGTCCGCGGAATGCGGCACCGCCTCGCTGCGACTACGGTGCGGTCGGTGAACCCGCGCATCCTGCTCGAGGACGAGCGGCGCCGGACCGAGGCCCGCCTCACAGCTCTGACCGCCGACTACGACGGCGTCATCGCTGCGTCGCGTGATACGAACGCGGACGACGAGCACGACCCCGAGGGGGCCACGATCGCCTTCGAGCGATCGCAGGTCGGTGCCCTGGTGGCGCAAGCCCGCGCGCACCTGGCCGAGGTCGACGCGGCTCGGGAACGTCTCGACGTGGGGATGTACGGCGTCTGCGAGCGCTGCGGCAAGGCGATCGATCGCGAGCGGCTGCAGGCGCGGCCGACGGCCCGGCTGTGCATCACGTGCGCGAGAAGAGCCTGACCAGGCAGCGGCAGCACAGAGGTACCGTGCTGCGATGGAGAGCCGTGCTCAGGGCGAGACCACTCCGCCACTCCTCGAGGAGACGATCGGGCAGAACTTGGAGTCGACCGTGGCCCGCCACCCGGACCGGGAGGCGCTGGTCGAGGTCGCGACTGGCCGTCGGTGGACCTGGGCCGAGCTCGACCGCGACGTCGACGCACTCGCGATCGGGCTGCGTCGCGTCGGCATCGGCAAGGGCGACCGGGTCGGGATCTGGTCACCGAACTGCGCCGAGTGGACCCTGACCCAGTTCGCGACCGCGAAGATCGGCGCGATCCTGGTCAACGTCAACCCCGCCTACCGGACCCACGAGCTGGCGTACGCGCTGCATCACTCCGGGACCAAGCTGCTGATCTCGGCTCCTGCGTTCAAGACCAGCGACTATCGCGCCATGGTCGAGGAGGTCCGCGGCGATTGTCCCGACCTGGAGCAGGTGCTCTTCCTCGGCAGCCCCGAGTGGACCGACCACAACGTCCACGACCCCGGCGTCAGCTTGCTCGAGCTGCTCGACTACGAGCTCTTCCCCGCCGACCCGATCAACATCCAGTACACCTCGGGCACCACAGGCCGGCCCAAGGGTGCCACCCTCAGCCACCGCAACATCCTCAACAACGGCTTCTTCACCACCGAGCTGATCAACTTCACCGAGCAGGACCGGCTCTGCATCCCGGTGCCCTTCTACCACTGCTTCGGGATGGTCATGGGCAACCTCGGCTGCGCCACTCACGGGGCCACGATGGTCATCCCCGCGCCCGGCTTCGACCCGGAGATCACGCTGCGCACCATTGCCGAGGAGCGCTGCACCGGCGTGTACGGCGTGCCGACGATGTTCATCGCGATGCAGAACGTCCCGGACTTCTCGTCGTACGACCTGACCTCGCTGCGTACCGGCATCATGGCCGGCTCGATCTGCCCGGTCGAGGTGATGAAGCACTGCATCGACGACATGCACATGGCCGAGGTGTCGATCTGCTACGGCATGACCGAGACCAGCCCGGTGTCGACCCAGACCCGCACCGACGACGACCTCGAACGCCGCACCTCCACCATCGGCCGGGTGCACCCGCACGTCGAGATCAAGGTCGCCGACCCGTCCATCCGCAGCGTCGTGTTCTCGCGGTCGTAGGTCCGCTCGCCGATCGCGTCGCGCGCGAGGCGAACGCAGGCGCGCAGGCGCTTGATCCGCTTGCGCGTCGCGTGCACGGCCTCGCCGAGCCGGCGCGCCGGCGTTCCGTCGAGTTCGTCGCGCGCGTCCTGCAGCTGGCCGCGCGCGATGCGGCGGATGCCGTCGGGCACGTGCTCGTCGGTGCGCAGGCGGGGCGTGCGCTCGGGCGTCGGGCGCCGGCGTCGTGAAGTTGCGAGCGGCGTCGACGAGGTTGCGGGCGATGTCCATGCCCCGGTGGTCTTCTCCAGCGGCGGGCCGGGTCTAACCAGCGCCGGCGCTCATGGCGCGAACTGCGCGATGCGCTCGGCGACCCACTCGGTCATGCGCGGCAGCGTCGGCGGGTCGAGGTGGTGGCCGCCCTCGTGCTCGTGGTAGTCGACCGGCAGCCCGCCGGCCTCCAGGCGCGCGCGGGCGTCGCGCGCGAAGTCGACCGAGATGACCGGGTCGCGGGCGCCGTGCGTGATGAACACGGGCAGGTCGGGGCGCGTCTCGAGCTCGGGCTCCCAGCCCTCGACGGTCGGGATGAAGCCGCTCATCGCGAGGATCCCGGCCGGGACCGGGCGGCGCGGGCCGAGGCCGGTCGCGTAGGACATGACGCAGCCCATCGAGAAGCCGCCGAGGATCGTCCGCTCCCAGGGGATCGCGCGGTCCTGCAGCCAGCCGTCGAGAAAGCCCGTCAGCTGGGCGTAGCGTCGCGTGGAACGTCGTCGGATCGGGGTAGCCGACGCGCGGCACCATGTACCACCAGCGCCCGCCGCTGCCGCCGGGTCCGGGCAGCGGCGCGCCGGGCGTCAGGCCGACGAGGCGGCGCTCGGGATCGAGCACGTCGAGCACGGGTGCGAGGTCGTGCTCGTCGGCGCCGCGGCCGTGCAGCAGGACCAGCGCGCCCTCGGGCTCGCCGTCGGCCTCGCGCACGACGTGGACGAGCGGGTCGAAGCTCATGTGGGTCGTGCAACCCGCGATCGTCATCGGCGGAAACGTTAGGCCACGGCGGCCGCGCCGGCCGTCGTCGCCGCGCAACTCGTTGTGCGTGCAATCAGAACGCACTATCCTCGGGGCCATGGCGATCATCGGCGAGACCCCCGACCTGCGCCTGCTCGCGCCCGCCGAGCTGCGCGCCTGGCGCGGCATGCTGCGCGCGCACGCGGCGATGGCCAAGGCCCTCGACGCCCAGCTCGAGGCGGCTCACGGCCTGCAGCTCAGCTCCTACGAGGTGCTCATGTACCTCGCCGACGCCGAGGACGAGCGCATGCGGATGTGCGACCTCGCCTCGTCGATCCTGCTCAGCCGCAGCGGCCTGACGCGGCTCGTCGACCGGCTCGCGCGCGAGGGGCTGCTCGAGCGCGTCGCCTGCAGCGACGACGCCCGCGGCCAGTTCGCCAAGCTCACGCCCGCCGGCCGCGAGAAGCTGCGCGCCGCGCGCGCGACCCACCTCGCCGGCGTGCGCGCGATGTTCCTCGACCTCTTCAGCCCCGCGGAGCTCGAGATGCTCGGCGACGCCTGGGATCGCGTGCTCGACGCGACGGGCTGGGGCTGCTGCAAGTAGCGCGCTGGTTCACGAACCACATCGATGGAGGAACTGGCCGCGCGGTGGTCGGCGTTCCTTCGCCGACGGTCGCGGCCGCGACCCGCGCGGCCGATGTCCGCGCGGCTCGAGCGGGAGCGTGGCGCGGCGATGCTCCATGCGAACACCGGCGCGCCACGCTCGCGCTCTCGACCTGATCGTGACGCCGTCGGCTCGCTATCCCCACGCACACTTTCGCCACGACCGCACGGGGCGCCTCGAACGCCCGGAGGCGACGCTCGATCGCGCCTGCGAGCCAGCAATAAACTTGACATGGCTAGACTCAGGTTTTATAACGATGGCAAGCCAACTCGAAGCACCGTAGGAGGTATGCAATGGCAGTTGTACGTTGGGATCCGGTCCGTGAGATCGACACGCTGCAGGGCGAGATGAACCGCCTCTTCTCGACGTTCTTCGACACGCCGACCAGCCGCGGCGGCAACGGCGGCAACGGCGGCGCGCGCCGCTGGATTCCCGCGATGGACCTCATCGAGACCGGCGAGCACTTCGTGCTCAAGGCCGATCTGCCCGGCATGACCGAGTCCGACGTGAACATCGAGCTCGAGAACAACGTCCTCACGATCTCCGGCGAGCGCAAGACCGAGCTCGAGGAGAAGCACGAGGGCTACTACCGCCTCGAGCGCTCGAGCGGCGCGTTCTCCCGCTCGCTGACGCTGCCCGAGGGCATCGACGCCGGCGCGGTCACCGCGACGTTCGACAACGGCGTGCTCGAGGTGCGCATCCCCAAGCCCGAGCAGGCCAAGCCGCAGCGCGTCCAGATCGCCGTCGGCGGCGGCGAGCCGCAGACGATCGAGGGCGACACGAGCGGCCGACCAGCAGTCGGCCCGACCGCGGGGCGCCGAGCGCCCCGCAGCCGGGTCACCGAGGCCCCGGTGCGTCGCGCGCCGGGGCTGGCCGGCGCCGGTCGCTCGCGCCCGGCGCCGCCGCGCCGGCCGCCATGCCCCACAGCAGCGCGGCGCCGGAGCTCGCGCCCCAGTCGCGCCAGGCCGCCGCGCGCGGCGCGCCGCGCGCCGGCGCGTCGCCGGCGCGGATCGCCGCGAGCACCGCGGCCGCCGGCTGCGGCAGCTCGCCGCGCTCGGCGCAGCGCAGGTACGTCGCGGCCGAGCGGCGCGCAGCGCTGCGCCGGCAGCGTGACCGGCGCGCCGCGCGCCCAGCGCCAGGCGGCGAAGCCCGCGAGCACGTCGTCGCCCGCGGGCGTCAGGCCCTCGCCGCGGCCGGCGAGCTGCGCCACGCGCCGCGGCGAGGTCGCCGGCCGCCAGCGCCGTCGAGGCCCGGCGCGAGCTCGCGCGGCGCGGGCGCGACGGCCGTCGAGCGCCGCCGCGAGCGCCGCCGCCCAGCCGGGCGCGAGCGGCGCGCCGCGCAGCGCGGCGGCGGCGCGCTCGCGCGCGCGCCGCCGAGCGTCGATGCGCAGCGGCCCGACGACGAGCGCGCCGCCGCGACACGCCGCCGGGTCGCCCGGCACGAGGTCGCCGCGCGCCGAGGCCGGCGACGAGGATCGACAGCGGGCCGAGCGGCGAGCGCGCGGGGGCGAGCAGGACGTAGCGCTCGCCGAAGCGCACGTAGCCGCCGGGCCCGAAGGCCAGCTCGACGACGCCGCCGGCGTCGCGCCGGCGCCGGCGCGCAGCGCCCGCCGCGCGCCCGGCCCGACGACGACCGCGCGCGCCGAGCGCCGCGCCGCCGCCGGCCGTGCGACCGTCCGCCGGCTCGACGCCGCGCGCCGGCACGTCGCCGCCGCGCCGTCGAGCTCGGCGGCGAGCGCGATCGTCGCGGCCTGGAACGGCTCGATCGGCTGGTGGGCGACGCCCGCGCCGATCTGGCCGACGCCGTCGTGAGACGTGCAGCACGCCGGTCGTGATCTGCGGCGCGATCCCGAGCTCGCAGACGAGCCGCGCGTCGATGCCGACCGGCGTCGGCGCGGAGTCCATCGACGGGATCGTGAAGCGCGACGAGCGCCCCGCGCAGATCTCGCGCATGCGCTCGGTGCGCGCGATCGCGTCGGCGGCGTCGCCGCCGAAGAACGCCGCCACGGCCGGCGCGGCGCCGACCGCCATGCCGCCGAGGCCGACGCACTCGATGACCGCCGAGTCGCCGATGTCCTTGGCCTTGTCGGCCTCCTCGTAGCCCTCGCGCAGCAGCGCGTCGGAGACCGGCGGCGAGTCGGCGGTGAACCAGCGGCCCGGCATCGACGGCGAGCTGCACGCCCACGTCGGTGCCGTTGCGCGAGATGAGCGACACGACGCTCGCGCCGCGGCACGCCGGAGCCCGCCAGCAGCGTGCACTTCGAGGCGGCCATCGTGAGGCTGAGGAAGAAGTGCCAGTTCGTCGACGAGGAAGCGCGCCGCCTTCTCGCCGCCGAGCGCCGCGAAGCCCGGCAGCAGGTCGCGGATGAGCAGGTTGCCGGTCGCCTGGCTGCGCATGTGCAGCTCGTCGCCCTGGTGCAGGCCCTGCGCGGCGAGCTTGAAGATCTCGATCGGGCCCGACGTGGTCGATGAGGCGGCCCATGAGCGGGCCGAGGTCGTCGCGGAAGAAGCGCAGGCGCTCGATCGCCTCGTCGGCGTCGGTGCCGAACCACAGCGTCTTGCCGGCGCCCTCGTTGAACGTCGAGAAGGCGCGCGCGCCGGAGCCCTCGTCCTCGACGACCCAGACCGGCATCGACGGCGAGCAGACGCCGGTCATCGCGCCGACGTGGTTGTTCTCGTTGCCCGAGCGCGAGGCCGATCTCGCCCGTCCTCGATCATCTCGCGGGCGCGCTCGCGGTCTGCGCGCCCAGCCCTCGAACAGGCGTGGCCGCGACGAGCGCGCGGCGCTGCGGGTCGGCAGCCGGTGCGGCTCGATCGGCGGGCCGGAGTGGATCAGCGTGCGGCCCTCGGCGAGCACCGGCAGGACGTCGCGCGCGGTGGCGACGCCGACCGCGCGCGGCGAGCACGCCTCCATCCGCTCGACGACCTGCTCGTTGGCCTGCGCGACCGTCGCGCCGTGCGCGCCCCACAGGCGCTCGAGCGCGCGCGACGGCCTCGGGGTCGCCGCGACGCCGGCGGGCGCCAGTCGACGTCGACGACCGGCGTGTCCTGGTCGCGGATCGCGTCGCCGAACGCCGCAAGCCCGACGTTGACGACCTCCACCTTGTGCAGCACCGCCTGATCAAGCGTCACGTCCGGCCTCCGATTCGGGTTGGTCACTAGGGTCGCGCCGATGTCCGACGCCGAAGCGCTCGCGGCCGCGTCCGCGACCTGCCGGCCCTGCACGCCAAGCGCGACCTGCAGCTCGTGCGGCGCGCTCGGCCCGGTCGGCGACGGCGACGACGGCGCGCTCGATCGCCCACGGCGACGAGTGGATCGTGCTCTGCGGCGAGGCGATCCTGCCGTCGTTCGTGGCCGCGCAGCCGCGCGCGGCCGGCGCCTCGGCCGTCGTGACGAACGTCTCCGACGTGCGCGCGATGGGCGGGCGGCCGCTCGGCGATCCTCGACATGCTCGTCAGCCCCGACGAGGCTCATGCCGCGCTCGTGCTCGAGGGCCTCGCGTGGGCGGCGGAGCTGCTCGGCGTCGAGGTCGTCGGCGGGCACCTGACGATCGGCGGCGCGCGCGTCGCTGTCGGCGACGTGCACCGGGATCGCGCGCCGGCCGCTGCGCGCCGCGGCGGCGCGGCCGGGCGACGTGCTGCTCGCGGCGTTCTGCCTCGAGGGCCGGTACATGAGCGACGACGAACGACTTCTTCACGCTCGCTGCGCGACCGCGCGCCGGAGCGGCTGCGCACGGACGGCGAGGCGCTCGTCGAGGTCGCCGAGGCGGGGCTCTGCCACGCCGCGCGCGACGTCTCGATGCCCGGCGCGGCCGGCTCGCTGCTGCAGCTGCTCGAGGCGGCGGGCTGCGGCGCGGTGCTCGACGTCGACCGCCTGCCGCGCCCCGACGGGGTCGCGCGTCGAGCGCTGGCTGCGGACGTTCCCGAGCTTCGGCTTCCTGCTCGCGGCGCGCGCCCGAGCACGCCGACGCGGCGCGCGACGGTCGTTCACGCGACGCGGCCTGGCCTGCGAGGTCTGCGGCGCGTTCGAGGACTCGCGCAGGCTCGACCTGCGGTCCGGCGCCGAGCGGGCGACGGTCTGGGACTTCGCCATCGCCCCGCTCACCGGCCTGGGCGGCGGCCGCGGCTGAGCTCGAT